>NZ_CM146337.1:0-3981622 GCF_055693585.1 Roseovarius sp. JB2-10 | reverse complement strand
GACTTTGTTTGAAACTGACGAAAACTGGGAACTTGAGATGCTATTTATTGAGTGTCGGTTTTTCGTCCTTTTACTGAAGAACGAAGATTGTTTGATCCAAAGTTACCAAGCCAAATTTCCAGCAAGCATCCACAACTTGGCGGTAGATAGGATTTAGAAAGTCAATTCCTGAAATTTACTCTTTGCTAACAACCCTAAGTTTAAGTAGAAGAAGAGTAAATTGGGGAATTTCTGTATGGCCGAACATCAATGGATATTTGACGTGATTTCTGATTTGAAATCATATGCTGAAAAAAATGATCTAGAAAATCTGATGTGTGTTCTCGATCAAACACAAAATGCAGTGAGCCTGGACGTAGGTAATTCAAGACAGGGAAGCAGTAACGTTCTTCCATTCAGACACGCAAAAAGTCTTAAAGAAAAAGCAAATTTCAACTCAGAAAAGTTTTAAACAAATAATTTGAATTGCAAACGATAACTTGGGCAATAGTCCAAGCTCCACATACGAATCTAGACCGATTGTTCCGGAAGAATTCAGCAGGCCACAAAAAAATGACAAGGTCAATTGCGCAAATTGAGTTTAACGTGGCAGTGGAGCTGCAGTTCTAGCCTGAGTTTCACTACAAAAGTAATTACTCAAGATAAAAAGCATTGATCAAGAGTGCTATCTATTCAACTGAAAAAATTGTAATGTCTACAATCAATATTTGGTTTTCAGCAGTCAAATTCTGGGTTTGCCAATCAGTACAACCAAGCATTCCGGCAGACACTACAATAGTCCCAAAATAGTACGCCAGTTTCCCAACAAGGTTGCACTACGGAGTACAAAAAAAATACTGTGGGAAAGTGAGCTCATAATAGGTTTTTCTCAAAGTTGCTCAAACTGGATTTTTGGCGGAAACTACAAGTTATCGTCACAAAAAATGTTAGAGAAAGCGTGATTTTCGAGCTGCTTAACTCTTGAGTAACCATTTTACAATCACGTTAAGGTTGTGTAGGTCAAGCGAATAGGCGAAATTATGATAACAACTGTTTTTTGGGCAATGTTTTTAGGATCTTTACTGGCTGCCATTCTCGTCTTTTTTGGTTGGCCGCTTTTGTTTGCATTCATGGTCTATATGGGTTTTGGTTTGCTAGGAACTGGATTCGTTGTGATGGTGTCTTTCATAAGCAAAGCTCATTTTGAAAACGCAAAAGTAGCTGTTTTGTCAATTACGCGTTCCTGCTTTTGGAAGCGAAAAAAAACGGTACAACTTGAACCTAAACCCATACCTGGTTTGTCGGAGTATCTGGTCTCCAACAATCGCAGATAGCTTCGTGGGATGGTAGCGCTCGGGATGTTTTGATGCCTTGAAAAGTCGCAAAACTGATGCGTCAGTCCCAGAAATCTACGAAACAACTCAAAACATACTGATTAACGTTAAAATATGACACGTTGTTTTGGGACTTCTAATTCGGCCCAGCTGGCCAAATTTGCAAATGAATTTGCAAGTGATTTCGAGGTATTGAACCAACCTGAAGGTGGTTGTGAAGCATCCGGGGGAGAGTCAGAACTGGACGCCCCTTACCGAACGTAAGCGTGAAAATGCCGAGTTTTCAATTCGTGAGTAAGGTTTAAGAAATCATTAGAATCCGTAGATAAAATTTAATCACTAAAGTTGGAGATATTGTAAAAGCTGGAGATCATGATGGATACGAATGAAATATTAACTCGCACATTAAATGCTGCTAAAGAAGCGCGAGAGCTGGGGTTCACCAATACGGCTGACGCTTTTGAAGAGATAGCCGAAAAATTGTTCGAGTTATCAAATTCACGCACTCAATCAATTGGAGAAAAGCATGGAAACTTGAATCTTGAACATATCCACTAAAGAAACTTTGTTTCGAGGATGTTGCAACGATTTTGTTTGTTAACAGATATCTCTTGAGGTGAGTTTCTGGTCAATGCCACGGATAAACCTAGCAAGGGGTGCAATTGATGCAAAATTATAAAAATGCACTGGCGCTTTTGAACGATCTCGAAGAATTTGCCGATACTCACCAAATTCTGAATACCGACAATCTAATTTTCAAAACTAGACAAGCTCTAGAGAATGACCTCGACAACCTAATTAATCTCAAACAAATTAAACTGCGTTACGAGAGAATGGCCATCATTCACTAGAATTCCGTCAATTTCAATTTTCAAACTTTTATTGAACAACGAATGCCAACTTTTTGGTACATGCCTTTTCGGTCGTGACTTTCTGAGAAGCTATCGAAGTGCTTTTTTTGCGTGACGGACCACCAATTCAGGCTGCCGCGGGTGCAATCCGGACATTCGCTGCGGCGCCGCCAATGTCGGCTTTTATTTGGCATATTTGATCTATGTTAACATCACCAAAGCTAATTTTTGGGGAAATTAGGTAGCCCTGCAGTACCGGTCGATCAGACCATTTAGTTCAACTGATGTAATTGGCTTGGCGATAAAACCATCCATCCCATACTTAGCAACAACTGAGTTGTCATGATAATGCTCGTCAGCTGTAACGGCGATGATGGTTATGTTTCGAGGTGGATCAGCCAGCTTCGCGCGGATCATGCTAGTTGCATCTGTGCCCGACAATTTAGGCATGTGTATGTCCATCAACACGAGGCCATACTCTTCTGGGGTTTTATCAAGTTGATCGCAACCTTCTTGCCCGTTTTCGACAACATCCACGTCGACACCCAAAGTGTCGATAATTTCCTTCATCATGAAACGAGTAAAAAAATCATCTTCAACCAATAGAATCTTCTTAGATGCAGACATTTTGGACGTTCCATTCACTAAGTTGCTTGCAACCTTAGCGAGAAAGTCGTTGCATAACAATCCTGATGCGAAGGGCACGTTACTTCAAGTGTTGCACCCATCAAGCTTGCGAGGTCGCGACTAATGGCTAACCCAAGCCCTGAACCGCTATTTTCTCGGGTCTGAGCATCATCGATTTGAACAAATCGTTCGAAAATTGATTCTTGTTTGAAACGGGCAATACCACATCCAGTATCGGACACTGATATCTCCAACTGCTGGGATTCAGATTGATCGGCTTCAGCCACTGGGTGGACCTGAATGGAAACACGACCCTCCTTCGTAAATTTTAGAGCATTATCCATCAGGTTGTTCAGTATTTGCGTAACCCGTCGTTCATCCAGGTTGGAGAATTCTGGAGTCCTATCATCAACCTCGAGCGACAATTCGATGGGTTTTCCAAGCCGGTGGCTTGTTGCCGTCGCAGTCTCTAACCATTGTGATGCCAATGACCGAATGTCAGTTGGTTCGGGGGCGATCTCTATTGCGTTAGCCTCTACCTTCGAAAGCTCCAGTACATTCACAAGTTGAGCTAGAAGATGGTGTGACGCGTTTAGACCAACTTCCGCTTGTTTTTTTTGCCGCTCTGGCACGTCCGCCATCTGAATGAGCTGAAATAGCCCCATTATGGCATTGAGTGGTGTGCGCACTTCGTGGCTCATGTTGGCGAGGAATACTTTGCGGATCTCTATGGCTTTCTTGGCTTCCTCTGCGCTGTCTTCGGCGCGTGTCTTGGCGTCATGCAGCTCGGTTACGTCATTCGCAATTGAGAATATCTTAGTTGCTTTTCCATCCACAAAATGTGTCAGGTTCGACCAAAGCATGATCTTGGGTTTACCGTTCAATTCCTGCTCTTGGAGTATCGAAAAGAACGGATCTTCGGGCGTTGCGGCCTTTAGGTCTCTCACAATATTGGCCTGATACTCTTCTGGCACGTGGCTCAGAAATCGCGTCCCTACCAAAGCTTCCGTAGGATAACCAAACAACTTTTTACAGGCTGGATTGACCTCTAACAAAGTCGTATCAGCGTCAGAGATTGTCATGGGCTCATGGGCATGATTGAACAACGCTGAAAAATTTTCTGATTTGTCGCGCAATGCCTGCTCCAGCCGCCTACGCTCCTCTATATCTTGACAAAAAGCGATAAAAACCGGCTCAGCGGCATACTTGTGAAGTTCTAAGCGAATTGAGACTGGATAGGTAGTCCCATCTTTGCGTTCATGCCTTGTCTCAAATTCCAGCTTTGATGTTTCGCCGTCTCTCAGAGGTCTCACGAGGTCTTCAAATTCCAGCTGATCGAAATCGGGCTTGATATCTACGGGTGTGAGGTTTTGAATTTCTTGCGCGCTATAGCCAAGATTTTCACGCGCACCAAAGTTCACTCCGGTGAAAAGTAGCGTCTCTGAGTCAAACATGAATACTTCATGATGTGAGTTTTCGACAATATTCCCAAAGCGTGTCGCAGCTTTTCTGGCGTCCTTGCTGTCAAGTAATGCAGAGTGCAATCCAATCTGGCTTGTTACTGCCCCACCGAGGTCGGTGAGAACAGATATGTCGTCGTTTGACCAGGCGCGAGGTTGAGTATCAATCGCACAAAGAGCGCCCAAAATCGTACCGTCTGGCGCTGTAACCGGGACGCCAAGATAGGCGACGACATTTAGGTCGCATATAGCTAGATTGTCTCGAACAAGCGGGTGTTCGCGGGAATCGTTAATCACCAGAACTTCATTCTTGCGGACGACGTGCTGGCAGAACGAATGCGAAAGAGGTGTTTGTCGTTGGTTGACCCAAGGCTCACCTAATCCGCAAGCACTCGTAAAGAACTGCCTATCTTCCTCAAAAACGACAATTGAAATGAGAGCAACTGGCACGCCGAGTAATTTAGTTGCCAACCGAGTAAAGCGATCAAATTCCTCTGTCGCGGGGCCGTCGACCAACGACAACTGTTGTAGAGAGTGTTCCATGGCTTTCTTGATACCCCAACAGCTAGAATCGAACATGCGGTTAATGGTTTGTTAGGGAGGTCGTAGACCGAACATATTAACACATTGTTAAGCATTCTAGAAAGCTGGGTGTGCGTCGTGTGGTTTACGGATCGTTAAACTTTAGAGGTAATAGTTTTTCAACTTTTGCCAAGTTGGAGGAATAAGTTTGAAGGTCCTAGTTCTTGAAGATGATGCGGCGTTACGATTCGCGCTTGGTCAGGCCATCGAGGATGGTGGGCACACAGCATACGCCGCCAGTGACATTCCCGCCGCGTGTGAAATCTTAGATCAAATCGCTCCAGACCTTCTATTGCTAGACCTCATGATCGGCTCCGTCGACTCCATTCAGATTGCAGATCTTGCAGGATATCGCGTTCCAGATGCGGATGTGATCTTTCTGACTGGCAGCAATAAATACCCCAATGGCGAATTGTTCCTATTATCGAAGAACACCTCTTGGGTATTGCGCAAGCCAATTGACTTTTGCGAGTTAAATGCAATGCTTTCCCATTTCGAAGGCACATCTTCTAGATTATCGACATCTCGAAAATTGGAAGCGGTGGCGGACCACTAGTTATCAGGTCGATAGGTGCGAAAACGACCATTATTCTCTGTGCTCGATCACTATGCAAAACTGAAAAATGGACTTATTTCGTAATCCACTTTCAAAACTTGCTTTGGTTTTCCGAGCTTTCATCCATGTAGCAGAGAGCCGACATTCATACTTAACGCAGAATTGGTCACTTTGGGCTCATACCGCCGTCGGAGGCTGCGCAGCAACATCGGTTGCAAGCGCCACGGGCCTGATCAAGGACGGCCCAGAGCCGACACTCACCGATCTCCTCTAGCCACGGCACATTTCCCCGAAACGGACTTTCCGTTTGTGTTGTCCGACCCTCAAGACGTTTTGGAAACGCTTCGTTAACTATGATGTGCAATGTATTCGCCATGCTACAAGTTTGGAAAATCGAGCTCCCCACTCTCTGCACTAAAAAACCTGCCACTTACGGTTGGGTTCTGGCGCATACGGCGAAGGAAGCAAAGTCGCTGTCTGGCTGTGAGAACGCCGTCATCCGACAAATGCCCGAACACCTATGGATCGCCCGCGAACGTGTTGTCTGGGAAAAACCAAACGTCGCATAGATTCAGTACTGTACGCACGTCTCCAAATCGCCCTCCGCAACTCCGATGGGTGCTGCTTCGCAGATTTTCAAATCGGTCGCTAAACCGTGCGCTAGCTTCTTTGATCAACAAGATTCTTACGGACCCACGTTTTGGATCGCTTCTTTAAACTATGCACTTTCATAAAACTGTCCGCCAGGATTGGCGGGCCGAGACAGGCTGATAAACAAACGGATGCTTTGAATTAGCTGCTATCTAGTGATCGCCTTGTTTTGAATACTGGTTGAAGTGGGGCTTCGGGCTTTTCAGAACTAAATATGAACTCGTCTACCGCTTCATCGAGCAAATCGCTTGACGTTGACTTTTCGCAGGCTCGTGCTTCAAAAAAATTTCCCATAAGCAGAATATTAGCTAGGCTTGGTAAATATTTGGTTGGGTCCACATGTCGACCTATGCTCGCTTAGGGCTCAATGAGCCGAAGAACGAACGTGTGATGTCGCGATATCTGACCGGGGCCGTAGGGCTCAGCAGGGGATTAACATAATTTTAATCAACTTACCGGCGAATTGATGTCTCATACAGGTTAAATACAAATTGTCGGAGAACAAAATGCCAAAAGACACCCAATGGATTGAGCCCATTCAACCGGTTGAGAGTTTTGCGCTCACGGTCGTTAGCAGTAAACGAGATATTTTTCCAAGGTTGGCGGAACCTGAAGAAGTTTCTAAAACAAAGGAAAATTGGTTCAAGCAATTTACTGTGAAAATCCGTCAGCTCTTAAGTCGTAATTCTCACATCTGACTTCAAAGGTACCTTTCGACTGCCAACTACGGGAGATTGGCGAAAACCTAATCCCGTTAGAACTGTCACCAACACAACAGGCGGAGCACTAAGCAAAACGCAACGAGCTTTGGACGACGCGGAAAGTAGCTGTTGTTTCCAGCCGCACCACCAAGATGTCGCAGCACAAGAAGAAGTTTGCGACGGATACACCGAGGCGACAGGCATAGATAAATCAACGGACAACCGCGCTGAATTCCGTGCAGAGGCCGCCAAAGACGCCATCTGAAGTATCGATTTAGATAAGGTTTTCGTGCTGGTTTGCGTCCATAGAATGCGTCCTGAGGCAACAGGAAAACCAAACGCAGTGATAAACAAACCAGCTGGATTAACCATTTACGGCGACGTGGCTAACAAAGCGTTAACAGAGGTGAAGGCCTCTGAATTCGCACTTTATCGATCAAGTGCAAGCGTTTCTGATGAGTTTTTTGTCCAAGCTTACCTAAGGTAAGCAAGATAACGCCGAGTTTACGTGGCGTGTCTTAAGATTAAGCAATCCTTAGGTTTTTGTTAACAAAGTGATTCCATTGATCGATGAATTATTGCCAAGCCAGGAGTGAGCTATGGATACGAATGAAATACTGGTTCGAACCATGAATGCCGCCAAGGAAGCCCGTAACCAGGGTTTCGAGAATACCGCTGATGCTTTCGATGAAGTCGTTGAAAAACTGCTGGAATTATCCAATTCGAGAGCTCAAACTGCAGGTGGAAAGCGAGCAAATAGCAACGCAGATATATTACATATACACTAACAGAACGCTGTTCACACCTTGATTTAAGGTCGTTAACTTATTGTTAGGAAGTATCCCTAAGGTTGCGACTGTGGTGGATGTCACGGAACAACATGCCAAGGGATGCTATACATGACGAGTTATAAAGACGCACTTGTGCTATTGAATGACCTCGACAAATTCGCCGACACTCACGGATTTCTGGAAGCTGAAGACCTCATACTGAAAGCCAGACAAGCGCTTGAGAGCGACTTGGGCGACACATTTACCCCAGTGCGTAAATCGCCCGAAACAGCTCTAGTCCATCCAGTTCAGCAATCTGCCAACGAAAAAACCAGATTTTTCGCTAGCTAATATGTCTAGGGCAGCCCTGGACCGCAATTCGAACAAAGCAGACCGTAGACGAACCGCCCAACAGTTGGTGCAACGTATCTTGAGATATGGACTGCAGTGGTGAGGTGTCAGCATTTTCAACAATTTCGACTTCGATACTCGCGATAAAACGCACATCTTCTAGCTGACGCGTCAATTTGCTTAAGCCGCGTTGCGCTGAGTGTTTTTCGAGATCCGCGATTACATCGAATATCCATTTATGATCTGTCATGTTAAATGCCCAACCAAGTTTCAGGTAATGCGCAGCGGCATAAATTACCCCAAGCGCAATCCACAGGGGAAATTCTGCGAAAGTGTCTGACGTCAGCACACATAGGACCTTTTACGGCGATTTGATAAGGGCGTGGTGTTCGCTTGGAACTGGCACAACCCGATTAACGCTATTCGCCCTATTTTCTTAATCGATACGTCCAAAATTAGAACGGATAGGATGAATTGGGTTCCACCTTGAGGCGGGATTTTAACTCCTGGATACATTATAACGGCGAGATAACGCCGACGTGACACTATATGTGCCAAGTTCAAGAAATCATTAGGCTTCTGTTAATCATGATGACTCATGAAGACTTCAGTTAACGTAAAAATAGGAACGTACCATGGATGTTAATGAATTGCTTGCTCGAACCATGAAGGCGTCAAAAGAGGCTGAGGAAATGGGTTTCTACGAGACGGCAGATGCGTTCGACGATATTTTGGATAGTCTATTGGAGATGCTCAATTCGCGTGCTCAATTAGAGAGCGAAACACCTATGATAATGCCCCCAATTTCACACCACGTGCACTAGGTAAAACAAAGTCATTGTATCATTTTATAAGGGGTTAGTCTTTTGTTAACCATAATCCACAAGGTTGTATCGCGGGGACTGCCACTCAATTTATCGCCCAAAGGATGCAAATAATGACGAGTTACAAAGACGCACTTGTTTTGTTGAATGACATCGAAGATTACGCAGGCAAAAATTCGTTTCCGCAAGCTGAGAAACTCATTTCAACAGCCAGAGCTGCAATCGAAAAAGACCAGGGAGGCACGTTCCCTCCAGTGCGTAAATCACCCAAGATGTCGCAAGTTTATCCAATTCAACAAGCTGCTAAAGAAAAAGGCAGAATTTTCGCTGGCTAACCCCGGCGGATCCTTCTTTCTAAAAGGCGTCCAATGCCGTATCCAATGCTGCTTGCTCTGTCGCGAATACATCACCCCAGACATTGGATACCCTTCGTCGTTTATTACTTCCAGTGTCCAACGATCTTCATTGTCGAGGTGGTAGATGTCGATATCAAAGCGTCGCCCTTTAACCATCACGCTTTGTGACCGGTAGGAAGAGATAATTGCGGGTAAATCCATTTCATCACTCCCGCTAGAATCGAAAACGGTGCAAGAATATTAAGAGCTAGCGTGCTAAGCCGCCGGCGGCTTGGGGTGTCTTATGCTGCGCCGGCAGCCCGCATAGCGGACATTTGTAAAACGTTACAACCCGCCGATACGCAGCCAGCAAAGGTTGCCGTTTGTTGCGTAGCCGGTTCTCGAACCATCTTCTGGCGAAGAACGATGCTATCGACCTCTAAGAGCAACCACGAGTTCACCGGTTGCTTTTGAGAAGTTAGACTGAGGCCAAGACGACTGTTCAGAAAATCTCAGAGTACTTTCATTTCGTTCTGTTTTAGTGGCACCGTTGTTATTGTTGAGTGACAAGAACCGCTTCTCAATCTGGTCTTTGATGTTCTCGCAAGTCAGATGCCCATAGGTGCGACTTACCGTATCCGTGTTGGCATGTCCTAGCTGTTTAGCGACGATTGCTAACGGCATTCCCGACTGAACAAGCTGACTGGCGTACGTGTGCCTAAGCCCATGAAATACGAATTTGTCGGGAAGCCCAGCGGCCCTTACCGCAGCTTTAAACAGATGCTTGTGGTTGCCGTTCCAACTCCTTCCTGATTTCATTCTGAATACGTAGTCTTCGGACGCTTTGCCACGGCACTGTGCTTTGAAAAACGCAAGGCCCTCATTCGGAAGAAGGACGTATCTTCCACGGTAGTTTTTGCTTGGGGCGATGTAGAGCCCATGGATCCCAGGCTCCACATCCGCAATACGTAGGTTGGCTAGTTCTGAAATTCGACACCCAGTATACAGCGCGGCCTGCACAACCAGCCCAAGATGAAAGTCACAGTGAGATAATAGTGCCCTACATTGATCCCTGTTCAAGAATATGTTTCGAGGAGCATCTTTGTGTGGGAGCCTCCTGATTGTCCGCCAGATTCGTTCCTCTTCAAATTCTCCATTCTCCCAAGCCATCTCCAGTGCAAGCTTGAGGATTCCTAGAAGTGTGTTTACGGTTTTCTTTCTCTTCCTTAGATCTTCTCCACACAAGTCGGAAAACTTCACAGAGGGGCCCGTCGATTGACGGCCGTACTTTGGTGGAGTCTCTAGAATGTCGACCATGAAATCGGTCAATCGCCGAGCCGTTAATTCAACAACTTGGACGTCACCAAGCCTAGGAATAATGTGAAAATTGATCAGCGAAAGTACAGATTCAAAAGATGTTTTCGCCGCGGCCACCCTCTTCCACTCGACGTAGTCGCTCATCGCGTCACCCACTGTAAAACCTATTCTCCGTTTCTTGTATTTTAGGTGCCTCGTAACACCGACTGGGAATGGCGTTGATGCAATCGATTGAACTTCTTCTTTTTGAAACCAAGTCTCCGCTAGTACCTTAGCGCGAACAAAATCAACGCCTTCAGTGTTGTCGAAATCAACCTCAGCGAGTCTGTGTTGACGATACTGGCCACCTTCCAGTATCCGCACGCGTGCTACCCAAAAATCGCACTTAGAGGGGTGTCTTTGAACGCCAAGATGCCGACAGTACTGCAAGATTTGCCAATAAGGGCTGATACGTTTTGGTAGCGCCTCGATCTGACTCGGATCAGACAGATCCGGTTTAAATTTGGGCTGAGACATTTTGTTCTCCTCTTTTTTGCAGGAGACACAACTGTAGTCTTTGAGTTTCAGAAACCGAAGCCTGGACGGCCCAAAGTCGACTTCCAGAGAGCACCTTTAATGCCGCAACTCGGCCCATCAAACCGGACTTTAGCTGCGACTGCATAGTCAGATGATAGGGGAATTCACACAACGCGGACAAGGCCGACCTTTGCTTCAAGAACACCAATGACAGCAAACCTGCGTTTGCGTCGACTGCAATAACACAAAAGGCGAACTTTATATCTAAAAATTCGCTGGCTAGATCGAATGTCTAGGGGTGAGAAGCGAGGAGCCCTGTTGAATTTGACCGGCCGTTTTGCGAGGTTTTCCAAGTCGCCGTTTAGCTGCAGGCTGTGAAAAGTCAGGCCTAATTAAACTCTGAAAGATCGACTTGTTTGCGCTGCTTGTACAAAACCGACCGCTAGCGAAGTTATTCAAGGAAGCATCCAGTGAAACGTCAACCCGACCGAGCTGATGTGATGAAGGAACGGGTTAATCACGTTGCAGAGTATGAACCCCATGTGCAGGCTTTTGTCGAAGGGACATTCGACAGCGCCCGTGTCCTGCATGCGAGTGCCCGATCAGATCAGGGCCTCGCCCTTGCCGGTTTGCTACTTGGTGTCAAGGACATCATTAACGTCGATCAGTTTCCCACCCGATGTGGCTCGGCGCTGCCCGCCCATCTGTTTGAAGGGCCACAAGCAAGTTGTGTGACGCGCCTTCTTAATGCCGGTGCCATCATCGCAGGAAAAACAGTTACAGCCGAGTTTGCAATTTCAGACCCCGGCCCGACGCGCAACCCCCGCAATCTGGGCCACACGCCTGGCGGGTCTTCCAGTGGATCTGCGGCCGCGGTTGCCGCTGGCTTTTGTGATATTGCGCTTGGAACTCAGACGACTGGTTCGGTCATCCGGCCAGCGGGTTATTGCGGAACCTTTGGATATAAACCGAGCTTTGGACGGGTCGCGTTGGATGGTGTGCTAGCATACTCAAAATCCATGGACCATATCGGTTTGTTTGCCAAAGACCTCTCGACGCTTGCCGCAACCCTGCCGATTTTGGTGACCGATTGGCAAAGCACCAAAAACGATCCGAAGAACAAGCCGATTATCGGCGTGCCAATGGGTTCCTATCTTGATCTTGCAAGCCCGCAAATCCGGGCGCAATTTGACGAACGTACACTCACCCTCGAACGTGCGGGTTGTGTAGTGAAACCAATCGTCTTGTGCGAAGACATTGCCATCCATAATGATACCCATGATTTGATCGCCAATGCAGAACTTTATCAGCTGCACAAAGCCTGGTTCGAAAACTATCGGGACGTCTACAAACCTATGTCCCGGGCAGCGTTGGAGTTTGGTCGAAGCGTGTCCAAGAAAACGATGTCTGCCAGTCTGAAACAGGCAAAGAAAGTACAGCTTTGGATGCAGCAACTGATGGCGGAGCACGCCATCGACGCATGGATTGCACCTGTCGCGCCTGATCTGGCTCCAGAAGGCATCGCGTCGACGGGTGATTTTCGCATGAATGCGATCTGGAGCTATACCGGCCTACCTGTCATTACCTTTCCAACAGGAACAAATGACAGGAACTTGCCTTACTCTGTTCAGATTGTTGGGCACTTCGGTCAGGATGAAGCGCTGCTAAATATCTCGCGCCATATTCATCAACTTATTGGTATTGGCGAATTGCCTTTGGCCTGGGGCACCGAGGTCTCGAGACTACGAAAATAGGTCCCGTGCATTCTGCAAATTTTCAATATTTAATATTTTTTCATAAAGCACAGAAGCCGACCTATTGCAGTCGCCGAATTGCGAGCAGGCGTTGAATTTCTTCTGCAGCATCTCCTCAGACATAGGCCTTAACGCTGAGCCTGATGGCGAACCAACAAAGCAACATTTGCGATCTCCGGACTGGGTCATCAACTCGGCATATCCCCATTCTGGGCACACTGGGCTTGAGGATCTGTACTGTTCAGGGATATCATCAACCTTCACGTCAATACGCTGTAAAAGCCGTTTGATTGGTGCGTTTGACAACACTTCGGTTGTCAGATGCTCAAGCGTAATATCTCCGTGCAAGACGATTACAGCAATCGCGAAGTGCAAACTGAATTGCGCTTCAGCGGGGGTTCGCGGGGAGGAATAAGTCAAATTGGAAGCAACAACGGGCGGCACTGTACAGGTGATTGAGGCCACATTCTCGGCCCGCAATCCCTCCGCTTCCATGATTTCTTTGACCGCGTCGGCAGACGCGTGGCTGGCGTAACAAACCGGATACTTCTTCAAATCTACGCCTGGGTCGCAAATGCCAAATTCCATACCCAGTGACTCGATTTCTGCGGGATTGAACATCCCGTCGTTGAGGACCTGCGCAATACCCGATTGATCTTCGAATGCGTTGGCTGGCCCGGTGGCGCCGTGCATCGCCGCAACGGCAGCGGTAACGCCGCTTTCGGCAGCGCGCCCGCAATAGTAATGCTTTGCTGCAGTTCCACGCACTGCGCGCGTGGCACCAGCCCCAACCGAGGCAAGAGCAAGGGTATGTTCCGTTTTCTCGCGATCAAGGTCGGCGATTTTAGCGACCCCGGCGGCACTACCGATCGCTCCGAGGACTGAGGTCGTCCACCAGCCTTTTTCGTAGATGGAGTTGGACAGCGCCTTGGCGACGGCGAACTCGATCTCCAAACCCGCAATAAACCCAAGTAACAATTCGGCACCGGTTGCGCCACGCTGCTGCGCCACAGCCAAAACAGCCGGAAACACAACGGCTGATCCATGTACGATACCGGCATAGCAGTTATCGTCAAAGTCAAGCGCATGAGCGGCCGAGCCATTTGCAAAGGCTGCTCCGGACGCATTCAGCTTGTGGGGTGTCCCCACAACATCGCAACAGCCCGCCGCGTAGGTCCGGGTTGCCGTGTCTAAGAGCATTTTTGCGGACTGTGTTTTTGCGCCGGCCAATGTCACACCGCATATATCTATCAAGCAACGCTTTGCGTTGATAACCACATCGTCTGGGATCGCCTCAAGCTGCAAAGACACCACCGCGTCCGCAAGGCTTTGTATCACGCGCCCCTGAGGTTTCATTTCGCGTCTTTCAACAAACCGCGATCACTGTCAAAAAGATGTCTGTTACTTCTGGTCAAAATATCCCTCCCTCACAGCCGTTCCGATCAGATTGCAGATAAATCGCCCTGCGGTGATTGCAGTAATTCCGTTCACATCGCGGCTCGGGGTGATTTCGACGATATCCATGCCCACGACGTTGCCTTTTTTAACCAGTCCCTGGATCAAGGTCCGCATTTGGGCGTAATTGACACCTCCGGGCGCAGGCCCCGCCACTGCGGGCATGATTGTGGGATCAACACCGTCAGCATCAATCGTCAGATAGTAGTCTCCGCCATCTGGAATGCGATCCAAAATGGCCTTCATGCCAAGTTCCTGCAGCTCTATGTCGGGGATCAGATTGGAGCCATAGGCAAGTGCTGCTTCCACTTCTTCAGGTCGTCCGCTACCCGCAGAACGCAATCCAATTTGATAGATGTCTTCTATATGGTCCATCTCGGATGCCCGACGGATGACACTGGACAGTCCATAGCTCACCCCGTGGAACACGTCCCGCCAATCGACATGGGCGTCGACCTGAACCAGGGTAACCGGTCCGCGCCCCTCGAAAGCGCGAAATACCGGAATGGGAACGGCGTGATCCCCGCCAAGGACAATCGGCAGTGCGCCTGATGCAAGGATTTTGCGTACAGCCTGTTCTGAGCGGTCGTGGTTGCCCGCTACATCCTTGGCTTCGGCAACGACATCTCCACAATCGACAACTTTGATGTCACGCCCGTCAAGCAAGGTGCCGCCAATATCGAAATCATAACGATCAAGTCCACGTAGGGCGCGCTCACAATACCGGCGGATATGGGTTGGCGCATTGGACTGATCATTACTGGCTTCGCCCATTGAGTAAGGATCGCCAAAGGGTATTCCCAATATCGCGATATCCGCGTCCAGGTTGTCCAGATCAGTAACAATAGGAAAATCGTGGAAGCTTTGGAATTCCCGCTTGGGGGCGGCCGTGAGATCGGATGTCATGTACTATGTCTCCTTGTGCGCATTGATACGACGGGTGATGGCGAACTTTTTTCCGTCAAAATCTTGATCGCAGACTTTGCTAAAGTGCCTGAACTCAAACTCATGAATCAGTTTCCATTGTCAGATGGCCAGCGTCATCCGATTTGGGTTTGAAGGCCGTGATGTTGAGTTTTTCCAAAAAGAGCTGGAGCCGTTCGGTCGACGGAGAGTGAAGGATGACGTCCGGGGAACCCGCTTCGATGATTTTCCCCTCCTCCATGAACACAACCCGGTCGGCCACGCTGGAGGCAAAGCCCAGTTCATGGGTCACGATGATCATCGTCATACCGTTTTCAGCAAGCCGTTTTAATACGGCCAGAACTTCGGACACCAGTTCGGGGTCTAATGCGGAGGTCGGTTCATCCAACAACATCAAGACCGGATCCATCGCCAGAACCCGCGCAATGGCGAGCCTCTGCTTTTGTCCCCCGGACAGATTGTCGGGCCAGTCCGTTTTCTTGTCCTCAAGGCCAACCTCAGCCAGCACGGCAAGAGCCTTTTTTTCCGCAGCGTCACGGCTGCGCTTAGCGACAACAATTTGTGGACACACAACGTTTTCCAGCACGTTCAAATGCGGCCAAACGTTAAACTGCTGAAACACCATTCCGATCCGCGCCCGCAGTGCATTGAGGGCCTTTGATCGCTCCGAAGCCGGTCGCGCATCAGGGATCGCACCGACCAGTTCGCCTGCGAGGTGCACTTCGCCCGCATCTGCCGGTGTCAGCCAGTTGACGGTGCGCAGCAATGTGCTTTTGCCACATCCACTGGGGCCGATGATGCAGACAACTTCCCCTTTGGCGACGCTCAGCGAAACACCCTGCAACGCAGTCATGCCCGCAAATTTTTTATGTAATCCTGTCAGTTCAAGAAAGTTGTTCATCGTCGCCGGATCCAACGCCATATCATCACCCCTCCTTCACGGCAGGGGCAGAACGCACGGCCTGAGTTCTGGAATCACTGCGCGACCGCTTTGAAACCTTGCGTTCAACCCGGCGCATGATGATCGCTATGGTTTCATTCAGCGCCCAATACAAAAGGGCGATCATTATGAATGCCTCGAACGGACGAAATGTTTCGCCTTGAACGGTGATCGCCGCCATCGTCAGCTCACTGACGGTTATCGTAGACAGGATCGCAGATTCCTTAACAAGCGAGAGTGTCTGATTGGTCATTGCAGGCAATATGATAGGTAGTGTTTGCGGCAAGACGATGTAGCGCATCGCCTGCCAGTCCGACATTCCCGTAGCCCGTGCACTTTCCAGTTGCCCCTTGGCGACGGCGTCAATCCCGCCCCGAATGACTTCGGCGAAATAAGCACTCCCAAAGGCGGCCAGCGCCACCACCCCGACATACGCCGCCGGCAGGTGCAGCCCGTAAAATGGCAGGACGTAAAAAAACATGAAAACCTGGATGATAAAGGGCGTATTCCGGAAAATTTCAATGAAACTCGTGGCCAACACGCGCAAGATCTTCAATCGCGACCGTCGGCCAAGCGCCAGAACCAATCCGAACGGCATGCCCAGAACAATGGCACAAACGACGATCTTAATGGTCATCCAGAAGCCGAGAAGAAGCTGCGGACCATAGTTTGTGAAGATTGACAGATCGATGCTCATGGCTGTCTACGCCCGCTTGACTTCAAATTTGGCTTCAAGCCATGACGCGCTGCGGCTAACGGCAAAACACATCAGAAAGTACATCACGAAGGCCCCGGTCAGCACCTCTACCGGGTGGTAGTTGTTGCTGTAAATTTGCTGTGAAACCCGCATGAGTTCTACAACAGTGATGGTGGAAAGAAGCGCGGTGGCCTTTAGTATCTGCGTAAACTCGTTCACCAATGGCGGTATTGAAGCCATGAAGGTTTGCGGCAGAACAACCTTCACCCAAAGTGCAAATCCGGAAAGACCAAGCGAGCGGGCGGCTTCGAATTGGCCCTTGGGCACAGATGCCAACCCACCACGCAGGATCTCAATCACAAAAGCCGCACTGTTAAGTGTTAATGCAACGATGCCTGCCGTGACCGGACCAATGTTGAGACCGACGATTGGAAGCACGTAGTAAACAAGGAAGATCTGTACGAGAATCGGCGTTCCGCGGATGAAACTGATATATACGGCGACAAAAGTGCGGAGAATTCGGGATTTCGAAGCGGTGCGTGCAACCGTAACTATCGTTGCCAGCACAACACTGAGAGCAAACCCGAGCAGCGCCAATTGGAGGGTGACAAGCGATCCTTCAAGAAGTCGTGGCAAAGCATCGAGAGTGTAGTTGAAGTCGAATTTCACGCTGCTCATTCCTGACAAGTGCGGGCCTGACAGTTTCTGTCCGCCCAGCTAAGTTTATGTGCAGATATCCACCGCCCAGGCTACTGGCCAGGACGGCGGCAGTTTCGTTCAGAGTTCAGAGAGCTCCCTCAGGCAGGTAGCCTTCGCTGGGAATTTCCATCTTGAAGCCAAACCATTTGTCCTGAAGCTCGTCGATTTTTCCGCTATCGCGCATCTTGAGGATTTGCTCGCTCAGGTAATCCCGCAAATCAGTGTCTTCCGGGCGCGTGACCCAGGCCAGATAGCTGGTATCGGTGATCGGCCCGACGAGTTCGAACATATCCGGTTGGTTTTTGATGATGACCGCCAAGTTCGGAAGGTTCTGTACAGCCACGTCCAGCGTCCCATTCGCCAATGCCAGGGTCACTTCAGGATAGCTGGTAAAGAGCTTCAATTCTCCGTAACCATCCAGACCTCTGGCCTTCATATCTTCCTCGAACGCTCTGGTAGCGGCTTCATTCCCTGAAGCGAGTTGTGTTCCCACAACCTTGCCGGCCATGTCATCGACGGTCATGACCGAGGTATCGCCCTTGCGCTTCATGATCCAGGTTGTGCCTTCGGCAATGGGCACCGTAAAGGCGTATTGCTTGGCCCGGTCTGGTTTGATCGTGACGCTGGTCGCGACAAAGTCGAATTTGCCAGCCAAGACGCCCGGAAGAATGCCCTGCCAGGGCAGATCCAGCTGGTTCAGCTCCACCTCAAGGTCCGCGATAATTATATCCAGAATGTCCTTGCCGTAGCCGACGATCTTGCCGTCCTCCACGAATTCAAACGGCGGGAACGCAGCTTCGGTTCCAACAGTGACCTGTCCGGTTCGCTTTATCTTTTCAAACGTGGTCTCGGCGGACGCAGCGATGGCAACAGAATTCGCTGCTAAAGCGGTGACAGCAAGCAACGCAAACTTTCTAATATTTCCAATGATTGTGTTCATACTTCGCTCCTTGTAATTTCCGAATTTCTCTTCAGCTCGAAGGCATCGGTTTTTTTGAACAGCCTGGAAAGCGGCGTTTCAGCCGGGAGGCAGCACGGGAATGTTGTGATGGAGGTCGGTATTTTTTCAACAATTTTTGTTTGAAAATGGCATATAAAGAATCGTAAACACATCTAATAATTAGATGTAAGGGGCGCACGCCAACTCAACAATGGAACTCGTCGACAGTGAACACAGTCAGGAATATCAATTCAATACAAGTGTTTGATGTGGTTTCACGCCTCAAGAGCATCACTCTCGCCGCGCAATCCCTGAACATCAGTCAGAGCTCCGTGAGCTATCACATCAAAAAATTGGAGGACGAGCTGCAGGTACACCTGTTTGTCAGAAACCGGGAGGGGTTAACCCCGACTTCTCATGGCAAGATCCTTGCATCGCATGTTGAAAGCGGCTTGCGGTCAATTCAGGTCGGTCTGGAACAAATTTCGGGCCAGAACAAAGCGGTGCGCGTTGCTATACTACCGATGTTTGCCAGTCGGTGGCTTTCACCCCGCTTGGGTGATTTCTGGGATGCACACCCAGATATTCAATTGTCGTTTCGAAATCATAACAACACTTTCGCGGAAAAAGGACGCCCGATCGATTTTGCAGATCTGGGCATCCTTTGGGGGCTTGGAGATTGGAGTGACTTTCAGTCTACACGCCTGTGGTCTGAGAAAATGGTGATCGTTTGTAGTCCTGAATACTTGCGTGAAAATCCAATCAATGAAGCCGCCGATTTGAAAAAATGCGCGTTACTGCATGTCGACGATGAGTTAAGGTGGCAGGAATGGTTCACCAACAATCAGTTGGAATTCTCGCCTTCGCAAGCAAAGCTGATACCGCAAGAGCCTCATTTCCAGCTGAGTTCGACGATCAACGGTCTCGGTGTCGCCTTATTCCCTCACAGCATGATTCAAAGCGAGCTCGAAACGGGAGAGTTGGTAAATCCGTTTGAGCGTAAATTTGACACCTCGTTCGCTTACCATTTGGGCATTCCAAATGGAGCTTCCTTAACGCGCTCTGCGATCGTATTTAAGAACTGGTTGCTGTCTCAATGCGAAGATTAGGTTGCGCGCAAAGAAATCATAAATTTCAACCCCCGAAGTACCGCATAATAGCTCGTCGCCTCCTGTTTGCGCGCCAGCGGCGAAAGCGTGAAATGACGGGCCGCATCGCAGTTTCTGCAGCCAACCTTGGAAGGCAGCTGGGGACCGCCTCACAAGGGCAAATGTCTGCTTTCGAGGCTTCACTACTCTTGGTACAAAATGCAGCATCGGGCACTTTGGGCTCAAAGCCAACATTCGCTGCAGCCAAACGAAATGTCTGATTTCGTTAACACTCGACGCTTTCCCTGTTATCCATAGAATAAGGAATTTTCCCGTAAGTATCTGTTATTAAGCCGATTATCAGGGGAAAATTGTTCGAATCAGCTGGTTTCAAGTTGATCCCGCAGGATTTCCCTGTAACTATGGATCCAAACCAGAAACAGGTTAGCCAGAGACTGCCTGCACTGCCAATAAAATCAATCACTCAATATGGTTCACGTACTGTGTGGCGTCAGATATTGTGCTTTTTTTGTGCGTTTTGCTAACAAAGTGAGAACACTAGCGCAATTCCGATGCATACAACACTGCAGCCACTAGCCTCGATTGCGCCTACTGTGGAACAAGTATTCTGACAAATCGGGAACAGGTTGCGGCTCCAGGCAAATCGCTTCTTTTTGCTGCCAGAACTTTACCTTTGTAGAGGATTGCATTGCCCATTCAACGCAACTCGCTAGAAAAGAACGCAAGTGAGGCATCAACAACATCAGGCCGACGCCCATCAACCCGCTGCAAAAATAGACGATAGAAGCAAACCAAAGTGGCCAACCTGAAAATACAAGAGTAGCAGCCGATAGTGATCCCAAGAATATAGAAACGAAAAGCAATCCTACCATTTTCATCTGCCCGTTACAGTTTGCGTGAATTCAGACATAAGGTGAAATACTTTGGTTAATCTAACATTAAGGCTTTCGATAAAATTTTATCCATTTGCCTACATTTAAACCCTGCAGCCGCAATTGTTTTGTTTCCGCCAGCCGTGAAGGTGTAGGTGCCTCGCCGTAGACGACTGCTCTGAGCCCATTTTTGCACTATGCTGCTCATTGTGTGAAGGGTTGACTCGGTCGACGAAGTTCAAATGCAAGGTTCCGCAGCATCAATCCTGGGGCACTTCCATACAACCAGGATTCAGATCGACCCACATACCATTGACGTTGACAGTGCATGGTTCACCACAATGAAACATGTAGTAGTTGAAGTATCCGCAGAATTTTCGCGCAATGTTGCCATGACCAACGTAATCTTCTGCTGAACGACCAGGAGCCTGATTGAATTGTCCAGGCGAACGAATTTTCTGGCATCCTGACACACGGGTTGCTTGGTTTGGGATATCTATCCCTAAACCGTTTTGTGGAATAGCGATTGGTTGGGCGTCAGGGTGAGTTAGAAGAAACCGACGATCAAGTCGAACTACGTCAACGTGCTGAACTTTAAGAAAGCGGCCATCTCGCGTTCTGACAGGGTCGTACGAACGCAGGGCTTCAACTGGCACATTACCGAACGACGTCGCAACGCATGCGCCAGCGCCGAAACCTGGAAGGGACCATAATAGTTTCTTGGAAAAGGGCGGTCGCTGTGCGCCGACCAACTTGTTTACATCACACTGTCCTGCAACTCTTTGCAGTAGTGAAAACTCACAGCTTTCATGGGATGACATTTTTTACTCATTTACTAGTTACGGAACTTGAAACTTGGAACGCAACGGCTTGGTAATAAATTTAATTCAACGAAAAACCAATACAGTACCAGGAAATTCAATGTTTCCTAAATGGCTCACCCGAGTGATATTGCTCGAAACTTGTCTCTTTCGCGCAGTTGATCTAGAGCCGCATGCCTTCGTTCTTTCAGCGGCCAAGCCCTTTCGCCATGTGTGCGGATTCCGCCCTTCCTTCAAGATTCCCGCTTTTTCCAACAAGGGCAGTACTTCGTGTTCACAATAAGCGGGTTGGGGTCATGGATGAGATTGATGGAGACGAGATTTCAAAGGGATTTGTTGATCTGAAGGCCGCACGGGAAGACGCAGCGGGCTTGGCTGCGGAAGGGCAGGGTGCGCATGTATCGGCATTAAAACCCGCCGAGTTATCTAAGAATTTGTTTGAACTCAGCCGTCGGAATCAGAGCATTCCCGATACATTACACATCCAGCTAAGTTCAACCGAATAGCGCTGGACTTCCTCGCTGCGGGAAGCGGTACTACACATGTGACTTGCGTGCCCGGACCTCCCGGGCTCCACTCAGTACAAGGCGCCGGATGGCCTGGCGTACAGAGAGTGGAGACCAAAATGACAAAGGCAACACCGTCAGCGAAGACAAAAGACCAAGCTTGTATGATCAACTCGGCGCGCGCTGGGATCACCCGGCCTGAGCAACTGCGCAAGCTGCTAAAGCGCAAAACCGGGGCATCGATCTTAGAACTCCAGGATACCTTCAACTGGCAGCCGCACACCGCGCGCGCCGCCATCTCAGGACTGCGCAAAGCAGGTGAGATCATTGAACGAAGCGCCGGGGATACAGGCGCTGTCTATCGGATCATTAAGCAACCGGCAAAAGCATGAGCGCGCGGTCGAAGGTGCTCGATCTGCTCGCGGAACTTGATCTGATCCTGCAAACTGATCGTGCAGGCAGCATCCAAGCCTGGAAGACCACGTTCAAATTGGCACCGCCCAAGTATCTGTCGGTGCCGTTTATGCAGCGGGTGCTGACGCATGATTTGCAATGCCGACGGTTGGGCGGTCATTCTGCAGCAACAGGTCGCGCACTGAGATCGGCATTGGAGGGTAAAAGGGAGGGTTGCGTTGCTCCAGTGGTCGGTGAGGGCGCTACTCTGGTGAGAGAGTGGAATGGCCGAATTTATCGCGTTGAGACGACTGCCAAGGGATATGTGCTGGATGGCAAGACCTACATGTCCTTGAGTGCGGTCGCCCGGCACATTACCGGTGCGCGCTGGAGTGGTCCCCGTTTCTTTGGTCTATCATCCGTTCGGAGCGCGTAAGTTGCGTCGGATTCGATGTGCCATCTATACGCGTAAATCTAGTGAAGAAGGGCTCGAGCAGGAATTCAACTCATTGGATGCGCAACGAGAGGCATGCGAAGCCTATATCACTAGCCAGCGCCATGAAGGCTGGGAATTGCTGGAGAGGCACTATGATGATGGCGGCATCTCAGGCGGGCATTTGGATCGACCAGCGCTGCAGCAACTGATGCGGGATGTTGACGACAGGCAGGTGGATCAGATTGTCGTCTATAAGATCGACCGACTGACGCGGTCCCTGGCGGACTTTTCCAGGCTGGTGGATCGGTTGGACAAGGCCGAGGCCTCCTTTGTCTCGGTCACCCAAAGCTTCAACACGGGAACGAGTATGGGCAGGCTGACCTTAAACGTACTGCTGAGCTTTGCGCAGTTTGAACGTGAAGTGACGGCAGAACGCATCCGCGACAAGATCGCGGCTTCCAAACGTAAAGGCTTCTGGATGGGCGGCAGCGTGCCATTGGGCTATGACGCCGATGGACGAACCCTCAAGATAAACGTGGGTGAAGCCGACACCATACGGACGCTTTACGATCTTTATGAAGAGCATGGGGCGCTGAACCGGGTTGCCAAGGTGGTTGAACAGTCTGGCATTCGATCGCGCAGGCGGCAGGCTAAAGCTGGTCACTGGCGCGGTGGCAACGTGCTATCCCGCGGTCACATTCATCACATCCTGACGAGCCCAATCTACGCCGGACGCATTCCGCACAAAGGCACGGTCCATGAGGGGCAGCATCCATCCATCATTGATCCAGCGCGGTGGGAACGCGTTCAGGTGTTGCTTGCCAGCAAGGCTTCTGCTCCACGTGGGCGTCGATCTTGCAAAACTGATCCTTCACCACTGACAGGAAAACTGTTCGATGAAAATGGAATTTGTCTGTCGCCCAGCCATTCCAAGAAACGCGGACGACGTTATCGCTATTACATCTCTCGTAAGCTGGTGACCGGAAGAAAGGTTGATCTGAAGAGCAAGGGGATGGCGATTGCCTGCAGAAGCGCTGGAGGTCTTTGTGCAGCAGGCGATTCAGAGGCAGCTCCAATCCAGCATTGGCATTTGGTTATCTCAGACAAACGACCCTGAGACCCACCAACGTGCTCTGGTGCATTTGGACAATCCAGACTGGATCCTGATGACGGTCGATCGTGTTGATCTTCAGGATGGATCACTGACCATTGCATTGGCTAAAACTGTTTTGAGCCGGGAGCTTGGCATAGACATCGAAAGCTTTGCGTTAAGCGAGCTTGTTTTTACGATCCCATTCAATCTGCGCCGCCGCGGCGTTGAAACCCGGTTCGTGATGGGCGGGCAAAAATCGAAGCCGGACATATCATTGATTGCAAACATCGCGAGGTCGCATCAGTGGCTGGACCGGATCAAGAACGGCGAGACGCTGGATCAGATCGCGGGCGGTGAAAACACCACTAGGAAGCGGGTTCAGCAAACGCTGAACTTTGCCTTCCTCGCGCCGGATATTGTGCGTGATATCGTTGCGGGCAAACAGCCGATCGGTCTGACTTCGACTTGGATTACCAAGCATGAGCTCCCCATCTGCTGGGGTGAACAACGCAAGCTCATCGCAACCCTCTAACGCGATCCCAAACTGGTAAGACGGAATTGCCCGACAGAGACAAGGCGCAGATTTACGGGTCAACTGTCTCGCCATTCGGGTCTCTGCAAAACAACCCCACCGCCAAACCTTTGAAACCACGCGAAAGTATCGCGCAAACTCGAAAGAACTGGTTTTGGCAGGGGTAAGTGGCAGCCCGTAGGGGAATCGAACCCCTCTTTCCAGGTTGAAAACCTGGCGTCCTAACCGATAGACGAACGGGCCATGCCGTGGCATGAAGCGTTCTCTAGGCAAAACGCCGGGATGACGCAAGAGGGATTTTGCAAAAAATCTACCGAAGGGCGGGGTAATGTGCCGCATGTCGCGGCAGGCCTTGTCTTGGACGTCAAGTGGTGGCTTGTGCGGCATCCTCGAGGCGTAATTGCACGTTTTGGCGTCCGCCCCAGGTATTGATGTCCAAACGTCCCGCCAAGTGAAACCGCGTGCCGCCATGGTTTTCCAGCTTGGGGCCCAAAGGACCGTCGAAAGCGCCGAAAGCAATGGCATCCATCTGCGCAGCCATACCATCTCCAAACCGCAGTTTCAGGTGACTATCGCCCACGCGTTTGGCAAAGCTGATGGCCATGTCCGGGAAGACGTACCGTGGGCCGGGCGCACCTGCGCCAAAAGGTCCGGCAGATTCGATTTGTTCGACGAGTTCCACGGTCGCGGCCCCGGGCATCAGGAGCCCATCGAGGCGCAGATCGGACGGGCCCGCGTCGCCCGCACCTTGCCGCGCCAGAAGCTCTGAGAGTCGCGCCATGGCAGGTTCCAGTTGATCGCGCGCCACGGTCAACCCGGCCGCCATTTTGTGCCCGCCACCTTTGATCAGCAGCCCCTCCGCCGCCAAGCGTTGGATCGATGCCCCCAGATCAACACCACTCACTGACCGGCCTGATCCCTTGCCTTCATCGCCGTCCAGACCGATCACAATGGCGGGCCGGTTGGTGGCTTCCTTGAGGCGGCTCGCCACGATGCCAACAACGCCCGGATGCCAGCCTTCGCCTGCGGCCCAAACCAATGGCGTGTCGAGCCCGCGGGTTTCGGCCTGATCCATGGCGGCGGCGCGCACAGCAGCTTCAACATCGCGCCGTTCGGTATTCAGCTGGTCCAGGCGTTCGGCCATGGCCCGGGCCTCGTTCAAATCGGCACTGGCCAAGAGGCGCGCGCCAAGGTCTGCCTTGCCAATGCGCCCGCCGGCATTGACGCGGGGGCCCAAGACAAAGCCCAGATGGTACGCAGCGGGTGCCGTATCCAGCCGCGCCACGTCCGACAGGGCCACCAGACCCGGGCGCGCGCGACCCGCCATGACACGCAAGCCCTGTTGCACAAAGGCGCGGTTCACGCCCCGCAACGGAGCCACGTCAGCCACTGTGGCCAGCGCGACAAGATCAAGCAGGGCAAGCAAATCAGGGCCTTTTTCGCCGGCCTCGCGCAATTGCCGCCCGGCTTCGACAAGCATCAGAAATACGACTGCCGCGGCGCAGAGATGCCCGAGATCGCCGGTTTCATCCTGCCGGTTCGGGTTCACGACAGCCAAGGCATCAGGCAGCGTCTCGCCACCGAGATGGTGATCGAGGATGATGACATCTGCGCCTTGCGCGGCGGCCACCGGTTCATGGCTCAACGTGCCGCAATCCACGCAGATGATCAGGTCATGAACCGCCGCGAGCTCGGCCATGGCCGGTTCATTGGGGCCGTAGCCTTCGTCGATCCGGTCAGGCACATAAAGCGTGGCTGCAAGGCCTTTTTGCCGGAGCCAATCGATCAGCAGGGCGGCGGAGCTGCCGCCGTCCACATCGTAATCTGCAAAGACAGCAATCTTTTCGCGGTGTTTCACGGCCGCCAGAAAACGCTCTGCGGCGCGTTCCATGTCCTTCAAGCTCCGCGGGTCTGGCAAGAGGTCCCGCAGTTGCGGTTTGAGATACGCGGGCGCGTCCTCGGGTGTGACGCCCAGACGTGCCAATGTCTGACACAGCGGTGCGGGCAGGGCGGTCTGTTGCGCCATCGCCTCGGCATGGCGCGTGGTCTCAGGCGTGGGTCCGATCCAGGCCCGGCCCGTCAAGGACTGCGTGATGCCAAGAAATGCCGTCATCCGTCCCCGCGATTTTTGGTGTGGTTGGGGATCACTCCACCGGGTTGCGGTAGATCATCCGACGCAGCGAGCCGGTTTTGGACCGCATCAGCACGGTTTCGGTTTCCACATAGCCGGGGCGGCGTTTGACGCCGGTGACGATGGAGCCGTCAGTGACGCCGGTGGCGGCAAAGATGACATCGTCGGTAACCATTTCATCGCGGCTATAGGTGCGGTCAAAATCGGTGATACCGGCCTTGGTGGCGCGGCCGCGTTCGTCATCGTTGCGGAAAAGGAGCCGGCCCCAGATCTGGCCGCCCATGCATTTGAGCGCACTGGCCGCCAGAACACCCTCTGGTGCGCCGCCCGAGCCCATATACATATCGATGCCGGTGCGATCAGCCTCGGCACAATGGATCACACCGGCCACATCGCCATCGGTGATCAGGTACACCGATGCGCCTGTTGCGCGCACTTCGGCGATCATGTCCTGATGGCGCGGGCGTTCCAGAATGCACACGGTAATATCGCTGGTCTTGCAGCCCTGCGCCTTGGCCAGCGCCTCAACCCGCTCGCGCGGGGACATGTCGAGGGAGACGACATCTTTGGCGTATCCCGGGCCAATGGCCAGTTTTTCCATATAGGTGTCCGGCGCGTGCAAAAGCGTGCCGCGCGGTGCCATGGCAATCACTGTGAGGGCGTTGGGCATGGCCTTGGCGGTCAGGGTGGTGCCTTCCAGCGGGTCCAGTGCAATGTCGACGCCGGGGCCATCACCGCTGCCGACCTCTTCGCCGATATAGAGCATGGGCGCTTCGTCCCGCTCGCCTTCGCCGATCACGACCACGCCTGCGATGCTGAGCAAGTTCAGCTGTTCGCGCATGGCATTCACGGCGGCCTGATCGGCGGCTTTTTCGTCGCCGCGGCCGATCATATCCGCACAGGCCAATGCCGCCGCTTCCGACACACGGGCCAGACCAAGCGAAAGCATACGATCGTTAAAATCAACTGGGGCTGACATCGGCATTTCCTTACGTTTATCGGGTCGGTTCAGCATTATCGGGCAGGGCTGCCCGGCGCAAGCTGCGGGTTATACGGTTTCAATTCTTAGGGCGACGGGTGCGCCATCAATCACGTCCAGCTTGGCCATGGCATCCAGCGCACCGTCCAGCGCCTCACGCGTCGTTTTGTGGGTCACGATCAGTACTGGCGCTGTAGTGTCGGCGTGTTGATACTGGCGCATCCGGTCAATCGACACGCCGGCCTCGCCGAGAATGGCCGCGACCTTGGCCAGCGCGCCCGGTTTGTCTTCGAGGGCGATGCGCAAATAAAACGGTGCTGGCGTCACCGCCTTAGCAGGCTTGGCAGCCGTCAGACCGGCGGCAGGCTGGCCAAAGGTCGAAATCCGGATGCCGCGCGCGATGTCCATCACGTCGCCCATAACGGCGCTGGCGGTTGGGCCTTCCCCCGCGCCGGGGCCGCGCATCACGATCTGTTCCACATTGTCGCCTTCCAGCACACACATATTGGTACCGCCTTCAAGCTGACCCAGGGGGCTGCTGACAGGCACGAGGCAGGGCGACATGCGTTGCTCCAGACCCCGTCCGGTCATCTGGCAAACGCCCAGCAATTTGATGCGGTAGCCCATGTCGGCGGCATGATTGATGTCGTCGATGGTGACGCGTTCGATGCCTTCCAGCTCGACCCCGTCGAAATTGACCTGCGTGCCAAACGCGATCGCGGCCAAAAGCGACAGTTTGTGTCCGGCGTCGATGCCGCCCACATCCAGCGTTGGATCCGCTTCGAGATATCCCAGTTGGTTGGCTTCCTCGAAGACTTCGGCATAGGGCAGACCGGCCGATTGCATACGCGTCAGGATGTAATTGCAGGTACCATTCATCACGCCCATGACCCGGGTGATGTCATTGCCAGCCAAACCTTCGGTCAGCGCCTTGACCACGGGAATGCCCCCGGCGACGGCAGCTTCGAAGCGAATTACCCGACCGGCTGCTTCTGCGGTTTCGGCAAGGGCTTGGCCGTGCAGGGCTAACATCGCCTTGTTGGCGGTGACGACGTCTTTGCCTGCTGCCAACGCGGCCTCTGTTGCGGCCTTGGCAGGGCCATCGCTGCCGCCCATGACTTCAACGAACACATCCACGTCATCGCGTGTGGCCAGGGCGACCGGATCGTCTTCCCAGGCATAATCCGAAATATTGACACCCCGATCCTTGGCCCGGGTGCGGGCGGAGACAGCGGTGATCTCAACAGGCCGTCCTGCACGGTTGGCCAACAGATTTGCCTTTTGCCGCACGATCTTGACGACACCGGTGCCGACGGTGCCCAAACCAGCAATGCCAAGGCGCAGGGGGTTGTCATAGGGCTCTCCGATCAACATTCGCGAATAGGTCTGGGGCTGCGATGTAACCGGTTCGAACGTTCCATGCAACGCGGGTTTTGGCGCATCGCTGGCTTAATTGACGCCCGCGACCATCCGTTCACGCGTGGCGCCGTCGACGACCGTGCCTTTCAGCCGCGCCGCACGTGCGCGCAAGCGATTGACGCGGGTTTCCACATCCAGCGTGGCGTCTGGGCCGATCTGGCTTGTCGGGACGGCCGAGGTGATCTGTTCGATTGGGACCAGCTTGGGATAAGGCGAATTGCGCGACGTATCTTCCACAACCTCTTCGAGTTCCGGAAAGTCGCTACAGGCGCTCAGAACCAGAGCAACAGCCGATATCAGGACATGGGTCGGGCGCATCAGGATTGCCGATCAATTCTCAAGGTCTCTGGTTTGTCATGCCACTTTTTGCGGGGGCAGGGCAAGCAGGGGATTGATTTGAACAAATGTTCAGTTAAATCTTGCCCATGGCACGAACCCAAGGATCTCATTCAGATATTACGGGCCCGCGGGTGCGCGCCGCGGCGTTGCAGCTCTTTGCGCGTCATGGCTATGCGGCGGTCTCGATGCGCCAGATCGCGGGGGAGGTCGGCGTGCAAGCCGGGGCCCTCTATAATTACACGCCGGACAAACAAACCCTGCTTTTTGACCTGATGAAGGGTCATATGGATGAGTTGCTGGCCGCCCGCGCCGCACAGGGAAGCGCCGCGAGCCCGACAGCGGCATTGGAGCAATTCACCCGGTTTCACATCCGCTTTCATTCCAAACGACCAGAAGCCGTTTTCATCTCCTACATGGAATTGCGCAATTTGAACCCGGACAATTTTGCTGCCCTGGAAAAACTGCGCCGCGCCTACGAGGAAGCCTTGGCAGATATTCTGCGTGCGGGCGTGGAAGCAGGTGAATTCGACGTGGCCGAGCCAAGGGTCGCGGCGATGGCCGTCATCGCCATGCTGACCGGCGTGAACACGTGGTATAGTGATGCCGGACGCCTGAGCCTTGCGGAGGTCGAAGAAGTTTACTGGGCGATGATCCGCAAGACGGTTTCCGCCTGACGCGGCTTATCCGGCACGCCTTGATTTTTGCCGAACAGCGCCGGTTTGCGTCACATTTTCAGAACAGGAACTCATCCACGCTCAGGCTGCCCAGAGTAACACCGCTGAGCAGGATGGAATCGCCACCGCCGGTATCGATCCGCACGCCCGCCGAGGTGTTGCTTGCTGCCGCCGTGACATCACCAAAACTGTTCAATGAACTGATGCCGCTGAGGTCAATCACCTCTGTGTTCGCTGATACCTTAAAGTCGGAGATCGTGTCGTCGCCATGTCCATCGACAAAGACAAACGTATCACCGTTAAAGCCGCCCACCAGCGTGTCGTCCCCGGTGCCGCCATTCAACGTGTCGTTGCCTCGGCCTGCGCGCAGAACATCATTCCCGCTGTTCCCCAAGAGCGTATCATCACCGGAATTGCCGATCAGCGTGTCATTATCTGCGCCGCCATCGATCAGATCACTATCGCCCTTGCCCTTGATCTTGTCGTCCCCGGCTCGGCCCAGCAGGTCGTCATCCCCGCGGCGGCCAATCAGGACATCGTCCTCCGCGTTTCCACGGATCGTATCGTCGAACTCGCTGCCGACATACTTCTCGATATTGGTGAAGGTATCGCCAGCGGCGTCCCCGCCAGTGCCTGCCGGACTGGCAGCATCCAGAACGATGCCCGAAGACGCGTTGCGATAATCGGCCTGATCAAACCCGTTGCCCCCATCGATCTGATCAGCACCAGCGCCACCCAGCAGGGTATCCCACCCATTGCCTCCATTGATCGTGTCGTTGCCGCCGCCGCCATCCAGACGGTCCCAGCCTCGGTTGCCATTGATAACCTCGGCTTCATCGGAGCCGCGATACCGGTTGTTTTGCGCATCACCCTCAACGGTCAGATTGCTCAGACCACCCAGGCTTTTTATAAAGCCGCCACCTTTCAACTGGTAGACAGGGTCGGCGCCATCTTGGGTGCCGTAGATTTGGCGGATGCCCGCGACATCATCCGGTTGCAACGTGGATACGTTGATCTGCGGCGTCAGGATCGAATTTGCACTGACGTGATCCAGCCCAAGCGAGTGGCCGATTTCGTGCAACACCAGCCCTTTGAACAGGTCCCGATCCACGTTGAAAATTGTGAGCCGGTCCAAAAGAATGTCGCCGGCGATCGGGCTGTTTCCATTTTGCGGGAAAAACGCAAAACCTATGAATGTGCCGGGGATGGCGCCAAAGAAAATGCGGATGTCAGCAACTCTTCCGGTTCCGGCCGATCCACCCTGATCCTCGACTTGCAAAAATTCGATATTGCCTTCGTCTGACCATTCCTGGAACGACGCGCGAATTTCCGATTCAAAGTCAAATGTGAGAAAACTTTCGCCTGAAACGGACAGCCCTGCACCAAAGCGCCCAATGCTCTCGCCTGCGTCCGCAAGGCTCCACGTGACAACACCCCCTGGCGTGCCCAGTTGTGGCGACCCCCATTTCGTTCCGACCAGATTTGGCATGTTCGTCTCTCCCCAAAAGATCGATGGCCAACGCGCCGTGCGATTCCGTTCTCGTCTGGTGAGTTATCGCCAAAGAAGATCGTTCGCGGCATTTGTACCCTTATGGGACTATAGGAAGATGGCTGCCGCCGGTCCAATCACTAAATACACGCGTTTGGTCCGGTAACAGACCCGCGTTTGCGGATTTGCGTCGGAGCGCCTGTCTGTTTGCGCCACCTGTGTCGCGGATGGGATAGTGAGCGGCATGAGTCGCAGTAACAGTCGGCGCAACGACCAAGGGAGACTACAGCGTGAAAATCGGATTTATCGGCCTCGGCAATGTCGGTGGCAAACTCTCGGGCAGCCTGTTGCGCAATGGATCGGACGTGACTGTCTTTGATCTGAATGCAGATCTGGTGCAGAAATTTGTGGATCGGGGCGGTAAGGCAGCGCAGGGGCCGGCAGAGCTGATGCGCATGTGCGACGCGGTGATCACGTGCTTGCCTAGCCCCGCCGCCAGCGATGCGGTGATGCAGGAAATGCTGCCCAACGTGGGGCCGGGCAAAATCTGGATGGAAATGTCGACAACCGACGAAGCTGAGGTCAAACACCTCGGCGAGATGGTCATTGCCGCGGGTGGAGCCGCGGTGGATTGCCCGGTGTCGGGCGGCTGTCATCGGGCGGACACCGGAAATATCAGCATCTTCGCGGGCTGCGACCGGGCGACGTTTGAGCGTATCCTGCCATTGTTGACTATCATGGGGCGGCGCGTCTTGCACACTGGTGAGTTGGGCAGTGCCTCGATCCTCAAGGTGGTGACAAATTATCTGGCCACGGCCAATCTGGTCAGCTGCGCCGAAGCGCTGACCGTCTGTAAGGCGGCAGATATGGATTTGAACGTTGCCTATGAGGCGATCAAAATCAGTTCCGGGACGTCGTTTGTTCATGAAACTGAAAGCCAGGTCATTCTGAATGGCAGCCGGGATATCTCCTTCACGATGGATCTGGTGGCCAAGGATATTGGCCTATTTCAAGAGGTTGCGGACCGGGCCGGGGTGCCGCTGGAGCTCAGCCCCTTGTTGATCGATATCTTCAAGGATGGGATTTCCCGTTTTGGCCCGCGCGAATTGAGCCCCAATATCATCAAGCGGTTGGAGGAAAAAACCGGTCTGGATGTCACGGCGCCCGGCTTCCCGCCCGAAATGACGGATGATGAACCTGAAGAGCGCGGCGCTGAGGTGCATCCCAAGATCTGACCGGGAGGCCTCTCGCATCCCCGGCGCAAACCGGGTATGGGCAGGGGCGAAACGGGGGCAGTCTCATGGATGATCTCAAGGACGATGAAATTCTGGCAGTTGTGTATGCCTCGGGTCCACGCCGCATCTTTGGTGTCGGCGTATTGGGTGTGCTTGGCGTGATCCTGATCTATGTCGCCCTGACCAACCCACCGTCAAACATGGGATGGGGGGCGTTTTTGCTTGCCTTGGGCGTGGGCATTCTGTGGCTGAGCTATACGATGTGGGAAGTCACTCAGGCCCGGATCGAGTTGACCAAGACCGAATTGCGCACCAGCGATGGAATACTGATTTCGGATGTCGCCAATATCCGGTCTGTGGACCGCGGCGTTTTTGCGTTCAAACCGTCAAACGGGTTCATGCTGCGACTAAAAACAAAGACCCCGCGCCGCTGGCGGCCGGGGCTATGGTGGTCACTTGGGGATCGCGTGGGGGTGGGGGGCGTCACCGGTGCCGGACAAACGAAAGCCATGGCCGAGATTATCTCGGCCATGACGCTTCCGTCTGAGTAAGGAGCGGATCAGGAGCTGCCGCTGCCGCCGTCTGCATCGTCCCCGCAATAGGTTCCGACCCAGCACAATTGTGCGGCAAATCGGATCTTGGTGAACAGGCGGGTGTCGATCGGCACGACACTTCCCAGGCCAACGTTGAACGTAGGCTCGTAGTCGGATAGCGATTCAACCAGGATCAGCTCTTCACCGTCACCCATAAAGGGCAATGTGGCGTGCGCACTGGCGACATCCGGGTCGGTCAGAGCAGACATCGTGCCCGTGCCGCGTACTTCGGACCAGCGGATTTTGAATTCGTCCGCCGCCAGATCGTACTGGATGACCGACACACGAATTTGGTTGGTGCCATCATCGTTCGAAATGGCATCGAACAATTTCATTGTGTTATCCACGTAGGTCGCATTGATCGACGACGTTTCGCGCGAATAAAGGTCAGCAATTGTGTAGGTCGCCTTCTCGCGGGCACTGCGGTAGCGGTGCACCTCAAAGAATTCCCAGGTTGCCACCAGCGCCCAGATCAACAGGGGCAGGCAGATCACCGTTTCGACCATGACGGAGCCGTCTCGTTCGCCGCAGAAGCGGCGCATGACGCGTTTTGCGAATGACTTTTTCATGTTACGTGGGCTCCTGAACAAAGGCGGTCATCTTTATGATACGAGCTTTGCCGTTGCTGTCTTTTTCCAGGGCCTGGCCAAGGACGGCTTCGGGAAAGATGGGCTCATACAGATAGCAGGCCCGCAGAACCATCAGCTCGTTTACGCCGCCAAATACAAATTCTTTCTTGAGGATGGCCGGATCAACCGGTTCCGCATTCTCTTTGCATTTGGCATCCGGATCGAGCGTCGCATAGGCGCGCAGGTCAACCGGCATCATTTCCAACCGCAGTTCCGTGTCGCAGTTGTTGATGAAAGACGCGTTTTCGCAAATCACGGTCTTGATCTCAGCGTGGCTGCTGGGCTCACCGGTTCCCAGACGGATCTGGCGCACGGCGATGTCCAAGCCACGTTCGATCAACGTGTGGCGAATGGTGATGAAGCCAAGTTCGATCGTCATCATCAGAAGGATGAGGAAGATCGGGACAACGATCATAAATTCGACCGATGCGTTGCCTTCTTCTTCGTCCAGTCTACGCAGCAAATAGTTACTCAACCGATTTGTCATTGTGTCAGCCTCAGGTTCTGGATGTTTGTGGCGATCGAGTTGAACGCGCTGCTGATCGATACACCTTCAGCACGGTAGTACTGTGAGTGCGATGTCGCGCATTTCTTCAGCTCGGTCTCCGCTGTTCCGCCCTCTGTCACTTCGAAACCGATCGTGTAGATGATCACGTCCTTGCCATCCGCTTTTGCAGCGGTACAGGCCTTGCCCATACGGGTGTTCTTGGCTGAACCACCGATGGTTTCTTCATCCTGGTAATCATCTTCGGAATCTGCGCCTGTGATCAGGTTATGGTAGTCCGGAGACATCCGGCCCCACGCGTTTTCCCAATCCAGTTGATCGCGCAATTCATTTCCGTCACCGTCAAGGACAACGTCGATGGCTGCAAATTCAGCAGGTGTCATCCACTCTTCGTCCGCGATATTCCAGTACCGGTCGTGGCCGTAACCATCGTAGAGGAAGTAGCTTGAACGCGTCTCACTGGCGTATACGCATTCCCACCACCAATTGGCACAGTTGCCCTCATTGTAGGTCCGGTAGGAGTGATTGTAGACGTAGTATCCATACTGGAAGACTTCGTCGTTGTAGGTAACGTTCCACAGGTCCGAACCCGGGCCACGATAGTCAGCAGCAGCGTGCTGCTCAGGTGTGCTTGGGTCCAGAAGACCATTCGGGTCATTGAAGTAATAGGAATTGGTGTTTTTCCCGTCGCCCATCATCACGATGACTTTCTGGGTCGCCAATTCGTTATACTCCGCAGGGATGTTGTTCAGATCAGGCGCAACAACTTCTGCAACCTCGTCAAAGGCAGGGTCGAGCAGAGCGGCTGCCCATTTGACGCCGAGGTGCCCAGATGTGTTGCCATCCGCTTGCAGGCTGTCGATCTTATTGTGCAGATCAGTCTCGCTGATCGAGTACGGCAGGAAGCGGAAGTAGTCATCCGTGTAGCATGACCGCCATTCGCTGTTGAGCCGGTCGAAATCGCCGCTGATGTCATAGTAAGACGTGTAAATCTGCTGCGCGTATGTTGTATCCGGATCGATTGCCGTGTCATCGAAATCATCTTCTTGGAAAACAAGACATGTCGAATAGTCGTGGGTTTCGTCGACTGTCAGTGCTTCATACACTTCAATCGGAGGTGTCACGCCAAAGCTGAACGGAATGATCGAAATCACCGAGCTGCCGGGATCGGAGGCGTTGAGAATGGTTGTCACGAACTGTTTCGCAGCCGTTTTCAGATTGGTCAGCTTGTCACCGCGCATCGAGCCTGAAACGTCAAGCACGAGTGCGATTTCCAGTTTGGGAACGCGTTTCTCGGCGGTCGAGGTGGCGGCCGCGCTGAGGGTTTCGATCCCGACAAGCTTCATCAGGTAGGTGTCAACATCCACGGAGGTGTTGACGGTAACTTTGGCGGTGTTGAGTGTGATGTTGACGTCGCCTTCAGCGAAATCATCCAGGTTGTCACCCAGACCGATCTTGTTGAAGTAATCCGTCACAACGGCTTTAGCTGAGTCGTTGTCTGGCATCACAGCGCCGGCCAGCGATGCGGCATCTGCCACAGCGGCCAGTCGCGAGCGTTGCATTTCGTGACGCATGGTGTCGATGCCGACCCCTGCGATGATCAGGAATGCAAGAAGCATATAGAGTGTGAACGCGACAACGCCGCCATCCTCGTCACTCTTAAAGCTCTTCATACGCTTTGAAAGCGCACGTTCGATCATCGATTTTCGGCCTGTTTTGGCCAAATGTTTAAGTTGCATCTCTTTACTCATGTCATCACCTCTTTGGGCGGTTAGTCGCCCGTATGAACACACTACACCGCGGTCTAATTTACCGATCTGTGTGGCGAGAATATGGCGTAAAGGGAGAAATTAACCTTTAATTAACATGTAATTAGGCTCAAATTCACAACAATCTCTAGGCGATTGGTGGATTGTCGTTGCTGCGTTAACGATTAAGGCAAAGACGTCAAATCGATATGCGCGGCGTTGACGCTGGCAAATCCGGGTTGGACAAAACTGTCGCATCGTTTAACGATTGCGATACTTCCGGTGGTTTAAAGAAAAAACACAATACCACCGTCAGTTTATTTCAGGGAGAGAACCAATGAATGCACCGCTCCAAGAGCCAAGTTTCCGCGAAAGTGTCGATCTGATGTTCAATCGCGCCGTTGCGCTGATGGACTTGCCGCCGGGGCTGGAGGAGAAGATCCGCGTATGCAACGCGACCTACACGGTGCGGTTCGGGGTTCGCTTGCGGGGGCAAATTCATACCTTTACCGGGTACCGCTCGGTGCATTCGGAACATATGGAACCTGTCAAGGGCGGTATCCGGTTTGCCATGGGCGTGAATCAGGATGAGGTCGAGGCGCTGGCGGCGTTGATGACCTATAAATGCGCGCTGGTCGAAGCGCCCTTTGGCGGATCAAAGGGCGGGTTGCGCATCGATCCGCGTGAATGGGACGCCCATGAGCTGGAATTGATCACCCGTCGTTTCGCTTATGAGCTGATCAAACGCGATCTGATCAATCCCAGCCAAAACGTGCCCGCCCCCGACATGGGAACGGGCGAGCGCGAGATGGCGTGGATTTCGGACCAGTTCAAACGCATGAACACCACCGATATCAACAGCCGGGCCTGCGTGACCGGTAAACCGATCAATGCGGGCGGTATTCAGGGCCGGACCGAGGCAACGGGGCGCGGTGTGCAATACGCGTTGCAGGAATTCTTCCGTCATCCGGAAGATGTCAAAATGGCGGGGCTTTCAGGCACGCTGGATGGCAAACGGGTGATTGTACAGGGCCTGGGGAACGTGGGTTATCACGGCGCCAAGTTTCTGCAGGAAGAGGATGGCTGCGTGATCACCGGCATCATCGAACGCGATGGCGCGCTCTTTAACCCCGACGGCATCAATGTCGAAGAGGTGAAAAACTGGATCACCAAACATGGCGGCATCACCGGGTATCCCGATGCCCGGCATACCGCAGAAGGTTCCGCCGTTTTGGAGGAGGAATGCGATATCCTGATCCCGGCGGCGCTTGAGGGTGTGATCAACATGGGCAACGCGGACCGCATTAAGGCGCCGTTGATCATCGAGGCGGCAAATGGTCCCGTGACGGCCGGGGCTGACGATATTCTGCGCAAGAAGGGCTGCGTGATCATCCCGGATATGTATGCCAACGCCGGCGGTGTCACTGTGTCTTATTTCGAATGGGTCAAGAACCTCAGCCACATCCGGTTTGGCAGACTGGGCCGTCGTCAGGAAGAGGCACGTCACCAGTTGATTGTGGATGAGCTGGAGCGTCTCGACAAACACCTGGGCGGTTCCTGGTCAATGACCCCGGATTTCAAGCAGAAATACCTGCGCGGTGCAGGCGAGCTTGAATTGGTACGCTCGGGTCTCGATGACACCATGCGCGCGGCTTATCAGGGCATGCGCGAGGTCTGGCACGGCCGTGAAGACGTCGATGATTTGCGCACGGCGGCGTATCTGGTGTCTATCGGCAAGGTGGCTGACAGCTACCGCGCTTTGGGCCTCTGACCTTCGGGTCGCGCACTGGCCTGAGAATGTCGAAATTGATGGGGGGCTTCGGTCCCCCATTGCTATTCTACCGGCAAGTTGGTTCACTCGGATCATGGCAACAAAGAGGTAAACGGTATGCGGTTTTCCGGTCTTCGCGTTCTCAAGGAAGGTCTGACCGGCAACAAGGGCTGGGCACCGCACTGGCGTGATGCCAGCCCCAAGGATGCCTATGATGTGGTGATTATTGGTGGCGGTGGCCACGGGCTCTCCACCGCATTTTACCTGGCCAAGAACCATGGCATTACCAATGTCGCCGTGTTGGAAAAGGGCTATCTGGGCGGCGGTAACGTGGGCCGGAACACCACCATCGTACGCGCAAACTACATGATGCCGGGCAATTCGGAATTCTACAGCCACTCGCTCAAGCTCTGGGAGGGGCTGGAGGAAGAGCTGAACTATAACGTAATGATGTCGCAGCGCGGCCAGATCGTGCTGTTTCATTCCGACGGGCAACGCGATGCGATGGCGCGGCGTGGCAACGCCATGATCAATCAGGGTGACGACGCCGAATTGCTGACCCGCGACGGGGTGCGGCAGCATTTGCCCTACCTCGATTTCGACAACACGCGGTTCCCGATCTATGGCGGCTTGCTGCAACGGCGCGCAGGGACAGCCCGGCATGACGCGGTGGCCTGGGGTTTTGCCCGTGGTGCCAGCGATCGGGGGGTGGACCTGATTCAGAATTGCGAAGTGACCGGCATCGACATTGAAAATGGGGTCGTCCAAGGGGTTCAGACCTCACGCGGGGCCATCCGGGCCAAAAAGGTGGCCATTATCGTGGCTGGGCGCTCATCCCAGGTAGCGGCCATGGCCGGGATGCGCCTGCCGATCGAATCCCACATCCTGCAGGCTTTCGTGACAGAAGGGTTGAAGCCGATCATCAACCATGTGGTCAGCTATGGCATGGGGCATTTCTACATCAGCCAGTCCGACAAGGGCGGGTTGGTCTTTGGCGGTGATCTGGACATGTATGCGAGCTATGCCGCACGCGGTAACCTGCCCATGGTCGAACATGTGATGGAGGCCGGGATGACCCTGATGCCCGCCATTGGCAAGGCCAAGGTGCTGCGCAGTTGGGGCGGGATCATGGATATGTCGCCTGATGGTTCGCCGATCATCGACAAGACACCGACAGAGGGGCTCTACCTCAATTGCGGCTGGTGCTATGGCGGGTTCAAGGCGGTTCCAGGATCGGGCTACTCGACAGCGCATCTGGTGGCCACAGATACCCATCATGCGCCGGCAGCACGCTACAGGTTAAACCGGTTTCTGACGGGCCAAGGCCTCATGGATGAGGAGAGCACCGGTGCGCAACACAACCTGCATTAAATCCGGATCCGTCCGTCAGGGAGGCGTGTCATGAGGATCACCTGCCCGAATTGCGGTGAACGAGACCGGCGCGAATTTTACTACACCGGTGCGGCCCTTCTTCTGGAACGCCCTGCGGAAGACGCCAGTGCAGCCGAGTGGGATAATTACATTCATAACCGCGATAACCCTGCCGGGATCACCCGTGATCTTTGGTATCATGAAACCGGGTGTTCCGCGTGGTTGGTTGTGACCCGGAATACTGTGACCCATGAGGTTCTGAAGGCGGAACTTGCCAGCGACGTGAAGGAGTGCCGCGATGAGAGTTGAGGGCGCTGGCCTGATCGACCGCAACCAGCGGATCGGTTTCTCCTTTGATGGCAACCAGTACCAGGGCTTTGCCGGGGACACGCTTGCCTCGGCGCTTTTGGCCAATGACATCCATTTGGTGGGGCGTTCGTTCAAGTATCACCGTCCACGCGGTATCCTGACGGCTGGCAGTGAAGAGCCAAACGCGCTGGTCACTTTGGGGCTAGAGGCGGGGCAGGAGCCCAATGTACGCGCCACGACGGCGGAGCTCTTCGAAGGCATGTTGGCGCGCTCGCAGAACCGATGGCCGTCGCTCGGGTTTGACGTGATGGCGATTAATGATCTGGCGGCACCGTTTCTGGGCGCTGGATTTTATTACAAGACATTCATGTGGCCGAAAAAGTTCTGGGAAAAACTCTATGAACCGGTGATCCGCCGGGCAGCGGGGCTGGGCGCGCTTTCAGGGCAAAGCAATGCCGAGAAATACGAAAAAGCGACGGCGCATTGTGATCTTCTGGTGATTGGCGCGGGCCCCGCCGGATTGATGGCGGCCTGGGCGGCCGCGCGTTCCGGCGCGGATGTCATCCTGTGCGATGAAGACACGCGCACCGGTGGGCGGCTCAACGCAGAGACGCTGGAGGTTGGCGGCAAGCCCGGCCACGTCTGGGCGGCTGATCTGACGGATGATCTGGCTGCGATGGACAATGTGCGCGTGATGACCCGTACCACGGTGGTGGGTGTCTATGATCAGGGGACATATGGCGCGATCGAAAAACTCTCGCCCGACAGAGCCATGCGCGCGGGCGCGCCGCGCGAGTGTTTCTGGCGGATCGTGGCCAAACGTGCGGTTCTGGCCGCGGGTGCGTTGGAGCGTCCGGTCGCGTTTCAAAATAATGACCGACCCGGTGTGATGATGGCGGGTGCGGTGCGCGCCTACCTCAACCGCTGGCGCGTCAGTCCCGGCAAAAACGTGGTGGTTTTTGGCAATACGGACAGCGCCCATCGCACGGTTTCTGATTTGCAGGCTGCGGGCGTGCATGTCAGTGCTCTGGTCGACGCGCGCCATCATGCCACCTGTGATCTGGACATCCCGTTTTATGCGGGCGCCAAGGTGTCACAGGCGCATGGCGGTCAGAGGCTGGAGGCGGTTTCTGTGGCCAGCGTCAGCGGTATCGATAAGATACAGGCTGATTGTCTGGCCATGTCTGGCGGGTGGAACCCGTCCGTGCATCTGACCTGCCACACAGGCGCGCGCCCGGTGTGGAGCGCGGATCACGCCGCGTTCCTGCCGCAAAAGGGTGCGGTGCCGGGGCTTGAGGCCGCCGGTGCATGTGCCGGCGATTTTTCGACCAAGGCCTGTTTGGAAGCAGGGTTTGCGGCGGCATGTCGGGCGTTGGAAGATCTGGGTCGCAGCGCTCCGCGTGCAGATGTGCCAAAGGCGGAAGACGGTAGCTATGACATCTCCCCGCTCTGGACGGTGCCGGGCAAAGGCCGCGCGTGGCTGGATTTTCAGAACGACGTGACCGTCAAGGATGTCAAACAATCGGCCACGGAAAATTTCCGCTCGGTCGAGCATATGAAACGCTACACCACGCAGGGCATGGCCACGGATCAGGGCAAAAGCTCCAATGTGTCGGCCCTTGCGGTTTTGGCGGACGCGACCGGGCAAGGCATTCCCGAAACGGGCACCACCACTTTCCGTCCGCCCTATGTTCCGGTGTCGATTGCGGCACTGGGTGCAGGGGCGCAGGGCATGGGCTTTGCGCCGCAACGCTACATGACATCGCATCTGGCCAGTGTGGAGCGCGGTGCACCGATGATAGAGGTGGGCCTGTGGTATCGTCCCAGCTATTTCCCCAAAGCGGGTGAAACCCATTGGCGTCAATCCTGTGACCGCGAGGTGGACACGGTGCGCAATCACGTGGGGATTGCGGATGTTTCGACCCTTGGCAAGATCGATATTCAGGGGCCCGACGCGGCGCAGTTTCTGGATTTCGTTTACACCAATACGTTCTCGACGCTTAAAGAGGGGCGCGTTCGGTATGGTCTGATGCTGCGCGAAGACGGTCATGTGATGGATGACGGCACGACGGCACGGTTGGGCAAAAATCACTATCTGATGACCACCACCACGGCCGCGGCGGGGCAGGTGATGCGCCATCTGGAATTTGTGCACCAATGTCTGTGCCCCAAACTGGACGTGCGGTTCATCTCTGTGACCGAACAATGGGCGCAGTTTGCCGTCGCGGGGCCAAAATCGCGCGATGTCCTGAACGAGGTGCTGGATCAGCCGATCGATGATGAAAGCTGGCCGTTCATGTCCTGTGATGACGTGGCAATTGGCACAGTTTCGGCGCGGCTTTTCCGGATTTCGTTTTCGGGCGAACAGGGATATGAATTGGCGGTTCCCGCACGGTATGGCGACAGCCTCTTTAGTGCGCTTGTGAGCCGCGCCGAAGCGCTTGGCGGTGGCCCTTACGGTATGGAAGCCCTCAACATCCTGCGGATTGAAAAAGGGTTCATCACGCATTCGGAAATCCATGGTCGGGTGACGGCGTTTGACATCGGCATGGAACGAATGATCAGCGCGAAAAAGGACTGTATTGGCAAAGCCGCTGCCGCACGACCGGGCCTTGTCGACAGCCAGCGCGAACAGCTTGTCGGGTTGAAACCGGTCGGGTCCGTCAAGGAATTGCTGGCCGGGGCGCATCTTTTCAACGCAGGCGATGCGGCAGAAAGCGCAAATGACCAAGGCTATATTACGTCGGTAGGGTACTCGCCCACGATGGGTCATTTCCTCGGCATGGGCTTTTTGAAGAACGGGCGTGCGAGATATGGAGAGCAGGTGCGAATGGTGGATCATCTGCGCGGGTCGGAAACCCTCTGCGAGGTGATAGACCCAGTTGTGTTTGATCCAGAGGGAGGGCGCGTGCGTGGTTGATTTAATAGCGCTTTCCCCTTGTGATGGTCTCTTGCCGCTGCAAATCGGTGCCGTGACGGCCACGGAGGTTGATCCGGGCCAATTGACGGCCATTGCGCCCTATAAAGGGCAGGATGGCGCCCTGTCAGAGCGGTTGAAATCAGCGCATGGCATGGTGGCCCCGGCGCCCAACCGGGCGACGGGCAAAGCCGCGGCGCGGGCGATCTGGTTTGGCAATCGCATGATTTTGCTGCAAGGCCCCAAGCCGGATGCAAAACTGGCCAAACACGCGGCCCTTACGGATCAAACTGACGCCTGGGCCGTTGTGCGCCTTGAAGGGTCTGGTGCGGCGGATGTGCTTGCGCGGTTGGTGCCCATAGATATTCGCGAGACCGTTTTCAAACGCGGACACACGGCGCGGACCGAGCTGATGCATATGATGGCCAGTCTGACCCGGTTGGGCGCCCAAAGTTATCAAATCATGGTGTTTCAGGGCTTTGCCAACACATTGGTGCATGATCTGAAATCGGCCATGCAGAGCGTCGCGGCAAGAACGGATTAGGCGGCCCGCGTAGCTTCGGTTTTCGGCAATCAACCGCTACAGTCAAAATTCGCGAAATTTTCCCCCTTTCGCGTCCTGACAATCGTTCCCACATGCGCTAGGACACGGGCTACCACTCACCACGATCACGAGGCCACCATGTTGCGTACCGTCCCTATTTTCGCCTTTCTGGCCGTTGCCACGGCGTCCCCGCTTGTTGCTCAGGACAAGGCGGCACTGTGTGACATTCAAGGTCAAATTGTGGATGCCGCCGTCGCAGAACGCGTGGGTGGGGCTGATGAAACATCGGCGAGTGATAATGTGGTCGAGGCGCTGCCCGATGATCAGGCTAATTTCAAACCTGCGGTCCAGCCGATTGTTCAATGGGTGTATACGCTTGAGGCCGAGCAATTGACCGAAGAGGTCGCCAAGTCCTACGTCGCGGCCTGTCTGGAACAATAATTTCCGGCACTTCGACTGGACTCGTGGGCTGCGTCGCCCGATATATAAGAGATGAGCCTGCCACCCGGATTTCTGGACGAATTGCGTACGCGCACCTCCCTGTCGCAGGTGGTGGGGCGCAAGGTCATTTGGGATACGCGCAAGTCCAACCAGGGCAAGGGCGACATGTGGGCGCCGTGCCCGTTTCACCAGGAAAAAACCGCCAGCTTCCATGTCGATGATCGCAAAGGGTTTTATTACTGCTTTGGCTGTCACGCCAAGGGCGACGCGATCAGCTTTGTGCGCGAAACCGAGAATGTAGAATTCATCGAGGCGATCCGCATTCTGGCGGCCGAGGCCGGGATGACCATTCCCGAGCGCGACCCGCAGGCGCAGGCCAAGGCCGACAAACGCACGGAACTGGCCGATGTGATGGAGACCGCCGTCCGGCATTTTCGCCTGCAACTGAAAACGGCGGCCGGGGCGGAGGCGCGGGATTACCTGGATCGGCGCGGGTTGACGGAAGAAACCCGGGAGCGGTTTGAAATCGGGTTTGCACCAGAGGCCTGGCAGGGGCTTTGGGATCATCTCAAGGCCAAAAACATTGCAGATGACCTGATCCTCGGGGCAGGGCTTGCCAAACCGTCGACCAAGGCCGGCAAACCCTATGACACGTTCCGGGGGCGGATCATGTATCCGATCCGCGATGCGCGCGGGCGCTGCATTGCCTTTGGCGGCCGCGCCATGGACCCCAATGACAACGCCAAATATCTGAACTCGCCCGAGACCGAGCTCTTTGATAAATCCCGCACGCTTTACAATCACGGGCCCGCGCGCGAGGCGGCGGGCAAGGGCCACCCTCTGATCGTGACCGAGGGCTATATGGACGTGATCGCTCTCGTAGAGGCAGGATTTGGCGCGGCGGTGGCCCCGCTTGGAACGGCGGTGACGGAAACACAGTTGCAGATGATGTGGCGCGTGGCGGATGAGCCGGTGATTGCCCTTGATGGCGACACGGCGGGTCTGCGTGCGGCGCACCGGGTGATCGATCTGGCGCTGCCCTTGCTGGAGGCCGGCAAGAGCCTGCGCTTTGCCCTGATGCCCGAGGGCAAGGATCCGGATGACCTGATCCGTGTCGAAGGGCCGCCTGCGCTGCAGAAACTGGTCGATGAGGCGCAACCGATGGTGCAGCTTTTGTGGCAGCGCGAAACGGAAGGGCGCAATTTCGATAGCCCGGAACGCAAAGCCGCCCTGGACAAGGCCCTGCGAGAGAAGATCAAGCTGATCCGTGATCCATCGATCCGGGGCCATTACGGCCAGGCGATCAAGGACATGCGGTGGCAGCTTTTCAATCCGCGCCGCGCAACGGCGACACCGCGTCGTGGTGGCAAATGGCAACCCCCGCCCGCCAGTGCGATGCCGTCGACGAAATCGTCGCTTCTGGTGGCCGCGGGTGACGGCGCACAGATGCAAATGCGCGTGGATGTGATCCTGGCGACGCTGATCGCGACACCTCAGGTGTGTGACGCGTTTGAAAGCGCGATTGAGACCCTCGAATGCGCAACGCCCGACCATGTGCGGTTGCGTGATCTGATCCTGCGTCACTGGGATGCGGGCGCGGAGACGCTGCAGGCGCATATCGGCGAAGAATTGGGTGAGGGCGCCCTTGAAAAGCTTCGGTCATTGCCCCATGTGGCTTTAGCACCACCGGTCCGACATCCCGGTGAAGACGATATCGCCCGACAGACCATTGCCGAAGAACTGGCCAAGATTGAGGCCGAGCGCGGGTTGAACGCCGAGATCAAGGATGCCGCTGAAGATATCGCGGGAGTTGCCGATGAGGCCGTGACCTGGCGGTTGCAACAGGCGGCAGAGGCGCGAAACCGGGCTGTGCGCAGCCAGCAGGAGGACAAGGCGGAATACGACCTGGGCGATAACGGCGCCCGAATCAATCGCGGAGAGCGTGCGCAATTTCACGCACTCCTGGACAAAATCAGCCCCTCCAAACCGGGTCGTTGATGGACTTTGGTGAGGATTAGGTAAAGAAAACAGGGTAAACGGGTGTGCGAATCACTCCTAATCGCGTTAATGATTCGTTTAACGAATCACCTCGCTGACCCTCTGAGCAGGAGACCTTCATGGCCGCCAAAGACAACGACGACCAAAAGAACGAAGATCAGGATGGCGAACACTCGCTAGATATGAGCCAGGCCGCGGTCAAGAAAATGATCGCTGAGGCGCGCGAAAAAGGCTTCATCACCTACGACCAATTAAACAACGTGCTGCCGCCAGATCAGGTCAGCAGCGAACAGATCGAAGACGTGATGTCGATGCTCAGTGAAATGGGCATCAACATCATCGAAGCCGAAGAAGCCGAAGAAGAAGAACAGAAATCCACCGCGCTGGCCGAAACCGGCAAGCGGGGCGAGATCACGCTTGGCTCGGGCAAAGAGGAAAAACTGGATCGCACGGATGATCCCGTGCGCATGTATCTGCGCGAAATGGGCAGCGTCGAGTTGCTCAGCCGCGAAGGCGAGATCGCGATTGCCAAACGCATCGAGGCCGGCCGCAACACGATGATTGCGGGCCTCTGCGAGAGCCCCCTGACGTTCCAGGCGATCACCATCTGGCGCGACGAACTTCTGGGTGAAGACATTTTGCTGCGCGATGTGATCGACCTTGAAACGACCTTTGGCAACCAGATGGGCGAGGACGAAGAGGAAGAAACACCTGTCGTCGCCAATGTTGCCACGGCCCCCTCGGGCGAAAAGACCGAGGAGCAAGAGCTTGACGCCGATGGCAATCCGATTGCCAACGATGACGACGATGATGAAGACGAACAGGCCAATATGAGCCTTGCTGCGATGGAGGCCGCGCTTAAACCGCGCGTGCTGGAAACGCTGGACCGCATCGCCGATGATTACGTCAAGCTGAGCGAGATGCAGGACAGCCGGATTTCAGCCACGCTGAACGAAGACGGCTCGTTTTCCAAGAAACAGGAAGACACCTACCAGAAACTGCGTTCCGAGATTGTTGAGCTGGTGAATGAACTGCACCTGCACAACAACCGGATCGAAGCGCTGATTGACCAGCTATATGGCATCAACCGCCGGATCATGCAGATTGATTCAGCGATGGTGAAGCTGGCGGATCAGGCCCGGATCAACCGCCGCGAATTTATTGACGAATATCGCGGGCGCGAGCTTGATCCGAACTGGCTGGATGATATGGCCAAGAAGTCCGGCCGGGGCTGGCAGATGTTCATGGAACGCTCGCCCGAGAAAGTCGAAGAGCTGCGCGCCGATATGGCTCAAGTGGGCCAGTATGTGGGTCTTGATATCCCCGAATTCCGCCGCATCGTGCAGCAGGTTCAAAAGGGTGAGAAAGAGGCGCGTACAGCCAAGAAGGAAATGGTCGAGGCGAACCTGCGTCTGGTGATCTCGATCGCCAAGAAATACACCAACCGGGGCCTGCAATTCCTAGACCTCATTCAGGAAGGCAACATCGGCCTGATGAAGGCGGTGGACAAGTTCGAATACCGCCGCGGCTACAAGTTCTCGACCTACGCCACGTGGTGGATCCGTCAGGCGATCACGCGTAGCATTGCGGATCAGGCCCGCACGATCCGTATTCCGGTGCACATGATCGAGACGATCAACAAGCTGGTGCGGACCGGTCGTCAGATGCTGCATGAAATTGGCCGCGAACCGACGCCCGAAGAGTTGGCCGAAAAGCTGCAAATGCCGCTTGAGAAGGTCCGCAAGGTGATGAAAATCGCCAAGGAGCCGATTTCGCTGGAGACACCGATTGGCGACGAGGAAGACAGCCAGCTGGGTGATTTCATCGAAGACAAGAACGTTGTCTTGCCGCTGGATTCCGCCATTCAGGACAACCTCAAGGAAACCACGACCCGCGTGCTCAGCTCTCTCACCCCGCGTGAGGAGCGCGTTTTGCGGATGCGGTTTGGCATCGGTATGAACACCGACCACACGCTTGAGGAAGTTGGCCAGCAGTTCAGCGTGACCCGCGAACGGATCCGTCAGATCGAAGCCAAAGCGCTGCGTAAGCTGAAACACCCCAGCCGGTCACGTAAACTACGGTCGTTCCTCGATCAGTGAGATTTCTGCGTGGCCTAGTGGGTCCTTTGGAACGCTTTTTTGGTGCCGCCGCTGCTGTGGCGTTTTTGTCTGTTATTGGCGCTGTTTCAGTAGCTTGGGCATTTGGGCCAACAGAATACGCTTGGTCGATCTTCGGGTATTCGTTTTTTCTGATGTTTTTCGCAACAGGGGCCCGGTTTTTGGTCCCTGCAGTGCTTGCCTTTCTGCTTTGGGATCGCGTCGATGCTCGTGTAGATGCGGTCAGCAGGACCAGCAGGCTATGGCAAGTCGTGCAATTTTCATACGCGTGCCATGGTGCCGAGCACAAAGGTGAAATTAAAGACAAAGTTCAATTCGAAGTAGGCGACAGCATTCTCATATTTGCAAATCCCGATGATCTTGCGGAGCATATTTATGTTCGCGTTATACTGGCTTTGGCGGGCGCATTCGCCATCTACATGTCAATAAAGATCCTGAATTCAGATAGTTTCTTCGTGTAATTTTTGGCGAAATTTGGCCAAATTCACAGCTATGGCGCGGAACTCTGCGCATTTTTGCCGATCGTGCGACTTCCGGTTGTCCGCATGGACGCGATTGCGTAGGCGCAGAGTATGAAACACGCAAGCCTTTCTGATCTGCGCAGAAACCTGTCGACCATGATGAACGCCGTGGAAACGGATCACGAGCCTTTGGTTGTGAACCGAAAATCTGGCAAGCCCATGGTCATGTTATCGTTGGAAGATTACGAGGCGCTGAGGCGCATTCCGGTGGCAAAACAGCCATCTCCCAGTGTTGGACGATTGCTCCGATCTTTGGCGGAAGTGGATGAAATACGTTTTGTTTCCAACGCGCTAGAAGAGCAGTAGGACAAACTTTCTGACCGGCGACCCGGAGCCGCGTCAATAAAACGACTTGAGCAACCTGTCGCACAATGCGATGCCGCATCCATCAACTGGATGTGCCTATGCAAGCTGAAACGCTCGACAACACGGCTGGCCTGCCTGAAGGCTTACCCACTCATGTGATCGTTTTCGACGGCGAGTGCGTGCTTTGTTCGGGGTTTTTCCATTTCATGATGCGCCACGACAAAACAGCGCTCTTTCGCTTCGTGCTGGCGCAATCCGATCTCGGCACAAAGATCTATCAGGCGCTCGATCTGCCGACAGATGATTTTGAGACCAATCTTGTGATCGTGGACGGCGTGATCCACCGTAAACTGGATGCTTTCGCCCATGCCATGCGCGTGATTGGGTGGCCGTGGCGTGCGCTAGCCGGGCTGCGGTGGCTGCCGCGGTTTGTCAAAGACCCCGCCTATTTCGCCATTGCGCGCAACCGCTACCGTCTTTTTGGGCGATACCCCACCTGCATGGTTCCAGATGCGTCTATTCAGGCACGGTTTCTGCCGGGCGGATGGGGATGAGCGATCCGTTTCTGCAAGTGATTGAAGCGAAAGGTCTGGATGTGCCGCGCGCTGTGCGCGAGTTGCATACGGGTCAGGGTGAAAAGCATTACAGCGGGCAGTGTGATATCACCCGCGGCACGGGCTGGGCCGCACGGTTGGTGCTTGGGCTTGCCGGGTTTCCGCCCGCAGGAAAGGCCGTGCCAACGCGACTTTCGATCACGTCGACGACCCATCATAGCATTTGGGTTCGGAACTTCGGGGGTCATGTGACCCGTTCGACCCTCAAACCCGACGCCACCGCGCGCCATGTGGTGGAACGCTTTGGCCCGATCCGGCTGACGCTGGCGCTGGATTTGCGGGATGGAGCGTTGCAGATCACGGTTTCCCGGATGCATCTATTTGGCGTGCCGGTTCCGCGTGCGCTGTTGCCGGTCAGTGAGACGTCTGAGGCGGAGACCGCGGATGGTCATCTGCAATTTGACGTTGGCGCACGGGCGCCACTACTCGGTTTTCTGATCCGCTATCACGGGGTTTTGTCACGTGAGGCCAGCCCGTAGGATGACCCAGATTTCGCGCGACTGTGTCGTGGTTGTTTTCAGGAGATGACATGCAAACGGATTTTGTGATTTCGACCCGTGGTCAGGGGCTTTATGAATTCACGGCGCAGGTTGCATCCTGGGTTGGCACACAAGCGCTGGCAGATGGTCTGTTGACCCTGTTTATCCGCCATACCTCCGCCAGTCTGTTGATCCAGGAAAACGCGGATCCGGAAGTGCAAAGCGATCTTTTGCATTATTTCCAAAGGCTTGTGCCGCCGAGCACAGACCCGTCGATGCAGTATCTGACCCATACGTATGAAGGCCCGGATGACATGCCCGCGCATATCAAGGCGGCGATGATGCCGGTGAGCCTTAATATCCCGGTGCGCGAGGGGCGCATGGCATTGGGGACGTGGCAGGGACTATACGTTTTTGAGCACCGAAATGCGCCGCATGACCGACATGTCACTGCTCATTTAGCGGTGTAATTTCCCCTCTACCCAAAACCTTGCGGCTCACCTATAGTGACGGTGGATTGTTGGGCATCAGACCCATACATCACGAGGTAGAGAAGAAAAGGGGACCAGCTCATGCGCTGTCCGTTTTGCGGAAACATAGACACTCAGGTCAAAGATTCGCGTCCCGCAGAAGATCACGTTTCCATTCGTCGGCGTCGGTTTTGCCCCGCATGCGGCGGGCGTTTCACCACCTATGAGCGCGTGCAGTTGCGTGACCTCGTCGTGGTCAAAACCAATGGCAGACGGGAAGATTTTGATCGCGACAAACTTGAGCGGTCGATCCGTATCGCGTTGCAGAAGCGCCCCATCGAGCCGGAGCGCATTGAGCAGATGATTTCGGGCATCGTGCGGCGTTTGGAGAGCATGGGCGAGACAGACATTCCATCCAAAACCGTGGGTGAGATTGTCATGGAAAGCCTCGCGCGGATTGATACCGTGGCCTATGTGCGCTTTGCCAGTGTCTATAAGAATTTCCAAGCGGCGGATGATTTTGACAAGTTTGTCAGTGAGTTACGTCCCGACGCGGCCACCTCCGACGATACTGCGGACGATTGAGCGGCCTCGACCAGCGTTACATGTCTTTGGCCCTGATGTTGGGCCGACGGGGACAGGGCCGTACCTGGCCCAACCCTTCGGTTGGCTGTGTCGTTGTCAAAGACGGACGGATCGTCGGGCGGGCCCGGACGGCGGATGGAGGTCGGCCGCATGCGGAAACGCAGGCGCTTGATCAGGCGGGCGATGCTGCAAAGGGTGCCACGGTCTACGTCACCTTAGAACCCTGTTCCCATCACGGCGAAACGGCACCTTGTGTCGATACGCTTTTATCCGCAGGCGTGGCGCGCGTGGTGGTGGCCGTCAGCGATTGTGATGCGCGCGTCGCCGGTCAGGGGATCGCGAAACTCAAGGAGGCGGGCATCGACGTCGTCACCGGTGTTCTGGCGGATCAGGCCGCGTCTGATCTTGGCGGGTTTTTCCTGAAGGTAGAACAGGGACGGCCGCATCTGACCCTCAAGCTGGCCAGTTCCTTTGACGGGCGGATTGCCACGGCCAGCGGTCAAAGCCAATGGATCACCGGACCGGACGCGCGCCGCCACGTGCACAGCCTTCGGGCGCGACATGATGCGGTGATGGTCGGGGCTGGTACCGCGCGGGCGGATGATCCGTCTCTGACCGTGCGCGATCTCGGAATTGCGCGCCAGCCTGTGCGGGTGGTGGTGTCGCGCCGGCTGGATTTGCCGATGATGTCCAAACTGGCCCGCTCGGCAAAGGACATACCGCTTTGGCTCTGCCATGGGTCGGACGCAGATTCCGCGCTGGTCGAGGCGTGGCAAGGCATTGGTGCGGTGCTGATACCGTGCGAACTGACCGGTCGTCAGCTGGATGTGCGGTCCGTTTTGAAAGAGCTTGGTGCGCGGGGATTGACCCGGGTCTTTTGCGAAGGCGGGGGCGGGTTGGCCGCGTCTCTTTTGGGCGCTGATTTGGTGGACGAACTTGTCGGCTATACCGCCGGGTTGGCCATGGGGGCCGAAGGGTTGCCCGCAATCGGCGCCATGGGTCTCAGCCAATTGGAAGAAGCGCCCCGTTTCAGGCGAATAGAACAACGCGCCGTGGGCAATGACGTGATGCACCGTTGGGTGCGCGGTTAACGCCAAAACCCGGCATAGGACGCAAAAACCCCCTGCAATTTTGACAGCAACCTGTTGGCGGCCCCGGGATGGGCAACGGCACCCGTGCTCAGACGGTCAATTGCCACCTCAACCGAACAGGCGGTGCCGGTGACCTGGTCAAAGTAGCGCGGGTAGTCGATTAGCGCGGCATGAACCAACCCTGCCAAGGTAGGTTGGGCGTTGCGTCGCGCCGGGATTTGTCCGCGGTCACGGGTCAATCCCCAACCTGCGTAAAACGGCGCGCCGGTTGTGGTGACCAAGACGCCGCGCAGCAAGGCCTCGAAACCCAGAAGTGACGTCATGGTCCAGACCTCATTCACCTGCGCCAAGAGCGCGGCAGGATCCGCGTCTTGCACAACTACATCTGCGATATCCTGCAGTGCGGCATCCTCGATCTGGCCCGGTCTCAGCCCCGCAACGACATCGGGGTGCGGTTTGTAGATCAGGATTGCGTTCGTATTTTCTGCCCGCGCCCATTCAAGAAGTGCGAGGTTTGTGGTGATCTCGCCCGCGCCCAGCAAAATGGAGGCATCATCTTCGACCTGTCCCGGCACCAAAATCCGATGACCTTCGGGCAGATCGGATGTTTCACCGCCGAGATTATATTTGGACAGCCCAAGTTTGATCACCCGGCTGATCAGCCGCTCCGCGCGCAGCACTTGATCCGGGCGCAGGGTGGCGCGTTTGACGATCCAATCTTCCAACCGGCTGGGCGCGGCAGGGTCGTAGTAAATGCCAAGATCGTCACTGACCAAAGAGAGGGGCGGGGTCAGTTCCGCGCCCAAGCCGCGCGAGCGCAAGAATCCGTCCTCAACGCGGATGGCGCCTTCGGGCGCGCGCGCCGTCTGATTGGCCCATACCACGGTGGGGGCGGTGCCACGGGATGCTGGGCCGCGGCGGAAGGCCACGCGGCCATGTCCGCCAAAGAATTTCTGGAGGTGCCGGCGCTTCCACAACCGCATCCCGTATGCGTTCCACCCGTTATGGTCTTCGCGCCAGCTGCGCACTGCTGCACTCAATTGCGCAAGGGCGTCTTCGATTTCACAAAGCCGGTCGCGGTGCGGGTCATACCATTTGGGATAAAGGATCATGGCCGCGGCAAACAATTGTGCGCGGCTCAACCCGCGGCCACGCCGTGGCAGACCCACGGGATGTCGATCTTCGGTGAGACCCCATCCGGCATAAAAGGGTTGCCCGAAAATATGTGGTTTATGACCGGCAAAAATCGCCTCGAATCCCAGTTGGGAACTGACGGAATAAACCGCGATGGCACCGTCAAACAGGGCCCACGGGCTGACAGGATCGCGGAACAACGTCACACGGTCTGAGGCGTCATCGTCGGAAAAATACCCCTCCCGGTGTCCGCCGATGGTTTCGGGATGGGTTTTGATCACAATGCGCGCACCGGGATGATCTTCCTGCGCATAATAAAGCATCTCACGAAACGTATTGGCATCGGCTTGTCCGTGGGTCACGCTGGCATCGCCCTTGGTCTGATCGATCACCAGCACATAGCCGGGGTCGGGGCAGGGCGCGTCGGAATCAAACCCGTTGTATTTGCTCAGATGCGCTTCTTTCAGGAATTCAATCGCCCCTCTGGCGCGGTTCATCAACGCGGTGTCGTCCAGCGGATGGTTGGCCAGCAAATGTTCGAGATCGGAAGGTTGGGAGCTATCGAAATGCACGCCGCGCTGATCGATCACAAGGCCCAAGGGCGGCTCGCCATCGCGACCCGGGTGGATGGACCGCAAAAACGCGTCTTCGACCCGCAAAATGGCGGCGCCGGTGGTTTTGGCCACCGCTTCGCCGCGTTGCGCATAAGGCGAATGACCCCATACGGCGATCTGGTCTTCTTCACCGGGTTTGCCAAGCTGCAGGGGAAAGCCCGCCAGTTCCATGATGCGGCGAATGCGCGCCTGTTTCAGAAATCCGGCGTTGAAATAGAAAACCCGCCGGGGCGTTTCGGCCTCGGCGGGGGAGTGCGTTTCCGGTTCGGACATCACAATCCGAGAGTTTCGCTCGAGGTTGAGACCGATCCAACGGCCGACAATGTTCCTGTAAGCGCCGAGATGACCTTGCCCCACTGGGCGAAAGGTGCCTCGGTGACATAGAGCGTGTCGTCATCGCGGATCGCGAAATCACGCGCCATAAAGACACCATTGGGCTGTGTCAGATCCAGAACGTAGACGAGGCGCTGCGCGCCTTCCAGGTCCGTGCGGCCCAGAACCTGATTGGCGATCGCCGCAGGTTCGTTGCGCATGATGAAGATGCCGGTTGGATCCGCCGCATTGGCTGACAGACCCCCGACCGTGGCAATGGCTTCGACGGCGCTTAGGGTTTGGGTTTCGAAGGTGACGCGTGCCTGTGCACCTGTGGCGCCCAATGCCGTGAATGCGCGGCTGTCCTGTTCCACCAGAATGCGGTCACCGGCCCTCAGGGCAATGTCGAATTCGGGATGTTTGAAGAGGTCCTGGAACCACACCTTTGAGCGATGCTCACCACGGATCACGGTGACTTGCGCCACTTCGGGCGGGATGGCCACACCGCCAGCATTGGCGAGCATGGTCGAAAGTGTGCGTGTGGGGGCCTCAATCGGGTAGACACCCTGGCCATTAACGGCGCCGATCAGCGAAACGGTCGAGCCATTTCCGGCCAGACGTCGGACCTGTACCTGCGGATCAGGGGTTTGTTCATCCAGCTTTGCGGTGATGACGCGACGGATGGCCTCGGGCGTGTTGCCTGCCGCGCGGATGCGTCCGGCATAGGGGACAAAGATGAACCCCGCGCCGTCAACCTGTACCTCTTCCAGTACGGTCTGGCTTTGCGCTTCGCCGGCCAGAAGGCCGTCATCGACGTTCTCCCAGATGGTCAGCCCCAAAGTGTCGCCGGGGCGGATGGTGTCCGAGCCGAGCTTGCCGGCTCGCAGGAAGTCCTGACTGAATCCGAGCGCGGGTTGTACGGCGGTGGCGCGCGTGACGCGATCATTGACCGATACGATAAACGCATCGCCCGATTGCTGGACGGATCCTTCAAAGATCTCGCGCTTGTTTGGCCCGACCCGGGGCAGAGCACATGACGCAAGAGTGGCCACAACGACCAAAAAGGCGACGGACTTCGCCCATCGTTTTGATTGGGAATTCACTGCTCGGTCTCCTCGACCTATTAAACTGCCTCAGTCTTTTTTTGAGCAATCTAGCGGAATCTGGCAGTAAAATCCAGTGTTTGCAGCGTGCTTTTCAACTCACCACGCGCAACTGTTGCCGCGGAGCCGCGGTGCCGGATTTGAGCGCATCGTAGGGATCGTCCGGCGCCAGCATCATATCCACCGCCTGGCGCAGCAGCTGACGGCGCCCGCGGGTCGAGTAGAAACCACCGGCAACCTGGCTGGTTTCAAGTAAAAACCGGCGATAATCCTTGTACGCGCCATGGTCCGGACGTCCGGCACCTGCGAAGAATTCGTTGAGAGGTTGGGTAGAGACAAATTCGGGTTTGTCATAGACCGCGCGGCCAAACGTCTTGAGCGGAATCCCGCGCCACAGCACTTGTTGGGCGGCTGTGGAATTTACTGTGACGGCGCTGCGCGCTTCATCCAGCAACTGCGCCAGTTTACCGCCGCGCACGTAGTGAACCCGGTCAGAAAGCCCATGGTCTCGCGCCAGCCGTTTCAATTCACGCCGGATCGGCACCCGGCCGTCTTCCAGCGGATGCGCTTTGAAAACCAGATGGTGATGCGGAGCCGAGCCATCGGCAAACCCTTTCATCACCGTTTCCAGAAATTCCGTCATCGATGAAAACGGGGAATGCGCCTGAAATGACGCGTCATGCTCCAGCTGCAACAGTGCCAGATGATAGGGAAACCCACCGCGCCGGATACGGCGCGTGGCCAACCGGCGATCCAGCGCATGAAAGGGCATCAATAGTAGGCGCCGCAGGTACAGTTTAAACTCCTGAGAAACGGTCATCGCCCGGTGTGGCCGGAAATTGCGATACCGGCGGTTTTTTAGCAAAACGAAGCCGTGATAGAGCGCGCCGTAGAAAATGTGTTCGCGCATATCGCCCCAACTGGAGGGCGGCAGGGGGGCATCCATGTCTGAGCGCAGCAAGGCGGTGCGCATATCCTCGATGCTCATGTCCATCAGGCGCGAATGCCCATTGGTGCCACCGCGTTCATATGTCACCCAATAGGGCCGCATGTAGCCTTCTTCAAAGACGTGGATGCGGAGACCCTTGGCGCGGGCTTGCTCGATGGCCTGGGCATGAACGGGCCGCGTGTCGCCATAGAGCACAATATCGGTCACCTGCTTTTCATCGATGACCGCCGCGATCGTATCGGGCCACTCCTCGAGGGTGCCGCGATAGGGAACGTAACTCGACTTTTCGCGCCAAAACGCTTGATCGCCCGCGTTAAACCCAATGCGCCACGTTGTAGCACCGGATTTGCGCAACATGTTGGATAGTTTGCGGAAAAACGGCCCATGAGGTCCCTGAAGGAACAGGAATACCCGGTCTTTTCCAGTCAGAACACTCATTTACTACTCAGCCCTTTTTCGGTTGCGCGGGGGATAACACCGAATTTCGGCCATTATATGTCGCGCGCTGTGGCACGTCTTGCCACCTGGCGGCGCTAAGTCTAAAGCGAGTAAGGTTAATTTTGCACCACGATCCAAATGCGTTAAGCCGGGTGTGTTGCGGAAATGCAAAGGGAGGCGCGTCATGTTCACGGGCATCATCACGGATATTGGCACGGTGCGGCAGCTGACCCAACGGGGTGATCTGCGCGTTCGGATCGCGACCGCTTACCAGACCGACGGCATTGATATTGGCGCGTCGATTGCGTGCGATGGCGCCTGTTTGACGGTTGTGGCAACCGGTGCGGATTGGTTCGATGTTGATGTGTCGGCCGAGACCCTGTCGAAGACAAATCTGAACACTTGGCGTGACGGAACGCGGATCAATCTCGAGCGCGCGCTCAAGGTTGGGGACGAGCTGGGCGGGCATATCGTATCCGGCCATGTGGATGGTCTGGCTGAAATTGTGCAGCTTGTTGAAGAGGGCGACAGCACCCGTGTCACTCTGCGGGCACCCGCGGAGTTGGCCCGGTTTATCGCGCCCAAAGGCTCGGTCACGCTGAATGGCACGTCGTTGACGGTGAACGAAGTAGACGGGTGTGACTTCGGCATTAATTTCATCCCGCACACCAAGACCGCCACAACATGGGGCGACGCCGCTATGGGTGATCAGGTCAATCTCGAGATTGATACGCTGGCCCGCTACGTGGCGCGTCTGGCCGAAATGTAGCCACGCGCGTTCGGTAGATTAATCGTTGTCTGTAAGGCCCGCACCGGCCCCTGCCTCACGGCTCTCGGGCGTGTCGGGGGCGTAGGTACGGTGGGCCAGTGCCCCAAGCGTCTTTGCGATTTGGTCCGGGATATCACAGCGGGTCAGCGTCGCTTTCGGCGTGGTGGTTGCCGTCTGGGTTGTTGGTTCGATACGGACGGACGCGGTGTGTGCGGCATCCAGTGTGTCATCCGCGCGGACCCACAGCTGACCTGCGTCGTCTATCATGACATCTGTGCCCGGCCACGTGACGGCAACCGAGGTGTCCGAGTGCCGCGCCATGCCGGCGGCAAACGGCAGCAAAAGCAGGGGAAAAGAGGTTGGCCCCAGATCAAAACCATGTCCGTTTGATAGGTGCGCCGCATGGTCGCAAAGCGTGGCGCCTGTGATCACCGGGCAGAGCGCCCCCGCCGGCGCCGTCCACGGGACGTTGCCCACTGAAGGGCAGAGTTTTTCGTAGGGCGCGCCGTCATTTTGGGTCAACAGACCCGCGAGGCAATCCGTGCCGGGCAGGCCCATTTCCATCAGCCAGCGGGTGGATTTCCCGGCCTCATCGGCAAGCCCCCAGTTTAATCCGGCACCACGTGCCGCCTTTTTTGCAAGGGCCTCAACCTCATTCAGTGACCAACTCATCCCGGCGCGTCCGGCAGGTAGGGGTAGGTCCAGTCATCAGCATTTCCGGTCGCCAGTTCATGCGGAAACGGCGCGTGCTGATACATGTTGATGCGCACCCACCGGTCTGATCTGGGATCAAAATGGCACGCTCCAAAAACGATAGCTTGGCGCGCAGCAGGTCGATCGGCATCACCGTTGCGCTGATCGTGTTGTCGCGGATTTCGGCATAGGGGTGTTTGGCTGCTATCTGGACGCGGCGTACCATGTGGCGGTGTTCCGGGTGGCGCAGAAGAAACGCGGCAATCGGACCATCGGCACATGTCTTGAGGTCCGCATACATATGCGCGGCATCCCGGCCAGGGCTCAGGGGCTGTTCAAACGGCTCTATCGGCTCGTCAAAGCGCTCGCCCATGCGCGGTTCCAGTTTTTCCTCGGAGACGTACCAGACCCGTGCCTGCGCGTCGCGCGATGTCCAATCAGTTTCAAGCGCCCAATCGTAGATGTCTTCCGTCAGGGTTTTCAGCCGTGCAACGGTCATCGCGCCGTCAATCTGATAAAACCGCGCTTCGTCCGCTGACATGCAGTCACTTAACCCGTCTATCATGTCGGCGTAAGGTTCCAGCAGCAAGGAGGCCACCTGTTCCTGCCCCTCAACCGACAATGTGGTCTCGGCCCAGTGCCACAGGCGATCCCAAGGGTGGTTTGTCGTCAGGTCAGCCGTTTCCAGATGCGCCAGAAGGGCCGACATATCCGCCCGCAACTGCGCTAGTTTTTCAACCTGGATCGGGTGCTCGGAGGTCCAATACGCCGCGTGAAGCTGTGCGCGGGTGGCGAAATCGCGGAAACTCTGGGTTTCTGCGTCGCTGGCGGTGGGCAGGGACCTGACGCGTGCCAGCGCTTCTTCCTTGGCATGTATCCAATTGCTGATCAAAGCGGGGTGGTTCAACAGAAAAGGTGCCATGCCAAGACCGGTTGAATTCCCGATGCCAAACCGCCGCCGCAGAGCCGGATCAAGCGCGACCGCGGTTTCAGGTGCACGGGCGCGGGCCATGTGCTCGACAAGGTCCATCACGAATGTGCGGATCAGATACACCGACAGTAACTCGATCTGAAATGGGCCGCTGCATTCTGGCCGGTCCGCTGATTTCTCGCGATCTGCCGCGCCGAATTTGCCGGACCCGTATACGGCGGTTGTACGCATCAGATATCCAACATCTTCGACCTTTTGCAGGTCGGGTTGTTGGCCCCGGCTCAGCGCATCAACAACGTGATCCCAAAGGCGGACAGACCGGTTTGCGCGGCTAAGTGACAGTTCCTTTTCGCTGACGCGACCAGCCTCTTGCTTGGGCACGTTGCGCGACAAACGTTCGACGTCGTCTTCCGTCGGGATGCCGTCAAAAAGCGTGAATGTTGTGTCCCATTCCGTGGCAATCACGCGGTCCGAGCGCTTTTCCGGCGGCAGGTCATTGGCAAAGGCCACCAAAGAATAGCTGCGGTCGGGCCCGTGGGCTGAATACACCGCCCGGCCCACACCCTTGGCGTCGATGTCAAATTTGGCGCAATCAAAGGTCCAGTTCTGTGCCTTCAAGCGCCGCAGCAAAACGCGGATGAAGGAAAGGCGCGATTGATGGAAAGATCCCAACCGGTTAAGCCGCATCACCACCTTGGGGTCGCGGGGGGGATCACGCGTGTCGGATCAGGTTTGTGCATCATCGTCCTCCTCTGCCTAGCGGGTGATATAGGGCATTGGGTTTAAGAGGCTTTAGCTGGCCTAAAATTAGTGTCGAAAAATCGTAGCCAATTGTCTCCCATCAGGCCAGCGACTTCGTTTTCGTCAAAGCCGACCTTACGCAAGCCTTTGGCAATATTTCCAAAATCGCGGTTGTCCTTGAACCACTCGGGTTGGGGCGGGAAGCCCGGGGCGGCGGCTGATCCCTCGCCATAATCGATTTCCTTCGACCAGCGGCCAACACGCATCCATTCCACAACGCTATCCGGCTGGTCCTGACAGAGGTCCGATCCGAGGCCAAAATGCTCGGCGCCAAACGTCTCGGCCGCGGTGGCGACCATTTCGCAAAAACTCTGCAATGTGCAGTCGGTCTTGCCTTTCAAATGGTGCGGATACATCGAAAAGCCCATCATGCCGCCGTTTTCCACAACCGCGCGCACAACATCATCCCTTTTGTTGCGCAACGCAGGCTGCCAGGAGTGCAGGTTCGCGTGAGTGATGGTAATGGGCCTTTCCGATATGTCCGCCGCCTCTATGGTTGAGCGATCTGCCGAATGGCTCATATCGACCACCAAACCGACACGGTTCATTTCCTTGATGACCTGCTTGCCCATACGGGTGATGCCGGGGTCTTCGGTCTCGTAGCAGCCCGTGGCCAGCAGGGACTGGTTGTTATAGGTCAACTGCATGAAACGCGCGCCCAGCTTGTGCACGATTTCCACCAGACCAATGTCATCCTCAATCGGCGCAGGGTTTTGAAATCCAAAGAAAATTGCCGTGCGATCCGTTTCGCGCGCCCGGCGCACATCATCGCCCCATTCCCCGTGGAAAATGAGGTCCGGATACTGCTCGAACCAACGGTTCCATTTCTCGAAATTCAGCACCGTTTCGCGGAAGTTCTCATGGTATGAGATCGTGACATGCACCGCGTCCACACCGCCGTCACGCATTTCGCGAAAGATTTTTTCCGACCAGTTGGCGTATTGCAGGTTGTCGATCACATAGGTCATTCAGGTGTGCCCGCCGCGATGTAAGCGGTCTTGACCGTGGTGTAGAATTCCTTGGCATAGGTGCCTTGTTCGCGCGGACCATAAGAGCTGTCGCCCCGGCCACCAAACGGCACGTGATAGTCCGTGCCTGCGGTGGGCAGGTTCACGGTGACCACGCCGGTCTGCGCGTTACGGCGGAAATGCGTGGCGCGGGCCAGGTTTTGGGTGACGATCCCGGCGGTCAGGCCGAAATTGGTGTCGTTGACTGTGGCCAATGCCTCGGCATAGCTGTCGACCTTGATTACGGCGGCAAGGGGCGCAAACATCTCTTCGCGGTTGATGCGCATGTCATTGTTTGTATTGAGGAAAACACCGGGCGTCATGTAGTACCCTTCGGTTTTACGATCCACACTCACACCGCCGCAGGCAAGTTCGGCCCCCTCGGATTTGCCCAGATCGACATAGGCCAAGTTTTCGTTCAATTGCTGTTCGCTTACCACCGGGCCGATTTGTGTACCTTCGGCCAGCGCATGGTCAACTTTCATCGCCTCCGCGCCCTTGATCAGGTTATCGACGAATTCGTCATGCACGTTCTTGTGCACGATAAGCCGCGAGGAGGCCGTGCATTTCTGGCCAGAGCCACCAAATGCCCCACCGAGGGCCAGCGAGACGGCCAGATCAATGTCGCCATCATCCATCACGGCCAACGCGTTTTTGCTGCCCATTTCCAGTTGAACCTTGGTCAGGTTCTGGATGGCGGCCGTGGCGATACCTTTGCCTACGGGGACCGAACCGGTGAAGGAAATCGCGTTGATCTTGGGGCTTTCGACAAGGCGCTGCCCTACATCGCGACCGGCGCCCATGACGAGGTTGAAAAGGCCTGCAGGTATGTCCTGACGGCTGATGATCTCGGTCAGCGCGGCGGCGGAGGCGGGCGTGACATTGGCCGGCTTCCAGATCACTGCGTTGCCATAGGCCAGCGCGGGCGCGATTTTCCAGCTGGCGGTCGCCGTGGGGAAGTTCCACGGGCTGATGATGGCCACTGTGCCAATGGGTTCGCGGCGCACATCCACCTCGATGCCCGGACGCACGCTGTCGGCGTTTTCGCCCAGTTGGCGCAGGCATTCAGCGGCATAGTAGGTAAAGAACTGACCGGCGCGGAACACCTCGCCCTTGCCCTCGGCCAATGGCTTGCCCTCTTCGCGGCTCAACAATGTGCCCAGCTCTTCGGCGCGTTCCATCATCTCATTGCCGATGGACATCAGGACCGCCTGTTTGCGCTCCATGCCATATCCGGCCCATTCGGCTTGTGCGGTTTGTGCAGCGTCCAGCGCCTGTTCCAACTGATCACCGCTGGCCTGCGCGTAATGCCCGATCACGTCGCTCAAATCCGACGGATTCCGGTTTTCTACCTCGCCCGTGCCCGCAACCCATTTGCCTGCGATGAAATTCTGCGTTGTCAGGCCCATGGGCTTTCCTTTGTGTTGATTTAGGTGATGAAAACTCGTCCGGCATTACGTCACATCCCAACGATTCAGGCAAACGCAAAAGGATTTAGATTTCTTCAGGTTTTCTGAAGTTAGCTATGGTTGACGTTGATCGGCGCGCGACGGATTGTGTCGGCCAGGGCCTGTGCCGCGGGGGTAAGGACATGGCCGGATGGTGTGACCATCCACACTTCGCGCCGTGCCGAACACTCTGCCAGCGGCAAAAACTCCAAATCAAGAAATTCCGGCAGCACCGCCAGTTCCGGGAGGATCGTGACCCCAACACCGGCCCGCACAAGGCTCAGGATTGAGGTCGTATTGGGCACCATGAGCTGTGATTTTTCCAGGATCGGGGCAAAACCCTCGTCGCGGATCGTGTGGCACAGACCGTTGGCGATGAAATTGACACCCTCCAGGTCCGACCATCGCAGTGATGACCAGTTCTGCGCTAGGGGGCTGTTGATCGGGCAGACCACGCCGAAGCGATCGGAAAAGATCAACTCACGGTCAAATCCCGGCATCTGACGCAGGCTGGCCATGCCGATATCGGCGCGTTCCGAGGTCAGCTCCCGCTGCACCGACGCGCTGTCAGTATCACGCATGTCAATCCGCACCCCGGGGTGCTTTTGCATAAACGTTTCCAAAATAGGCGGCAGAATGGATTGTGCGACAGACGGTGTGACGGCCAATCTGACATGGCCCAGCTCAGCTTGCGACAACCCTTCGATCGAGGCGACCGTGCGATCAAAATGCTCCAGCTCCCGCCGGGCTTCGGTCAGCACCGTTTCACCCAAAGGGGTCAGCCGCGATTTGCGCGCGCTTTCAAAGAGGGGCGAGCCCACATGATCCTCGAACTGGCGCAGCATCATGGAGACGGCCGACGGCGTGCGCCCCAGTGTCTGCGCCGCGTCCGCCAGACTTCCGTGATCCGCCACGGCGCGAAAACAGCGAAGCATTTCGATCTTGATTGCCAATTTCAGCCCCCTTAATTCGAGAGATTTTATTCGCGCAAACCTTAACAATACGTATAGTGCTGTCAACAAAGCACATGCGGTTCATGGCCGGGGACAAGCAGGGTTGTCGGAACATCCCGTGGCGGGTATCGCTGAGTAAAACAATGGGAACGGGGCAGAATGCAGCGGGTATTCATCACAGGCACGGCGGGTTTCATCGGGTTTCACTTGGCGCAGCTTTTGCTGGACGAAGGAATCAGCGTCCACGGCTATGATGGGATGACCGACTATTACGACGTAACGCTAAAGCAGCGCCGCCATCAGATGTTGGCGCAAAAGCCGGGGTTTGCCGCCACCGAAGCCCTGCTTGAGGATAACGACACCCTGAGCGCGGCCATCGATGGGTTCAAACCGGATGTGATCGTGCATCTCGCAGCCCAAGCCGGGGTGCGCTATTCGCTCGAGCAGCCCCGCGCGTATGTCGAGGCCAATGTCGTCGGCACATTCAATGTGATGGAGGCCGCACGGCGCCTTGAGGTGCAGCATTTGCTGATGGCATCAACCTCATCGGTCTATGGTGCCAACACCCATATGCCCTATGCCGAGACGCACAAGGCCGACAGCCCGATGACAATCTATGCCGCCACGAAAAAGGCAACCGAGGCGATGGGCCATTCCTATGCGCATCTGTGGAACCTGCCCACTACCATGTTTCGGTTTTTCACGGTTTATGGTCCCTGGGGCCGGCCCGATATGGCATTGTTCAAATTCGTCGATGCAATCCTCGATGGGCGGCCGATTGACATCTATAACCACGGCGACATGTTCCGCGATTTTACCTATGTCGAGGATCTGGTGCGTGGCATCCGCTTGCTGATCGACGCAGCACCCGTGCGGCCCGACAGTGCCAATGACATCGCTGATTGGGACAGCCTATCACCGGTCGCACCTTACCGCGTGGTCAATATCGGCAATTCCGACAAGGTGCGGCTGGTCGATTTCGTCGATGCGATCGAGGCCGAACTCGGGGTCGAGGCCAAGCGGAACTACATGGAGATGCAAAAGGGCGACGTGCCCGCCACATGGGCGGATGCGCGATTGTTGCAGGAGCTAACAGGCTACGCGCCCAAGACAGACATTCGCGACGGCATTGCCCAATTCGTGCATTGGTTCCGCGATTACTATCAAAAATAGACTTGGTAAGGTCGCGCCCCGTGCTGGAGGGGGATGGCACGAGGCGCGCGCGTTCGATGTCTCTAACGGTGCCAATCAGGAATGGTCGTTGCGAACGAGGCCCGTCAACGCGGGCACCTGAACTCTAGACGGATCATGGTTATCAAATGATTAATCCGAGTGACGCGGACCGCCTATGCCCCGTCAAAGGTACAAAGCGCATGGACATCCATGCCAAGCGCCTCAACGCGCGCGCGTCCACCGAGATCAGGCAGATCAACAACAAAAGCACAGCCCACGATCTCACCGCCCAGACGTTCGATCAGTTTGATACCAGCATCAGCGGTGCCACCGGTGGCCAGCAAATCATCGACCAGCAGGATTTTCTCACCGGCTTCGATGGCGTCGTCATGGATTTCCACAACGGCCTCGCCATATTCCAGATGATAGTCCTGACTGATCACCGTACCGGGCAATTTGCCCTTCTTGCGGATCGGCACAAACCCTTTGCTCAACTGGTGCGCAATCGCCCCGCCCAGAATAAATCCGCGCGCCTCAAGTCCCACGACCTTGTCGATCTGCATGCCCGCATAAGGGTGCAGCATCTGATCGATGGCCATGCGAAACCCGCGCGGATCGGCAAACAGCGTCGTTACATCGCGAAACATGATCCCTTCATGCGGAAAATCGACGATGGTGCGGATGTAGTCTTTGACGGTCTTTGTCTGTGCCATTGTCGGATCCCGTGGTCATGCGCCGCTATCGGTTATGCGCAAAGATGCCTGAAGCGCAAGGGGTGAGCGTGCAGGCTTACCAAAACGGGGGTTTCGCAATCATCAACCAAAAGATCGCTACCAGTGCGCCAAAGGCGGGCCAGCCCAGCACAAACCAGCGTCTGTAGGCGCGATATGCGGCATCCGGCAGGGTTGACTGACCATCGGCCAATGCGTCGCGTGTCAGGTTGCGAATGCGGATTTGCAGTTTTACGACCGGCGCCCAACAGCAAAACGCCAGCAGGTAGAGCGCATAGGTTGCCATCAGCCACGGCTCGGTCAGCGAAAACCCGGCAAGTGTGACCAGCCACAGGCCGGTCAGGGGCTGAAGTATGCCTGCGGGCAGGGTGAATATCCAATCGGCCACCACCACGCCGGAGGCCACGGAATGGATAGTTTCAATCTGACGGGTGCGCATCGCCCAGACCATTTGGAAAGCGGTGCCGATGCCGGTGCCAAACAGGACGGTCGAGCTGAGGATATGGAGCCATTTTGCCGTGAGGTAGGGATCCATGACTTATCTTTCATCTTCCAGAATGCCCTGCAGCGCGATCAGCATCAAAAGAGGGATGTTTTTCAGAAGACCGCCCAAGGGCAGCAGCCAGAGCGCTGGGGCAAGCCAGGTGAAGGCAATAGTGTATCCCAGGATCATCAACGCCTGAATGCCGACCATCAATCGGGGCCGCCATCCGCGTAGCAGGGCCAGCGCAATGGCAATGTCCGCGATACCTCCGGCGCGGGCCAGAACGGTGAGGGCGGTGTCACTCAGGACTGAACTTTGGATCAGGGGCAGAAACTCTTCAGCTGGCAGTGTGAGGCCCAGAATGCCGGAGGCCAGCCACATCAGCGCAAGCACAATTCGCAGCGCTGGACGCATCAGATAGGCGCGTGCGTGCCACAAGTCCTGCGTGCCTGCCGGGCGTGCGCCCAGAAACTGCGAAAACCCACGCGGTTGGATGGGCAGTGACTGGACATGTGCACTGGGTGCGGCCAGCACGTTGGTTTGCAATTGCGTAACCGCGGTGGTCGAAATCGGGCCAAGGCGCATCGCGTCGCCTATGCGCCCCATGAGGCGTACAAGCGGTAGCGGCAAACGCAGTTGCGGCACGCGGGGCAGACCCAGCCATCGCCGGGTGGATTTCAGCATCTGCGACAGGGTCAACTCTTCGGGTCCGCCCACCTCATGCGGGCCGGGCGGTGGCGGGTGTTGCAACAAATGCCCCACCAAATCGGTCAGATCGGCGGCGTGGATCGGGTTGAAAGCCTGTTGGCCTTTGCCCACCACCGGCGTCATCAGGGGCATGGCAGCGAGCGCGCGCATCAGCGATGAACCGCCATAGGATGTATCGCCCAGCACCAGACCGGGGCGCAGTATAGTGACGCCGTGTTTGGCCGCCATCTCTTCGCCTGCGCGCTTGAAAATGGCGAAACCCGTGTCAGCCGCGTCAATACCCACGGCCGAGATCAGGAGGCCTTGTGCGCCGTCTGGCAGTGCCTGATAGAGCGCGCCGGGGGCGGTGACATGCACGGCTTCGCAGATGCGGTCCGCCGCGCTGAGAACACCGGCGGCGTTGACCATATGGGTGACGTTTGCCACATGCGGCTGCCAGAATTCCGGCGTGGCGGTGCGCGGAGCGCTCAGATCAGCCTTGAGCGTATCAAACCCCATCCGGGCCAGCCGTTTGGTGCGACGGGCACATGCAATCACCTGCCACCCGTCGGCGCGCAGGCCAAATGCCAGATGCCGCCCGATGAAGCCATCTGCCCCGAGGATCAGAACCGTGCCGGGGCGATCCGTCATGAGGTACGGCGCAAGGTGGCGGTCATCAGTCCCATGCCCACAAGGGCTGCCCCGCCGCCACGGGTCAGCCAGGTGATTACGCCGGGGCGTTTGATGGTCAGGCGCAGTTGGTCCGCAAGCAACGCAAAGATCAGGGCATTGAGCGCGGCCAGCCCCACGAATGTGGCAATCAGGATCGTGAATTGCGGGGCCAATGGTGCGCCCACGGTGATGAATTGCGGCACGAAGGCGATGAAAAAGGCGATGGATTTCGGGTTGAGCGCCGTGACCGCCGCCGCATGGCCAAAGACCTTGCGCGCCGTGGCGTCCTGCGTGGCGACAGTATCCAACCCTTCCGAGCGCGGCGCGCGCAGGAGTTTGATCCCCATCCAGATGAGATAGAGCGCACCGGCCCATTTCAGCACTGTAAAGAGCGTGGCAGAGGCCAGCACCAGCGCGCCCAGACCCAAAAGTGAGGCCGTCATGGCAACCAGATCACCCAAAGCCACGCCTGCCGCACTGGCCAGGGCCACGCGCCGTCCCTGGCTGAGCGCGTAGCTGAGCACCAGAAGCACCGTGGGCCCCGGGATCATCAACAACGCGGTCGAGGCGGCAACAAAGGTGATCCATATTTCGAATGTCATGACGGTTATCTCCTTTGTGGTGGGTAGCACTGCGTTTTCTCGCCAACAGGGTTACCGGGAAGATGCTGGCGCTTAAAGAGAAATCGAAAACCGGATAAAAGCCGGTATAGTGACCCGGTATTTTATGAAGGAATTTTGCGATGAAACCCGAAGATTTAGGGGTCAAGGTGACAGTATTGGAGGGCCTGGCCTATCTGGTGCCCGGCACAGTGTTCATCTGGGTGCTGGTTCAGATCGAAGCGCGCTGGATCGGGTATTTGCCCGAGGCCTGGCCGGTGACGTCCCTTGATACAGCCATGGCGGCGGCACTGGTGATCCTGTCCGGCGTGGCGCTGCAAGAGGCCGGGCATATGTTCAACAAACCCTATGACAAACTCTATGCGCGGCCACGCTGGAAGAAACCCGACTCGATCCTGGAGACGGTCAAGGCATACGAAGCCAAACGCGCGCAGGCAGAGGAAAGTCCGATTGGCCATCATTTCAACCATGCGAAATCTGCGCTGACCAATGCCAAACGACCGGTGGAGCGGGTGTTGCTCCTGGAAGGGATATCCAAGATGTTTCGCGCGCTGGCCATCGGCTGTCTGGTGCTGGCGATCTGTCTGGGCGTGGTCCGCGATCCCATCGGGGTGAGCTGTGCGGTGCTGGCCATGGTGGTCGCGCTCTACATTTTTGCGCGGTTCCGGTTTGCCAGTTCGGTTGAGGTCTATCAGGCCTATCTGCAATGGCGCCGGGAGACGGACGCCAAAGCGCCCGTCACAGCACCCGACCCGCCACCGCATCCAGACGCGCCATAAGATCCGGATCACGTGCATCGGGTGCGGTCAGGATGGCATATTCCAACGCGCGGTCGCAGCCATGGGGGCAGGGCGCGCGTTCCACGCCCAGAAGGGCGGGCAGGCGGCTTACCATGTCGCGGGCTTTGTCGGCATTGCCCATCAGCGTGGCGATGATCTGTGTCACATCCACCTCGCCGTGATCGGGATGCCAGCTGTCATAGTCGGTGATCATGGCGACGGAGGCGTAGCACAACTCGGCCTCGCGGGCGAGTTTGGCCTCGGGCATGTTGGTCATGCCGATCACGTCGCAGCCCCAGACCTCGCGGTACATTTTAGATTCTGCAAGGGTCGAGAATTGCGGGCCCTCCATGGCCAGATAGGTGCCGCCGCGGTGCACAATGATCCCGGCGTCGCGCGCTGCGGTTTCGCAAGCATCCCCAAGGCGCGGACAGGTTGGATGCGCCACGCTGACATGGGCCACACAGCCGGTGCCAAAGAAGGACTTGTCGCGTGCAAAAGTGCGGTCAATGAATTGATCTACAACGACAAAATCACCGGGTGCCATGTCTTCACGGAATGACCCGCAGGCGGATACGCTGATCACATCAGTCACGCCGATACGCTTCAGCGCATCAATGTTGGCGCGGTAGGGCACCGTGGTGGGCGAATGCACATGCCCGCGCCCGTGACGCGGCAGGAACGCCATTGAAACGCCGTGCAACGTGCCTGTCAGGATGTCATCCGACGGCGCGCCCCAGGGGCTTTCAACTCGTGTCCACTCCGCGCCTTCCAGCCCGTCAATGTCATAGACGCCCGAGCCGCCGATGATGCCGATCTTTGTATCGCTCATTATCGCTCCGTTAGCTATTGCGCCCTATTGATACGTGCGCGCTGTATGAAAGGAAATGGCTGCAATGGGCAAAACCCGCAGGCCAGATGACGTATATATGCCCGTGTGGGGCGTATTGGTATGATATTGTTGCTGGCCATTTGGGGCGCCGCCTAGTAATGGGTCCGTTCGCGCGCAAACAGTCCGACAGGATATTTTCCTTGAAACACGCAATTCTGGCAGTTTTTGCCGACAAGATTTCCATGCCGGACCTGCGGATCATGGAAGATGAGAAATTTACCGTGTCGCGGGTGCGGATTGAATTGCTGGCCGGATTGACGGTGGCGCTGGCGCTGGTGCCCGAGGCGGTGGCCTTTGCCTTTGTTGCCGGTGTTCATCCGCTTGTGGGTCTTTATGCGGCGTTTCTGGTGGGGTTGATCACGGCCTTTATCGGTGGGCGCCCGGGCATGATTTCCGGGGCCACAGGGGCCCTCGCCGTCGTGATGGTCGCGCTGGTCGCGCAGCACGGGGTGGAATACCTCTTTGCCACTGTGGTTTTGATGGGGATCTTGCAGATCATCGCGGGTGCGCTTCGGTGGGGCAAATTCATCCGTCTGGTGCCGCACCCGGTGATGTTGGGCTTTGTCAACGGGCTCGCCATCGTGATTTTTCTGGCGCAACTGGGCCAGTTCAAGGTGCCCGGCACAATGGAAAATACAGGCCATGGCATGAGCGGCGGTCAATGGCTCCCGGCGGCTGAGATGTACACGATGCTGGGTCTGGTGGGGCTGACTATGGCGGTGATCTGGGTGATGCCGCGCCTGACGCGGGTCATCCCCGCGCCGCTCGCTGGTATCGGTGTTGTGGCCGGGCTGGTGATTGCATTTGGTCTTGATGTGCCGCGCGTGGGCGATCTGGCCTCGATCAAAGGCGGGTTGCCCAGCTTCCATATTCCCATGGTACCACTGACGTTTGAGACGTTCGAAATTATTTTGCCCTATGCCGTCATTCTGGCCGCGATTGGCCTGATTGAAAGCCTGCTGACATTGAACCTGGTCGGTGAAATTACCGGAAGGCGGGGCGGGGCCAGTCAGGAATGCATCGCGCAGGGCATCGCCAATTCCGTCACCGGGTTTTTCGGCGGTATGGGCGGATGCGCCATGATTGGTCAGTCGATGATCAACGTCAAATCGGGTGGACGTACACGGATTGCGGGGATCGCGGCGGCGTTTTTCTTGCTTGTTTTCATCCTGTTCGCGGCCCCGATGATCGAACAAATTCCGCTGGCGGCCTTGGTGGGCGTGATGTTCATGGTGGTGATCGGGACCTTCGCATGGAACTCGCTGACGATCCTGCGCAAAGTGCCGTTCAGCGATGCCGCGGTGATCGTGTTGGTGACGGTTGTGACGGTGAAATACGATCTGGCCATCGCGGTGGTGGTGGGTGTGATCGTCTCGGCGCTGACTTATGCATGGAACAACGCCACGCGCATTCATGCCTTTGAGCGCAATTCAACCTCCGAAGCCGGTGCCAAGGTTTATGAAATCCAGGGCCCTCTCTTTTTCGGTTCAGCTGAAGGATTTAGCGAGCTTTTCAATGTGGAGAATGATCCCGATATGGTGATCGTTGACTTCGCCGCAAGCCGGGTTGTGGATCAATCCGCCCTACAGGCAATCGAGGGTATTGCCGGGCGATATGAGGCCGCGGGCAAGCTGATCAAACTGCGCCATCTGAGCCGCGATTGCCATCAATTGCTGACCAAGGCGGGCCACCTGATGGTCGATAGCGATGATGATCCCGATTACGAATTGGCCGTGGATTATGGCGTGCGAACCGGCGTCTTGGGCTCCGGCCACTAGGCGTTATTCGCCCGGGCGTTTGATGCTGAAGACCTCACGAACAACCGAATAATCCTTGTAGCCCAGCCGGGCCAGCGGGTTGAAACGTGTCACATCAAAGAGCCCGTCGATCAGGCAATCGTCACGCATGTGCACGCCGATCACCTCACCGATGGCCATGAAATTGGCGGCCCCTTCAAGGGGTACAATCTGCGTCAATTTGCATTCCAACGCAGCGGGCGCGGTGGCCACACGGGCGCAGGCAATGGTCTCGCACGCGGCCTTTTCGATGCCCGCGTCGGCAAATTCATCAACGTCGCTGTCCCAGGGACCGGAACTTTGGTTCATCACGTCCCGCGCCGCGTATTCAACGATATTGACGCAAAACACGCCGGTGTCGCGGATATTGGCCAGACTGTCCTTGGTCCCGTCGCGATCCGGTTTCACGCCGGTGGACGCAAACATGACCTGGGGCGGGACATAGGCCACTGCGTTGAAAAACGAATACGGGGCCAGATTGTCGGCCCCGTTTGCACCGCGTGTCGAGATCCAGCCAATGGGGCGTGGCGTCACGATGGCGTTGAACGGATTGTGCGGTAACCCGTGGCCGTTTTTGGGTTCGTAGAACATCTGCGCCTCGCATAGCTGTTTGAACCAGACCTAACGCCGTGCTACCCGCAGTGCCACTGAAATTCGCAAGGAAATGCGCGTGTTACTGCTTCGGCCGGAAGAGAATGACGATTGGTGGGAGGTCGAAGCACTTTATGACTTGTGCTTTGCGCCCGGCCGCGAGGCGTTGTCGTCCTACCGGTTGCGCGATGGGATTGACCCGGTACCTGGCCTCAGCCTGGTGGCGCGCGATCCCGACAATATTCTGGCAGGTGCGATCCGGTTCTGGCCGGTTTTGGTTTCGAACGCGCCGGTTCTGTTGCTGGGACCCGTGGCGGTGCACCCCACGAGACAGGGCGAAGGATTGGGCGGCTCATTGATCCGCGAAAGCCTCCACCTGGCGCAAAAAAGCGATTGGTTGCGGGTGATGCTGGTGGGCGACGCGCCCTATTACGGGCGGTTTGGATTTGCCAAATTGCCGGATGTCGAGATGCCGCCACCCACCAACCCGGACCGAGTTCTGGGCCATGCGCTTCGCCCCGGTGCGTGGGACGGTGTTGCAGGCAAAGTCACCCGCAGTGCTTGAAAGACCGGGCCAAACCACCGATATTTCAGGCATGGAAGTTTTAGAAAACGCCCTGGCGCCACGCGATACGGACCACCGTCTGGATGATTTGGCCAAACGTCACGCGGCGGCTGGCAATATCGGCATTCAGGTGCTGAACCTTGTGGGCGGGCAGGCCGAAAACCTGCTGGACCGTTTGCCCGAGGGCATGCGCAGCCGTTTGGGTGATGGCGCGGAACAGGCATTGAAACTGGCGATGGAGGCCGCGCAACGCTCCCGCGGGCTTGTGGGGGAACAGCCGGGCTGGCTGACCCGCGCGGTCACAACAGCCATGGGGGCGGCGGGTGGTTTTGGAGGATTGCCAAGTGCCATGGCTGAACTGCCGGTCACCACCACGATCCTGTTGCGCGCAATACAGGATGTCGCCGTGGAGTATGGCTTTGATCCGCAGGAAAAAGGCGTGATGTTCGACTGTATCCAGGTGCTGTCCGCAGCGGGGCCGCTTGATCATGACGATGGTTCGGATATCGCGTTTCTAAGCACACGTCTGGCGGTCACCGGTGCCACGATCAATACACTGATCGCCCGGGTTGCACCGCGACTGGCCACTGTTCTGGGCCAAAAACTGGCCGCGCAAACCGTACCGGTACTGGGCGCGGCGGCCGGTGCTGCCACGAATTACGCTTATACCAGCTACTATCAACAGATGGCCCATGTGCATTTTGGCCTGCGACGTCTGGCGATTGATGCCGACCGGGATCATGCTGAATTGCTTGAAGAATTCCGCAAGCGGGTCGAGCGGGCGCCGATCCACCACGCCTGAATTCAGAGTTTTCCCTTGAGGTATTTCATCACGTAAGGCCGCACAGACTGGTGGCCTTCTTCGCTTGCCTCGTCGATCACGGCTTTCAGGTCGACCAGATCTATGCGCCGCAGGATTGACTTCACAGGCCCGATGGAGGCCGGACGCATCGACAGGGTTCGCAATCCGATGGCGGCCAGGCACGCGGCCTCGACCGGGCGGCCCGCATCTTCGCCGCAAAACGATAGCGGCGTGCCGGTGGCGGTGCACCGCGCGACGATGTTTTCCAGAAACGACAGAAAGCTGACATTCAGCGTGTCATACCGGCGGCGCACACGTTCGTTTTCGCGATCTGCCGCAAAGAAGAACTGTTTCAGGTCATTGCCGCCAATCGATAGAAAATCGACATCCTGATAGAATCTGTGTGGCGCAAAAGCGAGCGACGGCGTTTCCAGCATCGCTCCGACGTCGAGTTTTTCCGGGATCGGATGGCCCAGAATTCGTTCGCGTTCCAGAGCCTTTTCCATCTCGGCCCGGCCCATGCGAAATTCTTCGCGTTGCGCGACGAAAGGGAACATGACACTGAGCGGTCGACCCGCGGCGGCACGGATCAGGGCCTGCAATTGCATCCGCATCACGCCAGGCTTGTCCAGCCCCACCCGGATCGCGCGCCAACCCATGGCCGGGTTGGGTTCATCCGTGGCGGTCATATAGGGCAGTACCTTGTCGGAGCCGATGTCGAGCGTTCGGAAAATGACGCGTTTGTCCCCGGCGGCATCGATCACCTTGGCATAGAGTTCCGACAGCTCGGCGCGTTTGGGCATGTGCGAGCGGACAAGAAATTGAAGCTCGGTTCGGAACAGACCCACACCTTCGGCGCCGGAGCTCTCCAGGCTTGGCAGGTCCGCCATCAATCCCGCATTCATCAGGAGCGAGATGTTGGTGCCACAGAGCGTTGTTGCGGGTTTGCCTCGGATCGAGACATAGCGTTCCTGCGCCTGCGTCTGCATGGCCATCTTGTCGCGGAACGCCGCCACGACGGTTTCGTCCGGGCGCAGATGCACAATCCCCTGATCGCCATCGACCAGCACCAGATCGCCGTTGAGTGCCTCGGTGGTGACCCGGTCCGCATGGATCACCAGCGGGATGGCCAGCGCACGTGCCACGATGGCCGCGTGAGAGCCGACCGAGCCTTCCTCCAACACGATCCCTTTGAGTTTGCGGCCGTAATCCAGCAACTCTGCCGGGCCGATGTTGCGGGCAACGAGGATCGGGTCGGGCGGCATCTCGGCGCCTGTTTCATGCCCCTGACCGGTCAGAATGCGCAGCATCCTGTTGCTGAGATCATCCAGGTCATGCAGGCGTTCGCGCAGATACGAATCCTTGACCTGACCCATCCGGGCGCGGGCCGCAGATTGCTCCTTCTCGACGGCGGCCTCGGCCGACAGTCCGCGCGAGATGTCTTCCTCCATCCGCCGCATCCAGCCCTTGGAATTGGCGAACATGCGATAGGCTTCCAGCACTTCAAGCTGTTCCTTGTCGCCTGTGGCCGCACTCGACAGCATCCGGTCGACGCCCACGCGCAACTCTTCTACCGCTTCGGTCAGCCGTTCCATTTCCCGTACGGGATCATCTGCAATCGGGTTGGTCACCACAACGCGCGGTTCGTGCAGCCAGACATGGCCCTGCGACGCGCCTTCCTGTCCGGTGGCCCCCCGGAACAGCACCGGTTGCTGGTGACGCGCGGACATGGCGGCGCCTTCGCCGACAAACGCGCCCAGTTCGGTCATTTCTGCCAGCACCATTGCGACCACTTCGACCGCATAAACCTCTTCGTCCGAATAGAGCCGGGTATCACGCGACTGCACGACCAGAACGCCCAGTTTCTCACCCAAACGCTGGATCGGAACACCCATGAAGGAGGAATACGCCTCCTCGCCGGTCTCGGGCATGTAGCGGAAGCCCTTGGTACCGGGCGCATCGTCGGTATTGATCACAGCACCGGTGCGGGCCACACGGCCCACAAGACCCTCGCCCATGCGCATACGGGTTTGGTGCACGGCGTCCGGGTTCAGACCCTGCGTTGCACAAAGCTCCAACGTGTCCTCATCGCGGAACAGATAGATCGAACACACAGCCGTGTGCATCTCATCGGCGATGAGTTCCGTGATCCGGTCGAGCCGCTGCTGGCCTGCGGTGTCATCGGCCATGACATCGCGCAGGCGGCCCAGCAATTTACGGCTGTCTGTTCCCGACTGATCGTCCATGTCGGTGCTGCCTCCTTCTAAGGCACATGTCATTCCCTGCGTCGAGTAGACCACAGTCTTGGCCCGCACGAAACGGGATTTTATCAACGATTATGAATCAACATTTGCAAAACCGAACGCCAATTGGCGTATCGGCAAGCGTTACGCCGCTTTTTCCAGTTCGAACACGTCATGCAACGCCTGTACGGCAAGTTCCATGTATTTGCGATCGACCAGAACGGAAATCTTGATCTCGGAGGTGGCGATGACCTTGATGTTCACCCCCTCATCCGACAGCGTTTTGAACATCTTTGCGGCCACGCCGGATTGGCTGCGCATCCCGATGCCCACGGCCGAGATTTTGGCCACATTCGTGTCGGCTATCAGGTCGTGGTAGTTGATGTCGCCGCGCTCCTTGGCACCTTCAAGCGCCTTTTCTGCCCGTGTCACCTGATCGGTGGGGCACGAGAAGGTCATGTCCGTGCGGCCTTCTTCAGCGATGTTTTGAATGATCATGTCCACGTTGACCCCTGCATCCGACAAGGGGCCAAAGATCGCAGCCGCGATGCCGGGGCGGTCCGCGACAGAAACGAGGGTCATTTTCGCCTCATCGCGCGAATAGGCAATGCCCGAAACAACGTTTGATTCCATGATTTCCTCCTCGGCGCAGACCAACGTGCCCGCGTCATCCGATTGTTCCTCAAAACTGCTCAACACGCGCAGTTTCACATTGTAGCGCATCGCCAGTTCGACCGAGCGGGTCTGCAAAACCTTGGCCCCCAAAGACGCCAGTTCGAGCATTTCCTCAAACGCGATCTTGTCCAGTTTGCGCGCCTTGGATGTGATGCGTGGATCGGTGGTGTAGACGCCATCGACATCGGTGTAGATATCGCACCGTTCCGCCTCAAAGGCCGCTGCAAAGGCCACGGCACTGGTGTCCGAGCCGCCCCTGCCAAGGGTGGTGATCCGGCCATCCGGCGAAATGCCCTGAAACCCCGCCACCACGGCCACGCGCATTCCTTCCGCGAATTTGGCGGTGATGTTTTCCGTTGGAATTTCCTCGATCCGGGCGGCGGAATGGGCGCTGGTGGTGATCAACGGCACCTGCCAGCCCTGCCAGCTGCGCGCGGGGATATCCATTTCCTGCAAGGTCAATGCCATCAGACCGGCGGTGACGTTTTCGCCCGAGCTGACCACCGCATCATATTCGCGCGCGTCGTATAGCGGGGAGGTTTCATTGACATACCCCACCAGCTCATTGGTTTTGCCCGCCATCGCGCTGACGATGACGATCACGTCATAGCCTTTGGCCACCTCAACGCCCACGCGTTTGGCGGCGCGGCGGATGCGATCCAGCGTGGCAACAGAGGTGCCACCGAATTTCATGACGAGAACGGGCATTGGTGCGTCCTTGGCGAGTAAGTCGCGGGCGGTTTAGGCCGAACGCAGGGGTAGGGCAAGAGGTCCGTGCATCCTAGACAGGCTCTGACGGGCGGAAATCAGTTGGTTTTTCGCCCTGGAACAAATGGCAGAGGCGTGACCGCCACGCCATCTTCAATCAGTTTTTTGGCCTCTTCGGCGTTGGCTTCCCCGTAGATTGAGCGTTCCGGGGATGTGCCATCATGAATATCGCGCGCCTCGCGGGCGAAGTTCATTCCTACATATTCCGAATTTTGCTCGACCTGCTTTTTTAACTCCGCCATTGCCTGTTCGGTCAGCTGCGGTGACGCCTCAAGCCGCTTTTTCTTGCTGTCGCGCACCTTTGGGGCCATGAGCGCCTTTTCGACCTTGGTCGATCCGCAAATGGCACAAGATACCATGCCCGCGGACATCAGCGTGTCAAACGCCGCAGATGATTTGAACCAGCTGTCAAAACGGTGATCGGCGTCACATTTGAGAGTAAACTGAATCATTCAGGCATCCTGCAGCACAGCGCAACAGCTATGCCAAAACCTGCCGGTTTCAAGCAAGGCCCAATTTGCAAGATCATAAGCCGGACGGATCAAAGCTCCGGATGATGTGAGCCAATTCGGGCTCGTCCACCAGTTCGGCTGCCTTTTTGCGCGAATACCATTTGCGCTTTCGTTCGCTTTGTTCGGGGTATGTTTTTGCGAGTTTCTTGACCTTGACCGGGTACACCATTGCGACACAGGGGGTCAGCCCCTCTTCGCCGATGTCGCGCGTGTAGGAGTAAAGTCCAAGCGACGACGGGAAGCCCTTGCCGCGCACACCGCCTTCTTCCCAGGCTTCGGTCAGAGCAGCCTCGCACGGCGTTTTGTTGTCCATCGGCCATCCGCGTGGAATGATCCACCGGCCGGAGCCACGAGACGTCACCAGCAGGATCCGGATTTTCCCGTCCACAATACGATAACAGAGGGCTGCGAACTGCGTCCGAACCCCTGATTTCGATGCCGACAACAAATTGATCGGCTCTTGTTTTGCACCCTGTACGCTCACGGGAATATTCCGCCCTTTAAACCGCTCGTTTTCTTCAATATTTTCCCCAATATGGCAATTATCTTTAAATTTAACAAATTTTTTTGGTTCATTTGGCGTCAAGATGCCCAAATGTAGTGTTTTTGTTGGGGTTTTGCACCACATATGTTTTTCGCGCTTTCGCTTGCGCTGGTATCCACGCGCTGGAATACTCGTACAAATGACGCGTTTTTTTGCCTTCCTCTTCAGCATTTTCTGGGTGTTTGTAACGCCTGTTTCGGCCTCAGCCGGGCAGACTGTAACCATCTTTGCAGCGGCTTCCCTGCGCGGCGCGCTTGACGAGGTAGCGGCGGCTTACACCGGTGATCTCGTTATTTCATACGGCGGCAGCGGTCAGATCGCGCGCCAGATTGCGCAGGGTGCGCCGGCTGATATCGTCATCCTTGCAAATACCGCATGGATGGCTTGGTTGAAGGAAAAAGAATTACTTGAGGGCGGTAAAGCCTTGAACCTTCTGGGAAACCGCCTGGTTCTTATCGGTCCGCAGGATGCAAAACCTCTGGCCGAGCTGAGTGCTGACAGCCTTTTGCAGAGGTTGGGAGAAGGACGCATGGCGATTGGCCACACGCAAGGCGTGCCAGCGGGTATCTACGGGCGGCAATGGCTTGAAACTGAAGGGTTTTGGAATGCTCTTTCGCCCCGTCTGGCGGAGACGGAAAATGTCCGCGCGGCGCTTGCGTTGGTTGCCCGTGGCGAGACACCTTTGGGTTTGGTCTATGCCACCGATGCGCAGGCGGAATCTGGCGTCGTCATTTTGTATGATATCCCTGACGATATGCATGACCGGATCATCTACCCCGCGGCAGTTATTAACAACAATAGCACCCGTGATGCCGTTGATTTTTTAACATTTCTTACAGGTTCAACTGCCGCAAAAATTTTCCAATCACACGGATTTCTTCCCTTGCACAATGAGGCCGGATAATGCTGCGCGCCGAAGAATGGGCCGCCTTGGCGCTGTCCCTCAAGGTCTCATTGGTCGCGACGTTGATCAGCGTGCCCTTGGCGATCGCGGTTGCGTGGCTTTTGTCTCGGCGTGAATTCTGGGGGAAATCCATTGTTAATGCATTGGTTCATTTACCGCTGGTTTTGCCCCCAGTTGTAACGGGTTATATCCTGTTGTTAACCTTTGGCCGCAACGGCACCATCGGAAGTCTACTGGAAAGCTGGGGTATAAGTATTGCGTTTCACTGGACCGGTGCCGCCCTGGCGGCTGGCATCATGGGTTTCCCGCTGGTGGTCCGCGCGATCCGATTGGCATTCGATGCGGTGGATCCCAAGCTTGAGCAGGCCGCCTCTACCTTGGGTGCCGGGAGATGGGCCGGGTTCTTCCTCGTGACATTGCCCCTTATAGCACCGGGCATTCTGGCGGGCGCGGTATTGGGATTTGCCAAGGCCATGGGCGAATTCGGGGCCACCATCACGTTTGTGGCCAACATCCCGGGTCAAACTCAGACTTTGCCATCTGCCATCTACGCGTTTTTGCAGGTGCCCGGCGGTGAGGCCAGCGCGGTGCGTCTGGTTGTCTTGTCGCTCATCGTTGCGTTGGGGGCGGTGTTGATCTCCGAAGGGTTGGCGCGCCGTGTGGCAGACCGGATTGGACAGCGATGAGCTTGACGGTTGAAATTTCCCATGGGTTTGACGGCTTCTCACTCGAAGTTGCTTTTGAAGCGGATGCGGGCGTGACCGCGTTGTTTGGCCCTTCGGGATCCGGAAAAACCAGTGTTGCCAATGCGGTAGCGGGATTGCTCAGGCCGCAAACCGGGCGAATTACCCTACATGACAGGGTGGTGTTAGACACGGCACAGGGGGTTTTTGTACCGCCGCATAAGCGCCGGATCGGATATGTTTTTCAGGATGGTCGCCTGTTCCCGCATTTGTCGGTGGAGGCGAATATCCGCTTTGGCATGCGGTTTTCCCAAGCTGCAGGCGACATCGGGGAAGTCGTGGATTTGTTGGGGTTGGGTGGACTTCTGAACAGACAGCCCGGCAGCCTGTCGGGGGGCGAAAAACAACGCGTCGCATTGGCGCGCGCTTTGATGTCGGGACCCAAGATCTTGCTGATGGATGAGCCGCTTGCCGCGCTGGATGAACCGCGAAAAGACGAAATTTTGCCCTATCTGGAACGGCTCAGAGACCATAGCGATACGCCCATTTTATATGTCAGCCACTCGGTGGCTGAAGTGGCGCGACTGGCGGATATACTGATCCTGTTGAAGGATGGCCGCGTGGCGCATCAGGGGCCTGCCCATGAGGTTTTGAGCGATCCGTCGATGATGCCTTTTGTGGGCGTGCGCGAGGCCGGTTCGATCCTGCAGGCAAAGGTCATGGCGCATGGGCCCGATGGGTTGAGCCGTCTGGCGATCAGCGGCGGTGAACTGATCTTGCCCGGTGTGGATGCAGAACCTGGATCAATCATTAGAATCAGGGTGTTGGCGCAAGATGTTCTATTGTCGCTCGAACGTCCCAAAGGGCTGTCGTCGCGCAATATTCTGGCGGTCGATGTCGAGGAGGTTCGGATGGGTGATGGCCCGGGTGCCGCTGTTTCGCTTCGCACCGGGACCGACAGGATTTTGGCGCGTATAACCGCGCAAGCGGCGAAAGAGTTAAAATTGGAGCCCGGTTTGAAGTGCTTTGCCATTCTCAAGGCGACGGCGGTGGCCAAAGGCAGCATTGGGCACTAGCCCCAAAACGGTTTGCCTACCAACGTTACACACAGAACTTTCCGGCAAAATGTCAGATTTCCGACATTGGCCTGAGTTATCCACAATTTCTTTGGTCGTCACTCCGCGAAGTGACAGGCCACTTCCGTCCCGTTTGGTAATGCCCGCAGCGCAGGGCGCTCCTGACGGCAGCGATCCTGCGCCATGTGACAGCGCGCGGCAAAGGGGCAGCCCTTGGGCAGGTTCACCGGGTCGGGCAGTTCACCCGGTTGGCGGGGTTTGTCGAAGGAGCCGCCTTCGAGCTTGGGGATCGCATCGAGCAAAAGCTGTGTGTAGGGGTGTTTGGGCGTGTCAAAGATTGTCTCGGCCGTGGCCAGCTCCATCACCTGACCCAGATACATGACTGCGACGCGTGTACCGAAATGCTGCACCACGCTGAGGTCATGGGTGATAAAGAGATAGGTCAGCCCCCGCTCTTTTTGCAAATCGGTCAGCAGGTTCAGGATTTGTGCCTGGATGGACACATCCAGTGCCGAGATCGGTTCATCGGCGACAATGAAGGCCGGGTTGGTCACCAGCGCACGGGCGATGGCAATGCGTTGGCGTTGACCGCCGGAAAACTCATGGGGCAGGCGCCGTTGCCAAGAGGGGTCGCATCCGGTGGCCGAGAGCACATCTTCCACCTGCGCGCGGACCTCAACCGCGGACATTTCGGGCATCAGGTGGCGCACAGGCTCTGCCAGGGTTTCAAACACGTTCCGACGTGGGTTCAGGGACGCGTAGGGGTTCTGGAACACCATCTGCATGTCGCGGCGGATGGGTTTGCGCTCGGGCTCTTCCATCTGGTCTATGCGCTTGCCATTAAAGAATATTTCGCCTGCTGTGGGCGTGTTCAGCCCCAGAATGGCGCGGCCTAGCGTGGTTTTGCCACAGCCGGATTCGCCCACGACACAAAAGCTTTCGCCCGGCATGATCGATACATTCACCGTATTGAGCGCGTGCAGAACAGGCTTTTCGCGGCTCAAGAAATGCGTGGGCAGGGGAAAACGGACCTCGACGCCTTTGGTTTCGACAATCGGCCCAGATTTGACACTCTTAGTGCTCATGACGCGGCCTCGGCTTTGTCCCGCAGGGGATTGAAGCAGGCCACACCGTTGACCAGATCAGGCTCGCCTCCGTGGCAGCGTTCCGTCGCGAAATCGCAGCGGGGGTGATAGGTGCAGCCCTTGGGCAGGTTGGTGATCGGCGGCATGGAACCGGGGATCTGATAAAGCTTGGTGCCCCGGCCCGCATGTTGCGGCAGCGCCTTCAAAAGGCCACTGGCGTAAGGGTGGCTCGGGCTATCGATGATCTGGCGTGTGGGGCCGGTCTCAACACATTTGCCCGCATACATGATCATCAGACGCTCAGTCACTTCGGCCACAACGCCCAGATCATGGGTGATAAGGATAAGTGCTACGTCCTTTTCACGACAAAGCTTGAGGATCAGCGCCATGATCTCGGCCTGAATTGTCACATCAAGCGCGGTTGTGGGCTCATCCGCGATGATAATCTCGGGATCGGTCAGAAGGGCAATGGCGATGACGACGCGCTGGCGCAGACCGCCCGAAAGCTCATGCGGATAGGCATCAAGCCGCGATTCAGCCGATGGAATGGCCACTTCTTTTAGCTTGGCAATGCAGAGCGCGCGGGCTTCCTTGTCGCTGATCTTGCGATGCGCGCGCAGGGTTTCCATCATCTGCACGCCGATCGACAGAACCGGGTTCAGTGTGACCATCGGATCCTGAAAGATCATCGAAATGCGGTTACCGCGGATGTCGCGAATCTTGCGTTCGGGCAGGTCCAGCAGGTTTTCACCGTTGAACTTGACACTGCCGTGGCTGACCCGGCCCGGTTCGGCAATCAGGTTCAGGATGGCGAAGGCAAGCATGGATTTACCGGCACCGGATTCGCCCACCACGCCCAGACGTTCGCCTTTTTCGAGTGTCAGGGAGACGCCGCGCAGCGCCTCAACCTCATCGTGTTTGCCACGTGGGAAAGCGACGTGCAGATCAGTGACTTCGAGCATGGCCATCAGTCATCCCCCCGCCGCAGTTTCGGATTGAGCACATCGCGGAGCCAGTCCCCGAGAAGGTTCAGCGCCAGCACAAGCGCAATGAGCACGAGGGCAGGGTAGAAGGTGATCCAGTACTGACCCGAGAAGACGAACTCAAACCCGGAGCGGATGAGCGAGCCAAGCGATGGACGATCCACTGGCATGCCGAGGCCGAGGAAGGAAAGCGCGGCTTCGGTCATGATCGCCTCGGCCACCTGGATGGTTGAGATCACCAGCACGGGCGTGAGCGTATTGGGCAGGATATGCCCCCACATGACCTTGCGCGGCGGCAGGCCAATCACCCGGGCCGCATCGACATATTCCTTGTTTTTCTCGCCCAGAACCGAGGATCGCACGGTACGGGCGAATTTGGGCCATTCGGCGATGCCAATGATGATGATCAGCATGAAAATCGCGTAATCGGCATAGACATTGGCATCGAATGCGGCCTGGAAAAGCGCCAGAACGATGATGGCGATCATCAGCGTCGAGAGTGACATCTGGATATCAGCCAGGCGCATGAGGAAGCTATCGATCCAGCCGCCCTTGTATCCCGCGACCAGCCCCAGAGTGATACCAAGAACGGCTTGCACGATCACCGCGCCAATACCGATGATCAGCGAAATGCCGGTGCCGTACATGATCGTACTCAAAACGCCGCGTCCCTGGGCATCGGTGCCCAGAAGGAACCGGTCGTCACCTCCCGGTTTCCAGGACGGGGGCATTTCACTGTCCATGATGTCCAGCTGGATCAGATCATAGGGGTTTTGCGGTGCAATGAGTGGCGCCAGCGCTGCCATCAGGACCAGCACCAGAAGCACGACACCCGCGCCGATTGCCACCGGATCACTCAGAAAACGTTTAAGGAAGCCCTGCCATGTGATCATGATTTGGCTCCCGGCAGTTTCACCATCGGATTGATGAGGGTGTAGATGAAGTCGACCAGCGTGTTGACCACAACGAAGATCAAGCCAACGACGATGATGTAAGCGATGATCAACGGGGTATCGACGCGGTTCACGGCCTCAAGGAACAAAAACCCCATGCCGGGCCATTGGAACACGGTCTCGGTCAGGATGGTGTAGGCAATCAGCGTCCCGATCATCAAACCGCCCACGGTGACCACCGGCAGCAGCGTGTTGCGGAAGGCGTGCACGTAGCGAATGCGCCCGGTGCTGAGCCCCTTGGCCTTGGCAAAACGGACATAATCCGTGCCCATCGCCTCCATCATCTCGGCCCGAATGAGGCGAATGAAGAGGGGTAGCATGATCGAGCTGAGTGCGATCGAGGGCAGGATGAGGTGGCTGAGGCCATCCAATGTCAGCAGCCCAGTGTCCCAGCCCCAGGGCAGGGTGATCGTGTCGCCCCGCCCAAAAGCGGGCAACCATTGCAGCTCGACCGCGAACATCCAGACCAGGAAAATCGCTGTCAGGAACACAGGCACCGAGATGCCAATGATCGAGCCGGTCATGATGAATTTGGCCAGAAATTTCTCGCGGTTGATCGCGCAATAGATGCCCCCCGGAATGGACAGGGCCAGAAAGAGAACCGTTGCGCCCAATACAAGCTCGAACGTGGCGGGAAATTTATCCATGATGACGTCCAGCGCAGGACGTTTGAAGAAATAAGAGGTGCCCAGATCGCCTTGCAGCGCGTTGCCGATGAAGCGGCCGTACTGAACAAGGAAAGGATCATTGAGGCCAAGCTCATCCCGGAGCGTCTGGCGTTCGGCCTCGGAGACCGACTGACCCACAAGCTCGCGCAGCGGATCGCCCAGATTGTCCTGAATGGAAAAGCCGATCAGTGAGATCACAAACATCACGATCACGGCCTGAATGGCGCGTCGGATGAGGAAAGCTAGGATATGCATGAAAACCTGGCGCTCAAAAGGAAGCGGGCCGGAGGATGTGTCCGGCCCGCGAGGGTTGATTTATTCGATGACCAGATCGCCCAGATAGGGGAAGTTCATCACGTTGAGCACAGGCTCGATGTTGACACCGCTGCGTGCGGCCCAGGCCAGATCCTGCCAGTGCAGAGGCACAAAGGCGGCCTCGTCAAACAGGATCTTTTCGACCATCTGCAGCTGCTCGGCGCGGGCATCGCCCTTGGTCTCGGTCAGTGACGCGAGGGTCAGGCTGTCGACCTTTTCGTTCGAGTAGTTGCCCGAGTTGTATTGGCCACGTCCGGTTGCTTCGTCCGGTGTCATGGTCAGGAACTCGTTGAAGTTGGCGCTGTCCTCGGTATCTGAGTGCCAGCCGATCATCATGATGTCCGCGGCACGCTCATCAAACTTGGGCCAGTATTGCGCCTTGGGCATGGTTGTCAGATCGATTTTGATGCCGATCTTGGCCAACATCGCGGCCGACGCTTCACAGATTTTGAAGTCGTTTACGTAACGGTTGTTGGGGCACATCATCGTGGCCTCAAACCCATCCGCATATCCGGCTTCTTCCATCAGCGCCTGTGCCTTGGCCAGGTCATAGCGTGGCGCCAGATCAGGATTGTGACCGATGTACCCCTTTGGCGATTGTTGCGCCGCGGGTGTCCCAAAGCCCTTCATGATCTTTTGCACGATGCCTTCGTTGTTGATGGCATGCACCATCGCCTGACGCACCTTCATGTTGGCCAGTGCTTCGTGGCGTGACTGGTTGAGCTGCAGCGTGATGATCCGCGTGCCGGTCATGGTTACCAACTGCGTGTTGGGGTCTGCATCGATGCGCTCCAGATCCGTGGGCGGAACAGGTGCGATGAAATCGACGTCACCGGCCAGCAGGGCGGCCACGCGTGTCGGCGCTTCCTTGATCGGCGTCAGGATTGCGGTCTGAACGTTGCCAGGGCTGTCAGTGTCCCAGTAGTTCGCGTTACGCGAAAAGACGACTTTCACGCCTTGCTCACGCTCGGTGATGGTGAAAGGGCCGGTGCCCGACACGGTTTTCGATGCAAAGCTGTCACCGTGCTTGACGATCTCGGCGCCGCCCTCTTCGTAAAACTTGCTGTCCATCGGGAACACGTATGTTGCCGTGTGCAGCACCAGCGGGCTGGGCCCGTCTGTCTTGATTTCTACGGTCAGATCATCAATCGCTGTGGCCGAGGCCCAGCTTGCGAAAATGCCTTTGAAATCAGGCGATTCCTTGAGGCGGTTGATTGTCCAGACGACATCTGCCGCGGTCATCGGATTGCCCGAATGGAAGGTCACACCCTCGCGCAGCGAAAATCGCATGGTGGTGTCGTCAACACGCTCCCAGTTGGCAGCCAGACGGCCGTCAAAGCCGAGATCCTTGTTCCAGCGTACCAGCGGATCGAAGATCATGTGGCTCAGCTGTAGCGTGCCGCCGGAGAGTTGTTCATGCGGGTCCAGAGAAACCGGGTCCGCGTCATAGGCGAAATTGAGTGTCTGAGCCGGCGCCATGCTGGCCGCACCCAGAAAAATGGCTGTTGCAGCCGTTAAGGTACGAAGTGTTTTCATTGAAGTCTCCCTGATTTGCGGGGATGGATCAAACGCCGGTTGCATTTGTCCCCGATTATGTCGGCAAGGTTGTCGCGATTCTGGGGAGGTGTAAAGGTATCTTGTCGCCACGTTATCGTGTGGTCACAAGCGTGGAACCCCCGGCGAAACGCGCCCCATTGTTTGCTTTTGGTATTTTTCTACCAATATCAATAATAATGGGATACAAATAGCGGTCAACCGCAAAAGCTACCGCTCAGAGTGCGAGATGTGTTGACCGGATGCGCGACTGAACAGGGGGTCAGGCGACAATGAAAATAGAAGACATCATCCGCAACGGCGATGTGCCTTTTACCAAGCTGGAACAAAGGGTTGCAACCTATCTGGTGAGTCGCCCGGAGGCGCTTGCGCTGGAAACGAGTGCCGAGATTGCGCAGAAGCTGGAGGTCAGCCCGATGACGGTCAGCCGGTTTTTCAAGAAGCTGGGATATGAGCGCGCGGCCGAGTTACGTACCAAGGCGCGGCAGGAAATGTCGGGGCCAAGATCGGCGAGAATCGGGGATCGCTACCAGAGTTTCGTGCGGTCGCAGGCCACGCAGGGCGCTGGCAAAGAGCGCGAGATGGCCGAAGCGGGCATCAGTGCAGCGTTGCACTTGCGTGCCTCCCCCAAGTGGCAGGCTGGTGTGAATTGTTTGGCGCAGTCGGATTTCGTGGCGATTGTGGGCTTCCAGCTCTACCAATATCTGGCGACCGGGCTGGCAATGCGGCTAAATTACGTCCGGCCCGGCGTGAAGGTCGTCTCCGGCTTGGATGGCGTTTACACCGAGGTCTTCACTCAGGAAGCGGATCGCAAATGCCTCTTGATCATTGATATGTTCCGGTATGCCTCGCACGGGCCGGCGCTGGCGGAACATGCCAAGGACAACGGCTACGAAGTGATCCTGATGTGCGATGAGTTTTGCGATTGGGGCAGTCAGTTCGCTGATCACGTTTTTACCTTCCCCAACGAGGGCCAGTTTTTCCTGCCGATGCCGGTTGGGCTGCACTTCGGGCTGAACCTGCTCTACCAGGATGTCGTCTGTGCACTGGGGGACGGGGCGACCGATCAGGTTGAAAAAATGTCGCAATACCAGGAAGTATTCGGCGCGTTTCTCTGACGAAATGTAGCTTTGTCGCACTTTTTTTGTCGGGTTTTTCTGGCCTCAATGCAAAAATTGTGGCAGCAGACGATATCTGAAACCAGCGAAGTGCCGCTTTATGACCGAACGCCTGTTGCATCGTCTGGCCTGGGTGGCCGTGATTTGTTGCGTGGCGCCTATTGTGGCGGCGGCGCTGGCAGCCTTCACCGGTGACCTGCAAACCTGGCGCGACGTGCTGTCATCGGTGCTTCCACGTTATGCACGTACAACGCTGGCGCTGGTGATTATCGTGGGCGTCTCAACCGCGGTGATTGGCAGCGTAACGGCGTGGCTGGTGACAGTCTATCGCTTCCCCGGATCGAAATGGCTGGAGGTGGCGTTGGCCCTGCCGTTGGCCTTTCCGGCCTATGTGCTGGCCTATGCTTACACGCATTTGCTGGATCATCCGGGTGCGGTCCAGACCCTTTTGCGTGACGTGACAGGATGGGGGCCACGCGACTATTGGTTCCCGGAAATCCGCAGTCTGGGCGGCGCGGCGATGATGCTGACCGTGGTGCTTTACCCCTATGTCTACCTTCTGGCGCGGGCGTCGTTCCGGCAGCAATCCTCAAATGCGTTTCTGGTGGCGCGCACGCTTGGCCGCTCGCCGGTAAAAGCCTTCTACCGCGTGGCCCTGCCGATGGCACGCCCGGCGATTGCGGGCGGTGCGCTTCTGGCGGTGATGGAGACGATTGCGGATTATGGCACGGTGGCGTTTTTCAACGTCCAGACCTTTGCGACCGGCATTTATCAGGCGTGGTTCAGTTTGGGGGATCGTGCTGCGGCGGCGCAATTGTCGCTCTGCCTCCTGAGCTTTGCGCTCCTGTTGGCCGGGCTTGAGCGCGCCCAACGCGGCAAGGCCCGGACCGCCGGGCGGGGCGCGCGGTTTGAACAGATGGAAAAGCCACGCCTGACCGGTGGTGCAGGCTGGCTTGCGGCACTGATTTGTCTTTTGCCGGTGATGCTGGGCTTCCTTATTCCGGCGGTGATGCTGAGCGTGATGGCATATGGATCCGGGCAAAGCCTTCTGGCGCCGCGGTATACGGCTTTGATGTTCAATTCGATCACGCTGGCGGGCGTGGCATCGATTCTCACGGTCATTGGTGCCATCCTGATCGGGTTTCGCGCCCGCACCCGCCCGGGACGCACATCCAAAGGCCTCGTGATCGGGGCCGGGTTGGGATATGCGGTGCCCGGCGGGGTGATTGCCGTGGGCTTGATGGTGCCGCTGGCCGCGCTCGACAACCTGATTGATGGCGTGATGGAAGCGCAATTCGGCATCTCGACCGGATTGCTGATCACCGGGTCGATCTGGTTGATGGTGCTGGCCTATATGGGACGCTTTATGGCGGCAGCACTCAATGCCTATGACAGCGGCATGGCGACGGTGCCCGGCCATTTCGATGCGATCGCACGATCACTGGGACAGAGCGCGCCCAAGATGCTGTGGCGCGTGCATCTGCCCGTGTCGCGGACCAGCGTTTTGACGGCCCTGCTGATCGTGTTTGTCGACGTGATGAAGGAGCTGCCCGCGACGCTGATCCTGCACCCGTTCAACTTCCAGACCCTCGCAGTACAAGCGCACCGTCTGGCCGCCGACGAACGCTTGCACGAGGCGGCGGTCCCGTCGCTCGTGCTGATGTTTTTCGGCCTGATCCCTGTCATGATCCTGTGCCGGTCCATTGGCCGGGAAGGCTGGGGGTTTCGTGCCGCCCGCATCGGGACGGCAGTGAAAGCCGGCTAGAGCGCGGTGTCCGTTTTGCGGACAAAGCAGCCATTCTATGCGCCACACTGAAACGCTGCACGGGCCAAAATTGTTGTTGACCTTCCGCCAACTGGAGGTCGTAGAAAAGCATTGGAGACGTCGGATCAGGTACAGGAGACGAAAGAGATGAATTCAGTTTTCAGGCTTTGCACAGTGCTCAGGCTTTGCACGGTGCTTTTGTGGGCCGGAACCGCCGCCATGGCGCATTCGGACAAAGAAAGCACGACGCCAGCGGATGGTGCGCAGCTGGCAGAAACCCCGCCCATGATCCACATGGTTTTTGACGATCCGATGCGTTTGACGCTGGTTCGGTTGCTGAATGAAGACGGAGCTGAAATGTCCATGAACCGGGAAACGAGCTTGGAGCCGGCCATGGAATTTCACGCAGAACCGGAACCGCTGCCCGTCGGGACGTACCGTGTTGAATGGCGCGGCCTCGCCGCGGATGGGCATGCCATGCAAGGCAGCTTCTCATTTGTGGTTGCCGACTGAGTTCCGATGCTCGACGCAGTTTCCGCCGCAGACACGATCACCTGGGTGTCTATCCTGGCAAAAGCGCTCGCCTATTCCACAACACTTTTGGCGGCAGGGAGCGTCTTGGCGTGCGTCGCACTTGTGTCGCTGAGTGCGCGTGGGCGCACATCCTTGTGCAGATGGGCTGCGTGGTCGGCAGTGGCGGCGGGCCTTTTCAGCGTTGTTCGCTTGCCGGTCCGGGCGAGTTTCCTCATGGGCGGCACCTTGGACGGGGCGTTCGATCCGGTGATCCTGAATATGATTGTTGAGAGCCCATTGGGCACAAGTGCCGCAATACGGCTGGCTGGCCTAATACTCATTCTTGGAATTCTTCACCCGTCACGAATGGGACAAAGGGTGGCGATCATCGGCGCTGTTTTGGCGTCTGCGTCTTTTGCGTTTCGGGGCCACAGCCTTGATGAGCCAAGGCGGTTACTCGCGACGCTGGTTACGCTCCATATCTTGGGCCTGGCCTTCTGGATCGGTGGCTTTGCGCCTTTGGCACGCGCTGCAAAACAGGAATCGCCCCAAAAGGCGGGCGCTTTGGCGCACGAGTTTGGCACCAAGGCGATGTGGATCGTGGCCGCGGTGATGTGTACCGGCGCCGTGACGCTTGCGGCGTTTGGTGCCTTGACGCCCAAGGTGCTTGAGACACCCTATGGTCAAATCTTTCTGGTCAAACTTGCGGTGTTTTGTTGTGTCCTGTCTCTCGCCGCGTTCCACAAGTTTTCAACTACGCCAGCATTGTTGGCCGCGCATCCAAAAGCCGCGCAACGTTTTCAAAGGACCATCATCTGCGAGGCAGGATTTGTTTTTGCGGTGCTCTTCGTCACGGCAATGCTCACGTCACTCGCCGCGCCCCCAAAGGTAATTCCGTAGATGGCGATTTGCGATAAGATAACCTGCAACAGCGACACAGAAGCAGTCGGAGAGTTTTCATGGATCGTTTGAACAGGCGTCAATTCAATCTGGGCCTTTTGGGGTCTGCCTCTGCGCTTTCTTTGCCCTGTGCGGCCCGGTCTGACGAAGCGCAAACACTTACTGCTCGCGCAGGTTTGGCGCAGATCGCCCCGGATGATTATCAGAAAACAGCCGTTTGGTCGTTCAACGACAGCGTCCCTGGCCCAACCATCCGCGTGCGGCAGGGGGAGCGCCTCAACCGGCGGTTCATTAACGGCTTGCCGCAGGCCTCTACCATTCATTGGCACGGGATACGCATCGAAAATGCCATGGATGGTGTCGCCGGGATGACCCAGGATGCGGTCGCACCTGGTAATGCATTTCATTACGATTTCACGGTTCCGGACGCGGGGACGTATTGGTACCACCCTCACAACCGAACATGGGAACAGATGGCGCGTGGTCTTTCCGGCGCTTTGATCGTGGACGAACCAGATGGTGCGCCGGATGTCGATCGCGACGAAGTGTTGTTGTTGGATGACTGGCGGCTGAGCGATGACGCGCAGATTGCCGAAGACTTTGGCAACATGCATGACTGGTCGCATGCGGGGCGGATCGGGAACTGGATCACCGTCAACGGTACCGGTGCGTGGAGCCTAGACGTGGGGCGTTTCACACGGATGCGGCTGCGACTGGTCAACACCGCAAATGCCAGGATATTCGCTGTGGAGCCGCGGGGTCTGACGGGCTGGGTGATGGCGCTTGATGGGATGCCGCTTGATGCGCCGCAGCGATTGGAACGTCTCACGCTCGCCCCGGCGCAGCGCGTTGACCTGATTGTCGACGTGGTTGCCGAAGAAGGGACAGAGGCGTTTTTGTTGAGCCTTGAGCGCGACGGCGGCTATGCGCTGGCGACCTTCAATATTCGCGAGACGTCCCGGTCGCAGGTCCTTGGGGATCCGGTGGCCTTGCCGCCTAACGCGGTTGCGCCGCTCGGGGCGCTCTCCACGGCACGCAAGGTCAGCCTTCAGATGGACGGCGGTGCGATGGGCCGCATGGGCGGTGCGATGCTGGACGGGCAGATGACCGACGCACGCGAGCTGGTCGCCAGCGGAAAAGCCTGGGCGTTCAACGGGATGGCGGACATGAACGACACGCCACTTCTTGAAGCATCGCAAGGCGAAACAATCCGCATCGCAATGACAAACGATACCGCGTGGCCGCACGCGATGCACCTTCATGGACATCATTTCCGTCCTGTTTTGCCGGACGGCAGCACAGGGCCGCTTCGTGATACGGTGCTGGTCGACCGCGGTGAAACCACGGAAATCGCCTTTGTCGCCGATAATCCGGGCGATTGGCTGCTGCATTGTCACATGCTCGAACATTCTGCCAGCGGCATGATGACGTGGCTGCGGGTGACTTGAAGGTTTTGCGGGCTGTGTTCGGCAGACGATGCGGCCATATGCGACGGGCTGCCGCATGGGTTTGGGGTGCCTGCGTTCTAGGTCTTGGCATGTAGCAAGAAACCCCGAGGGAGAAACAACATGTTCAAAGGTTTGAAAACGGCATCCGCGCTTATCATCGGAGGCATGATTGGTCTCCCGGCGCTGATGTTGGCGCTGGTCTGACCACCCTGTCACAACACAGCTGATGATACGAAAAAAGCCCCGGCGCTGAGACGCGTACGGGGCTTTTCTGTGCTGGTTTTCCCGACCCGCCGGGGAGAGGCGGGCCGGGCATATCGCTAGGTCTGCAAATAGGATTCCAGACTGTCGTCCAGCGCGTCTTTCCACGGTGTGTGGTGCGGAGGGGCCTGTTTTCCGGTCATCGGCGACGTGTAGCCGTGGTTGCGGAATTCCATGATGCCCTTTTTCTTGTGCTTCTTCCACTCGTAGAACGCCTGATTGGCGGCTTCCACGTCGAAGCTTGGGTAGTCCGTTTCGTCGATCAGTTCCTGCACATAGGCACCCTGATAGGCGATGCAAGCGTAATCATCCTCCAGCGCATCCTCCGCAGCTTCGCGGGCCTTGGGATCGGCTTCCATCGTTGCCTGGTCGGGCAGGGCAATCTTGCCCATGATCTGGTCGCGCACCCACCACGCCTGCGCGTCGAACATGTTGAACGTGTACCATTGGTCCTGCATGCCCAGGTAAAACATCTGCGGGTTCTTGTTCCACACAACACCCTTGTAGAGGTCCGCAGCGGCCAGCCGGTTCGCAGTCTTGAGGCGCAGATCATCGGGCAGGAAGTTGAAGTGGTGCTTGTATCCAGTGCACAGGACAATCGCATCGATATCCTTGCTGGTCCCGTCCTTGAAATGGGCGGTTTTGCCTTCGACCTTGACCAGCGCGGGAACTTCCTGCCAGTTGTCCGGCCAGGCATATCCCATAGGCGCGGTTCTGTGCGCCACGGTGATCGATTTGCACCCGTATTTCCAGCATTGCGATCCGATGTCCTCGGCCGAGTAGGAGGTGCCGAGGATCAGGATGTCCTTGTCGGTGAACTCGCGCGCATCGCGGAAATCATGGGCGTGCAGGATGCGACCATTAAAGGCGTCAAAGCCCGGGTAGAAGGGCACGTTCGGCGTTGAGAAGTGGCCCGACGCGACGATCACATGGTCATAAGTCTCATCGGTTTCGGTGTCGGATTTGCTGTCACGGGCGCGGACGTGGAATTTCTGGCTGTCGTCGTCAAAGCGGACGTCGCGCACCACGTTGTTGAAGCGGATCCAGTCGCGCACCCCGGCCTTTTCGACCCGACCTTTGATGTAGTCAAAGAGAACCGCGCGGGGTGGATAGCTGGCGATTTCCTTGCCGAAATGTTCGTCAAACGTGTAGTCGGCGAATTCCAAGCCTTCCTTGGGGCCGTTGGACCACAGGTAGCGATACATTGATCCGTGGCAGGGTTCACCATCATCGCCAACGCCAGTGCGCCAGGTGTAGTTCCACAAACCGCCCCAGTCGGACTGCTTTTCGTAGCAAACGACCTCTGGGATATCTTCGCCGTTTTTCGCGGCGGACTGGAACGCCCGGAGTTGAGCAAGACCAGAAGGCCCGGCCCCAATGATTGCAACACGTTTCTTGGCCATTTGTCGTCGTCTCCCTGGATTGGTATGAACCAAAATTGAAATTTGGTTCTTTTGGTTCCTTTTAGTTAGCCAATTACTGTACCAATATGTCAACAATAATCGCTCAAACCGCGACAACGGATGTTGCTCGAAAAAGAAACGGTGTAGAATTAATCATGGATTCTTCGAGCTTTGCACAAAGACTGGCGGTTTCCGGCGCCATGCCCCGTTTGTCGGTGGGTATGGCGAAATCGGTCGATATAGGCTTTCTGGCGCCACTCAGCGGACAGGTCGAATCATGGGGTCTTCCCGGGCTGCATGGGTGTCGGATCTGGGAAAACTGGTTGAACGAAGCGGGTGGTTTGCTGATCGATGGGCGCCGTTATCCGATCCGAATTCACGCATATGATTGTGGTGATGATCCCGAGGCTGCGCGGGAAGGTGCAATGCATCTGGTGCGAGAACATGATGTAAAGCTGATGATGATGTTAGGCGGCGACAGTTTTGCAGCCGTTGCAGATTTCCTCGGTCAAAAGCGGATATTGACCTCAACGCTTCTGCCCAGTGACCTGTCTCCGGACACGCCTTATCTGATCGCGCCGAGCGAAGTGCACCCGATTTACGTTGTGACTGGCGTGGATTGGTTGGCGCGCGCGCGACCGGAATTGAAAAACGTGGCAATGTGCGCACAGCGTGACGGGATGGGGTTGCCGTCACTGGCGACGTATCGCGCGGCTTTCAAGGCGGCTGGAATCAACGTTTTGAAAGAAGTCCAATATCCCGCCGAAGGTGGTGATGTTGCCGAAATCGTCCAGCCAATGTTGGCACAAAACCCAGATATTCTGTGCTGGTGCACGAGCTACACGCCCATGGTGCATGCCATGACCGAATATGCGTATGAGCAGGGATTTCAGGGTCAAATTCTCTCGTGCACGCTGGATCACTATGATCGGTTGGTCGATAGAACCAGTCGCGATTTTATGGAAGGCGTGGTCTTCCAGTTTCCGGATTTTGATGACCCTGAGCTCCGCGAAAAGGCGTTTTTCTTTAATCAGCCGAATGCGTTTTACGAGGAATACAACACCCAGTTTCCCGGTAGCTGGAGTGCGGTCAGCTGGGAGTATGCCGCTATCCTGGACATCTGGCACGCCGCCGTAGAGAAGGCCGGATCGGTCAATCCGACCTCTGTTCTGGCGGCCATGAAACAGTTGGGCCATGTGACCCATGCGTTTGGCTCTGCGTCATGGTGGGGCAGGGAAATATTTGGGATAAACAATGCGTTAGTTGGGGATTGGCCTGTTGTCAGTATACAAGACGGCAAGGCGTGTATCGTTGAATTCGGATCTATTCCCGCGTGGCTTGCCGACCATACCGATTTGTTGAAAGCGGAAATGCTGGACCTAGGGCAAATGTGGGAACAGCGGCTGGAGCGGACGCCCCAATCTACGGTGCTCAAAGCGCGCTCGCTCGAAAAATAACGCGCGGGTTCAGATTTCCTGCAAAAGAAGTTGCTGTTCTTCGACAAGATGGAGTTTGATGAACTCAACCGCTGAAGCGATATCGCGCGAAGCAATCGCGTTGAAAAGTGTATTGTAGCGTTTCTGATAGTCCTGGATCCGTTTAGGCGTCAGATTACGGCGCCGCAATTTGGTCCGGAAGCTCTGGCGATAGGTGTCCATCGACAGTTTGTAACACGAGGCCAGCAGCGGGTTGCCGGTGCCTGTGGCAATCTGCATGTAGAGCTTTTCTTCGAGCTCAATAAAAGTGTCGACATCGGTCTGGATGGTTTCGATTTCAGACAGGGTCTCACTCAATTCCGTGATCATGCGCGGTGTCATGTTGACCACGGCCAGACGCACCATTTCCGGCTCAAGAATGCCCCGCACCACAAGGTGATCCAGCGGGCTGGTTTCATCGGCGACGGAATCGGCAGGGGCCGCATGTGCAGCGCTTGACCGGTAGGTGACAAAACTGCCGGAGCCGGCCCGCCTGCGGATCACTTTTTGACTTTCCAGAACGTCGAGCGCTTCACGCACGGTGTTCCGGGCCACGCCCAAACCAGATGCCAGCGTGCGCTCCGAGGGGAGGCGGGTATCCAATGGATATTCTTCGGATTTGATCCGAGCAAAGAGTGTATCGACAACAATTTGGACAGTCGCACCGATGGGCTGCGCCGTCACAAAGGAAGTTTGGGCCTCGTCGATCTTTTTGTTCATCCGTGTCTTGCCCGGGGGCGTGCCACCGGGCGTCCTATTCCAACGAACCTGCCCTGTGTCAGCCGATGGTCAATAAGAGCTGCACCTCAGATGCCGCCAAATTTCACACAAACCTGACCGGTACGGACAGAATTGAACCAGTTTAGCACAGAATTTTGGCAACTGGTACTTTCTTGTTGCCAAAACTATGGTTCAGCCGGCCTGTACCGTGCCCATGAAACGCGCCCATAGCGCCCAATGGTCTACTCGCCCAGAGCAATTCCCTCGCGTCTGGGGTCCGCGCCGCCCTGTAGGCCAGTGCCAATAGAAATGGCGTGCAGGCCAGATGTGAGCGGCCGCGCATTGGTTTCAAACCCCAGTGCCTGCAGCGGTGCCGAGAAATCTGCAGCACTGGTGTTTTCTTCGACGTCATAGGTGCCAAACCGGTTCACCAGGTGCGGCAATGCGATGGCTTGTTGCACGTCCAAACCCCAATCCAGATGGGCAATGATGGTTTTTGCGACATAGCCGATGATCCGGCTGCCGCCGGGGCTGCCGACAACCAAGACCGGTGCGCCGTCCTGCAACACAATTGTGGGAGCCATTGAGGACCGCGGGCGTTTTCCAGGTTCCACCCGGTTTGCAATGGGGACGCCGTCGCGGTGGCTGCTGAACGAAAAATCAGTCAGTTCGTTGTTCAGTAGAAACCCGCGCACCATCAGACGCGAGCCAAAGGCGTTTTCAATCGTTGTCGTCATCGAAAGCGCGTTGCCGTAGCCATCGACGATGGAAATGTGCGAAGTCGAGGGCATTTCGATTGCGTCATCGTCGGCCCAGATCAGCGAGTGATCATATTCCGGTGCGCCGGGCGCGACCTCGGACAGGGCGGTCTCTCCGGCCAAAAGCAGCGCGCGCTGCGCCAGATAATCCGGATCGATCAGGCCTTGAGTGGGCACAGGGACAAAATCACTATCGGCCATGTAGCGACCGCGGTCCGCAAACGCCAGCCGGCTGGCATCGCCAATCAGGCGCCAGGCATGTGGGTCTTGTGGCCCGATTGCTGACATGTCTGAGGCTTCAACCAGACCCAAAATCTGTCCGACAGTCAGCGCACCTGAAGACGGCGGGCCCATCCCGCAAACATCCCAGACGCGGTAACGCGCGCAGACCGGCGCACGTTCTTTGACGGTGTAAATCGCCAGATCCACTGCGCCCAACACCCCGGGATTGCCGGTGGTGCCCTGTACCGTTTCGACGATATCTTGCGCGATTTCACCTGCGTAAAACGCGTCCGACCCATTCTCTGCAAGCTGCTCCAAAGTGTCGGCATATGCCGGGTTCTTCAGCAGATCGCCTGCCACGATGGGTGCGTCGTTGGGCAAGAAATAGGCCGCCGTTTCAGCGTGGCTTGCAAGCCGTTCCGCATCACCGGCAACCAATCCGGCCAGGCGCGGACTGACCAAAAAGCCATCACGGGCGAGGGTTATGGCATCGTCAAAGAGGGTGGCCCATTCTGAACGGCCCCACTTTTTATGCGCCGCTTGCAACAAGGCGGGTGTGCCGGGCGTTCCGACAGACCGGCCGCCGATCAACGCATCAAAGAATCCAAGCGGTTGTCCGGTGTCGTCCTGAAAGAGCCGCGGCGTGGCGGCCAGTGGTGCGGTTTCACGGCCATCAAGCGTGGTCAGTTCCTGCGTTTCGCCGTCATACCAGACCAAAAAAGCGCCACCGCCCAGGCCGGAGCTTTGTGGCTCCACGAGGCCCAGAACGGTTTGCACGGCGATCATCGCATCCGCGGCCGTTCCACCGGCGCGCAATACCTTGGCGCCAGCCTCGACCGCCAGCGGATTGGCCGCCGCGACCATCCAGTTTTCTGCGTCAACCGGCAAGCCGGACAGTTTGGCGGTCTCGGCCGCCCGCGCGGCGGGAGAGGTGGCAATCAACCCGGCGCCTGCGGCTTCCGGTGCCACGCCATCTGCAGCTTGCTGCGCGCCTGTGGTCTGCGCCGTCAACGTCAGGGCAATTGCGGTGATCCAACCAAATTTCATAGGACGTCTCCCTTCTGTCAGTGTTGCGTTGTCGAGCGCTTTACCCAAGTCGTGATCAGGGCAGGCGGGTGCACGTATCTGAACCGGACAATCCGGCCTACAGCATCGCGGGCACAACCTGATCCGGTGGGCGGTGCCCGTCATCAAATGTCTTGATATTCAACAGTACTTTTTCGCCCATTTCCAAACGGCCTTCGACCGTTGCAGAGCCCATATGCGGCAGTAAAACAACGTTATCGAGGGCCTTCAGACGTGGGTTTGTGTCGGCCCCATGTTCATAGACGTCAAGCCCGGCACCGGCAATTTCACCCGCCCGCAAAGCACGCGTCAGGGCATTTTCATCAATCACTTCACCGCGCGACGTATTCACGATCACCGCATCCGGTTTCATCAGTTTCAGGCGCCGCGCATTGATCAAATGGAAGGTCGACGGCGTGTGCGGGCAATTGAGGCTCAACACATCCATCCGGGCCACCATCTGGTCCAGACTTTCCCAGTAGGTTGCGCCGAGACCTTCTTCGATCTCGGATCTCAGCCGTCTGCGATTGTGGTAGTGGATTTGCATTCCAAAGGCCGTTGCCCGCCGCGCGACGGCCTGTCCGATGCGGCCCATGCCCAGAATGCCCAACCGCCGTCCGGCGATCCGCCCGCCCAAAAGCGCCGTGGGGGACCAGCCGTCCCATCCGCCTTTCTGGATCACGTTCAACCCTTCAGGTATCCGCCGGGTGACGGCCAGCATCAATGCCAATGTCATATCCGCCGTGTCGTCGGCGGACACGCCGGGCGTGTTCGAGACCAATATGCCATGTTGGCGGGCGGTCTGAACGTCGATATGGTCGATGCCCGAGCCATAATTTGCGATCAGTTTGAGCCGATCCCCGGCCTGCGCAATCAGCCCGGCATCGATCTGGTCGCTCAAGGTTGGCACCAAAACATCTGCTGATTTTACCGCCTGTGTCAGTTCCGCGCGGCTCATGGCCTCATCGGTTTGCCGCAGGGTCACATCGAATAACTCACCCATGCGGTTTTCTACAGATTCAGGCAAGCGTCGCGTTACGACAACACTCAGGCGTGCAGATGGCATTCAGCCTCTCCTTGTCCTTTGCAAATCCGGCGCGTTGATGCCAGAGTGGCGCAGGAATAGCCGGGGCACAAGAACCCCTTTTAAAAGTTTGAGCATAAATCGGGCACAGGTCATGAAATCTCTGGTGTTATGTGCGGCGGGTCTGATCCTGATCCTTGTGGGGTCTGCAACCGCCCAGGATCGCGGGCCGGTCACAAACCTGCCATTGCCGCGGTATGTTTCGCTGAAAGCCAGCGAAGGCAACGTGCGGCGCGGGCCAAGCCTGACGCATCAGATCGACTGGGTGTTCACGCGCAAGGATGTGCCGCTGGAGATCACCGCCGAGCACGGCCATTGGCGCCGCGTGCGAGATCGCGATGGCGTTGGTGGCTGGATCCATTATTCGCTTTTGTCTGGCGTGCGTACGGCCATAATCGAACATGATATGCTGGAATTGCGCGCCCAACCCGCTGATCAAGCAATGGCCGTGGCGCAGCTTGAACTGGGTGTGATTGCGCGGGTGCTGGAGTGCAGTGCTGACTGGTGTCGCCTCTCGGCTGCTGGCTACAAAGGCTGGGTGCCCAAGCAACGCGTATGGGGAATTGAGCCCGACGAAATTCTCGACTGAAGCGACCGTGAGCGTGGTCCATCCATTGGTCGCGCAAAATTAACTATTTTTTCTTTTCCGCACTTGAACCGCATCGATGTCCGGAGTAACTAGCACGGCACAATTGGGGTGTGGCCTAGCGGTAGGGCAACTGTTTTTGGTACAGGAGATCGTAGGTTCGAATCCTACCACCCCAGCCAAGCACTCATGCTTGACACCGTTGATCACCCAAAAACTAAAATAGTATTTGCACTGCAGATCGTATTTCCGAAAAGTCCTTTGCGATGTGGTGCGTGACAAAGGCTTACTCTGACAGAGAGAAGCGGGCGACATTGGTCAACGCCATGCCTAGAACCGAAGTCCTAAGGGCCAGGCGTCAAAACAGGAAGTGATCCGCGTGCAGGTCAGTAACTTGCACATTCAAAAGGATCAATTTGTTGCCCTCACCGTCTTCGATGACGGATTTGTTGATCGACTGGCGCAGATGGTTTGCCATCAAGTCCTCAAAATCGGTCACCGCGCTGAGGTTCGAGAGGTCAATCCTGTCTTGTGATGGTCCCACATTGAAGTCGGTTACTTTGTCCTTGCCATAGCCATCGGCGAACACAAATACGTCTGCACCCGCCCCTCCGGTCAGGATATCGCTGCCTTGACCGCCATCGAGCGTGTCGTCCCCAGCACCGCCTTGCAATGTGTCCTTGCCTTCCAAACCTGCCAAAAAATTGTCGCCGGAATTGCCGGTGATTGCGTTTTTCTTGGCATTCCCTGTGGCGTCCAGATCAGCAGTGCCTGTCAATTCAAGCGCTTCTAGATGCGCGCTCTGGGTATCCAGAGCATATGTCACCGAGCTGAAAACCTGATCATACCCTTCGGCCGCATTTTCCAGAATCTGGTCGCCGACATCGTCCACATAGTAAATATCACTGCCCCGGCCACCTGCCATCTGATCCGCGCCGGACGTATCAGCAAACACATCCTTGCCCCGCGACCCGCTGAGACTGTCATTGCCCGCACCGCCATCCAGCGTGTCATTTCCCCATGCACCGGTCAGGAAGTTGTCACCTGCGTTCCCGACGATCAAATTGTCGCGCCCGTTTCCAAAACCATGGATGTTTTCGGCACCCGACAGCCGCAACTCTTCGATGTTTTTGCCGTCTTCGCGCAGGTCGAACGAGATGGCGCTTGTGATCTGATCATACCCTTCACCCGCAATTTCTGTAACGCGGTCAAAGATTTGATCGACGATGTAGATATCGTTCCCCTTGCCGCCAATCGCATGGCTGATCCCCAGATCCGCACCAAAAACATCATCCCCGTCGGTGCCGATATGTTTTGTCTGTTTTTGCGCAAATAAATCCGACAGCTTCCCAACCAGGCTTTCTGCCAAGGCCTTTCGAAACGGTTTTGCGTAATGCAGATGATCATCAAACATGGCGCTTGCGCTGATGGCTGCCTGTGCCGCAACGGCGTCCGGATCAATTGTGGTGACCTGTCCGCTTTCATCCCCCAAGCTCTGCAGGTTTTGGCGCATTTCATGCCATTTTCCGTAGGTTTCAACCGCATCCGCCTGTGCGGACAGGTTTGAGATGACCATGTCCATCTCTTCGATGCCGGAACGGTTGGCGCCGAAACCCGCGATGACATCGGCGCGGAATTCGTCCATGAACGCGTTGAATTCCGATTTGTAGATGTCGGATTTTGACGTGGTATGCGCATCGGCTTCGCCCTGCAGCCACATCATCCCGGCCAAGTAGCTGCCGGGGTTGTCTTGAAGCGCCTGTAGCGTGGCGGCTGTGAGCATGCTGCGCAACTCGCCCGGTGTCTGCCAGTCCTGCGCCGTATCGCGTTCCCGGGTCAGGGGGCACCGGGCCCCGTGACCTTGACGAAAATATAGTTGTCGGCGCCATAGGTTGCATCGAGTTCTCGCACCACCTCCGAGCTGACACGCCGTGCGTTGCTTTGACCGGCAAGGATGAAAATTTTCGTCGCCATAGGCGTCTCCAGAAATGCAAGGACTGGCGGGACTTTCGGGGGCAGAAATTAATCTTCCGCTAACGATTTTTAAGGAGTGCAGAAGATTGTCTCTAAATCAGCGGATCAAAGCAAAGGGCTTGCACTTATCTGGTCGAGGAAAAACTGACCAAGAAGCGCATTGGCGTGCAGTGTATCTTTCTCGGGACGCTGACCAACCCCGTCATAGCGAAGCGAATTTCGTGAGTATTTTAAACCAGTTAGACAGCCATGGGCGAGGGTTTCCGCGGGTTGCGGTAGAAATTGCGCGTCGGGGGTTTGAGAAAAATGATCAACATGCGCTTGCGTCAGGCTTGCAAACACGTCTTCGCCATCGCCGTTTTCTACAATTTGTTGAAATTCGGTCTTATCTTTTCGGACCTTCAACACTTTGATCGAGGGGCAGGGTTGCGGCACGACGAAGATGGGAACATCGCTCTGATTTCTGATCTTCCGCGCCAGATCACTTGTGAAACTGATGCCAATTCGGTCAATCAGGATGGAGACATATGCGGCGTTGCTCAGCAGCGGTTTGACCAAAGGTTCACGTGACGCATGGCGGGCGATCGCGGCACTTGTGGATGGCCATCTGGAGATGAAATGCGTGCGCAGGGGGGCCAAGGCGACATAGAGAGACGCCGTTTGAGCGACCAATACAATGGCGTCAAAATCGTCGATCTCCAGTTCCATTGACGTGCCGATGCGCTTTAAGTGCTTGGCGAGCTTTTCATCGCAACTTCGCAGGCGCCCTCCCATTAATTCAAATTGATCTTCGGTCAGACCGGGGCAGGCAAAGACAGTCGCCGTCAAGTCGCGGTCGGCGCGTTGATGAATCGCCCCCGCAAGCATGCCGACATGCGAATTTCCGATCATGCAGAGCTTCATGTTGGCGCAAATGCCTCGAGCATGACGTCTTCGCAGGCCGGGTCGATTGCTTTAGTATGTGAGATATCAGATTGAAATTGTATTTTATTTATAAGGCCTTGTGATGTTTTTAGGCCATGCGCGCCAAAGAACATCTGCATCACCGTTTCAACACCCGCTTCAGAAACGGTACGCTGGTTCGGTTCAAAGAACGGGGTAGTGTGGGGCAAGGCGGTGATCACCTCATAGGATGGGAAATAATCGATATCCGGGTCTTGTGCCGCCATGTCGCCCGCGACAGCCCGCAGGACGGATTTTGAGTAGGTATTGGCCTGCACGACGTGCCGTCCGCTGCCGGTTGCGGTTAACGGCACTGGCGATACGGTCAAAATCACTTTCAAGCCGGGCGAAAGCTGCCGCATCACATCAATGGCTGCGGATAGATCGGTAAAAACCTCCTGAAACCCCATGTTCAAGAACGCATGTTTGCCAGGGTCAAATTCACCCGCGACAAGGCCGGGCACAGTTGGGAAGGCAACGCCGGTTTCTGCGTCGATCCATGTTTCAGTCAGACCAAGGGTGAAAATGAAAACATCGGTCTCGGCAAACAGGCTTCGGACCCGGCGCAGATGGTCCAACCGAAAGGCACACATCTCCTCGCGTGTTTCAAAGCCCTCAGGCTCGACCGTTGGCCGAATGGCATCGAAGTAACGGCCATTCCGCCGCCAAACGGCGCTATGATGGCACCTTTCCACCATGGCATCCTGCAACAGCTGAAGCAATTGGCGCGCGGTGTAGATATTCCCGTAACGCGCAGAAAAAAGGTTATACCCAAATAGCTTAGCGGTTTTTGGGGTCATGCCGGCGGGGGCAGGCTCCACATCCACAAGCGTACAATTCGAGTGGCGTAAATAGCGCGAGACATGCTGTGCAAAACAACTGCCACCCGTGGCGATCTTGGTGTTTTTGTCCAATGCAAAAGAGGGTTGATACAGATCGTCCAGCAACAGATCAGGCGCGTCCCGGCAGGATTTCCAAAAGGCGGAGTCTTTTGCGTGAGAATAGGGGGACGAGAACATGGCGCGGCGTACCTGATACAATAGGGCAGGCGCGATGGCCCGTTTGACCGCGCGCAGCCCTTACAAAAGAAGAGACCCGGCGGTTCTACAGGTATTTGATTTCAAATCGTTTAATGGCCACGTTCCGCGGATAAGCGCGCTCAAGGTTCGACAAAGAAGTCCGCGCGCGCGCGATCTACAGATCAATCACATGCACATCCCGGGGAAACTGGGTCAGGCAAACCGCATCATTTGCCCGCACGTGAATGGTTTCGCTCAGCTCCATCCCCCAGCCATCCATCCACATGCCCAGAATGATGTGCACAACAGCATTTTCCGGCAGAGGGGTTACATCGTCGGGTCGGAAACTGATGGTGTGTTCCCCCCAATCCGGGGCGTACCCGACACCGATTGAATATCCAATCCGGCTTTTCTTTTCGAGGCCGTATTGATCGAGAACCGCTTGCCAGGCGGCATGAACCGCGCGGCATTCCACACCTGCGCGCATGGCGTTCAAAACCTCGTCCATCCCCTCGCCGACGGCCTGCGCCGTAGTGATCAGGTTTTGCGGTGGCGTGCCGATATGAACGGTGCGTGCCAGACCCGCATTGTAGCGTTTGCGGCAACCGCCCAGTTCGAACGCAATGGTCTGATCCGCGCTGAACGTTTCATCCGTCCACATCGGATGTGCGGTCGATGCGGCCTCGCCAGCCAGAACAAGCGGGTGCAACGCGGTCATGTCGCCGCCAAATTCCGGCGTCCCGCGAATTTGCGCCGCAACGATATCGGCCATCAGATCGCACTGCCGCACATCGGGGCGCACACCGTCATAGGCGGTCTGCATGGCCAGACCCGCGATGTCGGCGGCTTGTTTCAGCATGGTGATTTCGGCGGGGCTTTTGACCAGCCGCACCCAATTGACCAGGAGGCCGCAATCAACCCATGTGCTGTTGGGCAGTTTGGACATCAGATGTCCGGTCGCGGCGGGTGTCAGGTAGTATACATCACTTTCATACCCAATTCGCTTTCCATCCATGCCTTGTGCCCGCATCCAGTCCCCCATGAACTGGGCCGGATGCACCTCGGGTTGCTGCACAAGATGTTCCGGAAAGGGGATGACCTGCGCCGCGGGCAGATAGGTTGTGAAATTGGCCGCCCCGGCATCCATTTCGCGGCCGATCCAGGTAGGGTCCTGCTCCAAGCCGACAACCATGATCTGCGGTGTGTAAAAAGACCACGCGTCATACCCTGTGAGCCAATTGATATTGGCCGGATCGCCGATCACCAGCAGGTCGAACTTTAGGCGCACCATCGAGGCACGCACGCGCGCCAGTCGGTCAGTATATTCCTCGCGGGGAAATGGTGGGGACATGGGAAAACCTTGTTGGCAGCGGACAGAGTGGCGAGAAATCCGCCGCCCGTTGGCGCTGCCAATCAAAACGCGGGAAATTTCATGTCCAAATCAGCATCGCCCAAGATATCTGTCAACAACGTTGTAATGCCCCGCGTCTCGAAGAGAGGGCAGGGGTCACAAGGTGTCGATGGGTGTCAGATCACTTGCGGCAGGCGCAAATCAAACGTGTCAGGCGTCTTCCACATGGGACGGTAACAGACCGAGTTTGCGGGCACTCTCATAGGCTTTGGGATAGTCCGCAATTGCGATATGCGCTGCACCAGGATGCTCGATGAACCGCTTGACCAACTCAATCTGAAAACTGATCTCATTGGATCGTTCCGCAAGCTTGTCGACAAAACCGGTTATGGGCGCATCATGGTTCATCATTCCTGCCTTGGCTGCTTCGCAGAAATTCAGAATGGGCAATGCCAGATCGGCCAGAACAAGCGCAGACAGACGGCTGCTTTCGCTGCTGATATCGCCATCGAAGCCGATGTTGCGATTAAACGCACGGTTGATTCCGCCAAGGAAGAAACGGAACCGGAAAATGATGTGCAACGTGCCGTCATCACCTTTGGAGACCATCATGTGTGCGCCCGCGAGGGTCAGGCCCGGGGTCTCAACAACAAAATCTGGCAAGGCAACAACTTCGGTGTCGTTACTCATCTTCGAAAGGCATCGGCTCAGCCCGTCCGACACGGCTTTCACAAATACATCATCAAGACGCGTTCGTTCGCCGAAGGACGTTCTATTTCGGTAATTCCGGCCAATGATTTCACATGATCGCACTTCAGGATCATGTCCATCCAGTAAAGTCAGGTTTACGACAAACTTTCGTGTTGAGACACCTTTGTCGTGGGACTGGACATCAGCTGTGACCCGCATTTCTTCTCCCTCGCTAAAATTCGAACAGTTAAATTGAGAAATAAGAAGCAAATATTTACAGAAAGTAAACTTGGGCAAAATCCTAGTTAATTGTTTTTTAAACGTAAAAATGTCCAATTGGTTAATGAATTGTTGATTTTGGTTAAGGAATGGTTGTCGGCAATGGCGAAAGAATACGATTCGCAATAGAAATCCCTAGGGTTGAGCTATATGATCAAAATAAAGCTTTAGGTGGGGCGCGTGGGGCAATGGAAGATACGAAGTCGGAATTGACAATTATTGGGATTGGTTCGTCTGCAGGCGGGCTGGAGGCGGTGCGCGAATTGGTCGTCACGTTGCCATCGGATTTGCCGGTGTCATATGTGGTTGTCCAACACATGTCGCCACATCACAAAAGCCTTATGACAGAGCTGGTTGCGCGGCAAACAGACCTGATCGTGAAGGACGTTGAGGACCAGACGGTCCCTGAGCCGAATGTGGTCTATATCACACCTCCCAACACGGATGTTGTGTTTGAAGATGGCGCGTTGCGGCTGCGTGAGCCGAGCCCTGAACCTGCGATGCCAAAGCCGTCGGTCAATCGCTTCTTGCAAAGCCTTGCAGACAACCACGGCGAGAAATCAATGGCGATCATCCTGTCGGGTACTGGCAGCGATGGCGCGTATGGAGTGCAGGCCATCCGCGAGGCAGGCGGCATCACCATCGCGCAGGACACAGACAGCGCCAAATATGATGGTATGCCCCATGCGGCGGTACAGACAGGATGTGTTGATCTGATCTTGCGGCCTTTGGAGATCGGGACGCATCTGGCCAAAATCCTGTCGTCGCTGCATGACTTTGAAGGGTTCCGCTCGCGCGAATTGCAGAGTACGCCAATCTCGGATCTGTTGCAGATTTTGCTGGCAAAAACCCGTGTGGATTTTCGTGAATACAAGCAAACCACGATCAGCCGACGCATCGAACGCCGGATGGTGGCGCTGGGGATCAAAACCCAAGCGGAATACACGCAGTTTTGTCGCAATAATCCCGATGCGGTCGATGCGCTCTTCAAGGATTTGTTGATTTCGGTCACGCGATTCTTCCGCGACCCGGATGAGTTTGAACAGCTGTCAAAACTTCTGCCGGAGTTGATCAAAGATAGCGGCGAAGGCCCATTGCGGGTCTGGATTGCGGGATGTGCGACGGGTGAAGAAGTCTATTCGATCGCGATGTTGCTGTCCGAGACCCTGGGTGGACCCGGCATCGACCTGAAAGCCCATGTGCAGATCTTTGCCACCGACATCGATAAAAACGCGCTGAAGGTTGCGCGAGGCGGTGCCTATGGAACCGCGGCTCTGGAAGATATTCCGAGGGAGCTGGCCGAGAAATACGTCATCCGTCAAAAGGACGGTATCCGGATGATCGACACGTTGCGCAACGCGATCCTGTTTTCGGACCACAATGTCTGTCAGGATCCGCCGTTTCAGAATGTTGATCTGATTTGCTGTCGCAACCTGTTGATTTATTTTGGAAACTCGCTGCAGCAAAAGGTGATGTCGCGGTTCCACTACGCGTTGACTGCAAACGCCCTGTTGTTCCTTGGAACCGCAGAAAGCGTGGCGGGATCGGACGAGCTTTTTGTTCAGGATCGCAGTGCTTCGCATGTGTATCACAAGCGCGTGCTGCGCAGTACCGCGCAAGTGCCGCTCAACGTCTCCAACCCGCCTTACGCGGCGCGTCAAATTCGGATGCCCGAACCAACAGAACGGGCGCAAACCACCGATCGCCACCTGTTTGAAGCATTGGCTCAGTCGCTTGGTCACAACTCTGTTTTGGTGACGGACGATTATTCCATCGTACGGGTGTACGGCAACATCTCGAGCTTTGTGGAAGTCAACGAGGCGTCGAACCTGAAGATGCATCTCGACCTGTTGCGCTCGCCGTTGCGCGAAGAGGCCCGCAGCCTAATCACCATTGCGCTCAAGAACAAAACCCACCGCGCCGGTGTGCGCCACCTTTTGGCGGTAAATGACGAGGAAGAAATCCGGCTGGATGTCTATCCGATCGTAGCCAAGGAAATCAACGAAAGGGCGGCGTTGGTTGTCTTCACGCCTGTCAAGGTTGACAAGGCGGCGCTAACCTCCCAGGACATCGAGGAACTGGATGACAACGTTGTGTCGGAACGTATCCGTTTCCTCGAAAACGAGGTTGCATCGACCCGTGAGGCTTTGCAGCAGACCATCGAAGAGCTCGAGACCTCGAACGAAGAGCTGCAATCGCTGAACGAAGAATTGCAATCAACCAACGAAGAGCTTCAGGCCTCGAATGAGGAACTGGAGACTTCGAATGAAGAGCTACAATCAACCAACGAAGAGCTGATCACCGTCAACGAAGAATTGCAGGTTACAGCTTCAGAGCTGAGCGGGCGCACGGGCGAACTGACGTCGGTTCTGGAGAGCACGCCGCTTGCGATCATCGTGGTCGACAGTGCGTTCCAGATCACGCAGGCCACGCGACCGGCGACCGACATCTTTGGTATCAAATTGCCGCTGGCGTCTCCTCATATCAGTCAATGTGTGCTTCCGGACGGGTTCCCAAGCCTTGCACCGATCTGCAGTGAGGCGCTGCAAATGGGCGCAACGGTGGACCGCGAGTTCAATTCAATGGGCAACCGGGTGAAGTTGAGTTGCTCACCCTATTTCGAGGCGAGCGGACAGATACAGGGCGTGACGATCGTGGTCACGGAATTCCCGGGTCTGGCGCGCGAGATGGAGATGATACTGCGTTCCGATTACGTGTATCTCATGCACCGCGATAACAAGGGCAATATTCTGCGGATCAGCAATGCGTCGGCAAAATCACTGGGTGTGTCAGCAGAAGAGGCGATCAACAAGAACATCACCGAACTGATTGACCCTGAAGCGGCCAAGAGGCTGCTGAAATCCGATGCGGAATTCCTCAAGGGCAATGAAGACATGTCCCAAGAGTCGATCCAGTTCTATTCGCCACATACCGAAAAGCACATTTGGCTTGCCATGAACCGGTTCAGCTACTCGAGCGAGGTGGCAAAAACGCCCACAATCTATTCGGTGGCAACAGATGTGTCTGAATTGATGGAGTCGCGAAATCAGGCGCAGGATCTCATCACCCGCATGACAGCACTGCAGAACTTTTCTGGCGCGGGCTATTGGGAAATCGATATCGCGACGCAGGAGCTTTACTGGTCGAAGGAGGTCTTCCGCATTCACCGAACCACGCCGGAAGAGTTCAAGCCTGACCTCAAGGCTGGCATCAAGTTTTACCATCCGGATGACCGGAAAGCTGTGAAGGCCTGTGTCGACAAGGCGATCAAAAAGGGTGAGGATTTCCGGTTTGTAAAACGCCTGTTGTGTGAAGACGATGCGGTCATAAACGTTGAATCACATGGTATCGCGATCAAGAACACAGAAGGTGAAGTCTTTAAAATTTCAGGATTTTTCCGGGAAATTGAGGCGGCTGTCTAAACCATGGTCAGGGGGTGTCGGCAGGTGCAGCATCACCCGCGCCCCGATCTGGGTGCAGCCAGTTCAGGATAATTGCGGCGACATTCTGCGGCTCTTCCTCGTGTCCCAGATGGCCGGCAGTGTCCATCCGAATGATCTCTGCGCTTGGCATGGACGCCGCGGCGCGTTCCGAAATTTCCGGCTTCACGGCCTTGTCCTTTTCGCCGACAATGAACAGGCAGCGGGATGAGATATCAGCCAACTCATCCAAAAGCGCGTCAACATTCCATTGCGCCATCATCTGCAGCGTGCCCTCGACATGGTTACGGTCCGAAATGAGACGTCCGTAAAGATCAATACCCTCGGCGTTCAGCGCGGACCCTGTGCCCTCGATCAGGCGCCGTGCGCGTGCGTCGCTGTTGCGACCAGCCGCAAATGCGTAAGAGGTCAGCGGATTGAGCGCCAGCACCTTTGCCAACAGCGGAAAAAGCCAGCCCGCCACCCCTTCAAACCGTCCCAAGGCCGCGTTGATGCCGATGATGGCAGGTGGTGCATGCTCTGAATCGGCGAAGTGTTTGGCCAGATTGAGCGCAATGGCCGCCCCGGCGGAGTGTCCGATGACGGCAAAGGGGGCCCAATTCTGATCATCGCAAAGTGCTGCTATGTCCTGCGTCATCGCGGGCAGGCCGCAACGGTCTTTTCGGCTGATCTGGGTAAAACCTTGCCCGGGTAGGTCGATCGCCACGACATGGTGATCGCGTGCCAGAATCGGGATCATGTCACGCCAGCTATGGGTGCTTGCGCCTGAGCCGTGCAAAAGCAGGATCGTCGGACCTTTGCCGGTCTCCTGAACGTGCCACCGATGGGTGCGCAGAGGGATGCGGCGCGAGAGCGAGGCAAGGGGCCAGGTCGGAAGATCGCGGTCCCAATCCATGGCGCTACTGCTCCAACGCGGTGTCGACGGCAGCGCTTATCCCATGGGCGTCAGCCCGAGGCAGCGGAACGTAGCGCGCCCCCAGATCCCCGGCAATCGCAGCCGCCTGTGGCCCGGGCCGCATGGACGTGTCGATCATCACTGCCTTGAGGCCGGTATGGGCGATCTGTTTTGCCAGCGTGGTGGCTTCCTCCAGGGCTGCGGCGCGTCCCGGTTCTCCTTCGAGGCCGACATTGGCGCGTCCATCGGTCAACAGGGCCAGCATCGGGCTCAACCCGCGGCCCTGCGCCTGATCAGCGAGGCGCAGGACTGCTTGCAGGCCTGCCGCCAGCGGGGTGCCGCCGCCGCCGGGCAATGCCGCGAGCCGCTTTTTGCCCTGCAGCAGCGAGCGGGTCGGCGGGAGCAACACCTCGGCCGTGGCGCCGCGAAAGGATATCAACGCCACCTGATCCCGTTTGGCATAGGCCTGTGCCAGCAATAATTCGACCGCGCCCTTGGCCTCGGCCAGCCGGGCAACGGCGGCGGATCCGGATGCATCAACTGCAAAGATCAGCAACCTGTCTGAGCGGTCTTCGTAGCGCCGGATGCGGATGTCGGTCGGGTAAATGATGATCGGCCGGGCGTCTTGCACATGTTGGCGGCGCAGGCGCTGCCACGGCGCGGCAGTACGCAGTGTGGCCACAGGATCAATCCGGTTGCGGCCATCGGGTTTGCCGGGTCGCGCGGGTAGGGGACGTCCACGCCGATTGCCAAGACGTCGGCCCCCGGCGCCACTGCCGCCACTGCGCGGGTTTGCGGCCTTGTCCCGCGCGCCCAACTCTAACAGATCACGGGGCAATAGTGCAGCCACCGCATCCACCAACATCTCTTCGGGGAGTGCGGGCGTTGTCGCTTCGCCGTCTTCTTTGGTGTCAGGTCCATCGGTCGGATCGGGCGTGTCCGGCGAGGGAGGGTCTTCGTGCATCTCCGGGACATGTTGGGCGTGGTGCGGAAACACAAGTTCGACCGCCTCGCGGATATGCTCTTCGCCGACCTCTGCCGCCCTGTCCAGTGCGGCCAGCGCGCGCGCCGCATGTGCCGCCAATGTGGGGACGCGCAGGTTGTCAATTCCGAAACGCGCGGCCAAAACCGTGAGTGCGCTGAGGTCATCGGCGGTCAGGCGTAATTCGGTCAGATGGGCGCGGGCGTGATCCACATCCCCGGGAGCGGGGAAGGGATAGCGTGCTTCTTCCATCGTCACTTCATTCAGATCAACGTGGAAGGCCACCCGATCGAGCAAAGCTTGCGGCGCGCGTTCATCGGTGTCCGCGCCTTCGTCAAAGAGGATCAGCGCATGCCCTTTGGCCCGGTCCAGTATCTGCGCCAGTCGTGCCGCAAGACCGGGTGTGATCCGTTCCGCCATGGGCATGGCAAGCAGGGTTGCCGTCTGGTCCAGCCCCGGCTCATGGACCGGGCGCCCTTCGGCCAGGGTGGCGGCAATGTTGAGACCGCCAAACAACTGCGTGTCAGAAACTGTCGGAGGGACGCGCCGCAAGGTGCCGGGCAGACGCGGCAATAATGCCTCGAACGCCGCGCGTGCGGGCCCCACGCGCGCCCGAACCGACATGCCTCTGAGGCCTGCGGGATCGATTGCCAATGCTGCCAGTGCCCGTGCGACCCGTTTCGCGATGGGCGTTGGCGCGCTCATCCCAAGACGTCGGTGACAAGGCGTGCCACCCGTGTCCCCGATCCTGCTTCGTCCAGTGGATCGCGCCGCAGGCGGTGGCTGAGCGCCATGGGTGCCACGGCGCGCAGATGGGTGCGATCGGTCTTGGTGTCGCCCTGATACGCGGCCAGTGCACGCGCGGCGCGCATCAGGGTCAGTTCCCCCCGCAGGCCGTCCGTGCCAAGCGCCAGACACAGCTCTGCACAATCGCGCAGAATATCATCGGGCGTTTGCGTGTTGGGCAAAAGATCGCGTGCGGCCAGAATGTCTTTACGGATTTTGCCATCCTTGCGCCGCCAGCGGGTCATGAAGGGCTTGGTGTCGTTCTCAAACGCATCCCGGCGGCGGATCACTTCGATCCGTTCATCGATATCCGTGGGCGAGGCAACTTCGACTGATAATCCAAAGCGATCAAGCAGTTGCGGGCGCAATTCACCTTCTTCCGGGTTGCCGGAGCCAATCAAAACAAACCGGGCCGGATGGCGGATCGACAGGCCTTCGCGTTCAACCGCATTGACCCCGGATTGGGCCACATCCAACAGCAGATCAACGATGTGATCCTCCAGTAGATTGACCTCATCAATATACAGGTAGCCGCGATTGGCACGCGCCAGCAACCCCGGCTCAAATGCCTTTTCGCCGCGTGTCAGGGCGCGTTCGATATCCAGTGCACCAGTGACCCGATCTTCAGTCACGCCCAGAGGCAGATCGACCACAGGCGTGGCCATTTTGACTGTCTTGTCGCCCTTGATATCCGCCCAGTCCGGGCATTCCGCCCGCGTCTCGGCGTTAATGGGACAGCCTTTGACGGACTGGATTGGTGGCAATAGCGCGGCCAGGGCACGCACCGCTGTGGATTTTCCGGTGCCGCGATCGCCAAACACCAACACGCCGCCCAGGGTGGGGTCGATCGCCGTCAGGATCAAAGACAGTTTCATCTGGTCCTGTCCGACAATGGCCGAAAACGGAAAGACTGGCGTCATGCTGCGGCCTCATGTGCGTTCAGGGGGCTGGTCCCGTTCCACGTGCCATGCTCGCCCAGAACATGGAAGCGGGCATAAAGCTCTTCGCGAAACCAATTTCCGTCGCGCACGGCCCTGATAGCGCGCGCATGGGGGCCATCCACGCGGGCGAATTCTGCCATGGTGTCGGTGTCGGGCCAGATCGAAAAGGTGATTTGGTGCATCAAGGGCACTTCACCGATGCCGATTTTGAACATCACGTTGCTGTCTGCCCCAATGACGTTGCTGATGTCGGGCACGCGGCGCCAGAACCGCAATGCGGTCAAAGGCCGGATTGTCGCTCGGGTCAACGCTGCAATAGGGCCGTCAATGGCCTGTTCGTGCGGATGAAACGGGGCCACACCTGACCATTCGCCACGCGACGAAACTGGCGTCAGAAACACGGTCCAGCATTCGCTGGCTTGGCTCAGATATCTGCGAAAAATGGCGGCGGAGCGGGTTTGCTGGCGCGCAGTTTCCTCGTCCGGCCATGTGGCCAAAATGGAATATACGGCCGTGTTCGGGATTGGCGTGAAGCCTTCGCCCGTCCCGGAGCCGCATAATTTCCAGAAACCCAGGCCCTCGACACGGCGCATGTGACGGCGCGCGAGACCCATCATCGCGAAGGCCCAGAACCGGCTAAGCCCAGGTGGGAAACGGAAAAAACTGAGCGATACAGTTTGTATGACGTAGCTCCTAAACGATCTGCGGCCGATTATTGGCACGCTTTCGAGAAACAGGAAAGCGTTGCAGTGAATGATTGTCAACTAAACTAGACACATGTAGTCTTTCAATATGTTGACACGTCACGAATCTTTCCACGGCGAACGACTTGCGACGGACGCGCGACCGCATGCTGTTGTGATCGGGGCCGGTTTGGGCGGGCTTTCGTCAGCGATGCGATTGGGGGCCAAAGGCTACCGCGTGAGCGTTCTGGATCGATTGGACAGTCCAGGCGGGCGCGGCTCCTGCATCTGGCAAAATGGCTACCGGTTCGATCTGGGACCAACCATCGTGACGGTTCCCTATGTGTTTCGTGATTTATGGGCTGCGTGCGGTCGTGACTTTGATACGGACGTGACGCTTGAACCGCTGGACCCCTATTACGAGCTGCGCTGGCCGGATGGCAGCCGCTTCAAGATTTTTGCCGATGACGAGGCGATGATGGCGGAAGTGGCCCGTCTGTCACCGGGCGATGTTGAAGGGTATAAACGCTTTCTGCGCGATAGCGAGAAACGGTATCATTTCGGCTTCGAGGGGCTGGGCCGTCGTCCGATGAACAAATTGTGGGATTTGGCCAAGGCGTTGCCAGGGTTTGCCGCCCTGCGCGCAGACCGGTCGGTCTATGGTCACGCGTCGGCACGGGTGAAAGATGAACGCCTGCGCATGGCGCTGTCGCTGCACCCGCTCTTTATCGGGGGCAACCCGACCAAAGTGACCTCGGTCTATATTCTGGTCAGCCATCTGGAAAAGGAATTCGGTGTTCACTACGCGATTGGCGGCGTCGATGCGATTGCGCGCGCCATGCGTGATGTGATCGAGGATCAGGGCGGTCAGGTGATCCAAAGTGCCGAGGTCGATGAGATATTGGTGAAGGGTGACCATGCCAGCGGCGTTCGGCTGAGCAGCGGTGATGTGGTGGATGCGGATATCGTGGTGTCCAACGCTGACACGGGCCACACCTATGATCACCTCCTGCGCAATTTCAAGCGGCGGCGCTGGACATCCGCACGGCTCAAGCGGTCGAAATGGTCGATGAGCCTGTTCGTCTGGTACTTCGGCACCAAAGGAACGCGGGATAAATGGCCCGATGTCGGGCACCACACAATCATGAACGGCCCGCGTTACACGGGTCTTTTGCGCGACATCTTCTCAAAAGGCACGCTGGCGGACGACATGAGCCTTTATGTGCATCGCCCAACCGTCACAGACCCGACGGCAGCACCCGCGGGTGACGATTCATTCTATGCGCTCAGCCCTGTGCCCCATCTGGGCCATGACCAATCGGTCGACTGGTCGACCGAGGCAGAAACGTATCGGCGGAAAATGCAAACCGTGCTGGAGGAGCATATGCTGCCCGGTTTGGAAGAGCATCTGACCGAACAGCTGGTGTTCACGCCGGATACGTTCCGCGATCGCTATCTCAGCCCCTATGGCGCTGGTTTTTCACTGGAACCGCGGATTTTTCAAAGTGCGTGGTTTCGTCCGCACAACATCAGCGAAGAAGTTGCGGGGCTTTATGTTGTGGGCGCGGGGACACATCCCGGTGCGGGATTGCCCAGTGTGGTGACCAGCGCTGAAGTCTTGGATCAATTGGTGCCACATGCGGAAACGGTGATGCAGCGATGATTGATCCCAAGGATATGGCGCATTGCGTAGAGGCGATCCGCCACGGGTCGCTCTCTTTCCATGCGGCCTCCCGGCTTCTGCCGCGCAAATTGCGGGATCCGGCGCTGGCGCTTTATGCGTTTTGCCGGCTGGCGGATGACGCGGTTGATCTGCAACCGGCCAAGGCGGATGCAGTGTTGCGCCTGCATGAACGGCTTGATCTGGCCTATGCGGGGCGGCCCAGAAACGCGCCCGCAGACCGGGCCTTTGCCGCGATCATCGAGGATTTCGAGATGCCAAGCGCGTTGCCGGAGGCCCTGCTTGAGGGGTTGGCCTGGGACGCGATGGAAAAACGCTATGCCAGTTTGTCGGATTTGCGGGCCTATTCGGCGCGCGTGGCCTCGGCCGTGGGGGCGATGATGTGTGTGCTCATGCGCGTGCGGGACCGGGATGCGCTGGCGCGCGCCTGTGATCTGGGCGTGGCAATGCAGCTGACGAATATCGCCCGCGATGTGGGCGAGGATGCGCGCGAGGGCCGGCTTTATATTCCGACCGATTGGATGCGTGATGCCGGTCTGGACCCTGAGGCGTTTTTGGCCGCACCGCGCATGTCAGATGCGGTGCATTCCATGGTGGATCGCCTTTTGCGTGAAGCCGATGCGCTTTATGTGCGATCCGAGGCGGGCATAGGCGCGTTGCCTGTGTCCTGCCGCCCCGGTATTTTTGCAGCACGGTATATTTATGCGGGGATTGGTGGCGAAATTCAGCGACTGAAGTGCAATTCCATAGATCACCGCGCCCATACGGTGCGACGTCAGAAATTGGGGTGGCTGGCGCTGGCGGTGCTGCGCACCTCGGGGACAATGGTTATGCCCCGGTCGCCCGTCATCCACGCGCGACCTCTGCCGGAAATCGCCTTTCTGGTTGATGCGGCGGCAGATCGCAATGCGACTGAACGGGGCTGGAGCGATGCGCTCTACGGCACGCTGGCGGGTCTCAAGGCGCGGGATGTTGCCGAGCGGTCAAGTGCGCTGCAACACGGGCATGGCATTGGAAAACCAATATGATCTGGCTCTACTTCTCGATATTTCTGGCGGCTTGCGTTGCGGCTGGAACCACGGGGGGAATGTTTCCGCCCGGGTCGTGGTATGACGCGCTGAAGAAGCCCTCCTGGACGCCGCCCAATTTCATGTTCCCGGTTGCCTGGACCACACTTTACCTTTGTATGGCCTATGCCGGGGCGCGTGTGGCCGTCAGCCCGGGAAACGGCTTGGCAATGGCACTTTGGTCGCTTCAGATCGCTCTTAATGGCCTCTGGACGCCGGTGTTTTTTGGCCTGCAGAAACTCAAAGCGGGGTTGCTTGTCTTGGCCTGCCTGTGGGTGTCGGTTGCCGCCTGCATGATAGCACTCTGGCAGGTGGATACGGTCGCGGGATTGCTCTTTCTACCTTATCTGCTGTGGGTGTCGGTGGCTGGCGCGCTCAATCTGTCGGTCATACGGTTGAACCCGGAAAACGCCTGAAATCAATCGAAACGCCACCGCGTGCGACGCGGCACGCGACAGGCCAACATGGGTTTGAGCAGGGGCGACCGAAAACGCCGCAAATCCAGCGCTTCGTGCACGCCAATGCTTTCCTGCCCGTCGATTTGCGTGCGCACGGATGACCGGCTGTAAAACGGCGCATCCAACATGTTCTGCACCTGTGCCGGGGCGTATCCGGCATCGGCGCGGGTATCGCGCGCAACGGCCCAAAGGCTGCGGGGCAGGCGGGCTTTGGGGGTGGCGCGACAACGCTGGCCGCCCCATCGCGGTCAAAATGCGCGCCCAGAGACAGCGTGCTGCCATCGCGCAGGGTTGCATCATAAAAACAGGTGCTGCCCCCCGACACCGGAAAGCGGCCCCAGGTCCAGTAGGTGAAATCCTGCTCCAACGCGCGGGTGCCGAAATTGGCATCGAAATAGCCATGCCCGTCCCATGTCCAGCCGGGCGCATCAAGATCAACGTGGATGTCGCAGGTGGGGGCGAAGGGGCGCCAGATATGCGTGCCTTCCGGCGTCAAGGCGGCCTCAACATTGGTGATAGCTGACGGGGTGACCGTGATGGTGCCGCGCACGCGCGAGACCAGTGGCGGCGCGGCGATCTCATTGACCTCGATGATCAGTTTACCGGCGTCCCATCGCATGGAGGACGGACCAACCGTCAGGCAATCAGGTGTCTGACGCAAAGCGGTCTGGCCGCGATCTGTCATGGCAAACCGCCCGCCCGGCCCATAGGTGGCCACGTTGATGCAGACGTTGTTTTGCGGGTTGCGCCGCCCGGACCACGCGTACCACGGGGAAAAGACCGAACCTATGAACCCGATGACGCTGATGGCGCGCCCGCCGCCGTCGCGGATGCCGTCGACATACCACCACGCGTAGCCGTTGGGCGGGACGTCGATGTCAAAATTTGGTCGCTCAAGATCGCCTCGACCGCGTGCCGTGCGGAGAGCGTCGCCATCGGCACGCCCGCCCCCGGATGCGTGCCGCCCCCGGCCAGATAAAGCCCCTTGATCGCCGTTCGGGCCTGAGGCCGTTGCAGCGCGGCGGTCATCCCATGCGGGCTCTGCCCGTAAAGTGACCCGGCCGAGGCGGGAAACAGCTGTTCGAAGTCCCGAGGTGTTGTCAGACTCTCGGGTCCCGGCATCCGGTCGAAGTGCAGGCCGAAATCCGCCAGCGTCTGAAAGGTGCGTGTCTGACATTTGGAAACATCCTCTTGGGTCGGTCGTGCGGTCAGCGGGGGCGCGTTGGCAATCGTTTCAAAGCGTTCGATCTCGGGCGGTGGCGTGTTCAGGCCGCGATCCATTGCGCAGACGTAGATTGTCGGCGTATCGCTCATGTGGCCCTTTGCCAGCCCATCGAATTCCGGTTTGGGATCGGCCCTGAAAAACACATTATGATGCGCCAGATCCGGGCCGGTTGCGCGCGCGGCAAAGGCCCAGACTTCTGCAGACAGACTGCGGGCAACGGATTGGGTTTGTGGCGCGACCTTGGCGCAATCACTGCCCAGTAGGCCGAGGCCAAAGGCGCGGGGGTCGCCGTTGAACAATACGGTCGATGTCGGAAAAACCCGACCATCGGCTGTTGTGATGCCGCAAACCTTGCCGTTTTCAGTGTTGATGGCGTCGGCCGCGGTGTTAAACTGGAACGTGGCGCCGCGGTCCTGCGCAAGGGCCATCAGCGATTGTGCCAATTGGTGCATGCCACCTTTGATCGCCCAGACGCCCGATGCTTCAGCCTGCCAGATCAGGGCCAGAAGGGCAGGGGCCTGATAGGGTGAGCCGCCCACATAGGTGGCATAGCGGCCAAAGAGTTGCACCAGTCGCGGGTCATCAAACAGTCGGTCCAAAAGGCCATGAAGGGTCGACAGCGGCGCCATTTTCGCCAGCAAACGCGGTTGTCGGGCCACGTGGCGCGCCAGTGTGGTGAATGCGGGGGTGGCCGCTTGCATCATCGGCGCGTCAAAGGCGTCAAACAAGCTGCGCGCCCGGTCACAGAAGGCATCAAATTGCCGCGCGGCCTTGGCGCCAGCAAAATCGCTTATGGCGTCGATGTTTCGTTCTGCGGTGTCAAACAGGTCCAGCTGGCTGCCATCCGGCCAGAAATGTCGTGCAAGCAGATTTTGGCGGATCAACGTGACATGATCCTCGATGTTTTCGCCCAGACTTTGGAAAAGCGCGTCGAACACCGGTCGCATGGTCAGCACCGTGGGCCCGGCATCCACGGGGCCTGCCAGTGTTGGCAAGGCGCGCATTTTTCCACCCGGAGTCGCATGGGTTTCGAACACAGTGACATCCGCGCCGGAATGGGCCAGTCGGGCCGCCGCCGCCAGCCCCGCAATCCCTGCGCCGATAACCGCGACGCGGGGCTTGTGCGCTGGTGATGTCCGAGTTGCTGTCATGCCTAATTGTTGACTCGCTACTGCAATGTGTCCAGTATGATTTACACAAATAGTGTCAATCTGATGTGACGCACGCCAAACGGGAGGCTTTCATGCCGCTATCAGAACGGGTCGAAACAGCCATTGCGACCGCTTTATCCACGGCGCGCGGCGAGCAAGCGCCCAAACGTCTCTCTGAAGCGCTGGAATATGCAACGCTGCCGGGTGGCGCGCGCATTCGGCCCACGATTTTGTTGTCCGTTGCCAAGGCGTGCGGCGATGATCAACCCGCCCTGTCCAATGCGGCGGCGGCGGCGCTGGAATTGATGCATTGCGCCAGCTTGGTGCATGACGATCTGCCCTGTTTCGATGACGCGGAAACGCGGCGTGGCAAGCCGTCTGTGCACCGCGCCTATTCCGAACCATTGGCAGTTTTGACCGGTGACAGCCTGATCATTCTGGCCTTTGAAACGCTGGCGCGCACGGCGGATATTGATGCAATGCGGGCGGCACGCATGATTTTGACCCTGACCCAACGCACGGGCATGCCTAACGGCATTTGCGCCGGGCAAGGCTGGGAAAGTGAGCCCAAAATTGATCTGGCGGCATATCACCATTCCAAAACGGCTGCGCTCTTTGTGGCGGCGACGCAGATGGGGGCAATTTCGGCCGGTCATGATCCGGAGCCGTGGTATGACCTCGGCGCGCTGATCGGTGAAGCCTTCCAGGTGGCTGATGATCTGCGCGATGCGCTGATGGATGAAGCATCGCTTGGTAAACCCGTTGGGCAGGATGATCTGCATGGTCGGCCAAGCGCCGTCACTGAATTGGGTGTAGACGGCGCGTTTGAGCGGCTGTCGGATACGCTTTCTGGCGCCATTGCCTCGATCCCGTCCTGTCCGGGCGAAGCGGCATTGGCCGAAGTTGTACGCCTGAAGGCAAAATCGATCATGCCAAAAGTACCCGCCAGAAACCGGGCCTGATCCGCGATGGCGTCGGGCGAGCCCATACCCCGTTTTCAATTCTCTCCATCTTTGTGGTTCGCGCGGCTGGTTGCGCGGTCTGGTTTTCAGAAATGGGCCAGCCGTATTCCCGTCGGGCGCAGCGTTGCACGGCGTGATGGCGCCGAAATTTTTGATCTTTTGCAAGGGTTTGTGAAGTCGCAGGCGCTGCTGGCTCTGGTCGAGCTTAACATATTGCACCGGCTTCTGGACCGGCCCAGTTCGGCCGAACAGCTCGGGTTGGCCGTGGGCGTTCCTGCAGGGCGGATGGAGCGGTTGCTTGCAGCAGGCGCTGCGATGGGTTTGCTACGGCGCAGGCGGGATGGGCGCTATGCGCTGGCCCGGCGCGGCGCGGCCATTCTGGGGGTGCCGGGGCTGGCGCAGATGATCAGCCACAATCAGGCGTTATATGCGGATATGGCGGACCCGGTTGCCCTGTTGCGGGGGGAAACGGAGACGGAACTGGCGCAATTCTGGCCTTATGTCTTTGGTCAATCCGGCGATATCCCGCCTGATGTCGCAGAGCGGTATTCGGATCTGATGGCGCAATCCCAACAGCTGGTTGCCCACGATACGTTGCGCATGGTCGACATGCGCGGGATCAACACGTTGCTGGATGTCGGCGGCGGTTCTGGCGCATTTTTGACCGAAGTCTTGCGTGCCCATCCAAAGATGCGCGCCATGCTGATGGATTTGCCCGAAGTTGTGCCAACTGCCCGGGCCAGGTTTGATCGGGCTGGGCAGGGGCAACGCATCGAATTGCGCCCCGGCAGTTTCCGCACGGGTGATCTCCCGACAGGAGCAGATGCCATTTCACTGGTGCGGGTATTTTATGACCATCGGGACGAAACCGTGATTGATCTGTTGGCCAAGGCTTACGCCGCGCTGCCGGACGGTGGAAGATTGATCGTGTCAGAGCCTATGGCGGGCGGTAAGGTGCCTGAGCCTGCAGGGGATATCTATTTCAATTTCTACACGATGGCGATGGGCACCGGACGCGTGCGATCAGCGGCGCGTATAGCCGAGATGTGCGCGGCGGCTGGCTTCGAGAACATCAAACAGCCACGGGCGTTGCGCCCCTATGTGACCAGCGTTGTGACCTGTTCCAAGCCGGCTTAACCCTCTCTTAAATACTGTAAAGAAAACTTGACACATATGAGTGTCTCTTTACACTTACAATACATCAAGAACCGCTCCCGACTGAGTCTTTTTCAGGGTGGAGCGATGGGGAGGCCATCATGGAGGCGCGAGCCGTCTATCTGAACGGTCCGGAGGATCTACAACTCGACTGCCTGCCGCTCAAAGCGCCAGGCGCGGGTGATCTTGTTGTAAACATTGCACATTCTGGCATATCGACAGGAACCGAAAAGCTGTTCTGGTCTGGCCAGATGCCGCCGTTTCCTGGCATGGGCTATCCGCTGGTGCCGGGATATGAGGCTGCGGGCGAGGTTGTTGAGGCCGGACATGATTCCGGTTTCCGGCCGGGTGATCATGTCTTCATTCCGGGCGCGGATTGTTTTGATGGGGCCTTTGGCCTCTTTGGTGGTGCGGCGTCTCGTTTGGTGACATCGGCCGACCGCGTCACAAAAATTGACCCTGCTTTGGGCCCCGAAGGTGCCTTGCTGGCGCTGGCGGCCACGGCGCGCCATGCGATCGCCGGCCTCGAGAAGGCTGTGCCTGATCTGATTGTCGGGCACGGAGTTCTGGGTCGCCTTCTGGCACGACTGACCGTTGCGGCGGGTGCGCCTGCACCCACCGTGTGGGAGATCGAGCCGGACCGACGTGCGGGCGCGCAAGGCTACGACGTGATCGATCCGCAGCATGATCCGCGTCGTGACTACGCCGCGATCTACGATGCCTCTGGCAATGCCGCGATCCTGAATGATCTGATCGGGCGCATCAAAAAGGGCGGCGAGATCGTGCTGGCCGGGTTTTACGCTGATCCGCTCAGCTTTGCCTTTCCACCCGCCTTTATGAAAGAGGCGCGGTTCCGCGTCGCGGCGGAATGGGCGCGCGAAGACCTGACCGCTGTGCGTGACCTGATCAACAGCGGTGCGCTGTCGATGAGCGACCTGATTACCCATGAAGCAGGTGTCGAGGATGTGCCGGGTGCCTATCGCACGGCCTTCGAAGATCCGACCTGTCTTAAAATGATACTCAACTGGAAGGACGCCGCGTGAAAGACGATGTGCCAAACCTGAAAGATTTCGATCAGCGTCTGCGCGACGAAGCGGGCGAGGACCTGGCTGATCTGGTGACCGATGAGCCGACCAAGAAAACCCAGATCATTGCGATCTATGGCAAGGGCGGGATCGGGAAATCCTTCACCCTCGCCAATCTGAGCCACATGATGGCCGAGCAGGGCAAACGCGTTCTGCTGATCGGATGTGATCCGAAATCTGACACGACCAGCCTGCTCTTTGGCGGCAAGGCGTGTCCGACGATCATCGAAACCTCCACCAAGAAGAACCTCGCCGGTGAGCCGGTGAAGATCGGCGATGTCTGTTTCAAGCGCGGCGGTGTGTTCGCGATGGAACTCGGCGGGCCGGAAGTGGGCCGGGGCTGCGGTGGTCGCGGCATCATCCACGGGTTCGAGCTTCTCGAAAAACTGGGCTTCCATGATTGGGACTTTGATTACGTCCTGCTCGATTTCCTGGGCGACGTGGTCTGCGGCGGGTTTGGCCTGCCGATTGCACGCGATATGGCACAGAAAGTGATCCTTGTTGCTTCGAACGATCTGCAATCGCTTTACGTGGCCAACAATGTCTGCTCGGCGGTCGAATACTTCCGCAAACTGGGCGGCAATGTCGGTGTCGCGGGTCTTGTGGTGAACAAGGATGACCATTCCGGCGAGGCACAAGCCTTTGCCAAGGCCGTCGACATTCCAATCCTGGCCTCGATCCCGCAGGACGATGATCTGCGCAAGAAATCCGCGAATTATCAAATCGTTGGCACGGCCGAAAGTCAGTGGGGCGCGCTCTTTGCCGAGCTGGGCGAAAACGTCGCCGTGGCGCCACCTGTACGCCCGGCACCTCTGACACAAGATGGGTTGCTGGAGCTGTTTGACGGGTCGGAAACCGGTGCGGGCATCACATTGGAGCCTGCAACCGACGAAGACATGCGCGGCAAAGATGCCAAGCCAAAAGAGTCGCTGGAAGTGATCTACGATGATGCGTGAGAGCAGCTGAATGGCCGAAGAGGTCACATATGACAGCGCCGCGAGCGCCGAGGTCATCAAGGGCAAACCCCGCGAGGACACACCCGAATTGCAGGGTGATCCCGGGCTAGGCTGTCATTCCGGATCGGAGATGGAGAAGGCCGCGCGCATGGCGGGTCAATCCGACCTGCTGGATCAATACGCGCGGGATTATCCGCAAGGACCGCATGACAAGCCGCAGAGCATGTGCCCTGCCTTTGGGTCGCTTCGCGTCGGTCTGCGCATGAAACGCGTGGCCACCGTGCTGAGCGGTTCGGCCTGCTGCGTTTACGGCCTTACTTTTGTGAGCCATTTCTACGGGGCGCGCCGGTCGGTGGGCTACGTACCGTTCAGTTCCGAAACGCTGGTCACGGGCAAGCTGTTCGAGGATATCCGCGACTCTGTACATGAGCTGGCGGATCCTGACCGTTTCGACGCGGTTGTGGTGACCAATCTCTGCGTGCCAACCGCCAGCGGTGTGCCTTTGCGCTTGCTGCCCGATGAAATCAACGGCGTGCGGATCGTGGGCATCGACGTGCCCGGCTTTGGCATCCCGACCCATGCGGAGGCCAAAGACGTACTGGCCGGGGCGATGCTGAACTATGCCCGCCAGGAAATCGAAGCGGGCCCTGTGGCCGCACCCGAAGGTGGAAAATCAGACCGCCCAACCGTGTCTCTGCTGGGCGAGATGTTCCCGGCGGATCCGGTGATGATCGGCGCGATGCTGGCCCCCATGGGATTGGCCGCCGGGCCGGTTGTGCCCTGCCGCGAATGGCGCGAGCTTTATTCGGCGCTGGACTGCGGTGCCGTGGCCGCGATCCACCCGTTCTACACTGCGGCGATCCGCGAGTTTGAGGCGGCGGGCCGTCCCATCGTGGGCAGTGCGCCCGTGGGTCATGACGGCACCGCCGCGTGGCTGGCAGGCATTGGCGATGCCTTCGGGCTGGCCGCTGACAAAGTTGCCGCGGCGCAAAATGCATTCCTGCCTGCGATCAAGGGTGCCCTGAGTGGTGCGCCGATCAAGGGCACCATCACGCTTTCCGGCTATGAGGGCAGCGAATTGCTGGTTGCCCGCCTGCTGATCGAAAGCGGCGCGAACGTGCCATATGTCGGCACGGCCTGTCCGCGGACGCCGTGGTCAGAAGCGGATGCCGATTGGCTGCGCGCCAAGGGCGTGACGGTCAATTTCCGCGCCTCGCTGGAAGAAGATTGCGCCGCGATGGAAGGGGTGAAACCCGATCTGGCCATCGGCACGACACCGGTTGTGCAAAAGGCCAAAGAGCTCGGTATTCCGGGGCTTTACTTCACGAACCTCATTTCTGCCCGGCCGTTGATGGGACCTGCGGGCGCAGGCAGCCTGGCCGAAGTGGTCAATGCGGCCATCGCCAACAAGGAACGCATGGACAACATGAAAGCGTTCTTCGAGGGCGTTGGCACCGGCGACACGGCGGGCGTCTGGGAAGGTGACCCCAATCTGCGGCCGGAATTCCGCGCGTTGAACCAGAAGAAGCTGGAGAAAAAACGCCGGGCCGAAAAAGCGCAGGAGATGATCTGATGCTGATCCAGGATCATGACAGGGCCGGCGGGTATTGGGGCGCGATCTACGCGTTCTGTGCGGTCAAAGGCCTGCAGGTCGTGATCGACGGGCCGGTGGGGTGTGAAAACCTGCCGGTGACCAGCGTGTTGCACTACACCGATGCTTTGCCGCCGCATGAGTTGCCAATTGTGGTGACGGGGTTGGGCGAAGAAGAGCTGGGCCGCGAAGGCACCGAGGGCGCGATGAAACGCGCCTGGGGCACGCTTGATCCGGCGCTGCCTGCCGTGGTGGTCACCGGGTCAATTGCCGAGATGATTGGCGGCGGCGTGACACCGCAGGGCACCAATATTCAACGCTTTTTGCCACGCACCATTGACGAAGATCAGTGGGAAGCCGCGGACCGCGCGATGACATGGCTCTTTACCGAGTTTGGCATGACAAAGGGCCGGATGCCGCGCGAGAAGAAACGTGAGGAGGGCGCCGCACCGCGCGTCAATATCCTTGGGCCGATGTACGGCACGTTCAACATGCCCTCTGATCTGGCCGAAATCCGGCGTCTGGTCGAAGGCATCGGGGCCGAGGTCAACATGGTGATGCCACTGGGCGCCCATCTGGCGGAAATGCGCGATCTGGTGAATGCAGATGTGAACATTTGCATGTACCGCGAATTTGGCCGTGGCCTGTCGGAAGTGCTTGAAAAACCTTACCTTCAGGCGCCAATTGGGATTGAATCCACCACACTCTTCCTGCGCAAACTGGGCGAGATGCTGGGGCTTGATCCAGAGCCGTTCATTACCCGCGAAAAGCATTCAACCATCAAGCCGGTCTGGGATCTGTGGCGCTCTGTGACGCAGGATTTCTTTGCCACGGCCAGTTTCGGTATTGTGGCAAATGAGACCTATGCCCGTGGCATCCGGAATTTCCTGGAAAATGATATGGGCCTGCCTTGTGCCTTTGCGGTGGCGCGCTGTGCCGGGACCAAGACCAATAACGAAGAGGTGCGTGCGCTGATCGGGCAAAAACGCCCGCTGATCCTGATGGGTTCGATCAACGAAAAAATGTATCTGGCCGAGTTGCAGGGCGGGCATGGGCCGAAACCAGCCTTTATTCCTGCCAGCTTCCCCGGAGCCGCCATCCGGCGCGCGACGGGTACACCGATGATGGGATACGCGGGGGCAACCTATCTGGTGCAGGAAGTCTGCAACGGGCTTTTCGATGCCCTGTTCCACATCCTGCCATTGGCCTCCGAGATGGACGCCACGCCGGCCACGCCCACACCGCTACGCCGCGATTTCCCCTGGGATGCCGATGCCCAGGCCGAACTCGACCGGATTGTTTCGAGCCATCCGATCCTGACCCGCATTTCTGCGGCAAAAACACTACGCGACGCTGCTGAGGAGGCAGCGCTGCGACAGGGCGCCGAACGCGTCCTACTGGAAACCGTCAAGGCGCTTTCACCAGAAATCGCCACACGCCCGAGGGAGGAGTGACCCCATGACAGATATCACGTCAACCACACCGCAACGGTCCAAAAACCGACGCCGTGGTGCCGAATACTGGGTCTATTTCACATTGATCTTCGTGCTTTCGCTGCCGTCTGCAACCATCCGTTGGGTGCGCGACATCATGCGTCAGCAAACACTGAATTTGCGCGGGCCAATGGCGCGCGCATGGGCAGAGGCCGACCGGCTGACGCCCATCATATTCTCGGTCTGATTTTTGATCAGTAAGCCGAGTCCAACCTGCCTGCCCATCCGGGCGGACAGACACCTGAGGGGCCGCAATGGTTCCGACGGACCCGGCCGCGGGGTACGCGGCGTCAGCGTAACGTTCCGGAGGAAAGTTTATGGCTGATAACTCCGACCTGTCCTTTACAGGTCTCACCGACGAGCAAGCCCAAGAGCTGCATTCCATCTACATGAGTGGCCTCTGGCTGTTCACGATGATTGCAGTGGTCGCCCATATCGCGACCTACATCTGGGCTCCATGGTTCTGAGGAAGGATTAGAAATGTCCAAGTTCTACAAAGTCTGGCTCATTTTTGATCCGCGCCGCGTGTTTGTTGCACAAGGCGTCTTTCTCTTCCTGTTGGCGGCGATGATCCACCTGGTGGTTCTGTCTAACGGCGTCAACTGGTTTGAGAATGCTGCAGCATCACGCTCAGCATCCGAGTGAGCCACGGACGCAAGTCCTTGCAAGACAGTTGCGGGCGGGCACGTCTCGCCCGCAACAAACCAAAAAATAAACGACGACGGCCTGTGGTCTGACCGGACCGGCCGCCAGATGCGGAGAAATAAAGATGGCTTTGCTCAGCTTTGAAAGAAAGTATCGCGTCCGCGGAGGGACGCTGATTGGCGGCGATCTGTTCGACTTTTGGGTCGGGCCTTTTTATGTGGGTTTTTTCGGGGTCACCACGGCGTTTTTCGCGCTTCTGGGCACGATCCTGATTTTCTGGGGCGCGGCACATCAGGGCACTTGGAACCCCTGGTTGATTAATATTGCCCCCCGGACTTGAGTTACGGCCTTGGTGTAGCCCCTCTGATGGAGGGCGGCTTGTGGCAGATCATCACGATGTGTGCCACCGGTGCGTTCATCAGCTGGGCGCTGCGCGAGGTTGAGATATGCCGCAAACTGGGCATGGGCTACCACGTACCCTTTGCCTTCAGTTTTGCGATCCTGGCTTATGTGACGCTGGTGATCTTCCGGCCGCTCCTGATGGGCGCCTGGGGGCACGGGTTTCCCTACGGGATTTTCAGCCATCTCGATTGGGTCAGCAACACCGGCTACGCCTATCTGCACTTCCACTATAACCCGGCGCATATGCTGGCAGTGACGCTCTTCTTCACCACCTGTCTGGCGCTGGCGCTGCATGGTGGTCTGATCCTGAGCGCGGCCAATCCTGAAAAAGATGAAGAGATGCGCACCCCCGATCACGAAGACACGTTCTTCCGCGATCTCATCGGTTATTCAGTGGGCACCTTGGGCATTCACCGCGTCGGCTTCCTCTTGGCGATCAACGCGGTGTTCTTCAGCGCGGTCTGCATCATCATCAGCGGCCCGGTCTGGACCAAGGGCTGGCCGGAATGGTGGAACTGGTGGCTTGAGCTGCCCATTTGGCCCGGCCAGGGAGGGTTTTGATCATGATCGAGTATCAGAACATATTCACCCAAGTTCAGGTTCAGGGCCCACCAGAAATGGGCATGGACGATGACAAGAACATGGCGCAGGAGCGCTTGCTCAAACCATGGTACAGCAAGTTGATGGGCTGGGTCGGGAACGCACAGATCGGCCCGATCTATCTGGGTTGGACCGGTATGGTCAGCCTGGCCACGATGATTTTGACCCTGAATATCATCGGCATCAACATGCTGGCGCAGGTCGGCTGGTCGATCCCTGAATTCCTGAGACAGCTTTTCTGGCTGGCGCTTGAGCCACCGAGCCCTGAATACGGGCTGCGCATGCCGCCGCTGCAAGATGGGGGCTGGTATATCATCGCCTCGTTCTTCCTGCTGGTCAGTGTATGCACGTGGTGGTTGCGCACTTACCTGCTGGCGGCGGAACACAAGATGGGCAAACACGTGGCCTGGGCCTTTGCCAGCGCCATCTGGCTCTTTCTGGTGCTGGGCCTCTTCCGCCCGATCCTGATGGGGTCATGGTCGGAGGCGGTTCCTTACGGCATCTTCCCGCATCTGGATTGGACCACAGCGTTTTCGATCCGCTACGGCAACCTCTATTACAACCCTTTCCACTGTCTATCGATCGTCTTCCTTTATGGTTCGGTCCTGCTCTTTGCGATGCACGGCGCGACCATCTTGGCGGTGACACGTTTTGGCGGGGACCGGGAATTGGAGCAGATCGTGGACCGCGGCACCGCCACGGAACGCGCCGCGCTCTTCTGGCGCTGGACCATGGGGTTCAACGCCACGATGGAAGGTATTCACCGATGGGCCTGGTGGTTCGCGGTGCTGACGCCCATTACCGGCGGCATCGGCATCCTGCTGACGGGCACCGTGGTGGATAACTGGTTCATCTGGGCGCAGGAACATCACTTTGCACCCATGTATGACGGCTCATACGGCTACGAGAACTACGGTTCCTATGACGCCTTTATCGGACGGGAGGAATAATCATGTGGCCCAAATGGTTCGATAAATGGAACGCGGAAAACCCGACCAACATCTACAAACCGGCAATTGCCTTTGGGGTGTTGGGGGGCGTGGTGTTCTGCGTCATCGCCCTGATGACACTGGGGCAGCCCTTTGCCACAGAAAGCCTGCAAACCGGGCCGCGTGGCAACGGGATGTCGCTGACGGAGTTCAAAGCTGATCTGGCCAAGCCAGATCCGTCGATCGAAGAGTTGATCGAGGATGAGCCTTACGTTCCCGAAGGCGGTGAACAGCTGGCCGGCGACATCTATGAAAACGTTCAGGTCCTGGGCGCGCTCACAGAAGACAATTTCAACCGTCTGATGGCGGCGATGACCCGGTGGGTGTCGCCTGAAGAGGGATGTGCCTATTGCCATGGTGATGGTGATCTGGAGACCTATGGCGAAGATAATCTCTATACCAAGGTTGTCTCACGTCGCATGATCCAGATGACCCAGAACATCAACGAGAACTGGGATGGCCACGTTAATGCCAATGCCGAGGTGGGGGTGACTTGCATGACCTGTCACCGCGGCCAGAATGTGCCAAGTGACATCTGGTTCAAGCTGGGCAATGTGAACGAGGCCGCCGCAGGATGGTCAGCGATCCAGAACCGGGTCACCCCGCTCAGCAGCTTTACCTCGCTGCCGTCGGATGCTCTGGAGACCTATCTTCTGGATGGTGAGATCATCGGCGTGCATGATCTGGAATCGCGCGTGGCCGGTATCCCGGGCCAAGATGGCCATCTGGGTATTCAGCACGCCGAGCGGACATATGCCCTGATGAACTATGTGGCGGACAGTCTGGGTGTGAACTGCACCTTCTGTCACAACACGCGGGCCTTTTACGATGCGGGTCAGGTGACGCCGCAATGGGCGACCGAAAGTCTCGGTCTGCAGATGGTGCAAGAGATCAACACCGAATATCTGGTGCCACTCAAGGACACATATCCGGCAGAGCGCTTGGGACCGGTCCATCAGGATGCACCCAAAGCCGCCTGTAAAACCTGCCACAAAGGCTATCAGAAACCGCTGCAGGGGGTGAATGTCATCAAGGATTGGCCCGAATTGGCCACCACCGGCACACCTGACTACAGCAACTGACGAAAACGGACGGTGGCCAAATCTGGCCGCCGTCCCCGACATCTCCATCGCGCCGTTCGCATGACTTTCGAACCCGGGCGACGCCAGCCAACCACTGCCAAGGGGGCCAGCGATGACACACCAGAAACCCAAAACACCGTTGTTGGACCGCGTGGCAGGTCCGGCAGATCTGCGGCAGATGTCGGACACGGAACTGTCGACCCTGGCCGATGAAGTACGTGCCGAGGTGATCGATGCGGTATCGGAAACCGGCGGGCATCTGGGATCAGGTCTGGGTGTGGTGGAACTCAGCGTGGCCATTCATGCCGTATTCAACACGCCGATGGACAAACTGATCTGGGATGTGGGCCATCAATGCTATCCGCATAAGGTGCTGACAGGTCGTCGTGACCGGATCCGAACCTTGCGGCAAAAGGACGGTCTGAGCGGATTTACCAAGCGCTCGGAATCGCATTTTGATCCCTTTGGGGCGGCGCATAGTTCTACCTCGATCAGTGCGGCCCTTGGTTTTACCGTGGGGCGCGATATGGGGCAGGCCACTGGCGACGCCATTGCTGTCATTGGTGATGGCTCGATCAGCGCGGGTATGGCCTATGAGGCGATGAACAACGCCGGTGCCGAAGGCCGCAGGCTGTTCGTCATCCTGAATGACAATGAGATGAGCATCGCACCGCCAGTGGGCGCGATGTCCAGCTATCTTTCGGGGCTTTATGCCAATGAGCCGCTGGCCAAGATGAAATCCCTGGCCGAAGGGTTTGAGGCCGCACTTCCGTCGCCCATTCGCGAAGGCGCCAAACGCGCGCGCCAGTTGGCCACAGGGCTGACCGGTTCGGGCACGCTGTTCGAAGAGCTTGGGTTTGAATATGTCGGGCCGATCAATGGCCACGATATGGATCAGCTGTTGACCGTCCTGCGCGCGGCGCGGGTGCGCGCCACGGGGCCGGTTCTGATCCATTGCTGCACCGTCAAAGGCAAGGGCTATGCACCGGCCGAAACCAGTGCCGACAAATATCACGGTGTCTCGAAATTCGATGTCGAGACGGGCACCATGGCCAAGAAAGGCGGGGGCGGCGCGCCGTCCTATACCTCGGTCTACGGCAAAACGCTGACCGATCTGGCCGCGCGCGATCCGGATATCGTGGCGGTCACCGCCGCAATGCCATCGGGCACCGGCGTCGATATCATGGCCGAGCGCTTCCCCGCACGGGTGTTCGATGTGGGAATTGCCGAGCAGCACGGGGTAACGTTCTGTGCCGGAATGGCGGCCAGTGGTCTGAAACCCTTCTGCACGATCTATTCCACCTTCCTGCAACGCGGATTCGATCAGGTGGTGCATGATGTGGCCCTGCAAAACCTGCCTGTTCGCTTTGCAATTGATCGCGCCGGGCTGGTCGGGGCCGATGGCGCCACCCATGCGGGCGCATTTGACGTTGGATATCTGGGCAATTTGCCGGGCTTTACAATCATGGCGGCCTCGGATGAGGCGGAGCTAATGCATATGGTTACAACGGCCGCTGCCCATGATGAGGGGCCGATTGCCTTCCGCTATCCGCGTGGTGCGGGTGAAGGCGTGGAAATGCCGGAGCGCGGTCATGTGCTGGATATCGGCAAGGGCCGCATTGTGCAGGAAGGTGACGACGTTGCCCTCCTGTCCTTTGGGGGTCACATGGGCGAATGCCGCAAGGCGGCAGCGCTTTTGGCCGAAGAAGGCCTGAGCGTGACATTGGCCGATGCCCGATTTGCCAAGCCGCTTGATACGGATATGGTACTGCGCCTTGCCCGATCTCATCGCGCAATTGTGACTGTGGAGCAGGGCGCTGAGGGCGGATTTGGGTCCATCGTTCTGCACGCGCTGGCGCGCCACGGGGCTCTCGATAAGGGTCTGGCGATTCGTACGATGTGCCTGCCAGACCGGTTTATCGATCAGGCAAGCCCGGCGGAAATGTATGCGGATGCGGGTCTGAGTGCCGCCGATATCGCCGCCACAGCCCGCCATGCGATCGGTCAAAGCGCCGAGGTTGTTCCGCTGACAATCGCGCGCTGAGGCCGCTTAAATCACACCAACAAAAAAGGCCGCGGAGATGATCCCACGCGGCCTTTTCTGAATTTCTGGAACGGTAAGTCGGGTTATTCCGATGGACCTACCGAAAGAAGATATGCCCACACATCCATGGCATCCTGCTCTTTCTTGAGCTTGAATTTCATGTTGCTCTTGGCTTTGTCATCACCCAGTTTTTCACGCAGATACGCGGTTGGGTCGGCCACATAAGCAACAAATTCCGCCTCATCCCAAGCCAGCCCTGCTTCACCAGCGGCGACCGTGTATTTGGAATATTTCGCGTCTTCAACGGAACCGGCGACCCGGCCATTGATGCCGTAGAGGTTGGGACCGACTTTGCCGCCTTTCACAATCGCGTTGCCATCGTCATCCGCGACCATGTGGCATGCCTTACATTTTTTGTAGACCTTTTCGCCTTTTTCAGCGTCACCCTCAGCGAATGCTGGCGACGACAATGCAACCGTAGCGGCGATTACTAGAAAACTGGATTTCATTTCATACTCCCGTGTTTGCCGCGAGACAATTTAACGTATCGGGCAGAAAGTCAACGTGACAGATTGAAATCGCCGTCTTCAGGCAACCGCATGCGCAATAGCGCATTGTTTCCAAAGCACGTTCAGCGCCTCGACAAGACGGTCAATATCCTCGTCCGAATGCAGGGGTCCGGGTGTGAAACGCAGGCGTTCCGTGCCTTTCGGAACCGTGGGATAGTTGATCGGCTGAACGTAGATGCCGTAATCACGCATCAGGATATCCGAAAGCATCCGGCACTTGACCGGGTCCTTGATCAGCACCGGGATGATGTGACTGGGGTTCATCATGTGCGGAATGCCCCGGGCCTCCAGTCGCTCCCGCAGACGCGCCACCTGACGGCGCTGCTGTTCACGCTCGACCTGCGACGCCTTGAGATGCGCGATCGAGGCCTTGGCCGCAGCGGCCACAGCCGGGGGCAGGGCGGTGGTGAAAATAAATCCGGACGCAAAGGAGCGCACAAAGTCGCACAGCGCGGCAGAGCCGGTAATGTAGCCGCCCATACAGCCATAGGCCTTGCCCAACGTGCCCTCGATCAGGGTGATGCGGTCAGCCAGGCCTTCGCGTTCGCTGACGCCGCCGCCGCGTGGCCCGTAGAGACCAACGGCGTGGACCTCATCGAGGTAGGTCATCGCGCCGTGCTTCTCGGCAACTTCGACAATCTCTTTCATCGGGCAAATGTCGCCATCCATGGAATAGACAGACTCGAACGCGACGATCTTGGGCGCATTGGCCGGGAGGGCGGCCAGTTTGCGGTCCAGATCTTCGGGGTCGTTGTGCTTCCAGATGACTTTCGAGGCGCGTGAATGGCGGATGCCTTCGATCATCGAGGCGTGGTTCAGCTCATCCGACAGGATCACGGCATCGGGCAACCGGCTGCCAAGCGTGGACAGTGCTGCCCAGTTCGAGACATAGCCAGAGGTGAAGAGCAACGCGTCTTCCTTGCCGTGCAGATCGGCGAGTTCGTGCTCCAACGCCACGTGATGGTTATTGGTGCCCGAAATGTTGCGCGTGCCACCGGCACCGGTGCCGCAGCTGTCCACGGCATCCTTCATCGCCTGACGGACCACAGGGTGTTGCCCCATGCCCAGATAGTCGTTCGAGCACCAGACGGTCACCTCATCCGGGGCCTCGTCATCATGGCTTTTGGCTTTGGGAAACGCGCCGCATTGCCGTTCGAGTTCGGCGAAGATGCGGTAATTGCCCTCATCTTTCAGCGCGTCGAGCTGTGTGTTGAACATGGCGTCAAAATCCATGATGTCCCTCCGGTTGTCCTGTCTTGTGTTTTGGTTTCGGCGCGGGAAGCATCCAACGCCATAGTTTTGCATCTGGCAGCGGCAGAACCATCAGCCAGTGTTCGAGCAGCGCCAGAGCGGTAATGGCACTGAGCAAGGCAAAACCTGCCTCCTGACCGACCGTCTGGGCCTGATAGAGCCGTTCCAGCCAGCACGCTGCGGCAAAGGTCAGCGCGGTGATCGAAACGGGGAAAATCCAGTTGAGGCGCGAGATACGGAAATGGCTGGGCAGATGCCCAAGCGCCTCGGGGATAAATTCGGTGTTGATGCGCGGCACGCCGTAAAACAGGTTCAGCTTGGCCGAAATCCGCGCGAAATAGAGGATTGTGAAGGTCCAGAGACCAAAGCCGTTTTCCGCGCCGTGGCCAAAAATCCAGACCAGTATCAGCACCGCCACCAGAAGCATTTCGTGATAGGCGATGGTGCCCCAGGCGCGGATGAAGCGCTCCCATTCAGGCGTATCATCGGGGCAGTCATAGAGGTTCGGGCCCGTGATCGCGCCCGTCAGGAATGAGAGTTCAACCCAGCCCCAGATCGCCAGCGCCGACAGGAAGCCCCAATAGGCCCCCTGAAGGCTGGTCATTTCAAGCGTGGTCATGAAGCCCCAGATGCCCAGTGCCAACACCGGCAGGCTTGCCAGTGTCAGGATCATGCGCTTTTGCCGACCGCCGTGATCGGCATGACGCACGGCCCACAGGATCGCCCCGGTGGAAAACCACCAGACAAACAGAGCAAAGAGTGCTGCGATCCAGGGAGAGGTCATCAGTATGCGGGCTCCAATCGGGTTGAGGCCGGTACGGTGTGTTTTTTGACCGGGATTGTGAAAAGTCCGACAAAGGCGGCGGCCGCACGGGCACTGGCCGAGGCGCGCCGCAGAACCGCCAGCGGACCGGAGGCCTCTTTGGCGGCTGCCAGATCAGCATTGGCCTGTTGCAGGCGTTCCAGCCCCTTTGCCAACGCGGATTTTCGATATCCAGTGTGATCGGGAAGATCTGCTTGGTCAGTTCGGACGTTTTGGTAAAGACTTCATGGGCGTACCAGTCAGGATCAACGCCAAGGGCCTCGTGGAAGGCCGGGCGCTGGTGGTCGCGCACATACATCGTGCCATAAACCGCCGTCAGGAAGAACTTGATCCACCAGACATTCTTGCCCGAGGTCAGCTTTGGGTCGGTCTTCATCAGAAGGGCAAAGGCCTCGCCATGGCTGAACTCATCATTGCACCATTCTTCGAACCATTTGAAGATCGGGTGGAAGCGATGCTCCGGATGCGCCTCCAGATGGCGGAAGATGGTGATATAGCGCGCGTACCCGATCTTTTCGCTGAGATAGGTGGCGTAGTAGATGAATTTCGGACGGAAATAGGTGTATTTCTTCTTCTGGGTCAAAAAGCCCAGGTTTACCCGCAAACCGGCTTCGCGCAGCGCATCGTTGATGAAACCTGCGTGGCGGGCCTCATCGCGTGCCATCAGTTGGAAGAGCTGCGTGATATCCTTGTTGTTGCCCCGCCGCTTCATCTCTTTGTAGAGAACGCAGCCCGAGAATTCGGCGGTGCAGGAAGAGATCAGGAAATCGATGAATTCCTTCTTGAGCTGCGGCTCCATCCCGTCCCAATCGACGTGATCCCAGTCTTCGTTTTTCTTGAAGTGACCCTTGTTGGGATCGCTGACCATTTGCGCAACAAGCCGGTCCCATTCTTCGCGAACAGGTGTCACATCAATGGCGTCCAGTTCATCAAAATCGGTGGTATAAAAACGCGGTGTCAGCAAGGTGTTGGACATAGCCGTTTCCGTGGCCATGTCGTCATTGTACTGCTTGTCTTGCGCTTCGGCGATGGCCAGACCTTCTTCGACGGTTGTGGCATCGGCGGTATGTTTGACGTTCACATTCATAACCTCACCTCCTCAGAGAATGAGAATTCACACAGTTCCATGACCTCGAAATCGCCGGTCAGGCGGGTCCAGAGCTGTTCCAGCTTGGATGCCCGAAAAATCGTGGCGTCGCGATCTTCTGTGACGATCTCTCCAAACGGTGCCATGATCTCGGGTCCGTGGACCTTGACCTCGTCACCGGGGTAGACGACCGCACCATTGTTGAAGCGGACATGTGCATGCAGACTTTCGAACTTGTGACTGATTTCCACAGTACACGGCGCGTGTTCGATTTCTTTGGTAAGCCATCCCATTATTGGCCTCCTCTCTCCATTGGTGCCAAAAGCCGTGCGAAGGCCTTGGCATTGTCGACGCCGAATCCCATTAAATCGGCGCTCCAGCCTGTGCTGGGGTCTTGAATTGAAATACGTCCCGTATCTTGCCAGATGAGGGTCACCGGCCCCTCGAGGGCCACGCGGTTCTTCATCCGCTCGCGTTCGATCACCCGGCCGACACCGGCGATAAAACCACCCTGCTCGGGGCTCAGATCCGCGATCAAAGCGCCCGCCTCGTCGCGCACGAGAGCCGCGCCGCTGACATCCACTTCCAGCGTCACGCTGCGGCTGGCCACCACGGTGCCCTCAGGCGGGGTTGCGGCGGGCGGGGTTCCGGTCAAACGGGCCACTGTGACAAGCACAAGACAGACCACCACCAGCGCAAACATCGCACGCACCAGGGCGCGCGGGATCAGCTCTTTGTCGTAGCTGGGTTTGGGGGCTTGGGTGTCGATCTGAACCATGTGCTATGTCCTCTTACTCGGCCGCGACGGCTGCGGTTGGCGCGCGGCGCTTGACCTGCGGCGTGCTGATGCGGGCCTCGGCGGCTTCTGCCAGTATACCTGCCACGCGGTCGGCGTCTTTGATGCAGCGCAAAGCGGGTTGCGTCCGGCGCAGGACCCATGGACGCACATGGGGCCAGCATACCAGGTAAGACAGGCGCGTCTCTCCCAGCAGGTCCAGGGCAATTGTGCCCACACCCGACGGACGCAGTGCCAGATCGGCATTCCGGATCTGGGTGAAGGGCAGGTTGAGCGTCACGGTCAGGGCCGCACCGATGCGCATGGCCACGCGGCGATTGGTGATGGTGTAGACGGTGGCACGGGCCTGAATATAGGCCACCAGCATCAGCAAGGCGCAGACGATCACGCCCAGGATCAGGAACGGCGACGAGGCGGCAAAGGCCGTGGCCCCACCCGCCTGATCGACAATCGTGACAAAGCGCCATACCGCCAGAAGCACGAAATATCCCGCCACCCAGTAAAGGTTCATGGCGTCGCGCGCCAAGGCCTTCCAGTCCGGGCTGCCCTGCCACAGGATATGCTCTCCCTCCGGGGGCAGTTCCGGCAGGCCCTTTACGGGTTCAATGGCGAAATCATCGTGGCTCATGGCTGCGTCTCCCTGATCAACCCAGAACGGGCTCTTGGCGTTCGGCGCTGGCATAGAGCGTGCCGCCGCCGTAGTAGCCACAGATCTTGTCTTCCTCGAGCAGGGTCACCTGATTGGGTGAGGCGTGCTGAGGAACACCGTTGAAGTGTTTGGCAAAGATCGAGCGGACCTTGACATGGCTCGGCCAAATGCGCGCCATCGTCAGCGGCACAAGGCGTGTACCGGACCCGACCGAAGCGTGCAGTTCGATCTCGAGGTAGCGCACCAGCTGCTCGGGTTCGTCGATCCACATGTCGATCACGGTGCCGACAACTTCGCCGTCTCCGGCCTTTACCTCTTTGCCCCGCGGGTCAAACCCGGCAGCAAACTGGAAGTGTTCAGCGGCTGACATTGGCACGATCTTGGGGTGGCCGTGGCCATCCAGCTCGGGCACATCGCGGCGTGGCGCCCAGGAGGCCGGACCAACACCATCTGCCATCGGATCACCGGTTGGCGCAAAGGGAAAGCCATTGCCCGCCGCGGTCTTTTCCAGTGGCAGGTTGGGGCGTTCCGGCGTCTGACCCGAAGGAACGGTTTTTTCGCCGCGCCCGTGGGGCAGTTTGAAGGTCTTGTCTTCCGGCACCGGGAAAAGGCCCTGATTTGCCGATACATTGCCGTCGTCATCTTCCAGAGGGTAGCCCTCGCGCATATTTTCGCGCTGGATGTAGAAGATCAACAAGGCGAAGAAGATCCAGAACAACCAGAGCGTCAAACTGGCAAGATCGAAGTTTCCAAAGAACGGTTCCGTCATCTCGTTTTCCTTTTCGCAGTCGGCGTCTCAGGTTGGAAAATCGGCCAGGCCGACAGGGGCCGATTTATTGTGCTGTGTGTGCAGCGCGGACCGTGCATTGCGCACCAGTGGCCCCAACAGGGCCAGCGTGACAAAGAGCAGTCCAATTTCGATGTGGTAGACAAATGAATAGCCAGTGGCGGGCGTGTCCAACGCCTCGCCCCATCGGCCGGAGGTGGCCATGGCGTTGATCCAGTCGCGCAAGCCACCGCCCAGAGCGATGGCCAGTCCGGCGGCCGTGGCTTGGGCCGCCCCCCATGCGCCAAGGGCCAGGCCGTGCCCGGCGGCTCCGTTGGCCTTCATGTTCATGGCCGCAATCAAGGTGGAGACGGCAAAGAGCCCGCCGCCCAGACCAATCAGGCCGGCGCCCGCAAAAAAGATCGTGGCGGATTGCATCGGGGCCGCAAAGATCACGGCTGAAAACGCCAGGATGCCCACAACCAGTCCGGCCCCAGCAATGCGGAAGGCATCGCTGCCCTGTGCCAGCATCCGGCCCGCAAAGGCGAACCCTGCGAGCGCGCCTGCGGCCCAAAGGGCGGTCAGAAGTGTGGTTGCGGAAACAGAAAGGCCCAGAATTTCACCGCCATAGGGCTCGAGCAGAACGTCCTGCATGTTAAGCGCCATGGTGCCGAAGAAGACCACCGCCAAGAGGCGTCCGGCCTGTCCACCATTCATCAGATCAGCCCATGCATCGCGGAAACGCGGACGTGGCGCCGCGCGCTCATCCTGCGACATTGGACGGACTTTTTCCTGTTTCCAAAGCGCGATCAGGTTCAGGGTGATGCCCACCACGGCGGCGCCCTGAACAACGCGCACAAGGGTCAGGCTTGAGAAGTCCGTCAGCAGCCAGCCGATGACCACCGCCGACACACCCATGCCCAGAAGGAACATCACATAGAGCAACGCCACCACGCGGGGGCGTGTTTCAGGATCGGCGCGGTCCGTGGCAAGCGCCAGGCCCGCGGTTTGGGTCATATGCAGGCCCAGACCGGTCATCAGGAAGGCCAGCGCCGCCAGAACCTCGCCCGCCCATGTCGGGCCAACGGTTTGCTCTCCCGAGAGGACCAGCAAGGCGAAGGGCATGACGGCCAATCCGCCCATTTGCCAGAGCGATCCGAACCAGAGATAGGGGATGCGTTTCCAGCCGATGGCGCTGCGGTAAGTGTCCGAGCGGAAGCCCAGTAGCGTGCGGAAAGGGGCGATCAGCACCGGCAAGGCAATCATGAAGGCCACGATGGTGGCCGGTACTGAAAGTTCCACGATCATCACGCGGTTCAATGTGCCCAAGAGCATCACCGTGGCCATGCCAACGGAGACCTGAAAGAGCGACAGGCGCAGCAACTGACCCATGGGCAAGCCCTCGCTGGCGGCATCTGCGAAGGGCAGGTACCGCGCGGAGAGTTGCGCCAGGCCGGAGGATGCGCGTTGGCTCATGCAGTGAACTCCATCGCTTGGCTGATATAGAAACCGGAAGTGATGCGACGCAGAGACTTGAGCGTGCCTTTGGACCCGGCTGTTTTCAGCGCTTGCGCCAGATGTTCGGGCGCATGAGGAACCATCGTGGGCGAGCGATCGGCCCGTGGGAAAAGCTGTCCGGCGCGCCACATCATCATCAGCAGAGGCGTGCGCGGTGCCACGGTAAAGAGCACACTGCCTGATGTCCGTTTGCCCAGAGTTTGTAACGCTTGTGCGATATCCGCGTCGCGATAATAGATCAGGCTGTCCATGGCCACGACATGGTCGAAGCGGCCCAATTTGTTGCTAAGCATGTCACCGCTGCGCAGCGAAACCTGACCCTGCAAATGCGGTGGAATGCGTTTGTTGGCAATTTCGACCAGCGACGGGGAGATATCTACGGCAACCACCTGCGCGCCGCGTGTGGCCAGCTCCACCGTCATTTGCCCGGCACCGCAGCCCGCGTCCAATATCCGCGCCCCGCGCAAATCATCAGGCAGGCGTGACAGCAATTGCGCGCGCATTTCGTCGCGACCCCGGCGGACGGTTTCTCGGATCTTTGAGACCGGCGCGTCACTGGTCAGCCGTTCCCAGGTGCGGGTGGCCGTCTTGTCGAAATAGGTTTCGACCCGTGTGAGCGTGCGGTCGTAGGACATCAATCAAATCCCAGAAGTTCAAAGATATCACGGTCTTCCATCGGGGCGGGGGCCAGTGGTTCGGTCCCGTTCCACAGCGTTTCGGCCAGTTTTACGTATTCCTTGCGGCACATGACGATGTCTTCCTCGTCATCCATCTCAAAGAGCGTCTTTTTCTTGAGGCGCGAGCGGCGGATGGCGTCGATGTCGGGCATATGCGCGATGCGGTTGAACCCGACGGTGTCGCAATAGCGATCCACCTCGTTGGTGTCTTTTGAGCGGTTGGCCACGCAGCCTGCCAGACGCACCTTGTAGTTGGCGGATTTGGCCTGAACCGCGGCAATGATCCGGTTCATCGCGTAGATGCTGTCAAAGTCATTCGCCGTCACGATCAGGGCGCGATCCGCATGTTGCAAGGGTGCTGCAAACCCGCCGCACACCACGTCGCCCAAGACGTCGAAGATCACCACGTCGGTGTCTTCCAGCATGTGATGCTGCTTGAGGAGTTTCACGGTTTGGCCCACGACATAGCCGCCACAGCCCGTACCTGCAGGAGGACCACCAGCCTCGACGCATTTCACACCACCCCAGCCATCGGCCACGAAATCTTCGGGGCGCAGCTCTTCGGGGTGGAAATCAACCTCCTTCAGGATATCGATTACTGTGGGCTGCAAGCGGCCCGTCAGTGTGAATGTGCTGTCATGTTTCGGGTCACAGCCGATCTGCAGCACGCGTTTGCCCATCGAGGCAAATGCCGCCGAGAGGTTCGAACTGGTGGTCGATTTACCGATACCGCCCTTGCCGTAGACGGAAAACACCTTGGCGCCTTCGATCTTGGCGGAAGGGTCCTGATGGACCTGAACGGAACCTTCGCCGTCCTGGCCTTTGAGGTTTGGAACTTCGTCGCGGGGGCTCATGATAGGGACCCTTTCTGATGTTGGAGGGAAGTCATTCTGCGGCGACCCCCTCTAGCTGATCTTCCATTTCGTCGGCGGCATTGCGCAACGCCTCAAGCGTGGCGTCATCGGGTTGCCAATAGTCACGGTCATGCGCTTCGAGCAGGCGGTTCGCCATGCGCGAGGACGCGGCAGGGTTGAGATCGGTCAGGCGCTGGCGCATGTCGTCATCGAGCACAAAGGTTTCGGAAATCCGCTGATACACCCAAGGCTCGACCTGACCGGTGGTGGCGGACCACCCCACGGTGTTGGTGATGTGACTTTCGATCTGGCGGACACCTTCGGCGCCGTGCTTGAGCAGGGCTTCGTGGAATTTCGGGTTGAGCGAGCGCGACCGTGTCTCGAGCGAGACCTGATCGGCCAGCGTGCGAACCTTGCCGGTGCCCCGGGTGGTGTCGCTGATGTAGACGGCCGCCTCCTGACCACCGCGCGCGCGTTTGACTGCGCGGGAAATGCCGCCAAGCGTGTCGAAATAGTGATCGACAGAAGTGACGCCTAATTCGGTGGATTCGAGGTTCTGATAGGCCAGATCGACGTCGCAGAGCACTTTTTGCAAGAGTTCCGCGTTCTGGCGGGCCTTGCCATCGGTGCCGTAGGCAAAGCTCTTGCGCGCCTCATAGGCGTCGGCCAGTTCATCCTCGTCGCCAAAGGCGGAGCCATCGACCAGCATGTTCACGTTCGAGCCATACGCCCCTTCGGCGTTGGAGAAGACCCGCAGAGCGGCGGTTTGAATGTCACACTCCATTTCCTTGGCATAGGCCAATGCATGGGCGCGGATGAAGTTCTGATCCAGCGGCTCATCGGCCATTGCAGCCTTGAGCGCGGCCTCGGCCAGCAGTTTGGTCTGCAGGGGCAGAAGATCGCGGAAGATGCCCGAAAGGGTCATGATCACGTCAATGCGCGGACGGCCCAGGTCCTCCAGCGGGATCAAATCCGCACCACAAAGACGGCCAAAGCTGTCAAATCGCGGTGTCGCCCCGATCAGGGCCAGCGCCTGTGCAATCGGTGCGCCGTCGGATTTGATATTGTCGGAGCCCCAGAGCACCAAGGCAACGGTGCGCGGCATGGATTTGTGTGTCTCCAGCAGCAATTGCGCCTGCTGTGCGCCATCGCGGCAGGCAAATTCGGTGGGCATGCGGAAGGGATCAAACGCGTGGATGTTGCGGCCCGTGGGCAGGATATCCGGCGAACGGATCAGATCACCACCCGGCACCGGCGCGGTGTAGCGGGCGTCAAGCGCGTTGAGCAGCGCGGGGATTTCCGCATCCTGTTGCAAGAGCTGATCGACACGGGCGCGGGTGGCATCATCACAGTCGTTCATTAGCGCGAGGTAGTCCGCACGCGCCTCGGCACTCATCGGCTCGCCCAGCACATGCAGACCCTCAGGGATCAGCGCATCTTCGGTCTCCAAAAGCTTCAGCCAGAGGGTTTCCGCGGCGCTGTCTTCCATATCCACCGCAGCGGCTTGCTCGGCAATCAGCTCTTCCAGTTCAGCACGCTCAGGGGCGTCCGGGGCCGTTTTGCGCCAGCGGGTCAGGCTGTCTTTCAGCTCGGCCAGACCTTTATACAAACCCGCACTGGAGAGGGGCGGTGTCAGGTGAGTGACGGTCACGGCACCAGACCGGCGTTTGGCCAGCGTGGCCTCGGACGGGTTGTTGGAGGCGTACAGATAGACGTTTGGCATGTCGCCGATCAGGCGATCGGGCCAGCAATCTGCGCCAGGGCCCGCCTGTTTGCCGGGCATGAATTCCACCGCGCCATGCATGCCGAAATGCAAGAGCACGTCTGCGCGGAAATTGTTTTTGAGCCAGAGGTAGAATTGTGTGAAGGCATGCGTTGGTGCAAATCCGCGCTCGAAGAGGAGCCGCATCGGATCGCCCTCATAACCAAACGCGGGCTGCACGCCGACAAAGACATTGCCAAACTGCGCGCCCAGAACAAACACGCCGCGCCCGTCGGATTGCACCTTGCCGGGGGCCGCGCCCCATTGGGCCTCGATCTCATCCAGCCACGGTGTGCCGGCTACGATGTCATCGGCGCTGACATGGGCGGCGACGTTGGCCTCCTGCCCATATTGTTGCGCACTGCCTTCCAGCACGGCGGCCCGGGTTTCTTCGACCGTCGCAGGTGGCGTCAGATCATAGCCGCGTGCGGCCATGGCGTGCAGCGTGTTGTGCAGTGAGCGGAAGACATCAAGATAAGCCGCGGTGCCCGCCGCGCCCGCATTGGGCGGGAAGCCGAAGAGGACAATGCCCACCTTGCGCTTAGCCACATCGGAGCGGCGCAGGAGCGCGAGGTTTTCGACCCGGGTGGCCAGATGATCAATCCGCTCGGGGCAGGGGGCCATCGCCTTGACCGTTGAATTGGCCTGACAGGCGCGCGGGCAGCCGTTGCAGCCGTCGGCCCCGTGACGTCCGGCAAAGACCGTTGGGTTGGTCGCGCCGTCCAGTTCAGGCAGGGCGATCAGCATCGTGGTTTCAATCGGGCCCAGACCCTGCGGTGAGGCGGCCCATTGACCCAATGTCTGGAATTCCAGCGGATGGGCGGCGACGTAAGGAATGTCCAGCGATTTCAATACGGTAATTGCGGCGTCATTGTCATTATAGGCAGGGCCACCCACCAGCGAGAAACCCGTGAGCGACAAGAGCGCGTCGATCCGTGGCACGCCATTATCGAGGAAAAACGTATCAATCGCAGGCCGTCCATCAAGCCCGCCCGCAAAGGCAGGCAAGACGCGCAGGCCCCGCGCCTCAAGCGTGCGAATGACCGCATCATAATGCGCGGTATCGCCGGAGAGGACATAGCTGCGCATCATCAGCAGCCCAACGGTGGCTGTGGGTTGCCCGGCACTTGGCAGGTCATCGATGTCAGTGGTAATGCGCTCGGGAAGGTCAGGATGGTAGAGCCCGGTATCAGGATAGGCCAGCGGTTCAGCAGCTTTGGCACCGCGCCACGCATCCACATGGCTATAACGAGAGACCAGGTAACGGACCATGGCATCAATGTTGTCATCCGACGCGCCGAGCCAGTATTGCATCGCCAGGAACCAGGCGCGCAGGTCCTGCGCCTTGCCGGGAATGAGACGCAGAATGCGGGGTAATTGCCGCAAGAGCTTCATCTTGCGCGCGCCCTTTTCGACCGATGGCCTGCCCGCGCCGCGCAGCTTTTTCAAGAGCTTGCTGGTGCCGCTTTCGGGCTTGGACATGTCCAGCGTGCCCATCTTGGTCAGCTTGACGATCTGCGCATCGGCGATGATGCCAACCATGGCGTCGCACCCGTCGCGGCGGGCCTGAAGGTCCGGCAGGATGGCGTTGATGTGTTCTTCGAGGAAGAGCAGATTGGCAATGATAATGTCGCCGGTGGCAATCGCCTCTTTAGCGGCTTGCAACGTGTCGGGGCATTCGCCCCATTCGGCCGCGGCATGCACGCTCAGGTTCAGGCCGGGGAAATCGGCGGCAAGGCTTTCGGCCACGCGGTCGCACGGACCCGCCGCATGGCTGTCCAACGTCAGGATCACGACGTTATAGGCGCGTGGGGCGCGGTCTATGACAATGTCATCGCGCATAATGGGCCTTTGCTTCGTAGAGCGTATCAACGCTGATTTCTTGCACGCCCTGGTTGGCGGCAAAAAGCTCGGTATTGCGGCGGGCTTTGCCGCGCACAAAGAAGGGGATTTTCTTCAGTTCTTTTTCCGCATCCGCGAGCCAGATCACCTCAGCGGAGCTGCTGGTGGTCTCAAGCGCAGGCTCGGGCGCCTCGACAGCCTCGGGCTTGGGTGCGTGGCCGCCGTGATGGCTGGGGCCGGCCGCATCGTGGAATTCGAAATCATCGCGGAACATGTGCAAGAGGTGCTCTTCCAGCCCCATGACCAGCGGATGCACCCAGGTGTCAAAAATCACATTCGCGCCTTCAACGCCCATTTGTGGGGCATAGCGGGCGGGGAAGTCCTGCACATGCACGGGCGATGAGATCACGGCGCAGGGGATGCCCAGACGCTTGCCGATATGGCGCTCCATCTGGGTGCCGAGGATCATCTCGGGGGCCAGATCCTCAATCGCGCGCTCAACTTCGAGGTAGTCATCGGTGATCAGCGCGTCGACGCCAAAATCCTTGGCCAGCGCGCGGATGCCGCGGGCCATTTCGCGGTTGTAACAGCCCATGCCGACAACTTCGAACCCCATCTCATCCCGGGCGATGCGGGCGGCGGTGGCGACGTGGGTGCCATCCCCGAAAATGAACACGCGCTTGCCGGTCAGGTAGGTGCTGTCGACGCTGGCGGCATACCAGGGCAGGCGCAGGCGCGATGTATCAAGGCGCGGCTCAACCCCGGCGATTGCGGCCACTTCGGCCACGAAATCACGGGTGGCGCCGACACCAATGGGCACAACCTTGGTGTAGGGCTGGTCCAGTTCCCGCTCCATCCAGCGGCACGCGGCCTCACCGGTTTCGGGATACATCAGCACGTTGAAATGCGCCGCCCCCAGCCGGGTGATATCCTCGGGCGTGGCATCATAGGGCGCGCAGACATTGACGCTGATGCCCATCTCTTCCAGCAGGGCGGTGACTTCGGTGATGTCATCGCGGTGGCGGAAGCCAAGCGCCGTGGCGCCGATCAAGTTGCAGCTAATGTGCTTGGTCCGCTCCATCGGCTGCGCCAGATGGCGGGTGATCTGGAAAAACGTCTCATCCGCGCCGAAATTTTCCTTGCGCTGATAGCTGGGCAGTTCCAGTGGAATGACCGGCACGGGCATGCCCATGGTTTCGGCCATGCCGCCGGGATCGTCCTGAATAAGTTCGGCGGTGCAGGAGGCCCCGACGATCATCGCCTGCGGTTTGAACCGGTTATAGGCTTTCTGACAGGCAGTTTTGAAAAGGTTGGCGGTATCAGCGCCCAGATCACGCGCCTGGAACGTGGTATAGGTCACCGGTGGGCGGTGATCGCGGCGTTCGATCATTGTGAAGAGCAAATCGGCATAGGTATCGCCCTGCGGCGCGTGCAGCACATAATGCAGACCCTTCATGGCCGTGGCCACGCGCAGTGCCCCAACATGGGGCGGGCCTTCATATGTCCAGACGCTGAGCTTCATTCCGCAGCCTCCAGACGCAGCAGGTCGCGGCGGCGCAGCGGGCGCGAGAAGAGCCCGGCCAGATCACCGGCCTGTTCGTAGAAATGCACCGGGGTAAACACCAGCTCGATCGCCCATTTGGTGGCAAGCCCTTCGGCCTCCAGCGGATTGGCTAGGCCCAGGCCACAGACCGTCAGGTCAGGTCGCGCGGCGCGGCAGCGGTCCAGCTGCAGTTCCACATCCTGCCCTTCGGCAATGGTCGGCCCTTCGGCCAGCAGATCGAGATCAGGGCCCACAACGCCCTTATGGATGAACGGTGCGGATACCTCGACTGCGGTCATGCCGCATTCCCGCGTCAGAAAGCGGGCGAGGGGGATCTCAAGCTGACTGTCGGGGAAGAAGAAGATGGATTTACCGGCGAGGTTCTCGGCGGCTTTAGCAACAGCCCGATTGGCGCGGGCGCGGGGCGCGTCGGTCACGGCGTCGAAATGCGCCTTATCAACGCCGAATTCCCGCGCAACAGCCAAAAGCCACGCGGTGGTGCCTTCTTCGCCGAACGGGAATGGCGCGGGAATGTGACGCGCCCCGCGCCGTTCCAGGGCGGCATGGGTGCCCCCCAGAAACGGCTGGGTGAGGGCGAAGACAGTGTTGGGGCCAACGGATACGTCGCTGTCCAAACTGCGGGCCGGCAAAACCGAAACGTTTTCGATGCCCAACTTCGCAAGAAGGTCCAGTGCCTGATCTTCGACCACGTCGGGCAGGGCGCCCACTAGCATCAATTGACGCTGATCGGTTTCCGGCAGCACCGGCACCATCGCAGCAAGACAGGCATCTTCGCCTTCGGTAAATGTGGTCTCGATCCCCGAGCCCGAATAGTTCAGCACCCGCACCTTGGGCGCGAACTGTGCTGATAGTTTTTCGGCCGCACGGGCCAGATCCAGCTTGATCACCTCGGATGGGCAGGAGCCCACGAGGAAGAGCTGACGGATGTCCGAACGGCGCGCCAGCAGGTCCTGGACCACGCGTTCCAATTCGTCCTGCGCGTCCTTGAGACCGGCCAGATCGGTCTCTTCCAGGATCGCGGTGCCAAAGCGTGGCTCGGCGAAAATCATCACCCCGGCAGCCGATTGCAGAAGATGCGCACACGTCCGCGATCCGACCACCAAAAAGAACGCATCCTGCATCTTGCGGTGAAGCCAAATGATGCCGGTCAAGCCGCAAAACACTTCGTGCTGGCCGCGCTGCTTGAGAATCGGCGCGTCCCGGCAGCCGTTAACCGGCGCGGGCAGGTCGCTGCCAGGTGGTGCCATATTGGGGGTGTCGTGGCGGGTCATGCGGCTTCTCCGGCCTGGTCCGGGGCCTGCAATCGGGCGGCCCTGAGCTTGAGCAGAAACTGCCCGGCATTGATGACATACGCACCGTATGCGGCCAGGGCCAAAACCATCAATCCGGCGGGGGAAAGTGCACCGGCGTAGAGGGCCCAGACATAGGCGGCATGAAGCGCGATAACGGCAAAGCTGAAGACGTCTTCCCAGAAGAAGGAAGGGGCGAAAAGGTATTGATCAAAAACAACTTTTTCCCAAATCGCACCAGTAACCATGATGAGGAAAAGAAACCCGGTTTTGACCAGTATGGAGAGGGTTGCGATCTCGTACCCTTCGCCGGTCAGCAAGAACCGAAGAACGAGGGCCAGAGAGACCAGAAAGACCAAGAATTGTGCAGGCGCAAGAATGCCCTGAACCAAGGTCCAGACGGTTGCGTCTCGGCGCGCGCGCTGCGCGTCGGTATATAGCTTGGCGCATTCAGATTTATGCGGCGCTTCTGGCGTCATATTCCCCTCGCCGGCCGTAAAGTTCATGATTGATGCTATGTGCTGGGAGCCAAAAGTGTCAATTATAATTTACACTATTGAGGGTCTACTGCTGTAAACGTTAACGGCGGATGCGAGCGAATTCGGCCTGACGCGGTGATTCCCTTGGTTTTGTTGGGGTATGTCGCCGGGGATGCGGAAATTTTTGAACGTGATTACAACTGATTGACCCGTGGCGATGCGCGCAAATGTCAAGGAAAATTGACATTGCCGCGGAACACCTGCACACTATCGCACACAAGGACAGGAAGAGCAGTCAAAAACACTACCGCTGAAAGCAGTGTCATCAGAAATGCATCCATGGGAGGAACTCATGGAAAAAAGCGCTATACAAAATAATTCCGACTTATCGTCGGAGCAAAAACCGGCGATCCGATTTCTGGTGGAATCTGCTTTGAAAGCGATGGTGTCCGGAAACGCCGAAACAGAGCCGCGCAGCAAGGTCGAATGGATTGCCCGCCTGGGTGATGCGTTGATGTCTGCGTCGGAAACGGAACATCAGAAGGTTTTGTCCAATCTGATGTCAAACGGTGTTCGCCGCGAAGAGCTTTACCAATATTACATCCCCGAGGCTTCGCGCTATCTGGGAGAGAAGTGGGTAAGCGACGAAGCCAGTTTTGTTGATGTGACAACGGGTGCATCAAGATTGCAGGCTTTGTTTCGTGAACAATCTGACGGTACGGACAGCAGCCAGCTTCTGGACCGCAGCATCCCCCTTGGACAATCCGTCCTCATGGTTATTCCGCAATTTGAGCAACATTCGCTAGGAGCGTTCGTTGCCGCCGATGATTTGCGCCGTCAAGGCTTGTGGGTTCGCATGGCGATTGGATTGACGGATGCTGAAATTGCAATGTTGATTGAAACAAATCGGTTTTCGATGGTGGGTCTGTCGCTTGCGACGTGGAATTCTGTTGAAAACACATCTGCTTTGGTCAATTACATGCGCGAAAATGTTGAGAGTATGCCCCCGGTCGTGGCGGGCGGACGGATTATTGATGATCGTGAAGAAGTGAAAAAAGTCACTGGTGTGGACCACGCAGTACGGTCCGCCCGAGAGGCAGTAGAAAGCTGTGGCCTGAAGGCCGTGGCTGAATTGTCCCCCTTTTGAAGCTTTGCTCTTGGGGCGACGACGTGACGGGGAAATGGCGTGACAAAGCAGACAGCTAATGTTGATACGATGCGCGCGGGTAAATTGCCTGCCGCCGCCAGCGTCGAACAGTTGGTGGAGCAATCTGCAGACCTTGCGATCATGGTCGGCCATGATCGTGTCATCGAAGGTATTTCGGTTAATCCCGAATGCCCGTCTCTGGGGTGTCTCGACCATTGGGTTGGCCGGGATTTCAATAGTTTTCTGACCATAGAGAGCCGCGAAAAATACCACGAGCGCAGTACGGCAATGATCCGGGATCCCGATCTGGTGCCGCGCATGTTGCAATTGAACCATGTGGACAATGCGACATGGGAATTCCCGATCCGTTATTCACTGCACCGTGTGTCCGGCCGGGATGCTATTTTGTTGATCGGGCGCGATATGCAGCCCATTGCCGAAGTGCAGCAACTGTTGGTTGCCGAGCAGACGGCTCGTGACCGCGACCAGCAGAAAATACGCAGTGGCGAAACGTTCTACCGCGTTGTGCTTGAGGCGTCCGAGACGCCTTTGGTGCTGGTGGAGCCCGAATCCGGTCGGATCCGGGATCTCAACAGTGCGGCGGCAACGTTGCTTGGGTCCAAGGTTGAAACACTGTCAGGAAGTTCGTTTGCGCAAGCTCTGGAGGGGCAGCGGAAAAGCGACCTGATGGAGGCATTGCGCACGGCGGCGACGGCGGAAGAGCGCAGAGAGGTCGAGTTTGTTGCGCGGCGCAGCGGTCGGGAATTAACGGCGCTGGCACAGTTTTTCCGCGCGGCGGGCGAGCTCTTTTTGTTGTGCCGCCTATCAACGCTGGATGAGGCGGATGCCTCCGGTCCGGAGGTTGCCCAATCTTTGGCATCCCTGTTTGCGGCGGCCAGTGATGCGATTGTCCTGACCGATTCCAAAGGCGTGATCCGCGATGCGAATGAGGCGTTCCTGATCCTGACGGATGCGGCTCAAATACGTGATATCAAAAATAAATCCTTGGCTGATTTTCTCGCACGGGGCTCGGTGGACCTCAAACTCATTCTGGAAACATCGGTCAAAAAAGGGCGTCTGCGCAGCTATGCAACGCAGATTCTCAGCACAGTGGGGACGCGCGCCAATGTCGATCTGTCGGCGGCGCGGTTGCGCCGTCGGGGCGGTGACCTTGGATTTGGTCTGATCATTCGGGATGTAACGCCCCGCGAGGTGACGGACACCGAAATTGGTGCGTCTGTCATGAGTGATGAGGCGATGCAGAGCGTTATGGACCTGGTGGGCACCGCGTCTTTGAAGACATTGGTATCGGCCACGTCAGATGTGATCGAGAAGATGTGTATCGAGACGGCGGTGAAGCTGACCAGCAACAACCGGGCGGCTGCGGCCGAGATGTTGGGCCTGTCTCGACAGAGCCTGTATGTCAAACTGCGCAAGCATAACCTGTTGAGCGGGGATGCAGGCCGCGAATAGGGCTGCACAATACGCCAAAACCCCCAAAAAAACCTTTCAGAATTCGTGATTGTATAGTTTAATTGACACTATGAGTGTCACATTGGATTTACACGTCGGTCGGCGCTACCCAAGTCCCCGCGCTGCCCTGACATTGATCAAGCCGATCACATGGTTTCCGCCCATCTGGGCGTATCTGTGTGGGGTGATCTCATCCGGCGTGCCGTTGGCACATTCGCCGGGACTTTTGTTGGTGGGAATGATCCTTGCCGGACCAGTCGTCTGCGGCATGAGCCAGGCGGCAAATGACTGGTGCGATCGACATGTGGACGCGATCAACGAACCGCATCGCCCGATCCCGTCCGGCGCCATTCCCGGGCGGTGGGGGCTGTGGATTGCCATCGTGATGAGCGGGTTTGCCTTGATCCTTGGCTCGTTCCTTGGGCCTTGGGGCTTTGGCGCGACCATCTTTGGCGTGATTGCTGCGTGGATTTACTCGGCTGAACCATTTAGGCTCAAACGCTCCGGCATCTGGGGCCCGGGCCTTGTGGGGCTCTGCTACGAAGGTCTGCCATGGTTCACCGGCGCCGCGGTAATGGCCGCAGGCGCGCCGGCACTGCCAGTGGTCATCGTCGCCCTGCTCTATGCTTTGGGCGCGCATGGCATCATGACACTCAATGATTTCAAGGCGTTAGAGGGTGATCGCCAGACAGGCGTCAATTCCTTGCCCGTCACATTGGGCCCTGAACGCGCCGCTCGCGTCGCCTGTTGGGTGATGAGCCTGCCGCAAGTTGCGGTGATCGCAGCGCTGATGTTTTGGGATCGGCCCTGGCATGCGGCGGCCATCGCTGGCGTTCTGATCGCACAGTTCTGGGCGATGCGCGTGCTGCTTTCGGACCCCAAGGGCCGCGCCCCCTGGTACAACGCCACGGGTGTCACCCTTTACGTCAGTGGCATGATGATCGCGGCCTTTGCGCTGCGCAGTGTGGGAGCGCTCTAGATGACACTCAGCTGGCTATCAATTGTCCGTCTCGGTCTGGTGCAAATGGCACTGGGTGCGGTTGTGGTGCTCACCACTTCAACGCTGAACCGTCTGATGGTGGTCGAGCTGGCATTGCCCGCGGTTCTGCCCGGTTTCCTGATTGCGCTGCACTACGGCATCCAGATCACACGCCCCAATTGGGGGTTTATGTCGGATACCTGCGGGCATCGCACACGGTGGATCATTGGTGGCATGGTGGCCTTGGCAGCAGGGGCGCTTGGTGCGTCAGCTGGTGTTGTCCTCTTTGAAACCAGCTTTTCGGCCGCCATGGCCCTGTCGATTGCGGCCTACGCATTGATTGGCGTTGGTGTGGGTGCTTCTGGTACCTCGCTTCTGGCGCTGTTGGCCACGGCCACCGCACCGCACCGTCGCGCGGCGGCAGCAACGATCACATGGCTGATGATGATTGCGGGCATTGCGGTCACCGCAGGCACCGTGGGTGCCTTTCTTGATCCTTACACCCCGGCACTTCTGATGCGGATCGTGACAATCGTCACAATGGGCGCAATTGCCCTGACGGTCGTTGCCGTTTGGGGCATAGAACGCGGTGTGGATGCGCAGCCGCAAACCACTGAAAAAACGCGCTTTATCGATGGCCTGCGCGAGATTTGGGCCGAGCCCGCCGCGCGCAATTTCACCATCTTCGTTTTCTTGTCGATGACCGCCTATTTCATGCAGGAGCTGATCCTGGAGCCTTATGCCGGGCTGGTCTTTGCCTTCACACCGGGCCAGTCCACGTCGCTCAGCGGGGCGCAGAATGGCGGCGTTTTCCTTGGCATGCTGACCGTGGGCATCGTGGCCACCGGCCTGCGCCGCGGCAGTCTGCGCAGTTGGGTGATTGCCGGGTGTCTGGGGTCTGCGGGCAGTCTTGCGGTGATCAGCCTTTTGGGCGGCGCTGCCAACCCTGCGACGTTGACACCGGCAGTCGTATTGCTCGGCTTTTTCAATGGCATGTTCGCCGTGGCCGCCATCGGCTCAATGATGGCGCTCGCCGCGCGCGGGCGCGAAGCGCGGGAAGGCACGCGCATGGGCCTGTGGGGTGCGGCACAGGCCGTGGCTGCCGGATTTGGTGGCCTGATGGGGGCCGCGATGGTGGATATCATGCGCCTTTTGACCCCCAGTGACGCCACTGCCTTTGGTGCAGTGTTCCTCTTTGAAGCGCTTCTATTTGTTGTCGCAGCCCTACTGGCGCTGCGCGTAATTGAACATAACCGAGGCCGTCATGCGGCCATCGTTCCGGGAGAATGACCATGTATGATGTTGTCGTCGTAGGAGGCGGGCCATCGGGGGCCACAGCCGCTGAGGATTTAACGCGGTCCGGCCACAAGGTGGCAATGATTGACCGGGATGGGCGGATCAAACCCTGTGGCGGGGCGATCCCGCCGCGATTGATTACCGATTTCGATATCCCGGATGAGCAGCTTTGCGCCAAGGTCAACACGGCGCGTATGATTTCACCCACGGGGCGCAAGGTCGATATTCCGATCGAAAATGGCTTTGTCGGCATGGTGAACCGTGAGGATTTCGATGAATTCCTGCGGGTGCGTGCTACCGAAGCCGGGGCCCACCGGTGTACTGGGACGTTCCTGCGGATTGATCGGAACGATGAAGGTACGTTCGTGATCTACCGCGACAAGGCCAGCGGCGAGGAATGCGCGCTGGAGACCAAGCTGATCATCGGCGCGGATGGCGCACGCTCCAACGTGGCCCGGGCCGAGGTGCCCGGCGGTGACCGCATTCCTTATGTCATCGCCTACCACGAAATCATCGAGGCACCGGACGCCATGGGAGACTATGACCCCAAGCGGTGCGACGTGATCTATGACGGCCGGATTTCCCCGGATTTCTACGGCTGGGTCTTTCCCCATGGCAAATCGGCGAGCGTTGGCATGGGCTCGATGGTGCGCGAGGTGGATCTGAAACAGGCCACGGCGGACCTGCGGGTCGCAAGCGGGCTGGAAGGTTGCAAGACCATCCGCCGCGAAGGCGCGCCTATCCCGCTGAAACCACTGGACCGGTGGGACAATGGCAGTGACGTTGTGCTGGCAGGGGATGCCGCGGGCGTTGTTGCGCCAAGCTCCGGCGAGGGGATTTACTATGCCATGGTCGGTGGCCGGGTGGCGGCCACGGCGGCCTCGGCCTGTCTTGCATCGGGACACGTAAAGGACCTGAAACTGGCGCGTCAGCTCTTTATGCGCGAGCACAAGATGGTGTTTCGGGTCTTGGCATCCATGCAAAACGCCTATTACAAGTCCGACGACCGGCGCGAGCGGTTTGTGTCGCTCTGCCACGACATCGATGTGCAACGCCTGACGTTCGAGGCCTATATGAACAAAAAACTGGTGCGCGCCCGACCAATGGCGCATCTGCGGATCGGGTTGAAAAACCTGGCGCATCTGACACGTCTGGTACGGGCGGAATTCACATGAATGCAATGATCCCAGCCTGGATTGGCAATGATCTGGTAGCCGTTGAGAAACTGGATGTGCATCTGCGCGGTCTGCGCCACAAAGCCGTGTCAGTCTTTATCATGTGGGGCAACAAAGTGCTGATCCAGCGCCGGGCGCTCTCGAAATATCACACGCCGGGCCTCTGGGCGAATACCTGTTGTACCCATCCCCATTGGGACGAAGACCCCGAGGCCTGCGCCATTCGCCGCCTTGACGAAGAGTTGGGGATCAAGGCGCATTCATTGACCTATCGCGATCAGTTGGAATACCGCGCAGATGTGGGCAATGGTCTGATCGAACATGAGTTGGTGGATGTTTTCGTGTGGCGCGTCGATGCGCCGGTGGAAATGGAGATCAACCCGGATGAGGTGATGGACACCAACTGGGTGGATATGGCCGAACTGACACGTCTGGTGCAGGCAAATCCGGAAGGATATACGCCGTGGTTGAAGATTTATCTGGAAAACCACGCGGAACAGATTTTCGCCTGAAACCCCGTGATTTCTGATGGATGCGACGCGTGATTTGACGCGTACTTGGCGTGTTTTCTGGGCGTCTGTGCGGCCCTAATTCACCCGATCTGGATGCCATTAAAGAACTTTTAACCTGCACGCTGGAATGCTCCGCAACTTGACGTTGACGCTCGACAATGCGTTACTTTTTGCAATTGGAGTATCAAATATGCGCTATTTCCCCCTTCTCATCGTCATTGCACTCGTGCCTTTTGGGTTGCTGCTGGCGTCACTGGTGCCTTTCTGGGGGGCGCAATTGCCGGGATTTCCGCTCTCTTTTCGGCCATCGGATTGTTTGACCTGTTGCAAAACAAAAGTGCGGTTCTCAAGAACTATCCGCTAGTGGCGCGCCTGCGATTTTTGTTCGAACATTTCCGCCCCGAAATTCGGCAGTATTTTCTGGAAAGCGATCACGAGGAGACGCCGTTTTCGCGCGAACAGCGCGCGCTGGTCTATCGTCGCGCCAAGGGGATGGAGGGGCTGCGCCCGTTTGGGACGCTGCGCAATGTTAACGAAGTGGGGCATGAATGGATCAATCATTCCGTTGCGCCTCAGCATCTCGAGGCGGCACCGTTCACCGTGACCTTTGGGGGGCCGAACTGCACGAAACCCTATCAGGGGTCGGTGCTGAACATTTCCGGCATGTCCTACGGCGCGTTGTCACCTAACGCCATAGAATCGTTGAATAAAGGTGCCAAGCAAGGGGGCTTTGCACATACCACCGGTGAGGGGTCAATCTCGAGCTTTCATCGCAAACACGGCGGCGATCTGATCTGGCAGATCGGCAGCGGGTACTTTGGCTGCCGGACCGAGGATGGCAAATTCGACGGTGACAAGTTTGCGGAAACCTCCGCGGATGATCAGGTCAAGATGATCGAGATTAAGCTTTCACAGGGTGCCAAGCCCGGCCATGGCGGTATTCTGCTGGGGGCCAAGGTTACCGAAGAAATTGCGGCTGCGCGGGGCGTGCCGGTGGGTGTTGATTGCATCAGCCCAAGTGCCCATGGCGCCTTTTCGACACCGCTGGAGCTTTGTGCCTTTATCGACAAGCTTCGGGGCTTGTCGGGCGGCAAACCCATTGGCTTCAAAATGTGCGTGGGACACCCGTGGGAATGGTTCGCCATCGCCAAGGCAATTAAGGAAAGCGGTGTGTGTCCCGATTTCATTACCGTTGATGGCGCCGAAGGCGGGACAGGTGCGGCCCCGGTTGAATTTGCGGACCACAAGGGCGCGCCGCTGCGCGAGGGCCTGATGCTGGTGCATAACACGCTGGTTGGTCTGGGCCTGCGCGATCAGGTGAAAATCATCGCGTCTGGCAAGTTGATCAGCGCGTTCGACATGTGCCGGGTGTTTGCCCTTGGGGCCGATAGCTGCAACGTCGCGCGCGGGTTCATGTTTGCTCTGGGCTGCATTCAGGCGCAGGCCTGCCATACCGGCAAGTGTCCCACAGGTGTGACCACGCAGGACGCAGGCAGGTACAAGGCGCTTGTGATCGAAGACAAGAGCGCGCGTGTGGCGAATTTCCACAAAAACACCCTGACGGCATTGAAAGAGGCGGTTGAATCATCGGGCCTGACGCACCCGTCGGAATTTACGCCGCATCATCTGATGATGCGCATCAACAGCCGCGAAGCGCGGTCCGCGGCCAGTCAATACCTGTGGCTGGAACCGGGCGATCTTGAAACGAACGAGGCCATTCATCCGGCCTTTGCAAAATACTGGGACCGCGCCCAGACAAATTCATTTACCGGCGCGGTCTGAAGCATTTTGCATCATACCGGGGATATTTTTGTACCCGCGCGACAAAATGTTGCCTTTCAATTATAAGGCGTTAGACACAATAATATTGCCCAACCGTTTACTTAATTGCGACGCTTTTCGACTTAATTATGGGCGTGATTAGATACGAAAAAAGAGTGTTGTTTTGACTGATTTCAGCGATTCAATTGATTGGGTTTTGCTGGACGAAACCCTGAAAAAACCTTTTCTGCAGATTGACCAGCAGTCGGTCAGCTATTTTGACATGCGAAAAACCATCACGGGTTTGTTTGCGTATTTTGCACAGTCTGGCCTGAAAACCGGCGACCGTGTTGGTATTTTGGCTCGTGACCCGGCAAGTGTCAGTGCCTTTGTATTAGCGGCCATGCGGTTTGGCCTGGGGGTTGTGGTATTGAACCCCGATATGACCGATGCCGAAGTGGCCCGCGCCAGTAAAGCCTGCGGTCTGACGCATTTCTTTCACGAAATCGTGCCGGGCGAGGAGGTGTATCTACCGGAAAACATCACCGCAACAGGGTTTGCCAAATGGGCGGCGGGCAAGCCACGATCTGGCTTGCTGGGGCGGTTGCGTGCCAACCCGGGGCGCGAAGCTACGCCAACGCTGATGGCGCTGGCAGACGGGCTGGAGCCTGTCGCGCCGCCTGCGGACCTCACTGGCGACTTGATTGCTCTGATGCTCAATACGTCCGGCACCACAAGCGTTCCCAAAGTGGTGGAGCTCAGCCATGACAACATCGCTGCACAGTTGCGGGCCTTTGGTGACGTATATGATTTTGACGCGTCGGCGCGTATTCTGAACCCGTTGCCGATGTATTTCACGGACGGCCTGTTTCACGGGCCGATCAACACGTTTTTGAACCGCGCAACCCTGTTTCGGCCTGTCGAGTTTGACATCACCAAGTTGGAAGATCTTCTCTACGGCGTGTACCGCGATGCGATCACACATTTTATTGTCGTTCCGGCCATTCTGGCGCTGATGGACCGGCTGGGCAATGAATTCACCGACAGTTTCAAGGGCGACACGTTCCGCTACATCCGGTCCAGCGGGGATCGTCTGCCCGCTTCCTTGTGGCGCTCGATCGAGGACCGCTTTGGTGTGTCCGTGGTGAACACCTATGGCATGTCCGAAACCGTCTGCGAGGTTTTCTACAGTGGGCCGGATGCAGAAACGCGCCGCATCGGGACGGTGGGCAAGGCGGTTGGGTGCGATTGGAAAATCGCCGACGAAAACGGCGCGTCTCTGAGCACGGGTGAGACCGGTGAATTGTGCCTCAAGGGAGAAATCATCACCCGCGGATATCGCGATCAACCTGAACTGACGGCGCAAAGCTTCACGGATGGCTGGTTCAGAACCGGTGATCTTGCAACGGCAAGCGAAGACGGATTCGTGACCATTTCCGGCCGCCGAAAAGAGCTGATCATCGCGGCGGGTGTCAACATCCATCCGCAGGAAATCACCGATTGCCTGTTGGAGTGTGAAGGCGTGGCCGATGCCATTGCCTTCGGCATTCCCCACGGTGTCTGGGGCGAACAGGTGGCTGCGGCCCTTGTGCCACAAGCCGGTGGTGAGATTGATAGAAATGAGATTTTGGCACAGTGCCGGGCACGTCTTGCCCCCCATAAAGTGCCCCGGATCACGGTGGTACTGGATGCGCTTCCGCGTAATCCGGCGGGCAAGGTGCTGGTCAAACAATTACGCGCCGAGTGCCAGTCTTTGGACATGTCCGAAGGGTCCGTGTCTGAGACAGATGTGTCCGACAAGGTCTTGACTGAAGCCGCGCAGGTCTTTGGTCTGCCTGTCGGCAAACTGCATCTCAGCTCCGAGCCGGCCAATACGCGGGGCTGGGACAGCTTTGCGCATCTGACTTTGATCACATCGCTTGAAACGCAATTTGGCGTGACGTTATCGGCGCGCGAAGTGCTGCGGGTTGGGAAACTGGCGGATCTGGCGGATATCCTGACCAAGAAAGCCGGATAGGGCGGGTCTTGTGATGCAATCCCGAGCAGTGGGTCCGGGCAAATGAGTTTTGTTTCGCTTCAATGGCTCATCTGGATGTGGGCCAGTGTAGGTCTTTATTGGCTGGCACCGCGCGGGCTGCGCCCGTGGTTCCTGATGGCCAGTTCGCTGGCCTTTTTGGCGTATGTAGACCCGCTGTCCGTGGGGCTGTTGATCGGCGCATGGGGGATGACCGTGTTTGGTTTGTCCAAACCGCGCCTCACCTTGCCCATGTTGCTGGGGGTGGGCGGTGTGCTTGCCGCCGCATTGGCCGGTTTCAAACTGCAGGCCGTCACCACGCCCGGCACGTTTATCGAAGATTTTGGCATCCCGCTGGGCCTGAGCTACTACACCTTTCGGTGTTTGCACGTCCTCTTTGAGCATTTCAAAGGCACGTTGAGCTCCGTCGCGCCCAAAGATTTGGCCAGCTACCTCTTTTTCTCACCGACCTTTGTGGTCGGACCGATCCACCGGATTGATACATTCCTGCGGGACCAGAATCGCCAGCGCTTTGAAATGCCACTCTTTCTGGAGGGGATTGAGCGTGTGATTTTTGGATATCTCAAGATTGTCGTACTCAGCAATTTTCTGCTGGAAGGGTGGATGGAGGCGGCAATCTCGCATCTGGCAGCATCAGGATCGTGGTGGGCGCTCTATCTCGACGTCGTCAAGGACGGGCTCAATATTTACCTGCAGTTTTCTGGCCATTGCGATATCGCCATCGGTTTTGCCGCGATGCTGGGTTTCAAGATCATCGAAAATTTCAATTGGCCCTACCTCAAACCCAACATTTCGGCCTTCTGGCAAAGCTGGCACATTTCTTTGTCGCGCTGGTGTCGGGAATACATCTACGGGCCCGTGGTCGCCAAGACGCGCAGTCCGGCACTTGGCGCGCTGTCAACGATGATCCTGATCGGTCTCTGGCACGAAATTTCCCTGCGATACCTGCTTTGGGCCTGCTATCATTGGGTCGGCATCGTTATCTGGCAAAAAATGCGCGACATGCGCCCGGCAGGACCACATGAGCCATCCGGTGCGCGCCATACCGCCCTTCATCTGGCGAGCATTGTGCTGACGGTACACTTTGTCTGGTTCAGTTTCGTCATTTTGACCACGCCCAGCCTGACGGACGTGCCCGCACGGTTCTTTGCGATATTGGGGGTAGGCGGATGATTTACCGGTATCTGAGCCGCCGCGTGACGCCGATCATGGCGGTTTTTCTGACGCTTGCCCTTTATGGTGCGCTTGTTGCGCTGATCGTGATGTGCCTCAATGCGCCTGAGGCGCGTTTCCTCTATGATCGGTTATAGGTGGATGCAGTGACCCCAGATCGTTTGCGCGAAATCAGATTTGCCGTTATTTTATTGGCGCTCCCCGTGCTGTTGTTTGGCGCGGCTGAGGCCTATTTGCAGAACAAGGCGGCGTCGCGTCCGGCGCCGATTTTCGATTGGCTCGCGCTACGCGACGCGACCGCCATTGATCCGGATGATGCGGTGATGCGGTTCCGCCCGGAGAGCGGCTGGCGCCATTTGACCTTCAACGCGCAAGGGTTGCGCAGCCCGGAAGTTGCAACGCCCAAACCCGCAGATACTGTGCGCTTGGCGTTTCTGGGCGACAGCGTTGTTTTCGGCGCGGACCTTGTTGAGGAAAACACCCTGCCGGCCACGGTGACCCGCATGATGTCTGAACGTCATCCGACCTGCAGGTTTGATTATGTGACCTTTGCGGGGCCAAGCTATGCCTCCGAGACCCTTGCCGATCATTGGCCGGATCTGCGCGCGCGTCTGTCCCCGGATGTCACCGTGATTTTTTCGGGCTCGCCCTATGAGGCCTATAGACGAATGGGCGCACAGCCCATTGACGAGTTCATGAATGATCGGCGGGGCAGGGTAAGCGACGTCGCGGTGATCCGCAAACTGCGCCAGTTGCAGCGGCGGTTTTCAATGGATCGGTATATTCCGGCACGGGCGGTTGATCCGCAAAGCGTGGCACGGCTGGACGGAGCGCTGGCAGAAATGGGTCAGACGATCTCGACGCTGGCGCCGCGAGATGCCGCTGTGCTTATTGCCCATCGCGGACGTATTCGCGAAACGGGTGACGCCGAGGAACGCCGACGGTTCGAACAGCATTTACGCTCGAGGCTGGACTGGGACTCGGGTGTCACCGCCGAAGTTCTCCTGGCACGTACCCTTGATGCCATGGCAGGTCTGGCCCAGAGCAACGGATGGCGGTTTTCCGACCCTCAGGCTCTGATGTCGCCGGGTCGTGAGAACTACATTGATGCGCAGCATTTGACGCAGCAAGGGGCAGCCCAGATCGCGGCGCGGATTGTGGACGATATCGACGCATTTGTTCCCAATTGCGCAGGCACAGGAGATCAGCAATGAAACGGCTGGGTCTTGTGGGGTTGGGGCATGTCGCGCGCCACCATATTGCAGGCATTGCGGCACAGTCCGGCCTTGAGTTGGTTGCGACCGTAGATTTGCGCGCGCGACCCAAGAAAATCGCGGCTTTGGCCTGCCCGCATTTTCCCTCATTGGACGCAATGATGGCTGAAGTTGTTCCAGACGCGGTTATCATCGCGACACCGCCCGCGACACATCTGGCTTTGGCGCAGACTGCGCTTTCATCTGGTGCCGATGTTTTGCTGGAAAAACCGGCAACACCTTCGCGTGGGGAATTTGACCTCTTGTGTGACGCTGCAGCGTCGTCCCATGGGCGGTTGGATGTTGCCCTGCACGCGGCGTTTGGGCGTGAGATGCTTTGGTTTGCGCAATACCGTGACGATCTTGTTGCGCGGTTCGGGCCGCCCGTGTCCGTCGAGTGCCATTTCCATGATCCTTATGTGGTTGAAGGCGCGGTTATTGCCGGTGCTACTGAGCTTGGCGGTTCATGGCGCGACGGTGGCATCAACGCGCTGAGTGTTCTGGATATGATCATCCCGTTGGACCAGACCCAGGTCCGATCCGCATCGTTTACGCATAGCGCGCCAGATGATCTGGACAGTGAGGCCAGCGTTGAGTTGGTTTGGCCCGGCGGTCAGGGACATGTTCAGACGCGGTGGACCGCCGGTGAAAACATGAAACGCAGCGAGATCACGTTTGCCAAAAAGAACGCGCGATTGGAGCTGCATCACAGCGGGGAATATGTGTCCCTTCGGACCGATGCGCAGGTTGAACGCATTGATCTGAAGAATGACCATCCCCGCCTGGGCAATCACTACCACGCCCTTTTTGCGGACTATGTGACGGGTGTCGAACACACGCGCATGTTCGATGCAGCGCGCACCATGCATCGGCTCCTTTTTGACGCGTTGGATGGGGCCAGCAGGGGCGTGACATGACCGGAACGCTGACCATAGATGCGGACCTTTTGCGGACCTCTTACAACGGACGCGAGGGGCAGATCAGCGAAACGGCCCTTGCCGCGCTCTTCATGCGGATCGAAGGCCATGATGCTGCATCGGTTGAGGCGCGTATGGGACCAGATGCCAGCGCCGCGGCGGCAGAATTCGCGGCATTTGATGTTGATCTGAATGACCTTCCTGCCGTTGAAATTGCAGGCCACAACCTTCCCACTGACCCAACCCCAATCGCAGAGCGACATATCGCAGGGTCATTGCGCAAGCGGGCCGCTGCCGAACCCGATGCGCCGGCGGTGTTCGTCGAAGACCCGGCGGACCCGTGGGCAGAGGCGTTTTGTGTAACAACTGCTGACTTGTCCGAGATGGTAGATGCCGTGAGCGGCCGTCTGGCGGGCGACGGCGTTCAGATCGGAGGGCACGTCGCGGTGACCGCTGAGCCCAGTCTGGAAAGCGTTGTCATCACGCTGGCCGCTTGGGAAGTGGGCGCATCAGTGCTCCTGGTGCGCGAGGGCGTGAGTACTGGCATGATGCGCTTGATGCAGGCGCGTGTTTCACCGCGATTGTGGTTCCTGTCCGGCCCTCCGGAGGCAGAGGCAGAACTGAAAGCAGATTGGATTGATTTATCGGACGACACCGGCGACACGGGGTTTGATGCATGGATGGAACACGGCGCGTCCGTTTCAAGCCGACCAGACCCTGATCCGGACCGCGAAGCGGTTGTTGTGACCACATCGGGTTCGACAGGGGTGCCGAAAATGATCGTGCTCAGCCATCGCAACCTCTATCACACAACGCGTTTCGCCCAACGGGCCGATCCGGACGCGGCGACGATGCGTCATGGGTCTGTCACCGATCTGTCTGCCTTGTCGGGGCTGCGCAGTTTGGTCTTGATGCCCGCGATGGGATTTGGGGCAAGTGTGATCCTATCACCGCACTCCCGCACGAACAGTTTGCAGGTTTTAACGGCCATGTCCCGGCTCCGCGTGTCGGTGATGCAAACAATTGCAAGCACCATCCGCGCCATTGCTGAACTGGGCCCCGAACGAATGGCTGAAATTGACCTATCCGCGCTGCGCGCTTTGTGTTGCGGAACCGGCGTTTTACCGGCCCAGATACGCGCGCGGGCTGCAGGCCTCTTATCGGCTGAATTACGGGATCACTATGGCGCAAATGAAACCGCAGGTGTCTTTGCGTCTGCGCGAACAGGCACGATGGGGGATGCCGGTGCGGTGTCACAAGGTCTATTGCTTCGCATTGTCGATGACGCAGGCGCGCCGTGCGCCCCGGGCGAGGTTGGGCACATAAGGCTTTGTGGTGACAGGCTTTTTATCGGGCACTACACCGATGATGGGTTTCGCCCCCGCGCACCGGGCTGGTTTACAAGCGGGGATATGGGGCGCCGACTGGAAAACGGGCATTTTGTGGTGACCGGCCGCAGTCACGATCTGATCAAGACCCGTGAGGGTGAGTTCCTCTCGCCAATGGCGGTTGAAAACGCTGTTCTTGACCATGCGGCCTTGCGCGATGCCGTGGCGCTTGGATTGCCGCAGGTTGACGGCATTGAGCGCTATGGATTGGTTTTGGAAACGGACCAAGAGAGCGATGCGTTGAGCGATGAGGTCGAGGCGTTGATCCAAGCCGAATTTGGCGCATATGCAACGCCGGAACTGATCGTAGCGATGCCGGAATTCCCACGCGTCGCACATATGAAGCCCGATCGGGCCAGATTGCAGGTGGTTTTGGATCAGGCATTGGCGGCTCAGGCGGTGTCGGACGGGCCTGCTGATGCCTGATACGTCATCACGCCCTTTGGTGTCGGTTCTTTTACCCGTCTACAACAACGCCGATACGGTTCGGGAGGCCGCGCAAAGTGTGCTGTCGGACGGGTTTCAGGACATCGAGGTGCTGGCAATTGATGACGGGTCGACGGATGCAACGCCTGATGTGCTTGCGGCCATTGCCGACCCGCGCCTTCGGGTCATCTCCATGGGTCATAATCAGGGTTTGCCCAAGGCTTTGAACACCGGTCTTGATGCGGCGCAGGGACGATTTATTGCCCGAATGGATGCCGATGACATCAGCCTGCCCGGCCGGTTTGACGCACAATTGGCGGCTTTTGCGGCGGAGACCGATCTGGTGATATGCGGCACCGCTGTGCAGATCATCGGGGATGTCGAAACCTCGGATGCGACAATGCATGCCAGCCCAAGTGATCCCGAAGAGCTGCGCCAGGAGCTTTGGTTTCGCACACCCATCCTGCACCCGACGGTGATGTTCGATCGCTCGCGAATTCCCGAATTTGCCATGCATTACCTGGAATCCCTGCAAGTCCGGCAGGATCAGGAGTTGTTTCTTCGGCTGCTGGAATTCGGGGAGGCCCGGAACCTTGAGGCGTGTTTTCTGCATTACAGACGCCATGCACAGGCCGCGACGGTGGCCAAGGCCGCGGCGCAGCGGCGGGGGCGCGCCATTGTCGTGTCCAAGGCCTTGGAAATGCGGGGCATTATCTTCAGCGGCCGTGAACTGGAGGCGCATCTGGCACTTTGTCCGTTGCTCCCCGGAGAGGTCGCAACCACAGACATTTCGGCGGCGGATATCCTGGCCTGGGCGCAACGGCTTTTTGAAATGCGGGCGCGGCTGGGTATCAAAAATGACCGGCTTTGGCACGGACGGCTCAATTACTTGTTGCGTTCTGCGTGCGACGCCCGGACCGGCCGGGTCGATATGGATGCATCTGGTACCGTGCCGCAACTGGCGCCATTTTCGGGCTGACAGAAAGCACCCAATAGGGTGTGAAATCTCCGGCAAACGTGAAATTTCAAGAAAAGCGCAGGCTGACACCCCAGGGAGGAGGAGAGGGGTGCCAGCCCAAATGCTAACGACATCCTGAAGGGGGAGCCGTTATGGAGCGGTGTCAGGGGAACTCTGGGAGGAGCGAGGCCCAACACCTTTCAACGCCAACTTGATCAGAGCAGGCCATTGATCTGTGATGCGTCGGCGCACATGAGATGCGGCCAACGCTTGTTCGGACGACCTATTTCCGGGTCGCCAGATATCTTGCATGCGTTTCGACGTCGTCGCGGGTAATGCCAATTTGCCGAAGCTGCGCGTCAGACATGGCGCGCAGAACCTTTTCCATTCGGCCGATACGCAAATTTGTCAGGGTCTTTGAGAGGCTGGTGCGAAAGGTGCTGGCCCACGTGCCGAGCACGGTCGAAACGGCACGCGTGCCCCGCCTATGAAATGGCGCATGCATCAATAATCCGGAGTTTTGCTGGTGTTTCATATGCGTGTTCCTCAATACTCGATCACTTGGTTTTCCTGCCCTTCACAGCGTGATGCCTGGATGCGCAAAACCGAAGAGACGTGCCGCCTTTTTGGGCAATTGCATGAAAGAACTGGCGCGTGATCTTGCCATCTTCACACAACACATCCATTTGCATTGCTGCGTCGCAGAATTTATGCTGCACTGCAGAGTTAGTACGTAAATGTGGTTCCACCAACCCGGCGATTGAGCAATGGGGTTGTGCCAAATCGGAAAGGATGGCGTCGCGGTATGGACGTGTCTTCCCAGATGTTGACCTTTGTAAAGGTTGTAGAAATGGGCAGTATATCTGCTGCCTCCCGGCAAGGCGGGCAAACGCCTTCGGCCCTTAGCAAGCAGATCAAGCATCTGGAGGATCACGTTGGCCACAGATTGCTGCACCGCACGAAGGCAGGGGTTTCGCTGACGGATGAAGGCCAGGAATATTACGAGAAATGCCGTGCGGTCGCCGAAAAAGTTCTGGAGGCTGAGGAGCATATTTCGAGCATTACCGGCCACCCTCAGGGCGTGCTGCATGTGGTTTGCAGCGTGGCATTCGGCAAGTCGCAGTTGATGGACATCCTGCCGGAGTTTCTGGAGCGTTACCCGGACGTGACGTTGGAACTGGAACTGACGGATCGTAAAGTGGACCTGGAGGCCGAAAAATTCGATGTGGCGATCAATTTTGCCGAGCAATTAGCAGATCCGAATGTGATCATGCGCAAGATCATGTCCAACACCCGCATTCTGTGTGCGGCACCGGCATTTATCGAAAGGTTCGGGGCGCCGAAAACCTTTGGCGATCTGGCGAATTTCAACTGTCTGCGCACGTCTAACTACGTGGATCGAAACGCATGGCAGGCCGAGATGGACGGCGTGCAGCACACGGTTAATGCCACCGGTAACTTTGTCGGCAACAGCGCCGATGTGGTGTTTCGTGCGACACTTGCGGGTTTGGGCATCGCCCGTTTGCCCACCTATCTTGTTGCGGCGAAAATCGCCTCAGGCGAGCTGGTTCGGGTCTTGCCGACGTATACGCAAAAGCATGCCGATGTGGCCGTGACGTTTGCCGATAAACGTAACCTTGCACCCAAAACCAGAGCGATTGTCGATTTTCTGGCCGATCACTTCAATGGTGCGTAGCCGTCCGCGTTGCGCGACGTGACCGGGCGCATCAGCGAATACATCTGCCGGTGACGACCTGCATGCGGTGCTGTTGCGGGCACATGAACGGCATGAAGAGCTTGCCACCGGGATGATGGATCACCCGGAAGCTCAGCCAAACAGCGATCGCGGCGAAGATCACACCACCAACGGCCTGCCCGATCAGAACGCCAGGCGCACCCCACCATGCGGCAAACAGGATGACGAAAGGCCAGGTGCCAAGGGTGTGACGCCCCCAATTGATCCAGCTGGAATATCCAGGATGCCCAAGATTGTTGAACGAGGCGTTGGACACGAAAATCGCGCCGTTGAAGAAGTTGGCCAAGGCCAATGGGCCGCAGAACCAGAAAAGCAACGTGCGCGCGTCTCCTTCGGCGCCAAACATATCCGAAATCGGAACGCGCAGGAAAAACAGCACCATCGCCGCCAGAACCACGTAAATCGCCAGAAATTTCAAACCATCGATGTAGCTTTCGCGCACACGGTCCAGTCGGGATGCGCCGAAATTCTGACCGATAATGGGGCCGATTGCGCCGGACAGGGCCAGCACCACGGCGAAAACGACAGGGGTCAAGCGGCCGATGACGGCCATCCCTGCCACGGCTTCGGTGCCGAATTTGGACATCTCCCGTGTGACAATGGCGGTGCCTAAAGGCGTTGCGACATTTGTCAGAACGGCGGGAATGGCAATGCCGATCACCGCGGCCATGTCACGCGATACGTTGCCAAGTTTAACCTTTGCGAACGCGTCATATTCCTTGATCGCGGGGTAGAGGGCAAAGCCCATCGTGGCCATGCGGGCAATGGCCGTGGCCCATGCTGCACCTTCCAGCCCAAGGCCCAGTGAGAAGATAAATATTGGGTCCAATACAGCATTCACGCCGCCGCCCAGGAGCGAAGGGTACATGGCGCGTTTCGCGTCACCATAGGCGCGCAACACGGCGACAGAGACCATCGCCAGGCCGGAAAACACCGTCGTGGGCAGGATGATGAAAAGATAGGATTTGGATTTCTCGGCGATCTCTCCGGACGCGCCGACCAGCCCCAAAAGGAAGTCCGCATTCGATAGCATCACAACCGGCACCAGAATGCCGATCAGCACCGTAAACACGGCGACACTTGTGGCATAGCCGCGCGCTTCGTCTTCGCGATTGGCGCCGATGGCTCGCGACACAAGCGCGGCCGCCGCGATGGACAGACCGATATTGATGGCGCTTGCGAAGAACATCAGCGTGCTGGCGTACCCCGCAGATGCCGCCAGTTCGTCAACGCCCAGAAGGGAGATGAAAAAGAGGTCAATCAGGTCAACGGCGAATACCGCCATCAACCCAATGCTTGCGGTCAATGACATGGTCGAGACATGTCGCATCAGATTGCCTTGGGTGAATTTTGCATCTGCTATGTGGGCCAAACACGTGCTCCTGTCCGGGTGGAACGCCGAAATTTATCAAGAAACAGTACGTAGCTGCCGTGCTGGGTTAATCCAACATGCCCAAATCCACAGACATGCGTGCATCTATGAACATAAATGTGTAAGGCTTTGTATTTTATATCTATTTCCGACATGCCTGTTTTGCCGTAGCCAGGCGAAATTCATCGGCGCTGTGGGGGATGTGCGACCGGACCTGCAGTTGATTTTGGCAAGTCTGCAAGAGGTGCCGCAATTTTCATCACTATTCGCTTGGTCGGGGGCTTGTTGCCCGCCGGTGTTGATATGTCGGCTTAAAACTGTAGTCTTTGGATATGGCATCAGAACAAATTCATTTCAGCGAGATGCAAGCATCCGTTGGCGTTCGGCAACCATATTCCCAATACGAGGCGTGGTTTTCAAAGCAAGATACCGGACGTCTGGCGCAGAAAGCTGGGCAGGCCGAAGCGTTTTTCAGGCGGACCGGGATCACCTTTAACGTCTATGGCGACACGGACGCAGAGGAGCGCCTGATCCCGTTTGATCTGGTCCCGCGCATCGTGTCGAACCGGGAATGGACAAAGATCTCGAAGGGGATTGATCAGCGTGTTCGGGCGATCAACGCCTTTCTGCACGACATCTACCACCGGCAGGAAATTCTGCGGGCAGGCATCGTCCCGGTGGAGCTGATCGCCCACAACGATGCGTTCTTACCGCAAATGATGGATTTCAGCCCGCCGGGGGACGTCTACACCCATATCGTTGGAACCGATATCGTGCGCACGAGCGAGGATGATTTTTTTGTGCTGGAAGACAATGCGCGCACCCCCTCCGGTGTCAGCTATATGCTGGAAAATCGCGAGACGATGTTGCAGATGTTTCCCGAGCTTTTCAGCAAGATCAAAGTGCAGCAGGTCAGTGATTATCCCAAGAACCTGCGTCGTTCCTTGGCGGCATCCGCACCGGCCTCGTGCGAGGGACGCGCCTGCGTGGCGGTGTTGACGCCCGGCATTCACAACTCCGCCTATTACGAGCACAGTTTTCTGGCCGATCAGATGGGGGTCGAGCTGGTGGAGGGCCATGATCTGCGGGTTGTGGATGGCCATATCGCGATGCGCACCACCCGCGGCTACAAGGTGATCGACGTGCTTTATCGCAGGGTCGATGATGAATTTCTCGATCCGCTGACCTTCAATCCAAACTCGATGCTGGGCGTACCTGGCATTATGGACGTGTATCGTGCGGGCAATATCACCATTGCCAATGCGCCCGGCACAGGTGTGGCAGATGATAAGGCGATTTACAGCTACATGCCTGATATCGTGGAGTTTTATACCGGTGAGCGGGCCATTTTGAAAAATGTGGAAACCCATCGTTGTTCCGAGCCGCAGACATTGAAATACGTGTTGGACAACCTGTGCGATCTGGTTGTGAAGGAAGTGCACGGATCGGGCGGCTATGGCATGTTGGTCGGCCCGGCTGCCAGCAAGCGCGAAGTTTCGGAATTTGCCGAAAAGCTCAAGGAAAACCCGGCTAATTACATCGCCCAACCAACGCTGTCGCTGTCCACGGTGCCGATTTTCACCAAAAAGGGCCTCGCACCTCGCCACGTCGATTTGCGGCCGTTTGCGCAGGTTTCACCAGACGGCGTGGTGATCACACCCGGCGGATTAACCCGCGTGGCCCTGAAGGCGGGCAGTCTGGTTGTAAATTCGAGCCAAGGCGGCGGCACCAAAGACACGTGGGTATTGGAAGACTGATGTTAGGAAAAACCGCAGGGGGTCTTTACTGGATGTTCCGCTCGCTTGAGCGGGCGGAAAACACGGCACGGCTGATCGAGGCTGGGTTTCGCATCGCACTGACGCGGTCTACGGATGCGGAAGCCGAGTGGAAATCCGTGATCGTCACCTCCGCCGTACAAGCCACATTCGAGGAAAAATACGACAGTTACGACAGCGCTCGGGTCACGAATTTCCTGTTGCGGGATGGGGATAACCCAAGTTCGGTCTATTCCGCGATCAAATCGGCCCGCGATAACGCCCGGCTGGTGCGCACGGCGCTCACGACCGAAGTCTGGACCGGGGTCAACGAGACGTGGATGCAGCTCTGTGATCTGCTGCGCGATCCGGTCAAGGAAACCGATCTGCCCGAGGTGCTGGCAGCGATCCGACAGCAATCTGCCCTCGTACGCGGCGCGCTGACCGGTACGATGCTGCGCAAGGATACCTATCACTTCTGTCAGATCGGTATTCACACGGAACGGGCCGACAACACGGCGCGGATCATTGATGTGAAATACCACGCGTTGTTGCCTGCCTCGTCTTTGGTGGGGGGCAGGCTGGATAACGTGCAATGGGAAACGCTGTTGCGCTCGGTATCGGCGCATCGGGCGTTTCGGTGGGCGGTGGAAGAGGATTACACGGCCCCCGCGATTGCCAGCTTTTTGATTCTTGATCAGCGCATGCCGCGGTCGCTGTCATTTTGTGTGGCGCAAATTGTTGCCAACCTGAGTGCGCTGGCGGACAGCTACGGTGAAAGATTGGCTAGCCATGATCTGGCCGATACGCTGCGGGCGCGTTTGGAAAAACGCGATATCGCATCGATTTTTGACGAGGGGCTGCATGAGTTTCTGGGCTCTGTTATTCGCGACAATGCCAATCTCGGTCTGCAGATCGAGCAGGATTACAGGTTCAACAACTAGATGCAGCTTCATGTAAATCACACCACGCAATACAACTATGATCAGCCGGTGGATTACGCGCTGCAAAAGGTACGGCTGCGTCCGCTTGATGCGCCTGTTCAGGATGTGACCGATTGGAATTTGAGCGTTGAGGGCGGCAAGATCGAAGCCAGTTACCGCGACCACTATGGCAATCACACCGATCTGGTCAGCATCGAACCCGGCGCGCAGAAATTGTCGATCACGGCGCGCGGTACCGTTGCGACGAAGGATACGGCCGGTGTGTTGGGCAAGGTGTATGGCTGCGCCCCTCTTTGGCATTTTGAGCACGCAACGCCGCTGACGGAAACGGGCGCAGGGATAAGGGCGCTTGGTGATGTCGTGCGGAAACACGAAACCACGCTTGATGGGCTGCATGCTCTTTCGGCGGCCGTTCTGAAATCAACACCCTACCAGCTTGGGGATACGGATACTGATACAACGGCCGAGCAAGCGCTCGAGATCGGGCATGGGGTCTGTCAGGATCACGCCCACATTTTCATTGCCGCCGCGCGGGACCTGGGCATTCCCGCCCGTTACGTCAGCGGCTATCTGTTGATCAACGATCAGATCGATCAGGATGCCAGCCATGCCTGGGCTGAGGCGCATATCGATGCTCTAGGATGGGTCGGTTTTGATGTCTCGAACGGGGTTGCCCCGGACGAGAAATACGTGCGTATCGCGATTGGCCGGGATGCGCGTGATGCGGCGCCGGTTTCGGGGATGCGGTTGGGTGCGTCAGATGAAGCGATGATTGTGTCTTTGCAGGTGCAGCAGTAAGCAGAGCGCAAACCGATTCAAAAGGCGAACTTCGATGACATATTGTGTTGGCATGCGCATCAACAGCGGTCTGGTGTTTATGTCTGATACCCGCACCAGCGCGGGGGTTGATAATTTTTCGGTCAGTCGGAAGATGTTCACCTGGACCGTGCCGGGTGAGCGCAAGATCACCATCATGACGGCGGGCAATCTTGCCACAACACAGTCCATGATCAGCCTGCTCGAAGAACGCTCCAAATCCGCTGAAGACCGCGACCCCAGTATTCTCAAGCAAACGACGATGTTTCAGGTCGCGCGGCTGGTCGGCACGACCTTGAAGGAAGTGATTGCCTCCAGCAGCCCGAATGGACAGACGTCAGAAGATCAGTTTCGCGCCTCGGTCATTGTTGGAGGGCAAATTGAAGGCGGCCAACCGACGATTTTCCTGATCTACCCCGAGGGTAATTTCATCGAGATCACGGATGACACGCCGTTTTTCCAGATTGGTGAGACGAAATACGGCAAGCCCATTCTGGTGCGCGCGTACGACCCGGATTTGAGTTTTGAAGATGCCCTGAAACTGTTGCTGATCTCGTTTGACTCCACGGTCAAAGCCAATCTTGGTGTTGGCCTGCCATTTGACGTTGAAATCTACGAGACGGATTCTGTTCTCATCAGATCGCACCAAACGTATCGAAGCGTCTGACGAGATTTTTCAAACCATCTCAACGGATTGGGGCGAGGCGCTCCGCGACGCGTTTCGCAAGCTGCCCAGCTATTCCGTCTAAGGCCGGGTATCGGCGACCGCCGCGTGCTCGCCCACTCAGGCCAGCATTTTGGTCAACACGTTTTGCAGAAGTTGCGAGACGTTGTTGGTATAATTGTTCCATGGCAGGCAACCACAAAAGGTAATGGACCCGGTTGCAAACACAGCGCCACCGCCGGGATAGTCCGCCCAGATCATATCGGCGTGCAGGGTATCGCGGACCGGCCCACCGGATAAATTGGTCAGATGTGTCAGCTGTTCTTCGGGGACGAGTACAAATCCTGCGTCGCGGGTCGCTGAGCGCGCCAGCAACACCGTGTTTTCGGGTGATCCCAGCCGGTAGTCGATATGGTCCAACTCAAATCCGGCGGCGCCATTTCCCGAAAATCCAAAATCTCCGATGATGTCGCCTTCGATCCCTTCAAAAACCCAGTCAAACGCAGGGTCGGTGCTGATCCGTCGATAGGGATCGCCAAAGAACTCTCCCTGCGCGGCAAAACCAATCCCAACAAGGTCCTGCGGCGCCCGGCCATTGCGGCGCCACAGGCCGCCATAGGTGCCATCAAATGCGTTGTAGTATTCGCCCGGTTCGGCGGCCCATGCGCGGATACCATCTTCGGCCCGGCGGATTTCCAGCAGGCTGTCATTTTCGCGATGGATGGCGATGCGCCAGTAAAACCCATTGCCACCAAGATAGAGCAGGTTGCCGCCCGTATCGCGATAGCTTTGCAGCGCATCCAGTGTCTGGGCGGTGTGATATTCCGGATGGGTGGTCGTGGTCACGGCCTTGTATCCGGCCAAAGATGCACCCCCGTTTTCATGCAGATCATGATCCGTGATCACGTCATATGCGATCCCTTTGGCATGAAGCCAACTGAGCAAATGCGTGTCCGCCTGAAAATGCCGTAATCCGGAACAGTCGGTATCGCCGAATGTCATGTAACCGGGGCGGAGGTTGAACAAGGGCCTGCGATAGGATGCGTGGCAAATCCCGGATCCATCCGCGTGGTTGTTATAGGTCGACAAACCATAGTGCGGGTATTCGGCAGGGTTGTGCGGATAGGCATCACAGGCGGCAAATTTCTCCTTCCAGACGGGCTCAAAATCCGGGCGCGCATGGTTGCCATAGACCGTGTAGGTGAATGTTGGGATCAGCACACACAGGTCCGCCGTGCGGTGCCCGCGGGGTGGGCACACAAAGAAAGGGATCGCGTCGCGCTGACCATCGCACTCCAGCCGCATGACATACGCGCCTGAGGGAATGTCATCCGGTAGGGTGAATGTGAAATCGGTCTCCCACTCGAAATCGTAGATGTCGTCTTGGTGAAAATGGATCGCTGCATACTGCGAAGGATTGTGCGTCCAGTTCATTTCGGTGGCGTCCCAGTGGGCGCCGGTCACTGCGCGTGCAGGAAAGTTGATCAGATCCAAATCCGGGCCCGCCGTGGCATGCACTGTCGTGGTCGAAATGCCTTTGCTGAAATCCCATGCGCAAAGGGGGTGACCATCCACCGAAATGGCGGGCGCTTCGATCTTGCCGTTGAAATGCTGGGTTGCTGTGCCGTCCTGCATTTTGGCGGCAATCACGGGTTTGCCTGTCTGATGGTCCACATCGCCGACCGTGAGTTTGGTCTGTACCGATGAGGGCGAATGGCGGCCCAATGTGGTCTGCGTGAGGGTGACCAACCCGGCATCGACCGTCACCGCGATTTGGTGCCATTTTCGCAGTTTGAGCGGTTGTTCCGTGGTCGCGGCCTGCCCATCAACCCAAAGGCACAGCGTGCCTTCTGGGGTCAGTCCGAGATCAAACGCACCGATGCTCAAGACCGTCTGATACCGTTCAGACCGCAGGGTCGGGAAAACCAATGCCGACATTTCGATGCGAGCATTGGCGGGCAGTGTCACCTCGGCGCGGGCAATGCCGTAGGAGCCGGGAAAGAAAGGCCGCTCGACCGACGTCACCTCCAGAGGGGCAAAAAACTCGGCGGCGTCTTCTTCGATAATGCCCGGACCGTTCGGGTTTGGATCAGCGCTGATGGAGCGCATGAGGCGGGCCGAAAAGGGGTGTGATGAGGTCGAAGAGACTTTGAATGCAAGCTCGTCACCGGGCCGGACTGACAAGCGGTCAGCGTATCCCAGAAGGGGCGGGTTTTTTGGTGTGTCGAGCATCGTTTCCGTTCATACCCGTGATCAGACAGAAACGTTACCCAAGACCAAAAGAGGCTCGACCGCAAGGCTAACGGAGGAGGTGACACATGCGGTGACGGGCGGCACAGACCGCCCGACACGTTTCGACCTTCGAACGCGATTATGCAATCAGGTCTGCGGCAGCCGCGATCAGATCGACATTGCCGTTCAGCACATCGTTGCGCGTCATACGGTGCAAATGATCGGGCACAACGCCCAGATCTTCGAGCGGCACGCCCGCATTTTCGCGCACCCGTGTGGTGCGACGAATGGCAAAGCGCATATCCGCCCCGCCCGGCAATGCGGAGATCGGATTTGACGTCACAGAGAGCGCATCCCTGAGCAAGCCATGGGTGAATACGTTGGCACCACCCGCACCGGTGTTGCCATCGACACCCAGAATGGGGCCAATTTCATGATCCTGATACCCGGCGGCGAAAATATCCGTTGTGGAATAGCAACGCGCATCGGTGATCACCACGGTTTTGCCCGGGTAGACGCGACCAATGGCGTTTGTGTTGGCGGCGGGTTCGATCGGAAACCCCTGCGAATAGACCGCAGCTGTCACAACGGAAAGTTCGATGGATCGCGCCCATTGTGTTGCAAATCCACCAAGCGCAGATTCAGCGATCCTGAGCGTGATGTCGTTGTTGATGAACTGCAACCGCTCGGCTTCGATGGTGTCATCGGTAAAGAGTTGCAGCATCCGTTCGCCGTTCAGAATGATGCCGCCGCCATTGCCGCGCACATCGATGATCAGACCGTTTTGCGGCAGCATTGCCAGAATCCGCCGTACCTCGTCGATGAATTGTGTGGGGCCGGGTTGGCTGAAAGTCCGGATCCGCAAATACCCGAATTCCGTTCCATTGCGCTGGACCGTGCGAAACTCGAACGTGTCGGGAAAGAAACTGGTTTCCGCGACGATCGTCTCCAGACTTTCCTCGCCCATGGTCCCGCCACGGTAGATTTCCTGCACCTTGTCGCGCCGATGCTTGGTGTTTTCAAAGAACAATTCCAGCCGCGCGCGGTTGGTCAGTTCCATGTTCAAGTCCAGACCCATGGCCAAGGCCAATTCCAGATCCATCTCTTCCCCGGTGGCCAGTCCTGTCCCCGTAGCGCCGCCATCGCCCGTGTCATCCGGGCTGAATACCTGCCACGGCAAACGCAGTTCATGGGCCTGGTTATCAAGGCCCACATAGCCGACCATGACCCAATCTGCATCGGGTGGCAGGGACATCGCCATCGGGCGCACGGTCATGCCGTCCAGTCCGCGAACATGGCGCGCTGGCGGGTTTGATCCCGCTTCGCGATCTGCATTTTCCGCCACGGCGCGCTCGACCGGGACACCTGACCAGTGCGTCACCTCGACACCTGGCACAAATGTCGGATGGGTGAAGCCCACAAGCATCCGGGAAACAGTGAAGTGCCGCGTGCCGGTGTCGTCGTAGAATTCCTCCATCAGGAACGGCAGAAAGGCGGTATGTGCCCTGTAGGGTGCGGGCAGAACGTAGTTCGTGTGCAGATCACGAACGCTTTTGAAAATCGAAATCATCTCGTCGTGGAACTGGCGCTCGTCCAGCGTCCCCACCCGGCGGCGCAAGAGCTTGAGACGCTGCACCGGATCCACCGCATGCATCGCCTGTTTCAGCGGCAGATGGACGTAAATTTCCTCCATCAAAAACTGCGCCTGTTCGACAATTTCGCGGCGCTGCGCTTCGGTCAGAACGCCGGTGGTCGTCAGGAAATCCGACAGCGACACAATGCCCGCGGTTTGGGAAACGGTGTCTGGCGTTTCGGCCGCACCTTCAATATCACTAAGCTTCATACTGAAATTCCATCTATCTAATGACTAAACAAAAAAGGAGTCCGGCTAAAAATGCCTCGGACAACCCAGAGTGTATCATTTCCGGTGGGAATCGACAAACTAAGGTGTGCCGTGTCCAGTCACGTTAGGGCTAAACAAAGCTTCGGTTTTGCCATTCTAAATACGTGCACTAGGCCCGTATAGCCCGCCGTATCTGTGCGGCAGGTCTTGCGGGTTTGCCGCTTTACCGCGCGGTTTTTGTTGCGGGTCGCATGTTCCATCGATCATGGCTAAGCTGATGGTTCAATCCAATGCAGAGATACAGATGATCTTCAATTTTGGCTCAATCAATCTGGACCTGGTGTACCGCATGCCGCACCTGCCTGCGGCCGGAGAAACCCTTGCCAGCACGTCGTTCGAAAAATTTCTGGGCGGCAAGGGGATCAACCAATCCATCGCGGTTGCGCAATCCGGCGGCGCGGTGCGGCATATCGGATGTCTTGGCCCGGACGGCGATTGGTTGCGCGACGAGATTTCCGGGTTTGGCCTTTCAACGGCAGATATCGCAGTGGTTGACGAGCCGACAGGACATGCGGTGATTTTCGTCGACGATGCGGCGGAAAACCAGATTGTCCTGTACGGCGGATCAAACCAGTCCTTTTCAGAGACCCAGATCGAACATGCGCTGGAAGGCGCAGAGCCCGGGGATTGGGTTTTATTGCAAAACGAGACCAACCTGGTGGGCCACATCGCCCATATGGCCCATGCGCGTGAATTGAAGGTTGCGTATTCCGCAGCACCCTTTGATGCCGACGCGGTGCAGGCGTTACTTGGCAGTCTTTCGCTTCTGGCCTTGAACGAGGGTGAAGCGGAGGCGTTGTTGCGGGCAACAGGCCGCGAGCCATGGGATCTGGGGATAGAACATGTGCTGATCACCAAGGGTGCTCAAGGGGCGCAGTTGCACTCCGGCGGGCACATCTTGCACCAGGACAGCTTTACTGTTGCGGCCATTGATACAACCGGGGCAGGGGACACGTTTTTGGGCGCGTTCATGGCGCGGTTTGAGGGCGGCGATGTCAAGCACGCGCTGGCCTTTGCAGCGGCGTCATCTGCGATACAGGTGACGCGTCAAGGTGCGGCGGCGGCGATTCCAAGCGCGGATGAGGTTGAGGCTTTTTTGCGCAACGCATAAGGGCGGGCACACCAACGTGGCGGTGTATTTTGTCCTTGAACGGCGGGACCTCAAGAGTATTCTCCGGAGGGGTCGCAGATCGCAACCGCCACGATTGTTCCCGCAGATTCGGTCGTTAGGTGACGCTGCGACGTGGGTTGATGCGGCGGCGATCAAGGTTCTAGACTTGCGAAAACCGCGAACGGCAAAACAAAGAAAAAAGGACGTCAAGCATGGCAAAGTTCGAAGTTCTGGCCGTCAGCCCCAAGGAGCCGGATGCGGCCGAACGATTTGCCAAGTCCCTGCGTGAAACCGGATTCGCCGTGATCAAGGACCACGACATCGACATGTCGGAAATCCAGGCGATGTATGACACCTGGTCCGGCTATTTCGCGCGCGATGACAAGCAGAATGATGCCACCCCGGCGGGCGATCCGGCAGGATATTTCGGGTATAAATCAGAAAATGCAAAGGGCCGCGCGCAAAAGGACCTCAAGGAATTCTTCCACGTCTATCAATCGCAACACGTCCCGGCGGAATGCGAGGATGTGACGCGCAAATTTCATGCAAGCCTGATCGGTCTGGGAGAGACATTGCTGGGCTGGCTGGATCAGGTCTCGCCTGATGAGGTGACGCAAAAGCTGTCCATGCCTTTTGCGGAAATGGTCAACGGATCGGACGATAACCTGTTGCGTGTGTTGCATTACCCGCCATTGCCCGATGACGTGGCGCCGGGCGAAGTGCGGGCTGCGGCACATGGCGATATCAACCTGATCACCCTGCTGGTTACCGGGTCCGAGCCGGGGTTGCAGGCGCAGGATGTGAACGGAACGTGGCATGATATTCCGTGCGGCACCGGGTACATCAACGTGAACGCGGGCGATATGCTGGCGCAGGCCAGCCGGAATTATTACCCGTCCACCGTGCACCGCGTGATCAATCCGCCAAAGCAGCAAAACCAATCGCGATATTCATTGCCGCTCTTTATGCATCCGCGCCCCGAGGTGCAGCTTGCGCATCAGACCGCCGGTGAATTTTTGCAGGAACGACTGAAGGAAATCGGCCAGGGTGGCTGAACGACATAGACAATAAAGGCCGGTTCGCGGCCGCATATTCAACAAGGAGTTCACCGATGAAGAAAGCACTGACAACCGTACTGGCCGCGACTTTCGCGACCGTGTCCAGCATTACGTTGGCCGCGGATTTCAAACCGGCCGTGATCTACGACATGGGCGGTAAATTCGACGGCTCCTTCAACGAGGGTGTGTATAACGGCATCAAGAAATTCACCGACGAGACCGGTGTCGAGGTGATGGAATTCGAGGTGACCAACGAAGTCCAGCGTCAGCAGGCGATGGAGAAGATGGTGCAGCGCGGTGCCACCGTGGTTCTGGGCGTGGGTTTTGCGCAGGCGGATGCGATCGACGCTGTGGCTGCGGCCAACCCGGAGGTGAATTTCTCGATTATCGACGTGAACTGGCTGGATCAACCAAACCTGCGCCAATATGCGTTCAAGGAACAGGAAGGCAGCTATCTGGTCGGGATTGCTGCGGCGATGGCCTCTGAAACTGGCACAGTGGGTTTTGTCGGCGGCATGGATATTCCTCTGATCAGCGCATTTTCTTGTGGCTATAAACAGGGCGTGAAATCCGTCAACGCGGATGCAAGCATCATCGAAAACATGACGGGCGACACACCCAAGGCCTGGAACGATCCGGGCAAGGGCGCAGAACTGACCCAAAGCCAGATCGACCGCGGCGCTGACGTTGTGTATCAGGCGGCGGGGGGCACCGGCGTGGGTGTCATTCAGGCCGCCGCAGATGCTGGCAAGCTGGCGATTGGCGTCGATTCCAACCAAAACCACATGGCGCCGGGCAACGTGCTGACCTCCATGCTGAAACGTGTCGATGTAGCAGCATATGAGACCATGAAAGATGCGATGGATGGCAACTTTGACACCGGCATCCGCAATCTTGGCATTGCCGAAGAAGGTGTCGGTTGGGCGCTTGACGAACATAACGCATCCCTGATTTCCGATGACATGAAAGCGGCCATCGAAGGGGCAGCAGACAAGATCAAGTCGGGCGAAATCGTGGTGCATGACTATCGCTCGGACAGCAGCTGCCCGGTAGACTGATCCGCACATGTCGGGGGACAAAAAAGACGGGAGCGGCGTGGCCGCTCCCTATGCGTTGGAGCTCAGGGGTGTCAGCAAATCCTTTGGTCTGATCCGCGCCAACCGTGACATCGATTTGGCCATCAAACCGGGGACGATCCATGGGATCATCGGTGAGAACGGCGCTGGCAAATCGACGCTGATGAACATCGTGTACGGCATGCATACCTGCGACGAAGGTGAGTTTTTCGTGGCTGGGGAGCGTGTCGATATGCGCTCCTCGGCGGATGCCATTGGGCACGGCATCGGTATGGTTCATCAGCATTTCATGCTTGTCCCGACCTTCACGGTTCTGGAAAACGTCATGCTGGGCACGGAAGGGGGCGTGATGCTGCGGGAGGGGCGGCAAGCCGCGCGCGAGCGGATTATCGAGCTGTCGGAGCGCTACAACCTCAGGATCGATCCGGACGCGTTGGTGAAAGATCTGAATGTGGGCCAGCAGCAGCGGGTCGAGATCATCAAGGCGCTGAAAGGGGGGCAAAAATCCTGATCCTTGACGAACCCACGGGCGTGCTGACACCGCAAGAGGCGGAGCAGCTGTTTGAAATTCTCAAGGTGCTTCGTGATCGGGGCGTTTCGGTTTTGCTGATCACCCACAAACTGGCTGAGATCATGGAGATCACCGATGCGGTTGATATCATGCGTCAGGGTCAGATCGTTGGGCACAGAGAGACGGCAAAAACATCGCCGGCGGAGTTGGCCGAGTTGATGGTAGGCCGCAAAGTGTTGTTGGAGGTCGAGCGGACAGATGCCACGCCGGGTGCGGTGCAATTTTCGGCCACCGGGCTGGGATACACCAACAGTCAGGGCGTGGTTGAGCTTGAGGAAATCAATTTTGAGGTTCGCGCCGGTGAGATTTTGGGCGTCGCGGGCGTATCTGGCAACGGTCAGACACAGTTGATGGAGGTGCTGGCAGGTATGCGACATCTCTCGACGGGGTCGATCAACATTCTGGGCACCGATGTGACCGCGGCCACCAAAACCACCCCGCGTATCATCCGCGATCTTGGGGTGCGTCATATTCCGGAGGACCGGCACCGGCACGGACTGATCCTGCACTTTGAGGCGAAGGAGAATATGATCCTTGGGCTGCAAGACAGCGATCTCGCGGGGACCGGCCTGCTGATGGATCAAACCGCCATCGAAGCCAATTGCGCCGAAAAAATGCGGGATTACGATGTGCGCCCGGATGCACCGCGCCACTTTGCCAAGAACTTTTCCGGCGGCAACCAGCAGAAGATCGTGATTGCGCGCGAATTCTCTGCAAATCCGGTCGTGTTGCTGGTTGGTCAGCCGACGCGTGGCGTGGATGTGGGGGCCATCGAGTTCATCCATAAGCAACTTCTGGCCCTGCGGGATGCGGGATGTGCGATCCTGTTGGTGAGTGTTGAGCTGGATGAAATCATGTCTCTGTCTGACCGGATCATGGTGCTCTGCGATGGCAAGAATGTGGGGATTGTGGACCGCGCGGCGGCAGACCGACAAACACTGGGCCTGATGATGGCCGGAGAGCAGCGCGAGGCAACGCCCGCATGAGCAAACCTGTTCCCCCGCTCCCGCGTTGGGCCGATCTTGTCGTGCTCCCGATCATCAACCTGATGGCGGCGCTTTTCGTATGTGGTCTGGTGGTGTTGGCCATTGGGGAAAACCCGATTGAAGCGCTTGGTGTGATGCTCAAAGGGGCGTTCGTCTATTCAGGCGGTCTGGGTTACACGCTCTACTACACGACAAATTTCGTTTTTACGGGGCTTGCGGTCGCCACGGCCTTTCACGCGATGCTGTTCAACATCGGTGGTGAAGGCCAGGCATATATGGGCGGGCTCGGTGCTGCTGTGGCCGCCTTTGCCGTGGGGGCGGCGCCCGGCATCGTCGCGTTGCCGATCGCCATAGCAGGGGCGGCTCTGGCGGGTGCCTGTTGGGGCGTTATCCCCGGATATCTACAGGCCAAACGCGGCAGTCACATCGTGATCACCACGATCATGTTCAATTTCATTGCGGCTTCGATCATGGTGTGGTTGCTCGCGGGTCCCATGCTGGAGCCTGGTCAACAATCGCCGCAATCCGAACCGCTGCCTGCCGGCAGTTACCTGCCCAAAATGCATGACATGCTCAGCGGTCTGGGGATCGATATTGCGGCCACACCGCTGAATGCATCGTTTCTGCTTGCACTCGTCGCGCTGGTGTTCTTCTGGTTCCTGATCTGGCGGACACGGCTGGGGTTTGCCATCCGCGCCGTGGGGCAAAACCCGGAGGCCGCGCATTACGCCGGAATCAACGTGGCGCGCACCATCATCATCGCCATGGCCATCGCCGGCGGGTTTGCGGGCTTGCTTGCCACCAACGAAATCCTTGGGATCAGCCACCGGGTGATCCTGAACTACACGGCGGGATATGGGTTCACGGGCATTGCCGTAGCCTTGATGGGGCGGAACCACCCGATTGGTATACTGCTGGCCTCGCTGCTCTTTGGCGCGCTCTATCAAGGCGGCGCGGAACTGGATTTCGAGTTTCAGTCCATCACGCGCGAAATGGTGTTGATGATCCAAGGCATGATCATCCTCTTTTCAGGGGCGTTGGTCTATATGTTCAACCCACCTCTGGCGCGACTGATTGCCCGCTTCTGGGCCCCGCGGGAGGTGGCGCATGGCTGATTTTCTCTACCAGCTCCTCTTGACCTTCGACGCAACGCTTCGGATCGCCACGCCGCTGATCCTGTGCGCGATGGCGGGCATCTTTGCGGAACGCTCCGGCGTGATCGACATTTCGCTAGAGGGGAAGCTGCTGACCGGCGCGTTTGTTGCGGCGGCGGTTGCGGCCCTGACTGGGTCGGCCTTTTTGGGGTTGGGATGCGCCATTCTGGCCAGTGTGATGATGTCCTTGATCCATGGGTTTGCCTGCATCACACATAAAGGCAATCAGGTGATCTCGGGCGTGGCCATCAACATTCTGGCCTCTGGTCTGACGGTTGTGATCGGCATTGCACTCTTTCGGCGGGGTGGGCAAACACCGACGCTGCCGCGGGACGCGCGGTTCAAGCCGGTTGAATGGTTTGGCACGGAAACGCTGGATGCCATCCCTGTCTTTGGCACGATCTACCGCCAGCTCATTTCAGGTCATAACCTTTTGGTTTATATCGCTTTACTGGCGGTCCCTCTGACAGCGTTCATCATTTATCGCACCCGCTTTGGCCTGCGCATGCGCGCCGTGGGTGAAGTACCCGAAGCCGTGGACAGCGCCGGCGTGTCCGTCACGTGGTTGCGGTACCGCGCGCTGATGATTGGCGGTGTGTTCTGCGGCATTGCGGGGGCCTATCTTTCGGTGGCCCAGGGCGGCAACTTCGTGCGCGAAATGTCGGCGGGCAAAGGGTATATCGCGCTGGCAGCCGTGATCTTCGGAAATTGGCGGCCCCTCACGGCCTTCATGGCCTGTCTGATGTTTGGGTTTCTGGAGGCTGCGACCTCGCGGTTACAAGGCGTTGATCTGCCGTTGATTGGTGAGGTGCCGACCCAGCTTATGCTGGCCTTGCCCTATGTGCTGACAGTCCTGCTTTTGGCGGGGTTCATCGGCACGCCCAGCCCGCCCAAAGCCATCGGCCAGCCGTACCATAAGTGAGGTTCGTGCGCGCCGAGGCCGGTCGCGTGAAGGCGAGCCAGATTTTCTCGCAAGGGAATACCGGCCTTGTGGGACATCCAGCCTGCCAGTCATGTGGCGCAGCATTCAGGAATCGAAACCAACGCCGAACCTGTCCAATGCACGCAGAAACAGCGCGCGCCGTCCGGTTCGGTCTTCTCGCGCCAGGCCCTTTTGTGCCATGTGAATGGCCAGCGAACGAAAAGGTTCAGGCGGAAAGCGCACCGGTCTTTGGCGGAGCATCTGCAAATCCGTACGCTCTGTCTGGATACCTTGCAGCAGGTCGAGCATCGTCAATGCGGCGAACCGGCTGGCGGAAACACCTTGCCCGGTAAAGCCCATTGCGTAGGCCACGCGATCAGAAAACGCTGTGCCCACAAAAAACGTCGTGCGCGCAGACGTGTCGATGATACCGCCCCATTTATAGTCGAATTTCACGTTTGAAAGCGATGGGAAGGCGGTGGCGAACTGCGCCGCAAGACGGGCAAAACTTTCTTCGCGTTGCAGCAATTCACCGTCGCGGCGACTGCCATAGTGATAGATCGCATCAAACCCTGCCCAGAGAATTCGGTTGTCTTGAGTCTTGCGCAGGTAGTGGAACTGGTTTCCGCTGTCTGCGACCCCGTGCTGGCCTGTCCAGCCGATACTTTCCAATTGCGCATCTGTCAGCGGTTCGGTCACCAGAGAATAGTCAAACACCGGGATGATCGTCTGCCGCAGTTCTGGCAACAGCGGAACGGCGGCATTGGTGGCCATGATTGCACGTTTGGCGGTGATGGTGGCCGCCGGTGTTTCCAGCCGAAGGGAACAGCCGGTTTCGTGCAGCGCAGTGACAGGTGTTTCTTCGCATATGCGGATGTCATTTCGCAAGCACGCGTCACGCAAACCGGTGACCAGTTTGCACGGGTTCACCAACGCATAATTTGGCTCGAACAACCCGGCGTCATAGACTGGGCTGTTGAATTTTTCGCGCAGCGCGCCGCCTTCAAGCAAGTGGCAGTCGATACCAAACCTCGCATAATGCGCCGCCGTGGTCTCGAGGCCCTCGCGTTGCCAGGGGGTTTCGGCAAGGCTCAGTTTGCCCGCGCGCGTGAAATCTGCGCCAATGTCAAATGCCTCAAGGTCTTGCTCCAAGGCATCCAGATTTTCGCGACCCAGGCGGATCAGGGTTTCGGCCTCAGAAGGCCAGCGCGCCAAGGCGTTGGACACGCCATGCGAAATGGACGGCGCACAAAATCCGCCATTGCGGCCCGAGGCCTCCTGACCGCAGTGACGCGCCTCGACCAGACAAATGGTGTCATCCGGGAAATGTAGTCGCGCCTGCAATGCGCTCCAAAGTCCGGTGAAACCACCGCCAATGATGGCAAGGTCGCAACTGACATCTGTGTCCAACGCGGCGCAGGTCTTGCCTTGGGGCACTGTCGTAAACCAATAGGGGGTCGTGCTAGCTCGGGCATAGGGCGTCAGGGTCGTCACGACGGCACGCGCGCCAATCGCTTCAACCTCGTGGCAATCTGGCTTCCGTCAGACAAGTTTCCGTCCACCCGCATCCAGAAACCAGTCATCGGGGTAGGGGTACCACCAATCCTGACGGACGGGTTTGTGGTCCAGTATCACCATTTTGGCGCGGCGGAACGCATCAAGGCCCTGACGGCCCAGTTCTCGGCCCATGCCGGATGCCTTCCAGCCACCGAAGGGCAACGCGTCATTGTCGATCAGGGGATTGTTGATCCAGACCATGCCCGCCTCAAGCCGTTCATGCGCCTCATGCGCTTCGTCCAGCGAGGATGTGAAGACACAGGCGCCCAGCCCGAACTTCGTGTCGTTGGCTCCGTCGATTGCCGCGTCGAAATCCGGCACGCGCAGGATGGCGGCCACCGGGCCAAAGCACTCTTCGTGCAGCAGGTCCATATCTGGTGTGCAGTCGGTCAGGATTGTGGGTTCATAAAACCAGCCGGTCTGATGTTCGGGCGGAATTCGCCCGCCGCAGACCACCGTCGCGCCCTTGGCAACGGCATCTGCAACCAGTCGCTCGACCTTGTCGCGGGCGGCTTGGCTGCTGAGCGGGCCGATCTCGGACTTTTCCAACCCATTGCCAATCCGCAGCCGGGCCGTTTCAGCCGCGAAGGCAGTAACGAACTGGTCGTGAATGCTGTCGACCACGTAGAGCCGTTCTGTCGAGGTGCAGACCTGCCCGGTCATGTGAAACGCCCCGGTGACAGCCCCGGCGCTGGCCACGTCGATATCGGCATGTGCGCTGACGATCATCGGGTCTGATCCGCCGGCTTCGATGATCGCCGGTTTCATCTTGGCGCCAGCGGCCGCGGCAACCGCCTGTCCGGCTGCAACCGATCCGGTGAAGGCCACGGCATGGGTCAGATCACTGGCAACGAGCGCCTTGCCCAGCTCCGCGCCGCCAGGCACGCACGCCACCAGATCGCCAGGAAGCCCCGCAAAGACCTGCATGAACTCCAGCGTGGAGAGCGTTGTAATCTCAGCCGGTTTGACAACACAGCCATTGCCCGCGGCCAATGAGGCCGCAACCGTCCAGCACATCAGCAAGACCGGAAAATTGAACGGTATGATATGGGCCGAGACGCCAAGTGGCTCGTATTTCGCAAACTGAAACGACCCGGCCTGCGTCGTGCCCGCGATCTTGCCCGCCTCGTCCCGCGCCATTTCCGCGTAGTAGCGAAAGATTGGCGCGCAATTCTGCAACTCTCCGATGGCTTCAGGATAGGGTTTGCCCATCTCACGGCTCATCAGGACGGCGCAGTCAGTCAGATCGGTGGTTTCGATCCGGTGCGCCAGATCGTGAAGCGACTTGGCGCGCGATTTAGCGTCCATGCGTTGCCAATCCACCTGCGCTGCGTTCACGCGGGTCAGAACGGTGGAGAGCTCATCCTCCGTGACCACGGCACGTTGGCCAACCGTGCTCAGCGTGGCCGGGTCAATGACGTCGTGAACCTGCCCTGCGCTGGCGTGATAACCGGGGCAGAGGAAATAGCGGGCGGTCAGTGCATCAGCCATGGGGCCTCCTTTGGCGCAGCGATCCGGTCAGCGGATCATGTAGACCTTCTTGACCGTTTCATGGACGGTACAGACACCCTTCCAGTCCTGCGGAAAGAAGGCCGCGGTGTTGGGCTTAACCTCGATCACGTCGCCGCTTTCATGCACATAGGTGCAGCGCCCTGCGAGGAAATGACAGAACTCGTCCCTGGTGACATGGCATTCCCACTTGCCGGGGGTGCAGACCCACAGACCGCATTCGGATTGCCCGTCCGGTCCTTTGTGCAGCAGTTTACCGCTGGTCAGGGACTGACCTTCGATCATGGTCGGGATCGGCCCCCAATCCACCACGTCTTCATGCCTGTCAGGGTCGTGGATATGCGGGGCGGAAGCAGCGAGGTTGGTCATTCTGTCAATCCCACCAACAGCTTGGCGGCCTTGGACGGGCCTTCACATCCCTGCATATGCTTGGAAATGTCTGCCAGTCTGCCCTGCATCGTGGTGTCTGTCAGGCAGGCCTCGATCTTGGCGATGATATCGTCATCGGTCCAGTCATAGCGGTCCGAGCGGAAGCCATACCCGGTTTCCTGCACCCGCATCGCGTTGTCATGCCCGTCCCAGACATAAGGCATGATGATCGCGGGTTTGCCGAAGTAGAGACATTCGGTGAAGGAGTTGTTGCCGCCATGATGGATCACCACATCGACCTGCGGGATGACCGATGGTTGCGGGTACCAGCTTTGGATCACGACATTGGGCGGGATGTCTGAATATTCGGCCTCGTAGTCGCCCACATTGACCAGCGCGCGGTAGCGGGATTTGCCGACAAGGTCGATCAGGCGCTTGAGCAGATCGGTATCGCCCGCACCAAGAGAGCCGAAGGAGATGTAAAGCAACGGTCCATCATTGTTGGCAGCAAATTCTGGCACCTCGTAGGGATCGTCCTGGCGTACGCAGCCTTCGAGGTACTGGAAGCGCTTCGGGTCCAGTGGGTTCGCGCGGGTGTAGGTCAGAGGCTCGGGGTAGAGCATCATGTTGAGATGCGGCGAGGCCTCAAAGAACTCACCGATCTGGTAGGGCGCTTCCCCGCATTCGGAGAGGAATTCGTTGAAATCGGCGTGGATGGGCGCAATCACCTCTTCGAACCGCGCGCGGAAGGCCGCGTGGCCTGTTTTGTCATTTTCGGACATGCCCGAAAGATGCGGCGGGATGGCCGGATCTTCGATTTCATTTTCCGAGCATGAGATGATCCGTACCCAAGGCACACCATATTGCTTGATCGCCGGAAAGAGGATCACGTTATCGACCGCGATGACATCCGGTTTGATCTTGTCCAGAACGCCGGGCAGATCCTTTTCCGCCCATTTGGCGCTGTCCACGATCGCCTCCCAGCATTCTTTGACGTAATTGTCGATCTGGTCGATGGGCGCCTTGCGGAAGTTGGGGATATGACCGTTGATAAAATCCTCCCAGAACTTGGCCATTTGCTCCGGCGGCATTGGTTCGGACAGGGCCACGGGATGGGCCTCGAACCCATAACCTTCGTAGATTTCGACAAAGCCCGGATCAGACAGGAACACGGCCTTGTGGCCCATCTTGGTGATGGCCTGTGCGATGCCCACAGAATTGAGTGCCGGGCCAAAAGCGGCTTCGGGGAAGAAGGCGAAAGTTTTCTGTTCCATGATATCTCCTTTTCGTAATGTCCGGCCTGTCAGGCCGGGAAAATCAGCGTGTCCTTCGCGGACCAGCTGACAGTTGTGGGGTTGCCGACGGCAGGGCGCTGTTGATCCGCGGCATCAGCTGTCATTCGGACGATCAGGGGCGTGCCCATCTGCACGGTTGTGATGTGCAAGAGCAGGTCGAGCCCGTGATACGCGATTTCCGAAATCTCTCCGGTTAGCGTGTTGTCACCAGCCGTCCCGACATGCAGCCGCTCAGGCCGGACCGCCGCAACCGCCGATCCGATGAGGGAGCCATCGGTGGATTTGGTCGCGGCGATCCGGGTGCCATCGGCGGTCACGTATTCCTTGCCGTCATGGGTGACAGGCAGGAAATTCATCACGCCGATGAAGTCCGCAGCAAAGCGGGTGTGCGGTGTCTCGTAGATTTCGTGCGGGGTTCCGACCTGCAACAGACCACCGTCTTTCATGATGGCAATGCGGTCTGCCATCACCAGCGCCTCCTCCTGATCATGGGTGACGACGATGAAGGTGATGCCAAACTCATGCTGCAAACGTTTGAGCTCCAGTTGCATCTCGCTGCGCAGTTTTTTGTCGAGCGCGCCCAGGGGTTCGTCCAGCAAAAGCACCTTGGGTCGTTTGACAAGCGCGCGGGCCAGCGCAACGCGCTGCTTTTGCCCGCCTGACAGCTGATCGGGTTTGCGTTTGGCCAGATGCGCGAGCTGGATCACGTCCAGAATATCATCGACACGGGTGGCGATTTCCGCTTTGGGCAACCGGTCCATTTCCAGCCCGTATGCGATGTTCTGGGTCACGGTCATGTGGGGGAAAAGCGCATAGGATTGGAACATCAGGTTCACGGGTCGCCGGTTAGGTGGCAAATCGGCAATCGAGGCACCCTCCAACAGCACATCGCCGCCTGAGAGTTGTTCAAACCCCGCCAAGACCCTTAAAAGCGTTGTTTTGCCGCTGCCCGACGCCCCCAGAAGGGCAAAAAACTCGTTCTCGAAAATCTCCAGCGTGACACCGGACACGGCATTGACCGAACCAAAGTTCTTGTGCACATCCTGGAGGGTCAAAAGCGGGCGGGTCATTGTCCGGGCAGCCCCCCGCGATTGAGCCGCTGTGAAAGCGTCAGCGCGATCACCGAGACCGCCATCACCACCGTGGCCAGCGCGTTGATCTCGGGTGTGACGCCAAATCGGATCATCGCGAATATCTGCATCGGCAAGGTGATCGACGACCGGCCCGCACCGGCGGTGAAGAAAGCGATGATAAATTCATCTACTGAAAGCGTGAAGGCCAGCAGGCTGCCAGCCAGGATCGCGGGCATCAACACTGGCAGCACAACGCGCCGCAGGGTCGTGAAAGTTGAGGCCCCCAGATCAGTTGAGGCTTCGACAATCGACCAGTCAAAGTTTTTGAGCCGTGCGCGCACGACGGCGCAGACAAACGCGAGGTTGAAGACCACATGGCTAACGATGATCGTGTGCAGGCCCATTGTCACACCCAGAAGCGAAAAGAAGCTGAGGAGGGCGATGGCCAGAACGATATCGGGGATGATCATGGGCGCGAATATGACGGTTTCCAGCCATTTGCCGGTGCGCCGCCGGATTTCGACACCTACCGCCAGAAGAGTGCCCAGAATGGTCGACAGAACGGTGGAAAATACCGCGACGATCACCGTGTTGCCTGCGGCTTGCAGGATATCGTCATTTTCCAGCAGCGCGGCGTACCATTTGGTTGAAAACCCGGTCCAGGCCGTGGGCAGGCCGCCTTCGTTGAACGAAAGCCCGACGAGCACCGAAATGGGGATGTAGAGAAAGGCGAAGATGACGCCGAGGATCAGCAGCATCAGCCGGAATGTGTTGCGATCAGCCATCGGCACTGCGCTTTCCGCCCGCGGCACGCTCGGCCACCGTGGCCTGAAGCATCAAGAGGCTCAGCATCACAACGATCAGAACCATCGATAGCGCCGCGCCAAAGGGCCAGTCATTGGCCGTCAGAAATTGCGCATAGACCAGATTGCCAATCATCTGGAACTGGCCACCGCCGAGCAGGGCAGGGGTCACGAAATTGCCGATAGAGAGGACAAAGACAAAGACGAAACCGGTTGCGATGCCGGGCACGGTTTGTGGCAGGGTCACGCGCCGGAAGGTCGTCCAGCCGGATGCGCCCAGATCGCGCGAGGCTTCGGCAATATCGGGGTTCAGACGCGAGAGTGGCGCGTAACAGCTGAGGATTACAAAGGGCAGGTAATTGTAGACCAGTCCAATCACCACGGCGGATTCGGTGTAGAGCATGCTTGGTAGTTCGCCCTCATACCCGATCCAGCGTGCCAGGTTCACGATCAGCCCTTCGCGGTTCAAAAGCACGATCCACGCATAGGTGCGCACCAGGTAGTTCGACCAGAAGGGCAGCACCGCAAAGAAAAGCAGCATGGGTTGGTGGCGGCGCGGCATGGCGGCGATGGCATAGGCGGCGGCATATCCCAGGACACAGGCGATCGTGGCCGCAAGACCCGCAATGCCCGCCGATTTCATGAAGATCTGGAAGTAAAGCGGGTCAAAAACCAGCGCCAGGTTTTCAAAAGTCAGCGTGTATTCGATGCCGCCGTAGATGCCTCGCCGAAAAAATGCCAGCGCCAGGATCAGCAGGCATGGCACAACCATCAGCCCAAAGAGCCACATGAGCGCCGGGGTCATCAGGAGCAGCGGTCTGCGGTCAGTTGTCATGCGTCAGGCCTGCACCGGGATTTTCGGGTTTTCTTTTGAGGGCAACCCTCCCCACAGCGTTGCGCCGGGGGAGGTGTCTGATCAGTTCGCGGCCTTGATTTCCGACACGAGGCGGGAATAGTCGCGCTGGGCCTCGCCGACATCGCGCAATTGCTCGAATTTCAGCATATCCGCGGGTTGCATGCCCATGTTCGGAAAGGTCTCAATAAGCGACGCATCCACGCCCGCCATCGCGGCCTCATTGGGGACTTTGTAGAGGATGTTTTCCGCCGCCCAACGATGGTTGTCCGCATCAAGGATGTAGTTCACGAATGCATAGGCCGCGTCTTTGTTTTCCGACGCTTTGAGGATCACCATCGTGTCCACCCAGAGGTCCGATCCTTCTGACGGGATCATGTATTTGATATCGGCATTTTCACCGATGCCGTAGTTGCACCAACCATCCCACGCCTGCACCAGCTCGGCCTCACCCGAGACCAGCTTGGCGTAGAATGTCGTGTCGTCATAGGCCAGCAACGTGCCTTTGGCGTCGATCAGCAGATCGCGTACTTCGGCCATCTTGTCGGCATCAGTTTCATTGACCGAATAGCCAAGCGCCAATTGCCCCGCCGCCAGCAACCAGCGGTCCGTGGCCAGCATTGTTGTCTTGCCGGCGACGTCATCCGAAGGCTTCAGCAGGTCGTTCCAGGATGCGGGCTCGGCAACCAGATCCGACCGGTAACAAAGCCCGGTTGTTCCCCAGGCATAGGGCATCGAAAAGACGTTGCCGGGGTCGTGTTCAAGGCTGTTCGCCTCGGCATAGAGGTTCGCGATATTTGGAATTTTCGAATGGTCCAGCTCTTCCGCAAGGCCAAGATTGTTCAGAACCTCGGCAAATGGCGACGACACGAAAACCACATCATAGCCAACGCCCTTGGAGGCGATCAGTTTTCCCATGATCTCTTCGTTGGTGGCATGCAGGACAAGTTCGGCCTCGTTGCCGGTCTCCGCGTTGAAATTATCGATTGCATCCGCGGCCATGTACCCGTCCCAGTTTGAAACGGTTAGCGGGTCTGCCATCGCGGGCAGGCCGAAAGCAGTCAGGGCGGTGATCAGGCAGGTGCTGGTCTGGCGAAATAGTGAAGTCATGAAATTCCTCCCGGGATCGTATGTTAATGACCGGTGCCCGCAGGCCCGGACTTTTGGTCTTGCGATTCTTCATAATCGCGATAATTTCAGTATTAATCGCAGCAAAAATACGTCAAAGTGTTTTTGCAGTCTTTTTCCGAAGCTCCCGCCTTGGCGAATTCCCGATCCCACGAAACCGACGACGCAAGCCGAACAAATGCTAAAACCGCGCAGCAACACACGTCAAAACCACCTGAAGCTGGCGCGCCAGATTGTCGAATTCGCCCTGGAGCAAAGTTTGCGAAAGGGCGACCACCTCCCAGAAACGACGCTGTCAAATGCGTGCGGTGTTTCCCGAACGCCCATCAGGTCGGCGCTTAAAATACTGGAAAATAATGGTATTGTGGTGCGGCGCGCTGAGGAGGGGTATTTTTTGATGGTGCGACCGGAGGTTGCGATGACCGACGGGTTGGCGCAGCTTGATGAGGTTGAGGACAGCCTTGCCGACCGAATTCTGAAGGATCGTGCAGAGCGCCGTATCACCGATGTTCAGTCCGTGAGTGCCCTTGTCAGAAAATACGGCGCACCAAGATCGGCTGTACTTAATGCATTAAAAATACTAGGCGCTGATGGGATCGTGACACAACTTCCGGGCCGCGCCTGGGCGTTCCAGCCGATTCTCGACACGCCAAATGCCCTGTCCGACAGCCTTGCCTTCCGTCTCGCGCTCGAACCGCAAGCGATCATGGCACCTGGGTTTTCCATGGATAACCAGAAGGCCGGAATGATGCGCCAACAGATGAATGACCTCATGACGCGGTCAGAAGGCGGGATGGGTAGTGCCGCGTTTTTGCGCCTTGATTGCGCGTTCCACAGCCTGATTGCCGAAGGTTCGGGCAACCGGTTTCTTCGCGGAGCCTTGTTGGCGCATCATCGCTTGCGATCCTCGACCCAGAAGGATCAAACGATCCCGGATTTCAGGCTGCGCCAATCGCTCGAAGAGCATCTGGATATCCTCGACAGTCTTGAACGGGCACAACACCAGCTTGCGGCGGATCAGATGGTGCTGCATCTGCGCCGGTCACAAATCCGCAGGCCACAGGCGGCCAACCGGGGCATTCGTCCGGTAGCGCAGAGTACGATCGCATGACCGCGCCGGTGATCGCATTTTTCCCCGAAGCCAGCTTTGGCGCTGCGCTGAACTGCGTGGGCATCGCCCAGCAACTGCAACGGTCCGGCGCCGTGCCGGTTTTTCTGTGCCACGCCGGGTTCACCGGTGTCTTTTCGGAATACGGGTTCAAAGAGTATCACCTGCCTGCAGCCACCCAATCACCCCAGCAATCCGACGAAAACTGGCAGTCTTTCATTTCGACCCATCTGGCGCATTTCAATCAGTCTCCGACGGCACAATTGACCAGCTATGTTGCACCGACATGGGAGGCCATCGTTGATACGGCGATCCAGGCAGAGGCGGGGCTTGAGGCTTTGCTGAAACGTATCAAGCCGGACGCGATCGTGCTTGATAACGTGATCATGTTCCCGGCGATTGCCAATGCGGGCGTCCCGTGGGTCCGGGTTGTGTCCTGCGCCGAGACGGAAATTTCCGACCCCAATGTGCCACCGTACTTGTCCGGAATGAGGGCAGACGATCCCGACCGGAAGGCATTCGAAACGGCTTACCTGGCGGCCACGGCGTCCGCACATGCGCGGTACAACCGGTTTCGCCGGAGCCGAGGGTTGGCTGCCCTGCCTGAGGGGCAATTTCTGGAGGTGTCGGACCATTTGAACCTTCTGCTTGCCCCATCTGCGATCCGGTATGACCGGGCCAGCCCGTTGCTTGAGGATAGGTTTGTGTTCCTGGAAGGATGTGTGCGCGAGGAGGCCCGCTTCGATCCACCGATGTTGCCAGTCAACGAAGGCCCTATTGTCTATCTCAGTTTTGGCAGCCTTGGCGCGATTGATACCGGACTGATCAGCCGGATGATCGAGACTTTCGCCACGCTCGCCGCGCGCTTTTACGTTAATGTCGGCGGGTTTCTGGAAAGCTATCAGAAAGTGCCGGACAACGTTTATCTGGGCAGTTGGTTTCCGCAGCCGTCCATCGTCAAACAGGCCGATCTTTTTATTCACCATGGTGGCAATAACAGTTTTTGCGAAGCGCTTTACTTTGGAGTGCCATCGCTGGTCATGCCCTATTGCTGGGACGGTCACGATAACGCATCGCGCGCCGTGGAAACCGGAACCGGAGAGCGTCTGGATCGAGCTGATTGGGCGCCCGAGCAGCTCGTGGACAAAGTCGAACGGCTGATTGGCGACCGGACGATGCAGGACAACTTAAATCGAATTTCGTCGCAAATGATTTCGCAATCGGGATCTGAAAAAGCTGCGAGCAGAATTTTGCATGCAGTTAATTTGTTGAACACCGTATGAACGCGAAACTGCGTACGGAAACTTTACACGTACCGGGCTCGAACTCATGACCCGCACGTTGACCAAGTGGTTGGTGCGAAGCAGCTATGCAGGCATGGCATCGCAACCAGACCTGAAAGACTTGTTCGACACGTGACGAGTTAACTTGGCATCGTATTCTGGTTCGGCCCGACGACAAAAAGGGCTCTTTGCGGCGCGGCCTTTTGGGTGCGGCAGAACACTTGCAGTTGAACTTTTTGTGAGAACCAAAGATTGCCTCTACATATTTCAACTACATATATATAGATAGATATTTGAAATTGAAACCGAGGACAACGCCATGCATTCGTCACAGAACAGATCTACGCAAACATTTGGTAACGCCAATTACGCCGATATTTCCAAGATTGAGAACCTCCTTGCTCAATCAATCGGTGCGTCTGCCACACCCGCTGACCCGTGCCACGATCGGGAACATCATGTTTCTTCGATTGATCTGGTCGGAGATGCCGCTGCTGCACTTGTAGAATTCACCGATTGTACCGGCTCGTCATTCACGGATCTTTATGTGCTGCAAAAGCACGACAAGACATGGATGATCGAAAGCAAGGCATGGGATTCCCACGCGTTTAGCTGATGAAACCACCACTCACGACCCTCCACCTACCTCCTGAAAGGACCTGAAAATGCGCCAAAAAACCATCAAGAGCAGCATACTGGCACTTAGCCTGCTCGCGCTTCCCATGCAGACTGCCCAAGGGTCCGAAAATGGTAAAGTTTTGGAAAGCCAAAGCTTTGCTGAATACGCGGCGATCGAAAAAGCCCTGCAACCCTACATCACGTCCGCACGCACCGGTGATGGTGAACTGACGCGTTCCGCGTTTTATGATCACGCTCATATTCTCGGATCAATTGACGGAACGGTGTACAATCTGGACGCCGATACCTTTGCCGGTGCTGTTGCCGATGGCGGCGCGTCCGACAATGTCCGCCATCATATCGCGTGGATCAATGTGTCTGGTCCTGCTGCTGCGGCGCGCGTCGAGTTCATTGACTGGGGCGGCAATCGTTTCACGGATTTCTTCGTCCTCTACAAGGAAGAAGGGGCGTGGAAGATCAGCGGCAAGGTCTACGACTCTCACACGAACAACTAGACTGCCAGGGACGCGCCGAAAGAGGGTTCAAACAATAACGGGCCTCTGCTTTTTGCGCGTCTATTTCACCTAAAATAACTATCTATGCATAGATACTCATCTCTCTACTACTAACCCTCCCAAAAGGATAACCCTATGAAAAACCTCACAACATCCAGCATCGTCGCACTGTCACTGTTGGGCGCATCGCTGACAATGACGCCTGCCTTAGCCGCTGACGAATTCAATGTGGCACCCGGTATGACCTACGCGGGTGCACCGCTTGGCCTGCATGGGGCTGACCCTGTCGCGCTGCTGAATGGCACACAGGTCGATGGCGACCCGCAGTTCTTTGCGGCCCATGACGGCGTGGCCTACTACTTCGATAGCGCTGAAAACAAGGATGCGTTTGAAGCAAACCCGGCCAAATACACACCGCAAAACGGCGGCTTCTGCACATTGGGCGTTGCTTATGAGAAGAAACTGGACGGCAACCCAGAATACTCGGCTGTTGTTGATGGCAAGCTGTACGTTTTCCTGAACGGCGAGGTTCTTGCGCAATTCATGGAAGACAAGACAGGGATCATCACCAAGGCAGATGAAAATTGGCCCAGCATTCGGAGCGTAGCCGCTGCTGATCTGTAAATTGCTATGAAGTGTGAAAGGGGGAGCCGGTCAAAAGCTCCCCCTTTTTCTGTTTCAAGCTATGGATTCTGGCGTCGCAATCCTGCCAATCAACTTGGCCAGACCTTCGACCCCGTTTCTCAACGACACTGTCGAAAAAACAGCTGATCGAAGCCCCGAAAAAGTCCTGCTGCAGGTCAAACCGCAACAGGGCTTTTTCATGTTAGACGTCGAGGCCCATTGGCAATTTCCGACGCCGCTCGCCGGTTGCGGCAAAGAGCGCATTCGAGATGGCCGGCGGCACTGGTGGCATGCCCGGCTCTCCAACGCCAGTTGCCGGCACCGAGAACGGATGCTTGGCGATGTGCGTCACCACCTTGCGGGGGAAGTTGTCGGCGCGGGCCACGTCGTAGTCGTAGAAGTTTTCCTGCACCACGGCCCCGTCTTCGAAGCTGATGCCGGAATGCAGCGCCGTGGTCATGCCCATTACGGCCGCGCCTTGCATCTGGCTTTCGATGCGTTCAGGGTTGGCTGCGAAACCGCAATCGATTGCCATGTGCATCTCGGGAATGGTGATGGTGCCATCGACGATTTTCACATGTGCCGCGCACGCTACGTAAGACACGAAGCTTCGGTGCACGGCCAAGCCGATACCTTCGCCGGGCGGCAGCTCCTTGCCGTAACCGATGCCCTCAGCGGCCAGTTTCAACGTATCTGCCATCCGGCCAGTGTCGATCGGGAACTCATCCCAGGGTTCGCCGTAATTCCAGAAGTTCTCTGGGAAGGCGGCCTCGGCATAGTCTAGTTTGCGAGGGGTCCCCAACAGCTCCAACCACATGGAAAGCTGATCCTTGCCCAACTCCTCGGCAAGCTCGCCAACAAAGGAACCAATCGCCCATGCATGGGGCAGGTTCGACACGGCGCGGAACCATCCGATCCTGGTGTGGGCCAGCGCCTTGCCGTTTTCGGCGCGGATGTTGGGAATATCGAACGGAAGATCGGTCAGGCCCATGCCTTGCTCAAGGGGCAACACATTCCCCTCGTCCGGCGCGAAGGTCGAAAGGATCGACGGTTGAACCGCTCGGTGATGCCAGCCCGTGACTTTGCCTGCATCATCCAGCGCGACCTCAATCCGTTGCGCCGAGATGGTGTGGTAAAACGAGTGCTTCACATCGTCTTCCCGGGTCCATTGCACGCGCACCGGTGTTTTGGTTTCGCGCGACAAAAGAGCGGCCTCGGTAACATAGTCGCCTTTGGATTTGCGACCAAACCCACCGCCCAGAAGCGTGACGTTCATGGTGACCTGTTCGGGGTCCAGACCAAGGGCTGCCGCGGTATCCGTGCGCGCCGCATAGGGGCTTTGTACAGGGGCCCAAAGCTCCAGCGTGCCGTCCTCTTTGTAATGCGCGACGGCGGCAGGGGGTTCCATCGGGATATGGGCGATGTGATCCTGTGTGTAGGTCCGCGTAAAGGTGCGGCTTGCGCTGGCAAGGACGCCATCAATGTCACCTTTGTCGCGCGCAATTGTACCCGGCTGTTCCGCTGTCTGGGCCAGCTCTTGCAGGAAGCTTTCGGAATTGTAGCTGCCGTGCGCGCCCGCCTCCCACTCGATCTCCAACATGTCCCGGCCTTGCATCGCCGCCCAGGTGTTGTCGGCCACAACTGCAATCCCGCCCAGTGGGGCGAATTTTTGTGCCAATCCGCCATACGGGATTTCGTGCACAGAGTGCACACCCGGCACGGCCAGGGCATCGGTTGCATCGTAGGAAACCGCACGGCCACCAACAACCGGCGGGCGGGCGATCACGGCAACCTTCATACCTTCGATCTGAACATCAGCGCCATAAACGGCGGTGCCCGTCGTGATATCGCGCAAATCGGTGATGCCGACATTTCCCTTACCGATATAGCGGAACTGATCCTCGGTCTTGTAGGCAATCTCTTCATGCGTGGGCACCGGTTGCGCCATGGCGGCTTCGGCAAGATCGCCAAACCCCAGCTCTGTGCCATCAGGGTGGATGGCAACGTGATTTTCCACGCGGACTTGGGTGGCATCTACCCCCCATTCCTGGGCCGCGGCGCGCGCCATCATTGTGCGTACTGATCCACCTATCTTGCGGGCCGCCTGAATGTGGTGGCGCAAAGAACGGGAGCCGTCCGTGTCCTGGTTGCCGTATTTCGGCTCATCACCGGGGGCCTGCACGATCTTCACGCGGCCCCAATCGGCCTCCATTTCGTCGGCCATGACCATTGGCAGCGATGTGCGGCTTCCTGTCCCCATTTCCGACCGGTGTGCGACCAGCGTGACGGTACCATCCGCGTCGATCGAAACAAAGATCAAGGGATCTTCGACCAACCCGTGTGGCATGTCTGTGCCGCCAACGGCATAGGTATCAAATGCATGGCTTGGCTTTGCCCAGGCTGCCAGTACAAAGGTGCCACTCACGCCCAGGAATCCCCGGCGCGACATCTTGCCAACACTAATCTGCGTGGGCGCTTTAGGTGTAAATTGTTCCAGATACTTCAGCATGGTTCAGGTCCTTGTGCTTGCCAGACGCACCGCGTCGACGATCCGTTCATAGGCGCCACACCGGCAGACATTGCCGGACATGTTTTCCATGATTTCATCATCCGTCGGGTTCGGATTTTCTTTGAGGAATGAAGAGGCCTGCATGATCTGACCGGCTTGGCAAAATCCACATTGCGGCACGTTCAATTCGCGCCATGCCTCTTGCACCGGGTGGTCGCCATTTTGATCAAGCCCCTCGATTGTGGTGATCTGCTGACCGGCGACATCTGCAAGTGATATCTGGCACGAGCGTTGCGCGACGCCGTCCACATGCACAGTACAGGCACCGCACAGGCCCGCACCACACCCAAACTTGGTGCCCGGTAACCCGGCAAGGTCACGAATGGCCCACAAAAGGGGCATGTCGGGATCACCACTTATCTCATGAAGAGTTCCGTTGAGGGTTAGTTTTGTCATGAATTTTCTCCATTTGAACTGGTGTGTTGGGGTCTGTGTGACATGAAAACGCCCGCGGATTCGGCGCTGATTAAATCGTTCTGTGGTGGTCTTTGGATCATCCAAAATCGTACCAGTGGCACTCAGGTAGTCTATCTATCTGTATGTAGCTGTTTTGTGTTTTATTCACAACCCACGCAAGAACAAAAAAGCGCGCGTTTTAGTAAAAAAATCCACCGGCAACCAAAGGCGCGTACGATGTCGTTCCGGCATGAAAAAGGTAGGCGGCCGATTTCGACTTACATTGTACGACGTAACTTAGGTCTTATTTTAGCCCGCGGATCGCGTATGTCCACCGTGACGCCCACAGGCGATGGCTAGATATAATCCGTGTGACGGTATCTGATGCCTTCTGCTCCCGGGGTGCATTCGGACCATGCCAATATTTGTCATGGCACTCGCATCTGTTTTGTTCGCAACAGGCATGCTCGCGAGTTTTTGGGCCAGTGACCTTGTCTGTTATGCTTGAGTTCCGACGGACATTGACCTCACCTAGGCGAGCGATGGATGCTCAGGACCGCGCTGAAAGACAGTCGGTATGTCTTAAGCGGCCACGAAACCATCCAGTGATCGATCCACGATTGACGCTTCGCTTTCTAATCTTGCCAACATGAGTGATCCCTCAAGCGCGCTGACATATTGCAGCGCGACCGCCGGTGGGTTTGGATGTCCAAGGGCAGAAAACTGTTTGGCAATCCAGTTTTGAAAGTCGCGAAAATAATGCGCCAAGGCCTTGCGCACGGCGGGACTGATGCTTTCAAATTCTGCGGCCATCATGCCGCACATGCAGATCTTGTCTTCACCGATATACGCTTTGAAATGCGTCACGACCGCATCGAGACGGTCTTTGGGTTCCGCCACTTCTTGATCTAGGCGCTGAAATGCATTGGCCAGGTTTTCGCGGTGACGTTCGACCAGCGCAAAAGCAAGATCTGCCTTGGTCTTGTAGTGATAGTGAATACTGGACGTTTTGATGCCAATTTCCGCGGCAAGGTCCAGATAACTGAACCCGTTAAAGCCCTTTGATTGCGTCAGATGTTCCGCCAGGTCGAGAATACGGGTCTTTGTGTCAGTCATACGATTGTCTTCCTTCGGGGCCGGTCGCAACTCTGGCAATTTTCAGTTTCGGGTGATTGTAGGGCAAAACGGGATCAATGTATCTATCTATGTGGGTATTTGTGTTATGCAGCGTTGCACAGATGTGTTCCGGCCCCTTGGGTTTTGGGCCGTCATTTGTTCAGTGGATGTAACGCGCTGCACTATTGCTCAACTGGAGGCGTATTTCCGCCATTATTTGGTGTTTGGTTTGCGCATAGAAACCTGTCCACAGTGCTGCGGTCAAAGCCGCTCAATTACATGCTAAAATACAAACATTTACACGACCACCAAACCTTGAACAAAGTTATTCGGCTTATCCATCGGCGTTCGCTTTTGTACGTTGCTATGCTTCCCGTCATTTTGATGTTTGTCACGATCAGTGTCTTCGACGACATGGCTGTGGAGTTTGTAAAAGCCACCTGGGACATACAGGACTACGGCGAAGCAATCGTATTTGCGGTTTTTGGCGCTCTTTTGTCCTGGTGGATTTGGTCATCGGCAAAAAACTTCGGAAAGTTTTGCTACAACACTTTTCTCCCTTTGGATACGGAGCATCCGAACGACGAGTTTGGCGTAGACAAGGGCAATGCGGTCGTGACGCTCTCGGATGAGGCTGTCGGATGGTCGTTCGAAGATGTCGATGAGGAAAAGCACCTTGGCCAATTTCATTCGTCATGGTGCAGAAAAGGGTTTTTGCTACTGCATAGTACGCTGGCGGAAGTCAATTACGCGGCCACAGATGATGCCAAGCTATGGTTAAAGACATTTCGCAAAAACAAAAAGAAAGTTTCTGACGCTGGTTGGAGCCTGCCTGCTGAGGCCGAAAACGTCCTGCACTATGACTTGAAACAGGATGTGTATCTGACCGAACGTGCGCGCAACAAAGATGAAGCCGCACCTGCTGATATCATTTGGCCCCATATCGTTGCCGCTTGTATCTGGTTGGCGGTTTATGCGCTCTTTGCCTTTGGTTTTTTCAATCTGGAACATTTAATGCGCAATCCATCGGTACTTTTTTGGCGCTCAGTTTTGCTTTCGTATTGGTCGGCAAAAATGATGGTCGCATCGCGCAAATTGGTTTGCGGCGGCGTCGGCAAAAGCTGACCGTAGATGGCCATGACCTCCATGGTGTCACGCACGGCAAGACGGCCCTGTCGGTACACGCGGACGGCATTGAGATCAGCCGCGCGTTTTTCCGACAAAAAATCCGCTGGAATGCGATCAAAAAGATCGATTTGTGGGACGGATGGCTCGTCTTGCGAACGACAAAGCAAACGCTGGCAATTGTTCCGGACACAACACAGACGCGCGACGCGATTGCGCATCTGAACTTGCAACCACCCGCGGGTCCGTGGGGGAATTCGCAATCTGCCATTACATGGACACGTGCCGCATGATCCGTTTTTTCACAGTTTTGATCACCATCACATGTCTCATGCTGCCGGTGCAGGTAAAGGCCGAAAACTGGCCTGATTGGGTAGAGGCAAGCGTGTTGCCTACTTCTGACGTAAGCCCACAGGACTTCGTCGAAAATGGTGTGCACCAAATGCTTTATGACATTCAGGTGCAGCTTAATCCTGAAGGGTATGACAGGTTTTCACGTCGTGTGGTGAAAGTGGTATCCCGCGGCGGATTGGAAGATGTTGGGGCTGTGCGCTTCAACTTTGATCCAGCCGATGAAGAGTTGATCGTGCATGGTATCTGGCGCGAACGTGGCGGTATCCGAAGCAAGATCGAAAACATTGATTACATCGACATACGCCGCGAAAGCGAGTTGGATTACGGGATTCTCGACGGGCGCCTGACCCGATATGCCGATATTAGCGATCTGCGTGTTGGTGATATCATCGACATGTCGTGGACGGTCCGAGCCAAGCCAAGCGTCTTCCCCGAGCATTTCCTCTATTGGCGCACGAAGAAACCCCTCTACGGCTATCAGATAGACCAATTCCGGCTGCTCGCCCCTCATGAACGGGAGATCACCATAACAGGTCCGGCTGTTCCAAAGATCACTTCACGCGAGGGTTGGACATCATACCTTTGGCGACACGAAAACACGCCTTCACCCGATATGGGCGACAGCTATAATTCGTGGAAAGACTTCTATGGCGATACGCAGATCTCGACGGCTTCGGACTGGAATTCAATTGCAGATCGGGTCGTTGATGCGTACGCGCCTCAGCCTCTTCCGGCAGATTTGCGTGAGGTGGTAGATCAGTTCGAGGGCACCGAAACGCAGCGTGTCACGGCGGCATTCCGGCTAGTGCAAGAGCAAATTCGCTACATGGGGATCGAAATTGGGGCAGGCGGGTATCTACCGCGCGCGCCATCCACCGTGTGGTCCCGTCGTTTTGGCGACTGCAAAGACAAGGCACTCCTGCTGGTCTCCATGCTGGAACATATGGGCATTTCTTCCGATGTTGTTTTGGTCAATCTGGACGATGGCGAGACCCTCGCGAAATACGCGCCTTCGCCTTATCTGTTCAATCACGCCGTTGTTCGGGTGCTTGGCAAAGAAGGTACGTACTTTCTCGACCCAACAGATGTTTTGCAGGGCGGGCTTGGTGACGCAATCCGGACATCCGATTTTGCGTGGGCGCTTCCGCTCACGGCGCATAGCGATGCATTGGTGGCAGTGCCGCAACAGCGCATGCAGGACCCGACTTATGAGGTTTTATCCCGCTATGAGTTCGCGAATGAAGGTGACCTCGCTGCGCGTCTTTATGTGGAGACGATCTATCGCGGTGCAGATGCTGACCAACAGCGGAACTGGTTCGAGCGTGATGGTCTGGAAGACAGGGCCGAAAGCTATCTGAAATGGTATGAACGCCGGTATCCGGGTGCACATGTTTTGACGCCTATCCATCTTGTGGATGATTTGGACGCCAATGTTCTGACCGTCTACGAACACTACGGGTTGACGGAAGAGGGGTTGGAAGAACACCGCGCGGAATTCTGGATGAACCCCTATGCGATCAAAGGCGAACTCGAAGAGCTTCCCGAGGACGGCATTGATGCGCCCTACAAGATCGACCCCTTGTTTCACCGACATCGCGTGGAACTGGTGGGCGCGCCCAACCTGAAAGTGCCACCGGAGATCACCATGGATAATCCATTCTTCCGCTATACACGTGTCGGCTCTGAAATCGATGGCGGTGTTGCGGCAGAATTCGAAATCGAAGCGCTTATGACTGAAATCCAGCCGCGCGATGCAGACGCATATCAGGAAGCAGTTGACGCGCAGGACAGGCAAGATGATCGCCGTTTCAATTTGGGCCTGTCTGAACGGATACTGGCCACACCTCTCGCGATGGGCGTAACGGTGCGCTCTGCCATTTCATACGGGGCATTTGGATTTGTCGCGTTCATTGTCCTTCTCGCGGGCCGCCGTGGATACGTGGCAGAGCGCAAGGCCTGGGTCGAGAAAAGCGCAGCCTGATCCCGGTGAAGTTCTGACGGTTGAAGGGGCGCAACGCGATAACCGGGTCGTCAAGCGCGTTGGGGTTTCTAGGGCCGCTGCCTTCGTTTCTGTACGTCCTATCAAGAGGTCCAGCGCCTTAAATTCGCGCAGCAATGGCGAAACAAACAGCGCGGATCATTTCATTAGAACTAATTTCTATGCCTGATCCAATTCAGTACCTATTTTGGCGGTATGGAACACTTGGCCAAGCTCACAGACTGGATGATTAAAGAGGGTCGTTGCTCGGGCGACCCTGTCAAAGTTGTATCGCATTTCTGCGCGTCACTGATCGATGCCGGTGTGCCGCTATGGCGGGCCAACATCGGTCAGCGTTTCGCCAATCCATTGCTGATTGCCTGGGGCGTTGTCTGGAAACCCGAGGAAACCGAAGTCTATGATGTCACGCATGAAATCACGTTGACGGACAGCTACGTCGGCAGTTCCTTTGAGTACCTCATGGAAAACAAAAAACCCCTGCACAAAAGTTTGCGCCAGTTGGATACTGAGACAGACCACATCTCGTATTTGGAGTTTGCCGAGGCTGGCGGAACGGATTACTACGCCACGTTGCTCACCTATGGCGATGGATCGTTGCATGGCTGTACATTTGTGACACGGGACCCGGATGGATTTTTACCTCAGCATCTGGAGATGATCGAAGCCGCGCTACCCGCATTGTCCTGCGCTCTGGAACCCGTAACAATGCGCAAGTCATCCAAAGGTCTCTTGCGCACATACCTCGGGGACGGGCCGTCGGAGGCCGTCTGGAATGGCACGATCAAACGCGGGGAACGTACAACGATAGAGGCTGTCGTGATGTTCTGCGACTTGCGCGGATTTACGGCAATGTCCGACAACGCGACCGAAGAACATGTTTTTGAAGCGTTGAACGGCTACTTCGATCTGGTTGTTCAATCCGTCGAAGAAAATGGCGGGGACGTCCTTAAGTTCATGGGCGACGGCATTCTGTCGATTTTCCCGATCTCAGAAAATGTGGATCGTGCCCATCAGTGCCAGAAAGCGGCGCGCGCGGCACAAGATGCGATGGCCGGTCTTGCAAGTCTCAACGTCAGTCGAAAGGAGACGGGCCAGCCGCCCTTGAATTTCGGCGTTGGGATCAATGTCGGTCAAGTCAGTTATGGTAATATCGGAAGCCCCGGTAGGCTGGATTTCACGGTGCTTGGTGCGGCGGTCAATGTTGCGAGCCGGATCGAAGGATTGACCAAAACAGTGGGCCACCGAATTTTAGCCACCGCCGCTGTCGCAAATGCCGCGCCTGATCTGTTTTCACCGTGCGGTCCACATGCAATTCGCGGGCTGGCGGATCCAATTGAGTTGTTCACGCCAATCGAGGTGCCTGATTGAGCACCCACGGAAGATACATATAGCGAAGTGAGCGCCAGTTGGGGCGGGTCCACCGTGCTATCAAATACACTGGGCTAAGCGCGCTATCATGGCTATTGTTGCGGAATGGGCAATGCAGACACCGACGTATCGTTTTACTATCACTTACGTAAGTTTTCCGATTTCGCCGATATGTCCGATGCCGGAAACTATTCACCGTTGCCCGATGACTGGTGGATCGGAACCTCCGACGTCAAGGGATCAACCCAAGCCGTTCAGGACGGAAAATACAAGACGGTCAACATGGTCGGCGCCGCCGTTATTTCCGCCCAAATCAACACCCATGGCGGCAATCCGTTTCCCTATATTTTTGGCGGCGACGGCGCGAGTTTTGCTGTCCCGCCCGCGTGGAAAGATCATGCCAGCGATGCGTTGGCTGCGGTGAAACTCTGGGCGCATGAGGCGTTCGAGATGGAACTGCGTGTCGGCATGGTGCCTGTGTCAGAGGTTCGCGAGGCAGGGTTTGATGTGAAGGTGGCCCGCTTCCAAGCCTCCGAAGGTGTTGATTATGCGATGTTCTTTGGTGGGGGGCTCAATTGGGCAGAAACCCAGATGAAAGCTGGCCAGCACGCGGTTCCAGAGGCTCCCCCAGGGTCGACCCCGGATTTAACGGGATTGTCCTGTCGGTGGAGCCACATGCCCAGCAAAAACGGTGTCATTATGTCGATGATCGTGATGCCGCGCGCTGATGTGCCTTGGACAAAATTCACCGAATTCGTTGCGCGCGTGCTTGATCGGATAAGCCTCCTTGAAGCCAACGGTCATCCCTCTGCCACCGAAGGCCCGGGTGTGTCATGGCCGCCAGCCGGTGCCACGCTTGAGGCGCATGCACAACGCGGGCAAGGTTCACTTGGCCGCGCACGCAGAAAGGCCTTGTTTGAGAGTTTTGTGGCTTGGGTGCTTATCAAAACCGGTCTGAAAGTTGGGGGTTTCGATGCCCGTAGATATCGCCGCGTGGTTGGTGAAAATGCTGATTTTCGAAAATTCGAGGACGGGCTGAAAATGACGCTGGATTGCGACAGCGTGACCGAAGCGGACCTGCGCGCTTTGCTCGAAGAAGGTGTGAACGACGGCATTATCCACTTTGGGGTGCATACCCAATCCGAGGCGATGCTGACCTGTATTGTCCCTTCCATCATGGAGGATAATCATGTGCATTTCGTTGATGGAGCTTCGGGCGGGTACACGGCAGCGTCACGGTTTTTGAAAACTTAAGGGTCTCTAAGATACACTTGCCGCATGATGCGAACGATACGGTCACGTGTGTTCACATTGAAGAAAAGTGGAGCCGTTGAATCCCCTGGCTGTTTGATAAGTCTTCCACTTATGCCTAAGCTGCTTTGGAGCGTTTCAGCGATGTTGGGAATACGATAATGTTCAACCCCGCCGCAGTGTCAGCTGCTGCTTTTGGCGATCATCTTGCTGAAACGTTTCTGCAGGCTTTTCCGGATCAGAAGACGCAATACGCAGATTTTCTGAATCACACAGCGCGCGAGACACTCGAACATATAGGTGCGTCAGACGCCCCTTATCACAATTCAGAGCATACGATGATGGTCACACTGGTTGGTCAGCAGATCATCCAGGGGAAGCACAAAGCGAGCGAGGTGAGCCCGGAGGATTGGCTACATTACATCATGGCGCTTTTACTCCATGACATCGGTTTCACACGTGGCGTTTGTGATGGTGATACGCCAAATGAGGTGGTGATCAACGACGCGGGTGAGCGTGTATGTCCGCCGCGTGGCACCACCGATGCCTATCTTGCGCCGTATCATGTTGACCGGGCCAAGATACACGTCCGCCAACGCTTCGCAGGGAGTGATTTCATTGACCCGGAGCGCATTGCGCAAGCCATCGAATACACGCGGTTTCCCGTGCCGGATGACCCCGCCTATGCGCATTATGAGACCGAGCCCGCGTTGGTGCGGGCCGCGGATTTGATTGGCCAGATTGCTGACCCGCATTACCTTGCCAAGATAAGCAGGCTTTACCACGAATTCCTGGAAACTGGTTTTGCGTGTGAGCTCGGATTTAACTCTCCGATGGATTTGGTGGAACAGTTCCCGTGCTTTTTCCACCAACAGGTAGAGCCTCTGATTGGCCCGGCCCTCGAGCATCTGGGGCAAACCTCGGACGGCAAAGAATTGGTTGACCGGCTCTACAAACTGGTGTCGGAAGTCTCGCGCCGCGAAAACACACTTGGGCCGTTTTCTGGCCCTTGAATAGCGTCGGGCACTTCACCATAGCAAGGCGACAGGGTCCTGAAAAGGGCAGGGGTTCCAGCCGGATTAAACTGGACTAAGCCTCTTGCGTTTGCGCGGCGTTTGCCACAAGCCGCTTGGTGACCAAACGCATCACGGACATGGCGAATTTGGGGTCTTCATACTGCAATCGCGTAAAGCGTTTTTCGTTGAGCTCATAAACAACCGTATCTTCCACGCACCGAACCGTGGCCATGCGCACCGCACTACTGTTGAAAAACGCCATTTCGCCAAAAATCTTTCCCGCAGGCACAGTCACGTTCTGACCTTCAATTTCAACGAGGCCCTCGGCCAGATAGTAAAGACTGTCAACCGCATCGCCCTTTTCAAAAAGGACATCGCCTGCGTCGATGACACGCTTTTTCCCATATGCCATGGCGGCGGAGAAGTCGGGTTCGGAGTCGTCCGTCATATGCGTCACCAATCTGCGTAACGCGATGAGTTCGTAAAGCCGGTAGGCGTTCATGCAGAGCAAAATGACTTCGATCGCCAGAAGCGGCCAGATCTGAAACACAGCGCTGTAGATGATGAAGCAGATCGACGACAATATCACAAGGACGCGCAGCCAGATCATCGAATTCATCGAGAAGGTCGCCAGTTTGAACAGCACGGCAAGCCAGCCGACGGCTTCGATGACGTAATGTGTGGTGATAAATTCCATTGGCTTATTCTCCTACCGCGCTTGTCGAACCAAAAACCATGTTAAGGATTTGGTCAAACGCTAAGGTTTTGGTCCTTCGATCAGGATCATTTGTGGTCCACATGTTTCTGGAGCGTATGGGCAATGAGGCTGCCATGGCCAAAGAGCGCGCTATGGCTGCGATGCCGCATGTTTTCTTGTGGGGGTTCTTTATCAGCCGCCAGCCCAGCCATATCGCGATGGAGGCAAAGACGACGCTGCCGAGCGCTTGCCCGATCAGGACCCCTTGCGCGCCCATCAGCATCCCGCCCGCGATCACAAATGGCCAGGTGCCCAGTGTGTTCTGGCCCCAACTCAACCATGTCGAATAAGACGGGCGGCCAAGCGTGTTGAAAGACGCGCTCGCCACAAACACTGAGCCGCTGAAGAACGAGGAAAGGGCAACGGGGAAGCAGTAGAGGTAAATCAGTTCTCTCGTCAGGTTCTCGGCACTGAAGAGATCCGCAATCGGGCCGCGGAAGGCCAACAAAATCATGGCAACACAGAATACATAGATCGCCACAAACTTGATGGCATCGAGATAAGCGCGTCTGACGCGATCAATATGGCCCGCACCAAAATTCTGCCCGATGATCGGCCCGATAGACCCCGACAGCGCCCAAATGACGGAAAATGCGACCGGCGTCATCCGCCCGATCACGGCCATCCCGGCCACCGCCTCGGGCCCAAATTTCGACATTTCGCGGGTCACGATCGCGGTGCCAATGGGCGTGGCCACATTGGCCAGAACGGCGCGGCTGGCGAAATGCGTCACCGTCTGGAGATCACGCCAGAGCAAGCGGAAGCTTGGGGGGACAAATGTATTGTGCTTGCGCAGCGCCGGGTAAAGGGCAAGGCCCAGTGTCACAAACCGCGCTGCCACCGTTGCCCAGGCCGCGCCCGGCAGACCCATTCCGAGGGCGAAGATGAAAATGGGATCAAGCACCGCATTGGTCAGTGCCCCGAAAAGGGCAGGGTACATCGCCAGCCTGTTCTCTCCGTAGCACCGCAGCGCTGCGACTGTAACCATCGACAGACCCGAGACCCAAGTGAAGGGCACGACAATCCAAAGATAGGTTGCCGCCAGTTCAGCAACCTGTCCCGTAGCGCCAAGGAGGCCCACAAAAAACTCAATATTAATCAATAGAATCAGAGGTATGACAAGACCGGTCGCCATCACGAGCATCGCGGTGCTCGTGGCATACTCACGGGCCTCCAGCTCATCATCCTCGCCGATGGAACGCGATACCAGAACGCCCGCGGCGACCGACAGGCCGATATTGATTGCACTGGTAAAGAACATCAGAGCGCTGGCATAGCCTGCGGCTGCGGCCATTTCCTCGTACCCGAGCATCGAAATGAAGATCAGATCGATCAGGTCGACCGCATAGATCGCCATCAAGCCGATGCTCGCCGTAAACGAAGAAACCGAAACGTGACGCATGATGCTGCCGGTCGTGAATTTCATATTTTTCCCGGTCGTCATCTCAGGTCTTTCGTAATTTGGCCGGTCATCGACAGCAAAAGCATTCTATGGATACTGGTTATCCGCACGACACGCGGCCAGTCTACAAAGAATACACGGAAGCGGGTAGCCTTGAGTTTCATCGACGTCCCAATTTTAACGGCCCGCCGCGAATTCAATCTGTCGCATATGGAATATGCGTCGTTGTCACCTGACGAAAAGGGTAGGGCACCTATGCGAGATGGCGGATAGATCATTCGGGTGACACATTTTTGCGCTCATGTTGCGGTTTGGATCTTCGAAAATGTATCTATGGGGCGGTTGAATTAGCAGTGAAGTTTGAAAAGTGGATTGTTGAGGCATGTGGGCAAAAACTCAATAAAATAGTGATCGCTATCAATATGTTATGTTTTTGATGTGGTGCGGTGCGGCGCCCCATTTAATTCATAATTACATGTAAGCAATCGTAATAAATTCCACTAACCTCTGGGTGCGCCATTTCGCGCAAGACGGGCTTTTGTATTCGTTGCCGTAAAAGCAAATTTTTGACCCAGAACAGCAGCTCGGTAAGATCGACGCCAATGACCGCTGTGCGGACAAACCTGCCGTCGAATAAAGGTCCGCTTTCAGTCCGACACCTAGAGTTCCACCAATCGCTCATCGACTGGTGAGGACTGGACGATAGACGAATTGGTGGCTCCAAAGGGTACGATCCGGTCAATGACAGCTTCCATTTCGGCAACGTCGCGGACATGCGCCCGAGCGACGAAGCAGTCTTCTCCCGATACACGATCACAAGCGACGATTTGCGGCGTCTCCTGGATCGCCTCGATCATGTTCTTCATCTCGCCGGGCAGTGGGCGCGCGCGGATAAGGATCGTCAAGCCGTAGCCAAGGCGGGCCGGGTCGATGCGCGCGCCGTAGCCTGTGATGATGCCCACATCCTCAAGTCGTCGCACACGGTCCGCCACGCTTGGGGCGGACAGACCAACGCGGCGCGACAGCTCGGCACGGGGAATACGGGCATCCGCGCACAGCTCGCGCAGAATCGCGGCGTCGATGCCATCTAAATCACTTTCTTCGGATCGAAGGTTATCAGGTGTTTTTTTCTTCTTTCTTGCGTTCAATTCGGTCACTGACATATCCAATCTCCATATAGAAATCTGTTTCCACCTTGCATTATAGATGCATGACAGATCAATCCCCAGAAAACCCTGCCCTCGCCAACGCCCCCGGATTCATGTCGCGCATGTCCGGGGCCGTTCCCCCTCACGCATGGTTCGGCGTTTCCGCCGTTTTCCACTATCTTGGCCCGGCTTTCGCGGTTCTGCTCTTTCCGGTCGTTGGTGTGCTTGGCGTTGCCTGGTTCCGCATCGCGTCAGCCGCATTGGTTTTCGCACCGATCACAAAACCCTGGCGCACGTTCAAGAAATCGTCGCCCCGCGAGCGTCTTATTCTGCTTGCGCTTGGCGGGTGTCTCGCGGTGATGAATAGCTCCTTCTATCTGGCGCTCGATCGGCTGCCGATCTCGCTGGTCGCCGCCATCGAGTTCGTGGGCACCATCGGGATCGCTCTCTGGGGTCTCCGCACAAGCCGCAACTATCTGGCGTTCGCCTTTGCCATCATCGGCGTGGCGCTCCTGATAGACGTGCCGTCGCTATTGGCGGTCGAAGGCCCTGACCTCACGTCCGACCTTCTTGGCCTGTTCTGGGCCGTGCTGAACGGGTCTCTGTTCGTCCTATACATCATACTCGGCCACAAGATTTCCGAAGGGGGCGCTTCTGGCGGTGTGGAGCGTCTCGGCGCGGCTATGACAGCGGCATTCATCTTCGTCATGCCCATCGGCTTCCTGCAAGCTCTCGAAGCCTTCGGCGCACCGCTTCTGGTTCTGGCCGGGATTGGGGTCGGTATCTGCTCGTCTGTCATCCCCTATGTCTGCGATCAACTTGCGATGGCTCGCCTACCACGTGCAAGCTTTGCGTTCCTGCTCGCTCTCCTTCCTGCGACCGCTACGATCATTGGCGTCATCGTCCTGCGCCAAATTCCGAGCCCCGTAGATGTCCTCGGAGTGATCCTCGTCATGATCGGCGTGGCCGTTCACAAACCCGCGCCAATGCCGGTTTTGGCGGCGAACGGTGACTGAAACCGGCCGTTCGCCGGACCCTGACGAATAAGCAGGGTGGGCTCAAAGCAGTCTTCCGAAGGACTACGTCAGGCAATTCAGATTGAGATTGTGGCGCATGGTTTTCCCCAAAATATTTTATGCTCATGAGTGACTTAATTTATTTTGTCTGGTCGCAAAGCCCCTTCATAGTGGCGTGGACACCATCGCCATCTCACCATTTGGGACGCTGAGAAAGGACTTCGTCATGGCTGACACCTACCAAACCCAACAGGACTTCGTCTTGGATTTGATTGATCTCGACCGCTACCCGGTTGCGGATTTGGACAGCGGGGCGGGCGCGAATTTTCTGGCAGAGTGCCAACGCAGCATGACGGATCACGGCTGGTGCAATCTGGACGGGTTTATTCGTGCCGAAGCACTTGAATGCTTGAAAGCAGAAGCCAACACGCTTTTACCGACCGCCGAGGTGCTGCATGTAAAACGCAATATCTACCAAGGCGCCATCGACCCTTCGTTGCCCAAGGACGACCCCCGGCGGAAAGAATTCACACATATCGCTGTGCAGCTGGCAGATGATCAAATCCCAAACGAAACACTGCTCAAGCGGCTCTATCGTTCAGATATCCTGACGGAATTTGTTCGCAGGGTTCAGATGAAAGACGAACTTTATCGCTGCGCTGATGAATTTCAGGCGCTCAACGTCGTCGCCTTGCATCCCGAGAGTTGGCACGCCTGGCATTATGATACCACGGAATGCACCGTGACCCTTCTGTTGCAATCCGCCGAAAAAGGCGGTGAATTCACATTTCTCCCCAATTCACGAAGTGATGACACCGAAGACCGCGAGGCGGTAGATCGGCTATTGATGGGTGATATGTCTCAGGCCGAAACGTTTTCGCGCGGCGCGGGTACATTTACCCTGTTCCGGGGTGGCTATTCGCTACACGGGGTGACAAAGGTCGAAGGCAGCCGCCCCCGCATATCCGCCATTATGACGTATGACGAACGGCCGGATTGTGTAATGGATGACAGTATCAATATCCGCATCTACGGCCCGCGCGTGGAGAAAATTTTGTCCAAACGCAGGGTCTCGGCCAAATCATAGGAACCAGACAGCGAAAACTGCACTGCTGGTGATTGATGTGCAAATGGCGCTGGTGCACGAAGACGCATCTGACCAGAACAGTCCCGCTCAGGAGCCGAAGACAATATTGCGTCACTTGTGGAGAAGTTCCGAACATCAGGATACCCTTTGGTTCATCTCCGTCATCATGGCACGTATCCGAACGATCCATGTCACCCAAATACTCGTGATTCAGCAGTCCAACCCTACACAGCCCAGGCAACAAACGAACCTGCCGTCGAAAAAAGGGCAGCAGCGGTTTTTTGGACACGTCATTGCGGATCATTCTATGAGAGGCCGGTGTTGACCGTGTTGTATTGTGTGGCGCGACCGCCAATCATTGGGTGGAGTCGACGACCCGTAGTGCCGCAGATTTGGGATTGAATCCCATTTATGCGGCTGATGCTGTCAGGGCCGATAGCTTTGCAGGATCAAATGGGGTGTCGCATCGCGCGGATCAGGTACATTCGGTCAGCTTGGCGGCGCTCTAGAACTCATCACCTAAAAAACAATGCATTCATCGTGTTAAGCATTGTCCAAGAGACAGCCTGTCTGCAATCAAACCAAATCTTTGGATCGACCGTGCCTATTCATGTGTCGTCTTAGCACAGGCGTTCCGACAACACTGGTTTGGCGTATCGCGACAGAACAGCCCAGACTTACGCGTTGCCGATGAGCTGCGAATGTGAAACACTCACCGCATAGTTGTGTTGCGTTGCCGATTTACACCCAAAAATACCATGAGCCCCCAAAGCACCAAACTTGGGACGCTCCTGACTCTAGATGAAAGTCAATTTTGATGGAAGAAACCGCGATATCTAACACCCTTGCGATCCTTGAGAATGATTCTGATGCGATCCTGGACTCTTGGCTCAACACGCAAGGCATTGAAGGCCTGCAACGCTCTGATCTTTTCTCTGACAGTGAAGGGCGTGAACACACCAAAGCTATTCTAAAGGCGCTCAAGCAAGGTGTCGAAGATGGCTTGACCGACCAAGACTTCAGCCTGACATCTGAACCATAGGACGAATTGCGCAGTGTCTTGAATGATGTCACCCGAGAGCGCGTGCGCCGAGGGGTGAGCCCAACAGATATTGCGTCCTTCATTATGGCGCTGAAATCCACGCTTTTTGAGCGTTTGCGAGACAGGCTTACGGGGAAACCTGACATTCTTATCGATGAAATCTGGATGCTGTCGCGTGTTGTCGACGCCGTTGCGCTTTACACGAATGAGGTTTGCATGACCGAGCGAGAGCAGGTCATTGATCGCCAACGTGTTGAGATGCTTGAACTGTCCACGCCGGTTGTTGAGCTTTGGGACAAAGTGCTGACGCTCCCGCTTATTGGCACGCTTGATTCCGCGCGCGCTCAGGACGTTATGGAAAACCTACTTGAGGCAATTGTTTTACAGCGCGCAGAAGTTGTCATTGTCGATATCACCGGCGTGAAAACGGTCGATACGCAAGTGGCTCAACACCTTTTGCGAACCGCCTCTGCAGTTCGTTTAATGGGCGCAGAGTGTATAATAAGCGGGATCAGTCCAAAAATTGCACAGACCATGGTGCAGCTTGGTGTTGATGTTGGTGAGGTTACAACGCGGTCAACAATTCGCAGCGCATTTGGTAATGCTCTGGATCGGCTTGGCCACGCCATCACCAAAAAGAAGTACATTGAGGTGACGAAAGCCGCCTCTATTCATTTCTTCGAAGATGTCCTTTTGGTCGCAATTCAAGAAGACATCACGGATACGGATATTCTTGATTTGCAGGACGCGTTGTCCGAGCGCGTCACCACAGAAAATGCGCGCGGCGTGATCATCGATATTAGTGCGCTTGAAATCGTCGACACCTTTGTTGGTCGCGTGATCGGACAATTGGCCAGCATCGCACAACTGCTAGACGCCCAGACCTTTGTCGTGGGGATGCGTCCAGCTGTCGCGATGACACTTGTGGAACTTGGAATGTACCTGCCAGAAACAAAGACAGCCCTGAATGTCACGCAAGCGATGGAACGGCTGCGTCGGATGAGCTCGGAATGATCCGACGCGACGGGCGGCATGTCGAACATATCCCGTTGCAGACCGACCGCGACGTCGCCCTGGCGCGCGCAGCGGCCAGTCGCGCGATGGACCAGATGGGGGCTAAATCGATACGCAAAACACGATTTGTCACCGCTGTCAGCGAGATTGCCCGAAACGCCATCGTGCATGGCGGTGGTGGCGGGATGGATGTGTTCATCCATGACAGGCCAAATGCAATCAGTGTTTTAGTCCAGGACGATGGCTCCGGGATCGAGGACATGGAGCTCGCGATGACGGATGGTTTCACAAGTGGCGGTGGAATGGGCCGCGGTCTAGGTGGCGCGAAACGCTTGGTTGATGAGTTCGAAGTCAATGCAATCGCAGGTGCGGGCACGAAAATTCGGATGGCAACGTCGATTTGAGTTGCTGGCTCGATATTGAAGATCGCAGTGCGATCGCGGTTGCACGCCGCACAGCGCGAAAAGCCGCAGAACATGCGGGTTTCGCGGCGTCCCGGGTCGAAGAAATTGCCATCGTGGTCACAGAGGCCGCAACCAATGTACTGCGTCATGCAGGGCGTGGGCGTATGTTGATTGAGGCCATGCCAATAGGCCAAGGCACACGGCTTGCTTTGATCGTCGCCGACAGTGGGCCGGGTATTTCCAATCTTGATCGCATGGTGATCGATGGCGAAAGTGGTCGTGGGACGGCGGGGCTTGGTCTTGGGGCGATGCAACGTCTGTCTGACACATTTGACCTTTGGACCGAGGTTGAGGTCGGTTCGGTCATTGCCTGTGAATTTGTCACGTCTCACGAGGACAGCCAAAACCGCACCATCGATTTCGCAGGGCTTGTTGTTTGTCACCCGACCGAAAGAGTTTGCGGTGACGGATGGGCCAACCGGATCACGCGGGCCGGTGCCGACTTCTTCCTATGCGATGGCTTGGGGCATGGTCCTTTGGCCGCTGAAGCAACAAGCCAAATCCTCGAGGTTTTCAAGCACAACAAGGGTAATCCCGCAGAAACGATTTCACGTGCATCACAGCAGCTACAGTCTTATCGGGGCGGCGTCGCCGCAATGATCAACCTTGATGTGGAGAACAGCACGCTTCACTACGCAGGACTTGGCAACATTAGCACTCTGCGCGTGCGGGACGACACAACAAAGCGGTTTCCTGTTCGCGACGGACAAATCGGCGGGCCGCCGCGCAGCGCATATGAGGAAGGGCTTGAGCTTAAGAACCGTGACCTCTTTATCCTTCACAGTGACGGGCTGACGACGCTTCGTATGTCAGACTTGAAAAGCGGGCTTTTGCGTCGCTCCCCGCTTCTGATCGCGGGCGTTCTTTTACACAGATTTTTCAGAGGTCGCGATGATGCAAGTGTCGTTGTCGTTCGCGTCACGGGAGGGACGTAAATTGGCGCAGCATCTTCTTTCAACCATCCCGCTTGAAAACGACGTTGATAGTGTGCGCCTTCGCCAGGTTGCCAGCGTCATTGCCAGCGCACTTGATTTTGGCGATTTCGCCAAGACCCGCGCAGTGACTGCCCTGCTTGAGCTTGCGCGAAATGCTGTCGAACATGGGGGCGGGGGACAGGCGCAATTGTCAATCAAAGTGGCCTCGGGGGTCCTGAATCTTGCCGCAACCGTCAGTGATCAAGGCCCCGGAATAACGTCCAATGAACAGGGTTTAGAAAAAGGAAAATCCCACTTAAAAGGCCTTGGGTTAGGTCTTATTGGCGTTGAACGCATTGCTGATAGTTTTGAAGTTGTAACTGGTCCTGAAGGGACGCGCATTGATGTTGCGTTTTGCAGTGTATTGAGCGCAGCGTCACTGAAAGATTCAATCGCGCAGGCGAAAACTGCACTCAGTGCAATGGCCTCTTTGGATCCGGCAGCTGCGTTGGCGGACCAGAACCGAGAGTTGTTAGAGACTGTCGCATCGCGTGATCTTTTGATGAAAGAAATCCATCATCGCACCGGTAACAATCTTGCTTTGATCAGCACACTTATCGTGATGTCGCAGCATCAGGCCAAATCAAGCGAAGCCAAACAAATTCTCAATGACCTCAATACCCGCGTATCCGCTGTAACAGCAGCACATCAACAGCTCCAACGCGCCGAAAGTGGTGATCTGCTCTCTTCACAGAAATTCCTTGGAGACATCGCCGAACGCGCTGAACTTGCGTTCAATAGTGTAAATCTGAACGTGAAAGTTGTGAATGAAGGTGATGATCTCACCATCGAGGGCGAAACAGCGATCAATCTTGGCCTTATCGTCAATGAACTGATTACCAACGCGTATAAACACGCCTTTGAAGGGCGCACATCTGGAAAGATTGTTGTTGGGCTGTATCGCGCAACAAATGGAACACGTCTTAGCGTGGCGGACGACGGTCGCGGATTGCCGGATGGTGTCTCAAAGCCCGAGAATTCAGATTCCCTTGGCTGGCGTTTAATCCGTCTGATGAGCAAGCAATATGGTGGCGCAATCGAGGTGACTGGTGGTGTCGGTTTTAAGGTCAACATGCGTTTTGCAAGAAGCCTTGAGGCCGAACGGGACGTGTAATTGCAAAGGGCTTAGTTGGTGCCGTGTGATTTTGCTTTCGACAAGCACTGGTTTTGTCATGGTTTGAGGCGTTTTCTGATCCCGAATTAGCAGGTGGACAAAACGATTGCTCTTTCGAATTCAGAGGAGCTGATCGGCTTAACCAATACAATGAGATTTGCCAGTCTTGGCGACAGGCCATCAGGCAACCCGCTGCCACTTGAAAAGATGACAGGAACGCCCTGGTCGAGAAGGGTTTCCGCTAGATCTTGGGACGTCTGCCCACGCTCCAGATGGAAGTCAAGCACAGCAAGCCCAGGTGTGGTTTTCTCAACAATATCCGCACATTCTTCTAATGTTCCGGCGGTTTGCACAGTATTGAACCCTAGCTGCTCAAGTTGAAGCGATATACCCTCCGCCAAGACTGGATTGTCCTCTGCAACGAGAACCAGTTTTGACCTTAGCGCTTCGGGTATAGACATAAGATCGGCCTCCAGGCTTTCTCGTTTGGCGACAATAACAGATTTGAAAACAATGTCGCGATGTTATGGATTTATCCAATTTGGATGATAGAGCATCGGCTGTCTCGTTGCTATCGGGATAACTGTTCTGAAGCCAGCCCATACCGGTCAATGCAAAGCTCTTGAAAGTGCGCGCGGGCGCCAATGTCCGCTATGCGGGGCTAAAGCTGCCATTTGTTTTTGTTCCCCAGGCACGCTTTTGGCTTTTTGCCCGTTTAGAAACGGGCCCCAAGAGCCTTAACATCCCTTCGATTGCGATCAAGATTGTAAATGCAAACCGCTGCTCCTGCCCAATTAGAGCCGTAGCAAGGGCAAGGAAGTCCGAAGGATGCGCATCACAATGCGGATCTGCTTAGCCATTGCCTCGAGCTATCGATCAACAATCTAAAATTTGATATCCTTAAAGGCCTTCGTTTGCGCCACCAAGGCCGTCTCTGTCGGCAAGCGTTCCATCGATGAGGCACCATAAAAACCATGGCAGTTTTTGGTTCGCTTCAACACGTATTCAGCGTCCTCCGGCATCGCAATTGGGCCACCATGACACAAAATGACAACATCTGGGTTCTCCGCCAGCGCGGCCTCCGCCCAGGCATCAATCGACGTAACACAATCATCCAAAGTCACAGCTGTTTCAGCCCCAATGTTCCCACCCGTGGTCAGACCCAAATGGCAAACGATGATGTCAGCACCGGCTTTGGCCATCGCAGTCGCGTCTTCTGCGCTAAAGACATAAGGTGTGGTGAACATGCCCTTTTCAGACGCCATCCGAATGACCTCGACCTCCTGCGCATAAGACATGCCTGTTTCTTCAAGGTTGGCGCGGAAGGTACCGTCAATCAGACCTACTGTTGGGAAGTTTTGAATGCCGGAAAAGCCAAGGCGCTGCAGATCATCCAAGAACATATCAAAATTGCAGAACGGATCGGTACCATTCACCCCTGCAAGAACCGGTGTTGACCTGGTGACGGGGATAACCTCACTCGCCATTTCCTTGACGATCTCATTGGCGTTTCCATAAGCTAAAAGCCCTGAAAGAGACCCGCGACCCGCCATCCGGTAGCGACCGGAATTATAGATCACGATCAGATCAATACCGCCCTCTTCCTCACATTTCGCCGAAAGTCCGGTCCCCGCGCCGCCACCGACAATCGGCACGCCTTTCGCTTTCATCTCGTTAAACTTCTTCAGCAGCTCCGCACGTTCAAATCTTGGCATTTCCTTGGGGTCCTTTAAGTGGTCACTTCGGCAAGTGCTGCGACAGCAGCTTGCGCAAACTCAGGTGTGTTGAGGTTATGGGGCACGCGTACCAAGCTTCGGTTGGGCGCACGAACGAAAGTTTCTTCAATCGCAGCAAAGAGGCTGTCAAGCGCAGCAGGGTCATGGAACGGCATATCAGGTGCATCCAACGCGGACACCCCGCCCTCTGGCAGCAAGAACTGCACTGGGCCTTCCATCTCGTTCAGACGTCTCGCAATCCAACGACCCATCTGCGCATTCTCATCCGGTGTCGTTCGCATCAGCGTTACTTGCGGGTTATGTTCATAAAATACACGCCCCTCATACTTTGCGGGCACCGTTGGTGGTGCGCCAAAGTTCACCATATCCAGTGCCCCAACAGAGCCTACATACGGCAATTTCTGGCGAATGACCGCGCCAAAGCGATCCTCTGTCGCCGCGAAAACACCGCCAAACAGCATGTCGCAAACCTCAGTCGTCGTTAGGTCCATGACGGCTTTGAAAAACCCACCATCCGCCAGTTTTTCCATCGACCGTCCGCCAACGCCAGTGGCGTGGAAAACGAACGGTTCATAGTTGCTCTCGATCTCCTTGATTACCGCTTGTACTGCGTTGGTCGTCACACCAAACATCGTCAAGCCGATGCCGGGTTTTTCGTCAGCCTCAGCACTGGCGTCTGCATTCTGCTGCGCCATTCCCGCAATCGCGGCAGCGGCGTTTCCCAAAACCTTTCGCGAGATTGCGTTTATACCTTGTACATCAGTGACAGAGTACATCATCATCGTGTCACTCGGCCCGACATATGGCTCGACATTGCCAGATGCGACCGTTGAAACCATCACCTTTGGCGTGCCGATGGGTAGGATCTGCATCGAAGGAGTCACCAGCGCGGTTCCACCCGAACCACCCGCAGAAATCATTCCGCCGATCTGGCCAATGTTCTGTCCTGTCCATACCTTGAACGCTTCTGCCATGCCCGCGACAGCTGTGCCGCGATCCCCGGTGAACACGGCCTCAAGGCCTTTTGGATGACAATCCGCTACATCTTTTGACGAGACGTCCGCCTCATTGGCCTTGCCAGTGGCGGATAGATCAACGGTTTTGACCGCCACTCCCATTGTTTCAATACGGTCTTTGATGAAATTTAGTTCATCGGATTTTGTGTCGAATGTACCGACAACCCAAATTGGTCCATTAGTCATCCCGGCCCTCCCTGCTGGTCTGCGGGATCAGCCTCCTCTACTTGATCCCAAAGTCTTGTATGTTCCGGCTCTTTGAGTAGGGCAAGTAGAAGGAATAGAAAATAAACTAATTTTCCTGCCGCTGACTCCTTCAGAAGGGCGCACCGCCTTATTGTTGAGTAACGCGCCTTGCTCCAAGCTCATGCCGCAAAAAGTCCAGGTTTTAAGCCAGCTTCAACCTTTACTGTTCCTATGAGAGGTAAATGAACCCGACTATTCGTGCACAGTGCTGTATCCAGCAATTTGGGCGCAAAGCGGGCATTGACGGATTTAACCGGTAATCTTCAAAACAACTGCCCCGCAAGACGCGTCATGCAGAAACGCTCTTTAGGGTTTACGTGCCACCAAATAACGGCTGAGGGCAAATCCGATCTGATCTGCGCTTTCGATGATCTCAAACCCGGCGGCCTCGATCTTGGAATCCAATTGAGCAGCGGAGAGAAAATTTACGAATGGTGCTTTGCGAAACAGCTGCATCAGCGGCAGCGCAAGGCGGCGCATAAGGTTGAACTTCAGACCTCCGGCTCGTGGCTCACAAACGGTTTTTGAGATGAACAGACCACCAGGAGCAACGAGTGTTGCGATATGCTCCAGGGCGGCATCGAGGTCTTTGAGCAGATGCAGCAGGTTATGGGCCATGACGACATCGTAGGCGCCATCGGCCGGGTTGTGCGCGGGGACGTCGGCGATTTTGAAGGTTACGTTGTCAGGACCTCCCTCCGCCAGTTTCTCTCGAGCGATCTCGATCATACCGGGGGCCAAGTCGGTGGCGGTCATTTGGGCGACATAAGGTGCCAAAAGGAGCGCGGTTGAGCCGGTGCCGCACCCGACTTCAAGAGCGTTATCCGTGGGGCTCAGATGCGCTTTGGTGCGCTCCAATGTGTCCAGATAGCCCTCCATGTTTTCGATGGGGCTGGCGGCGTATTTGCGGGAAACTTTACTCCAAAAATTGGTTTCAAAGGTCATGCCAGTCATGATGATTGTCTTTCTGCTATGCGCTTATCTCTTTGTATCGCTCTGCATTTTTATTTGGAATTGCCTCAATATGTTGGTGTGTTATGCAATAATGCATGAATTGGCAGGCAATCAGCTTCGACTGGAATCAGGTGCGGGCGTTTTTGGCAACCGTTGAAGAGGGGTCTCTCTCCGCAGCGGCCCGGGTATTGGGGCAGACACAGCCGACAGTGGGCCGACAGATTGCTGCGCTGGAAAAGGCATTGGGCGTGATGCTGTTTGAACGTGTCGGTAAATCGCTGACTTTGACCGGGACTGGGGCTGAATTACTGGATCATGTCCGCGACATGGCCAATGTGGCGAGCCGGATTTCGCTTGTGGCCTCCGGGCAATCTCAGACCATTGAAGGACAAGTGCGGATCACCGCGGCGGATGTAATGTCGGCCTATTTGCTGCCGCCCGTTCTGGAGAAAATCCGCGCCGTGGCACCGCGACTAAAAATCGACGTGGTGGCCTCAAACGAGATCCGCGACATTCAGCGCCGGGAGGCGGATATTGCGATCCGTCATGTGCGCCCGACCCAGCCGGATCTGATCGCCAAACTGGTGACGGAGGTAACGGCGAATTTCTACGGCGCGTCGAGTTATCTGGACCGTGTCCGGCGCCCTACGGATCTAGCGGGTTTGACAGAGTTGGATTTCGTCAGCTTCGGTTCGGTTGACGAGATGATCGGCTATCTTGAGCCAGCGGGCATCCCTGTTCGTCCGGACAATTTTCGGATCGGCTCGGCCAACGGGATCGTGGCCTGGGAGATGGTGCGACAGGGGTTCGGGATCGCCCCGATGATGGATGAAGTTGGTACAATGACACCTGGGGTAGAGCAGATTTTACCGGACATGGAACCTTTCAAGTTTCCGGTTTGGCTGGCCACCCATTCGGAACTGCACACAGCGCGGCGAGATCCGCTTGGTGTTTGATCTGTTAACCGAGCATTTTGGGCGCCCTTCAAAGAAATGAGACCCGCGGCCTGGTTTGCCCGACACTTGGTCTAGCCGTCTTTGATTGGGAAGAGTTCAAATATACCGTTTGGATAATGAAGCATCCTTCTCCCCATCACCTTGAATTTTTCGGCCCATCCCAGGCGTTGAACCTCATAGGTGATGCTGTGGCGAAGCAAATGAAACCGGACGTTGGTTGACTCTGTGCAGTCCGCAAGCTGATCAATTCTCACAACGCTGATGGCATTGAGAGCCGTACAGCGCGTCGCATACGGCTACGCCTTGCCTCCGAACGACCAGGCATGTCGGTTCTTTGAACGCAAAAGCCTGCCGCTCAATACCTTCTACATCTGAACTGTCGAGCACAGATGGTTTTGATGAGGTAACAAAACCTTCGCTATACAATGCCGGAGGCACCCGGTAGAGAGCTGTTTTTACCCTTGGATGATGCGCTGATTGCAATACGGCTCAGCCCACGTCACCTCGCCAATACGAAGAAACATCATCGTGAAACAGACCATCGCAAATGCGCTTGCCCAAAAGGGCTATGATAGTTTGACGCCAGTTCAGCAGGCCGTCACCGCACCTGAGCTTGAGGGGCGTGATTTGCTGGTATCGGCACAAACGGGATCAGGGAAAACCATAGGCTTTGGCCTTGCTATTGCTCCTAAATTGTTGGGCATCGAAGACGCATTTGGGTCGGCGGGCACCCCGTTGGCCTTGATTATTGCGCCGACCCGGGAACTTGCCTTGCAGGTAAAACGAGAACTGGGTTGGCTCTATGCCGATACAGGCGCGTTTCTGGCATCCTGCGTCGGCGGCATGGACATGCGCGATGAACGCCGTGCATTGGCGCGTGGGGCACATATCGTTGTTGCCACGCCCGGGCGGTTACGCGACCACATCATGCGCGGCTCGATTGATCTGACAGCTATCCGCGCCGTGGTGTTGGACGAAGCAGATGAAATGCTGGACCTGGGGTTTCGCGAAGATTTGGAATTCATCCTGGATGCAACGCCCGAAGACCGTCAAACCCTGCTATTTTCTGCCACTGTACCACGCGCGATTGCCGGCCTCGCAACACGGTATCAGCGGGATGCCGAACGTATCAGCACGACCGGCGAACGGACCCAGCACGCCGATATTGAATATCGGGCCATGATGGTGTCGCCGCGCGACGGGGAAAACGCGATCATCAATCTGCTCCGCTATTATGAAGCACCAAATGCGATCGTCTTTTGCAATACCCGTGCGATGGTGGCACGCCTGACCGCGCGCCTGTCGAACCGTGGGTTTTCCGTTGTTGCCTTGTCGGGTGAATTGACCCAAAGCGAGCGCACCAATGCGTTGCAAGCCATGCGTGATGGGCGGGCACGGGTTTGCGTGGCAACCGATGTTGCCGCACGTGGAATTGACCTGCCCAATCTTGATCTTGTGGTCCATGCCGAACTGCCGAGCAGCCATGAAACCCTGTTGCACCGCTCAGGCCGCACAGGTCGCGCCGGGCGCAAAGGTGTCAGTGCATTGGTTGTCGTGCCGTCTTCGCGCAAGAAAGCAGAACGCATTCTGAAATTCGCCAAGCTCATGGCGGAGTGGGGCACAGCACCCTCAGCAGAAGAGGTCAATGAGCGCGATCAGGTGCGGATGCTGGCAGCGGATGACTGGTACGTGGAAATTGCCGCAAGTGAACGCGCGTCGGTCGATCAGTTGATCGAAAAGTTCAGCGCCGAGCAGATCGCCGCTGCTTACCTGCGCCAGTACAAACTGCGCCATTCAGCGCCCGAGGAACTGGGTGCGGTGAACGCTGCACCAGCCAAGCCGCGCGGGGAATTTGGCCCCAGCGTTTGGTTCTCACTGTCAGAAGGACGCAATCAAAATGCGTCGCCGCGCCATTTGCTGCCAATGGTGTGCAAGGCGGGTAATCTGACCAAGGACGATATCGGCGCCATCCGCATCGTGGATGATTTGTCATACGTAGAAATCCGCGAGGCTTCTGTTGCGGGCTTTCTTGCCGCAGTTGGTCCCGGCATGAAAATCGAAGGCTCCAAAGACGTTGTGCGCTTGGATAAGGCCCCGGACCTTCCCGCCTTTGAGCGGCCCAAGTCCAATCGCACCACCAGAGGCAAGCCACGGCATCGTAAGGGTGATACGACGCCGGTAGAATGGAACGATGCGCCAGTTCCCCGCCGCCGCAAACCCAAACCCGAAGATCGCAAGCCGCAAAAGGCTTCGGATCAACGTCCTAAAGCAGACCTGCCTGACAAGCCCCTGGATGCCCCTGTTCGTCGTCGATCAACCGCAACTCCGACGACAAAGGATGAGGCAGACAAGAAAGCCAGAGCCTTCCGTAAAGGGAAAAGCCACAAAACCCGTAAAGACGCGACAAAGGGCAAGCCACCTCCAAAGGGCAAACCCAGTAGCAAGAAAAACCGCGCTCGCGCCGCTGCAGCTTTGGCCGCTAAGGGTGGTAGTGTGAAATCGAAGCGCCGTTCGCACTAAGCCGGTTTTGTCCCTACACGGCCCAAAGTTGACATGCTACGAGCGATTGCCATGCCGCGGTTGCAGCCCGCATAGCGGACTTTCACTGCATGCAAAAAATCAGGTTGAGGACGAATGTTCATTTCGCGGGCGAAACGGCCGATAAGAACGATCACAGGACTGTCCGCTTCATTAAATTTTCGACCGCTGGAAGCATGGGGTAATATGTGTGTTTCTTGCGCCGGAACCCATTTTTGTGCAATCAAATTTCAACATGAGTAGGCGAAAAAATCATCAAACCGACAGCAGCCTGAACGAGCTCGCTCACTTTGCTTCAGATGACCGTAGTTTCGACGACATCATTGAAGCATGGGTAGAAAAAGTAAAATCTGATGGTGACCATAGCGAGATTTGTGACTTTACCCTGGCTTCTGAAATTGAGGTCGATCAGGCGCTTGCCGCTCTCACAAAACAGGACTTGGCTGATCGGATAGACCTTAAGCTAAGGGCATTGATCTCGAACTTTTCCCATGCTGCATTAGTGGTCTCAGCCACAGGCAGAATTGTCCGTATGAACGAAGCTGCGATTGCGCAATTCAGCGTATTTCCCGATGATAATATAGACACCATCGATTTGCTCACCACCGATGGGCAAAAGGTGTCTGATGTGCTGCCAACGCACGCTGACCGAACAAACTCCAAAGCAGAAATTCGACTTGTTGGCGCGCTGCGATCGGGCTCTGATGCCACGATCACTTTGGCAATTATTCCGGCCATGCTTGAAGGTGCAAACAATCCCTTCAGTCTGATCTTTGTGGTCGATAGCACAATGCAACGCCGGATTATCGCGCGTGTGGCCGATTTCTTTGGCATGACAAAAGCAGAGCAATCTATTCTTGAAAAATTTCTGAACGGAAAGGATCTAAAGTCAGTAGCCGAAGAGACTGATAAATCAATCAAGACACTTCGTACCCAGTTTCACTCTGTGATGAAGAAAGTTGGTGTAAACCGTCAAGCTGATCTCGTCAGTAAAGTGCTCACAATTTCTCACTTCCTGGATCAGCTAACTCCAATCGCCAAGGCCGCGTCACACCCCAACCGAAAACGCGCCGATATGCTGCGCCCTGAACGAAGATCAGTCGAAGCGTTCTTGGCGGGGGATATCGCAGGCGAAATGATAGTCGTTGTCCCCAATGTCACGATGCGGACTTTTCCAGCTAAACTCGAAAAGGACTTCCATGAACGGGGGTTGTGTGTGGCGACGCTATGTCGCCCGGGATATGGTGGAACGGACCCTGCGCCACCTGGTCAGTCGAATAAGCAATGCTATGCGAAAGACGTTGAAAGTTTCCTGAATCAAATGGGCGTATCCAAAGCGCGGATCGTCGCGCAGAATACAGGATGCGGATATGCCATTGGCCTTGCAAGTGAGCTTCCTGACCGTGTGTCTGACATTTTGTTGGTGTCAGGCATGCCCCCATTGCCGTACCTTTCAGTCCAGAATTCAAATTCCAAACTATCCGCAGCCTTCATTCGGGCACGAAAGGCCTCACCCAAGCTATTTCGACTGCTGATGCATCTCTCAATACGCGCCTGGAAAATTGGCGGGGTAGAACGCGTCCACGGACGTCAGATGTCACCCTACACGCCGGATTTAGAGTTTCTGAAACAATCAGACATTGTCGAAGAGTTTGATGAAAGCATGCGCTCGCGGTTCGCTCAGGATCTGGACTTGATTGCCGAGGATTTTGAGATGGCAATCAGCGACTGGTCTGATGATTTGAAACGATGTCGCGCCCCGATTTCTATCTTGCATGGACGGCACGATCAGGCCGTATCAGTTGACGATATCCGTCGTTTCAGGGACGACTTTCCCGATCAGGTCTCTCTTTCCGACATCGAGAATGCAGGCTTCATGCTGCCTTATTCGCACCGCGAAACCTTTTTGTCGGCCATGGGCGGAAGTTTAGTTTGGCGTTAATCACGTCCACTTGAAGCTTTCCCCATACAACACCTGTAGTATGCATCTGACTTTCCCTCATGCTACGCATTGCCCGATAACTTTAATTTAAAGATTTTTGGTGGAGGGAAGTTAATGTTTCGATTTGTTGCGATGCGCTTTCAGTGGGCGGTGGCGAGTGCGGTGGTGCTCAGTGGAATTGGCATAGCTCCGCTGTCGCAGGCCGCAACTATTGTCAGTGTCTTGGACAACAGTTGCGTCGGCTACGCCGAAAATCAGACAAGCCCAACCAATCAAATCATACGGGAAGGTGGAACCGGCTCCAACACTGCAAACACATGCGGCTCCTCATCAACTGCAATTGCAGGTGGTGGCTTCACTGGAATTGAAGCCAGAGCGGTTTCTAACGGTGCAAGAAGCAGCGTTTTTGCACGGGGATTCTGGTCGGATACATTCCAGATCAGCGCACCTGTTGGTTACACAGGTGGGCCTATTGAGGTCGCGGCCGTCTTTGATTTTACCCTTTTGGCATTTCAGAACGTGCCATCAAATTCCACAAATAACGCGGGCACGTCGGTCAGCTATGATCTTACCTTTACGGCCGACAGCTCGCGACCAGGCGCAAACGAAGACATAGGGCTATACCAAAACCGACTCGAGGTTCTTGAGAATCGACCGTCTGATCCAGCGCTTTTTACACTCGGTCGTCGGCACCAAACTCAGAATTTTCTGGTCCAGCCCGGCGTGGACTCGCTCAGCTTGTCGATCAACTATACGACAACCGTTAGTGCACAGGCTCCTGACGGAACCGCAGATGCCGAGTTTTCGAGCTTACTCACAGCTTCGTTGGCAACAGATGGTCCGGCCTTCCTTCTTCCGGATGGTTTTTTTATCACGAACGAGGCCTCGAATGTTGTCAACAATTTTTGGATTGATCCAAGGGACCCCGTGTCACCGACGCCAGTACCATTACCAGCCGGATTGCCGTTACTGCTGGGTTCGCTCGGCTTTCTTTGCGCGGTCCGGAAAAGGTCAAAATGTAAGTCAGACTAGACTGATCCGCGTGGGGATTTTTCTGTCATAAAACCGATCGGTGAAATCGCTGCTGCCTGAGGTATAAATCCCGGCGAGACTGTTCAGTAAATGAAGAGGTCCTTTATATCCGACGCGCCTTCTCAGCCAAAGGAGACGTGTCACGAAAACAGTCGTTCCTGCGTCTTGTATCGTTCGTTACTTTGGGCTCATTGACGCCGCCGGAACAGGCGCAGCATGTCAGTACCAAATCCACTTTACTTTGTTTTGGATGGTCCAAAGCTGCCATTCGATATGTCAACAAATCTACCACTCGGTTTCGGCAAAGCGGACATTCGTGCGCGTCATAGCAATCGTCACTATGCCAATCCGACTTTGCGAAGCCTTTGAAGTTTGGGGACATCCTACAAACAACTAATTCGACAATGCCCCCAATCTGGCGGAATGTGGCTGAACCATGGAAAACTCTTTCGGACAACCGGAAGCACGAAAGCCCAATTTTATAGGGCCTCAACCTATGTAGTTACTCGTCTTTGGAAGTTGAACTGGTGCCCGGGGGCGGAATCGAACCACCGACACGAGGATTTTCAATCCACTGCTCTACCCCTGAGCTACCCGGGCACGGGGAACGCATGGGCGTTCGGGTGCAGGCGTTCTAGGCGAGGCGGGGCAGGGTGTCCAGAGGGGTGTGCAACTTTTTCAATGTGGTTTTTCCGACTGTTGCGGGGATTGCTGCAACGACTGCTCGAGTGCCTCTTCGATATCTTCCGGATCGTGGGAGGGCACCGCGTAATCTCCCTTGAGCCATTTGCCCAGATCGATATCGGCGCACCGTTTGGAGCAGAATGGTCTGTAGGCTGCTTCGGTTGGTTTTTCACAGATCGGGCAGCTCATATCTGGACCTCGCTGAGGGCAATCCGGTCACGCTTGCGTTGCAGTTCAAAGTGCCCCAACGGGGTCCAGCCGACAAGCGCCGTTTCGATAGGATCGGCCCGGAAGGCCGCGCGCAAAGCCGTTTCAAACTGACGGCGGTCTTTTTTGTTGAGGGGCGCCAGGTCCATTGTGATCTGGCCGCCGATCCCACGCAGGCGCAATTGGCGAGGGAGTTCCCTGGCGGCTGCCAGGTTGGCCTTCAGGCCGGCCGCGGGCGACGTGTCTGATCCGGAGTTTACGTCCACCGCCGTCAGCGCGCGGGTGGGTTCCACAAACATCGATGCGCCACCCGACAGCGGCGCTTTGGTGTCGCTCAGAGCATCTATCTGGTCCAAAACACCCAGATCGCCAAAGCAGCCTGCGTCACTTGCAACGCTTGCCGGTTCGGTCCATTCGCGCCAGGCCAGCGTATGGGGGCCGTCGCCATCGATCAGCTTTTCAGGCTCTGTGCCGGCCGCGTCACCGGTGACTGTGGTGGCCAGCGCCAGCATCTGCGCGATATCCTCGGCAATCTCCTCGCGGTCTGCCTCCGCGCATGAGGATCGCAGGATCACCCCCATCTGACTGACTTCCATTTCACCACGCGCCACGACCAGCAATTCGTCGCGCGTGTCGTCATCCTTGATCGCGCGGGAGATGTTGATGCCTGGTGCGGTGGGGGTGATGATGGCGTAGCGGCTCTTGAACAGCAGCTTTTGTGTGACCGGCAGGGCTTTGCCTTGTTCGGCGTATCCAGTCACTTGAACCAATAGAACATCTCCGGGCGCCAAGCCTTTGACTTGGCGCAAAAAACCTGATCCCTCGGGCGTGTTTACAAACATCCCGCCCTGACCTTTGACCGGTCGACCGGCCACGGCCCTGTATATGGTGCCCGGGGCCGGCGCGTCATTTTCGACGATCAAATCCTCAAGCCGCCCATCGACCAGCAAGGCGGCCACTTCCGTCTCGTTCAGATGGTCCAATGCGATCATGCGGCCTTTCATGTGCGGTCCTCGTAAAGGGGGTAACCTGCGGCCTGCAGCAAGCCAGCCGTTTCAGCCAGCGGCAGGCCGACGACAGCGGTGAAGGAGCCTTGAATCCACGGGATCAGCGCGCCCGCGGGGCCCTGAATGCCATATCCGCCTGCTTTGCCCTGCCAATCATTGCTGGCCAGGTAGGCGTTGATCTCCTGATCCGACAAACGCTTCATCTTGACGTCGGTGACCACGACCTTTTGCCAGATCGTGTCATCGCGTCTGACGGCCACGGCGGTGATCACCTTGTGCCGCCGCCCGGACAACGCCAGCAGAAACTGCGCGGCCTCAGTGGCATCTGCAGGCTTACCCAAAATGCGGCGGCCCAACGCCACGGTGGTATCCGCCGACAAGACAATATCACCCCCATCGCAGGGGACGGCCCATGCTTTTTCACACGCCATGCGGATGCAATACGGACGGGGTAATTCGGATTTGAAGGGCGTTTCGTCGATGTCAGGGACTCTGACATCATCTGCGACAATGCCCAACTGGGCCAGCAACTCGCGACGCCGTGGGCTGCCCGAGCCGAGGATCAGGCGCATGTTATCGCTTGGATTCCGCCCCATAGCCGAAAAACGGAAACCGCGTCTCGGAGGGCAGACATCGCCGTTACTTGAAGCGATAGTTGATCCGACCCTTGGTCAGATCATAGGGTGTCATTTCGACTTGCACTTTGTCGCCTGCCAGAACCCGGATACGGTTCTTACGCATTTTTCCTGCCGTGTGCGCGATGATTTCATGGCCGTTTTCAAGCTCGACCCGAAATGTCGCGTTGGGCAGGAGTTCCTTTACGACACCGGGAAATTCGAGCAATTCTTCCTTGGCCATGGTCTCTCCTACGTTAAGATTTCCGCATGATAGCGGAACGCGCCCTTAAATGGGCCTGTTTTGGATGATTTTCAAGGGGATAATCACCGGAGTGGGTGAGATGTGACATGGTCGTCCCGGCCTGTCTGTTCGGGCCAATGATGGCGACCCAGAACGCGGCCGTCTTTGCGGACATGCGCAATAGCGTCGAGATCAACATCGGCATAGGTCCACCCGGGCGCGTTGATTTGTCCAACGGCCAGGATGCCTGTGTCGGGAAAGCCCGCATCAGGGGGGCCAAAAACACCACCCGTCCCTGTGCCCGCGTCGGCGACCAGGTTCCATGTGGCCGAACCGACAAGCGAGGACATCACCGTGACGCATTGGTTTTCCAAGGCTCGGGCCATGGCCCCGATCCGCACCCGCCAATAGCCGGACAGCGCCTTGGTACAGGACGGGGCCAGGATCAGATCAGCATCCAGAAGTGCCCGCCCCAACAAAGGAAACTCAGTGTCATAGCATGTCAGGATGCCGATTTTGCCGAGTGCGGTATCGAAGAGACGGAGCGGCCCCCCGGGGGACATCTGCATCGGCGTGCGTTCAAGCCGGGTCATGATTTGTTTGTCCTGCACGCCGCACGCGCCCGACGGGGTGAAAAGACGCGCACGATTGACGGGGCGAGGCCCGATTTCGGGGTCAAACACCGGTGCGCTGCCGGCCAGAATGTGAACGCCGTGCGATTTAGCCAGGTCCGCATGAATGGCGTCGGCCTCGGCGATACGCTCGGACACGGCATGCAGGGACGGTTCAAGCTGAGCGGCAACATCAGGTCCCGCCAGCATCGCCAGTTCCATCGCCGCGTATTCAGGAAAGACCAGCAAATCCGCGTTGTTTGACGCGGCATCAGACACCCATGTCGTGAGCTTGTCGGTGTAGTCCGACCACGTGGCCAGCGGGTCCAAAGGGTAGGCGGCGGTTGCGACTTTCATGGGGTTCCCAAAGATGGTGGTCTCGGCAGTCCTGAGTGTGGAAGAAAGCGGTCGACAGATCAACACCGTGCGCGTTGTGCGTTCCCCGCAACCCCATCTGTCTACCGGCGGCCGATCAACCCCGCCATATCGAGCATGCGTTGCGAAAAGCCCCATTCGTTGTCGTACCAGCCGAAGACCCGGAGCAGGCCACCTGTCGACACAGATGTCTCGCGGCCTGACATCACGATGGATTCAGGGCGCGCCCGCAGATCCGCGGAGACAAGCGGCAGGTCTGTCCACCCGAAGACAGTGTTTTTTGCCGCAGCAGTTTGCAGCAGGTCGTTGACCGCCGTTTCGGATACGGTTTCTCGGGTCTGCACTGTCAGGTCAATGGCGGACACGCTGGCCGTCGGCACCCGGATGGCGCGGGCTTCGATCCGGCCCTTGAGGTGAGGCAGGACAAGGCCCGTCTGATGCTGGGCAGAGGTGGTTGTGGGCACCATGGAAAGCGCCGCGGCACGGGATCTCTCGGGGGTTTGACGGGGCTTGTCGATGGTGGGTTGGGACCCGGTATAGCAATGCACCGTGGTCATTTGACCGCTGATCACCCCAAAGGCGTCATCCAGCAGCTTGGCCAGCGGGGCCAATGCGTTGGTGGTGCAGGACGCGTTGGAGATGATCTTCTCCTGCCCCAGATCTGCTTCATTGGCGCCCATCACAAGCGTGATGTCGGCCTCTGACGATGGCCCGGAGACCAGAACCGCCTTGGCGCCCGCCGCAAGGCCGCGTTCGGCGACCGCGCGAGCGCCGCCCATGCCGGTGCATTCCAGCACCAGATCAATGCCGGAAAGGTCCAATGTGCTGAGGTCCGCGGCATCCAGAATCGGGATGGTCTGCCCGTTGACCGTCAGCGATTTTTCCCCGGTTTCAACAGACCCGGGGAAGGGACCAAAGACGCTGTCATATTGAAACAGGTAGGCGCAGGTCTGCAGATTTTCGATTTCGTTGATCAGCACCAATTCGAAATCCTGCCCGTTTTGCATGAGAATTCGTAGGATTGTGCGGCCAATGCGGCCGAAACCATTCAATGCAATTTTGATCTTGGGCATGTGACACCTCTGCCAGCTTAATGGCCAATCGCTAGCGCAATGCAGGGGCAGGGACCAGAGGGGCCATACAATGTTGGCCGCATATCGGTACAATGGGATGTGATCTGACGCACAGAACCAGCACTCGCCAAGACCGCGTGATGGGCGTAAGGACAGTATATGACCAAAACCGTCCCCCTGTCCGAGGCGCAAAACCTGCCTTTCTGGCGGCGCCCGATCACGCTGCTGTTTTTGATGGCAGCGGCTATGCCGATTGCGTTCTCGACATGGTCGGCCCTGCTCAACAACTTTGTGATCGAGCAGGCCGGGTTTGACGGCTCGGATATTGGCTGGCTGCACACGGTGCGCGAAATCCCCGGCTTTTTTGCCATCGGCGTGATCGCGATCATCATCTTCATGCGCGAACAGGTGCTGGGACTTGTGTCACTGGTTCTGTTGGGGGCCGCAACGGCCATCACGGCGTGGTTCCCTTCATTGGGCGGTATTTTGACCATCACAATGCTCAGCTCGATCGGTTTCCACTACTACGAAACGGTCAATCAGTCGCTGCAGCTGCAATGGCTGGACAAAGCCCGCGCGCCACAGGTGCTGGGCTGGCTGGTTGCGGCGGGATCGGCGGCGACATTGGTGGCATATGTCCTGATCGTCCTCACGTGGGAGGCGTTGGGGCTCAGCTACAACACCGTTTACATGGCGGCAGGTGGTGTCACGGTGGCCCTGGCGCTCTTTGCGCTTTTTGCCTATCCGCAGTTCGAAGCGCCCAACCCACAGGTCAAAAAGATGATCCTGCGGCGACGCTACTGGCTCTACTATGCATTGCAGTTCATGGCGGGTGCGCGGCGGCAGATTTTCATTGTCTTTGCGGGCTTCATGATGGTCGAAAAATTCGGCTTTGAGGTGCATGAAGTTACCTCGCTTTTCATGATCAACCTGGTGGCCAATATGATCTTTGCCCCGTTGATCGGGCGCGCGGTTCACCGTTTCGGTGAGCGGAATACGTTGATATTCGAATATATCGGTCTGGTTCTCGTGTTTCTGGCCTATGGGGGCATCTACTTCTTTGGTTGGGGCGTTTTGCTCGCGGCGACGCTCTACGTGGTCGACCATCTGCTCTTTTCCATGGCCTTGGCCCTCAAAACCTATTTCCAGAAGATTGCGGACCCGGGGGATATCGCGCCCACGGCCGCCGTGGCCTTTACCATCAACCACATCGCAGCCGTGTTTTTACCCGCGCTTCTGGGATATCTCTGGCTGGTTTCGCCCGCGGCTGTTTTCATGATGGCGGCGGGCATGTCTTTCGTGTCGCTGTTGCTGGCGATGCTGATCCCGCGTCATCCCGAAAAGGGCAACGAGACGATCTTTGCCCGTGCCGCGCCCGCCCCGGCTGAATAGAGCGAGCGCGTTGATTTGGACCGTGCTCAGATATCGTTGCGCGGGATCCGCAGGACCTGACCGGCAAATATGACATTGGGGTCGGAAATAATGTGCTGGTTGGCTTCAAAGATCGGGCGAAAGGCGCCGCTGCCATAGGCTTGTTCTGCAATGCTGGTCAGCGTGTCGCCGGCTTGAACCGCGTAAGGTTGCCAGCCCCTGTACCCCGGCAGAATTTTTGGACCAAACAGGACCGGGATCACCACGGAGGGCCCGTTTTCATTGCCGGTATTGTCTGCAAGTGTCAGAAAAAGCCGGTTCAGTTTGAAGCTGTTTGTGTCCGGGATATCAACCGATCCCTGAAATTGCCGCAGCCCAAGGGATCCGACCGTTATGAAGGAATCAACCTGGTCGTGGCCCTCGGACACGCTGACCGTGAGCGTGCCTTCGAAGGCTGCTGCATTCCCGGCGATCAGGATTTTGGAATCGACCAGATCGAAGGGCTGAGGTTGCTGAATATCAAGGGTAATGGTCATGGTAAAATCTCCAAATGATAAAATATGAATGGCGCAATCATAGCCTGTATTGGCCGGATTTTCTAAAACTCAACGCAAACCGTGGGCGTTTCGGCGCGGCTTTGCCATTGCGCGTGCTGGCAATCCGCCGGGTGACGGTCTAGAGGATCGATCAGACCCGAACAGGAGCCTTCTGTGATGCCCACCTTCACCGCCCTGACCACACTTGCAGGAAAAGCCCCTGCCGAAGCGTTGGCTGATGCGTTGGAAACGCTTGATCCTGAACCCACAGGTGTCGGCGTTTTCGAGATGGAGGATGGCTCGGGCCTTTGGGAAGTTGGTGGGTATTTCAATGATCCACCCGATCAGGCCGGGCTTGCCCTGCTGGCCACACTGCATAAGGCGCGCCCTTTTGCCATTTCCGAAGTGCCAGAGGTGGATTGGGTGTCCAAGGTGCGTCGCGAATTGGTGCCCGTCGAGGCTGGCCGCTTTTTTGTGTATGGAAGCCACGATGCCGACAAGGTGCCCGAAGGGTGCGAGCCGCTGCTGATCGAAGCTGCCATGGCCTTTGGCACCGGCCATCACGGCACGACGCTTGGATGTCTGCGCGCGCTCGATCGGTTGATCGAACAGGGGTTCGTGGGCGAGCGCGTGCTCGATGTCGGCTGCGGCACGGCGGTGCTGGCAATGGCCGCGGCACGTGTCTGGTCAGGCACTATTCTGGCCAGTGACATCGATCAGGTGGCCGTGGAGGTGGCATTGGCCAATGTCACGGCCAATGGCCTGGCGGGGCAGGTGCAGTGTGTCGAGGCCGCAGGGCTGGATCATCCGACGCTGACGGAATCAGCACCCTATGATTTGATCTTTGCCAATATCCTCAAGGGGCCGCTGATTGCGCTCGCAGGGGATATTACTGGCCAATTGCGTCCCGGGGGGCACGTGATTCTGTCTGGCATTTTAAATGAACAGGCCGATGAAGTGATCGCGATTTATACACAGGCTGGAAACAGTCTGGTGGAACGCGAGGCGATTGGTGAATGGACGACGACAACACTCGTTAAAAACGATCTAAAATAAGTTAAAAATCAGCTATTTCGCGGCGTGTGCCCTTTTTTTGCCACAATTCAAACGTAGTTTTTTCTTGATCGAGGTGGGGGCCAAGATCGCAGGTAACTGCCATGAGTGATACAATGAGTGAATCTTTTGCAGGGTTTGAAGCCCGACTGAAAAAACTGGACCGTAAACACACCCGTTTGGCCCAAGGCTACAAAGGGTCGGTCAGCCGCGATGGCTTGATCGTGTTTCGGCCAACCCGCCGTCAACGTGGCATCCCGCTCCGCGCGGTTGTGATGCTGGTTGTTGGTTTCTTCGTCTTCAAAGGCATGGTGATGGCGCACACTGGTGAAGCCACCTACAACGAGCGCGTTGGCGCCCTGAAGGCAGGCACAATGGTGGAGCAGGCTGGCGCATTTGCCATGCAGGCCGATCCGATCACCATGGGCATTGCCCAACAGCTCCGTCCGTTTTTGAATTAACGCTCAATACCTCCCGGAGTGCTCATCCACATCAGAGGACAGAGCGCCCGGGCACTGAGAGTGATCCGAATAGTAACACCCTCCAAAAGTAACGCCAGTTCCTGAGTATAGAAAAAGCCCTGCGCATCGCTTCTGCGCAGGGCTTTTTACTGTTTGTCGCGCGGGGTGTCGCGACATCAGTGCCGCCCCGTTTTCAGGGGCAGGCGAAAGTTCGAGCCTTAAAGGCCGATCCGGGCGATATCACCACGGCTCAGACCGATGTCTTCCAGCTCACGGTCAGACAGCTGTGACAGCGCCTTGCGTGTTGCGCGAGTTTCAAACCATGTGTTCAGCGTCGCAATGATTTTTGCGACAGTGTTGGATGCAAAGCCGGATGCGGCGTGGCTGCGGGTTGTGTCGATAACGGCCATTGGTTAACTCCTTGAGCGCCGGTTAAATCGCGGCGCATTACTGTATTACGATTGAGGCTCAGGTAGTTCTGCCCGCCGTGCGCGACAACCATAGAAAACTGCATAGTCCCTATGCAGTTTTTGCATGGCTAGATTTCGCCATAGTTCGTTGTTTTGTTTGAATTTAAAATACTTCCATAGTGTCTTCGTCTGCGGGATGGCCTGCATTCTGCTTGGTGTTTGTTCCCGTTTCGTGCTAGTGCTTGGAAAAACGTGGAAGAGCAGGGCAAAATTCATGCGGGTATTGGGCATTGATCCCGGGTTGCGCAACCTTGGCTGGGGCGTGATTGATGTGGAGGGAAGCCGGTTGAGCCATGTGGCCAACGGTGTGTGCAAATCCCGTGGCGATGACCTGGCGGCCCGTCTTTTGTCCTTACATCAGCAACTCACGGCTGTCTTTGCGTCCTACGCGCCCGAGACGGCCGCGGTGGAGCAGACCTTTGTGAACAAGGATGGGGCGGGCACGCTTAAGCTTGGTCAGGCACGCGGCATCGCCATGCTGGTGCCGGCGCAATTTGGCCTGAACGTGGGGGAATACGCGCCAAATTCGGTCAAAAAAACGGTTGTAGGTGTGGGGCATGCTGACAAGGCGCAAATCCTGCATATGGTAAAGGTGCAATTGCCGGGCTGTGATCCCGCGGGCCCGGACGCCGCTGACGCGTTGGCAATTGCGATTTGCCACGCCCACCATGCCCGCAGCGCGTCGGTGATGACCGAAAGACTGCGCGCATGATCGGGCGTATCGCGGGCAGGATTGACTACCGGGCCAGTGATCACGTGCTGATCGACGTGCGCGGTGTGGGATATCTCGTGTATTGCAGCGACCGGACGTTGCAGGCCCTGCCAGCAACCGGCGAACATGTGGCGCTTTATACGGATCTGCTGGTGCGCGACGATAACCTGCAACTGTTTGGCTTCACCTCACTGGTTGAAAAGGAATGGCACCGCCTGTTGATGTCGGTGCAGGGGGTCGGCGCCAAAGCGTCAATGGCCATTCTGGGCACATTGGGGCCGGATGGTGTGGGCCGCGCCATTGCACTTGGCGATTGGAATTCGGTCAAGGCGGCCAAGGGTATCGGCCCAAAGACGGCGCAACGCGTGGTCAACGAGCTGAAAGACAAGGCGCCGCAGGTGATGGCCATGGGATCAACGCCTGCGCCAGTGATGGATACGGGCGAGGACGCCGTGATAGAGGCGCCTGTCCCTGCCGCCCCGCCCGCCGGGTCCGGAGCGCAGGCCGAGGCGCTCTCGGCGCTTGGCAATCTGGGCTACGCACCGGGCGAGGCCGCGGGCGCCGTCGCGCAAGCCGCGGGTGACACGCCTGAGGCAGATACCGCGGCGCTCATTCGGGCGGCCCTCAAACTACTGGCACCAAAGGGGTAAGCGATGTCTGAGCCTGACCCCACCTTGCGCCCGGAGCCGATGCCGGAGGATCAGGACCGGTCATTGCGCCCACAGGTCTTGGATGAATTCATCGGACAGGCCGAGGCGCGTGCCAACCTCAAGGTGTTTATCCAATCCGCACGGCAACGTGGCGAGGCGATGGACCATACGCTCTTCCACGGTCCGCCGGGCCTTGGCAAGACGACGCTGGCGCAAATCCTCTCCAAGGAGCTGGGCGTCGGGTTTCGCATGACCTCCGGGCCAGTCCTGGCCAAGGCGGGGGATCTGGCGGCGATCCTGACCAATCTGGAACGCAACGACGTGCTCTTCATTGATGAAATTCACCGTCTCAATCCGGCGGTCGAAGAGGTGCTTTATCCTGCGCTGGAAGATTTTGAACTTGATCTGGTGATTGGCGAGGGCCCTGCCGCGCGCACCGTGCGGATCGAATTGCAGCCCTTTACACTGGTGGGGGCGACCACACGGTTGGGCCTGTTGACCACGCCGCTCCGGGATCGGTTTGGCATTCCGGTGCGGTTGCAGTTTTACGATGTGGACGAACTGTTCGAGATCGTAAGCCGTAATGCCAATCGGCTTGGCGCGCCCGCAGATGCCGAAGGTGCGCGCGAGATTGCCCGCCGGGCGCGTGGCACGCCGCGGATTGCCGGGCGGTTGTTGCGCCGGGTGGTGGATTTTGCGCTGATCGAGGGCGATGGGCGCGTGACCCGTGACCTTGCCGATCATGCGTTGACCCGGTTGGGGGTTGATCAACTGGGATGTGACGGGGCGGATCGGCGATACCTGAGCCTGATTGCCGAGGCCTATCAGGGCGGACCCGTGGGGATTGAGACGATCAGCGCGGCCCTGTCGGAATCCCGCGATGCGTTGGAAGAGGTGATTGAACCCTTCTTGCTGCAACAAGGCCTGATCCAGCGCACACCGCGTGGTCGGATGCTGGCACAGCGCGGATGGCAGCACCTGGGGCTTGCCGTACCGGACGGGCGCAGTCAAACGGACCTCTTTGGCAAGTGACGTGCGGCGGCGTTGCTGCAGGCGTTGACCCGCGTTGCCGGTTTGGTATGAGCAGGCGCAAAGATGCAAAAGGGCCCGCAGGTTATGACCGCCGATGATGTAGAAGCGCTGTTTACCCGAAAGGATGGCTCCTTTCTTTTTGCCCGGTGGGGCCGTCCGATTGTACCGATCGTTTTTGGCGTGGACGACGCGACACTGTCGGTTGTCAAAGGCGCCATTGAGGCGGTTGTGCAATTGGCGGGCCACTCAATGGCCGAGACTGATCCTGAGCTTGGCGCCAACCTAATGGTCTTCTTTTTTCGGGAGTGGGATGAGTTGCCACAGGTGCCTGATCTGGATCGGCTGATCCCGGATCTGGGGCCGCTTGTGGAGAAACTGAAATCAGCGGAGGCCAATCAATACAGGATTTTCCGGTTTGATGAGGCAGGTGCCATCCGCGCCAGTTTCGTGTTCCTGCGGATGGATACGCATTTGAGTGCGGTGCCTGCGGACACATTGGCGCTAAGCCAGGTGGTGCAAACGATCCTGCTGTGGTCGGATACGGCGTTCACGGATCGGTCGCCTCTGGCGGTCATACCAGAAGGGGAAAGTGTCATCCTGCGGCCGGAAATTGCTGATCTGATCCGCGCCGGTTACGATCCCATTCTGCCTGCCGTGGCGCAGGACAAAAGCCACGCATTGCGTTTGTTTGCCCGTATGCAAAAGGGCGGCGCGCTGTCTCATTGAGCGCGCTTGCGTGGGGCAGGGGCAGGTCGTAGGGTCGCGTCATGAGCCACAAATTTCCGATCCGCGTTTATTATGAAGACACCGATATGAGCGGGATCGTCTATTACGCGAATTACCTCAAATTCATTGAACGCGCCCGCAGTGACTGGGTCCGCGACATCGGCATTGACCAGAATGCCATGCGCGACACGGACGGCGTGGTGTTCGCCGTACGCCGGGTTGAGGCGGAGTATCTGGCCCCGGCTCGGTTTGACGATGTGCTCGAGGTGGAAACGACCCCGCAGGTCGTGACTGGTGCGCGATTGGTGATGGAGCAGAAAGTCACCCGCGGGAAGGACCTGCTCTTTTCCGCAATTGTCACCATCGTTTGCATCAATGACGCGGGCCAACCTGCGCGACTTCCGGCGAATATCCGCCTGATGCTGCATTAAACCCAACCTATTTGTTGCCAATCATGCGATGTGATTGGCTTTCCCCTTTAAAATCGGATAATCTGCTCCTCAATAAGCCCGGAACAACCGGGTCGTAAAAAAGAGCAGGCAAATGGAAGCAGAAACCCTGGCACTGGCACAGGAGATTGATTTCTCTATGTGGGCGCTGTTCGCGCGTGCAACCTTTATCGTAAAAGTCGTGATGTTGATGCTGATCGTGGCGTCCTTCTGGGCGTGGTCGATCATCATTCAGAAATGGATTACCTATCGCAAGGCGCGGCGCGAAGCGGATGTGTTTGACCGCCGCTTCTGGTCGGGTGAACCGCTGGACCAGCTGTTTGACGAAATCGGCGCTGAACCGGCCGGTCAGTCCGAAAAAATCTTTGCCGCCGGCATGATGGAATGGCGGCGCAGCCACCGAAATGATGGCGGGCTGATTGCTGGCGCAACGGCCCGGATCGACCGCAGCATGGATGTGGCGATTGCCAAGGAAAGCGAGGGTCTGCAGCACGGGTTGCAGGTGTTGGCGACCGTTGGCTCGACAGCGCCGTTCGTTGGGTTGTTTGGGACGGTCTGGGGCATCATGAACGCTTTTATCGAGATCGCCGAGCAGCAAAGCACCAATCTGGCCGTTGTCGCACCCGGCATTGCCGAGGCGCTTCTGGCCACGGGTCTGGGCCTTCTGGCGGCGATCCCGGCGGTGATTTTCTACAACAAACTGAGTGCCGATAGCGACCGCATCGTTGCGGGCTATGAGGCCTTTGCGGATGAATTTGCCACCATCCTCAGCCGTCAGTTGGACAGCTGACCCATGGGTGGTGGAGTGGTCCAGAAGTCGGACGGAGGCACGCGCAGGCGGCGGGGCCGGGGCCGGTCACGCCCGATGGCCGAAATCAACGTCACACCGTTTGTGGATGTGATGCTGGTCCTGTTGATTATTTTCATGGTGGCCGCACCCTTGATGACCGTGGGTGTGCCGGTTGAGTTGCCAAAAACTGCCGCTGCGGCCTTGCCGGGTGAGCAGGAAGAGCCCCTGACAGTGACCGTCACGGCAGATGGTGTCGTCATGATCCAAACGACCGAAGTGGTGCGCGATGAATTGGTGGTCAAGTTGCAGGCGATTGCCGCCGAGCGTGACAGCACACGGGTCTATTTGCGTGCGGATGGGGCGGTGCCCTATGCCGATGTGGTTCAGGTGATGGGAGCGCTTAATCGCGGCGGGTTCAATGATATCGGGCTGGTCACGGATACCGGCGGTCCGACGCTGGACGATCAGGGCGGCTGACGGCAACGCGCATGAACAGCGGTCAGATCATATCCGGGGCGGGGCATTTGCTCCTGATCGGCTGGGCCTTGCTGGGCGGTGTGTTCAAATCCGAACCGCTGCCCTTTGAGGTAACGGAGGTGACGGCCATTTCGGGTGAGGAATACGCCGCGCTGGTTGCGCCTGACACGGCGCCGGAAACGGCGGTGGATGTCACAACGCCCGAGGCCCCGGATGAAGAAACGGCGCCGGATGTGGGGATCGCCACGGATGTGCAGCCCGAGATTTCGCAACCTGACGCGGCGGAGACCTCGACACCGGATGAAAGCCCTGACACGCCCGAGCTTACACCGCCGGCCGAGGCCGAGGTGAGTGATGAGGCCCCGGAACTGACACCGCCCTCAGAAGACGTGGCCGTGCTGGTGCCTGAGGTTGCCGATGAGGCTCAGCCCCAGGACGTTGACAGGGTGGCACCCGAACCGGTGGCCCAGCCCGAGCCAGACACGCGGGTGGATGATATTGTTCAGCCGGAAACCGTGCCGGATGAGGCGGCAGAAACGCCGCGCGAGGAAACGGACGCCACCGCGCCTGAGGCTGCGACCAGCGAGATTGTCACTGAAGCCGAAGAACCGGCACAGACCGCCGTCACCTCGTCCTTGCGGCCGAAAACACGACCAACGCGCCCGACACCTGAGCCGGAATCCGAGACACAGGCAGCACAACAGGAACCGCCCGAGGCCGAGACACAAACCGACAGCAACGCGGTGAATGACGCATTGGCCGAAGCGCTTGGCGGCGGTGAAACCGGCACGGCGGCACCCAGTGGTCCGCCTCTGACACGCGGCGAGAAAGATGCGCTGCGCGTGGCGGTGCAGCAATGCTGGAATGTCGGCAGCCTGAGTACAGATGCGCTTGGCGTCACGGTTGTTCTTGCGGTCAGGATGGCCGAGGATGGCAAACCGGTATCCGTCAGTCAGTTGAGCGCATCTGGTGGATCAGGTGCCGCGGTCAAAAAAGCTTATGAGGCGGCCAGACGCGCGGTTTTGCGCTGCGGGGCAAAAGGTTTCGATCTTCCCCGCGACAAATTCGACCACTGGCGCGATATAGAGATGACCTTCAATCCGGAGAAAATGAGGATCAAATGATGAAACAGTTTCTGACCCTCCTGATGGCCCTGACCCTGTTTGCGGTACCCGCTGCGGCACAAGAAACGGGTCCTTTGCGGATTGAGATCGATGAGGGCGTGATTGAGCCTTTGCCCTACGCGGTACCCGATTTCATTGCCGACAATGGCGCAGGGGCCGAATTTGGCCGCAACATCGCGCGGGTCATCGCCGCAGATCTGAGCGGAACCGGATTATTCCGGGAATTGCCGAGCGGGGCCTATATCAGCCAGATTACCAGCTTTTCCAGCCCGGTTCAGTTTCCGGATTGGAAAGCGATCAATGCACAGGCCCTGATCACCGGGGCGGTCAGCGTGGACAGCGCGGGCAAACTGACCGTGCGGTTTCGGGTGTACGATGTCTTTGCCGGTCAGGAGCTGGGACAAGGTTTGCAGCTCGTGGGCACGCAAGAGGGCTGGCGGCGGATGGCGCATAAGGTGGCCGATCAGGTTTATAGCCGGATCACCGGTGAAGGCGGGTATTTTGACAGTCGCGTTGTTTTCGTGGCCGAAAGCGGGCCCAAGGACAATCGCGCCAAGCGTCTGGCGATCATGGATTACGACGGGGCAAACGTGAAATACCTGACCGATAGTGCGTCGATCGTACTGGCACCACGGTTTTCGCCCACGGGTGACCGGATCCTTTACACCAGCTACGAAACCGGCGAGCCGCGGATTTATGTTCTGGACATCGCCAATGTGGGCCGACGCGTTCTGGAAAGTCAGGCGGGCACGATGAGTTTTGCACCCCGCTTTGGTCCGGATGGTCAGACAGTTGTCTATTCCCTGTCTGAGGGCGGCAACACAGACCTCTACAAAATGAATGTCAGTTCGGGCGCAAGTTCCCGGCTGACCAACGCACCGTCGATTGAAACGGCCCCGAGTTTTAGCCCCGATGGCTCTCAGATCGTGTTTGAAAGCGATCGGTCCGGCTCCCCCCAGCTTTATGTGATGCCCGCCAGCGGCGGCGAGGCGCGGCGTATCAGTTTTGGTCAGGGGCGCTATGGTACACCTGTCTGGTCGCCGCGCGGCGATCTGGTGGCCTTTACCAAGCAAAGCAAGGGCCGGTTCCATATCGGGGTGATGCGGCTAGATGGCAGCGAAGAACGTTTGCTGACCGCGTCGTTTCTGGATGAAGGGCCGACCTGGGCACCCAATGGCCGTGTGATCATGTTCACCCGCGAAACCCAAGGGGCCAGCGGTCGTGCGAGCCTTTATTCGGTAGATATCAGCGGGCGCAACCTGAAACCGGTCAACACGGATACAGGCGCCAGCGATCCGGCGTGGTCACCCCTGCAGAAATAGCGAGGGTGAGCGCGTTTTCATGGGACGCAGGCTGTGATAAAAGAACGAAGGGCAATGAAACAAACAATCGAGTAGGGCAAACAAATGACCTTTCTGAACAAGACAGTTTTACTATGTGCAGGCCTCGCTTTGTCGGCCTGTGCCAATGCGGATCGCTTCGGCGGAGCAGGCGCCGGTGACGGAACGGGCGGCGCGGGTGCCGGGGCCTATGCGGAAGGCAGTGCGCAGGATCCCAAATCGCCGCTCTATTTCCAGCAAACCGTCGGGGACAGGGTGCTGTTCCTGGTGGACCAGTCCAATCTCTCGCCCGAAGCTCAGTTGACCCTGAACGGTCAGGCAGATTGGCTGTCGGCAAATCCCGAGTTCAGCGCTGTGATCGAAGGTCACGCGGATGAGCAGGGCACACGCGAATACAACGTGGCGCTTGGCGCGCGGCGTGCCAACTCGGTTCAGGAATACCTGGTGAGCCGGGGTGTCGCGTCAAACCGGCTGAAAGTCGTGAGTTTTGGTAAGGAACGACCCTTGGAAATCTGCAGTGAAGAAGCCTGCTATGCCAAGAACCGCCGCGCGGTTACCGTCGTTTCGGTGACCCCCTTAGCTAAGAGCGGAGACGATCATGCGCCTATTTATAGCAGTAGTGGCCGTTGTGGCCGTTCTTTCCCCGGTGAAAGTGTGGGCGCAGAATGATGAGACCCTGGCGGACATACGCCAGGAGCTTTCTATCCTTTACGTTGAACTCCAGCGTCTCAAACGCGAATTGAGCACCACGGGCGCCAGTGGTGAAGTGACCGTGGGCGGCTCGGCGTTGGACCGTTTGGGGGCCATCGAAAGCGAATTGCAGCGTTTGACGTCCAAGACGGAACAGCTGGAGTTTCGCATCGACCGTGTCGTGACGGATGGCACCAACCGGGTGGGTGATCTGGAATTCCGCTTGTGTGAGTTGGAGACGGGCTGCGACATTTCAACTCTCGAGACTGGTAGCACATTGGGTGGTGTTGCACCGGCAACCAATGCCGGAACCGATGCCGTCAGCACCACAGGTGCAGAGCCGGTGGAAGAGGGGCCTGAACTCGCCGTGGGAGAGAAAGCGGACTTTGAGGCCGCCGAAGCGGCGATGACCGCAGGCAACCATGCCGAGGCGGCTGAGAAATTTGCAGCCTTTCAGCAAAGTTACCCGGGTAGTCCCCTGAGTGCGCGTGCGGCATTGTTGCACGGTGAGGCCCTTGAAAACGCCGGAGATTTGAAACAGGCTGGGCGCGTGTATTTAGATCTTTTCAGTACGAATGAGGGCGGTCCTGTTGCGCCCGAAGCATTGTACCGTGTTGGCGCAATTTTGGGTCAGCTTGGTCAGAACGATCAGGCATGTGTCACTCTGGGCGAGGTTGGTGTGCGATTTCCGCAAGATGCAGCGGTTGCGCAGGCACAATCCAAGATGGCCCAGTTGGGCTGTCAGTGAACGCCAACCAAAGGGACTTGTTGAGGGACCGCATCGCCGGTCAATTCTTACCTAATCCGCCATCCCGATTGGGCGTGGCCGTTTCCGGCGGTAGCGATTCGCTAGCCTTGATGTATTTGCTGCAGGATTGGGCGCGCCATGGCGGGCCCACATTGCACGCGGTCACTGTCGATCATGGTCTGCGCGAGGAATCCAGCCATGAAGCACGTCAGGTCGGGATGCATGCGAAACGGTTGGGCGTCAGCCATGATTGCCTGGTGTGGGAAGGCTGGGACGGCCGCGGAAATCTACCGGATCAGGCGCGGCGCGCGCGATACGATCTGATGGCCAATTGGGCCGAAGAACGGCAGGTAACCTGTATCGCCTTGGGCCATACCGCGGATGATCAGGCCGAAACCTTTTTGATGCGTCTTGCCCGTGAAGCAGGGGTCGATGGATTGTCGGCCATGTCCGATGCCCGACGTCACGGCGCCGTCACTTTTTACCGCCCGGCGTTGCGGATCACCCGCGAGGAGTTGCGGGATGTTTTGCGGTCATTGAATGTGGAATGGGTGGAAGACCCCACCAACGATGATCTCAGATACGAACGGGTGCGCGCCCGGCAGGTACTGGCAGCGCTGGAAACACTGGGCATTTCCGCAAGCTCTCTGACATCGGTGGCCCATCACATGTCGGAAGTGCGCAAGACGCTCTACTGGTATGTTTTTCTGGCGGCGCGCGAGATGGTGACCTTCGAAGCGGGTGACCTGCTTATCGGCCGCAAAGAGTTTCGCACCCTGCAGCGCGAGGTCTCGCGCCGTCTGATGCAATCGGCGCTGAAGTGGGTCAGCAATGCCGAATACGCGCCAAGGGGCCGGGCCATGGAGCTGCTGATGGAATCCGTTCGCGGCGGCAATGGCATGACCCTGCAGGGCTGTCAGGTTGTCGTCGAAAAACACAATCTGCGGATCACACGGGAACACAATGCTGTGGCCAACCTGCGCGTTCCCGTGGGTGAGATCTGGGACGCTCGGTGGAAACTCACAGGTATCGTTTCAGCCGAAGATCTGACGATCGGCGCGTTGGGCCATTCCGGCCTTGATCAGTGCGCTGACTGGCGCGATGCGGGCCTGCCAGAGGTGTCGCAACTTGCCGGTCCAGCGGTTTGGCAGGGCGACACATTGGTCGCGGCCCCGTTGGCAATGATGCCAAATGGCTGGCAGTTGGACCTTTTGCGGGACGAAGAAGATTACTTCGCCTCATTATTATCGCAATGAGTTTGCATAGAATGTCGTTGAAGAAACAGTGATGATCTCTATTTAAGAGAGAAGGGTCATGTGCTAGGTCCGGACCTAATCTAATTCAAAGGAGAGTTTCCTTGGGTAACGCGAGAAATGTCGCCTTCTGGCTTGTGCTGTTTTTGCTGATCTTGGCGCTGTTCAATTTGTTCAGCGGATCGGGCAATACGCTGCAGAGCAAGTCGATGAAATATTCCGATTTCGTCGCGGCCCTTGAGGGCGGAAATGTCAGCCAGGTCACCCTGGACGGCGAGAACGTTCGGTTCCGCGGCACCGATGGCAAGGAATACATCACCGTCAAGCCGGAAGATGCTGAAATCACGTCCCTTTTGATCGAAAAAGGCGTGCCTGTTGCGGCCGAAAGCCAGGAGCAGTCGGGCTTCCAGACCTTCTTGCTGTCACTCTTGCCCTTTGCCCTTCTGATCGGGGTGTGGATCTACTTCATGAACCGCATGCAGGGCGGCGGCAAAGGCGGCGCGATGGGCTTTGGCAAGTCTAAGGCCAAGATGCTGACCGAGAAGCAGGGCCGTGTGACCTTTGATGATGTGGCCGGTATTGATGAGGCCAAAGAAGAGCTGCAGGAGATCGTCGAATTCCTGCGCCATCCGCAAAAATTCAGCCGACTGGGCGGTCAAATCCCCAAAGGTGCTCTTTTGGTTGGCCCTCCGGGTACCGGTAAAACACTGCTCGCCCGCGCCATTGCCGGTGAGGCAGGCGTGCCGTTCTTTACCATCTCCGGCTCGGATTTCGTTGAGATGTTTGTGGGTGTTGGTGCCAGCCGTGTCCGCGACATGTTCGAACAGGCCAAGAAAAACGCGCCGTGCATTGTGTTCATCGACGAAATCGATGCGGTTGGTCGCCACCGGGGTGCCGGCTATGGCGGCGGGAATGACGAGCGTGAGCAGACGTTGAACCAGCTTCTGGTGGAAATGGACGGCTTTGAAGCCAATGAAGGCGTGATCATCATCGCCGCGACAAACCGGAAGGATGTTCTGGATCCCGCTCTGTTGCGTCCGGGTCGTTTTGACCGTCAGGTCACAGTGCCGAACCCCGACATCAAGGGCCGCGAGAAAATTCTGGCCGTGCACGCACGCAAGACGCCTCTGGGCCCTGACGTTGATCTGCGGATCATCGCGCGCGGCTCGCCCGGTTTCTCCGGTGCGGATCTGGCCAACCTTGTCAACGAAGCGGCGCTGACCGCGGCCCGTGTGGGACGTCGTTTTGTGACCATGGATGACTTTGAGAATGCCAAGGACAAGGTGATGATGGGGGCTGAACGGCGCTCCATGGTCCTTACCGACGATCAAAAGGAAAAGACCGCGTATCACGAGGCGGGCCATGCGGTGGTAGGTCTCTCGCTGCCCAAATGCGACCCGGTCTACAAGGCCACTATCATTCCGCGCGGTGGTGCGTTGGGAATGGTTGTCAGCCTGCCTGAAATCGACCGGTTGAACTGGCACAAATCCGAATGTGAGGAAAAGCTGGCCATGACCATGGCCGGGAAGGCCGCTGAAATCCTGAAATACGGGCCCGATGATGTATCAAACGGTCCGGCGGGTGACATCCAGCAGGCCAGTGGCCTGGCGCGTGCGATGGTGCTGCGGTGGGGCATGTCCGACAAGGTTGGCAATGTTGATTACGAGCAGGCCCATGAAGGGTATATGGGCAATGCGGCGGGCGGCTTCTCGATCTCGGCGGCAACGAAAGAGCTGATCGAGGATGAGGTGAAACGCCTGATCGACGAAGCCTATGACCGGGCCTATAAAATCCTGACCGAAAAGAAGGATGAATGGGAACGTCTTGCCAAGGGGCTTTTGGAGTATGAAACGCTGACTGGCGAGCAAATCCAACGCGTGATCAATGGCGATCCGCCTGAAGCGGATGATGATGGCGACACGCCGGATGATGGCACAGCGCCGTCGGTAACAGCCATTCCCAAAACCAAGCCCAAGACACGGCGTGGCGGTGACGGCGGGCTGGAGCCAGAGCCCTCAACGTGAGTGGGATGACCCGAAACACGGATTGGAACCCGGGCGCCTATGCCCGGTTTCATGATTTGCGGCTGCGTCCGGGGCTGGACCTGTTGAATGCGGTTGGTCGCATGGGCGCTGGCGATGTGGTTGATCTGGGGTGCGGCAATGGTGCCTTGGGCGAAGCGCTCTCGGCCCGGGCGGCCGGGCGGCAGGTGGTGGGGGTCGATGCCTCACCCGCGATGCTGACCAAGGCGCGCCAGTCCAAGGGATATACCACGCTTCAACAGGCAGATATTCGCGATTGGCACCCCCGTACGGCACCCGGCTTGATCTTTTCGAACGCGGCGCTTCATTGGGTGGGCAATCATGAGCAGGTCTTGCCGCGTCTGGCGCGGATGTTGGGCAAAGGCGGCACGCTTGCCGTTCAGATGCCGCATCAGAACAAATCCCCTTCGCATCGTGTCTGGTTGAGCCTTGCAGAAGAACTGTACCCGGATCGGTTTGAGAAAATGGGCACGCCGGGCGTGATGGCGCCGGTGAAGTACGAAGAATTGCTCTCTCCATTGGGACAATTCAGGCTTTGGGAAACCGAGTATTTTCAACGCCTTGGCGCGGAGGCGGAAAGCCATCCCGTGCGCCGGTTTACGGAAAGCACCTATGCGCGGCCCATCCTTGAGGCGCTGAATGCAGAAGAAAAAGCTGACATGATCGCACGCTACGAAGAGGTCATGCATGCGGCCTATCCGGTGCGTCAGGATCGCTCGGTCTTGTTCCCGTTCCGCCGGATGTTCTTTACCCTGACGGTCTGATCCATCAGGCCCGGTGATACGTCGCGTACGGTTTTTCATTTGACCGTGAAGGGGCTTGGGTGAACAGTGCGCCTATCAGACCATTTTTGGAGGTTGCCCCATGCCCGCCCTGTTGCCAACTGAATATACCGCCAAAATCACCTGGTTAGGTCGGGTGGAGAAAGGGGGAGAGGGCATTCGTTCGGTCCCGCTTGAACAGGTTGAGGCCTCGTATGCGGGTGTCGACGGGGAAGTGCATGCGGGGCTGACGCGCCCATCCTGTGTGCGGGTCAAGGATCAGTACCCGGAAGGAACCGAGATCCGCAACGTGCGCCAATTCTCCATCGTGTCCGCCGAAGAAATGGACGCGATTGCGCGTGAGATTGGCGTTGAACACTTGGAGCCTGAATGGTTGGGGGCGTCCATCGTGATCGAGGGCATCCCGGATTTCAGCCACGTGCCACCCTCGTCGCGCTTGCAGAACGCGGACGGCACCGCGCTGGTGATCGATATGCAAAACCGCCCGTGTATCTATCCGGCCAAAGAGATTGAAAAAGACCGCCCCGGGCACGGCAAGGCATTCAAACCGGCAGCCAAGGGTCGCCGCGGTGTTACCGCATGGGTCGAACGCGAAGGCCCGTTGCGGGTGGGTGACACGCTGCGTCTGCACATCCCGGATCAACGGGTTTGGGCGATGTTTCAGAGCAGCTTGAAAGCGGCGGAGTAACGCTTCCCTCTACCGCGTTTTGCCTGTAATTTCTGGCTCATTGTGTTTCCTATGCGAAACAATTCTGCGGCGCATCGACGCAACAAGCGTTGGATGTGTCGGATTTGCGTTCGGTATACCGTGGAAGACTCGGTACACCCGCAGAGAACTTTACCGCGATACATAGGCCTCGGCTGCCCAAACAAGGATCCAAAATGAGCTACAAATCTGACATCGAGATTGCGCGCGAAGCACAAAAGAAACCGATCCAGGAGGTTGGCGACAAGCTGGGGATCCCCACCGAGCATCTGCTGCCCTACGGCCATGACAAAGCAAAGGTGAGCCAGGATTACATCAACTCGGTTCAGAAGAATAAAACCGGCAAACTGATCCTTGTAACGGCGATCAATCCGACGCCGGCGGGTGAGGGCAAAACAACCACGACCGTGGGTCTGGGGGATGGCCTGAACCGCATCGGCAAAAAAGCAATGATCTGTATCCGCGAGGCATCGCTTGGGCCAAACTTCGGTATGAAGGGCGGGGCCGCCGGGGGCGGATATGCGCAGGTTGTTCCGATGGAGGACATGAACCTTCATTTCACCGGCGACTTCCATGCCATTACGTCGGCACATTCGCTGCTGTCTGCTATGATCGACAACCACATCTACTGGGGCAATGAGCTTGAAATCGACGTGCGCCGGGTGCAGTGGCGCCGGGTTGTGGACATGAACGACCGCGCGCTGCGTCAGATCAACGTATCGCTTGGTGGCGTGGCCAATGGCTTCCCGCGCGAAGGGGGCTTTGACATCACCGTGGCGTCGGAGGTCATGGCGATCCTTTGTCTGGCCAAAGACTTAAAGGATCTGGAAAAACGTTTGGGTGATATGATCGTCGCGTACCGCCGTGACCGCAGCCCGGTTTTCTGTCGCGATATCAAGGCGGAAGGGGCGATGACTGTTCTGCTCAAGGACGCGATGCAGCCCAATCTGGTACAGACGCTGGAAAACAACCCGGCCTTTGTGCATGGCGGCCCGTTTGCCAATATCGCGCATGGCTGTAACTCGGTTACTGCAACGACAACGGCGCTGAAGATCGCCGACTACGTGGTAACGGAAGCCGGATTTGGTGCTGACCTTGGCGCTGAGAAATTCATGAACATCAAGTGCCGCAAGGCAGGTCTGGCGCCGGATTGTGTGGTGCTGGTGGCGACGGTGCGCGCAATGAAGATGAACGGCGGCGTGGCCAAGGCCGATCTGGGCGAAGAGAATGTGGATGCGGTCAAAAACGGCTGCTCCAACCTCGGTCGTCACATCGAAAACCTCAAAGGTTTTGGCGTGCCGGTCGTGGTTGCGGTCAACCATTTTGTCACCGACACCGATGCCGAAGTGCAGGCGGTTCGCGATTACGCCGAAGCTCAGGGATCGGAAGCGATTGTCTCGCGCCACTGGGAATTGGGCAGCGAAGGCTCCGCGGATCTGGCAAAACGCGTGGCCGAGATTGCCGATAGCGGCAAGTCGCAGTTTTCCCCCATTTACCCTGACAAAATGTCACTGTTCGAAAAGATCGAAACTGTGGCCAAGCGCATCTACCGCGCGGATGAAGTTCTGGCTGACAAGAAAATCCGTGATCAGTTGAAGCTGTGGGAAGATCAGGGATATGGCGACCTGCCGGTTTGTATGGCCAAGACGCAGTATAGCTTCTCGACAGATCCAAACCTGCGCGGCGCCCCGACGGGCCATTCCGTGCCGGTGCGTGAGGTGCGCCTGAGCGCGGGCGCCGGGTTTGTCGTGGTGGTCTGCGGTGAGATCATGACCATGCCTGGACTGCCACGGACACCTGCGGCGGAAAACATCCATCTCAATGATGGTGGCCAGATCGAAGGCTTGTTCTAAGGGAGCTGGCGGGGTGACGCTCGGGCCTTTGGGCCCATCACCCCACCCGCCATCCCGCAACGGTATGATTTGAAGAGGAAGATCGAATGTCGGCGCAACTTATTGATGGTAAAGCCTTTGCCGCAACAGTACGTGAAAAGGTAGCGGGCCATGTGACCCGTCTGAAGGAAGAAAACGGCATCACGCCCGGTCTGGCGGTGGTGCTGGTGGGCGAAGACCCGGCCAGCCAGGTCTACGTTCGCTCAAAGGGCAAGCAGACCGTCGAAGTGGGCATGAATTCGTTCGAGCATAAACTGGATGCGGACACGTCGGAGGCGGATTTGCTGGCCCTTGTGGATCAGCTGAACAACGATCCGGCGGTGCATGGCATCCTGGTGCAATTGCCGCTTCCCAAACATTTGAACGAGGATCTGGTGATCAATTCGATCAGCCCGGAAAAGGATGTCGACGGGTTCCACATTTCCAACGTGGGTTTGCTGGGCACGGGTCAGAAATCCATGGTGCCCTGCACGCCGCTTGGCAGCCTGATGATGCTGCGTGACCATCACGGGTCGCTCAGCGGGTTGGATGCCGTTGTGATCGGACGCTCGAACATCGTGGGCAAACCTATGGCGCAGCTTTTGCTGGGCGACAGCTGCACCGTTACGATTGCACATAGCCGAACCAAAGACTTGCCGGATGTCGTTCGACGTGCCGACATCGTGGTGGCCGCTGTGGGCCGTCCGGAAATGGTACCCGGGGATTGGATCAAGCCCGGCGCAACCGTGATCGATGTGGGCATCAACCGGATCGAGCGCGACGGCAAAAACGTATTGGTGGGTGACGTTGATTTTGCCAGTGCCAAGGAAGTTGCAGGTGCAATCACACCTGTGCCCGGTGGTGTTGGCCCGATGACCATCGCCTGTCTTTTGGCGAACACGGTCACGGCCTGTTGCCGTGCCAATGGTCTGGCGGAGCCCGAGGGGCTGACGGCCTGAACCAAAGAGGCGTTGCCGTGAAAGTTCGAGAGGCTCCGGAACTGTCCGGGGCCTTTTTTATGTGGTGCTGACGGGGATCATTGTGCCGGTGAGCAGGGCGATATGGGTCTCTTTGGCGTCTTCTACCGCATAGACATCGGCCTGCACGATCACCAAGCGGCGACCCGATTTGATGACCTTACCACGCGCTATGAGATGATCGCCCCGGGCGGGCGCCAACAGGTTGATTTTCATCTCGGTGGTCAGAACCTCGTGATCATCCGGCATGGTGGACAAGGCGGCATAGCCTGCCGCGCTGTCACCGATGGAAAACGTGAGGCCCGCATGGGCAAATCCGTGTTGCTGACGGCTGCCGGGCAAAATTGGCGCATGGATTTCGACGTGACCGGCACTAACTGTGCCCAGAGTAGCCCCAAGAGTTTGCATCAAAGACTGGGCGGAAAAACTCTGCTGAATGCGGTCGGAATTGCAGGGGGACATTTGGCTGGTGTTTCCCATTTTTTGGCAGGACGCCTTGATGCAGGATATCGGCAGTGGGCGTTTGTGTGAATAGTTGGTTAACAAGAAAAATACGTGGTATTACACGTTATAAGGGTGGAACAATTTGGTGGTATGTCTTTGAAAACAAGGATCAAGATTAGTTTTTCCGAGACGTTTCGGACATTTTTCTCTCCAATGACAATTTTCGCGTGGTCTACGTCCGTTATCGTTGCGGGCGTCGCCGGGCCATTTGGCACTCATGCGACGATGGAAGCGCCAATCCGGATGTTGTATTGGCTTATCGTGGTCAGTGCCGCGGTTGTCATCGGATATATCTTGCGCGCCGTTTTGCTGGCCATTGTCGGTACGGCACGCCCCGTGCTCTTCGACGGCGCAATGATCTTGGTCATGTCGGTTGTTTTTGGCCCCATGGTGTGGGTCTTTACCCGCGTTCTGCGTGGCGTACCGGTGACCGATGTGCCGTCCCTACCGGCGATAATGGGCTATGTTATGCTGTGCACGGCGGTCATCATTCTGGGTCGCCGGATTGCGCCGGGCTTCGAAGTCAAAGGATATGATTTTTTGCCCGAACCTGAGGTGCCAGGCATGCCAAAAACGTTGCAGCGTCCGCGGTTGTTGCGGCGTCTGTCGAAGGAGGTGCGTGGCGATATCCTGTGTTTGACGGCCAAGGATCATTTTGTGGATGTGGTGACAACCAGGGGCGTGGATACGCTCAGAATGCGTTTGACCGATGCGATTGATGAGATGGAACCGGTACATGGGTACTGCGTGCATCGGTCTCATTGGGTGGCGCATAGTGCGATTGAGCGGATTGAGCGCGAAAACGCACATAAAGTTTTTGTCGTCTTGTTGAATGGACAAAAGCTGCCTGCCAGCCGGAAATACCGCGTCAATCTGGAAGAGGCCGGATTGATCTAGCGACCGGGTCGGGGCAAGGGTACGGGCCGAGGTGTTGGGCCCGTCATGATGGCGATGGCGTCGTCGCCCATCAAGGTTTGCAGCACATCGTCACTGCTGCGTAATCCACCGGTATAAGTGCCAAACGCGGGCATGATCAGGCGATTTTGATCGACCAGAAAGGCCGGCCGGGTGATGGCACGACCCTTTGCGTGTAGCGTCACCTTTGGGTGATAATGCCCTGATATCTCGTACTTTCCTTCGCTCGATGCTATGTGGCGAAAGTTGAGGCGCTCAAGTGATTTTTCCACCACATGTGCGCCGCCCAGGTCAACAGGCCCTGGATCATGATTGCCTTCGATCCATATCCAGTTCCGGCCTGCCTGAAGGGACATGATCCATAGTTTGTCACTGTCAGAGAGGGCCTCTGCGGCAGCCCGGTCATCAAAACTGTCGCCCAGGCAGATCACGGTATCTGCACCTGTTGCGCGCAGGTCGGCCTCCAGGCGGGTCAGGGTATCTTGCGTTTCATAGGGTGGCAGCGTCGCGTGCCCCAAGCGGGCGCGCCGTTCGGATTTACCCAAGTGAAGATCAGAGACGCAGAGCAGGTTCTGCGCGGCCCAATACAGCGCGCCTGACCCTAACGCCGTTATCTCAGCGCCGCCAAAAGTGAAATCACATCCGTTCATGTTACGTTCTTTTCGCGGGTTGGCGATGATTTGGCAAGTGTCAGTTTGTCAGTCCGGCGGCGGCCATCAAACGTTCCGTTTCTTCCTGCAACAGCCGCTCCTGTGCCGCACCGTCCACGGGGGTGCGCCCGGCCTCCAGAAAGAGTGGCGCGGCCAGAGGCGTGACACGGGGCAGGCGGCGCAGATCGATGCGCCCTTCGACCCGGGAGACCAACTCTTCGATCCGGCCAAAGTCAATCAACCCGCGCATGGCCTCTTCGCGGGTGATGTCCAGCAGTAGATGCTCGGGGTCGTATTTGACCAGCGTATCGTAGAGAATATCGGAGGAAAACGTCGCCTGACGCCCCGATTTGCGCGCCTGCGGGCTGTTGCGCGTGATCAACCCGGCGATGGTGGCTGAGGCTCGAAAGGTGCGTTTCATCACGGCGTTTCCGGTCAACCAGCTGTCCAATCCGGCCCGCAATGCATCACGTGTCAGCAAGGATGTCGCATCCGTCAAAGGCTCCAAACCCCAAATCAGGGTTGCGTAGTCGGTCGAGACAAACCCGAGCGGGTCCAGGCGCAATTCTTCCATGCGTTTGGACAGGATAAGGCCCAGGGTTTGTTGTGCGTTTCGACCGGCAAACCCGTAGATTGCCACATGTTCGCGGCCATCATGCGGAAAACTCTCTATCAAGAGACGCCCGGCTTCGGGCAATTGCGACATCTCGCGCTGCAAGTGCAACCAGCTGCGCGTGTGATCCGGCAATTGGGGCCAGTCATCCTGTGCGAACAGGCGCAAAATCCGGTGGCTCAACTGGGTTGAGGTTGCAAATTTCGTGCCCGAAAACACCGCCACCTTTGGTTTTCGTCCCTTGTCGCGGCTGACCTCAACTGTCATCTCGCGGAGACCTTCATAGCGCACGATTTGACCGCCGATCAGGAAGGTGTCGCCTGCGGTCAAAGATGCGGCAAAACCCTCTTCAACCTCGCCCAGAGGTTTGCCTCCTCGGGCGCGTTTCATGCGCACCTTAAGCTTGTCGCTGTCCTGAATGGTGCCGATATTCATGCGGATCAGCCGATCTGCACGGGGATCGCGCAATTGCCAACACCCATCTGGGCGTTGCAACAACCGCTGCCATTGATCATACGCGCGCAAAGCATATCCGCCGGTTGCACAAAATGTCAGGCACTCATCAAAGGCAGCGCGGGTCAATCCGGCATAAGCGCCGGCTGTGATCACTTCGGCAAAAAGCTCATCCGCGTCAAACGGCCCGGCGCAGGCCCGGATCAGAATGTGTTGGCACAGCACGTCGCGGGGGCCAGGGCCGCGGGGGTCACCGTCCAGATCATGTTCCTTAACAGCGGCAAGTGCGGCGTGGCATTCGACGACTTCGAAACGGTTTGCCGGGACAAGCAGCGCCTTTGACGGCGCGTTGTAGCGGTGATTTGCCCGCCCGATCCGTTGCACCAGGCGTTTGACGTTTTTGGGTGCACCTACCTGAATGACCAGGTCAACATCCCCCCAGTCAATGCCCAGATCGAGACTTCCCGTACATACGATTGCCCGCAATTCGCCCCGCTGCATGGCGGCTTCAACCCGCTCACGCTGTTTGCGATCGAGGCTTCCGTGGTGGATCCCGATGGGCAGTCCGTCGGCATTTTCAAGCCAGAGATTATGAAAGAAAATTTCGGCCTGGGCGCGTGTGTTGTGAAAAATCAATGTGGTGTTGTGCTGATGGATTTGTTCCATCACGGCCGGGATTGCATAGGCTGCGCCGCCCCCGGACCAGGGGGCGGATCCGGGGTGTGCAACATGGAAATATCCGGCTCGGGCCCCGGATCCGCCATCAGGATGTCGCACGGGTCCGGATGCCGGGCCAAATACGCGGCTATGGCGTTTGGATCCTCTACTGTGGCGGACAAACCGACGCGGCACAGGTTTGGGCAGATTGCGTTTAACCGGCTGAGCGCCAGCATCAACTGGTCGCCGCGCTTGGAGTCTGCCAAGGCGTGGATTTCATCAACAACCACGCGTTTTAGCCCGCGAAACATGCGTGGTGCATCCTCGTAAGACGTTAATAATGCTAAGCTTTCCGGTGTTGTCAGCAAAATATGCGGTGGGTCGGCCCGCTGACGTTTCTTGCGGCTGGCGGGCGTGTCACCGGTTCGATCTTCGATCCGAACCGGCAAAGACATTTCCTCAACAGGTGTTCGCAGATTGCGTTTTATATCCGCGGCGAGCGCTTTGAGGGGAGAGATGTAAAGGGTGTGCAACCCTTCATGATCTTGTGAGGCAAGGTCCACCAGCGTGGGCAAAAATCCGGCGAGGGTTTTACCGCCGCCCGTTGGCGCGATGAGCAAAAGCGCTGGCTCATGCGCGCGATCCAACATTTCCAATTGGTGCGGATGGACTGACCAACCACGATTTTTAAACCAGTTTTTAAAAGTGGAAGGTAGTCGTGACATGCCGGCAGGTTAGGCCGCCGGCATGTCGAAGGAAAGCCACCTTAGTGGTCGATTTTTTCCTGTTTGACGAACATGTTCGCCCAGGCGCGATCAATCAGATCGGGGGTCATTTGATACGGTATCCCCTCGAAATCACAGATCGAGATCATCTGGTCGATCAGGAAGATCGGCTGATAGTTCGCATAGACATTTTCGATGGTCGGATACTTTTTCTTCAGAAGATGCACGAGAGCGGTCTCATCCAATGGCATTTTGCGTTTGCGCGCGACCATCGCAAAGATTTTCAGGAAATCTTCCTGATTGGGACCATCGATTTTGATTTTGAAGAAAATCCGGCGCAGAGCCGCGTTATCGAAGATTTCGTTCGGGTGGAAGTTGGTTGAGAAAATAACCAGCGTGTCGAAGGGAACTTCGAACTTTTCACCTGATTGCAGCGCCAAGATATCTTTGGATTCTTCCAATGGAACAATCCAGCGGTTCACCAGTGCCTGTGGTGGTTCAGCCTGACGACCAAGGTCATCCACGATGAAGATACCACCGGTCGACTTCAACTGGAGCGGCGCCTGGTAGGTGCGCGCCGTCGGGTTGTAGACCAGATCCAGCATGTTGAGGCTGAGTTCACCACCTGTGATCACTGTTGGGCGTTCGCACCGCACATACCGGGCATCAAACGTACGGATCCGTCGCAATGAATTGGGATCGTCTGCTTCCTGTTCGGCTTTCGAATGCACGATCGGGTCATAGACGGTGATCACCTGACCGGAATATTCAATGGCGCGTGGGACATAGATCTTGTCCCCCATTGCGTCCCGTATCCCATTGGAAATACTGGATTTACCGTTACCCGGAGGGCCATACATCAGGATCGACCGACCCGCACCGACAGCGGGTCCAAGGTGATCGAGCAATTCATTTGGCAGGATCAGATGACCCATCGCATTCGTCAGCTGGTCACGGGTGATCTGAATGTTGCGGATCGATTGGCGTTTGACCTGTTCGCGGTAAACGTCGAGCGGTACGGGCATGGCGCCAAAATATTCTGACTGTGCCAGAGCATCCAATGCGCGGGCTTTGCCGGCATCTGTCAATTGGTATCCCATTTCGTTGCCGCTTGTCGCGCTCAGCGTACCGGTTGCTTCCAGCAATTTTTGGGCGCGGGCTTGATCCACCAATTCTTGGGTCACGGCGCGCGGCAAGCAAATGGCGGTGGCCAATTCCGATACAAGATCGATGTTCTTGCGAAACATCGTTTTGATCAGAATGTCGCGCATCATCACGATGGGCAGCCGCATATCCTCAAGACTGACAGGAGGGGGGCGGCTGAACGCCTGGCGTTACTTGCATGTTCATGTTTTTTGACCCGCAATTTGGTTACATGACTGTTGCGCGCACATTTTGCACGCGCTTTTGAAGGATTATGCAGGTGAAAGGTGCAGAAATTGTGGAGAGGATGCGGCAGGGTCAGGCCGATTTTTGCTGAAAAATTTAGGAATTTCCGCGCAATAGGCTATGCACCGTGTAAAACGCCTAACCCCAGATAGATCACCAATGTTGCGCCCAGTGAAAAGCCCATTGGGTATTTTTTCTCGCGTGTCCAACTGACCCAGTCCGGAGCCAGGTTGCGAAGGGGGTATGCTTGGCAATTCTGTGGGTGACGTAGCCCGCAAACATTGTGGCGCAGAGGATAAGCGTCAGCAACACGATGTCACCGGGATCAATGAAAGGTGCTGCGGCTGCCATGAACTTTGCGTCGCCAGCACCCAGCAGACCCGCGGCATTCACCAAAATGCCGATCAACAGAACAATGACCATGGTCGCCAGCCGCCAGGGGTATTCTTCGAAGGGCAGGGCGATAAATCCGATGACGACAAAGATCGCAGCAAGTGCCAGAACGGCCTTGTTCCTGATCAACATCAGACTGAGGTCGCTCCAGGCGACCCAAATGCAAATTGGAAGGGCAAACGGCAGAAACCATAAAGCTTCTGCCGATGTGATGTGGAGCGACATTGGTGTTTACCGGATCAGGAGATCAGGACTCTTCCAGCGCACGAAGGCTGCGCACGGCGGCTTCGAAATGCTGGGGGTGGGTGTCAATCGCATCGCGCAACAGCCCTTTGCCGATCGACGTATCACCGCGTTTTACAGCGGACAAACCCAATGTATAGAGCAATTGAGCGCGTTCGATCTGCGTGGTGTTGATCACGGGAAGTGCATATTTTCCTTGCGCACCGCGAGCCAAAATCAGGTTGTTTTTGGCGGTAAAGAGCGAGTTGTCCTGGCGGATAGCATCACCAAACAAACGTTCAGCGGCGGGGAAATCACCACGGGTCAGTTTTGAGTACCCCCAGTTGTTCATCACACCTGCGGGGCGCGTGGTCAGGCCAACAGCGGTTTCGTAAAAGCTGTCCGCTTTCTTCCACTCCTGATTGCTGTCGGCAATCATGGCTTCCAGACGGTAGCGTTTGAACGTCTCAAACGTTGGCGGGATTTGATCCAGAACGGCGTCGGCCTCGTCCCATTCATTGTTGCGGATCAGCGCGTCAGCGTAATCAACTTTGTCTTCGTCCGTCACTTTTTCGTGCTCAACGACCTTTTTCCAGGCGGAAACACCTTCTGTGTTGCGCTTGGCTCGGACCAGTGATTTTGCCAGTCCGCGCTGCAGATCGATCCGATCAGGTGTCTGCGCGGTTGCCCGTTGGAAATACGAAACCGCCTCATTGGGGTCGCCCGCATTCAGAATGACGTCGTTCAGGTTGCTTTCGTCGATCACATTCACGTCTTGAAACGCTCGGTCAACGTCCTGGGTGGATTTTTGGTCACAGGCTGCCAGAGCAATTGTGCCTGTCACACATAAAGATAGGAAAATAGGATGGCGCATTTTTGCGTCCTTTTACTGCCTCGGCCTCGTTCATGGTTTCGTTCGGATCAGGAAATCTCCACTGCCCCGACGTACCAATTTATAATCTTGTTCTTGCCCGTCATCATACTCGGGATCTTCCGATTTTGCGAGCGCTAAGCGCAAATTATCACGAATTGAGTCACTTTCGCCATTGTCGAGTGCAAATGCCCGGCGAAAAAACTGTTCGGCTTCGGCATTTTTGCCCTTTTCGATCAAAACAACCCCCAGATTGTTCCAGATTTCGGGGGATTTTTCGTCGAGTTCCAAGGCCTGACGAAGCAGCGTTTCTGCCTGATCGAGGCGTCCAAGGCCCAAATTGGCGGTTCCAAGACCTGCCAAAACGTCAGATGTCATGCCTTCTTCGAGTGCGGCGCGTGAAAACGCATCTATGGCGAGGTCATATTCCCCGGCGGTCATCAGACGGTTCCCGACGACAATGCCGTCAACCGCCTGGCCGTTTTTCTTTATGCCGGGCGCGTAAGGGTCGTCAGGCGCGCGACCCTCGCTGCAGGCAGCAAGGGTCACCAAAATTACCAGAAGCGCCCCCGCGTGCCTCATGAAACCTCAATAGTCTTAGTTCACGCCCATCTCGAACAGCTTCAAGATGCCCAGAACGGACGGGCCAACCAGGATGATCAGCAATGGGGGAACTGTAAGCATCATCGTGGCCAATGTCATCTTGGTCGGCAGCTTGTTGGCTTTTTCTTCGGCGCGCATGACACGTTTGTCACGCATTTCACCCGCATAGACGCGCAGCGCATCCGCAACCGACGTACCGAAGGTTTGTGATTGCACAAGAACGGTCACAAAACTCGAAATATCCTGAACGCCGCAGCGCTCTGCCATCTCGTTGAGAACCGATGGTTTATCGCGACCGGCCTTGATCTGATGCGACACGATTTCGAACTCTTCGGCCAGCGCAGGGTAGGACGCCCGAATTTCACTTGCCACGCGGATGATCGATTGGTCCATGGATTGACCGGCCTCAACGCAGACCAGCATCATGTCGAGCGAGTCCGGAAAACCATCGGTGATTTCTTCTTTGCGTTTTTCAAGCCGCTTGGTGACCCAATATTTGGGCATCATATAACCCGCGGCACCCGGGCCGAGAATGTAGAGCAGCATTTGCTGCGTGGTGGAATCGCCACCCGCTTTGAAGAGCAGGAAGTAGAGAACCCCCAAGATCAGAAAGCCAATCCCAAGCGCCATCTGTGAAAAGTGGAAATACCGAACGGCGTCGCGATGACGATATCCCGCCTGGACCAGCGTTAGCTTGATCTGGGAAAACGCTTTGGCATCCTGCGGCTCAAGGAAACTGGCATATTTGTCCAGTTTCTCATTGCGGCCACCTGTGCGCAGACGTTTTTTCTTGTCGGGTGTTTCAACAACGCCGGAACGTGAGGCTTTCTTGAGTTTTTCAAGCGGATCCTGACGTTGCTTGAGAAAAATCGGGATCGTCAGCAAGATCATCAATACGCCAAGCGTACCTACCGCGATCAGCGGACCAAAAGGGCCTAACGCGCCCGTCAGCACATCCATAATCTGAGCCGTAAATTTCATAACTCGTTCCTTCTCAGACCTTGATGTTCACAAGGGCACGCATAACGATAAGATTTAGAACCAAAAAGGCGCCAACGGCCAAACAGGCGGGGATGAAATAAGGATGTTCCATCGCCTCGTCATAGTAGCCGGGCTTCAGCAACTGAATGCCGATCAGGGCCAGAATGGGGAAACCGGACAGGAACTTGCCTGACCATTTCGCCTCTGCCGTGATGGCCTTCACGCGGCGGAACAGACGGAAACGCGCCCGGATCACCTTGGCCAGGCCAGACAGGATTTCAGCAAGGTTACCACCTGATTGCTGTTGGATGGTCACCGCAACGGCAAGGAACCGCATGTCCTGCATGTCCAGCCGTTCTGCCATGTCTTTCAGCGCTTCACTGATGTCACGACCATAGGCCGCTTCGTCCGACAGAACGCCAAATTCGGTGCCCAGTGGGTCCTGGACTTCGTTCGAAACAATCTGAATGGCCGAGGTGAACGGATGACCCACTTTCAAGGACCGAACCATCAGCTCGATCGCATCGGGAAGCTGCTCTTCCAGCATCGCCATGCGCTTGCCGGCTTTCATGTTGATCCAGGTGAAAACACCACCCACGCCCATCGCTGCAGAAACCACAACGCGCACGGGCAGGGACGTCGATGTTCCGACCGACAGGCCAAGGAACGCCAAAATACTGACGCCGACCATCAACATGATCAGCTGTTTCGGGGTAAAGGCAATCGCCGCTTTTTGTGCTTTGTTGGACAGGATCGAATAGAGCGGAATACGACGCGCCTTGAGGTGCTGTTGCATCTCTTTGCGCAGGGTTTCCATGACCTCTTCGCGGTTGCCGGACTTGTCCAGCATGTCCAGACGGCGATTGACCCGGTTGTTCAGGCTGATCGAGCGACCGAAAACGGTAAGGTACAGACCTTCGACCAGGACGAGAACGCCGACGAAGATCAGACCATAAATAATTGGTTCTGCACTGATGGTCATAATGGTTACTCCGCGGCGATGGGTTCAAAGATGCTCGGTGGCAGATCGTACCCCCACAAGCGGAAACGTTCGGTAAAGTTGGAACGCACACCTGTACCGGTAAAATGGCCGATAATTTTGTTTTCGGATGTCAGGCCGACGCGTTGGAAACGGAAAATCTCCTGCATCGAAATGACTTCGCCTTCCATCCCGGTCACTTCCGTGATCGAGGTCATGCGACGGGAACCGTCCTGCAGACGACTGGCCTGCACAATCAGGTTCACCGCTGACGAAATCTGGGAGCGTACCGCCTTGAGAGGCATTTCGATCCCGGCCATCGCAACCATGTTTTCCAGACGGCTGACACCATCGCGCGGGTTGTTGGCGTGAATTGTTGTCATCGACCCATCGTGGCCGGTGTTCATGGCCTGCAACATGTCGATCACTTCTTCGCCGCGCGTCTCCCCCACGATGATGCGGTCCGGACGCATCCGAAGAGCGTTTTTCAAACAATCGCGCGGGCTGACTTCGCCCTTGCCTTCCACGTTTGGCGGACGGCTTTCCATCCGGCCAACATGGATCTGCTGGAGTTGAAGTTCCGCCGTATCCTCGATTGTCAGGATGCGTTCATCGTTGTCAATGAAGCTTGAAAGCGCGTTGAGCGTGGTCGTTTTACCGGAACCGGTACCGCCAGAAACGATAACATTCAGGCGTGTAGCAACCGCGGCCTGCAAATAGGCGGCCATTTCCTCGGAAAAAGCGCCAAATTTTACCAGGTCATCAATGCCCAGCTTGTCTTTTTTGAATTTCCGGATGGAAACCAGGCTGCCATCCACCGCAATTGGCGGCACCATGGCGTTGAAACGTGAGCCATCCTGCAAACGGGCATCCACATACGGGTTGGATTCATCAACCCGCCGACCCACGGCCGAAACGATCTTATCGATGATCCGCAGTAAGTGTTTTTCATCCTTGAACGTGACGTCGCTCAATTCCAGTTTACCGGCGCGTTCCACAAAAATCTGCTGTGGGCCATTGACCAGAATATCGTTGACGGTGTCGTCTTTGAGCAAGGTTTCGAGCGGGCCAAGGCCGCGTACCTCGTCATAAAGTTCTTGGGTCAGCGTCGCACGATCATCGCGGTTCAGAACGATGCTTTGCTCTTCCAAAACCTCACCGGCGATCGAGCTGATCTCAGCACGCAGGTCCGCCTCGGTTGCGGTATCAAGTGCTGCAAGGTTGAGGTTGTCCAGAAGCGACCGGTGCAGATCCAGCTTCAGTTCTGCCATACGCTCCTTGCGTTTGAGCTCTTTGTCTTTTGGTGCGGCTTTGGCCGGGGTCACCTCAACTGGGCGGCGCAGACTTTGGGCCTGCTCCTGCTCGACCGGCTTGGTCGCGACCTCTGGCTTGGGCGCTTCAGCGGCCTTCGCATCGGGTTTGGCAGCACCGGCTGCCGGTTTTTTGTAACGTGAGAACATTATAAATTACCTTTTTACGCGGCTTCCGCTTCGCTTTTTCCGAGTTCGTGTAGAGAAGCGGCCAGTTTTGCGATTTCTTTGCGCAGCGGGTTCTTGGCCGCAGATGTTGCCAGTGGGATGCCGTGATCTGCGCTTTGGCACACAGGGCGACCGCCATCAGGCAAGTGCACTTCGATCCCGATCTCGAGGCTCTCCGCCATGCGCTTGACGCGTGACTTGCCATTCAGATCAGTGAATTTGGGGGCCCGGTTGATGCAAAACCGCAGTTTCTCAAGCGGCAATTCTTCTGCCTTGAGAGCGCGCTTCAGACGCAGAACGTTCTGTGCCGAGCGCATATCCAGCTCCAGATTGGCAAAGTAGATCTGCGACGCGGTCAAAACCGTTTCTGTCCACTGCACCAAAGTTGAGGGCATATCGATGATCACGTAGTCGAACTTGCTGCGCGCCAGATCGATCACGCGGTTCACATCTTCGGGTGTGATCATGTCGAGCGGCAACATATCCGCCGGTGACGTGAGTACCCACATCTGTTCTTCAAACGGTACGAGTGCCTGCTTGAGAATGTCCTCATCCAGCGATTCAGTATCCGTCCACATTTCGTAGACAACGTCGCGCCGGGGCAAATCTAGATATGTAGAAATTGATCCAAATTGCAGATCCATGTCGATCAGGCAGACGCGCGGCGAATCGGTTTTAGCAACGGTGGCCAGTTCCCAGGCGAGGTTCACCGCAAGGGTGGTTGATCCGGTTCCGCCAGCCATGCCATGCACGGCCAGAACCACGCCGTCGCTTTCGGGGCCCGACGCCGCGAAAGGCGTATGTTCGGGCTGCACCGCAACGGGTTCGGGTTTTTGCAGCCGTTCGATGGCGGCCTGTAATTCGTTTTCCGGGAGCGGGTAGGGGACAAATTCATCCGCGCCCTGACGCAACAATTGGTGCAGGGCGGCCGGGCTGACATCTTCGGCGATCAGGATGACTTTGATCTTGCGTGCTTTGGCCAATGCAATGACTTCGCCCAACATAACAAGGTCTTCTTCGTCCGTTTCGTCCACGGCAACCGCGACAAATTCCAGGGCTTCCGCCTCGGGTTGGTTGAAGAAGGCGAGGGCTTCGGAAAATCCAAGATCTCCCCAGGCTTCCCCAAGGGCGGCTTCCATGTCTTCGATCAGCAGATCAAAGTTCTGAACGTCACGGCTTATCGTGCAGGCCACAATGGGGCTTGCATCCGGTTGTTTTATTGCGCTGCTCGTCATCGTACCAAAAGTCCTATTCCTGTAAGCGCTGTGCGGTCATGAAATCGGTATTTTGTCCAATATTTCTCACCGATTTCTCCATCACAGCAGCCCCTATATCCACGGGGAACGCAGTTGCGTTGTACAGAGACTGACTTAAAATCTAGGCAACATTTGGGCCAAAAGATCGTAATTGTGCGGTTATGGGATACAAAAAAACCCGCCAACCGGCGGGTTTTTAGGTGGCTCGGCAGGTGCCGAGCAGGGAGATTTCGCTATCTCGTGACCGTTATTCAGCCACCACCGAGTCGTCCTCGGAGATAATTGAAAGGTCTGACGCGGGTTTCGCGCTTTCGACATATTCGCGGTAAACCACCTGGGCGTATTTGCCGTCCATCACGATAGGATGGGTGCCAACGAAGCCCGATACATCCGTCACGGTGCGGCGGTTGCGGCGTTCACGGCCCTTGGTCACGATCAATGGCTGGGTTTCCCCAAGCGATACGACCGCTTCCAGACGTTTCCGGCTGATGCCTTGCGTTGACAGGTAGCTGACAACCGCACGGGCGCGGCGCATGCCAAGCCGTTTGTTATACGCGTTCGATCCGACCGCATCCGTGTGCCCGTAGACGCGGAAGCGCACTTCGGGGAATTGACGGATCCACTTGGCCTGTTCGCGCAGGGTGGTTTGTGCTGTTGCGTCCAACTGAGCCGAGTTGAAGGCGAAGTTGACGGTGCTCAGCACTTCGTTCGAGAACCGGTTTGACAGGTTTTCAACGTAGCTTTGCTGACCTGTCATCACCAGATGGTTCTGCATATTGGCGTTGCCGAAATTGCCACCATCTATCACCGAGCCCGCTTCAGAGAAGTACGACTTATATACCTGAGCTTGTTTCGAGCAGGCGGAGATTGCGAGAATTCCTGCGATTGCGAGAAGATGTTTCATGTGCCCCTGCCTTTCCCTTAGTCCATCACGTAGCCGTACGAGCCGCTAAAGTCTTGCTTAGCTACCTCGCCAGCTGCGCCACGTTTGTTGACGTCTTTGGCCACCCGTCCGTTCAGGAAAAGATCCTTCTCGGTTGGCAGTTTGACCCGGTCCGTTGGCAGGGCATATGCCTCGCCGCGGGTCGGAGACACCAAATGTGCAGTTACAATAATGACCAGCTCTGTTTGCGAACGCTGATAATCGGCGCTGCGGAAGAGCGTGCCCAGGATTGGCACATCGCCCAGCCATGGAACCTGCGCGTTGTTATCGCGGAAGTCGTCCTGCAAGAGGCCGGCAATCGCGAAGCTTTGACCGTCGCGCATTGATACGGTGGTCGATGTATCGCGGCGGCGGAAGGCTGGAAGCTCGATATTGTTGAGCACGACGCTGTTGGTGGTGTCGATTGATGACACCGCAGCGGCCAGTTCGAGGTTGATGATGCCGTCATCGACAACCCGGGGGACGAAGTTCAATTCGACACCAAAGGGTTTGAAATCAACGGTGATACCGTCATCGCCTTCATCCACAGGGATCGGGAACTCGCCACCGGCCAGGAATTTCGCTTCCTGCCCGGAAAGAGCGGTCAGGTTCGGTTCGGCCAATGTGCGAACAATCCCTTTGCTTTCCATGGCTTCCAGGAGGATGCCAAGCTGGACGTCGCCGAGGCTGATGCCGAAGTTAACCGCGCCAACAGTGCCCGGTGTAACGGTGATTGGTGTGCCAATCCCGTTGCCTGCGTCCAGGAATGTGCCTGTTTCGCCACCGATTGTGACATCACCCGATGGCGAGTTGATCGCGACGGATGAGCTCAGTGATTTTGAAGCGCTGCGCTGCATTTCTGCAAAGCGAACTTTGAGCATGACCTGTTGTTGGCCGGAAACGACCATCAGGTTGGACACGCGCTCTGGCGCATAGCGTTCTGCCAGATCAAGGGCGCGTTGCAGTCTTGCGATGCTCGACACGCTGCCCGACAAAACGATGCCGTCATTGGCCGAGCGTACTTCGATCCGTTCGTTTGGAAGGATCTGACGCAGGCGTTCCTTGAACTCGGAAACATCCGGGGTGACATGCACCTCGACATTTGTGATCAACCGGCCTGTTGCGTCCAGAAGCGTCAGTGTTGTGCGCCCCGGCGTTTTGCCAAGCACGTAGATCGTCCGATCTGACAATGTAGAAAAGTCAGCGATCGACGGGTTGGCGATGCTGAGTTCCGCAAATGGCGTTTCACTCTCAACCACAACGGCGCGGTTCATTGCGACGTTTAGATCACGACCCGCGCCCTTTCTTAAAACTTGTATGTCATCTGCCTTAACGACAGTGGTCATTGGCGAAACAGCCAAAGCCAGGCCCAATAGGGCCGTTTTGTAGAAACCTAGATATTTCATGTGACCTGCCTTTCCGATCACGCCTCAATTTAGGGTCTTAACGCCCTGGATTGCATGCACTGTGCGGCAGATCGAAAATTTTTTCAAGAATCAAAGGGTTTGCGGCCGACTTTATTGTGGCATGCGTGCAATAGTTTCCAAAATGCAACGGGGCGCCGATTGCTCGACGCCCCGGAGTTTTCATGTGTTGGGTCTTCAGGTGCAGGGGATAGGTGATACAATTGTCTCACCACCGCGCCGCGTTTTGATCGTGCAAATCTGTGCTTCGGGCACAACTTCGGCCACGGGGGCCTCGGTCAGGCCAAGCAGGCTGCGTTGATCAACCTCGATGGCTTCGGCGATCGTATCGTCACCGGCACCCACCAAGGACAGCGCCAAACGACCTGTTGTTTGTGCCTGTGCCAAGGCGGCAACCTGTTGCGGGCGCACGGCGACAGTGACGGTGCGCGCAATGATCGCGCCGGTCGTGTCACCATCGGCGACCTGATCCACGGCAATCAGTTTTACGGCGGTTTCGATCAGCTTGGTGACCTTACCTGTGGAATTGCCTTCGGTGCGTTCGCCTTTACTACCGATATTGCCGGTCCAATACACGTCCACATGGTCGCCCGGGCGCAAGAAGCCCGACACACCGCTGGAGACGTCCACTTTGATGGCGAAAGCCCGCATGCCACGCTCAAGTTGCGAGGTCAGACCGGCATCTTCGCCAGGACCTGTGACTTTCACTTGAAGAATGGCTTCGTTAACTTCCATGGCGCGCAGCACGACACGTGGCTCATCATCCCCTTCCGGGAAGAGTTCCTCGACCGTTGCAAACGTGCCTTCGGGCAGCGAATCTTTTGGGAAGCTTACCAGTTTCACACTGTCCTGCTTCAAAGGTTCACCGTATTTCAATGGCTTTTCGGCGACGTAAATGTCGACCGTTTCGATGACCGGCGCACGTTGGGCGCGTTCATTCGCAAGTTGAGTTTGATAGCCCTGAATGTAGCCTTTGGCCATGTACACGGCAAAACCGGCCAGCCCGAGACCCACAATCAGTACAAGTCCAAAAACCAATCGCATGGATGAGTCCTTTCAAGGTTACTGCTTAGTCGCGATACGCAAAGGTATCCGCATAAAGTTTCTTATTGCTTTCGAATGTGGCGAAAAATGGGTCGCGTGGTGATTGTTTCGCGACAGAAAACGATGGGTTTTTTCTAAAAATCAAACGAAAGGGTTAGGGTGTTTGGCTCCTCAACGCGGCACAATTTTTGCGGCGGAGAATAGGGTTTGGGCTGTTGGAAATTATGGGCCACAAACGCGGAATGTAACGTGATTGACGGAACGGCCGTCAAACCTGGCATTGCTCCGCAAAAAAGATCGGGCAGATACCTGCCTTGGACTGCGCAGATCGACGTTTTACGGTATCCTGGATCTGAGCAGAGCTTAGGCCTGATGCCGCGGTCTTTTCAGATAGGTCGGATGCCGAAGGTCAATTGCCGTCCGTGCCAAAAAGAGGCAGCAGTTTACAACAGTTGCCGCCGTTTTTTGACTTAAGGTGCTGTACCTGTGGAGACGGCACTTACGTCGGTCGCAATCGTACCGGACAATGTCACGACGCCGGTTCTCACAGCGGTGGCACCTGCAATGGCAAGGCCGACGACCATGGCAGTCAATACTACCCAGTCAACTGTGACGGCACCGCTTTCGTCGCGGCAAAACTTTTTGGTTTTCAAACGTTTCAGTATCATGAACTCGTCAACTTTCTATTTGCGAGCAGCAGATTTTGCCAATTTTAGTCCGAGCGGTCGGCTGGGTCTGAGATCAGCGCACTGCAAGCGCGGGGTAAACAAAAGGCCGCAACTGCGAGAACTGCGGCCAATTGAAATTTTTATGCTTCAAGTAAGCCTAAGCTTAAGGAGCAGCTGTACCAGTTGTTGTCGCGCCAACGTCTGTCGAGATGGTACCGGCCAGAGTGTTAACACCACCAGAAACTGTGGTTACACCGGCGATGCCCAGGCCAACAACTGCGGCTGTCAGAACAACCCAGTCAACTGTTACGGCGCCGTCTTCGTCTTTCTTGAAGTTTTTGATAAACTTGATCATTGTGTGGTCCCTCCAAAGGATCATTTACTAAGGTTCGCAACCGCTTAAACAACTCGTTGGACCGTTACTCTCTTCTGGTCCGCTGCCGTTGCGGTATGGGGAGATATAGCCAGTGAAATCAGGCAGGAATTAGGCGGCAATAGTTCCTTTTCTGCACCGGACATTTATTTGCCGATGTAAATAGTCAAGCCATTGAAAATAAAAGAAATAAAAAATGAAAAAAACCTTTTTACCGCAAGATCGGGGGTGGAATCAGGCCTCGCTTACTGGTTTACGGTTTCTTAATAAAAGACAATGCTGGCGGAAATTCAGGACTTTTGCGATACTCGCGCCAACCAGAACATGCAAGAGCAGCACTCAGCCATGGGTTTATTCAGATTCGGCGCATTTTTTGCGGCAATAGCCATTGCAGGGGCGGGATTCGCTGCGGATCCGCCGCCTTTTCCCGAATTTACCTTTAAGATGGGAACCCCGCCCAAGGCCGGGACGTCCAAAAGGATCACCGTTCAGATAGAACCCGAAGAGCCAGCGCAGGAATCAGAGGCCGCAGACACGCCGTCTGTCCCTGTCGTTCCGGATGCCCGCTATGGATGGTTCTGGCAGAAAGTATCGCCCAACATCGACGAGAACGCGTCCGAGCGGTTGCGCACGGCGCTCTCAAGCCTGTCGTCGGGTCCCGGCGGGGCAGGGGTCAGCAGCCCGCGGTTGCAATCCCTGCAGAGTATTGCGCAATCCGAGGGGGCGAACATCCTGTCGGCCACGATCGGCACGCAGGTCTCTCCTGCTTTGGTGCTGGCCATCATTTCCGTCGAGTCGGGCGGCAAGATTGATGCGGTCAGTGGGAAGGGCGCCCAAGGGCTGATGCAATTGATGCCCGATACGGCCAAACGCTTTGGGGTGACCGATAGCTTGTCTTCAGCGCAGAACATAAAGGGCGGCGTCAGCTACCTCGATTGGCTACTCAAGGAATTTGAGGGTGACGCGGTCATGGCCATCGCCGGATATAATGCGGGGGAAAACGCCGTCAAAAACCACGACGGTGTGCCACCCTATGCTGAAACCCGCGATTACGTACCCAAGGTACTGGCCGCGTTTGAGGTGGCCAAAGGGCTGTGCAAAACCAGACCAGAATTGATCAGCGATGGATGTGCCCTCGATCTGGCGTCAAACTAAGCCGGAAAGAGCGTCTATATCTGGGTGGCTTCTATGCCCCGCCGCTTGTCTCAGGATACGCCTATATATAAGGAGCACAGAGACCCCTTATATATAGGGTGGTCAATTAGACGATTTTTGCCTCTGTCGCCGCGATCATATCTTCGCGCGAAACATCCGGTGCCAGCTCAATAATTTCGAGGCCGGATTTGGTCACATCCAGCACACCCAGATTGGTGATGATGCGATCCACGACCGCCTTGCCGGTCAGGGGCAGGGTGCATTCCGTCAGCAACTTGCTGTCACCGTGCTTGTTGGTGTGGTCCATTATGACCACCACACGGCCCACGCCAGCCACCAGATCCATGGCGCCGCCCATGCCTTTGACCAGTTTGCCGGGGATCATCCAGTTTGCCAGATCTCCCTCCTGGCTGACTTCCATCGCCCCGAGGATCGCCGCGGCAATCTTGCCGCCCCGGATCATGCCAAAGCTGGTGGCGCTGTCAAAATACGAGGTGCGGCGCAATTCGGTGATCGTCTGCTTGCCGGCATTGATCACGTCCGGGTCCTCTTCCCCCTCAAACGGGAAGGGGCCCATGCCCAACATGCCGTTTTCGGATTGCAGCGTGATGTCCTTGTCGCCCACATAGTTGGCGACCAGCGTCGGGATACCGATGCCAAGGTTCACATACATGCCGTCTTCCAGCTCCTGCGCGGCCCGTTCGGCCATTTGGTTCCGATCCCAAGGCATTATGCGTCCTCCCGCGTGCGCGTGGTGCGCTGTTCGATACGTTTCTCGTGCTCGCCCTGAATGATGCGGTGCACATAAATGCCGGGCAGGTGGATGTGGTCGCCGTCCAATTCGCCCAGTTCCACGATCTCTTCAACTTCCAGAACACAGATCTTGCCACACATGGCGGCGGGCGGATTGAAGTTGCGCGCGGTCTTGCGGAAAATCGCGTTGCCGGTCGGATCGGCCTTCCAGGCTTTCACAATCGACACATCCGCAAAGATACCGCGTTCGAGGATGTAGGTCTCGCCGTCGAAATCCTTATGCTCCTTGCCCTCGGCAATCACCGTGCCAACGCCGGTTTTGGTGTAAAAGCCGGGGATGCCACAGCCGCCCGCGCGCATGCGCTCGGCCAATGTGCCTTGCGGGTTGAATTCCAGCTCCAGCTCTTCGGCCAGATATTGGCGCATGAACTCGGCGTTTTCGCCCACATAAGATGACATCATCTTCTTGATCTGTTTCGTGTCGAGCAGTTTGCCCAGCCCGAACCCGTCGACACCAGCGTTGTTGGACGCCACTGTCAGGTCTTTGACACCGCTTTCGACAATCGCGTCGATCAGCAATTCGGGAATGCCGCAGAGGCCAAAGCCCCCGGCGGCGATTGTCATGCCGTCCTTCAGCACTCCATCCAGCGCTTCGGCGGCTGATGCGTATACCTTTTTCATGTTGGAATCCTCTTCCAGCCCTTTTGCATGGATATGCTGTGTTGGGCGGGTAAGAGTCAACGTGCGAGCGGCCGCAATCCGCCCGCATACGTGTTTGTACGTAAGACCGTGTTACTTGGCGGCTTTGGCTTTCTTTTTGGCGGGTGCTTTCTTGCGCCCCTTGCCCTTTTTCGCAGCCTTCTCGGCGATCAGCTCTACCGCCATCTCCATGGTGACATCCGCGGGCTCCACACCTTTGGGGATCGTTGCGTTGACCTTTTCCCATTTGACGTAGGGGCCGTACCGTCCGTCCATGACATTTACCGCGCCGCCATCATCGGGATGCTCGCCCAATTCCTTGAGGGGTTTGGCCGCCGCGCGACCGGCGCCCCGGCTGGCGGCCTTTTTGGCCAGCTCTTCCACCGCGCGGTTCATGCCAATGGTAAAGACGTCATCGACTTCCTTGAGGTTGGCATAAAGACGCCCGTGTTTGACAAAAGGCCCGTAGCGACCAATGCCGGCCTCGATCATTTCGCCATCATCCGGATGCGGTCCAACTTCGCGTGGCAGACTGAGAAGCGTCAGTGCCTTCTCAAGGTCCATATCTTCCTGCGACCATCCTTTGGGCAGGCTGGCGCGTGGCGGTTTCTTATCCTCTTCTGTGGCCTCGCCGCGCTGGACATAGGGGCCAAAGCGACCCGAACGCAGACTGATCTCATCCCCGGCATCTTCGCCCAGAACACGATCCCCACCCTCAGCCGCATCGCCACCGATGGGGCGCGTGTAGCGACATTCGGGGTAATTGCCGCAGCCGACAAAGCCGCCGGATTTTGACGTCTTGAGGTGCAGCTGTCCATTGCCGCAGAGCGGACAGACCCGCGGATCGGTGCCATCTTCGCGCGGCGGATAGAGCGTGGGGGCCAATGCCTCGTCCAAAACGTTCAGCACTTCGGTGATGCGCAGTTCGGAGGTTTCACCAATGGCGGCGGAAAAATCACGCCAGAACCGGGCGAGCGTCTCTTTATAGTCGCCTTCGCCTGCGCTGATCACATCCAGTTCTTCTTCCAGATTGGCGGTAAATTCGTAGCCCACGTATTTGCGGAAGAAATTCAGCAGGAAGATCGTGACGATCCGGCCTTTGTCTTCAGGGATCAGACGGTTCTTGTCCTTGCGAACATATTCGCGGTCCTGAATCGTTGTGACGATGCTGGCATAGGTCGACGGGCGACCGATGCCCAGCTCTTCCATGCGCTTGACCAACGTCGCCTCGGTATAGCGGGGCGGGGGCTGGGTGAAGTGCTGCTCGGGTGTGACGCTGCGCTTGTCGGCGGCCTCGCCTTGGGTGATCTGGGGCAGGCGCTTGTCGTCATCATCGACAACCGTATCATCACGGCCTTCCTCGTAGACCTTCATGAAGCCTTCAAAGAGCACAACCTGACCGGTGGCGCGCAGGCCCACCTGACCATCGGCGCTGGCGATATCGACGGTGGTGCGCTCCAGCCGGGCCGATGCCATCTGGCAGGCCAATGTGCGTTTCCAGATCAGATCATAGAGCTTGCGCTGATCCGCGTCGGTGGTTTTGATCTGGCTCGCATCGCGCGTCATGTCCGTGGGGCGGATACATTCATGCGCTTCCTGCGCGTTCTTGGCCTTGTTCTTGTACATGCGCGGCGATTTGGAGACGTATTCCTCGCCGTACCGGTCCTTGATCGCGTCGCGCGCGGCCATCACGGCCTCGGGCGCCATATCGATCCCGTCGGTCCGCATATAGGTAATGTACCCGGCCTCATAGAGCCGCTGTGCTGCCGACATCGTCTGGCGCGCGCCCATGCCGAACTTACGGCTGGCCTCCTGCTGCAGGGTCGAGGTCATGAAAGGCGCCGACGGGTTGCGCGCGGCGGGTTTCGCCTCGACCGATGAAACAGTGAGGTCGCGGCTTTCAATCGCTTGCACGGCCAGTTCGGCCTGAGTGGCATTGCCGATATCGAACTTGTCGAGCTTTTTGCCCGCCAGAAGCGTCAATCGCGCCTCGTATTCCTTGCCGCGCGGTGTGCCGAGGATGGCCTTGACCGACCAATATTCCTGCGGATTGAACGCTTCGATCTCCATCTCGCGCTCTACGATCAGACGCAGGCAGACCGATTGCACCCGGCCCGCGGATTTGGCGCCGGGCAGTTTGCGCCAAAGCACCGGGCTGAGGTTGAACCCCACCAGATAATCCAGTGCGCGGCGCGCCAGATAGGCCTGTACCAGCGGCTCATCAACCTCGCGCGGGTTTGCCATTGCTTCGGTCACGGCGGATTTGGTGATGGCGTTGAAAACGACGCGGCTGACGGGCGTATCCTTCTTGATCGCCTTGCGCTTGCGCAGCGCTTCTTCAAGGTGCCAGCTGATCGCCTCGCCCTCGCGGTCAGGGTCGGTTGCGAGGATCAGGGCATTGTCGTCTTTCAGGGCGTCGGCGATGGCTTTGACGTGCTTGCGGCTGTCATACCCGACCTCCCATTTCATGTCGAAATTGTTCTCAGTGTCGACGGATCCGTCTTTTGGCGGCAGGTCGCGGACATGCCCATAGGAGGCCAAAACCGTGTAGTCGGAACCCAGATACTTATTGATTGTCTTGGCCTTAGCCGGGGATTCGACGACGACAACGGGCATATAAATTCCTTTCGACTCGGAGCGAGGTCTCTGGCGGCGGAACATGTGGGGTGGCAAGAGGGATTGTCAATGCGGCCTTTCGGGCGCCGGTAAAATTAGCATGCCTAAATGGAGTATGTGAACTTCTTGGAGAGGGTGCCGAGCGAGCAGGCATCTTGTGGGCTGCCCCTTGGCATGCGTCAATCTGCGAGGGCCAGCAATCCACCGGCTTGCCGTTTGATCCGACCTTCAAGCTCGAGATCAATCAGGGCGGGCGACACGGTATGGGCTGAACTTGCCAGATCGCGGATCAGCTGGTCTTCCGCCACGGGGGAGGGGCCCAACCGGTTCAGAATTTGTTGGTGTAAGTCTTTCGTCTCGCGGGGCGTGCGGGCTTGGCCCACGCCACTTGCGGGAAGGATCGGTGGTTCATCCAGCGGCATTTCACTTTGATCATGGGGTGTTGCGTTCACAACGGGCGCGTCACGCGGGGGCAATGCTTCGATCACATCCTCGGCGTTGCGCACCAGTCGGGCACCATCCCGGATCAACATATTGCATCCGGACGCCCGCGCGTCGAACGGATGGCCGGGCACGGCCAGAACATCACGCCCCTGATCCAGCGCATTGCGTGCCGTGATCAGGCTGCCGGATTTCGCGGCGGCCTCAACCACGATTGTGGCTTGGGAAATGCCGCTGATGATCCGGTTGCGCCGGGGGAAATGCTTGGCATGGGGTGTTAATCCCATTGGTTGCTCGGACAGGCGTAGACCGGTTTGCGCGATCTCATGCGCCAGATTGGTGTTTTCGGCGGGGTACATCACATCCACGCCGCCGGCCATGACGGCAATCGTCCCGGTTTCGAGCGCTGCCTGATGGCTGGCCGTGTCAATGCCGCGTGCCAGGCCGGATACAACGGCAAACCCTTTGGTGCCCAGATCAGCAGCCAAGGCGCGCGCCATGCGCAGGCCAAGCGACGACGCGTTGCGCGCGCCGACAAGGGCAATCATCGGACGGGATAGAATGGAAAGATCACCAACTGCCCACAAGAGCGGCGGGGCATCAGAGATTTCTGTGAGCATCGCGGGAAAGCCGGGATCGCCTGCACAGATCATCTGCGCTCCGGCGCTGCGCGCGGCTTTCATCTCGGCCAGCGCCACGCCTTCGGGGCAAACGCTATAGCGCTCAACACCGGCTTCGCGCGCGACATCGGGCAGGGCGTCGAGCGCGGCTTGAGCTGTGCCATGTTCCTGCATCAATCTGTAGAATGTGGAGGGGCCTACTCGGCGAGAGCGCAACAGGCGAAGCCACGATACCCGATCATCTTCCGTGGTGGGTGGGAGTGGGGGGTGAGTGGAAGGATGTTTGAAATCCTCGGACATCGTAACTCCGCCTGCTTGCAAAACCAGTATTATGTTCAGGGTAGTTAATGGGGGGTAAACCGATGAAAAAGGGCAGATACGAAATTCCAAAAAATCGCGTAACTGACTGTGATAAAAAGAAAAGAATTTGAAAATTTGTGTGAAAACACATTTTGGGCAAGCGCCCCGTTTACACTTGCCTCCCCATTTATAGCGAGAAAACCTGCGCTATTCCGGGCAAATGCATTCAATGCTTAACGGGACGCGCGGTGTGATCAGCCGGATAAAAGCCCGGGTGATTCATCTGATGCGCAGAATCACTACGCGGACCTGCGTTGTCATGCGCGCATGACAGCCAAGTGCCGTCAGGTGGCGGAACCACCGACCGTCAAACCGCCGATCATCACGGTGGGTTGTCCGACACCCACGGGCACCCATTGGCCCTGTTTGCCACAATTGCCCATCCCGGGATCCAGCGTCATGTCATTGCCAAGCGCGCGGATCTGTTTCAGGGCCGTGGCACCGTCACCAATCAGGGTGGCCCCGGTGACCGGTGCCCCGACCTTGCCATTTTGGACGCGATACGCCTCGGTGCAGGAGAAAACGAACTTGCCATTGGTAATATCCACCTGTCCGCCGCCGAACCCCACCGCATAGATGCCGTCCTTCAGATCGGCCACAATGTCCGCCGGTGTCGCGTGTCCGCCGAGCATATATGTGTTGGTCATCCGCGGCATTGGCGCGTGGGCATAGCTTTCCCGCCGTCCATTGCCGGTGGGGGCCACATCCATCAGCCGCGCATTTTGCCGGTCCTGCATGTAGCCGACTAAAATGCCATCCTCGATGAGGGTGTTTTTGCCAGATGGCGTGCCTTCATCATCAACGGTGATGCTGCCGCGCCGGTCCGGGATGGTGCCGTCATCCAGTACAGTCACGCCTTTGGCTGCAATCCGTTGTCCCATGAGGCCCGCAAACGCACTGGTGCCCTTGCGGTTGAAATCCCCTTCAAGGCCGTGACCGATGGCTTCGTGCAGCAAAATACCGGGCCAGCCGGGCCCCAGCACGACATCCATCACACCGGCAGGGGCCGGAACGGCATCCAGATTGACAACCGCCACCCGCAGCGCCTCGCGAGCCTTGGCCTGCCAATCCGCCGGATCCAGCGCACCGTCGAGCCCCACACGGCCACCGCCGCTGGACGTGCCCGTTTCGCGTCGGCCGTTTTGATCGACAATGATTGAGATGTTGACCCGCGACATCGGGCGGCTGTCTGCCACCTCGGAGCCGTCGGGGCGCAGGATAACCACTTCCTGATATGAGGCCGAGATCGAGGCCGAGACCTGCACCACGCGGGAATCAAGATCGCGTGCATAGGCATCGATCTCGCGCAGGGTGTCGAGCTTCACTGGAAAGTCGATCCCGGCGATCGGGTCATCATCCGTGTAGAGCCGCCGATTGGTATGCGCCGGCGTGTCGGCCAGAACACCGCCGCCGGCACCTGCGGCCAGCCGGGCGGTTTCCACCGCACGGGTCAGCGCGGCTTCGGAGATGTCGGTGGAATGGGCATAGCCGGTCACGTCGCCCAAAACGGCCCGGAGACCAAACCCCTGGGTCGCATCGTAGCTGGCGGTCTTTACGTTACCATCATCGAAATGCAGCGCCTCGGCGCGCCGTTGCTCCAGAAAAAGCTCGCCATCATCGGCGCCTTTTGTGGCCGCGCGCAACTGGGCCAGAGCAGCATCGCGGTCCAGCGATGTTTCGAAAGGACGAAAGGAATTATCGCTCATCGGGTCCGATCCTGTATCTTTGGGCGGCGTGTTAACGAAATAAATCGAAAAAGCGTCCGTTTGCCGCAATGGTCATTCTTGTCTGTTGCCGTAGAATATGGTTTCTAACGACCACGAAACAAAGGGATTCCTTCGCCTGCCCACAAATATGTGCCAGGCCGGGCCAAACCCACCTCAACCGATCAAGGTGCAATATGCGATTTACCTCTCACCTGCTGGCCGCTCTGGCCGCCTTTTCTGCCCTCCCCGCCGCCGCGCAGGAGAACCTTGAAATCATTGGCAGACCGGAAACCGGCGGTTTGGGGTTCCAAGAGCCTGTCACCGAACTGATGCGCGACATTGTCTGGCTGGACAACATGGTGCTGATCATCATCACGGCGATCTCGCTCTTTGTGACCGCGCTGATGCTCTATGCAATTGTCCGGTTCAACCGGAAGGCCAACCCGACGCCCGCCAGCTTCACGCACAACTCGCCGGTTGAAGTGGCATGGACAATCATTCCGATTGTCATTCTGGTCTTTATCGGCGCGTTTTCGTTGCCGGTTCTGTTCAAGCAACAGGAAATCCCGGAAGGTGAGATCAATATCAAGGTCACAGGGTACCAATGGTACTGGGGCTACGAATACACCGATCACGAGTTTGGGTTTGACAGCTTCCTGATCGGCGAAGGCAAGGTGCTCAACGATGAGGTTGTGGCCGAGTTGGAAGCCGCCGGATACACCCGCGATGAATTCCTGCTGGCCACGGACACCGCCGTTGTTGTGCCGATCAACAAGGTCGTTGTCATGACCCTGACCGGTGCTGACGTGATCCACAGCTGGACCATCCCGGCCTTTGGTGTGAAGCAGGACGCCGTTCCGGGCCGTCTCTCGCAGCTTTGGTTCAAGGCGGAAAAAGAGGGTGTTTATTTTGGCCAGTGTTCCGAGCTTTGCGGCAAGGACCACGCCTATATGCCCATCACGGTCAAGGTTGTAAGCCAGGAGGCTTACGATGAATGGCTCAAGGGCGCGATTGACGAATATGCCGGTACGCCGCTCGATTACGATGTGGCAGCTGTCGAGTAAAACGACCTGATAGGTCGGGCATAGCCCTGCACGCTATATGCGGCGTGGGGCGGCCCTCTCTCCCGGAGTTACGATGAGCGACGCAAGCATCAGCAATACCACAGCGCAAGGCACGGCGCAGACCGGTGACGCCGGTTTTGGTGATTACTTTGCCCTGATGAAGCCACGGGTGATGTCGCTTGTGGTGTTCACAGCCTTTGTGGGTCTGTTGGCCGCACCTGTTTCCGTGCATCCGATTGTCGGTCTGGCGGCCATCCTCTTTATCGCTGTGGGTGGCGGCGCGTCCGGCGCGCTGAACATGTGGTGGGATGCGGATATCGACCGGTTGATGAAACGCACCCGCAAACGTCCGATCCCCGCAGGCCGCGTGACCGAGGGCGAGGCCTTTGCCTTCGGGATGACCCTGGCGGTGATGTCGACCGTGATGCTGGCGCTGGCCAGCAACTTTCTGGCGGCAGGCCTTCTGGCCTTCACAATCTTCTTCTACGTCGTGATCTATTCCATGTGGCTCAAGCGCTGGACCCCGCAGAACATCGTGATCGGTGGGGCGGCAGGGGCCTTCCCGCCGATGATCGGCTGGGCCGTGGCCACGGGCAGTGTCAGCGTCGAAAGCGTACTGATGTTCCTGTTGATCTTCATGTGGACGCCGCCGCATTTCTGGGCCTTGGCGCTCTTTGTGAAGACCGATTACGACGATGCCAGCGTACCGATGCTGACCGTGACCCATGGTCGCCGATCCACCCGCAACCATATTCTGGCCTATACGGCGCTTCTGGCCCCGATTGCGGTGGGTGCCGCGTTCACCAGCATTGGCGGGCCGGTGTATCTGGCCGTGGCGCTTATTCTGAACGGACTGTTCCTGAAAGGCGCAATCGAGATCTGGCGCCGGGATGAAGAACAGGCAATTGCCGACGGCTATCGCACCGAGAAAAAAGTGTTCAAGCTGTCTCTCTATTACCTCTTTGGTCATTTTACCGCGATATGGGTTCAGGCCATTTTGTCCGGGTACGGTCTGGGGGGATGGTGATGAGCCTTTCGAAACAACATGAAATGCACAAACGCCGGTTCAGCCGCAATCTGGGTCTGGGCCTGACATTGGCCGCCTTTGCACTTCTGGTGATGGGGCTGACCGTGGCGAAAGTGTCGAACGATGATTTTGCCGTTCCAACCAATGAGGTGGGCAGCTGATGGCGATGGACCCAAAACTCAAAACCGTGACGCGGCTTGTGAGCGTGGTGTTGGTCATGGGCGGTCTGGCCTGGGCGTCGGTGCCGTTTTACGACTGGTTCTGCCGGGTCACCGGCTTTGGCGGAACGCCCGGTGTCGCAACCGCCAATGCCGAAGGTGTCATCGACCAGACCATTACCGTCCGGTTCGACGCCAGCAAAGAACGCGACATGCCATGGGAATTCAAACCCATGGAACGCGAGATGGAGCTGAAGATCGGCGAAACGGGTCTGGCGTTCTATGAGGCCTATAACCCGACCGACAAACCTGTTGCCGGACAATCGAGCTACAACGTCACGCCCTATGAGGCCGGTGGCTTCTTCATCAAGATCGATTGCTTCTGCTTTCAGGAGCAGGTGCTCCAGCCCGGCGAACGTGTGGAAATGCCCGTGACCTTCTATGTCGATCCCGAGATCGTCACCGACCGGGATGCGAAATACACCCATACGATCACCTTGTCGTACACATTCTACGAAATTGACCTGCCGCAGGAGCATGCAGCCCTTGCGCAGGACAGCGAAACCGATAAAAACAAGAACTAAGACCGCCTACGAGGGAACCGACGATGGCACATGAAAAAAACCACGATTATCACATTCTGAACCCCTCACTCTGGCCATTCCTTGGCGCATTTTTTGGGTTTGTCATGCTTTTCGGTGCCGTCCTCTGGATGTCGCCGCGGATTGAAAGCAACCAGCCATGGGTGTTCCTGATGGGCCTCGTTGGCGTGCTTTATGTCATGTATGGCTGGTGGGCCGACGTGGTGACCGAAAGCAAGGTCGGCGATCACACACCGGTTGTGCGGATCGGCCTGCGCTATGGCTTCATCATGTTCATCATGTCCGAAGTCATGTTCTTTTCGGCTTGGTTCTGGACCTTCTTCAAACACGCAATGTATCCGATGGGCGAGATGTCTCCGCTGCAAGACGCGGTCTGGCCGCCGGTGGGCATCGAAACGTTTGATCCCTGGCACCTGCCGCTGATCAACACGCTTATCCTGCTCTGCTCGGGCTGTGCCGCCACGTGGGCGCACCACGCGCTGGTGCATGAGGATAACCGCGAAGACATGAAATGGGGCCTGATCATTGCGATCGCTCTCGGTGCGCTCTTCACGGTCTTCCAGGCCTATGAATATAGCCACGCGGCCTTTGGCTTCTCGGGCAACATCTACGGCGCGACATTCTTCATGGCCACAGGCTTTCACGGGGCACATGTTCTGATCGGCACGATCTTCCTCTTTGTCTGCCTGATGCGTGTCTACCGCGGTCACTTCACCCCGGAAAAGCATGTCGGCTTCGAGGCAGCAGCCTGGTACTGGCACTTCGTGGATGTGGTCTGGCTCTTCCTCTTTGCCGCCATCTACATCTGGGGTGGCTGAGCACGGGTTTGGGATAAACCCGTCTGAACCGACCTACAAAGCGCGCGGGCATCTCGCGCGCTTTTCCTTTTAGACCGGAGCCTGCGTCGTGAGCCGCATTCTCGTACCTTTGATCTTCGGGCTGGTGGGCGCCGCGATCCTGATCTCTCTCGGGGTCTGGCAGGTGCAGCGGCTGGCCTGGAAAGAGGGCATCCTGGCCGATATCGAGGCGCGCATTGCGGCCGAGCCTGTGGCTTTGCCGGACCAGCCGGATCCTGAGCGGGACCGATATCTGCCGGTCGAAGTGGATGGGGTGTTGGCCGGGCCCGAGCTGCATGTCTTGGTCAGTGTGAAAAAGGTCGGCGCCGGGTACCGTATTATACAGCCTTTTGAAATTGGCGACCGGCGGATCATGGTGGATCGCGGCTTCGCCAAAACCGAGGACAAGGACGCAGGCCGGGCTCAGATACACACCACTTTGACCGGCAACCTGCACTGGCCCGATGAGGTGGATGGCTACACGCCCGAGCCGGACATCGCGAACAATATCTGGTTTGCCCGTGATGTCAGCCGCATGGCCCAGACCCTGAAAACCGAACCGGTGCTGCTGATCGTGCGCGATGCGTCGCAATCTGACGCTTCTGTGACGCCCTTGCCGGTGAATACGACCGGCATTCCGAACGATCACTTGAACTACGCAATCACTTGGTTTTCTCTGGCCGTGATCTGGCTGGTGATGACCGGATATTTTCTGCGGCGCATGATCCGCAAACCGAAAGACGACGTGACATGAGATATATCTCGACCCGCGGGCAGGCCCCGGTATTGAGCTTCGAAGAGGCAATGTTGACGGGGCTTGCGCGTGATGGCGGGCTGTACCTGCCGGAAACCATCCCGACACTGAGCCACGACGAAATTGCAGCCCTGCGCGGGGTCAGCTATGAAGAAGCCGCGTTTCGGATCATGAAGCCCTATATCGGCGACACGTTCACCGATGACGAATTCCGCGCCATCATTGCGCGCGCCTATGACGGGTTTGGTCATGCGGCCCGGGCGCCGCTGGTACAGCTGGACAGCGGGCATTTCTTAGTGGAGCTGTTCCACGGCCCCACGCTGGCGTTCAAAGATTTTGCCATGCAGCTCATTGGCCAGCTTTTTGAGGCGTCGCTCAAACGCTCTGGCAAGCGGGTCTGCATCGTGGGTGCCACCAGCGGGGATACGGGCTCTGCGGCCATTGAAGCGTTCCGGGGGCTGGAGGCAGTGGATGTCTTCATCCTCTATCCCCATGGCCGTGTGTCGGAGGTGCAGCGCCGCCAGATGTCGACACCTGCCGAGGCCAATGTGCATGCCATCGCCATCGATGGACATTTCGATGACTGTCAGGCGCGGGTCAAGGACATGTTCAATGACTTCGAATTCCGGGACGGGGTGGGTCTTGCGGGCGTAAACTCGATCAACTGGGCGCGGGTACTGGCGCAGGTGGTCTATTTCTTCACCTCCGCGGTCAGCTTGGGCGCGCCGGATCGCAAGGTGAGCTTCACCGTGCCCACGGGCAATTTCGGGGATATCTTTGCGGGCTACATCGCCAAGCGTATGGGATTGCCCATCGACCGGTTGGTGGTGGCCACGAACCAGAATGACATTCTGCACCGCTGCCTCAGCACGTCGGAATATAAACCCGATGGCGTAATCCCGTCGATCAGCCCGTCCATGGACATTCAGGTCAGCTCGAATTTTGAGCGTGCCCTGTTCGAGGCGTACGGGCGTGACGGTGCGGCGGTCAACCAGTTGATGGATGAACTCACGGCCGGGGCCTTTACCGTATCTCAAGGCGCATTGCAGGCCCTGCGCGAAAGCTTTGACAGTGGCCGCTGCACCGAGGATGAAACCCGCGCGACCATCCGCGACGCGCATCTGAACACCACCGAACTCCTTTGCCCACACACGGCGGTAGGGGTGAAGGTGGCCGACGAACAGCGCGACGCGCAAACGCCGATGATCACGCTTGCCACGGCCCATCCGGCCAAGTTCCCTGACGCTGTGGAAGAGGCCAGCGGCATACGTCCCCCCTTGCCTGAACGCATGTCGGACCTGTATGAGCGGTCGGAACGGATCACCCGGGTCGATAATGACCTTGGGGCCATTGAAAACCTCATCAGGGAACGGACCGGGAATTGACGGTAAACCTTACGACACTGCCTAACGGATTTCGCATCGTCACAGAACATATGCCGGGGCTGCAATCGGCCTCGATTGGCGTCTGGGTCATGGCGGGCGCGCGGCACGAAGAGGCGCAGCAAAACGGCATCGCGCATTTTCTGGAACACATGGCCTTCAAGGGCACCAAACGCCGCTCCGCGCTCCAGATCGCTGAGGCAATCGAGGATGTGGGCGGCTATATCAATGCCTATACCAGCCGCGAGGTCACGGCCTATTACGCGCGGGTGCTGCAGGATGACGTGCCTTTGGCGCTGGATGTGGTGGCGGATATCCTGCGCAACCCGGTCTTCGACGAGGGTGAGATTGAGGTTGAACGGGGTGTGATCCTGCAGGAAATCGGTCAGGCGCTTGATACGCCGGATGATATTATCTTCGATTGGCTGCAGGAAAAGGCCTATCCCGATCATCCTTTGGGACGTCCCATTCTGGGTCCTGACGAACGGGTCAGGGCGTTTTCGCGCGGCGATCTGCAAGGCTTTGTTGCCCAGCATTACCGTCCGGGTCAGATGATCCTGTCGGCGGCGGGAGCCGTGGATCACGACGCGTTGGTCAAGGCGGCAGAGGCGCTCTTTGGTGATATGCCGGAGGCCCCGATTATCATGGCCAGTTCGGCGCAGTTTCAGGGGGGCGAAAGCCGTCAGGTCAAGGCGTTGGAACAGGCGCATTTCGCACTGGCGTTCGAGAGCCCGCACCGGACCGACCCGGCGATCTACACGGCCAAGATCTACGCAAGCGCGCTTGGCGGCAGCATGTCCTCGCGGCTCTTCCAGGAGGTCCGTGAGAAACGCGGATTGTGCTACACGATCTACGCGCAGGCCGGGGCCTATTCCGATACGGGCATGACCACGATCTATGCCGGTACCTCCGCCGATCAGGTGCAGGGGTTGGCGCAGATCACCGTGGATGAAATGAAACGCGCGGCCGAAGATATCAGCGCGGGCGAGGTGGACCGGGCACGCACCCAGATGAAGGCCGGGATGCTGATGGGGCTGGAAAGCCCCTCGGCCCGTGCGGAACGTCTGTCGCGGATGCTGCAAATCTGGGGGCGGGTGCCCGGGTTGGACGAGGTTGTCGCCCATATCGATGCGGTCACTCTGGTCGATGTCCGCGCCCATGCGGCCCATCTGGCCCGCAGCGCGCCCGCGGCGATGGCGCTTTATGGACCTGTAGAACAGGCCCCGAGCCTCGATGCCCTGCAACAGAGGCGCGCGGCCTAATGTTCATGCCGCGCCGAAAACTTCGGATCGAGACTGAGCGCATGACGCTGCGCCAACCGGTCCTGAATGATTTTCGCGCGTGGAGCACGCTTCGGGATCAGTCGTCCGAATTCTTGACCCCGTGGGAGCCTGTCTGGGCCAGTGATCATCTGTCGCGCAAAGGGTTTACCAACCGGGTCTATTGGGCGCAGCGGTCGATCGCCAACGGGTCGGCCATGCCGCTCTTTCTGGTCCGCCGCGAGGATCAAAACCTGTTGGGCGCCATCACGCTGGACAATATTCGCCGCGGCCCGGCACAGGCGGGTACCTTGGGCTATTGGATCGGCGCACCTTATGCGCGGCAGGGTTATATGCAGGAGGCTATCCACAGCGTTGTGCATTACGCCTATGAGCGGCTTGATCTGAGCCGGATCGAGGCCGCGTGCCTGCCTGAAAACAAGGCATCACGCGCGCTTTTGGAAAAATGCGCGTTCAAATACGAAGGCGTCGCGCAGAGCTATCTGCAGATCAACGGCCGCTGGCGCACTCACGTCCTCTACGCGGCATTACGCCTCGACCGTCGCGGCAAAACCGACGCGGGTTAGGGGGACGGCTACGCCGTCAGGTTTTGCTGATCAGGTGTCTACTAAGAGCCCGAAAAGACCGATACTGCGCATCGAACCAACGTCCCGTTTAGCTGCCGTCTGCAGGCTTTTCGGGACTCAAACAGAAAAAGATTCCAGCACCAACACAAGCCCATAGAAAATGAGCGCCGAGCGAGTGCATTTCGATGCTGGTTCCTAGATTGGCATTTGCAAACGAACCTACGAGCACAGGGAGGAACAGGAAACCGAAGGCACAGCCGCCTGCAGTCATTCGTTTGATTATGTCTTCGGAAGTCTTGAAGAGGCGAGCGGAAACGATGTGAGCAAGCTTTCCGCCTAGGATGATCCCCAACCACATACTGGCGTAAAATGCGAGAATGCCCGCCCCTCTCGATACCTCACCGCCAAACATTTTTGCGATAGGAATGAGAATGAACGGTGCTGTGCCTACCCATGGCAACCACTTCGACTTTTCCAGCTTCTGAAAGAATTGGATCAACATACTTGTCCGGTACCACAAACCAAGAATCAAAAATAGCTGACATTCGGACATATGCAGCGAACGTCAACTAGGTCCCGCAAAGCAGACATTTTCGCGCCTTAACGAACACGCCGGCCTCGAAAACAATAAGTTTTGTGCTACCCTCTACGAGATGAGTATCTCGCGTGTCAGATCGTTGTGCATTCTGGTCCTGCTGATCCTGGCCGGTCCGGCCTTTGCGCAGGAGCGGGAACCCAGCCATTGTCTGGCCTTCGCCAATACTGCGCCGGGTTTGGCGGATCTTCATCACGCGTCCTATCGGGATGCCGTTGAGGCGGAGACCGTTCGCTTGAGGTATCTGAACCATTCCAGTTTCCTGCTGCAAACACATGGCGGTTTGTCGGCGGTAACGGACTTCACCGGTTTTGTCGGGAATGTCGATTTTCTGCCCGATATCGTCACCATGAACCATGCGCATTCATCGCATTACACAAACTTCCCCGATCCGGCGATCCCGCATATTTTGCCCGGTTGGGGCCCGTTTGGCGAGGGGATCAAGCACGAGCTTGAACTGGGCGAGATGCTGGTTCGCAACGTCTCGACCGATATCCGTCTGGGGCTGAATGGCGGGATTGAACCGCGCGGGAATTCGATTTTTGTGTTTGAAGTGGCGGGCATGTGTATCGGGCATCTGGGGCATCTGCATCACGAACCCACGGCCGAACAATACGCTGCTATTGGCCGGTTGGATATCGTGATGGCGGCCGTGGATGGCGGGACAACGCTTGATCTGCCCACGATGCTGAAGGTGATGGACCGGTTCCGCGCGCGTGTCGTGATCCCAATGCATTGGTTCGAGGACGGATCGCTCGGGCGTTTTCTGGCCGGGATGGAGGGCGCATTCGACGTTGTCGATACTGGGGGCAATGACCTGGTGATGTCGTTGGACAGGCTGCCCAGAAACCCGACGGTCATGGTGCTTTGGCCTTCTTATCTGCGCAAAGACGAGTGATAACGGGTCTGGACCCGGGCACCCAAGATGATAGGGATAGGGCATGAGCCTCAACCCGGTCGATCCCGCCTTTCTGACCCTGCTGCGCGAGTCCTTGCCCGCTGCTGCGTTCCGCGATGCGTCACCTGCATATTTGCAGGAACCAAGGGGCCGTTGGACCGGTCAGGCCGGTGTGATTGTGGCACCCGCGACGGTGGAGGAGGTCTCCGCCACCGTGCAATTGGCCACGGCGCACCGTGTGGGCGTGGTGCCCTATGGCGGTGGCACGGGGCTGGTCGGCGGGCAGGTGCAGGCCGATGGACCCGCGCCCATTTTGATCAGCCTTGAACGGATGACAGCCATTCGCAGCACGCATCCCGAAGAAAACGCGATGGTTGTCGAGGCCGGTGCGATCCTGTCGGATGTGCATGACGCGGCAGAGGCTGTGGGCCGGCTTTTCCCGCTGACAATTGCGGCCAAAGGATCCGCGCGGATCGGGGGAACATTGGCCACAAATGCGGGCGGCGTGAACGTGCTGCGTTATGGCAATGCGCGCGATCTCTGCCTCGGGCTCGAGGCGGTGATGCCCAATGGTGAGATTTGGCATGGCCTCAAACGCCTGCGCAAAGACAACACCGGCTATGATCTGAAAAACCTTCTTATCGGCTCCGAGGGTACATTGGGTATCATCACCGCCGCCGCTTTGAAGCTTTACCCGCGCCCGGCGGGTGAGGGGACAGCGCTGATGGTGGTCGACAGCCCCGAGGCGGCGCTGCGCCTTCTGGCCATGGCGCGCGATCATTTGGGTGAGGCGGTAAGTGCGTTTGAACTGATGCACCGGATGGGGCTGGATTTCCTGAGTGAAACCATGCCCGATCTGCGCCAACCCTTTGATGCCAAACCGGAATGGTTTGTTCTGATCGATGTCGGGCTGGCCTGCGGATTGGACCCGTCCGCAGCGTTGGAGGCGCTCTTTGCCGAGGCTCTGGAAGGCGGATTGGTCAGCGACGGCATGATCGCCCAATCCGAGACGCAACGGCAGGATTTCTGGAACATTCGCGAAAACATCCCCGAGGGAAACCGGCGTGTGGGTTCGGTGAGTTCGCACGATATCTCTGTGCCGATGGGGGCGATTCCTGAATTCATCCGTCGAGGTGGTGAGGCGATTGCGGGTCTGGGTGATTTCCGGATCAACTGCTTTGGGCATCTGGGCGACGGCAACCTGCATTACAACGTCTTTCCGCTGCCGGGGCGGAGCCGGGATGACCATTTGGATCAACGCGATGCGATCAAGCGCACCGTGCATGATTTGGTGCACGCCATGGATGGCTCGGTCAGTGCTGAGCACGGGGTAGGGCGGTTGAAGGTCGACGACCTTGAACGCTACGGCGATCCGGTCAAAATGTCCGCGATGCACGCGATAAAAGACGCGCTTGACCCCAAAAGGATCATGAACCCCGGGGCGGTTCTGCGTCAGCCCCCGGAATAGCGATTTGCTGTTGTTTCCCGAAGGTCTGCGCGGTTAACTGCGCGTCGGATGCCCCGAATGGACCGGGGCCAAAGGGGAAAACAGCCCGGAATGTCCGAACTTTGGGACGGGATCACACAGGCCTTTTGGCTGATTGTCACGCTGGACGCTGATCTGGTGAATATCACGCTGCGTTCGCTTCAGGTGACGCTGAGCGCGCTTGTGATTGCCTGTCTGATCGCGCTGCCTCTGGCGGCAATCCTGTCGGTTCGGCGGTTTCCGTTCCGACGTATCACAATTGCCGTCTTGAATGCGTTGATGGGTCTGCCGCCGGTCGTGGTGGGGCTGATTGTCTATATTTTGCTGTCGCGCGCCGGGCCATTTGGTGTGCTGGGCCTGCTTTTTACGCCAACGGCCATGATCATTGCACAGGTCGTGATCATTGTGCCGCTGATCGCATCGATTGCCCATCAATCGCTGCGGGATCTCTGGGCGGAATATCATGACCTGCTGATTTCGATGAACACGACCCAAGGCCAGCGGATCAAGACCCTGCTCTGGGACAGCCGGCGCGCGCTTCTGACGGCGGCCCTTGCAGGGTTTGGCCGGGGCATTGGCGAAGTGGGCGCGATCATGATTGTCGGGGGCAATATTGATCAGGCGACGCGGGTTCTGACCACGGCCATTGCGCTGGAGACCGGCAAGGGTAATTTTGCGCTCGCTCTTGGTCTGGGCTTCATTCTGATTGCGCTGGCCATCGCCGTGAACCTCACAATCCACTGGCTCAGCCATACGGAAAGGGAGGGGCGCTGGTGAGTGATCTTTTCCCTTTGACCGTGTCTGAAGCCCAGGTGCGGCGGCGCGGTAAAGCCTTGGTCGGGCCGATTGATCTGACGGTTGAGGCTGGTGGCGTGACCATCGTGATCGGGCCCAATGGATCGGGTAAAACTAGTCTTCTCAAGATGTTGCACGGTATTCTTCGCCTGAATCGGGGCCGCATCGAATGGGCGTGTGGCACGGATGAGGCGCAGCGGCGTCAGGCATTTGTGTTCCAGACCCCGGTGATGCTGCGTCGTACGGTGTTGGAGAACCTGATCTACCCTCTGCGCCTTTTGAACGTGCCCAAAGGGGACGCGCGCGCGCAGGCCGAGGATTGGGCCAAACGGATCGGTCTGGCGGAGGCAGGAGACCGTCAGGCCACAGTTCTGTCGGGTGGCGAGCGGCAAAAACTGGCGATGGCACGGGCGTTGATCCGCAAGCCGGATCTCTTGTTTCTGGATGAACCCTGTGCGTCGCTCGACGGGCGCGCCATGCGCGAGATTGAGGCGATTTTGCAGGATGCCGTGGCGGGGGGGACGCGGATTATCATGTCGACACATGACATGGGTCAAGCACGGCGCCTCGCGGATGAGGTACTCTTTATCCTGCATGGCAAGGCGCATGAATTCGGCCCCGCCGAGACGTTTTTTGAGGCACCTACAACGCCGCAAGCCCGCGCCTTTCTGAACGGAGATATCGTCGAATGAAGGAGAAAGGCTTGATGCCCCGATTTCTCGCTGCATGTGTTGCGGTCCTAACCCTACATACCGCCGCCTGGGCGGAAGAGATGAGGATGGCGGTGACAACGTCATTCCACAATTCCGGGTTGGCGGAGGTTCTCCTGCCCGAAATAAAGTCGGATACCGGGATCGAGGTGCAGTTGCTGGTCGTGGGCACGGGGCAAGCGCTCCGGCTCGGTGAGGCGGGGGATGTGGATGCCATTCTGGTGCATGCCAAATCCGCCGAAGAGGCGTTTGTGGCTGCGGGCCATGCCACGCACCGGACGGAAATCATGTATAATGATTTTGTGATTATCGGACCATCCGATGATGGTGCCGGGATCAAGGCAGCGGGTGATTCCGCGACCGCGTTGACAAAGATCGCACAGGCCAAAGCGCCTTTCGTGAGCCGCGGCGATGACAGTGGCACGCATAAGAAAGAACTAAACCTTTGGGAGGCGGCTGGCGTGACGCCTGAAGGTGCCTGGTACAACGCCGTCGGGGCGGGCATGGGGGCGGCGCTCAATACCGCGTCGGGCCTAAATGCCTATATCGTGTCAGATCGCGCCAGTTGGCTCAATTTCGGCAACAAGGGCGATCTGGCGCTTTTGTTTGCCGGTGATCCGGTGCTCTTCAACCAATATGCCTATCTGCCGGTGAACCCGGAAAAACATGGACATGTGAAGGCTGAGTTGGCTGCAAAACTCGAGGCGTGGCTGGTCTCGGATCGCGCCCGTGACTTGATCGATGGCTACCGGTTGGAGGACGAACAGCTCTTTACATTTAACGCGAAGAAATAGGCGTAACTCACAGAATTTGTTATGATTTTACGCGTCGCATATCCGGATCATAGAGCGGCATCATATGCACCTCGGCCGGAACACGCTCCGTCGCGACCTCCAACTCGTATTTACCTGAAGTGACAAACGCTGCGTCCACCCCATCCGGATTGCGCACATAGCCCATACCGATGGATTTTCCGATCGTGTGCCCAAATCCACCGGAGGTCAGCCAGCCGACGCGCGCGCCATCGCGGTAGATCGTCTCGCGGCCCAGAAGCACCACCTCGGGGGCCACGGTAAAGCTGGCCAGCAGTTTCTTGACCCCGCCAGATTTTTGCGCCTCGGTCGCCGCGCGCCCTTTGAAATCGATGTTCTTTGATAGCTTCGTGGCCCAGCCCAGACCGGCCTCGAACGGGGTGTGGTCGGGGCCAATGTCCGAGCCCCAGGCGCGGTAGGCTTTCTCCAGACGGAGCGTTTCAATTGTGCGGTAGCCGGCGTTGGTCAGGCCATGGTCCGCCCCTGCCGCTGTCAGCGCCGCATAAACGGTTTGCGCGTATTCGACAGGCAGGTGCAATTCCCAGCCCAATTCGCCCACATAGGTCACGCGGAGCGCCATAACGGGGCAGCCCGCGATGCCAATGGTTTGCACCGTGCCAAATCGGAACGCATCGTTGGAAACATCAGCCCGGGTCACCTTTTGCAAGATGTCGCGGGCCCGGGGCCCCATGAGCGACAGAACCGCGTTTGAGGACGTGATATCAAAGAGTTGGCAGTTCATGCCGGTGGGGATATTACGGCTGATCCAGTCGAAGTCATGGGTGGCAAAACCGGTTCCGGTGACGATGTAAAACGCGTCGTCGGCCACGCGGGCGACGGTCAGATCGCATTCAATCCCGCCCTTGTCGTTGAGCATTTGCGTGTAGGTCAGCGCGCCCACGGGTTTGTCGATATTGCCCGAGCAGATCCAGTTCAGGGCGGGCAAGGCATCAGGTCCCTTGAGCATGAATTTGGCAAAGGATGTCTGGTCGATCAAAACTGCCGTCTCGCGCGCCGCTTTATGTTCGCAGGCATTGGCAGCAAACCAATTCTGGCGGCCAAAGCTGTAGATGTCTTTTGCCTTTTCGCCGCGGGCGGCAAACCAGTTGGGGCGTTCCCAGCCCAGTTTTTCGCCAAAACACGCGCCTTGATCGTGCAGGGTGTCGTAGAGCGGCGACTTGCGGCAGGGGCGGCCGCTGTCATGTTCCTCATGCGGCCAGGCCATGGTGTAGTGCTTGCCGTAAGCTTCAACCGTGCGGGTGCGCACCCAATCGGTGTCGAAATGCGGCCGGCCAAAGCGGCGAATGTCGGCCGACCAGAGATCAAAGGGCGGCTCGCCCTTATGTGCCCATTCCGCCAGCGCCATGCCCGCACCGCCGCCCGAGGCGATGCCAAAGGCGTTGAACCCCGCGCCCACGAAGAAATTCCTGAGTTCCGGTGCTTCGCCAATGATGAAATTGCCATCCGGTGTGAAGCTTTCGGGACCATTGGTGAGCGTCTTGATCCCTGCCGTCTCCAGCGCGGGGACACGGCCCAGAGATTTCTCCATAATCTGTTCGAAATGGTCAAAATTGCTGTCGAGCAGCGTGTAATGGAAGCCTTCGGGGATGCCATCCACGGCCCAGGGGATCGGGTTGGGCTCGTATCCTCCCATGACCAGCCCGCCCACCTCTTCCTTGTAATAACAAAGCCGATCCGGGTCGCGCAGGGTAGGCAAATCAGAGGGCACGCCCATCGGTTCGGTCAGCATATATTGGTGTTCCATCGACACCAGCGGCACATTCACACCGAATTTGGCCGCAAAATTGCGCGTCCATTGCCCGGCGCACACGATCACCTTTTCGCATTCGATCCGGCCCTGATCGGTGATGACGGCGCGGATTTTTCCGCTTTCAATCTCCAGATCGGTCACTTTCGTGTCCTCAAAGATCGTGGCTCCTGCCATGCGCGCGCCCTTTGCCAGCGCCTGGGTGATATCCGAGGGGTTGGCTTGTCCGTCCGTGGGCATGAAGGCGGCGCCGACAAGGTCAGAGATGTCCATGAGCGGCCAAAGGTCCAAGGCCTCTGCTGGTGTCAGCAATTCCATCTCCAGCCCGAAACTGTGGGCGGTGGTGGCCTGCCGCTTGACCTCAGTCCAGCGCTCCTCGTTACAGGCAAGCCGCAACCCGCCATTCATCTTCCATCCTGTGCCAAGTCCGGTTTCCGCTTCCAGCTTGGTGTAAAGGTCCACCGAATAGCCCAGAAGCTGCGTGATATTGGCGTTCGATCGCAGCTGACCTACCAGACCAGCGGCATGAAACGTGGTGCCCGACGTCAGCTTTTTGCGTTCCAAAAGGACGGTATCTGTCCAGCCCAGTTTGGCCAGGTGATAGGCGGTGGAACATCCAATGATACCCCCCGATGATGACGGCCTTGGCGGTAGAAGGAAGATCAGCCATATCGGTGCCTCAGCTTTGGTTAAACATGTCAAGGCCTGCACGGAATCGTGCAAGGTTTTCAGCGGTATAGGCGCCGTAGTCAAAGTCAATTTCCGAGGTGATTTCCGACACCATGCTCCACATGGTTTCGCGCAGGAGCGAGGCGCATTTCATCGCCCCGTAGCGGTGGCGCAGATCATCGGTCACGGGGGCCTCGAAATAGGTCTCAAGCATCCAGGTCTCTTGGCTCTCGCTCAGCCCGTTATTTGACGCCAGCCCGCCCAGATCGAATAGCGGCGAGTTGAACCCGGCATAGTCGAAATCAATCAGCCAGAGCCGGTCACCATCATCGAGGAAATTGCCGCAAAGCAGGTCATTATGCCCAAAGACAATGTCATAGGGCCCGGCGGCCTCTTCCAGTTGCGAGGCGATGCTGACCAGTTCAGGGATCATGGCCGAATGGCTGCTGCCGCGGTCCAAAAGGGTCGCGCCGTAGTCGCGGATCACGTGGAACACCCAGAACACCAGAGACGGCCCACGCAGGTGTTTCGGGATTTCCACGTGGCAACGTTTCACAAGATCCAGCGCGCGCGGCAGCATCTCGGGCGCGCGAACGTCTTCTTCGGTCAGGGTGCGGCTTTCGATGTAGTCCAACACGGTGAGACGCGGCTCCGCATGGACCACAGCGGGCGAAAGGCCCGCGGCATGGGCGGCGCGGCTCGCGGCCAGTTCATTGAACCGCATGACCTGATGCAGCGGGATGTCATCGCCCACGCGGACCACGTATTTTTTGTCCCCGTCCTCAACAAGGTAATTGACGTTGGTGATGCCGCCATCAAGCGGTGTTGCTGTGATCTCGCCCTGCCAGAGGGGGAGGGTGCGGAAATCAGGTGGGCTCATGATCTAGCTCTCCAATCCAAAACGAATGCGTGCGCCGCGGGCCCCGGCATTGACCAGCCGGTCGGCGATGATGGCGATAAAGGCGATGGCTAACCCGGCCACGATGCCGCGCCCGATATCGGCCTTGGTCAGAGCGACATAGACCTCTTGGCCCAGGTCGCGCGTGCCGACGAGCGCGGTGATAACGAGCATCGACAGCGCCAGCATGATGGTCTGGTTGATGCCTAGGAGTATCTCGGGCAGGGCCAGAGGCAGACGCACGAGGCGCAAAAGCTGTCGCGGGGTGCAGCCCGAAACGATGCCCGCCTCAATCAGCTCAGCACTGACATTGCGCACCCCATGGGCGGCATAGCGTACGGCGGGGGCCAGGGCATAGAGCACAATGGCAATCATCGCGGTGAAATCCCCCACGCGGAAGAGCATCACCACCGGGATCAGGTAGACAAAGCTGGGCAGGGTTTGCAGCGTGTCGATCAACAGGTTGATGGCCACGCCCGCGCGTTTGTTGAGCGCGGCGAGAATGCCCAGAGGCACGCCAATGAGCGTGGCAATGATGACGGACGCGCCGCAGAGATAGACCGTGACCATGGCTTTGGACCAGAGGCCCGTGACGGCGATCAAGCCCGACAGGCCGCCGCAGAGGAAAGCCAGCCGCCAGCCGCCCGCGCGCCAGCCCAGAAGCGTTAGCATCGCGATGGTCCAGGGCCAGGGGATGCCGAGAAGCGTGCGTTTGATGGGCAGAAGGAAATAGGTCAGGAAGAAGACCTTGATCGCCTCGAACGTATCAAAAAAGTTGACGTTCAGATACGCGACCATGTCATCCCAGAAGGCACCGGTGGTGACGGTTCGGGCTTCGGGATATTCCAGCAGGATGGGGGCGAACCGGCCCAGTCCCCATGTGAGCAGGAGCAGCACCAGCACGATTGTCGTGCGTTTGTGGCGGGCAATCCAACCCTGATCCCGCGGGGTGGGGTGGACCTGCCCCATGCGTTCGGCGAAGGCCTGGCTCAGCCGGTCGACGGCCACAGCCAGTACGACAATGGCAATGCCCGCCTCAAAACCCGCGCCGATATCCAGACGCCGCAGGGCCGCCAGCACGTCAAACCCAAGGCCGCCTGCGCCGATCATCGAGGCGATGATCACCATGTTGAGCGTGAGCATGATCACCTGATTGACACCCACCATCAGGCTGTGAGAGGCCGAGGGGACCAGAACGCGCCACATCAGTTGCCGCGGCGTGGTGCCCGCCATGCGGCCAAAATCAACCAGTTCCGGGTCCACCGATTTCAGCGCCAGAATGGTCACGCGCACCATCGGCGGGGTGGCGTAGATGATCGTGGCCACGAGGGCCGAGACCGGGCCAAAGCCAAACATGAAAAGGATGGGCACGAGGTAGGCGAAAATCGGGATGGTCTGCATCAGGTCCAGCACGGGCATCAACAGACGCTCACCGCGCGGGTGGCGATAGGCCCAGATGCCAACCAGTAGCCCGCCGCCCGCGCCGATGGGCACCGCGATCAGGACCGAGGCGAGGGTGACCATGGCGCTGTCCCATTGGCCAAAGACCGCGAGGTAGGCAAAACAGACGCCCACCAGCCCGGCCAGAAGCCAGTCGCGGCAGTAGTGCCCGAGGGCCATGACGGCGGCAGTCACGGTGATCCAGCTGACCGGGGGCAGCAGGGTGCGTGCGTCTTTGCCGGGGCCGGTGGTGAAGCCGTCGCCCAGAAGCGAGAGCACGAACTGATACGGCTGCTCGATCAGCCAGGCGATGCCACGGGTCACGTCGGTAAAGGACAGCGGGCCGATGGCGGCCTCTTCTACAAGCCATTTCATCGCGCCGGTAATGTATGTCTTGAACGGGATGACCCAGGCCGCCGGGAATTTCACCAGCCAGCGCATATCGAGCGCCTTGGACAGATCACGCCCATAGGTGCCCAGAAGGATCGTGGCGACGATCAGCACAAGGGTCACGATCAGGGCGGGGTTGCGGTGATTGGTCATCCGGACCCTCCCGCACCGAAAAGGACATGGGCAATGGCCGCGCGGTCGATGGTGCCGATGGTCTTGCCCTCGGCATCGGCCACGGGCAGGGGGCCGTCGGACAGGATGATCCGTTCGGCCACGTCGGAAATGCGTGCGCGTGCGGGGATGGGCGTGCCCTCTGCCGTGGCCCCGCGCGTCATCAGCCCGCCTGCGGTCAACACCTTGTCACGCGGGATATGGCGGGTGAATTCTTCGACGTAATCAGAGGCCGGGTTGACCACCAGTTCTTCGGGCGTGGCCACCTGAATGATCTCGCCATCCTTCATGATGGCAATCCGGTCAGCAAGGCGCACGGCCTCATCGAAGTCATGGGTGATAAAGACAATTGTCTTGTGTAATCTGGCCTGTAGCCCAAGGAATTCATCCTGCATTTCACGCCGGATGAGCGGGTCCAATGCCGAAAAAGGCTCATCCAGAAACCACAGGTCGGGTTCGGTCACCAGCGACCGGGCAATGCCGACACGCTGTTGCTGACCGCCGGAAAGTTCGCGCGGGAAATAGTCTTCGCGCCCTTTGAGACCAACGAGCTCCACCACCTCACGCGCCTTGGCTTCAGCTTTGGGTTTTGGCACGGCCTGAACCGTCAGCGGGAACATCACGTTTTGCAGGACGCTTAGATGCGGCAAAAGCGCGAAATGCTGGAACACCATGCTGAGCTTGTGGCGCCGGATTTCGATCATCTCGGCGTCGGTCGCGCGCAAGAGATCCGCGCCGTCGAACAGAACCTCACCACCTGTGGGTTCGATCAACCGCGACAGGCAGCGCACCAGCGTGGATTTGCCTGAACCACTAAGGCCCATGATCACGAAAATCTCGCCTTCCTGAATGTCGAGGCTGGCATTGCGCACGGCACCGATGATGCCGGCCCGTTGGATATCCGCGTCAGTGGGGGCAGGAGTGCGCGCCAGAAACCCATCCGCATCGGCGCCATAAAGCTTCCAGATATTGCGGCACGAAAGCTTGATCGTCGAATTCATCAGCGTCCCCGATTCTGACCGTGTGACCGGCAGAATGATAGCAAATCAGAAGGAAAATGGCCGGGGCTGCCCACCATCACATGCCCCGGCCCAGGGAGATTACTGGGCGATCCAGCCGGACCAGCGATCTTTGTTCTCGGTCATCCAGTCGGCCACGACGGCATCGACTTCGACACCGTCAAGATCGGCCTTGCCGACCATTGCGCTCATCTCTTCATTGCTGAGTGAGTAGGCCTCAACGATGCTATACGCGCCGGGCCAGTTTTCCCGCAATCCGGACCACGCGGCTTTCCAAATCGGACCGCGTGGTTTGCCGCAATCATAGGCCATATCAGGGTTGATGCCCCAGGACGGGTCGGAATAGCATTCCGGCGTAAAGGTCGGAAATTCAATGAATTCTCCGTCATATTTGGCAGGCGCCCAATGGGGTACATAGACCCAGAGGATCACCGGATCCTGACGCTGATAGGCGGATTCCAATTCGGCAAAAAGCGCCGCATCGGTGCCCGCGTGCACCACTTCGAAATCGAGCTCCAGCGCCTCGACGCGTTCATCGTCGAACCCGCCCCAGGTCACCGGCCCGCCCACGTAACGGCCATTTGGGGCCGTCTCTGCGGTGGCAAATTCCTCGGCGCAGTCCTTCAGCGCTTCCCAATTGGGCAGGCCCGGGCAGCGCTCCTTCATGTAGGACGGATACCACCATTCCTCGATCGCCATCAGGCCGGTTTCACCCACATTGACCACGTTTCCGGTGGCCACGGCTTCGTCCAGCGCCTCGCGGCCGGTCGTTTCCCAGATTTCCATCGCCAGATGCAGATCACCGGTTTTGAGGCCTGCAAATTGCGCGATATAGTCCGCTTGCACATATTCCACGCTGTATCCGGCCTCTTCCAGAATGCTGCCCATGATCTTGGTGTTGATCAATTGCCCGGACCAGTCATGCAGGGTCAGTTTGATCGGATCAGACGAATCTGCGGCCCATCCCGCCGACGCTGTGGCTGCAGCCAGGGCAAAGGCCCCAAAGCTCTTTAAATTCAGCATGTTATAACTCCCGGTTTGTGTGTTTTTGTTGTTTTTTTGGCTAATTGTCTCAAAATCCTGCGGCATATTTTGGTTTTAGTCAACGATAACCACATTTAACCACATACTTACCCTCCAAAGCGCCTGATACCCTGTGAAAAACCCGAATACGCACTTGGCTTGTGTTGCTTTTTGTGGCTTTCTTGCGCAGGAATTAAGCGGAGACAGGATGAATATTCAACGCAAGACAACCAATCAGCGCGAGGAGGAAATCCTGCTGGAACTGCAAAAGGTGGGCGGATCCTGTCGGGTCAGTTTTCTGGCCAAGCAGCTGAACGTGACCAATGAAACCATCCGCCGCAACATCCGCACGCTGGAGCAGGCCAACATCGTGCGCAAAGTGCATGGTGGCGTGCATCTGGTTGAAGAGATCAGCGAAGCGCCGTTTTCAAGCCGGATTTCCACCCATGCCGATGCCAAGGCGCGGTTGGGCGAGGCGGTGGCAAAGACCATCACCGACGGTGCGTCGGTGTTTCTGGATATCGGGTCAACCACGGCCTATGTGGCGATGGCGCTGAAGGAGCGCAGCAATCTATTCGTTGTTACCAATTCTGCCTTTGTTGCCAGCACCCTGGCCACCCGCAATGGCAACCGCGTCTTTCTGGCGGGCGGCGAATTGCGGGAACATGATGGTGGAGCCTTTGGCGCCGAAGCACTGGACCTGATTGCGCGTCTCAACGTGCAATTCGCGGTCTTTTCCGTGGGGGCCGTGAATGCGGATCAGGGGTTTATGTTGCATGACCTCGAAGAGGCGAACATCGCCCGGGTGGCATCGCGCAACGCGCAGGTCAACATCGTTGTGGCGGATGAAGACAAGTTCAACAAACGCGCCCCGGTGGCCCTGGGGGAGGCGCCGCGGTTTGACGTCTTCTATACCGACAGCCCGCCGCCTGCGGCCATTTGCGCCATGCTGGACGAAAAAGACATCGATCTGGTCGTTGTCGATTGACCCGGGCGTTATCGCACAAAAAAACGGCGCGTGGGGAGCGCGCCGCTTTCGTAGCCTGTAAGTGGTGGATCAGTCCCAACCGACCTGGTTGAAAATCGCCTGAGCCTTTGAGGCATTGCGGCTGAACGCAGCCGTTGGCGTAGATGCATCGCCTTTGAATTCACCCAGACGGATCGTTGTCTCGGTCCCCGGTGCATCGGTCACGGCGGGGTATTCATGGTTCTGCACGGCCAGATGCTGTTGCGCGTAATCGCTGGTCAGATACTCGACCAGTTTTGCCGCATTATCGGCATTCGGTGCATTTGCCAGAATGGCGGCGGTCGACAGGTTCACATGGGTGCCGCGATCATCCTGATTGGGCCAGACCCAGCCGATATTGTCGATGCCGCTGGTCAGACCATCCACATCTTTGGAGAACCCGCGCAGGAAGTAGTAATGGTTGCCCACGGCCACGTCACATTCGCCCGAAACCACGCCACGCAGCTGATCGGTGTCACCACCCTGCGGTGCGCGCGCCATGTTGGCCAACACACCGGACGCCCAGTTTTTGGCGGTTTCTTCACCGTGAACCTCAATGACAGATGCCATTAGGGATTGGTTGTAGATGTTCGATGAGGAACGGATGCAGATCGTGCCTTTCCATTTTTCATCGGCCAGCTCTTCATAGGTTTGTGGCGGGCTGTCGACGCGATCTTTGGCGTAGTAGATGATGCGTGCACGTTGGGAGATGCCAAACCACAGGTTATCTGGGTGCTGGAAATGCTCGGGGATACGCGCCTCGATCACGTCCGAATTGAAGGCCTGCAGCAATCCGGCGCTTTCGGCGCGATCCATGCGGCCCACATCAACGGTGATCAGCACATCGGCCGGGCTGTTATCGCCTTCCGCCTCAAGCCGTGCGATCAGCTCGTCGGCCTTCGCCTCGACCCGGTTGACGGTGATGCCGGTTTCTTCGGTGAATTTGGCATAAAGCGCATCGTCGGTGTCGTAGTGACGCGACGAATAGACGTTGACCTCCTGTGCGAGGGCAGGGACGGCCATGGCGAGAGACAGGGTGGCGAGTGTCAGGGTCCGCATGGGGGATTCCTTTTCTGAGTAAAATACTTTGAAATATGTTTCTGATTTCTGACAAAAATAGTCAAGTCAAAATATTAACCGAGAACAACCGTCGGCAACAAATTGATTTAGCGAGGGATTTTATGATCTGCTGCGGCGGGTTTGGCCAAAGATACTGGCGCTGGCAAAAATCACCGCCGCGACGCAGACAATGGTCGGGCCCGTGGGTGTGTCAAACGCGAAGGACGTTTGCAGGCCACCGATCGCCGAAATGGCGCCAATGACGGCAGCAATCACGGCCATATGTTCCGGGGTCTTGGCCAATGGTCGTGCGGCAGCTGCGGGAATGATAAGCATGGCCGCGATCAGTAACACGCCAACCACCTTGATGGCGACCGCCACAACCACGGCCAGTGCCAATGTCAGGACAAGCTGTTCGCGTTTTGGGTCAATGCCATGGGCGAAGGCCAGATCGGGACCCAGAGTGGCAGTCAGAAGCGGCTTCCATCGCCATGTCAGCAGCCCCAGAACAAGTGCCGCGCCGCCCCAGATCACCAGCAGATCTGTTTTGCTGACGGCCAGAATGTCACCGAAGAGATAGGCCATCAGGTCAATTCGAACGCCTTGTAGGAACGACACTGCCACCAGTCCGAAGGCCAATGCTGAATGCGCCATCACACCCAACAAGGTGTCCATGGCATAGCCGCGCCCTGACAGGGCCGACACGGTTGTTGCCATCACCAATGCCACCACCAAGGCGCCGGCAAAGACCGACATGGAAAACCCAAGCGCAAGAGCCACACCCAAAATGGCGGCATGTGCCGTGGCATCCCCGAAATAGGCCATGCGCCGCCAGACAACGAAACATCCCAGGGGGCGGCGGCCAATGCCACGCCAAGTCCGGCCAATGCGGCCCGGATCAGGAAGTCATCCAGCATTACTCGGCCGCCTCGTGGTCGTGGTCATGATCGCAGGCGTGATCGTGGTGGTGGTCGTGGTCGTGCCGGTACAGCGCCAGCGCGCCGCCGGTGCCACTGCCGAAAATTGCGCGGTATTCTGGGGCAGAGGCCACAACCTCGGGCTTGCCTTCGCAGCAGATATGGCCGTTGAGGCAGATGACACGGTCCGACGCGCTCATCACCACGTGCAATTCGTGACTGACCATCAGGATCGCGCAGCCCATGTCGCGGCGCACATCTTCGATACGGCGGTAAAACGCCGCGGAGCCGGGTTGATCAAGGCCCTGGGTTGCCTCGTCCAAAATGAGCAGATCAGGCTTGTCCAGCAAGGCGCGCGCGAGCAATACGCGCTGAAATTGCCCGCCAGACAGGTCCGCCATCTGGCGATCATGCAGATCGGGTAAACCGGCCTGTTCCAACGCGCGGTCCAGATCGGCACCCGCGTGACGACGGGTCAAGGACATGAACCGTGGGACTGTCATGGGCAGCGTCGGGTCGATCTGCAGCTTTTGCGGCACATATCCAATGCGCAGGCCCGGGGTCTGAGTGACTGTGCCGCGGGTGGGGCGGATAGCGCCGATCAGCGCCCGGAGGAGCGTGGACTTCCCCGATCCGTTTGGTCCCACAATGGTGACAATTTCGCCGCGCGTGAGTGTCAGGTTTACGCCCTGCAGCACCAGGTTTTTGCCGTGTCGGATGTCGACATCTCGGGTTTCGATCAGCTTCATTTCGGCTCCGGCACACATTTGGGGCATTGCCCCACGGCTTCGACGACGGCCTGTTCGATCACAAACCCGCTTTCCTGTACGGCGCTTCCCAACATGCCCCGGGTGGGTTCGGCATGGGCTTCGGCCACCGCATCGCAGCTGCGGCAGATCAGAAAGGCGGGCGTATGGTCGCGGCCCGGATGGGCGCAGGCGATGAATGCGTTAAGACGTTCGATTTTGTGGGCAAATCCGTGGCTGACCAGAAAATCCAGGGCGCGATACGCGACCGGAGGCTGTGATCCCAAGCCTTCATCGCGCAGGGTGTCGAGAATTTCATAGGCCCCCATTGCCCGGTGATGTTGCAGCAGGATTTCCAGCACGCGGCGCCGGACCTGCGTGAATTGCAACTTGTTGGCGGCACAAAAGGCAGCCACCGCCTCAAGCCCGTCCTTGATGCAGGTGTCATGATCATGGGTTTCGAATCCGATGGCGTCCACAACGGGTCCTCAAAAAACTCTGTGCAGGGGTTGATATGTTATAAAGTAACAATTATCAAGCCTCGGATCAGATTTTCGGGGGGACGTATTGGAATGCGACGATTGGGGTTTTTGCCGCTGGTTTTAATGGGGTCAATGGCTCAGGCCGAACCGCCGCGTGTGGCAGTGGACATCGCGCCACTTCATTCTTTGGTGGCACGGGTCATGGACGGGGTTGGCACGCCCGACCTGATTATGCAGCCCGGGGCGTCCCCGCATCACTATTCCATGCGTCCGTCAGAGGCGCGGGCGTTGGAGCAGGCCGATCTGGTGTTCTGGATCGGACCGGACCTGACGCCGTGGCTGGAAGGTGCGATGGATAATCTGGCGGGCGAGGCCAAGCACATCGCCGTTTTGGAACTGGAAGAGACGGCGTTGTTGCCGTTTCGCGAAGGCGTCGCGTTTGAGGGCCATGCGGAGGAGGATCACGCGGCGGACGGACATGAAGAGGATCACGCCGAAGACGGTCATGATGAGGATCACGCCGAAGATGGGCATAATGAGCATGGGCACGACGAAGATCACGCGGAAGAAGGGCATGACGATCATCATGATCATGAACATGGCGATACCGACACCCATGCCTGGTTGAACCCGGCAAATGCCCAGGTGTGGTTGGATGTGATTGCACGCGAAATGTCTTTGCGCGACCCGTCAAATGCCGACACTTACACTGAGAACGCAGAGCAGGGTGCCAAAGAAATCGAAGCAGCGTCGCGTGAGATTTCTGAGATCCTGTCGCCTTTGCAGGAGACGCCGTTCCTGGTGTTTCATGACGCATATCAATATTTCGAAGTGACATTTGGCTTGAACAATGTGGCCGCAATCTCTTTGGGTGATGCGACCACACCGGGGCCTGCGCGGCTGGCTGCGCTGCGTGATTTGGTGGCGGAGCGAGGCATCAATTGTGTGCTGACCGAACCACAATTCGACCCCAAGCTGGCCACGGCGATCGTGACGGAGGGCTACGCCAAAAGTGAGATTGATCTTTTGGGCAGCAGCATCGCGCCGGGACCACAGCAATATCCGGCGATGATGCGCAGTTTGGCCGAAGGATTTGCCGCCTGCGCGCGCTGATTTCGTTTCGTTACTGAGTGAGATACGCTGCGTAAAACTTGCGCGACGGGCAAAACATACCCATGCTGGCCCGAACGGGAGACAGCCGACCGCAGAACGGGGCGGCTTCAAAAGGGCAGTTTGGGAGGATTGCACATGACTTTTGCCACCAAGGCAGATGTAACGGCTATCGAGCAGGAAATGCCGTGGGAGGCGCGCGAGCGGCCTGAAACCCTGTACCAGATGCTCAACCAGACGGCGAAAACCTTTCCGGACCGTCCGGCGATTTCCTATCAGCTGTTCTCAGGCCCTGATGACAAGGCCCAGACCCTGAGCTGGAAGCAGTTTCACGATCAGGTCTGTCAGGCGGCAAACATGTATCGCAGCCTGCGGATCAACGAAAACGATGTCGTTGCGCTGGTGCTGCCCAATTGTCTTGAAACGGCTGTCGCCACGATCGGCGGCATGGTGGCGGGGATCGTCAACCCGATCAATCCGCTGCTGGAGCCCGAACAGATCGGGGCCATCCTGCGCGAAACCAATGCCAAGGTTGTGGTGACGCTCAAGGCCTTCCCCAAGACTGATGTGCCACAGAAAACGGCCGAGGCGGTACGCCACGCGCCGAACGTGCATACGGTGCTTGAGATCGATCTGAACACCTACCTCACGCCGCCCAAGAGCTGGATTGTGCCGCTGGTGCGGCCTAAGAACCCCAAGGGTCACCATGCGGATGTGCTGAACTTCCAGAAGGAAGTGGCGCGGCATAACACAACACTGGATTTCGATGATCCGGTTGCGGACCGCGTGGGGGCCTATTTCCATACGGGCGGTACCACGGGCATGCCCAAGGTCGCGCAGCACCGCTATTCCGGCATGGTTTATAACGGCTGGCTGGGGCACAAGCTGCTCTTTGATGAAAACGATGTGATCATGTGCCCACTGCCACTGTTCCACGTTTTTGCCTGCCACGTCATCCTGATGGCCATGATCAAATCAGGGGCGCATGTGGTCTTCCCGACGCCACAGGGGTTCCGGGGCGATGGCGTTTTCGACAATTTCTGGAAGCTCTGCGAGCGCTGGAAAATCAGCTTTGTCATCACCGTTCCGACGGCCACGGCGGCGCTGATGCAGCGCAAGGTGGATGCCGATATCTCAAGCGTGAAAAACGCATTCTCGGGCTCCGCCCCGATGCCGATGGAACTTTTCAAGCGGTTTGAAAGTGCCACCGGCATGACCGTGATCGAAGGCTACGGCCTGACCGAGGCCACGTGCCTTGTGTCCTGTAACCCGCCCACCGGTGAGAAGAAAGTCGGCTCGGTCGGCGTGCCGCTGCCCTACACAAACGTCAAGATTTTCAACAACACACCGGATGGTCCGGTTGAATGCGCCGCCGATGAGGTTGGTGAAATTTGCATTGATAATCCAGGGGTTTACGCCGGTAACACCTATACCGAAGCCGCCAAGAACCGGGATCTTTACCACAAGGAAAAGTTCCTGCGGACCGGTGATCTGGGCCGTATTGACGAAGATGGGTACCTTTGGATTACGGGCCGCGCCAAGGATCTGATCATCCGCGGCGGGCATAATATCGATCCGGCGGATATCGAAGAGGCGTTGATGGCGCACAAGGCGGTTGCCATGGCGGGCGCGATTGGCCAGCCGGACGCCCATGCCGGCGAAATCCCGTGCGCCTATGTCGAACTGGTCGAAGGGGCCAGCGTGACCGGCGATGAACTGCGAGAGCATTGCAAGGTGCATGTGCATGAACGCGCCGCCATCCCGAAATATATCGAAGTGCTGGATGAGCTGCCCAAAACGGCGGTGGGCAAAGTCTTTAAGCCTGATCTGCGCAAAAGCGCGATCACCCGCATCTATAACGCAGACCTTGAAAAGGCCGATATCGCGGCGCGCGTCAGTTCAGTGATTGATGACAAGAAACGTGGTCTGGTGGCACAGGTCCAGAAATCCGGTGATGTGGATGATGCCAAACTCAAAGAAGTTTTGGGCAATTACACACGACCATGGGAATGGGCGGAATAGGAGGCGAGATGGCGCAGCAAACTTTCAGAATGGTGCCTGACCCAGGCGCGATGGAAGCGTCGACCATGACACCGGTCGAGGCATTTACCACAGCGGATCACAGCGAAATCAACCTGACGAGTTTTGCGACTGAAGACGAGTCCATTCTGGCGGGCGTGTGGGAATGCGCGCCTTGCCGGGAGGAGATCGACGCCTATCCGGTGCATGAGATGATGACGGTGATTTCGGGTTCGGTCACGCTCACGCATCCCGACGGGCGGGCCGAGACCTTTACCTCGGGCGATACGTTTTTCATCTCCAAAGGGTCCCCCTGCACGTGGGAGATCACGGAAAAACTTCGCAAATTCTATATGATTGCGGAATAAGCGCCGTATGAACGATTTCCGCTTTGCGGACACAGTTGATATTCGTGTCTTTCGGTCGCTGGCTTAGGCTCGCAAAGATGGGTGCAAACGGAGCCGACGCATAGTGACTTATGACGAATGCCTACGCTCGACTTTTCTCGACTGGGAGAGCTGGCTCACCTTCGTTGTGGCATTGGCAATCTCTGTCATCTTTAAAAGATACGGCAAAACTGCATTTGCGATTGCGTTTGGCGGCCTCGGCCTCCTCCTTGCTGTTTATTGGGCATACTTGTTCCACGAGTTAAACTGCGTAGAGCTTATAGGTTTGTAAGAGGTAAGGGCTCAAAGCAGCCCCCTGCCGTACTGCCGACATGGGGCTGCTTTGATGTGTGCCGGTTGGATCAGGACACGTCTTTGTAGCTGATCTCGCGCTTGTCCTGGCCGACTTTGCTGCGGCGCACCAGCAGACGGTTCAGTGCGTTCACATAGGCCTTGGCCGAGGCGACCACCGTGTCGGTATCTGCGGATTGGCCGGTGGCGATGTTGCCGTCTTCCTCCAGCCGGACGGATACCGTGGCCTGCGCATCGGTGCCTTCGGTCACGGCGTGTACCTGATAAAGCGACAGCCGCGCCGTGTTCGGGTGCAATTCGCGCACCGCCCGGAAGGTGGCATCCACTGGACCGTCGCCGCTTTGCTGGGCGGTTTTTTCGATCCCGTCGATGGCCATGACCAATTCCGCATCGGCCGGTCCGCCGGTGCCACAGGCAACGCGCAGCGATTTGATAACCAGCCGGTCATTTTCGGCATCTTCCCCGGCATTCACCAGCGCGATCAGGTCATCGTCATAGATTTCCTTCTTGCGGTCGGCCAGTTCCTTGAAGCGCACAAACACATCGTTCAACTGGTTATCGGCCAAATCAAACCCCAGATCCGCCAGTTTCGAGCGCAATGCGGCGCGCCCAGAATGCTTGCCCATCACGATATTGGTCTCTGTCAGGCCCACATCCTCGGGGCGCATGATTTCGAAGGTTTCAGCGTTTTTCAGCATGCCATCCTGATGGATGCCGCTTTCATGCGCGAAGGCGTTTTTGCCCACAATCGCCTTGTTGAATTGCACGTTGAAGCCCGAAACCGATGCCACACGGCGCGACACGTTCATGATTTTGGTCGTGTCGATTTCCGTGTGGTAGGGCATGATGTCGCCGCGCACTTTCATGGCCATCACGACCTCTTCCAGCGCGGTGTTGCCGGCGCGTTCGCCCAGACCGTTGATGGTGCATTCAATCTGGCGCGCGCCACCGGCCACCGCGGCCAGCGAGTTGGCCGTCGCCATGCCCAGATCGTTGTGGCAATGGGTGGCAAAGACAACGCTGTCCGCGCCCGGTACATCCGCAATCAGGCGACGGATCAGATCGGCCGATTCCACCGGCGCCGTGTATCCGACCGTGTCGGGGATGTTGATTGTGCTGGCGCCCGCCTTGATGGCAATTTCAACCACGCGGCAAAGGTAATCCCATTCCGTGCGGGTGGCATCCATCGGCGACCACTGCACGTTGTCGCAATAGTTCCGCGCATGAGTGACGGTATCATGAATGCGCTCTGCCATTTCATCCTGGGTCAGGTTGGGGATCGCGCGGTGCAGGGGCGAGGTACCGATGAAGGTATGAATGCGCGGGCGGGCGGCGTGTTGAACAGCCTCCCAACAGCGGTCAATATCCTTGAAGTTCGCCCGCGACAGGCCGCAAATCACAGCATTTTTTGCGCGCTTGGCAATTTCGGTCACGGCGTTGAAATCACCTTCCGAGGCAATCGGGAAACCGGCCTCGATGATGTCGACGCCCATTTCGTCGAGCAGCCCTGCAATCTCGAGCTTTTCTTCATGGGTCATGGTTGCGCCGGGGGATTGTTCGCCGTCGCGCAAGGTGGTGTCAAAAATAACCACGCGGTCTGTTGGTTCATTCGTCATGTCGGGTCTCTTTTGTGTCTATCCTAAGCAAATTGACGCGAGTGAGCACATCCTCTGAGCGGTCGCGCCGAAGGGCACGCTCAGAGGCGGCTTAGGAGTAGCAGGGCAGCACGAGGCGCGCCGGAAATACGGCGTGTCGCGTCAGTGATATGCCCATTGGTCATCATGGGGCGCATGATAGGCGGGCTTGAAGGGAAATAAAAGGGGGTTTTATGTTGATCCCGGCAATTGTGCTTCTAGGTCCAGTGATATGAAAAACGCATTGATCATCGGCGCTTCCGGCGGCATTGGATCCGCCCTTGTGGCCGCGCTCGAGGCTCGCAATGTCTCTGTGACATCGCTGTCGCGGCGGGTAAATGGCCTGGACATCACCGATGAGGGGTCAGTGCAAGCAGCACTCGAGCCGCTGGCAGGCCCATATGATTTGATTTTTGTGGCCACAGGCGCGCTGGAGATCAATGGCGCCGCCCCTGAACGAACGGTCAAATCCATCACGGCACAAGCGATGATGGACCAGTTTGCGGTCAATTGCATCGGCCCCGCGCTGATGTTGAAACATGCCGGGCGCTTGTTGCCGCGGCAGGGCAGGTCGGTTTTTGCGGCCTTGTCTGCGCGCGTAGGGTCGATCGGGGATAACCGTTTGGGCGGTTGGTATTCGTACCGGACGGCCAAGGCTGGGTTGAACCAGATGATCCATTCCGCCGCGATTGAGCTGTCGCGCAGTCATAAGGACGCGATCTGTGTGAGCTTGCATCCCGGCACTGTCGCCACTGATTTCACCGCCAAATATGCGGGCCGCCACAAAACCGTCCCCCCGGCGGAGGCGGCCCAGAACCTTCTGGCGGTGATCGAAGGTCTGAGCGTGGCAGATACTGGCCAGTTCTTTGATTGGGCAGGTACGCGGGTCGCATGGTGAAACGACTGATTTTGGTTCTGGGCGATCAGTTGAGCGCCGATCTTTCTGCGCTGCGCGCGGCGGATCCCGCCACCGATCTGGTTGTTATGGCCGAGGTGGCGGATGAGGCGGGATATGTCCCCCACCATCCCAAGAAAATTGCGCTGGTCCTGTCGGCGATGCGTCATTTCGCAAAAGAGTTGGAACAAGGTGGATGGCAGGTGGCCTACACGCGGATGGATGATCCCGATGCGGCGCCCTCCATCGTGGGTGAGTTGATCCGCCGGGCCGCGGATCATGGCGCCACCGAAGTTCTGGCTACCCGCCCGGGGGAGTGGCGGCTGATCCACGCGCTGGAGGAGGCACCGCTGCAGGTCAACCTGTTGCCGGATGACAGGTTCATCGCGACACTGGAGGAATTCGACAGCTGGGCCAGCGGGCGCAAAGAATTGCGGATGGAGTATTTCTACCGCGACATGCGGCGCAAAACCGGCCTGATGATGGAGGGTGACAAACCTGCGGGCGACAAGTGGAATTACGACCATGACAACCGTAAACGCGCCAGCGAAGACCTGTTGCGACCACCGCCGCTACAGTTTGATCCAGATGATATCACGTCAGACGTGCTCGATCTGGTCGAGGACAGATTTGGCAGTAATTTCGGTGTCTTACGCCCATTCTGGTTTGCGGTGACGCGTGCTGACGCGCTGCGGGCGCTGGACCATTTCGCCACGCAATTGTTGGCCGGGTTTGGGGATGCGCAGGATGCCATGCTGCAAAATGACCGGTTCCTGCACCATTCCGTTTTGTCACCTTACCTGAATATTGGCCTGTTGCGACCTTTGGAAATCTGTCAGCGGGTGGAGGCCGAATGGCAGGCCGGAAAGGTGCCAATCAACGCCGCCGAAGGGTTCATCCGTCAGGTCATTGGTTGGCGCGAATATGTGCGCGGGCTCTATTTTCACGAGGGGCCGGACTATACCGGGCGCAATGTTCTGGGCCATTCCCGCGATCTGCCATGGATGTATTGGGGGGGCGAAACGGGCATGAATTGCATGTCGCATGCTGTGGCCCAGACCCGCGATGAGGCTTATGCCCACCACATTCAACGCCTGATGGTCACGGGCAATTTCGCGCTGCTTGCGGGCATTGACCCGGCGCAGGTGCATGAATGGTATCTGGCGGTCTATGCGGATGCGTTCGAATGGGTTGAGGCGCCTAATACTGTGGGGATGAGCCAGTTTGCCGATGGCGGCATCATTGCCTCAAAGCCCTATGTCAGTTCGGGCAATTACATCACCAAGATGTCAGATTATTGCAGCGGGTGCGCCTATTCCGTTAAGGACAAGACAGGCGAAAATGCTTGCCCTTTCAACGTGTTATACTGGCATTTCCTAGATCGCCACCGGGAGCGGTTCACGCGAAATCCGCGGATGGGCAACATGTATCGCACATGGGACAGGATGGACGAGGCGCGCCGTACGCAAGTGTTGCGGGATGCCGATGCCGTTCTGAAACGGCTGGACGCGGGAGAAGCGGTTTGACCTTGGCCGGGTTGTGCAGGTTACTGATCGGCTGATTGACCGGACAGGGCGCCATCTTCCCATTCTCCGCGGGCTTCTTCTCCGCTGGCATAGCGCAATGTGCCCTGTCCCTGACGTTTGCCGCGCCGGAAGTTGCCCTCATAGACATCGCCATTGAGATACACGGCGGTGCCCAGACCGGTCATTTGCCCTTCCTGCCACTCTCCGTCGTATTGGAAGCCGTCATTCATGACCATTTTACCCTGACCATGGCGCTGGCCCTTGTCGAACTGGCCGGTATAGGTGGTGCCATCGGCATATGTGGCGGTGCCTTGCCCCTGGCGCTGGCCCTCGGCCCATTCGCCCTCGTAACGATACCCTTCGGCGTGGGTCATCACACCGGTCCCATGGTATTTGGCGTTCTTGAATTCGCCCTCATATACCAACCCGTCCGGGAAAGTTGCGGTGCCTTTGCCGTCGATAACGCCGTTGACCCATGTGCCGTCATAGGTTGAGCCATCCGGGTAGGTCATTTTGCCGAGGCCATTGGACTCGCCGTCGCGAAACTCGCCTTCATATTGCGACCCGTCCGGGTAGGTGACCTGTCCCTTGCCCGCGATTTGCCCGGCCACCCATGTGCCGACATATTTGTATCCGTCCGGGCCGGTAAATGTTCCGGTCCCATCGCGCAGATCGTCCAGAAACTGGCCTTCATAGACGGATCCATCCGCAGAGGTAAGCCGCCCCTGACCCTCGCGACGCCCGGCCACAAGCATGCCTTCATAGACGTCGCCATTGGCTTGGGTCAGCGTGCCAACTCCATTGATCTGGCCATTTTTCCATAGACCTGAATAGGTTAGCCCATCTGGCGTTGTGAGCGTTCCTTCGCCTTCGCGCGCACCGCGTGCCACATCACCCTCGTAGTTGGACCCGTCCGGATAGGTGATCTTGGCTTTGCCTTCCTTGACCGAATTGACCCAATCGCCATCGTAAATATAGCCACTTGGGCTGGTCATCACGCCGCGGCCGTGATGCATCGCGTTGCGAAACCCGCCTTCGAAGCGGACGCCATTGGCGTAAAGCGCCACACCCTGACCGGTGATTTTACCGTCATCCCACTGGCCCTCATAGGTGCCGCCATCGCTGAAAACGATGACCCCGATGCCCTGTGGCTTGCCCTTGGCGAATTCGCCCTCATACACCGATCCATTGGCAAATCGCGCGACGCCGTTTCCCTTGATCTCACCTTCGATGAATTCGCCGGTATATTCATACCCGTTGGGCAGCGTGTAGGTGCCGGAGCCATGCATCTTGCCGTTTTTGAACGTGCCCTCATAGACGCCACCATCGTCATATTGCTTGGTGCGGACGTCGCCATCTTGCGCATGCAGTGCGGAGGCGCTCATCAATACAGCGCCGAAAACGAAGGATTTAGTCAGTGAAATTCTCATTTTTGCCCCGAATACCCCATCCCGGTTTGTTGTCCGGGTGAGGGAAATCTAGTGGACCGGTGGCAAGCTGACAACGGGTTTTGCTCAAATCGGCTTTCCCTTGCTAACTGATCTGCTACATCAGACAGGGACGATTTAGATGAGGCGCCGCAAATGTCCGACAGGTTTCGCCTGACACTGGCACAATTGAACTCCACCGTGGGCGATCTGGATGGCAATGCCGCTCTGGCCCGCAAGGCGTGGGAAGCGGGACGAGACGCGGGGGCCAACATGGTGGCGCTGCCCGAGATGTTCATCACCGGGTACAACACCCAGGATCTGGTCATGAAACCGGCCTTTCATCAGGCTGCCATTGCAAAGCTGGAAGAATTGGCGCGCGACTGCGCGGATGGGCCCGCATTGGCCATCGGCGGGCCTGCGCTGGAGGGGGCGGGGCTTTATAACGCTTATTACGTGCTCAAAAATGGCCGCACATCCGCGCGGGTGCTGAAACATCATTTGCCCAATGAAACCGTTTTCGACGAGGTGCGCCTTTACGATGCGGCAGAGGTTGGCGGGCCCTATGTGGTCGATGATGTGCGCGTAGGCAGCCCGATTTGCGAAGACAGCTGGCATGAGGATGTGCCGGAAACGCTGGCAGAAACGGGCGCGGAATTTTTGGTCGTGCCCAATGGGTCGCCCTATTACCGCGGCAAGATGGAGGTGCGCCAAAACCTCATGGTCGCGCGTGTGATTGAGACCGGATTGCCTCTGATCTATCTCAATCTTGTTGGTGGGCAGGATGATCAGGTGTTCGATGGCGGCACGTTTGTGTTGAACCCTGGCGGCCAGTTGGCGCTGCAAATGCCAGTGTTCGAAGAGGCAATCGCACATCTTGATCTGGTGCGCGACGGAAGCGGTTGGCGCGCGGAGCAGGGTGATCTGGCACCGCTGCCGGATACATACGAACAGGACTATAATGCAATGGTGCTGTCGTTGCGTGACTACATGCGCAAAACCGGGTTCAAACAAGTTTTGCTGGGGCTTTCCGGCGGAATCGACTCGGCCATTGTCGCGACAATCGCTGCCGATGCCTTGGGGCCGGAGAATGTGCGTTGTGTCATGCTGCCATCGGAATATACCAGTCAGGCGTCTTTGGAGGATGCAAAGCAGGTCGCTGACAATTTGGGATGCCGGTATGATTTTGTGCCAATTTCCGAGGCGAGAGGGGCGGTCACCAACACGCTGGCCCCGCTTTTCGAAGGCACCGAACCGGGGTTAACCGAAGAAAACATCCAATCCCGTCTGCGCGGGCTTTTGTTGATGGCGATGAGCAACAAATTCGGCGAGATGCTTTTGACCACGGGCAATAAATCCGAAGTCGCTGTTGGATACGCGACGATTTATGGCGATATGGCCGGCGGCTATAACCCGATCAAAGACATGTACAAGACGCGCGTGTTCGAGATTTGCCGTTGGCGCAACACCCATCACCGCGATTGGATGATGGCACCGCGCGGGGAAATGATCCCGCAGAACGTGATCGACAAGCCGCCATCCGCTGAATTGCGCGAAGATCAAAAAGACAGTGATTCATTGCCCGATTACCCGGTTTTAGACGGCATTCTGGAAATTTTGGTGGATCAGGATGGTGCGATCAGTGATTGCATCGCCGCGGGCTACAGCCGGGAGGACGCCAAAAAGGTAGAACATCTGCTGCTGCTCAGTGAATACAAACGCTTCCAATCCGCGCCGGGCACCCGGCTCAGCAAAAAGGCCTTTTGGCTTGATCGGCGCTATCCGATTGTTAACCGCTGGCGTGATGGGGGATAGTTTTGGACATCTTTGAGCGCCCTCCGGTCTTCAATTTCCAAGTGACGTTCTTGGACGGAGACAAGGTGCTGGGCAGCTTCACAGAAGTGTCCGGCCTGACGGCAGAAATCGAGGTGCCGGACATGCGTGACCAGGGAGCGGTGCGGAGAATTCCGACGGCGAAACAGCCCTCTTTCTTAACGCTCAAACGTGGGGTTCTGCCACGCGATTCCGCGCTTTTGGAGTGGTGTCGAGCCACGCTGGAAGGCGATTTTTCGCAGCCGATACAGGTGCATTCAATTCTGATTTCTCTCTTTTCAGAGGCAGGTGACATCGCTGTGTCTTGGGAAATTGACCGCGCGTATCCAACAAAATGGAAAGCTGTTTCACTGGACGCGCAAGAGGAAGGTCTGGCGGTCGAAGAAATTGCATTTGCCCATCAAGGGATACGCCGAAACGCATGACGTCATGCGATAAAACGCTGTGGTATAAAAAGTTAAGCGCGCTTAGTCCCCTTCCGCATTGTCGCGAAGCGGTTGTGTTTCATGACCCAAAAGAGCTGAGTGCACGCAATTGCGACCTGCATGTTTCGAGCGATAGAGCGCTTCGTCGGCGGCGCTCAGCAGGTTCTGCGGTAACGATCCGTGCTCTGGAAAAGCGGATACGCCCACTGAAATCGTCACCCGTGGCAAAATCTCTGCACCGTAGCGCACCTGCAGGTCTTCGATGGCGGCACGGAGCGTTTCGGCCGATTGATGTGCCTCAGCCAGCGTCGCACCCGGTAGGAGCACGGTAAACTCTTCGCCACCGAAACGGCAGGGAACTTGACCGTCGCGATACTGTTCATGCATGCATTCAGCAATGGCACGCAGCACCATATCACCCGCATCGTGGCCGTGATTGTCGTTGAAGGCCTTGAACTTATCGGCATCAAAAGACAGCAACCCAAAGGGCGTGTTCTTGCGCTGCGCCATTGTCAGCTCGGCGCGCATGGCCTCGAGGAAATAGCGCCGATTATAGAGCCCCGTCAGGGGATCACGGGTCGACTGATCATGCAATTCGTCGCGTAGTTTCACATTGGCGATGGCAAGGCTGATATGTTCGCCGCATTGCACGGCAAAACTGCGCGCCTCTTCCAGCGCTGCGGTGTCACCGCGCATGTTGAAACGGATATGGAGCAGGCCGACTGTGTCGCCATGGGCAATGATCGGAATGCACAGGTAATCCTCCAGCGAGGTACCATCTGGTTGGTCTTTGACATGCTGACAGAGGAACGAGACCTGCGAGACATCATAGCAATAGTGACGTCCGCGGCGCAGCGCCCAACAGCTATCGGGTGCGATATGTTCATGCATGTCGGACACACCCCAATTGCATGACCCATCAAGCACATCGCGTGAATTGGAGTAAAGATATAGCTCGCCGGTCGAATCCGGGAGCAATTTTGAAATGAAATTAACAACGATATCAAAGAGTTCTTCGAGGGACTTACAGCATTGCAGCCATTCATCCAGTTCCGCTAGAAACTGCGCCTCCTGCTGGCGTGAAGTCACGTTTTGCAGCGCGTCCAGCGCCTTTAACTCAGCCTCTTCTGCGCGCTTCTTGGCCTCGGCCAGATCCTGGGCGGCGCGCCGGGCCTGCGACACATCCGTGAACGTAACCACATGGCCCCCATCCGGCAGCGGGCGCGCATTGGTCGACACGACCCGGCCTGATGGCAGGGTGCGATCAAATGAGAACGGGATACCTGATTGAAAATTATGTTCGACCTCATCCACGCGCTCTTGGGTCAATTCCCCGCGTGCGACCGCGGATTTGAGGAAATCGTTGCGTGTGCGGCCGGGGTACAGATCATCGCGGGCCAGTTCCATGACCACAAAAACGCGGTTGTTGTGCATCACGCACACGGCATCATGCGACCACACCAACACACCCTGTTCCATGGTGTTGATGATGTTCATCGTCAGTTCCGTATCCGCCGCGGGCAGGGGCGGCGTGGACTGGAGCTTCTGTAGAGGGTTTTCGTTGGACAACGCCCGGGTCCCATTTGGTTTCACCGGGCGTTGGTCTAGAGCAATTTGATTGCCAAGTCGTGAATATGCCTAAAGCGAAAGCTGATAGGTTTCGGGCACGTATTTATACCCGCTGCCGCGCTTTTCGACATAGCCGATACCGGGCCAAGGCATGTGGTAGCCGACAAAGGGCGTTTTATCCGCCGCCATCTGGTCCAGAAGCCGCACGCGCGTCGCCGCCGCGGCGGCCTTATCCATGTCAAATTTCACCTCCCAATCCGGATGCTCCAGCGACCAGACATAATGGTTGGCAAAATCCGCCGCGATCAGCAGCTGTTTCCCATTGCTTTCAATCATATAGGTCATGTGACCGGGCGTGTGGCCAAAGGCATTGACCGCCGTGATCCCCGAGGCAACAGCGCCGCCAGGTTCCAGCATCGTGGTTTTGTCAGCGAGAGGCGACATATTGCTGTCAAATCCGCTGTTGCCCGCGCCGTTCCAGGCATCAAATTCAACCGCGCCGGTGACGTATCGCGCATTGGCAAATGTCGGTGCACCGCCATTTAACAGACCGCCAATGTGATCCCCGTGCATATGGGTGATGACAACAACATCAATCTGGTCGGGCGTGTAACCGGCCGCGGCCAGCGCGGCGGTGATGTCGCTACTGCTTTGGCCAGTATCAAAGAGCACCAGTTCCGCGCCTGTATTCACCACAGTCGGGGTAAAAAAGAACTGCGTTTTGTCGATGGGTAAATTGGCCTCGGCCGAGACCTTGGCAAACTCATCGGCGCTGACATTCATGCCGAAGATCGATTGCGGGTTTTCCGCGATCACGCTGTTCGAGAGCATGGTTGTTACTTCGAACTCCCCCAGCTTGATGCGGTTGTACCGGGTGGTCGAGGCGCCTAGCATCGGGGCACCGGCTTGGGCGGTTTCTGCCAGTGGCACAAGGGGCAGGGCTGCTGCGGATGCCATCAGGGAACGGCGGGTCAGAATGGGGTTTGTCATCGGAGCCTCCTTTGGGGTTCGCATTTATGATACCCTGCCTTTGTGACGAGGGGTCAACGCCTCACGTTAAAGTGACGCCACTTGTAGGAAAGCGGCTGCCATGAGCGACAACAAAACCACCGCGACGGATCAGGATCCGGTTGCCTTTATCGCCGGGGTCGAACCGGAGCGGCGCCGACAAGACGGAGAAATGCTGTTGCGCTTTTTCAAGGATGTGACGGGGTTTGAGCCCAAAATGTGGGGGCCGTCGATCATCGGGTACGGGCGCTATCACTATACCTATTCGTCGGGGCGTGAGGGCGATTTTCTGGCCACGGGATTTAGTCCGCGCAAGGCCAGCCTGAGCCTTTACATCATGCCGGGCTATCAGGATTACGGGCCGATCCTGACGCGGTTGGGCAAGCACAAGCTTGGAAAATCATGCCTTTACATCAACAAGTTGGCGGATGTGGATATGGACGTTCTGGGTGAATTGATCCGAACGGGCCTGCGCGATCTGGATCGCCTGTGGACGGTCCATCCGGCTTAGCGCCTCCACCTTTTTTGCGAAAAACTTTTGGTTCTTGGGCAATCTTGCCCATGCGTCACGGGTTTGGGTGACCTAGGGTCAGCTTCGGGGATGAAAATCCACGACGGTTGCTTGAGGAGAGGCGAGAGACCCGACATTCAGACAGACCTGAATGCTTGGCTGATTGCCACCACTCATAAAAATCGAAAAACGGGGACAAAAAAGGAAGGGACACGTGATCATGAAGACTATGACAGCAGCAGCATTACTTTTGGCAACAGCGGGCATTGCCCATGCGGGGGGGACGTATGACAGCACAGGGGTGATCCTGGGGCAATCATCGGCCAAACTTCATCCGGTGGCCGAAGGGCATCTGGTGATGGAATTGACCGGCACTCAGGACAGCTTTGAAATGCAAGCCGCCGGACACCCGTTTGCGGATCTGAGCGGCACCTGTACGGGCGGGGTTGAAGTTCGGGGTCCTGTAGCCACGGGCGAGGGCGTATGCGCCTATTCCAATGCCGCGGGCGACAAGGCCTTTGTCCGGTGGAATGCCAATGCCATGACCGCTGAAGGTGCGGTGGCAGGTACATGGGTGATGATTGGGGGCACGGGCGGTATGGCCGGCATGACCGGCGGTGGAAACTACACCAGCAAAACAGACCGCAGCAACGGCGCAACGAGGGCCACATTGACGGGGGCGGTGACGCTTCCCTGACGTGGGAGGTGCAGTGCCCGCCCGACCTCTTCTCACTAGGGCCGGTGCTGCACCTCGAACATATGCTTGTCGGCGACGTTGAAGATGGCGCCGACGGTCTTGAAGACCGACAGGGCGTCCAGCAATTCCTGAGAGGAGCTGACGCCCACTTTCTCATAAATCGACTGGATTTGATTGCGGATGGTTTTTTCCGCACGACCGGTCTTTTGTGAAATCTCTGCCGGGCTTTGACCCATCATGGCAAAACTGCATATCTCTGCCTCGCGCGGGGTCAGTTCAAACACATCGCGCAAGAGGCCCGGATTGATCGTATCATCGCCCTGACTGCCCACAAAGATTGCAAACATGCGCCGCGCATCGAACAGATCCTGATCAGCCTCCGCGGCATCGGCCATTGACGGGTGAAACGGCGCGATACACAGCGATATGGGCCCAGCCTCATGCTCGACCCTTAGGCCCGCAGGCACCTGATCGCGCTCAATCCCGTCAATGCGGGCGCGAATTTCGCGGGTATATTCGGGCTGGATCATGTGCATCCGGTCGTCACTGTCGACCTGAAACAAAACCTGACGCTCGAGCAACCGTTTGCCCGCCGCATTGGAAAATACCAGGCGTCCGTCGCGGTCGGTGACCAGCATCGGAAGGGCGATGGCATCGAGGAAGCCCTGAAACGTCTCGGCGGCATCCTTGGCCATGCGCAACGCCCGGGCAATGCGCGTGGCGCGCACCACATGGGGCGAAATCAGGTTGAACACGTCCTTGAGCGCCTCGGGGTCCGGCGTGTCGGGGCTGCGCTCATTCTCAAAAAAGATGAATACCGCCTCGCGTGGGCCGCTCTGGGCAAATTTGAGCGAGACCCAATGGCCGATACCGGCAGGCTCCAGCACGGTTTTGTAGGCGGTGGAGCTGCGAAACTCCTCATCGGTGAAAATCTCACGCGAATAATAGACATCGCCGATTTTTGGGTCGATCCGGCGCAGCAACTCGCGACGGTGGTCGTTCTGGTCGTCCGAAATACCGTGTACCTTGCCGTCTTTCGTATGTTTTTCATACACTTCGCGGGAAGCGGTGTTGAAGCCATCAGGGCTGTACATGCCGATGAATTTTTCGCCCTCTTGGGTGTAAACAGCGCCCATGAAACCGGGAAATCGCTGGTTCAGATTGGCCAGCAGCATTTGCCACTGACGCGGTTCAAGCGCCGAGTCGTAGACCACACCGATCAAATCGCTGAGGTCCCGCAGGGCGACCTGCGGATCATTCATATTAATTTTTCCCCAAGACCTTATGTCCAATAAGCAAGAAGGATTACACGACGCGTGCCGCATCTGGCAAGAATGCTGGCAAATCTGGACAAATCCGCGTGGCTGTGACATCTGCCGATTGAGCCCGCGCCCGAGCCGAGAGAGAGCCCATGACCACCACCCGTTTTGCCCCGTCGCCCACCGGATATATCCATGTGGGCAACCTGCGCACCGCGCTGATGAACTATCTGATTGCGGCCAAGGCGGGGGGCACATTTATCCTGCGGATTGATGACACCGATCCCGAACGCTCGAAAGAGGAATATGTAGACGGGATCAAGCGTGATCTGGAGTGGCTGGGCCTGCATTGGGACAAGGTCGAGCGTCAGTCCGAACGGCTTGACCGCTACGCCGATGCGGCGGATCGCCTGCGCGAGATGGGCCGGTTCTATGAGGCGTTTGAGACGCCGACGGAATTGGACCTCAAGCGCAAGAAACAGCTCAATATGGGCAACCCGCCGGTCTATGACCGCGCGGCGCTTGATCTTTCGGAGGCCGAGAAAGAGGCGCTGCGCGCTGAGCGCGGCAATGGCGTCTGGCGGTTCAAACTGGACCGTGAGCGGATCGAATGGAATGACGGCATTCTGGGCGATATCTCGATTGATGCGGCAAGCGTCAGTGATCCGGTGCTGATCAAAGCCGACGGGCAGGTGCTCTATACCATCGCGTCGGTTGTCGATGACACGGAAATGGGCGTGACCCATGTGGTGCGCGGCTCGGATCACGTGACCAACACCGCGACACAAATCCAGATAATTCAAGCGCTTGGCGGACAGGTGCCCGATTTTGCGCATCACTCGCTGCTGACCGGACCGCAGGGTGAAAGCCTCTCCAAACGTCTGGGCACACTGGCCCTGCGTGATCTGCGCGAACAGGGCGTGGAACCGATGGCGCTGTTGTCGCTGACGGCGCGGCTTGGCTCAAGCGACCCGGTGGAATTGCGTACGCAGATGGCCGAACTGATCGACGGGTTTGACATCGGTCACTTTGGCGCGGCCCCCACGAAATTCGACGTTGATGATCTTTTCCCGCTAACCGCCAAACATCTGCAAACCCTGCCGTTGGAGGCTGTTGCAGACAAGATCACGTCCCTTGGTGTCCCCGCCGATCAGGCCGAGGCGTTTTGGGGCATCACCCGCGAAAATATCACCACGCTTCATGATCTGGAGGGCTGGTGGACCACGTTCCACGAGGGTGCCGAGCCCGTGATCGACGATGAGGACCGCGCGTTTGTGGCCCAGGCCATGGCGTTGCTGCCCGAGGGGCCCTATGACGCCGACAGCTGGAGCCGTTGGACCAATGCGGTGAAGGAGGCGACGGGCCGCAAGGGCAGGGGTCTCTTCATGCCGCTCAGGAAGGCCCTGACCGGTCAGGCGCACGGGCCGGACATGTCACAGGTTCTACCGCTTTTGCAGAACATCAAAGCCAAAGGGTGACGTTGCCCGCCTGTCACCGGGTGTGTGGGGGCTGCGCTTTACGGCGCTTCTGGCGCATGAATGCTCACCCGAAGCCGCCGCAAATGATCATCCACCAATGCGGTTTCATCTGCTGACAATCTGCAATGCCGGGGATATCGCGGTGCGTGACGGTCATCTATCACGGGCGTATCCCAACCGCTGGTGGTCGCAAAAAACCGGGCCACGCCATCGGGGCCAAATTCGCGCAGATATCCCTGGATCACTACATCAATGTAACTGAGCAGGAGCGTATGCGTGCTGTCGGGTATCTCAGGCGGCCCGCCCGGAACGGCATAGACCGCAATGTCAGGCTGATGGGGCAGCGCGTGGATGACCTGATGCGCCGCCGGAACACGCTCATACGCCCGCTCGCGGTGATCAAGGGCCGCCCAATCCTGATCCGGCACCGGGGCGATCAGCCCGTCAATCTGGCTGTCGGCATCGCGCACGACGGTCAGATAGGCCACTTGCCGCTGCGTGGTGTAGCGCCAGATACGCCGCCAGCCCTTGAGGGTGGCAGTGTGCGCGCCGGCAAAGGCGTGTGTGTCGCGATTGACCAGACTGCCGTAGCCAAAGAAATAGGAGTGCGGCGGTTGTGTGATCTGATCACCTCTTGATCTGTCGGGTTTGTGTTCATGGGTTTGTGCAGGCTGCTTGACCCGTTTTCAAGCCCAGACCCGCAAAGGTGACCCCATTGGTATTTGTGTTCTGTACAAAAGGACTGGTCTTGCTAGTCTTTCGCCAACAGCCTCAATCCCGCAAGGAGACGCCAAATGCTGTGCAAAATCGGCGACATAGAAGTGTGGCGCATCCTGGAAATCCACGCGCCGTTCAAGACACCCGAAGACCTGTTTCCTAATGCAGGCCCGGATGTCAGCGCCATTATCGAGGCGCATGTCCCCGGCGGCCTGTGTCCGCACACGGGCAAATTGATCCTTCCGGTGCAGGGGTTTTTGCTGAAAACGCCGCAGCACCTCATTCTGGTCGACAGCTGTGTCGGCAATCACAAATCGGTTCCGCGCCTGCCCGATTGGAACGAGCGCGATGACGGGCGTTTCATGGCGGCACTTACGGCGGCGGGGGTGACACCTGAGGATGTGGATTACGTGCTCTGCACGCATCTGCATGTGGATCATGTCGGTTGGAACACCCGGCTGGAGGACGGCCGGTGGGTGCCCACCTTTCCCAACGCGCGTTACTTGCTGCCTTCGGCCGATGAAGCGGTCTACCGCGATGCAGAAGCCCAGCATTATGCCGAAAGCGTGTTGCCGGTGATTGCCGCAGGGCAGGCCGAACTGGTGGAGGCCGGGCACAAATTGGGTGATCACGTCACGCTGATTCCGACGGATGGGCACACGGCGGGTCATGTTTCCGTGGAACTCAAGAGCAATGGCGCGCAGGCGGTGATCACCGGTGACGCCATCCATTCCACGGCCCAGTGCTGGCATCCCGATTGGCACTTTGTGTTTGACGCCGATGCTAATCGTGCTGCGGCCTCGCGCCGTAAGTTGCTGGAGGACGTATCCGAGGCCAATTGCACCGTTCTGGGCAGCCATTTTGCCCTGCCGTCCATCGGGCGTGTCCGGGCGGAGGGGGATGCCTTTCGATGGGATGAGGATTAAGATAACTTTTGATCTTTAAGCTATTGGAATATTTGTTTGAAACGCCGTTATACTTCTTGAAAATGACGGCAAGTTAGGGCGTAAGCACCGCATGAATTTTATCAAAGGCCATTGGCAGCTTATCGCAATCACAGCACTGGTGTTTTTGTGCTGGAAGACATCCGCCGTGGTGCCGTTGAAAATCCTCGTGGTTTTTATGCATGAGCTTTCGCACGGGCTGGCCGGCGTGCTGACCGGCGGATCGATCCAAAGCATCACGATTTCACCCTACCAGGGTGGGTTGGCCACGATCCGGGGCGGCAATTTCTTTGCCATCGCCTCCGCGGGGTATCTGGGGTCGCTCCTGATCGGGGCCGGGCTATTGCTGGTGGCCTTGCGCACGGATGCCGACCGCATTGTGCTGGCGATTTGCGGCGGGGTCATGCTGCTGGTCACGGCGCTTTACATCCGGGATGATTTCGCCCTGTCCTTTTGTGTGGCGACGGGCGTTGTGATGCTGTTGATCGCGCGGTATCTGGGCCATGCGGTCAATGATATGGTGCTGCGGGTCATTGGCCTGACCAGTCTGCTGTATGTGCCTTATGACATTTTTGACGACACGATTGCGCGCTCTGGCCTGCGATCGGATGCCTATATCCTGGCGGAACGTTACGGCGGGCCGACGATGTTCTGGGGCGGGCTGTGGCTGTTCATTTCGGTCGTGGTGATCCGGCTGTGTCTGAAGTACGGGATTGGTGAGAACAGCAATATCAAATTCGGTAAAACCCCGCCGAACCCGCTGGATCAGGCCTGAACCCGACCCGGCGCGTTCGACATGAAGGTAATCTCTTAAGTTACTGACATCAATGACTTGTGACGGCTTTATCGAGGCCCGGCTGTGGGTCATAATGCACGCCCAGCAACACAGCGGTCAGATTGCCACGCGATTGCACCGTGTAGAAGAGCAAGAGGGCCCCAAACACGACATACCCCATAATTCCCGCGCAGACGCCAAGGGCGATGGAGGCGGCCGTGAAACCACCACGCCAGGCCACCCAGAGCCCTGAAAGCATGAGGTAGCACAGGAAATCGAGATAAAATTGCCCCTGCCATGTCAGGCTGAACAGCCCGTCCTGAAACGGTGTCAGGAAATCCCATCCATGGGTGAAACCGGTATAGATCGTATGTTCGACGATCACGGCAAGCAACAGGGCAATGAAAATGCGGAGATAGGTCATCGGCATGTCCTTTCTGGTCGATGGAAACGGTGTTTCGCAACTGGCCTACATCGTGATCCTGCGGCCAGACAATTACCTTGGAGGTAACTGACGCGCGTCTGATTTTCGGGTATCCAAGGGTCATGACCGAATTCCCGAATGCCCTGCGCACCTGGCGCAAAGCCCGCCGTTTCAGTCAGCTTGACCTGGCGCTGGAGGCGGACGTTTCGGCGCGTCATATCTCGTTTCTGGAAACCGGGCGGGCCCATCCCAGCCGGGATATGGTGGCCCGTCTGGGCGATGCGCTGTCGATGCCGCTGGATGCGCGCAACCAGATGCTGATGCAGGCCGGATATGCCGCGCGCTACCCCAAACGTGCCTGGGATGCCGCCGATATGGCCCCGATCCGCGCGGCTGTTGATCATATGCTGCAGGGCCACGTGCCCTATCCCGCCATCGCGCTTGACCGGCTTTGGACGGTCATGCGGATGAATGCACCCGCGCGGCATCTGTTTGCGATGATGGGAGTAGGCGAGGGCGATAGCCTGTTGGACGTCATGATGTCAGATGATTTGCCGGAGGTGGTAGAGAACTGGCCCGAGGTGGCCCATCATGCCGCACAACGGATGCGTACGGAAAGTGCCGCATCGGGCGGTATCCCCGAACTGGACGCGGCGGCGGATCACTTGTCGCGCGTGCCGGCCCCCAAGGCGCGCGCCTTGGGCCCTGTGCTGCCTACGATCTATCGGTCTGGACCTATGCGCCTTGCGCTTTTTGCGACGATTGCGCAATTCGGCACGCCCGAAGATCTGCTGCTCGATGATCTGAAAATCGAGCTTTTCTTTCCCGCCGATACGCAAACCGCAGAATTCCTGAAATCCATGAATGCGACCTGAGACATATTTTGGCTCCGGATGCGCGCGGGACAGTCCGCGCAAAAATGTGACTTGCCGCGACTCACTTTGTATACTAATGCACACAGATATCTGATCGGGAGAACCGGCCTATGCCGGTGCCGAAGGAGCAACCGCCCCGGAAACTCTCAGGCCCTCAGGACCGACCAGATGCAAACACTCTGGAGAGTGATGCCAAATGGCATCCGCCGAAGGGATAGCGATCTCAGGCAAAAGGACAGAGGGGGCATCGTGGCAGGCCATTTTGGCGTGCTTTGACGATGCCGGATGGATCACCAGATTTTTCCCCGGCACCTGAAGGGAGAGATGTGATGAGCGATTTGAAAACGACTCCGTTACACGATCTGCATATCAGCCTGAGCGCCAAAATGGTGCCATTTGCCGGGTATGACATGCCGGTTCAATACCCGTCGGGTATGATGAAGGAGCACCTGCATACGCGGGCCTGCGCCGGGCTGTTTGATGTCAGCCATATGGGGCAGGTGATCGTCCGCGCAACCGAGGGGTATGCGGCCGCGGCTTTGGCATTGGAAGCGCTGGTGCCGGTGGATCTGGCAGGTCTGGCCGAGAACAGGCAGCGCTATGGGTTTTTCACCAATGATCAGGGCGGCATTCTGGACGATCTGATGATCGCCAATCGTAGCGATCACTTGTTTCTGGTGGTCAATGCGGCCTGTAAGGAAGCAGATATTTCGCATTTGAAGTCTGGCTTAACCGATTGTGAAGTAACGGAAATAGAAGATCGCGGATTGCTGGCCCTGCAGGGGCCTGCGTCAGAGGCGGTGCTTTCGGAAATCGTGCCGGACGTGGCGCAGATGCGATTTATGGATGTCGGTGTTTTCAGCACTGATTTCGGAGTTCTCTGGATCTCGCGGTCGGGGTACTCCGGCGAAGACGGGTATGAAATCTCGGTTCAAAACGACCAGGCCGAAGCGTTGGCACGGGCCTTGCTGTCACATCCCGATGTTGCCCCGATCGGACTTGGGGCGCGGGACAGTTTGCGGCTTGAAGGCGGGCTCTGTCTCTATGGAAATGACATCGATACCGGCACCACACCGGTGGAAGCGGCCCTTACCTGGGCGATCCAAAAGTGCGGCGGACCGGCGGCGCGCGTGCAGGCGGGTTTCCGGGGGCCGACCGGATACTGAAAGATCTTGAAACCGGCACGGCGCGCGTCCGTGTGGGCCTGCGCCCGGACACTCGCGCGCCGATGCGCGAAGGCACGCCGCTTTTTGCCGGGGTGGAGGATGCAGACCAGATTGGCCATGTCACCTCCGGCGCATACGGGCCGACCATCGAAGGGCCGATGTCGATGGGATACGTGCCGCGCGAGATGGCCGTCACCGGCACAACACTTTTCGGGGAGGTACGCGGCAAGCGACAACCAGTCACGGTTGCCGACATGCCCTTCACCCCCGCCAATTTTAAACGCTGATCAATCAAGGGAGACCCCAGATGAAATACACCGAAGAACATGAATGGCTGCGCGTCGAGGATGATGTGGTTGTGGTGGGCATCACCGGCCATGCCAGTGAGCAATTGGGCGATGTGGTCTTTATCGAATTGCCGGAAGTCGGCGTCGAGGTGGCCAAGGATGACGATGTTGTCGTGATCGAAAGCGTCAAGGCCGCGAGCGACATTCTGGCCCCCATCGACGGGGAGATTGTTGAGGTCAACGAGACGCTGGCCGACGAGCCGGGCAAGGTCAATGACGACCCGGAGGGCGAGGCATGGTTCTTCAAGCTCAAGGCCAGTGACCCGAGCCAGATGGATGAGTTCATGGACGAGGCCGCTTACAAGAAATTTGTCAGCTGACCTGAAAACCACGAGGGGCGGAAAGCCCTGAAAATGAAATGTATCAATGACTTGTGGGCCTGGGTGAAGAGGACCCCGCAGCAGACGTGATGGAGTGTGGAATGGCTTTTGAACCGACAAACTACCTGCCCTATGATTTTGCCAACAGGCGGCATATCGGACCCTCTCCGGAAGAGATGGACGAGATGTTGAACACGCTTGGCGTGGACAGTCTGGATGCGTTGATTGACCAGACTGTGCCGGAGGCGATCCGTCAGGCCGAACCGCTGGATTTCGGCCGCCCGATGTCCGAGCGGGAAGTGTTGCACCACATGCGATTGGTCGCGGGCAAGAACCGGGTTCTGACATCGCTGATTGGGCAGGGATATCATGGGACCGTCACCCCGCCCGCCATCCAGCGCAATATTCTGGAAAACCCGGCGTGGTACACGGCCTATACCCCCTATCAGCCTGAAATCAGCCAGGGCCGTCTTGAGGCGCTTCTGAACTATCAGACGATGATCAGCGATCTGACCGGGCTCGAAGTTGCCAATGCCTCGCTGCTGGACGAATCCACCGCCTGCGCCGAGGCGATGACCATGGCGCAGCGGGTGTCGAAATCGAAACAGATGGCATTCTTTGTCGACCGGGATTGCCATCCGCAGAACATCGCGGTGATCCAGACCCGCGCGGCACCTCTGGGCATCGACGTGATCGTTGGCAATCCGGATAAAATGGACCCTGAAACAGTGTTCGGTGCGATTTTCCAATATCCCGGCACCTATGGCCATGTGCGGGATTATACCGATCACATCAGCAAATTGCATGAACACAAGGCCATCGGCATTGTCGTGGCAGACCCCTTGGCGTTAACCCTTTTGAAAGAGCCGGGCGCCATGGGCGCGGACATTGCGGTGGGCAGCACGCAACGCTTTGGTGTGCCTCTGGGCTACGGCGGGCCGCACGCGGCCTATATGGCCTGCACCGACGCCTATAAACGCTCCATGCCCGGCCGGATTATCGGTGTCAGCATCGATGCGAATGGCAACCGCGCGTACCGCCTGTCACTGCAGACCCGTGAACAGCATATTCGCCGCGAAAAAGCGATGTCGAACGTCTGTACCGCGCAGGCGTTGCTGGCGGTGATGGCGTCGATGTACGCGGTTTTCCATGGGCCAAAAGGCCTCAAGGCCATCGCACAACGCATTCACCGCAAAACCGTGCGTCTGGCCGAAGGGCTTGAAAAGGCGGGCTTCAAAGTGGACCCCAAGGTGTTTTTTGACACGATCACCGTGGATGTTGGCCCGCTGCAGGCGGCGGTCATGAAATCGGCGGTGGATGAGCGGATCAACCTGCGCAAAGTGGGCGAAACCCGGGTGGGGATTACGCTGGATGAATGCACCCGGCCCGAAAATATCACAGCAGTGTGGCGGGCCTTCGGGATCACGCAAGCCGATGATGATTTCGAGCCGAAGTACCGTGTGCCACCGCAGATGCACCGCAAGTCGGACTACCTGACGCACCCGATTTTCCACATGAACCGGGCCGAGACGGAAATGATGCGCTATATGCGCCGTCTGGCGGATCGGGACTTGGCGCTGGATCGTGCGATGATCCCGCTTGGAAGCTGCACCATGAAGCTCAATTCAGCCGCTGAAATGATGCCGGTCAGCTGGCGGGAATTTTCGCGGATGCATCCGTTTGTGCCGGCCAATCAGGCGGAAGGCTACAAGGAACTGATCGATGATCTGAGTGCAAAGCTCTGCACGATCACCGGCTATGATGGCCTCTCGATGCAGCCCAATTCCGGCGCGCAGGGTGAATATGCCGGTCTTCTGACCATCGCGGCCTATCACCGGGCCAACGGGCAGGGGCATCGCAACATCTGCCTGATCCCGATGTCGGCGCACGGCACCAACCCTGCCAGCGCCATGATGGTCGGTTGGAAGGTTGTGCCGATCCAGTCCAAGGAAAACGGCGATATCGACCTTGAGGATTTCAAGGCCAAGGCCGAAGAGCATTCCGAAAATCTTGCGGGCTGCATGATCACCTATCCCAGCACGCATGGTGTGTTCGAGGAGAGCGTCAAGGATGTCTGCAAGCTGGTCCATGATCACGGCGGGCAGGTCTATATCGACGGTGCCAATATGAACGCGATGGTCGGCCTCAGCCGTCCGGGCGATCTGGGCGGGGATGTGAGCCACCTGAACCTGCACAAGACCTTCTGCATTCCGCATGGCGGTGGAGGTCCCGGCATGGGACCGATCGGCGTCAAGGCGCACCTGATCCCGCATTTGCCGGGCCATCCGGAAACCGGTGGCGAACAGGGACCGGTGTCAGCGGCTCCGTTTGGCTCGCCATCGATCCTGCCGATCTCTTGGGCCTATATCCTGATGATGGGCGGCGAGGGTCTGACGCAAGCGACACGCGTTGCGATCCTGAATGCCAACTACATCGCCAAACGGCTGGAGGGCGCCTTTGATGTTCTCTATCGTGGTGGTCAGGGCCGAGTGGCGCATGAATGCATCATCGACACGCGCCCCTTTGCCGAAAGCGCCCATGTGAGCGTGGATGACATTGCCAAACGCCTGATCGATTGCGGGTTTCATGCGCCTACGATGAGCTGGCCCGTGGCGGGTACGCTGATGGTGGAGCCAACGGAATCCGAGACCAAGGCCGAACTGGACCGGTTCTGCGATGCCATGCTGGCCATCCGCGAAGAGATCCGCGCCATTGAGGACGGCAAGATCGACGGCGAAAACAACCCGCTGAAACACGCGCCCCATACGGTGAATGATCTGGTGGGTGATTGGGACCGGCCTTATAGCCGCGAACAAGGGTGCTTTCCGCCCGGTGCCTTCCGGGTCGACAAATACTGGCCGCCGGTCAACCGCGTCGATAACGTCTTTGGGGATCGCAATCTGGTCTGCACCTGTCCGCCAATGACAGACTACGCTGAAGCGGCTGAATAAATCCGGCGCAAAGTTGGCCTATGCACCATGAAATCGGGCGGCCGTCGAAACGGACCGCCCGGTGTCTTTGCTGCTAAAATGTCTTTTTGCAATTCAAGGGCAGAGCGCTTGGGACTTTGGGGATTCGCTCTGGGGAGGAGAATGTCGGAACAACGTGGCAGGTTCATGACAGTCTTCTTCTTTTTGCGCAGGCGGGTCGTTTTGGGGCGCTTGGGCCGTGTGTTGAACCCCGGCAGTGCCTGCGCGCTTGCGCCGAAACCGCAGGGCAATGCCAAAAAGACCAATGGCAATGTAGCTGGTCTGGATCATGAATGACGCCAGATTATAGGCGCTGGCCAGGCTGACCAGAACGCAGGTGGCGGCCGTTACCTGCAATACTGGAAAAAGCATACCGTTACCGCACAAATGGCCGCACTGAACCGAGAAAAAGCTACTGATATAAATCATAAAACCAATCACACCGACACACTGGGCAACATCCGGATAGGCCCGGAGTAATTCGATAGCACTCTGCATAAAACACCCCTTAAAATACTGGTCTCAAACAGGTCATTGAAAATTGACTTTTTGCCGGATTGTGCCGGTGAGAATGGGGGTAGCCTAGGCAGAAATCGGCAATAGGGTTAGTCAGGTTTCCCTTACCTCGCGGGTACAAATGGCTCAATTTTGAGGGATTAATCCGGGGCGCGCAGGATGCGCGATGGCCGCGCAGAAAGGGGACCGATCGCAAAGCTCAACCCCGCAAGGAGTGAAACACCGATCCCGGCTGATATGATGAAAAACGCCGAAGGCCAGCTGATCTGGAACGCCGTTTCCATAACATACCGGCTGACGGCCCATCCGCCGAGAACGCCCGCGCCAAGCGCCACAGCGCCTGCCGCCACGCCCAACAGCAGTGCCCGCAAGGTCAGACTGGTCAGGATTTGAGCGCGCGTGGCGCCAAGGGTCTTTAGCACCGCCGCTTCTTGTCTGCGCGCTTGCTGGTCCGCTGCTGCCGATCCGATGAGCACCAGAAACCCGGTCAGAAGCGTGGCCGATGCGCCCCAGGCCGATGCCCGCGCCAGCCCGGCCAGCAGGCCCGCGACCTGATCAATCGCATCACGCACGCGGATTGCGGTCACGTTGGGATAGGCGCGGCTCACATCGTTCAGGATTGCGTTTTCTGCCTCTGGTGTGGCGTAGGTGGTCGCAATGAACGTGTGTGGCGCGCCGGAGAGAGCTGCGGGGTTCATGACCATGATGAAGCCCATGCCAGCGGTCGAAAAGTCGACCTCGCGCAGGCTGCTTAGCATCGCGGTGATGTCACGCCCGAGGATATTGACGGTGATCAGATCACCCAGTTTGAGGCCCATCTCGGCCGCTTCTTCGGCAGAAAAACTGACCTGCGGAGGGCCGTCATAATCCGCATCCCACCATGTGCCGGCAGTGATCGTTGTCCGCGCCGGGATGGGCCCCGCATAGGTGATGCCGCGATCGCCCTCGAGCACCCAATGATCCCCGGCCACGTCCCGCGCGGGTTTGCCATTGATCTCGGTGATGATGCCGCGCAGCATCGGGGCACGGTCGATCTTGGATACTGCAGGATCGTTTTCCAGCCGCTCCAGAAAGCCGGGCATCTGATCCTTTTGCAGATCCACAAAGAAAAAGCTGGGTGCACGGGTGGGCAAATCGCGGGCGATGGCACCGCGCAGGTTGCTGTCAATCTGCCCGATGGCGGCGAGCACCGACAGGCCCAGGCCCAGGGACAGGACGACTGGCACGGTTGTGGCACCCGGCCCGCCAATGGCACCCAATGCCCAGGAAAACATAGGACGTCCGCGGAGCCGAGGGCGAATGCGCTGCGCGATCCATCTGATGATGCCGGCTGAAAGGGCCAGAAGGGCCAGTGCGGCCGCGATCCCGCCCATCATCCAAAGGGTCAGGCGCAGGTTGCCCGAGAGCCATATGGCCGTGGTGAGGAGCGTGATGATCAGGCCAATCGTGATGATGATGAAAAGCGGGCGTGGCAGGCCCGATGCGGGCGGCATCCCGTCGCGAAAGAGTGTGGCGGCGCGGATTTGCTGTGTGCGCGCCAGCGGCCATAGGGTGAAAATCAGGATTGTCAGTATGCTGTAGAGAACCGCTTCGCCCATCGGGGCCGGGTATGCCGCAAAGATCGCAGGCACCGGCAATTGCGCGGTGATCAACGGGGCGAGCACGACGGGCAATCCTACGCCCAGCAACAGACCGAGGATGAGCCCGACCACCGCCAGTGCCGCAACCTGCAGAAAATAGGTCTGGAAGATCGTGGTTTGATCTGCACCAAGGGTGCGCAGCGTTGCAATTGTGTGGGTCTTTCCTGCCAAAAACGCCCTGAGTGCTGCAGAAATGCCGACACCTCCGACCGCCAATCCACTGAGGCCGACCAGCACCAGAAAGGCGCTGAGGCGGGCTACAAATTCGGCAACACCCGGTGCGCCGTTGCGCGCGTCGCGCCAGCGCATGCCGCTGTTTTCGAACTGTTTCGTGGCATTTGCCTGCGTAGCGGTCAGATCCGCGCCGGGCGGCAACATCAGGCGATACCGCGTTGTGAAAAGCGTTCCGGGCGCCAACAGCCCTGAGTTTTCAAGCGACGGGGTGGCCACGATGGTGCGCGGCCCCAGGGCAAAGCCGCTGGCGATACCATCAGGCTCGGTCACCAGATGCGCCATCAAGCGAAACTCCTGCGTGCCAAGACGGAACGTGTCGCCAATTGTGAGGCGCAGACGGTCCGAGAGCAGGGGGTCCATGACAGCCCCGGGTGCGCCATCCGTACCAGCCAGCGCGGTCGACAGGGTGATATCCGGATCAAGCGTGACGCGCCCGGCCAACGGATACGCGGTATCCACGGCTTTGACCTGTGTCAGGCTGCGCGTTCCGCCGGGTTCAGTGGCCATGGATCGAAAGTCAACGATTTCAGATGTTTGCGCGGCGTTTCTGTCCATCCAAGCGCGCTCTTCCGGCGTTGCAAACCGATAGGTGAACTCCATCTCGGCGTCGCCACCCAAGAGGGTTGCCCCCTCGGCGGTGAGCCCGGCCTGAATGCTTTCGCGGATCGTTCCCACAAGTGCGATGGCGGCCACGCCGAGGATCACACATGCCAAGAAAATGCGGAACCCCCGAAGTCCGCCGCGCAACTCACGCGAGGCAAGGCGCGCGGCATTGGCGAGGCTCATGCGCGGGCCTTTTCGGTCGTGTCCTGTGGCGCGATGCGGCCATCGTGCAGGGTGATCAACCGTTCGCACCGTTGCGCCAGCTCGGCGGCATGGGTCACCAGAACCAACGTAGTTCCGTGACGCGCCTGAAGCCCGAAGAGCATGTCGATGATCGCAGTACCATTGGCGCTGTCGAGATTGCCCGTGGGTTCGTCCGCCAGAACGATATCCGGGCGCGGTGCGGCCGCGCGGGCCAGTGCGACCCGCTGCTGTTCGCCGCCAGAGAGCTGCGACGGGTAGTGCCCCAGGCGGTCGGACAAGCCAACGGCCTCCAGCTCATCCGCCGCACGGGCATGGGCATCGCGAACCCCGGCCAGTTCCAACGGTGTGGCCACGTTTTCAATTGCAGTCATGGTCGGGATCAGGTGAAAAGACTGGAAAACCACGCCGAAATGATGCCGCCGCAGACGCGCCAATTGATCTTCGGACATGGCCGACAGATCATGCCCAAGTGCAGTGACACGCCCAGAGGTGGCGCGCTCCAGCCCGCCCATCAGCATCAGCAGCGATGATTTGCCTGACCCCGAGGGCCCGATCAATCCAAGGCTTTCGCCCCGGTGGACATCGAGCGTGATCCCTTTAAGTATCTCAACCAGACCGGCATTTCCCGTCAGGGACAATGTGGCACCGGATAGAGACAGGATGGGATCGCTCATGGGTTTGCGCCTGATTGCAAAGGAGTTTCTGACATATGGGGTGCGCCGCGCACGGGGCAAGGTTGCAGCGGTCTTTCTTTTGCTGGCCTCGCCTGTCACGGCGGAGGAGATCACGGTTCTGGCACTGGGTGACAGCCTGACCCAAGGGTTCGGCCTGCCGGTGGAACAGGGGTTCGTGCCGCAACTGCAAGACCGGCTGCGCGGGCAGGGCGCGGAAGTGTCCGTGATCAACGCGGGTGTGTCGGGCGATACCACTGCGGGCGGGGCCGCGCGGGTGGCGTGGAGCCTGACACCCGAGGTTGATGCCATGATTGTCGCCCTGGGGGCAAATGACATGCTGCGGGGCATCGATCCGGCGGTCAGTCGCGAAAATCTCTCCCGGATTTTACAGGTGGCGCGCGACCAGAAGATCGATGTTTTGCTGGTTGGATTGCGCGCACCGGAGAATTTTGGCCCGGATTTCAAGGCAGAGTTCGACGCCATTTTCCCCGATCTGGCCCAGTCATTCGAGGTGGCATTTGCCGAGAGCTTTTTTGCGGGCCTTGAAAATGAAGACCCCGCCGATTGGGCAAGTTTCTTTCAACCCGATGGTATCCACCCCAATGCGGATGGGGTTGCGCGGCTGGTCGAGGCGTTGGGACCGGATGTGTTGGCGGTGATTGATGCGGACTGATATTCGAAACGCCCTGAGCGCCCGTGGTCTGTAATTGGCGGTCATCAACAGAATGTGATTGGGGCATTCCGCGCGCGTGACGGATACTGCGCCTATTCACGCGACATCCGCTAAAAGGTTAAGGACATTGAAGAAACAACGAAAAAAACAACAGGTTAAGCGGGCACACTCGCAGCCTGATCCTACGGTCGCTGCTGAGAAAGCGAAAACCGAAAGCCGGCGCAAGTTTCTGCGGTTGGCCCGGAACGGGGCTATTGCCCTGCCGGTTTTGATCGGCGGCACATTCCTTTCCGTGAAATCGGTTCAGGCCACGATGTGTGAGGCAAATCTGACAAAGATCGGTCAAGGCAAGCCATCGGTTGTGCAAATCCACGATCCCAATTGCACCTTGTGTCAGACCTTGCAGCGCCAGACGCGTAAGGCATTGAAATCATTTGACGATGGCGCAATCACGTATCTGGTGGCCAACGTCAATACGCTGGACGGCGGGGCGCTTGCGGCCCGGTACGGCGTGCCGCATGTGACGCTGTTGCTGTTCGATCCCGAGGGAGAGATGGTTCAGGTGGTGCGCGGCCCAAGCGACACGGATACGCTGCGCACCATCATCGGGGCGCATTTGGAAGCGCACGGATAGACCAAAAGGGGCGGCGCCCGACAAAGGGAACAGGATGTTTGACAGGTTTTTGACCTCAGATCTGGCGCAAACGCTGTGCCTCTTCGTGTTGCGCGTGGCGACGGGCTTTCTGCTGGTTTGGGGCGGGCTGAACAAATTGGTGACCGCAAAGGTTCCTTTGGCCGTCGGTCGCAATTTCGAGCTGAGCGATACAATGAGCGCCGTGGTGGGATATGCCTCCGGGGCCGCGCAACTGATCATTGGCGTTCTGTGTGTGATCGGGCTTTGGCGGCGCTATGCCCTGCCGTTGCAGGCCTTGATCCATGGCTTTACGGCCGCCAGCGTCTGGTGGGCCATTGTGGATCCGTATCGGTGGTATGTCTCAGGTGTGGACCGTATCGTCTTCAATTCCCATGTGTTTTATCCCACCATCATCACCTTTGCCGCCTGTCTGGTGCTGATTGCATTCCGCCCGCGTGACAAGATTGCGTTGGACCGGGTATTGGGTGACGCGCCCCAGACAGGGCCGCGGGCGCTGTCCTCTGTGCGTGCTGACACACCACCGTCATCGCAGGTTTGATATCGTTTCGGCGTTCAGGCACAAAAAAGGGCCCCTGATGCAGGAGCCCGATTTAAATTTCCTATCAGGGGCTTAAGCCCCGCAGCTGATTTAAGCCAGCGCGATGTTCGACGCGGATTCGCGGCCGTCGCGGCCGGCTTCGATGTCGAATGTCACTTTCTGGTCGTCGGCCAGACCGGTCAGACCGGCGCGCTCAACAGCTGAGATGTGAACGAACACGTCTTTGCCGCCACCCTCAGGTGCGATGAAGCCGTAGCCTTTGGTTGAGTTGAACCATTTAACGGTGCCATTAGCCATACCGTTTTCTCCTACTTATTGCTGCCCGCGTTGGTGCGGCAGCCCGGCTAGTCAGTGCAAGATCGAGTGACTGAGCCGTAGAGGAGCAGATGGTCGATAGTGGTAACGTCGCACGGCTGATATGATGAAAACATTGGAATAAATCAAGGGCAGGGATCAATTTAGGGTGGAATCGGCGGATTTTTGAATATGGAAAAACGGCCCGGGCAAAAGCGATGCGCCGGGCCGTTGTGAGCGTGTTTCGCCTCACCGAAGGTTTATTCGGTCATGTCGCCGCCTTCGGTTTCCGTTTCACCTGAAGGACAGCACCGATACTCCTGACTTTGCTCAAGAATTTCGATTTTCCGCGCCAGCAGTTTATTTTCGAGATCCTTGCGGACAAGATCCAGCTTAATACCCTCCAGCCGGGTCTCTTCGCATGTGTTGCACGCGTCCAGACACCCTTTGACCACGATGCCTTGCGTCGGCAGGCAATAGACCCGCTCAAATTCCAGCTCCGCGGCGAGTTTTGCACCCACGGCACTGGAACCGACCTCGGACAATACGCCTTGCTTGACCAGATCTTCGTCGACCTGTTTCAGCACGCGGTCATGGACCTGAGGGCTCAGCGGCTTGGTGTTGGCCACCACCTGGGCTGGAATGGCATTTGTGCGTAAATCCCTGCCAAAGCTGGCAGCACCGCCGATGCCGACATTGCCCAGACTTGGCGTCAGATTGGCACGTTGTGCCGTGGCCGCCACCCGACCTGTGCTTTGCACGTCGTTGCGCGCGGTCTGCGTTGCCAAAACACCATTTGGAAGCACCTTGATCCCGGTGGCCGGGCGCACGGGGCGCGCATCGACAACCGAACCGGCGGCCGTGTCCACAACGCGGCGCAACACCGCCTTGACGCGAAAGCGCAGAATCTGGCGTTTGACCAGTTGGTACGCGAAATAGGTGACCGCATGGCATTCATTCTTGTTTTGAATGCTTCGCGTCGCCGCCTCATACGCGCTTTCGCTTTCGCCTTCCGCATGGGTGCGGCTTTCGACCTCGCCGATTTGCGTGGAATTGGCCGCGCGGGTCGCCTGAACCGACCGATCATGTGAGCCCTCCGCGTGACGCGACAGCTCTCGCATGAAGGAGGCGGAACTGTTGGCGTTGAAATCGCCTTCAACGTTGACACTGCCGCCACCTGCAAATCCGATGGACGCGTAAGAGCCATCAACATCCGTCTCAAAATCCGAATGCGATTCCGATTGGGCTGATCCGCTGTCCGTTACCGTAAGGTCCGACATATAGCGGTCCATCGTCTTCATGTAGAAGGTTTCTTCGGACGTTTGTTCGTGCCGGTAGCTGACCTCGTTCTCTTGATCATAGGTAAAGCGGTTGTTGCGGTTGGACGTGTAGAGACGTACGCGTTCACCGGGCAGAAGGGTGGTGGAGTAGATCACATCCCCCAGGGCCAGGGGGCCGGGACAGCGTTCCAGCTCGGCGACAATGGTGATTTCCACCGGGACGTCGTTTTGCCGGTTTGTCAGACGATACGCGATGCGCAGGCTTTCGCAGCACGGTTCGGTCGTGATTTCCGGACAACACGGGAGCTTGTTTGTGGTTGTGAGTTCGCCATCAGGCATAACTAAGTCCTCCTAAAAATTGAGTATTTGTCAAAAAATGCGACCCGCCGCCCCTGGTTTGAAAATGCAAACATGAGGGTTTCGCAGGCGGGTCGCGCGCAGGGTAGCGCGCAGCATGAACGGGCCGCAGGGAAAGATGTGCGTTGGAGGTTCTTGGGCTAAAACTGGCCCAAATGGCGCGCGCGACTCTGCGGAAAATGGCCCAAATTTGAAAGGCGGGCTGGCAAGTCAGGGATACCTGAATTGACACGAAAAACCCGGCGCATCGATATGCACCGGGTTTGAATGTGGTCACGGATACGGGATCAGAGAACGGTGACGGTCGTGCCAATTGGCACGCGTTCATAGAGATCCTGCACATGTTCGTTGATCATCCGGATGCAGCCGTTCGAGACGGAGCGGCCGATTGAACGCGGCGACGTGGTGCCGTGGATGCGGAAATATGTGTCGCGGCCATTCTGGAAGAGGTAGAGCGCGCGGGACCCAAGCGGGTTGCCTGGTCCACCGGGCTGCACATAATCATTGTCGATGAATTTCGTGTAATTGTGCGGCTCGCGTTCGATCATCTCATTGGTCGGGCGCCAGGTGGGCCACTTTTTCTTGACGTCGATTGTTGCGGTGCCGGTGAATTCCAACCCGGCTTTGCCGACGCCAACACCGTAGCGCAGCGCCTTGTTTGGGCCGGTCACAAAATACAGGAAATGAGCCCGCGGCAGAACCAGAAGCTGACCGGGCGCATGGGCACTGCTGATCCGCACCTCCTGTGGCTTGAATTTTGGCGCGACTTCAAAAGAACGCGCAGCAGCAGGTACGGTTGCGGCAGCAACACCAGCGGCCAGAAAATGGCGGCGTTTCATCATTGTTTAGTTCCCCTTCAAATTTCGCCAAACACTATGATGTACAGAAAACCCGTTAAAATCAAAATACGGTGAAGTTGTGGAAAGGTTGCGATCCTGCAACACCGTTTTTTTGAAGACAATTTTCTGCAAGGCGATGGACGGACAATTAGAGCGGGGATTTATGGGGCTTTGAATGTGGTGGAAATGTGGGCGTCAAGGACCAGATATCCGGTCGGCGGGTAATCGCCGAATCACATGGCGTGATCACGCGCATCCTGCGGATTCGTGGACAATTGCGTTAAATTCCAATGATTAAATTCCAATTAACAGCCTTAGCGGCACCTAATCATGTGAAAAGTGCAACTCTGGGCTGTATTTTGGGATTTATTGGTATTATAAGGGAAAAGCCTCTTCAAATGAGGCATAATTGTGGTAACACTTTCTTTACCTATATATTTAGTATCACGGGGTGATCATGAAAATTAGACACTTGTTTTCTGCTGCAGTTGTTTCGGCAACTCTTTGCGCAACTGGCGCGTCGGCGGCTTCGCTGAACCAGTCAGAAGCTCTTAAATTTAGTGAAGGCGGTTTTGCGTCGTCACTGATTCACAACCAAGACAATGGCCAGTTCGATGGTTCTGAGCGTTGGCGGTTGGCTCCGGCTCTCGAGGGTTCTTACAACCTCGTAACCGGCGCAATCAACTTCATCGGCTCGATGGTTGGTGGTGGCACATACGAAGCTTCCGGTAACCTGCAAGGTTCGGCACGTCCATTGGGCCTCTCAGGCTTCATCGATTTCGTCTTCACAGGCGGTGCTCTGGGCGGACAGTCGATCTCGTTCAACTTCGCTGACGTGAACTACCCGAACGCTAACGGCGGTGAGCCTAACGGCTTCGCCACAGTTGACGGTAAGAACGTTATCTCGCTCTGGGGCGACAATGGCTGCTTCGACGAGCGTGACGACTTCGCTCGTGTGATCGACCAGCAGTGCTACGGCATTGACCTGCGTATCGTTCACAATGGCGATCCAGAAGGTGGCATCGTTCCACTTCCAGCTTCCGCATTCTTCCTGCTTGCAGGTATCGGTGGTCTGGGCGTGACACGCAAACTGCGCAAAAAAGCCTAATCCGTTTAGGATAAAGATTTGAAACGGCCCTTGCTTCGGCAGGGGCCGTTTTCTTTTGTAGAAACGGAAATCACGCGACATCGTGCCGCCCGCGTGTATCCGCGGATGCACGACGGTCGGGCAAACCCTCACATTCTCTAAAAATCATATTTAAAATTGAGACTACTTTGCGATCACTCTGTCGCCAAAGTTTAGAAAATTTCCAGACAAAGCCGATTTACCTGCCTCAACGATTTTTCTGAATGAGGCGACCGCGCCGTCCCCTTGGATGGCCAACACATTTTGGCATGAACGCATCCGTGACCCTGTTCCAATCGTTCCCTGACGTACGCGCGTCGGGCACGGATGTTCTGCCGTTTATCCGCCGCCTCACAGCAACAAAGAAGGTGGTATCAGATGGCGACCTATAATTTTGGTGGATTTGCCGCCGATGCGTTTTCGTCTCCGGATGGGTCGACCATCCAGCTGGACCCGAATTGGGACGCGCAGGAAGACGGCTATGATTTTGAGATCACCGATGATGATACGCAATTTCAAGGCGACGCGGTCGAGAATGAAACCGGGGACGACACCAGCCAGTCAGGCGTGGTTCGTGACGAAAACGGCGTTATCGTTGCCAGCGGGCAGACATATCTGGAAGAGGCGTATGTTCTCACGGATGATAATGGCAACACGATCCGGCTCTATTCGGTCGAAATCAACGGTCAACGCGTAGGGTTTGTGGCGGACGGGCCCATCCAACCGGGGGTGAGCTACAACTATGTTGCCTACGAAAACGTCTCGGATTCAAACGCGCCAGAATATTCGTCGATCGACGATCAGGATTATGATGAAGACGCCGGCAATGACATTGACGGGTCAGACAACAATGACACGCTGAATTCTGACAGCGGGTCGGATACCATCGATGCGGGCGGCGGGAATGATCAGATTTCTTCTGGGCAGGGGTCTGATACCGTCTATGGCGGCGACGGCGATGATACGATTGACAGTCGCCAACAGGATGGCAGTGCGTCCAATGATGCCGATTACGTCGATGGTGGCGCGGGATCGGACTCCATTACCGGTTCCGAAGGCAATGACACGATTTTGGGTGGGTCAGGGCAAGACACAATCGATGGCGCGGGCGGTGACGACAGTATCGAGGGCGGCTCCGGGGATGATAGCATCGATGGCGGGGGTGGCAATGATCTGATTTCGGGCGGTGATGCGACGGATACGACCATCTCAGGATCCATCGGAACCGACAACTATAACCAAACGGGACAGGGATACACGGTTTCTGCCCAGAATGTGGAAGGCGGTGCGCTGACGGCTGCCAGCCAATCCAATGTTGCCACAAGCGGTGGCGGGTTGGGAGCGACCGGTGCCGTTTCAGATTCGGACAGCGGCCAAGCCAATCAACTCGCGTTTGATAAGGCGTCTGGCCTGTCCGAGCGTTTGATTGTCGAGTTCGACGATAACGTCACATCGGCCAGTTTCAGTTTCCAATCGCTGTTCACCGATAGTTTTGGCGAGGTGGGCCATTGGGAAATCTATGATGATGGCGTTCTGGTAGCACAATCCGACTTCACGGAAGCCAGTGTAGGTTCCGGATCCGGCACCGTCGACCTGAGCGGCTTTGGCGAGTTTGATACAATCGTCTTTTCCGCAAACCTGCAGACCGATGGCACGGACGGATCAGATTATGTGGTGACCGATATCAGTTTCACCATGCCCACAACTGAAACCAGTGATGACACGATATCGGGCGGTGACGGTGATGATACGATCTTTGGCGGAACAGGTGAGGACCGCATGTTTGGTGGCTCCGGTCACGATTCCATCGAGGGCGGCGGCGGTGTTGACTACATCGAAGGCGGTGACGGCGACGATACGATTGACGGTGGCGACAATACCGACACGGTTTATGGCGGTGCCGGGGATGACCTGATTACCGACAGCGGCGGTGCGCTGAGCGATGATACGATCTATGGCGAGGCCGGGAATGACACCATCGCAGGAGGTCAGCGCGAGGACTATCTGGATGGTGGAGACGATGCCGACACGTTCCTGATTGAAGATAACTTCGGCAATGACACCATTGTCGGCGGTGAGGGCGGAAACGATAGCGACACCATCGATCTGAGCAATCTGTCGGGGCCGGTGACTGTTACGTATGACGGCGACGAATCCGGTACGATCACCGATGGGTCCAGCACGCTGCAATTCTCTCAAATCGAAAACCTAATTCTGACTGATCACAATGATGTGGTGGACGCATCGCAAGACACGGCCGGTGTGAACATCGACGCGGGTGCGGGCGATGACAGCATCGACGGTGGATCAGGCAATGACATGATATCCGGGGGGGCGGGTGACGACACGCTTGATGGTGGCACCGGCAATGACAGCCTCACAGGTGGTGCGGGCGACGATGTGTTCACCTATGTTCCCGGCGAAGGCGACGATACGATTGCCGATTTCAACAGCGGCAATACAGGATCGTTGAATGATGGGGATGCGACCAACAACGATTCCATTGATCTCAGCGGATATTACGACAATCTTTCCGAGCTTTATGCCGATCAGGCCGATGACGGGGTCCTGAACCAATCCAACACGACGGATAGCAAGGGACGTGCAACTGACTATTCGGACAATACGCAATTCGGCAGTGGGTCACTTACCGTGCAGGGGTCGAATGCCGATAATTCCAGTTTCACGCAGGAAAACACCGGCGTTGTCTGTTTCACCCACGGAACGGCGATCCGAACCCCGATGGGGGATCGGTTGATTGAAGAATTGCGGGTTGGTGATCTGGTCACGACATTGGACAATGGTGCGCAACCGATCCATTGGATAGGCCACAGAACCCTGGGCCGGGCGGAATTGGAGCGACACCCGCATCTGAGGCCTATTCTGATCCGCAAAGGGGTGTTGGGGGCGGAACGGGATCTACTTGTCTCGCCGCAACATGGGATGCTGATGCCGGATCAAACTCTGGTGCGGGCCAAGTTTCTGGCGGAGCTCAAGGGCAACCCGGTGCGTGTGGCAAACGGACGGCGCCGCGTGACCTATATCCATCTGCTATTTGACGCGCATCAGATCATTTTTGCGGAAAACACCCGGTCGGAGAGTTTCTATCCGGGAAAGATGGCGCTGGCGACAATGGACCAATCTGCCCTCGGGGAAATGAAGCAGCTTTTCCCTGAGCTTTCCGCGGGTCAATTTAATGCACCGGAAGATTGGTATGGCCCGCCCAGCAGAGTGTATCTCAAACGCCGGATGTTCCTGCAACATGGGCGTCAGGTCTTGCGCGCGGGCTGATCCTCACGCACTGGTTTTCCGATCGGTGAACGCAGAAATATGATTTAAGATCAGTTAATTGGTGGCCGCAACTCATGCGCGGGCCGCTCCGCCATGGGTAAGACCGCGAACTATCATCAGGAGCGCAACATATGCGCTCTTGCAGCATGTCAGCGCGCGAATTTTTTGTGCTTCATGCGCTTTGGTTCCAGCGCATCGTCACCCAAACGCCGCTTCTTGTCTTCTTCGTAGTCTTCAAAATTGCCTTCGAACCATTCCACATGCGCCTCGCCTTCAAACGCCAGAATATGTGTGCAAATCCGGTCGAGGAAGAAACGGTCGTGCGAAATGACAACGGCGCATCCTGCGAAATCCACCAACGCGTCTTCCAACGCACGCAGGGTTTCGACGTCGAGATCGTTTGTCGGTTCGTCGAGCAGCAGAACGTTGCCGCCTTCGCGCAGCAAACGCGCCATATGCACCCTGTTGCGTTCACCGCCGGACAAGAGTGACACTTTTTTCTGTTGGTCGCCGCCTTTGAAGTTGAAGGCCGAGCAATAGGCGCGGGCGTTCACTTCGGCATCGCCCAGCTTGATGATATCCTGACCATCGGCGATGGCTTCCCACACGTTTTCGTTGGGGTTCAGATCATCGCGCGACTGATCGACATAGCTCAGCTGCACCGTGTCGCCGTATTCAACGGATCCAGCATCGGGCTTTTCCTGACCCGTCAGCATTTTGAACAACGTGGATTTGCCCGCTCCGTTAGGCCCGATCACGCCCACAATACCGCCGGGTGGCAGCGAAAACGACAAATCCTCAATCAAGAGTTTGTCACCCATGGCCTTTTTCAATCCTTCGACCTCGATCACCTTGTCGCCCAATCGGGGGCCATTCGGGATAACGATCTGCGCGCGGGTGAGTTTTTCGCGTTCGGACTGTGATGCCATTTCGTTATAGGCGTTGATCCTGGCTTTGGATTTGGCCTGACGTGCCTTTTGACCCTGACGCATCCATTCCAATTCGCGCTCCAGCGTCTTTTGCTTGGATTTGTCCTCACGCGCTTCCTGCGCCAGACGCTTGGCCTTTTGCTCCAGCCAGGCTGAATAATTCCCCTCATACGGAATGCCGCGTCCGCGATCCAGTTCCAGGATCCAGCCGGTGATGTCATCCAGGAAATAGCGGTCATGGGTGACAATCAGGATTGTGCCTTTGTAATCAATCAGATGCTGCTGAAGCCAGGCAATGGTTTCCGCGTCCAGATGGTTGGTCGGCTCATCCAGCAAAAGCATATCGGGCGCTTCCAACAGCAGCTTGCACAAGGCAACGCGCCGCTTTTCCCCGCCCGACAGTGTCGCCACATCGGCGTCATCCGGCGGGCAGCGCAATGCCTCCATTGATACGTCGATCTGGGCGTCCAGATCCCACAGGTTCTGGCTGTCAATTTCGTCCTGTAACGCGGCCATTTCATCGGCGGTTTCATCGGAGTAGTTCATCGCCAATTCGTTGAACCTGTCGAGTTTGCCTTTCTTTTCGGCAACCCCCAGCATCACATTGTCCCGCACGGACAGGGTTTCGTCCAATTGCGGCTCCTGCGGCAGGTAGCCCACTTTTGCGCCCTCTGCGGCCCAGGCCTCTCCGGTGAAATCAGTGTCCAGCCCGGTCATGATTTTCATCAGGGTGGATTTACCGGCGCCATTGACACCGACCACGCCGATTTTTACGCCCGGCAGAAAGCTCAGATGGATGTTTTCAAAACATTTCTTGCCGCCAGGATAGGTCTTTGAAACCCCCTGCATGTGGTAAACATATTGATAGGCTGCCATGCGACCGCTCCGCTTTATAATCTGCGTGTATTCACAAAGTGTGATAGCGGCGCGGAGGGGCAGGGGCAATGGGTGTCGGCGGCTAAGACCTGGCTTGTGTCAGCGGGATCGTCTCGGCACGCGGTGTTGGCACGAAATTGAGTTTCGGGGCATTGGGCGCGTTTTCATTCAGCCACTGCACTGTGTCGGAGACCGGCATCGGGCGGGCAATGCCATAGCCCTGGATGATCGGGCAATGCGCCCGGCGCAAGATCTCGAGTTGCTCGGCTGTTTCTGCACCTTCGGCGACGACGGATATATTCAGGAGCGAACAGAGGCGGATAATTGAGCGGACGATCATCCGGTTGCGGGGGTCTGTTCCAAGCCGTGAGATCATCGAACGGTCCAGTTTGATGGAATCCACATCAAAAGAGGACATATGAGCCAACCCGGCATATCCGGTGCCAAAATCATCCAAAGCGATATGAACACCCACATGTTTGAGCCGCTCAATCGCTGTGGCGATTTCCAGATCACCACCTTCGAGAATCGTGGTTTCGAGGACTTCAACGCATACACTTCCGGGGGCAATGTCGCGTGATTGCATCGCCCAATCCAGCAGGCCGGGATAGTTGATATCGCCCAAAATGGAGGAGGACACGTTGATCGACATGCGCAGATCAGGGAAGCCCGCATCACGCAGCGTGGTGAGCGCGTCCAATGCCAGGTTCATGGACATGTAATCCACATCAGCGGCCAGCCCGGCACGTTCGGCGGCACAAAGAAATTGGGCAGGGTTCTGTAAACCACGTTGCGGGTGGTTCCACCGGATCAACGCCTCGCAGCCCATGATGGTATTGCTGGCCACGCAAAGTTGCGGTTGCAGATGAACTTCGAGCTGTTTTTCTTCGAGCGCAATGTGCAGATCATGCACCAACTGGCGCTCTGCGCGATGTTTGCGCCCCATATCGTCGCTATAAAGTGCGACATGTCCCCGGCCATCCTGTTTGGCGCTGTAGAGGGCCACGTCGGCACGGGTAAACAGCTGTTCCCCGGTTTCATCCGACGAGCTTGCGGTACTGACGCCGATCGAAACGCCCACATCTATTTTCTCATTCTTCCATATCAGCGGCACATTGATGGCCTGCATCAACCGTTCGGCGGTGTTTTGCAGCCCGTCCGGCCCACCGGACGTCAGCGTGACCATCAAGAACTCATCGCCGCCTGTGCGACAGACGATATCTTGGGGCGCACTTACCGCTGTCAGCGCCTTGGCAACATGGCACAAAGCGGCGTCACCGGCGGCATGCCCCCATGTGTCGTTGATTCCCTTGAACATATCGATGTCCATTTGCAAAACGCCCACGGTGCCTTTGGAAATCGCATCGGACATTTCCTCGGACTCCAGAAACTGGTTCAGCTTGTTGCGGTTTCCCAAACCGGTCAGGTCATCGTGATTGGCCGCATATTCGAGGTTTGCATTCACCCGTTTGAGCTTGTTGGCTGTGATGATCTGATTGGAGACATCGCGGCAGGTAACAACCACCTTTTTCTGATCCTCCGCGGGCCCCAATTCGATCACGGCGAAGCTCAGCTGAATCCAGAAGCGCGATCCGTCACGCCGTTGATATTCCCGAATAAGGTTCTGATTAAAAATGCTGCTCTGCAGGTCGTATTTGAAACCGCTATGTTCCGAACCAAGCTGTCTTTGTCCGGGGGGCAGGATAAAATCATGGGCAAATCGCCCGCGTATTTCGTGCAGTTTCCAACCGAACATGGTTTCGCTGGCGGGATTTATCCATTCGACACGGCCATACATGTCCTGCAGACAGATCCCTTCACGGATCTGATCCACGATCTGGCCGAAGATTGGCGAAAACGCGCCATCTTGTTCGTTGCTCAACGGCTCGAGCGAGCTGTTGTCGTTGTTTTGCGGCACAAAACTGACCTTTGGAAAACTACTCACGCCCGTGCAGGATGCCGTGGGTCCGTTAATATCCCATGGCGACGCGCCAAAAATTGAGCGTGAAAACCGATAAAATTCAAACTGTTTCCGTGCGTTACAAGGCCATTGTTGAATTAAGCGATTGGGTGATAGTGTGGGTTCTACCGAAGATTTGGGTGGCGGATGCGACGGGCACTAGGTCAAAGAGATGCGGGAGGTGAGCCGCGCCCGCGTATGATGCGCGCTCTTTTCGCGTTGGTCTTTCTGGTCGTGCCGCTTGTGGCGTGTGACGCCGTTCCGATGCTGACCCAAACCCCGTTACCCTCCCAAAGTGACATTACAACCGGTGCGCAGGTCTTCTACGTCACGGACCGATCTGCCGATGTGGCGGATGGCAACGTGCAGGGCTACGGCCACGAGAGGAGCGCGTCGATGGCCTTTGGCCGAGCGATGCTGAGTTTCGATGCACAGGCTGCAAATTCTGAATCGCGCACCATCCGGGTGCGGGGCGTCAGCGAACAATTGCGGTTTCCGCGAACGCCACTGGCATTTTCCAACAGGTCCGGGCGATTGGTCACGGACCCCGCGGCGATGGCGCGCTATGATAGTGCAGCACAGGGTTTTCAGCGCAGTGTTGCGCAGGCTTTGCGGGCCACCGGGCAGGATGAGGTCGTGATTTTTGTGCACGGGTACAAGAATGATTTCGACGATGCGGTCACGACCATGGCCAATATCTGGCAAGCCAACGGGCGGCGCGGCGTGCCGATCGTTTACACCTGGCCTGCGGATAACCCCGGGTTGCTGGGATATTTCAAGGATCGCGAAAGCGGCGAATTCTCGATCTTTCACCTCAAGGAATCCCTGCGGCTTCTGGCCGGGGTGCCGGGGCTGAACAAGATCCAGCTGATCGCGCATAGCCGCGGCACAGATGTGGCCACGACGGCGCTGCGCGAGATGATCATTGCAGCACGGGCCTCGGGGCAGGATCCGCGCAAGGTGCTGAAGATCGACAACCTTGTGCTGGCGGCCCCTGATCTGGATTTCGGCGTGGTGCGCCAACGGCTGATTGCGGAACGGTTTGCCCCTGCGTTTGAATGCATCACCGTCTACATGAACCCGTCCGATGGCGCGCTGGGTCTGGCACAGGCGGTCAATTCCGGCACCCGGTTTGGTCGATTGTCCTACGAAGATCTGGACGAGGTGGACCGCGCCAGTCTGGGTCAGGTCGGCAATGTCTATTTCATTGATGTCAGCGGCGTTGTGGCAGCACGCAGGCATTCCTATTTCCGCGAGAATCCAGTGGTTTTGTCGGATATCGTCACGCTGCTGCAAACCAGTGCCGAGCCCGGCGGCCCGGAACGCAACCTGAGTCACACGGCGGCAAATTTCTGGAAACTGGAGCAGTTTCCCGACACACCTGTTTTGCCAATTGATCGCTGATCCATGACACGTAAGGCCGCTCTTATCACCTTCACACTTGGCATATGCGTGCAATGACCCGCCTGACCCCTCCGGCCCGGGACGGGCAGACAATCGGATTGTTGGGTGGCTCCTTTGATCCACCTCATGCGGGGCATGTTCATATCACACGCGAAGCGCTTAAACGCTTTGGTCTGGACCGGGTGTGGTGGCTGGTCAGCCCGGGCAATCCGCTCAAAACCCAAGGTCCGGCACCGCTGGCGCGGCGGATGCAGGCCGCGCGCGAGATCATGGACCATGCGCGTGTTGATATCAGTGATTTCGAGGCGCGGGTCGGCACGCGCTATACGGCGGAAACGCTAGCGGCGTTGCGCCATGCCTGCCCGGGAGTGAGATTCGTGTGGTTGATGGGGGCGGATAACCTGGCGCAGTTTGATCAATGGCAGGATTGGCGCGAGATCATGGATACGGTCCCGGTCGGCGTATTGGCGCGCCCGGGTCAGCGGATATCGGCGCGGATGTCCAAGGCCGCGCGGATATACGCCGCGGCGCGTCTGCCGGGGCGCCAGAGCCATCTTTTGGCGCAGCGGCGCGCGCCGGCCTGGTGCTTTATCAACATGCCGATGAACGCGCTTTCCTCCACCCAATTGCGCCAAAGCGGTGCCTGGGAAAGCTAGGCGGCGCATTGCCGGGTTACGGGCAATGCAGGCGGAGAAACGCGACGCCTGGAACGGGAATAGGTGCCCTGATCGCCACTGGCTAAAAATTGAACGGTGTGTGAGGCGGAAAGCGGATTGTCTGCACCCGCTTGGTGAGGTTACCCTGCGCCTATGAGCAGGCTTTATTCGAGACGCTTTTTCCTGAGCACATGCTTGGGCACGTCAATGGGCGGAGTGATGAGCGGCGTTGCAGGAGCAGCGTTCGCCAAGGCCCCTGATGTTTCGCTTCGGCCGCAATTGCGCCCGGCTGAGCCCGGAAAACCCAAAGCTTCTGCCGCCGAAGAACTGATCCGTGCGGCTAATCTTGGGGGGCGTGTGGGTTTTGCCGTTGTCGATGTCAAAACCGCCAAGCTGCTGGAGGGGCACAATGCCATGTCCGGGCAACCCCCGGCCAGTGTTACCAAGGCAGTAACGGCGCTATATGCCCTTAAGGAGCTTGGCGCGTCTTACCGATTCAAAACCCGGCTTCTGGCGACCGGCCCGGTCGAAAACGGGGTTTTGCAGGGCGATCTTGTGCTGGCAGGTGGCGGCGACCCGACGCTTGATACCGATGGCCTTGCGGCATTGGCGCGGCAACTGAAGCTGGCCGGTGTGGTGTCGGTCAAAGGCAAGTTTCTGGTCTATGGCGGTGCGTTGCCCTTCACACGCGCGGTTGATGAAGATCAACCGGATCAAGTTGCCTATAATCCGTCCGTGTCGGGCCTGAATCTGAACTTCAACCGGGTGCATTTCCAGTGGAAGCGGCAAGGCGACAAATACGATGTGACGATGGATGCGCGCACGGCAAAGTACCGCCCCGATGTGTCCGTCGCGCGCATGGTGGTGATGGATCGCAAGGGACCGGTCTACACCTATACGGATGGCGGCAGCATCGACAGCTGGACCGTTGCCCGCAAGTTTCTGGGGAAGAACGGATCACGCTGGTTGCCGGTGCGCAAACCCGAGGCCTATGCGGGCGATGTGTTCCGGACCTTGGCGCGTTCGCACGGCATCGTGCTGTCCAAGGCCGAAGTGACAAGCGCGGCCCCCAGTGGCGTGGTGCTTGCCACCCGTCAAAGCGAGGTGTTGCGGGAAATCCTGCGTGACATGCTGAAATTCTCAACCAACCTGACGGCAGAAGTTGTCGGGCAGGCGGCAACCAAGGCGCGTACCGGTGTGGCGCATTCGATCCGCGGGTCCGCGCGCGAGATGTCCTATTGGGCGCGCGAAGAGCTGGGTATGGATGGCGCGCGTCTGGTGGATCATTCCGGTCTGGGGGGCATGTCGCGCCTCTCGGCGCAGTCCATGGCAAAGGGATTGGCCGCCGTGCACCAAGACGGGGCACTGAAACCCATCCTCAAGAAAATCGCCCTCAAGGACAGCGAGGGCCGGGCCCAGAAGGACGGCCCGATCAAAGTGGCCGCCAAAACCGGCACGCTCTATTTTGTCAGCGGGTTGGCCGGATACATGACGGCGGCGGACGGCACCGAAATGGCCTTTGCCATCTTTGCCGCCGATGCGCCGCGCCGCGATGCCTTGCCCAAGAAACTCAGCGACCGGCCCCGGGGCGCCTCAAGCTGGAACAACCGTGCAAAACATTTGCAACACCGGTTGATTGCCAGGTGGGGCACGGTTTATGGCAGTTGAAGTAACCCCGCTAATGCTCGGGGATGGCGTGATTTTTCTGTTTGAGAGATGAGGTGATCGTGGCTGCTACCCCTCCGCATACTGCCCCTGTTTCGGTTGTTGTTCCTGCTCGCAACGAGGCCGAGAGCATTGGCCGCGTGATCACAACCTTGATTGCAAAGCCGGTGATCGATGAGGTTCTGGTGGTGGATAATGGTTCCACCGACGGCACGGCGGCGGTGGCCGAAGCGGCCGGCGCGCATGTGATCGCAGAGGCGCGCCCGGGCATGGGACATGCCATTCGCGCGGGGTTCAGTGCCGCACGCCATGACTGGGTGATGAAAGTCGATGCTGATCTCGACAAGTTCAACGTGGGGCTGTTCTCGCGAATGATCGAGGCGCGCGCGCCCGGGGTCGGTCTGGTCAAGGGCATGTGGCAGGATCCGCGTGATCCAATGCCGATGACGCGGTATCTGGTCATGCCCGCGCTGCGTCAGATGTTCCCGGGGCTGAGCCATCTGCAGGCGCCCAATTCCGGTATCTACATCTTTGATCGCTCCCTGATCGCGGTGCAGGAAATCGTGGGTGATTATGCCGCTGATCTGGATGTCATGATCCGGGTCTATGCCGCCGGGGCAACCGTGGCCGAAGTGGATATCGGCAGGATCGAAAATGACCTGCGCGATGCGGGGCATTACAGTGCGATGTCGGATACGATCATGGGGTTTTTCCTGCGTCAGCGGGATGCACGGATCACGGATCAGATCGTGGTCGTTGCTGATCGGGCCGAGGGGGTTATCCGCGGGTGCTTGGGCGCTATTGCGGGCCACGCGCGTTTGGGCGGTCAGGTCACTGTATTTCTGGAGGCCGATGATGCGCCTGCGTCTGATTTGCTGAAAGAGGCATTGGCAGGCCTCCCGACGGTGCAAATTTTGCCGGTCAAATCCGCATCTGCGTTTCAACCTGTTGAACATGCAGGGAAACTGCGCCTGATTGCGCCTAGCAACGCGACAAAGATGCAGGATTTGACGCGTGCGATTGCCACCCGTTGTGACGCAGCACTTTGCCCGGAAATCCTGCTGATGCCTGACGCGTCGCACGCCGCCGCCTCAGACCCTGTGATGTCGCCTGATTGGGGCATCGACATCACTCATGGTGCGGCCATCAAGGGCGCTGCTCTGGCAAGGCTTGGGGCAGGGGATCACGATGCTTCCGCGCTCCAGCGAGAGATTTTTGTAAAGCCCCGCTTCGGACTGGTTAGAGGCGCGATCTAACTCAGGCGCCTTTGAAGTTGAGGCGGGATTCATGTTCCAACGCCTCGTCCGTGCACAGATCTTCATCCTCGGCCATTCTCGCGGCCTCTTCTTCGGCGCGCCGCTCGGCCCGTTGCGCGCGAATGCGGCCAAACTGGCCCACGGCGATGGCAAAGACGATGATCAGACCACCGGGGATCAGACCGGCACCGGGATCTTCGCCCAAGAGCAGCATGGCGATGACCAAAGCGGCCAGCGGGGAAAAGGACGTGGCCAGTGAGACATCACCGGATCGCGCGTGTTTCAGGCCCAGATTCCATGAGAACTGGCCGATGATGATCACGATGATTGCGTAGACCCAGACATATTTCAGCACGATCGGCTGGAACAGATCCTGGAAGTGGTTGGGGCCATAGAGATAGAGCGCCAGAAAGTAATAGATGATGGTGCCCAGAACGGTGCGGTAGATCGAGAAAATGCCCAGTGGTACGCCTTTGAGGCCCACGCGCGTGACCAGTGTAGAGGCGATGAAGGACAGCGTTGCGAAGACGGTTGCAATCTCACCTTTGCCAAAGGTGAAGGCCGTGTCACCGCCTTTGAGCGAGATGATCACAACGGCCCCCACAAGGGCAATGAGACCGGCAGCAAAGGCCCATGGGTCCATTTTTTCCTTGAGGACAAACACCGTTGCCAACAAAAAGAGCGGCGGTTCGATCCTGCCAATCAGCACGACATTGGTGACCGTTGTGTAATCCAGTGCTATAAAGAACAGCGCCGGCGTCAGGGCCGATGACAAAATCGCCGAGAGCGTCAGGACGCCCCAATCCTTGCGCGTGAGTTTGCGGATGTTTTCCCGGGTCCAGTCCTTGTGGAACATGAAGACCATCGGCACCAGCGAGATCAGGCTGCCCAGAAAGAGCAGGTTGCAAAGCGACACCGCGTTGCGGCCCATCACCGTGTTTTGTCGACCGATATCCGCCAGCAGCGAAACGATGGAGTTTGACGAGGCGTAGATCATCACCGCGACCCAGACCAGCGCTGCGCCCATCAAGGCTTTGGACATCCCTTGTTCAGCTGAGGTGTCGACCTGGCTCATATGAAAAATCCTGCCAAAAATTCAATACCTATGAATACGGGCCGCGTGCTCTGGCGGTCAAGCACTTGCGCGTCCATTCTGCTGACATCCCTTCACGATGTTGCCAGATTTTGCAGGTCCGTGATGACCTTCAGGTGATAAATCCCGGATGGAATGAAACATACCTGACAAACGCGTCGCATCTGACTTGGCTTTGTGGATGTGGGCGGCTCCGGGTGCATCAGGCTGCAGGGCAGTATCCACCCAAGATGCCGTTCACATTCGCGCGATCCGGGGGCGGTGTCATCATTGTGTGATTTCTTCTTGTACCTATATGCCCGTGACGTCAGGTTTAACCGCAACCCTCCCGAAGCATGAAAGACCTCCCGAATGATCGAAAACCAAGGTGAGCGCGAACAGAAGATCGTTACGATCTTCGATGACATTTATAACCTGCCGGATTGCAGCACCTATTACCGGGCGATGGATCATGCGGGCTTTCGCACGGCGCATTATGCGGCCGCCGCGTTTCGGGCTGTTCTGGCCGAGTTGAAACGGTCGCGGGGTCTGAAATCAGCCGGTGTGGTCGATTTCGCCAGCGGGTACGGCATCGGCGGGGCGCTGTCGCGGTTCGACATGTCGCTGGACGATATTTTGACGCGCTACCGGGACGCATGGTTTGACACCGCCACGCCCGAACAGGTGATTGACGCGGACCGCACATGGTTTGCCGGCCATTCGCAACTGGGTCACGCGGATCGATATGTGGGCATTGATATCGCCGACAAGGCCTTGGATTACGCACGCGACGTGGGCATTTTTGATCAAGTCTTTGCGGAAAACCTGCAGGCGGATGCGGCAAGTGCAGGCCTGCAGGCGGCACTGGCCAGCACGGATCTGGTGATCGAATGCGGCAGCGTGGCGCATATGTTGCCCGCGGCACTCGAGCGGGTGCTGAGCGGGGCACGGGACCGTCGGCCTTGGGTGATCACGGCGCCGATCCGCGGCAATGACACGGCCGAGGCGATGGATGTGATGCGCGATCACGGGCTGAAGGTTGAAGCGCTGGCAGTGCCACCATTCAAGCACCGCCGGTTCGCCGATGCGGATGAACAGGCCCGCGCGGTTGCCAACGCCAAAGCGCGGGGGCACGATCCGGATGGATATGAAACCAGCGGCTATTTTCACGCCCAGCTTTTCCTCGCGCGTCCCGAGGCTGAGGCCTCGCCCGTGGCAGACTGGCCGATCTCTCCGGTAGCCACTCCCGTCTAGGGACCGCATCCGTTATCAAGACCAAGCCACGCGACGGATGACGGCTTTCTGTTGCCAATTGATGCCCTGACCGGCAGAGTTTTGTGACGCCAGATGCACGCCTACGCCGTGCCGGTGGCTGAGCCTGGGGGAGGGAATATGGCAGACCTGAAGATTTTGACCGAAACGGAATTGCGCGCGCTTGTGCCGCTTGATGTTGATCTTGTTGATTGCATCGAGGAAGCTTTTGCAGCGTTGGCGCAGGGCAGGGTCACCATGCCGCCTATCCTGTCGATGGACCTGGCCGAGAACAATGGTGAGGTCGATGTCAAAACCGCCCACATCAAAGGTGCGGACAGTTTTACGATCAAGATGTCGCCCGGGTTTTTCGACAATCCCAAGATCGGGTTGCCGACGACCAGTGGCATGATGGTGGTGTTTTCTGCGCATACCGGGCTGGTGGAAGTTGTGCTCTTGGATAACGGGTACCTGACCGAGGCGCGCACCGCCGTTGCCGGGGCGGTTGCCGCGCGTCATCTGGCGCGGCCCGAGGCATCGGACGTATGTGTGATCGGGGCCGGAACACAGGCGCGTTTGCAGCTTGAGGCGCTGACCCTGGTGCGCCCGGTCAAACGGGCGGTGATCTGGGCGCGGGACCTGGGCAAAGCCGAAGAAACCGCCGCGCGGCTGCAGCGTGATCTGGGCCTGGATGTCCGTGCCAGCGATGATGCACCTGGTGCCGTTTCTGGTGCAGATATCATTGTGACCACAACGCCGTCGACAACACCCGTGGTCATGGCAGATTGGTTGCGACCGGGTCAGCATGTCATCGCCATGGGCTCTGATCAGGAGGCCAAAAACGAGTTGGAGGCGGCCAGTCTGACACGCGCCGATCTCTATGTCTCGGACCGGCAATCTCAAACCGCGGTTCTGGGGGAGCTGCGCAGCGCTATTGCCGCAGGGCTGTGCAGCGCAGATCAGACATTCCCGGAACTTGGCGATATCGTTTTGGATCCGGGCAAAGGCCGCCGGGCGGAGACGGACCTGATCATCACCGACTTGACCGGCACGGGCGTGCAGGACACTGCCATCGCCACGCTGGCGCGTGAACGGGCGGAAAAAGCGGGCAAAGGCACGCGGTTTGCTTCGTGACGTCAGGCTGACAAAAAGAGCCGGGCTTAGAATTCCGTTCTGAAGGTCAGACCAAATTCCTGTTCTTCGTCGTAGATTTCGCCATTGGTTGCCAGGGCGACATAGGCCTCGAACTTGCCCAATTGCGTGTCAAACGACGCGCCGATGCCGCCGGAGCTCCGAAATTGCCGACCGTCCACAAGAACACCAGCTGGGGCGGTGGGCGTGCTGACATCCCAAACGCTGCCGACGTCATAGAAGACGAAGGTTTCGATCTGTGGCTGCTTGGGGAAGACCGGCACCAACACGTCTGTGCGCATCACGGCAAAGAAGTCACCGCCCAGAATGGTCACGACGTCGGTGCCAAACGCGCCACACCCCGTGCAGACGTCACGCGGGGCGATTGTGCCGCGCTCAAAGCCACGCAGTGAAGCACCGCCAAGGGAGAAACGTTCGCTGGCGCGCGGGCGGTCCCCGTTGAAACCCTGAACCGCGCCGAATTCGAGACGGGTGCGGATGGCAAATCCGCTTTGGCTCAGCCGTTTGCGGGCAAAGAGCGACAGTTTGGAGGTCGACAGATCCGTATCACCACCCGCGCCGGTAAAGTCCTGATCGAAACGGACGGACCATGCATCAAGAAAGCCGCGTTCAGATCCCAAGAGGCCCGAACTCGTGGCCAGCGAGAAACCGAAGCCAGACGATGTTTGTTGACCGTCTTCGGCCTGGATGATGGGCGAGGCGAGCGGGGAAACGTTGGAGATGTCTTTTGACGCCAGCGTGTAGCGCAGCTCCAGCGCGGCCTTTTGATTGAGCGAAAACACCACGTAGGGTTCGATCTGCGCCAGCGTGAAATCATAGGTGGTGTTGTCATATTCGTAGTTTTCGAAGGCCAGGCGGACGCCACCCTTGACGCCGTTGGACCAGAAATTTTCCGACCGCGCCTGAAGGCGCAGGGTCTGCAATTCTTCGGCCACCAAAAGATTGCCGCGCAGTTCGACGTCATTGCCAAGCGCATTGTCCAGCGCCAAACCGGCAGCGGCAAAAACGCCAAAATCGGAATCGAAACCCAATCCGAATGTCAGACCGCCGCTATATTCAGGGGTTTCTTCGACGTCGATGATCAGGGTCTGGCCGCGCGACGTGATGACCACGTTTTCAAACTCGCCAGTGTATTCAAGGGCTTCGACCGCGGCGAGCAAATCCTCCTGTCCGAGTAGCTGACCCGGCTCTAAACCTGAGGTTGCAATTATGTCGCCGTCCCGGAAGCGCTTATTGCCATCCACTTCAATTGTTGTGAACACACGGGGGGCAGGGGCGTTGTCTTGCGCCTGAACCGGTAGCCCTAAAAAACACAGCGTCAGGCCTAAACCGGTGCACCACTGGAACATGCGTCTAATCGTCATTTTTTCCCCCTTATCACACGTACTCTTTACCGTATCGGTGGTGGCATAGAGGCGGGTTAGTTGCGCGCGAGTCAACTTTTTGTGCGCAAAAATGTTACACTCCTGTCTTTTTTGGCAAAGAGTTGCCCAGATGTTGCGCACCCCTACTTTCATTGGCGCAGCACCTTGTGCTTATGTTCGTTTGGGATGGTCAACAAGCGATGCTCGTGACCTGGAGGGAGATACATAGTGGTGACCAAGTTGGTTTCGTGGGGACTGGCATCTTGCCTGGTTCTCACCGCGTGTGCAGAAACACCAATTTTTCCGGGCGACAGAGATTTACCGCGCCCGCGGGGCTTTTCCCCAAGTGTAAAAGAAGAGGTTGACGCCAATCGCTCTGGCGAGAACCTGACATCCGGCCAAGCGCGACAGCGCGTTGATGAATTTCGCGTCACACGCGAGTCGGCGCAACAGCAATGGCCGGTCAATTCAATCACTTACAAGGGGTTCCGCAACCCCGGCCAGAGGGCAATCTACCTGCGCCGCGCCTTGGGTCGATATGCGCTGATCCAAGCCAAGGAACGCGGTGTGGGCGTGTCGTTGCGTAAAGTGCGCAGTGTGTCACGGACGTCCGCGCCCAGTACGGCAGGAGAGTGGTGGGCGAGATCGACGCACAAGTCGGATTTATCGCCGGGTGAGCGCAATCAGTCATTCGGTTTGCCCGATGTGGTGAATTCCACCGTGCGCAATTCGCACCAGATCGCGGCCTTTGGTGATCTGCCGGCGATTCGTGGCACCGCCATTCAGGAAGCACGCGGAAGGTTTGTGCCCGAGTTTTTCGCCGAGGCGAGTATTTCGCGTGAGAACGAGCGCGCCACCAGCCCCGCGATTTCGGCGGGCGCTGCCCGGGCAATCACGGATGAGGAAGAGGTCGAATTTGGCGTGCGCAGCCGGTTGATCACCGGTGGTGAGATTTCGGTTTCGCAACGGTTCACGACGACAGATACCAATCGCACGACGTACATTCCCGGCGAACAGACAGAATCGCGCTCGACCATCTCGCTGGTGCAGCCATTGCTGCGCGGGGCAGGGTTCACGCATAACGATTCACCGCGGCGTATTGCCAATATGGATACGCAAATCGCCACCGAAGAATTCCGCCGTCAGGCGGAGGCACATCTTCTGGAAACCGAGCGCGCCTATTGGAACCTTTATGTGGCGCGCGCGGTCTATATCCAGCGATCCCATCTGGCGAGCCACGGCGCGCGTTTGGCGTCACAGGTGCGCAACCGCGTGGATATCGATGCCGATCCGGTGCTGGTCAACCGCGCCCGGTCTCTTGCCGCGCAGTGGCAGGCCGATGCGGTGCGCGCAAAATCCGCCGTAGATAATGCAGAGTTCCGGCTGGCCGCTTTGGTCAATGACCCCCGTATGGGACCGGCCAATGTGGAGTTGCTACCGTCGTCAGCACCCAATGGCGCGCTGCGCATTCTGGGCACCGAAGACACGCTGGAAGAGATATTCGTGAACAGGCCCGAATTGCAACAGGCGATCCTGCAATATGAGGCCGCATTGCTGCGCGAAGGCATGGCGGCGAATGAAAGCCTGCCTGAACTGGATCTGGTGCTGGAAGTATCGGCCAGTGGCGGGGCGGATGGGCGCAACTTCTCCAACGCGTTCGGGGATGAGCATAATGGCGACGGGCATGTGGTCGGCCTGAAATTCTCGGTCCCGCTTGGGTTCGATGAACGTGATGCCCGCTACAAACGCCGCCGTCTGGAAACCATCCAGCAGGAGCGGCAGGTGTTGTCAGTGATTTCGACCATTCTGGCCGAGGTGGATGTCTCGGCGAATGAATACATCACCGCCACGCAGGACCTTGTTGCGCAGCGTCGTGCTCAGCAAGCGGCGCAAAAGGACCTTGTGACATTGCGCAACCGCTGGAATGACGGCGTGGGTGAACAGGGCATCGCCATCCTGTCGGCGCTTTTGTCGAGCTACCAGCAAGTGCAGAGCGCCGAGCAATCTGTTGCTACGGCACGGGCCACGCGGGAAATAGCGGCGGCCAATCTGGCGCGAGCGCGGGGTGTTTTGCTCAAGCGGTGGGGGTTCAAGACCGATATTCGCAAGGATATTCGGGATCAGCCAACCTATAAAATCGTCAAGAACTAGGTGGTCGACAGGTTGGTGCCCTCGGGAGTGGAGGTTTTGTTGTGACAGAGATGCCCAAGTTTGAGCTTCTGGAGGACCGGATCGTGCTGTCGGGCGCTGATCCGGACGTGACCTTTACGACCACCGATCCGGATGAAGTCATCGAACTGGGCGAACAGGATGTCGGCTTCACGCTGACTTTCGACAATACCGGCACGGATTCGGGCTATGTGCCCTATGCCGAGCTGATCATTCCCACCTCGGGTGGGGATGGCGAGGGGGATGGCCCCACCTTTGACAGCGCCAGTTTTCTGGGCGCGCCCATTGTCACGCATGAGATCACTTTTGATGGCGCAGGGGAGGCCGAACATCCGTTTTTGCTGAACCCTGATGGCTCTCCCTTCATCGTGACGGGCGGCACACAGGGTGACACGCTGGTGGTTTTTGAGCTGCCGTATGGCTCGTTCTCACCGGGCAACCCGCCGGTCGATATTGATGTGGTCATCGATTTTTCCGATCAGGCCGATCTTAATGCCATGCCCACCTTTGACATCTTGGGGGGCTTTGCGCTTGGCTGCGATCCGCTGGACAATCCGGACGATGATGCACCCATTCGGGAGGCACAGGGCTCAACCACCGTCGATCCGCAGCTGTTTCAGGTGTCCAAGGCCAATACGGCACCGGAATCCGAAGGGGCGACAGGTCCGAACTATGAATACCAATATATCCTGACCGTTGATGTGGCGCCGGGCCAGACCCTGTCAGATTTCACGCTGACCGACACGTTGCCGCCTGAACTGGTCTATCTGGGTAACCCGGTGATTTCCGGCGGAACCGTCAACAGCATCACTGAGCCGCCGGTCGGGGTGCAGGTGACAGCGCCGAACAACGAACTGGTGGTGGATTTCGCCGAGGTTTCGGGCACTGTCACGGTGACCTTTGACTATTACATCAGCAATGATCCCTCTGACTCGGCCGATCCAACCAACGATCCGGTGACCGGTGCCGATACACCTGTGATCAATCAGGTCACAGGCACAGGCACATGGAACCCGCTTGATGGTGATGACGACCCGGTTGCGGTGTCCGACAGCGCGACCAATGAGCTGACCGCGTCCAGCATAGCGATCCAGAAAACCAATGCCGTTTTGACCGATAACCAGGCCAGTGGCGTGACGCCTGATGACGTGTACGAGTTCACGCTGGCCATTCAGGTGTCGGACTATTTCACCATGGGTGATCTGGTGGTCGAGGATATTCTGGGCGACGCCTGGACCTATGTTGCGGGCTCTGCCGAGTTTTCGACAGTAGAGGAGATTGGCGGGATTGCCGGCCCGGTTGCTTTTGGGGTCGACGAATCCAATTCGTTCAATGCCACCACCGGTGAGACCACCGTGATTTTCGAGCTGTCCGATGCGATGATCGCCGCCGGGTCCGATGGCCTTCTGACTGGTGACATTGCCGGAGATGGCACGCAGGATGGCTCGCAGACAACGGTGCTGATCACCTATCAGGCCATCATTGCGGATGCTTACACAGATGGGGCAATTCCTGGCCTTAACCAATTGAGCCAAGGGGATTTTATCTCCAATGACGTGACGGTTCGGGCGGATGTACGCGACAATGCAGACCCGAATACGCCTACGGGCAACACGATCGAAGACACCAGTTCGAATGAAGTGCAGCTGGCCGTCGGTCAGATCCGCGAAAAGACGGTCTATGCGCTCAACGGGGATGATAACCCGCCTGCCGATGTGGTTATTGCCGCAGGTGACACGGTTACGTTTTCGATCATTTACGACGCGCCTTTGGGGGCGTTTGAAAACTTCCGGATCATCGACAACCTGCCGCAGCTGGTGTTTGATTCCGGCGAAATTGACAACATGTCTTTTGATGCGGGCGCGGCGGATCCGCCCCCCGCCGGAGTGGCCACATACGGCCCGGCGACATCGGTCGATTTGTCGGGCATCGTGCCCAACATTTCCAACATCCCGGCGGACAACCAGATCAATTTCGAATTTGGTGATTTCACCATTGATCCGCGCGGGCCGCTGTCGATTGAGCTTTTGTTCACCGTGACTGTCGAAGATGCGATCTTTGCGCCCGATCTGCTGTTGACCAATCAGGCGACCGGGTTTGAGGAAAACTCCTTTGGCGATGTGATCGAAAGCACAGCCATTGCCAATTTCGAATATGCCGAGCCCGATCTGAACATCAGTAAAGGTGTTGTGGCCACCAATGGTGCAGACCCCGATACCGCCATTGTGAACGGGCCAACCGGCCTGACCGGGGTGAGCATTCCGGACGGATCCGTGCCCCGTTTCAGCGGTACGGTGACGTCGGATGGTCTTGATCTGGCGCCGGTCGATGCAAATATCGAGAACGTCAATGCGGGCGATACAGTCACTTTTGCCGTGGTGCTCGAGAATACAGGCCGCGCGCCAAATGGTGCGTTCAACATCACCGTTCAGGATACGTTACCGGATGGGTTCCTTGAGCCGCCCGCGGGCTACAACCTGTCGATCACCGATGGTGCCGGTAACCCGATTTCCTTTACCCGTCCGGATGGCACACCGGCCACGGATGATGATTTCTTTGACCCGGCGCAGGGCCTGCTTCTGGTGGATGACGGCCCGTTGGAGGGTGCGATATCCGCGTTTGACGAGACATCAGGCGAAAACGTGATTGTCATCACCTATGATCTGGTGGTCGACAGCGTGGTGACACCGGATGAGCTGATCACCAACACCGCCGGAATTGCCAGCTATAACGCGTTTGAGGGCAATGGTATGCCCTTTGATCCGAATGCGCCTGTGAACCGGGTTGTCGACCCGATCACGGATGACGCAACGGCCACAACGGAATCCATTGAAATCTCGAAAACGCTGGATCTCGCGTCAGTTTGACGGGCAGGGCTTTGGCCGGGGCGGCAATGAGGTGGTGATCGGCGAGAATGTCGAGTTTATCATCCGCGTTGATGTGCCCGAAGGTGAGCTGCTGAACACCGTTATCTCCGACACCGTGACCTTTGGAGGTCTGGTGATTGTTGACGCACAGATCGAGTCCATCGGATCCGGGATTTCCAATACGGGCGGTGTAACCGTTGGTCAGAACGCCACGATCACCGGCAATGCATTCGCGTATGATTTCGATACGCTGACCAACGCAGGCGACAATGATCCCAACAACGACTTCATCGAGATCCGCGTATTTGCGCGGGTGGATGACGCGTCCGTGGGCACGCCCGGAACCAATGAATTGCTGCGCAACCGCGCCGAAATCACGTTTGAAAACGCGGATGGCGACACGACGCGCGCCCGGGACAATGCCAGCCTGCGGGTTGCCACGCCAAATGTCGAATTGGACAAGATCGCAAGCCCAAGCGAAGTCACCGCTGGTGGTCTGGTCAACTATTCGGTTGATATCGCAAACCCGGCGCAATTCCGCGACGCGCCTGCGTTTGACCTGACGCTCAGTGACACGCTGGCGCCCGAAGTCACGCTCAACCCCGGCAGTATTCAGCTTTTTGTCAACGGCACGCCAACGGCCTTTGACGGGACAAATTTTGCGCTGACCACCCCGGTGGGGGGAGATGCCAATTCTTACGAGATCTTCATCGACCGGCTGGATCAGAATGACACGGTTCGGGTTGAGTATAACGCGACGGTTGATCCCGATGTCGAGGCCGGCCTGACAATCCCCAATACCGCTGATCTCGTGTTTGACAGCACACCCGAGGATGACAGTGCTGCTGATGGCGATGACCGAGAGTTTTCGCTGAGCGACACCGAAGAGGTCATCACCAGTGCGCCGGAGATCGACAAATCCGTGGTGCCGGGCAGTTCAAGCTATGCCGAAACGGCCGAGGGTGAGCTGGGCATCGGCGAGACGGTCACCTATGAATTTGTGCTGACCATTCCCGAAGGCTCGATCCAGGATGTGATCCTGACCGATACGCTGCCGCCGGGGATGGAATACGTCAGCTCTGAGGTAGTGCGCATCGGCGATGTCAGTGGTGCTGGCACAAACGGGCCGGCTGACAACATCGGCGGGTCGCTTCTGAATGTGGGCGATGCCGGGGTGAATTCCGGCGGTCAGGACACTGTATTTGACTTTGGCGACCTGACCAACGTGGTCGACATGACCGGAGACAGCAAGGACGAGATCGTTGTGCGTCTGACCGCGCGTCTGACGGCGGATCCGGTGGTCGATACCAGCGACGCGATGACCAATGTGGGCGTTTTGTCGTTCACGGACGGCAATAATAACGCGTCAAGCGTTCAGGATGATGCCTCGGTCGAGGTGGTTGAGCCAGATGTCATGATCGACAAGACCGTGACCCCGGCTGTCGCGGATGCCGGTGACGTGGTCAGCTATGAGGTGACGGTGACCAATGATGGTGACGGCCCGGCCTATGACATGATCGTCAATGACGACGGTGTCGGCGGGGATGTCACAGCCATCCCGGCCTCGCTGAATGTCGACATCTTTGAGGCGGATGGCACCACACCTTTCACGCCGACGGAACCGGTTTCAGCCGCGTTCGACGTAAACGGCGAATTGCGGGTTGTGATCCCCGAACTGCCCGCGGGCTTCATTGCGGTCATCACCTATGATGCCACGGTCGAAGATAGCGCGCTGTTCAACTCGACCTACACCAACACCGCCGAGGTTGAGCGCTATGACAGCAACCCGGCAGGGGATGAAACCACGCCGCCCGCTGATCCTGAAGAAGAACGGATCTATACCGGACCATCGACCACCGCTGATCTGGGCACGCCGGAGGCGAGCCTGGATAAGTCCTACGAGACCAGCAACGACGCCAATACCGATGATGCCGCGGGGCCGAACAATGCGGAGCTGAACGTGGGTGAAGAGGTGTCGTACCTTCTGACCATCACGGTGCCGCAGGGCACGGCGGGTATCACGCTGACGGATAATCTGCCGCCGGGCCTTCTGGTGCAATCGGCTGAAGTTGTCTCCATCGGCGACGATGTCAATGACACCTCAACCACCTTGACCGCAGGGGATGATGACAGCAACGGCGCCATCACTATCAACAGCGCGCGTGACGAGGTGGTATTTGACTTTGGCACGGTGGTTGTCGACGGGGCGGATGATGCGGCGGCAACAGATACCACCATCGTGGTGCGCGTGACATCGATCGTGGATGACGTGGCCGAGGCTTCGACAGGTCTTTCCCTGACCAATACGGCAACGCTTGAGATCACAGACCCGGCCACGGGCGACACGTTGCAGGAGGAGATGGCGTCTGAAACGGTCGATGTGGTGGAGCCGGACCTGACGGTCGACAAAACCGGCGATGTCGGCGGCGACCCGGGCGAGATCGTGGACTACACAATTACCGTGACAAATGATGGGGATGGCCCGGCCTATGACCTTGTGGTCACGGACCCGTTTAATGATCCGTTCCTGACACTGCAACCGGGATCGGTTGTGACCAGTGTGGGTGTCATCACAACGCCCGCACCGTCCGAGACGGATGGCTTCCAGATCGTGATCCCGGGGCCCGTTCTGCCCGGTGAGGTGGTGACGATCACGTTCCAAGCGCTGATCGAGCCCACGGCACCGGATGCCCAGTCTTTCGTCAACACCGCCGTCGTTGATTATGACAGCGTGCCGGGCGATCCGACGGATGCCGATGGCAACCCGCTTGGCCGCGATGATACGGCCAGCGATGATCATGTGATTGCCACGGTGCCGCGCATCACCAAGACGCCCTTTACCTCGAACTTCACCGAGACTGACAGTGAACTGGGCTCCGCGCCCTTTGATCTGTCGATCGGCGAAGAGGTGACATTCCGCTATGAAATCACCCTGCCAGAGATCGATCTGGAAAGCGTGATTGCCCAAGATCTCTTGCCGCCGGGGCTTGAGTTCATCTCGGCCAACGTGGTGAACGTAAACGGCACAGGGGCCACAGGAACGGTGATTGCAACGCCTGACGCGGGCAATCCCAACCTGATCGAACTTGATTTTGGCGCAATGAACAACCCGTCTGATGGCTCGATCGGCCCGGATGACGTGCTGGTCTTTGACGTGATTGCACGGGTGACCGAAGGCGGCGTGCCCAGTGCGGGCGATACGCTGACCAACACCGTGTCGTTGATTGTGGACCCGGTTGGCGATGATCCGTTTGCCACGCAGACCGCCACGGCGGACGTTCGCATTGTCGAGCCGCAGATGAGCATCGACAAAACCGGCCCGCTGGCGCTTGATCCGGGCGGTCCGGCTGGAAGCTTTACCATTGTTGCCACCAACGATGGCGTGCCGGGGGCCGAAGGTCCGGCCTATGATGTTGTGATCTCCGACGCACTGCCTGCGGGCATGACGCTTGATACCGGATCGCTGGTCTTTACCGACGGGGCAGGCGGACCGGTTGTACCGGACAGTGTCACCTCTGACGGTTCGTCCTTTAGCGCGACGTTCGATGTTCTGTTGCCTGGCCAGACGGTTCAGGTTGACTATGAAGCCTCCTTGGATGCGGGTGCGACGCCGCTGACGGTGTTCGAAAACACGGCCACCGCTGAATATGACAGTGCGCCCGGGGAAACGTTGGATGGCGACGGTAATCCGATTGAGGAAACCTATGCGCCTGTGACCGACACCCACGAAGTGTCCACCCTGCCGACCATCGAAAAAACCGCGATCAGCACCGAACATGCCGAGACGCCCGAGGATAATGACGGTGACGGGCTGACCGATCTGGCGATTGGCGAAACGGTCACCTATGAGCTGGTGCTGACTCTGCCGGAAATCCCGATGGATCAGCTGGTTCTAACCGATCTTCTGCCGCCGGGCCTGTCGTTCGTTTCTGCCGAAGTCACTGAAATCGGGGCCTTTATCAGCGTTGACGGTGAAACTGATCTGACGGCGATCAATGCAAGCGCCTCCTTTGTCGAGGCCGGACCGCTACTGACCGTCACGCTTGGCGATGTGCTCAACTCTGACACCGATGACACGGGCACCCGGGCCAATGATGGCATCGTGGTGCAGGTGACAGCGCGGGTCGAGGACGTGCCGGGCAATGTTGGCACACCGGCCAGCACACCGCTGACCAACACGGCCGGGCTGACCATCACGCCGGAGGGCGAGGCGCCCCTGTCCGAGGTCACGGATACCGAGACCATCGAGATCGTCGAGCCCAATCTGGTGCTGGACAAGACCGGTGATCCGGCGGCCAATCCGGGCGACACGGTGAATTACCAGATTGCCATTCAGAACACCGGCACCGGCCCGGCCTTTGACCTGCAGATTGCGGATGCCTTTGCCGATCCAAACCTCACATTGGTGCCAGGCAGTGTGACTTTCAGCTTCAACGGATTTACCGAGGCTGATGTCACAATCACCGAATCCGCCGGCGGTTTCTCGTTCGAGCTGGTGGATACGGCGACGGGTGACCCAATCCCGGTTGGCGCAGGCGAAACACTGACGATCAACTATCAGGCGGTTCTGGATGTGAACGCGCCGTCGGCAGAGACGTTTTTGAACACCGCGACCGTGGATTATGACAGCCTGCCGGGCGATCCGGTGGATGAGGACGGTAACCCCGTGGATGACCGGGATTATACCGCCGATGACACCAATTCGGTGGCGACCGTGCCGTTCCTGACCAAGACGCCCACCGCCTCCAGCTTCACGGAAACAGATAGCGTTCTGGGCTCGGATCCGTTCGACCTGGCGATTGGTGAAGAGGTGACCTACACCTACGAGCTTTTCCTGCCCGAGATTGATATGTCCTCGGTGCTTTTCTCGGATGATTTGCCCGATGGCATGGATTTCGTCAGCTTCAACGTGGTCTCGATCGGGGCCGGTTTGACCGACACGTCCGACAATGCGTTGGGCACGCCGGTTCTGTCACTGGTTGGCAATGATTTTGAGTTGGATTTCGGTGACGTCCGCAACCCCGAAGATACCAGCCCACCCACCATCGGGCCTGATGATGTGATCACCATCGAAGTGGTGGCGCGGGTCAATTCCGACATGAGTGCGGGCGACACATTGACCAACACCGCCACGCTGGAAGTGCAGGAGTTGGGCGGTACGGCCCTGGCGCCTGCCACGGCCGATGCGGATGTCCGCGTGGTTGAGCCGGAACTGACCATCGATAAAACCGGGCCATTGGCCTTGAATCCCGGCGACACAGGCACGTTTGAAATCACCGTTGTCAACGAAGGCCCCGGCGTGGTGCCTGATGCAACGGGGCCGGCCTATGACGTTGAAATCACGGATGTTTTGCCCGCCGAATTTGATCTGGATGCAAGCTCGCTTGTGATCACTTTGAACGGTGCGCCCTATACGCCGGGACCGGGGGAATTGATCACCTCAACCGCGGGGTTCACGCTGAACTTCGATGTGCTCTTGCCGGATGATGAGGTGGTCATCACCTATGAGGCTGATCTCGATCCGGGGGCCAACGCGCTGGACACGTTCACCAACACGGCCACCGCCGCCTATGACAGCGCGCCGGGGGATAATCCCAATCAGGAGGTGTTCACACCGGTCAGTGACGATCACACCGTCGCCACATCGCCGAGCCTTGAAAAGACGGCCCTGACAACAGAGCACCCCGAGACGCCCGAGGATAATGACGCCGATGGTGTCACCGACCTGGCGATCGGCGAGACGGTCACCTATGAGTTGGTTTTGACCCTGCCGGAAATTCAGATGGACACGGTGCAGTTGACCGATCTGCTGCCCACCGGGCTCAGCTTCGTCTCGGCTGAGGTGAGTGAGCTGGGCAGCGGCATCACCGTCAATGGCAGCAATGATGTGACCACGGTCAACGCCGGTGCGAGTTTCGTGGAATCCGGCCAGTTGCTGACCGTGACACTTGGCGATGTGCTCAATGCCGATAGTGACGGCACAGGGACGCGGGCCAATGATGCCATCGTTATCGAGATCACCGCGCGGGTCGAGGATATCCCCGCGAATTCCGGCGCTGATCCGAACACGCAGCTGACCAATACCGCCGGTCTGATCATCACGCCCGAAGGCGAGGCGCCGCTGGATGAGATCACGGATACCGAAACGGTCGAGATTGTTGAGCCGCTTCTGACGCTGGAGAAAACCGGCAACATCGCGGTCAATCCTGGATCCACCGTGGATTACCAGATCGAGATTGAAAACACCGGCAACGGTCCGGCCTTTGATCTGTTCATCGCGGATAATTTTGCCGATCCGAACCTTTCGCTTGTCGGGGGTAGCGTGACGTTTTCGTTCAACGGCTTTACCGAGGCGGATGTGACCATCGTGGAAGCGGCTGGCGGGTTCTCATTCCAGCTGGTTGAAACGGCCACGGGCAACCCGATCCCTGTGGGGGCGGGTGAGACGCTCATTGTCAACTATCAGGCGCTTCTGGATCCCGGTGCGCCAAATGCGGAAACCTTCCTGAACACGGCGACCGTGGATTATGACGGTCTGCCCGGTGATCCGCTGGATGAAAACGGCCTGCCGGTGGATGATCGGGATTACAGCACCGATGACACGCATTCGGTGGCCACGGTACCTTTCATTACCAAAACCCCGTTTACCTCTAGCTTCACCCAGACGGATTCCGAGCTTGGCTCTGACCCGTTTGATTTGTCGATTGGCGAATTGGTGACGTTCACCTACGAATTGTTCCTGCCTGAAATCGATATGGAATCCGTGATCTTTACGGACAACCTGCCGGTTGGCATGGACTTCGTCAGCGTGGACGATGTGGTTTTCGGCGCAGGTCTGGTGGATCTCTCGGATAACCCGTTGAGCATTCCCACGCCCGTCCTGACAGGGCCAAACGATTTCACGCTCGATTTCGGTGAAATCCGCAATCCCGAAGATACCAGCCCGCCCACGATCGGGCCGGATGACGTGATTTCATTCACCGTCACAGGCCGCATCAATAGTGACATGAGCGCGGGCGATGTGCTGACCAACACCGCCTCGCTCGTGGTGGACCCTGACGGTGCCGATCCGGCCTTCACTCCGGCCACGGCCGAGGCCGATGTGCGCGTTGTCGAGCCGGAACTGACCATCGACAAGGACGGACCGCTGGCGATTGATCCCGGCGAAAACGGTATCTTCTCGATCACCGTGACAAACGAAGGCCCGGGCGTGGTGCCCGATGCCACAGGGCCCGCGTTCGACGTCGAGGTGACGGATGTTCTGCCACCGGAATTGTCGCTCAACGGCGGCTCGCTCAACTTCACCATCAACGGTGTGCCGTTCACGCCCGCGAGCGGGGATCTGACCACCGCGGCAACGGGCTTTACGCTTAACGTGCCCGTGCTTGCCGCCGATGATGTATTGGTGGTGACCTATGCGGCAACGCTGGATGCAGGCACACCGCCGCTGACAACATTCGTCAACACCGCCACGGCGGCCTACGATTCCGCGCCCGGTGACGATCCGTTCCAGGAAGATTACACGCCGGTGTCTGACGACCACCGCACATCATCCAACCCGACTTTGACCAAACAGGACACGGCCTCGGGGTATGCTGAGACGCCAGAGGATGGCGATGGCGATGGCATCCGAGGTCTGACGATTGGTGAGACGGTCACCTATGAGCTGGTCCTGACCTTGCCGGAAATCCCCATGGATACGGTTGTGCTGACCGACCAATTGCCGGTGGGTCTCGAGTTTGTCACGGCCTCGATTGAGCAGATCGGCAGCGAGATCACCGTGGGCGGCACCACGGATATCAGCAATTCCGGCCAGCTGCTGACCATCAGCCTGACGGATGTCGATAACACCTTCGTAGATGGCACCATCACCGAGGCACAGGACGCGATCATCGTTGAGGTTGTGGCCCGGGTGACCGACATCCCGACCAATGTGCAGAACGTGCAGCTGACCAATACCGCCGGTCTGACCGTCACACCGGAAGGGGAGAACCCGCTGGATCAGGTGATTGACACCGAAACGGTCGAAATTATCGAGCCGAATTTGCTGATCGAGAAATCGACCACATCGACCGATCCGTTCCTGGGTGACATCATCGTTTACACGCTGGTGATCAGCAATGATGCAACGGCCACGTCCCCGGCGTTCAACACCGTTGTGAATGACCCGCTGCCGTCTGATCTGGAGCTGACGGGTGTGATTTCGCTGTCGGACCCGGTCTTGGGGTCTGTCTCGCCCAGCTCTGTGGCGGGCTCGGACCGATTGATCGTGAATATTCCGGTGCTGCAGCCGGGCGAAAGCCTGACCATCGAATACGAAGCCTTCGTGGGTTTCCGCACCAATGTTCTGGACGATATCACCAACATTGCCGTTGCCACGACCAGCTCATCACCGGATCCGTCGGACGGGTTTGGGCGCGATTACTTTGTGGCTGATGATGCGGTGATTGTACCGCAGCCGATCCCCGATGATGACGGCGATGACGAAGAGCCGCGCGCCATTGACGGGATTGATGACGCGCAATTCCTGCCCATTCTGCTGATCGACCCGATCTTCACCGGCACGGCCGAACCCGGATCAAACGTGACCATCAACCTTTACCGTCAGGATGGGCGGTTGGATTATGTGCGCAACATTGTGGCCGATACGGGCGGGCATTGGATCGCGATTTTCCCACGTGTCGAACTGAACCAGGTCGAGGATGATTTCAACGAATTCCACAACCGGTCGGTTCTGTTTGACGCACCGGTCAAGTTGATCGATGAGGCACGCACGGATTCTGATGAATTTCCGCAACGACATGCGTGGGTTCACCGTTGGGTCGCATCTGGAAGATGAGGCCTATACTATCGGTGTCAGCGTCGACCGGCCATCAACCCTGCCGCAGGACGCAGGTATTTTCAATACGCGTACCTTCTTTGCCCCGGCTAATATTGGCGAGGTCTATGGCAACCAGGATGTGCTGAAAGTTGATGAGGTCTTCAACGATATCGCCGCCAAAACGGTGGAAGACTTGTACAATTCATCGGCCGATCCGTTGGGTGTGTCTTTGAACCGGTTCAACTACGAATTCCTCAGTGGGGCGACGGCCGTACCGGGTGCGCAGTAAATCCACAGAGTTTTGAAACGACTAGATCCAGACCCGCAGCAACACCCAATCGCGGATGTTGCGGTAGAGGATGTGCCAGATCGGACGGTATTCCTGATCCACCGCAAAAACACCGCTGATGCCCGGGCGCAGATCGCTGCCCGGTGCGGCGGTGAACGTCGCCTTGCCCGAAATCAGCGGAATATCTTCGCTGTTGTCGACGGCGGGTGAGATCCGCGTCACGCTGGCTTCCAACCGCAGGCTGGGGTCGAAATCGGGCCGGAAGACACCGGTGTCATCCTCAGCCACGTTGCTGATCTCTCCCTCGACAATGGCCAGCGACAGGCGCAGGGCCGACGGGTCCGACACCTCGACCAACGCCTCACCCTTGCGGACGGTGGCGCCGATGCGTTGGTCCACATCCTGCAGCACGACGATGCCTGAAATGGGTGCGGTTATCCGGGCGCTGTCGCGTTGCAATTCCAGCAGGCGCAGCTGTGCGTCCAGTCGCTCGACCTCCAGCTCGGCGTTGCGCAGCACCTGTGCATTGCGGCTGGCCCGCGCGGTTTCCCGTTCCAGCACGGCATTGGCGCGCTCGGCGGTCACTTCGATGATTTCGAGGTCGATCTCGGGCGTGGCAAGGGTGATCAAAACGGTTTCGCCCGCGCGCACAAATTCCTTGTCGCGCACCAGCACCTCGGCAATTGTGGCCGATAGCGGGGCCGTGACAACGCGTTTTTGTGCGGCCTCCACCGTGGCCGGGATTTTGGTACCATCCGCAATGGGTATAAGGCCGAGCGCGCCAATGACCAGACAAACCGACGCGATTTTGACCAGCCGCGCGGCCGTCCATTTCGAGGCGGGTTTGCCCTGTTGAGCCTGCGCAAAGACCGCCCCGGCCAGCCGCAAAAGCCGGGTGTTCCGTTGCGGATTTTCGGCCCGTAGGACCAGTCCGTCACTGCGTCCTGGACGGGCGGCAAAAACGCCGCTGTCGGATTGCAAATTCTTGGCGGCAAGCTCCACCATGGATGATTTCAGCTTGGCGGGCAGGGTGGCCCGTTTGGTCAACCCGCTTTGGCCGGATATGGCCAGATTGCTCACGTTCTGCCCGGTATAGAACCCGGCAGCGGCGTAATCTGCACCGGTCAGCCGGACCAGCACATCGGCCAGATCCTGCATCTGCGACAGATCACCGGCTGCGATGGCGGCAAGGATGCGGATCAACTGTGATTGCCCGGTCAGATCGCTGTGGCGAAACTGCGCGTAGGACAGGTTGGCCAGAAGGCTGACGCGTTCATAGGCAAGTGACCGTGCAACCGCGCCGCCTGCGGGCATGCCGACCAGCAGCACCCCCGTCTGCCCGTCGGGCAGGGCAAGCGTTGCGGCCAGGTACGCGCCCACAACCTTGACCGTTGCGGCGGTGGCATCTTTGGTTTCTTCGAAGGCCTTTTCCGCGGCCGCGCTTTCCGCCTCCCCCATGTGCGCCTTTGCGTCCTGGGCCAAGACGAAGGCGGGCGCGTCATCCTTCGGTTTCGCCCAGACGGACACATTGCGATGCGCGATAAGGGCCGTGGCAAATTCAACCAACCGGTTGGGGAAACGGGCGGGGTCGTTTTCCTGCGCAAAGCACGCCAGCAGGGCGGAATTCAGGTCTCTGCCCGGTGGGGCCGTGTCCTTTGGTTCGGCCTTGGTGTTGGGGATGGGGCTGGCGTCGGTCATTTCAGGGTCGATTGATCAGAACGGCCGTTCCGGCCAGAAAGGCGCGGTCAGGGTTGTCGAATTCGATCTTGATCCGCACGCTCAGGCTGGCCGGGTCGACGCGGGGGTCAATCGAGGCGACAACGCCCTTTGCGGTCTGATCGCCCGCAATCGTCGCCGAAACATCTGAGCCCTGCTTGAGCCAGTCCAGCCAATCCAACGGTACAAATGCCGTGGCCTGCAACCGGTCAAGGTTGCCCAGTTCAAGAACGGTCATCTCCGTGTCCACGATTTCACCTTCGGTGCTGAACACCTGAAGCACCGTGCCATCAAAGGGGGCGGTCATGCTGAACTCGCTCAGGATCGCCTTTTCAAGTTCCAGCTGGCTCTGGCTTCGCGTCATCCCTTCGACGGCGACGTCAAGATCGGCTTCGGCCAGTTGCAGCGCCTGTTCGGATTGCGTGACCTCCCATTCCTGCGCGGCGCCTTTACTGCGGGCACGGGCCACGCGGTCGCGCATGGTTTTGGATTGCTCAATCGCGATCTCGGCGCGGTTTACGGCCCCGTTGGCCTCGGCCGCGATTTCCGACAGGGCCACGCGCGCGCGTTGCACCCGCGCGTCTATCGTGGCCAGTACCGTGTCTTTGCGCACCTCATCACCTTCTCGGACCAGAATCTGATCCACCCGCCCATCCACCGTCGAGCGGATTTCAACCATGTCGCCGGGTTCCAGAATGGCTGAAACACCTTGTGCCATCGCAGCCGGGGCAAACCCGATCAGCGTCAGGCCGAGACAGGCTAAAAGACGCATCAGAGCGACCCGAAGGACGTGAAATTGGTCAGGGACAGGTGGTGCGCGGCGAAAATGTTGAGCATGCCGCGCCGGGCCAGCCCGGCCAGTGTGGCGTCATCCAGCTTGCGCAGTTTTTCTTCGGATATGATGTGAAACCCTTCGACTTTCAGTGTTTTGCCATCGCGCGAAATCGTGACGGAAGACGGGTCCACCAGATCAAGTTTGCGGGCTTCTTCCATCGCGGACCGGGTGCGTTGCAGCGCCATTTCGTACCGGTTGCAGAAATCCATCACATTGCTCAGGACTTCCGCGGGTTTGCCGTCTTTGAAGAGCGCGCGGTCGGCCTCTCCCTGCGTCGAAAAGATCACCGAGGAGAGATCGGCGCAGAGGATGTTGCGTTCCACATCCTGTGCCTCGCGCACATAGGCAAAGGGGTAGCGGCGCAGATAAGCGGGAATGTAAGCGCCCTTGGTCCAGCTGCCATCCTGCAGCACGTGATCATTTTTGCCTGCTGAAAAGCCGACCAGAGCTACAGGTGTTGGCACATCGCCGCCCGCAAGCACGATGGGATAGCTGCGCATAGCCTGCGGGAATTCATCGGCGGTGATCGGGATCGCATTGGTGGTCGAGGCGTATTCATAGCTGCGTTCGGGTGACAGGAAATAACCGCCATGGCGCTCCGCGGTGAGCGGCACCAGCGTCTTGTAGAGCGTTGGCAGATTGTCGGGCTGCAGCTCCTTGTCTTCCCGGGTGACAGCGCGGCGTTGGACCATGTGATTTCTCTTTCTGTTACGACGTTTTGACGTACGCTAATTCAGGTTAATAGGTAGCCTATCCTGCAACAAACGCGAACCTCCAAATTGTAGGCGTTTGAGCAGGGATCGGGGGCTGGTTTCCAGCCGGGCCACCACGGCGCCCCCATGTTTGAGCGATGTGATACATCCCGTTTCCGGTGCTTCTGGCGCGGCGCGGACGATAAGGTTGCCAGCGATTGCAATGCTGTCGGTCAGCGCATCCAGCGGCCGGGCGGAAAACTCGCAGGACGGGTCATGGATCGCGCGCACCTGCAGGTTGGTGGCCTTGGTCAAGGGCAGATCGCGTTCAAGAACACCCTGATCCAACCGCAACTGCAAATAGGCCGGGGCAGGGGTGGAATGCGCCCCAAGCGTGCTTTGCGTGGCAGGGTCAATCCAGGCCCCGTCATGGGTTTCCGCCTGCAACGAGGTCCAGATGCCACCCTGTCCGATGTTGAACGTCAGCGCCGCCTCGCGGGCCTCAAGCTCGGCGCGGCTTTGGTGAAAACTCTCGATTTCCGCGGCCAGCTGCGCTTTTTCCGCCGCGGATGTCAGATTGGCGCGCTGCAGGTTTTCCAGCATTTCACGGCGCAGATTGATGTCCGTGATTTGTTGGGTGACCGCCGGGTTGGTCAGCACAAATGATCCATCCGCCTGTTTTTCCAGTTTTCCGGCTTCGGACGCGAACAGGAACTGGGTTTCATAGAGCCGAAGCTGCCCCTGGATCAGAATACGGTCGGGGAAGGGAATAAGCGTCAGGGCAACCAGCGCGCCCAGACCGGCCAGAACGACGCCTGATCGGAGAGGGCGGATGCCAAGTTTGACAGCGTATTTCAGCGTGTTGAAAGCCGGACGCGCCACCAGTGTCATCAGCACCACAACCAGTGCCACAGGCGCCAGGCGCGGATCAAACTGGTACACCAGCCAGAAAATGCCGCCAAAGATCGTCCAGCGATAGATGTAGGACAGCAGCCAATAGGCGAAGTCCGAACGGATGATGGGTGGCGTCTGTGCGCCCAATGCGCGGGCCACGAGGTTGCGTGCCGCCTGACTGGCGCGACCGGACAAGTTGGGGCGACGCAGGTAATCCGTCAGCATATAGTACCCGTCCAGCTTGATCGCCGGGTTCAGGTTGAACAACAACGCCAGCGCCCCCGCGACCACTGCGACCTGCAGAATGATAGTTTGCACCATGCCGGTCTGGGTCTGCGCCCAGATCAATGTCAGGATCGCGATGATCCAGGTTTCAAAATAGATGCCCCCCGCGCCGATCATCACCCGCCGGGCAACAGATCGTAAACGCCACGCGCCGGTGACATCGGTGAACGGAAAGGGGGTAAACGCGAAAATCGATATCCCCATTCGGATGGGGCCGGGCTCCAGCGCCTCTTGGCGACACATGCTTTGATAGGCCAGGGCGTGACCCATTTCGTGGATAACCTTCAACACCACATAAAGCGTGCCGAAGATAAGGAATTGCCGCCAATCTGCTTCGAAAAACTGACGCATGGTCAGCGCCAGTTTGTCACTGTTTTCGATCAGCGCATTGAGCGCGGCAAGCAGGGTGATCAACCAGGTCAAATAGCCCAGTGGCGTATAGAGCAACCGCCCCAGCCATTCGAATTTTCCGGTCACCCAACTGGCATCAAAAAATCCCAACGCATTGAAATCAATTTACTTTCAAGCGGTGCCTTTTTGAGGTCTGCCTCGCTTTGGGTCTGGCCGGTACGCACCAACAGGCCGGATTGGACCAGTCGTTTTATCAGGTCTTCGCCACGCGACGTCGGAATATTCGCGCTGTTGAGCGCCTGAAGGATCGAGCCGTTTTCCTTGAGGTCGACGAAAAATTGAACGGTGGCGCGATTGGCCAGAAAAAACTTGCCAGTCGCCTCGTTCGCGATCACGAATTCCGGCTCGCTGGCACCCGGTGGCGTGACATCCGTGAAGGTAATGAACCCGGGCACAACGAGGGCAGTCATTTGCCCCTGCGGGGGCGGTGTTTGATGCTCGTCTGCCATCAAGTGCTATACCGGTTATCTGCCAATGAGTGGTTTTATCGCGCGCGGTCCATTGTTGCGGAGTGTTGCCGGAATTGCAAAAAACTATCAGGGGAAAGTCAGGATTTTTTTGGCATGTTCATGCGGCATGGCGTCGGTGCACGCGGGCGGCCAGATCAGCGGTCAGCGCGGCGGCGTCATCCGCGGCCCCATGCAGGAAGGTGGATTGCCGTTGTCGCATGTAGGGCAGGCCCATGGCGTAGAGGCCATTGCCAACGATGCCGCCATCATGCTGCAACCGTCCTTTCCGGTCAAAAACGGGCAGGGTGAGCCAGCTGAAATCGGGTTGGTATCCGGTGGCCCAGAGCACGGTGCTGAACCCCTCGCGGGCCAGATCGATCTTCAGTCGTGGTGAGGTTGGAACCTTTGTGGCGGCAAACCGTTCTGGCGCAGGGACAAGGTCCGTCAAGCCTGTGCTTTCAACCCATGCGTCGATCGCTGTCAGAAGCCGGTTCAACTTCAGATCGGCGGCGTCGCACAGATTGGCCAGAGATCCGGAAAAGACTGCCGCTCCGTCCTGAACCATGGCCAAACGACCGGTGATTTCGACACCTTCTGCCTGCAGTGCATTCAGATCAAGGGTGGCGTCAGCCACAAGCGCAGGCGACGGGGTGCGCCGCAAGCGTTCGATGTCATCAACCTCAGTGTGAGACATCGAGAGTGACCCTAATGCATCAAGCCAGGTCAGGATATCGGCGTCACGATAGTGCCGGGGCAAGCGCAGATGCGAGCCGACGGCCAACACGGTTTGGCGGCCCGAGGCCTGAATTTCGCGGGCCAGTTGCTGCCCGGAGGCGGAGGCGCCAACCACAAGGACTTTGCCATCGGGCAGGTCTGACGGGCGCTTGTAGGTGAGCGATGTGATCTGGTGCATGTCGCCGTGCATTTGCGTGCTGAAGGCTGGCCGTTTCGGTCGGGCACAGGCGCCATTGGCCAAAACCACATTGCGGCAGTCGAACGCGCCCTGATCGGTCTGAACACGGTACCCGCGAGCGGATGCAGAAACAGATAAAACGGTGGTTTGCGTATGGATCGGCGCTGTGATGGCGGCGGCGGCCGTGTCAAAGCGTGCGACCAGTTCGGTGACATGCATGAAGCCATCGTGATCTGGGCCGTCATAGGCCTGGCCGGCCAGCCCATTCATCCAGTTTGGTGTCAAAAGACGCAGGCTATCCCACCGCTCATGACGCCAAGAGTTACCGATCTGACCACGCTCAAGAAGGATGTGATCAATGCCATTTTTCTCAAGTTCATGGCTCATCGCCAGACCAGATTGCCCGGCCCCTATGATGACCGTGTTCACTTGTTTCATGGTGCCCTCTTGGGTTGAGCGTGCAAATCGCTTGGGAAAAGCGCAATATTGTCAAATGTTTAGGTGGCGCGATGCGGCAATCGCCGCATCGCCCACTGTTTGGTGGGTCACGTGCCCTTTAGTCGAGACGTGTCATCATTTCTCTGATGTCGTCGCGTGTCAGACCAATGTCCCGCAGTGTTTTGTTGTCAAACTGGAGCATGCGGAAATAGGTTTTCCGGTCCCGGTTTTGTTTGGCTTTTTCCTTCCAAAATGCACCTAAGGCATGAAGGACGGAACGCGCGGTTTGCTTTGGTGTTGGTGTGGCTACAAATGCCATATTCGGTACTCCTTTTGTGCGACGGCCCGGGGTGTCAGGCGACCGTCACATGGACGTTGCTTGGGTTGGTGATGATGTCGAAAACGGCTGAACGTTTTTGCGACTGAGCGACTACGGCCTTGATGTCATCGTCGCTGGCATCGGCATCGATATCGAACGAAACGCGGATGGCGTTGAACCCGTTGCGAATGTCCGCATCGATGCCCAGGATACCTGCGATATCCATGTCGCCCTCAACCGTGACCTTGACCGAATGCATCTGGATGCCGCGGTTCTGGGCAACAGATGCCACGCCGGCCGTCAGGCAGCTGGCCAGAGCGGACAGGACGATTTCAACCGGTGTTGCGCCCTTGTCGGAGGCGGCAAATTGCGGGGGGTGGTCCGCCTCAATGGTAAAGTCACATGTGTGGTTTTGCTCTTCGCCAAGGCCAAAAAAGCTGTTGATGGTCGAGCGGCTATGCGCCCCGCCCATCCATTCACAATTTGCACGCCAAGTGAATTGTGCCGCGGCGGGTGCTTCGGCCAGTGCATCACGCGCACCGAGCAAGGCCTCAACGTTCACTCCGTTATCTGCGGCGGTGGTTTCAGTTTGAAATTCCATAATCTGTTTCCTTTTTTGATGTGGAGCTCTTTTGGCCCCGGATGCCGGTGGTGTGCAGGAGGGATGTTTCAGCCTGATTTCGGCGTTTGTTTCATCGTGTTTCAATCTCGAAACAAATAGCCGGTGTTGGCGCGGTCTTAGATTTGATTACAGGGGCAGGCCTATTCATCACGGCTTGCCCTTCTGCTAGGAGAAGATCAAACAAGGACACCACGCGCAAAGCTAGTGGGGTCACATGTTCGGAAACTGGTCACGGTGGACACAACATGATCGCTGCGAAACAATTATGTGATGACGGCGGCCTGGATTTTGAGCACGTGTTTGCCAGGCAATACTGCCTGTCCCGGAAACCTTTGCCAAAAACAGATGGGTGGTGTTACCCGAAGCCCTTGCTCGGTTGGGCGTTAACGCATTGCCCAAAGTTGAACTGTGTGGCGTTGCACGATCGTACGGGCAACACACTGGGGTGGCTCCTGGGCGTTGCTGTTGACCAGCAAGGCAATCTGGTTGGCAAATCTGATCACCAATTTGCGACGGCACCAAGCGACCAAGACTTTTGGGAAAGTGTCGAAGAGGAAATCACCGGATTCGCTGGTCGCTACATCGCCATTCTCATAACGTCCGACGGAAAGCGCGTCTATTTTGACCCGGTGATGGATCTGCCGGCGGTGTATAATCGCACGGACAAAACCGTTGCCTGCTCTCCGTTGATGGCGCTGTCCCGTCCGGCCAGAGTAAATCATCGGATCGATAGGAAAGCTGTCTTGAAACAAGGCGGCAATTACGGGATGCAGCAGACCTGTGATCCGGATGTGAAACGGGGGCTGTCCAATCACTATCTGGATTTGGACAGCTTTTCGTTGCATCGTCATTGGCCAACCGTCGAAGATGATTTCGAGGAAATTTCCGGTGACCTGGATGACGTTGCCGCCCGTCTTGTTGGCAGGTTGCGGCAAGTTACCGGTGCTGTTTTGCAGAACTTTTCCTGCCTGCTGGCGCTCAGCGGTGGCGTTGACAGCCGAACGCTCGCATATTCAGCCAAAGATAAATTGCATCTGGCGAAGCTTGTCTTCACGCATAGAGCGACATGGATTTCCCAGTTTGATTGCTATGTGGGTTCTCAAGTTGCCTATGACCTGGGGATCGGAAAAGACTTCCAAATTTTCGATGCAAAACGGCATGTCCAAAGCGGTGGTTGCAACCCGACTGACCAACAGCGTCTGCGATGGGATTTTTGCCATCGAACGGGATACCAACATGCACCCAAAAATGCCGTTTTGGTTGCAACTGATATGCTGCCCGACGCGGATTTTGTCCTGCGCGGCAATATCCTGGATATGGCCCGCGCCAACCAGTGGCCCCAGAGCCCCAAATTCGACCTGAGCCATGGGATTGCCAAATTGGCGCTTGGCGGAAAAACGCACGAGGAGAATGTGGGCTATTGGGGCCCTGAATACCTGAATTGGCTTAATACACTTCCCCGCACCGCACATGCCCGAATTTACGATCTCGCATTTGTTGAACAACTCTTGCCCAACACATTGGGTGGAAGGTTGATCGGCTATGGTCATGCCAGCTACTTCAATCCGTTCAATGACCGGAAAGTGATACATACATGCATGCGTGTCGATCCAGCGCTGCGAAAGAATGGCGAATTGAACAATGCCCTTCATCGCGCATGTGGTGCAGGCACTACGCCAACGGCCAAGCAAGCTATGTCTGATGAAAAGATAAAGGCCGAGGTGGAAAAACTCTTCGCTTAACGTTCCCGGCTTTAGACCTGTCTGATCACGGCATATCGCTCGATTGTGGAAATCAAGGCGGCCGGTACGCGTTCGGTTGTTGTATGTTTATCGGTGTTGGTGCTAGTAACGTCAATTTCCACCATTCCAAGTGCTATTCAAACTGGATCACGGGTAGTCAGCATATTCTAGGTGGCCTGTGTGAGCCGCCCATGACGTAGCGCCTACAAGGCGCAATCCTAAGTAACGTCCACAGAGTCCTTGAAAAATGGAGGCGAGTACCCGCACCAAGTTTACGCATCAATCCAATTCTTTAAGCCTTTTCTGATCACTAAGGCGAAAGAGACTTTCCATGAAGTGGAAAAAAGCGGAAGTTATAGGGGGTCCCATAAATTGAATGACCACCAACCGGAGAGATTAGATATGCCCCGACGCTCAGTTGATGAAATGACCGTTTCTTCTCTTAATCGCGTTGTACGCGACATAGAAGGAGATAAGCGAAAACCCGGTTTGGTACGTGTTGGGGGTGTCGGCGGTCTCGCATTGAACGTACGGAAAAGGAGATACGCATCCGGAACAGCGTTGTCGGCATCCTGGGTTCTCCGAAGGACTTTCGAAGGAAAACGCCGTGACTTTGCTTTAGGCCCGTGGCCAGAAGTCACACTCGCTCAAGCACGAGAGCGCGGCAGGGTAGTGCTGGACAAGCTCTGGCGCGGGGTTGACCCTGCCGAGGAGAAACGACGGGATGCGGCAGAGAAGGTTGTTGTGCCGACGTTTAGACTGGCTGCTCTTGAATACTTCAATCGCCAGGTACGAGGCAAAATCAACGCACGCGATGAAGCGAAATGGATGAACGATCTTGAAGGGTTTGCCTTTGAATTTATTGGTGACCTTGCGGTCGACGAAATTGAAACTCATCACATTATTCAAATCGTTGAACAGCCCCACACTAAGTATGGTACGGCCGAAGAAAAAAGGCTCTGGGATTCAGTGCCGGAGCGGGCGTCTCGCATGATGAAGAAGATAGAGCTAGTTTTTGCTGCGGAAACTCGGCTTGGGCATCGTGAGTCGAACAATCCAGCCGCTTGGAAAGATCACCTCAGCCACTTGCTGCCTAAACCATCCACGGTGAAGGCGCCGACTCGGCAGCCTGCTCTACCTTATCAACAGCTTCCGACGTTTATGCGAGCGCTACGTGGTAGAAAGGTATCCCCTTCTAGCCTTGCGCTTGAGTTCCTGATTTTGACAGCAGCCCGATCCGGAGAAATTCGAGGCGCCACTTGGTCTGAGATTGATCTTGACCGTGGATTGTGGACGATACCATCACAACGGATGAAGGCGGGACGGGAACATCGCGTGGCGTTGTCAAGTGCTGCGGTTTTTATACTAAAGCGCTTTCCGAGAATTGCTTCCACCAATTTGATCTGGCCTGGTCAAGGTTTGAAAAAAGCAATGAGCGACGCTACGCTTGCTGCTATAGTTAAAAAAATTCATATAGCCGAAACCAAAACGAACGGTTTGGGCTTTTTAGATCCAAGGACCAACCGCCCAGTTGTTCCACATGGTTTTCGATCGACTTTTCGAGATTGGGTCGCCGAAACGACTGAATACCCTTCCGAGATGGCTGAAATCGCTTTGGCGCACGAAGTTGGTTCAGCAGTCGAGCGTGCATATCGGCGAGGAGACATGTTGGAGAAGCGAAGGACTCTCATGGAAGATTGGGCCAAACATACGCTGAGCGAAATCGAAGCCTAAACTAAGTATAATCGGAAACGTTTTTAGTTGGTTGTCTACATCGAAAGAATGCTTGTTGTGCCCAATCCTTTTTACTCGCAACCAGCTGTTTTTGGAAACATGCTTGTCACTTGAGGCCAATACAGGTTTTTTTAGATACATAGTGCGAAATTCATCCCGCCCGTTAAAACTGTTCTCGGCTATTTGAAAGACAAAAACCTCTTTTTTCAGATTTTGCTTCACAAACTAGGGACCTTACTGCCACTAATTGTACGGTTTAATACGTTTCAATTGAAGGGTAACTTGCAAAGTATATGGCTGCACCAGGAGATATCTTTGCACGAGTGGCTGAACTTGAGGATTGCGTAGCAAATGCAGACTACGCAACTTTTCATGATGACCTCTTAGTTTTATGCAAAGACGCTTCGGTCGAATTGCGAGATAGAACTTTCAAAAAGGCTGCACTGATCCTCTGTGGTGAATACCAGGATCTCGTAAGACAGGCTCGTATTGGAACTGCCCGGCCAGAGGATATTGATTTTCGACGCCGTGGCGTTTTGGATCGCGGATTAGATCTCACGAGTGATCTAGTGGATGCCTACTCGAAGTTGTTCGGAGGTCGTCGCTATGACAGCTGATTTAGTCGATCGGGTTGAGGAGATTCTTGAAGACCTGACTAGCCATCCCGACAAGACACTTTTTAAGTTAATTGATTTTATGAAAGATCATTCGGTAGACAAAAAACTGCGAACACAATCTTTGGTGTTGGCCGGCGAGATGCACATGGCGCGGCACTTTGGCGTTAAGGAAGATTTCGTGGCGAAAATTCGAGATATTGCGAGCGCAATTTTAGCTGAACAGGCATCTCCGAATCTGGACACTTCACTTGCGCAAAGACGAACAGCAAAAAAACGAATCTCGGGCCGCCAAATTGATAGCCGAGCCGTTGTCCATGCCGCTAATCTCGGGAAAAGCTTCAAACAGTTCACGCTTTCTGGTGTGGACCTTGAATTGCGCCTAGGAAAAATAACCGGCGTCGTGGGTGAAAATGCTAATGGTAAAACCACGCTTTTCAGGATGATAGTCGGAGAACTTAGTCAGTCCGAAGGTCAAATAAGTTATCCCGAACTAGGATTTTTCGAGCCCGGCAGAGTGGAATGGGCTTCTGTGAAACGTCAAATTGCTTATGTACCTCAAAACCTCAAACCGTGGCGCGGATCATTAGAAGACAATCTGCGATTTGCGGCCGCTTCTCACGGGATTATTGGCGAGAACAACGATGAGGAATTTGATTACATAACAACAAGGCTAGGGTTGCGTGACTTCCTAGACCATGGATGGAACGAGCTTTCTGGTGGCTATCAACTTAGGTTCGAATTGGCCCGCGCATTGATTTGGCAACCTAAGCTACTAGCGTTGGATGAGCCATTGGCAAATCTGGATTTCAAAGCCCAACTGACTTTCCTTCGCGATGTTCAAGCTTTGGCGCGATCTTATTCTTCTCCAATCGCTGTGCTCATTAGCTCGCAACACCTCCATGAAATCGAAGCCGTAGCTGATCATATAGTTTTTTTGAGACGCGGCAAAGTGGCGTATAACGGTGCTATTGGTGAAATAGGCAATTCACGCAAGATCAATACGTTCGAAATGAACGTTAACGTTTCAGTGGTTGAAGTGAAGTCCGCGCTCGCGCGCTTGCCAGTAGATAAAGTCTACTTCAATGGCTTGTCCGTGGTAGTTGAAGGAAGCTTGGGTTTGACGAGTGCTAGTATTCTAGTGGCTTTGAGTGAGTCCAAAATAGAAATCACTTACTTTCGCGACTTGTCGCGATCAATTAAGCAATTATTCGAACAAGCATCTTATGCGTCATGACAAATAGAGAGTTAATCACCCAATCGCGATTTCTATTGACCCGTATCAACCCTCTGGCACCAGCAGGAAAGTGGATGCTGCGAAATGCGCCGACAATTTGGAGAACATCGGTACTGGACATTTTTTGGTATTATCTGGCGTGTTTTGTAGCGCTTTTTCTTTTAGGTTCATTGGTCGCTAACAACACGGTGGAAATCCCAACCCTAAATAAATTGATTGTTATCCAAGGTTGGATTTATTTCTTTTCCGGAATAGTAGTGCTTGCTTGGATTTTTTCACTACTTCAGTTTCCATTAATCGAATCTGGATGGAAACAAATCCTATCGACGTTATGCATTTATTTTGCGGTTATTTTCTCACTGCTGGTTCTGCCCAATGCTTACTTGATGCCAGTAACTAACCGAACTCTTCAGCTGTACGATATAAGTAACTTAGAAATTGATAAAACTACACTTAGTTCGGGATTTGATGAACTCTGTGAAGTGCCTACCGGGAGTGAAAATAACCTAAAATCCACTATTGAAAGGTTATACACAGGGCAGAATGAACTCGCGAGCGTTATACAACTCTTTGAACGCTTGAAATTGCATAGTCAAAAGAAATCGAACGGATCGACGTTTTGTGTTTTCAAACCAAATAGTTTTCGAAATGCTACGTGGCAAGGAAACAACTTCCAGTTTGTTGATCAACTAGTGTACGAAGTAGCGTCTTCTGCCTTACCAAATGGTTCGGTATCGAGTAGGGAATCCCAAAATATCAAAGAAGTTTATCGTAAAGCCGTTGAGGGACTTACTGAATTACAAGCGGCCGGCCGAAGTTTAGCTTTGAGCCAAAAATTGGTTGCAATAGAACGGTATCAAAACACAGTCCGTTTGTTTATTGGCGATCACTGGATACTTGGCCTAGTAAAAGTCAATTTCGTGCTTCTTGCAGCATTGCTTGCAGTTGTTTTAACTTTGTTTGAGAGGTTGAAGTCATGCATAGTGGCCGGTGTTCATTCAACACTCAAAAGAATTTGGAAATTACAGCTTCCAGTTTCGAGCCAAGATTTCCGGCTTATGGAACGGAATCTATTGATCAATTATCCTAACTATTGGCTATTTCGAATACACATCTCTCCTATACTTGCAGCGGTGTCGTTTACGCTCTGCTTGTGTATCGTACCGCTTACTGGGTTTGAACTTGGTTACTCCTCCCAAAAAGATCTGCAGATGTCAGTGAATTCATTGTCAGAATCTGGTTCCAGTCTTTTCATTCTCCTGTTTTCAATCCTTTTGGTGATCGTCTTTTTTCGAACGCAGGCACGCAACATCGAATTGGGCAAAAGATCCAAGAACATTGTCGTTAAATCGTTTTTCGCTTTGTTTGCACCAGTTTATGCAGGCTTTTTTTGCTGTTACTCGTAAGCTTGGGTTTGCGTTACGGCGAATACCCTGATTGGGATTACACCAATTTGTTTGCGTCTGCGATGTTTGGCCCAGCAATTGGAGCAAGTATATTGTTCATTGCAGTGGTGTTTTGCGTTGGTTTGATTTTTTCAGGTCCAGCGACAGTTTTGCGTGCAGCAGCTGTAGCTGTTTTTTTAGGTTTGGGTTTTAGTGCAGCTGTAGGTTTTACAGAAATCAACTCAACAGTTTTAACTACCATTTTGACTCCAATGGTTTTTGTTTTTGTTTTTGCGCTGCTTTTCAGCGCACAGTCGATCTATGAAAGAACCAGAAGCGATTTCTTTGTGCTTTTTCTATGCTTTTCAGCGACTTACGTTCCGTTATTGAGCGGCGCGCTTCTATTCGCTGTGATTAACAACTTCTATACGGGCGATTTAGATATTACATGGGCTTATGCTATTTTGATATTCATCGGTTATTTCCTTATGGGTCTATTACTTGTTCCACTGCTAAACCAGTTGAATCGTCGTCACATCGAACCTCAGATGAATTAAAAATGCACCCCTCGTTGGAAGCTATAAATGAACTGATTTCGATCGCCGATATGGACGGTGCGAAAGCAGCGTTGCTTTCGTATTTGAGCGGTCAACTAGACCAAGCTTCCAAGGTTTACGCTCGAAAGTTAGAAGCGTTCAAATCCGAAGCATTGCTGCACGCTTCTGAATTATCACAATTGAAAGTCAAATTCCGCTTGGCAACTGAGCACCCAGACAGGTTGGCTCAAGAACAGCGGAGGTTAAAACTCGCTCTTTTGGAACTTCTTCAAGAAATTGATAGAACGGCTGAAGATTCCGCCACTCTACGTCCAGCAGTCACACCAAAAATGGACCCTGTGCTCGGAAAAGCGGTGCCAGAAAAAGTTAACGGTCGCGGAAATTTGCAAAGTGTATCTTGGTTATCTGAGGGGATGGAGGCAAGTAAAGCGGTTTGTCGTATCATTACCCCTTCAGCTCTAGGTACTGGCTTTTTGGTAGCGAATGGGCGGGTCATTACTAACAATCACGTGGTGCCGAGCGCCGAAGTGGCTGGCAGTACGAAAATCGAATTCAATTTTCAGCGAGATAGAAACGGAAACTTGCAAGAGAGCAAAATATATTCAGCGCGAAGTTCTGGCTTTTTTACTGTCGAACCACCCCTGGACTGTTCCGTTTTAATGTTGGAAGCCGAAATGGATGATTTGTTGCAATGGGGTAGCTTAAGTATCGATACAAACGCAGAAATCCGTTTAGGTGACCCCGTATCGATAATCCAACATCCCAATGGTGGTGAAAAAAATTGCTGTAACGGCCAATGAAGTAGTTGCGATGTCGGCGGACAAGTTAGCCTATTTAACTGACACTCTTGGCGGGTCTAGTGGATCACCTGTATTCAATGAGCGGTGGAACGTTATCGCTCTGCATCGCGCCGGGGGAGCTTTAGTGCAGACGGATGACCGCCAGCCTTTGAGAGCCAATGAAGGCGTACTATTTAGTGCACTTGCAGCCCAGAGTGGTTTCCAAGTTGCGCTTTTAGAGTAACCGGCGCTTAGGTGCAGAGTCTCACTGACTGACCTCAGGTGTTACTCAGGTTGCGGCGGCCAATAATGCATGCGGGCTACTTGGTTCCAACAAGACATGCCGAGTTAGTTTATTTTGCAATTGGCGACAAGTCAGACAACACTGTTATCTTAGCATTGACTGTCGCAATCTGACCAATCAGAAACTTGGAGCGAATTCCTCGAACTGGAAGTTCGGCCGTGTTTCTGAAAATCCAGTGTGCTGCTCTGAGTTCGCATTTGTGTTGAAACAGGGTCAATCGAAAAACTCGACAACAAAACCAGTGCATTAGTCGAGGAGGCGTCCAAACCAGAATGATCTAAATACGTTGGGAAACCAACCAAATGTTGATCGAGGCAAGCAGTCGATTATTGTGCGATAGATTAATTTTGGAAAACGCAGATGACTGACCTGTCCCCTCTCCGCAAAGCGATGATTGTGATTGCAGTTTCGAAATACAAGGATTTGCCTGACCTTCCTGGCACAATTACTAGTGCGAACCGCATCGCGAAATGGGCCGAAGGAGATAGCCCTGCGCGCAACTATGCTGTGCTGAAAATCACGGACGAAGACTGGGTGGACGAAGAGGGGATTAAGCAAACCGGAGAGCCGGTGACACGGGATCGACTAGAGATGGAAATGCGCGATTTCATTGGCAGTGCCATTTGGGATCGTGTCGTGGTGTATTTTGCCGGGCACGGCATGATGGGTACCGGATTGACCGATTTCTGGCTTCTTCATAACGCCAAGGGAGACCCTGCCCAAGGTGTGAATTTCCTGCAGTTCAAAACCGCGATGGAACGACAAGGCATCGGCGCACAAAGTTCGGCAGTTGGCATAGATGGCGGTCAGGTCTGTTACATCGTTGATGCCTGTCGCACCGTGGAGGCAGAACTGGCGGGGTTTGCAGGCAGTCCAATACTTGAATGGCCTAACAAGATGGCACCACTAGAAACCGATTTGTTCTTTTCGTCAATTCAAGGTGCGTATGCTTTTCAACCGAACGCGGTCCAGAACAGGCCAGCATTTTGTTTGTTTTCCGATGCGCTTCTAGATGCGTTGGAAGGCCATGTGCCGGAGGTAATCGAGACCGAACATCATGCCTATGCGCCGGTGATTACTAGTTCGACATTGTCCAAGTGGATCAAAAAGGAGCTGCCCAAGCGAGCCAAGAAATACAATGAACATCTGGAAGCCGATCCAAAACCAGGTTTCATAAGCCATAATGACTTTTACGAGGTGTTCGACAAAACGCCAGACGAAGGAGACATTGAAGCGTTCGCAGTCGAAGAAGGGCTTGATTCAAGCGTTTCGGATTTCGGAGTGTTTGTCGACATCGGAGATGGTCCAGATGCGCTAGTGCACATTTCGAATATGAGTAGGAAAGGGCCTCCTAGCTTGGATGATGAACTGTTCAATTTCAACGCACCTGGGGGACGAGATCATTCGCGAGGCGAATAAAGAAGATTCGGGAAACTTAAGCGATGAAGTTGATTACGCGTTGGCCCTTGCCACAAAGATAGCCGACAGCTGGGTCAGCGTAGAGGGGCGCCCCGTAATTGCTTATCCAAGAGGTGCTGAAGACGGTTTTTATCAGCACGCGAAATACGTCCGATATTCACCGGGCCACGGTACTACAGAAGAGCGCCCGATTTTTGTAAAGAATGCTTCCGGCTGTGGGTGGACTTTCGCACCATCATTTTCAATAGCCACAAGCAGCGTCGTTATGTTGGATTATCCGGGCGAGCTTTTCCTGGTTGACCACTACGATCATATGGACAATCCAGATTTGTCACTAACGCGGTTTGCCACCAAAAACCCGGCCCGGATGTCGGATGCGATGAGGTTGGCGGACGACATACGTAGCCGCAAAGCGACTTATCCTAACTATGCCAACCGTGCAGGATACCTGTATTATCTTGCCTCCGATCGGGATAACGCGCTTCGCACGGCTCATTTTATGGCCCAAGACGGCCTACTGAGTTTTGATTTAGCGCTGGTTGCATCTCAGACTCTGACATGGGCGCGCGATGAAAACGATCGTTGGCAGGTGTTTGCTGACCTCGCAGCGGTGGGAGAAGCAAAGCACAAAAATGGAGACACAGAGCGACCTACTTATGCCCGAAGCGCATTTGATGCGCGAAAAGAAGTGCCACTAACAACCATCTTCCCGGTTTTTAGGCAGGGCTGGGACCTTCTGCAAATCTTGGATTTTGAAACCATGCCGGATGTAATGCGCGACATTTCCAAGTTAGCCTCGGGGCGTAATATCACTGTGTTGCCAGAAGCTGCAATTGGCCTGGTGATGGAACATTTTCACTATGAGATACGCGACTTTGGAGGAGCTCATGACAAAGCGACTAATTTTCATTCATGGGATAAATAATCAGGACCGAACCAGGGAGCAGATAGAAGCGTTATGGGGTGGTGCGCTGCGCGGCGCTATGGGCACGCGGGCGGATGACTGGTGGGACGATGTGGAGATTTCCACTGCATACTACGCCGACAAGCTTTTTTTAGAGGATCGCAGTTGGAAGCTCTTAAACTTCTCGGGCACACGGATGAGCGCGAATTCCCCGGACAACGATTATGCGGATCCTGCGGTGGCCGCGCTCTATCTAGAATTTCAGAAACACTACGGCCTCGAGAATTCACAGGTCGCTGAAGAGTTGGACGAGGTGGATGACTTAGCCGGGATGCGCCAAGCTGCGGGAGTTCACAAAAAATGGATTAAGGCGATCGCCCGTTCTCTGGAAAAAGTGATCCCGAGCGCGGGCAACACCTTGGCGCGGGTCACACTGTCACAGGCCGCAACTTATCTGAACAAACCCGGCGTGTTCGATGGAATCAATAATCTTGTATTTGACCAAGTTTTGGCTGACCACCGAGAAGGAACGAAGACCGTCGTTGTTAGCCATTCGCTCGGCACGATCGTGGCCTATGTTTTGCTGCGTAGGATGTTGTCGCAACCCGATTTCCCATTGTTTCTTACTCTGGGCTCGCCTCTTGGGATTGAGATTGTGCGAAAACGTGTAGGTAATCCGCTTGTAAATCCACCACCCGCGCCGAAATGGATCAACGGGTCCGACCCTGAGGATTTTGTTGCACTACACAAATCACTTGATGCCGATACGTTTAGCAACAAGACCACGATCCAAAATTTTCCAGATATCGAGAACGGACATGAGAATGCTCATTCGATTGCAGGCTACCTGCGGGATGCTCGCATTTCCCAAGCAATACTAAGCGCTCTAACAGACTAGCAATTTCTTTTCATTTCAAACCAAGCTTGTGCCAGCATCCTTGGTGTCTAATTTTTGAACTTTCTGTCAGGAACTTGGAAAATGCACCTTACCCTGTGTTTGTGGGCTGAAAAACGTTCATTAGCTTACAATTGGCTGATTAGGTAATTCACACGTGCAGCACGATGGTTCTCTATGCTTTGGGCAAGAAAATAAAGTTGGTGAAAGTTGGGGCTTCTGGCTACGAAGCTGATACAGAAATAGACCTTGGATTTGAGCTATGGGTGGGTCTTCGATACGCATTTCCAAGCATCCAGAATACTGACCCAAATGACGAGTCCGAAATGGCTTGTGTTAGCGTTTCTTCATATGGGTTGTTCATCGACGAAAGTGCGAAAGCGGAGGTAGCAATCGCCGCAATCAAACGCATTTCCGAGATTTACCTTGGATGTATTCACTGAGCGGTCCTTCGAAACGGGGCGCTTCATTTTCAACCGAATAATTGGAAAATTCTTGGGGAACTAAAATAATCAGATTTTCCCGAAAGTTAAAAAAATTACGTAAGTATCCGATAATTTTACAAAAAAAGTATTTTCTCGGAAACTTTTTTAGGGTAGGCGAGAATAGCGAGTTCAATCTTGAGCCGAAAATCAGAATTAGAACCGTATAGTGTAATCATCGTAAATAGCGGGGTCGATGCCCGCACAGACCACTAGCCCTCCACAAGGGCAGCTGCAGAATCGGCCAATCAAGCAGCAACGGGCGAAGTCTCCAATCGCAACGCTGAAATCGGATCAGCGGAGTGACAAGGAGAAGCAACGCAAAGTCCTTCTCCTTCCGCTTTTTAAGCATGGAGAAGAGACCCATGAATATCAGACAAGAAAACGAGCGTAAGACGCGCCACTATACGAAATGTGCACGGCCAATTAAGGGCGTACCGAAATACCGATCAGGAATTGACTGGTCAAAGATGCCTGACTACGGACGGCTTCCTGATTACTCGCTACTAGGAATATCGGAAGTCTCTATCCTAACGGGTATGTCAAAATCAGCTATTGAGCGTCGTGTAAGAGATGGAAAGTTCGCGGCACCGAATTACCACGGGAAAGATCGAGTTTGGTCTTTAGGGTATGTGCGCGATTGGTGTGAGCAATTTGCGCAATCGTTTAAGAGTGGCGGTGCGTCATGAGAAATAGAAACTCGAAAGCACCTAGTTCCTCGGCATTTGAACCAGTTGATAACAGTGAGTCTGGGTACAAGTTATCGCAAACACAGTCAAAAGCCTTCGCAATCAAATATGCAAAAATGGGATTCGAAGTTTTTCCCGTGAAGCTTGGTAAGAAACAATCTCATAAAGCAGCGAAGTACTCAGGTACCCAGTGGGGAAAAACAACCGACGTAGAGGAAATCCGAAAAGATTGGGAGAAGTGGCCAAAGGCCAACGTTGGTATCGCTACCGGGAAAATCTCCGATTTGTTGGTTGTAGACCTTGACGTTCGAAGTGGTGGGCTTCAGGCGTGGGTAGAATTGATGGAGCAGCATGGGCCGATGCCGCCCACAGTTACGGTGGAAACACCAACTGGGGGAAAGCACTATTGGTTTCGATATCCTGACGGAGGCGAAGTTAGAAATAGCGCTGGCAAGCTAGGCCCGGGAATCGACATTCGCGGCGAAGGAGGCATCGTTGTTGTTCCACCGTCATCGAAACCTGGTGTAGGAGAATACAGGTTTTCGCTGGGTTTGTCTCCTGACGAAGTTGGTGTTGCCTGTGCCCCGGAATGGTTGGTCGAAGCGGCGAAAAAGAAACCTCCGCTGCAAAATTCGGCTATTTCTGGGGTTAAACCTGGTTTGATCATGAAAATGGCACGTCGTTGCAAGGCGGAGCTAGTATTGAGTACTCAGCTATCAAATCTTGCCGCAGCTGAGCCTGGTACTCGGAACGACACACTTAACCGAGTTGCATTCTTGGCAGGGTCCTTGGTCGGCACATTTTCAACGGAATTTGTATGTTGCGAGTTGGGTAAAGTAGTTGCCGGCTGGGATGATCCAGAAAAAAGTAAAAACACGATCGAACGAGCCCTAGCTGATGGAGCGGCAAAGGCAAATCCACTTGAAGTCGGTTTGGAAGATTTGCCGCTTAGTCATGAAAATCTAGCACAATCATTGGTGGAATCTGATTGGGCCAAAAACAATGTTTGGGTTCAAGAATGGGGATGTTGGCTAGGTTGGAAGGGAAGCATTTGGCAAAAGCGGAGCCCGGGAGATGTCGTGAAAGACATCCGTCATCATTTGAGAACTGCGGTAAATGAGATTGGAGAAGTCGCCGAAAATCAAATTGAAAAAATCCGGTCGGCGCAAAGGTCCGGAGTAAACGGACCTGCAGGCGAATTGACGATCAAGCAGTTGAAGTCAATTTGCCGTCAAATGCGCGAAAAGTTGGGCTCAGTGAGCTTCGACAGTGCGGTCGAGGCCAAAATGAAGTCGCAGTCAGAAGACCTAGCCGGTGACTTCGATTCTGACCCTTTTGTTTTGGGTTGTCCCGATGGTGTTGTGGATTTGCGAACGGGAAAGCTTTGCGCAGGCCGCCGTTGCGACAAGATATCTCGTACTACTGCGGTGACGCCTTCTGCAGATGGAGAGCGATCCAGAAAATGGGAAGAGTTTTTGCAGAGCGTATTTCCAAACGACCCTGAGATGTGGGAGTTTCTTCAACGTTTAGCTGGCTACTGCTTGACAGGCCTAACAAAAGAAGAGCGCTTCTTTTTCTTCCATGGGTATGGACGAAACGGCAAAGGCACATTTCTTGAAACGCTTTTTACGATTATGGGAAGTTATGCAGCGACTGCACCTTCAGGTTTGTTCCTCTCCCATTCAAATCTGAACACTGAGAATTTCCTTGCAGGAACAGACGGCGCTCGAATGATCACCGTATCAGAGATTGACCGAGGTAGGGTCTGGAACGAAGCGTTGCTAAAGGAAATAACGGGAGGCGACACAATCAGCGCTAAGCTTCTATATCGAAATCCTTATTCCTTCCGGCCACAGGCAACACTGATTATCACGGGAAACACACAACCTAATTTTCGAGGTGTAGATCAAGCTATGAGGTCCCGGGTTGCACTAGTACCGTTTATGCAGACTTTCGCGGGCAAAGAAGACCGTGAGCTTAAGTCCCGGTTACAGGACGAGGAAGCTCCGAGAATCTTACGTTGGGCGGTCGATGGTGCGAAGCTATATCTCGAGAGTGGTTTGTCCCTGCCGAGAGCTGTTAGAGTTGCCAGCCAAGAATATATGGATGGCGAAGACATTGTTTTACAATTCTTCAGCGAAGAAGCTGAAGAGCAGCAAGGTGCATGGACATCCACGCAGCTCTTGTATGAGCGTTTTTGTGGATGGATGGAATACCAGAATCTCAAACCTTGGGGCCGTCGAACATTTACGAAAGCACTAAAAGAGAAAGGAAAAAAATCACTCGGCGGAATTCGTTGTCAGGTGTGGTAGGATTGAAATTGCGAGACGAGCCAATGTAGTTCGACCAAGTGATACGAGAGCGCTTTCAAACAGCTTTCCCGAAAAAGTTCTTTTAGGCATATTTTTTTGTTTTGTTTGGATTTTGCTGAAAACGCGGTTTGGAAACGCTTTCTTTACTGATTTGAAGGCGGGAGCCACCACCATGTTTGTGCAAAAATCGGAAATTCCTTGGACTGAATTGTGATGAAGTAAACTGAAACCCTTTCTAGGACCCCCTATTCGCTTTGAGGTACAGGTGCCTTTGAGAGTAAGATTTAAATCTTGTCGGCTGTTCAAAAACACAGCGATGGTAATTCTAGCAGTACGGTTTAGCGGGGTTTGGTTCGGGAAGGGCCACCCCTCCGGAAACCCCAATTTTGATGCGCTGAAGTTAGCGAACTGTTTCAGCTCGGAAATAACGTAATGGCCCGAATTTAGGCGGGTCAGATGGTAGAGCAGGTCATTCGTAATTAGCGGGTCCCCGCGAGAATGACTTGCGAAACCAATGAGTTCGCGGCAAAGACATAGAACTAGTAGGGCCATAGTAGGGCCCGAAAGCCTCAATAGCTCAGCTGGTAGAGCAGGTCCTTCGTAAGGACAAGGTCGGGGGTTCGAGTCCCTCTTGAGGCACCAGTTCTATCCCGACAAAAAGAAGCAAGCACTTTTGCGGTTTCCGCGGTAAGAAGTTTCCAAGCAGGAGCTTTTTGCTTGATTTGTGTGGTTGAAACAATTTGCTTTTCAAGGTCTTATAAAGGTTATGCAGAATGATGCGGCTGAATTGAAATCCGCCCTTTGGGAGGCGGCCAATACCCTACGCGGGTCCGCGGTCGATAGAACCGATTGGAAGGGTTACATTCTTCCTCTCTTGTTCTTTAAGCGTATCTCTGACGTGTGGGACGAAGAGACTACCGAGGCACAAGAGCTATACGGCGAAGCAGACCCTTCGCTGTTTCCAGAAATTCACCGCTTTGTCGTTCCAGAAGGGTGCCACTGGAACGATGTTCGCGAGACCGCGACAAATGTCGGGACAACTCTTCACCGTGCGATGCAGGAGATCGAACGAGCCAACCCAGACACGCTCTTCCGCGTTTTCGGCACCGCCGACTGGGGCAACAAAGAGAAGTTCTCGGATGAACTGCTCAAGGATCTGATCGAGGGCCTCTCGGACATCGGGCTCGGCAACAAAGCGGTCAGCACCGATGTCCTCGGCGACGCCTACGAGTACCTGATCGGCAAGTTCGCCGACGTCACCCGCCGTAACAAAGCCGGCGAGTTCTATACCCCACGCAGCGTCGTGCGGATGATGGTCGAGATCCTAGACCCCCAAGAAGGCGAGAGCATCTACGACCCCGCCTGCGGAACGGGCGGCATGCTGCTTGGCGCGATTGAACACGTCATGCGCAAAGGTGGCGACCCGCGAATGTTTTACGGCAAGATATACGGCCAAGAGAAGAACCTCACGACCTCCGCCATCGCGCGGATGAACCTGGTGTTGCACGGGATCGAGGATTTCCAGATTGCCCGCGAGGACACGCTGCGCAGCCCCGCCTTCACGGATTCTAGCGCCAGCGGCATCGCCACATTCGACTGTGTCATCGCTAACCCGCCGTTCTCGCTGAAGGAATGGGGACGCGAGCTGTGGGAGGCCGATCCTTGGGGCCGTGCCCAGTACGGCATCCCGCCTGAGAGCTACGGCGATTATGCCTTCGTTCAGCACATGATCTCGTCGATGGCTCCAACCGGAAACAGCCGGATGGCCGTGGTCCTGCCGCAGGGCGCCTTGTTCCGAAAGTCGGCCGAGGGAAGCATCCGTCAGGCGCTGCTCGAGAACGACATGATCGAGGCCGTCATCGGCCTGGCCCCGAACCTGTTCTATGGGACCCAACTTGCCGGCTGCGTGGTCGTGCTCCGGCGGAAGAAGCCTCCAGAGCGCAAGAACAAGGTCCTGATCATCGACGCGTCGAGCCTGTTCCGCAAAGGCCGGGCCCAGAACTTCCTCGACCATGACCACAGCGACCAGATCGTATCGTGGTATCGCGCCTTCGAGGATGTCGAGGATCGCGCCAAGGTCGCCACCATCGACGAGATCAAGAAGGAAGGCTGGACGCTCAACATCTCCCGCTACGTGCTGCCGCCCATCGGCGAGGACATTCCACCGCTCCCCGAGGCCGTCGATGCGTTCAAGACGGCCCTTGCGGATGCGCGCGCTGCCGAGGATCACATGCGCAAGGTGCTGACCGAGGGAGGCTGGCTGCAATGACCGACCACCTCTCTCAGCGCGAGCTCGAAAGCTATCTCTGGGGCGCGGCGACGCTGCTCCGCGGCCTTGTCGATGCCAGCGATTACAAGCAGTACATCTTCCCGCTGATGTTCTTCAAACGCCTCTCCGACGTCTGGGACGAGGATTATCAGGACGCACTCGACGAAACCGAAGACGACGGCTACGCGACCGCCACGGCCAATGACCGCTTTGTCATCCCCGAAGGCGCGCATTGGAACGACGTGCGCAGCGCGCCAAAGGACGTGGGGCGGGCAATGCTCTCGGCGTTCCTCGCCATCGAATCCGCCAATCCGGAACGGCTGCAGGGCGTCTTCGGCAACGCCAACTGGACCGACAAGGGCCAGATGCCCGACGCAACACTTAAGAACCTGATCGAGCACTTCTCCAAGCACGACCTCACGCTGGCCGCCGTGCCGGAGGACGAGCTCGGCAACGGCTACGAATACCTGATCAAGAAATTCGCTGACGACAGCGGCCACACCGCGCAGGAGTTCTACACCAACCGCACCCTGGTCCATCTGATGGCGCAGATGCTGGAGCCGCAACCGGGTGAAAGCATCTATGATCCGACCTGCGGCACCGGCGGCATGCTGATCTCCTGCCTTGCCGAAGCCAAGCGGCGCGGCGGCGACACCCGCACCATGGGCCTTTACGGGCAGGAGCTGATCACCATCACCGCCGCCATTGCGCGGATGAACCTCGTGATCCATGGCGTGTCGGACTTCCACATCGCCAGCGGCAATACGCTCGCCAACCCGGCCTTCGCGGAAGGGGACGCGCTACGCACCTTCGACGTGGTCCTCGCCAATCCGCCGTACTCCATCAAGAAATGGAACCGCGGCGCGTGGGAGAAGGATGTCTGGGGTCGCAACTTCCTTGGCACCCCGCCACAGGGGCGCGCGGACTATGCCTTCTTCCAGCACATCCTCAACAGCATGGATCCCAAAACCGGGCGCTGCGCGATCCTGTTCCCGCATGGCGTGCTCTTCCGCAACGAAGAGGCCGAAATGCGACGCAAGCTGATCGAGGCCGATCTGGTGGAATGCGTGCTCGGGCTTGGACCGGGCTTGTTCTACAACTCTCCGATGGAAGCCTGCGTCATCCTCTGCCGCAGCAAAAAGCCCGCCGACCGGCAAGGGCGCATCCTGTTCATCGACGCAGTGGCCGAGATTGCACGCGAACGGGCGCAGAGCTTTCTGCGGCCACAGGATCAGGCGCGCATCCTTGCGGCCTATCAGGATTTCACCGATGCGCCGGGGTTTTCCAGCGTTGTCAGAACCGCCGATGTACTGGCGGCCGAGGGCAACCTGTCCATCGCCCGCTATGTAAAGAAGCCAAAGCCAGAGGTGCCGGTGGGCGAGGCCGTGACCCTGACCGCCGCCTGGGACATCTTCGATGCCGAGGGGCGCGGCTTCTGGACTGGCATGGATGCACTGGTCGACATGCTCGACGGGTTGGAACCGGCGGAGGACGCCGATGCTTGAGCAGGTGATCTCGAACAAGGCTGGCTGGACCCGCGTGGCCTTCGGTGACGTGGTGCGCCTGTCAAAGCTCCGGGCAAAAGACCCCGAAGCCGAGGGTTATGAGCGCGTCGTAGGGCTTGAGCATATAGAACCCGGCGATCTGCGCATTCGACGCTGGGCGGATATTGCGGATGGCACGACTTTCACCTCGGTTTTCAAGCCCGGACAGGTCCTGTTTGGCAAGCGGCGCGCGTATCAGCGCAAGGTGGCTGTGGCAGATTTCGAAGGGGTCTGCTCAGGTGACATTTATGTTTTGGAGCCTTCCAGCGATGCGCTGATGCCTGAACTTCTGCCCTTCATTTGTCAGACAGATGCGTTCTTCGATCATGCCGTCGGCACGTCGGCCGGATCGCTGTCACCCCGCACGAACTGGAAGAGCCTCGCTGACTTCGAATTCCTGCTGCCACCGATCCAAGAGCAGGCGCGTTTGATGGAGGCGCTGACTGCCGCTGAAAGTGCGGCAGAGGAAATACTCAAAGCCGGTGAGATGGCGAGAAAACTCTATCTGTCGCTTCTCAGGGAGATGGTTGACCGTTTGGTCGACGAACCATCGCTTACGCTCTCAGATATTTGTTCGACCTCAGCTCCGCTCTGCTATGGCGTTGTGCAGCCAGGTGATGAAGTGCCAACCGGAATTCCTTTGATCCGGGTTTGCGACATTGAAAACGACGAAATTCGCCGTTCGGAGCTAAAGCGTATATCGGCGACTATTGATGCAAACTATAAACGATCGCGTGTCTCTGAGGGCGACGTCCTTGTTTCAATCGTCGGAACTATCGGACGTGTGTATGTGGCGACCGAGGAAGATAATGGCGCGAATATAGCAAGGGCGATAGCGCGCATACGACCGCGTGAAGATCTTCTTCCTGACTTTTTGGCGTATGTGCTCAGATCGCCAAGCTACCAAGAATTGCTGGTCAACGAAGCTTTCGAGTCAGCCCGAAAAACACTTAACTTGAATGCGCTTGGTATTCTTGAGGTGCCAGTGCCGTCATTGGCTCAGCAGGAGCTGTGGTGTGAAAGACTATCCTCGATAGAGGGCGAGAGAAAGAAAATCGAAGATCGACACCGCAAACTCAAAGGCCTCGTTTCACTGTTTTTGAGCGAGGAAACAATAGAGCAATGACATTCAACGAGGCCAACACCGTCGAAGCCTTCATCCGCGACCGCCTCACCGGAACGAGCGGCCCGACCACCGTCACACCCGGCCTCGCCCGGCAGGGCGGCGCGATCTCTGGCCTCGGCTGGCATTTCGTCGGCCCCGCCGACCTGCCGCGCCAGTCGCAGGAGGCGCTGGTCGAGCCCTATCTGCGCGACGCCCTGATCCGCCTGAACCCCGACATCGCCGCTAATCCGGGCCGCGTGGATGACGTGCTCTACCGACTGCGCGCCATCGTCATGAGCGCGCGCTCGGATGGGCTGGTGAAGGCCAACGAGGAATTCGCCGCCTGGATGCTTGGCGAACGCTCCATGCCCTTCGGCGCGAATGGCGAACACGTCACCATCCGGCTGATCGACTTCGACGACATCGAACAGAACAGCTTTGTCGTCACCCAGCAGTTCACCTTTCGCGCCGGCAAGACCGAAAAGCGCGCTGATCTGGTGTTGTTGGTCAACGGCCTGCCGCTTGTCCTGATCGAGGCCAAGACGCCGGTCCGCTCCAGCCAAAGCTGGCTTGACGCCGCACTTCAGGTCCATGACGATTACGAGAAGAACATACCGGAACTGTTCGTGCCGAACGTCTTTTCCGTCGGGACCGAGGGCAAGGAGTACCGCTACGGCTCCGTCCGGATGCCTGTCGATCTCTGGGGCCCTTGGCGCACGGACGATGATGTTCTGCAATCGATGGGAGAGGTCGAAAAGGCCGTCACCGACATGCTGCGTCCGGCCATGGTGCTGGACCTGCTCGCCAACTTCACCGCGTTCGCTACGCAGAAGGGCAAACAGCGCATCAAGGTCATCGCCCGCTACCAGCAGGTCGAGGGCGTCAACAAAATCGTCGAGCGCGTCGTTGCGGGCCAGGTGCGCAAGGGTCTGATTTGGCACTTTCAAGGTTCTGGCAAATCGCTGCTGATGCTGTTCGCTTCCAAGAAGTTGCGTCTGCATCCGGCGCTGAAGAACCCGACCGTGTTAGTGGTGGTGGACCGCATCGACCTCGACAGCCAGATCGCCGGCACCTTCTATGCGGCCGACATGGCGAACCTGGTGCGCACCGACAGCCGCAAGGAACTGTCCGACCTGCTGGCCAAGGACGTGCGAAAAGTCGTTATCACCACGATCCACAAGTTCGCCGAGGCGGACGGCGTGCTGAACGATCGCGACAATATCATCGTCATGGTCGATGAAGCGCACCGGACGCAAGAAGGTGACTTGGGCCGCAAGATGCGCGAGGCGCTGCCGAGCGCGTTCCTGTTCGGCCTTACTGGCACGCCGATCAACCGCGCTGACCGCAACACATTCTACGCATTTGGCGCCGAGATCGACGAGAACGGTTATATGAGCCGCTACGGACTTAACGACTCAATTCGCGACGGCGCGACCAAGGAGCTGCATTTTGAGCCGCGGCTAGTCGATCTCCACATTGATCAACAGGCCATCGAAGCGGCCTATGCTGAATTGACAGATGGCCTAACAGACGAGGACAAGGACAAGCTCGGCCGCGCCGCTGCGAAGATGTCGATACTCGTAAAAGCACCTGAGCGGATCAGTGCTATTTGCGCGGATATCGCCCAACACTTTCAGACCAAAGTTCAGCCGAACGGCTTCGGAGCCCAGGTTGTTACCTTCGATCGCGAAAGCTGCCTGCTCTATAAGAAAGAACTCGATAAGCACCTGTCGCCGGAGACCTCCGACATCGTCATGTCGGTTAACAGTGGTGAGACGGAATACGCTGAGTACAAGCGCGACCGGGATGCCGAGGAAAAGCTGCTCGACCGCTTCCGCGACCCAAAGGACCCGCTGAAGATCATCATCGTGACATCAAAGCTGTTGACTGGATTCGACGCCCCGATCCTGCAGACGATGTACTTGGACAAGCCGCTGCGCGACCACACGCTCTTACAGGCGATCTGCCGGACGAACCGCCCCTATGGTGAGCAGAAGACCCACGGCCTGATCGTCGATTACCTCGGAATCTTCGACGACGTCGCACAGGCGCTGAAGTTCGACGAGAAGGGTGTCCAGAAGGCTGTCTCTAACATCGCAGAACTGGCCGCGATGTTGCCATCCGCGATCCAGAAATGCCTGGAATATTTCGCCGGCGTCGACCGCACCCTCACCGGTTACGAGGGTCTGATCGCAGCGCAGGATTGCTTGCCAAATGATGAGCGGCGCGACGCTTTCGCGTCTGATTTCAGCGTGCTGAGCCGCATCTGGGAAGCACTGTCGCCCGACCCAGTGCTGACCCCCTTTGAAAAGGACTACCGCTGGCTGGCACAGGTCTATGAATCCCTGAAGCCTTCAACGGGAACAGGGCGGCTTCTTTGGCACCGGCTGGGCGCCAAGACCATCGAACTGATCCACGAGCATGTTCACGTCGATGCTGTGCGAGACGACCTGGACACGCTGGTGATGGATGCGGAGTTGCTCGAAGCTGTTCTTGGGAACCCCGACCCCGAAAAGAAAGCCAAAGAAATTTCGGTCAAGGTGACCGGCCGGCTGCGGAAGCACGCCGGAAACCCGAAATACAAGGCACTGGCCGAACGTTTGGAGGATCTGAAGAACCGCCACCAGCAAGGGCTGCTGCTCAGCATTGATTTCCTGAAGGAGTTGCTCGAACTCGCCAAGGATGTCGTCAAGACGGAGCGTGAAACCCCAGTGGAGGAGGATATCGATCGCGGTAAGGCTGCCCTCACCGAGCTCTTCGAGGAGGCGAAGAACGGCGATACACCCATTATGGTTAAACGAGTTGTCGATGACATCGACGAGATCGTACGTGCCGTGAGGTTTGACGGCTGGCAGGACACCCACGCCGGCGAGCGAGAGGTAAAGAAGGCCCTTCGCCAGACACTGTTCAAGTATAAGCTCCACCAAGATGTCGAGCTGTTCGACCGCGCCTATGCATATATCCGTGAATATTACTGAAGGGCATGACAATGGCCCAACGAAAATTCATTCTTCTAGATACCAACTTGGTTGCAGGTTATTATTTGCCTCGATCGATGCGTTCGAAGAAAGCTGTAGCACGGATCGAGAATATCTTTGACGCGAAGCGCTCCGGCGCAGCTGATATCTTTCTTTATCTTCCCAACTTTTGTGTCGCTGAAGTCTTTAGCGTGTTCATGAAGCATAGCTATGGCAAGTGGAACAGAAGGCACGTCAAGAGCACAATCGACACCCGAGTTTACAAGAGCTTAGTGAACCAAGTTCAAGATGACATTCACAACGGGAAATTCATCTACCACTACGAACTATCCAGATATCATGTTCTTGGAATAAATCTTGTGGCGCCTGTTGATCACTATTTTCGAGTAAACCGTGGAAAGAAAGTCCAAGTTGCTCCGATGGGTACTTTCGATCACTTGATCATCGCGATGGGCATCCATCTGGTTAAGATCCATGGCGCCGAGAACGTCGCGATAGTCTCAGCTGATGACCGGCTCACAAACATACTAGCCAAGTGTCGATCAGCGATTCCCGAAAGCACAATCAAGAAACTGAATCTCGACAAATGCGAGGAGCTGACCGGCTATAAGTTCGAACCAAACACGTTCCCACTGGGCTTGAATTTGAAGTCAGCTTCAAAGACCGACTTGTCAGACTTTTTCGGCACCTGGCCGCTGCCAGTGGGCAAGGTACCAGATGTTTATAGGTGGACGAGTTAGGCTGTAATGAGCTTTGTCTTTTACGACACCGAAACCACCGGTACGGACACAACGTTCGACCAGATTCTGCAGTTCGCTGCCATTCGAACCGATGCCGACCTAAACGAACTAGACCGCTTCGAAACCCGCTGCCGCCTTCTTCCCCATGTGATCCCAGCACCCGGTGCACTGTTGGCCACGCGTATAACACCAGCAATGCTGGCCGATCCCAATCTGCCATCCCACTATGAAATGATGCTGCAGATCGCCGAGAAGTTGCGCGCGTGGTCACCGGCGATCTTCGCCGGGTACAACACCCTCTCCTTCGACGAGCCCTTGCTGCGTCAGGCGTTCTACCAAACGCTACAGCCGGTTTACCTGACCAATACCAACGGTAACCAACGGGCGGATGTGCTGCGCCTGGCCCAGGCCACGGCAGCATTGGCTCCCAATGCTAGGGGGATGCCCGTCTGAAATTGATGGGTCATTCACTCAATAATCAACAGCTTCAAAATAGACGTAATCAGTAAGTAAGGGACATTCGCACAAAACATCACAAAACATATAGGGACCTAAAGAGGTGCCTGAGAAAATTTTTCAATTTAACAAATTGATTTTAAAATAAAAATGGAGGCGAGTACCGGAATCGAACCGGTGTACACGGATTTGCAATCCGCTGCGTCACCACTCCGCCAACTCGCCAACCGGGTGATAACGCGGGATTATACTGGACCGCCGAAGAGCGCAACCCCCGCCTGCCACGCGCGTTGACGCACATTCACGTTTCGTTATCGCCCTCTTTCGCATCGTTTCGACGCAAGGGGTCGCGGGCAGGAATTCGCTGTCGGCAGGCATTGTTCACGCGGGCCTTCTGTGTCAAAACCACTTTCAAGGATTCCGAACGCAAGAGTTTAGCTGATGACCGACTATTCCGAGCGCCGCACCATGATGGTCGATACGCAAATCCGCCCGTCAGATGTGACCAAGTTTCCCATTATCGATGCCATGTTATCTGTACCGCGCGAAGCGTTTGTCCCGCGCAACCTGCGCGAAGCGGCGTATGTTGGTGAAAACCTTGATCTGGGCGGGCGACGCGTGATGCTTGAGCCCCGGACATTGGCCAAGATGCTGGATGCGTTGGAAATTCAGGGCGATGATCTGGTTTTGGATATCGGGTCGGCCTTGGGATATTCCGCCGCCGTAATGGCGCGCATGGCAGAAGCCGTTGTTGCTGTCGAAGAAAACGCCGATATGGCAAGCGAGGCGCAGGCGCTGTTGTCGGAAAACGGTGCAGACAATGTCATTTTGCACGAAGGTGAGTTGGCACAGGGCGCCGCCGAACACGGACCCTATGATGTGATCACGGTTCAGGGCGCGGTAGAACATGTACCACAAGGGTTGGTGGACCAGCTCAAAGATGGGGGACGCATGGGGTGTCTCTTTATGGAAGGGGCATTGGGCGTCGTGCGGATCGGCTACAAGATCGATGGTCGCATCAACTGGCGTTATTCATTCAATGCGGGCGCACCGGTTGTTCCGGGATTTGAAAAGCACGCCGCGTTTACGTTCTAAGTGGGCCCTGTGCCCGTCCGATTGGAGGCTGATGTGACCAAAGCCGTTTTCACAAAGCTGCGTATGGCAGGCGCCGCAGTGTTGCTCTCTCTGGCGACCGTCGCCCCCGTTGCACAGGCGGAAACTTTGGCCGATGCGTTGGCCAGTGCATATGAACACAGCGGCCTTTTGGAGCAGAACCGGGCCTTGCTGCGGGCCGCCGATGAAGATGTGGCTATTGCCGTATCCTCTTTGCGTCCGATTCTGAACTGGACCGCTGATGTTACACGCAGCTTTGGTCGTACGCGCGGCGTAAATGGCTCGTTCAACACCGGATCGACCGATGTGAATGTGGGCCTGACAGGGCAGTTGTTGCTCTATGATTTTGGGCGCTCGCGCCTGCAGGTCGAGTCGCAAAAGGAACTGGTTCTGGCAACGCGCCAATCCTTGGTTTCGATCGAGCAGCAGGTGCTTTTGCGCGCGGTGCAGGCCTATATGAATGTGCGCCGGAACAGTGAATTTGTGGCGATCCGTCAAAACAACCTGCGCCTTCTGAGTGAAGAATTGCGCGCGGCCAAAGACCGGTTTGAGGTGGGTGAAGTGACCCGCACAGATGTGGCCCAGGCCGAGGCGCGTTTGGCCACGGCGCGCAGTGGTCTGGCGCTGGCACAGGGTGATCTCATTCAGGCGGTTGAGGAATTTCGCGCCGCTGTCGGCCGCAAACCCGGCAATCTGGTGCCCCCGTCGCGCTTGCCGCGCCTGTCGGGCGATGTGGATGCGGCCAAGGCGGTTGCAGTCCGGCGTCATCCGGACATGTTGCAGGCCCAGCATAACGTGGCAGTGGCTGATTTGAATATCATGGTGGCAAAGGCGGCGGTGAAGCCCACCGTGAACCTGACAACCCGACTGGGCGTTGGCGAAGAAATCGGCGGCAGTGATTTCAACCGTACGGGCAGTGTCGGGGTTGAGGTGACGGGGCCGATCTATCAGGGAGGCCGTCTCAGTGCGGCGACCCGTCAGGCGATTGCACAGCGTGACGCGCAACGCGGCGCGTTGCATGAGGTGCGCCATCTGGTGCAGCAAAATGTTGGCAATGCTTATGCTAATTTACGCGCGGCCCGAGCGGCAACACTGGCGGGTGAAGAGGGCGTGCGAGCTGCCACGGTGGCATTCCGCGGCGTGCGCGAAGAGGCCAAACTGGGCGCGCGAACCACGCTGGATGTGCTGGACACGGAACAGGAACTTCTGGATGCGCGCGCCAACCTTGTATCAGCGCAGGTGGACGTCTACATCGCGGCTTACGGCGTTCTGGCAGCGACCGGTGAATTGACGGCGAAAGACCTGAACCTTGGTGTTCAGACCTATGACCCGACGGCCTATTACAATCTGGTCAAGGACGCCCCTGTTGCCCGCAGCAAACAAGGTCAAAAACTCGACAAAGTTTTGCGCGCTCTGGGGAAAAACTAAATCCTTTTCTAATCGGTTGTGTGAAAAGATGCGCATAGATAAACTATGCTCAGGCAAGAGTGGTATTAAGATATGTCGAAACCCGTCACAAACGTGGAAATCGAAGACGTTTTGTCGTCCATACGCAGGCTCGTATCCTCCTCTGATCGTGTTGAACGACCTGCAGAAAATGCGGAGCAGGAAGAGGTGGATCGATTGGTTTTGACGCCATCGTTGCGCGTTGACGATGATGCGGATAGCATTAAAGAAACCGTTGAAGAACAAGATGTTGAAGAGAGCAGCTCAGGCGATGACACGGTTCATTTGGAAACTGATTTTGACACCGCAGATGGGGCGGATGACACGGATGCCGATGCCGAAAAACTGGATGAAATCGCGCAGGCTTTGACCGACAACACTGAGGCGTCGGACACTGCCGATGACGTTTTGGAAAGCGATGCGATTGATCAGTCAGAGGCCGAAACAGAGACCGATGATCTGGATGATCTCCTGGCGAAAAATACAGACAATTCTCAGGGTATTGAGCATGTCGAGACGGCGGAAGATGATCTGTCGGCGGAATTTGCCGCTGCGGAAGATGCAACAGAAGCCGAGGACCTTGACGCCGACATGGATGCGGCTTTGGCGCGTGGCGAGCAGGATTTGCGAACGCGTGCCGCAGAGTTTGAAACAGTGGTCGCCGGGCGTGATGATCAGTGGGACCCGGATGGAACCACCGAAGATGATAATGCCGCGACGCCGGTAAGCCCACTTTTGTGGATGGACCATGTGGAGGGTGCCGAAGATACGGCTGTCGCACCGGATGACGAAGTGGACATGGCGCTGGCGGCGGCGGTTTTTCGGCGGAGTAGGGCGCAGAAGCCGGAAGAAGATGATGATGGTTCTTCGGATGCAGCAGAAGACCTAGCCGTGACCGACAATTCGCCCGACAGCGATGAGGTCGAGGCCAGTGTCGAGCCTGATGCCACGGAGGATGGCGATGAGGGCGTTGAAAACACGGCGCCGTCGGAGGATCTGGATGCTGTCGATCTGGATCGTGTCATGGCCGATTTGGCGCAGGATACGCTGGAGGCCCAGATCGAGGCTGGAAGCGGCGTTTTAGACAATTTTGAAACGGATGCGCCGGAGGATGGCGAGGCTTCGGAAGAGGCAGAGATCGACGTAGAGCCAGCGGCTTTTGCCTTCCGGTCAAAGGCCGCGGAGGACGCCGAGGAGGGCGACGGTGTCGAAGCGCCGGACGACACATCTGACGCGCCGTTGACCATTGACGAAACCCTTCTGGATGAAGACGCACTCCGCGATATGGTTAGCGATATCGTCCGGCAGGAATTGCAGGGCGCTTTGGGCGAGCGGATCACCCGCAACGTGCGCAAATTGGTGCGCCGCGAGATCCACCGCGCGTTGGCCAGTCAGGAATTGGAATAAGCGGTCGGCGCGGCGGCGAGGCGCAGTAGCGCGTCTAAATCCATATGTTTTTCAAGGTGTTCCGCCAGGGCGCCCAGCGTGTCCTCGACATCGGAACCATAGTCGATCTGCGAGGTGACACCGAGTTCATCCAAAAACGTGGCCCGAAAGGCGTCAGCTGCAAAAAGCCCATGCAGATAGCAACCCCTGACGCGTCCCGTGGCGTTGGCGGCCCCTTCGCGCCGGGGGCCCACCGATATCCACGCGCGGTCACAATCAGGGCCGCTGGTTTCACCCAGATGGATTTCGTAGCCCGATATCGGATCCCCTGTCGGACGATACATCGCTTGGGTCAGGGCAACGCGCTTTTGCGGTTTCATCACGGTAGAAATGTCCAGATGTCCCAATCCAGTGACACTGGTTTGTGTGCCCTCGATCCCATCGGGATCAGCAATATGCTGGCCCAGCATCTGATACCCACCACAGAGCCCCAGCACATGCCCCCCGCGTCGGATATGTGCCGCCAAATCTATATCCCACCCATTGGCACGAAAATCAGCCAGATCGGCGATGGTGGATTTGCTGCCAGGGATCAGAACCAGATCGGCGTCACCGGGCAGGGCTTGCCCGGGCTGGACAATGGTAACGCTGACATCAGGCTCCGAGGAGAGGGGGTCGAGGTCATCAAAATTGGCAATTCGGGCCAGTCGCGGCACGGCGATTTTGCATGTGCCGCCTTTGGTTGATGCGATATCCAACACGTCTTCTGCCGGCAGCTTCCAGGCGCGGTCAAACCACGGGACAACACCGAGCGACGGCCAACCCGAACGGGAAATCGTTTCGGTCAATCCTTCATCAAACAAACGAGGATCGCCGCGAAACTTGTTGATTGCAAACGCTTTAATGAGCTTGGCGTCACTATCTGGCAGTATGTTTTTGGTCCCAACGATTTGGGCAATAACACCACCGCGGTCAATGTCACCGATCAAAATCACCGGCACGCCCGCGGCTTCGGCAAAGCCCATATTGGCGATATCTCCGGCCCGCAGGTTGATCTCTGCAGGGCTGCCGGCGCCTTCGATCAACACCAGATCGGCGGTGGCGCAAAGACGACGAAAGCTTTCCAAAACGGCTGGCAAAAGCTGCGCCTTGGCCTTTCCATATTCGGCGGCGCGTAACGTGGCAAACCGCTGACCGTTCAGGATAATTTGCGCGCCGGTTTCGGTTTCGGGTTTGAGCAGGACGGGGTTCATATCCGTGTGCGGCGCCCGGCGCGCGGCCAGAGCTTGCAACGCCTGCGCGCGGCCGATTTCGCCGCCTTCCGGCGTCACGGCTGCGTTGTTGGACATGTTTTGGGGCTTGAACGGAGCCACGCCAAGGCCACGATTTGTGAAGGCGCGGGCCAGGCCTGCCACAATCATCGACTTGCCCACATTCGAGCCTGCCCCCTGGATCATGATTGCTTTTGCCATTTCCGGCCTCATAGTAACCTTTGCCGGTGATACTCATTGGCCGCGCCAAGGGAAAGACATGAACACACCTGCTCATCTGATATTTGCGGCGGCGGCTTTTGCTCGCCCCCACGAACGCCGCCGGACGGTTGCGGCGCTGACCGGGGCGCTGGCGCCGGACGTGTCACTTTATCTGATGGCCGGATACGCGGTTTTCGTGATGGGGCTCAGCCCGCATTACGTGTTTGGAACGCTGTACTTTTCCGATGCCTGGCAAATGGTCTTCAAGATCGATAATTCCTTTATTCTATGGGGGGCAGGGCTGGTGCTCGGCTGGTGGTTCAAATCCCCGACGGCGATGGTTTTTGCGGCGGCGGGGCTCTTGCATCTGGCCTTCGATTTCCCGCTGCACCACGATGACGGGCGCGCGCATTTCTGGCCGATCAGCGACTGGGTATTTCAAAGCCCGCTCAGTTATTGGGACAACCGGCACTATGGCTGGATCGTCGGGCCCATCGAAATGGTGATCTCATTTGCGTTTTGCGTGGTGCTGTTCTTGCGATTCGACAGCATCCGATCGCGGGCCGTGATCTGTCTGGCCGGAGCGCTTCAACTGGCTCCGGTTTTTGTCTGGGCCTTTGTTTTTGCCGGCGGCGGAACGTAAACATTTTCGACAGGAGGGACGACATGCATATCACAGGGGCCTGCCATTGCGGGGACATCGAATACGAGGGCGAACTCAATCCGGAAAAGGTGGGGGTGTGCCATTGCACGGATTGCCAATCCCTTTCGGCGTCGGCTTTCCACGTCATTGCTGTGATCGCCGGTGACAGTTTTCGGGTCACGAAAGGCTCACCGCGTACCTACATGAAAACCGCGGAAAGCGGCAATCGGCGGCGGCTTACATTCTGCGGAAACTGCGGATCATCGCTTTATTCCGCAGAAGACAGCGATACCCCGGCTTTTTACAACATCCGCACCGGCACCCTGCATCAGCGACAAGAGGTTGTGCCGGTCTTCGAATGCTGGCGCAGTTCCGCGTTGCCTTGGGTCGAACAGGGCGCACACCGCAAGATTTTCGACAAGAACCCCGGCTAAAATACAAAAGGCCCCGCCAATTGGCAGGGCCTTTGGAAACCTCGGGGGTTTCTATTTGATCAGGCGGCTTCTGCCTGCGCCGCTGCGTTGCGGCGTTCGCTTTCTTCACGCGACAGGGCCACGGAAGTCCGTACCCCTTTCGAGACAAATTCCATCAGGCCCGAAACGACACGTTCGTTCGGGTCGATCCCCGCGCAGCTCAGCACTTCGCGCCCATCGCGCGAGCGTGCCCAACGGGCGATCTGTTCTGGACCGTTGCCATATTTCTTGTCGTCTGAAATAGCGTCGTCCAGTGCAGCCAGTACGACGGCTGCGAAGAGTTTACGTGCACGATTGCCCTGTTCACTTTTGAAGGCTGTGCCGTCAACGAAATCTTTCATGTTTCGTCCTTGTTTTCTTTGCTCTTGTAATTTTGGCGTGGCGCCCTTTATGACGACCTTTCAGTGATTCGGATAGGCTTTAAATGCATAGCTTACTTGCAATTTTTGCATAGCTTTCGCATCTGCAGCACGATATCTCGTCGTCTTGCGCCCTGTCATGTCCCCAGATATAGGGTGTGTCAAACTTCTATCAACCTTTTGACAAGGTTTTGCCAAATGCCAAAAATCAATGGAAATGAGATACGTATCGGCAATGTGCTGGAGCATAATGACGGTCTGTGGTCGGCGGTCAAAGTCGATCATGTGAAGCCCGGAAAGGGCGGTGCGTTTGCCCAGGTTGAGCTGCGTAACTTACGCAACGGAACCAAGCTCAACGAGCGATTTCGCAGCGCCGATAAGGTTGAACGTGTTCGTCTGGAGCAAAAGGATCAGCAGTTTCTCTATGAGGATGATGGTCAGCTGCATTTCATGGACGCCGAAACCTATGAGCAGATCCAGCTTCCGGCGGATATTCTGGGCGACCGGCGGCCATTTCTGCAGGACGGCATGACCATCACGGTTGAGTTCTACGAGGCCGAAGCGCTGAACGCCACGCTGCCGCAGAAAGTGACCTGCATGATTGCCGAGACGGAGCCGGTCGTGAAGGGCCAGACAGCGGCCAACAGCTTCAAACCGGCTATTCTGGACAACGGCGTCAAAGTGATGGTGCCGCCCTTCGTCGGCCCGGAAGAGGCGATTGTGGTGAACACAGAGACTATGGAATATTCAGAACGCGCCTAGTCTTACGAGACGCGCAGGTCCGCTTTGAGCCCAAAATGACGCTTCTAGTCGGGGTCCGGTTTGTTAAAGATGTCGATGTAACCCTCAATTCTGAGACCCAAGACATTTGGTTCGTCGTCTTCCTTCAAACCCGATGAAATTAATACGTCGCCAAGGGCGTCAATCAGCAGTTCAAGCTCTGTTTCGTTAAAGTTGGCGAAAAGCGTGTTGGAATGATGGGGCGAGCGAGGGTGAAAACGCCGCAGTAAATCAGCATGTTGAGCAACACTTTTGGTCTCTTTGGCAAAGAGAGCTGTCAGAAATTCTTTGTCAGCTTGTTTGATTACAATTTCAGACATGAAGGACTTTACTTACGACTACATTTTGCATTTGGGATGTGTAACCGAAAACCTTTCGACGAGCACCCATCTTCTAACAAGATTAACGGCTGCTTCGTCCGCAATTTGGGCATTCAAGCATTCAAGCCATCTGGATCACCGCATCACCCGCCTGCATATCACCCTTGGCGCGGTCAAACCGGAGATAAGCGATGGCGCGCCCGCCGGATTGGGTGAAGAGCGTACCTGCGGGTTTGCCACCGGCCGTGATGGGCGTGCCGATTGCCGCTTTGCCCTGGATTGCAACGGTGCACAGGCCCTTTCGCAATTCGGTCTTGTGTTTCATCCGGGCGGTCACTTCCTGACCCACGTAACAGCCTTTGCGGAAATCCACGCCGTTCAGCGCTTCAAATCCGGCCTCCAGCACAAATGTATCAGGGGTCAGCTCGATCCCGGTTTCGGGGATGCAGTGCGCCACACGAATGGCGTCGAAATTCGTCCCGTCATCGCCGCCTTCGGCCCCATAAAGCCGCCAGCCCATATCGGCATGGCGCGGATCGGGCAGGGCGCCCGGGGGGCGTGCCGCTGCCGCGCATGACCTGCAGCTCACTTGGCGCAATCGTTACATCGGCGCGCAGTTTATACATGGTCAGCCGCTGGATCAGGCCGGGTGATAGCGTGGCATCCACATCGAGCAAAATCGCATCGCCCCGGCGGACGAGAAAGAAATCAGCCAGGTACTTGCCCTGCGGCGTCAGAATCGCGGCATAGACCAGGCCGCCCTCCAGCCGGGCAATATCGTTGGTGATCAGCCCCTGCAGGAAGGTTTCGGCGTCCGGGCCGGTAATTTCATGGATCGCGCGGTGCATTGCCCTCTCCCACGTTTGGTCTGCCTGTAATATAGGTCGGGGCAGTGACTGCAACAGGGGCTGGACATGCGCGCGAAATTATCGGTGGTGATCCCGACGCTGAATGCGGCTGCTCCGCTGCCTGCTTGTCTTGCGGCCCTGATGGAGGGCGTGGAGGCCGGGCTGATCCGCGAGGTGGTGATGTCGGATGGTGGCTCCACCGATGCCACGCTGGACATTGCCGAAGAGACGGGTGCGGTTGTAGCCACTGGTGCGCCCTCCCGTGGCGGACAGCTCAGACGCGGGGCCGAGATGGCCGGTGGCGAGTGGCTGCTGTTCTTGCATGCCGATACGGTTTTGCCCGCCGGTTGGGCCGATACGGCAGCGGCCCAAATGGCACGGGGTGGGCCTGCCTTTTTTCGGCTGCGCTTTGATGCACGGGGCATTGCGCCATCACTGGTGGCAGGATGGGCCAATTTCCGATCGCGGGCCTTGGGGCTGCCCTACGGCGATCAGGCATTGCTGGTATCGCGGCGGGATTATGCGGCGGTGGGGGGCTTTGCGGATATTCCCCTGATGGAAGACGTTGCCATGGCGCGGGCGCTGAAGGGGCGGCTGCACATGTTGCCCCTGAGTGTCACGACAAGTGCTGCGCGCTACCAACGCGACGGGTGGATGCGGCGCGGCGCGCGCAATCTGTCGATCCTCCTGCGGTACTTTGCGGGGGTGGACCCGGCGCGCCTGTCCCGGCGATATTAGGGATCAGAATTTGGGGTTGTGCGTGGCCTCATATTGGGCTTGCGCTTCTGTGCTGTCGTACTCCGTGGCGACCCAAGTTTCGAAGCTGATCGGCTCGCGGGCATTGCGCTCTTCGTACATGTCGAAAATGAAGCCCAGAATGCCCGTGCGCGACCATTTCAGATGCAGGTATTTGACGCTCAGCATCTTGCGCGCTTCGGCAAGTGGTTTGCCTTCGATCACATGCAGGTACAGGACACTGGCGAAACCGGCGCGATCTGCCCCTGATTTGCAATGCATGACAAAGGGTTTTTCGATCTCGCGAAAGGCTTGCAGCACTGCCAGGATGTCGTCGCGTGGTGCCGCATATCGGGCATGAAGCGTGCAATTGACCAGCTTCAGACCCAGTTTGCGACAGCTTTCTTCCTCAACGAGGTAATGCGCAGCCCCGGCCGCGCCCCGCAGATTGAGGATCGATCTGATGCCCATCGCCTTGAGTTTGACAAAACGCTCATGGGTGGGCTGGTTCGAGCGGTAAACTCCCGGTGCAACAGGGAAAAAGTTCGTCCAGACCTTCCGCAGCACCGCGTGATCGAACCACAGGTTATAGATATGCGCGCGCCGTCTGTTCTCGGGCGTCGACAGGTCGGTGTTGTAGGATGCGCGCAGCCGACGTTCCCAATCGGCGATCCGCTTGAATAGGTTCATAAGGTCTGTGCGCTCCGTCAGCGGCCCATGGATGGGCTCGGTCTCATGTAGGCTGCGGCGCGGGTTATGACAAGCCGCAAGATCGGTGATTGACGCTCGGGATGATGGGTCTACTGTCGGCCCGAATCCAGAGCGGAGTGCCTGCCATGACCCTTGCCAATGGACGCCCTTATCGTGCCATTCCCGGCCCGTCGGTGATCCCTGATGCGGTGCTGCGCGCCATGCACCGCGCGGCCCCGAATATCTACGAAGGTGAGATTATCGAGCTGACCGAAGGTTTGGTGGCGGATCTGTCGGACGTGATGCGCACAGAGGGCAAAACCGCGATCTACATCGGCAATGGCCACGCTGCGTGGGAGGCGGCGCTGGACAACACGTTGTCGCGCGGGGACCGCGTGTTGGTGCCCACTACCGGGCGGTTCGGGCATTTTTGGGCGGACATGGCCGTGGGACAGGGCCTGATCCCCCAGGTCATGGATTTTGGCCGCAAGACACCGATTGATCCCGCGCAGGTCGAAGAGGTGCTCAGGGCAGATAAAGAGCATAAAATCAAAGCGGTACTGGCCACGCATGTGGATACCTCGACATCCATCCAAAACGATATTCCGGCCCTGCGCGCGGCCCTTGATGCCGCTGGTCACCCCGCACTGTTGATGGCGGATTGCATTGCATCGCTGGCCTGCGACCGGTTCGAGATGGACGCGTGGGGTGTCGATGTGACCCTTGCGGCCAGCCAGAAGGGTCTGATGGTGCCGCCTGGATTGGCCTTTTTGGCGTTCAATGACAAAGCGGCCGCCGTCCGGGCGGCGCGCGAAGATGTCAGCCGTTACTGGGACTGGACACCGCGTGTCGATCCGCAATGGTTTGCCCAGTATTTTTGCGGCACCGCGCCCACACATCACCTGTTTGGCCTGCGCGCCTCCTTGGACATGATCAAGGCCGAGGGATTGGAGGCAATCTGGCACCGTCACGCGGTGTTGGCGAAGGCGGTTTGGGCGGCGTGCGAGGCTTGGGGGCAGGGGGGACCCTTGGCGCTGAACGTGGCCAACCCTGCGGATCGCAGCACCGCGGTTACGGCGTTGAGCATTGGCGCCCCGCATGGATCCGCCTTGCGGGCGTGGTCGGCAGAGACGGCCGGTGTGACCCTGGGCATCGGATTGGGGATGGAAACCGAAGATGACCCCAAAAGCGACGGGTTTTTCCGGATCGGGCATATGGGCCACGTTAACGCCCACATGGTGTTGGGTGTCCTGGCAAGCATTCAATCTGGCATGGCCGCATTGGACATCCCGTTTGGCGATGGCGCATTGGATGCGGCAACGGCGGTCATTGCAAAAGGCTGAAAAGCGGTCAGGCGTTGCGGCCCAGACGCGAGATCATTTTGTCCAGCACATAGCCAATGATCAGCACAACCGGCAGCCCAAACAACGCCCAGAGCGTGGTGAAAATCCACAAGAGATTGACCAATCCCATCACCAGCGCGGCATTGGTATAATTCGGGGCGGAGGGCAGGTTTCCGTGTCGCATGGCGAGAGTTTAGCGCAGGAAATCCAACTGTCAGGTTAAATTTCCGTCATCGCCCGTGTGTTGGCGTGCCTCTGCCAATGCTTCGGGCAGCAATCGGGCCAAAAGCTCCAAATCCTGCGATGTACCGCAACTGATCCGGATGCAGCGATCTTGCGGGGCCACGAAGGGCATGCGCACAAATAGACCCCGGTCCACAAGTGCGCTGAGGACGTGGCGGGCGAATGCGCCGTTTCGCCCACAATCCACGGCCACGAAATTGGTGGCGGACGGGATTGTGCTCAGCCCGTTTTCCTTGGCTATGCGGGTGATCTCCTGACGGGCGGCCGCGACGTGGTTTTGTGTGGTTACCAGCCAATCCTGATCTTGTAGGGCGGCAAGGGCACCCGCCTGCGCGGCACGGTTCATGCCGAAATGATTGCGGATCTTGTCGAAGCTCTTGATCAATTCCGGCGCCCCGAACGCATATCCAATGCGGGCGCCCGCCATACCATAAGCCTTTGAAAACGTGCGCATTCGGATGAGGCGTGGATCGTTCACGTCAACCTCTGGCGATGTGCCTTCGGGTGCAAACTCGATATAGGCCTCATCCAGCAGCAAGATGCATCCCGGCGGTAAATCATCTAGCGCCTGCAGCAGGTTATTCCCCGTTATCCAGGTGCCCATCGGGTTGTCGGGATTGGCCAGATAGACAAGTTTTGCGCCCACCTCACCGGCCTTTTTGAAGAGGGCTGATGCGTCCTCATGATCCTTGCGGTAGGGTAGCTTGTGCAATGTGCCGCCAAATCCCGCGACATGGTAATTAAAGGTCGGATAGGCCCCATCAGATGTCACCACGTGATCGCCGGGCGCAACCAGCAATCGCACCAGATAGCCCAGCAACCCGTCGATACCTTCGCCGACAACGATATTGTCTGGCGTAATACCCAGATGTTCGGCCAATGCGTGGCGCAGATCATGGCTTGTTGGGTCGCCATATTGCCAAATGCTGCGGGTTTCGGCCTGCATGGCCGCGATGGCCTTGGGCGACGGGCCAAAGACGTTTTCGTTTGCCCCCAGCCGGGCGTCAAACGGCGCACCACGGCTGCGTTCCTGCTCTTCTGGGCCGACAAAGGGCACATTGGCGGGCAAGGATTGCGCGAGTTTTGTATATCGGGGACCGATCATTGGTGCAGATAACGCCATCGCGCGACGGGGTGCAAGCCCTTGAAATAAAGGCATCTGTGGTTACATATCTGCCAGTTGTAGAGGACAAGGGGGCTTCGTCATGCCCAATCTGACACGGCGCGGTTTCATCGCCGCCACGGTCGCCGCCGGGACGGTGCGCGCCATTCCCACCATCGCCACACGCGCGGGCGGTCGGCGCATCCTGACATTGGTCTACGACAAATCGCTTGGCATGATGCGCGCGGTCGAACGGGTTGTGCCCTGACGTTCCACTGGTCGCGGCGCGTCTTTTGAGGTCTTATCGGGACAGCTGACAGGAGGTCCCCATGAGCCGCGTTTCCGTAGAGATCGACAATCACATCGCCCGTGTCACCCTGACCCGGCCGGACAAGATGAACGCGGTTGATCCGGAGATGGCAGAGGCCATCGTTGCCGCCGGGCAGGGGCTGCTGGACGCCGATATCCGCGCCGTTGTCCTGTCGGGTGAGGGTAAATCCTTCTGCGCAGGCCTTGATGTGATGAGCTTTGCGAAATTCGCCGCCGGTGATCCGGAGGCGTTTGTGATGCCGCGCACCCATGGAAATACCAACCTCTTTCAAGAGGTTGCGATGATCTGGCGGCGTATCCCCGTGCCGGTTATCGCAGCACTTCACGGCGCGGTCTACGGCGCGGGCTTCCAGCTGGCCCTTGGCGCGGATGTCCGCATTGCCGCGCCGGAGACAAAGCTCGCGATCATGGAGATGAAATGGGGACTGATCCCGGATATGGGCGGCATGGTGCTCTTGCCGCAGCTTGCCCGCAGTGATGTGATCCGCCGGATGACCTACACCGCCGCGCCGATTGAGGCGGCGCAGGCGCGTGATTGGGGGCTGGTGACCGAGCTGGCCGATGATCCGCTGGCGGCGGCCATGGACATGGCGGTGGAGATCGCGGGCAAGAGCCCCTCGGCCATCCGCGCGGCCAAGCGCCTGATCGCGGTGGCGGAAAGCGGCGCGGATGAAGACGCGGTTCTGATGGCAGAAAGCCGGCAGCAGACCGATCTGATTGGCAAGCCGCACCAGATGGAGGTGATTGCGGCCAACATGGCGGGCCGCAAAGCCAGTTTCTGAGCTCAGTCGATCTCTTTTAGACGGTCGAGCGCGGCATTCAGCTTGCCCGCTTCTTCCTCGCGCAGGGCCAGGTTTTCACGCGCCTCGGCCACCACCTCGTCCGGTGCGCTTTCGACGAATTTCGGGTTGTTCAGCCGTCCGCGCAGGCCACCGAGTTCCTTGTCGAGCTTGCCAAGTGTCTTCTCCAGCCGTGCCTTTTCTTCATTGATATCAATGATATCTGCCAGAGGCAGACCAAAGCTGCCGCCCTCGACGGCTACGGTGATGCAGCCTTTGGGGAAGGCATCCACATGGGTCAGGCTGTCAATCCGCGTCAGTCGCTTGATCATCGCTTCGTTGCGGTCCCACGCGGCTTGGCCTGCGGCATCCAGCTCACTGACCAAGACGGGGATGTGCAGCCCGGCGGGCACGTGCATCTGCGCGCGGGCGGATCGCACCGCCTCGATCAGAGAAATCACCCAGTTCATCTCGCGATCGGCACCGGCATCCACCAATTCCGCGCCATATTCGGGCCAATCGGCGTGGATCAGCATCTTGTCGCGTTTGCCCAACGTGCCCCAAAGCTCTTCGGTGATGAAGGGCATGATCGGGTGCAACAGGATCAGGCATTGATCGATCACCCAGGCCATGGTGGCTTGGGTTTCGGCCTTGGTCGCCGCGTCGCCATCCATCAGCAGGGGTTTGGAAAACTCGACATACCAGTCACAGACCTTGCCCCAGACAAAGGCATAAAGCGACGTGGCGGCATCATTGAACCGGTATTGCCCAAGGGCCGCATCCACATCGGCGCGCACCTTGGCGGTCTCACCGATGATCCATTTGTTCACGGTCGCGGTCGGTTGGGGCAGGGTGCCATCGCTGCCTGTGGCCTCGTTCATCTCGGCAAAACGCGCGGCATTCCAGAGCTTGGTACCGAAATTGCGGTAGCCTTTGATCCGCTCCATATCGAGCTTCAGAACGCCCCCGAGCGCCGCCATGGCGGCGGAGGAAAAGCGCAGCGCGTCTGCGCCAAATTCATCAATGATTTCAAGCGGGTCAATGACATTGCCGACGGATTTCGACATCTTCTTGCCCTTGGCGTCGCGGACAAGCCCGTGCAAGTACACTTCGTGGAAGGGGATGCGCTCGGTGACGGGCTTCTTCTCATCCAGCACCGCCATCTGCATCATCATCATTCTAGCGACCCAAAAGAATAGGATGTCCTGCCCGGTGACGAGCACCGAGGTGGGGAAGTATTTTTTTAGCTCCTCGGTCTCCTCGGGCCAGCCGAGCGTGCCGATGGGCCAAAGCCCGGAGGAAAACCAGGTGTCGAGCACGTCGGGGTCGCGCCAGATGGGCCACTGTCCTGTGTCTTCTTCCCAAATTTTTCTCGCTTCGGCCGGTGAGGCTACTTCTAGTACATCTTCTGGCATTACCCCAAATTCAACAGCAGCGAGCGCTTTGGCATCGGAAAGATTTGGAGCGCAAAATTGCCCGAAGGGAGCAGCACTGTTTGATGTGAAGTCACCGTTTTCATCTTGACCAAGTGAATACCAAACCGGGATCTGATGCCCCCACCACAATTGCCGTGAGATGCACCAGGGCTCGATGTTTTCCAGCCAGTGGTAATAGGTTTTCTCGCCCGATTCCGGCAGGATTTTCACCGTGCCATCCTTGACCGCGTCGAGCGCGGGGCCGACGATCTGGTCGGTATCGACAAACCACTGATCGGTCAGCATCGGCTCGATCACGACCTTCGAGCGATCACCAAAGGGCTGCATGATCGGTTTCGACTCGACCATCGGCACGGTGACGGTGATCTCATCACCCTCGTCGTTCTTTTGCACTTCGGTGGTCATCACGGCCAGACCTTCATCCGTGATCTGCGCGACAACCTTGTCGCGCGCCTCGAACCGGTCGAGCCCGCGCAAGTCATCGGGGACAAGGTTGATGCCATCGGCCTCAGCCTCCGACAGCTCGCGCTCACCCTTGGCCACGGCCATCGCAACCTCGGCCATTTCGGCATAGGGTGCGCCATCCGCGCGCATGGCCCCTTTGGTGTCCATCAACCGGTACATCGGGATGCCGCCGCGCTTGGCGACCTGGTAGTCGTTGAAGTCATGCGCGCCGGTGATCTTCACGGCCCCGCTTCCGAAATCGGGATCGGGATAGTCATCGGTGATGATCGGGATCAGGCGGCGGTGTTCTTTTGGTCCAACCGGAATTTCGCATAGTTTTCCAACAATTGGCGCGTAGCGTTCATCTGATGGGTGCACCGCAACCGCGCCGTCGCCCAGCATGGTTTCCGGCCGCGTGGTGGCGATGGAGATGTAATCACGCTCTTCCTCCAGCGTGACATTCCCGTCTTCGTCCTTTTCGACATAGGTATAGGTGGCGCCGCCCGCGAGCGGGTATTTGAAGTGCCACATATGGCCTGCAACCTCGAGGTTTTCGACCTCAAGATCGGAAATCGCGGTTTCAAAATGCGGGTCCCAGTTCACCAGGCGTTTGCCGCGGTAAATCAGGCCCTTTTCGTACATGTCGACAAAGACCTTGATGACCGCATCGTGGAAATTGCCATCCTCGCCTTCGGGGGCGGAGGGCGCGCCGGACATGGTGAACGCCTCACGCGACCAGTCACAGGACGCACCAATGCGCTTTAGCTGGCCGATGATGGTGCCTCGGGATTTGATTTTCTGCTGCCAGATGCGTTTTTCAAATGCCTCGCGGCCCATCTCAGAACGCGACGGTTCCTGATTTTCAGCCATCTCGCGCTCGGTCACCATCTGGGTGGCGATGCCCGCATGATCGGTACCCGGCTGCCAGAGCGTGTCAAACCCACGCATCCGGTGCCAGCGGATCAGGATGTCCTGCAACGTGTTGTTGAAGGCGTGGCCCATATGCAGGCTGCCCGTCACGTTGGGCGGCGGGATCATGATGGAAAACGCCGGTTTGCCCGGTTTGGCATTGGCCCCGGCGGTAAAGCAACCGGCCTTTTCCCACGCCTGATAGAGGCGGTCTTCGGCCGCGGCCGCATCAAAGGTTTTTTCCATCGCCATGGGTCGTGTCCTGCACATCACTATAGGTTCCCGCACGTCTAGCGAAACAAGGGGGAAGGGGAAGCCGGGGGCGGGAATTTCTTGCGCGCGGGTGGCACGTGACACCGCGGGCGATCCATCGCAAAGTGGCGGTGAAGCGAAGCGGAGAGCAAGACATGCAGGGTTTGCGCCTTTGGCAGATCGATAACGCGGGCCGGGCCGAGGCGCTGGCGCCCCCGGTGCATGCCGGCAAGGGCTTTGCCGCGCCGGGCGATGGTTTCCAATGGCTGCACGTGGATTGCGCCGATGCGGATGCGCGGGCATGGCTGGAAGATGCGGATATTGATCCGTGGGTGCTGAGCGCGCTGCTGGCCCCGGAGACGCGGCCCCGGTGTACCGTGCATGGCGACGGGGTGGTGATGAACCTGCGCGGCGTCAATCTGAACCCCGGTGACGAGGTGGAGGATATGGTGTCGCTCCGGATGTGGATCACCGAGCGGCGGGTAGTCAGCGTGCAACTGCGACAGCTCAAGGCGGTGGCGGATGTGACGGCGGCAGTGGAGCGCGGGCAGGGGCCGACTGAGCCTGCCGAACTGGTGGCCCGTCTGGCCCTGCGGTTGGCGGACAGGGCCGAACCTGTGGTGGCCGGGCTGAATGAAAAGATCGACGATCTGGAAAGTCAGGTGATTGATGGATTGCCACCCAAAGCGCGGTTCGATCTGGGCACGATCCGGCGGGTGTCGATCCTGCTCCGGCGGCACATGGCGCCACAGCGCGATGCGCTCAGCACATTCGAGATCGAAGATCTGCCCTGGATCACGGGGCCCAGCCGGTCGCGTCTGCGCGAGGCGACCGAGCGCATGACGCGCCTGGCCGAAGAATTGGACGCGATCCGTGACCGCGCGCAAGTGGTGCAGGATCAGATCATGGACAGCCGCGCCGAGGCGATGAATCGGCAGATGCTGGTTCTGTCGGTCGTTGCGGCGATTTTCCTGCCCTTGGGGCTGATCACAGGGTTATTGGGCATCAATGTTGGCGGCGTCCCCGGCGTCGAGGATGACCGCGCGTTTTGGGTCGTGACCGGGCTGCTGGTGGTTCTTGGGGTGGTTCTGGCGTGGGTGTTCAAGCGTATTGGCATGCTTGGACGCCCAAGCGATCGCTGAACACGAAGCCAAACCGGTGCTGCGTGCCGTCAGCGGGACGCGGCAACGGCCTTGTCGACCAGTGGTTCGCGCGCGCCGGGGCGCATGACATCCGCGTCATAGGGCGTGCGCGCAAAAACCTCTTCGACCATGGGGGCAAAGAATTCCAAGGGCAGATCATCGTAGTTCGGGTCAAAACTGGCCTGATCCCACCGCTCGCAAAACTCGGCGCAATCGTCGAAATAGGCATGGCCCTTGTAGCGGTCGCGCTTGTGTTGGTTGGCCCCGTCCAGATGGTGGCCATAATAAAGCATCTGAAAATCGCCATGGGTCTGCACGCACCATGTTACCTGCTCGCGGACAAAGGGTTTAAGGATCGTGGCGGCATATTCATCATGGTTATACGGCGCGTAGATGTCGCCGATGTCGTGCAAAAGCGTGCCCACAACCCAATCAATGTCGGCGCCGTCGCGCCACGCGCGGGTGGCCGATTGCACCGAATGGCCCAGACGCGTGATCTGATATCCCGACAGGCTTTCATCCAAGTCTACCAGCGCTTTGAGCAACCGGTGCGCCGTGTGTTTGGTGTGGTCAATTTCATGCGCGTTCAGGAATTCATAGTCTTCCTTGGTGCCATCCTTCATCTGGGTAAATTTCACGCGGTCCATGGCTTGGGTCCTCTCCTACGCAGACGCGGTCGATTTGGAATACAATGAAACATCGTCTGCAGCGCCTTGTGCAAGCGCTTTGGCCTGATCCACGCGGATTTTTTCGTAGAGTTCCAGCGCATGGTGGCTGAAATTGGCGGTGGGCGGCATGAAATGGATGAAATTCCCGCTGGTATCCACGCCCCGCGCCATCATCGCGTAGTCGCGTTCGGCCACCTTTTGTTGTGCATTAGGATTGAGGTAACGGACGGCAAAACCAATCCGCCGGTCATCGGATGTGTTTGGGCCGGATCCGTGGATGGTGAGCCCGTGATGCAGGGACATCTGGCCGGGTTGCAATTCGATATGGGTCTTGTCCTCGGGGGCCACGTCAACGGCCACTTCCTGACCGCGGCTCAGCAGGTTGGTCTCCGAAAACGTGTCATTATGCGGCAGGATCGGGTTCTTGTGGCTGGCTTTGACGAAATCCATGCAACCGCTTTCGACGGTCGCCGGGGAAAGCGCGATCCAGGCCGTGACCTGATCTGACGTTTCACCCATCCCCCAATAGGTCAGGTCCTGGTGCATGCCGACAACCTGTTTGGTGCGCGGCTCTTTTATGAAAAACTCTGCTGACCAGACCATCAGATTGGGCCCCAGAATACCCTCGACCACATCCAAAACGCGTTTGTCCTGTGCCAGCCGCGCGGCCATGGGCAGGACGCAATGCGCGTTGACCCGTTTATAGGTGTTGAGCGGCAAAGGCAGATCAGCGGCAAGCCAGTCGCGCTCGATCTCCTCCAGTTCGGTCCGGAAATCCGCCGTCTCTTCGGGAGAGAACACGTTGATGGGGTGCAAAAACCCGTCGCGCCAATATTGCGAGGTGGTATCGGCGGTGAGATGTCCGTCGGTAAGGTCAATCGGGGTGGGCATTTGATGCGGTCCATTCTTGTTGGGTTGGATGGATCATAAACCGAAGCGGTTGAGGGTCAGAATGTTAGTGCTGGACGCTTAGGGTAAGTTCAGCTTAGCCTATCTTTCATGTCTTCTGGTATCCCTTCTCTGAACTGGCTACGGGTCTTTGAGGCGGCGGCGCGGTGTGAGAGCTTTGCGCGGGCTGCGACCCAACTCAACATGTCATCTGCCGCCGTCAGCCAACAGGTGCGCGCGTTGGAGGAACGGCTGGAGGTGCGCTTGTTTGATCGCCATGCCCATGCGGTGACCTTGACGGATATGGGCCGGGCCTATTTGCCATCGGTGCAACAGGCCCTGTTGACGCTGGAAAATGCCACCGAAGGGCTATTTGGTGCGGCCCGTGCGCAGCAGCTTTTTGTGCAATCAGTTCTGATCTTTGCTCAGGGCGTTTTGGCGCGCGGATACACGGATTTTGCGCACCAGCATCCTGATATTTCCCTGAGCCTGACCACGGCAAACCTGCCCTATGAATTTGCCCGGGGGTTCAGCGATCTTCAGATCGTGTTTGGCAATCCACAAGCCTATGGCGCTGAAAGCGACCGCCTGATCGGGGAGCGATTGTTTCCGGTTGCGACCCCGGCAATTGCGGCCGGGATCAGGCAGGCGGGTGATCTCTTGGAGCACCGGTTGATTGAGGTTGGAACGCATCGGGCGGGCTGGCCTTATGTGTTTGAAAAAATGGATATTTTACCCAGCAGGGCGCAGTATATTTATGCGGATAGTACAATCATGGCGGCGGCAATGGCCGCCGAAGGTATTGGCATCGCATTGGCCCGGGCGCCGGCCAGCGACAAGGCCATAGCCGAAGCTGGTCTGGTGGCCTGTCTGCCGGGGTTTGAGGCCGACGGGCGAGAGGCCTATCATTTGATCTATGCGGATCGCGCCGCGCTGCGCCCACCGGCACGGGCCTTTCGAACATGGCTTCTGGATTGGTGCGCGACGCGCCTTGGGCCAGAATGAGTGTGTGAAACGGGCTGATTGGCGCTTGTTTTGCTCTGCGCTGTGGGCCGCCGAAACTGATCGACTTCAGCGAAGCGTTTTAACGGCTTCGGTCCAGTTTGGTGCTCAGATGGATCAGGCTTTCAGAGCTTTTCACCCCCTTGGCCTCTCCTATCCGGTCGAGGGTTTCATCAAGGGCTTCTGTCGTGTTGGCCTCCAGAGTCACGATCAGGTCGAACCGGCCCGATGTCGTGTGCACACGCCGCACTTCGGGCAGGGATTTGAGCCGCGACAGAACCGTTGGTGCGCTGCGCGGTTCGATGCTGACCAACACGGTGGCACGCAGGGGCGGACGGGCGGATTGACCAAGCCGCAGACGGTAGCCCTGGATCACACCAGTTGCCTCCAAACGGTCCAGCCGCGCCTGAACGGTGGTGCGTGCCAACCCGAGTTTGCGCGCGAGGGTGGTCACCGGTAATCGGGCGTTTTCGCTCAGAAGCGCAAGAAGAGCCAGATCTGTTTCGTCAGTTTGCATTGTAATTACGTCATTTAGCCGAAATTAGAATTCATATTGCACGATATGACACGTGGAATCGACAGCACTCTACGCGAAACTTGGAAAAAAGACCAACTGAGGCAGATCGATGCGTACATCCCCCAACTGGCCCGATCCACGGGCACATCTCCTGCGCCACCAGCCCGATACCGCGATGATTTACTTCGCTCCGGCGGTTTTGCACGCCACGGCCCGGCGGTTCCAGGCGGGTTTTGACGGCTTGGTCACCTACGCGGTCAAGGCAAATGCAGGCGAGGAAGTTCTGGCCAATCTGGTCGCGGCGGGCATCACCGCCTTCGACGTGGCCAGCCCGCGCGAGATGTATGCCGTGCGATCCATCTGTCCGTCGGCGCAATTGCATTACCACAACCCGGTGCGCTCCCCCGAAGAAGTGGCGGCGGCGATTGCCATGGGCGTGACCTCCTATTCGCTGGATTGCAGGGCAGAACTGGACAAGCTCAAGGACGTGCCGAAGGGCACAGAGGTCGCGGTGCGATTGGCCCTGCCAGTGGGCGGTGCCGCATATGATTTTGGCGAGAAGTTTGGGGTAGGGCCGGACCGTGCCGCCGATTTGCTGCGCGATGTGGTGGATCGTGGCTTTGTGCCATCAGTGACTTTCCATCCGGGCACGCAATGCGCTGACCCCGCCGCCTGGGGAAGCTATATCTCGGTCGTTGCGGATCTGGCTCGTGCGGCTGGCGTAACACTGGCCCGTCTGAACGTCGGTGGCGGGTTTGCGGCGCGCCGATTGGGTGCCGCACCCGATCTGGAAGCTATTTTTGACCATATTCAGGAACAGGTGGATGCGTGTTTTGGCGCAGATGCCCCCGCATTGGTGTGTGAGCCGGGGCGCGCCATGGTCGCCGACGCGTTCACAATTGCAACGCGGGTCAAGGCCCTGCGCGCCGACGGCTCGGTGTTTCTGAACGATGGCATTTATGGCGGGCTCTACGAGATGCGTGACATCGGCGCGACAGACCGGGTGCAGGTGTTGGACGGGTCCACCGGCCAGGCGCGTTCGGGTCAAACCCTGTCACGGGTGGTGTTTGGCCCAACCTGCGACAGCCTGGACCGGTTGCCGGATGCGGTTGAATTGCCGCGCGATCTGGCGGTGGGAGACTATGTCCTTTTCGGCGGCATGGGGGCCTATGCACAGTCTTTGTCGACTGGATTCAATGGGTATGGTCTTGGCGCGCCGGTGACCGTGGCTGCCCTTTAGGCCGGTCTGGAACAAATGTCACAGGCTCGTGACGCGCGATGATCATTGCCGGTCCCGCGAGGTTATACATATGTGGGTCGGGCGCATCGCTTGGGCATTTGAAGCCCAGGTAAAAAGATATCTTCTTCAATGCATTAGAGGGTTAATTTGCCTTGGTTCCATGATCTTTCTTGAAGGCATCACATGCGGTCACGTGGCCTGCTTAGCGTGGCGTACTGCGCCAGACGTTTTGATGGCATTCACAGAAGGCATGACAGGCCTGCTCTGGTGCGGCACTATCATGCGCATATCTCGATCCTGCGGGTGGCACTTAACCCATCCCAACAGGATGATGGTGAACAATGAACCTGCGACAGTGGAAAAAAACACTTTTTGAGTTCCTGCGGCCGAAGCCGCGGCACCAACAATCCGGCTACGCCCGGGCGCGAGGTCAGGTGACACATGTGCTGATCTTGGATGGCACGATGTCCTCCCTCTCACCGGGATGTGAAACCAATGCAGGGTTGACCTGCAGGCTGTTGTCGGAGGTCAGCGGGCCCGAATTGTCGGTCTATTATGAGGCTGGTTTGCAATGGCAGGATTGGCGCACCACGCCGGACGTCATGATGGGGCGCGGGATCAACCGGCAGATCCGCCGTGCCTATGGCTATCTGGCCAGCCGCTACAGGCCCGGTGATCGGATTTTCCTGATGGGGTATTCGCGTGGGGCTTATGCGGTGCGTTCATTGGCCGGGGTGATCGACAGCGTGGGGCTTTTGCGCGACGAACATGCCACGGAACGCAACATCATGACGGCCTACAGGCACTATAGGTGCACGCCCGATGGCGCGGCGGCCGCGGAATTTACCGCGAAGTTTTGCCACGCAGACACGCCGATTGAGATGATTGGTGTCTGGGACACGGTCAAGGCTCTGGGGCTGCGCCTGCCGATCCTCTGGCGATGGGCGGAGGCCGCGCATTCGTTTCATTCGCACCGGTTGGGCCGGTCCATCCGGCGTGGCTATCACGCGGTCGCGCTGGATGAGACGCGGCTGGTTTACGAGCCGGTATTGTGGGACGTGAGCGAGGATTTTGACGGCCATGTGGAGCAGGTCTGGTTCCGGGGGACACATTCGGATATCGGCGGCCAACTCTGCGGGTTTGATGACGCACGGCCCTTGTCGAACATTCCGCTGGTCTGGATGCTGGAGCGGGCCGAGGCCTGTGGGCTCATGCTGCCGGATGGCTGGCAGGCGCGGTTTCCGATGGATGTCAGCGCGCCATCGGTGGGCTCATGGCGGGGATGGGGCAAGATTTTCCTGCTCCGCAATGCCCGCAAGATAGGCCGCGATCCGTCAGAGCGGCTGCATGAGACGGTTGCGGGGCTCGATGCAGATATGCCCGAAATCGAGCAGGTCAGTTAAAGCGGGGCGGGACATGCGCCTCAGGCCTGCATGATAATACAAGTGGTGGAGCCGGTGGCATAAAGCCTGTCATCATCCTTGCCGCGAATTTCACCCCAGGCCACGGCGGTGGAACGACCCGCATGACTGACCTGACCGGTGGCTGTGACCTCGGTGCCGAGCGGAATGCTGCGGGTGATATTTATCTTATATTCCAACGTTGTATAGAAGGACCCCTTGGGCACTTTTGTCATCACGGCACAGCCCAGGGCGCTGTCGAGGATGGCACCGTACCAGCCGCCATGTAAGCCACCCATCGGATTTGTGCTGTTGAACGTGGGTACCCCTTCGAAGATCACGCGACCGTCTTCGGCCAGGGTCGGGTGAAAGCCAAGCGTGGCGGCGATGGGCGGAACAGCGCGCGTGCCTGCCACCACCTCCTGCATAAAGGTGAGGCCGGAAACCGAAGTCAGTTCCGCCAGATCCGGCAGCTCGTCGATGGATGTTGCGATTTTCATGGCCGTTATGCCCCCGTCTTTGCGTCCCAAAATGTGGCAGGACGGGCAGGGGCATTCAAGTCACGAGGTCGGGATCATGCCACGTCGCGCAGTTCGACCTGCGGCGTGACGCCCAGGGCATGGCAGATATCGCGCGTCAGATCGGGGCGGTTGAGCGTGTAGAAATGCAGGTCTTCGACGCCGCCTTCCAGAAGCGAGCTGCAAAGCTCGGTCGCGATGGCCGTGGCCAGAAGATCATGGCGATCGTCGCGGATCGCCTTTTCGAACATATCGTCCATCCACGCGGGCACATGAGCGCCGCAGGCCAGGGCAAATTTGCGCGCGCCCTGCCAGTTTTCGATGGGCAGGATGCCGGGAATGATCGGCGCGTCGATACCGGCCTTTTCACAGGCGTCGCGGAAGCGGAAGAACGTGTCGGCCTCAAAGAAAAACTGCGTGATCGCCTCGGACGCACCTGCATCGATCTTGCGCTTGAGCCAGTCGACATCGGCGGCCCGATCCGCAGCCTCGGGGTGTTTTTCGGGATAGGCCCCGACGCGGATGTTGAACCGGCCGGTGTCCGCCAGTGCTTCGATCAGCTCGCAGGAATTGGCAAACCCGTCCGGGTGGGGCTGGAACGCGCCGCTACCCTTGGGCGGATCGCCCCGTAGCGCCACGATCTCACTCACCCCGGCGGCGGCGAAATCGCGGGCAATCGCAAGCGTTTCATCGCGGCTAGCATCGACGCAGGTCAGGTGGGCGGCGACGTTAAGGCCGGATGATTTGTGCAAGGCGCCCACCGCATCGCGGGTGAGTTCGCGGGTGGTGCCGCCCGCACCATAGGTGACCGACACAAAGCGCGGATCCAAGGGTGCGAGCGACTGAACCGTGTCCCAAAGCCTGAACGACGCTTCGAGGGATTTGGGTGGGAAGAATTCGAACGAGATGTTGGGCACGGTCATGGCAAAATTCCTGAAAGGAGGCGTTGACCCCTTGTTGCACCGGATGCATTGTGAGACAATTTCATAATATTCACGATCAAAATGAGGTTTGCTAATATAATGCATATCGAGTTTCGCCACCTCAAAACCATCCGCGCCATTCATCAGGCCGGTGGCTTGGCGCGCGCGGCGGATTTGCTGCACATCACGCAATCTGCATTGAGTCATCAGATCAAAGGGTTAGAGGATCAGGCGGGTGTTGAGCTTTTTGTGCGCCGCTCAAAACCCTTGAAACTGTCGGCCGCCGGACACCGCCTGTTGCGCTTGGCCGAGAAGGTGTTGCCCGAGATCGAAGCGTTGGAAGAGGAATTCGAAGGTGTGCGCGAAGGCAGCGCGGGCCGGATGCACATCGCTATTGAGTGTCACGCCTGTTTTGAGTGGCTCTTTCCGGTGTTGGAACGGTTTCGCAAGAACTGGGGTGACGTTGATGTCGATATCCGCCCGGGGCTGGCCTTTGACGCGTTGCCGGCGTTGCAAAAGGAGGAGGTCGATCTGGTGGTCTCATCCGATCCCGAAGATCTGCCCGGCGTGATTTTCAAACCGCTTTTTGATTATGAGCCTGTCTTTGTGGCCTCCAGCCAGCACCCGCTGGCCCAGAAGGAATTTGTCGTGGCTGAGGATTTTCGCGATGAGATGCTGATCACCTACCCGGTGGATCGCTCGCGCCTGGATGTGTTCAGCGAATTGTTGACGCCTGCCAAGGTCGAACCGAAGGGCATTCGACAGGTGGAATTGACCGCCGTGATCCTGCTCCTCGTAGCTTCTAATCGCGGGGTGGCCGTACTGCCCGATTGGGTTGTGCGCGAGGTGCGCACGAGCAGCGATTACGTGACCCGGAAGGTGACGGAAAAGGGCTTGACCAAGCGGCTTTATGCGGCGATCCGCGAGGAGGATGGAGACAAGCCCTACATGGCGCATTTGATCCGGCTTGCGCGCGAAATTCCCATCAAGTTACAGCGCGATTAGAGGCTTGTGCCGTGGGCGCGGGCGGCGTATACGCGCGGCCTGAACCTGAGGAGCGAGACCCATGGCGATCAGTGCCAATATGAACGTTATGCTGCGGGCCGCGCGCAAGGCCGGGCGGGCTTTGGCCAAGGATTTCCGCGAGGTTGAGAACCTGCAGGTTAGCATGAAGGGCGCGGGCGATTTTGTCAGCCGGGCCGATATTGCCGCCGAACAGATCATCAAATCCGAGTTGATGAACGCGCGTCCGACCTATGGCTGGCTGGCCGAAGAAGGTGGCGAGGAAGAGGGCAAAGACCCGACGCGCCGCTGGATCGTTGATCCGCTGGACGGGACCACCAATTTCCTGCACGGGCTGCCGCATTGGGCGGTGTCCATCGCGCTGGAACACAAGGGTGAGATTGTCTCAGGCGTGATCTATGACCCGTCCAAGGATGAAGCGTTTTTTGCCGAAAAGGGTGAGGGTGCGTGGATGAACGAAGGGCGTCTGCGGGTCTCGGGCCGCGACAAGATGATCGAGGCGCTCTTTGCCACCGGGTTGCCCTTTGGCGGGCGGGCTGATTTGCCCGATACGCTGCAGGATTTGGCGCGGTTGATGCCGACCTGTTCAGGGGTGCGCCGGTTCGGGTCCGCCGCACTTGACATGGCCTATGTGGCGGCCGGGCGCTACGACGGTTTTTGGGAGCGTCGCCTGAATGCATGGGACATGGCTGCGGGTCTCGTGATCCTGCGCGAGGCGGGTGCTCTGGTTGAGCCCTTGACCTCGGGCGGTGATATCTTGGTGGATGGCGAAGTGATCTGCGCCAACGAGGCGATTTTTGATAAATTCGCCAAGGTTATACGCGATACTTAATGTAGAAGTTTCAGCGGTCTGAGGGGTGGTTTACACCGTCATCCCAGGGCATCGGCTCGAAATCTGCCGGGTTCACGCCCTCGATCGCGCCCAGATTGACGCCAAATTCGTTTGGGTTCGAGCGGCGCTGATGATGGGTGTAAATCCCGCAGACACTGCAAAAATAATGCTGCGCCGTACCGGTGTTCCAGGTGTAGAGCGAAAGCTTGTCTGCGCCGCGTACCACCTCGAGATCCGCCAGGGGTACGCTCACCGTCGGCGCGGCGCGGCGGCGGCAAAAACTGCAATCGCAGCGATGCGGATTTTCCAGCCCGTTGGGCAGGTTCAGGCGCAGTTCAACCGCGCCGCAATGGCAGGTCGCTTTGGTATATTCAGTCATTTGCGTTTCACCACGGGGATGCGAGACCGGCCGATCTGATATTCCGCCTCCGGATGGGGCGGATGGCCTTCGGTGCGCTCCCAAAAGCCTGTACCACCACGACGCAAAAACAGTGGGATGGTCAGGGCAAGCCCGATCAGGAAACCACCCGCATGCGCCCAATAGGCCACGCCCCCGCCCTCGGGATCAGCACCGACACCGTTGAAGAGTTGCAGGCCAAACCAGAGCCCGAGCATGATCCATGCCGGGATCGGAAGGATGCGGATGATGAAGACGAAGAAGATGAAAATATCGACCTTGGCTTTTGGATAAAGCAAAAGATAGCTGCCCATTACGCCCGCGATGGCACCGGAGGCACCCACGGTCGGGACCAACGAGATCCGGCGCGGAAATCACATGGGCCAACCCGGCGCCCAGACCCGACGCAAGATAGAAGCCAAGATAGGGACCGTGCCCCATTTCATCTTCGATATTGTCGCCAAAAATCCATAAAAACAGCATGTTACCCCCAAGATGCATCCAGCCGCCATGCAGGAACATCGAGGTAAAGAGGCTGCTATATGCGCCCGTGTCGGTGACCTCTTTTGGAATCATCGCCCAATCGTTGAAAAACTGATTGAGCGCACGAGCTTCGGTCAGAAAGGGCCAGTAGCTGAGAAAAACCACCACGTTGATTGCGATCAGCGCGTAGGTGACATAGGGCGTGCGCCCGGACGGGTTATGGTCGCGAATAGGTAACATAGGGGCCACCGTGGCGGCCCCTGAGAATGACGTCAAGGGGAGGTTTTAGGCGACCCCGCCCAGGAGCGCCGCATTCCCGCCAGCTGCGGTTGTATCGACACAGACATGGCGTTCGTGCAGCACATGGCCCGTGTCCGGCAGACCGGTGATCAGCGGCAGGATCGGGCCTTTGCGCTGTGCCAATGCCAGGCCGTAGTCGCGGGCTAAGGCGTCATCACCCCACCAGAGTGCGCCGGAAAACCCCTCCAGCGTGCTCAGAGCATTGGCCGCGATGGTGCCCGTGGCCTGCGCCGCGATGCCGCCCATATCGGTCACGATCTTGGCTTGCGCCGCCGCGGCGTCTGCCCCCGGACCCATGCAGAGGATCGCGTCACGGGGATGCGCGGTGAGCCGGTTCGATTCGCCTGTGGGGCCGGGCAGCACCAGCGCCTGTTGCACGTTGCGGTCGGTCGCGTTGGCCTTTTTAAGGGCGGTGTTGAGGTCCGCCAGAGACATTTCACCCGACCATGTGCCGCCTTCCGCAGGGGCGGGTTTAGCGGAAAAACGCGCCAGGTAATGTGGGCCGCCCGCCTTGGGGCCGGTGCCAGAAAGTCCTTCGCCACCAAAGGGTTGGCTGCCGACGATGGCACCGATCTGATTGCGGTTGACATACATGTTGCCCGCATTCACCCGCTCGGTCACGTGTTGCACACGGTCATCGATCCGGGTCATCAGGCCAAAAGTCAGCCCGTAGCCGGTGGCGTTGATCATGTCGATCACCTGATCCAGCTCTTCCGACCCGAAGGTGGCGACATGCAGCACAGGCCCGAAGATTTCACGCTCCAGCTTGTCGATGCCATCCACCTTGATCAGCGTGGGCGCGATATAGGTGCCGGAATTCGGGGTTTTCAGCTCGTGCAGCAAGCGGCCTTCGGCGCGGGCGATCTGGATGTGATCTGCGATGCCCTTGCGCGCCGTTTCGTCAATTACCGGGCCGCAATCCGTGGAGAGATACCAGGATTCGCCGATATGCAGCGCGTCCATCGCGCCCTTGAGCATTTTCAGGAACGGCTCGGCAATGTCGTCCTGCACATAAAGACAGCGCAGCGCCGAGCAGCGTTGACCGGCGGATTGAAACGCGGATTCAATAATAGCACCCACGGCCTGTTCGGGCAGGGCGGTACTGTCGACGATCATGGCGTTGAGGCCGCCGGTTTCGGCCAGAAGCGGCGCGCCGGGGGCCAGGTTTTCAGCCATGGCGCTGCGGATTTTCATCGCGGTTGCGGTGGAGCCGGTGAAGGCCACGCCACCGACGCGTGCGTCAGACGTCAGCGCTGCGCCGACATCTCCACCGCCGGGCAGCAATTGGAGCACGGTCTTTGGCACGCCCGCCTTGTGCATCAGCGAGATGGCAAAATGCGCGATCAGGGGTGTTTGTTCCGCTGGTTTTGACAAGACCGCATTGCCCGCGGCAAGGGCGGCCGCCATCTGACCGGTGAAAATGGCCAGCGGGAAGTTCCAGGGCGCGATGCAGGTATAGACGCCGATGGGCGGGTCCTGAGGGGCATTGGCGGCGTAATAGCGCAGGAAATCAACGGCTTCGCGGAGTTCCGCCACGGCGTCGAGCATGATCTTTCCCGCCTCTCGGGCCAGAAGGGCGAAGATTTCGCCGAAGTTTTCCTCGTAAAGATCCGCCACCTTGTTGAGCACACGGGCGCGCTCCTCGGGGCTGGCGTCCCACGGTGCGGCGTTGGAAAGGGCGGTTTCCACATCGGCCGGGCTGGTGTTGGCGACGCTGCCCACCACGTCGGCCGGATTGGCCGGGTTGATCACGGGTTTGGCGTCCAGCGGTTTGGCCTTGCCCGCCAGCAGCGGTGCTGATGTCCATTGATGTTTGGCAAAGGGGCCGCGGGCGTTTTCAATGGCGTCCAAGGTGGGTCGGTGCTTGAGGTCGAAGCCCTTGGAATTGGGACGTTCCGGCAGGAATAGCTCCGGCCCGGTGGGCAGGTGCGGCGCCGGATCATTGACAGCGTCAAACGGATCGCGGGCGACGATTTCGGGTGCCACGTCTTCGTCCACGATCTGGTTCACAAAGCTGGAATTGGCACCGTTTTCGAGCAGACGGCGCACCAGATAGGCCAAAAGATCGCGATGCGCACCCACTGGCGCATAGATGCGACAGCGCGTGCCCTCGGCCTTCAGGACGATATCGTGCAGCGCTTCGCCCATGCCGTGCAAGCGTTGGAACTCAAACGTTTTCTTGTCTGTGGCCATGTCAAGGATGGCGGCAACCGTGTGGGCGTTATGGGTGGCAAACTGCGGGTAAATCCGATCGGTCATGCCAAGAAGTTTGCGCGCATTGGCGATGTAGCTGATGTCGGTCGCGGCTTTCTTGGTGAAGACCGGAAAGCCGTCAATGCCTTCGACCTGTGCCAGTTTGATTTCCGTGTCCCAATAGGCACCTTTGACCAGCCGCACCATGATGCGACGATCAAGCCGCGTGGCCAGATCATGCAGGTAATCGAGCACATGGCCGGCGCGCTGACCAAAGGCCTGCACCACCACGCCAAACCCGTCCCAACCGGCCAGCGCAGGCTCTTCCAGCACCGCTTCGATCACGTCGAGCGAAAGTGACAGGCGGTCGGCCTCTTCGGCGTCGATGTTGAGGCCCATGCGGGCGGATTTTGCCAGCAGTGCCAAGGATCGCAGACGCGGCATGAGAATATCCATGACCTCTTCACGCTGCGCGACCTCATATCGGGGGTGCAGGGCCGAAAGTTTGACCGAAATGCCGGGATTGTCGCGGATGTCATCGTTGGTGCAGGCCTGCGCAATGGCGGTGATGGCGCGCGAATAGGCCAGGTGATAGCGCGTGGCGTCCGCATCTGTGCGCGCGGCCTCGCCCAACATGTCATAGGAATAGGAGTAACCCTTTTTCTCCATCCCCGCCGCGCGGTCCATGGCCGAAACGATGGTTTCACCCAATACGAATTGACGGCCCATTTCCTTCATCGCGCGGGCCACGGCGGTGCGAATGACAGGCTCACCCAGACGTTTGATGGCACCGCGCAGGTGCCCGACGGGGCCTTTGGCATCCTCCTGCAGGACCTTACCTGTCAGCATCAGGGCCCAGGTCGAGGCGTTGACCAGCGGAGAGGTTGAATGCCCCATGTGCTTGCCCCAGTCCGACGGTGCGATCTTGTCTTCGATCAGCGCATCGATGGTTTCGGCGTCAGGCACACGCAAGAGCGCCTCGGCCAGACACATCAGCGCCACGCCTTCATCGGTTGAGAGGCCATATTCAGCCAGAAAGACCTCCATCAGGCCGGGGCTGGATTGATTGCGGATGTCGCGCACGAGCTGCGCGCCGCTTGCCGAAATCCGCGCGCGGTCCTCAGGCGAAAGACCGGCTTCAGCGATCAGACGCGCCAGCGTTTCAGCCTCATTGGCGTATGTGGCAAGATCGATGGTACGGCGAATGTCGGTATCGTATGGCATGATGCACCCCAGATTGGCGAATTAGCCTATCATATCATCGGTATTCCGGGTAATTTTCCTGAAATAGGCAATACAGCAGGTCAAAATGACCATTGATAGGGTGTAGCGCTATGCAAAACGATAAGATCGAGCTTGACCGGTTTGACCGGGCCATTCTGCGGGTGCTGTCCGGGGATGGTCGAGATCAGCATTACAGATCTGGCGCGGGAAATTGGTCTGTCAAAGTCACCCACGCAGTCCCGGTTGCGGCGGCTGGAGAAGGAAGGCGTGATCACGGGCTATTCCGCTTTGTTCGATCCGATCCGTCTGGGCATGGACCACGTGAGTTTTGTCGAGGTGCGCCTGAGCGATACCCGCGAGGCGGCACTTTCCGCTTTTAATACGGCCGTTGCGCGAATTCCCGAGATCGAGCAAGTCCATATGATTGCTGGAAATTTTGACTATCTGATGAAAATTCGCACGCAGAGCATGAGCGATTACCGTCGGGTGCTGGCGGATCATATCTCGACCCTGCCGCATGTCTCGCACACCTCGACCTATGTGGCGATGCAGGCGGTCAAGGAAACGGTTGTCCCGGATGTGATTTGACGTGTGCGAGTGACGCGCCATTATCGATGTCATGAAATACTTCGTTGCTGCCCTTTTGATTTCCGGCCCCGCCTTCGCCCAGAGTTGCCCCGATGCGCCTGACCACAATGACGCCCTGACCGGTTTGATCGAGGCCGTGCAGGCCGCACCAAACGAGATGTCGGCGCGTGAGATTTCCAACGACATGTGGCAATATTGGGCAGATGCGCCGGATGATCACGCGCAGGATTTGCTGGATGAAGGCATGGACCGCCGCGCAGCATTTGATTTCAAAGGTGCTGAGATCGCGTTCAATGCGCTGGTCGAGTACTGCCCGAATTATGCCGAAGGGTACAACCAACGCGCCTTTGTCAGTTTCCTGCGTCAGGACTTTGCCGCGGCTCTGCCAGATCTGGATCGAGCGATCGAGCTTTCACCACGCCATGTGGCGGCCATTGCGGGCAAAGCGCTGACCCTTGTCGGGCTGGAGCGCAAGGCCGAGGCCGCGCTGATCCTGCGCGAAGCTTTGGCGTTGAACCCATGGCTCAGCGAGCGCCATCTTTTGCCGTCGCTGGAGACCGGTGAACAAGAACTCTGAGTCGGCTTTACACGCGCGCCAGAGCGGATATTGTCCGCCCACCTGGCCCGCGTGGTGGAATGGTAGACACAGGAGACTTAAAATCTCCAGGCCGTATAGGCCGTGCCGGTTCGAGTCCGGCCGCGGGTACCAGGGATCGCTTCACATCTTCACGTTTGTCGGCATTCCGCGCGCAAAAACGCCGGAAGTTCGCGGGCCGTTACAGCGGCTTCGCGGACCAGATGATCAAAATGCCCGGTCAGGGCCTGCACGCGTTCGGTGTCGCGAAAGGCCATGTAATTGCGCCCGATATAGATGACAGCCAGCAGCGGGCCGAAAATCGTGACAGGGGCCGAAAATACACGCCGGGCGTCATAGAGATAGAGCCGAAGGCGCGGATAAAGTTGCTCGGTCACGTCAAGCAGGTGCTTGATCTGGTCCTCCCGCACATCAGCATCCAGCCCGCGGTAATACCCCTCGCCGCGCGCGAAACTGGTCAGCGCGTACATCGGCAGGGCAATTTCGTAATCCGACTGCGCGCCGCGCATCCAGGCGAGGCGATCTTCTGAGGCGCCAATCACCTGATCGGTGGAGCGGCCCAGATGCGGCGTATATTCCCATTCCAGCATGGCGCGGGTTTTCAGCATGTCGGGCAGGCCGGCGGGCACATGGCGGATTTTGTACCCGGCGGCCTCCTTGTGCCATTGGAAAATCTGTTCGTCGACGAGCGCGCGGGGGGCTTCGGTCAGGGACAGGGAATTTGCCAGGATGTCCGCGGCGGTTTCAGGCCGGTCGGTCAGACCCAAGAGCCAGTCGGCGGAAATGCCAAGAGCGGCGGCACATTCACCCACCACCTGCGCATTGGGCAGGCGCGCACCCGCACCCTTGAGCAATTGCGAAATGGTCGAGCGGTCTACGCCCACGCGCCGCGCCAGCGCACTTTGGTTGATGCCCCGCTCGCGCATTGCATCCCCAAGACGAGAGCGAAAGAGATCAGCCCGCAGTCGTTTGTCGGTTTTTAACAGCATATGGTGATTATTATCACCAATGCAGAGGAATGTTAACTAGAAACGAAATATCCTGCTGTCATTTTCTGTCGTAACAGGTTTGTGAACAGTCTTAACGAGGGTCGAATGGAGACGAAACGGCGCACAGTGGTCAAAGCCATCATCTGGAACCTGATTGGGTTGGCCGTGATGTGTTTGGTGGGATTGATCATGACCGGATCGATCGCCGTGGGCGGCGCAATGGCCGTGATAAACGCGACGATCGGGCTCAGCAGCTATTTCATCTACGAACGCGTCTGGGCACATATCCGGTGGGGTCGTGTGCATGGCTAAAGTGCGTTTCGGTGTGGAATGGCCAACGTTGGCTCTGTTGGTGGGGTGTTATGGCGCATGGGCGCTGGCAGTGTTCTGGCTTGCCGCGCTCTGGTTGCCGCTCGGGTTTATTGCGGTGACGCTTGCCATCGCGTTGCATTCCTCGCTGACGCATGAGTTGATCCACGGGCACCCGTTCCGATCCGCCACACTCAACGAAGTCATCGGATTTCCCTGCCTTGGCCTGTTGGTGCCCTATCGCCGGTTCAAGGATTTGCATCTGGCGCATCACCGCGATGCCAACCTGACCGATCCCTATGATGATCCTGAAACCAACTATCTGGACCCGGAGGTCTGGGCTCGTCAGCCAGGGTGGATCAAGGCGCTTCTGACTTTCAACAACACCCTATTAGGGCGCATTCTGGTGGGGCCTGCGATTGGCATTTTTGCTTTTGTGCGCGCGGATATCGCAGCGATCCGGGCAGGGGACCGTCAGGTCGCGCTGGCCTGGATATTGCAAGTGCCGGCTGTGGCGATCGTCTTGGCAATGGTCAGCGCCTCGCCCATGCCGATCTGGACCTACCTTCTGGCGGCGTATTGCGGCTATGGGATCATCAAGATCCGCACCTTTCTGGAGCACCGCGCCCATGAACGTTGCAGCGGTCGCACGGTGATTGTCGAGGATCGTGGATTTTTAGCGTTTTTGTTCTTGAACAACAACTTACACGTCGTTCATCATATGCATCCTGACGTGGCCTGGTACGATCTGCCGGGGCTATATCGTGCCAATCAGGCGCGCTACCGGGAACGCAATGACAGCTATGTCTATCCCTCTTACCGGCAGATTTTTCGCCAGCATTTCCTGCGCACCAAGGATCCGGTGCCGCATCCGCTCTGGCGCAAGCCCTAAAACCGGTGCATGACGGGCCTTATGGAGGCCTGGATCATCCTTTCGATTGCAGCAGCCGCGTTTCAGACGCTGCGTTTCATGCTGCAAAAACACCTCAGCATGGGCACGCTCAGCACTGGTGGCGCGACTTTTGCGCGATTTATCTATTCCATGCCCTTCGTGGTCACGCTAGCGGTTGTCTATATCCTCTTTAGCGGGGCGGATTGGCCGGAATATTCCACGCGTTTCTGGCTTTTTGCCGTTAGCGGCGGGCTGGCGCAGGTGTTGGCCACGTGGTGTGTCGTAGCACTGTTTTCACAGCGCAATTTTGCCGTGGGCATCACCTTCAAGAAGACCGAAGTGATTCAAACCGCCCTTGTGGGCCTCGTGATCCTGGGTGATCGGATCACATGGGTCGGCCTGGTGGCCATCGTTCTGGGCCTGGTTGGTGTTCTGATCCTGTCGGACAACAAGGCATCGGGGCAGGGCGCGCGGTTTTTCAACAGGGCCGCGGGGCTGGGGCTGCTCTCGGGCGCGCTTTTTGCGGTGTCGGCGGTGGGATATCGCGGCGCCACGCTGGAGATTGCCAGCGATGACGCGTTTTTACGCGCGGTTGTGTCTCTGGCCGTGGTGACAACCGGGCAGGCATTGGGCATGGCCGCTTGGCTGGCATGGCGCGAACGGGGCGAGGTTGCCCGCGTGATTGCGGCGCGGCGCACCGCCGTCTGGATGGGGCTGACGGGCATGGGCGGCAGCCTGTGCTGGTTCACCGCTTTCACCTTGCAAAACGCGGCTTATGTCTTTGCCGTTGGGCAGATCGAGGTGATTTTCTCGCTTGTCGCCTCAGTCCTCTTCTTCCGCGAAAAAGTGACGGGGCGCGAAATGCTGGGCATTGGCTTGCTCAGCCTCAGCATCCTTGCGCTGGTGTTGCTTGTCTGACGACTATTCGTCCGATCGCGGTTCATACCCGCGCAGACGGATGAACAGGCTCGCCTCGTCATCATTGCGGAAAAACGGCACCGATGTGGGCGGCTCGGGATCATGGGCGCGCGCGGACACTTCGGCCAGAACCACCTCGGTGATGAACGGCAGGTCAAACTCACGCGCTTTGGCCAGGGGCACCCATTGCAGATGCGACAGCTCATCACTGGCAGCGGAAAAATCATCCAGGTCACTGGCGATCTCGCTGGCATCAAAGAGGAAAAACCGCGCATCGAACCGGCGCGGACGCCCGGGCGGCGTGATGGCGCGAAAGACAAACTGCAGCGCGCTGGCCGCAGGCAGGTAGCCGTGCTGGGCAAATCCGGCCCAATCCTCGGGCACGTCGCCCTGCCACGTGCCTTTCTGTCCCAGGATAAGCCCGGTTTCCTCCCACAGCTCGCGAATGGCGGCGATGGCCAGCGCATGACCCAGATCCGTCGCACTGTCTTCGCGCAAGCGTTCGGCGCAGATCGGAGGCAGGGGGGCGGCAAGTGGCACATCCGCATCGGCGGCATCCACAGCGCCGCCGGGAAAAACGAATTTTGAGGGCATGAAGGCGGCATTGGCGCCGCGTTGACCCATCAGCACATGCGGGTCACTGTCACGATCCCGCAGGGCAATCACGGTGGCCGCATTGCGGATGGCGGTCTTGTCGATGGTCATGCGTGCCCCTTCGGTTGCGAAAGGGTCAGGCTTTTTTCCCAAACCCATGCATGTGGCGCGCCCATTGGAACGCCACGATGGCCCCTTTCAGTCGGGGCAGAAGGTACAGTGACAAAGCGACCGCGCCAAGGGACAAAACCGTTGCAAAAACCAGCGGTTCCGGGCGGAAGCGGGTAAAGCCCATATGAATGACCGGTGCCATCACATGACCGACGATCAGAATGGTCAAATAGGCCGGGCCGTCATCCGCACGGTGATGCGACAGGTCCTCACGGCACACGGTGCAGGTATCACGGACCTTGAGATAACTTTTGAGCATCGGGCCACTGCCGCAATTGGGGCATTTCCGGCGAAAACCCCTGCGCAAGGCGGGCCAAAGCGCGCGTTCTTCGCGTGTCAGCGTCTCTTCCATGGTGTCGCCCTTGCTGTGCCGCCGGGAGTGTTCGTGCAGCGTATATCAGGTGATGGAACATTACATTAAAGGGGTGAAGGATGCCTTGCGGCGCGATGTCGCAAAGCGGACGTTACGGGCATCGAAAAAATTCTGCACATCCGCGACGGAATTCTCCGGGCCCTGCGTAAAAGCCAATATGACCCGGCATGAAGACCGGGTTGGGGCAGCTAACGCAGATCAACATGACGGAGAAACCTGAATGAAAAATACCCCCCTTATCGCCGCACTGGGCCTTGCGATCATCGCCGGAGGCGCGGTTGCCTCGAATGATGCGACCGGTGGCAAACATCATCGTCCGCATCACAGTTTTGAAGAATTGGATGCCAATAATGATGGCGGTGTCACGCCCGATGAAATGGCCGCTCACATGCAGGCGCGGTTCCAAAGTGCAGATACCAATGGTGACGGTCTTTTGACACAAGAAGAGCTTGTGGCGCGCGCCAGTGAAAATCGCAAGAAACGGGCCGCCAAGCATGTGACCCGCATGATTGAGCGCCATGATACGGATGGCGATGGCGCATTGAGCATGGAAGAGATGACCAAGCGGCATGAAGGCAAGTTGTTTGCCCGTTTGGACACGGATCAAAATGGTTCGGTGACCAAGGAAGAATTTGACGCAATGCGCGCCAAGCATAAGGACCACAAGCGCAAAGGGCATGATCGCAAAGCGCCCGAAAGCGTGGAATAAACATGGATCTGGGGCAGGGGCGTGTGGTGCCTGCCCCCTTGCGGTTTGACGGACAGGGGTTATGCCACTGGATGCCATGAGTGAAGAAAGTGATGAGGCCTTGTTGATGCGATATGCGGCAGGTGATCAGGCGGCGGCGCGTGCGTTGACCCTGCGCCTGACGCCACGCGTCTATGCCCATGCGTGCCGGATGTTGGGTGTGCCGGCCGAGGCCGAGGACGTGACGCAGGATGCGCTGATGCGGCTCTGGCGGATTGCGCCCGATTGGCGCCAAGGCGAGGCGCAGGTGACCACATGGCTTTACCGTGTGGTGGCCAATTTGTGTACGGACCGGCTGCGCAAGGCGCGGTCGGTGGCGTTGGATGCCGTACCTGAGCCGCCCGATGACACGCCGGGCGCCGCGGAGGGCCTGCAACAGCAATCGCGGGCGGCGGCGTTGCAAGCAGCACTTGGCCGGCTGCCCGAGCGGCAACGGCAGGCGGTGATCCTGCGCCATCTTGAGGGGTTGGCGAACCCCGAGATTGCCGCAATCATGGATATCAGCCTTGAGGCGGTCGAAAGCCTGACGGCGCGGGGCAAACGGGCGTTATCCGCCGATCTTGCGGGTAAACGTGAAGAACTGGGGTTTATGGATGACTGACAAAGAAAACCAATTCAAAGAGTTAGAAGGCTTGTTTCAGGCATCCTTGGAAGAAGCGCCCCAGCCGGATGAGGCGTTGATGGCTCGGGTTATGGCAGATGCCGAAGCGGTGCAGCGTGGCTTTGGCGCGCGGGTTACGCCAGCAGTTCAGGCGGGTCTTTGGCAGGATGTGCTGACTGTTCTGGGCGGCTGGCGGGCGATGGCTGGCCTGGCCACGGCAGCGGCAACCGGGGTCTGGCTGGGCGCGTTCCCCCCGGGTTTTTTGCCGGATGCCACAGATGCCTATCTGGGCGTGAGTGATACGGGATATCTGATCGACACAGCCCCAGGATTGAGCTTTGATCTGGTCGAGGAGGCGCTGTGATGACGCAAGAGGACCAGCCAACGGCAAACAGCCCCAAGCGGTGGGTGCGCGTGTTGCTGATCGCCTCTCTGGCGCTGAATTTCCTGATCATTGGCACGGTGGGCGGGGTATTGCTGACCTGGTCGAAGGGCAACGCACATCATCCCCCGCGCCTTGATCTGGCCAGCGGCCCCCTGACCAAAGCCCTGACCCGGGAAGACCGCCGCGCGATTGGGCAAGAGATGCGTCAGGCGTATAAAAACGGCGATCTGCCGCGGGCGAATCTGCGCCGCGAAATGTGGGATTTGGTGGCCGATATCCGTCGGGAGCCCTTTGAGGCGAGTGTCGTGGAAGAGCGTTTGTCGCGTTTGCGCACCGTGATCAATGCTCGGTACGATCTGGGGCATGCGCTGTTGTTGGACAGGTTGCAGGATATGACGCCGCAGGAAAGATCGGTTTATGCGGACCGACTGGATGAGGTCATGAAACGGCAATCCGCCGGGCGGGACAAACGTAAGCAGAAAGAGCAATAACTCTTTTTATTCAATACTATACGCGCCTGTGTCAGGCGGCTGTGCGCTCGCTCAGGGTGAAGGTGTTGCGCCCATCGGCCTTGGAGCCGTAAAGCGCGCGATCGGCATGTTCCAGCAATGCGTCGACGCTTGGCATGGCCCCGTCGGCATCATTATGTCCCATGGCCACGCCAACGCTGACCGTCACGGTGATTGGTTCTTCCTGGCAGGGCACGGTGATTGGCGTGCGTTGGATGATCCGGCAGAGCCTGCTGGCGGTCTGGCTGGCTTGTGCCCGCGATGTATCTGGGGTGACGATCAGAAATTCTTCGCCGCCGATGCGGGCGATCAGATCTTCATCGCGCAGATTGGCGCGCAGGGTTTCCGCAACGCGTGTCAGAACGGCATCGCCTGTGGCATGGCCATATTGATCGTTGACCTGTTTGAAATGATCCAGATCGGCCACCATCACGGCAAAACTGCGTTTTTCCGTGCGCGTCAGACGATCCAGGAAGGGAAGGGCGTAGCGACGATTGTAGAGCCCGGTCAGCGGGTCAATCACGGCGGCTTGCAGGCCGATATGCAATTGATCGCGCATTTCATCGGCGCTTTGTTTCTGTTCAAGCTGTTTGGTTATGCGCAACACCAGCTCTTCGGAGGTGACGTCCCCGCAGACCACATCATTGGCGCCCATATCCAGCGTGGTTGATGCCAACCGGCTGAGTTCATCGGGTAAAAGCGCAATGATCGGGCAGGTGCGGGTCGCCGGGGCTACGCGCAGTTCGGCCATCAGGCGCAAGCCATACTCGCTGCCAGCGGCATCGAATTTCAGAACAAAAATATCGGGTTGCACGGCATCGCGTGACATGGCGCCCGCACTTTCGGCGGACATGGCCTGGAACTCGTGGCCTGTCACACCGGTGACTGCGGCGCGCAGCCGCGAAGCATCCGCCGCGTCGCGGGCGACAAGTGCAATTTTGCCGGGACGGGCGAAAGCCTGTTGTGATTCCGCAAACCCAAGAGCGCTTGCGGTGCCCGCATGCAGTTTCAGGTCATGGTCCATGTGGCGTTGGCGCAAAAGGCTGCGCAGACGGGCCAGCAACAGGGATTCTTCGACAGGTTTGGTCATAACTTCGTTGGCACCGGCCTGAAGGGCGTTGATCCGGGCCTCTGGCGTATCTTCAGCCAGGATCAGAACAACCGGGACGTCCGCGGCGTCTTCGCTGGCGCGGATTGCGCGCAAAAAGGAGGTACTATCGAAGTCCGAAAGGTCCGTACTGGCGAGGATAAGGTCCGGCTGGCATTGCTCGATAAGGCTTAACGCTTCCTGGCCGTTTCGGGCCTGATACACGTCGTAATAGGCGGCCGACAGCTTAACCTTCAAAACGATGCGATTTGTCGCCAACTCGTCTATGATCAGAATCTTTCCTGACATGGGGTGCGGTGCCTTTCTGACTTGCCCCTTCCGTAACGGGAATATCCATGTCAGAAGTTAAGAAAACCTTTCTGGAATTTCAGACTGATGAACAATGCGCAGCAATCTGCCGAAACCCTTGCTCTGCAGTGTTTTGCGTGGCTGGCCGGTAACGAGGAATTACTGCCGGTCTTTATGGGTGCCTCCGGGGTCAGCGAAGACGATTTACGCGCCGGGGCGCAAGATCCTGATTTTCTTGGTTCTGTGCTGGATTTCGTGATGATGGATGATGCGTGGGTGATTGAATTTTGCACCGCACAGGGCCTTCCCAATGACAGCCTGATGCGCGCCAGAATGGCGCTTCCGGGCGGCGAACAGGTGAACTGGACATAAACAAAAGGAAAACATTTTGGCAACAAAGGTTGACGGCCTCCTTTTTGACAAGGATGGCACATTGTTTGATTTCCACACGACTTGGAGCACCTGGGCCGGGCATGCCATCCGCGATCTGGCACAGAATGATGCCGCCACGATCACCCGTCTGGCGAGCGCGTTGCATTATGACCTGGTGGCCGAGGAATTCCTGCCCACAAGCCCGATGATCGCGGGCACCAACCGCGAGGGGGCGGAGCTGATCGCGCGCGAGCTGCCCAACCGCGACGCGGACGAAATCGAGCATTACCTGATGATGACCGCCTCGGAAGTGTCGCAGGCACCCGCGGTGCCGCTGGCGCCTTACCTTACCAATCTGTCCGCGCAGGGCATCAAACTGGGCGTGATGACCAATGATGCGGAATATTCGGCGCGGTCACATTTGCGCTCGGCAGGGATCGTCTCGCATTTTGATTTTGTTGCCGGGTTTGATTCCGGTTTCGGGGCCAAACCCTCGCCGGACCCGCTGTTGGCCTTTGCCCGCGCAATGGCGTTGCCGCCGGAGCGGGTCGCCATGGTGGGGGACAGCACCCATGATCTGATCGCGGGGCGCGCGGCGGGCATGCAGACGATCGGCGTTTTGACCGGATTGGCCGAAACACCGGAGTTGGAACCCTATGCCGATGTGATATTCCCCGATATCGGTCATATCCCGGCCTGGCTCGCCGCATGACGGATGCCTCACGTTTTGGCTTGGCGCTGGCGTTTTTTGGCACGCTGGTCCTGACATTTGACGCGATGCTCATGCGCCTGTCGGAAATGGACGGGCTGCAGATGACGGCATGGCGGGGCCTTTGCATGGGCGGCGTGTTGATCGCACTCTGGCTGGCACAAAGCCGCACGCACCGGGCGGATACACGCCATTGCACGACCCGGGCGGGGATCACGATCATCATCTGCCAATTCTTCAATTCCCTGCTGTTTTGCCTGGCAATTGCTGTGGCACCGGTGGCCGTGGTGCTGTTTGGTCTGGCCTCGGTTCCGGTTTTTTCAGCGATATTTGCCTGGTTGATCATCGGCGAGCGTACGCCGGCGACCACCTGGATTGCGATTGCATTGGTGATTGCAGGCATAGGTGTGGCCGTGTCGGGCAAGGCGGATGGCGCGGCGGGGCTGGATCTGGCATCGCTCGCGGGGGCGGTTCTGGGGCTTGGCGTGGCGGTTGTGCTGGCGCTCAACTTTGTGACGTTGCGGGCGCGTCCTGAATTGCCAATCGCGCTTTTGATCGGGTGCGGCGCGCTGCTTTCGGGTGTGACGTCGTTGTTGATCATCGGGCCTTTGGCGATGACGCAGGGCACGATCTGGCCCATGGCCATCACCGGCGCGATCATTTTGCCGTTGTCATTCTTTTCACTGTCGCTGGCGGCACGCTATACCCACGCATCAAATGTCAGCCTTCTTATGCTGCTCGAGACCGTGTTGGCCCCCTTCTGGGTCTGGCTGGTGATTGGCGAAACCCCAACAGGACGGATGGTTCTGGGCGGGGCCATCGTGATCATCAGTCTTGCGGGGTATCTGATGTTGATGGGGCGACAATCGACGGCCGAGGATCAAATGAACACCTGACAACAAAAACGACAGGTTACGTCGCAAAGCGGCATTTCGTTGCGCATATCTGGTGCTTCCATGTGGGGAGACAGCGGCCGGAGGGCAGATCATGGCAACCGAAACCAAACGCAGAAAACGCAGCGGCGGGCGGGCAGGGAGCGCCGAGCGGCGCGGATCAGCCGCCATCGAACAGATGCCATGGAGCCCGCCGATCAACACGGACCGCCCGACCGAACCGCTCACCGAAGAGGGGATTCAGGCGATCCATGAAGGTGCCATGCGCATCCTCGAAGAGATCGGGATCGAGTTTCTGAACGAAGAAGCGGTCGAGGTTTTGCGCGGCTCGGGCGGCTGTACGATCAACGGTGAAAACGTCCGCATGGGCCGTGATTTCGTGATGGAAATGGTGGCCAAGGCCCCGAGCCAATGGACGATCACGCCGCGCAACCCGGCGCGCCAGATCACCATCGGGGGCAACCACTTGAATTTCGGTAACGTCTCCTCGCCGCCCAGCTATTGGGATATGGAGATTGGCAAGAAGGTGACGGGCACACGAGACATGTGCCAGAACCTGTTGAAACTAAGTCAATATTTCAATTGCATCCATTTCGTCGGTGGCTACCCGGTGGAGCCGCAGGACATTCATGCCAGCATCCGGCATCTGGACGTGCTCTATGACAAGCTGACGCTGACCGACAAGGTGGCGCATGCCTATTGTCTGGGCAAGGAGCGGGTTGAAGACGTGATGGAGATGGTGCGCATCGCGGGCGGGCACACGGATGCCGAATTCGAATCTGGCCCGAAGATGTACACCAACATCAACTCCACCTCGCCGCTCAAACATGACTATCCCATGCTGGATGGCTGGATGCGTCTGGCGCGGCGCAATCAGGGTCTTGTGGTCACGCCCTTTACGCTGGCCGGAGCGATGGCCCCTGTCACCATGTCCGGCGCGGTGGCACAGTCCTTGGCGGAAGGGTTGGTGGCCGTCGTGCTGGCCCAGATCATCCGTCCGGGTGCCTGCTGCGCGATCGGCACGTTTACCTCGAACGTGGATATGAAATCTGGCGCACCCGCCTTTGGCACGCCCGAATACATGCGTGCGACGCAGATGACCGGCCAACTGGCCCGGTTCTACAATCTGCCGATGCGGGCCAGCGGGGTCTGTGCGGCCAACGTGCCGGACGGACAGGCGATGTGGGAGACCTCGAACAGCCTTTGGTCCGCGGTGCAGGCAGGCGCACATATGGTCTATCACGCGGCGGGGTGGCTTGAGGGCGGGCTGATCGCCAGCCCCGAAAAATTCGTGATGGACTGCGAGATTCTGCAGCAAATTCAGCGCTATATGGATCCGATGCTGACGGCCACAGGCCCCGATGAAATTGCTGTGGATGCGGTCAAGGAGGTGGGCGATCAGGGCCATTTCTTTGGCATCCAGCACACGCAGGACCGCTATACTACGGCGTTTTACCAGCCCTATCTCAGCGATTGGCGCAATTTCGAAGCCTGGGAGGCGGCAGGCGGTGTCTGGACAGCGCAGCGCGCGCATCAGACCTACAAGGACATTATCGCCAGCTTTGAGGCCCCGCCGATGGATGCCGCGATCCGCGAGGAACTGGCTGCCTTTGTTGAGCGACGCAAGTCGGAGGGCGGCGCGCCTACGGATTTCTGACGCCACGCAAGGTTAGCCAGAAATTGGCCCGTGATCCTGCCTATTTTCGTTGTTTTCCCGGGGGTGTTTCAGTAATCCTCGACACAAGCGCGGAAAGGAGGGGCACATGGCTGGCGAACATGACCAAAAAGACCCCGACGAAAACCGTGTAGACACCCCCCAGAGGGCCGGTCTGAGGATCAGGCCGATACACGGGACGATGATGCCTACGCGCTTGATCCGCAGGCTGTTGCCCGGATCATTCAGGCCGTCGATCAGGATGACCAGCAACTGCTCTGGCAGGAGATGGAACCGCTGCACGCGGCCGACATTGCCGACCTTCTGGAGCAGATCAACGCCTTTGACCGCCGACGTCTGGTTGCCCTTTATGGTGAGGAGTTTGACGGTGATCTGCTGACGGAGCTTGATGAAAGCATCCGTGAAGAAGTGATTGCGATCCTGCACCCTGAGGTTCTGGCCGATGCGGTGCGTGAGCTGGAATCGGATGACGTTGTCGATCTGGTCGAGGATCTGGAAGACCACCAGCAAGAGGCCATTCTGGAGGTTCTGGAAGACAGTGACCGGGTCGCCGTCCGGCAATCGCTGACCTACCCGGAATATTCCGCGGGCCGTTTGATGCAGCGCGAAGTGGTGATGGCGCCTGAGCATTGGAATGTCGGCGAAGCCATTGATTACATGCGGGATCAGGACGATTTGCCGGATCAGTTTTATCATATCGTGCTGGTCGATCCGCGGCTGCGTCCGGTGGGGAATGTGATGCTCGGCAAGGTCATGGCATCGCGTCGTGAGGTTCTGTTGAACACGATTGTGGAGGAGACCTTCCACATCATCCCGGTGGCCCAGGATGAAGAAGATGTGGCCTATGCCTTTAACCAATACCACCTGATCTCTGCGCCCGTCGTCGATGAAAGCGAGCGGTTGGTGGGGGTGATCACCATAGATGACGCCATGGTGGTGCTGGATGAAGAACACGAAGAGGATATCCTGCGTCTGGCGGGGGTGGGCGAAAGCAATCTGAGCGACAAAGTCATCGACACGACGAAGCGCCGCTTTCCTTGGCTTGCGGTCAATCTGGTGACGGCAATATTGGCGTCGCTGGTGATTGCGCAGTTTGAAAACACGATTTCGCAATTTGTCGCGCTGGCCGTGTTGATGCCGATCGTGGCGTCCATGGGTGGCAATGCAGGGACCCAGAGCCTGACCGTTGCGGTGCGGGCGATTGCCACGAAAGATCTCACATCCGCCAACGTCTGGCGGGTGATCCGGCGGGAATGCATGGTGGGTCTGATCAATGGCGTGATCTTTGCCGTTGTGATGGGCATTGTGGGTGTTTTGTGGTTTGGCGGGCCGGAGCTCGGCTACATCATCGCGGCGGCGATGGTGATCAATCTGGTTGTCGCGGGATTTGCCGGTACGGTCATCCCGGTGGTGTTGAACCGCATGGGGATTGATCCGGCATTGGCCTCGGGTGCGTTTGTCACAACTGTCACGGATGTGGTTGGTTTCTTTGCCTTTTTGGGCCTTGCGGCGATGGTCCTGTTATGAGCGATCTGCAGGCCCGCAAGGATGCCGCGCGCAAGGCGGCCTTTGCCCGGCGCAAGGCGGCGCATGCCGCAGGTGGCACTGGCCGCGCGGGGCTGTTGTCGGGGGTGTTGGCGGGTTACCGCGGCGTGCCGATGTCGGGCTTCATGCCCATCCGGACCGAGATCAACCCGCTGCCCGCGATGGAGGAGGCCGCCGCCCATGGCCCCGTGGGGGTGCCGGTGATTGAAGCCGCCGGAATGCCGTTGATGTTTTCACGGTGGGAGCCCGGTTGCGCGCTCAAGGATGGCCCGTTTGGCGCCCAGATTCCGGCGGTGGATGACTTCTTTGAGCCGGAAATCGTGATCGTGCCCCTTGTCGCGTTTGACCGTCAGGGCGGACGGCTGGGCTATGGCGGTGGGTTCTATGATCGCACGTTGGAATTGTTGCGATCGCGCCGCCCGACCTTGGCGATCGGATTTGCCTATTCCGCACAGGAGGCGACAGATTTGCCGTTGGAGCCCACGGATCAGCCGCTCAACATGATGGTCACCGAAGACGAGGTCATCACGTTTTAAGCCGGGGCGAGCACGGGCGGCGGTGTTGGATCAGCTGCGCGTGCCCGAAAACTGCTCCTGCCAGGCTTCGCGATCTTCATCAGCGATTTTAGCAAAGAGCACATCCGGCACGCTGAAAGCGTGGCCTGCGGGCAGGGTCGTCAGGGCTGCGCTTACATCATCGGGCCATGTTTCATCTTCGGTTTGCATCGCGGCACGCATGGCGGCGGCGGCATCAGGGATAAATGGCGCGCTCAGCACGGCGTAAAGCCGAATGAGGTTGAGGGCCAGGCGGATTTGCATGGCGGCAGTGTCCGGGTCTTCCTTGAAAACGGTCCAAGGGGCGGCGGATTGCAGGTATTCGTTCCCCGCCACCCAGATCGCACGCAGTTCATTGGCGGATTTGCGCACCTCCATCGCCTCCATATGGCCCTCATAGGCGCGGATGCGGGTGGTCAATTCGGTGATCAACGCTTCTTCCTGCGCGCCAAAGCTGCCGCCTGATGGCACCTCTTCGCCAAATTTCGAGCGACAGAATTTGGTGACGCGGCTGACAAAGTTGCCCAGCACATCCGCCAGATCCTTGTTGACCGAGCTCTGGAAATTTTCCCAAGTGAATTCACTGTCACTGCTTTCGGGGGCGTGGCTGAGGAGCCACCAGCGCCAGTAATCCGATGGTAGTATTTCCAGCGCATGGTCCATGAATATCCCGCGGCCCTGGGACGTGCTGAACTGACCACCATCGTAGTTCAGATAGTTGAAAGATTTGATATAATCCACAAGCTTCCATGGCTCACCGCTGCCCAGAATGGTCGAGGGGAAGCTGAGCGTGTGGAAGGGCACGTTATCCTTGCCCATGAACTGCGTATAGGTCACGTCATCGGCGCCTTTGTCGGTGCGCCACCAGCGTTCCCAATCGGTTCCCTTGCCTGCGTCCTGCCATTCCTGTGCGCATGCGATGTATTCAATCGGCGCGTCGAACCAGACGTAAAAGACCTTGCCCTCCATGCCCGGCCAGTCCTGATCGCCGCGTTTGACCGGCACACCCCAATCCAGATCGCGGGTGATGCCGCGGTCGCGCAACCCATCACCGTCGTTCAGCCATTTCTTGGCAATGGATGTCGTCAGGATCGGCCAGTCTGTCTTGCTGTCGATCCAGGCGTTCAGCTCATCGCGCATCTGGCTCTGGCAGAGATAGAGATGCTTGGTTTCGCGCACTTCCAGATCGGTGGAGCCGGACACGGCACTGCGCGGCTCAATCAGGTCGGTCGGGTCAAGCTGCTTGGTGCAGTTTTCGCACTGATCCCCGCGCGCCTTGTCATATCCGCAATTGGGGCAGGTGCCCTCGATGTACCGATCGGGCAGAAACCGGCCATCGGCATTGGAATAGACCTGCTTTTCGCTGACTTCCCGGATCAGGCCCGCGTCATGCAGACGTCCGGCAAAATGCTGGGTCAGGGCGCGGTTCTGCGCGCTGGATGAGCGGCCAAAATGGTCAAAGCTGAGACGGAACCCCTGACCCAGCTTGTCCTGCACCTCCCACATCTCGGCGCAATAGTCCGCCACCGGTTTTCCGGCCTTGGCAGCGGCAAGTTCTGCGGGCGTCCCATGTTCATCAGTGGCACAAAGAAACAGCACCTCATGACCGCGCCCGCGCAGGTAGCGCGCGTAGAGATCCGCAGGCAATTGCGAGCCCACCAGATTGCCCAGATGTTTGATCCCGTTGATATAGGGAATGGCCGAAGTGATCAGATGTCGTGCCATGAATCGCCTGCTTTCGTATCGCGTTGGCGCCCCGTTTACCGCAGCTTGCGGGGCAGTGCTAGCGCTTGTCGCGCAACCGGCTGGTCAGGCGGCCCAGGGTAAAGCTGGTGCGCGGGCTCCAGATATAAGGTGTGCGTTCGGTGCGGGTGTCGCGGGCCTTCATGCGCACGAGGCTGAAGAAGACGAGCAGCAGGTGCCCGACAGCGATCATCACGAACATGGCAGGCGGGCCGTAGGCGTCAATGAGTTTCGAGGCCAGCAAAGGCGCGGCAATGGCCCCAAGCGCGTAGAAAAACATCAGCGCGGCGGACAGTTCCACCCGTTGTGAATTGTCGGCGAAGTCGTTTGCGTGGGCGGCGGAGATGGAGAAGATCGGGAACGTCGTCAGCCCGAAGAAAAACGCCGCGATCATCACGCCATTGGGGCCAAGCCCTTCGGCAAAGGCGCTCACCGCGCAGCTGATCACAGCGGCGGCGGAAAGGCCGATCAGCACATGGCGTCGGTCATAACGATCCGCGAGCCACCCGGCGGGGTATTGCGCCAAAGCACCGCCGAGAACAAAGGCGGCCAGGAACCAGGCAATTTGTTCGACCTGAAGGCCGACCTGTTGGCCATAAACCGGGCCCACCATCCGGAAGGACGCGCTGGAAAGAGCTGCAACCAGCACGCCGGCGGCTGCGAGGGGTGAGCATTCCAGCAGAAGCTTTGGCCGCAGTCGCGGCGCGGCAGGCGTTTCGGGTTGCGATGCCTTGGTCAAGGTCAGCGGTAAGAGCGAGGCGCAACAGACGATAGCGAGAAGGTTGTAGGAGACGTAAGAGGCAGGTTCCAATACGGAAATCAGCATTTGGGCGGCCAGGGATGCCCCCATATCCGCCACGCGGTAGGCCCCCATGGCGCGCCCGCGTGTTTTGTTGGTGACCTTGGCGTGCAACCAGGCTTCGATCACCGTGTAGCACCCGGCCACGCACATGCCCGACGCGATCCGCATCACCGCCCAGGCATAGGCATCAATCCAGAGCATATGCGCCAAAAGCCCGATGGCGCCCGCCGATGTGAAGGTTGCGAATGCGCGCGAATGGCCGACGCTGCCCATCAGGCGCGGCGCCCACCAGCAGCCGATGAAAAAGCCGAAGAAATGCGCCGAGCCGAGGAGGCCGATCTCTGCGGTACTGAAGCTGAGCGCCAGCCCTGAGATCGCATCGAGCGGCCCGACGCCGCCGGTCGAAAGCTGCAACAGGATCACGGACAGAAAGAGGGCGGCAAAGGAAATCAGCGTGCGCATAATGCGCCCACCATGTCACCCCCGTTGGGACGTGCCAGCAGTTAATCGACAAATCCGTGTCGTTTTAGGGTGTTACTTGTTGATCCGTGCCATGATCCGCAATCCGATCGTGTCACCAACCAGAGCGCTGTAGCCTGCGGCCCCGAACGCGCTGCGGCTGACCTGACCGGTCAGCTCGATCAGAAGATTGCTGCGATCGGTCACTTCGGTGCCGCGTTGGCGAAAGAGACGGGCATCGAGCGTGGTGGGCCGGGTGACACCGCGAATGGTGAGATCACCGGTGATGCGGGCGCCGCGCAGGTCGCCTTCGATCCGGGTGGATCGGAAATGGATTTCGGGGTGGGTGTTTGTGTCCAGCACCTTGCGGCTTTTCATCGCTTCGGTGGCAAAGATAAATCCGGCGCGGGCGGCATCGGCATTGAGGGTCACCAGAACACGGCTGGCGGGCACATCATCGAGGTCGAGCAACAGATCAGCCGAAATGACGGGCATCTGGCCGGTTTTCGCGGTGCCCTCGAAATCATAGGTGAAGTCGACGCTCGATCGTGCGGCGTCCAGTCGGTAGCTTTCGGGTCCGGCCAAAACAGCGCTGGGCAGAAGACAGAAAAGAATGAGGATGAGTCGTTGCATGCAGGATAGATAGGCGTGGAATTTTTACCTGCCGCCAACGCTTTGTCACGTTTGCGTCAGGTGCCAGTTCTTGGGCCGCCCTGTCAGGCGCCAGCTTCTTGTCGGATCGGTGCGCGCGCGGCGGCGCTCCAGCGTCCAGGCGCGCTGTTCCGGGGTATGGGCCGGGGCCATATGCCAACGGGTTTCCACCCCCGCCGCCCCGCCATCCCCGGGGGTCAGGATGATGCCCAACGGAGTGCACTTGCCTTGCCCCGCGCCGGTTTCGGCCGCCAGATGCAGGCGGCGCACGGCGGTCAGGCTGGGCGGGCCGGGAATATCGCCGATGACCAAGGGCACCGAGCCACTGCGCAGCACCTCCTCCAGCGTCCAGAGCACATCTTCGGCGCGTCCGGGTGAGAGAAAGGTAAACCGTTCCGGCCCGGCAAAGCCGACCATGCCATCGGGGTTCAGCTGGTCGGCCTGCCAGGCGGGTGTGATCCAATAGACAGGCCCCTTCGTGGCAGCCGCCACCAGCATGGCGAAGGTGCGCCGCGCCGGGCCACACACCTCATGCAGGCGTTTGAGGGTTAGCGTCACATCCCCCAGAACCGGCAAGGCGGGGGCTACATGATGGGAACGGCGGGACAGGGTTTGCGCAGTCATGGGCGTGACTTTACAATGTTCTTATTTTGTTCTCAAGTGGTCTGCGCCAGATAACCGAATTGTCTTTTGGAAAAAAGCGGCGATAGAGAGAGCCAATAGACGAGATCTAAATGTGCTCAGCGATCCAATCGTTGGTTCCAGAAAAGGCCTTTGTGTAAGAAGGTTTTTTCGCGAACTCGACGACCATCAATTTATCGTCGTCATCCAGTAAACTAGCCAAGTGATTCTTAACTTCCAAGGCTGTGTTGTCGATAGACAAAAACCACTGCGAAAACTGTACCTTTACGGTGTCAAGTTCTTTGAGTCTCTGAATAAGAGCGCCATAGTCCTTCTCTTTAACAAGGTCGTAGGTAATGCTGAAAAGTGCCATCTAAATCTCCTTAAGTGCAGAGACTCGTATATGGTTATTCTTTTTGGATTTTCAAACATTCAGTTGCTGATCTGCGCTATTCCAAACGGTATTTCAGGCAAGCAATGTGGACCTTTTCCACGCCCCGCATGTTGCATCTCGGGGCGAAGCTTTTACAACTGCGCCCAAGGCGCGATGCGCTGTAAAAAGGATCCTTGCCATGGCTGAACATGACTATACCGCCCGCGTTGTCTGGACCGGAAATCGGGGGCAGGGGACAACCAGCTACCGCGCCTATGACCGCACATGGAATGTCGAAACGCCGGGCAAGCCGGTGATACATTGCTCCAATGACCCGCTTCTGGGGGGTGATCCGACCCTGCATAACCCCGAAGATATGCTGATTGCGGCGCTGAGCGCGTGTCACATGCTGTGGTATCTGCATCTGGCCAGCACGGCGGGCATAGTCGTGCAATCCTATGTGGATGATCCACTGGCGGTGGGCGAGACCGACAAGACCGGCGCCAGCCGATTTCTGCGCGCCACGCTGAGGCCGCAGATCACCGTGCCCGAGGGCACTGATCTGGCCCGTGCGGATGCCATCCATGGCGACATCCACAAGACCTGTTTCATCGCCAGATCGGTTAATTTTCCGGTTGAATACGAGGCCCAGTATCTGACACCGGACGCTTAGGGCTTGCACGCAGAAGCGCTGCCGCCTACGGCTGGTGCCATGAAGATATTGTTTTTGGGCGATGTTATGGGCCGGGCCGGCAGGACGGCTGTGGTCGAGAGGCTCCCGCGACTGCGCGAGGACTGGCGTCTGGATTTCGTGGTCATCAATGGCGAAAACGCCACCGGGGGCATGGGATTGAGCGGCGCCCATGCCAAGGTTCTGCTCGAGGCGGGTGCGGATTGCATCACCCTGGGCGACCACGCGTTTGACCAAAAAGACATGCTGCAATTCATCGAAACCGAGCCGCGTATCCTGCGGCCGTTGAACTATGCCAAGGGGGCGCCTGGGCGGGGCCACCGGGTGTTTGCCGACAAACGCGGGCGCAAGATACTGGTGACGCAGGCCTTGGGGCAGGTGTTCATGAAACGCGCCTTTGATGATCCGTTTTCCGCCGTTGACGCGGTCTTGCGCGCGCATCCGGTGGGCGGTGCCGTCCAGGCGGCCCTGGTGGATATCCATTGCGAGGCCACAAGCGAGAAGATGGGCATGGGCCATTTCTGCGACGGTCGCGCCAGTGTGGTGGTGGGCACCCACACGCATATTCCCACGGGCGATGCACAGATCCTGCCCGGCGGTACCGGGTTTCAGGCGGATGCGGGCATGTGCGGCGACTATAACAGCGTCATTGGTATGGACAAAGCCGAACCGATGCGTCGCTTTGTGACCGGCATGCCCAAGGGACGGTTTACGCCCGCGCTTGAGGCGGCGACGCTTGCGGGTCTCTACATCGAAACCGACGACAAGACGGGTCTGGCCACGCGCGTTCAGATGGTTCGCCAGGGTGGCCGGCTCGAGCAAGCCGGGCCATGAACACGTCGCTATATGGGATATTGTTTCTCATGGGAGCGGGGTGGGGGCTGTCTGTCCCGCTCTCGAAAATTGCGGTCAGCACCGGCCATCAGCCTTTTGGCCTGATCTTCTGGCAATTGGTTGTTGTCGTGCTGGTTCTGGGTGCGATCTGCATCATCCGCGGCAAAAAGGTGGAGTTGGGTCGGCAATACTGGCGGCTGCTGATCATGGTGGCACTGACAGGTGCCGTGATGCCGGATGTCTTCTTTTATCTTTCCGCGGCCCGGCTGCCCGGCGGTGTCATGTCGATCATCATCTCCAGCGTGCCGATGTTTTCATTGCCCATCGCGCTGGCCATGGGCAACGAAAACTTTGCATGGCGCAGGCTCTTTGGGCTGGCGGTCGGCCTCAGCGGGATCCTTCTGCTGATGGGCCCCGAGGCGAGCTTGCCGGACCCCGCGATGGCGGCCTTTGTGCCGATTGCCCTGCTGGCGCCGCTCCTCTATGCGACCGAGGGCAATCTGGTGGCAAAATGGGGTACCCAAGGGCTCGATTCCGTGCAGGTCATTCTGGGCGCGTCCATCGTTGGTCTTATCCTGGTCTTTCCGCTGGCACTGGTGTCGGGCCATTGGATCAACCCGCTGGCCGGGTTTGGCATCGCCGAATGGGCCCTTGTGGGGGCGGCGGTGCTGCACGCCATCACCTATGCTGCCTATGTCTGGATGGTAGGGCGCGCAGGTTCGGTCTTTACCGCGCAAACCAGTTACCTGGTGACCGGCTGTGGTGTGGTCTGGTCAATCCTGCTGTTGAACGAAAGCTATTCGGGCTATGTCTGGGCCGCCCTGGGCCTCATGTTGATGGGCATGTTTCTGGTGCAACCCCGGCGGAGTATCCTGCTTGCTCCCGGCCTTGGCATGGAGGACACTGAGACGAGACCGCAAAGGGACCGATCAGTGTGATCCAGTATCTTGATCTTTCACAGACGACGCAGGGCCTGCTGGCTTTAGGCGTTGTGGCGTTGATGTTCATCCTCTTTGTGCGCGAATCCTATCCGACCGAAGTGGTGGCCATCACCGGTGCCGCATTGCTGTTGGCGATGGGGCTTTTGCCCTATGACGATGCGCTTGCGGTATTGTCGAACCCGGCGCCCTGGACAATTGCGGCGATGTTTATCGTGATGGGGGCCTTGGTGCGCACCGGCGCGCTGGATGCCTTCACCTCGGTCGCGGATCGACAGGCGCGGGTGAACCCGAAAATGGCAATCGCAATGCTGCTGGTATTTGTGGTGATCTCGTCCGCATTTGTGTCCAACACGCCGGTCGTGGTGGTCATGATCCCGGTCTTTGTGCAACTGGCCCGGTCCTTGGGCATTCCCGCGTCCAAATTGCTGATCCCGCTCAGCTATGCGGCCATTCTGGGCGGCACGCTTACATTGATCGGCACCTCGACCAACCTGCTGGTGGACGGCGTCGCACGGGCCGAAGGTCTTGAACCGTTTTCGATTTTCGAGGTCACCCCTCTGGGCATCGCTTTGGTGGCCTGGGGCGCGATCTACCTGCGCTTTGTCGGGCCATATCTGCTGCCTGCGCGTGACAGCATGGCGGATATGCTCTCGGACCGCTCCAAGATGAAGTTCTTTACCGAGGCGGTTGTGCCACCGGATTCGAACCTGATTGGTCGCGAAGTCACCGGTGTGCAGCTCTTCAAGCGCGAAGGTGTGCGTCTGGTCGATGTGATCCGCGGGGATTTGTCCCTGCGGCGTAATCTCAAGGGCGTTGAACTGCAGGTCGGTGACCGGGTGGTTTTGCGCACCCAGATGACCGAGCTTCTGAGCCTGCAGCGCAACAAGAGCCTCAAGCGGGTGGATCAGGTGTCTGCCGTGGAAACCACGACGGTGGAGGTGCTGATCACGCCGGGTTGCAAGATGGTGGGCCGATCCCTGGGGTCGCTGCGCCTGAGGCGGCGCTACGGGGTCTATCCGCTGGCCGTGCATCGGCGAAACCAGAACATTGGCCGGCAATTGGATGATCTGATCGTCCGGGTGGGTGATACGCTTCTGCTCGAAGGTTCAGCCGAAGACATCCAGCGGCTGGCGCGCGATATGGATTTGGTCGATGTCTCGCAGCCTTCGGCACGTGCCTATCGGCGGGGCCATGCGCCCATCGCCATTGCCGCGCTTGTCGGCATTGTCGCGCTGGCGGGTTTTGGCGTGGCACCGATTTTCTTTCTGGCCATCCTTGCCGTGGCCCTCATTTTCCTGACCCGCTGCATTGACGCGGATGAGGCGTTTTCCTTTGTCGATGGCCGTCTGCTGGCGCTGATCTTTTCCATGCTTGCCGTGGGGGCGGCACTTCAGGCCTCGGGCGCGGTCAAACTGATCGTGGATGCCATCGCACCGGCGCTTTCGATGCTACCGGGCGTGTTGGTGGTCTGGGCGATTTATCTGCTGACCTCGGTCCTGACGGAGCTGGTCAGCAACAATGCTGTGGCCGTCGTGGTCACCCCGATTGCCATCGGGCTCGCCGATGCAATGGGCATTGATGCGCGGCCCTTGGTGGTGGCCGTCATGGTGGCGGCAAGCGCAAGTTTCGCTACGCCAATCGGCTATCAGACCAACACGCTGGTTTACGGGCCCGGTGGATATCGCTTCACCGATTTCATGCGTGTTGGCATCCCGTTGAACCTGACGGTGGGGATGCTGGCCAGTTTCTTTATCCCCATGATCTGGCCGCTCTGAGATGCAGACTGAACCCGTCTCGCGCCCGGGCTGGGGTGTCTTCTGGATGATCATCACCGGCGCGCAGTTTGTCGGGGTGACCGTGTTGGTCAAAACCATGGGCACGCGCATCCCGGCGCCAGAGGCTGCGTTCCTGCGTTACGCCTTTGGGTTGATCTTTTTCATCCCGATGATTGGCTCGCTGATGCGCCAACAATTCGACCGGCAGCTTTGGATGATGTTCACCGTGCGCGGCATTGCCCATACCGGGGCGGTGGCGTTGTGGTTTTATGCCATGGCACGCATCCCGATCGCGGATGTGACGGCGATGAACTATCTGTCGCCGATCTACGTCACCTTGGGTGCCGCGCTCTTTCTGGGCGAAAAACTGGCGCTTCGGCGGGTGCTGGCGATCTGTGCGGCTCTGATTGGCACGCTGATCATTTTGCGCCCGGGCTTTCGCGAGGTGGGATCCGGTCATCTGGCCATGCTCTTTGTGGCGGTCTGTTTTGGGGTGTCGTACCTGCTGGCGAAATTGATGACCAACCGCGTGAGCCCCGCCGTTGTGGTGGCGATGTTGTCGATCATCGTGACCATTGGCCTGACACCGCTGGCCTTGATGAATTGGGTCACGCCCACTCTGACCGAGGCGGCATTGCTGTTTGGCGTGGCTTGCCTTGCGACCGGTGGGCATTACACGATGACGATGGCCTTTGCCGCCGCACCGCTGGCGGTGACCCAACCGGTCAGTTTTCTGCAACTGGTTTGGGCGGTGCTGGTGGGCTGGCTCTTTTTCAGTGAGGGCGTGGATGTCTTTGTCATCCTCGGCGGCACGGTGATTGTGGCATCTGTCAGCTTCATCAGCTGGCGCGAGATGGTCCTCAAACGTCAGGCCGTGACACCCAATCCGTCCGCCACGAAAGTGTAGCGGCGCTGCGTTTCCAGGCGCTTTTTCCTACCGCCCCGACAGAATCGCCCAATTTCCAGCACAACCGATTCGTCCCAAAAACGCGACGCGGCCCAAGTGTGGCAAGCCGGTTTTTTGCCTAAGGTCCTTAAATTTGTGCCTTTTTTCATGGGCTGAACCACGGATTAGGGCAAAGCTGTGGCGTTGCGATCAAATTTCGGCCTTTATTGGGCGTTAACCTTTTTTAGGCCAGCGGGGGGACCGCCGGAAAATTGGGGGTGCAACGGGATCGCCGTTGAGCATGAGATTGCTGCTGTCTCTGGACGCTATTTCTTTGCTTGGCTGCGACTAGCATCGAGGTGTCTGAAGTGGCAAACGTGGTCGGAACGAAATGGGGATCAAGTCAGCTTGGTACAGCGGGCGGTACAGTAACATGGAGCATTGCTGCTGCAGGGACTGATATTACGCGGTTTGGTATCGAGACTGAACAATCCGTCTCAGGAAACAGTTTCCTGAGCTATGACTTTGAACAGGTCATTGCGGATCAATTCGCGGAATGGTCCAAATACGGTGATATCGAATTTCAGCAAGTGGCTGATCAGGGCGGTGCTGCGGGTACAGGCGTTGACGCCGACATCCGCATCTACTTTGGTGCCATTCCCGGTGGCACAGCGGGCTATGCATTCTATCCATCATCCTGGGGTTCGGCGATTGCGGGCGACATTCTGCTCGACACAATTGCACAGTTTGAAAACGACCCGGCGCTGTTTGCCGCCGTTGTGTTGCACGAGATTGGCCACGCTCTCGGTCTGGGTCATGTCAGTTCGGATTCGATCATGACACCAACCGTCCGCAAGATCGGCCTTCAGGCTGACGATATTGCGGGCATTCAGGAAATTTACGGCGTTCAGGATGACACCGGCGGACAACATGCCGATGGCTGCGATTGCCCCTCTTGCTGCACCGATGGCAATGAAGATGGTCATAATCACGATGACCAAACCACCGGTGAAGATCAGACTAACAACGACACTAACACCAACAACGACGACACCACCAACGACGATACCACCAATAACGATCACAACCATGATGGCCATGATCACAACCATGACGGTCACGATCACACCCACGGCGAAGATGATGCACCGCCGGATATGCCGATGTTGGATGGCGACAATACGAGCAACAAGATTATCGCAACAGACGGTGCCGACGTGATGAACGGCATGGGCGGCGATGATACGCTCAAAGGCAAAGAGGGTGCCGATACGCTCAACGGCGGCAATGGTGATGACAAGCTGAAAGGCGGTCGTGACAATGACGTGCTGTCGGGTCAGGGCTCCAACGACACTGTTGTCGGGAACCGTGGCGAAGATCGTCTGAACGGCGGTCAGGGCGACGACAAGCTCAAGGGCGGCATGGGTGATGACACACTCAACGGCGGCACGGGCGATGACAAGCTGATCGGCCAGGCCGGCAGCGATGTGTTCCAGTTCGCCGATGGCCATGGCAACGACACGCTCAAGGGTTTCGATGCGCTGGACGATGCTGAAAAGATCGATTTCTCGGGTGTAAGCGCGTTGCAGAACCTCTCGGATGTTCTGGCGGCGACCACTCAGGACGGTAACCACCTGTTGATCGATACCGGTGGTGACAACTCGATCTATCTCAAGAACGTTCGGCTTGCCGATCTCGATGTGAACGACTTCCTGTTCTGATCGAACGCTCTACAGAATTGTGCCGCGTCGGGGTGAAAATCCGGCGCGGCATTTTCGTGTCTGCTGGTATGGAGTTCTGTCCGGCGGGGCCTGCCGCACGGCGGTGCTGTGGCAGACCTTGTCAGGTACCAGCCATCACATCAACGGCGGTTTGTTCGATCTGTGTCATCAGCGCGGTAGGGCGGAGCGACGCAAGGCTGGCCATGACCATGACGCTGGATTGCACCGCGTCCCGCAGCGGGCGGATGGCCAGAGCCGTGCCGTCATACGTGGTATCGCCATCTGGCCGGGTGACCAGAAGCGAATAACCCAGCCCATTGCCCACCATGCCGCGGACCAGTTCGATGGAAGGCGAGGCATGCGCGATGTTCGGGACCAGCCCCGCAGAGGTGAAGAGACCCAGAAAATAATCGTGGCTCGGGGCCACCTCCAACAGGATCAGCGGCTCATCGACCAGATCGGCCAGCGCCACGGAAGACTGAGCCGCCAACGGGTGATCCGCCGACAGTGCGACATAGGGCTCTCGGCGGGCCAACACGACCTTGCGCAAATCATCCGGCAGGTCGATGTCATAGAGCAGCGCCATGTCCAGCTGACCTTCGTAGAGCGCGTCGACAATTCGGTCCTGCGGACCTTCCTGCAACTGCATCTGGATGCCCGGGTGCCGAACGCTGAGCGCCTGGATCAGGCCGGGCAGTACGGTTGGCGCCAAGGTGCTGAAACTGCCCAACCGCACGTCACCGGCCAGGGTGGTGCCGGTCTCCATGGTCTGGCGTTCCAGATCGGTGGCATGGGCCAAAAGGCTGCGGGCGGATTGCAGTATTTTTTCGGCGGCGGCTGTGGCTGTCACGCCCCGCGACTGGTGGCGCAGCAACAGCTGGACGCCCAGTTGGCTTTCCAGCTTGGTGATTGCCACCGAAATCGTGGGCTGCGACACATTCAGCCTTTCCGCCGCGCCGGCCACTGACCGACAATCGATACAGGTCACAAGATATTCAAGCTGGCGCAGGGTAAATCGATGCATGAATTAGTCTAAAACTATTCATATCCTTAAAACAATGAATTTTGCCAAATTCATGGGATGGACTAGGCTGAAACCAGCGGAGGAAGCGATCATGACAATGGCAATGCGCATGCAGAACGGCCCCCTGGACCACGAAGCACCGGACAGGTTTATCGCGGCCATGGCGGGCGCGGCCACGCAGGTCTCTGTGGTCACAACCGACGGCCCCGCCGGGCGCTTTGGCGTCACGGTCAGCGCGTTTTCCTCCGTCTCGGCGGAGCCGCCGCTGGTTCTGGTCTGCATCAACCGGCGCAGCCCTGCAATTGATGCGATCGAGGCGAATAATGCCTTTTGCGTCAATCTCTTGCGCGATGATCAAGCCGATGTTGCCAATTGCTTTGCCGGTCGTCCGGGGGACATTGCCCCGTATGATTTCACCTGCGCCGCGTGGCAGAGCGCTGCAACAGGCGCGCCGGTCCTGACCGGTGCCACAGCCAATTTCGACTGCACGGTCGAGACGACATATGACGCGGGCACGCACCGCATTTTCATCGGGCGCGTTCAGCAGGCGCTGAGCCGCGATGCCGCGCCCTTGGCCTTCTCAAAACGCGCCTATCAGGCGCTGCGACCCCTATAATTTCGAGGACCCGAACACATGATCCGTACTGGAGACGAATACCGCGAATCCCTGAATGATGGCCGCCAGATCTGGATTGGCGGCGAAAAGGTGGACAATCCCTGCACGCATCCGCAGCTCAAGCCTGTGATCGACGTGCGGGCGCGCATCTATGACATGCAGTACGATCCCAAGACGCAGGACGCCATGACCTATGAAGAGCAGGGCGAGCGTTTTGCCATCGGTCTGCGCCTGCCATACGAACAGCAGGATTGGCAGGACAAGCGCGATGCCGTCGACCTGGTGGCCAATGACGTGGGCGGCGTGGTCACGCGCATGGGTGATGAGACCATTGGCGAGATGTGGTCGCTCTGGGATGGCAAGGACATCCTGAACGAAATCGATCCGCGCTTTGCCACCAATATCGAACGGCACATCCACCAATGCATCAAGGATGACCCGTTCCACGTCTCGGCCAATACTGACCCAAAGGGGGACCGGTCGAAGGCGCCGCAGGATCAGGACCCCGACATGCTGGTGCATGTGGTCAAGGAAACCGATGAGGGCATCATCATTCGCGGCGCCAAGTATGAAACTGCGGCCGCCTATTCCAATCAGGCCTTCCTGAAGCCCACGATTGCCAATTGGGGCAATGACAAGCTCAGCGACTATGCACTTGGCTGTATCGTCAAGATGAATGCGCCCGGGGTGAAACATATCTGCCGCACGGGGTTTGCGGGCCGGGCACCTTCGGATGACTATCCGCTGTCGAACCGTGTGGATGAGATTGATACATTAATGATCCTCGATAACGTGTTGATCCCATGGGAAGATATTCTCTTTTACCAACATACCCGCGCCGCGGCATTTATCCGCACCACGCTGCATCGCTATTCGGCCTTCCCGTTTGTTCAGCGCACGCTCAGCTACGCGGATCTGATCATCGGTGCCGCGCTGTGGAATGTGAAGCAGACCGGTCTGGATAAACAACAGGCCGTGCAGGAAAAACTGAGCGAACTGGCCGTGTGGCGCGAAGGCATTGACGCCTTCCTGACCGCATCGATTGCCATGGCCGAGAAAAGCCCAAATGGCCTGCTGATGCCGAACCAGTCCATGCTGATGTCGGGCCGGGTGCATGCGCTGACCAACTTGCCGCGGATGATGCATATGGCCCGCGAACTCTGCGGTGGTCAGATCTGCGTGACGCCGGATGCGGCCACCTTTGCCGCCGCCGATACCAAGCCGTGGATGGACAAGTTCTATTCAATCAACGACGAATGGGTCGCTGATGATCGCCGCAAGCTCCTGAGCCTTGCGCGGGACCTGTTGAATTCGGACTATGCGGGCCACCGCCTGACCTTCCAGCTCTTCGCGCAATCGCCGCCCTTTGCTCAACTGGCCGCTGTTTACCGCAACTTCGACTGGCAGGGGCCATTGGAATTTGCGCACAAGGCGGCGGAACTTTCGGATAATGTCTGGGGCAAAGGCACCAAACACTAGGGGCGGCATCGATGACGCAGCATGACACCACGCTTTCGCCGATGACGGAACTGGCCGAAAATGTCAGCCAGCCGTTTGAACGCGCCCGTGCCATGCCCAAATCGGTCTATACCAGTGACGCGTTTTTGCAGGCCGAGCTTGACCATGTATTCAAGCAGGACTGGTTTTGCGTGACCCGCGCCGATGCATTGCCCAATCCGGGTGATTACACCACGCTGGAACTGGCCGGGCAGCCGATCATGGTGATCCGGGATGGTGACGGACAGCTCCGGGCGCAATCCAATGTGTGCCTGCACCGCATGTCAACGCTTCTGGAGGGGTCCGGCAATACGCGCAGCATCGTCTGCCCTTACCACGCCTGGACTTACAACCTGGATGGCAAGCTGCGCGGCGCGCCCGCGATGACGCTGAATGAAAGCTTCTGCAAGGACAGCTATGCGCTGCCGCAGGTGCGCTGCGAGGAGTGGCTGGGCTGGGTCATGATCACCCTGAACCCCGATGCGCCTGCCGTGTCCGATCAGCTGTCGGGCGTGCAGGAGCTGGTGGGCGATTTCGGGATGGAAGATTATTCCCAGACGTTTTTCGAAACGCACCGCTGGAACACCAACTGGAAGGTGCTGGCTGAGAATTTCATGGAAAGCTACCACCTGCCGGTCTGTCACGCGGGCACGATTGGCGGGTTGAGCAAGCTTGAGGAAATGGTGTGCCCGCCCGGGGAGCCTGCGTTCAACTATCACTGGATCCTGAAGGAGCCGCATTTCACGCTGGCCAATGCACACCCAACGAACACGCGGCTTACGGGCGACCGGCGGCGCATGACCTTCCTGCTGGCGATCTATCCCAGCCTGCTGATCACGCTGACGCCCGGCTATTTCTGGTATCTGAGCCTGCATCCGCACGGGGTGGGGCAGGTTGATATCCGGTTTGGCGGCGGCATGTCGCCGGATTTTGTGAACGATCCCGAGGCACAAAGCCATTTCGAGGCCGTCAAAACGCTCCTGGATGACGTAAACGTCGAAGACAAAGGCTGTACCGAGAAGGTGTATAATGGCCTGTGTTCGGACGTGGCCAAACCGGGACATCTGAGCCATCTGGAACGACCCAATTACGATTTCGCCTGTTATCTCAACGACCGGATCAACCCGGCACATTAGGACTTCGCCCATGATGCACAAACGCATTCGCCCGTTTAACACCAAGGAAACCTATCCGGAGCAAAACCTCGACAATGATCTCAGCCAAGGCGTCGTGGCCAAGGGCACGATGGTGTTTCTGCGCGGGCAGGTAGCTCAGGATCTGGACACCCGCGAAAGCCTGCACACGGGTGACGCGGCCAAGCAAACCGCCAAGACGATGGAAAACATCCAGATGCTGTTGGAAGAGGCCGGCACCACGATGGAGGCCGTCTGCCGGATTGTCGTCTACCTGACCGATATCCGCTACCGCGAGGCGGTTTATCAGGAAATGGGCAAATGGCTGAAGGGCGTGCATCCCTGTTCCACCGGCCTTGTGGTGCCCGCGCTCGCCCGCCCCGAATGGGTGGTCGAGATCGAAGTCACCGCCGTGATCCCTGATTGAGGCCCCAGATGCGACCCGCTTCCGATCTTCTGGCGCAACTGGCCGAAACGGCCAATGGTCCGCTGGAGCGCGCCCATGGCGCCGAGCCGCAGATTTATTGGGATGAAGAGATCGCCGCGCAGGAAGATCAGATGATTTTCCGGCGGGATTGGGTCTGTCCCGGACTGGCCGCTGAAATCCCCAATCCCGGCGACTACCTGACCTTCACGATTGCCGGTGACCCGATCTACTGTATCCGCGACAAATCGGGGGAAATTCGAACCTATTCAAATGTTTGCCGCCACAGGATGATGCAGCTTCTGGAGGGGCGGGGGTGTACGTCACGCGTTGTGTGCCCTTATCACGCTTGGACCTATGACCTGAGCGGTCAGTTGATCGGCGCAGGTCATATGGAGCGTACGGATGGGTTTGACAAAAAGGCGATATGCCTGCCGGAAATTCGCACGGAGATTTGGAACGGCTGGATTTACGTGACCCTCAACCCGAAGGCCGTACCGGTGGCCGAGGCTTTGGCACCGCTGCATGAGGTGGTGGCGCGCTACGCCATGGAACACTATGTGCCCGTGGTGCAGGAGGAACATGTCTGGGACACCAACTGGAAACTCCTGACCGAGAATTTCATGGAAGGCTATCACCTGCCGGTAGCGCACAAGGCCACGGTGGGCGCATGGTTTCCCGTGGAAAAGACCGTGTTCCCTGAGGGTGTGCATGATGCTTTCACTTACCAGACCTTCATGAAGACCGGCAACGCCACCTACGGGCAGGCGCATCCGGACAACACGACGCTTGAGGGCGATTGGCGCAATACATCCGTGCTGCCGACGGTCTTTCCGTCGCATATGTATGTGCTGGCGCCGGATCACCTGTGGTACCTGAGCCTGCGGCCCAAGGGCGTGGGGCAGGTGGATGTGCGCTTTGGCGTGGCGATTGCGCCCGAGGTCGATGCGATGCTGGGCTTTGCCGATGAGCGCACCGCCTGGATTGACGAACTGACCACGTTTTTTGAACATGTGAACACCGAAGACCGGCAGGTGGTTGAAGGGATCTATGCGGGGTCGCGGTCCGCGCAGGCCGCGCCCGGGCCACTGAGTTGGTTGGAGCGTGAAATCCACGACTTTCAGAAATACCTGTCGCGCCGATTGGGCGACGGCAAAGGAGCCAAGACATGACCTTTTCCATCGCAGGGCGTTGCGCGCGCACGGGCCAGTTTGGTGTGGCCATCACCACGTCGTCGATCTCGGTGGGCTCGCGCTGTCCGCATGCGCGGGCGGGTGTCGGCGCAGTGGCCACTCAAAACATCACGGATCCGCATCTGGCCACGCAGGTGCTGGACGCCATGGAAGGCGGGCAAAGCGCGGCGGATGCGATTGCGGGCGTGATCAAGGGGCGCGATAACATTGATTATCGGCAACTGACGGCCGTCGATGGCCAAGGGACCACCGCGCATTTCACCGGTGCGCATATTCTGGGTACCAACGCGGTCAGCGAAGGGGCCAATTGCGTCGCGGCGGGTAACCTTCTGTCGTCCACGGCGGTGGCGAAAGGCATCTCCGACGGGTTCGAGGCGGACCCATCGGCCCCCTTGGCCGAACGGCTCTTGCAGGCCATCGAAGGCGGGCTGGCGGCCGGGGGCGAGGAGGGGCCGGTGCATTCCGCGGCCCTTGTCGTGGCAGACAAGATGCCGTTCTACCTTGTTGATCTGCGGGTGGATTGGGAAGACGGGTGCCCAATCGCAAAATTACGTTCTCTTTGGCAGGCTTACGAGCCACAGATGAACGATTACCTGAACCGCGCAATTGACCCATCCGCAGCACCAAGCTACGGCGTGGCAGGAGACCCCTAGGCATGACGACGCTCAATGCATCCCAGATCGAACAGTTCTGGAAAGACGGTGTTTTGCTGGTCGAAAACGCGGTGACGCCCGAGCAACTTGCCGCGATGCGGGCCGAGTTCGCCGCGTGGAGTGATGAAAGCCGCGCGCATACGGAAGACTATGGTGAAACACTCGACAAGCGCGCGCGGTTCAGTGTGGAGCCGGGCCATAGTGCGGAAAAACCTGCCCTGCGCCGGGTGCAGTCACCTGAAGAAGTGTCGGATGTGTTTCTGGGCGTGATGAAAGAGGCTCGCACAGTGGACATGGTGGTGGATCTTTTGGGCCCCAATCTGCGATTTCACCACGGCAAGGTGAATTCAAAGATGCCGGGTGCCGCGACCAAGATCAAATTCCATCAGGATTTTGCGTTTCAGCCGATGACCAATGATGATCTGATCACGGCCTTGCTGTTCGTGGATGAGGTGACGCTTGAAAACGGCCCGCTGGAGGTGGTTCCGGGCACCCATAAGGGGCCACTTTATTCGCATTGGCAGGAGGGGCGCTTCACCGGGGCGGTGACCGATGATGTCTTTGAAAAACATAAAGAAAACATCGTGAAATGCACCGGGCCTGCGGGGGCTGTTTGTCTGATGCATTCCAGCCTGCTGCATGGCTCTGCACCAAACCTGTCGGACCAGCCGCGCACGCTTTACATCGCGACATATTATGCCGAGGACGCCATCGAGCTGAGTGCCAATCACCTGCCCAGCAAACACACACATGCGCTGGTCAGGGGAGTGGAAACCGGCCGGGTCAGATGTTCGAGCTATGAGATGGAAATCCCCGAGAAACCCAGTTCCACCTCGTTTTTTGACCAACAGGCCGCGGGTTCATAACCCGGCTTCGAGCCGGTCCAGCAGCGTGGCAAGCATTGCATCACAGCGCTCGATCTGGCTGATCTCAACATATTCGTCGGGCTTGTGGCCTTGCATCATGGAGCCGGGGCCGCAGACCACGGTGGGGATGTCCAGCTCGCCCGAGAACAATCCGCCTTCGGTACCAAACGCCACTTTGTTCGTTGAATTCACGCCCGTGAGGGATTGCACGAACTGCACAACCTGTGCCGCGCGATCCGTGTCGAGGCCGGGGTAGGAGAAGCTGACCTCGAATTCGATGGCCGCCTCGGGCGCATGTTTCCGGGCGGCGGACACAATGGCATCGGCGCGGGTGCGGATACTCTCAAGGATTGCGGTGGGATCATCCTGTGCCACATTGCGGATTTCGAAATCGACCTCGCAAAGGTTGGGCACGATATTCAGCGCCACACCTCCTGTCATTTTGGCCGCATGCACGGTGGTGTAGGGCACGTCATAATCGCCGTCATGGGCGCCGCTGTCGCGCAATTCGGTTTGGATGTCGCGCAACACCTGTACCAGATCACAGCCCAGATGCAGGGCGTTCAACGCCATCGGTGCCAAGGCGGAATGACCCTCGCGCCCCATGCACCGGGCCTTCAGGGCGATCTTACCCTTATGCCCTGTTGCCACGCTGAAGCTGGTAGGTTCGCCCACGATGCACATGCCGGGCCGCACCGGCGCGTCGCGCAACAGGTCGATCATCGAGCGTACACCCTGACACCCGATTTCTTCGTCATAGGAAAACGCAAGATGCAGCGGGGTCTTCAAATCGCGCTTTGCAGCTTTGAGCCCTGCCGACAGGGCACAGGCGACAAAGCCTTTCATATCCGTGGTGCCGCGCCCGTAATAGCGGCCGTCGGTAATGGTCAGTTCGAATGGTGGTTTGGTCCAGTCTTGCCCGTCGACCGGCACGACATCTGTATGTCCCGACAACATCACGCCAGCGCGGTCCTGCGGTCCGATGGTGGCCAGCAGGTTGGCTTTGGTGCCGTCCGCATTCGGGATCAACGTGGCGTCAACCCCAACCTCCGCCAGAAGGGTCCGGATAAACCTCATCAGGTCGATGTTTGCGTTTCGGCTCACCGTGTCGAAGGCGATCAAACGCGACAGGATTTCGGGGGTGTTCATTCAGATGCGGTCCTGAGGGCAGGGGAAGTGTTGGTCAGAGCCTATCGCATCGGGGCCCGGCACTGGAAGTCCGGCAATGGCGCTCGCCACAAAAAAAACGCCCGCGCGGTGGCGGGCGTCTTTTACGAACCTATCGGAGGGTTGTGTCAGCTCTCGCGACGGCGGCGGGCGATGCCACCAGCGACGCCGAACATTCCGAGTGCTGCGGGCAGCATCAGAGCTGTTGCGGGCAGAGGCACAACGCCACTGTTGTCGTCATCATCAACACTTGCGCTGCTGCCGTCGTTTGGTGTCAGCGTCAGTTTGATTTTGCCATTGTAGCTTTGGCACGCTTCGGTTTCGCTGTCGCAGCCCTGCTCTTCAGCAGTGAACTTTGCCAGCAGACCCAGCATCCCGATGTTACGGTTGTTTGCACCGGTACCAAATTGGGCACCTTGATCAACCAGTTTGCCACCACGGAATTTCTTGCCGCGCATTTTCAAGTCGAAGCTGGCAATGCCGTCCGTCATCGATTTAAGCGTACCCGATGTCATGGAGTAGTAGGACCAATCCGCTGTCGACACGCCGTTGCGGTTGGCGCGGACGCCCGGATCAGCGATGCGTGCGAAATTCATCACCATCTCGAAGCCTTCGCCAGCCGCGTTGTAGACGGTGCCCGTCAGCGTGGCCGTGTTGCCGTTGGCGACAAACTTGCCAATGCTTGGCGCGGAGTTCTCAACCAAGAACTTGCGTTTCTTTTTGCCGGTGACGCCTTGCAGCATGTTTTCTTCGCCAGCTTTGTAGCGCGAAAACTTGATAGAGCTGTTGGCTTCACCTTTTTTGTAGAAGCTGTGCACATCGTAAGATGCCGCCGTAACAGGCGCTGCTGAAAGGCCTACCGCAGCAGCCGCAGCAAAGATAATCGAACGCATCATCATTTTTCCACTCACCCTTAGGGAAATCTGTCTGTGCCTAAAATGTCTTTTAAGTTGGGGGTAAGTCAATCAACAAAGCCCAAAAATAGCCATTTTTTAACGATTTCTGCACTTTTCGGCCATTTTGCCGCACAATTAGAGGGTGAATTTCGGCTGATTGTGCAGAAGTTGGAAACAATTGTTAACAAATTAAGGGATTAGCAGTGCGCCTTTGCCACATTTCGGGGGAAGTGACTCGACCTGAAATTGTGCCAAATTCGGCGATTTTGGGGGGTGCGGGGCGATATCGAGGGCTGGAGGCCCCGGGCGGGCATTCCCCTCTGGTCAAGCACGGGCCCCTGAGGTATCTGGCGCACACGTATTTCAGGGGGTCAGATGTCTGATACTGTTCCGTTCGAAAAGCCGGGTCCTGTTGAGGCTGGTCTGCGCCAGGCCATCTCGCCCATCACCGAGATTATCGCCGAGGCGAAGGCCGGGCGGATGTATATTCTTGTGGACCATGAAGACCGCGAAAACGAGGGTGATCTGGTGATCGCCGCCGAATTTGCCGATGCAGATGCGATCAATTTCATGGCCACCCATGGTCGTGGCTTGATCTGCCTGCCCATGACCTCCGACCGGATTGATCACCTGGGCCTGCCGATGATGGCGGTGAACAATTCGTCCCGCCATGAGACCGCCTTTACCGTTTCGATCGAAGCCCGCGAAGGGGTGAGCACCGGTATTTCCGCGGCCGACCGCGCCCTGACGGTCGCCACGGCCATCAATGACCAGAACGGGCCCGCGCATATTGCCACGCCCGGTCACGTGTTTCCCCTGCGCGCCCGCAACGGGGGCGTCTTGATCCGGGCGGGTCATACCGAAGCGGCCGTCGATATTTCGCGGCTGGCCGGCCTGCATCCGTCCGGCGTGATCTGTGAGATCATGAAAGAGGACGGCACGATGGCGCGTCTGCCGGACCTTATTGAATTTGCGGAAAATCACGGGATGAAAATCGGCACGATCAGTGATCTGATCGCATATCGCCACAAGCATGACAATCTGGTGCGCGAGGTCCGCCGCGAAACGGTCAGCTCCTCCCATGGTGGCGATTGGGAGATGCGGATTTTCGCAGATCAAATCAGCGATACGGAACATGTTGTCCTGACGAAGGGCGATCTGTCGGATGGCGCGCCGGTGTTGGCGCGGACCCATGCGCTCAATGCGCTGGAGGATGTTTTGGGCATTGGATTGACGGAAACCTCCAGTGGCCCCACCGGTAAATTGCCCCGCGCGATGCAGATCATTGCCGCCGAGGGACGGGGTGCCGTGTTTCTGTTCCGTCAACCGCGGCCAAAACTGGCCAGCGAGATGGAAGACGATGATACGCCGCGCACGATCAAGCAGACCGGGCTTGGCGCGCAGATCATGCAGACGATGGGCATTCACGATTTGGTGCTTTTGACCGACAGCCCCGATACCCGCTATCTGGGGCTGGATGCTTATGGCATTTCGATCACCGGCACCCGTGCCCTGAGCGAAGGATAGACAGATGGCCGATACCGAATACACGCTGCCGCGCGCCGCATTCGACAAACCCGTCAAATTGTTGATCGTGGTGGCACCGTTTTACCGTGACATCGCCGACAACCTGATTGCCGGGGCCAAGGCCGAGATTGAGGCGACAGGTGGCACTTACGATATGATCGAAGTGCCAGGCGCGCTGGAAGTGCCGACCGCCATCGGGATTGCCGAGCGGATGTCGAATTTTGACGGCTACGTTGCCTTGGGCTGTGTGATCCGCGGCGAAACCACGCATTACGAAACAGTCTGCAATGACAGCTCGCGGGGTATCACGCTGCTTGGGTTGCAGGGCCTCTGCGTGGGTAATGGCATCCTGACTGTCGAGAACCGGGAGCAGGCTGAGGTGCGCGCCGATCCCGCGCGGATGAACAAAGGGGCAGGGGCCGCGGCGGCAGCCTTGCATCTTGTGGCGCTCACCCGTAAGTGGGGCGCCGCGCGTAAAGGGGTGGGGTTCCTGCCCGACGCGGAAGAATACAAGCTGGCCGGTGGCCTGAAGGACAATCCAAAAGCATGAGCAACCTTTCGGGCAATCAGAAACGGCAGATGAAATCTGCGGCGCGGCTATATGCGGTGCAGGCGTTGTTTCAGATGGAGCATTCCGGCCAGACTGTGGATGCCGTGATGCATGAGTTTGAAGATCACCGTTTTGGCGCGTCCTATGACGAGGGCGAGATGGCGGAGGGCGATGTAAAACTGTTCGAGAGCCTGATGCAGGACGCGGTGAATTTTCAGGCGCAGATAGATCAGATGACCGACCGCGCGTTGGTGGCCAAATGGCCGATCAACCGAATAGATCCGACCATTCGTGCGCTGTTCCGTGCTGCCGGTGCCGAACTGACGCAATCGGATACGCCGCCCAAGGTGGTGATCATGGAATTCGTCGACATCGCCAAAAGCTTCTTTCCCGAAGGCCGCGAGCCGAGTTTCGTGAACGCCGTGCTGGACCATATGGCGCGCGAGGCCAAGCCCGACGCGTTCTGACCCGCGCTTGGCGCTTCAGGTGGCGCCACTTTCCAGCATGTCGAGCAGCGAGGTGACAGATTTTTCCAGCTCGTCCGCTGATATCTGTGCGCGTGCCAGGATACGCAGGCCTACATATTGCGTCAGCAGAAGGCGGGCCAGTTGCGCCTGCTTTTCCGCGCCCAGTGTCGGATCAATCGCGGCCTTGAACCCGTCCTTCATCTGACCCAGAAGGCCGTCGACAACCGCGGCGATTTCCTTGTCGTCCGAGGCCGGACCAGCGGCCGCCGAGCAGAGCAGACACCCGCGCCGATCCCCTTTGCGCACGGCCGCAGGGATGGACCGGAAAAGCCGCGCGATGCGGTCATGCCGTTGCGTTGAGCGATCCTGCAGAATGTCGACCGCGGGGGTGACCTGCTCGGTCTCGTAAAGCGCCATCGCTTTCAGAAACAGGCTCTTTTTACCGCTGAAGGCCTTGTAAAGACTGCCTTTTGTCATGCCCATGCCGGACAAAAGCGTGCTGATCGACGCGCCATCATAGCCATTCTGCCAAAAGACATTCATGGCATCCGTGATCGCCTTGCTTTCCTCAAACTCGCGGGGCCGCGCCATACCAAACTCTCCTTAAACCCAAGATATCCTAATTATGTACCGAGTGTTACACAATTCAACTAATTGTGTTTTGTACCGATCGGTTCCTAATGCTACTTCTCGCCTCACGCCGCAGGCCTCCCCTGCAGAAATTGGACAACGACACGCACAAGGATCACATCATGACACGTTTCATTTCGACATTCGCAGGCATCGTTTTTGCCGCCATCGCCGCCTTTTCAGTGGCAACACCTGCTGCCGCCGGTGACAAGATCGCGGCCAGCGGCACCTTTGTTGGCGCCAGCGACCACATCACCACGGGCGGTGTCACCATCGTCAAAACCGATGAGGGCGGCGCGATTGTCATCCTTGATAAAAGCTTCAGCCTTGATGGTGCGCCTGACCCCAAAGTCGGGTTTGGCAAGGACGGCGAATATGTAGCGGCATCCGACCTCGGCGCACTGACCAACAAAGACGGCCTTCAAGCCTATGCCGTACCCGCCAGCGTCAATGTCGATGAGTTCAACGAAGTCTACATCTGGTGCGAGAAATTCTCGGTTCCTCTTGGCGTTGCCAAACTGAACTGACGACCACGAATTTAATCGGGCTGCGGCGGCATTCGCGGCGGCCCTGACACTCCCAAAACCCCAAAACGTTAGGAAAAACCATGCCTCGCTTTATCACCAAAAACATCCACGCCTATCTCGACTATCCTGTTGCTCTTGGCCTGATCGTCATGCCGTTTCTGCTTGGTCTGGGTGCGTCCAACCCGTTGGCTCTCACGCTGTCGGTCGCAACCGGCATCGCGGCACTGGTGCTGACATTTCTGACCGATCACCATCTGGGTGTTGTGCGGGTGCTGCCTTACAAACTGCACCTCACCGTTGATTTCCTGGTGGGTCTGGTCTTTGTCGCAGCCCCGTTTGCTCTGGGTCTGGGCGGTCTGGACATGGCCTATTACCTGGTCATCGGTGGCACGGTTCTGGCCGTTGTCGGCCTGCATAAATCAGACGAGCTTATGGCCTGACCCTAGGTTCATATCCAAACAAAATGGCCAAGCACGGGCTGCCCTGTGCTTGGCCTTTTTGCATCTGTCGTAGCCTAAAGCTCGGTAACGGTCCCGACCGCCACAACAGGGCCTGTCGGATCACCGGTGGGCGAGCCGCCCGGTGGTTCATCGGTCAGGGCCAGCGTCAGGCTTGCGAGCTCAGCGCGGAATTCTTCAGGCAGGGGGATTGCCCCGGTCTGGGTGTCGGGCAGAATGCCCAATGACACCGGCGCGTCACCTTCAGTGATGGCCCATAATTCCAACGATCGTCCTGCTGCCGCCTCACCGGCTGTGCGGCTGATCTGCAAGGCGCCGCTGGTGGCGTCATAAACGGCCAGCACGCGCAGAGATTGATCTTCCGCCGCGATTTCAGACACATAAAGCGGGCCGCGCGCAGGTGTATCAACCGGCACAAGCTCGGCGGACTGCCATGCAAAGAAGGCGGCCAGGGCGAGCGATGCGAAGCTAAGCCCTTTCCAAAGACCCAAACGTTGCAAGAAAGATGGGCGCGGTTCCGGTTCGCCAAAGAGACGCGCCATCAGGGTGTCTTTCACGGCGCTTGCAGGCGCCTCTTCCGTGAAGGCGCTGTCCATGCCCGAGAGCCGTTCGGTCCAGGTGCTCACCTCGTCCATCAAAAGCGGTTCCGCTTCGAGACGCAGTTCAAAGGCACGTTCTTCCTCGGGGCTCAGCAGGCGCAGCACATATTCCGCGGCAAGCAGGCTGTCATCATCCCGATCTGGCGGGTTTGTGTCGGTCATCTTTCCATACACTCCCGCAGACTAATGAGGCTGCGGCGCAGCCAAGTTCGGATGGTGTTCAGCGGCACGCCTAACGTATCAGACAATTCCGCATAGCTCTTGCCTTCCAAATAGGCGCCGCGCACGGCCTTGTCACGGGGTGCTTCCAATTGCCCCAGACAGTCGGCAATCCGCCCGGCTTCACCTGCCGCCACGGCCACGTCTTCCGGGGTTGGACCAGATCCTGCCAGTGTATCGGCCATCTCATCGATATCTTCGCTGTCGCGATGAGCGCGCAGCTTGTCGATGGCGGTGTTCCGCGCGATGGTGATCAGCCAGGTGATAGGGCTCGTGCCGCCTCTTGCGTATCTATCAGAATAGCGCCAGACCTTCATGAATGTCTCTTGCAAGACATCCTCAGCGCTGGCCCTGTTTTTTAAGATACGCAGGCAGACCCCGAAAAGTTTCGCATGGGTCAGATCGTAAAGACGGGAAAAGGCGCGGCGATCACCCAGTGATACTTGGCCGATCAGGCTTTCAATTTCGTCCAGGCTGCTCATCTGCGGCAGATCTCCTGCATGTCAACGGGTCCGTCGCAGCACCCGGGCGGGCCGGCTATTTTTTCGGCACCGTATTTGACCAATACGTGCAGGGGTTGAAATTGGATCAATGTCCGGGCACCGCCCCCGGGGCTGGCGTTAGAAGTTCCGCACAACAAAACCGGCGCCAAACAGGGTGCAAAACGCCGTTTAGAGGCCAGATTGTGGATAAGTCTGTGGACAGAGGCGCAGATGGGCGTTTTCCTGCGCAAGCCCTTGAGCCCAACGATAGCTGTGCTAGACTTCGACCCGTACCGTTGTTTAGGTCTGTCTATGCCGAAGCTTGTTCGTCTCTACGTCGTCAATATCGCCATTGGCTTTGCCTTGGCCGCCGTTTTTGTCGGCATGCTCTTGTGGTTCAACATCGCAAATCTTTGGCACCTCATCACGCATTCTGAAAAAGGCTGGCTGGCGCTCCTGGTGCTGTGGATTGCCAACGGGATCGTATTTGCTGGCGTTCAGTTTGGCATCGCTGTGATGCGGATGAAAGACGATGATGACGACGAGCCGCGCGGCGGACATCGGCAGCGGCGGATGGCACGGCAACCAGTGCCGGTTCGTATCGAGGCCGAGACGCGCCGGGGTGATTTCCTCAGCAAACGCTGATGCCTTCGGGCCTCTAAGCATCTGATAATTTGTGGAAAATAGGTGGCGGGACCGCGCGGACCGTGGGGTTATCTCATTCCCGAGGACCTGTTTATACAGGTGGGCGCCGGGTAACCGGACCAGGGCCCGGACAGAGCCAGCTCCCTCGGAATTGCTTAAGGCCACCGGAATGCAACCGTTCACGAGAGGCGCAGAACCCGCCACTGACCTACCTAGTGTCTGCGCCGAGGTGGGGCAAGGGGTTGCAAATGTTCATCTTTTGTTCATAATTCTCCCATGGAAGATATTGAGCAAAAAATCCTGATGCCGGGGCAGGCGCTGGCGCGCGGTGTTTGCCGGGTCTTGTTGGAATATGACTTTGTTTCCATTGAGGAATTTACACCAGAGCGTGGCAAGCGCGTGGATGTCATGGCGCTTGGGCCCAAGGGTGAGATCTGGGTGATCGAGTGCAAATCCAGCCGGGCGGATTTTACGTCAGACGGGAAATGGCAGGGCTATCTGGAATGGTGTGACCGGTACTTCTGGGCCGTGGATGAAAATTTCCCAACTGATCTTTTGCCCGAGGGCACCGGATTGATCATCGCCGATGCCTATGACGGTGAGATCATCCGCATGGGGCCCGAGGCACGATTGGCCCCGGCGCGGCGCACGGCGATCACCCGGCGATTTGCCCGTCATGCGGCGTTGCGCCTGCACGGTGTGCGCGACCCTGTGTTATGAGGTGCGGCCCGGCTTGCCACCCCCGGCGATTTTGGCGGCGGCAAGGATTTCGGATGCAATCTCTTCGGCCTCTTCAGGTGTGAAATCCATTGGAATTTCAAATTCTTGCGCCTCAATGTAAAGGCGGACCATGCCCTGATCGGTCGGGCCGATTTGCAGGTTGGCTTCGATGTCGGTTTCCGAATTGATGCCCATTACGGCCTCCTTTGTCCGACGCTCAGGTACTGGTTTTGGCCCGGCTTGGCAAGCAATCTGAGCCCGGTTTGAATTTGTCGCAACACGCGGATTTTGGCGCGCAACAGGCTTGCATTTCGCCGGTCAAAAAGTTACATCCCCCTGCAATGCCGCCTTAGCTCAGTAGGTTAGAGCGCTTGATTGTGGATCAAGAGGTCCCCCGTTCGAGCCGGGGAGGTGGTACCACCCTTCTTTTCAGTTTTGGTTTTCGATGGTGATCGTTTGGCGCAGCTCGCCATTTTTCTGATTGTAAATCAGTATCTTGCCATCGTCTGTCACCACCGCATACCAGCCGTTGCCTTGGGTAAATGCACTGGCGGCGGTGCCATCGGGCAGGGTGATCACATCGGGTAGATCGGCCTGAAAAGCCTCTGAGAACTTGGTGACAAACAACACCACGATCACTATGAAGCCCAGAATCATCGTGATGGTCAGGACCGTGACGAGGATGCGCAGATATTTCACCAGGGCCGGATCGACCGGTTGTGTCTCAGGGCTGTTATTCATGGGCTCCACGCCGTTGATCATCCGGATCGCTGCTGATCCGCCTGGCCGCCTTGATAAGGCGCTTTCGCGGGATGTGCCAGAGGCGGCAAGCCTGTCGCGCACTCGGCTGGGACGGTTGATCGCCGACGGGCAGGTGACGCTGAACGGAGCCGTCGTACAGGACCCCAAGGCAAAAGTGTCAGAGGGGGATATCGCGGAGATCATCGTACCGGCAGCCACCGAAAGCCATATTGGACCCGAAAACATCCCGCTCGACGTGATTTTTGAGGATGAAGATCTGATTGTGATCAACAAACCGGTTGGCATGGTTGTGCATCCGGCACCGGGCACACCCGGCGGCACGCTGGTCAACGCACTTTTGCATCATTGCGGCGATGAATTGTCCGGTGTTGGTGGGTCAAAACGCCCTGGTATCGTGCACCGAATAGATAAAGATACCAGTGGGTTGCTGGTCATTGCTAAATCAGACAAGGCGCATCACGGCTTGGCGGCTCAATTTGAGGCGCATTCCGTCGAGCGTAATTACAAAGCGGTGGTTTACGGCGTGCCCGATGCCAGTGACCCGCGGCTGCGGGGTACAAAAGGCGTGCGGTTTGAGCCGGGCAATATCATGCGGATCACCACGCAACTGGCGCGACACAAAACGGACCGGCAAAAACAGGCGGTTCTGTTCGAGGGCGGGCGTCATGCGGTGACCCGTGCGCGGATCGTTGAAAGCTTTGGAAATCCTGCTGGTGCAGCGCTTGTGGAATGCTGGTTGGAAACAGGGCGTACGCACCAAATTCGCGTGCATATGGCCCATGCCGGGCACGGATTAATTGGCGATCCGACCTATGGTGGGCGCAGAAAACTGTCCGCGAAATCTTTCAGCGCAACGGCAATGGCGGCCGTGAAAGATTTTTCGCGGCAGGCGCTTCATGCGGCTGTATTGGGCTTTGAACATCCTGTTTCTAAAGAGAATATCAGGTTCGAGGCGCCGATTCCCAGTGACATGGCTGCACTGATTGGTGCGCTCAGATCCTGAAACACAGCGCACATCTGTGTGAAAATGCAGAGGTCGCTCTCGCATTTTGAGAACTGTGCATTCATACTTTGTTAAACTATTCAGTTCACGTGCCTTGAATGGCGCAAATAGCGACCCTACATTAATGTTAACACCCTAAACATTGGGAGGGACATAACATGGCTAATTACAAGAACCTACCGGCACCAACCCCAGAAGGCGGTTTGAATCGGTACATGCAGGAAATTCGTAAATTCCCGCTCCTGGAGCCGGAAGAAGAATACATGCTGGCCAAGGCCTGGGTTGAAAAGGAAGACACCGAAGCCGCGCACAAGATGGTGACAAGCCATCTGCGACTGGCGGCGAAGATTGCTATGGGCTACCGCGGGTATGGCTTGCCGCAGGCCGAGGTGATTTCCGAGGCGAACGTGGGTCTGATGCAGGCGGTGAAACGGTTTGACCCTGAGCGCGGTTTCCGTCTGGCAACCTACGCGATGTGGTGGATCCGGGCCAGCATTCAGGAATACATCCTGCGGTCCTGGAGCCTGGTGAAACTGGGCACGACCAGCGCGCAAAAGAAGCTCTTTTTCAACCTGCGTAAAGCCAAGGCCAAAATCGGCGCGTTGGAAGATGGTGACATGCATCCTGATAACGTCAAACGGATCGCGACCGATCTGGGCGTGACCGAGGCGGAAGTAATCAGCATGAACCGCCGGATGTCCGGTGGGGATGCATCATTGAATGCGCAGGTTGGCTCCGATGGTGAGGGGACCATGCAATGGCAGGACTGGTTGGAAGACGAAGATGCCGACCAGGCCGGTGATTATGAGGCCCGCGATGAGCTGGAAGCGCGGCGTGAGCTGTTGGCCGAGGCCATGGATGTGCTCAATGACCGCGAAAAGGACATCCTGACCCAACGCCGCTTGAGCGACAAGACGATCACGCTGGAAGATCTGAGCGCGGAATATGACGTGAGCCGCGAGCGTATTCGTCAGATCGAGGTGCGCGCGTTTGAAAAACTGCAGAAGCGCATGCGCAGCCTGGCGCAGGAAAAGGGTATGCTGGCCCAAGCCTAACCCCTTTTACCTCGGCGTAAATCCAAGTAGCCTCTTCCGGGAAACCGGGAGAGGTATTTTTGTGACCGGGGCAGTAAAGCGCGCTTTATCGACATATGTTCCAATCCGGACCGCGGCATTGCTGGGGATGCTGGCTCTTGCCGGCTGCGCCGAGCGTGACACGGCCATGCGTGCCCCCCCGGATGCGACGGCGACGATCCAGCCGATCTATGTGGCCACAACCCGCCGACTTAACCGCACAGGTCCGGCTTTTGGCCAACCCCGTTCGGCAAAGCTGAACTATTTCAGGGTCGATGTTTCCGTGCCGCCCACTCATGAAACCGGCCAGATTGAATGGCCGAAAGGGCCGCCGGATGCCCGCACTGATTTCGTGGTCACAGGCACCGAGGTGTTTGGTAGCAGCACACAGATGGCGCGCGCCGTGCACCGGGCGACGCCGGAACGCGAAACCATGGTGTTTGTTCATGGCTACAACACGACCTTGTCCGAAGGCATGTACAGACTGGCGCAGATGCGGACAGATTTTGCCCAACGCAACCCCGGTGTGCTTTTTTCATGGCCGTCCGCGGGCGATCCCCGCGGCTATGTCTATGACCGCGACAGCGTGCTTTTTGCGCGGGACGATCTGGAGCGTGTGCTCAAGACGCTGACAGCGCCGCAGGGGGAAAAGGTGCTGCTGATGGCCCATTCGGTGGGATCGCATCTGGTGATGGAAGTGCTCCGGCAGGCCGCGCTTAAGGGCGACAGGCGGCTTTTGAACAAGATCAGCGGTGTCGTGTTGATTTCACCCGATATCGACCCGGATATCTTTCGACGTCAGGCCGAGGCGATTGGCAAGCTGCCGCAGCCGTTTTTCATCTTCGCCTCACAGCAGGACAAGGCGCTTGGGCTTTCGGCATGGCTGAGCGGGCGCAAACCACGCTTAGGCGTCGTTGATGGTCAGGAAGAGGTCAAAGGGCTCAACATCAACGTGGTCGATTTCTCGGACGTGTCCGATGGCAAGGGTCTCAATCACTTTGTGCCAGTCACGTCGCCAATCGCGGTGCGTCTGCTCAAAGGGCTGATATCACAGGCCGAGCGCCAGGGCGCCTGGGCCAGTGATTACATCGTGCTGCATGGTCAGCCGTGATTAGCTTTCCATCGCCTCCAGCTCGTCAATAAAGCCCGAGATCATGCTGAGGCCCTTGTCCCAGAATGTGGGGTCCGAGGCGTCAAGACCGAAGGGGGCCAAAAGCTCCTTGTGATGCTTGGAGCCGCCTGCGCGCAGCATGTCGAAATACTTGTCCTGAAACCCATCGGGGTTTTCTTCGTAGACCGCGTAGAGCGCGTTCACCAACCCATCGCCGAACGCATAGGCGTAGACGTAGAAGGGTGAATGTACGAAATGCGGGATATAGGCCCAGAAGGTCTCGTACCCGTCCATGAATTCGAACGCTGGCCCAAGGCTTTGTGCCTGCACGGACATCCAAAGCGCGTTGATATCATCGGGGGTCAGCTCTCCGTCACGACGGGCCGCATGCAGTTTGCATTCGAAATCATAGAACGCGATCTGGCGCACGACCGTGTTGATCATGTCCTCAACCTTGCCGGCCAGCAGAACCTTGCGTTCCTGATCATCCTTGGCGTTATCCAGCATGGTGCGGAAGGTCAGCATCTCGCCAAAGACCGACGCGGTTTCGGCCAGTGTCAGCGGGGTGGAGGCCAGCAATTCGCCCTGTTCGGCGGCCAGAACCTGATGCACGCCGTGGCCCAGCTCATGCGCCAATGTCATGACATCGCGCGGTTTGCCCAGATAGTTGAGCATCACATAGGGGTGCACGGTGGTCACGGTCGGGTGGGCGAAGGCACCGGGCGCCTTGCCGGGTTTCACGCCCGCATCGATCCAGCCTTTGTTGAAAAACGGTTCGGCCAGATCGCCCATGCGCGGATCAAAGGCGGAATAGGCATCCATGACGGTCTTTTCCGCCGCGGCCCAATCCACCACCTTGGTGTCTTCGATCGGCAATGGCGCGTTGCGGTCCCAGACCTGCATCACGTCCAGGCCAAGCCATTTGCGCTTGAGCTCATAATAGCGGTGGCTGAGCTTGGGGTAGGCGGCGACAACCGCGTCGCGCAGCGCCTCGACCACTTCGGGCTCGACATCATTGCTCAGGTGACGGCCGGATTGCGCGGTGGGCATCTTGCGCCAGCGGTCGATGATTTCCTTTTCCTTGGCGGCGGTGTTGTGCACGCGGGCAAAGGTGCGGACATTCTCACCGAAGACGCGCGCCAATTCACGGCTCGCGGCCTCGCGTTTGCTGCGGTCCTGTTCGGTCAGCAGGTTCAGCGTGCCTTCGATGTTCAGCTCTTCGCCGTCGACGGTAAAGGTCAGCCCGGCGATGGTTTCGTCAAAAAGCCGCTCCCACGCGTCGCCCACGACACCCAGATCATGCAGAAACTTCTCCAGCTCATCGCTCAGCTGGTGTGGCTTCATCGCGCGGATGCGGCGGATGACCGGCTCATACCGCGCCAGATCGGCGTTTTCGGCATACATCGCCTTCAGGGCGTCTTCGTCCAGCCGGTTCAGTTCCAGCGTGAAAAACACCAGCGGGGTGGTGAAATTGGTGATGTCTTCCTGACAATCCGACAGGAATTTTGTGCGACCGCCATCGGTGGTCAGCTGGTGATAGCGCAGACCGGCAAACGACATGATGCGCCCCGCGATATTGCTGATCTCTTCCTCGCGGTGGATGCATTCCAGAAGGCCCTTGGCATCGAGCGTGTCGAGCTTGCCCTCGTAATCCGCGGCGAAATCAGCGCAGGCCTTTTCCAGCCATTCCAGATCACGCGTCAGTTCGGGCGCGTCTTCGCCGGTATAAAGATCGCTCAGGTCCCATTCCGGCAGCTTGCCGAGGTCCTTGCCGCCGGTCGCGTCGGTGGCGTCAAAATTGGGCGAAATCTTATGCAACATCTGGCTCTCCTCAAGGCGTTGATCCTGACATAGGCGGGACGGGCGCGATGCTCAACCGTATTGCGCCAAAATGTCCTTGAGGTCGTCCAGCGTATTGGCCTCCGACAGCGGTTTGTCGTGCCGCCACCGCGACATGCGCGGAAACCGCAGGGCCACGCCGGATTTGTGGCGTGTGGAGGCGGCGATGCCCTCAAATGCGATCTCGAACACATGTTCGGGCGTGACCTGGCGCACCGGGCCAAAACGCTGCAACGTGTTCTTGCGCACCCAGGCGGTGATCTTGCGAAATTCGGCATCGGTCAGCCCGGAATAGGCCTTGGTGAAGGGCACCAGATCGTCGCCATCGCGCACCGCAAAGGTGAAATCGGTAAAGAGGTTCGCGCGCCGCCCATGGCCCTGTTGGGCATAGATCATCACCGCGTCAATCGTCAGCGGATCAAGCTTCCATTTCCACCAATCGCCCTTCTTGCGCCCCACGTGATAGGGGCTAGTGCTGCGTTTCAGCATCAGGCCCTCGGCGCGGTGCTCGCGGGCCTTTGTGCGGATGTCGGCCAGCGCGTCCCAATCCTTGAACGGGATCATCGGGGCCAGGCGGATCGGGGCGTCGTCGGGCACATCTTGCAGCACGTCTGCCAGCCGCGCGCGGCGATCGGCAAAGGGCACATCGCGCAGGTCCTGGTGGTCCATTTCGATAAGGTCATAGGCGAGGAGGATCACCGGCGCCTCGGCCAGCAGCTTTTTGGGCACGGTCTTGCGGCCAATGCGCTTTTGCAGATCGTTGAAGGGCAGGGGCGCCGTGCCGTCCCAGGCCACCAACTCGCCATCAATCACCGTGCCGTCGGGCAGGAAATCCTGCAACCGGGCCAGTTCGGGAAAGCGGTCGGTCATCAGGTCTTCGCCGCGCGACCAGACGAAATGATCACCGCCTCGTCGGATCACCTGACCGCGAATGCCGTCCCATTTCCATTCGGCGCACCAGTCTTCGGGCGGGCCAAGTGCCGCCGGATCACCCTCCACCGCGTGGGCCAGTGCAAAGGGGTAGGGGCGCGACAGGCCCGCGGCATTGTCCGGCGCCTCAATCAGCGCGTGATAGGTGATGGTATCGGGCGTCCAGTCACCCATCAGCCGGTGCGCCAGTTCCGCCTCATCCCCACCCGTGGCCTGCGCCAGCGCGCGGGTCATGAGTTTGCGGCTGATGCCCACGCGAAATCCGCCAGTCAGCAGTTTGTTGAAGACAAGGCGCGTGGCCGCATCCATCCGGTTCCACGCGTCCAGCACGGCGGCTTTGCGGTCTACTTCACTGGCTTTGTCGAGGCTGCGCAGGCGCGTGATCCAGGTGCTCAGGCTGCTGTCATCGCTGTCCTCGGGCGGGGGCAGGACCAGCGCGATGGTTTCCGCCAGATCGCCGACGATGGGATAGCTCTCCTCGAACAGCCAAAGCGGAATGCCCGCACGTTCCGCCGCCCATTCGCGCAGCTTGGTGGTGGTGATCGCCCGGCGTGGACGGCGGCCGGAAAAAAGCGCAATGGTCCAGAGCTTGTCGTCATCCGGCGCGTCGGCGAAATACCGGGCAAGGGCCGCAACCTTCTGGTTGGTCTTGGTTGTCTGGTCGATAGCCGTGTAGAGCGCCACGAAATTCTTCATGTCGCATCCCCGTCATCCAGGGTTTCGCCGGTGAATTCCGTGGGCACGATTTCAGCGTCATACCCGGCCTCGTTGAGCCAGCGCGCGAAGATGTCGGTATAGCCATGAGTGACAAAAATCTTCTCTGCGCCCGTGTCCGCGATGGCGGCGTTGAGCCCGGCCCAATCCGCGTGATCCGACAGGACAAAGCCACGATCCGCGGCCCGCCGCCGTCGTACCCCGCGCAGCCGCATCCAGCCTGACGCAAACCCCGTGGCATGGGCGCCAAAGCGCCGCGCCCAGGTGGAGCCCAATGCCGATGGCGGCGCGATGACCAGCGCACCGGGCGTTGTCTTCGGGTCCGTCTCCGGAGTGACCTGATGCGTGTCGGGCAGGGCAATCCCCTGATCGCGCATCACGATATTGGTGTTCTCAACCGCGCCGTGGGTCAGGATGGGCGCAATATCCGGATCCAAAAGGCTCAGCACACGTTGCGCCTTGCCAAAGGAATAGGCCCCCAACATGCTGATCCGACCCTCGGCGGCATTGGCGGCCCACCAGGCGTTGATCTCACGGGCGATCTGCGCCTCTTCCGGCCAGGTGAAAACCGGCAGACCAAAGGTGCATTCGCTGATGAAGGCATGGCATTTCACCGGCTCGAACGGGGTGGACAGTGCATCGGTCGTGACCTTGTAGTCACCGGAAACGACCCAGACCTCCCCCGCAACCTCAACCCTGATTTGCGCCGATCCGGGCACATGACCGGCGGGATGAAAGGACACAAGCGCATCGCCGATCTGTTGCGTTTCACCGTAGCGCACGGTCTCCAGCGTGATCTCTCCCAACCGGTGACGCATCACCGGGCCCGCGATATCGGTTGAAAGATACCGCGCATGTCCGGGCCGCGCGTGATCGGCGTGGCCATGGGTGATCAGCGCCCGATCCACCGGTCGCCACGGATCAATGTAAAAGTCACCGGCGGGGCAATAGATGCCCTCGGGGGTAAAGCGCAAAACCATAGCCCTCAGAGTAAGCCGAAAATTGCAGATGGCCAGACTTGCGGTGCCCTGACCGGCGGCTATGCTGACTTTGAATGGTAGCAAACGAGACGGGGCGATGAAATTTCTGCGATACGGGCCAGCAGGTCAGGAAAAGCCAGGTGTATTGGACAGCGCCGGGGGTATCAGGGACCTGTCTGGTGTGGTTGATGATCTGGCGGGGGAGGTTTTGACCAACCTGCCGCGGGTCGATCCCGAAACCCTGCCCAAGGTGCCGGGTGATCCACGTCTGGGTCCGCCGGTGGCGCAGGTGGGCAAATTCATCGGCATCGGGTTGAACTATTCCGATCACGCGGCGGAGGCGGGGATGGAGCCGCCGAAAGAGCCGATCGTGTTTATGAAGAACACCTCATCCATCATCGGGCCAAACGATACGGTCAGCCTGCCGCGCGGCTCTGAAGCCGGGGATTGGGAGGTCGAACTGGCCGTGGTGATTGGCGCACATGCCAAATATGTCAGCCAAGCCGACGCGCTGGATCATGTGGCGGGCTATTGCGTGGTCAATGACGTCTCGGAGCGTGATTTCCAGATCCGGCGTGGCGGGCAATGGACCAAGGGCAAGGGCTGTGACACGTTTGGGCCGCTTGGTCCGTGGCTGGTGACACCGGACGAGGTGCCGGACCCGCAGGCGCTCGATCTCTGGATGGACCTGAACGGCGAACGGATGCAGACCGGCAATACGAAATCGATGATTTTCAGCGTGGCCGAGATTGTCTCTTACCTGAGCCAGATGATGTCACTGCATCCCGGTGATGTGATCCTGACCGGGACGCCGCCGGGTGTGGGCATGGGTAAAAAGCCCCCGCGGTATCTGAGGGAAGGCGATGTGATGACGCTGGAAGTGGCAGGACTTGGCCGTCAGCAGCAAAACGTGATCCGCGATCCTTAAGGCCGCGTCACGCTGCCTTGGGAACGGCGTCGAACATTTCACAATACCGGTTGATGGCTTCGGAACGTGTGACGGGCGTGTCCATCAGCAATTCATGCTTGCCGTCTTCGAACATCATCAGATCCGCGCCGGGCCAGGCCTCCATGCGGTTGGTGATGCGTGGGATATCGACGATCTGCTCATTGGTGCCCAATATGGTCACGCAAGGCAGGTCAGGCGAAGGCAGGCGCGCAAGATCACGGCATTCCACAAGCGCCTCGTAAAGCCAACGCAGGCTGGGCCCGCCCAGAGCGAGGTCAGGCTGCGCCAATGTCTGGTCGATCATGTATTGGTACATGTCTTCGTCATTGGTCAGCTTGTTGTTCTCAAAGGCCTCGATCAGCACGTAGCTTTTGGGCGACGTGCCCGGCGACACCAGATGATCCATACCCACCTGACGGCTGCCCCAGGACAGCGACCATGCGACCGGGCGCAGGGTCTGAGACATCTGAATACCCCACATCGGGGCCGAAAAGGCACAGGTTTCCACGGGCATGCCATTGGTGACCGCGCGCAGCCCGATGCAGCCGCCCATGGAGTGGGCCAGCAAATGCCAGGGTTTGGGCAGGTCAAGTTCTTCCGCGGCGGCCAACATTGCGTCTACGTCGCGTTGGTAATCGCCAAAGGTGATGACATGACCCGCCATGTTGTCACTGATCAGCCGATCCGCCAGTCCTTGACCGCGCCAGTCGATCGCAAAAGTGGCATAGCCGTGCTGTGCCAGCTCCGCCGCCGTCCGACCGTATTTTTCGATGTATTCGGTGCGCCCGGGAAACAGCAAAACCGTTCCCTTGGGCGCATCCCGATACCACGCGCCGACACGAATGCGCACGCCATCATCGGCCGTCAGCCACCAGGCCGCGCCGCCATCCGGACCATCCGCGATGTCGCTAAAAATAGGCGCGTCGTCCATCAGCTCAGGGCGCTTCCCAATTGCATCGCCATGCCCATGTCGCCATCTACGCTCAGACGACCCGTCATGAAGGCGGCGGTTGGGTCAAGATCACCCTCGAGGATGGATTGAAACGTATCTGCATCCGCACTCAGCGTGACATCAGCGGCGTCGTCACCTGCACGCACGCCGTCACCATCGATCATGATGGCCCCCTCGCCGTTGATGACAAACTTGGCTGTGCCGGCAAAACCGCCGTCGCCCATCTTTTCGCTCAGGGCCGCTACTGCGGATGTGATTACGTCGCTCATCTGTGTTTCTCCATTTTTCGCGCGGTAGGGGTTTGAATTCCGTCCGCGCACGCTAAACTCTACGCTGTTATGAGCGCACTGAATCACTTCCTCAAGTTTATCGTTACGGCATTTGCCGGCATAGTCATGTTTTCCTTACCTGCAGCCGCAGTTGAAGAGGCGCGATTGGACCGGCTTTTTGCCGAATTGCTCAAATCCGAGGCCCCGGAGGCCAAGAAAGTCGGTAACGAGATTGTGTTGGAACTATCTCGATCCGGCTCTTCGGCAATGGATTTGTTGCTAAAACGCGGCCGCGACGCGCTGGAAGCTGGTGACGCCCGGGGTGCAATCGAGCATTTGACGGCGCTGACGGACCATGCGCCGGAATTTGCCGAAGGCTGGCATCTGCGCGCCGTGGCCTACACCCGCGCCGAGCTTTACGGCCCTGCCATTGCCGATCTGGAGCGCGCATTGGCATTGCGTCCGCGGCACTTTCAGGCGATCTACGGTCTGGGCGTTATTCTGGAGGAATTGAACCGCCCGCAGATGGCATATGAAGCCTATAGCCGAGTTCTGGAAATTCACCCACATTACGAAGATGTGCCCGAAGCGCTGGACCGGTTGAGCGGTACACTGGACGGCGAAAACCTCTGATTTAAACGGAGCAGGCCGATGGCCGAGCAGTCACGGGTCCTGGCGGTGCTGGGGCCCACGAACACGGGCAAGACGCATTATGCGATCGAGCGGATGCTGGGCTATCCCACCGGGGTGATTGGCCTGCCGTTGCGCCTGTTGGCGCGAGAGGTTTACGACAAGATCGTCGCGATCCGCGGGCCTTCGGTTGTGGCATTGGTCACCGGCGAAGAGCGCATTGTGCCGACCCGCGCAAAATACTGGGTATGCACGGTTGAGGCGATGCCCGAAGGCATGGGCGCAGATTTTGTGGCGATCGATGAAATCCAGCTTTGTGCTGATCCCGAGAGGGGTCATGTCTTTACCGACCGGTTGCTGCACATGCGGGGCCTGCGCGAAACCCAGTTTCTGGGCGCACAGACCATGCGCAAGACCATCGCGGCACTGGTCCCCCGGGCTGAATTTCTGGGCCGTGAGCGGATTTCGCAGCTGACCTATGCAGGTCCCAAGAAGATCGCGAAAATGCCTGCGCGCAGCGCCATCGTGGGGTTTTCGGTTGATAACGTCTATGCGATTGCCGAGCTGCTGCGCCGTCAAAAAGGCGGGGCCGCCGTGGTGATGGGCGCGCTCAGCCCGCGGACGCGCAATGCGCAGGTTGACCTCTATCAGAATGGCGACGTGGACTATCTGGTGGCCACGGATGCGATTGGGATGGGGTTGAACCTTGACGTCAACCATGTGGCGTTTTCGTCGCTGACCAAGTTTGACGGGCGTCGCATGCGGCAGCTGGCCCCAAATGAATTGGCGCAGATTGCCGGACGTGCGGGCCGGGGCATGCGCCACGGAACCTTTGGGGTAACCGGCGAGGCGCCAGATCTTCCGGATGAAGTGGCCCGCGCGATCATGGATCACCAGTTCACGCCGATCCGCAAACTGGAGTGGCGCAATTCGGATTTGGCGTTTGGATCCACCAAGGCGCTCATCGCGTCGCTGGAGGCACGGCCCGCAGATGAGCTTTTGGCCCGCGCCCGTGAGGCGGACGACCTTCTGGCGCTCCGAACCTTGTCGGAGGTGGCGGAAATCCGCGCGCGCGCCGGTGACGGGCCGTCGGTCCGGCTGTTATGGGATGTCTGCCGGATCCCGGATTTTCGGGGCATCAGTCAGGCGGAACATGCAGCACTTTTGCAAATAATTTATGCAGACCTACATGAAAAAGGCCGGATATCAGACGATTGGCTGGCCCGGCAGGTGCGGCGTATAGATCGCACTGATGGAGACATTGACACATTGTCGTCAAGGTTGGCCTATATCCGCACCTGGACCTATGTTGCACAGCGAAAAGGCTGGGTTGATGACGAAAACCATTGGCGCGGTGCAACGCGCGCGGTAGAAGACCGCCTGTCGGACGCGTTGCACGAGCGTTTGACGCAGAGATTTGTGGATCGGCGCACTTCCGTGCTATTGCGCCGGCTCAAGCAGAAGGAGGCCATGGTGGCCGAGGTAAATGATAGTGGTGACGTGACAGTCGAGGGCGAATTCGTCGGTCGACTTGAAGGGTTCAGGTTCATTCAGGACAAAGGTGCCGCAGGGCAGGAGGCCAAAACGCTGGCCCAGGCCAGCTTGCAGGCCCTGGCACCGCATTTTCACCTCAAGGCGGACCGTTTTTACAACGCGCCCGACACCGAAATTGATTTCACCGAACAGGGTGGCCTGATGTGGGGCACGGATGCGGTGGGCAAGCTGGTCAGCGGCTCAGATCCGCTGAAACCCGAGGCTGTGGCCTTTGTGGATGATGCCGCAGGGACAGATGTGGCGCAAAAGGTGCAGCGGCGCCTGCAGCATTTCATCGACCGCAAGATTGCCACGCTGTTTGAGCCCATTCTGAACATTCAGCGCGATGAAACACTGGGTGGTCTGGCCCGCGGATTTGGGTTCCGCATGGTCGAAGGCTTCGGGATTATCCCGCGTGGTGACGTGGCGGATGAGGTCAAAGCGCTGGATCAGGACGCGCGCGGCATGCTGCGCAAACATGGCATTCGCTTTGGCCAATTCACGATTTTCATGCCGCTTCTTCTGAAGCCTGCACCAACACGGCTCAGGCTGGTTTTATGGTCTTTGGCCAATGGGTTGGACGAGTTTCCTGAAGCGCCTCCGCCGGGTCTGGTCACAGTGCCGTCGGGTGCTGCTGGTGCCACGCCGCAAGGGTTTCATACCATGTCGGGTTACCGCGCCGCGGGTGAACGGGCGATCCGGATCGATATGCTGGAGCGTCTGGCGGACATGTTGCGCACCGAGGACAGCCGGGGCGGATTTGAAGCGTCGGCGGATATGTTGTCGATCACCGGCATGACACTCGAACAATTTGCAGATCTGATGCAGGGCCTTGGCTACAAGGCGGAGCGCGGTGAGCGCGCCAAAGTCAAGCAGCCCCAGCCAGAACCCGCCGGGGCGGATAAAGCGGAAGCCGCACCGGACGAGGCCGTTTCAGAAGAGGCGGCAGCAACAGATACTGGCGATCAAGATGCAACCGCTGCAGCTGCGCCTGATGAAAGCCCAGGTGAAACACCGCCCGAAGCAGAGGCGGAAGCGCCTGCCGCGTCGGATGCAGCAGAGCCCGAAATCGAAGTGTTCTACACCTTCGCCTGGGCACCGAAGCCCCGCGGCAACCGTCCCCAACAGGACCGCAAACCGCGCGGCAAAGGCAAGCAGGGCAAGGGCAAACCGCGTGGGGGTCAGGATAAGGGTGCAAAAACCTATTCTTCCAAACCGCAAAAGAAGGATCGCATTGATCCCGATAATCCGTTTGCCGCGGCCCTGATGGGGTTGAAAGACAAAACCTGATTGGCGGCATCGGGTGAGTGATACGACAGAAAAACTCAGGCTGGACAAATGGTTATGGCATGCGCGGTTCTTCAAGACCCGCAGCCTGGCCGCCAAGGAAGTGAGCGCGGGACATGTGCGGGTCAATGCGACGCGCGTCAGTAAACCGGCCACTCAGATTGTACCCGGGGATGCGTTGACCTTTCCGCAGGGGCGCGTCATCCGAGTGGTTCGAATTCTGGCGTTGGGTGCGCGGCGTGGTCCAGCCCCTGAGGCACAGGCGCTTTATGAGGATCTGACACCGCCGTCCTCCGAAACAGCCAAAACCCGGAAGAATGATCCACCGGCCCCGCGATATGAGGGAAAAGGGCGGCCAACCAAACGGGATCGCCGTAAACTCGACCTGAATAAGCCCGAGGCGCTTGATTGATCCATGTCACTGGATTAGGTGAGGGCTGCGCGACTAAGACAAGAGACTTTGGATGACCTATATCGTCAACGACAGCTGCATTGCCTGCAAATACACCGATTGCGTTGAGGTATGCCCCGTGGATTGTTTCTACGAGGGGGAGAACATGTTGGTCATCCATCCGGACGAATGCATTGATTGCGGTGTCTGCGAGCCGGAATGCCCGGCAGACGCGATCCGCCCGGACACCGAGCCGGACATGGAAAAATGGGTCGAGTTCAACCGGAAGTACTCGGAAATGTGGCCGGTGATCATCACCAAGAAAGACCCGATGCCGGATGCCGAAGAGCGCGACGGCGAAGAGGGCAAGCTCGAGAAATACTTTTCGGAAGAGCCGGGCGAAGGCGGATAAGCCACCAAGTGAACTGATTCGTTTATCGCCGGAGCTGCGCTGGCAACTGGGCCAGTCTCGTGGCTTAAGTGTCTAATTTTCCACGCTTAGAACGGAATTTCTACCTGCTCCACTTTCGAAACCGCTGAAATTGTGTTATACAATCTTCACAAATGTAGACATCTGCCTGATATCCATCTGCCCGCGCTCACGTTCGGGGATGGATTTCTTTGCGCCTGAAACGACCTGCAAGCGTTGACTTGTTCGGATGGTTTAAGCGTTTTTGACCGGCGCCCCCTAATGAGGAATTCTGAATGAGCAAGTCCAAGAAGCTCGATTTTCGCCCCGATGACTATGTCGTATATCCCGCGCATGGCGTTGGCCAGATCGTATCGATTGAAGAGCAGGAAATCGCTGGTATCAAACTCGAGCTCTTCGTGGTCTCGTTTGAAAAAGACAAGATGACGCTGCGGGTGCCCACCAACAAAGCGACGGAAATCGGCATGCGCAGCCTGTCGAGCCCGGATGTGGTGTCCAAGGCGATGACCACGCTCAAGGGCAAGGCCAAGGTGAAGCGCGCCATGTGGTCGCGTCGTGCGCAGGAATATGAGCAAAAGATCAACTCCGGCGATCTGATTGCAATTGCCGAAGTGGTTCGTGACCTGCACCGCACTGATGATCAGCGCGAGCAGAGCTATTCCGAGCGTCAGCTGTATGAAGCGGCTCTGGAGCGTCTGACCCGCGAAGTGGCCGCCGTCAGCGGTGGCGACGAAGTGCAGGCCACCAAGCAGGTGGATGAAGTGCTGGTCTCGCGCGCCGCCTGATCCGCTCTGATCAACAACGAATTAAACCGCGTCCGGATTGGGCGCGGTTTTCGTTTGTGCTCAGGCCAGGAGGCAAAAGAGCACTGCGATTTCAGCCAGTTGTTGCGACGCGCCCAGGATGTCACCGGTCTGTCCGCCGATCTTGCGCCGGGCGATTGACCCGAGGCCCCACATCACCGCGGCCGCCGCCAAGACCGCCCAAAGCCCGCTCAAACCCGCCAGCATGATGGCCACGCCCCCGGCGACCGCCCAGGCGATGGCGGCGGTGGCGCTGTCTGCCCGGCCAACGCTGTGCGACAGCCCGGTGTCACGGGCATGGGGCAGGCGCGACATGAGCGTTGGCATGGTGGCCCGAGACAGGGCCCCGCTGACCAGCAGCGCGATCACTGCGGTTGCCGTGCTGATTTCAAAGGCAAGCCAGAGGGCCGCGCCGCGCGCCAGTGTCGCCAGAACCAGTGCCAGGACGCCGTAGGTGCCAATATGGCTGTCCTTCATGATCTCGAGCCGTGCATCCGGGGTCCATCCGCCCCACAGCCCATCGGCGGTGTCAGCCAGACCGTCCTCGTGCAGTGCACCGGTGACGATCATCATCGTGGCCACAGACAAAAGCGCTGCTGCAAGGGCGGGCAGCCCTACCCCCAGTGCCAGAGCGCCCACAAGTGCGGCGATCGCGCCAACCAGCAGACCCACCAACGGATAGGCCCATGCCGCCGCCGCGCCGCGTGACGTGTCCCCAACGGGCACAGGCAAACGCGTCAACAGACCGACCGCCCCGGGAATATCGGAGGCCTGTATCAGCTTGGGGTCGTTTTTTGCCATTTCCTGCGTCTTTTCGGCTGTGTCTACAATTCGGCCTGCGATACACAGGCAACAGATAACATGCAATGAGCAAGCCCATGTGCCAAGACTTCTCAACCCTGTCCGAATTTGCCGCCGTGTTGGGTGATCTGCCGGGTATGGATAACGCGGCCGAAGCCGGTGCGCGGGCGCGCAATGCGCAGCTTACGAAGCCCCCGTCCGCCTTGGGCCGGTTGGAGGAGGTGGCCGCGTGGTACGCCGGTTGGCGTGGAGACGAACGGCCTGATCTGACGCGCCCGCAGGTGATCATTTTTGCCGGCAATCATGGGGTGACGGCGCAGGGCGTGTCGGCCTTTCCCGCGGATGTCACGGCGCAGATGGTCGAAAACTACCGCCATGGCGGCGCTGCGATCAACCAATTGGCGCGCACGTTTGACGCCAAGCTGGATGTGCATGCCTTGCACCTCGACACGCCTACGGATGACTTCACCCAAGGCCCGGCGATGGATGAGGCGCAGGTGGTCGAGGCGTTGAAAACAGGGTGGGACGCGGTGGATCCGGATAGTGATCTGCTGGTCACCGGGGAAATGGGCATTGGCAACACCACCAGTGCGGCAGCCATCGCCCTGGCATTGTTCGGCGGTGAGGCCCGCGATTGGACGGGCGCGGGGACCGGTGTGGATGCGGACGGTATCGCCCTTAAAACCAGGGTGATCGAAGCGGGTCTGGCGCAAAACCCATCGGCAAAAGGCAACGGCCTTGAGGCGTTGCGCTGTCTTGGGGGCCGCGAAGTTGCCGCTATGGCCGGGGCGATGACGCGTGCGCGGATGTTGCGCATTCCGGTCCTGCTGGACGGGTTCATCTGCACGGCGGCGGCGGCGGCGCTCCAGCAGGTGTCGGGCGATGCGCTGGATCACGTCATTGCCGGGCATCAAAGTGCTGAAGCGGCACATGGCGCCATGCTGCGCCATCTGGGAAAAGAGCCGCTTTTGTCGCTCGGCATGCGGTTGGGCGAAGGCTCTGGCGCGGCGCTGGCCATCGGCATCCTGAAGGGCGCGATTGCCTGTCATTCCGGCATGGCGACCTTTGCCGAGGCGGGTGTTGCGGGCGGCTGATTACGCCTCGTTGTCCTGATCCTTTTCGGCAACCGCTTCTTCCAGTTGCGACAGAAGCATGGTTTGCAGGTCTTTCTCCAACTCCATGGCGCGGTCGATATAGGCCTTGTTTTCAATCGTCGGAATGTTGGGGTTCCAAAGCGTCGCCAGTTCCTTCACCGTTTGCCGGTCGTGATGATAGAACGCGGTTTCCAGTTGTGATGCCTCATATTCGGTCAATCCGACATTCTCGAGCACATAGCGCCCGGCCCGCAGGGAGCTGTCAAACAGCTCGCGCACGATATCATTGGCCCCGGCTTGGAACAGGCGGAAGACATGGGTACGGTCCCGCGCACGGGCCACGATATGCAGGTCGGGCCGTTCACGCCGGGCAAATCCGACCAGCTTGATTGCCGCTTCGGCGTCGTCCAGCGCCACGACCAGCACTTTGGCTTCCTTCAACCCCGCCGCCAGCAACAATTCAGGGCGCGTGGGGTCGCCAAAAAACCCCTTGATCCCGAAGCGCCGCATGCGTTGGATCGCGCCCAGATCGTGATCCAGAACCACCGTGTCAAAGCCGCTGGATCGCACCAGCCGGTTGACCACCTGACCAAAGCGGCCGATACCCGCGATGATCACAGGGCCTTCGTGGTCAATCTCATCCGGTTCGTGATCCTCCGAGGCGTCCTCCATCCGGTGCGACAGCCAGTCATAGAGAATGAAGAGGAGCGGGGTGATCAACATCGTCAACGCCACCACCAACAGCAGCAATTCAGACATTTCACGGGGGATCACATTGGTCTGAATCGAAAATGAGATCAGCACAAAGCCGAATTCACCGGCCTGTGCCAGCGACAGGGTAAAGAGCCACAAGGCGCGCCCGTGCAGCTTGAACATCCGACCCAGCATATAGAGCACGCCACCCTTCAGCAGGATGATGGCAAGCGCCAGACCGACCACGATGATAAACTCGCCGAAGAGTACGGTGAAATTGATCCCTGCGCCCACGGTGATGAAGAAAAGCCCCAGCAACAGACCTTTGAACGGCGCGATATCGCTTTCCAGTTCGTGGCGGAATTCGCTGCTGGCCAGCACCACGCCGGCCATGAAGGCACCAAGCGCCGGGGAGAGGCCGACGAGATACATCAGAAAGGCAATGCCCACGACGATCAGCAGAGCAAGCGCCGTGTACATCTCGCGCAGGCGCGCCGCGTGGATGAACCGGAAGATCGGGCCAATCAGGTAGATGCCCGCAAGGATGATGGCCGAAATCGCCCCGATGGTGACCAGCGTCACCCCCCATCCGGGCAGGCCCTGCACTAGCGAGATTGCGGCTTCATGGGTGGCATTGGCGGCGTCATGCCCGTGGCCATGGTCATCGGTTGGCGTACCGGTGATCCGTTCCAGCGCGCTGCCCAATACGTCCTCCGGCCGTTTCGGCAGGGCCAGAAGTGGCAGGAAAGCCAGCATGGGGATGACGGCAATGTCCTGGGTCAGCAGCACCGAGAACGCAGATCTTCCGCCGCCCGTCTGCATCAAGCCCTTCTCGGAGAGGGTTTGCAAAACGATCGCAGTTGAGGAAAGGGCGAATATCAGACCGATGGCCAGAGATATGCTCCAGATCTGGCCCAGCATCATGGCCCCGGCCATCACCAGAAACGTGGTAATCCCAATCTGCAACCCACCCAGACCAAGCAACCGGTGGCGCATGTCCCAGAGCGCTTTGGGTTCCAGCTCCAGCCCGATGATAAACAGCATCATCACCACGCCGAATTCCGCAAAGTGTTGTAATTCTTCGGTTTCCTGGCCAACGAGACCGATCACCGGGCCGATCAGAATGCCCGCAGCGATGTATCCCAGAACCGATCCAAGTCCCAATCTTGCGGCCAGTGGTACGGCGATGACGGCCGCGGCCAGATAGATTGAAGCCTGAAACAGAAATCCTTCCATCAACGGGTCCTTTTGTCGTCGTCACAATACCTGACACAGCGCGCGGCTTGTCTTTGGCGACATAAAAGTTGCAATAGGTGATTTAGGTATCAGTTCTATCACAATTACAAGATGTAGCGAGGGGGTGATTACCCTTTTGGCATCTGAAGCACGACGTTGCGGCCGCCTTTGCGGTAACGCAGCTCGCCATCGCCGATGGCGGACACTTTGCCGCCGTCCAGCCGATCACCCACCTCAACCTTGCGGTAGCGCCCGTTTGACAACCGGACCAGCGCGCGGCGGCTGTTGGGGGTGCCGTAAACGCCGATCAGATTGACCTTGCGCAGTTTCAGTACATTGCGCTGTGTTGCCTGTTTGGCGACGGATGTGGTGGTCGGAATGCGCGGTGCAACCCGCTGCGTTGCGCTGACGGCGACGGCGGTTTCCTGACCCTGCGTGCTGCGCTTGACGATGCTGTCAAAGTTGTTCGGCCTTGTGTTCGGTTTGAGCGAGGACGCCACAGCCTGAGGTGTGGCGCTGATCACGGCGGTGTCTGATTGCACGGCCTCGGTTACTGCGCTGTTGACCGCATCAAGATCAATGAACGGGGTGACCGGCACCTCATCGGTCTCGGCAGGGGCCTGATCGGCCAGTGCCACGCGTTCCTGCGCGCTCTGAGGTCGAAGTTTGGGGCGCAACCCGGCCAGTTCGGTCAGGGTGCGACCGCTCAGGTTTTCACGCTCGTTTTGTTCCACGAGATCGCCGGGGCGGGTCTTGGGGCGGAATGCGGCCAGACGCAGCACAGCGGGATCTACCGTCGGTACGGGTGTTGCGATCACTTCTCGCTTGGGCATGGCGGCCGGACGGATCGGTGGCTGACCTGCGAACACCAGAATGCCATCGGGGGTGAGCGCGCCGCGTGTCGTCGCCTCGACCAAACCACGTTCGTCAAAGGCAAACACCGTGCCGGCGGAGGCAGGCGAATTCGGCGTGTCCGGGCGGGTATCGGCGCGCATGGCATTGGGATCGGGCAGGGCGACCGCGTCCTGGATCACCACGCCGCGATCAATCGAGGTCTGATAGAAATCCTCGATACTGCCCGGCGTCGGGGCCTGTGGGGTTTCGGGCGCAATCGGCCAGATGCCAGTGGCCGCGTAACGCGCGCGCGCCTCATCATCGGTCAATGGCTCGGGCAGGGGCGCGCGAAGCGCTTCTTGCAGCCCCGGGTCAACCTCTTCGATGGTCTGCGGTAGCGCGGCAATGACCGTGTCTTCTGTTTGCGGCGTATTCTCTTGCTGCAGTTCTGGTTCAGGGGTCGGCACCGCAGGCACGTCAGCAATCTGGATTTCCGGATCATCGCGGAAGAACCGGGCCAAACCGTCATCGAGGAAAATCGAGGCCCATGCCGCGACACCCACGAGGAAAAGCAGCAACACCGCCGTCAGGATCAGGCCGAGATATTTGGGTTTGCCGCCCACAATCGCGGCCTCGCGCGCGCCGAATACCGTCATGCGCTGTTCTTCAGCCAGCGCCGGGTCTGCGTGGCGCGCCGATGTGCCCGCCGTCTGCGCGGCAAGCCGGGCCGCAACGTTGGGGGGCGGTGCGATTGGCGTTGCGCGGGTGGGGGTGTCATCCCGCGCCGGAGCCGCCACGGGTGGCGCGACCGGCGGTGCAGCAGGTGTCACATCCGGCGCGGCCAGCGTAGCGGTGCGACGGGTGGAAAAAGCGCCGGGTTCAACCGGGGCGGGCGGGGCCGTTGCTGGCGAAGTCGTGATAGGCTCGGCCGCCTGCGCATTGGAGTCCGAGGTCTCTTCCGTTGGTGCGTCTTCGTCGTCCAGATCAATCGGCAGACGATCGGACAAGACTTCGGACGACACGTGAACGGGGCTGAAATGCCGGGCAACGCCATCCAGTTTGGGGGCTGTGGCGGGCGGGTTGCCACGGCGCGCACGAATGCTGGAAAAGGCCGATGGGTCCGCGTCAGTTGGCAGCGCAGGTGCCGGATCCGCTGCGACCTCGGGCGAGGGGGGCGGCGTCGGCTCAGGGGCCGTTTGAGCCATATCGTCCGGATCGGGCGTGACGTCTGCGGGTTCTTCTGTGGGCGCGTTTTCAGTATGCGGCGCGCTCTCTGTTTCCGGTAGCGGATCAAACACGCGGTCTGTCTCAGCAAACCCAGATACGGTTTGGTCTGCGGTTGCGGCTGCGCTCTCAAATACAGGCAGAGGCGCTTCGGGTGTTTCGGTGGTGTCCGCCAGTTCAGCGACCGCGTTGTCGGCAATTTCGCTCTTCGGCACTACGTCCGCCACGATGCCGTTCAGGGCATCCAATTCATCTTCGATCTCGACCGCTTCAGATGCATCAGGCGCTTTGAATTCTGGTTCAGGTGCGGGCGGCTGTGCGACCTCCCGCTCCATGGGGGGTGCGGGTGGGATTTTGGCGGTACCAATGATCCGGATCGCGACAGGATCGCGCTCGATCTCTGCGTCTGGCACTGATTGCTCGACATGAGCCGTTTTGCCAAAAAATGGTTCCCCGGCGAAATCATCCGGTCCGGGGATGGAGACAAAAGACACAGGGTTGAACCGGTGTTCTTTGGCAAACGCCTCTGCCTCGCGCAACGTCTCGCGGGCGACAGCCGCCACGTGAACCGTGCCTTCAGACTGCGTCCAGTCAAAGGCCAGCTCGTCCAGCGCATAAGGTGTTGCCCCTTCGAGGTTACGCGCCACGGCGGCGGGCATATCCTCATCCGAGAGATCACCCGCTTCGAACGAGACATATCGGATTTGATCGTTGGGAATAACCAGTTTGCTTCGGATGCCCGAGGCATCAAGCTCATTCGCGGCCTGGTTCAGTTCGGCCAGTTCGCCCAGTAAATCAGGCGCATCCAGGCCGATTTCGCCGACCTTATGCCAGCCCGGAAAGGCCCTGTGCAAAAGGCCTATACCCTCGAAAGACAAGGTCAGGGCAAAATTCGGTTTCATGATCAACGCTCTACCACCTGGTCGGGCTTAACGGGAAGCACACTCATACATAGGTGTTTTTATAGCAGTAACACGCCGAGGGAAAGAAAAAGCCCCGCCGCGGGGCAAAAGACCGCGCGGCGGGGCGTTGGATCGGGGCCGGGATCAGGAAGCCGCTTTGCTCAGCGCCTGATCCAGATCCGCGATGATGTCATCGACATCCTCGATACCAATTGAAATGCGCACGACATTGGGGCTTGCGCCCGAAGCGGTCTGTTGCTCGGGCGTCAACTGCCGGTGGGTCGTGCTGGCCGAGTGGATGATCAGCGACCGGGTATCGCCCAGATTGGCGACATGGCTGAAAAGCTCGAGATTATCGACCAATTTGACACAGCCGTCATAACCCGATTTGAGGGCCACGGTGAAAAGCCCGCCCGCTCCTTTGGGGCAGACTTTTTTGACACGGCCGTGGGATGGTGAGGATTTGAGACCGGCATAGGTCACGGCCTCGACGCGGTCATCCTTTTCCAACCATTCGGCCACGGCCTGGGCATTTTCGCAATGGCGCTGCATGCGCAGGCTCAGCGTTTCGATGCCCATCAACGTGTAATGCGCCGCCTGCGGGTTCAATGTCATGCCCAGATCGCGCAACCCGATGGCAATGCCATGGAAGGTAAATGCCAGCGGTCCGAACGTCTCGTGGAACTTGAGGCCGTGATAGGCGGGCTCCGGCTCGCTGAGCGAGGGGAATTTATCATTGGCGGACCAGTCAAACGTGCCCGAATCCACCACAACGCCGCCCGTGACCGAGCCATTGCCGGTCAAGTATTTGGTCATCGAATGCACCACGAGCGTGGCGCCGTGTTCGATGGGGCGGCAGAGATAGGGTGTGGCGGTCGTGTTGTCGACGATGAGCGGCAGACCCGCCTTGTCAGCCACTTTGGCCACGGCCTTGAGATCGGCGATATGCCCGCCGGGGTTGGCGATGGATTCGCAGAAAACCGCACGGGTGTCGTCATCAATGGCGGCGGCGATTGCATCCATGTCGTCGATATCGACAAACTTGGCGTCCCAGCCGAACCGCTTGATGGTCTGGCTGAACTGGGTGACCGAACCGCCATAGAGTCGGGTCGAGACCACCACATTTCGGCCGGGGGCCATGATCGGGAAAAGCGCCATGATCTGGGCCGCGTGACCCGAAGAGCAACAGACTGCACCGGTGCCGCCTTCCAGCGTCGCCACACGTTCTTGCAGGGCCGCCACGGTCGGGTTGGTCAGGCGCGAATAGATGTATCCCACTTCTTGCAGGTTAAAGAGCGCCGCCGCGTGCTCGGCATCGCGAAACACATAGGCCGTTGTCTGGTAAATCGGGGTCTGGCGGGCGCCGGTTGCGGGATCCGGACGGGCGCCGGCATGGATCTGAAGCGTGTCGAAACCGAATTGGTGAACGCGATCGGACATGGTATTTCCTCCCTAAAATGCTTTTTGAAAGGGTTAGGGGAAAGCGGTTATCAGGACAACCGCTGTTTTTAGCCGGGCCATGCGGAAGAGCCGTTCAGCGCATCCAGAACCCGTTGCGCTTGATCGTATTGCGCAGGGCCTGTTCGCGGCGGGGCAGATTATCGCGGTCAAACATGTCGCGTACCTTGTGGCCGCGCCCCTGGTAGATCATGCGTTTGATGGGATCGTATTTCTTCAGAACTTTCTTGACCCAGTTGGGGGATGTCACCTCCTCCAGCACTTCCACCACGTGGTCACTTTCGCGCGCATAGAGCAGTGGCAGCACACGGTAATGACAGGTCACATCGCCGTCGAGCAGCCCCGCAGGCAGGGTATCGCGTCCGCCCCCAAGTGAGTGGATCACAAGCGGCAGGGCCACCTGATCGAGCCACGGGTCAAGCTCCTGCACAACCAGTTGCGGTGGCGGCGTGTCTTTGATGGCCAGCGCATAGTCCAGAAACCGCTGGCCAAAAACATGCGGGCATTTGTAGAAAAAGAACCCGGCATTGAAATAGAGATACCGCTGCCAGTATTCATCCGGCCAGTCCATGTCGAGCGAGGCCTCAAAATCGAGCCCTTGCTGATCGTAAAGTGACTTCCAGATATCGGTGTAGCCCGGACCGTAAAGTTCCAGCTTGGGCCATGTCCCCTCGCGCCGCAGGGAGGCCGTGGGGCGATCAAAATCAAACGGCACTTGTGTCAGATCACCGGTGACAAGCGTGTCGGTATCAAAGAACACAAACGGCTCGCCCTTTGGCATGGCCAAAAGCGCTTCGATCTTGTTGCCATAGGGGTAGGACTGGCCGAAATGGGTGTTCTTGAACGGGATGATTTCGGCGGCCAGACGGTCCAGCACCTCGCGGGTATCATCGCCGCGGATGCGCGGATCCGATGTCCACCGCGGGCCGGGCTGGGGCTCGGCCACGATCAGACGGCCCGCGAAATCAGGTGACGTGGCGCGCAAGGAGGCGGCAAAGATGATCGCCTCGTATTGCAACCGGCCGCCCTGACCAACAACAACGATGTTGTAGGGGTGTGATTTTACTGCCTGCCCGACCATTTTTCTGTCGCTTCTGCTTTCGTGCTCGCCCGCACTATAGGTCGGTTCGGCGCCGCACAGAAGAGGGCAGTTCGCATTTACGGCATTCTCCCAGGGTGCAAGCGGCTTGCCATATGTCAGGCAGGGACCTTTGCGCTCAACTCCTGCCAATGATGACATGATACGGCGTGGCCTTCCTCGCAGGTATCAAGCGGTGGTTCTTCGCGCTTGCAGATGTCGGTGGCAAAGGGGCAGCGGGTGTGGAATTTGCACCCCGGCGGCTGATTGGTGGGCGAGGGGATTTCCCCTTCCAGTTTTTGTGCCTTGCCGCGATCATCCGGATCAAGCGACGGAATGGCCGAGAAAAGCGCCTTGGTGTAGGGATGCCGCGCATTTTCAAAAAGCTGTCTTGTGGGCGCGCTTTCGACAATCCGGCCCAGATACATTACCGCCACATGATCGCAGGTATGGGCCACAACGCTGAGGTCATGGCTGATGAACATGAACGTCAGACCCATCTCGCGCTGGATGGATTTCAGCAGGTTCAGCACGTCGGCCTGAATGGAGACGTCCAATGCCGCCACGCTTTCATCGGCCACGATGAATTGCGGGCCCGAGACCAGCGCGCGGGCAATCGAAATCCGCTGTCGCTGCCCACCGGAAAACGCATGCGGGAAGCGGCGCAGATGTTCGAGGTTCAAGCGACATTTTTCCGCAATCTCGCGCACGCGCGCATCGGTTTCCTCGCGGGTCTTTGTCAGGCCCATGACCTCCAGCGGTTCAGCAATGATGTCCCGCACGGTCATACGGGGGCTGAGCGCGGCATAAGGATCCTGAAAGATCAGCTGCGCGCGTTTCCGGTAATCCTTGAGGTCCGTACCGGCAATTTGGGTAAGGTCATATTGAACCTCGCCGTCATCATAGGTGGCCTCGCCATGGGCGATCGGCACGGCATTCAACAGCGCACGGCCCAGGGTGGTTTTGCCCGAGCCGCTTTCCCCCACGACCCCAAAGAACGAGCCCTTGGGAATGTCGATGGAAATGCCATCAACGGCCTTCAGGATCTGTTTGTTGAAAATCCCGCCGCCAATCCTGAATTCGACACCAAGATCCTTGGTTGTGATCAACGGGGCCTCGGTCATGCCGCTTCTCCCCTTGTGGCGCAGAGGTGACAGGCCGTGCGATGGTTGTCGCCCGTATCGGCCCATTGCGGAATATCGGTTTTGCACACGTCGCCGATGATTTTGGGGCAACGGGTGTGAAAGACACAGCCCGGTGGCCGTTCAAGCGGTGAGGGGATGTCGCCCGCGACGGGCGTCAAAGGCGCCTCCAGATCATCGAGCTTGGGCAATGCATCCAGCAAGCCTTGGGTATAGGGATGCTGTGGGCGACGGATGACATCGCGCACCGGCCCTTGCTCGATCATCCGGCCCAGATACATCACCGCCACCTTGTCGGCGGTCTGGGCCACCACGCCCAGATCATGGGTGATGAAGATGATGCCCATGTGAAATTCATCCACCAGGTCCTTCATCAGGTCAATGACCTGCGCCTGAATGGTCACGTCGAGCGCGGTTGTGGGCTCATCCGCGATCAGGAGCTTGGGCTTGGTGCTGAGCGCCATGGCAATCATCGCCCGCTGGCGCATCCCGCCCGACATCTCGAACGCATATTGGTTGAACCGCGTGGCCGCATCCGAGATGCCCACGCGATCCAGCATTTCAATCGACAACTCCTTGGCTTGTGCCTTGTTCATGTCCGAATGGATCAAAAGCTGCTCAACCATCTGTTTGCCGATGGTCACGGCGGGCGCGAAACTGGCCATAGGTTCCTGAAAGATCATCGAAATGGCTCCGCCCCGCACCACCTGCATCTCCCGCGGGGATTTGAGCGACATCACGTCAACCGGGCCATCATCCAGATGCAGGGTGATTTTGGTTTCAGGCGCATAATGCCCGTTGCCGGCGTTGAGTTTCATCAGCGATTTGGCGGTCACTGATTTGCCCGATCCGCTTTCGCCCACCAGCCCCATCACCTCGCCAGGTTCCAGCGAGAAAGATACGTTATCCACGGCGGTGATCCGTCCCTCGTCCGTGTCGAACTGCAGGGTCAGGTTTTCCACATTCAGGAGGCTCATTTCTTGGCCTCCGAATAGGGGTCCGCCGCGTCGCGCAGCCCGTCACCGACAAAGACGAAGGCCATGACAAGCGCGATGAAGAAAATCACCGGGATGAAATACCATTGGTAGTTCAAGAGCACATCCGCGCTGGTCGCCTTTTGCAGCATCACACCAAGCGAACTGACCGGGTCCTTGAGGCCCAGGCCGATGAAGCTGAGCGCCGTTTCACTGAGCACCATGTAGGGGAAGGAGATCACCAGATCGACGATGATATAGCTGGTGAAACTGGGCAACAGATGACGGCGGATGACGTGGCCGGGTTTCGCGCCGCAAAGCTGGGCTGCCAGCACGTATTCCTGATTGCGTTCGGTCAGCAGGTGGGTGCGCACGCGGCGCGCCAGTGTGGGCCACCCGATGAAGCCAAGTATAAGCGATATGTAGAAGAACCTGGCCTCCGCCGTCATTTCAGGGGGCATGAAGGCCGCCACTGCCATGAAGAGCGGGATGGCCGGAACCGTTCGGACCGCATCGGTGATCATCTGTATGACCCCGTCGATCCAGCCCCCGTAATAGCCCGATATCCCACCAATGATGAGGGCCAGAACAAAGGCAATGAACACCCCGATTGTGCCCACTTTCATTGATGTCCAGATCGCATGAAGCGTGCGCGAGAAGATATCCTGACCGTCCTCATCGGTGCCGAAGAGGTGGATCTTGCCACCCTCAACGCCAAAAAGATGCGTGTCCATATGGATGAAATCGAAGAGATGATAGTCATCGCCTTCTACAAAGAATTGCAGATAAAGACGCTTGTCTTCGTTAACCGTCGTGACCCACCGGAAGTTTGTCTTGATCGAACGTTCACGCTCGACGGCGTGGATGAACGGCCGGGCGGAACAGCCATTGGCATCGCAGAATTTCGGCAATTGCGGCGCGCCGTTGGTGTAATCCTTGTCGCGGCCCGCGATGGTGGGGTCATAGGGTGACAGGAACGGCGCAAACAGCCCCGACAGGATCAGCGCCACCAGAACGACGGCGGCGATCATCGCAGCGCGCTGTTTCTTGAACCGCGCCCAGATCAACTGGCCCTGCGAGGCGGTGAAATACGCCTCCTTGGCCTTTTGATCCTGAAGTCTGTCTTTATGGGTATCCGGGGTCACATCTGTCATGGCAGTTACCTCAGAATGCTCTTGCGGACGCGCGGATCAATCACGGCCAGCAGGATGTCGGTGAAGAAGTTCAGCGTCACGATGGACGCGGTCAGCAGGAAGATGATCGCGCCTGCAAGCTGCTGGTCATTGGACCGGGCCAAGGCCTCGATCAGCAGGGCACCGGCCTCTGTCAGGGTGAGGATCAGCGCCACGATGGGCAGCTCATTGAAGATCCGGTTGAGGTCAAAGCCAAGCGAGTTGACGATGGGGCCAAGCGCGTGCCGAGCTGGATAACGCCAGAGGAGCTTGCGGCCAAAGACGCCGCGCGCGGCGGCGGCGGTGACGTAAAGCTTGCCGATCTCATCGGACATTAGCGCGCGCACCGTTTGCAGGGCAAAGGCCGTGGCCGACCAACCCAGGATAAAGATTGGCAGCCAGGCGTGTTTCATCAGATCGACGAACTTGTCCCAGTCCCAGGGGGCATCGCGATATTCCTTGCTGAAAAGCCCGGTCAGCGTTTCGCCAAAATAGACCGTGGCAAAGAGCATGATCATCAGCGCCAGCAGGAAGTTCGGCATGGCCAGGCCAAGGTAGCTGAAGAGGCGCAGGCCGTTGTTGAGGAATGGGTTGTTGGAGGCAGCCGAGATGATGCCAACGGGGATGGCAATGGCGTAGGCCAGCATCAGCGAGGCGAGACAAACGCCAAGGGACAGCCAGAATTTCGCGCCCAGAAGCTGGGCGATATCGACCCTGAGGATGCAGCTGTCACCAAATTCGCCCTGGAAGGCGTTGACGATCCAGCTGGCCCACCGGGTCAGGAACGGTCGGTCGAGGCCAAGGCGTTGGCGCTCAATCTCGATATCTTCGACCGAAATGCCCGACCCTTGGGTGTTTTTGAATGCCAGATAACGTTCTGCGCAATCACCGGGGACCATTTCCATCAGCGTGAAGACCACCAGTGACACGATGATCAGCGTTACCATCGCCATCATCGCTCTGACCAATACGAACCGGCCGAATTGCAGCATGTTTTCCTGTTCCGTATCTGCGCCCGGGACCTGCGGGTTGTTCCGCGTCGAGCGCCTGTGCGTTAGGTCTGCGGGCCGCTTGTTCGAGCCGCCCGCAGAAGGCGTTGGTTCAGACGTACCTTATTCGGTCAACCACCACTGCGAGGCCCGGTACGGATAAGTCCGGTAGTACTCGTAGGAGTGTGTCTTGAACTCGGTGAAGTTCTGCAGCTTCTGGCTTTGGTAGATCGGTGCAGGTGCATTGACCGTACCGATGAAGAGCAGGCTTTCGACCATGTTCTTGACCATACGCGCGCCGGTTTCTGCAAACTCCGCGCTTGTCTGATCGGCAGATTGCAGCGTGTTCACGTCGGCCATCAGCTCTTTGACATAGGCAGGGGGCTCAACGCCCGCGGCACCATCGCTATCGACCCATTCGGCCCAGAGCATACCTGTGCGGTTGCCGAAGTAGTTTTCGAACGGTGGCACCCAAAGCTCGTTGTTGCCCAGAACGATCGCCAGAGGCTGACCTTTGCGCCACATGGAGACATCAAGTTTGTTCGAGGACTGCGCCGAGCGGTATTCGTCCGGCGTGACTTCTTTCACAACCGAGTCGATGCCCACATCTTTCCAGTACTGCGCGACCAGTTCGACGGTCTGACCGGCGATACCTTGGGTCGAGAAGTTCATGTTCAGCACCAGCTTGTCGCCATTTGGCAGCTCACGGATGCCGTCGCCATCGGTGTCGGCCATGCCGAGATCATCCAGCAGGGCGTTTGCACCCGCCGCGTCAAACTCGGTCTTGTAGCTTTCCCAGGACGCGTCTGCGAATTCGGGCAGAGGAGAGAAGCCCACATATTGCTTGGGCGTGCCCTGACCAAAGAAGCCCACTTCGTTCAACTCATCGCGGTTGATCGCAATCGACATCGCTTCGCGGAACCGAAGATCACCGAAAACCTTACGCTTTTCAGGGTCTTCATGGGTGACGTTAAAGCCAAAGGCGCCCATGGTAATCTCAGGGCGGAGGTAGATATTGTAGCCACCTTTTTCCTGATTTTCCAAAAGGATCGGTGCCGAAGCCAGCTGCAGCGATTGCGACTTGTAGTCGACCTCGTTGTTCACCAGCTTCAGAATCCGCACTTCATTGTCGTTGATATAGACCTCATCCTGCTCACCAATATATGGCAGCTGTTGGCCGGTCGGATCCACCTGGTGGAAATAGGGGTTGGCCACAAGGCGGCGCCCTTCCGTGGTATCGTTGACGTAGATGTGGCTTTCGAGCGTTGGATGGGTCGCCTTGGGCAGACCATCCACCAGATCAGGCTTGCTCAGCATCGGGGTGGGCGTGTCCGTCCAGTCCGAATTGCCGTAATAGGCTTTGATCGCATCATAGCCGTTTTCAAACCCCATGCCCTGTGCCACGGCATCCGCGTCGGCGTTGACCGCCGGGTGGAATTGACCCAGGAAATGCTTGGGCTGGAAGCCTTGGGCAAAGTGGGTGGCAAAGTGTGCCAGCAGGCCGGGTTTCGGCGCGGGCAGGTTGAAGACCACGGTGGTGTCATCGGGCGTGTCCACTGTCATGGTCTCGCCGCCGACGGTCACGTAGTCCTTGGGTTTTTCAAAGATGTTGGTGTCCAGCATCAGGTTGTCATGCCAGAATTTCACATCCGCGGAGGTGAATGGCGCACCGTCTGACCATTTGTGGCCAGCGCGCAGTTTGAACGTCAACTGGGTGAAATCATCGTTCCACTCCCAGGACTTAGCGACGTTGGGCACGATGGTCTGGAGATCATCAGAGTAGCGCACGAGGTTTACGTGGCGCACCGACAGGAAGTCCGATGTGCCGGCCTCGGTTGCATTGGAGAGCACGTCGAGCGTGCCGCCATACTGACCAATTGACCCGTAAGGCACGACAACAAGCGGTTCGGATGGCAGACGATCTGCGAGATCAGGCAAATCACCATTGCCCTTGATCTGACCATTCAGGGCCGCGATGTCGGGATGTGCCGAAAATTCCATTGTGCAGCCCGCGGCTGACTGGAAATCAGCCAATTCGAATTGTTGCGGATACGCACCCGTCGCGACACCTTGCATGTCTTCGACGGTCACTGCGGGGCAATTTGCGTAGGCGACTGCAGGCAGAGCAATCAGTGCCACCCCGGATAATAAAATACGTTTCATAGTTCCTCCTTATGGACTTTCTGTCAGGCAAAAAGGGGCATGGAGGCTTTTTCTAACGTTCTGATGACAGCCTTCCCCCCGGGCAGTGTTGTTTTTATTGTTGTTTTTGTTTTTGGCGGTTCCCCAAATCTCGAGAGAATTAACTCTGTCGGTGTAACACCTTAGACACTAGGTCAGAAAACGGCGCGGCGACAATCGGTTAAAATCTATGACAACCAAAGAAAAACTTATAGATAAATCGGCTGGCTTCAAACCCGGCTGCAATGCCGGGTGGTGGCAATCCGGGGGATTCAATTCAGGCGGGCGCACGGGGCACTGGATACGCATTGGATATAAGGCGTCGAGCGGAAACGGTTCAGGCGGTCTCGGTCTTGCCCTGATGCTCGAAAATCGATGTGTATCCGCCAGACCAATCCGGCGGCATGCGCATATCTATCGGTTCATGGTGGGAAAACCGTGCCTCATTGCCGCGCACTACCTCACAATAATGCGATGATTTATAGGCGGGCGCGGTATAGGGCATGGCATCACAGGCGGCATAGCCAACAATCAAAACAGGCCGACCATGCGCACTTAGATTTGCGCGTGAGGCATGCAGCGTCGCACAATGATGCACCGTGACGGTGCCCGCAGGGCCCGTCAGATCAACGGCTTGGTCCAAACCGGCATCCGTCAGACGGTCCTCCGGGATATACCCAAGCCAGTTCTCCGCATCATCATAGTGGCTGTAGATCTGGCCCTTATGACTGCCGGGGACCACCTGCAACGGGCCCTGTTCGGGGCCGACATCCTTCAGGCAGACCAGAAACTGCGCGACCGACAGGTTGGTCAGCGGGTAAAACGGAATGTCCTGATGCCATTTGACCTCCTGTCCGCCGCCCGCCCATTTGATGTTGATCATGCATTCGCGAAATCGCACATCCGGGCCCATCAGATCGGCGGCCAAGTCGGGCAGGTTGGACTGGGTGCAAAACTCCCAGAAGACCGGGTCGAGGTCATCGAGGTATGAAATGCGCCGCAAGCGCGGGTTGTCGGCGGTGTGATTGGGTTCAAGATCAAACGTGCCATCGGATTGGGAAAGCGCGCGGGAGCGTTCGACCTGCGCGTCGATGGCCGTGTTCAGGCGCGCAATCCAATCGGCGCTGATCACGCCTTTGCGGGCGATGTAGCCCTGATCAAAGAAGAATTCACGCTCGTTCTGGGTCAGCTCCCGTGGGGGATGTGACAGAATATCTTTGGCACGCATGGCGTTTCTCCTTTCTCAGTTTCATATGGGATGGCGCAAAAGCTGGCCGTAGCCCGCGAGTTGCGCGGTAGAGCCGGACCAGCGCAGGGATTGCCAGATCATGGCCTGATTGGCTGTTATAACCGGTTTGCCGAGGGCGTCTTCAATCCGCTGCACTACATCAACGGCACGGATCGCTGTGCATGAGATAAAGAGCGCCTCTGCCTCCGCACGGTCTGCCTCGATCGCGGCATTGAAAATAGCGTCCGGGGGCAGGGCGGCCATGACCTCATTGCTGGTGATGTTAAATGAGGTGAAGGCGCAGATGTCCTTACCGTTCTGGCGCAGATGGTTTGCAATCGCGTTGTTCACGTCATCGCTATAGGGCGTCAGCACGGCCAGTTTCGTGGCGTTCAACTGATCCAGAGCGGCCAGAGAGGCGGTGATTGGCGTGACAACGCGGATACCGGGCCGGGCCGCATGAACACGCGCGCAGATTTCATCATACCCCATCACCACGGTGCCGGATGTACAGGCATAGGTGATCACATCCAAACGCCCATCAGGCACGAGCAAACCCGCGGTTTGCGTGATAAACGGCGCCATTTCCGGCAGCGTATCAAGCGTGCATTCCTGGGTGTTTTGGATGCGGCTGGTAAAGATGGCGACCGTATCGTCGGGGCGCAGGTTTATGAAATCGCGTTCGGTCACGTAATCATTGGACAAAACGATCAGGCCAATGCGGTGGGTGCCCGGGCCTTGATCCGGCGCGAAAGACCCGGTCACGTGGGTCGAACTGAACGGTGCTTTCTTCTCCATTCCGAGAACGGTGTCACGGGTTTTGGCCTGTGGCTATCGTATTCGCGACATGGCCCAGTTTTGGTTAGGAGAATCGATCTCGTTGCCCTTAGGCTCCGCTCCGGTGCACCGCGTAAGAGAGAGGCGCAAATGGCTGAGAATTTGGATACAGCTGCAGAGATTCTGGAGCAATTGGTGGGCTTTGCCAGCGTCTCCGGCACGCCCAATCATGCCATTGTCGGCTACATCAAGGACACGCTCGAGGCGCAGGGACTGGATGTTACGCTGAGCTATGATGACGATGGGCAGCGCGCCAATGTTTTCGCCACCATCGGCCCGAATATTGAGGGCGGCGTCGTGCTGAATGGCCACACGGATGTGGTCCCGGTCGAGGGGCAGGATTGGGCCACAGAGCCATTCACGCTGACGCGCAAGGGCACGCGCCTTTACGGGCGCGGATCGGTGGACATGAAGGGTTTTTTGGCCTGTGTCATGGCCTCGGTGCCGGTGTTTCAGGCGGCCAACCTAACCCGGCCTGTCCACATTGCCTTTACGTATGATGAGGAAACGGGAGGCTTCGGCATGCCTGTGCTGCTGCGGAGCATGGCTGAAATGAACTGCAAACCCGCGGTCGTGATCGTGGGTGAACCCACAGAAATGAATATTGTGACCGGCCATAAGGGCGGCGATGAAATGCGCACCGAAATCACCGGGTTCGAAGTGCATTCCTGTGACCCTACGCGCGGGGTCAGTGCAATTTCTGTGGCGATGAAACTGATCGCCAAGATCGAAGAGGTCGGTGCGCGTCTGGCCGCGGACCCGGCGGAGAATTCGCCCTATGACCCGCCCTATGGCACCTTTAATATCGGCACAATTGAAGGCGGTGCGGCGCGGAATGCGACCGCCGGTTGGTGCAATTTTGATTGGGAATTCCGCCCCATGCCCGGGCAGAACAGCCGCGCCATTATTGCTGAGATCGAAGACTACGCCGCGCGCGCGTTGTTACCCGCAATGAAGGCTGTCAGCAACAAAGCTGCCATTGATATCATCACCGAAGTGGCTGTGCCGTCGCTGGATGATCGCAACGCCGAACAAGCGGCGGCCTTTGTGAGCGAGATCACCGGCCAGAACAGCCAAAGCGTTGTGTCGTTTGGCACCGATGCGGGATATTTCAGCGATGCGGGGATATCGACGGTGGTGTTTGGCCCCGGCACGATCCGCCGGGCCCACGGACCAGACGAATATATCGAGCTGGCCGAGCTGGAGCAGGGGTTGGATTTTCTGCGGAAGGTGGCAGACAAGCTTTCGGGCTGAAGGCTGGTCGGGATCGGCCAAGGCAGCCGATGGGTTTTGCCGGTCATCGCCATCGCAAACGGGGTTAAGTCCCGCACAACCCTCGGGCCATGCGGGACAGGGTACTTTAGGCCGCAACCGACGTTTTGGCAGTCCAGGCATTGGGCTGGAACGGTGCATCAAGCGGTGTTTCCGCGACGTGGTTGGTGTAGTTGGACAGTGTCTTCAACCCTGCGCCAAGGATCACATCAAGGATGTTTGCCTTGGTGTAGCCCGCCGCGTGAAAGGCCGCCAGATCTGCTTCGGACACATGGCCGCGGGTTTCGTGGATGCGTGCCGTAAACACCTGCAAAGCCTGGAGTTTTGGGTCAGCGATTGGTGTGTTGTTACGCAGAGCGTCAACCACATCCGCTGGGATCTTTTGCATTTGGGACACGGTTGTATGTGCCGCCATGCAGTAGTGACATCCGTTTTCGCGGCTTGTCGTCATCAGCACGATTTGACGCTCGGTCGGGGTCAGGTCGGTTTTTTCAAAGTGGCCTGCCAGCACGCCATAAGCTTCGACCATTGCGGGGGATTCAGCAAAGGTGGCTGTCAGGTTTGGCAAAAAGCCAAATGCTTTCTTGGTTTCTTCCAGGATGGGCTTGCTTGCGGCTGGCGCGGTTTCTTCGGTGTGAACAGTCAGATGAGACATTGGATCTTCCTTTTTGAATAGGCCGCAGGGCAGGGGCCGGTTGCAGAAATCTGCAACGGAGCAAAAGCCTTGAACGCGGCGGTTGGGTGGTCGGTTGGTGTCAGGTCAGGGGGCTCAAACGCACCCTTTCCCAACAAAATGTGACGTTAGTTTTTGGCGTGGGAATCGTAGACTTTTCCGCTGATTTTCCATTCGCCATCTTTTTTGTAGAGGACGAAAAAGTCGGTGAACCGATATTCTCCCCAATGGATGAATTCGACGCGTGCCGCAGCCGCCGGGCCAGAGATATTGATCCAGGCGATATGGTGCTTGACGTCTGGTGCGGGGCCGCCGTCTGAAACTGCGCTGGCAAATGTTTCGGTGTCCATGGCATAGTACGAACCCTCGATGGAGCCGGTGATGTAGGCGTGATCAAGAAACGCGGAGCGGGAGAGGGCACCGTCACCGGATTTGGCGGCGTCGATATAGGGCTTCAACGCCTTTTCAACGGCTTTGTACTCATCAAAGCTATGGGTTTCGTCTTCTGGGGTTTCGACGCTGAGCGCAGCGTTGCTTGAGGCGGACATTTTGGTTCTCCATTTCAGTCTGGGGTCAGAGGTTTGTATATTTACCTATGTATATGTAGATAATATGTTTGAAAGAGCTAACTATTCACAAAAACGTCAAGTGAGCGATCAATCATCGATGGATCGGATTCCAGCCGTGCCAACAGGAGCGATCCCTCCAGGCTGCTGAGGAATTGCAAAGCGCGGTCGTTTGGATGCGGCGCGTTCAATTGAGTAAATTGATCCGCCAACCATGCCCGCATGTCGTTGAAGTATAGTTTCAACGCTTGGTGAACGTCAGGACTGACGCTTGTGAATTCCGCCGCCATCATGCCGCACATGCAAATTTTGTTATTGCGCACGTAGCATTTGAAGTGATCGATCAACGCGTCGAGCCGCTCTTGCGGTGTTTCTATTTGATCACTGAACGCCTCAAAGGCTTTTCCGTGAACCTCATGCACGCGCTGAACAAGGGCCAGAGCCAGATCAGCCTTGGTCTTGAAGTAATAGTGAATGCTGGAGGTTTTCACACCGATCTCCGCTGCCAGATCAAGGTAGCTGAAGCCGTTGAAACCTCTGGTTTGTGTATAGTCCTCGGCAAGATCCAAGATACGCGTTCGAGTATCCGTCATGATATAATCTCCTTTTTATCTACATATATATAGGTATAGAGATCGTCAATCTTTGTCAGATACATAAAAATTGTGCTCCGCCTTTAGCGGGGAGTATTGCGTTGGAAACGCCGTTCAAAAAACCAAACGAACGCGGTGATGCACGCCGCCAGCACCAAATACAGAATGGCCGCATAAAGATACGTATTCAGGTCGAAGTTGCGGGCGAAAATAGTCCGGGTTTGTCCCATGAGGTCCATGACCGTGATCGTGGAGATCAAGGCGCTGCCCTTCATCATCAGGATCAATTCATTGCCATAGGCGGGCCACGCCACGCGAATGGCCTGTGGCAGCATGATGCGGCGCATCGCCTGCAGCCAGGGCATGCCAATGGAGAGGGCCGCTTCCAACTGACCCCGTTCGACGTTCGCCAATCCGCCCCGAAAAATCTCCGAGACGTAGGCGCTTGTATTCAGTGTCAGCACCAGCATCCCGACCAGCCACGGGTTCTTGAAGAAGGACCACAATACGGGCCCGAGACCAGCTTCGCCCAGGCTGCCAACGCCGAAATAAATGATCCAAAGCTGGACCAAAAGCGGGGTGCCACGAAAGACATAGGTGAAAATCTGCGCTGGCCAGACGAGCAGTGCCCGGCCACTCATTCGGGCAAAGGTCAGGGCGATCGCCAGAAAGAATCCGATACCGCAGGCGAGGGTCAAAAGCTCAACAGTGACGATGAACCCATCGATGAAGCGGGGGCAGGCTTTGCCAAACAAAGGCCCGGAAATGTGCGACAGCCCGGCACATGCGGCATCAGAAACCCAGAATTTCAGGTCTTGATACATAGTCTACGCTCCGGCCATGCCGCGTCTGGCGCGGCGCTCCAGCATGCCCCGTCCTGCGTCGGAGAGAGATGTCATGATCAGGTAAAGAACACCGGCGGCGGTGAAGAAGAGCAGGGGGCTTTGTTCGGTTTCCCCGCCGAGTTTTGCGGTGCGCAACAATTCGTTCAACGCGATGACGGCGGCCAGAGACGTGTCTTTCAGCACAACCATCCAGAGGTTTCCCAGCCCCGGGATGGCAAAGCGACAAAGTTGCGGAAAGCGGATGCGTAGAAACACCTGGCGGCGGTTCAGGCCGATGGCATTGCCGGCCTCGATCTGTCCCGCTGGCACCGCCAGATAGGCGCCGCGGAAGATTTCGCATGCATAGGCCGCAAAGATGATCGACAGGCCTGCGACGGCGGCCAAAAACTTGGGCACTTCATAGCCACCTTCGAGCCCGAGCGAGGTGGCCGCGTTGTTGACCAGCATATCGGAGCCAAAGAAGACGAAGAGCAGTACCAGAAATTCCGGAACGCCCCGAATGAACAGCGTGTAAGCAGATGCGGGCCATCTCAGAAACCGCGTGGCCGACAGTTTCATCCCCGCGAGGATCAGCCCGAGGACAAGCCCGGCAATCATGGCACATGTGGCCAGTTGTAACGTCAGAAGTGCCCCATTGAGCAGATCGTCGCCCCAACCGCCCTTGCCAAAGGCCAAAGGGCCCAGAATTGTGTTGATCGGATCCATAACAGGTTTTCTGAGCGCCTCTTGAGTTCAATGAATGAACCCGGCATTTGGCATGCCGGGCTCGTGGTTTCAGAAAATATCGATGCCGAAATATTTGACGCTGATATCCTGATATGTGCCGTCCGCGCGGATCGCATCGATTGCCGCGTTCAGGTCATTCCGCAGGGTGTCTTCGCCCTTGCGCACGCCGATGCCGATCTGGTCGGCAATATCGATTTTCTCGGCAACGAAGCCAAAGCCCTTGTTGTCATTTACCCATTCAGCCGCGGGCAGGAAATCTGCCACAACAGTTTCGACCCGACCGGCCGACAGATCAGAGAACGCGGCGGGGTTTGTGTCGTACAAACGCACATCTGCCCGGCTGCCATATGTGTCCTCGGCCCATTGAGACCCGGTTGTTGACCGCTGCGCACCGATCGACACGTCACCGAGCGTATCCAGCTTCGCAGATGTGCCATCGGCGGCGACAACGCTGAGATAGTTACTGTAATAGGGGTTGCTGAAATCGATGGCCTGCTTGCGTTCTTCGGTGATCGACATCGAGGCGATGATTGCATCGTATTTGTCGTTGACCAGGCCCGGGATTATCCCGTCCCAATCCTGGGCCACGATTTCGCATTCCCGCTGCATCGCTGCACATAGCGCGTCGGCTATTTCGACATCAAACCCAACCAGCTCACCATCCGCCGTGACGTTGTTGAATGGAGGGTAGGCCCCCTCGGTCGCGATACGCAAAACATCCTGAGCGAAGGCCGCACTTGACACTCCCCGGCCAGAAGGCCGACGGCTAATATACTGATTTTCATAGTTTCTCTCCCTTGGTAAAAGTTACAGAACCTTTGCGAGAAACTGCTGACATTCCGCGGATTGCGGATTGCCGAACAGCTCGTCGGGCGGGCCCTGTTCCGAAATTCTGCCTTGATGCAGAAAGATGGCTTTGTTTGAGACTTCGCGGGCAAAGCCCATCTCATGCGTGACAACAATCATGGTGCGACCTTCATCGGCGAGGTCGTGCATCACGTGCAGTACTTCGCCGACCATTTCCGGGTCGAGTGCCGAGGTGGGTTCATCAAACAACAGCACTTTTGGGTCCATCGCCAGCGTGCGCGCGATGGCAACGCGCTGTTGTTGACCGCCGGAAAGCTGGCTTGGATAGTTATGGCGTTTGTCCGCGATGCCAACACGTTCCAACAGTGCTTCGGCGCGATCCTTTGCCTCGGATTTCGATTGACCAAGCACATGGACCGGCCCTTCGATCACGTTTTCGAGGATCGTCATGTGGGCCCACAGGTTGAAGCCCTGAAACACCATGCCCAGTCGTGCCCGGATCGCGCTGAGCGCTTTTTGGTCGGTAACCCTGCGCTCCCCGGCACTTTCATCAGACAGGGGCAGGCGAACCCCGTCGATGGTAATCTCACCCCGATTTGGCATCTCAAGAAGGTTTATGCAGCGCAGGATGGTTGATTTTCCCGAGCCGGAAGCCCCGATCAGCGAAATCACATCATGTTCGGCGCCGGAAAAGCTGACGCCTTTGATGACTTCAAGCGTGCCGTAGGATTTGTGCAATCCCTCTACAGTCAGGTAATCGGTTGCGGACAGGCTATCGAGCATCGGCAGCTTCCTTCGCGTCCGACGCCAGGGCGCGCAGGCCATTGGCCAGTGTCAGCACGTCAATGCCAACGGCGACAAAGCGGGCATTGTGCGTGATGCAGGTCTGAATGAATTCTTTGTCCAGCGTCAGGATGCCAGCGGCGCATCCAGCGGCGTGAATACGGTCCAGCGCGTCCAGAATGACAGCGTGAATTTCGGGCGCATCGGCGGTCGGCGCATATCCCAGATCAACCGATAAATCAGCGGGCCCGATGAAAACACCATCAACGCCTTCAACCGCCAGAATATCATCCAACGCGTCGAGTCCGGCCTTGCTTTCCACCTGAACAAGCAGGCAAATTTCCTGATCAGCTGTCTTCAGGTAGTCGGGGATTGCGGCGAACCGGGAGGCGCGCCCGAGGGCATAGCCCACGCCACGAATGCCATGCGGCGGGTAGCGGACGGCGCGTACCAGATCGCGGGCCTGCTCGGCGCTTTCGACCATCGGGATCAAGAGGGTTTGCACCCCGGCATCCAACACTTGTTTGATCAGGTCAGGGTCGCCATTTGGCAACCGAACAACAATATCGCTGTCGCTGGCCTGAAGAATGCCGACCTGATCGGAAATCGAACGCAGGTCATTCGGGGCATGCTCGCCATCGATCAAGAGCCAGTCAAAGCCGGCTGTTCCGGCAATTTCGGCTGCATAATGCGAGGCGAGACCAACCCAGCACCCCATGTGTGGACGATCGCCCTTCAGGGCTTCCTTGAATGTGTTTTTCGGGGCTGGCATCAGGTGTCCTCCCCAATGGAGCATGTGATCTGACCCAGTGATCCAAAATCGCATTGGAATGTATCACCGGGTTGGCCTGCCACCGGTCGGGTGAAACTGCCCCCCAGAACGAATTCACCAGCCTCAAGTGTAACGCCGAGCTTGTGCAACTCGCGCGTCAGCCAAACAAGACCATTGGCCGGGTGGCCCAGCACACCCGCAGAAACGCCGGTCTCTTCGACCTTGCCGTTGCGGTAGAGCACGCCCGGAACCATGCGCAGGTCAATTTCATTCGGACGCACGGGGTTCCCGCCCCAGATGATGCCGGCATTGGCCGCATTGTCCGCGATCGAATCCATCACATTGAGTGGCACACCGGTTTCAGGATCGGTCAGATGCGCGCGACAATCGATCACCTCGATGGCGGGGATGACCCAATCGGTTGCGTTCAGAACGTCAAAGACGGTGACATCAGGCCCCGCGAGCGGGGATTTGAGCTTGAAGCCCAGTTCCACCTCGAAACGGGGCAAAATGAAGCGATCCGGCGCGATCGCGGCACCGTCGTCGATCACCATGGCATCGGTCAGCACGCCGTAGTCCGGGGTGTCGATGCCCACGGCCAATTGCATGGCGCGGCTGGTGAGCCCGATCTTGTGACCGATGATGCGTTCACCGCGCGCAAGCCGCTGATCTACCCAGGCCGATTGCACCTTATAGGCATCTGACATGGAAAAATCAGGGAATTGAACGCTTGGCGCCCGGACGACCTGACGCGTGCGCTCGGCCTCATCATATGCCGCGGCGAGCTCAGTGATCTGTTCATTGGTCAGCGTCATGGTGTGTCCTAGATTTCTGTTTCATGCGCGGTATTGCGCATCCAGCCGTATCAGTTTTCGGGAAACCAGCCACCTACGGCTTTCACTTCGAGGAACTCTTCGAGGCCCCAAAGCCCGCCTTCGCGGCCTGTGCCCGACCGCTTGAAGCCGCCAAAGGGCGCCCCCTTGGAGCGGAAATTGCCATTCATCTCGACCATGCCGGACTTCAATGCGCGCGCAATGCGGTTGGCGCGGTCTGCATTGGTGGTCTGGACATAGTTTGTCAGACCGTATGGCGTGTCATTGGCGATTTCGATGGCCTCTTCTTCGCTGTCAAAGGGCATGATGCAGAGCACCGGGCCGAAGATTTCTTCGCGCATCACATCCATGTCGTTGTTGACGTCAGCAAAAACCGTTGGGCGCACAAAGTAACCGCGATTGAGATCTTGTGGGCGCCCCGGACCGCCGGCCACAAGGCGCGCGCCTTCCCTGATGCCGGTTTCGATCATGGCCTGGACCTTGTCGAACTGGGTTTTGTTGACAAGCGGGCCGATATGATCGCCGGTCTTGCTGGCGGTATCGACGGTCTGCGCCTCGGCGACCGCGGTGGCTTCGGCGACGGCGGCCTCGTAGCGATCGCGCTCGACCAGCATGCGCGTTGGGGCATTGCAGGACTGACCTGTGTTGTTGAAGCAATGCACCGCGCCGCGACGCACCGCATCCGCATCGGCATCCGCAAACACGATGTTCGCGCCCTTGCCGCCAAGCTCGAGGGAAACGCGCTTGACCGAATCCGCTGCATTCTTGGTGATTGCCGTGCCCGCTCGCGTCGATCCGGTGAAGGAGACGAAATCCACATCCGGATGGCCAGACAGCTGCGTGCCAACGCCAGGGCCGTCCCCATTGACGAGGTTAAATACACCGGCAGGGATGCCTGCCTCGTGCAGGATATCCGCAAAGACGATCGACGAGATCGGAGATTCTTCGGACGGTTTCAGGATCATCGTACACCCGGCAGCCAGGGCAGCACCGACCTTCAGGGTGATTTGATTCAAAGGCCAGTTCCACGGCGTGATCAGCGCGCACACCCCGATGGGTTCATAGATTATCCGGTCGTTCGGCGCCGTGTCGTTCAGCGGGCGCTCGAATTCGAACGCCTCCAATGCCTCGATGTATTCGTCAATGTGAACGGCCCCGATGCCGGTCTGGATACCATTCGCAAAATCAATGGGCGCGCCCATCTCTTCGCTCATCGCTGCGGCAATGTCAGCGCTGCGTTTCAAATAGACGTCATGGACGTTGCGCAAGAGTGCAAGGCGTTCCGCTTTTGTGGTCGCGCTCCAGGCGGGGAAGGCCGCCTTGGCCGCGGCAACGGCAGCATCGGCATCTGCGGCGTTTCCGAGCGTTATTGTTGCAAACGGCTCTTCGGTCGACGGGTTGATGACGGCGGTATCTTGTCCGCCCTGTGACGGGATCCAACTGCCATTGATATAAAACTTGCGTGCGTCTTTCATCGTCGCGACTCCTCCGTTTTGCCGAAAGAGAGCACAAATAAAAAAGACTATAAAATATATAATATATGCGACCTGTGATATTTCATGTATATTCAAAACCGCTCGCACTTATATATTCCATAACAATGCAGTGACAAAGTTTATATTTTATAGACTTACCAGTTTGTGCTTGTTTGACATTGGAAAAGGCGGTTCTGCTGCCAATTGTCTGTCAAAACTGAAAGGTGACCGCGACATGTCGCTCAACAAGGGCCATCCCATCATGGCTATTCCCGGACCTTCCGTGGTGCCGGACCGCGTACTGAATGCGATGCATCGACCGTCCGCCAACATTTATGAGGGTGAACTGGTCGAGATGACAGATCACCTGCTGACGGAGCTGAAGAAAGTTGCCCGCACGGACGGCTATGCGGCGATCTATGTGGCAAATGGACATGGCGCTTGGGAAGCGGCCATCAAAAACACGCTCAATGAGGGCGACAAGATTGTTGTGATCAGCAATGGCTTTTTCTCTCACAAATGGGGGGAGGTTGCGGCGACACATAAGTTTGATGTCGAATACATAGATTGCGGCATGACCTCTGATGCCGATCCGGCGCAATTGGAGAAGGTCCTGCGGGCGGACACGGACGGTCAGATCAAGGCCGTGCTTGCGGTTCAATCCGAAACCTCCTCCTCGGTACGCAACGATGTGCCCGCATTGCGCGCGGCCATTGATGCGGCCGGGCATGACGCGCTCTTCATGGTGGATTGCATCGCCTCTCTCGGGTGCGACCGATTTGAAATGGACGCATGGGGCGTGGATGTTGCCGTCTCGGCGGGTCAAAAGGGGATGATGAACCCCATTGGGCTGTCATTTGTCTTCTTCAACGACAAGGCCGACGCCGCCCGTGCTGGTGCGCATCCCGGGCAATATTGGGATTGGACGGATCGCGCCAAGTCCAAACTGTTTTACCCCCGCTGGTCCGGGAGCCCGCCAAGCCACCACATGTTCGCCCTGCGAGAAACGCTGAAAATGATGGTCGACGAAGAAGGGATGGAGGCCGTTTGGGCACGCCATGCCACGATTTCAAAGGCGGTCTGGGCGGCTGTGGATACGTGGGCCGAAGGTGGTGCGCTGGCGTTGAACATCGCGGACCCCGCAAAACGGGCGACGGGAGTGACAACGATCAACACCAGCCCCGGGGTTGCGCACAAGATCCGGCGGTGGTGTCAGGAGGAGGCGGGTGTGACACTGGGCAACTCTCTTGGTTTTCCGCCGGAAGAGATCGAGGATCATTTCCGTATCGGCCATATGGGATATCTGAATGTCCATATGGTGATGGGCGTGCTTGGTGCCATCGAAACTGCGATGATCGCCCAAAACATACCACATGGTGCAGGCGCATTGAGTGCGGCCGCCCGTGTACTTGCTGCGCATAACGCAGATTGAAAGCGAACAGGGACACTAGAATGAGCGACAAAACGGCCTTTGTCTGGGATGAGAAATGCTTTTGGCATTTCGGTGGAAATTACGCGCTTCTGGCCCCGGTGGGCGGCCTTGTGCAGCCGATGGTGGCCGGTGGATTACCCGAAGCGCCTGAGACCAAGCGCCGTCTCAAGAACCTGATGGATGTGACCGGGCTTTCCGGCGAACTCACCTTGATGAGTGCCCCGCCTGCGAGCATGGACGATCTGCTTCGTGTCCACCCTCAAAGCTACCTCGACGCGTTCAAATCGATGTCCGACAATGGCGGTGGTGAATTGGGCCTGCGCACGCCTTTCGGGCCGGGTGCGTTTGAAATTGCAACCCTCTCGGCCGGTCTGGTTAATAAGGCCATCGAATTGGTTCAAACCGGTCAGGCGCGCAATGCCTACGCGTTGTCGCGGCCACCCGGGCACCATTGTCTGCCGGATTTCCCCAACGGTTTCTGCCTGTTGGCGAATATTGCCATCGCCATCGAAAAAGCGCGCGAGGCCGGCCTGGGCCAGAAATTCGCGGTGATTGACTGGGACGTACATCATGGCAACGGGACCGAGGCGATATTCCTCGACCGCGACGATGTGCTGACAATCTCGATCCATCAGGACAGGTGTTACCCGCAGGATACCGGCGGCACGGACGTCACCGGCGATGGTGCGGGTGCCGGTCAGAACATGAACATCCCCCTGCCACCGGGATGTGGTCACAAAGCGTATCTGGATGTGATGGAACGGCTGGTGGTGCCAAAGCTCCGGATGTTCGATGCGGATCTGGTGATCATTGCCTGCGGGTTTGACGCCTCCGGTTTTGATCCCTTGGCGCGGATGATGTGTTCCGCTGCGACATTTAAAGAGATGACGCGTCAGGTGATGGATGTGACCGGTGGCAAAATGGTTGCGGCCCATGAAGGCGGGTACTCTGAGCTTTATGTGCCGTTTTGCGGTCACGCCATGCTCGAAGAAATGTCGGGCTCAGACATCGTGGCAGAAGACCCGTTGCTTGCCAGGATCAATGGCCAGCAGCCGGATCAGCATGCCGATGCGTTCCACACCGGCGTGGTGACGCGATTGCTGGGCGAATTGCAGCAGGGCGGTGTGCTGTAACAGCCTAAAGCAAAGGTGGCGGATAGGTCAGATCACGCGCATATCGTGGGTCGACAACGGCAAACCTCTCGGGCCCGAGATCAACCATGTACTGATGCAAAACCTTGATAAAGGCCGCCACGCTGGCTGGTTTCTGATCTCCATACGGGTCTGCGACAAACAGGGTCGGCTGACGAATTTCTTCGGAAATCGGGATGCGCGCGAGGCTGGGACCATCCGGGCTGGTGTCAAAGGTTGGCCGGATATTGAGCACAGAGACACCGAGGCCATTTGTAACGGCGGATCGAACGGTTTCATAGGATCGCGTTCGAAGGCCGATCTTGGGTCTGCGGGCGACAAGGTCAAAGAGCGCCAGCAGATAGACCCGCGTCTCCGGCAAATCCAGCAGGATCAACGGGTTTTCGGCCAAAACCTCCAGCGAGACACTTTTCATATCCGCTATCGGGTTATCCACGTTGACCAATGCATGTGTCGGGAATTTGCAGATTGGCGTTGTGCCCCCGCCGAATTCCTGACCGATATCGTATGTTACGACAAGATCAACTTCGCCGGTTGCGAGCCAGGTGCGCAGTTCGGTCTGATCCCCTTCAAGAAGGGTGAATTCAGTGGCCCCGTGCAAGTCGACAAAGCGGCGAATGACCTGCGGGATCAGTAACGCCCCAAATGGCACAAAACAGCCAATGCGCAACGCGGACCCGGATGCCTCTGAAAACTGTTCCAAGGCGCGTGAAAATTCCTCGCCTGAGGCAAGAAACCGATGTGCGGATATCAAGAAGCTGCGACCAGCGGGCGTGAGCGCAATGCCATGCCCCTTGCGGCGGGTAAAAAGCTGAGTGCCGGTTACGTCTTCGGCCACATCAATGGCCGCAAGAACGGACGATTGCGAGATCGCAAGCACTTTGCAGGCCGCGGCGATGCTGTCATGTCGTGCGACCTCTCTGAGGTACTCCACCTGGCGATACGTCAATCTCATGCGTCAGCATTACATATTTTGGCTAACTCGTGTCAAAAAATATATTTTATAAACAAGCAAGAGTGTGGTTCATGGAGTAAATCCACCGCACAAGGTCTGCTTTCCATGATCACATTTCGCGCGCCAGTTCCCGGAGATACAAAAGCCATCGTTGCCCTCAACGAGGCCGTGGTTGCCGTGACGAGCCCGATGGACGAGGCCCGTTTCCTTGAATTGCTGGACCTGTCGGATTTCTGCATCGTGGCGGAAGATGAGGGGGCCGTTATTGGCTTCGTTCTGGCAATGCAAAACGGCGCTGCTTATGCAAACGCAAATTTTGAATGGTTTTCGGAGCGGTTGAACAAGTTCGTCTACATTGATCGCATCGTGATTGGTGAAGGCGGCCGCGGCAAAGGGCTTGGCCAGCAACTCTATGATCAGGTGTCCGAAGCCGCAAAAGAAGACGGGCGTTTGGTGATTGCCGCTGAAATGGATTTGGTGCCGCCAAACGAAGGGTCGCTGCGTTTTCACAAGAAAAGCGGGTTCGTGGAAATTGGAGAGCGGGTATATGACACGGGCAAAGTCGTATCGATGCAGATCAAAGGCCTTTGAGTGGCGTCGCGCGTTGGGCGCGCAGTTGTGCGCCTTGGGACAACGTCGCATCTCTCTCTTTTGTATTTATGTGCAAATGCAGTGAATTTCAGGCGGAAGGATGGTTTGGGCCGATGACAGCGATCCGTTTGTTCCACTCCCGAAAACCAAACTTGCTGCTGGAACGGCAATCGATTTTTCAAGGGTATCGAAATGCTACGTGACCGGATAACACACTCAATTCTTGATGGTTCGGTCCGGGGCTGGACGCACCAACATGGCGCGGTGGCGTGAAAGGCAAACATGGTCAACTTTCTTTTGTTCGCGTCAACCGTGTTGATCTGGGGAACGACCTGGATTGCCATTACATGGCAGATCGGCCCTGTCGATCTGGTCGTGTCGGTGTTCTACCGATTTGCGATAGCCTGCCTGGTTTTCGTGGCGGCATTGGCGGTATTGGGAAGACTTAAAGCACCGGCACAATGGCGGTTTGTGGTGCTTCAGGCCTTGTGCCTCTTCAGCCTGAACTTCTTGTGCTTTTATCAGGCGACATCTCACATTTCATCCGGTCTGGTTGCGGTGATTTTCTCGCTGTCCACGATTTTCAACGCCTTTAATGCGCGTTTGATCTTTCACCAGAAGGTCAGCCCAAGGACGCTGTTTGCTGGCGGGGTAGGGGCGACCGGTGTTGTGTTTTTGTTTTGGAATGATCTCGCCGTGTCCGTCGATAGGGGCGTCATGGCGGGAGTTGCCTGGGCTGTGGTCGGGACGATGCTGTTCTCGCTCGGTAACATGATGTCGCGCAAGAACACAGAACATGGTGTTTCGCCGACGACCGCAAATGCATGGGGCATGGGGATTGGTGCGGGACTTCTGGCGCTGATCGCGACGGTAAATGGGTCATCGTTTGTGATCCCCACTTACGGTCCCTATCTTTGGGCGCTGCTTTACCTGTCCATCATTGGATCCGTCGCGGGGTTCAGCACGTATTTGCTGATGGTACAACGCATCGGCTCCGATCGGGCGGCTTATGCGACGGTTCTTTTTCCGGTAGTGGCGCTTCTCTTCTCAACGATTTTCGAAGGCTACATATGGCACGTCACGGCGTTCGTGGGCATCGGCCTGACAATGATCGGAAACCTGATCATGTTTTTGCGCTGGCCGGCTAAACAGACTTAGAACTGCCCCCGATGAGCAGCAAATTGGCGCTGTCATCGCTGCCATTTTTCTGGAAAATCGGCTTATGGACAAACAGGCGCACGACGCCTCGCATATGTGCTTTTTGTCTGTGGTGACGTCTGAACAGGCCGGAGCGCATTTTGGATCCTAGCACCAATGTGATACTTTGAACGCATTCTGCCGACCCCCATTTTTTGATCCAAAACCATTATCCCCATTACACGACATTTTATTTTTAGGAGTATTGATATGAAGACACTATTGGCAGCAATCCTCTTGTCACTGGTCACGATGCCAGCAGCCGCCGCAACTTTGGTGTTTGATTTTGAGGCTGAATACGAAAGTGGTGTTGCAGATGATGACAGCGTGGACACGGTCGCTGATTTGGCCGGAGCCCTGCTGATCGGGACAACACTGACCGGCACGTTGACCATTGATGACACGTTCTTGTCCGGGAATGCCACATCGCGGGTTTACGCGCCCGGTTCAATCACATTTGATCAAATAGATTCAACGGCTTACGAGTCCTTTACAGAAACGTCTGTATTCAACGGTGGGACCGATATGTTGACCCTGTCAACCGACACCAACACATTTCCTGTCGGCCAATTGGTGAGCCGCGTTACTGTTTTCCTTTGGGATTTTGAAGAGGATTTTGTGGGCGACACCGGCGTTCCATCTGTCATTGATCTTGACGAGTTGGAGGCAAAACAAATCGCATTTCTAGGAACCGTTTCTGGCGAAGGTTTTTCGCGAGAACGGGTAAACTATGAGTTCTCATCGATTTCCGCAGCGACTGTCATTGCAACGATACCGCTGCCAACGGGGCTGCCTCTTCTGGGTAGCGGGCTGGTATTGATCTTTGGGCTTTTCCGCCGCCGTCGCTGAGGAACGCAACAGAATGTGGCGCGTGCGGGTGGTTCCACGCAGCCGCGCAATCGGGCTTTGTCGCGGCAATCCGCCGACGTTAGGTCCGGACAAAACCTGTGCTGTAATTGGCCGATATTTGAATCGCTAAAAGGCGCGTTGAATGGGTTCTGTCAATCACGACAAAACATGCTGTGAGGCGTTCGATGGCGACGGCTCTTGCTGTTCGCTCAAATACGCCCGCACGGTCGGGTCGATGGTGCGGCTTTGATGCGCATAAGCGCCGCAGGCCTTCAGGGCTTCCCGCAACGTGACCTTGCTTTCGATCCGCTTCCAGATGGCACGAGACGCATAGGGGCTGACATGAGGGCGCCACGCGACGCCTATTGTCATCCCGCGCAGAAATTTGACCTGTTGGCGGTGAGACGGCGTCAGGATGGTTTCAACGATGCTGCCATCACGCACCATCTCATGCTCAACGATGTAAACGCGGTTTCCCCGCTGCGACACCATCCCTTCGTAACGTGATTTCTGATTCACACTGCCATCCTGCGCTGTCACGCGTTCAACCGAGCGGGACATCACATAACCGTCTTTTTCGTAAAGCCAGATCAGGCTGCGCAAGATCATGCCATCCCAAGTAGGGGTCTGGAAATGCGAATGGTAAAACCCGAGGTAGCGGCGCAATGCTTGGGTCTGGTCGCGAAAGGGGCTGATCATAAGGTCAACAGGTCCGCTGGCGGTGCGCTTCTGGTTCAGGATGTGTTTGCGGGTGAAGTCGTCGTGATCGGCAAAAAGGTCAGCCTCGGGCAGGTCGAAATACCGCGCTATTCTGCGCAGGTTATGGGCCGAGGGCATACCCCCGCCGTTCAGATACCGATTGAACTGCTGGCGGTTAATGCCGATTTCGCGGCAGACTTGCGCGATCGATCCGTAGTCCGCGCAGATGCTTCGTAAATTTTCAGCGAAATTTTCCATAGGACAGGGTTTTTATTCTCTAATGTGCGCGAACTAGCGTCATAATGCGTACAAATATGTAAACCTGCACAGTTTAAAGAATCAAGAGCAGAGGTGACCCTGTCCCCATATTGCGGCACGCGCCGTGGGTGTTTTCGGGAGGAAAAGACATGAACGCACAGGAAAGACACGCCAAGTGGCTAATCGAACAGGTGGAAAAGGGCCGCATGTCGCGCCGCGAATTCTTGGGCCGCAGTACCGCCCTGGGGGTGGCGCTGAGCGTTGGCACGGGACTGTTCAACCAAGCCCATGCCGCGACCCCCAACAAGGGTGGGCACATGCGTCTGGCGATGGGCCACGGCGCCACGTCCGACACGCGGGATCCGGCCACATTGACCAATGGGTTGCAATGGGTTGTTGCCTACGGCGTTGCCAATACACTGACCGAGTTGGACGCGCAGGGTAATCTGGTGGGATCGCTGGCGACGGAGTGGAGTTCTTCGCCCGACGCCAAGGTCTGGACCTTCAAGCTGCGCGACGGGGTGGAATTCCACAACGGCAAGACCATGACCGCTGAAGATGTGATTGCGTCGCTCAACTATCACCGCGGCGAAGAATCGACATCCGTTGGCAAGCCGGTGATGGACGCGGTGACCGAGATTAAAGCGGACGGCAACACAATCGTAGTGACCTTGTCGGCCGGAAACGCGGATTTCCCGTTTAACTTCAATGAGGCGACGTTTGGCATCTATCCCGCCAAGGATAACAGCATCGATTGGCAAGGGGGCGGATCCGGCGGGTACATCCTCAAGAACGAACAACCGGGCCAGCGCTATGAGTTCGAGCGCAATCCGAATTACTGGAAAGAGGGCGCTGCCCATGCGGACACGATTGATCTGCAATCCATCACCGATCCGGCCGCCCGTCAGAATGCGCTGATCACGGGTGAAGTTGATTGCATTGACCGGGTTGAGCTGAAAACGCTGGCGCTGATGTCGCGTACACCGGGCGTCATCATCGAAGAGGGCGCAGGACCGCTGCATTATACCTTCCCGATGATGACCAAGATGGCACCGTTCGATAACCTCCACCTGCGCAAGGCGTTGAAGTTTGCGATCAACCGTCAGGACATTGTCGACAAGATCCTCTTTGGTCACGGCGTGGCAGGCAACGACCATCCGATCGGGCCGTCTTACCGGTACCACGCGGCCGATATTGAGCAGAACAGCTATGACCCGGACAAGGCCAAGCACCACATGGAGAAATCCGGGCTGGGCAGCGTTGATATCAACCTCAGCGCGTCGGATGCCGCCTATAGCGGGGCGCTGGATGCGGCTGTGCTGTTCCAAGCCTCGGCCAAGGATGCGGGGATCAACATCAACGTCGTGCGGGAACCCAATGATGGCTACTGGTCCGATGTCTGGATGAAAAAGCCATGGAGCGCGAGCTACTGGGGCGGCTATCCGACCGAAGACACGATGCTGTCGACAGGATTTGCGCCCGGTGCCGCGTGGAACGATACCCAGTGGGATCATCCCAAATTCAACGAATTGCTGGTGGCTGCGCGCGCCGAACTGGACGAAGGCCTGCGGGCTGAGATGTATCGCGACATCCAGATCATCCTGCGCGATGAGGGTGGCAATATTGTTCCGATGTTCGCCAACGAAGTGCACGCGCGCAACGACAAGATCGGCCACGGTGATCTTTCGTGGGTGCGGGGCTTTGACGGCCGGCGGATCATGGACCGCTGGTGGATGGTGTAACCACCTCCCGGGTTACGCTCTGGCCTTCCGCGTTCTGATCGGCGCGGAAGGTCCCGGAACTCTCGGACCAAAGTAGGATTGCACATGGGCCTTGGGCAAAACCTCTATTTCAACGGCACAATCCTGACGATGGATGACGGGCAGCCAAATGCCGATGCCGTCCTGACAGAGGGTGACCGTATCGTCGCCGTTGGTACCGAAAACATGCTGCGCACCCAAATGGACAGCCACGCGCAAGAGATTGATCTGCAAGGCCACAGCCTGCTGCCCGCGTTTATTGATCCGCATGGACATTTTCCTGATCCGGGGTTCATTCAGCTCTTTCGCGTTGATCTGGCGGCCCCCCGCGCGGGGATTGCGTGGATATGGCGACAGCGCTGACCCGGTTGAGGGAAAAGGCGGCGCAAACGCCCAAGGGCGAATGGGTGATGGGCGTCCTGTTCGACAATACCGCCATTGCCGAAGGGCGTATGCCCACCCGCTCGGAGCTGGACAGCGTATCAAAAGATCATCCGGTTTGGGTGCTGCATGCATCAGGCCATAACGGCACGGCCAACTCCTACACCTTGCGGCTGCGCGGGATCGATCGCGAGACGCCTGATCCGGTAGGCGGCCGTTTCGGGCGCGATCCCCAAACAGGCGAATTGACAGGTCTGGTCGAAGGCATCTCTGCCATGGGTGCGATGGCTGACACAGATTTTCTGATCAATCGCGAACGCTTCTGGCAGGGTTTTGAGGCCTGTCGCGACGAGTATTTGGCCCACGGTGTGACCTATGCACAAAACGCCTGGGCGTCTGCCACCATGCTCGCGCATTTTGCGAGCCTGCCGTCCGGGTCTGACCCGGGGATCGATATCCTGTTGCTCCCGATCGGAGAGCTGGAGCCTGAGCTCACAACGGGTACATCCCCAATCGACTGGGCGGACACGCCCTATTTCAAGCTTGGACCGCGCAAGCTCTTTACCGATGGCGCTTTTCAACTTCAGACCGCCTATCTCACGGTGCCGTATCACCAGCCCTCGGATGTGGCGGCCCCGTGCGGGATGCCCTATGTCGACCGGGCCGACCATATGCGTGAAGTGCAAAAGCTGCACGATATGGGGTTCCAAATCCACTGCCATTGTAATGGTGACGCGGGAACGGACATGTTCCTAGATGCGGTCGAGGCCGCCTTGCAGGCAACCCCCCGCAATGATCACCGACACACGATCATTCATGGCCAGGTTTTGCGTGACGACCAGTTGGACCGTATCGTCTACCTGGGTGTCACGATCAGCTTCTTTTCCGCACATATTCATTTTTGGGGAGATCGCCACCACGATACGTTTCTGGGCCCCGCGCGTGCGTCCAGAATTTCACCTGCAGCCTCAGCCGAACGTTTGGGCATTCGCTATACCATCCACAATGACGCCTCGGTCACACCAACCCGGCCCCTGCACCTTGCGCATTGTGCCGTGAACCGGTTGACCGCATCTGGGCGGCTGTTGGGGGAACGCGAAAAGATCTCGGCATATTCCGCCCTCAAAGCGCAAACAATCGATGCTGCGTGGCAAGTGTTTCAGGAGCATGAACGCGGGTCGATTTCAGCCGGCAAGCTCGCTGATTTCGCCATTCTGAAAGACAACCCGTTGGAAAACCCTTCTGAACTTCAAGACAACAAGGTGCTGTGCACGATCCGCCGTGGCAGGTGTGCATTCCAAGTGGCAGACTTCAACGTGTTTTTTGCTGAAACGACACATGATTGCAGCGACCAACTTCGCGTTGACGCAAATACGACCGGATCTTGAGGGTAAACTTCGACGCACCGGTTCAAAGTGACCACAGACTGAAGACACTTTTGCGGGTGGTCATGATTTCAGGGGTTTGGAGAGGCTGAATGGTGGGCGACCCTGGAATCGAACCAGGCGTGCGTCTCCGCGAGGGAGTTACAGTCCCCTGCCACACCTTGCGGCCTGTCGCCCACGGTCAGGGGCTTGACCGCCTGACGTGCAGCGCTGATTACAAGTGCTGCCGGGCACCGTCAACAGGAAAATACCTTGCACTGGCTCCGCACGCAGCGCATTGTCGCGCGCTCAGGAAAAGGGGCAAATGGCGTCATGAAGAAACCCAAATGGGTGGTGGAAAAAGAGCAGGCCAAACGTGCGGCATCTGCGGAAACACTGTGGCTCTTTGGCGTGCACGCGGTGCGAGATGCGCTGATGAACCCAGCCCGCGAAAAACTGCGTTTGATCGTCACCAAAAACGCCCACGACAAGCTGGCGGATGCCATTACGACGTCGGGTATGGCGCCCGAAATGGCAGACCCAAGGCGTTTCACTGCGCCCATTGATCCGCAATCGGTGCACCAAGGGGCTGCACTTGAAGTGAAACCACTGGATTGGGGCGCGCTGGAAGAGCGGTGTCTGGGGGATGGATCACGCCCGCCCCGGGTGATCCTGCTCGACCGGGTAACAGATCCGCATAACGTCGGCGCCATCCTGCGCTCGGCCGAAGTGTTCGGCGCATGTGCGGTGGTCGCACCGCGCCATCATGCGGCGCCCGAAACCGGTGCGCTGGCCAAAACCGCCAGCGGCGCGCTGGAACGTCAGCCGTATATGCGCATCCGCAATCTGGCGGATGGCATCACCGCGCTGCAGGCGATGGGATATCTGGTTCTGGGCCTCGACGGTGAGGCGGACAGCACGATCGATGCAGCATTGGACGGACGACGTGATCGGGCCGTGGCGCTTGTTTTGGGCGCGGAGGGGCCCGGCTTGCGGCAAAAGACCAAGGAAACATGCGATCAATTGGTTCGGATCGAATATGCAGCTGATTTTGGATCGCTCAATGTGTCAAACGCAGCGGCGGTTGCACTCTACGCCGCGCGACCCTGATCGTTGCGGCCAAACGCAGAGCACCTGGGGCGCGGCGAAACGCGTGCAATGGCCGCACTTGCGCCAGCCTTCCGGGCGCCCAATATCTAGCTTTAGCCAACTGACTTAGGAAATGCCTTCATGCCTCAAACCCGCAAGATTGCGACCTGTTGTTATTGCGGGACCCGTGCCTTTTTGGTGTTGGATCAGGCGCGGCACGAATTGGCGTGTTCGGCCTGTGGCGCACCTCTGCACGAAATGAAACTCATGCCACAGCCGGTCGAGGCGCAAAAAGTTAACAGCGAAAAAGCGACGAAACCGCGTAAAAAGGCAGAATCTCGCACATATGATCCACGTCGGCGTCGCAAAAAGGAAAAGCGCCGTTCACGTAAGCCATTGTCGCGAAAGATTTTTGAAGAGATTTGGGATGTGGTCGAGGACATTTTCGACTGACATCACCAAAATTAACGCTCTGTTCACACCTATATTACATTCTCTTTTTATTCCTTAAGCAGGACCTATCTATATCCCAGAGGCGTTGATCTGGAACATCGGCGCTTCACTTCACTGTCCCTCGTTCCGCGACTGGCGCCCAGGTTCGTCCTGGGCGCTTTTTTCTTGGCGTTGACGGGTTAGATTGGCCGAAGAAACGGTTTAAGGCTTTGATGTGGAAGAGAAATATTCTGATCTCGTATCTGCGGCACCTTCTGACGCGCACCAAAACGATCGCTGTTGTGGGCGTGTCGATGAACGAAATTCGTCCCAGCTACTACGTGGCGCGCTATTTGTCGCTCAAAGGGTACAAGGTCATCCCGATCAATCCAGGCCACGCGGGCAAAGAATTGTTTGGCCAGACCGTTCAGGCCCGCCTTTCTGACATCAAAGAGCCGGTCGACATGGTCGATATCTTTCGCCGCTCCGAGCATGTTCTGCCCATCGTGGAAGACGCGTTGCGCGTGTTCGACAATCTGCAAACCGTCTGGATGCAGATCGGCGTGATCAATATGGAGGCGGCAGAGATTGCCCGAACCCGCGACATTGATGTCGTGATGAACCGATGCCCCAAGATGGAGCATCAGCGGCTCTTTGGCGAATTGCGAAAGGCCGGGATCAATACCGGGCTGGTCTCATCCAGACTTTAAGTTTGCGTCTCAAGCCGCTGTAGCGGAATGGAAATCAGCTGCGATGCGCATTTCACGCATGGGCCGGACTTTTGCAATGCAGGCTTCGTAAATCGGGTTGGCCTTGTAGGCGGCCAATGCAGCCTCGTCTGAAAACTCCGCGTAAACCACCACATCGATCTTGGGCCCCGAGATCGTGTCGCTATGCATGTTTTCACCCACTTCAAAATGGCGGGCATCGGGAATGTCTTTCAGCATCATCAGGCCCTCGCGGATGGCATCCACGTCATCCGGGTCGGCGGCGCTGAAAAATACGATGTGACGGATCATGCTTGGTCTTTCTTTCTTGCGGCCTTTTCGGCCAATCCGCTGGTGCCTTGGCGGCGCGATAACTCGGCCATGACATCCGCAAATGCCACATCGCGTGATTGCAGCATTACAAGCAGATGGTAAAGCACATCCGCCGCTTCGGCGGTCAGCGCGGCCTTGTCGCCTTTCACGGCTTCGATGACCGCCTCAACGGCCTCTTCCCCGAACTTTTCGGCGCATTTTTCAGGCCCCTTGGCCAGCAATTTCGCCGTCCAGCTCTCGGAAACATCGGCGGTGGCGCGTGTTGCTATGGCCTGTGCCAGATCATCCAGCGTCATGCGTGTATCCTCATTGGAATGCCGGCAGCGGCCATATGTGCCTTGGCCTCGGCAATCGAATAGTCACCAAAGTGAAAAATCGACGCGGCCAGAACAGCACTTGCCCCGCCCTTGGTCACGCCTTCGACCAGGTGATCCAAAGTGCCGACGCCGCCGGAGGCGATCACCGGAATACCCACCGCATCGCTGATCGCGCGTGTCAGCGGCAGGTTGAAGCCCGCGCGGGTGCCATCGCGATCCATCGAAGTTAGCAGGATTTCACCCGCGCCTTTTTCTTCAACCAGTTTAGCAAACTCAACGGCATCTATGCCTGTAGGTTTACGGCCGCCATGGGTGAAAAGCTCCCATTTACCAGGGCTCACGGTTTTCGCGTCGATCGCGACAACAATGCACTGGCTGCCAAATTGTTCGGCGGCTTCGCGCACCACATCCGGGTTGGCGACGGCGGCGGAATTGAAACTGACCTTGTCCGCCCCGGCCAAGAGCAGGGCGCGGACGTCTTCGACCGTGCGCACGCCGCCGCCCACGGTCAGTGGGATATAGCATTGCTCGGCCGTCCGGCGGACCACATCAAACATCGTGCCGCGATTTTCATGGGTGGCCTGAATGTCGAGAAAACACAGCTCATCTGCCCCGGCCGCATCATAGGCGCGCGCGGCATCCACCGGATCACCCGCATCCACCAGATCGACGAAATTCACGCCCTTTACAACGCGCCCATCCGCCACATCGAGGCAGGGTATGATCCGGGTCTTGAGCATGTTCTCGCTTTCCGTCACAAAACTCACGCAACCGTTTATGGGCAAATCAGTTCATATGCCAGAGGGTAGCCAGAGTAACATTCGCATTCTTGAGGAGATTGTCATGAGAAAATTTGTCGCGGCCGTGGCCATGTCGTTGATGTCATTGCCTGCTTATGCCGGGCAGGACATCGTGAAAGTTAAGGCAAACGGGGATGTGGCCAGCACGATGGACGCGCTGGAGGCCGCCGTTACCGGTGCCGGAGCCACCGTTTTTGCCCGTGTCGATCATGCCGGTGGTGCGGCCAAGGTGGATTTGGAACTGGCCCCCGAGCAGCTTTTGATCTTTGGCAATCCCAAGCTGGGCACGCCCGCGATGCAGGACGATCCGCTCGCCGGGCTATATCTGCCGCTCAAGGTGCTGGTCTATCAGGATGCCGACGGGCAGACATGGCTGGCCTATGAAGATCCGGCCGAGATGCTGGATGATCTGAATATCCCGGCCGATGCGGAGTACCTGAAGAAAATGACGGGTGCGCTGGCCAAGCTGACTGGCAAAGCCGCGGGCAGCTGATATCAGCCGGGCGCCATTTCCGGGTGGCGCCCGACCCGCGCCAGGGCATTGCGGGCAATGGCGATATGAAACGGCATGATCGCGGCCAGATAGAGGCGTCCGCCGATATTATGCGTGTGCACCCATGTGGCCAGCGACACGCGACCTTCCCTGGACACCACGGACACGCGGAAATCCAGATGCCGGTCGTTGAACCCGGCGATTAGCTCTTCGGCCGTTTCGGATTCGACCGGGAAAATTCCAACCTTATCCTCCCCGCCCGGGCCATCATTGGATAAGCCAAAGGGTGCGGTAAGAGCGCGCCGGACGAGCAGTAGCCAGCGGGCCCAACCGGGGAAATCCGTAATGATTTCAGCTGCATGTCTGGGGGTGAGGGGAGATGCGACGCTATAGCAATCGACAAAATCACCTGGGGTTACGCGGTCATGCAACGCACTTTGCGCAGGCAGGGGCATGACGGAAACGGAGGGGTTCAGCATGGGATCACCTCTTCAGAGTTGCGAGTGCCTCTTCCAAATTGATAGCCCCATCATAAAGCGCCCGGCCGGAAATCGCACCATCAAGCGGTGCGCCACATTCGCGCAGGGCGATGAGATCCTCCAGCGAGCTGACACCACCGCTGGCAATGACCGGGATGTCGACCGCGTTGGCGAGGGCCGCCGTGGCCTCGATGTTCGGGCCCTGCATCGCGCCATCACGGTTGATGTCGGTGTAGATGATCGCCGCCACGCCCGCGTCCTCAAAGGATTTCGCCAGATCGGTGACCATCACATCGGTTTCCTCGGCCCAGCCTTTGGTGGCCACGCGGCCATTGCGCGCGTCGATGCCCACAGCCACCTTGCCCGGGAAGGTGCGAGCAGCCTGGCGCACCAGATCGGGGTTTTCCACGGCCACGGTGCCCAGAATGACCCGCGCCAACCCTTTGGAGAGCCAGCGTTCGATCGTGGCCATGTCGCGGATGCCGCCGCCCAGTTGCGCGGGAACCTGCGTGCGTTCCAGAATGGCCTCGACCGGGGCGGCATTCACAGGCTCACCGGCGAAAGCGCCGTTGAGATCAACCAGATGCAGCCATTCACATCCCGCGTTGACGAATTCCATCGCCTGTGCGGCCGGATCATCGTTGAACACGGTTGCCTGATCCATTTCGCCTTTGAAAAGGCGCACGGCCTGGCCGTCTTTGAGGTCAATCGCGGGGTAGAGGATCATGGGAAACGGCCTTTTTGATGTCTTGCGGGCCGTTTTGCACGTGCAGGCGGCAAATGCAACGCGACCCAACGTCAGACTTGATCGGTGGGGCAGGCTTGGTCAATGTCTGGCCAGAACTCAGGGAGGAAGAGCTAATGAAGAAGATTGCACTGACATGTGCCGCGGTGCTGTTCAGCGCCGGCATGGCATTTGCCGCCGATCCGCTGGAAGGCATGTGGCGCACAACCAAGGACGATAACGGCAACTCGGGCTTGATCAAAGTGGCGCCCTGTGGGGCCAAGCTGTGTGGCACGCTGGTCAAATCCTATGACCCCAGTGGCAAGGAAATGGCGAGCGAAAATATCGGCCGTCAGATCATTTCCGAAACCGTGAATGAGGGCGGCGGTAAGTACAGCGGTAAGGTTTATTCGCCTGATCGCAACAAAACCTACAAATCCAAACTCTCGCTCAGTGGTAAGAAATTGACCGTAAAGGGCTGTGTTCTGGGGATTTGCCGCAATGGCGGCACATGGAACAAAGTCAACTAAGTTAAAATCTTAGCGCGCGTTCTTCATGTTGAATGCGCGCTAAGGGCGCCAGTTTAGAAAATTGGCGATCATCCGCAGGCCGGTTGCCTGGCTTTTCTCCGGATGAAATTGCGTGCCCACCATGTTGTCACGCCCGACAACCGCGGTGATGTCACCACTGTAATCCACATGCGCCAGACGCTGCGCCGGATCATCCACGCGGAAATGGTAGGAATGCACGAAATAGGCGTGCTGGCCCGCAGTGATCCCGTCAAACAGCGGGTGGGGGTGGTCTATCACCAGATCGTTCCAGCCCATATGGGGCACTTTCAAGGACGTATCGGCCGGTGAAATCGCCTCAACCGTGCCGCCGATCCAGTCAAACCCCGGCGTTTCGGTATATTCCAGCCCGCGCGTGGCCATCATTTGCATCCCGATGCAAATGCCGAAAAACGGGTTGCCGCCGTCAATCACCACCTCGTGGATCGCCTCAAACAGCCCGCGGTGGTCAAAAAGCTCGGTGCGGCAGGCCGGAAAGGCCCCGTCACCTGGCAGCACGATGCGATCCGCGCCGCGCACGATATCGGGGTCAGAGGTCACCGTAACCTCACCGCCATTCACCTCATCCGCCATGCGCCGAAACGCCTTTTCGGCGGAATGCAGGTTCCCGCTTTCGTAATCGATGATGACTGTTGTCATGGGGCCCTCAAAGCGCGCCCTTGGTGGACGGGATGGCATCGGATTTGCGCGGATCGGTTTCAACCGCCTCGCGCAGGGCGCGGGCCACGGATTTGAACGCGGCTTCGGCCATGTGGTGGCTGTTGATCCCGTGCAGGCAATCCACATGCAGCGTGATGCCGCCATGGGTGCTCAGCGCCTGAAAGAACTCGCGCACCAGTTCGCAATCAAACGTGCCGATCTTGGGGGTTGGCAACTCAAGGTTCCAGATCAGGAAAGGCCGCCCCGACAGATCAAGTGCGGTGCGCACCAGCGCATCATCCATCGGCAAAAGGCAGGCCCCGTAGCGGCGAATGCCTTTCTTGTCGCCAAGCGCCTCGGTCAGGGCCTGGCCAAGGGCAATGCCCACATCCTCAACGCTGTGGTGATCATCAATGTGCAGATCACCTGCGCAGCGGATTTTCATATCGATCAGCGAATGGCGCGACAGCTGGTCCAGCATGTGATCGAAAAACCCGATGCCGGTTTCATTGTCATAGGCACCGGTGCCGTCGAGGGTCACCTCAACGGAAATCTCGGTCTCGGCGGTCTTTCGCGTGATCTTGGCGCTGCGCATGTCGCATCTCCGCTGGATTGGTCAGGGCGCTGTATAGTCAGCCTTTTTGCGCAGGCCAAGAGGCAGGGGCCTTTGCCGCACATAACAGTTGCCCAAACGCCCGCCATCCCGGACCGGGAAGCGTAAATGGAACGCTTGTGTGCGGTTTGCCCGCGGCGACTCGCGTGGTTTTGCGAGATGGCGTGGCGCACCGTCTTGCTGTTTCGAACTTAGTACCGTTAAAGTGGTCAAAAGCGATTGGGATTTTTTTCCTGATATCGCACAAAAAGCCGCTAAAGCTGCGACCCGGGACAGAAAAGGACAAATTCCAGAATTTTCCAACTTGGACTAAACTCTTCTAAAGTTTGAGCTATATTGGAATCGTCGCAAACAAGTCGAAGCACTTCATTTCAGGGCAGGAGTTCGCGTGTCCCTTTTTCTAATCGTACTACTGCCTTTTCTGGGCGCGCTCCTTCCAGGTTTAATGAATTCCGCCGGCCGTCAGGCTTGCGCTGGCGTGACGCTACTTGTGTCCCTTGCCGCCTTCATCGGGTTGCTGACCAATCTGCCTGCGGTGATCGCCGGAGACGTGGTACAGGCGCGTGTGGATTGGTTGCCGCTTCTGGGTCTGAACTTCACCCTGATGCTGGATGGGTTGGGCTTTTTCTTTGCCAGCCTGATCCTGGGCATCGGGCTTTTGATCATCACGTATGCCAGGTTCTATCTGTCGCGCGATGACAACATGGGTGAGTTTTTCACCTATTTGCTGCTCTTTCAGGGCGCCATGGTTGGTATCGTTCTCAGCGATAACGTATTGCTTTTGCTTATTTTCTGGGAACTTACCTCGCTGTCATCTTTCCTGCTGATTGGCTATTGGAAGCACCTGCCCGAAGGCCGTCAGGGCGCGCGCATGGCGCTTGCGGTCACGGGCATGGGCGGCTTGGCGATGATTGGTGGCATGCTGATCCTCGGGCAGATCGTGGGCAGTTATGACCTCAGCGTGATCCTTGAAAACCGCGAAATGATCCAAGCCTCGCCGCTTTACGTTCCGGCGCTTTTGTTGATCCTGTTGGGCTGTTTCACCAAATCGGCGCAGTTCCCGTTCCACTTCTGGCTGCCGCACGCCATGGCCGCGCCGACCCCTGTTTCGGCCTATCTGCATTCGGCCACGATGGTAAAGGCGGGCATCTTCCTGATGGCGCGGATGTGGCCGGTTCTGTCGGGCACGCCGGAATGGTTCATGATTGTCACCACGGCGGGGCTTGTCACCATGGTGCTGGGCGCGGTCATTGCGATCTTCAAACATGACCTCAAGGCGCTCTTGGCCTTCTCCACGGTCAGCCATCTGGGTCTGATCACCATGCTGTTGGGTACCGGCACCGCCTTTGGTGCGATGGCGGCTGTCTTTCACATCCTCAACCATGCCACGTTCAAGGCCGCGCTCTTCATGTCCGCCGGGATCATCGATCACGAGGCCCATACCCGCGATATCCGACGGTTGGGCGGGTTGCGCACATTGATGCCGGTCACCTTTGTGATCGTGACTATTGCGGCGCTGTCGATGGCGGGCATTCCGCTGCTCAACGGGTTCCTGTCGAAGGAGATGATGCTGGAGGAGGCCAATCACACCGTGCTCTTTGGCGCGCCCTGGCTGGTTCCGACGATGGCCGTGATCGGCTCGCTTTTCTCTGCGGGCTATTGCTTCCGCCTGATTTCCCACGTGTTCTTTGGCCCGGTCCGGGATGACTACCCGGCAAAACCGCATGATCCGAGCCCCGGTATGTGGCTGCCGCCTGCGTTCCTTGTGGTGCTGGTGGTGGTCATCGGGGTCGCACCGTTTCTGGCCGAGCCATATGTCCGCCTTGTCACCGAAGCGGTTCTGGGCGACGCGGCGGCCATGCCCAAGGCCTATATCAAAATCTGGCATGGTCTGGTGCCCGCATTGTTCATGTCCATCGCCGCCGTGGTGGGCGGTCTGATCCTTTTGGCCGCGTACCGTCCGGCCCTGCGGTTTTGGGATGCGGCACCACGGCCCGAAGCCAAGACGATATTCGAAGGCCTGATTGCCAGCGTGGTCGCGCTGGCACAGACCCTTATCCATCCGCTTCACAACGGCGCCTTCACCCGCTACGGCGCCATCATGGCCGTCACGGTCATTGCGGCCGGTCTGCACGCGTGGAGCACGGGCACCGTGGGCGAAATGACCCGCGCCATGCAACCTGCCGGACCGCTGCCCATTGCCGGCTGGCTGATGCTGGTGGCCGCAACAGGCGGGCTGGTCTTTTTGCACCGCAATCGCCTCTTGTCCCTCATCCTGATCGGCATTGTCGGGCTTATGGTTTCGGTCGGGTTTGTGTTCTTCAGCGCGCCGGATCTGGCAATGACGCAGATCACGGTTGAGGTTGTCACCATCATCTTGCTGCTTCTGGCGCTCAACTTCCTGCCCAACCGCACACCGGTCGAAAGCAGCGTGTTGCGCCGTACCCGCGATGCGGCGGTTGCCGTGGCGGGCGGTCTGGCCACGATGGCGATGTCCTATCACTATCTGCTGCGCGACTTCGTGGCTCCGCCAATTTCGGAATTCCATCTGGCGAATTCCTACAAGGGCGGTGGCGGCACCAATGTGGTCAACGTGATCCTTGTTGATTTCCGGGGCTTCGACACCTTTGGCGAAATCATCGTGTTGGGGATTGCGGCGCTGCTCATTTATGCGCTGACCGAAACGCTTCTGTCCGGCTCTGTCCGCGCGCGGCTTTTGAACCTGCAACCGGATCAACCCCGTGCCGGTGACCGTCACCCGATGATGATGGTGGTCCTGACGCGCGTGATGATGCCCGTGGTCCTGATGGTTGGGTTCTACATCTTCCTGCGGGGCCATAATGAGCCCGGCGGCGGCTTTATTGCCGGGCTGATCGTGTCGATCGCGGTGGTCATGCAATACATGGCCAGCGGTTTCACATGGACGTCCGCGCGCCTTAGATATCCTTACCACGGGATCATCGGGGCAGGGGTGCTGGTTGCTGGTCTGACGGGCATTGGCTCGTGGTTTGTCGGCAAGCCGTTCCTGACGTCAGATTTCACTTATGTCCGCATTCCACCCTTTGAGAAGTTTGAACTGGCCACGGCCGCGGCGTTTGATCTGGGCGTGTTCCTGGCGGTTGTTGGTGCGGTGATGCTGTCGCTGGAAAGTTTCTCGCGGCTGGCACGGCGCGCCAATATGCCGGAAAGCGAACATGCGATGGATATCGATCCGTCGCGCGATGATGTGCCCGATCCTCCGGGCCCCGTGACGAAGGAGGAGGTGTAACATGGAATTGCTTGTCGCCTCTGCCATCGGCATTCTCACCGCCGCCGGGCTTTATCTGGTGCTGCGCCTGCGCACGTTCCCGGTGATTATGGGCGTGTCGCTCCTGACCTATGCGGTCAACGTCTTTCTCTTTGCCTCTGGCCGCCTCACGGTTGGTGCGTCGCCCATTCTGATCAAGGGCGCCTCAGACTACACTGACCCGTTGCCGCAGGCTTTGGTCCTGACGGCCATCGTGATTTCCTTCGGGATGACGGCGGTGGTCGTGATGATCGCATTGGGCGCGTATCTGGGCTCGGATGACGACCGCGTCGATGACCCGATTGAGCCTGCTGACGCCGCGCCGGAGGATGCCACATGACCCATTGGATCATTCTTCCCGTCATCCTGCCCGCCATTCTGGCGCCGTTTATCGTGCTGGCCGCGCGGTATCACATCGGCATCCAGCGGGTGTTTTCGATTGTGGGCGTTCTGGCCCTGACCATCATCACCGCCGGGCTTGCGTGGCAGGCCTCGGACGGTACGGTCCTGCTGTATCAGTTGGGCGACTGGGCCGCGCCGTTTGGCATTGTCGTGGTGGGCGACCGCCTGTCGACATTGATGATCCTGCTGACATCGGTACTGGCATTCTTTGTCCTGCTCTATGCCATCGGGTCCGGCTGGGACAATCGCGGGCGACATTTCCATGCGCTTTTCCAGTTCCAGCTTATGGGGATCATGGGGGCGTTTCTGACGGGCGACCTCTTTAACCTCTTTGTTTTCTTCGAGGTTCTTCTGATCGCATCTTATGGCCTGATGATCCATTCGGGCGGCAATGCGCGCCTGCGGGCCGGGGTGCAATATGTGCTCTATAACCTGCTGGGCTCGACGCTGTTCCTTTTTGCACTGGGCGCGATCTATGCCGAAACCGGCACGCTCAACATGGCTGATCTGGCGCAGCGCGTTACCCTGATTGATCCGGAGGCGACGGTCGGCATCCGCATCGCATCGGTGCTGTTGCTCTTGGTCTTTGCCATCAAGGCCGCACTGGTCCCGCTGCATTTCTGGCTGCCGTCCAGCTATGCCGAAGCACCGGCGCCGGTTGCCGCTCTTTTTGCCATCATGACCAAGGTGGGTGCCTATGCGATCATCCGCGTCTACACGATGGTCTTCCCGCCTGATCTGGAGGCCACGGCCGGCCTGCATGGCACATGGCTTTTGCCTGCCGCGCTGATTTCGCTGGCCATCGGCATGGTCGGCGTTCTGGCTGCGCGCAAGCTGGACCGGTTGGTGGCGTTTGCCGTCATCGGATCCATGGGCATGGTCATGATTGCCATATCGATGTTCACGCCGGTCAGCGTTGCGGCGGCGCTCTATTACATCGTGCATTCGACCCTGGCCGGGGCGGCGCTTTTCCTGATTGTCGATCTGACACGGGCAGGGCGCGACAACCTTGCGCTGACAGCCTTGCCACCGGTCTCGGGTGCGGCGCTAACTGCGGCACTCTTTTTCACCGGCGCGATTGCGATGACCGGCCTGCCGCCGCTCTCGGGTTTTGTCGGCAAGCTTCTGATCCTGGATGCGGCCTTCACGTCGCCGCTGGTGGTCTGGACCTGGGCCATTGTGCTCAGCGCCAGTCTGATCAGCGTTGTTGGCTTTGCCCGGGCTGGCAGCACCGTGTTCTGGAAATCGGTCAGTATTGAGCGTCCAGAGGACACCCCGCCTGAGCCGCACCCCAATGCCCTGTCATATGTGGCCGTGGGCGGGCTGCTGAGCCTGCTCATCGCGCTGACGGTGTTTGCGGGGCCTGTGCATAAATACATGGGGCAGACCGCAACACATCTTTTTGCACCTGATCGGTATATTTCCACCGTGATCGGAACGCCCGGCAAGCTCAGCGATGGCAAAGAGGAGGCGCATTGAGATGATGAAGGTTTTCCACTGGCTCTTTCCACATCCCTTCGTAACGCTGTTGCTGACGGTGGTCTGGGTTCTGCTGCAAAATGAGGTATCCGCCGGAATGGTGGTGTTTGGCCTGATCCTCGGCATCATTATCCCGCGCAGCACCGCCGTCTGGTGGCCGGATCGCCCGCGCAGTTTCCGGCTGACACGCATGATCCCCTATGCACTGCTGGTGATGTGGGACATCCTGATTGCCAATTTCGAGGTGGCATGGATTGTTCTGACCCGGCCTAATTCCAAACTGCGCCCGGCCTGGGTGGTGGTTCCGCTGGACCTGAAACAACCCGAGGCCATCACCGTTCTTGCGGGTACCATTACCCTGACACCCGGCACCGTTTCGGCGGATTTGTCGAGCGAGGGGCACAGCCTTCTGGTCCACGCGCTGGATGCTGAAGACCCCGATGCCGTGCGGGACCAGATCAAAGACCGCTACGAGCGCCGCCTGAAAAGGATTTTCGTATGACCCAAGCTGCTGATCTCATGAACATCGCGCTGATCATTGCGCTGATTGCCGTTGCGCTGGCGCAGGTGATGGCGATGATCCGGCTGGTGATTGGCCCGGATACGGGCGACCGCATTCTGGCGCTGGATACGATGGTGGTGAATTCCATCGGGCTGATCGTGCTTCTGGGCATTGTGCAGGGCACGCGGATCTATTTCGAAGCCTCGATGATCATTGCCATGCTGGGCTTTGTCTCAACCGTCGCATATGCGCGATTTGTACTGAGGGGGGATATCATCGAATGACGTTGGAAACCTTTGGCATTCTGGCAGTTGCGTTCTGGCTGATCATCGGCGCGGGCTTTTCGCTTGTGGGTTCAATCGGTCTGTTGAAATTCAACGATTCCATGACCCGCCTGCACGCCCCGACCAAGGTGGGGACCGTTGGCGTTGGGGCCTTGCTGCTGGCCTCGATGATCCATTCCTACGTGTTTGGCGAAGGGTCGATGCATGAACTGCTGATCATGGCCTTTCTGTTTGTAACAGCGCCGATTTCGGCCAATTTCATCGCCAAGGTGAATATCCACAAGAAGTCATGCGATACGCCGCCGTCGCCCATCAAAGACAAGACATGGGCCACACTGGACGCGCCCCAAAACGACGGTACGCAACAGGTATTGGCCGACAGTGCCGAGCCGACACGCTAAAGCGGTCATTAGGTTGGTTGTCCGACAATCCGGGCCATCACGGTCAATTTAGGGTAGGTGGCGTCACTCGTTGGCGCATTGGCCGTTGAGTTTATTGGAGCGGGTGATGAGATTCGAACTCACGACATTTACCTTGGCAAGGTAACGCTCTACCCCTGAGCTACACCCGCATCCTTGGGTGAGGCGGAGATATAAACTCTGACCGCCCCCTGCAAGCGAAAATCGCATTGTCGGCGAAATTTTTATAAAACCGAGTACAGCCTAACGTCGAGATTGCATGTCACGAACGGTTCCATGTTACGGTGTCGCCGCGCCACATGTGGCACCAATGACAAATAAGGGAGTTTAGAATGGCCGTTTATCTGATTGCACTGGTGAAAGTCACCGATGATGCCTGGATCCCGGATTATGCTGCGAAAGTACATGATATCGCCGCCACTCACGGTGGCCGGTACTTGAGCCGCAGTGCAAATCTGACCCAGTTGGAGGGTGAGGCCCCGAATGCAGATGTTGTGGCGCTGATCGAATTTCCCTCGGTCGACGCAGCGCAGGCCTTTGCGAATGATCCGGACTATGCGCCCTTTGCCAAGGCACGCATCGCCGGCACTGTCAGCAGCCTCTTTGTGATTGACGACACCGATGCCACGGGTGGCATTCCCTATCTGCCGTCTGGCGCGGCCTGAGGCATGAAAAAACGGCGCCCGAAACTCCGGGCGCCGTTTCAATTTCTAATCCCTCTTGATCAGAGATTGCCGGCTTCGACCTCGCCAGCGATGTGATCGGCCTGACGGATGGCAAGCGCCACAATGGTCAGGGTCGGGTTCTCGGCAGCACCGGTGGTAAAGACCGAACCGTCCGAGATAAAGAGGTTCTCGATATCATGGGTGCGACCATTGGCGTTGACCACACCGTCTGCCGGATCCGCTGACATCCGGTTGGTGCCAAGGTTGTGCGTCGACGGGTAGGGCGGTGTCGGGAAGGTCCGTGTGGCCCCCACCGCGTCATAGACCGCAGCACCTTGCTGATAGGCGTGGTTGCGCATGGCGACATCGTTGGGATGGTCATCGAAATGCACGTTCACCACCGGCATGCCAAACTGATCCTTGACGTCATGGTTCAGCGTGATGCGGTTGGTCTCCTGGGGCATATCCTCACCCACAATCCACATGCCCGCCATGTTTTCATAACTGTCCAGCGCGGTGGTGAACTCGCGTCCCCATCCGCCGGGATCGAGGAAGGCCGCCATGAAGGGCAGGCCAAGCGCGAGAGTTTCAAGCTCGTACCCGCCAACAAAGCCACGGCTTGGGTCATGGCGGGATTCGTCCTGAATGATCCCGGCCATGGTTGTCCCGCGCCACATCTTCACAGGCTTGTCGAACACCGCGTAGACCGAGCCCGTCATGTGACGCATATAGTTGCGCCCCACCTGACCCGAGCTGTTGGCCAGCCCGTCCGGATACATCTCCGTCGCGGAATTCAGCAGCAGGCGGGGGCTCTCGAATGAGTTGCCAGCCACGCAGACCGCGCGCGCCTTCTGGGTGTGCTCATTCCCGTCCGCATCGGCATAGACGACGCCGGTGACTTTGCCGTCATCGCCGTGCTCGATGCGCAGCACATGGGCCTTTTCACGCACTTCGAGGTTCCCTGTGGCCTCCCCCCGCGGAATATCCGTGTAGGCAGCGGACCATTTGGCCCCCCATTTGCAGCCCTGGAAACAGAATCCGGTTTGCTGACAGGCGGGGCGGTCGTCATTATCTGCCGAATTGATCGCCATGCGACCGGTATGAACCTGTTCATATCCCAGTTTCTTGGCCCCGGCCTCGAAGACCAGATAGTTGTTGTTACCGGGCAGGCCTTCGCGGTCCCCGGTGCGGGTCACGCCCAGCTTTTCTTCGGCCAGATCATACCAGGGCGCCATTTCAGCGCCATCAATGGGCCAGTCCAGAAGGTTCGCGCCCTGCACGTCGCCATAGGTGGTCTTGGCTTTCCACTCGTGGTCCTGGAAGCGCAGGCTCGCACCGGCCCAGTGGGTGGTGGTGCCGCCCACGGCCTTGACGATCCAGGCGGGCAGGCCGGAAAAGTCCTTGGCCACGCGCCAGTCACCTGATGTAGTGCGCGGGTCAAGCCATGCCAGCTGGCCAAAGCTCTCCCATTCATCGTTCACGTAGTCTTCGGGCAGATACCGTCCGCCCGCTTCCAATGCCACAACGCTCACGCCGCGTTGGGCCAGTTCGTTTGCCAGAACGCCGCCACCGGCGCCGGTTCCGATCACGACAATTACACTGTCGTCTGTCATCTCAAAAGGTGCAGCCATAGTCTTAATCTCCTCGTTGGCTATGGCTTAAAGCCAGTTGATGTCGTTGAAGCCGCGGTCCATGTAGCCGCCCTGGGAATAGCTTTCGCCTTCGTATCCAAAGAGGGGCCAGACGGCCTTTTGGTTATAGAGCCCGGTGACCAGACCCCCGCGCACTCGTTGGAAGAACGCGCTGTCTTCCATTTCGCGCAGAACATCCACACGGTCGCGCTCCCAACCCATCGACATGTAATCCGCGTGGCCTTTGCCCTGTGCGGCGCTGTTGAGCGCGGCTATGCCTTCTTCAACGGATTCCGCGGCGTCTTCGGTGTCATATCCTTTGACGGCCATGGCGTAATACTCATCGCCCACATGATCGTGCGGATAAATGTCCCGCGCCATCTGGATCAGCGTGGCCATGGTTTCCGGCTTCAGCACGGCGGTTTCCATTGCCCAGGCGGCGTCAGCCCCGGCAACAAATCCACCGCCGATGACCAGAGTGGTGCCGGCTGCCGTGGCGCGCGATAGCAGCTCTCGCCGCGTCATCGTGCCCTTGGTTGCTATGTTTGTCATGTTATCCTCCCTTACTTTCTTTATTTGAATCGCCCGCCGCGCTGCAAAACTTCGATCTCGTAGCCATCCGGATCGGCGACGAAAAAGAACTTGGCAACGACCTTGCCGTCGGGCGCAAATTCCACCAGTTTTCGCGGGTTCAGACCGGCCGCTTCGAACCGGGCATGTTCGGCCTCCAGATCCTCCACCAGAACGGCGAAGTGACCATAGCCATTGCCCAGATCATAGGGTTCGGTCTCGCCCTTGTTGATCGTAAGTTCCAACTCGAACGCGCTTTCGGCGTTGCTGAGGTAGACCAAAGTGAAGTTCTCGAAATCGAGCCGGTCCGCGACATCAAGATCAAAGGCCGTCTTATAAAACGCCAACGACCGGGCCTCGTCAAAGACGCGAATCATACTGTGAATGGCTTTTGCCATTTGGCCCTCCCAAACCATTATGTGTTTCAGAGAGGCTAGCGCGCGCGTAAGACGGGCGGGTAGTAGAGGGTTACTACGTTAATTTTGGCCGATTTATTCGGCCGCAATCCTGGCGTTACGCGTCGCTTGTCCAGCCTCCAGATAAACCAGGCAGGCACAGCGCAGGAGCGATGTGAAATTCTTTGGTTCGCCATGTAATTCAAGGACTTCCGAGTGCAGCTTGGACACAAAACCCGGCGTTGAAAGGTCCTCGCCAGCGGCGATTTCATCGACGATCCCCCAGAAGGACTTTTCAAGTCTGATGCTCGTGCTGTGACCGTTCAGGCGCATCCGCCGGGTTTCCAGCTCATAGCGTTCCGGGGCTTGTCCGGCAAACATCTGACACATGTATTCTCTCCTCCTCGCGGCGACACCTGAATATGTCCGGTGCCGTGGCTGAATGTAAATCGTAGCACGATGCTGCGAGATTTCATCCAGAAATCCACATTCACAATTCTGTGGGCCGTGTCCGCGCCTGCGGTTCCGGGTTGTGTGGTGGTGTGGCGTGGGGGATCAGAATGACCGTGTGGGCTTCAGAAAAGGGCGTGTCCGATGTTGGCCAAGGCGCTCAGAACGATCATCAGAAAGGTCAAAATCATACCCACCTGACGCATCAACATAATCTGCGGCGTCTGGCTCAGCCCATAGGCGTGGATCAAGCGCCCCATCACCAGCATCAGCCCCAGCACATGCACAACCCAACCCGGTGCGCCCTGCAATTCAGCCATGGCCAGCAGGAGCAACCCAATGGGTGCGTATTCGGCGCAATTTCCCTGAACCCGAACGCGTTTGCGAAGTTCCTTGTCTTCGCCATCGCCCAGAGACACCTGCGCGCCGCGTCTTCGAAAGATCACGCGAAAACTCAAAAAGACAAACAACAGCCCGATCAGACCGCCGTAAAGAGGGGTGATTGCCAATGACATATCGCTGTTCCTTGCCGAAAATAAGATGCGCGAAGCCTAACCACTCCGCGCATCCAAACGAAACCTGACGTTGGGTCACGTCACCCGATCGGCTTACTCCAGCTCGATCAACAGGTCCTTGGCATCAATCTGGCCACTGGCCTGCACGTGGACGGCTTTGACCACCGCGTCCCGTTCGGCATAGATGCCGGTTTCCATTTTCATCGCCTCGATGGTCAGGAGCAGGTCATCGGCTTTGACCTCTTGACCGGCGGTGACGGCCACGCTGGCCACCACGCCGGGCATCGGCGCGCCCACATGGTTGGCATTGCCCGGCTCGGCCTTGGGCCGCTGTGCGGTTTGCGATTTGACCAGACGGTTGGGCACGCGAATGACCCGCGGCTGACCGTTGAGTTCAAAGAACACCCGCACTTCGCCATCATCCTGCGTCTCACCTACGGCCTGCAGGCGGATTTCTAGGATTTTACCGGGGTCAATCTCGACGCTGATTTCCTCGCCTGGTTCCATTCCGTAAAAGAACGTCCGCGTGGGCAATGTTCGAACCGGCCCATACGTGCGGTGGCGGCCCATGTAATCGAGGAAGACCTTGGGATACATCAGGTACCCGTTCAGATCCTCGTTATCCACGGCCTTGCCTTCGAGCAGCGCGCTGACTTCGGCGCGGGTGGCCTCCAGATCAATCGGCTCAAGGTGTTTGCCCGGGCGCACGGTGTTGGGTTTGTCACCTTTGAGCACCTTGCCCACGATGCCATTCGGGAACCCGCCCGGAGGCTGGCCCAGATTGCCGCGCATCATGTCGACAACCGAATCCGGGAAGGCCACATCAACGCTCGGGTCTTCCACTTCGTCGCGGGTCAGGTTCTGGCTGACCATCATCAAGGCCATGTCTCCCACCACCTTGGACGATGGCGTCACCTTGACGATATCGCCGAACATCTGGTTGACGTCGGCATAGGTGCTTGCGACCTCTGGCCAGCGTTCTTCGAGGCCAAGTGAGCGGGCCTGCGCCTTGAGGTTGGTGAACTGCCCGCCGGGCATCTCGTGCAGGTAGACTTCCGAGGCAGGTGCTGCCAAGCCACTTTCGAACGCCACATATTGCGCCCGCACATGTTCCCAGTAATCCGACATTTCGCGAATGTGTTTCATGTCGATACCGGTGTCGCGATCCGTGTGCGCAAGCGCCTCGACGATCGAGCCGAGGCAGGGCTGGCTGGTCCCGCCGGAAAATGCGTCCATGGCGGCGTCCACCGCGTCGACACCTGATTCAGCGGCGGCAAGGATGGTGGCGCCCGCAATGCCCGACGTGTCGTGGGTGTGGAAGTGAACGGGGATGTCCAGCTCTTCCTTCAGCGCTTTGACAAGTACGCGCGCGGCGGCTGGTTTCAGCAGGCCGGCCATGTCCTTGAGGCCCAGCACATGCGCACCGGCGCTCTGCATTTCCTTGGCCATTTTGACGTAATACTTCAGGTCGTATTTGGCGCGGTCCGGGTCAAGGATATCGCCGGTGTAACAGATCGTGCCTTCGCAGATGCGGCCCGTGTCATTCACCGCATCCATCGCGACGCGCATGTTTTCGACCCAGTTGAGGCTGTCAAACACGCGGAAGACATCAACACCGGTCTCCGCCGCCTGGCGCACAAATTCCTGTACCACGTTGTCGGGATAATTGGTGTAGCCGACGCCGTTAGACGCGCGCAGCAGCATCTGCGTCAGCAGGTTGGGCATGGCCGCGCGCAGATCACGCAGGCGCTGCCACGGGCATTCCTGCAAGAAGCGGTAGGCCACGTCGAAGGTCGCACCGCCCCAGCATTCAACGCTGAACAGCTGCGGCAGGTTGGCGGCATAGGCCGGTGCGGCCTTGACCATATCGATCGAGCGCATCCGCGTGGCCAGAAGGCTTTGGTGCCCGTCGCGCATGGTTGTGTCGGTCAGCAACAGGCGCTTTTCGCTCAGCATCCAATCGGCCACCGCCTTGGCGCCCTTTTCCTCCAGCAAGGTCTTGCTGCCAGGTTGGATTTCGCCTTGCAGGGCAGGAGGTTTGGGCAGTTTGACATCGGCACCAGTGCCCGCACGCCCTTGGGTTTCCGGGTGGCCGTTCACGGTGATGTCGGCGATGTAATTCAGCACCTTGGTGCCGCGGTCCCGACGCTTGCCAAAGTTGAAAAGCTCGGGCGTCTCATCAATGAACTTGGTGGTGTATTCATTGCTGAGGAATGTCGGGTGCTTCAGCAGGTTTTCGACAAAAGCAATGTTGGTGCTGACGCCCCGGATGCGGAATTCACGCAGGGCGCGGTCCATCCGGGCAATAGCCGCTGACGGTGTCTGCGCATGCGCCGTGATTTTTACCAGAAGACTGTCATAGTAGCGCGTGATCACGCCGCCGGAATAGGCGGTGCCGCCGTCCAGTCGGATGCCCATGCCGGTCGCTTCGCGAAAGGCGGTGATGCGGCCGTAATCCGGGATGAAGTTATTCTGTGGGTCCTCGGTGGTGATCCGGGTTTGCAGCGCGTGCCCGTTCAGGCGCACATCACCTTGTGTGGGTTTGCCCGTGGCCTCGGCCAGTGTTTTGCCTTCGGCAATCAGGATTTGCGCCTGCACGATGTCGATATCGGTAACTTCTTCGGTGACAGTGTGTTCCACCTGCACGCGCGGGTTCACCTCGATGAAGTAAAACTGGCCGCTGTCCATATCCATAAGGAATTCGACCGTGCCCGCACATTCGTAATTGACGTGTTTGCAGATTTTATAACCCAACTGGCAAATTTCTTCGCGTTGTTCAGGGCTTAGGTATGGGGCAGGGGCGCGCTCCACCACTTTTTGGTTGCGCCGCTGAACCGAACAATCACGCTCATAAAGGTGGTACATGTTGCCATGTTTGTCGCCCAGGATCTGCACCTCAACGTGACGCGCGCGGAGGATCATCTTTTCCAGATAGCCTTCGCCGTTGCCAAAGGCGGCTTCGGCCTCGCGACGGCCTTCCAGCACCTTTTCCTCCAGCTCTTCGGGCTTCAGGATCGGGCGCATCCCGCGTCCGCCACCGCCCCAACTGGCCTTGAGCATGAAGGGATAGCCAACCTCGTCGGCCTGACGGCGGATTTCATCCATATCGTCGCCCAAAACTTCGGTGGCAGGGATAACGGGCACACCGGCCTCAACGGCCACTTTACGAGCGCTGGCCTTGTCGCCAAGCGCACGCATGGTTTCGGCCTTGGGGCCAATAAAGGTGATGCCATTGGCATCGCAGGCGTCCACAAAATCCGGGTTTTCCGACAGGAGGCCATAGCCGGGATGGATAGCATCGGCACCGCATTCCTTGGCCACGCGGATGATTTCATCAATCGACAGATAGGCGGCAACGGGACCCATGCCTTCGCCGATGCGATAGGCTTCATCGGCCTTGAACCGGTGCAGGCCCAGCTTGTCCTCTTCGGCAAAAACGGCGACGGTGCGTTTGCCCATCTCGTTTACAGCGCGCATGATCCGAATGGCAATTTCGCCGCGGTTGGCAATCAGGATTTTGTTGAATTCCGCCACTGGCTGTCCCCTGTTGTCCCTAGGTTTCGCATTTGGAACGGTGAACCGGTCAACACCAAAATTGCTGCGTTGCGGCGCCATCCCTGCCGCCTTGTAAGATTTGTGTAAGGTTTGCGCAATGCCCCAACGTCAAAGCCTCACCCGTTCGCGATAAGTTTTACCCGAAAGGACAACTCATTCAGCTGTTGTTCGAAGGTGTCAAAATCACATATATTCAGTTGGTTAAAGGCGGAAGTTCATTTTATCTGGGTAGGAATGACTACCCGGTCGTTGTCCGCCGTGTCATGGCATCCTTCAGCGTTTTGATGCCCAACTGGCCCATGTTGGATTGCAGATCGGCGCGCAATATGTCGACCAGATGATCAGGTCCTTTTTCGCCCAAAGCGGCCACGGCATAGTGCCAGGCCCGTCCCAACATGACAAAATCCGCGCCCAGTGCGAAGGCACGCAACATGTCCAGACCGCCCTCGATCGCGCCATCCAGAAGGATCGGAAGTTTCGTCGCCGCGCGGATGCTTTCCACAACGTCGATCGTGGCAGGGGCCGCATCAAATTGCCGCCCGGCGTGGTTCGATATCCAGATCGCATCCATGCCGGCAGCTTCGAGCGCCTTTGCATCGTCAGCCTGCATCACACCCTTGACCACCATGGGGCCATCCCATGCGTCGCGCAGCCAACGGGCATAGTCCCAATCCGGTGAGGTGCGCAGCATGTAACCTGCATGACTTGTGGATGGTAACCCATTGATATCTCCGGCATAGGAGTCAATCAGGCGCATGCGGGGCATGCCCATGCGCGCCATGCCCAATGCCCATGTCGGGCAGCTGGCGATATGCGACAAAATCCGCGGTGTCAGGCGGGGTGGCGTGGTCAGGCCCGAGCGGACCTGCCTTTCGCGCCGCGATGCCACCGGCACATCAACCGTCAGGATCAGGACCTTGAAACCAGCGTCGCGCGCCCGGTTTAACATATCTGTCCGTATCTCGGGATCACGTGGTGGATACATTTGAAACCACCCATGCTGACCCATAATTGGCCCCACATCTTCGGGGGTGCGGCTGGCCACGGTGGACAGTGCATAGGGAATATCGGCGCGCGCCGCCGAGCGGGCGAGGATACGTTCCGCATCCGGCCAGATCAGCCCCGACATGCCCACAGGTGCAATGCCAAAGGGCAGGGGCAGTGTCTGTCCAAAGAGTGACACGCTTAGATCCGGTTCAAATTCGCCATGCAGGATCGACGGCATCAGCAATTGCGCGTCGAGCGCCGTGCGGTTGCGGTCACGGGTTTTTTCCGCACCGGTGCCGCTGTCCAGAAACTCCCAGACGAAATGCGGAACGCGGCGTTTTGCCCGCGCGCGCAAGTCCGATAGGCCGGGGTATTTGGCATTCAGATCCATGGGGCCCATCTGCAAGGTTTGCCGCCGCTTTGTCCAGAGCCAGGCTGCGGCGATGCTAGGAGTTTTGAGGGCGAGAGGCGGGTATTTGGCGGGTCTAAGGCATTGGGAACATTCCCTGAACATTTACTTCCACTCGCGCGCGACACGCGCTATTCTTTGAACCATGAGCAGTTATGACGAGATCCGACGCGTTTGAAGGCGCATCCCTTGCAGCGCGCGCCATGGCGGCGCGCCCCATGCCCTATCTCGAGGGGCTGAACCCCGAACAACGCGCGGCGGTTGAGGCGATGGAAGGCCCGGTGCTGATGCTGGCCGGGGCCGGCACGGGCAAGACCAAGGCGCTGACCACGCGCATCGTGCATCTTTTGAACACCGGGACAGCGCGCCCCAACGAAATCCTGGCGGTGACCTTTACCAACAAGGCCGCGCGCGAGATGAAAGAACGCGTGGGCCGGATGCTGGGAGAGGCGGTGGAAGGCATGCCTTGGCTGGGCACGTTCCATTCGATCTGTGTCAAACTTCTGCGGCGTCACGCGGAGCTGGTGGGGTTGAAATCGAACTTCACCATCCTCGACACGGATGATCAGCTGCGCCTGCTTAAACAACTGGTGTCGGCGGCGGGTATCGATGACAAACGCTGGCCTGCGCGCGCCTTGGCCAGCATCATCGACAATTGGAAAAACCGCGCCTGGACACCGGATAATATCCCCGCATCGGAGGCCGGAGCCTATGACGGCAAGGCGCCCGCGCTCTACAAGCTCTACCAGACCCGTCTGAAGGAGCTGAACGCGGTCGATTTTGGTGACTTGCTGTTGCATGTGGTCACCATTTTCCAGACCCATGATGACGTGCTTCAGCAATATCAGCGCTTTTTCCGCTATATCCTCGTGGACGAGTATCAGGATACCAACGTGGCACAATATCTCTGGCTGCGGCTATTGGCGGGATCGCACAAGAACATCTGTTGCGTGGGCGATGATGACCAGTCGATCTATGGCTGGCGCGGGGCCGAGGTGGGCAACATCCTGCGGTTTGAAAAGGATTTTCCCGGCGCGCATGTGGTCCGGCTGGAGCAAAACTACCGCTCGACCCCGCATATTCTGGCTGCAGCCAGCGGCGTGATCGCGGGCAATAAGGGGCGATTGGGCAAGGAGCTTTGGACCGAAGCCGAGGAGGGCGAAAAGGTTCGCCTGATCGGCCATTGGGACGGCGAGGAAGAGGCGCGCTGGATCGGTGAAGAGGTCGAGGCGATGCAGCGCGGCACGCGGGGATTGCGCGACTATTCGCTGAACGAAATGGCCATCCTTGTACGCGCCTCGCATCAGATGCGCGCCTTTGAAGATCGGTTTCTGACCATTGGATTGCCGTACCGCGTCATTGGTGGTCCGCGGTTCTATGAGCGGATGGAGATCCGCGATGCCATGGCCTATTTCCGGGTGGTCACCTCGCCGTCGGATGATCTGGCGTTTGAGCGGATTGTGAACACGCCCAAACGCGGGTTGGGCGACAAAGCGCAACAGAAAATCCAGAGGGTGGCGCGGGATAACGGCGTGCCATTGACCGAAGGCGCGCGCATTCTGCTGGAAGAGAAGGGATTGGGCGGCAAGGGGGCTGTTGAACTGGCCAGGCTGCTGGAAGGGCTGGACCGTTGGGGCCGCATGGCGGGAGATGCACAGATCACCCATATGGAGCTGGCTGAGATCATCCTCGACGAAAGCGGCTACACCGAGATGTGGCAGAATGACAAGACGCCCGAAGCACCGGGGCGGCTGGAGAACCTCAAGGAACTGATCAAGGCGTTGGAGCAGTTTGAGAACCTGCAGGGGTTTCTGGAGCATGTCGGCCTGATCATGGACAATGACAATCAGGAAGCCGGCGAAAAGATCAGCATCATGACCCTGCATGCGGCCAAGGGGCTGGAATTTCCCGCCGTGTTCCTGCCGGGCTGGGAGGATGGGCTTTTCCCTTCGCAACGCTCGATGGATGAAAGCGGGCAGAAGGGCGTCGAGGAAGAACGCCGTCTGGCCTATGTGGGCATCACCCGCGCCGAAGAGATCTGTACCATCAGCTTTGCGGGCAATCGGCGGGTGTTTGGCCAATGGCAATCCTCGATGCCGTCGCGGTTTATCGACGAATTGCCCGAAAAACATGTCGACGTGCTGACCCCGCCCGGTCTCTACGGTGGTGGTTATGGTGCGGCTGGCATGGAAAGCACGATCGAGACCCGCGCGGCGGAGGCCAATGTTTATAACTCGCCCGGTTGGAAACGGTTGCAGGCACGTGCCAGTCAGCGGCCCGTGGCACAACCTTCTGAGAGCCGCCATCAGGTGATCGACGCGCAGGCGGTCAGCAGTCACACGATGGGCGAGCGGGTGTTCCACCAGAAGTTCGGCTATGGCGCGATCATCGGCATCGAAGGTGACAAGCTGGAAATTGAGTTTGAAAAGGCCGGAATCAAGAAGGTTGTGGCCCGGTTTGTCTCGGGATCGGACGACATTCCTTTCTGAGCCTAAATCGCGCAAAAACCATGTGCGATTAACCAAGATTTAGCCAGTTCGCCGCAACATGCAGGCATGAATGATATGAGCCCCCAGACCGTGAGCGCGGACCGGCATCTTTACGATGGTTGCCCGCTATGTGACGCCAAAACCCTGAGCCTTGTGGGGGAGGGGGATTGTTCGGGTCACAAGATCTACAATCCCAAACTGTCACCCAAGATCGTGTGGAAATCCTGCGATGCCTGTGGTCATGTCTTCACCGAAGGCTATTTCACCGATGCCGCCTGTGAGATCCTCTTTAGTGAGACGCACCAGAACCAGAAGGTCGGCTATGATCTGGAGGGCAACCGCATGGTCTCGGCCCGGATCATCGACCGGGTGTTGCCCTTCATGGGGCAGGGGCGGTGGATGGATGTGGGGTTTGGAAACGGATCGCTCCTCTTTACGGCGCGCGAATATGGGTTCCATCCCATCGGTGTTGACCTGCGCCGCGACAATGTCGAGACAATCCGTAAACTGGGCTATGAGGCCTTTTGCGAGGACATCACCAAGCTTGCGCTGGACGCGCCATGTCAGGTGATTTCATTGATGGATGTGCTGGAACATGTGCCCTATCCCAAGGCATTTTTGACGTCCGTGGTCGGGCATTTGGACACGGGCGGCGTGTGTCTTTTGTCGATGCCCAATACCGAGCAAATCCTTTGGGACTACATGACCGGCAATAATGAAAACCCCTATTGGGGCGAGATTGAGCATTACCATAATTTCAGCCGCAGCAGGCTTTATGATTTGCTGGGTGAATGTGGCCTGACCCCCACCCGGTATGGGGTCAGCGAGCGGTACAAAGCGTGCATGGAAGTGATCTCGGTCAAGGCATAAGCTTTGGTTGCGCGGGGTGTGACGGGTTTTCGGGTAACGCGCCCGACATAAGCGCAAGAAACGGGTCGCGCCCGCAGGCAGGCCTGTGCCAAGACTGTGCGCATGTCTACACCATCAACACCTTCGATCTCTGCATTCGCGGCTTTGCTGCTCTTTTTGCTGGCGGCCGTCTGGGGCGGATCGTTCTTTTTTGCCGAATTGGCACTGACGCAAGTCCCACCGCTGACGATCACCTTGCACCGGGTTTTCTGGGCTGTGCCGGTTTTGATCGCTGTGGTGTGGTGGCAAGGGATACCCTGGCCGCGCAGCCTGCGCATCTGGGGCGCTTTTCTGGTGATGGGCGCGCTGAACAACGCCATCCCCTTTTCGCTGATCTTCTGGGGACAGACACAGATTGAAAGTGGTTTGGCTTCAATCCTGAATGGCACAACAGCCGTGTTCGGTGCCGTCGTGGCAGGCCTTTTGCTCAAGGACGAACCGCTTACGGCGCGCAAACTGCTTGGCGCCGCCTTTGGTGTGGCGGGTGTGGCCGCCATCATGGGGGTTGAAGTGCTTACGGGTCTGGACGCGCGCAACCTGGCGCAGCTGGCCATTTTGGGGGCTGCACTCTCCTACGCCTTTGCCAGCGTCTGGGGCAAGGTGGCACTGGCCGGGATCCCGCCACAGATGAATGCACTGGGGATGCTGATCGGCAGCACAATCCTGATGATACCGGTGGCCATCTGGCATGACGGGATGCCACAGCTGGCCCTGTCGGTGCCGGTCTGGGCCTCGCTTCTGGCCGTGGCCGTGATGTCGACCGCTCTGGCGTATCTGATGTATTTTGCCATTCTGGTACGGGCGGGTGCCGCCAACCTGATGCTCGTGACCTTGTTGATCCCGCCCTTTGCCATCGCTTTGGGCAGTCTCTTTCTGGGGGAAACGCTCGGACGGGAGGCGTGGATTGGATTTGGCCTGATCGGGCTTGGCCTCATCATCACCGATGGTCGGGTCTGGGCATGGCTGCGGGGTGCCCGCGCCTAAGCTGTGCTTATCGCTGCCGCGCGGACAACCATTGCTGCCATTGCGCGCTATTGCCGCCAAAGACATTCAGATCGACCTCGACATCAATGCCGTTGATCACACCTGTGCTGCTATATTGCCAAAAGCGCCAGGGCTGACCGGGATAGACCTTATCCGGTGTTTTGGCGGTGGTACGGAGCCAGAATTCTTCGCCTTGCAGGCGGTTCAACCCTGCATCCTCATAGAACCCGGGCGTGGTGTAGATGATCGGACGCTGGCCATAGCGGCGCTCGACAATATCCATAAACACCTTCATCTGGCGCCGTACCTCGGCGCCGGGAGGACGCTTTTTGCAGGTCGGGGAAAAGGGGTTCCATTCCATGTCGAGGACCGGTGGCAGAGTGCCTTTGGTGCGTGGGACGTTGCGGATGAACCAGCGCGCCTGAACCTCCGGCTTGGTGCAGAAATAATAGAAATGATAGGCCCCGCGCGCGATACCTGCGCGTTTGGCCCCGCGCCAGTGATCCTGAAAGAGAGGGTCGAGCAGATCACCCCCTTCTGTGGCCTTCATAAACACAAAACTTACGCCCGCCCGACGCGCCTTGCGCCAGTCAATCGGGCCTTGAAACCGGGCCACGTCGATGCCGTGGATCGGATAGGTGTTGGGTGCCCGGCCGGTCCAGGCAACGGGCTTATTGTCCCCAAAGCGCACGGGCGCCGTGCCGTCATTGGATTGGGCGTGTGCCGGTGGCGATGCGGCGAAACATGCGGCCAGGGCCAGCACAGACAAAAGGGTCAACGGTCGCAACATCACGGGGCCTCCTTCGGGCGTTCACTGATCACAGTCAGGTTGTTTGCGGGCATGTCAACCTGCGCCAGCACGCGCAATCCGGCATCGGCCAGCCATTGCCCAACGTCGCCGATGTCTTTGTACCCGATGGCCGGATCCGCCGCGCGCAGGCTTGCATCAAAGCGGGCGTCGCCCTCTGACGTGGCCTGCCCATCGCGCAGAAACGGACCGTAGATGAAAAACCGGCCGCCAGGGGCAAGCGCGGCCGCGGCTTCGGTGATCAACACCCGGGCCTCGGGCGCGTTGATCAGGTGCAACAGATTTACCAGGAGGATGACGTTCTGGTCCGCATTGTGTGGCCCCCAGCCGGGGGATGTGGCGTCCAGATGCCGGGCTGGTTTGACATTGGGTGCGCCCTCGACCCAGGCGTCGATACTGGCCAGTCGGGCGGCCTCGACATCTGTGGGCTGCCAGATCAACCCCGGCAGGGATCGCGCAAACCCCGCCACGTGCTGACCTGTGCCGCTGGCGATCTCAAGCGCGCGGCCATTGGGCGCGGCGTGGATATAAAGCATTTCGGTGATTGCGGCCGCGTTGCGTTCCGCAGCAGGTGCCTGCATGCGCGCGCCGTCACCGGCCTGCGCGACCGAGGCATTGGCCGGTATTTGCCTGCGCTGCGTCATGGGGTGTTTCCTGCTTGATTTCCATCAGCCTGCCACGGTGCGCGGTAAAGGAAAAGCTTTTCCTGTTATCCTTTCGGGCTGCGTCAATTGCGAAATTCTATCGAAAATTTTTGGTAGATTTTGGGGGGCCAGGTGTTCGGGCAGTCGGCGACAAAGAGGCGTTTTGTTCTGGTTTCGACCTTAAAACATGGGTTTCGGCGCATCCGTCACAATCTGTCCACACTCGCACCCAATTTCCGGCGCATTAACCTTGAAAAGTTAGAGTGGGAATTGGAAGGAGTGGACTATGGGATTTGCAGCTTCGTTGACTACGGCCATGAAAACGGACCGTCGCTATTTGACCGGCTTATGCAGTGGCGCCAATGTGCGGACACCGCTTGGCGCGCGCCATGTCGATATTCTTCACCCCGGTGATATGGTGGTGACACGTGACAATGGTCTGCAACCAGTCCGCATGATCTGGACCCGCACCGTCACAGCCGCCGAAATGCGTGAACGCCCCGAACTGGCGCCGATCCGTCTGCGCCCCCGCGCCGTTGGCCCGATGATGCCAGCACGGGATTTGCGCATTGCCTGCGGTCACCGCGCCCTGATCCCCGGTTATCGAATTTCTGGCGTGGAAGACGCCCAATCCTGCCTGATGCGCGTCGGTGCTCTGGCTATGGCCAGCGACGAAGCATTTGCAGATATGAGCGCTGAGAGCGTGACCTATTACAACCTGGTATTCGACAATCAGGAAGTATTCTGTGCCGAGGGCTTGCCGGTCGAAAGTTTCCGCCCGTCACCCAAGGCAATGGCAGAAATGGACGTAGCCGCACGCGAAGAACTGTTGGGTCTCTTCCCTGAGATTTCACCAAAGCGCTGCCCGTATCCCGGCCTGCCGCACCCAACGGCACAGGCCCGCGCCTACCGTCCCGATTGCGCCTGACAATATCCGGCGAAAGCAGGGTGCTCCTGCCATACCTCTGATGTCCACGGCTCAAGGTTAACTCCCTTGGGCCGTTTTCTTTTGGCGTCTTTGGCCAAAGAAAAACCCCCACCGGATGGCGGGGGTCTGCGTTCGTTCTGAGGGAGGGTTACTCCGGGATGTCGCCTGTCAGGCCTTCAACGTAGAACGACATACCGGCCAAGGTACCATCATCGGCCACTTCCCCTTCGGCCAGCCACGCGCTGCCGTCCTGTTTGTTCAGAGGACCGGTAAAGGGGTGGTATTCACCCTTGCCGATGGCATCGACCATGGCCAGCGCCTCAGCTTTGATGTCGGCAGGCACGGCATCAGTGATCTCGCCGATTTCAACCATGCCTTCGGGGATGCCATCCCACGTGTTCACGGATTCCCACGTGCCATCCATCACGGCCTGCGTGCGCGCGATGTAGTAGGGCGCCCAATTGTCGATGATCGAGCTGACGCGCGGGAAGGGGGCGTATTCGCTCATATCTGAAGCCTGACCAAAGGTAATGACACCCCCGGCTTTCTCGGCAGCAACCTGAGGCGCGGTTGAATCCGTATGTTGCAACACCACATCGGCGCCCTGTTCGATCAGGGCGGTGGCGGCATCAGCCTCCTTTGCTGGTTCAAACCAGGTGTAGGCCCAAATGATCTTGAACTCGACATCCGGGTTCACGCGTTTGGCGTGGATATAGGCGGCGTTGATGCCCCGGATCACTTCAGGGATCGGATAGGAGGCGATGTACCCGATGATGTTGGATTTGGTCATCTTGCCGGCGATATGTCCCTGCACCGCGCGGCCTTCGTAAAACCGTGCCGAATAAACCGACACGTTCGGTGCGGTTTTAAACCCGGTGGCGTGTTCGAATTTCACATTCGGGAATTTTTCCGCGACGCTGATTGTCTGGTCCATGAAGCCAAAGGACGTTGTGAAGATCAGGTCCGCCCCTTGCAGGGCCATCTGGGTGATCGCCCGCTCGGCATCGGGGCCTTCGTCGACGCTTTCCTGAAACACGGTTTCAACCTTGTCACCAAAATGCGCTTCGATGGCCAGGCGTCCCTGATCGTGTTCATAGGTCCAGCCGCCATCGCCGACCGGGCCGACATAGATAAAGCCGACTTTGGTTTTGTCCTGTGCGATCGCGCTGGTTGCCAGGCCAAGGGCCATGGCGGCCCCGGTCAAAAGCATCTTCAGTTTCATGTCATTTCTCCCCTTGGTGGTCTTTGCAGTCGTTGTTACGGGCGTCAGCCCGAGGCGTGAAAGATGCGGCCAAGTGAGCCGGGTGCGCGCGAGCGATCCGCCGACATGATGACCAGCACCAGAATGGTGATCAGATAGGGCGACATTGAAAGATACTCGACCGGAATATCAACCCCTGCCGCCTGCAGGTTTAGTTGAAGCACCGTCACACCGCCAAAAAGATAGGCACCAAGCAGCACGCGGCCCGCTTTCCAGCTGGCGAAGACCACCAGCGCAAGGGCAATCCATCCGGCACCAGCGGTCATGCCTTCGGTCCATTGGGGGACGCGGATGAGGCTGATATAGGCGCCGCCCAACCCTGCGCAGGCCCCGCCAAAGAGGATCGCCAGCACCCGGATGCGCACCACCTTGTACCCAAGGGCATGGGCGGCATCGTGGTTTTCGCCCACGGCCCGCAGGATCAGGCCGCCGCGGGTAAATTTCAGAAACGCCCAGAGGGCCGCCACCAGAGCCAGCCCGACATAGACCATCGCATCATGGGAAAAGAGGATCGGACCCAGAACCGGGATATCGCTGAGCAACGGGATGTTCAGGGGGGCGGTCTGCGGTGGTTTGATGCCCACATATCCCTGACCCAAGAGAGCGCTTAGCCCCAGACCAAAGAGGGTGAGCGCAAGACCCGACGCCACCTGATTGGCCAAGGCAAACTGCGTGAGCAGCGCAAAGAGGCTTGCGAGTAACGCGCCCCCGGCGGCAGCAGCGACAAAGCCCAGCATCGGCGATCCGGTCTCAACGGCCACGGCAAATCCGCAGATGGCGCCCGTGATCATCATGCCTTCCACGCCCAGGTTCAAAACGCCCGCCCGTTCCACGACCAATTCCCCCAGTGCGGCAATCAGAATGGGGGTGGCGGCGACCATCAGCGACGCCAGCAACAGGACCGGGTTGATTGAGGACAGGTCCACTATCCAAATCCTCCACCAAAAACAAAGTGCAGTACGACCCAGACCAAAAGGCCGACACCCTGAGCGGCAAAGAAAGTACGATTGCTCCATCCATCTCGGTCCACCTTTTGAGCGGACTTTGATTGGACTTTCTGGAACATCGAAGCAATTAGGATTGGAAGAACAATCGGTATGACAAACAATGCGAATGCGATTATCGCGATCCACCATGGAAAAAGCGCTATAATACCCACCCAAATTAGTATTGTCGGTAAAAAGTAACCGGTTACCAGTCCCAGTAGAACAGATGCCAAATCGTAGTCTTGAAAAGGTTTCATGCGACCTCGCTCTTGGTCCTGCGAAGGCGGAAATTGGTAAGCACGTCGACGGCCAGCAGAAAAAACAGCATCATGCCTTGGAAAAGCTGAATGGCGGCGGCGGGCAGGCCAAGGTTTGATTGGGCCAGCTCACCACCGATATATGTCAGCGCCATCAAGAGCCCGGCCAGCAGGATACCCACCGGGTGCAAGCGGCCTAGAAAGGCCACGATGATGGCGGTAAACCCATAGCCGACGTTAAAGCCGATGTTGATTTGCCCGGCTGGGCCCGAGACTTCGAAAAGACCCGCAAGACCGGCCAACAGGCCCGAGCATCCAAGGCAGAAGATGATCAGCAGCCGGGGTTTGACACCGGCGAACCGGGCGGCCCGCGGGGCCTGACCGCTGAGGCGAATATGGTATCCAAGGATATGCCGGTGGAGCAGGATGTATGCAAAAACCACCGCGATCAGCGCGGCGGCGACGCCCCAATGCATGCCGGTTCCGGGGATGATCTCGGCATTATGCGCGCTGGCATATTCCCTGAAATTCCGGCTACCGGGAAATCCGCGCCCTTCCGGATTGCGCAAGGCGCCAAGGGCCATGGCCGCCAATAGCTGTTCGGCCACGTAGACCAGCATAAGCGAGACGAGGATTTCGTTGGTGCCAAAGCGGATTTTCAGAAGGGCGGGGATCATGGCCCAGGCCCATCCCCCCAATGCGCCGGCCAGCACCATCAGCGGAAAAACGATCCCGCTTTCATAGGGGTAGAAGGCAAGACCCACGGCGGCGCCGCACAGTGCGCCGATGATGTATTGCCCTTCAGCGCCAATGTTCCAGATGCCCGCCCGAAATCCAAGCGACAGGCCAATGGCGATAAGAACCAGCGGCGCGCCTTTGACCAGCAATTGCGGTCGGTAGTAAAAGGCGAATTCACCAAATAGTGGCTCCCAGAAAATCGTCCGGATGGTCTCCACCGGTGGCTTGCCCAGAAGGCCAAAGAGCAATCCACCCACGATCATGGTGACCAAAACGGCAATCACGGGCGTGAGCCATGCCCATAATGTCGAGGGCTGGGGGCGGCGTTCCAGTCTCAGCACAGGTGTGGCCCCTGTTTCTGGCGCGGATCAGACATGCGCCACCTCGGTGCCGTGCGCCCCGGCCATCATCATGCCGATTTCATCCACACTCAGGTCCTTGGCCGGTCGGATATCTGTAAGTCGTCCTTCGTTCAGCGCTGCGAAACGGTCGGAGATTTCCATGAGTTCGTCCAGATCCTGACTGATACAGATCACGGCGGTCCCGCCTTCTGCCAGATCAATCAATGCCTGCCGGATTGCGGCGGCGGCCGCGGCGTCAACGCCCCATGTGGGTTGATTGACCACCAAGACCTCGGGCCGTTGCAACACTTCTCGACCGATGACGAATTTCTGCAAGTTGCCGCCGGACAGGGCGCGCGCAATGGTTTGGGTGCCCGGTGTCCGGACGTCAAACCCGGTGATGATGCGTTCGGCAAATGCCTGGGCCGAATGCCATTTCAGAAACCCCCGGTGCAGCAGGTTTTCCCGGGCGGCACCCGTGAGTAACGCGTTCTCAGTCAGGCTCATACCGGGTGCGGCGGCGTGGCCGAGCCGTTCTTCTGGCGCACTCAGAAGGCCGCGTTTGCGCCGCGCCGTTGGCCCCAAGCGACCGATGGCGTGGCCCTCGAATTTGATCGCTTGCGCCGGGCAGCGCAGCTCACCCGAGAGGGCACCGAGCAATTCATCCTGCCCGTTGCCGGCGACCCCGCCGATGCCCAGAATTTCGCCGTGATGAACCGACAATCGGACATTTTTCAAAGATGTGCCGAAGGTGCCCGGTGAGGTGAGCGACAGATTGTCGATCTCAAGTGCTAAACCCCCCGGCGTGTGGCCGGCGCGGGCCGTGGCGGCGAAACTGTTGCCCACCATCATCTCCGCCATGGCGCGGGCCGAGGTTTGCCGGGGATCGCAGCTTCCCACAACCCGTCCGGCTCGCAGGATCGTCGCCGTATCACAGAGCGCGCGAATTTCCTCGAGCTTGTGCGAAATGTAGAGGATGGCCACGCCCTCGGCGGTCAGTTTGCGCAATGTGGCAAAGAGAATATCGACCTCCTGCGGGGTCAGCACGCTGGTGGGTTCATCCATGATCAGCAGTTTGGGGTCTTGCAGAAGGCACCGGATGATCTCCACCCGTTGTCGTTCGCCGGCGGACAGATCACCCACGATACGCGCCGGATCAAGCGGCAAACCGTATGTCTGCGAAACGTCACGGATCCGGGCGGAAAGATCGCGCTGTTTCGGTGGGTTTTCCATGCCAAGCGCTACGTTTTCGGCCACGTTCATCGCATCAAAAAGGGAAAAATGCTGGAACACCATGGCGATACCGGCCATGCGTGCCGCCCGCGGTTCGGGCGGGGCAAAAGCGGTGCCGCGCAGAGTCATCGTGCCCGTATCAGGCGCGACCAGCCCATAGATCATTTTGACCAATGTGGATTTTCCGGCGCCATTTTCGCCCAAAAGCGCATGTACTTCGCCCGCCCGGATGTCGAGCGAGACGTCGTCATTGGCGATCACGCCGGGATAGGCCTTGCTCAGCCCGGCAATCGACAGAAATGTGTCTTGCATCCCATCCCCCGCAGGACGTGCGCCCGGCAAGGCCAAGCTCGTTTTGATCGGAGCTTAGCAGGAAATCTGCCGCTGCGACCATAGCAATTTCGCCGCAAAGGCCGGAAGCGCTGGCGCAGCCTTGGGGCCTGTCATAGGATGCCCGCATGAGCAGCGCTGTCCGATTCATCCACCTCCGTCTTCATACTGAATATTCTTTGCTGGAAGGGGCGGTGCGGTTGAAAAAGCTGCCCGGTCTATGCGCCGATCTGGGCATGCCCGCCGTGGCGGTAACCGATACCAACAACATGTTTGCCGCGCTGGAGTTTTCCGTGACCGCCAGCGGGGCGGGGATCCAGCCGATCATGGGCTGCCAGGTGGATTTTGCCCAAGGATCCGCCGCGCCGGGAGAGAAAACTCAACCGCCCGCGCCATTGGTATTGCTGGCACAAAATGAGCAGGGGTATGAAAACCTGATGAAGCTCAACTCGGCGCTCTATCTGCGCGGGGATGGGCAATTGCCGCATGTCACGATGGACGATTTGCAGGCCCATGCCGCGGGCGTGATTTGTCTGTCTGGTGGGCCGGACGGGCCGGTGGGGCGGCTTTTGCAGGCCGGTCAGGGGCCCGCGGCAGAGACCTTGATGCGCGGATTACACGCGGCCTTTGACGACAGGCTTTATGTCGAGTTGCAGCGCCATCCCGGCGAGGACGGCGCGCCGCAGTCGGAGCGTCTGACCGAGCGGGGCTTTATCGAAATGGCCTATGGGATGGGTCTGCCGCTGGTGGCGACAAACGATGTCTATTTCCCGAAATCCGACATGTATGAAGCCCATGATGCCATGATCTGCGTCTCGGAAGGGGCCTATGTGGATCAGTCGCATCCGCGACGCAGGTTGACCAACCAGCATTATCTGAAGTCGCCACAGGAGATGGCGGCACTCTTTGCGGACCTGCCGGAAGCGATTGAAAACACGGTTGAAATTGCACGGCGCTGTGCCTTTGGCACGTATCGGCGTGATCCTATCCTGCCGAAATTTGCCGATGATGAGGTTGATGAATTGCGGCGTCAGGCCGAGGCGGGCCTGAAGGAGCGTCTGGCCGTCATCCCCCATGCGGCCCCGGTTGAGGAATACGAAAAACGGCTCGAATTCGAGCTTGGGATCATCGAAGGGATGGGCTTTCCGGGCTATTTCCTGATCGTGGCCGATTTCATCAAATGGGCCAAGGATCACGATATCCCCGTGGGGCCGGGCCGGGGGTCCGGTGCGGGCAGTTTGGTGGCCTATTCGCTGACGATCACGGACCTTGATCCGCTGCGCTACAGTCTGCTGTTCGAACGGTTTTTGAACCCCGAGCGGGTCTCGATGCCTGACTTTGACATCGACTTTTGCATGGATCGCCGCGAGGAGGTTATCCAATACGTGCAGGAGAAATACGGTCGCGACAAGGTGGGGCAGATCATCACCTTCGGCGCGCTGCTCAGCAAGGCGGCGGTGCGCGACATCGGGCGCGTGTTGCAGATGCCTTACGGGCAGGTGGATCGCCTCAGCAAGATGATCCCGGTTGAGGGCGTGAAACCCGTCAGCATTGAAAAGGCGCTGGCGCAGGAGGATCGTCTGCGCGAGGAGGCCAAGAACGAAGAGGTTGTGGACCGGCTGCTGAATTACGGGATGCAGGTCGAAGGATTGCTCCGGAATGCATCGACCCACGCGGCGGGTGTGGTGATTGGCGACAGGCCATTGGATGCGCTTGTCCCGCTCTATCAGGATCCACGATCCGATATGCCGGCCACGCAATTCAACATGAAATGGGTGGAGCAGGCCGGTCTGGTCAAGTTCGACTTTCTGGGCCTGAAGACCCTGACAGTGATCCAAAATGCCATGGAGCAAATCCATGGTGGCGGGCGTGACCTGCATATCGCGGCGGATGGGCGCGTGATTTACGAACCTGCACCGGGGGCGGAAAACCAGATCAACGCGATCCCGCTGGATGATGCCAAGACCTACGAGCTTTATTCGCGGGCGCAGACGGTTGCGGTGTTCCAGGTGGAAAGTTCGGGCATGATGGACGCGCTCAAGCGCATGAAGCCTGATTGCATCGAGGACATCATCGCGCTTGTGGCGCTTTACCGGCCCGGCCCGATGGAGAACATCCCGAAGTTCTGTGAGGTCAAGAATGACCTTTCAGATCGCGAAACGCTGCACCCGTCGATTGATCACATTCTGGACGAAACCCAGGGCATCATCGTCTATCAGGAACAGGTGATGCAGATCGCGCAGGAAATGGCCGGGTACAGCCTTGGTGGCGCGGACCTTTTGCGCCGTGCGATGGGTAAGAAAATCCAGGAGGCGATGGACGCCGAGCGGCCCAAATTCATCAAGGGGGCCAAGGAAAACGACGTTGACGACAAGACCGCGCTCGAGGTCTGGAACCTCCTGGACAAGTTCGCGAACTACGGTTTCAACAAATCCCACGCCGCCGCCTATGCGGTGGTCAGCTATCAGACGGCCTGGCTCAAGACCAATCATCCGGTGGAGTTCATGGCCGGGGTGATGAATTGCGATATTCACCTCACGGACAAGCTTGCGGTCTATTTTGAAGAGGTCAAAAAAGGCCTCGATCTGCCATATGTGCCGCCTTGCGTGAACCGGTCTGAGGCCACGTTCACCGTCAAATCCGGGGCGCTGCACTATGGGTTGGGCGCGCTCAAGAACGTCGGTGTCGAGGCGATGAAACTGATCACCGATGGGCGCGGGGACAAGGAATTCGCCACGCTCTATGATTTTGCCCGGCGGGTGGACCTCAAACGTATCGGCAAGCGTCCGCTGGAAATGTTGGCGCGGGCCGGGGCGTTTGACGTGCTCGACCGCAACCGCTGCCGGGTTTTTGACAGCGTGGAGCGTCTGACAAACTATTCCGCTGCGATCCATGAGCAGAAAAGCTCCAATCAGGTGTCGCTTTTTGGCGAGGCAGGGGATGATCTGCCCGAGCCGCGGCTGGCGCCGGTGGAAGATTGGTTGCCCGCCGAGCGGCTGACCGAAGAATTCAAAGCGGTGGGTTTTTATCTCTCGGGCCATCCGCTGGACGACTACATGACCGTGCTCAAGCGCAAGGATGTCAAAACGCTGGACGATGTGCGCCTGACCGCCGAACGCGGCGCGGCGGTGATGAAAATGGCCGGGGTTGTTGCGGGCCGCCAAGAACGCAAATCCGCCCGGGGCAACCGGTTTGCCTTTGTCCAGCTCAGCGACACGACGGGCGGTTACGAGGTGACGATGTTCTCCGATACTTTGGAGAAATCGCGCGAATACCTCGAAACTGGGTCGCAGGTGGTGATTACTGTTGAGGCCACGATGGAGAGCGAGCAACTCAAACTTCTGGCCCGGGCGGTACAGCCGATTGATGGCCTTGTGGCGGATGCCGGTGCCATCGGGCTACGGGTGTTTGTCGACACGCCCGCGGCGATCCCTTCGGTTGCGACGGTCTTGCACGACGCGGTTGGCTCGGTCAAAAATGCGGGTCGCGGACCAATTGTATTTTGTCTGCTAAACAATGACCTGCCGGGCGAAGTTGAAGTAGACGCCGGGCAGGAATTCCCGGTTAATCCCCAGATCAAGGGCGCGATCAAAAGTCTCGAAGGTGTCGTGACCGTCGAAGAAATCTGATCGGGTCGTGCGTCGCTGCTGCGTGCGAAAACGAGCCGGTTTTGCCCTCTGAATCACCCTCAGACTGGACCTGACCCCGCCATTTGCGCTAAGAGCGGGCGGGTTACGGGTGACATGCGTTTTGGTGTGGAGGGGGAATTGTGAGACATTTATGCGCGCTGACCGCAGTGATGTGGCTGGGAGCCTGTGGCGATCCTTTGGCCACGATGCCGCGCCTGTCCGATGAAAATCTCTCCGATGATCCGGCCGTTATGGGGGTGCGCGCCCAACCGGAAGCCAACGCGGAATTTGAAGTTGGTGCCAAGGATGAAGGCGGCTTTTTCAGCCGGTTGCTGGGCCGTTCCGCACCAGAGGGTGACATTGAACCGGCCAACGAAGATGCCGTGATCGACACGGCTGTGCTCGCCCCGGAGGAAGGTTTGCCGCCCGAAGCGTATGGCGTGCCGTCGCGTGTCACGCAGCCTGTGCAAGAGGAAAGAGGGCTTTTCGGGCTCTTTTCCCGCGGCACCGGCGCATCGACGGATAATCAACCGGGCGGGGTGGCATCGGCAATCGCACCGGGGACCGTGTTGCCATATGGAGCTGTGGCCGCGGTTTGTGATCTGCCCAAGAGCGCAATGGGCAAAGAAGTGGCGCGCTATCCCGAGAACCGCCCGCGGCACCGGCTCTATGATACGGATCCGGGCAATACGGGACCGCACACGTTTTATCTGACCGGGTTCAAAGATGGCTGCGTGCGCCAGTTCACCGCGTCGCTTGCGCTTTTCGGATCGGTGGGGATGCATGAGCAGCTGCGATATGGACTGCCTGCCGAGGTTCAGCCCTATAGCGACACGGATAAGGCCTATGAAAAGGTCAAATCCCGGGTCTGCAGCGTGCCGCGCAAGAAACCCTGTGGCCCGAAACTGACCCGGCTGGAAGGCGGCACCGTGTTCCTGAGCATCTATGAAAAGTTTGGCGTGAACGAGAGATGGTCCAACCTGCTTCTGCATGACGGGCAGTTGCTGGCCAAGGACATCAAAGGGTAGCGGATTTTACCAGTGGGGCGGGCGTTCATCCCCGCCAACCACGATTTGTCCGCCGATGTTTGCTTCGCGCTCGGCTTCACGTTCCATCAGCATCTGCACCCGACGCGTGAGCATGGCGATCTCGGTTTCCTGGCGGGCGATCACATCCGACAGTTCGTCTACGGTTTTCACCAGGTGCGCGATCTGTTCTTCGATATGGGTCATGCCCCTGATTTAATGGGAAATGTGGATGCTGGCAACCACGGCGCCGCTTGCCCCCGAGCGGCCCATCCGATAGACCGCGCGACAAAGACAAGCCGCAAGGACAAAGCCGATGGCCAAGGACAAGAAACAGCCCCGCCCCAAGGCCGAAACGCCGAAGGGATTTCGCGACTACTTTGGTGCCGAAGTAAGCGAGCGCAACCATATGTTGCAGGCGATTGCGGCTGTCTACCATAGGTACGGCTTTGACGCGTTGGAGAGTTCTGGCGTGGAGACGGTTGAGGCACTTGGAAAGTTTTTGCCTGATGTTGACCGGCCGAATGAAGGTGTTTTTGCTTGGCAAGAAGACGCCGATGGCGACAAGCCCGGTGACTGGCTGGCGCTGCGCTATGATCTGACCGCCCCGCTGGCCCGGGTCTATGCGCAACATCGCAATGACTTGCCGACACCCTATCGTCGCTACGCAATGGGTCCGGTCTGGCGAAACGAGAAGCCCGGTCCCGGGCGATTCCGGCAGTTTTACCAATGTGATGCGGACACGGTTGGCAGTGCCAGCATGGCCGCGGATGCCGAGATTTGTGCGATGCTCAGTGACACGCTGGAAGCGGTGGGCATTCCGCGCGGCGATTACCTTGTGCGGGTGAACAACCGCAAGGTTTTGAATGGCGTGCTGGAATCCATGGGCCTTGATGACGCCGGGGCGCGTGACGCGGTTTTGCGGACCATCGACAAGTTCGACAAGGTCGGCGCGTCCGGTGTGGCGGAGCTTCTGGGCAAGGGTCGGCTGGATGCATCTGGCGCGTACATTGACGGTGTCGGTCTCAGCGATGATCAGGCAGGGCCGGTTCTTGCGTTTTTGACCTCCAAGGGGGCGGATGCCGCGGAAACGCTGGCCAATCTGCGCGCCGCTGTTGGCGGATCAACGGTGGGTGCCGAAGGGGTGAATGAGCTTGAGACGATATCCGCCTTGCTGGCGGCACAGGGCTATGGCCCTGACCGCATCGAGATTGACCCGTCGGTTGTGCGCGGACTGGGCTATTACACCGGCCCGGTTTTCGAGGCCGAGCTGACCTTTGAAATCCTCGACGAGAAGGGCCGCAAGCGGCAGTTTGGCTCGGTTGCGGGCGGTGGGCGGTACGATGATCTGGTCAAGCGGTTCACCGGGCAGGCCGTGCCGGCCACAGGGATCAGCATTGGCGTGGATCGCCTGCTGGCAGCACTGCGCGAAAAGGGTCGGATGAGCAGTACGTCAGCGGGCCCGGTGGTGGTGACGGTGATGGATCGCGACCGGATGGCCGATTATCAGGCCATGGTTGGCGAATTGCGCGCGGCGGGCATCCGGGCCGAGGTCTATCTGGGCAATCCCAAGAATTTCGGCAATCAGTTGAAATATGCGGACCGGCGTAACTCTCCCATCGCGGTGATCGAGGGGGGCGACGAAAAGGAAAAGGGCATTGTCCAGATCAAGGACCTGATCTTGGGGGCCAAGATCGCGGAAAACGCGACGCTGGAAGAATGGAAGGAGCGCCCGAGCCAGTTTGAAGTGCCGCGCGCGGATCTGGTGGCCAAGGTGCGCGAGATTTTGGACGGGCAGGACGGATGACAGACCGGGCCACGATCCGGGCCGAAGCGGCACGCCTCAAAGCTGCCTTTGAGGCGGCGGGGGCGGTTGCGGTGGAAACAGGTATTCTGCAACCGGCCGAAGTGCTGCTGGATCTTTACGGCGAGGACATTCGCGCGCGCGCCTACGTCACTTCCGACGCGTTGCGGGGCGAGCAGATGTTGCGCCCGGATTTCACCGTACCGATGGTGCAGATGCATATGGAACACGGCGCGGAACCTGCGCGATATACCTACGCGGGCGAAGTGTTCCGCCGTCAGGATGATGATCCGGACCGCGCCAGCGAATACATGCAGGTGGGTTACGAGATTTTTGAGCGCGCCGCGCCGGCGGCCTCAGATGCGGAAGTGTTTGCATTGATTGCCGAGCTGCTCCGCCCCTTGGGATTGCGCGCCGCCACGGGCGACATTGGCATCCTGATGGCGGCGGTGGACGCGTTGCAAACGACCGATGCGCGCAAAAAGGCGCTGCGCCGTCATATCTGGCGGCCCAAACGGTTTCGCGCGTTGATGGATCGGTTCTCCGGGCGGGCGCCTGTTCCGGAAAGCCGGGCCGTATTGCTGGCGGATCTGGACCCTTTCGCCAATATCGCCCCGATGATTGGCAAGCGGAGCCGGGCCGAGATTGGCGCGCGGATCACAGCACTGCATGAAGATGCCATTGCGCCGCCGATTTCTGACAATGAAGTGGCGTTGATCAACGCGATTTTGGGCGTGCGTGAGACGTGCCAGCATGCGCTGGCTCAGTTGCGCGACATAGCGGTCGACATGCCAACGATCAGCGGCGCGGTCGACAGGTTGGCCGCACGGCTCGAAGCGCTTGATGCGCGCGGTACGGATGTGGAGGCGTTGGAATTCGAGGCCTCCTATGGCCGGACCCAGATGGAATATTACGACGGTTTCGTGTTTGGATTTTACGCCCCGAACCGTCCGGATTTGCCCCCTGTGGCCAGCGGCGGGCGCTATGACGCGCTGACGCGACAATTGGGGCAGGGGCGTGAGATCCCTGCGGTGGGCGGCGTCATCCGCCCCGGTCTGGTGGTCGAACTTGGGGGCGCGGCATGAGTATCAAGCTGGGTGTGCCCTCCAAGGGCCGGTTGATGGACAAGACCTTCGAATGGTTTGGCGCGCGTGGCATCACGTTGGGGCGCGCCGGGTCGGAGCGCGAATATGCCGGGGTTGTCACGGGCATAGACGATGTTGAACTGGTTCTGCTCGCGGCGGGGGAAATCCCGCGGGAGTTGGCGGCGGGACGTATTCACCTGGGCGTGACGGGCACCGATCTGGTGCGCGAGAAGCTGGGCCCGTGGAACAATGAGGTGCGCGAGCTGGCGCCATTGGGCTTTGGTCTGGCGGACCTGATCCTGGCGGTGCCGGCGGCGTGGGTTGATGTCAGCACGCTGGACGATCTTGATGCGGCCGCTGCGGCCTTTCGCGAAGTGCACGGGTTTCGCCTGCGGATTGCCACCAAATACCACCGCATGGTGCGGGATTTTCTGCGCGAAAACGGCGTGGCCGATTACCAGTTGGTCGACAGTCAGGGGGCCACGGAAGGCACGGTCAAAAACGAAACCGCCGAGGCCATTGCCGATATCACCTCCACCGGGGACACGTTACGGGCCAATCACCTGAAGGTCTTGGACGATGGGCTGGTGCTGAAATCGCAGGCAACGCTGTATCATTCGACCGCGGCGCCGCTGGAGAACACGGATCAGGCAACCATGAGCGCGCTGCGCGAGATGCTGCGTCTGGATTAGCTTTCGAACGGTGCCTGGCCCGTTGGATCATCCGTCTGTGCGCCTGTCTGATCCCGTGTCCGCGTCTCTGCCTGCTCAACACTCTTCTGGATCAGGCGGCGGGCGGAATTGCCAATCGACGTCCCGGCAGCCTTGAAGCGAACCGCCGCCATGTAGGGCTGCGCCGCCACAGCCACGCCCGCAGTATTGGGAGCCGACAGGATGCCGGTGGCGACAAGTTCGGCCTGCATCGCCTGCGCAGCAGCCGGATGCAGTGCCAGTTTCTTCGCCAAAAGCTCAGCCGAGCATAGTCCGGTAGATCGCGCGATATGGGCGCCAAGGCCATACATGTAAGGGGTATAGGCCGGTGCGACTTGGGTCGCAGCCTGGGCAACGGAGGGCAGGGCAGGCAATGCCGGGGCAAGGCCCAAAGCAGCGAGGGAGCGGGTGAATTGTCGTCTGTTCATAGGGCGCATATGGGGATGGTCTGGCTAAAATGCGAATGTTTTTCGAGGTCTTGAGGGGGATCGTCCCGCTCGGGCGCCCTCCCGCCCGCCCTGTGCACCCTCGCGGGACGATTGGGGGCGGCGCGTGTGGTTTGCGCTTGTCGGCGTTATTTGCAAGTTTGATTTCATGAAAATCAAATCCATCCGGGCCACGCCCGTGAATATTCCCTTCGTCGCACCGTATCGGTTCAGCTACGGGGCCATCGCCGCGCTGACCAAGACGATTATTGAGGTTGAAACCACGGACGGTGCCATTGGTCTGGGGGAATGTGCAGACGGGGATCGCAGCGCGGATGTTTTGGCCATGGGGGAGCGGCTGATTGGCTCTGACATCAGGCTGATCGCAGAGGCGGAGCGATTGGTTCTGCCGGGCATGGTCTATTCGCCGTGGGACAACCTTTTGGGCAAGCGTCGGGCCTTTGCGGGCCTGGAAATGGCAATGTGGGACGCGCGCGGAAAGACGGAAGAGGTGCCGCTATGGCATCTGTTAGGGGGCAAATGCCGCGATTTCATCCCGCTGACCGAGTATTTTGCCTTTCGCCTGCCGGGACCGGCGCATCCGGGAGAGGCCACGCCTACTCAGATTGCGCAGTTTTGTGCCCGGATGATCGAAGACCATGACGCGCAGATTTTTGAAGGCAAGCTGGCGACCGTCGATCTGGAGACAGAAGTCCAAATGGTGCGTGAGGTGCGGGCAGCCATCGGCGCGCGTGAATTGCGATTGGATGCCAATTGCGGATGGACGGTGCCGACTGCCAAACAAGCTTTGAAGAAACTCGCGGAATTTGACATCAGCTGGATCGAAGAACCTGTTGAAAACTATGAAGAAATGGCGCAGTTGCGACAGTTTACCGATATGAATTTATCCAGCCACCAGATTGACCTGCGGCGGGCGGTTGAGCTGGGTGCGCCTGATGCCATCGTGACCAACCTGAATGAGTTGGGCGGGATCAGCAATGCGGTGAGTTTCATCAAGGCATGTGCGCTCTTTGATGTGGGGTTTCGCATGCATAGCGGTGAAAGCGGTGTGGCCAGTGCCGCCTATCTCCATGTGTCAGCCGTGGCACCGCATTTGCGCAGTGCAAGCCAGACCTTGCTGCGATGGTACGCGGATGATGTGATTGAGGGCGGCCCGATGCAGCCCAAATCCGGTGGGTTGCCTGTGCCAGACGGGCCGGGGCTTGGGGTCACGCTCGACCCTGAGGCCATGGCGCGCTGTCATCAGCGGTATTGCGATGAGGGTGCTTTTCCAGCTGAAAAAGCCTCGGCCAGTTACGGCAGCCGTTTTTCGAAATCATAGGACAGATCAGAAGCGGAATGTGCCGCGCACCTGAACGGTTGTCGCGTCGAGATCGGTGGGCGTGGCGTTGAAATTGTCAAATTCGTGATAGATCAATTCGCCGCCCAGGCTGAAATTCGGGGCCAGAAGCCGTTCGTAGCCGGCCCCGATGAAAAAGCCATCATCATCGCCAAGCGTATCCGTGTCGGCATTGGCATAGCCCGCCGTACCGTAGGCGAGGCCTTGGCCAATTTTGTAGCCGCCGCGAAACTTGATGCGCCAGACCTCTTCCAGATCCGCACCCGCGCCCAGGCTGATGTCAGCCGCGTCGTAATCCGCGCCCAGTCCGACAACCCAAGTGCCCAGATCCCAATCGTAGCCGCCCACAATGCCTCCGATGACACTATCGCCGGAAAGACCGGGTGCGTTGCTGTCGACATCGGCAAACCCCAATTGCGCACCCACATAGGGCCCGGTCCAGTCAGCCGACTGAGCCAGAAGGGGACTGGCCGGAAGGGCCAAGGCCAAAAACAGGGATATGATCTTTTTCATACCGGTCTTTCTGGTGTCCATGTGCATTTGGGCCATCATAAGGACCCTTGGGAGGCAGGCGACGCGAGGGGTTCTCGCAAGAAACCCTTTCACGAGGGTAGTATAGCATACAACCTATAATTGGATCGCGATACTTCAAGAGGGCGTGATTTGAGGTAATTTCAGACGGTTACGCACAAAAAACGCCCCCGGAAAGGTTCCGGAGGCGCCGCGACGGGAGGAGATCGTCGCTTAGAAGCGGAATGTACCGCGCAGTTGGACGGTTGTGGCTTCGACGTCGGTTGTGGTCGAGTTGAAGTTATCGAACTCGTGGTAGAGAACCTCACCACCGAGGCTGAAATTGCCACCGATCAGGTGCTCGTAACCCGCACCGATGAAGTAGCCATCATCGTCGCCGAGGTTGTTGGTATCCGCATTGGCATAACCAACAGTGGCATAGGCCAGACCGTTGCCGATCTTGTAGCCACCGCGGGTTTTCAAGCGCCAGACCTGTTCCAGATCGTTTCCGCCACCCAGGCTGATATCGGCGAAATCAAAGTCAGCGCCAACACCGACAACCCAGTTGCCCAGATCCCAGTCGTACCCGCCGACGATACCGCCGATGAACCCGTCACCGCTTACGCCCGGGACATTGGTATCAACATCGGCGTAACCGAGTTGACCACCGATATAGGCACCGGTCCAGTCGGGAGAGGAGGAGACCGGCGCGGCCGGGGCCAACACGGGCTCGACCGGGGCGGGTTCGGGGGAACCGGCAAAGGCCGGAGCGGAAACCAGAGCCAGCGCGGCGGTGGTCAGAGTGATTTTCTTGAACATTTTCAGCGTTCCTTGTTTTGTGCCCATTTGGGTTTTCGTGCCCTTTCGGGTCGGTTTTCAGCGGCGAGGGAGGGATTTGCCTGTGGTGCGCCGCGTCAGACATGACGAGATTTGGAGTGCGGGCAGGATCAAAACAAGGGGTTGGGACGACACAAAGCAGTCACAAAAAATTGTAGGCCAAATTGGGCTGGAAATGGCCGACGTGTTGGCAGAAATTTGCAGATATCAGAGGCGTTTAAGCAACGTTGATGGGATTTTTCAGGGATGCGATGGACGCGCATCGGGCGGATGCACATCTGATGTGGATTTTTGCAGAAGTCGGAGGGTATCGTCCCATTCGAGCGCCCACCCACCCGCCCTGTCCGCCCTCATGGGACGATTTGGGTGTGGCGCGCGCGGATGCGGGCATTCTGCCGTCAGAGAACTCCGATATCGGCCAGCGCGGCGGATAGGTCATCCGGCAGGGCGTCTTCGCTTTGGCGAGTGCCGGGCAGGTCTGCTGGCGCGTCTGCGGGATCAAGATAGCGCCAGCCCTGAAACGGACGGCGTTTGGCGGTGGTGGTCCGGATCAGCTCAGGCTCGAGCACGATGGCGCAGCGCCGGATGCCATCGCTTCCGATCACTTCATCGAGGCGCAGGATACGTTGACGGCATCGGATAAAACCCTGGATCACCCAAAAGATACTGCCACCTTGCAGAATCTCAGCCTCGCGGCGGGGCCACATGCGGGTGACGTGGCGGGGCAGGCCATCGGGACCCTGCGCGCGCTTGGTTTTGTGCCAGGCGGTCAGGCTATCGACGCTTTCAGTGCCAACGCTGAGTTTGAGCAGGTGTATCATGGTCGCAGAATCCCCCTTTCCACCATAGATAGGGTAGCTGAATTGCCGATGGCTTCAAGCTATTGTGGTTTGATAATTTTGCCCCATCTGAGAATTAGCCGATTTTTCTGCTGTAAAAACTACTGAATTCGGGTATGGTATTTGCTCTCTAGAGGATCCCTGACATGACCCGTTTCGCTGCCCCGATCGCTGAACAGATTTGGAACATGAAGTATCGCTACACGCCCGCGGGCGGGGGCGATGGCGATCAGTCTGTGGAAGACAGCTGGCGCCGGATCGCGCGGGCTTTGGCCGTGGTGGAAAAGAACCCGGCGGAATGGGAAGACACGTTTTACGCGGCCCTTGAGGATTTCAAATTCCTGCCTGCGGGCCGCATCACGTCTGGCGCGGGCACGGGCCGGGCGGTGACGCTATTCAACTGTTTTGTCATGGGCACGATCCCTGACGATATGAGCGGGATTTTCGACGCGTTGCGCGAGGCGGCGCTGACCATGCAGCAAGGTGGTGGGATCGGGTATGATTTCAGCACGATCCGGCCCAAGGGGGCTGAGGTCAAGGGCGTGGGCGCGGATGCCAGCGGGCCACTGAGCTTCATGGATGTCTGGGACGCGATGTGCCGCACCATCATGAGCGCGGGGAGCCGCCGGGGCGCGATGATGGCCACGATGCGCTGCGATCACCCGGATATCGAGGATTTCATCAGCGCCAAGGCGGATGCCGCGCGGCTCAGGATGTTCAACCTGAGTGTGCTGGTCACGGATGATTTCATGGAGGCCGTGAAGGCGGACGGGCCGTGGGAGCTCAGCTTTGGTGGCAAGGTCTATCACACCATACAGGCGCGTGATCTGTGGAACCGGATCATGCAGGCGACCTATGATTTTGCCGAGCCGGGGGTGATTTTCATCGACCGGATCAATCAGGCCAATAACCTGCAATATGCCGAGACGATTGCGGCAACCAACCCGTGTGGCGAACAGCCTTTGCCGCCCTATGGCGCATGCCTTCTGGGCTCGATCAACATGGCGCGGCTGGTGCGTGACCCGTTTGAAAAGGCGGCGCAGCTGGATGAAGGGCAACTGAATGATCTTGTGCGCACGGCGGTGCGGATGATGGATAACGTGGTTGATGCCTCGCGATTCCCGCTGGAGGCGCAGCGACAGGAAGCGCAGGCCAAACGGCGGATCGGCCTGGGCGTGACCGGGCTGGCCGATGCCCTGCTGATGGTCGGGCTGCGCTATGGCTCGGACGAGGCGGCGCGTCAGACGGAGCGCTGGCTGCACCAGATCGCCCGCGCCGCATATCTGGCGTCGGTGGATTTGGCGAAGGAGAAGGGCGCGTTTCCGCTTTTTGAGGCTGAGGCCTATCTGGCCAGTGGCACGATGCAGGCGATGGACGAGGACGTGCGCGCGGCGGTGGCCGAACATGGCATTCGCAACGCGCTTTTGACCTCGATCGCGCCCACCGGCACAATCAGTCTCTATGCGGGCAATGTGAGCAGCGGGATCGAACCGGTCTTTGCCTATTCCTACACCCGAAAGGTGCTGCAGAAGGATGGCTCGCGCACCGAAGAAGAGGTGGTGGATTATGCCGTTGCCCTCTGGCGCGAGAAATTCGGCGACGCACCCTTGCCCGAGTATTTCGTGAACGCGCAGACGCTGGCGCCCTCGGATCACGTCAAGATGCAGGCGGCGGCTCAGAAATGGGTCGACAGTAGCATTTCCAAAACAATCAACTGCCCCGAAGATATCAGCTTTGAGGCGTTCAAGGATGTCTACCTGCAGGCCTGGGATACGGGCTGCAAAGGTTGCACGACGTATCGCCCGAATGATGTGACCGGTAGCGTGCTGAGCGTTGCTGAATCATCGAACACCAAAGTCACTTTAGGTGAGGCGCTTAACACCGCCTTGAAAGAAAACGATATTTCGGTCGCAGAATTGTCAAGAAAGGCAAATGTTTCGCGTGATGTCTTAAACAAACTGATCAAACGAGAAGGTTCCTCAACGAGTGCGGAAAATGCCGTAAGTATAGCGGCTGTGTTTGGAAAAACAGTAGAGCAGTTCCTAACGAGGACACAGAACACTGGCCCTGAACTAGTTTCAAGCAACGACTCCGAACCGATGACCCCCCATGGCGATGTGGTCTATATGGCCGAACCGCTCGACCGGCCCAACGCGTTGGAGGGCAACACCTATAAGGTCAAATGGCCCGACAGCAATCATGCGATCTATATCACGATCAATGATGTGGTGCTGAACGGCCACCGGCGCCCGTTTGAGGTGTTCATCAACTCCAAGAACATGGAGCATTTTGCCTGGACCGTGGCGCTGACCCGGATGATTTCGGCGGTGTTCCGGCGGGGCGGCGATGTGTCTTTCGTAGTCGAAGAGCTAAAGGCCGTGTTTGACCCGCGCGGCGGGGCGTGGATGAACGGCAAATATGTGCCATCCATTCTGGCAGCCATCGGTGGTGTTCTGGAACAGCATATGATCCAGACCGGATTTCTGGCGGGCGAAGGTATGGGCCTCAAGGAAGACCCGCAGGCGGAGGTGGTCAATCTGGGCGAGGGGCCGCGCGGCCCCGCCTGTTCGTCCTGCGGTGAGTTCGGCATGCGTATGGTCGAGGGCTGCATGACTTGCCCAAGCTGTGGCCATTCGAAATGCGCGTGAGGTCCAGACCCGGGGTCTGAGCCAAAATCTGCCCGCGGACTTACGTCTCGAGGCGTTTGCCGTTTTCCATGTCAAACAGGTGCAGCACCTCGGGCGGGGCGGCAAAGCCCATGACGCTGCCCGGTTCGGCGGTGACGTGGCCCGGCAGGCTGACCACAATATCGCTGCTGGTGTCTTCCAGCTTGCCATGCAGCAGCGTGTTTGCTCCCAGATGTTCGAAAAGTTCAACCGATACGCGGATCGGCCCTTTGTCATCGGGGACAAGATGCTCGGGCCGGATGCCGAGCGTGACGGAGCCGCGAGATTTGCCCAGATAGGGGATCAGTGCGCCATTGCCCAGGGCCAGCGTATTGATCTGTGCCAGGGCGGGCAGGGTATTCATCGCCGGGCTGCCGATGAAGCCGGCGACAAACAGCGTGGCGGGCTTGTCATAAAGCTCGATCGGGGAGCCGAACTGTTCGACATAGCCGCCATTGAGGACCATCAGGCGGTCGCCCAGTGTCATCGCCTCAACCTGATCATGGGTCACGTAAATTGCCGTCACGCCAAGGCGCTGCTGGAGCTTGCGGATTTCAAGGCGCATCTGCACGCGCAGCTTGGCGTCGAGGTTGGAGAGAGGTTCGTCAAACAAGAACACCTGCGGATCGCGCACAATGGCCCGGCCCATCGCCACACGCTGCCGTTGACCGCCCGAAAGCTGACGCGGCTTGCGGTCGAGATAGGGTCCGATTTCGAGGATATCTGCGGCCTCTTCCACGCGCCGGTTAATCTCAGACTTGCTGATTTTGCGGATTTTCAGACCGTAGGCCATATTATCGCGCACCGACATATGCGGATAGAGCGCGTAGTTCTGGAACACCATCGCGATGTCGCGGTCGGCGGGTTCCAGATCATTTACAACCCTGTCACCAATGCTGATCTGGCCCGATGTCACCGTCTCAAGGCCCGCGATCATGCGCAGAAGCGTAGATTTACCACAGCCCGACGGGCCGACGATGACGACAAATTCACCATCCGCAATTGCGCCGTCGATCTGGTGCAGCACCTCGGTGGGACCGTAGGCTTTGACAAGGTTTTGCAGGGTAATGGATGCCATGGTGCGGGTGCCTATTTATCTGTCTCGGTCAGCCCTTGAACAAAGAGCTTTTGCATTGCGATCACCACAAAAACCGGGGGGATCATCGCCAGAAGGGCGGTCATCATGATGATGTTCCATTGCGGGCTTTGTTCGGCGGCTTCGAGCATTTGCTTGATGCTCATGACGATGGTGGTCATGTCGGTGTCAGTCGTGATCAGCAGGGGCCAGAGATACTGGTTCCAGCCGTAGATGAAGAGGATCACGAAAAGCGCCGCGATATTGGTGCGGCTGAGCGGGATCACGATATCCCAGAAAAACCGCATCGGCCCCGCACCATCGATCCGGGCGCTTTCCAGCATTTCATCGGGGATGGTCAGGAAGACCTGCCGAAACATGAAGGTGGCTGTGGCCGAGGCGATGAGCGGGATCGAGAGGCCCCAATAGCTGTTGAGCATGCCCAGATTGGCGACCACTTCGAAGGTGGGCAGGATGCGCACCTCGACCGGCAGCATGAGGGTGATGAAGATCAGCCAGAAGAACCCCATGCGGAAGGGGAATTTGAAATAGACGATGGCGAAGGCTGAGATCAGCGAAATTGCGATCTTGCCAAAAGAGATCATCAGCGCCATGGCCATTGAATTGAGCAGCATGCGCCAGACGGGGGCGACCTCGGTGCCCGACAGGCCGCTGCCAAAGAGAGTACGCTTGAGGTTTTCCCAGAAAAAGCCGCCGGGCAGCATTGGGATCGGCGCTTGGGTCATGCGCACGGCGTCATGGGTAGAGGCCACAAAGGTGATCCAGATCGGCAGCGCCACGATGGCAATGCCCAGGATCAGGATCAGATGCGAGATGAGCGTGAGGAAGGGGCGATTTTCGACCATCAGTATTCCACCTTCCGTTCGACGAAGCGGAACTGCACCACGGTCATGGCGATCACCAGGATCATCAGGATCACCGATTGCGCTGCAGAGCCGCCCAGATCAAGGCCGACGAACCCGTCGTTGAAGACCTTGTAGACGAGAATGGTGGTGGCGTTGGCGGGGCCGCCTTGGGTGATCGCGTGAATAATGCCGAACGTGTCAAAGAAAGCATAGACCGCGTTGATGACCAGCAGGAAGAACGTTGTGGGCGAAATCAGCGGAAAGATCAGATCCCAGAAGCGCCGCACCGGGCCTGCGCCATCAATCGCCGCGGCCTCAATCACCGAGCGGGGGATGGATTGCATCGCGGCGAGGTAGAAGAGGAAGTTGTAGGCGATCTGTTTCCACGCGGCGGCAAAGATCACCAGCGCCATGGCCTGATTGCCGTTGAGGTAGTGGTTCCAATCGATCCCGAGCATATCCAAGAGGAACGGAAAAATGCCAAGCGTGGGGTTGAACATAAAGACCCAAAGCGCACCGGCCAGCACGGGTGCCACCGCATAGGGCCAGATGAGCAAAGTACGGTAGGCCGTGGCGCCGCGCACAACCCGGTCCGCAAATCCCGCCAGAATGAGCGCCACGGACATCGACAACAGCGCCACAGCCCCGGAGAAGATCAGCGTGCGCCAGAACGTATCGAGATATTGCTTGTCCTCAAACAGCAGCTCGAAGTTTTCGAACCACACGAATTCGGTCGACAGGCCAAACGCGTCTTCGATCAGAAAGGACTGATAGATCGCCTGGCTGGCGGGCCAGATGAAAAAGACCAGCGTGATCAGGATTTGCGGCGCCACCAGCAGGTATGGCAGCAGCGATGGCGGGAAGTGGACGCGTTTGAGCAAGGAGCGCCTCGTTTCAGTTCAAAGGTCTTGGGATGGGTCGCCCGGCGATCCGTGAAGACCGCCGGGTGCCCGCTCTGCGGGATTAGTTCGCAGAGCGCTCAAACTTGCGCAGCAGGGCGTTGCCGCGCTCAACGGCAGCGTTCAACGCGTCCGAGGCGTTCTTGTCACCGGCCCAGAGTGCTTCCATCTCTTCGTTGATCACATCGCGGACCTGCACGAAGTTACCGAACCGCAGCCCGCGCGAATTGGGCGTCGGCTCATTCAGGCTCAGCTGTTTGATGGCCGTGTCGGTGCCGGGATTGCTGTCGTAGAAGCCTTGCGTTTTGCTCAGCTCATAGGCGGCTGTGGTGATCGGCACGTAACCGGTTTCCTGATGCCACCAGGCCTGCACTTCGGGCGAGGAAAGATAGGTCATGAACTTGGCGAGACCTTTATATTCCTCGCTGTCATGACCGGCCAGAACCCAAAGTGTGGCCCCGCCGATGATGGAGTTTTGCGGCGCATCGGCCACCGACGCGTCCAAAGGCAGCATGGTTTGGCCAAAGTTGAATTCAGCCTGCGTCTTGATCGAACCATAATAGGCAGATGAGTTCATCCACATCGCGCATTCACCATTGGTGAAGAGCGGCAGGCTGTCACCGCGACGGCCCCCATATTTGAACTTGTTGCCCTCGGACATGGCGGCGATGTCATCGAGACGTGCGGCCACCTGTTCATTGTTAAAGGTGAATTCCGTGTCAAACCCGGCAAAGCCGTTTTCCTTGGTGCCCAGTTCCAGATTGTGCCATGCCGAATAGTTTTCGATCATGACCCAGGATTGCCAACCAAAGGACAGCCCGCAATCCATACCGTTCGCCACCAGCGCTTCTGAGGCGGCCTTGACGTCATCCCATGTCTCGGGCGGGGCTACACCTGCAGCCTCCAGCGCGTCGGCATTGTACCACAGCACCGGTGTCGAGCTGTTGAATGGCATCGACAGCAATTCGCCTTCAGGCGTCTGGTAATATGAAATCACGGCGGGCAGGAAATCCGACTTGTCGAACGCTTCGCCCGCATCTGCCATCATCTTTTCAACCGGATAGATCGCCCCTTCGGCGGCCATCATCGTGGCGGTGCCGACCTCAAACACCTGTACCAGATGCGGATGCTCCTTGGCGCGGAAAGCGGCCACGGCAGCGGTCATGGTTTCGGTGTAGTTGCCCTTGTAGCTTGGCACGATTTTGTAGTCGGATTGGCTGGCGTTGAAATCGGCCGCAATCTTGTCGACACGCTCGCCATTGGTGCCACCCATGGCATGCCACCACTGAATTTCGGTTTCCGCATAGCTGGCGCTGGCGCTCATGGACAGAACGACGGCACTCAAACAAATTGATTTCGAAAACATTTCTTTCTCCCAGGAATTGTTATTGGCACGATGGTTGCGTAGTGCCGCCAATAGTTCAAGCAAAAGGTGAGTAACGAAATTCCCGGTCCGCGTGTGCAACGGCGGTTGAGGCGTTCCAATTGGCTGTAAATCCCGGCAGATATTCGGTTTTTGGTGGGAAGAGGGGGATGTTCGATCACGCTGCTTCCTGCCGACCGCAAATAGTGATTCTAGTCGGTTAGTGCGGGTCTCGCTTGGGCGCATGGACGTGTTTTGTGGCATTTGCCGGGTCATACGTGCAGTCGGCACAAGGCGCGGAGCGCCCGAACAAAGGCACAGCAGCTGGTTTGGAAGTCACATAAGGGGCGCGCTCACGCGATGATCCTTGCAATGCTGGACGGGCATGCGAAAGACCACCGCGTGGCGCTGCACTTCGGTCGCCCGGCCGGGATGATCATGCGCGTGTTCGGTCACAGGACAGGAAAGACCGGAACGGTGCATGCGGCAGGGCAACCCAAGATTAGTAAGCGTCGCTAAACCCGCGCTGTACGATATGTGTGGGGCAGCCGGGGCGCGCCGTGTTGATGATCAGGTACCAAACGGTTTCACCCGGACGCCCGGCACGGGAATATTCGCAGCCTTTTGGATGGGTCCACCATTGCGCGTTGTAGCGTTCTGGCGGCATGACGCCGCTGTCGCGGACAATCTGGATACTTGCGTCGGAGACCGTGCCGGATGGGGCCGCGAGTGCCGGTGCGGCACCTGTCAGGCACAGCGCGGCGCATAGGGCTGCGGAAAGAAATCTGGGGTTCATGCGGGCCTCCGGGTGTCAGATCGGGTGTCTGACCTCAGAGTGCCGGTGACCCGTGGCGGATTGGGTCTGAAATTGCGGCGGAAGCGCGACTATTGCTTCAGATTTTTAAGCGAATTTTCAGCGTCTTGATCGGAATAGCTCAGGTAGGGTGGGTCTATTCCCAACAGCTGACCAGAACGGTCATGTCCGCGGCGTTGCGGGTCAAGATCTCGGGCGCAATCGTGTCGCTGCCCACGGCCAATGTTCCCGTGATACCGGCCTCGTTGAGCACCTGCTGTATCGCTTCGGCATCTGCGGCAAAGCTGACCCCATCGGGCAGTTTGCGTTCGCCAGCGGGTGGCGGCAGCAACATGCCCAACACGGCGCCACCGGCATCAATCACCGGGCCGCCTGCATCGCCGTCAAGTGCGGCCAGCGCCAGACGTTGGATGCGGTCATCCCCGTTTAGTCCCCGCAGGTCGGCCAGATTGCCGAAGGTCAGCGTGGGTGCGCCCAGAATGCCGCCATAGGAATATCCCGCCACTGCGACCACCGATTGCAGCCGGGGCACCGCATTTTGGAACCGCGCCACGGAAATCGGGGCCAGCCCGGATTGGGGCCGCAACACAGCGATGCCAAGCGTGTCATTCCGGGCGGCCACCTCGGCCTCATACTCCTGATCTATGGTAATCCTGCTGCAATTCCCGACGACATCGGCCGCCGTGACAACGGTGCCATCGGCATCAACGAAAAAGCCCGAGCGCGTGAGGATCGGTTTGCGCACCTCCAGACCGGCCACAAGATCGATACGCTGGTTTTCGGTCGAGCCGTGCGAGGAGTCCAAAACGCCGTCAATCCGCGTGAAACTGCTCTGCATTTCAGCCAGAAGGCGGGTGCGGCGTTCTTCGTCACCGGCAGGCCAGATCAGCGAAAAGCCCTTGATCTGACCGTCCTGCAACCAGGCTTGGGTGTGCGAAATTGTCAAAGCGCCTTCGCCGATCAGCGTAAAACTATTGGGCTCCAGGCTGCGCGGGCCGGTTTCGGGCACGATTTCAAGCGTTTGCATGATGTCGTAAAGGCCGGTGAGCGTATTTGCACCCCCTTCCTGACTGATCAGCAAGACGGTCGCATCTACGTCGGATTTAGAGGTGTAGTGGGCGAAGGGTGGTTCATATTTTGAAAACTCGACAACACCGGTGGGCAGCTTCATTTCAATGCCCATCTTGTCGTCACGGACAAGTTGCAGGTCCAGCCCCTCAAGTACCGCATTGTATTGCCGGAAAAGTTCGGCCCGTTGCCGCGTTGTCAGCACGCCGGTGGGCTCAAAATTATTGGCCTCCTGCCAGCGGGCCATCGACGCGCGGGTGCCGCGCCCAAAGGCAGCATCGATGCCGCCTTGGTAAAATCCGGCCCATTTGAGGGCAACCTGCAGCTCCGCACGCTCTTCACGCGTGAGCGCCCGTTCACCGGCGCGCGCCTCGCGAACGGTTTCATCCGCAGGCTCAATCACCGGCTCTTCGATGGGCTCTTGCACCGTATTGGTCTGGTTTTGTGTGGTCTCGGTTTCGACCTGCGGGGTCACCTCTGGCAGGGGCGTTGCCGGTAAGTTCAGGACATTTGCACCAATCGGCCAGATTTGCTGGCGATAATCGGACGGGCTGGCAATATAGCTGTCGCGCGGGATCGCGCGTTCGGCACGGTAGACCTGCAACACGCGCGCGGCATCTTCGGGCGTGTAGGGGCCCAAAGCGATCGCATACCAGCCGCGCCCGATCGTAAATCCGTTGACGTCCGGCAGTGCGGCCGCATAGCGGCGCAGACTGGCTTGGGCGCGCGCCAGGCTGGGCTGCGCTTCGATCTGAACAAAGGCCAGGTTTTGCTGCTGCCCGAAGGCAGCCGGTACCGCCAGAACAACGGCGAAAACCATGGCGAAAAAAATGCGCGTCATTTACTACTCATTCCCCTGCGAAAATCGTCCTGCTTTTGTCGCTGGGCATCTTTTATCAAATCTGCCAGCGGGTGCACCCAAAATATGCGTGTGCACGCAATTGACGCTGCTGTCACGGGGCCGTAGGAAAGGGCGGCAATTTCAGGGTTAATGCCCAAGGGACAGCCATGGCCGAGACCAGCGACACACCACGCAGTTTCCAAGAGATCATTTTGCGGCTTCAGGCCTACTGGGCCGCGCAGGGCTGTGCCGTGATGCAGCCTTACGACATGGAAGTGGGCGCGGGCACATTCCATCCGGCGACAACGCTGCGCTCTTTGGGGTCCAAACCCTGGGCTGCGGCCTATGTCCAGCCGTCGCGCCGTCCAACCGACGGGCGCTATGGTGACAGCCCCAACCGCTGGCAGCATTATTACCAGTATCAGGTGCTGATCAAACCCAGCCCGCCCGACCTGCAGGAAATCTACCTCGGCTCGCTGCGGGCAATTGGGATCGACATGGATCTGCATGATATCCGGTTTGTCGAAGATGACTGGGAAAGCCCCACCTTGGGCGCTTGGGGCCTTGGTTGGGAGGTCTGGTGCGACGGGATGGAGGTGAGCCAGTTCACCTATTTCCAGCAGGTTGGCGGGCATGATTGCCATCCGGTTTCGGGCGAGTTGACTTACGGGCTGGAACGGTTGGCGATGTATGTTCTGGGCTATGATGACGGCAACGAAATGCCCTTCAACGATCCCGGCGCGCCCATTCCGCTGACCTATGGTGATGTGTTCCGCGAGGCTGAGGCGCAATATGCCCGCTGGAATTTCGACGTGGCCGACACGGATATGTTGTTGCAGCATTTCCTGGATGCCGAGGCTGAATGTGACCGCATCCTGTCGCAGCCCGAAGATGACCCCAAGACCGGGCGCCGTATCGTCATGGCCTTGCCCGCCTATGATCAATGCATCAAGGCCAGCCACATCTTCAACCTGCTGGACGCGCGCGGGGTGATCTCGGTCACTGAGCGTCAGGCCTATATCGGTCGTGTCCGGGCGTTGGCCAAGAAATGCGCCGATGCGTTTGTGCAAACCGAGGCCGGGGGCGTCGCGGCGTGACCGGCAAAATCCTAGCGGGGGCGATCTTGATAACGGCATTGGTGGCCGGTGTGGCCATGTATTATTTGCAGGTCTATCACTTCTACGAAGAGGTGACCGCCACCGGCACCGATGACGTGCAGATGGTGTCTGTGGTCACGGGCGCGCCCGAACCGGTGCTTTATGACGGGTTCCGCGCGATTGACGCCACCAGCTCCCCCATTCGCTACCGCGCCTGTTTCACCACCACCATGACGACGGTGATGCTGACCGAAACCTATGAGCTTTATGACAAGGCCGAACCGCTGACAGCGCCGGACTGGTTTGACTGTTTCGACGCCGAAGCGCTGGGTGCCGCGCTTGAGGACGGCACGGCACTGGCCTTTCTGGGCCAAAAGGACGTGATCTATGGCATCGACCGGATTGTGGCCGTCACCGATGACGGCAAAGGATATGCCTGGCACCAGATCAACGAATGCGGCGAAGTTGTCTTTGATGGCAACCGCGCACCGGATCATTGCCCCGAACCACCGAATGGGTACTAACCACCATGCCTGATCTTCTGATCGAACTCTTTTCCGAAGAAATCCCCGCCCGCATGCAGGCGCGCGCGGCGCAGGATCTGCAAGCGCGCATGACCGACGGGCTGGTGGAGGCGGGGCTGACCTATGCTGGGGCGGCGGCGTTTTCGACACCGCGCCGGTTGACGCTGACGGTTCAGGGCCTGCTGGCCGAGAGCCCGACGGTTACCGAAGAGCGTAAGGGTCCGCGCACCGATGCGCCGGAAAAGGCCATCGAAGGGTTCCTGCGCGGGGCAGGAGTAACGCGCGACGACCTAGAAGTGCGCGATGAGAAAAAGGGCCAGGTTTATTTTGCCACCATCACCAAACCGGGCCGCCCGGCAGCGGAGATCGTGGCCGAGGTGCTGGAAGCGGTGATCCGCAATTTCCCCTGGCCCAAATCCATGCGCTGGGGGCGGGTAGCCTGCGTTGGGTGCGCCCGCTGCACTCGATCTTGTGTATCCTGACGGATGACGCGGGCGAGGCTGAGGCTGTGACGCTGGAGGTCGATGGCATAACGGCGGGCAACACGACGTGGGGTCATCGGTTTATGTTGCCAGATGCATTTTCTGTAGCGTCTTTCGAAGATTATCAGGCAAAGTTAAAGCGCGCCCACGTGGTGTTGGACCCGGCGGAGCGGGCGCAGGCGATCTGGCAGGATGCCACCAATCAGGCTTTTGCCGCCGGTCTGGAAGTGGTTGAGGACAAGGGGCTTTTGGCGGAGGTCTCCGGGCTGGTCGAATGGCCCGTGGTACTGATGGGCACGATTGATGAGGATTTCCTCGACCTGCCGCCTGAGGTGCTGCAAACCTCAATGAAAGAGCACCAGAAGTTTTTCTCGGTGCGCAACCCCAAGAGTGGCCGGATCGAGCGGTTCATCACCGTGGCCAATGTTGAAACTGCCGATAATGGCGCAACCATTCTTGCGGGGAACCAGAAGGTGCTGTCGGCCCGGCTGGCGGATGCGAAGTTCTTTTGGGAGAATGACCTGCGCACGGCGAAATCGGGCATGGAGACGTGGACCGAGAGCCTTGCCAATGTCACGTTCCACAACAAACTGGGCTCACAGGCCGAACGGATTGATCGCATCGCCGCATTGGCGCGGGAAATCGCCCCCGTGGTCGGCGCCGACCCTGATCTGGCCGAGCAGGCCGCAAAGGTGGCCAAGGCCGATCTCAGTTCTGAGATGGTCTATGAATTCCCTGAATTGCAGGGGTTGATGGGCCGCTATTATGCCGAGGCCGCCGGTTTGCCCGCGGAAGTGGCCGCCGCCTGCGAAGAACACTACTCGCCGCTTGGACCGTCTGATGACGTGCCCACCGCGCCGGTCTCTGTCGCTGTAGCGCTGGCCGACAAGCTCGACACGCTCACTGGGTTCTGGGCGATTGATGAAAAACCCACCGGGTCGAAGGATCCGTTTGCGCTGCGGCGGGCGGCGTTGGGGGTTATTCGTTTGGTTCTAGAAAACAAGCTGCGGTTTGATTTGGAATCGTTCCTTGTCGGCAAGATCGCGGCACCGGCTGTGCGTCATGATTTGGCAGAATTCATAGCAAAAAGGTTGGAACAAGCTCTAAAAAATGTAGGGGTACGCCACGACGTTATTGAGGCTTGTTTTTGGCATGCACCTAACTTGGTAACCGAAGCTACTGCTTTCTCTAAAGGCGTGGGTGCGCCTGATGTCTTGGATCGACCATTCGGGAATTACGATTTGTACCAAGTTGCGCAAAAAGCGACGGCATTAAGCGACTTCCTCAAGACCGATGACGGCGAGAACCTCCTGCAGGGCTTCAAGCGGGCCAACAATATCCTGACCCAGGCCGAGGAGAAGGACGGGGTCGAATATTCCTACGGCGCGGATGTGAAATTTGCCGAAACGGATGTGGAAAAGGCGCTCTTTGCCGCGCTGGATTCGGGTGAGCCGGCGATTGAAACCGCGCTCAAGGCCGAGGATTTTGCCGGGGCCATGGCCGCGATGGCCGCTCTGCGTGCGCCGATTGATGCGTTTTTCGAAGGCGTACAGGTGAATGCCGAGAATGACATCCTGCGCCGCAATCGCCTTAATCTGTTGTCACGCATTCGTCACATCGGGCTTCAGGCGGCGGACCTGACCCGCATCGAAGGCTAGGCGGGACCCGGTCGCCACACCGCGCAACGCCCATAAAACGTTGGGCTTGCCTTGTCGCCAATCCCGCCTATGCTGCACGAACAGCATGAGGATGCCGCAGTGCAGCAAAGCAACCCAGATATCACCCTGATCACGCCAGACGCGCCGATGGCGGCCGAGACCCATGGCGGACGGGCGAAGTGTCTACAGCGGCTTGTGCGGCTTGATCTGCCGGTGCCGCAAACGGTCGCGCTGTCGTTCAAGGCGGTGCACGGGATTGCGGCAGGTGATCTGCCTGATATGGCCGCCCTTCTGGCCCCGTTTGGCGATGCGCCGCTGCTCTGTGTACGGCCATCCTCGGAAGACCCGGATTGGGGTGGGCCGGGGGCGATTCTGAACATCGGCATGAATGATGCGCTTTATGTGCATCTGAGCGATGCCATCGGCAAATACCCAGCCTCGGCACTTTATCTGCGGTTTATTCAGTCCTATGCGATCCACGTGGCCCGTCTGGACCCGGATATTTTCGATGATGTCTCGGACGATCCGATTGAAGGCGTGGGGCAGGCCTTGAGGGCCTATACAGACGAAACCGATGAGGAATTTCCGCAGGACCCGGCGGTGCAACTCTCTGAAGTGCTGCGGTCGATGGCGCGGGCGTGGGAGGGCACAACCGCACGGCTTCTGCGTCAGGCCAAAGGCGCGCCCGCGGATGCGGGGTTGGGCCTGGTTGTGCAGGCGCTAGCCCTGGGTCTGGGCAAGGGGCAATGTGGCTCTGGCGTGATGCAATTGGTCAATAGCGACACGGGCGAGCGCAAGATCACCGGGCGGTATTTGCAGCAATCGCAGGGCCGTGAGGCGCTGACGGCAAACGGCGACGCGATCTATCTGACCCGTGATCCGCGCGGGCCGTCGCTTGAGGATGAAGCGCCGGATGCGTTTGAAGAATTGCGGCGGCATACGGATTTGATGCGTACGCGTCTGCGCGAAGAAATGCAGGCCGAATTTACCATTGAAGATGGCAAGGTCTATTTGCTGGACGGGGTGCGTGTGGCGCGCAATGCCAGGGCGGCGGTGGCCATTGCGGTTGAACTGGCCAATGACGGGATCATCCCACGCGAAGAAGCGTTGATGCGGGTTGAGCCGCGCGCTCTGAATGAACTTTTGCACCGTCAGGTCGATCCGGAGGCGGAACGGGACGTTTTGGCGCGCGGGATTGCAGCCAGCCCGGGGGCGGCGACAGGCGCGGTTGTGTTTGATGCGGCCGAGGCGCAGGCCTATGACGCGCGCGGCGAGGCGTGCATTCTGGTGCGCCGGGAGACCAGCCCCGAAGATATTCGCGGCATGCATGCGGCCGCGGCGGTGTTGACGGAACGCGGCGGGATCACCAGCCATGCGGCGGTGATCGGGCGCGGCATCGGCCTGCCTTGCGTGGTGGGCGCGTCTGACATCCGCTTCCAGCCGCGCAAGAAACAACTGATCTTTCCTGATGGCCGGGTGGTCAAGGCGGGAGAAAAGCTCACGCTTGATGGCACCCATGGCGATGTTCTGGCCGGGGAAACGCCGCTGTTGGAATCCACGCGGGATGACAGTTTCAAGCAGTTGATGACATGGGCCGACGATATCCGTGACATTGCCGTGCGGGCCAATGCCGATACGCCGGCGGATGCCGATCTGGCCAGCGGGTTCAAGGCGCAGGGCATTGGCCTTTGCCGGACGGAGCACATGTTCTTTGAGGATGACCGCCTGACGGTCATGCGGGAGATGATCTTTGCCGATAGCGGCGAGGACCGGGCCGCAGCACTGGAGCGGTTGTTGCCGATGCAACGGGCCGATTTCATCGAGCTCTTCCGGATCATGCAAGGCAAACCGGTTTGCATTCGCCTGTTGGACCCGCCATTGCACGAATTCCTGCCCAGTGACCGCACAGGTCACCTGCAGCTTGCCGAAGCGCTTGATCTGCCATTGTCGACGGTCACACGCCGCGTCGAGGCATTGGGCGAATACAACCCCATGTTGGGGATGCGCGGTGTGCGGCTCGGGATCACGGTGCCCGAAATCTACGATATGCAGGCCCGCGCCATTTTCGAAGCCGCCGTTGAGGCCAGTGCCAAGGGGCCTGACCCGATTATACCCGAGATCATGATCCCGCTTGTGTCAGCGCGCCGCGAGGTGGAAATTGTCAAAACCCGTATTGATGCCGCCGCCGTGGCGGTGCGCAACGAAACTGGTGAGGACTTTTCCTACAAGCTGGGTGTGATGGTCGAAACCCCGCGTGCCGCGCTGCGGGCCGGTGACATCGCCCCATTGGTCGAGTTTTTGAGCTTTGGCACCAATGATCTGACGCAAATGGCCTACGGGCTGTCGCGGGACGATGCGGGGCGGTTCATGTCTGACTACGTACAGCAGGATGTCTATCCCGAAGACCCGTTTCATACGCTGGATATCGACGGGGTGGGCGAGTTGTTGCAGATGGGATCAGAACGTGCGCGGGCTGCCAATCCGAATGTTGTGATGTCGATTTGTGGTGAACATGGCGGCAATCCCGAATCAATCGCGTTTTGCCGCGCGGCGGGTTTTGACTATGTTTCGTGCTCGTCTTTCCGCGTTCCGGTGGCGCGACTTGCTGCCGCACAGTTGGCCGTGATCGGCAAAATCGCGTAGCCAAAACCGCGTTTCGCGCAACAATGGCCATAATTTGGCCATAAATGCTTTCCGAAAATTACTCCACACGGATCAACCCCCTGCGCCGGGGTGGACGCAAGCGGCTGTTTTCAGTAAACGCCTCCAATGCCAAATGGGCGCCAAGCCCAAAGTGCACGGAGTGAAGTCGATGTTGAGAAGTTTTTTAGCCCTTTTTGTGGCAATGTCTTCGGCCGCCTATGCCGATACACCGTCGGGTCCGCTTGCGGATCCGTCCGTTACCCGCGTGTCGCACTATTCCGAAACCCGGTTGGCAACGTATTCCTATGTCCGCGACACCGAAATTGGCTACACCCGGGATTGGCTGGATGCGCAGCCTCTGGTCAAAGGTGATCAGGAATGGGCCTGTCTGGCGGAAGCACTTTACTTCGAAGCCCGCGGCGAAAGCGTCAAAGGGCAGTTTGCTGTCGCAGAGGTTATTCTGAACCGCGTCGACAGCCCGCGTTTTCCCGACACGGTTTGCGCCGTGATCAATCAGGGCACAGGTCGGAAATATGCGTGTCAGTTCACGTATACCTGTGATGGCCACAAAGAGATCATCAATGAGCCGCGCGCCTACAAGCGGGTTGGCAAAGTGGCCAAGATCATGGTGAACGGTGCGCCGCGCACATTGACCGATGGGGCAATGTTTTATCACACCCGCGCGGTCAACCCGCGGTGGTCGCGCAAATTCACTCGCACCACATCAATTGGTGAGCACCATTTTTACCGCGCCCCGACCCGCGTCTCTCTGAACTAGAGGTCGGGCTGTACCGGTCGCGGTTTCTGCCTTTCAGCACAATTTCAGTGGTCCATTTCCGCGCACCCGGCTTTCATTGGCCGTTCGCTGCGCTAAGATCAGGTCATGCCCTATGAATGGACCACCACTTCAGATTCTGCGCCGCACACGCGGTTGATGCTTTGGCCGTATCGGTCTTTGCCCCGGCGCGGGTTTGCGGCGTTCATTCTGGGCACGTTCACGATGATCACCATCCCGCTTTACCCGTTGCTGGGCACGGTGTTGCTCTGGGGGCTGCTGCCCTTTCTTTTGCTGGCAGTGGCGGGCGTGTGGTTTGCGCTGGAACGGTCCTACCGTGATGCTCGCATCAGCGAGGAGCTGACAATAGGCGAGACCGACGTGCACCTGATCCGCGTCAATCCCAAAGGCGATGAGCAGACATGGAAATGCAACCGGTATTGGGCCCGCATCGAGATGCATCCCAAGGGCGGGCCGGTTGAATATTACCTGACGCTGAAAGGTGGCGACCGGGACGTCGAAATCGGGGCGTTTTTGTCCGAAGATGAACGCAAAGCCTTGTTTGGCGAGATTACGGATGCCTTGCGTCCGGCGCAGGCCTCATAGTGGCGCACTGATTATTGGAGTGACTGCCCCGCCAATCAATGGCCGGGGCAGGGCGGTCAGCAGAGCTTTTCTTTGACCATCGGCCCCACGGACCCAAAATCCATCTGACCGGTATATTGTTCCTTCAGTGCGGCCATGATCTTGCCCATGTCGCGGATTGAACTGGCGCCAATGTCAGAGATCGCCTTGTCGATGGCCGATTTGACCTCTTCATCATCCATCTGCCGGGGCAGAAACTCTCCGATGATCGCGATTTCGCTGCGCTCCCGCTCCGCAAGGTCCAGCCGCCCGCCTTCTTCATAGGCCCGCACGCTTTCGTTGCGCTGCTTGGTCATCTTGCCGAGGATGGCAAGGATTTCCGCATCACCGATCTGGGTTTCATCGTCCCCGCCGCGCAGGGCAATCTCCTGATCTTTGATCGCTGCATTGATCAGCCGCAGCGTGGTCAAGCGCTCGGAATCCTTGTCCTTCATCGCTTGTTTCAATGCCGTGTTTACGCGTTCGCGCATGTCCATGCCGTTCCATCCCCATGGTTGGTCACAAGTATATGACACTATCCAAATCCTAAACCGCTGGCAACCGTATCGAACGCAACGTTAGGCCTTATTTTGCTGGTCCGTTTACAGGCATCTTGGGCCTTGACCCTTGCCGGGCACATCCGTAGTTTCGCGACAATTTGCACATCCGGAGATTCCGCCATGGCGCACGAACCGCTGCCTCACCCGACCGCTTGCTTGGCCCTCGCGGATGGGACGCTGTTTTATGGCCGCGGCTTTGGCGCCACGGGCGAAACCACCGCCGAGTTGTGCTTCAACACCGCCATGACCGGGTATCAGGAGATCATGACCGATCCGTCCTATGCGGGCCAGATCGTGACCTTCACCTTCCCCCATATCGGCAATACCGGCGTTAACCCTGATGATGATGAAACCGCGGATCCCGTGGCGGATGGTATGGTCGTCAAATGGGACCCGACAGAGCCAAGCAGTTGGCGGGCAACGGAAAACCTGTCGGACTGGCTGGCCCGGCGCGGCCGGATCGCCGTTGGTGGCATCGACACGCGTCGCCTGACCCGTGCCATTCGCCAGCAGGGCGCGCCCCATGTGGCGCTGGCCCACGATCCGGACGGCAATTTTGATGCGGCGGCGCTGGTCGCCAAGGCGCGCGCCTTTGCCGGTCTGGAAGGGATGGACCTGGCCAAGGAAGTGACCTGTGCGCAATCTTACCGGTGGGATGAGATGCGGTGGGCCTGGCCGGAAGGCTATTCCCGACAGAAAGCGCCCAAGCACAAGGTTGTGGCGCTGGATTACGGGGCCAAGCGCAACATTCTGCGGTGCCTGGCCAGTGCGGGCTGTGATGTGACGGTTCTTCCGGCCACCTCAACGGCTGAAGAGGTGCTGGCCCATGCGCCCGACGGCGTGTTTTTGTCCAACGGCCCCGGTGATCCGGCGGCCACGGGGAAATATGCCGTGCCGATGATACAGGACATTCTGGCACGGGATGTGCCGGTCTTCGGTATTTGTCTGGGCCATCAGATGCTGGCTTTGGCGCTTGGTGCCAAGACCATCAAAATGAACCACGGCCACCACGGCGCCAACCATCCGGTCAAGGAAATCGGAACCGGCAAAGTGGAAATCACATCGATGAACCACGGCTTTGCGGTCGATAGTCAGACCCTGCCAGAGGGCGTCGAGGAAACGCATGTCTCACTTTTTGACGGCTCGAACTGTGGCATCCGGCTGAAGGACAAACCGGTCTTTTCCGTTCAGCACCATCCAGAGGCCAGCCCGGGACCCCAGGACAGCTTTTACCTTTTTGAACGCTTTGCCGCGTCCATGGCCTGACGCGCACCCAGCTTTTTTGACGGTCGGTTAACCTATTGTTTACAAATCATTAACCCAGGTGAACGAAACTCATCGTCGAAGACGTCGGTAAGGAGTAGTCTATGGGTATTTCGGAACTGCGTCAGCTGGACTCGCAGGAACTGAAGATCGCCGGTCCGCATAATTCGCTGGAAAGTGATCTTGTGCAGGCCGGCGCGATATCGCAATCGGACGCCGCATTGGCGCAAATGGTGGCCCGACATTGCGATACCACGTTGGATCGTATTTTGCGGGCCGAAGGGCTGGCGTCGGAAGAAGACCTGCTGGAGGTGCATGCCTCGCGGCTGACCACCCAGTCCCTGACGGCGGAGGAGTTGGATCAAACCACGCCGCTTTCGGTGCCGACAGATGCCCGAACCCTCATAAAAAATGGCGTTTTACCGTTTTCCGACGCGCGGGGACGTGCCCATGTGGCGGTGGACAACCCCGACGCGTTTCGCGCGGCGGCCCCGGACCTGCCGATTGAGGTTGCCAGTGCCAAACTGGTGATCGGTCCGCGTGATGCGATCCAGCAAACCATTGCCAAGCGGCACCGCGACCCGCTGACCGAGGCCGCTCAGGCCCGCGTGCCGGTGATCGAAAGTTGCCGCACATGGAGCAACACTTTCGGCAAACGTCTGGCGATGACATTGTCGTTTCTGGCCCTGCTCGCGGGGCTGACATTGGCCTTCCCGACCATCGTTTTCGGGGGATTCGTTTTGTGGGCGGCGTTTACACTTATTGTTGCGGCCGTCTTAAAAACATCTGCCTTTGTCGCGAGCGTCACAGACCGTGATGAGGACGAAGAAGTTAACACCAGCCAGCAACGCCTGCCAAAAGTGTCCATTCTGGTGCCGCTTTTTCGAGAGACCGAGATCGCCCATGCGCTGATTGCGCGTCTGACGCGGCTGACTTACCCGAAATGCCTGCTCGACGTGATCCTGGTGATGGAAGAGGAAGACGAAACCACCCGCAAAACGCTGGCGGGCATCGATCTTCCGGCATGGATCCGGCCCGTGATCGTGCCGGATGGTTCGCCGCGCACCAAACCACGGGCGATGAATTATGCGCTGGATTTCTGTCAGGGTGACATTATTGGCATTTTTGACGCCGAAGATGCCCCGGATCCGGATCAGATCACCAAAGTGGCGCGCCGATTTCAGACGGCACCGCGTGATGTGGTATGCCTGCAGGGCATCCTCGATTATTACAATCCGCGGCAAAACTGGTTGGCGCGGTGCTTTACCATCGAATATGCAAGCTGGTTCCGGGTGATGCTACCGGGCCTGGCGCGGATGGGGTTTGCCATCCCGCTTGGTGGCACGACCCTCTATTTTCGCCGCGACGTTCTGGAAGAACTCGGAGGATGGGACGCGCATAACGTGACTGAAGACGCCGATTTGGGCTTCCGGCTGGCGCGCCATGGCTACAAGACCGAAATGATCAACACCGTGACCGAGGAGGAGGCGAATTGCCGACCCTGGCCGTGGATCAAGCAGCGCTCACGCTGGCTCAAGGGCTACATGACCACCTATCTGGTCCATATGCGGCGGCCCCGGCTGCTGTATAAACAGCTTGGCGGTTGGAAATTCTGGGGCTTTCAGGCGCATTTCGTGACGGCGTTGTCGCAGTTCGTTCTGGCCCCGTTTCTCTGGTCCTTCTGGCTTGTCCTGCTTGGGTATTCGCACCCGCTCGAGGCGGTCTTGCCGCGCGCGTCACTGGTGGTGTTCGGCAGCATCTTCCTGACGGTTGAGGTGCTCAACATCGCGATCCACCTGATCGCCGTTTCGGGGCGCAAACATAAACACCTGATGCCCTGGGCACCGACCATGCATTTCTATGCGCCACTGGGCGCCATCGCGGCCTACAAAGCCATTTATGAGCTTATTCTCAAACCGTTTTTCTGGGACAAGACCACCCATGGGCTGTCTCTGGCCGCGGTCGCGCCACCGCCGTCAGACGACAGCGTCGACTTCGCCGGAATCGAGTTTGAGCCGCGTCACGAACGCCTTTGAAATATGCGCCTTGAGCGCGGCGCCGGCGGCTTCCGGATTGCGTTCCGAGACCGCTGACACGATCAACTGATGCTCCGCGAGCGCGTCTTCCCCACGCCCCGTTGCCGCCAGTGACGTTGTTGCCATCAGCGCCATGGATTGATGTACAAGACCCAGTTGCTGCACCAAAAACCGGTTATGCGACGCCAGATGAATTTGCTTGTGAAACCGCCGGTTGGCCCGTGCCATGGCCGTGGGATCGCCAATCAGCTTGTGATCATCGTCAATCATGTCCTGCAATACGCGGATTTCTTCATCCGTCGCATGGCGTGCAGCCAGATTAGCGGCCAGCGCTTCGAGCTCGGCCCGCACCACGTAAAGCTCGGCCAACTGGTTGTGATCCAGAGACGAGACGATCAGGCTGCGCCCGTCGCGGGTCAGAAGCGACTGTGTCTCCAGCCGTTGCAATGCTTCGCGAATGGGGGTGCGGGACACGCCGAACTGATCCGCCAGATCGCTTTCGACCAGACGGTCACCGGGCTTGTAAGTGCCCATATCAATCGCTTCCAGGATCAGCGTATAGGCATCTTTTTGCGGCGTTTTCATTCGATTAATGTCCCTGTTCAAATCTTTCAGTGACCCTAGCCGCGCTTAGGGTCTGCAATCAAGCCTTGGTGATTGCACCAGTGCGCGGACGGTCGTAACGTGCGGCGCATGCCAAAACAGTATTTCACACATGTTGAGACCTGGGTTTTTGATCTGGACAACACGCTTTACCCGCCTCAGGCGCGGCTCTTCGACCAGATCGAGGTGAAGATGACGCAATATGTGATGGATACATTGGGCGTCGACCGGGACCGCGCAGATCATCTGCGCGACAAATACTGGCAAGAACACGGGACGACACTGGCCGGGTTGATGAATGAACACGGGCTGGATCCTGATCCTTACCTTGTGGCCGTACATGACATTTCGCTGGACCATCTGGAGCCTGATGCCGAGCTGAAAAGCCGCATTGATGCGCTGCCCGGTCGCAAGATCGTCTATACCAATGGCTGCGCGCCCTATGCCGAACGTGTGATCGCGCAGCGCGGACTGACGGCGGCGTTTGACGCGGTCTACGGCGTTGAAGATGCAGGGTTTTTGCCTAAACCGCAGCGGCAGGCCTTTGACCGGATTTTTGCCCGCGACAGGGTGGACCCGGCGCGCGCTGCGATGTTCGAAGATGAGCCGCGAAATCTGGAGGCGCCCCATGCGATGGGGATGCGGACCGTGCATGTCGCGCCCGAGCCGCAGAACCATGCGTTTGTCCACCACCACACCGATGATCTGAGCGGGTTTCTGGAGCGGCTGCTGTGACAGGCTGCCGCTTGGAAACCGCGCGTGTTTCGCCCTATCTCTGGTACAGGAGGGCGTCGGTATGACCAGCTTTGACTATGACATCGTGGTATCGGGCGGCGGCGTTGCGGGCCTGACTGCGGCTTGCGTTTTTGGTGCCGCAGGGTTTTCGGTTTTGTGTGTTGATCCCACGCCGCCGGTGACCGCCCGTGATGAGGCCGGTTCGGATCTGCGCACAACGGCGTTTTTGCAACCGGCGCAGGCCCTGCTGGACCGGGCCGGGCTTTGGGGGCAACTGGCCCCCTATGCGACTGAATTGCAGGTGATGCGCATAGTGGATGCCGGCGGACCTGATCCCGAGCCACGCCTGACCAAGGAATTCAAAGCATCGGACATTTCGGACCAGCCCTTTGGCTGGAACATTCCCAACTGGCTGATGCGTCGCGAACTGGTGGCTCGGGTGCAGGATTTGCCGAATGTGACGTTCCGGCCGGGGACGAGCACTGTGTCTTTGTTCACGCGTGAGGGTGAAGCGCGCGTGGGCCTTGATGATGGCACCCGGGTGCGGTGCAAGTTGGTTGTGGCCGCGGATGGGCGTCATTCCCCAATGCGCAAGGCAGCTGGAATAGACGTAAAAACAACGCGTTATGGGCAAAAGGCCCTGGCCTTTGCCGTCACGCATCCAATCCCGCATGGCAATGTATCGACGGAAATTCACCGCTCTGGTGGGCCTTTCACGCTGGTTCCTTTGCCGGATTATGACGGTCGGCCATCGTCGGCGATTGTCTGGATGGAAGAGGGCGCGGAAGTACAGCGTCTGGCGGCCTTGGACACTGCGGCGTTCGAGGCTGCGATGAATGAACGCTCCTGCCAGCTCTTTGGCCCGCTTTCATTGGCGTCGCGGCGCACCGTCTGGCCGGTGATCAGTCAGATCGCGTCGCATTACTATGCGGAGCGGGTGGCTTTGGTGGCGGAAGCCGCGCATGTGGTGCCACCGATTGGCGCGCAGGGCCTCAATATGTCTTTGGGTGACATGCGCGAATTGCTGGACCTGGCCGAGGCGGCACCGGACCGTTTGGGTGATCTCGCGATGTTGGAAACGTATCACCGCAAACGCCATGGCGACGTCAGCGTGCGCGTAACGGGGATCGATATGCTCAACCGCGCTTCAATGGTCAGCGCCCAGCCCCTGCGCGATGCTCGCGCCATGGGGCTGAACGCCATTTATTCACTAGCGCCAGTGCGAAAAACACTTATGCAACTTGGTCTTGGCGTACGACGTTAAAGTACTTTCCCAAACACGTCTTCCAACCGTTTAAGAGCGGCAGGCACGTCATACAGCTTGTCCAGACCAAAGAGGCCGAGGCGGAAAGTGCGGAACCCTTCGGGCTCATTGCACTGGAGCGGCACACCGGCGGCGATCTGCATCCCCTCGGCGGCAAATTTCTTGCCGTTCTGGATATCAGGGTCATCGGTATAGCTGACCACCACACCCGGCGCGCCAAACCCGTCGGTGGCCACGGATTTCACACCGCGGTCCGCCAGCATGGCACGTACGCCATTGCCCAATTCCCATTGCGCGTCGCGCAGTTTGTCGAAACCGAAATCGCGCGTCTCCAGCATTGTATCGCGGAAGGCGCGTAGTGCGTCCGTCGGCATGGTGGCGTGATAGGCATGGCCGCCGTTTTCATAGGCCTGCATGATCGAGTGCCATTTTTTGAGGTCGATGGCGAAGCTGTTGGAAGTGGTGCTCTCCATACGCTTCACCGCGCGGTCCGACATCATCACCAAACCGGCGGAGGGCGAGGCCGACCAGCCTTTTTGCGGCGCGGAAATCAGGACGTCGACGCCCGTGGCCTTCATATCGATCCACGCACAGCCCGACGCGATGCAATCGAGCACCATGATGGCCCCCACCTCATGCGCGGCGCTGGCCAATGCCGTCACATATTCATCAGGCAGGATGATCCCGGCGGAGGTTTCGACATGCGGGGCAAAGACCACATCGGGCTTTACCTCGCGGATTTTGGCGGTGACTTCGTCGATCGGGGCGGGTGCGAAGGGTTCGACATCGCCATTGCCGGTCTGGCGCGCCATGCACACCGTGGTGTCCGCGGTAAACTGGCCTGCATCAAAAATCTGCGTCCAGCGGAAGGAAAACCAGCCGTTTCGCACGATCAGCGCGTGCGCGTCCGCGCCGAACTGGCGGGCAACGGCCTCCATGCCGTAACTGCCGCCGCCGGGGATCAGGGCAACCGCATCGGCTTTGTAGACGTCCTTCAGCATGCCGGAAATGTCGTTCATCACCTGCTGAAAGCTGGCGGACATGTGGTTGAGCGAGCGGTCGGTGAAGACCACCGAGTATTCCAGCAATCCGTCGGGGTCGATATGATCAAGCAGGGCGGTCATCGGGTTCTCCTAATGGGCAGGCCAAATATGCGACCCGCATACCAGACTGCGCGCCAAGGGGCACCCCGAAAAGCCGCCAGTTCCTGCGGCGTTTTCGACAGGTTACCCGATTGGTCCCGGACAACGCTCTTCGCTTAGGAGAACGTTTGCCTCAACATCACCTACGCCCGGTAACATCATGATCTCGACGCCGTAAAATTCGTTCGAAATCAGAGATATCGCGGGCGACAATCCTCAGACGGTAATCGTAAACGCCAAGAATGTGTTCCACGGTTTGGACCTCGGGGATTGCTGTTACGGCACGTTCGAAATCCTCAAGGCTCACGCGGCCTTTGGTGGCCAGTTTCACGCCGAGAAAGACCGTAACGCCGAAGCCCAGTTTCTCGCGGTCAAGATCCAGGCGCTGTCCTTTGATGGCGCCTGTATCATAAAGCCTGCGAATGCGCCGCCAGGTGGCCGGTTGCGACAGGCCCAACGCGCGGCCAAGCGCGCTGGCCGATTGGGTGGCATCTTGCGTAAGCGCGCGCAGGATCAGGCGGTCGGTTGTATCAAGCTCGATCATAGGGGCAGGACCTCGTCCGATTTGATCCGGGCGACATGCATCAGCGCTTCAATATCCGCGATGTGGGGCAGGGTCAGGATCGCATCGCGATAGATCTGCTGGTAATGCGCCATGTCATGGGCGATCACCGAAAGACGCACGTCGACACGACCCAAAAAGGTTTGAATTTCAATCACATCCGGGACATCACGGGCCGCGGCGAGGAAGTCATCAAACGCCCGGGGTTGGGTTTTATCGAGGGTGATGCGCAGAGACACTTCGACCTCATACCCCAAAGCCCGCCAGTCAATCACGGCCCTGTTCGCGCGAATGATGCCTGCCGCGATCATCCGGTCCAGCCGTCTGGTGCATGTGGCGGGTGTCACGCCAGCATGCTCCGCCAGCTCTGCGGGTCCAAGCGCCGCGTCATGTTGGTAGTGTCGCAATATGCGCCGATCTGTGTCATCAAGCATGGAATTTTACCAAATTCATATTTCAACGAATGAATATGGCAAAAAATTCCAAAGATAAATGTGAAATGGCCGGAAAATCTTTGGTTGATCGGTAAATTAGCACCAAAGACAACCCAAAAGGAGAAAGTCATGCGCGTTTATTACGACCGCGATTGCGATATCAACCTGATCAAAGACAAGAAAGTAGCCATTCTGGGCTACGGTTCACAGGGCCACGCCCACGCGCTGAACCTGCGCGATTCCGGTGCGAAAAACCTTGTAGTCGCCCTGCGCGAGGGCTCGGGCAGCGCCAAGAAAGCCGAAGGCGAAGGCCTGAAGGTGATGGGCATCGCCGAGGCCGCCGCCTGGTGTGACGTCATCATGTTCACCATGCCCGATGAATTGCAGGCCGAAACCTACAAGAAATACGTGCATGACAACATCAAACCCGGTGCAGCGATTGCCTTTGCCCACGGTCTGAACGTGCATTTTGGCCTGATCGAGCCAAAAGAGGGCATCGACGTGATCATGATGGCGCCCAAGGGCCCAGGCCACACGGTGCGTGGCGAATATGTGAAGGGTGGCGGTGTGCCCTGCCTGGTCGCCGTTGATACAGATGCGTCGGGCAAGGCGCTGGAAATCGGCCTCAGCTATTGTTCGGCCATCGGTGGTGGGCGTTCTGGCGTGATTGAGACCAACTTCCGCGAAGAGTGCGAGACCGATCTTTTCGGCGAGCAGGCGGTTCTTTGTGGCGGTCTGGTTGAATTGATCCGCATGGGCTTTGAAACATTGGTCGAGGCCGGATACGCGCCTGAAATGGCCTATTTCGAGTGTCTGCATGAGGTGAAGCTGATCGTTGATCTGATCTACGAAGGCGGCATTGCCAACATGAACTATTCGATCTCGAACACGGCGGAATATGGCGAATATGTCAGCGGTCCGCGGGTTCTGCCCTATGAGCGGACCAAGAAAGAAATGAAGGCCATTCTGACCGACATTCAAAAAGGCAAATTCGTGCGTGACTTCATGCAGGAAAACGCCGTTGGCCAGCCATTCTTCAAGGGCACGCGCCGGATGAATGACGAGCATCAGATCGAAGAAGTTGGCCGCAAGCTGCGCGCTATGATGCCTTGGATTTCCGCGGGCAAACTGGTCGACCAGGAAAAGAACTGACAGCAGCCCGCCTGCCGGATGCGAATTGGATTGACCCCGGCCAATGGCTGGGGTCTTTACCGTTTGAAGGGGACATCATCACATGATCCAGATACGGCCCATCAATTGGCTCAAAATCGCATTTCTGGCGATGATCTGGGGCGCGTCCTTTATGTTTGTGACCATCGCTCTGACTGGTGTGGGGCCACTGACGCTGGTGGCGACGCGGCTGGCTTTGGGTGCTGTCTTTCTCGTGATCCTTTGTGTGGCGAGCGGCATTGGTCTGCCGTCGTTCAGCGGTGAAAACGGCGGCAAAATCTGGATCTTTGCCTTTATCATGGGCCTTTTTTCCAATGCGTTGCCGTTCACGCTTTTGTCCTGGGCACAGCTTTCTGTTGCGTCCGGTTTCGCGGGGGTGTGCATGGCGGTTGTCCCGCTTTTGGTGTTGCCGCTTGCGCATCTTTTTGTGCCGGGGGAGGTCATGTCGCTGCGCCGGTTGGTGGGCTTTCTGATCGGTACCGTTGGGGTGATCGTTCTGATTGGTCCAGATGCCTTCGCAACGACCGGTAACTATCTGGAATCATGGGCAAGACTGGCCTGCATCGGCGCGGCCAGCTGTTATGCGATCGGCTCGATTGCAACGCGCTTATGCCCGGAAGTAAACATGCTGTCCCTGTCGGCGGCGGCGCTTTTGATCGCCAGCTTTGTGACCGTGCCGCTGGCTTTGATCTATGAGGGTATACCGCAGGACGTGAACACCACGGCGCTGATTGCGCTCATCTATTTGGGCATTCTGCCCACGGGCGTGGCGCAATTGGTTCTGACGCAGGTGATCCGTGACGCGGGCCCCGTCTTCATGAGCCTTGTCAATTATCAGGTGCCGATCTGGTCTGTGGTTCTGGGTGTATTGGTCCTGTCGGAACCGCTGCCGCCCAGCATGTTGCTGGCGATGGCGTTGATCCTTGGCGGCGTGGCGTTGAGTCAGCTGGGGGCGTTGCGGCGCTTGATGGGGCGCGACAGCTAGGGAATTTGGCTGGTGATCCGCTAGCCGGTTTCGCCTTCGGTTGCTGCCCGCCAGAGCTTCAGCGCGGCGGCGGTTTCAGCCACATCGTGGACGCGCAACATCTGCACCCCCTGCGCTACCCCGGCCAGGGCCACGGCCAGTGAACCGGGCACGCGCTCGGACGCCTCAGATACGCCGCTGAGGTCGCCGATGAAGCGCTTGCGTGACGCGCCCAGCAAGACCGGGCATCCCAATCCATGGAACAGCGACAGGTTTTGCAAAAGGGTCAGATTGTGCCCGCGGGTCTTGCCAAAGCCGATGCCCGGATCGACAATGATCTGATCCCGGGCGATCCCTGCAGTCACCAGCGCCTCGACCCGTTCCGACAGCCAGTCATAGATATCAAGTGCCGCGTGGTCATATCGCGGATCATGCTGCATCGTTTCGGGCTTGCCTTGCGCATGCATAACGCAAACGGGCAGGGCATTGGCGGCGCAAAAGGGGGCAAGCGTGTCATCAAAAGTGAAGCCCGCCACGTCATTGACCAACGTGGCCCCGGCGGCGCATGCGGCCTCAGCCACCGGCGTTTTGCGGGTATCGATCGACACGGGGATGCGGGTTTCGGCGCGGATTGCGCCGATCACCGGGGCGGTGCGGGTGATTTCTTGCGCGACAGGGACAGGTTCGGCCCCCGGGCGGGTGGATTCGCCGCCCACATCGATCATGTCGGCCCCGGCGGCAATCATTGCCTTCGTGTGCGCAAGGGCCTCTTCCGGCGCGTTGTGTTGGCCGCCATCGGAGAAACTGTCGGGGGTGACGTTCAGGATGCCCATCAGCAGTGGGGCATCGAATTGGAGCCCGCAGATCGGTGCGCGCGGGGCGGTCAGCCGTTCGGCCACAGGGGCGGGCAGGCGGGAGGCGTGGATCAGGCGTGATGGCGCGTCCCGGTGCACTTCCTCAACTGTATCGAACCACGCCCATCCGCCCGCAAGCGGAACTGCGCCATCGGGGCGGACATGGTCAAAACGGGCGATGGGGCGGTAATAGGTCATGCGGTGCCCTTTGTACTCATGGCGTGTCGGTCCGTGCGCAGGTTGCCGGGGCCGGGAAGCGCACCTACAGGCCGGATTGGGCGATGTCTTGTATCAACACCGGCACGGGCGATTTTGAGGGTGGGCGTTCACCGATCAAGAGCAGGTCGGACGCCTCGATATGGCCGGAGAACCAGGCGGCCAGTGCCACCGGGTCGTTTGGCCCGACGGACGGCCCATCGACCGCGTCCAGCACGATCTTGGACGGGGCCCAAACGCTGATCTGGCCGTTTTTCATGGCCCAGTCGAGCTCAGTGCGCGTATCGACAACAACACAGCGGTCATCGCGGCCCGCCAGCACCCAGGCATTCTGTTCGATGGCCAGCAGGTCAACGCGCCGTTGGGTCATCTTGTGGCCGGTTTTGGGGCTGTCGACCTCGGGCAGACCTACGCAGAGGATCACGGGTTCGGCCCGGGCCTGCAGCTGATCCAGCCACGCGGTCAGGTTGGCGGATCCGATCGCGGTGTTTGTCAGAAAGACCACATGCGGATGCGGCGTGGTGTCAGTATGATGCGCGTTTGGCGTGGGGGTCAGATCATCGACGGACCGCACGATTTCAACGCCCAAGGCCCCCGGACCACGATCGAGCTTTTCGATCCGCACAAAGGTCCGGACGGCCTGTGGTTCCAGCAGGATGCGTTCGGCGATACGTTCAGCCAACGTCTCCAGCAGGTTCAGGCGCTCTTCGGCCAGTTCGGCGGCAATGGCCTCGGTCACGCGGTCATAGGACAGGATGCGATCCACGTCGTCGGCAACCGGATTGGACAGCGGGCGCACCTCGACCACAACGTTGAAGCAGATGCGCTGCGTGGTGCCGCGCTCGGCCTGAAACGCACCGATCTCAACCTCAACCGTATGGTCGCGCAGTGAAATACGGTCCAAAGGGCCATCCGGAGCCGTGGCATCCGCCCGCTCGGAAGGGTGTTCAAACGCCAGTCTGATTTCGTTTGTCATGGTGCCTTTTGCACTCCGCATTTAACGCCTTGCGGGGCTTAACACGGGCCGGGGCACGCGCGAAAGGAGTTTTCCGACAAGCGACAGGTTGCCTGCGTCGCTTTTTTGTAGCGCGGTGTTTCGACGTGGGGTCTAGTGGCGGGTGAGTAATTTGAACAATGGACGTATTTTGATGACGACACGACGCGCTGTTTTTTCGATGATCGGAGCATCGGCCCTATGGCCTGGACAGGTGGTGGGCCAATCTACCGAAAGTACTGAGATCAAGTGTTTTCTGAGCGAAGAAGCCGCACCCAGTTGGCGGGTGTATTCGCGCGTGACAAACCCGGCAAGCTTCAACAAGGGCACAGAGGCGCCGGTTGTTGACTGGACATTGCAGTCCCGGGCGCTCAGGCGCAGCTTTACCGATTTCAGGATCATCGAGATCGACAAACTGGTCGGTGGATCGATGGAGGTGGGCCAGGCGCAAGACGGCGTTTTATCGGTCAAGATTACCCTGCCGGCCATCAAGATCCTGTATGAGGGCGACAAATCCAGATCTGTCGGCGATGACTTCCTGTTGGGAAAGGTGGCGCATCTGGATTTCTATTTCGACGAAGCGACCGAGCCAGACGCGAGGCTTTCGGAGCTTACGTCAATCAGCAGCGCCGAAGTTCCGCGCATCAACAAGAATTTCCAACAGCAATTGCTGGCATCACGCCGACTGGGTCTGGCGTTTGTGATCAAGGATGTGGGCACGCTTGCCATGACGATCAGCACCGAGCATCTGGCAGCGGCTCTGCAGGCCGCGCCTGTTGCCGCGGAAAGGTATCGGGCATCGGTGGTCGAGGCGGGCAAGTGCAAGCCCGTCGGCGGATGCATGATGACCACGGCGGCGGTCGATATGCTGGGCCGTTCGGATGATTGTTTTGAACTGACCCAGATGCGCCGCCTGCGGGCGGCGTTTGTGCATGAAGAGGCTGTGCTTGAGGCCTACCTTGCAGCATCGCGCGCGATCCTGTCGCGTCCGCGCACGGGTGCGCTGACCCTGCGTTTGATGGCGTTTTACGGGGTTGTGGTGTGGCCTACGGCGCTTTTGACCCGTGTCGGCGCACTGTCAGCTGCGCGGCGGTGGTATCTGGGTGGGTTTGAGCGGTTCATGGGCCGCTTCGCCAAAAGCCCAGTAACGTGAACCCAAAAAGAAAAAGGCCCCTGAGATCAGGGGCCTTTTCATTATCTGTGATGCGGGCACTTAGTGCGCCGGCGATTTGTCCCATTCTTCCTGCTTGGGCAGGATTTCGAATGTGTGCTCCGGCGGAGGGGACGGCAACGTCCATTCCAGCGTATCGGCATATTCGTTCCACGGGTTGTTTTCCGTTACCCGTGCACCGCGTGTCAGTGTGTAGAGGATGACCCCGAAGAAGAACACAAACGACGCGAAGCTCATGAACGCCCCGATGGATGACCACCAGTTCCAGGGGGCAAAGGCCTCGGGGTAGTCGATGTAGCGGCGTGGCATGCCCTGACGGCCCAGGAAGTGCTGGGGGAAGAAAGTCAGGTTGGCGCCGATGAACATGGTCCAGAAGTGCAGCTTGCCTGCCCATTCAGGGTACATCCGTCCGGACATCTTGGGTAGGTAGAAATACATGCCTGCGAAGATCGCGAAGACGGCCCCAAGGCTCATCACATAGTGGAAGTGCGCCACCACGTAATAGGTGTCATGGTAAGCCCGGTCGATGCCGGCCTGGCTCAGTACGATGCCGGTAACACCACCCACGGTGAAGAGGAAGAGGAAGCCGAAGGCCCAGAGCATGGGCGTCTTGAACTCGATCGAGCCGCCCCACATCGTGGCAATCCAACTGAAAACCTTCACTCCTGTCGGTACCGCAATGACCATCGTGGCCAGCATGAAGTAGCTTTGCTGGGTCAGCGACATGCCAACGGTGTACATGTGGTGCGCCCAGACGACAAAGCCCAATGCCCCGATTGCGATCAGCGCCCAGACCATCGGCAGGTAGCCGAAGACGGGTTTGCGGCTGAACGTGGCGATCACGTGGCTGATGATGCCGAAGCCCGGCAGGATGATGATATACACCTCCGGGTGGCCGAAGAACCACAAGATGTGCTGGTAGAGGATCGGATCACCGCCGCCCGCAGGATCAAAGAAGGTGGTCCCGAAGTTGCGGTCTGTCAGCAGCATGGTAATGGCGCCCGCCAGAACCGGCAGCGACAGCAGAATGAGCCAGGCTGTGACGAAGATCGACCAGCTGAACAGAGGCACTTTGAAGAGCGTCATGCCCGGTGCGCGCATGTTCAGGAAGGTGGTGATCATGTTGATCGCACCCAGGATCGAGCTGGCGCCCGAGACGTGTACGGCAAAGATCGCCAGATCCATCGACATGCCTTGTTCGGTTGTCGAAAGCGGCGGGTAAAGCACCCAACCCACACCCGAGCCGAGTTGGCCGTTGCCACCCGGGCTCAGAAGCGAGGCAACGCCAAGCGATGTACCGGTCACATAAAGCCAAAAGCTGAGGTTGTTCATCCGCGGGAAGGCCATATCGGGCGCACCGATCTGGAGCGGCATGAAGTAGTTGCCGAAGCCCCCGAAGAGCGCCGGAATCACCACGAAGAACATCATCAGGACGCCGTGATAGGTGATCATCACGTTCCAGAGGTGCCCGTTCGGGGTACATTCGCCCGCGGCCGCCGCGATGAAACGCGCGCCTTCCAGACACATGTACTGAACGCCGGGTTCCATCAGTTCGAGGCGCATGTAAACGGTGAAGGCCACCGAGATCAGGCCGACAAAGGCCGAAACGATCAGGTAGAGAATACCGATATCTTTGTGGTTGGTAGACATGAACCAGCGCGTGAAGAAACTGCGCTCGTCATGGTGATCGTGGCCGTGAATGGCTGCATCTGCCATTGGTGCCTCCTGCTAGCTTATTGTGTGGCGCGCGCGACTCTTGAAATCACGGAGCCCTATTCCCATTTCCGTTGTAGTGTGCGTCTGCATGCGGGGCAATGTCCGAAATTGCCGCAGAGCGAACATTTTGTCGCATCTTCTGAGCCAATCAGGAGAATTTGGCCAAGGTCTTCCTGTTATTAATAAATGTTACCTGTTGAGCCGGGGTTTTTCCGGGCTTTTGTGGTGGCAGGCGCGATTAAATTTTCGCACAGATTCTTTTCCGGACTCGCAGAGTAACGGCTGATGACTTGGCAGCTGTAGGCACGGTTGGTTCTGAAGCGGCACAAGGCGTACCGCTTCAGGTTTTTGCGCTCAGATGGGTGGTGCTTTGGGGTCTTCACGCAGATGGTTGCGTTTGATCCAGACCCGTGCGCCCTTGGGTCCGGCCTCAGCCGTTGAATGCGAGGCGCGGGGCAATCGCAGCCAGCTGTCTTTCTTGAAATGCTCCCCGGCCTCGGTAAAGCCGCCGTCGAGCACCAGAACTTCCAGACCGCCCGAGGCGTCCAGTGCGACCTGTGCGCCGGGCGCCCACCGTTCCAAGACGACATCTTCGCGTGCGTCATGAAACAGCGGCATCACCTCGACACCGTCGCGATCTGGCACAAACCGCATTTTGCCCGTATCTACGCGGACATGGGTGCGATCCTTCATGTCAAACTGCCAGAGTTTGACAAAGATCGTGCAGCCCGGTTCTGACCCCGGCGTGTGTGACGATTGCGGTGGATTGCGGATGTAACTGCCCGCCGGGAAATCACCGTGTTCGTCCTGAAACACGCCGTCGAGCACCATGAATTCTTCACCGCCCGTGTGGACATGCGGTGAAAATGAACTGCCGGGTGCATAGCGCACAATTGTCGTGGCGCGGGCCACTTCATCGCCCAGCCGGTCCAGCATGCGGCGCTCGACACCCGCCATGGGCGACGCGACCCATGGCTCGTCCGCGCTGTGCACGACGGCGCGTTTGGAAAAGTCTTCGTGTCGTCCCATGGTCAATCTCCTTTGACTTAAGCAGCGATGGAGGGGCGGGCAGATACCCGGGCGTGCCAATCCTTCAGGTTCGGACAGGTGTCAGGCACTTCAATCTGGGCGAAACCTGCAAAAATCAGACCGGCGAAGGCGGTGATGTCGGCGACCGAAAATTCATCACCCGCTAGGTAGGGCTGATCCGCCAGAACGCCGTCCAGATAGTGCATGCCTTGCAGGGCATTCTTTTTCTGGTGTTCCCCCCATTCCGCGCATTGGTAACCTTCGATCTGCGCGCCAAGGCCCGGTGTTGCGTGGTGGAAATAGGTCGCGACCGCATCCAGCAGGCCGGTTTCGGCCCGGCGTTGCATCATGCTGATCACGGCGCGATCCCGGGCTGTCTTGCCGGTCAGCGTGGGTGAGCCCTCCAGCTGGTCGATATATTCGGTGATCGCCGAACATTCCGAGATACAGGTGCCATCCTCGAGTTCCAGGAGAGGCACCGCTGCCGACGGGTTCTTGGCACGAAACGCCTCGGATTGGTGTTCGCCCTCGGGGACATTGACGGGGATGAACTCGACCTGATCGGTCAGTCCTTTTTCGGCAAGTGCGATGCGCACCCGCGCCGGATTCGGGAAACCTTCGAAATCATAGATCTTCATGGTGATTCTCTTTCCTATCTAGTGGTAGATAAGTTCTTAGCCTTGCGTTTCGGGCCCGTCAAGCCTATCTACTGGTAGATTGCAAAAAGGTCCGATCCATGCCCGATACACGCACGCAAATTCTTGAACTGGCAGAACATGCCATTCGCCGGCGCGGATACCATGCCGTCAGCTTTCGTGATCTGGCGGAGGAGCTGGGCATCAAATCGGCCAGCATCCATTACCATTTTCGCCATAAGGAAGATCTCGGCTTTGCGGTGGTCGACCGCTATGCCGATGCGATCATGAACCGGGTGGGTCCGGCGGGTGCGATGGACTGGCCGGATGCGCTGGCGTTGTTTTGCCAGGTTTATCGCGATGCGTTGGCCAAAAACGATATGCAGTGTCTTTGCGGGATGCTGGCCGCAGAAAGCAGGGGCTTGCCGGAAAAGGTGGCCACCCGCGTTGCGGAGTTCTATCAGGCCAATGTTCAGTGGTTGAGCGCATCAATGCCCGATGGCACAGAGAATGCAGACGACAAAGCGCTTCGCATTCAATGCGAATTGCAGGGGGCCATGACCGTATCTGTCAGTTTGAAGAGCACGGCCGTTCTTGACCAGATTGCCGAACGTATCTGCGCGGAAGCCGCCGCGGCATAAGGCCGGGATGCGTCAGCCCTTTGGGTCGAAGATCCCATCGAAACTGCGCCGCAGGGCCACATCCACATCCGCCATTGTCACCGGCAACCCCAGATCCACGAGACTGGTCACGCCGTGCTCGGATATCCCGCAGGGGACGATGCCGGAGAAGTGGTCCAAATCCGGTTCGACATTGATTGAAATGCCGTGAAAGCTAACCCATTTGCGCAGGCGGATACCAATCGCAGCGATCTTTTCTTCCGGTTTGGCGCCCGTTGCCGTCAGGGGTTTGTCGTCACGGGTGACCCATACGCCAATGCGCCCGTCGCGGATATCACCGGTCACGTTGAACTGGTCCAGCGTGGCGATCACCCACGCCTCGAGCTGTTGTACGAAACGGCGCACGTCATGGCCGCGCTTGCCAACATCAAGCATCACGTAAACGACCCGCTGACCCGGCCCGTGATAGGTATATTGACCCCCGCGTTGTGACACATGAACCGGAAAGCGATCCGGATCAGTCAGGTCTTCGGGCCGTGCACTTGTTCCGGCGGTGTAAAGGGCAGGGTGCTCCAGCAGCCAGATCGCTTCGGGTGCGTCACCTGTTGCGATTCGCGCAACACGCGTTTCCATCGCGGCAACAGCATCATCATAGGCAACGGGGTCGGCGGAGACGTGCCATTGCACGCCATTTTCAGGATTTTCCGAAGGATCGGGCAGCAGCACGGCAGGTTTCTTTCTTTGGAGCCCGGAAATCTGTGGTAGGCTTGGCGCAATTACACGCGAATTATTTAAAGGAGTATCGAGATGTTTTCAAAGCGTATTGCACTGTCCTGCCTCGCGGCAGCTGTGGCCCTGACACCGGCGAACAAAGTGGCCGCCGATGTGGGCGATGGTCTGGTCGGGGGTCTGGTCGGTGGTGTGATTGGCGGGGTGATCGTAAACGAATCCGCCAAGGCACGCGAACGCAAAAGGGCTCAGCCCCGCGTGGTCTACAAGAAAGTCACGCCGCGCGCCTACAGCCCGGCCCGTGCCCAGGTGGCGGAAACGCAAACCGCGCTGAACTATTTCGGCTTTCCCGCGGGCACGCCAGACGGGGTGCGCGGGCGCAACACCCGCAATGCGGTGTCGCAGTATCAGGCGCATATGGGCTATCCGATCAGCGGATACCTGACCGAATATGAGCGCCAGTTTCTGGTCAGTTCCTATCACCGCGCTCAGGCCGGTGGTGTGGCCACGTCACAGTTGATCGCCCAACGGGGCGGCACGCGTGGCCTGTTGCATGCCTACCGCGATGAGGCGGCAGGGGTCAGCACGGCCAGTGTCGGCACCGGCACGACGCAGACCTTTGCGACGCAACCGACCGAGGCAACCGTGACCGAACCCACAACACCCACGGTAACCGAACCCACGGTCGCGGCTTTGCCGAACCTTCTGGGCGGGGCCACCACAGCGGGGCCTTCGCTGGCATCGCATTGCAGCCGTGTCAGCCTGATCACCAACAGTAATGGCGGGTTTGTCACGCAGGCGAGCATGACCGATCCGGCCTTCACCCTGAGCGAACAGTTCTGCGTGGCGCGCACCTTTGCGATCGCCGATGGCGAGGAACTGGCCAGCCGTGTTGACGGTCTGGATGCGGCCTCGCTTCAACAGCAATGCGCAGGCTTTGGCCCGGCGATGCAGCCGTATTTGTCGGCCCTGTCGCTGAAGCCGCAAGAGGCCGTTGTATCGGATGTCAGCAATTTCATCCTGCAATCGGGCATGGCCCCGGCGCAATTGGCGGGCACCGCGCGGATTTGTCTGTCGGTCGGGTACCGCACGGATGACATGAATGTCGCCGTTGGTTCGGCCCTTCTGTTGACCGCCTTGGGCGAGGCGGGGTATTCCGAATTGCTGGGGCACCACCTCAACGAAGGTTTTGGCGCGGCACGGCGCCCTGATCTGGCGCTGGCGTGGTATCAGGCCGGGTTCGACGCAGTGGATCGCACCGGTGTGCCGGTCTTCGTGCCGACAAACCCGGACCGGACCGATCTGATCCGGAATGCGGTTTTCCAGGCCAATGGGATCAACAACAAGGCAACGGATCTGACCGGCAGCGGCAGCCAATCGGCTACGGGCCTGCCCAGCTTCAACATCGCTGAGTAATCTTGGAAGGGGCCGCATCGCGGCCCCGTCCTGACCCATCCCATCAAAAACTGGCGAAAGACCCTTCACAAGGCGCAGGCGCATTGATATAGCCTCGCGCACCAAGCCTAGACGTGCGGTCGTGGCGGAATGGTAGACGCGCAGCGTTGAGGTCGCTGTGGGGTAACACCCGTGGAAGTTCGAGTCTTCTCGACCGCACCAAATCTCCCGATGTATTTGACTCGCCGCGCCCGCGATCATGGGCTGTGGTGCGTAGCAATCAGGCCCTTTCTGCAGATCGCTGACCTGCGGCGCACGAATGCGTCTGGTAACACACGGCTCGCAACCTGCGCGGATAAATGCCGCATGGTTTGATGAAAAAACAGGCACTTTGCTGCATCTTGAGACAGCACGCGTTGACATTCCCCGCACGCTGGCGCCACCTATTTGCGTTACCAATCCAAGTGTGTGTGCGGTGTGTGTTCGTTTTTGGCGCGATTAAATTGAATTTTGCACAACCAAGATCGTTTTTTCGCACAGTTCTGGTCATTGCCTAATCCGAGCAGAGCAATATTTTCGGCGCCGCGAGACATTGATACGCGAATGGGAGAATACGCCCGATGACGTCCCGAGATACCCAACGATTTGGCCCCCGCCTGCAACGTGCCGTGGTCGGCCTGCTGATGAGCGTGCTCTTTCTGGCCACGCCAGCGCTGGCACAACAAGATGCGCTGCCCGTCGATGTGGCGAAACCTCTGGTTCGCACGATCGTGGACTGGGACGAATATACCGGGAGATTTGAGGCGGTTCAGCGGGTGGAACTGCGCCCGCGCGTGTCGGGGTACATCGAAACGATCAATTTCCGCGACGGTCAGACCGTCAAGAAAGGCGACCTGCTGTTGCAGATCGATCCGCGCCCGTTTCAAACGGTATTGGATAGCACAACGGCGCAACTGACGGCAGCCCGGGCGGAACAGGCCCGCACCACGATCGAGTTGCAAAGGGGCGAGGAGCTTGTCGAAAAGGGCACCCTGTCTGTGCAGATCCTGGATGAGCGTCGTGCCGCCAAGTTGCGGGCGGATGCCGAGATCACAATTGCCGAGGCCGCGATCCGGTCGGCCGAATTGAATCTGGAGTTTACCGAAGTGCGCGCGCCGTTTGACGGGCGCATTTCGGATCGCAAGGTCAATATCGGCGGTCTGCTGGTCGAGAACAACACGGTGATTGCGAACATCGTGTCCAACGATCCGATCCATCTGGTCTTCACCGGGTCCGAGGCCGATTTTCTGAAATACTCACGGCTCAGCCAGAACGGGAACCGCGAAAGCTCCCGCACGGCGGCCAATCCGGTACAGGCGCGCCTGATCGACGAACAGGGCTGGCCGCGCGAAGGGGTGATGAATTTCGTGGATAACGAACTTGACCCGGGTTCTGGGACGATCCGGGGCAGGGCCGTTTTTGAGAACCCGGATGAATTCCTGACCCCGGGGCTTTTTGCCCGACTGCGGGTGATCGGATCCGGAGAATACGAGGCGATGCTGTTGCCGGATGAGGCCATTCTGTCCGATCAGGCGCGCAAAATCGTGCTTGTGGTTGATGGCGAAGACACCGTCAGTGCCAAAGTTGTTGAACTCGGGCCGCTGCATAAAGGATTGCGTGTCATTCGTGCGGGGATTGATGCCGAAGACAGTGTGATTGTGAACGGTGTCCTGCGCGCGCGTCCCGGTGGCAAGGTTGTGCCGCAGGAGACCACGCTAACGCTTGATGAAACCGAGAGCGAATAGGCCCGAACGATGAAATTTGCCCATTTCTTCATCGACCGCCCGATCTTCGCGACGGTTCTGTCGGTCGTCATGACGATCATCGGCGCGGTGGCGTATTTCTCGCTGCCCGTGGCGCAATACCCCGAGATCGCACCACCGACCATTCAGGTCACGGCGAGCTACCCCGGCGCGTCGGCGGAAACCGTTTCCGAGACCGTGGCATCGCCGATAGAACAGGCCATCAACGGCGTCGAAGACATGCTCTATATCACCTCGCAGGCGACGGGGAATGGCAGCGTGACCATTACGGTGACGTTCAAGCTGGGCACGGATCTCGATCAGGCGCAGGTGCTGGTGCAAAACCGTGTCACCACGGCGGAACCGCGATTGCCGGAACCGGTGCGGCGGCTTGGGATCACCACGCAAAAGAGCTCGCCGGACCTGATGATGGTCATTCACATGTATTCCGACGATGGATCACGCGATCAGCTATACGTGTCGAACTATACGCGTACGCGGGTGATCGACCGGCTGGCGCGCATCGACGGGGTGGGCCAGGCCACGCTTTTTGCTGAACGGGCCTATTCCATGCGCGTCTGGCTGGACCCGCAATTGATTGCGGCGCGGGGCATGACGGCGGGCGAGGTGGTGCAAGCCTTGCGCGTCAACAACGTGCAGGTCGCCTCCGGTGTGATCAACCGATTGCCGGTGCCGAAACCCTCGGCCTATGAGATCGCGGTTGAAACACAGGGCCGGCTGACCGACCCCGAAGAGTTCGAAAACATCGTTGTCCGGACCGAGGCCAATGGCTCGCAAATCCGGCTGCGCGACGTGGCACGGGTGGAGCTTGGATCGCTGGATTATTCGACCATCGGGTATCTCGATGACAAAACCGCACTGCCCATTCTGATTTTCCAGCGGCCCGGCTCAAACGCGTTGGAAACGGCGGCCAATGTGCTGGGCGCCATGGAGGAGATGTCGCAAGAGTTCCCGCTCGGCGTGGCCTTCGACGTGATCTACAACCCGACGGAATACATCGAGAAATCGGTGGATGCGGTGTACCAAACGCTGTTCGAGGCGATCATACTTGTGGTCCTGGTGATCCTCGTCTTTCTGCAAAGCTGGCGCGCGGCGATCATACCGGTATTGGCCATTCCGATTTCACTGATCGCGACCTTTGCCGTGATGGCCGCCTTTGGATTTTCGCTCAATAACCTGACGCTGTTTGGGCTGGTTCTGGCCATCGGGATTGTGGTGGATGACGCCATCGTGGTGGTGGAAAATGTTGACCGTTACATCGCCGAAGGTCTGGCCCCCCGGGATGCCGCCTATAAAAGCATGAGCGAAGTGTCAGGCGCCTTGATTGCCACCAGCCTTGTGATGATGGCCGTTTTCATACCCGCCGCGTTCATTAGTGGCATCAGCGGTCAGTTTTTCCGCCAGTTTGCCCTGACCATTGCGGTCTCTACGGCGATTTCAACGGTGATCTCCCTGACCTTGTCGCCCGCACTCGCCTCGATGTTGTTGAAAGGCGATTTGGGGGTCGACAAATCCCGCGGTTTCTTCGGTCGTATTCTGGATCTCTTGATGATGCCCTTCCGGGCGTTTTGCACCGCCTTCAACTTTCTTTTTGATAAACTGTCCCGAGGCTATGCGCGTTTGGTCAAGGTGCTGCTCTCGGCCAGTGTGCTTGTTTTGCTGGCCTATGGCGGGTTGGCCTATCTGGGCTATGCGCAGTTCCAGCGTGCGCCCACCGGGTTTATCCCCGATCAGAACCAGGGCTATCTGATCACGGTCATCCAGCTCCCGGCGGGCTCCTCGCTTGACCGTACGGATAAGGTTGTGCAGCGCGCCACCGAGATCATTCTCGAGCATCCCGGCGTGGCCCATACGGCCGGGTTTGCCGGATTTGACGGCGCGACCTTCACCAATGCCCCCAATGCGGGCGCGATCTTTTTCACCTTCAAGGATTTCGAAGAACTTGCCGCACTGGGCATGACGCAGGAGAGCATTCTGCAAGAAGTGCAGGGCGCGCTTTTCCAGCTCAAGGAAGCGTTCATATTCATCGTGGCTCCGCCACCTGTGCGCGGGATCGGATCAGCGGGCGGCTGGAAAATGTTCGTGCAGGATACGCGGGGCCGGGGGCTGCGCGCGCTTGAAGAGGTGACCCAAGGCCTTTCGGCGCAAGCCAATCAGACCGAGGGGCTGACGCGGGCCTTCACACTGTTCAACACGGCCACGCCGCGGGTCTATGCGGATATCGACCGGGTCAAGGCGGAACAGCTTGGCGTGACGCCGGATCAGATTTTTGAAACCCTCGAAGTCTATCTGGGATCGGCCTTCGTCAACGATTTCAACTTCCTCGGCCGAACCTTCCGGGTGACAGCACAGGCGGATGGCGAACACCGTGACGAGTTGCGTGACGTTGAAAACCTGCGCACGCGCACCGCCTCCGGGGGGATGATGCCCATCGGTTCGGTCGCCACCTTTGAAGACACGACCGGGCCCTACCGTGTGGTGCGCTACAACCTCTTCCCCGCGGCGGCTGTCCAGGGGGCTGCTCTGCCGGGCGTTTCAACCGGTGAGGCGCTGGAGAAAATGGAAACGCTGGCCGCCGATCTGCCACCCGGCTTCAGCTTTGAATGGACGGAACTGGCGCTGCAGGAGAAGCTGGCCAGTAACAGCCTGATGGTCATCTTCACGCTTGCCGTGGTGCTCGTCTTTCTGGTGCTGGCCGCCCAGTACGAAAGCTGGGTTCTGCCGGTGGCGGTCATCCTCATTGTCCCGATGTGTCTGCTGACGGCCATCACGGGCGTGTTGTGGCGCGGCATGGACAACAACATCCTGACGCAGATCGGCCTTGTGGTGCTCGTCGGGCTGGCCTCCAAAAACGCCATCCTGATCGTGGAATTTGCCAAGCAGGGCGAAGACCGGGGATTGTCGACCTTTGACGCGGCAGTTGAGGCCGCGCGTCTGCGCATTCGCCCGATCCTGATGACCTCTTTCGCGTTTGTTCTGGGCGTTGTGCCATTGATCACGGCCACCGGCGCGGGCGCGGAAATGCGACAGGCCTTGGGAACGGCGGTGTTTTTCGGCATGTTGGGGGTGACGATCTTTGGTCTGCTCTTCACACCGGTCTTTTACTATGTGTGTCGAAACCCCATGGGCCTCTTCCGGCGCAAGAAAGTTTAAACCTGCCACGTGAAATCAGTTGACTGCGGGGTGCTTTCGGCATGTTCAATGCGGATTGAAAGCCGGGCTGCGCGCCCGCGATGCAGGCATCAAGGGGGACGCAATGAGCGAACACGGGTATGAGGCGGGCCGGTTGAACCTGCCATTTGTGGGAATTTCGACCTTTGGCAAATTCCCCTATGTGCAGGATTGGGATGCGATTGACGCCGATGTGGCGATCCTTGGGGCGCCCTATGACTTTGGTACGCAATTTCGCGCAGGCGCCCGGTTTGGGCCGCGCGCCATCCGCGAGGCCTCGACGCTGTTTTCCTTTGGCCATGGGGGCGCCTATGACCACGAGGATGATGTGACATACCTGCCGGCGGGCGAGGTCCGGATCGTCGATATTGGGGACGCGGATATCGTGCATACGGACACGATCAAAAGCCACGCCAATATCGAACACGGCGTGCGGCAGATCCTAAAGGCAGGCGCTTTGCCGATCACACTTGGCGGGGATCATTCGATCAACATCCCTTGCGTGAACGCGTTTGACGGGCAGGAGCCTATCCATATTGTCCAGATTGATGCGCATCTGGATTTTGTCGATGAGCGTCACGGCGTGCGGTATGGCCACGGTAATCCGATGCGCCGCGCGGCGGAGAAGGATTACGTGACGGGCCTCAGTCAGATCGGCATTCGCAACGTGTCCTCGACCGCCAAGGAAGGCTATGACGATGCGCGTGCCATGGGTGCGGATATCCTGTCGGTCCGGCAATTCCGCAAGATGGGGGTCGAGACCGTTCTGGGCCGTATTCCCGAGGGCGTTCGGTATTATTTGACGATTGACATTGACGGGTTTGATCCGTCCATCGCGCCGGGGACAGGCACGCCCAGCCATGGCGGGTTTCTCTACTACGAAGTGCTGGAGCTGTTGGACGGGCTAACCAAACGCGGCACTGTCGTCGGCCTCGATCTGGTCGAAGTGGCGCCGGATTATGACCATACCGGCACCACGGCCATTCTGGCGGCGCAAATCCTGATGAACACAATTGGGCGGATCATGCATAACAAACGCTGAGGTTGTAGGACTGCTGGGGACTGCCCTTCTCTCTTATCTGTCTGGTGAGGTGGGAGATGTTTGACATTGTGGCTGGCGGCTTTGAGCCCAAAGTAACGCCTATTGGTTCACGGATTTCTTCCTGGTGACAATGGTTGCATATCGATAGCCATCAGAGCATTTTCGACGCAAAAAGGTTACTTGCATTGGTCACAGCCAAGGACGCACATCAAAGACTTTCCCGGTTGCTCGCATCCGAATTGCTCGATCAGACAGTTGGCCGATTTTCCCAAAGCATTTCTGAGCATGGAGGAATTCCCACGAGTTTTTTGGTGAGCGGTACGCGAGACGCCTGCTTCACCTTGTCGGAGCTGGGGGCATTTTCATCCGAGAAACGCGGTTACTACACACCAATTTTTCCGTCCGACGAGCTTGTCTCATGGATGGAAGAAAGAACCTACGCACAGCATGAGCAGGATCTTTTGTTGCGCGGAGCATGCCACCTTTGGTCGTGGTTTTTATCAATAGATTTCAGTTACAAAGCCAATCTCGCAAGCATGAACATCGAACTACTTGAAGCATTCCAAAACGCTGGTTTCGTGTTCGAAGTCGATTGGCAACATCGTTGGTCAGTTGAGGCTCTGCCATGGCTGATTGAGGCAGCTTTGGCTGATCTGAATGAGATCAGACCCGCTCCTTTCAAGGATGGAGCGATAATTCTGAAAGCGATGCCCGAAGTCGACATTCAACGATACACAAAACTGGCAGTAAACGACGCTCGCAGAGTGCTGTGTTTGTTATGTGCGAATTGGGACGGTTCCTTGTGGGAAAGTCGTGGGCATAACTTCATTCAGCCAAACTCCGATTGGCTACTGAGCCAGGCGAAAAGTGCATTGGATTTGCTTCTCCAAGACGGCCCTCTTTCATGGGCTGACTAGGTTGTTCAAACGGCATGTTTGTCCGCATTTCGGACAATCGTGGACATGCGTCTTTATCAGGTCCCGTTTTTTGTGGAGGAGCGACTTGGTTGCTGGTGGGCGGCGTTTGGCTCAGCGGATCATGTTCATCCGGAGTTTGATTTTGCCTCGGGTTTCCTGGGGCAGGTGGCGGTTGAGGCGCGCGTTGATCAGGCCAAATATACCCACCACAACCAATGTCAGCAGGATGAAATACATCGCCAGGATCGGGTAAGGGACAAACGGGTTGAAGGTTTTATCGGCAAAGTAGTTGGCATAGTAGAGCGCGTCACCGCGTTGTTGCCATGCCGGGAAGCCCGTAAAAAACACCAGAGCCGTGGCGTGGAAGAGGAAAATCGCCTCATTCGTGTAGGCAGGCCAGGCCAGGCGCAACATGGTGGGCCAGACGATTTTCTTGAACCGGGACCAGCCGGAGAATCCGTAGGCATCGGCGCTTTCGACATCGCCCTTGGGGATGGAGCGCAGCGCCCCGTAGAAGATTTCGCCGGAATAGGCAGCCGTGTTGAAGAACAGTACCACCAATGCCCCCAACCAAGCGGCGGTGAAGGGCTCGAAAATCGGAAAGCTTTGCTTGAGGCTGAGAAAGAGGAAATAGCCAAAGAAGAACTGCACGAAGAGCGGTGAGCCCCGGAAGACGAAAATGAACCATTCAGCCGGTTTGCGCAGCCAGATGGTGCGTGATCCCTTGCCGAGGGCCAGTGCGGTGGCAAAGAAGAACCCGGCCACAAGGGCCAGCACACCGAAATAAATGTTCCAGATCATGCCCGAGCCGATCAGCGTGAATTGCTGACAGAGCGTGAAGTCTTCGCGGGGTAGCAGACGTTCGCCATAGCCCACTGAGCGCAGGGCATAGTCCTGGATGGTCTGCCAGCAGCTCATGTCATGTCCCCGGGACGTGCGAAACTCATGCCGCGGCCTTTCTCTGGGCTTCGCCGCCAGTGGTGGCCTGACCTTTGGTCAGACGCGTCATCGTGCGTTCCAGGAAAATTTCCGAGACCCGCGTGAAAGCCAGGTAGAAGACGAGCAATGCCAGGAAGTACCACATCCGCCAGTCGCCATGGGGGTAATCGGTAAAGCGCGCGGTTTTGGAGCCGCCCATTTCGCGCGCCCAATAGACAATGTCCTCGACCCCGAGCAGGAAGAGGAGCGGTGTGGCCTTGATCAGCACCATCCACAGATTGCCCAGACCGGGCAGGGCATAAACCCACATCTGTGGCACCATGATGCGGCGAAACGCCTGACGGCGGGTCATGCCATAGGCTTCGGCGGTTTCCATCTGGGCGCGCGGCACGGCGCGCATGGCGCCAAAAAGCACGTTGGCCGCAAAGGCGCCAAAAACGATAGCAAAGGTAAAGACCGCAAGAAAGAAGCCATAGGTTTCGTGGATCCATTGCGGCGCATTGCCAAGTGGCATCTTGGCCGCGGTGCAGACCACGAAATCATTGCCCTGACGTATGGGTTCCGTCCATTCCGGGCAGAAAAGCTTGTGGCGTGTCCATTCGATCGCCTGATCCAGCGCAATGACGAAAAAGAGGAAAAACGCGATATCGGGAACGCCGCGGACAATCGCGATATAGGTTTTACCGAACCAACGGATGGGCGCGACCAGCGAACGTGCAGCCGTGGCGCCAAGATATCCGAAAAAGAGCGCTGTCGGGGCGGTGATTGCCAACAGCAGAAGCACCGTCCCGAAGGACATATAGAACGCCATGTGCTTGCCCGTGGTCAGGTAGCAGCTGAGCCAGGTCAGGCCGGAAAGCGTTGAGGGGTCGGTGCAATATGAAAACATAATTTAGAGTGGCAGGGCCCCAAAAAGGCCCCGCCAAATCCTGATCAGATCAGAATGTTTCGCCGATTTCCCATTTGGTGATCAGCTCGTTCAGAGAACCATCCTCTTTCATCGACTGGATGGCCGCGTCAAACTTGGCTTTCAGATCGCCGTCGCTTTCACGCACGCCCATGCCGACGCCACCGCCGAGCAGAACTTTCTGCTCTAGCACCATCAGCGTGTCATCTTCATCTGCGATCGGCAGCAGGTAGGAGCCATCGGCAAATACCGCATCCGCTTCACCATTGCGCACGGCGGCGATGGTTTCTTCGGGCGTGGCAAACTCCACCAGGGTTGCGCTGCTTTCGGCAACATGCGCGGCCTGGATCGTGCCGGTCTGGGCCGCGATCACACCGCCTTCGACGTCAACATCCATGGACAGTGCCAGATACAATGTCGGGTCGGGTTGCGTGTAATTCTGCGTGAAATCAATCACTTCGTCACGCTCGTCGGTGATCGACATGCCCGCGATGATGGCGTCATAGTTGCCCGAAACGAGGTTCGGGATTATGCTGTCCCACTCGTTTGTGACCCACTCGCAAGTCAGCTCGGCACGGCTGCACAGCTCATCGCCCAGTTCCCGCTCAAACCCATCAACTTCGCCAGCGTCATTGATGAAGTTCCATGGAGGGTAGGCGCCCTCGGTGCCCAGACGGACAACATCGGCGGCCAACGCCATGCTTGCGCTCAGCGCAAGGGCGGATGTGGCTAGGATCAGTTTCTTCATGTGCTATCTCCCGTTAGCTTGGTTTTGTCTTAAGCGGCCATTGTTGAGCTGAGGAATTGCTGCAACCGCTCTGATTTCGGGGCGCCAAAGAGGTCCTTTGGCGCGCCTTCTTCCTCAATCAGCCCCTGATGCAGGAACACAACGTGATCCGAGACATCGGCGGCCATCTTCATATCGTGGGTGACAATCATCATCGTCCGGCCCTCGGAGGCCAGGTCCTTGATCACCTTGACAACTTCTTGCTCCAGTTCCGGATCAAGCGCGCTGGTCGGCTCATCAAAGAGAAGCGCCTGCGGCTCCATGCAAAGACCGCGTGCAATGGCGGCGCGCTGCTGTTGCCCGCCCGACAGCTGTGCCGGGTAGACATCGCATTTATCGCCAATGCCGACCTTGTCCAGATAGTGCCGTGCTTTTTCTTCGACTTCAGCACGGTCGCGCCCCAACACCGTCACCGGTGCCTCCATCACATTATCCAGAATGGTCATATGGGCCCAAAGATTGAACTGCTGAAAAACCATGCTGAGATTGGTTCGAATGCGCAGGACCTGTTTGGGGTCCGCGGGATGCCGGTTCAGACCTTCGCCTTTCCACAGCACAGGTTCACCCTGAAAAAGGATATCACCTTGCTGGCTTTCCTCCAGCAGGTTGGCGCAGCGCAGGATGGTGGATTTGCCCGAGCCCGATGATCCGATCAGTGACACGACATCGCCCTTATGGGCTGTGATATCGACGCCCTTGATCACTTCAAGCGCACCGTAGGCCTTGTGAAGATTACGAATTTCAATGACAGGCGTCTGATCGGTCAAAAAGTCATCCCAGGACGTTGTGAGCAGTTTCAAGACGTCAATAGGGCCGAAAAATTGGCACAATGCAACTTGCAAAACGGTTAATTGCGGGAAATAGCTGCCGATTTGACGTCGGGTCAGGCCAAAATGGACGGGCGAGCCCATGTAGGGTGCATGGTGCCAAAACCCTGGCCTATTTCTTGATTTTGACTTTCCACCAGCGCGGGCATTGATCCGAAAAGGAATGGCCCGAGGGTTTCAGCTCGTCGTGACCGGGTTCATCGAAGACACCCAGAAGCAATGCCACAACCGGGTCGTCATCAATGGCACCAAAGGAACTGCCGCATTGCGCACAAAAGGCCCGGCTGGACACGGCAGAAGAGCGATAGGTTTTGGGTGCACCTTGCGCGCCCGTCCACGTCACGGCGTCTTTTGGAAACTCGACCCACGCCGTTGTCAGCGCGCCGCTATGGCGGCGGCACATGCTGCACGAACAGGTGTGTGGTACGCGCGCGGGACCAACCGCTTCGAACCGGATCGCGCCGCACAGGCAACCGCCGTGATGAATGTGTGGGCTGGGCAAAACGACCTCCGGTTTTGGCGCTACCGTTGATGCAAGCGGTGGGCGCGTCAAGCCGTCAGATAGTGCTTTTGGTGCTCAGGCCGAGGCGGTGGCGAGATCCCGCCAAGCCGCGGATTGCGTCAGGATCGGGCGGCGCAGGGTGAGGACTTGTTTGGCCTCCTTGGCGCGGTCCTGTTTCAGCAGGCAGGTCAGCAGCGCATGTTCCAGAAGGTCACGTTGCGCGCGGCTGCCGCCGATACGGGCGTGATCGGCCATGCAGCGCATCAGGTGGTGTGTGGCCTCGGCCCATTCCTTGGCGGCGATGTGGCGACAGGCCAGCGCGACATCGGGCACCAGATCGGCCGCAGGACCGGCTGGATTGGCAATGATTTCGCTCAAAGGCTCGTTTTCGCCGGCCATCGCATGGGCGAGCGCCGCGTGCATGTCGATGAAGGCGTTGCTGGCCTTGGGAAAGAACTGGCTGGCATAGGCGCTGACCGCCTGCCACCGGTCCCGCGATACTGTCTCTCCTGCTACCTCGGCTCGAAACAGGATCGAGGCCGTGTCCGTGAGCACATTGATCGGCAGGCCAAGCGCGGCACCGGGTGCCACATCCGCATCCACGGTTTGCCACATCTGTGCTGTATCGCCTTCTTCGAGGGCCCAAAGGGCGGCGTGCCACGACAGATGACCGTGCAGCATTCCGCGCCGGTCATAGCTGGTGAGCCAGTCGCGCAGGTAATCTGCGCCGGTTTTGGTCTCACCCACCTCGTACCAGATATGTGACCGGATATGCGCGCCATTGGCGTTATCCGGCTTCAGCGCCAGCGAGCGGTCTATATAGTCATCCGCCTTGGTCAATTGCCCGGTTTCGCAGAGCGCGAAGGCATATTGGCTCAGGCACCACCATTCTTCACCATAGTGCGGCAGGAGGGTCGCGTTGAAGGCCAGCATCTCGGCTTCGCGCCCCGGTTGGCCGGAAAAGCCGATCAGGCCAAAGATCGAACTGCAGGTTTGCGCCACCAGCGCATCGAGCGGGTGCTCGGTGACATGGGCGCGAATGGCGGGGTAGGCTTCGGCCATCTTGCCGTCGATCAGAAGACCAAGCGCGTTGATATGGCCCTGTTCGCGCGCCGTGCAGCTCGCCGCCAGACCCCGTGCCGTGGCAATGGCCGCGCGCGCGCCGTCCATGTCAGCACTATTCTGCAATGCCCGCGCCAGGCCGACATGTCCCAGTGCAAAGCGCGGATCATGGGCAATGGCGTCGCGAAAGGGCTGTTCCATGTCCGATTGCGCGGCCAGCATGATCTGCGTGCCGCGCGCATAGGCCTCCGCCGCCTCCTGACTGGTGGTGCTGAGCGGGAGGCCGTAGTGATCCGTATAGGCGGTCATGCGCGGGGTCCTATTGATCTGTCAGGTTGATTTCATCACCCGCTGCCGGGCGCGGGCATTGTCCATATCGTTGATGCCCAGAAATTTGGCGACAAGGCGCAAAAGCGCGTCTTCATCCGCATCGCGGGAGCCATCAGCCAGCGCCACCTGCCACAGGGCTTCGACCACGGCCAGACGGTTTTCGTAATCGACGGCTTTTTTGATCGCTTCGGTGAAGACCACCGTATCGGGGGCCTCGGCCTCAAGGGTTTCGGCCTGGCCGCGCAGATCGGTGGCCTCAAACGGCGACAGGCCATAGCGCGAGGTCACGATCCGGTCGATCCGGTCTTTTTCCTCGGGGGCGTAGTCACCGTCTGTGCGGGCCACACGCACCAGAAGGGCGGTCAGCGCCAGACGCGCGTCGCTGTCATCCAGAGGTTCGGGCGCGGGTTGGGTCAGTTTTTGGAGAAAGGATGCAAACATATCTATGTTATAGGTGCGCGGCGGGCCGGGTCCAAGGGGTTAGAGACCTTCGGCGGTCGCGCGGGCTGTGTCACTGTCGGATGAGCTGAGGCCCATGGCGATCCGGGCGGCCTGGATCACCGCCACTTCTTCGTCCCGGCGCACCCCATCGGCCAGCAACACTTCCCACATTGCCTCCAGCGCATCGAGACGCGCCGCAAAGGTTGTGGTCTCGCGGATCACATGGGCGAAGTGATCGGTCTCCGGGGCCTCGCGCTCGAGCTTTTCGCAAGTAGCGCGCATCTTGGCGGCCTCGACCGGGTTCAGGCCAAAGAGCCGCGTCAACAGGCGGTCAATGCTGCTGATCTCTTCAAACCGATAGGAATGATCCGATTTCGCCACGCGCACCATCAATGCACCCAGAGCCAGCTTTTCATCTGGTTCCGGCAAGGGCTGCGGCTCGGGATGCGAGAAGCTTTTAAGAATGCGGCTTAACATGATCGCAGAATAAGCACGGGACGGGGGCTTGGGCCAAGTGGTTTTTTGGGTGGGCGTGTGACCGGGTAACCGTCTCTATAGGATGGTCCCCGGGGTGCGCGTGCGGATCACGCCCAGTGCCGGGTTGACATGGCAAAGGTCCCGGCGGGGAAAGGTGCCGTAAAGGACGGGTACGTAAAGTCCGTTTCGAATTGGCGTGTTTTTCAAGTGCGAAGAAGCGGTTTTCACCCAAAATATAACTTAACATATTGTTTATAATGAAAATATATGGCGCGGACCGGTAGGTTTGTGGTCATGATTGTCGGATTTGGAAACGGCAGGTTTCCGCCGAAGCAACAGCCAAAGCCAAAACGCCATGGGAGCGACACATTTGCACCCAAGAATTTTCCTGAAGCTGCGTCAGACACGGTGACAACAGACGGCGCGGTGCAAATTCGGAGACACGCAATGCAAGAGTTCGAAAAGTTCGACTGGCACGAAGGAACGGCCGAGACGCATCTGGCGATGGCCCGTCTTGGCAGTTCGGATCAGCTTTGTGCCTTGTCGCGCGCCTATGACTGGGACCAATATCCCGAAACGGTGTTGGGCTGGATCATGGCGCAGAAATGCATCGATCTGGGCACGGCTCTGGCGGTGTTCCTGCGCGGTGAGCCTGAGCGGTTCAATTACATGCCCAAGCGCGACGTGCCGGAAGGGTATCGTGGTATCGCCCGCCTTCTCGACAACATCTGCCTGCGGGTGAATAGCGGGTTTTACCTTGTGGATCCGCACAGCCCGGTGGAAAACGTCAAACGCCTCAAGAAGTGGATTTCCTATCAGGCGGATGACCGTGATGAAGGCCGCATGGGGCGCTGGCAGCTTGACGAAAGCATCCTTGAGCCACTCCTCAATGACACGCTGCGCCTCGAGGTGCCAGAAGAAGAGGCCAAGAGCACAAGCCTGCTGTTCGACATCCTGAGCCCGGCCATTGATCTGGCCACCAAGCGCGTGATCGAAGACGAGCCACAGCCACAGCAGAACTGACAGATTAAGCAGCACAATTCTGTCGCCGCCATTTTGTAACGCAGGCCGTCAAACGCGGTCAGTTGGTTTGCATTGACGGCGCATGACGACCGGTTTGAACCCAATGAAGACGCAGCGAAAAGGGCGTGCGCCGGACCGTGGGGTGGCGCCACACGGTTTCAATCTGTCACTTTATCCCCGCCACACTCTTCCGATCTCTCCGGCACGCGCAACTTTATAGAAGCACCAGCCCCTCGGGACGGTCCGGCGCTCGCCCGGCGCCTGCGGCTTGATTCCGGGCGGTGTGGCGCTGTCAGAAGCCAGCGCGGTTCACATCGTCGCTAAGGTCCGCTGTGAGCCCACTTTGACTAATGCTGCGCGAGGCACGAATGTCGGCTTCCTACTGTGCGCGGTCGACCAATCTACCTGCTTGCACCCCAGTTGGTAATTCGAAGCCGCACTCGGCGCACATCTTAGCTTTGGGTGTTCGAAACGGTCGAGAGCACTTAGGACAAAGAGAACCGTAGTCGCGCATTCGCACGCCCCAAAGCTCGTCTGGATGGTCAAGCCTCTTACCCGTCATAGCTTCGTATTTGTCCAGTGCAGATTGTCCGATTGGCTCAAACTTAAGAGCCTCCTCAATAGAACAATCGTGTTCTCTTCGGTATTTCATGATCCATTCGATACGGTTCTCGAGGAGCGGAGCAATCTCGTTCCACTCGTCGTCATCCAAGAGGTCAGCGTCCTGATTTATCCGAAATGCATAAGTTCGAAATGGCATATATGAACTCCGGTGTTGCCGCGTTTAGTTGGCCTCCAGACTACGAAAAGGTTTGCTGGTCTCGAGGCCCAAAACCTTTTGTCTGCATCTACCCTTTCAATAGCGTAATTTGCGGGTTTTAAGAAAGCTGACTTTGGCGCAGCCGCAGCGAAAGCACCCTTTGTCCGCAAACCAGCCATCTCTGGCAGGTCTTGTTAACACAGCACACCCTGCGAATAGTCTTGATGACGTCCCTTAGACCAGCCGGGACGTCTCCAGTGCTGCGCGGATGAAATCTGCGAAAAGCGGATGCGGCTCGAACGGTTTGGACTTGAGCTCGGGGTGGAACTGCACACCGATGAACCACGGGTGATCCGTCCATTCCACGATCTCGGGCAACCGGCCATCCGGTGACATGCCCGAAAACTGCAGCCCCTGTTTTTCCAGCGCCTTGCGGTATTTCGTGTCGACCTCATAGCGGTGGCGGTGGCGTTCATCGATCGCCGTTGTGCCATAGACCTCGGCCACTTTTGATCCCGCCGTTAGCGTGGCGTTATAAGCCCCCAACCGCATTGTGCCGCCCTTGTCATCTCCGACCTTGCGCTTGACCTTTTCGTTGCCCTGAACCCATTCCTTGAGGTGATAAACCACCGGCGTGAAACGCTTTTCGCCCGCCTCGTGGTCAAATTCCTCCGATCCGGCATCGGGCAGGTCGGCCACATTGCGCGCGGCCTCGATCACCGCCATTTGCATGCCAAGGCAAATGCCCAGATAGGGGATCTTGTGGGTGCGGGCAAACTGCGCCGCTTTGATCTTGCCCTCGGTGCCGCGTTCACCAAAGCCGCCGGGCACAAGGATGGCATGGAACCCTTCCAGATGCGGGGCCGGGTCCTGCGTGTCGAAAATCTCGGCATCGACCCATTCAACATTGACCTTCACGCGGTTGGCCATGCCGCCATGGGTCAGGGCCTCCTTGATGGATTTATAGGCGTCTTCGAGCTGGGTATATTTGCCCACAATGGCCACATTCACTTCGCCATCCGTGGTGTGGATGCGGTCATAGACATCCTGCCAGACGGTCAGATCGGGGCGCGGCGCGGGCGAGATATTGAACGCGTCCAGTACGGCCTGATCCAACCCCTCACGGTGATAGGCCAGGGGGGCTTCGTAGATCGAGCCGAGGTCATAGGCGGCCACAACGGCCTCTTTGCGGACGTTACAGAAAAGCGCGATCTTTTCGCGTTCCTTGTCGGGGATCGGCTGTTCGGACCGGCAGACAAGGATATCAGGTGCGATGCCGATGGATTGCAATTCCTTGACGCTGTGCTGCGTCGGTTTGGTTTTGAGTTCCCCGGAGGCCGCCAGATAGGGCAGGAGGGTCAGGTGCATGAAGATGCATTCGCCGCGCGGCTTGTCATGGCTGAACTGGCGGATGGCCTCGAAAAACGGCAGGCCTTCGATGTCACCGACGGTGCCGCCGATCTCACACAGCATGAAATCGACCTCATCTTCGCCGATCGAGATGAATTCCTTGATCTCGTTGGTCACATGGGGAACGACCTGAATGGTTTTGCCCAGATAATCGCCCCGACGCTCGCGTTCGAGCACGGTGGAATAAATCCGACCGGACGAGACGGAATCGGTCATACGCGCCGGCACTCCGGTGAAGCGTTCATAGTGACCAAGGTCCAGATCAGTCTCTGCCCCGTCATCGGTCACGAAAACCTCGCCATGTTCAAACGGGCTCATCGTGCCGGGATCAACGTTCAGATAGGGGTCCAGTTTGCGCAGGCGTACCGAAAAGCCACGGGCCTGCAAAAGCGCGCCCAAAGCGGCCGAGGCCAGGCCCTTGCCGAGGGAGGAAACAACGCCACCAGTAATGAAAATAAATCGAGCCATAGGCGCGGCATCCCCCGTGATATTCAGTTGTTTTTGAGGCCCTGAGCGGGTCAAAAAGACCGCAGCACCACGGGACTCGACATATAAAGGATTCGCAATCGCAACGCAAGGAAAGCGCAAGATGATGTTGCGTCAGGCCTTGGGTCCCTCAAGCCATTGTGGTTTCACCACGAATTGGTCGTAGATCAGTCAGCCGACGGCGTAAGCGGTGCGTTGTCATCTGCCGATGGGGGCAGAAGGCTGTCGGCGGGGATGTCGGTGCTTGGTTCTGTTGCACTGCTGGGCGGAAGTTCAATAATCCGGTCCAGAACCGAGCTGCCAGCTGATTTTTTGGCCGCGATGATCGTCAGGGCCAGCGAGGTACAGATGAAGGCAATCGCCAACAGCCACGTCATTTTGCCCAAGGCCGTTGCCGCGGTCCGCCCGGAGGTAGCGCCGCCACCGCCGCCGCCCATGCCAAGACCGCCGCCTTCCGAGCGTTGCAACAGCACCACGCCAATCAGCGCGAGCGCCAGAAGAAGGTGGACGGTAAGGACGACGTTTTCCATGTAGTGCGGCCTGTCAAAAGGATCGGGTCAGGGGGTATCTATGCAATTCGCGCGCCTGCCGCAACCCGGCAATACGGATAGATGCGCTATGCTGGTTGCGAATTTACACCAAGAGGCCGCGGGCGTGCCCGGAACATCACAAGATGCCCGTGCACGCCGCCGCATAATTTACCGCCGGACTTGCCTCAGAACAGGAAGTCGCTGGCATCAAGGTGTTTCAGCAAAACATTGGTCAGCAGGATCGAGCTGTCATTGCATGTGTCGATGGTGACATGGCCGTTTTTCTGGCTCGCCGCGTCCCGCACGTCCTGAAAATTGTTGAAGCCTGAAACCCCGCCCAGATCGATTTTTTCTGCCGGATTTCTGGCGTTGAAATCCATGATCCGATCGTTGCCGTGACCATTTTCAAAAATGAACGTGTCGGTGTTCAATCCGCCTTTTATCAAGTCATTGCCGCGACCACCTTCGATGGTATCGCTACCGCTGCCGCCATGCAGAAAGTCGTTTTGATTGCCACCATCCAGCAGGTCATCCCCGGACCCGCCTTTGAGGGTGTCGTTGTCGTTGCCGCCAAAAAGCCTGTCGTCGCCGGTGTTTCCCTTCAGCCTGTCGCGGCCCGTGCCGCCATCCAGATCGTCATTACCGTGGCCGCCATACAGCAAATCTGCGCCTGCGTGGCCAAAGAGATCATCATTGCCAGCGTCGCCCTTCAGCTTGTCGCGACCGTCATTGCCCTCCAGCCGATCATTGTCGTTACCGCCTTTGAGGGTGTCGTTGCCACCGTTTCCGATCAGCGTGTCGTCACCTGATTTGCCCTCCAACCTGTTGTTGCCATTGGTGCCGACCAATCGTTGATCGTCATCCGCCGTGGGCGATGGCGGTAAGGGTTGGGGTGGCGTCGGGCCGGGCGGTGTTGGATCCGATGGTGTTGATCCGCCGTTGTCGAGCCTTACGGCCGCATCCGTGCGGGCAAATTTCTGGGTGACAAAAATACTGTCCCAGCCTCTGAAATTGCCGGTCTCGATGCCGATCCCGATATATTCCAGAGATGGGTTCAGGATATTGGCCCGGTGACCGGAGCTGTTCATCAACGCTTCGTGCAGGTTGACGACGTCATCGGCAAACCCGGGCTCTCCCCGGACACTTTGCCAGGCGATGTTTTCGGCGCTCCGCCAGTTGCCCGAGAAGTCGAAATTGGCATCCCGCATGCGTTGTGTGTGGGATGAGCCGCCCGCGCCGGTATGGCTGAACTTGTCGACATTGATCATCCACCTGCTGTGATCTTCGGCTGCGTCGTTGAGCCGAAGCTCCAATTGCAACGGGTTGAGACCGCGCGCTGCGCGTTCGTCATTGATCAGACCCAACATTTGCCGCTCAAGTGAATTGGCTTTTGACATGGCCTACTTATCCTGTCGTTTGTTTCAATTTCCCTGAGCGCTAGAGAGAAGCGTTGCCGCTGGAAAGGAGGGTTGTGTCCGGGTGGCCAAAAACGGCATCAAGCCGCGCATCAGCGGGGAAAGCCGCCGAGCGTCGGCAAACACCTGCTGAATAGAGGTGAGATGTGTGGCCTGAAAACCTCACATTTTTGCGGCATAAAAGTTCGGGAGAAAGTCGGGGCGCTAACTGGCGCCTTTACTCATCCACATCGTCCATATCCGACTGGCCACTCAGGGCACGGCGCACATGGCTCCAGCTCAGGCCAACACCCAGGACCAGTGACAGGGCAAGGATGCCAATCCAGAGGTTGAAAGACTGATTTTCGAGGTTGAGCCAACCATAGTCATAAAGCACCCACAACAAGGCCGCGACAATGGCCAGCACCAACCCCATGCCAAATGCTCCGATGGAGCGCAGCGTGGCGCGCAGATAGATGATGTAGCCCACCAGCAACAATAGCCCCAGCAGAACCACCATCGGCATCTGTTCGTTCCAATTGGTCTGCGCCCACCGGGCGTAGTTCCACTCGGTCGGGTTGAAGGTTGCGGCCAGCAGGACAAATGCCACCAGCCACCGCAGTACGAATCCCATGTTCAGCCTCCCAAACGCCTCTTGCGGCCAACCTCATCCAAACGGGGCCTGTGTGTCCAGCCCTTGCGTGACCCATCACCGGATGCATCCCTGCGGCGATTTAGGTGTTTCACAAGCGCGCCTGCATCGGTATACGGGCGCGGGTTATCCAGCATGTGAAGAGGAAGTGCCGTGGCAAATGTCGTCGTCGTGGGCGCCCAATGGGGTGACGAGGGAAAAGGCAAGATCGTAGACTGGCTGAGCGAACGCGCTGACGTGATCGCGCGGTTTCAGGGCGGTCACAACGCCGGGCACACGCTGGTGATTGAGGGCGAGGTCTATAAACTGCACGCCCTGCCTTCTGGTGTTGTGCGTGGCGGCAAATTGAGCGTGATCGGCAACGGGGTGGTCTTGGACCCGTGGCACCTGGTGGGTGAGATTGAGACGATCCGTGCGCAGGGCGTGGATATCACCCCAGAAACGCTGATGATTGCCGAGAACACGCCGCTTATCCTGCCATTCCACGGCGAATTGGACCGTGCGCGTGAAGGCCAGAACTCGGTCGCCAAAATTGGCACGACGGGCCGCGGAATTGGCCCGTGCTACGAAGACAAGGTGGGGCGCCGGGTGATCCGTGTGGCCGATCTTGCGGATGATGCGACGCTGGAGTTGCGGGTGGATCGCGCCCTGGTCCATCACAATGCGCTGCGCAGTGGTCTGGGGCTTGGTCCGATTGACCGCGACGCATTGCTGGCAGAGCTGCGCGACATTGCACCGAAGATCCTGGCCTATGCCGCCCCGGTCTGGAAAGTTCTGAATGAAAAGCGCAAGGCCGGTAAACGCATCCTGTTTGAGGGTGCGCAGGGGGCGTTGCTGGACATCGATTTCGGGACATATCCGTTTGTGACATCCTCGAACGTGATCGCGGGTCAGGCCGCCACCGGTGTGGGTGTTGGGCCCGGCGCGGTGGATTATGTGCTGGGCATCGTGAAGGCCTACACCACGCGTGTGGGCGAAGGGCCGTTTCCGACCGAATTGCACGATGATGACGGTCAGCGTCTGGGTGAGCGGGGGCATGAGTTTGGCACCACCACGGGCCGCAAGCGCCGCTGCGGCTGGTTTGATGCCTGCCTTCTGCGCCAGACCTGTGCCACAAGCGGCGTGAATGGCATCGCGTTGACCAAGCTGGACGTTCTGGACGGGTTTGACGTGCTCAAGGTCTGCGTGGGCTATGATCTCGATGGCAAACAGCTTGATTACCTGCCCACGGCGGCGGATCAGCAGGCGCGCTGCACACCGGTCTACGAAGAGCTTGCGGGCTGGAGCGAAAGCACCGAAGGCGCGCGCAGCTGGGCCGATTTGCCGGCGAATGCCATCAAATATGTGCGCCGGGTCGAAGAATTGATCGATTGCCCGGTGTCGATGGTGTCAACCAGCCCCGAGCGTGAAGACACGATCCTTGTCACTGACCCGTTCGCGGATTGATCCATGGCGCTGAGTTACAAAGCACGCAGACGGTGGGCGTTGATCATCCTGTTGGTCGGGTTGCCGATCTATATCGTTTCGGCGGTAACGGTGGTGAACATGCTGGACCGCCCGTCGATTTTGGTGGAACTGCTGGTCTATGTCGTGCTCGGGTTCCTGTGGGCCTTGCCGTTCAAGTTTATCTTCAAAGGGATCGGGCAGGCGGATCCGGACGCCACAGACCGGGACGATTGATCACCTGTCGCCTCAGGGCGGCGATTTCTACCCGCAGGCGCGATGATTTGGCGCAGGTGGTGCCGGTTGATACCGCAAACATGACATATATTTAGAGCAAAATTTTAGGGGGACACGATGGGATCAGCGCTGGAACTTGCGGCAAACAACTTCTTATCCCCTGTCATATTGTGTTTTCTGCTGGGATTGGCCGCCGCATTGGCACGATCCGATCTGAGTTTCCCGCAGGCGATTGCCAAGGGCATGTCGCTTTATCTGCTCTTTGCGATCGGGTTCAAAGGCGGGGCCAGCGTTGCGGACCATGGCGTCGATGCATTGCTGATCGTGTCCCTGATCGCGGCTGTGATCCTGTCGGCGGGGTTGCCGTTTCTGGCGTTCTTCCTGCTCAAGGCGATGACCCGGTTGAGCACATTGGATGCGGCCGCGGTGGCGGCGCATTACGGATCGATCTCCATCGTGACCTTCGTGGCCGCCACATCGGTGCTACAGGCCCAGGGGATCAGCTCGGAAGGGTTCATGGTGGCCGTGGCCGCCGCGATGGAAGCACCTGCAATTGTATCGGCGTTGTGGCTCATTTCGCGACGCGGTGAGAATGCCGGCGGGCAGGGCGGCATGAGTGCCGAACTGATGCGGGAAGTCCTGCTCAACGGGTCTATCGTTCTGCTGGTCGGCGCGTTTGCCATCGGCTGGATCACCGGTGCCGAGGGCAAGGCCGAGATCGATCCCTTTATCACCGCACCGTTCAAGGGCGTGCTCTGCCTCTTCCTGCTCGATATGGGGCTGGTTGCGGGGCGGGGCCTGCGCGAGATCCAAAGGCACGATGTCGCGGGGGATTGTGGTCTTTGGTCTGATCATGCCGCTGGCAGGCGCGCTGTGCGGTTTGGGTGCGGGGGCCTTGATTGGCCTGTCGGCCGGTGGCGTTGCGCTGATGATGGTCCTGTCGGCCTCAGCCAGTTACATCGCGGTGCCTGCGGCCATGCGGGTGGCGCTGCCCGAGGCCAACCCTGCCGTCTATCTCACCTTGTCATTGGGCATTACATTCCCCTTCAATGTGACGGTCGGTATCCCGATCTACATTGCCGTGGCCACAGCTGTGATCGGAGGATAATCGATGGAAATGCATCACGCCAAACGCGTCGAGATCATCATTGAAGCAATCATGGAATCGCGTCTGACCAAGCTTTTGATCGAAGAGGGCGTGACCGGGTTTTCGGTTCTGCCGGTCAAGGGCGGATCAGGCCGGTCCGGCCATTGGAGCCGCGAAGGGACCATCGGGCGGGCGGACGGCATGTCATGTGTTGTGTGCATGATCCGACCGGAGCGTCTGGACGGGCTGTTGGAAGCGGTGATGCCGGTGATGGAGCGCCATATCGGCGTGGTCAACATCACCGATGCGCAGGTGATGCGGGCCGAACGGTTCTGATCAGGTCAGCGCCTTGCGCAGATCGACAGACAGATCGTTGACGGTGCCAACCACCTGCACGTAATCCAGCAGCGAGGCCTCGGCAAACCCTTCGGCGATCAGATGCCCCAGCATCTGGATCAGAGGCTGCCAGAAATCTTCTGTATTCAGTAGGAAGATCGGTTTTTCGTGCAGGCCCAGTTGCCGCCATGTGAGCACTTCGAAAAATTCATCCAACGTGCCAGCACCGCCCGGTAAAACAATGATCGCGCTGGAGTTTTTGAACATCAGCTCCTTGCGCTCATGCATTGTGGCGGTCACGATCAATTCGCTGAGATCGGCCTTGCCAACCTCGGCCAGCATCAGGTGTTCGGGGATCACGCCGAAGGTTTTGCCGCCCGCCTCCTGTGCGGCGCGTGCGGTGGCGCCCATCAGCCCTACATCGCCCGCGCCATAAACCAGACGCCAGCCATGATCGGCCAGCATCTGACCCACTGCCTTGGCTTCTTGTTCAAAGATCGGTTGCACGCCCGAACGTGCGCCGCAAAAGACACAAACAGAGCGTGCTACCATGAAATTCCCACCGTTTCTCAAAGGGTTGTTTTGACCAGTGATACCCTTGTTGTTATCGTCCGACAACCGTGCACCATATTCGACGCGGGCGATGGAAGGTAAAAGATGAACGAAAACAATGCGGTAAACCGCAGCTCTTTGATTGGCTTTCTGATCGTTTTACTGCTGGGTGTCGGTGGCGCTGCGGCCTATTTCTCGGGCTTTCTCGACGGGCCTAATCGCGGCACAACGGACGTTGCTGGTGAGAGCCAGCCCGTGGAGGGTGCTGAAGCTGCGGCAGGGGATGAAACTACTGCGCCTCAGGCCACGGACGAAGCGGATACCGTGGATGCGATTGATATCGGGTCAGAGGGCACCGAGACCGCGCAATCAACCGATACGGCTAACCAAGAGACAGACACAGCAGCGCTCGCCGATCCGGACACGGAGGCGGCAACAGACACGCAGACGGAGGCGGGTTTGAGCGACGTTGAACAAACAGATGCGGCAGCAACACCACCCTCAATCGATACGTTCCGTCTGGAACCGGACGGGCGCATGCTGGTGGCCGGTCGGACGCAGCCGGATATGGAAACAGCGATCTTGCTGGATGGCACCACGATCACGTTGGCCGATCCGGACAGCAGTGGTCAGTTCGTAGCGTTCATTGATATCGTGGCGAGTGACGCGCCGCGGGTGCTGTCACTCTCGATGCGCCCGGCGGACGGCGGCGAGGCCATTGCATCGATCGAAGAAATCATCATCGCACCAAGCCCCACCGCCTTGGCAGAAGCTGCACCAGACGCGGGCACAGGGGCTGCCGAACTGCAAAGCAACACCGACACAAGCGACCAGACCGAAACCACTGTGACCGAAGGTGGCTCGGATCAAAATACAACCGAGCAGACCGCACAATCGGCCGAAGCAGAAGACAGTGTGACGCAATCACAAACCGTTCTTTTGGCGGATGAAAGCGGTGTGCGCGTTCTGCAGGCGCCCGAGGTTGCCGGTGCGGGACCGGAATTGATGTCTAACGTGGCGCTTGATGCGATTACCTATTCGGATCAAGGGCAGGTCGAACTCTCGGGACGTGCGCAGGGCGACGGGCATGTGCGGGTCTATCTGGACAATACGCCAATTGGCACCTCGCAGATCGCAGGTGACGGCAATTGGCGGTCTGAACTGCCGCTGGTCGACACTGGCAGTTACACGCTGCGGATCGATGAGATTGACGCCGAAGGCAACGTGACGTCGCGGGTTGAAACGCCGTTCAAACGGGAGGGCGACATTGTTCTGGCCGAGGTGCAAACCGCCGACAATCAAACCCAGATCAGCGCTGTGACGGTGGTTGAAGGCTCGACCCTTTGGGCAATTTCGCGTGCAGCGTATGGGGAGGGCATTCTCTATGTTCGGGTCTTTGAGGCCAACAAGGACCGGATCCGCGATCCCGATCTGATTTACCCCGGTCAGGTCTTTACCATTCCCAAATAGGCAGGGGGCTGGCAATCACCTGATCACCGGCCTATGTCTGGTCGACCGGAGTGGAACAAAGCCCCCTTTATGCGACCAACCAGCCTGACAACCCCAGATGCGCCAACAAATGGCTGGCGGACCATCCGCCGGGTGGCGCCGTATCTGTGGCCTGCGGATCAGCCTTGGGTCAAACGCCGCGTTGTGCTGGCGCTTATTGCTTTGTTCACGTCAAAACTGATCGCGGTGGGCACACCTTTTTTCTACAAGGCGGCGGTGGATGCGCTGGCGGGCGAAGGCGTGAGTGCGGCGTGGATGCTGGGCTTTGGGGCGGTTGGGCTGACCGTCGGCTACGGCATGGCTCGGTTGATGACCGTCGGCTTTCAACAGCTACGGGATGCGATCTTTGCGCGGGTCGGACAACGCGCGCTGAGGTCGCTGGCGCTCAAAACCTTCCGGCATATCCACGCGATGTCGATGCGCTATCACATCACGCGCAAAACCGGGGGGCTCAGCCGGATCATCGAGCGGGGCGTCAAGGGCGTGGAATTCCTGCTGCGGTTCCTGCTCTTTTCAATTGGCCCGCTGATCCTTGAGCTACTGATGATCGGCGTTGTGCTTTGGACGCTGTTTGATTTTCGCTATCTCATGGTGGTGGCGGGCGTGATTGCGGCCTATGCGCTCTATACCTTCATGGTGACTGAATGGCGCGTGAAGCTGCGCCGCGAGATGAATGAGCAGGACACGGATGCCAACCAAAAGGCAATCGACAGCCTGCTGAACTTTGAAACCGTCAAGTATTTCGGTGCCGAGGAGCGCGAAGCGCTGCGCTATGACGGGGCGATGGCGGGATACGAAAAGGCGGCACTTCAAACCTCCTATTCGCTGGCCATACTGAACTTTGGCCAGTCGTTGTTGATCACCAGTGGGCTTGTGATTGTCATGGTCATGGCCGCAATGGGTGTGCAATCCGGCACGCTGACGGTGGGCGATTTTGTGATGGTCAATGCCTACATGATCCAGATCACCATGCCGCTGAATTTCCTGGGCACCGTGTACCGCGAAATCCGCCAGTCGCTGGTGGATATGGGCGAGATGTTTGATCTGCTGGAACAGGCCCCGGACGTGACCGACAAGCCAGATGCCAAGGCAGTTCGGGTCGATGGCGGACGGGTCGAGATGGAGAACGTGCATTTTGGCTATGATGCGGCGCGGCCCATTCTAAAAGGCGTCACGCTGGCGGTGGAGCCGGGTCAGAAAGTGGCCGTTGTCGGCCCCTCTGGTGCCGGGAAATCCACCATCGGGCGGCTGCTCTTTCGGTTCTATGATGTGCAGGACGGGGCGTTGCGCATCGACGGGCAGGACGTGCGTGACGTCACCCAGGAGAGCCTGCATGGCATCATCGGTGTGGTGCCGCAGGACACGGTGCTGTTCAATGACACGGTCGGCTACAACATTGGTTATGGCCGTGATGGCGCGTCACAGGCCCAGATCGAAGAGGCCGCGCGGGCGGCACAGATCCACGATTTCATCGCCGGTTTGCCGGACGGCTACGACACGCTGGTCGGGGAGCGCGGGTTGAAGCTCTCGGGCGGTGAAAAGCAACGGGTGGGCATTGCGCGCACGCTGCTCAAGGATCCGCCGCTGCTGTTGTTGGACGAGGCCACAAGTGCGCTCGACAGCGAGACCGAGCAGGACATTCAGGAGGCGCTGGCCGTGGCCGGGCAGGGGCGGACGGTCATCACCATCGCGCACCGTCTGAGCACTGTGGCGGATGCCGACCGGATCATCGTTTTGGAGGATGGCCGGATTGTCGAAGAAGGGTCGCACGCGGAATTGCTTGCCCGTCAGGGTCGATATGCCAGTCTGTGGGATCGTCAGGCCAATGAGCGCGCACCTGGCCGGGCCGCGGAGTGACGTAGCGTCACGTCTGTTCTGATGATGCTTTGATCGCTTGTGACACGGGCGACGATTTTTTCCCCTTTGGTCAAGCCCGCAAGAGGCGCATCGTGACCCCATCACAACAATTTCGTGACGCCGGTGGGAATTTTATGCCGGTTCGTTTCGGTTCAATTCAAGGGCCGTTTTTTGACCACTTTTATTGGAGTTGGTGGGATGATTGATGGTGTCGTACTGTCGATTTCGCCATGTGAAGAGATGGCGCATATTTGGTGCGTATTGAGTGATGTGCCGCTGTGTCTGGCCTATCGTGATGACTTCCCCGAGCTTTGGCCCGCGCTGCAAATCGGCGCGCGGGTGCAGTTGGAAGTCAAGCCAACGGGCACGACGATGCGGGCGGTTGATGTTAAACTTTTTCACCCGATGAGGCGTGAAAATGCCTGCGCGCGGTCGGCTTATTCGGCGGCGCGCAGGGGGCTTCCCTTCGGCGGCTGTTTCGTGTCCGTATCTGCCTTCGGGGCCGGGTCAGAAGGGGATGAAGTTGGTGCCGGTTCCATGTCCCAGATGATCTCGGGAGCGCGCACCCGGCGGGCTTCGATGTTGAGCGCCCAGTCCCGCGCCACGCGGCTGGTGCGGCCCAGGGACAGTTTGGCCAGTGCCTTGGCGATCCATGCCACATAAACCGCTGCCCAGATCCGGAGGGCCAGCATCGAGGGCGTGAAGATCAGCGTCAGCACCGTTGCAATGCCCAATCCAAAGACTACGGCGGTGGCCAGCTGTGTCCACCAGAGCGCCGTGGGGCTGTTGAAGGAATATCCTCCTTCCGCGAAATTGAGGCTGAGCCCGAACATCATCGGGGCAAGGCCGGCCATGGTGGTGATCGTGGTCAGCAGAACCGGCCGGATGCGCGCCTCGGCGGTGCGGGTGATCGCCTCGATCCGGGGCATATAGCGCGAAAATTCCTGATAGGTGTCAATCAGAACAATGTTGTTGTTCACCACAATTCCCGCCAGCGCAACGATGCCTGTTCCGGTCATGATGATCGAAAACGGCTGGTTCATGACCAGCATCCCAATTAGCACACCGGTGGTCGACAGCACCACCGCCAGCAGGACCAGGACGGCGTTGTAGACGCTGTTGAACTGCGCCAGCAGGATGATGAACATCAGGCCCAATGCGCCCAAAAACGCCTGCTGCAGGAAGGCACCGGATTCTTCCTGATCCTCGGCATCGCCGGTCCATTCATATTCGATGCCCGCCGGGATCACGCCGCTTTCCAGCCATTTGGTCAGCTCTTCGATGCGTTCATTGGCGGTAAGGGGGACGTCCGTTGTATTGCCGTTCTCATCCGTGGCGGTTGATTGCAGGCCGTCTACAATGGCCGCCTTCACGTCGAAATAGCGGGTCTGGTCGACGCGGTCGATCTGACCCAGTTTGGGAACAGGTTGACGGCTGATGAAATTGTTGAGTGGCACAAGCCCCTTGTCGGTCCGCAGCTTGAGCGTATCGAGCGTGCTCAGCACACGGTCTTCTTCGGGCAGGCGGATGCGGATATCAATCTCTTCATCGCTACTGTCCACCCGCATCGTGTCCAGCAGAATGCCGCGGGTGACAAGCTGCACCATCGCGCCCACAGTGGCCACGTCCGCGCCGTAGCGACCGGCCTTTTCGACATCGACATCAATCTGCCAGTCAATGCCGGGCAGGGGCAGGGTGTCTTCGACGAGACGCAGCCCGTAGGTCTGATCGAACTGCGCGCGGGCTTCTTCGGTGAAGGCTTTCAGGGTGTTCCAATCATCGCCCTTGATCCGCAAATGCACCGGCTTGGCCGAGGCGGGGCCCTGTTCCAGTGCCACAATCTCGATCTGCACACCGGGGATTGTCTGGAGGCCCTCGGTCAGCTCACGAATGGTCTTGTTGCCATCGGTTTCAGGGCTTGAAATCTTGCGGTCAATATCGATGTCCAGCAGCGGAATGGTAAACCATGTTTCACGCGCGGTCGGGCGCTCTTCCCACGGATAGAGTTCGATCTGGATTTGACCCACGGTATCAAGAGGGGCCTCAGCGCCGCCCGTATTATTGTTCAGGCCCCCGTCACCGGCAAAGGCGAAGGCGCTTTTGATGTTGGGGTGCGAGAGCACGATCTGTTCGGCCTGATCGACCAGCGCGTCTTTTTGATCCAGCGAGAGGTTGCCGCGCGCCTTGACATAGACCAGCGCGTTTTCCGGCTGGCTGTCCACGAAGAACTCGACGCCCTTGTTGTTGTTGATGAAGAACATCAGCACCGAGCCCACCAGCACGAAGATCGCACAGAAGGCCAGAAGCGGCGCAACCGGGTTGGCGGCGATCATGTGGATGAACCAGCCAAAGGGCGATCTGCGGTACCCGGCCGAGACTTTCTCGCGGCGCGCAATGCGCCAGCGCGCCAGACCACCATAGGCCCGCGCCGACAGAACAGGGCGCAAAAGGCGCATCACGACATTCATCAATTGCGTACCGATCCAGCGCAGTACCTGCCTGAATCGGGGCACCAGCGCCATCAGGCCCAAAAGCGTTGCCACGACCGCGGCAAGACCCGCGGCGGCAAAGGTCACCACGCCCAGAAGAAGCGCAAAGGCGGTCAACAGCGTGGGCACCACCGAGGTTAGAATGCGCGTGCCATCCATGCCCGCAAACTGGGCGCTGACGGCCTCCAGCAGGGTCGGAATGATGCCGGACGTGCCCGCCAAAACAATCGCGGAGATGGGGAAGATCAGCAGGTGCCACAGCCAATAGCCGGTGGCGATGTGGTGAATGCGGTTGTTGAACCAGCGCTCCATGCGCCCTGTGACACCGCCCATGACCGGCAGATAGACCAGCGCCACCAGCAGGGAGGCGCTGAGTACGAAGATCAGCGTGACCGGCAGCATGCGCATGAACTGCCCCGGCACACCGGGCCAGAACAGCATCGGCATGAAGGCGCAGAGCGTTGTCGCGGTTGAGCTGATCACCGGCCAGAACATCCGCTTGGCGGCCTCGACATAGGCATGCATCGGGCCGGAGCCTTCGCGGATGCGTTTGTCGGCGTATTCGACCACCACGATGGCGCCATCCACCAGCATTCCCACGGCCAGGATCAGGCCGAACATCACCATGTTGGAAATCGCCACGCCCATGAGCGCCAAAAGTGCAAAGCACAACAGGAACGAGGTCGGAATTGCAAAACCCACCAGCAGCGAAGGCCGGATGCCCAGGGTCGCCAGCATCACGATCATCACCAGCGCAATGGCCGTCAGAACCGAGCCTTCAAGCTGTTTGACCATCGACGCAATCACGCGGGATTGATCGTTTGATGTACCCACCTCGATGGCGGCCTGCAGTTCGCTTGGCCATGTCTTTTCGGCCTCAGCCACAGTGTCGCGCACCAGCTGCGCGGTGTCGATCACGTTGAACCCTTTGCGCTTGACCACTTGCAGGGCGACGGTGTTTTCGCCGTTGAACCGGGCCGTGCCCAGACGATCTTCGAAGGTCAGGTTGATCGTCGCCAGATCGCCCAGTGTGATGACCCGGTCGCCATTGGTTTTCACGGGCAGGTCATAGATGTCGCGGGTTTCATCAAAGGATGAGGGGATCTTGACCGAAAACGCGCCTTGCTCGGTCTCAACCTCGCCTGCGGCGATCAACTGGTTGTTGTTCTGCACCACGTTGATCAGCTCGATCGCGGTGACATTGTAGGCCTCAAGACGCAGCGGATCGATCACCACCTCAACCATCTCGTCACGGTTCCCGGCGATACCGGCCTCGAGCACGGGTTCGAGACTTTCAAGGCGGTCCTGCAGGTCCTTGGCCAAACGGGCCATCGTGCGTTCCGGTACGGCACCCGAGAGATTGACGATGATGATCGGGAACTCGCTGAAATTAATCTCGTTGATCGAGTATTTCTCGGCCCCGTCAGGGAAATCCGCTTCGGCGGTGCTCATCGCATCGCGCACATCCGCAAGGATTTTGGTCTTGTCCCAGCCAAATTCGAATTCAAGGGCGACACCGGCATAGTTTTCCGAAGCCGTGCCGGACATGGTTTTGAGCCCGTCGAGATCGGAAAGCTCGGTTTCCATGACCTTGACCAGTAGTTTTTCACTATCCTCGGCCGAAATTCCGGGGAAGGGGACCGACACGAAGAGGGCGGGGATTTCGATGTCGGGCTCGCCCTCTTTCGGCAGGCCGACATAGGCCAGGCTGCCCGCCAGAAGCGACAGCACGATAAAGGCAATGACCATCCGCGCCCGCGCGGCGGCCCAATCGACAAGGCCCGTCATTGGCCAAGCTCCTGAAACGAAGGCGCCACGGCCACCCCGTCAGTGACAAATTCCTGACCAATGATGATCACGTCCGCTTCTTCCGGCAAACCGGCCAACCAGACGCCGCTTGTGGTGTCCCGCAGCAACGTCACTTCAAAGAACTTCGCCGTGCCTTCCGCTGTGACCAGCCGGACACCCAGCACTCCCTCGTTGTTCAGCGTCAGGGCGGATTGCGGCAGCAGATGCGCGGTGCTGCCGTCGGCGGCAATGGCGATCTCGGCGGTCTGACCGTCGCGCAGACGCAAATCCGGGTTGGGCACTTCGATTTCAACGCGGAAGGTCCGGGTTTCGGAATCTGCGGCGCGCGACAGGAACGTCACCGTGCCTTCGATTTCATCGCCTGCCGCCAATCGGCCTCCGGCGCGGGCGCCCAGTTCGATCCGGTTGACCTGGGTCTCAGGCACAAAACCCACCAGCATCACAGGATCAAGCTGCACGATGGTGGCGCACAAATCACCCGGTTGCAGCAAGCTGCCCAGCTCGGCCGTGTCTGATTCCAGCAGGCCCGCAAAGGGCGCTGTGATCGACAAGCGGTTGATTTCATTCTGTGCCGCCGCCACGGCGGCTTCGGCAGATTGAATGCCGGATTTAGTGCCCTCAAGACCGGAACGCGCGGTTTCGACCCCGGCCATGGCCGAGCTTACGGCAGCTTTGGTGGCCGCAACGCGGGTTTCGGAAGCAAAGCCGTCCTGTGACAGTCGTGCGGCGGCATTGTCATTGATGCGGGCCTCTTCCAGCATGGCCTTGGCCTCATCCACCCGGGCTTCGGCCTCGGGAACGCGCGATTTGGCCTCCTGCAGGCGGGCAACAGCCTCGGCCAGTGTGGCTTCACGTGCTGCCGGATCCAGCCGGCAGAGCAATTGGCCTGCCTCCACGAACGCGCCTTTGCGCAGGGGTTCGGAAATGATCTGACCCGAGGTTTCGGCGCGCAAATCAACCTGACGGTCGGCTTCGGTCTGGCCCCGCAACACAACGGCGCTGTCGATTGTGCGGGCCACGGAACGCACGGCCACAACACCGACCCGTTTGGCGGTGTCTTCATCTGTGACGGCCACGTTTTGCGCCGTTGATGCATCGGCAGTTTCCTGCCCGGTCAACGCATCGCGCTGAAAAATAAACGCATAAACCAGAGCGGAAACCACAAGTGCCGCCAGAATCGGAAATAGTCGCATGTCAGTACCTTCCAAACCTGCACAGGTACAACATACCTTAGATGGCAGGTTCTTCGCATAATTCAATACGGTATACGCTAAACCGTCCGGTTCAGATTAAACTTTTGATCGCCGGTCTGCAAGATGCTCCTTTTGCACAAGTTCAGCGGCCTCTTGGCAGGGCCGGAGCGACAGGTTAAGAGGGGTCGGAAAGACAAAAAAGGCTTCAGGCGTGAGCGATACCGACAGTTTTATTGATGAGGTGACCGAAGAGGTTCGCCGCGACAGTTTGTTCAAGGCGATGCGGCGCTATGGCTGGATTGCGGTGCTGGCGGTGATTGTCATTGTGGGTGGGGCTGCGTGGAATGAATGGTCCAAGGCGCAAGAGCGCGCCGTGGCGCAGGAATTCGGTGATGCCATGCTGGCGGCGCTTGAAGTCCCGGATCGCAGTTTGCGGGCGGCGGCGTTGTCGGATGTGACAGCGCCCAACCCGGCCAGTCAGGCGGTGCTGGATCTTTTGGCGGCGGCTGAAGAATCGGCAGGCGCCCCTGCCGATGCCGCCGCGCGCCTTCTAGCGCTGGCGGACAAAGAAGGGGTTGATCCGATCTATCGCCAGATTGCCATGCTGAAAGCCATGACCATTCCCGGCTCAGGGCTGAGCCCGGCGGATCGTCGCACACGGTTGGAAGGTCTGGCACTGGGGCAGGGCGTGATGCGCCTTCTGGCCGAGGAACAACTGGCGCTGGTGGATGTCGAAACCGGCGATGTTGAAGGTGCGATCGAGCGGTTGCGGGCGATCATCTCGGATGCGGGTGTCACACCGGACTTGCTTCGACGGACGTCGCAGGCGATTGTGGCGCTAGGGGGCGATTTGCAGGACCTGCAGATCGATCAATAGCGGAGTATGATGTCCGGCAGGTAGCGGGCGTTTATGAACAGGGGTCAAGTGGGGGCACATGTGTTGAAACAATATGGTATTTTGCTGGGGCTGATCAGCGCCGCCGTCCTCAGCGCCTGTTCCGACGACGAACCGATTTTGCCCGGTGCGCGGGAAAACATCCGTGACGTTCTGCTGTCTGCGGCGGATGAGCCCGCGGCCGAAATCCCCGAGGATCGCGCCCGCCCCTTGGCACTTGCCGCACAACGCTCCAACGCGGAATGGTCGCAATCCATTGCATCGCCCGACACGCGCACCGACCATCCCGCACTTTCATCCGCACCGACACTGGCCTGGTCCGTGTCGATTGGCGCGGGCGACGGGCGCAAGACCCGCATTACCGCTGATCCGGTCGTGGCCGATGGCCGCATCTACACGCTCGATTCCGAGGCGCGCGTCTCTGCTGTCTCGACCAGTGGACAGGTTCTGTGGACCCGCAATCTTGTGCCCTCGACCGATAAAAGCAGCGATGCCAGCGGTGGCGGACTGGCCTATGGCAACGGCACGCTCTTTGTGTCGTCGGGCTTTGGGTTGATGACCGCGCTGAACGGTGAAACCGGCACTGAAATCTGGCAACAAAACCTGCGCGCGACGGGCTCTGGCAGCCCGACCGTGCGGGGCGACATCGTTTATCTGGTGGCCGGCGATGAACTGGCCTGGGCGCTTGACGCGAAGGATGGTCGCATCCGCTGGCAGCTCTCCGCCACGCCCGACATCAACAACGTCATGGGCGGTCCGGCCCCGGCGGTGACGGACAAATATGTGGTCTTTGCCTTTGGCTCCGGCGAATTGCAGGGTGCATTCCGCAAGGGCGGGTTGCGCCTCTGGGATGCGCAAGTTGCCGGTCAGCGCCTTGGATATTCAGCGGCGCGGGTGGGGGATATCACCGGTGATCCGGTTGTGGTTGGTGACAGGCTTTATGTCGGGAGCCATTCCGGACGTGTCGTCGCCCTTAACCTTGGCAATGGCAAACGCATATGGACGGCCAATGACGGGGCATTGAACCCGGTCTGGCCGGCGGGCGACTCGATCTTCTTGATCTCGGACCGCAACGAGCTGATCCGCCTGAATACAGAGGATGGCACCAAGGTCTGGAGCAACGAGCTGTCGTTCTTCACTAAGAACCGCCCAAAACGTCAGGCCGAGATTTTCGCCCATCACGGGCCGATCATTGCCGGGGGCAATCTGATTGTGGCCTCCAGCGATGGTGTCCTGCGCCTTTATGATCCGGTGTCGGGCGCGTTGCGATCGAGTGTCAGCATGCCAAGCGGGGCAAGCACCAACCCCGTGGTCGCTGGCAATACGCTTTACGTCGTGACGTCCCGGGGGCAATTGGCCGCTTTCCGTTAAGCGCGTGATGCTGTAACAGGGCCGCCTGACCGGTTTCGGAGCCTGTGAAAGATGACCTTCACCCTTGCCATCGTGGGGCGGCCTAATGTGGGCAAATCCACGCTGTTCAATCGCCTTGTTGGCAAACGTCTGGCGCTGGTTGATGACCAGCCCGGCGTGACGCGTGATTTGCGCGAAGGGGCGGCGCGTCTGGGGGATCTGCGCTTTACCGTGATTGACACCGCCGGTCTGGAGGAGGCCACTGATGCCTCGCTTGAGGGGCGCATGCGCAAGCTGACGGAGCGGGCGGTGGATATGGCCGATATCTGCCTCTTTCTCATCGATGCCCGCACGGGTGTGACGCCCACGGACGAACTTTTTGCCGACATCCTGCGCAAGCGCAGCGCCCATGTGATCCTGGCCGCCAACAAGGCCGAAGGATCGGCAGCGGATGCTGGCGTGATTGAGGCTTACGGTCTGGGGTTGGGCGAGCCTATTCGCCTGTCAGCGGAGCATGGCGAGGGGTTGAATGACCTCTATGCACAATTGATGCCGCTGGCGGACCAGTTCGAGGAACGCGCCCGTGCTGAAGCACCAGAGACGGATGTTGCGATTGATGAAGAGGGCGAAGATGGCGTGCGCGTGCCCACCATGGCACGGCCGTTGCAGGTGGCTGTTGTCGGCCGGCCCAATGCGGGAAAATCGACGCTGATCAACAAGATACTGGGTGAAGATCGCCTATTGACCGGCCCTGAGGCAGGGATCACCCGGGATGCCATTTCGGTGCAGATCGACTGGGATGGCCTGCCCATGCGCGTGTTTGATACTGCGGGCATGCGCAAAAAGGCCAAGGTGCAGGAAAAGCTCGAAAAGCTCTCCGTCGGCGACGGGCTGCGCGCGGTCAAATTCGCCGAAGTGGTTATTGTCCTTCTGGACGCGGCGATCCCGTTTGAGCAACAGGATCTGCGCATCGCTGATCTGGCCGAGCGCGAGGGCCGCGCCGTTGTGGTGGCCGTAAACAAATGGGACGTAGAACCCGAAAAGCAGCAAAAGCTGCGTGACCTGCGCGAATCCTTCGAACGCCTTTTGCCGCAATTGCGCGGCGCGCCGTTGGTGACCGTGTCGGCCAAAACGGGCCGGGGGCTTGACCGGTTGCACGCGGCCGTGGCCAAAGCGAATGAAGTTTGGAACCGGCGTGTGACCACCGCTCAGCTCAACCGCTGGCTCACCGGTATGCTGGAACAGCACCCGCCGCCCGCGCCCGGCGGCAAACGGATCAAGCTGCGCTACATGACCCAGGCCAAGACCCGGCCACCGGGATTTGTGGTGATGTGTTCGCACCCTGACAAACTGCCCGAAAGCTATTCGCGCTATCTGGTGAATGGCCTGCGGGTGGATTTCGATATGCCCGGCACGCCAATCCGCCTGCACATGCGCAGTCAGTCCGAAAAAACCCCTACAAGGGCAAGAAAAAATCGACCCCGTCGCGTCTGCGCAAGCATTTGGGAAAACCAAACCCGAAGGCCTGAACGGTGTTGACGCAGTCTGCGGTTCTGCGTGAATGTGGCCCCAAGATGCCGGGTCAATCGGCGCACCCATGGGGACACGATGAAACGGATTTTGATCTTTTGCGATGGGACGTGGAATTCGCCCACGGACGCCAAAACCACCAATGTGCGCAAGCTTTTTGAGGCCGCAGAACAGAACAGCGCACAGGAAAAACACTATTTTCCAGGGGTTGGCACCGGCGGGCGGATGTCGACCTTTGTTGGCAAATGGATGAACAAGATCGGCGGCGGTGCGTTTGGATGGGGTCTCAATCGCAACATCAAGGTGGCCTATGCGGCGCTGGCGGCCAGCTATAACCCGGGCGATCAGATCATGATTTTTGGCTTTTCGCGCGGGGCCTATACGGCGCGCTCGCTGGCCGGGATGATCCGCAAATGCGGGTTGCCGCCCAAGGACAAGGTCACCCGGCGTGTGGTCAACAAGGCGTTTCGCCTCTATCGCAAGCGCGGTACGAACAACCGACCCGATGCGCGTGATATCCGGCGGGAACGGCGCAAAATCTCACCCAAGCTTGCCACGTCCGAGACGGACCGCACCAAGCGTAATGACGGCTCGCGCGTGATCGAGATTGCCTATCTGGGCGTCTGGGACACAGTTGGCGCGCTTGGCATTCCCAAGAACCTGCTGGGCCCGCTGGCGCGCCACATCAACAGGCGGCATCAGTTTCATGACACCGAGCTGACCAGCCTGGTTAAATCCGCACGTCACGCCGTGGCGCTGGATGAGCGGCGCAAGTTTTACACGCCGTCGCTTTGGGGCAATCTGGACCGCGGTGCGGGTGGCGGCCTCAACCGGGGGCAGCGCGGGGCAGGTCGGCCTTATCAGCAGATGTGGTTCATCGGTGATCACCGCGTACTGGGTGGGCGCAGTGCTGCCAAGCCCCTTTCGGCCTATGGGATGAGTTGGATCGTGGCCGGGGCCAAGAAAAAGGGCATGACCCTCAAACGGGGCGCGCGGATACCCGATGCCCGCGCCAACGCCACAGCTTCCGCGCCCGAGATGAACAATCCCAAAGGGTTTTACAAACTGGCGCCCAACCTTCTGGCGTGGCGCGATGGGCCACGACGCCGCTCTGACAGGCACCCATCGGTGGATCAACGGCTGGCGGCGGACCCGCTTTATCGGCCCCGGTCCATGGCGGCGTTGCGACCGGATCTGATGCCCGGATCGCGACGCGTCACCTAGCTGTTGCGATAGGCCAGCGTGCCGATGGCAACGGCCCCGCCGACGGCCAGCAAAACAACGCCCGTCTCTTCGCCCCAATTGGCCAGCGCCACGGCGACAAGGGCCCAGATCACCGTGACCCCGTATTCGGGCGCGCGGCGCAGGGCGCTCTGCACCGTTGCGGCAAAGATCAGCGCGGCGATGAGGGCAGCATATGCCCAGCCCAATTCGCCAAACCCGATGCCGTAGCCCGCGCCCAAGAGGCCAATGGAAACAAAACTGGCCGCCGTGAGCCAACCCGCGTAGATGGCCAGTGGCGCCTGCAGCAGCCACCGATCTGGACCGCCGGAGCGAAAGAGGGCCGCGATGGCTGACAGGAGCATGACCCAGATCAGGATCGTGGCCATGATCGGGCTGACCTCCGCCACTGAGAGCCATGAGGCGCCCACCGCCAGACTGATGAAAAGCGGCCAGCGGGGCGCGTCCCAGGCCGGGTCAGTATCGCGGCGCAGCAGGCCAAAGACCCCGTGCGCCATCAGCCACAGGTAAATAAGCCCCCAGATCGCAAAGGCATAGCCCGCGGGCTGCACTGGCGGGCGGTCCTGCGGGATCGGGTATTGATCCGGCTCAAACCCGTCAAAGGGAACGAAAAACGGCGATACCGCAAAGGCAAACGCGGCGACGGCGAGCAGAACGGCCTTTAATCTCATGCTATCCATGGGCCTATAACGGTTGGCGCCGCGATTTGGTTCACTTTCAGATCAAGTTACCATCGGCCGCCAGCGTGGTTTTGCCACCCAGATAAGGGTGCAGAACCTCGGGCAGCGTGACCGAGCCATCCGCCTGCTGGCCGTTCTCCAACACCGCGATCAGGCACCGCCCCACCGCCAGGCCCGAGCCGTTGAGCGTGTGCAGGAATTGGGGTTTGCCGCCATCCTTGGGCTTGAACCGCGCGTTCATGCGCCGCGCCTGGAAATCACCGCAGACGGAGACCGAGCTGATCTCGCGGTAGCTATCCTGCCCGGGCAACCAGACCTCGATATCATGCGTCCGGCGCGCGCCAAATCCCATGTCCCCGACGCACAGAACCACCGTGCGATAGGGCAGGCCCAGCTTTTCCAGAATGCCCTGAGCGCAGTCTGTCATCCGGTCCAGTTCTTCGCGGGAATGGTCAGGATGGGTCACGCTGACCATCTCGACCTTCTCAAACTGGTGCTGGCGCAGCATGCCCGCGGTGTCGCGGCCCGCGCTGCCGGCCTCAGACCGGAAGCACTGGGTATGGGCCACATAGCGGCGGGGCAGGTAGCTTTCATCGACCGTGGCACCATTGACGATATTGGTCAGCGTGACCTCCGCCGTGGGCACCAGCCACCAGCCATTGGTAGTCTCGTAGCTGTCTTCGCCGAACTTGGGCAACTGGCCTGTGCCAAACATCATCTCGGGGCGCACCAGAACGGGTGTCCAGGTCTCGGTCAGGCCGTTTTCATCGATATGGGTGTTGATCATGAACTGCGCCAAAGCCCGGTGGATGCGCGCCACGGCGCCGGACATGACAACAAACCGCGCGCCGCTGAGCTTGGCGGCGGTTTCGAAATCCATGCCGGGTTTGACGCCCTCGATCTCATAATGCTCCTTGGGCGCGAAATTGAGCGCGCGGGGCGTGCCCCATTTATGGATTTCGACGTTATCGGCCTCATCCGCCCCATCGGGCGTGTCGGCAAAGGGCAGGTTGGGCAAGCCCATCAACAGCTCTGTCAGCTGCTCATCAAATTTCTTGGCCTCGGCCTGCATCGCAGCGACTTCGGCCTTTTTCTCGGCCACAAGTCCGCGCAGGCGCTCAAATTCCGCGTCATCGCCCTTGGCCTTGGCGGCGCCGACTTCCTTGGACGCCTTGTTTTGCTCCGACTGGGCGGTTTCTGCGGCATGGATATGCGCCCGGCGCGCCTCATCAATCTCAAGGATTTCGCCCGAGATGGCATCTGCGCCGCGCCGCGCCAGGGCGGCGTCAAAATCGGCAGGGTTTTCGCGGATGGCACGGATATCATGCATCTTGGGATCGTCCTTTGGTCAATTGAATCGCTCTTATGTGCCTTATGCACCAGAAATCTGGCGGGGTGTAGGGGATGAAAGCCGGATCGATTTCCCGCACTTCTGCGGGTTTGGACTGTGGCCGCCATCTGCGTGGTCCATCTATATCCGCGACGGACCGAACTACAACCTATCCGCGATTGATTGCGTGCCGTTTTGCACAAAACCACCAAACGGGCCAAAACCTTGGACCGTTAGGGCCCGCTTGATCCTTTCTCGCCTTGCAAATGGCCTGCGCGAACCATAGGTTCCGTCCAAATTCGCGGGGCACGTGTAACGGCGCATGATCCCGCCCTCTGACAAGAAGGAAAACAATTTATGGAAGCGCTTGGACAGTTCGTTCCTCTCATTCTGATATTTGCCATCATGTGGTTCCTGTTGATCCGCCCTCAGCAGAAAAAACTCAAGGAACACAAAGCCATGGTCGAAGCCGTGCGCAAGGGCGATCAGGTGATCACCCAAGGCGGTCTCATTGGCAAGATCAGCCGGGTCAAGGATGCCGATGAAGTGGAAATCGAGATCGCATCAGGCGTCAAGGTGCGGTTGGTCAAGAACACCATTGCTCAGGTCCTGTCCAAGACCGAACCCGCAGATAATTAATCGCGCCAAAAAGCCGCTGAGAAGCGACCTATAAGATATTGAAAAGGCTAAACAATGCTTCAAATCGATCTGTGGAAACGCATTGTGATATGGAGCCTTGTGGCCCTCGGGCTGCTTCTGGCTTTGCCAAACGGCTTCTACAATCGGGTTGAAAGCCACAACGACGCGGTTGCCGCGATCACAGCGGATGCCGAACGCCCTTCTCTGACAACGGAAGAACGCACGCTACTTCTGGCGGATCAGGGCAAGTGGCCCGGCTGGATGCCTTCGGCATTGGTCAATCTTGGCCTCGATCTGCGCGGTGGTGCGCATCTGCTTGCAGAGGTCGACGTCAAACAAGTTTATCAGGCACGGGTTGAGGGCATGTGGCCCGAAGTGCGCGATTTGCTGCGGCAGGAACGCGCTACAATCGGTCCTATTCGGCTTCAGCCAACGGAGGCGCCAGAGCTGCGCGTGCGTCTGGTGCAGAACCCGGAACAGGTTGAACAGGCCGCCACCTTGGTGCGCGGGCTGGCGCGTCCGGTTGTGACACTGACCGGGGTCGGAGCGACAGATATCGACGTCTCCACCCAGGATGATCAGTTGATCATTCGCCTTAGCGAGGCCGAACAACTGGCCACGGATGAGCGCACGATGCGCCAATCGCTGGAAATCATCCGCCGCCGGATTGACGAGGTTGGCACGCGTGAGCCCACGATTCAGCGCCAAGGGGCGGATCGTATCCTGATTCAGGTGCCGGGCATCGGCAGTGCGGCCGCGTTGAAAGACATCATCGGAACAACCGCGCAGCTGACGTTTCAGCCGGTTGTCGGGCGCAGTGGCAGCGCGGATGAAGCGCCGGGAGCAGGCAATGAAATTCTGCCGTCGATTGACGAGCCCGGAACCTATTACATTCTGGAACGCGCACCGGTCGTGACCGGCGAAGAGCTGGTCGATGCGCAACCCGATTTCAACCAAAACGGGCTGCCAGCCGTGTCTTTCCGGTTCAATCCGACCGGCGCGCGCAAATTTGGGGACTACACGGCGGAAAACATCGGCAATCCCTTTGCAATTGTGCTGGATGAAGAGGTCATCAGTGCGCCTGTGATCCAAAGCCATATTGCGGGTGGCTCCGGTATCATCACCGGACAGTTTACCGTGGAGGAGGCCACCAATCTGGCCGTTCTCTTGCGGGCAGGGGCATTGCCCGCGCCACTGGATTTTCTTGAAGAACGAACCATTGGGCCGGAACTCGGCGCGGATAGTATCGAGGCCGGTAAGATCGCCTGTATCGTTGCCTTTGTTCTGGTGCTGGTCTTCATGTTCCTGAGCTATGGCACCTTCGGTATTTTCGCCAATATCGCGCTCATTGCCAACGTCGCGCTGATTTTCGGCCTGCTCAGCGCCATCGGGGCCACGCTGACCCTACCGGGGATTGCGGGGATCGTGCTGACCATCGGGATGGCCGTGGATGCCAATGTGCTTGTCTTTGAGCGCATACGTGAAGAACTCAAGACCGCTAAAGGCCCCGCGCGGGCCATCGAACTGGGCTATGAAAAGGCGCTCAGTGCCATCACCGATGCCAATATCACCACCTTCATCACCGCGCTTATTCTCTATGCTATGGGCTCCGGGCCGGTCCGTGGCTTTGCCATTACCCTTGGTCTCGGGATCATCACATCGGTCTTTACGGCGATCTTTGTGACCCGCCTGATGGTGATCATCTGGTACGAGCGCAAACGGCCCAAAACCGTGCTGCAGGGCAGGGCGCTGCGCATGGTGCCCAAGGATACCAAATGGGATTTCTTCCGCCGCTGGCGCATGTCTCTCGGCATCTCGGCGGTACTAATCGTCGTTGCCGGGGCATCGTTCCTCTTCCAGGGGCTGAACTACGGCATCGATTTCCGCGGCGGTACAACCATCCGGACCGAAAGCGCGCAGCCGGTAGATGTGGGCCAATACCGCGACGCCATCGCGCAGCTGGAACTGGGGGATGTGTCGATTGCCGAGGTGTTCGATCCCACCTTCGGCCCGGATCAGAACGTGGCCATGGTCCGCGTGCAGGCGCAGGAGGGCGAGCAGAGCGTATCCAACGATGTCATTGTGAAGATCGAAGAGACGCTGACATCCGTGGTGCCTGATTTGAAATTCACCTCTGTCGAAAGCGTTGGGCCCAAGGTCTCGGGCGAGTTGATCACGGCGGCGATTATTGCGGTCACGCTCGCGATCGGGGCGGTTTTGATCTATATCTGGCTCAGGTTCGAATGGCAGTTTGCCGTGGGCGCCGTGGTGGCGCTTGTGCATGACGTGGTGCTGACCATCGGGATATTCTCAGAGCTTCAGATACAGTTTGATCTGGCCATCATCGCGGCGCTTCTGACCATTGTGGGCTATTCGCTGAACGACACCGTGGTGGTCTTTGACCGCGTGCGGGAGAACCTGCGCAAGTACAAGAAAAAGCCTCTGTCCGAGGTGCTCAACATCTCGATCAACGAGACGCTGAGCCGGACCGTCATGACCTCTGTGACCACGCTTTTGGCACTTCTGGCGCTGTTTGTGCTGGGCGGGGACGTGATCCGCGGGTTCGTATTTGCGATGATCTGGGGTGTGATCGTGGGGACATATAGCTCGGTCTTCGTGGCCAGCACGATCCTGCTGTGGTTGGGTGTGAAACGCGATTGGAGCAAGCCGGACGCCAATGCCGGCAATCAGTTTGCCAATGTAGATGCCTGACATTCTGGCGCAGGTCTGGGCCACGCCCGGTCTGATCTGGCTTGTCGTTGCCATCAGCTTGGCAGGCATCGTGCGCGGCTTTTCCGGCTTTGGCACGGCGCTGATCTTTGTACCGGTCGCGGGTATCTTCCTGCCGCCTGAAACGGTTATTGCCGTCATGGCCCTCACGGGGATTGCCAGCACCGCCGCCCTGATCCCACGCGCCTGGCGGCAGTCTGCCCGGGTCGAGGTGGGCAAACTGGCGCTGGCGGCGCTTTTTACCGTGCCCTTGGGCCTCTGGATCATGACCCAGCTGGATGAGATCACTGTGCGCTGGATTGTGGCGGTGATCGCTGGGGGCACCTTAATGTTGCTTGTCGGCGGTTGGCGGTTTTCCGGCCATATGAACCTGCCGGGCCTTCTGGCAATTGGCGGGGCGGCCGGGATCGTGGCGGGTATGACCGGGCTCACGGGGCCTGTCGTGATTCTGTTCTATCTCGCGGGGCAATCCGTGGCCGAACGCGTACGAGCCAATACGATCCTCTTTCTGGCAATCGTCGATGTGGCGCTGGTGGCCAACCTGCTCTGGGGCCGCGCCATCGGCTGGTCCGAAGTGGCACTGGCGCTGACCCTGGCCGTGCCCTATTTTACCACCACGATGATCGGGCAGGCGCTGTTTGACCCGAAATACGAGAAACTCTACCGCCTTGTGGCCTATGCGGTCATTGGTCTGGCGGTGGTCAGCGGTCTGCCGCTCTGGGGATAGGAGCCATGTCATGCAGTTGAACGAAATCACCTTTTCGCAAGCCACACCGATTGATGGCTACGGTCCGGGCTTTTTCCGCGTCGGCGGGCAGGTGATGGAAGGGGCGATTTGCGTGACCGCCACGGGGGCGGCACCCTGGGGCGGGTATGAGGATGTCGCGACGCTCACGGTGCTGGCCGATGAAATCGACGTGATCTTTGTGGGCACGGGGGCCGATATCGCCCATATCCCTGCACCACTCCGCAGCGCGCTGGAAGAGGCGGGCCTGGGTGTGGAGACGATGAATTCCCCGCCGCATGCCGCACATACAATGTTCTTTTGTCCGAAGGGCGGCGCGTTGCCGTGGCCCTGATGCCGGTTTGAAAAAGACCTTTGGCGAAAGGGGTTAAGCCGCTTTTCCGATCCCCGCGATTGCGCTAAGCAAGGGGCATGGGGATAAAGGTTTCCGATCTCAGCGTGGCCCGTGGGGGCATCAAGGTGCTGGAAGGGCTCAGCTTTGCGCTGGAGGCCGGTCAGGCGCTGGTGGTCCGTGGCCCCAACGGCATTGGCAAGACAACGTTGCTGCGCACGCTTGCGGGGTTGCAACCGGCCATATCCGGCCAGATCGATGTGGCGCAGGACAGCATCGTCTATGCCGGTCATGCGGACGGCCTCAAGGCCACGTTGAGCGTTTCTGAGAACCTGAACTTCTGGGCGCAGGTCTTTGGAAAAAAAGATATTTCTGCCGCTTTGGAGGCCTATCACCTGACCTCGCTGGAGGATCGGCAGGCCGGCGCGCTTTCCGCCGGGCAAAAGCGGCGCCTGGGTCTGGCACGTCTCCTGGTCACCGGACGCCCCATCTGGGTGCTGGATGAGCCAACGGTATCGCTGGATCAGGCCGCGACCGAGATGTTCGCGGACGCCGTGCGCGCGCATCTGGCGGGCGGTGGCATGGCCCTGATGGCCACTCACATTGATCTGGGACTGGCCGAGGCGCAGGTGCTGGATGTCACCCCGTTTCGCGCCCGCGCGCCTGCGCCGGATGATTTCGACGGGGCTTTCCTGTGATTGCGCTCTTGATCCGCGATCTCAAGCTGGCCATCCGGGCCGGGGGCGGTTTTGGTCTTGGCCTCGCATTTTTCCTGATTGTTGTCACGCTGGTGCCCTTCGGCGTGGGGCCGCAAAGCACGCTTTTGTCGGCCATAGCGCCGGGTATCTTGTGGCTTGGCGCGTTGCTGGCCTGCCTTCTGTCGCTGGATCGGATTTTCGCGCTTGATTGGGAGGATGGCAGCCTTGATCTCTTGGCCACGGCCCCCTTGCCGATGGAGGCGATTGTCAGCGTCAAGGCACTGGCCCACTGGATCACGACCTGCCTGCCGTTGGTTCTGGCGGCACCGGTCTTTGGCCTGCTGCTGAGCCTGCCCGCGGAAGGCTACAAGCCATTGATATTATCGCTCATTCTGGGCACACCCGCGCTCAGCGTCATCGGCACCTTCGGGGCAGCTTTGACCGTGGGGCTGAAACGCGGAGGATTGCTCTTGAGCCTACTGGTTTTGCCGCTCTACATGCCTACATTGATCTTCGGAGCCGAGGTAGCACGACGCGGTATTGCAGGGCTGGACAATGGCACGCCGATGCTGATGCTGGCAGGGATCACCTTTGGCACAATCGCGCTTCTGCCCTTCGCCTCGGCCGCAGCGCTCAGGATCAACCTGCGATGAGCAGCAACCAAGACCGGAAGGACCGACCTGTGAGTTCACTTTGGGAATATGCCAACCCCAAAAAATTCATCCAGACCACGGACAAGATCCTGCCATGGATCTCGATCCTGTCGGTTGTGGCACTTGTGGGCGGGTTGGTCTGGGGGTTTTTCTTTACGCCCGATGACTACCGGCAGGGATCAACGGTCAAAATCATCTATCTGCACGTGCCAAGTGCGCTGATGGCCATCAACGCATGGCTGATGATGCTGGTGGCCTCGCTAATCTGGCTGGTCCGGCGCCATCACGTTAGCGCGCTGGCGGCACGCGCGGCGGCCCCTGTGGGGCTGGTGATGACAGTGATTGCATTGCTCACCGGCGCGATCTGGGGGCAACCGATGTGGGGCACGTATTGGGCATGGGACCCGCGTTTGACGTCCTTCCTGATCCTCTTTTTGTTCTACTTGGGCTATATCGCCCTGTGGTCAGCAATCGAAAATGACGACACCGCGGCGGATCTGACCAGTGTGCTCTGCCTCGTCGGCTCGGTTTTTGCGTTGCTGAGCCGCTATGCGGTCAATTTCTGGAACCAGGGCCTGCATCAGGGCGCGTCGCTCAGCCTCGATAAGGAAGAGAACGTGGCGGATGTGTTTTATCACCCGCTTCTGGTTTGTATTGCCGGGTTTGTCCTCCTGTTCTTTGCCTTGGTTCTGCTGCGCACGCGCACGGAGATCCGCGCACGTCGCATGCGGGCGCTTCTGGCACGTGAAAGGATGGGATGATGCCTGATCTGGGAAAATATGCGGATGCAGTTCTGTCATCCTATGCCGTTTCAATTGTACTGATCGCAAGCCTGGTTCTGGTCAGTATGATGCGAGCAAAGAAGGTGAAGACGCAGTTGCAAGATATTGAGATGAAAGCGAAAAAAGATGGCTAAAGTGTCACCTTTGATGATTGCGCCACCGCTGATCTTTGCCGGTCTGGCGGCGCTTTTCTTTGTGGGCATGATGCGGGAGAACCCGGATGAACTGCCCTCTGCCCTGACGGGCAAACCGGCACCGGCAGTCACTGTGACGCCGCTTGGGGATGGGGCGCCGCTGTCGGACGCAGATCTGCGTGATGGCACGGTGAAGCTGGTAAATTACTGGGCCAGCTGGTGCGGACCGTGCCGGGTCGAACATCCCAACCTGCAGCTTTTGGCGGATGAAGGCATTGTGATCCACGGGGTGAATTACAAGGACAATCCGGGTAACGCACTGGGATTCCTTGAAGAACTGGGCAGCCCCTATACCAAGATGGGTGCGGATGCCGAAGGGCGCATGGCGCTGAACTGGGGCGTCTACGGCGTGCCCGAAACCTATGTAATTGACGGCGAGGGCAACATTGTCTTGCGGTTCGCCGGGCCGATCACACAGCGCGTTATGTCGAGCACTATCCGGCCAGCCATCGAACAAGCACAGTAATCACCGGGCTGCACCATGCGTCACTTGCTGCAATAGCTGTCCGCCGCATTCGCGTTCATAGGGCAGTGCTGTTGTGCGTTCGTGCTGCTTTGCGCGCCGTAAACCGCAACCAGTGCCAGCACGGCGACTTGCAGAATGATCAATGTCTTGCGCATCTTTTCCGCTCTTGTTTGTTCTTGTTCTCTGAGGTCAAACTGGGGTCTCTCCCGCCTTGGCAAAAGGGGAAGATTGATCAGAATTCTTCACGGGTGAGTGACAGGCTGAAAACGGCCAATGTGGCATGAGAGGCTGAAACCGGGCGATGTATGACGGCGATAGTTTTCTGACACTGAGCCAGATGGGGCGGATCGGGCTGGTGCTGCTGTCATTGGTGATGGCCGTGTTGGTATGCATGCTGGTGCGGCGTTTGGCGCGGGGCCGTCACGTTGCCTTGAGCCTTTTGCTGGCGCTGATGGCACTCTGGGCGTTCATCTGGCTCTCGCCGCAAATCTACTATTTCTACTACATGACGCTGTTTGAAGGCTTGCCCCTCCAGATCGTGATCCAAAACCCGCCGGGGGTGGTCGAGATGTTCTCGGTCCTGACATTCACGGACGCGCCAAACCTGTCGAACCATTCAAAAGGCGTATTGGGCTGGGCTTTGATCGGACTTGGGCTATGGCGCGGGAAAAAATGAGTTTTTCGCGGTTGGCACCGGTTTGGCCGCCTCAATTTTCTTAGCCTTGATTGCCAGAGCCATGCGCCGCGTTTTGCACTTTCAGTCAGTCGACATCAGATACGGGCAAGCCGCCAGTCTGCAAAGATCTGAGATTGTTCAGAAAATGCCTGCGTATCGTATCCAGAAAACAAACCGTCTTCGGTAACAAGTACTGTGCGCCATCCGCGGGCCACCGCGCCCAGGATGTCGGTGTGGAGTGTATCACCGCACATGGCAATTCTGTCCGCCGGTACACTAGGCAGAGACGCTTCGATGAGATCGTAGACTTCCGGGAACGGCTTTCCGAAAAACCGGACGCATTCTGGAAATTCGTCCGCGATAAGGTGGCCGAAATGGCCCGGTTCGCGTGAGAAACCATCGTCGCGAGGTGCCGCCAGATCAGCGTTGCCGATGAAGAGGGTGCGGGGGCGGTGGCGCATTGAGGCAAGCAGAAGCTCTTGCCTTTCGGGTGTCCAATCGGCTGTCGAGAGAAACAAGAATTTATCAACGCTGTCATACGCCTCCGGTGCGTCGTGCAGGCGGGTCACAGGGCAGGGCATGTCCTGCAAAGTATCTGCGTCGGCGGTGATGACGCCCCAATGGCCTTCGGTCAAATGCAGCAGAGTGGCCTTGCGGCTGGTGATAATCTCGTCGTCGTGTACCCGCAGCCCTAGTTTCTTGAACTTCGCAATTGCACCGCTGCGGTTGTAGCTCGCGGCATTGGTCAGGATACGGATGGCGCATCCCTTTTGGCGCAACTGGTCCAGTCTTTCGTCGGCGCCGGGGATCATGGTCTCGCCGACGTTTAGCACCCCGAAGGCGTCAAAAACGAAGGCATCCACGTGGGGTGCGATCTCCAGCAATGAGGCGACATCTGCTGTCTTTGGATGTGTCTGCACATCGGGCAGACGGGCGCGCACCTCTTCATATCGATCAAAGATTGCGTGTGTCGTGAGCATTTGTCCCCTCAGGCAAAAGCCACATAACACGTTGGATGGCCCTGGAGGCATATACATCTACCTAAAACCACAAAACAACAAAAATAACGACCTATTCGAAAGAAAATAGCCGCCAAAAAGTACAAAAATACAAACTAAATGTTGGTTTGTTGCTTTTTGCCAATTAGGGTCGTGGACGACTCATTGCTTGGGGGGAGGTCGACATGTCATCAAAGAAGCGGACGCGCCGCGATGCGATCTCGACCCTGGTCTTGGAGCGAGGTGCGGTAACCGTTGGCTCGCTTGCCGAGCGTTTTGATGTCTCAATGCAGACAATTCGCCGCGATGTGGATGCGCTCTGTGAAGGCGACATGCTGCACCGTGTCCATGGCCGGATCGAGCTCAGCAAAGAGTATCTGAACACGCCCTTTGATCAACGTGCCAGCACGAACCTTGTTGGAAAGCGCGCGATCGGTGAGGCCACGGCGGCACGGATCCCCGATGGCTCGACGGTGTTTATTTCCATTGGATCGACGCCATTAAGTGTGGCGCAGGCGATGCGGCGTCACAAAGGGCTTACAATCATCACCAATAACCTAAGTGCCGCCATGGCGCTGAGTGATGAAATGTCGAACCGAATTATTCTTCCAGGGGGAGGTCAGGCTGCCCGATCGTGATATTCTTGGCAATGAAGCGTTGGAAGTCTTCGGGCGGTTTCGCGCGGATTTCGCCGTGTTTGGCGTGGCAGGCATCGCAGATGATGGCGGTATGCTGGATTTTCACACCACAGAAGTCCGCGCGCGGCAAAAAATGCGTGAAAACGCGCAAAAATCCTTTCTGGTGGTCGATGTGTCAAAATTCGGTCGTCAGGCGCCCGCATTGGGGGATGACATCACGGAGATGGACAGCGTTGTTGTCGACCGCAGGCCAACAGATGGCTTCGAGCGGTTGATGCACAAGATCGACGACAAGCTGCTTGTGGCCGAAGGGGAGATGATATGACAACGCCTCCGTTTGTGCAGCTGAAGGACGTGGCAAAGCGCTGGAACGGTCAGCTTGGGGTCGAGGCGATTTCACTCGATATCCCGGAGGGCAGTTTCACCGCGCTTCTGGGCCCTTCAGGCTGCGGCAAGTCCACCACATTGCGGCTGCTGGCAGGGCTGGAATTGCCGAGTGAGGGCCACATCCTGATCGACGGCAAGGATGTGACAACCAGTGCCGCCTCGGATCGGAACCTGTCGATGGTGTTCCAGTCCTATGCGCTTTTCCCGCATCTGTCTGTTGCTGAAAACGTGATCTTTGGTCTCAAGGTCCGGCGGGTTCCAAAGGCGGAAAGACAGGAAAAACTGCACCGCGCGCTTGAGATCACCGGCTTGCTTGGACTTGAAAACCGCAAGCCCGGCGAATTGTCGGGTGGTCAACGACAGCGTGTGGCGCTGGCCCGGGCAATTGTTGCGGGACAGCGTTTATGTCTGATGGACGAGCCACTTTCGAACCTCGACGCCAAACTCCGCAACGCTGTGCGCAAGGACATCAAAAAGTTGCAACGCGATCTGGGCATCACCGTGGTCTATGTCACCCATGACCAGACCGAGGCGATGAGCATGGCCGACACGGTCGTCTTGATGAAAGACGGCCGGATCCAGCAAGTCGGCACGCCCGAGAACCTTTATAACAGCCCCAACAACACTTTCGTTGCGGAATTTGTTGGCGCTCCGCCCATGGCGTTGATCGGATCGCGAGCGGTGACCGGGTTTGGCGAGGGCAAGACAATCGGGATCAGGGCGGAAAATATCCAGATCGTGCCGACGGGCGAAGGGCGACTAAGCTGCACCGTAAATGAAAGTGAATTTCTGGGGTCCGAGACGTTGATCGGTCTGGATCACGCGGATGCGGCGGGCCTGTGTGTTCTCAAGCCTGGGCTTTCAATGCTGCCTGAGGGCGATCCGATCGACATTACTTTTCAAGACGAACACCTGCACATTTTTGATCATGCGGGTCAAAGACTGGCGAGTTGAATTTCGCCTGAAAGAAACGACTAAAACAAAGGGAGAAAGACATGAAACTATTTTCGACAACAGGCCTGGGACTGGCCACAGCGATGGCGGCGGGCCTTGCCGTTTCCGCCAGTGCTGAGACCGAATTGACGATGTATTACCCCATCGCCGTGGGCGGCGCGCTAACCGAAGTGGTGGATGGTATCGTTGCTGATTTTGAAGCCGCGAACCCGGATATCAAGGTTAACGCCATCTACTCGGGCAACTATGATGATACGCGGGTGCGGGCGTTGTCTGCACTTGCCTCAGGGGAGCCTGCGCAGCTTGCGGTGATGTTCTCCATCGACGCGTATGACCTGATCGAACAGGAGTTGATCGTTCCCTTCGAGGACGTTGCGACATCGGATGCCGACAAGGAATGGCTGAACAGCTTTTATCCGGCGCTGATGGCGAACGGCAAAATCGAGGGCAAAACATGGGGCATTCCGTTCCAGCGTTCCACAATTGTTGCCTATTACAACAAGGACATGTTCCGCGAGGCGGGCCTTGATCCCGAAGCGCCGCCAACAACCTGGGATGAAATGATCTCGATGGGCAAGGCGCTGACCGGGGAGGACACCTATGGTCTGATGATCCCGTCGACAGGGTATCCCTACTGGATGTTCCAGGCGCTCGCGATCCAGAACGGCAAAGAGGTGATGTCAGATGACGGTCTGACCACGTATTTTGACGATCCGAAGATCGTCGAAACCCTCGACTTCTGGAAATCCCTGTCGGCCGAGCATGGCATCATGCCAACCGGTACGGTCGAGTGGGGCACATTGCGTCAGGCCTTCCTGGAAGGGCAGACCGCGATGATGTGGCATTCCACAGGTAACCTCACGGCGGTGAAAAACGGCGCGAGCTTTGATTTCGGCGTCGCCGAACTGCCCGCGAATGTGCGCAAAGGGTCACCAACCGGTGGCGGTAACTTCTACCTCTTCAAGGACACAACCGATGAGGAAAAAGCTGCCGCGATGAAACTGATCCAGTTCATGACATCGCCGGATCAGGCCGCTGCATGGTCGATCGGCACTGGCTATATGGGCGTTTCAGCCGCCGCGTATGAAACAGAGGCTTTGAAGACCTACACGGCTGAATTCCCACCCGCGCTTGTGGCGCGCAATCAGCTGGAAAACGCGGTTGCCGAATTCTCGACCTTCGAGACCGCACGGGTGCGCGACGGGTTGAACAACGCGATCCAGTCCGCGCTGACCGGGGCGAAATCCTCGGCTGAGGCATTGGGTGAAGCACAGGCCGCCGCGGTGCGTCTTTTGCGCGACTACCAATAAAATCAAAACGGCGGGGCCATCTCTTGGCCTCGCCACCCCGCCGAAGTCCGGAGGCGCCGAATGTCGGCCCACGCCACTCTTGAACGTCGCAGGCAGGCCATTTACGGCTGGCTATTGCTGTCACCGGCTGCGGTATTGCTGACGGTTTTCGCCTTCTATCCCTCCATCGCAACCTTGTGGTCTAGCCTGTTTTCGCGCGGGACACGTCGCAAACCGTCGGAATTTGTCGGGACAGAAAACTATGCGGACCTGTTCGCGGATCCAACCTTCTGGCTGGTCGTCAAGAACAACCTGATCTACGCGGCGGCCACGATCCCGATTTCGATTTTCATCGCGCTTGCCATGGCGCTTTGGGCCAATTCCAAAATCTCCGCCCGTGGCTTTGTGCGCACCGCCTATTTCACACCCACCGTCCTGCCAATGATCGCCGCTGCAAACCTGTGGCTGTTCTTCTACACCCCGGGCCTTGGGGTGCTGGATCAGATCGGCAGCCTCTTTGGCCTGCCATCGGTCAACTGGTTGGGTCAGCCCGAAACCGCGCTGTGGGCCGTTATCATTGTGACGATCTGGAAAGAAGCGGGCTTCTTCATGATCTTCTATCTCGCCGCATTGCAGACGATCCCGGAGGACCTGAAAGAAGCCGCCGATATCGAGGGGGCAAGCCGCTGGACCTACACCCGCCGCATCGTATTGCCGCTATTGATGCCCACAACGCTGTTCATTGCTGTCAACGCCATGATCAACTCGGTCAAGCTGATCGATCATCTGTTTATTCTGACCAAAGGCGGGCCGTCGGATGCGTCCAAACTGATCCTCTATTACATCTGGGAAATGGCATTCGCGTTCTTCGACGCCCCCCATGCCGCTGCCATGACGATCCTTGTCATTGTCGTGCTGGGCATCGTGGCGGCCATACAGTTCTTTTATCTGGATAAAAGGACGCATTACCAATGAAGAGCCTGACCCGTTTCATGGACAGCTTTGGGGCCATCCTGCTTGCCATCATCTGGATTGCACCGCTGCTCTTTGCGTTCTGGGCGGCGACCCATTCAACCTCGGACGCGGTAAACCTCAACCTCTTCTCACCCTGGACGCTGGAAAATTTCCGCGTGGCGTGGGCGGGCGCGCCCTGGCTTAAATACTTCATCAACACGTTCATGCTGGTGACGGTCATCCTCATCGGGCAATTCTTTCTGACAACACTTGCGGGATTTGCCTTCGCGCAGCTCAATTTCCCGGGCAAGAATGTCGTGTTCATTCTGGTGCTGATGCAGCTCTTTATCCTGCCCGAGATCCTGATTGTTGAGAACTACGCCATGGTTTCCCGACTGGGGTTGTTTGACACGATCTTGGGTGTGGGCATGCCGTATATGGCATCCGCTTTTGGCATCTTTCTGATGCGGCAGGCCTTCAAGGGCGTTCCGATTGAATTGCACGAAGCCGCCCGGATTGAGGGGTGCGGTCTTTTGGGTATCCTGTGGCGGGTCTATGTTCCGCTGGCAAAACCTACATATCTGGCCTACGCGCTGGTTTCGGTTTCGACCCATTGGAACAATTTCCTCTGGCCGCTCATTGTGACGAACTCGCCCGAAACCCGGCCGTTGACCGTGGGCCTGTCGATCTTTGGGGCGCCGGAAAACGGCGTGGATATCAGCATCATCTCGGCGGCCACGTTGATGTCCGTGGCGCCGCTGCTCATTGCGTTCCTGATCTTCCAGCGCCAGTTCGTGCAAGCCTTCTTGCGCACGGGGATCAAATGACCGCGATCCTGCAGATTTCGGATACGCATATCGTCCCGGAAGGGGTCTTGGTGGCGGGCAGGCTGGACACCGCGGCAGCCCTGAACCGGCTGGCCCGCCGTATTGAAACGATCCGCGATCAGATTGGCCCGATTGATGCGCTACTGGTCAGCGGCGATCTGAGTGACGATGGCAGTGCGGAGAGCTATGCCCGGTTCAAAGACCTGATGGCGCCGCTGCATTTGCCGGTTTACGTGATACCCGGCAATCATGATGCCCGCGCGCCCATGCGATCTGCCTTTTCGGATCAATTGCCAAAGGACGGTCCGCTCAATTGGGACCGGCCAATTGGTGACATACACTTGATTGGCCTCGACAGTCTGGTCGAGGGGCACCGCCACGGCGAACTCGACACGCCGACGCTGGATTTTTTGCAAGAGGCGTTGACGCGGGCCCAGGAGCGGCCGGTTTTGTTGGCGGTTCACCACCCGCCTTTTACGTCAGGTATAGCGTTCATGGATGCCATCGGATTGACCAATAAAGACGCGTTCATAGATGTGATTTCGCGCCATCCCGGCGAAATTCGTATTGTATGTGGTCATATTCATTGCATGATGGTCCATGGAATTTCGGGTCATGTTGCAATTTCTGCCCCATCGCCCAACAGCAGTTTTGCATATGATCGGCGCGCAGATGCTCCTGTTGGCTTCATGACCCAAGAAGACGGCTGTCTCTTGCATCTTTGGGACGGCGGCTTTCAGTGTATTCGTATCGGGCCAACCGCAGGGTGTGGCCCGTTCCCGTTCAAGTAAGGCCACGATTAAAGAAAGCGATCCCAGTGAACGAACCGCACATGATCCAGACCCTGATCAGTATCGCAGGCGCTGCCGCGTTGTTGATCTGGGCTGTGCGTCTGGTACGCACCGGGGTGGAACGCGGCTTTGCCACGCCGATGCGGCTCTGGTTGCGGCACTCCGCCAAAAACCGGGTGCTGGCGGCGGGAACGGGCCTGGGCGCGGCTGTCCTTCTGCAAAGCTCCACCGCCGTTGCAGTTCTGGTGTCCAATTTCATCGCGAAGGGCGGGCTGGCAACCGCCGCAGGCTTGGCCATTCTGCTTGGTGCCGATGTCGGATCAGCGTTGGTCACACAGCTTTTGATGTTGCGCCAACCCATCCTGATCCCGGTTTTGATCCTGATTGGCGTTGTCATTTTCCTGCGCGGAGAAGGCAGCAGCACGCGCCAGATTGGCCGTATCATGATTGGGCTTGCCCTGATTTTTGTCTCGCTCGACATGATCCGCAACGCGACAGAGCCGATGATATCAAACCCGGCCACCCAAACCGTCATGGCCTATCTGGGCCGCGATATGCTGAGTGCCTTCATCATTGGTGCGGTGTTTGCATGGGGTGTGCATTCCAGCGTTGCAGCCATCTTGCTGTTTGTCACCTTGGCGGGGCAGGCCATCCTGCCGATCCCGGCGGCGGCGGCGATGATCCTTGGCGCCAATCTGGGCGGCGCGTTTATCGCATGGACGCTCACCTACACCGCGCCCATTGCCTCGCGCCACATGGTGGTTGCCAATCTGTTGCTGCGCGGCGGGGGGGCCGGTCTCGCAACGCTGCTGATTGCGTGGATGCCAAACTTCATGGACCATTTGGGGGCCACGCCCGTGCGGCAATCCATCAATCTGCATCTGGCCTTTAATGTCGTTCTGGTGGTTCTCGCATTGCCGCTTGTCGGTGTCATTACATCGCTGTTGTCCCGCGTGATGGCTAAAAAACCGAACGGTGAGACCGCCCTTGAAACCGTCAGCGCTCTCGATCCAACCCAATTGAAAAAGCCACAGCGCGGTCTCGATTGTGCAGCGCGCGAATTGCTGGGAATGGGGCAGCAAATAGAGCGCATGTTGCTGGCGGTCGAGCCGCTCTATGATCGCTGGAACGGCGATGCTGCGAAATCGATCAGCGCGCAGGATGAGGCCATCAAAGCCATGCATCTTGAGGTCAAACTCTACCTGGCGCGTCTGGCGCAAACCGGTCTGGACGAAGACATGAGCCGCCGATCCATGGAGCTTGCGTCGATTTCGTCCAACCTTGATTCCGCATCCGACGCCATTGCAAGGATCATGCTGGAACTGGCCAAACGGCTAAATGCGCAAAACCTGCAATTTTCGCAGGAGGGCCGTCAGGAGATCAGCGATTTTTCCGACCGTGTCCAAAACAATGTGCAACTGGCTCTCAATGTCATGATGAACCAAAATCCGGCTGAAGCGCGTGCGCTGGTGGCGGCAAAGGAAAAGGTCCGCAAGGTCGAGCAGAAACTGCAACGCAGCCATATCGGCCGGTTGCGCGAAGGCCTTGCCGAAAGCATTGAGACCAGCAACATCCACCAGGAAACCCTACGCGCGCTGAAGCAGATCAACACGGCGTTTTCGATGGTTGCCTATCCCATTCTTCTAAAATCAGGTGATCTTCTGAAAAGCCGCCTCGCATAGGCGCCGCTGATTTCGTCGCGGACAGGTCGCTGTTTCTGAAAGACTGTTTGGAATAAAGAACGGCCCTGTCTTTCAACAGGGCCGTGTTCGATTTGGTGGTTTGATCAGGCCGCCTTGGCGAGGTTGCGCAGAACGTAATGCAGCACGCCGCCATGTTCGATGTATTCAACCTCGATCGCGGTATCGATCCGGCATTTGAGCGTGATCTCTTTCACGCTGCCATCTGCCATTTTGATCGTGCAGGGCACTTCCTGAAGCGGCTCGATGGTATCAAGGCCCGAGATCGAGACCTCTTCCTCGCCGGTCAGGCCAAGCGATTTGCGGGTGTCGCCGCCGGTGAATTCAAACGGGATCACACCCATCCCCACAAGGTTCGAGCGGTGGATACGTTCGAAATTCTCGGCAATCACGGCCTTGACGCCCAAAAGCGCTGTGCCCTTGGCCGCCCAGTCGCGGCTGGAGCCCGCGCCATATTGCTCACCGCCAAAGACCACCAGCGGGGTACCATTGGCCTGATGCGCCATCGCCGCGTCGTAGATCGAGGTTTGCGCGCCATCGGGGCCTTTGGTGTAGCCGCCCTCGACGCCGTCCAGCATTTCGTTCTTGATGCGGATGTTGGCGAAGGTGCCGCGCATCATCACCTCGTGGTTGCCGCGACGGGAGCCATAGGAGTTGAACTCGCGCACCGGCACCTGGCGTTCGGTCAGGTATTGGCCAGCAGGCGTGGTGTCCTTGAATGACCCGGCGGGGGAGATGTGGTCCGTTGTGACCATATCGCCCAGAAGCGCCAGAACCCTCGCGCCTTCGATATTGGTGATGGTGCCGGGCTCTTTGGACATGCCTTGGAAATAAGGCGGGTTCTGCACATAGGTCGATTGCGGTGGCCAGTCATACGTCTCGCCAGTGGAGGTTTCGACCTCCTGCCACTTGTCATCGCCCTTGAAGACGTCGGCGTATTTCGACTGGAACGCCTCGCGGGTGACGGTCTTTTCGACCAGTTCTGCGATCTCGGCCTGGCTGGGCCAGATATCCTTGAGGTAGACATCCTTGCCATCGGGGGTCTGTGCGATGGGGTCAGAGGCCAGGTCGATATCCATCGTACCCGCCAGCGCATAGGCCACCACGAGGGGCGGGGAGGCGAGATAGTTGGCGCGCACATCGGGGCTGATCCGGCCCTCAAAGTTGCGGTTGCCCGACAGGACCGAAGTGGCCACCAGATCGCCCTCGGCAATGGCCTCGGACAGCTCCTTCTGGATCGGGCCGGAGTTGCCGATACAGGTGGTGCAGCCATAGCCCACGAGGTTGAAACCGATCTTGTCGAGGTCTTCCTGAAGCCCCGCGGCCTCAAGGTAATGCGACACGACCTGCGATCCGGGTGCGAGCGAAGTTTTGACCCACGGTTTGCGGTCCAGGCCCAAAGCAGCGGCCTTGCGTGCGACAAGCCCCGCGCCGATCATCACATAGGGGTTCGATGTGTTGGTGCAGGAGGTGATGGAGGCAATCACTACATCGCCGGAGCTGAGCGTATAGTCTTCGCCTTTGACAGGCACTTCCTTGTCCATCGGACGTTTGAATGTCTCTTTCATTTCGCGATTGAACGCCGTTTTGGCATCGGTCAGCGCCACGTAATCCTGAGGGCGTTTGGGGCCCGAGATGGCGGGCACGATCGTGCCCATATCCAGATGCAGCGTGTCCGTATAGACCGGCGCGTAATCCGCATCGCGCCAGAACCCGTTTTCCTTGGCATAGGCCTCAACCAATGCCACACGGTCCTCATCACGGCCGGTGCTGCGCAGGTACCGCAGAGTTTCACCGTCAATCGGGAAGAAGCCACAGGTGGCGCCGTATTCGGGCGCCATGTTGGCAATGGTCGCGCGGTCCGCCAGCGGCAGGTTATCGAGGCCCTTGCCATAGAATTCGACGAATTTGCCGACAACGCCGCGCTCACGCAGCATCTCAACCACTTTCAGCACCAGATCGGTGCCGGTGGTGCCTTCGACCATCGCACCGGTCAGCTCAAAGCCGACAACTTCGGGGATCAGCATCGAAATCGGCTGGCCGAGCATGGCGGCTTCGGCCTCGATCCCGCCCACGCCCCAGCCCAGAACCGCCGCACCGTTAACCATGGTGGTGTGGCTGTCCGTGCCGACAAGCGTATCGGGATAGGCAACTTCTTCCCCATTCTGGTCTTTGTCCGTCCAGACGGTCTGCGCCAGATACTCCAGGTTCACCTGGTGGCAGATGCCGGTGCCCGGCGGCACAACGCGGAAATTGTCAAACGCACCCTGACCCCATTTCAGGAACTGGTACCGCTCCATGTTGCGTTCATATTCGCGGTCGACATTCATCTGGAAGGCGCGGGGGTTGCCGAACTCGTCGATCATGACCGAGTGGTCGATGACCAGATCAACCGGGTTGAGCGGGTTGATCTGTTGCGCGTCGCCGCCGAGGGCCACGATCCCGTCGCGCATCGCGGCCAGATCGACCACAGCCGGAACGCCGGTGAAATCCTGCATCAGCACGCGGGCAGGGCGGTACGAAATCTCCCGCGGGTTCTGTCCGCCTTTGGTGGCCCAATCGGAAAACGCCTTGATGTCATCCACGGTGACGGTGTTGCCATCTTCGAACCGCAGCATGTTTTCCAACACCACTTTCAGCGCGGCGGGCAGGCGCGAGAAATCGCCCAAGCCAGCAGCCTCAGCCGCGGCGATGGAGTAAAACGACACCGATGCGCCATTGACGCTCAGGGTTTTGCGGGTCTTGGCGGTATCCTGTCCGACAACAATAGGCATCCGGGCCTTCCTTTCAGAGTGGGTTCCGATAAATTTGCCCTGCTTCTGACTGATTTGAGCGGAGCGTTCAAGAGGACGAAAGTATTATTTGTATACTATTGCACACAATGACGTTATATTTCAAGTTTCACCGAACTCTCGCGAAACCTTGATTGGCGTTTGAGCATTCGTTTCCTTAGATAGAAATTCAAGTTAGGGGACGAACAAGTCGGATTTGATACATGCGCAAAATTGCCTCACTGATTGCGGCCGCCTTCATGCTGGTCAACCCGGTTACAGCCCAAAGTGACCCGGTTGTGGTCGAGCTTTATACCTCGCAGGGCTGTTCGTCCTGCCCGCCCGCGGATGCGTTTTTGCACAAGCTGGCAAAGCGCGACGATGTGATCGCATTGGCAATGCACGTGGATTACTGGGATTACATCGGGTGGAAGGATATCTTTGGCGATGCGGCGCATACGAAACGCCAGCGGGAATATGCCCGGGTGAATGGACGCCGCATGATCTATACCCCGCAGATGATCATCAACGGATCAGAACATGTGGTGGGCAACCGTCCCCGCGATGTGGTCGAGCTGATCAACAAGCATAAATCCGGTGAGGATGCCGTAGACCTGCGCGTCAAACGCGCGGGCAACACGCTACAGATCCGCGCCGAGGCCACCCGCCCGCAAAACAGCACGATGGTGGTTCAACTGCTGCGCTACACGCCCAAGGCATCGGTTGCGATCAAGCGCGGCGAAAACGCTGGCCGCACGCTGAGCTATGCGAATGTCGTGACAGAAATGGTTGTGCTGAAGAACTGGAACACGCGCGCACCGCTGGCGGTCGACACGCCGATTTCCGGTGATCAACCGGTTGTGGTTCTGATCCAGCGCCAAGATCACGGGCCTGTCGCCGCGGTGGCGCGCGTCAAGTAAGGGTCGAAGGTCCGGTTTGAGCCCAAAGCGGACATTCTGTAAATGACACTACTTATCTTTGTTTCGAAAATACCTTCGTGCTGCGTGGATCGGAGCTACGCCAAAGGCAAGTATGAGGCCAAGCAAGACCATCGATGTGTTTCCAAACGCATAAAATATTCCGGCGAATGCCAATGAAAACACAAACTCAAAAACGAACTTGTTAGGCATGCCAATACTCCAGTTTGTTTTGAACGCCATTCCACCCTTCGATCAGGCCCAATGTCGCTTCGGAGCCCAGAGTGACTGCAATCGAAGAACTGTCTGTCTTAGATGAATTTTGTCTCGGGTGTCATTCTGTCTGATGGGTATCCAGTGCAGTCATGAATAATTGAGGTCATGGATTGCCAAATATCAGCTTCTTTCCATTTGCCACCCAACAAAACCAGTTTGCCGATATTCATCTCTGATGCTCGACGCGACAAGTCGCCAACGGTTCCGTCAAAAATCCAGACCCGCTTATCTGATCGCTCAGCAATTCTCCATAACCCGTGAGATATTGCAAAAGCCACGAGGGAGGCTACGAACGCATTGAATCCAGAGAAAATGACTGGACCTACGATCCAAGTCACAAACTGCAAAAAGGTCAAGTTGACAACCCAAGAACTGTCTCTGGTGAGAAAATCGAGGCAGAGATTGCTTCGTTTTTCCAGTTGTTTTTGAAAGGTTTTCGGTGTCATGGCTGAAGGGACTTCAACGCGAACTTCAGGGTGTATTTTGCCTTGATCGCTCATTGCTCGGTTCAACCGATAGTAGGCCATCGCAGTCAGGCATTTGTTCTTTTGTTTTGGATCAGTTGGCAGCTTGGAGCGGATGATTTCGTAAGCTTCGCCAAGCGTAACAATGCTCTCAGCCTCTTTGTTGGAAAAGGTGACTTCAAATACTTCCTCAAAATACTCAATCAGTTCAACGTCATCGCCGTCGCCGACAATTCCAACCGAATTAGGTTTTTGGTTTGTTTTATTATTAACCATCTTTCACCCCGAGCACGGCAGCACTTGTCACTACTGTTCCACAGAATTTAGCTATTGTGATGGCGAATGCCAAGGTCAGTAAAGTCCGCAAAGCGGTCCTAAATAGCTAAAAAGTGTTGGCTAATTAGGTTTAACTACTCGCTGAGCGCAGGTTGACCCCGGCGTTCAGGCGGCTTCGGTTATGATGACTGAACTTTGCTCCAAGGTGCGGTGCACGGGGCATCTGTCTGCAATTTCGAGCAGGCGGGTGCGCTGTTCGGCGCTCAGGTCGCCGGTCAGTTTGATCCGACGTCTGAACGTATCAACCTGGGCCTTGCTGCCGCCCAGTTCCGCATCCTGCGCATGCACCTTGTCGTGGCTCACATCGACCGATACATGATCCAGCGGCCAGCCCTTGCGGCGGGCGTACATGCGGATGGTCATCGATGTACATGCACCGAGCCCCGAGGACAGAAACCCATAGGGTGACATGCCGCGATTGGTGCCGCCATAGGCCAGTGGCTCATCGGCAAGCGTGTGGTGGTCCGGGCCGGAATTCACGTCCTGCAGGAAGCCCTCCGGATCCGCTTCGGACACTTTCACAATCCCCTCCGGCGCACCGGGGGGCGGGGCAGGCGGCTTGAGGTCGAGATAGCGCATCGCCCATGTGGCGATGACATCCGCCGCATATTCGGCATCCTCTGGCGCGGTGATCAGGTGATCGGCATTATCAAGCGTCACGAAGCTTTTGGGGTGCTTTGCGGCGCTGAAGATCTGCGCGGCGTTTTCAATGCCCACGATCTGATCCAGAGGCGCATGCAGCACCAGAAGCGCGCGGTTGAGCCCGGTGATCTTGTCTGTCAGGTTTTCTGCCTTTACGTTTTCAACGAAATTCTTGCCGATCCGGATCGGGCGACCGCCCAGCATGACCTCAGCCGCGCCGACGGTTTCGATCTCTTTCAGCGCGTTGCCAAAATTATGCGTCACGTGCCCCGGGTCATAAGGCGCACCGATGGTGACAACGCCCTTGACGCTCTTGATCTCGCTTGCGGCCCCCAGAACGGCCGCCCCGCCAAGGGAATGGCCAATCAGCAGGCTGGGCGCCATGTTTTTTGCCTCCAGCGCCGCCGCGGCCAGTACCAAATCACGGATATTGGTGGCAAAAGAGGTGTTTTCGAACTCACCCTCGGAATGTCCCAGGCCGGTGAAATCGAAACGTAGTACGGCAATGCCAGCCCCGGCCAATCGTGCCGCAATGCGCCGCGCGGCGGGGATGTCCTTCGAACACGTAAAGCAATGAGCAAAAAGCGCAGTTGCCAGATGTGGGCCTGCGGGCAGGTCCAGACGGGCCGCCAGAGTACTGCCATCGTGGCCGCGAAACGTGATGCGTTCGGTCGGCATGGAGAATCCTTCAAGAAGTGTTGGGCCATAAGGGTAATTAGCCGGGCGCGGGTGCACCAGTATTTGTGTCAGCGCGTCACGGGAAGGTGACAAGGTGAAATGCCGATGCGAGCTTGCCAGCGGCGTCCCGGATTTTCAGGCGCGTCTCGATTAAAATTTAACGCGCTTTGAACATGGATTTTGGGCGGGGCGGCATCGAATGTTAATGCTCTGGTGCCATGGTTGACATCCATTTGCTTAGCGTTGGTGCCATGTATTTTCGTATCCAAAGTCAGAATAACGTCCGGCTTTTCGCCGCGGCCATTACTGTGCTTGTTTTACTGGCGAACCTGGCGTTGCAATTCCTTACCTTTCCATATGAGCTGTTTCAGTCACTGGCCCTGACCAGCTCCATCCATGTTGTTATCTTATCGGCGCCGATCAGCTATTTCGTGGGGACAAAAATCCGCGACGTGTATGATTTGACCATGCAACTCGAACATGCGGTCAACCACGATAATCTGACCGGCGCGTGCACCCGGCTGAATTTCTATCACCGTCTGTCGCGCATGGACGCCGTTCCGATGGTTTTGCTGGTCACCGACGTCGATCATTTCAAAAAGATCAACGACAATTATGGTCATAAAGCCGGGGACAGCGTGCTGCGCCAATTCACCAATATCCTAGCGATCAACAGCCGGGAGGAGGATATCATTGCGCGTTTCGGTGGGGAGGAATTTGTGATTTTGCTGCCCGATGTTTCGCTCGCAAAAGGTGTCGCTGTGGCGGAGCGGCTGTGCGAGTGCGTGCGGCAAAAGACATTCGTGGCGGATGGCCAGCAAATTCAGATCACCGCGAGCTTTGGCGTTGCTGAGGTCACATCCCTGAACCAGATCGACGAAACGATTCACCGTGCGGATCTGGCGGCATATCGGGCAAAGCGGCAAGGCCGGGATCAAGTCTGCCAATATGATCCGACGCTGGATGAGGAAGCGGGGGTTCACCACGCGGCGGAGTGATTTTCCGGCACCGGCCGGGCGTTTTGGCCTTTACAAATCCATCATCTACATTCGTGATGATATATCCAACATATATTCGTTTTAATTATATTTAGGTCACACCTAGGTTTCCTTCATCACAGCATGAAGGAGAGAGTGATGACACATGGTTTTTATTCAGAACACCGATCCTCCCTTTTTGTCGCCCGCGCAATCGGGGTCGGTCTTTTTCTAGGATTGGTTGGGCTCGGCGCTCTACTGGTAGATCCAGCTGACGCGCCGCGGTTCCAAATTCCGGAAGCCGAGGGTATTTCGTCGCAAGGTGAAGACTGGCACGGAAACGTGCGTCGTTCGCATTGGCCCGAGTAACCGGCGAAGTATCGGGGGCAGGGCGTTCCTGTTCCCCTTTACCGGGCAGATCCGGGGATTTGCGCGCTCAGGTCTGCCCCATCAACCGCGGGTCAAAGGGATATTGGGTGAGGTTTTCGTACCCGTCCTCAGTGATCAGCACCTGATCTTCCAGCTTGATGGAGAAATCCCCACCAACTGCACCAACCGCCGCCTCGACGCACAGAACCATGCCCGGCTCCAACGCGTAGTCAAAGGCGCCGGCAACCGCGTGATCGGGATAGGCCACCAATGGCCATTCATCGCACAGCCCAACCCCGTGCATCAGGCAGCCGTATTTCTGCTCCTGAAACTGATCATCCAGACGGTGCGCATTGGCCGTAAGTTCGGGGATCGTCACCCCAGGTTTCAGCATTTCCATATTGGTCATGATGTGTTCATGGGCGTGCTGCATGGCATAGACCATATCAGGCCGGGGGGCCTCATCCCCAACCCACCATGTGCGGGAAATATCGACGCAAATCCCGTAGCTGCCGACCAAATCGGTATCAAACGCCACGATTTCATTGTTTTGCACAATCCGTGGCCCGCATTCCTGAAACCACGGATTGGTGCGGGGACCCGAGGATAACAGCCGCGTTTCGATCCACTCACCCCCGCGGCGGATGTTCTCGGCATGCAGCACGGCCCAGATATCATCCTCGGACATGTTACCCTTTGGCACGCCACCACGCGCGGCGTCTTCCATCGCTTTGACAGCGGTTTCGCAGGCGTGGCTGGCACATCGCATGGCCAGAATTTCATCTGGACCCTTGATGGCGCGGGATTTCTCGGTGACCTCTTCGCCTTCCTTGATGTCAAACCCTTGCGCCTCAAGCGCGCGCAATCCGTGCAGCATGATCTTGTCAACCGCCAGACGCGTGTTGCCGGGCGCGTGTTCGGCCAGAACCTCGCGCACCTCGTTCGAGAACGTATCGGCGGCCACATCAATCTTGTCGCCACGGTCAAAGTAAAACAGGTCCGCGCCCGAGCGTTGTTCGCGCACCAACGGATTAAATGTGCTCAGGAAGGGCGCATTTTTGTAGTCCCAGATCACCATATACCCGTCCGCACACAGAAGAAGCGCGCGAAACGGATTGTGCGTGTTCCAAAGCTGCATGTTTGTGGAATCTGTCGCGTAGCGAATGTTGAGCGGGTCAAAGAGCAAAATACCCGCATAGTCGCGGTCAACGATATGCTGGGTCAGGCGTTTCCACCTGAAGCGGCGCATTTCCTGCAAATCCGGCAGCACAAGTCCGGCCGCCTGCCATTCATCATAGGCCAGCTGCGTTGGCCCGATCTCGATCCGATCTGCATCATTTGGCGTGTTGTCCCCAAGGGTTGCGCCCCGAGCGGGATCGATTTTGCGGGCGTCGCGGTAATGCGTGTTCATGGCTGACCCTCATCTGCTGTTAGGCTGATGGTGGCGGTGTCGCATCACACCCGCTCGCCAAATTGCGACATCCGCTTGTTCAGAATGACCGCCTGAAAACGGTGGGAAATGCCGCGCAAATCCGGTGACGGTGGTTAGTTTTTCTTCTTCTTTTTGGGCTTTGGTGCCAGCGCCTGATCGGGGTTGTAGATCGGCTGAACCGCAAATGGTGATGGATCATCCGGCGTAACCAGGATGCGCACGGCGTGCATATGATCCGCGCCAAAGGTTTCCATCGCCATGATATTCGGGGCCTTGCGCGGGAAGGGGCGGAACATCTGGAACCGGTGGCTGTCGCCATAGGTCAGCAGAACCGGTCGTTTATAGAGCCCCGCCTGCCAGATCAGGGTTTCGGCAAAGAGTTTGAACCCGGAATGGCGCAAGAACCCTTCGGGATCGGGGCCCGTGCCAAACCCGAATTCAAACATGTCGCCGTGGATTGCCAGCACCAGCGCGTTGGTGTCGGACGCGGCCTCAAAACTTTCGATCAACCACGTGCGGTTGGCCGCGTCACGGGCGGCAAATTCTGCGGCTGCGTCCGGGCGGGTGGCTTCGAAATTATTGTTGGAGCCGACCACATGCGCGGCCACAAACATCACATCGTTTTTGATGATCCGGACGTTTTCAGGATACCCCGCCGCCCCCTGATGCGTCAGGGCGATGGGATTTTGACCAAAGGACATCTCCGGGTTGGCGAAATAGGTTTCGCGGATATGGGCCAGCCGCTCTGTCGGGTCATAGCCTCCGCTGAAAACCCGGTGGCAATCGGTCCATTCGTTGTCGCCGGGCGTATAGATGGTTGCGGCCTCAATGGCATTCATCAACGCAAGACGCTCCGCCAGAAGCCCGTCGCTACAGATGGTGCCACCTGATTTCGTGTCACCCACATGGATGACCAGATCGGGCGCATGGTCATTGATCGTGGTGATCAATGTCTGAAATCGTTCAATGATTTCAGCACCTTTGCCATAGGGCTGATCCCCGACAACAACGAAGCTGAAAGGGTCGGCGGCGGTCACAACAGGGCAGGCCGCCAGAACGAGTGCAGAGGCCAGTCTGCGCAATCGATTTGAAAAGAACATGTGTTTATCCGTCTATCCGTGCGGCCATGATCGCAATTGCGCGTTGGTACACGGTGGCTGCGTTCCATTGCTTGATCACGGCAAAATTGGGCTGCCCTTCGGCATAACCCTGACCGGGTTTCCACCCTTTTTGCCGCAGAAAATTCGCCGTTGAGGCTAGGGCGTCCGCCTGGCTGTAGAAATCAACACGACCGTCGCCATTGGCATCGACGCCATATTGCAACGCATTGCCGGGCAGGAATTGCGTGTGCCCAAGTTCCCCATGTTTGGCGCCTTTGGTCGATCCGGTAATGGCCCCCTGATCCACCAGTTTCAGCGCGCCGATCGCATGCGGAATAAAGAAATCGGTGCGGCGGCAATCATAGGCCAGCGTGGTGATGGCCGACACAATGGCGCTGTCGCCCATAAACCCGCCAAAGCCGGTTTCCATGCCATGAATGGCGATCAGAACACCTGCCGGAACGCCGTATTGACGCTCGAGCGCGGCGTAGAAACCAGCGTTACGGGCCTTGCGCGCGCGTCCTTGTGAGACAATCGCATTGGCGCCGCGCACTTTCATGAACTTTTCGAGACTGTATTTGAAGCTTTTCTGGTTGCGGTCTGCCGCGATGGTCCGGGTTGCATAGCGCGCCTCGGACAAAGCCTGCAGCCCGCGTTGTTTGACACCGGCGCGTTTGGCTTCCTTGGCGAAGGCGGATTTCCACGCGTTGAACCCGTTGCCGGTGTTGCCGCATGCGGCGGCTGCGGAGGGGCTGGGCAGGGTCAGCATCAGCGCTGTGGCACCTGCGAAAATCAAAGCGGGGAATCGGGCGGGCATGACAGGCTCCTTGGCAGACTGAACAGATTTCAGTGTATCCGAGCCGGAATTGCCCACAAAGGGATTTCTAAGGCTGTGGGGGGGCGATGCGGAACCATGCCCATGTTGTCCGCGTGGTCTTACCCAACAAGACCCTGGAGTAACGCCATGGTTTGTGCCGTGGCCCCGTTTGCATCGAGTGCGATGAACGTGCCGGTGAGGGCCGCTACATGCGAGGACAGGCGCAGATTTTCGCCCCGGAGCACGTTAAAGACGAGCAAGGCCGCACCTACGGGTAGCGCAAAGAGCGCAATGGTGAAGGACATCATCCAGACCGAGAGGCGCAACGGCGCTGTTTTCTCGCGGATGTCGTCCGGATCCGCCTCGGGTTGGCCGATCATATCGGGATCCGTGAGGAAGGTCTGGAACACCGTACCCTGACGGTCCGCCTCAACGGCCAGCACGTCCTTTTGGCGCAAGCGCATGTGCAAAAGTTCGTTGGTTTCTTCGACATTGGGCAAGGTGTAGCGCCGCTCGACGATGCCGAGGGGGGATCGCGACACGGTTACTTTGGGCAGAACCGCTGCGTCCTTGGGCTCTGGCTGTGTCGTGGCCATGATGAAATCAGCGCTGCTGAGGATGGAGCCCGGCGTGACCCATTTGACCTGATCTGCCGAGAGCGTCCAATGGAGGGATTTGAGCGCATGAGCCAGAACGGTGTCCTTATGCGGGATGTCATCCTGCGTAAGCGACGTGCCATCGATGACCAGTTCCAGCATCAAAGGCGCCGGGCCGGGTAGCCCATCCACTTCGTGATCTTCGAGCACCGAGACCGTGACGTTATGATGGAGGGACGAAATGCAGGCACGGTCATTCGACAGGATGCGCACACCCGTGACATTCTGCTCAAGCGCTTCAAACGCATTGCAGACGCGGTTGCCGATCTTGACGATATCGAGGTCTCGCAACCCCTGAAATATCAATCCGGCGGACGCCATTGGTGTCGTTGTGGTCATCATTCAGCCCGTATTGGTCCAGTCAGTCAGCGGTTTTTATCGCAGGCAAACAAGTGAACAATTTGTTTCAAATGCGGAACCATTGGGGCAATCCGCCTGAAAAACGGCTTTTGGATCGAATTCAGCAACAATTGAATGTCCGGTTTGTGGGCAACGCGGCCGATCCTGTTTGTCTGTCACGGCAATGGCGGTCGGGGCGATGTTTTGTCGGGTGGGGAACACCCCAATTGAAAAAGGGCGCCCCGTGCAGGACGCCCTTTCCATGTGTTGTTGGTTGCGATCAGCAGCTGTAGTAGAGGCCGAATTCGACAGGGTGCGGCGTGTGCTCGAAGAGCTCAACCTCTTCCATCTTCAGCTCAATATAGCCGTCGATCTGGTCTTTGGTGAACACGTCGCCAGCCAGCAGGAAGTCGTGATCTGACGCCAGATGCTCCAGTGCTTCGCGCAGAGAACCACAAACCGTTGGGATGCCTTCCAGCTCCTCTGCGGGTAGATCATAGAGGTTTTTGTCCATCGCCTCACCGGGGTCGATCTTGGACTTGATACCGTCCAGGCCGGCCATCAGCAGCGCGGCAAAGGCCAGATATGGGTTGGCCGCCGGATCGGGGAAGCGGGCCTCGACGCGCTTGGCTTTTGGCGACTCGGTCCATGGGATCCGGACGCAGCCCGACCGGTTGCGGGCCGAATAGGCGCGCAGAACGGGTGCTTCGAAACCCGGGATCAGGCGCTTGTAGCTGTTGGTCGACGGGTTGGTGAACGCGTTCAGCGTCTTGGCGTGCTTGAGGATGCCGCCGATGAAGTAGATCGCTTCCTGGCTCAGATCAGCATATTTATCGCCTGCAAACAACGGCTTACCGTCCTTCCAGATCGACATGTTCACGTGCATGCCCGTACCGTTGTCGCCATAGATCGGTTTGGGCATGAAGGTTGCCGACTTACCGTAAGCCTGCGCCACGTTGTGAATGACATATTTGTATTTCTGCAGCTCATCGGCCTGTTTTGTCAGGCTGTCAAAAATCAGGCCCAGCTCGTGCTGACAGCTGGCCACCTCGTGGTGGTGCTTGTCGACCTTCATGCCCAGACGCTTCATGGTGCTCAGCATTTCGCTGCGCAGGTCTTGGGATTCGTCGATCGGGTTCACCGGGAAATAACCGCCTTTGACGCCGGGGCGATGACCAGTGTTTCCCATTTCATATTCGGTATCTGTATTCCAAGAGGCGTCAATCGCATCAACTTCGTACGATACCTTGTTGATTGTGTTCGAAAAACGCACGTCATCAAACAGGAAAAATTCAGCTTCCGGACCCATGTAGGCCACGTCGCCGATGCCTGAGGATTTCAGGTACGCCTCGGCTTTTTGCGCTGTGCCGCGTGGGTCGCGGTTGTAGGCCTCGCCCGTATCGGGCTCAACCACCGAGCAATGTACGCAGAGCGTTTTTTCGGCGTAGAACGGATCGACATAGGCGCTGTCCGTATCGGGCATCAGTTTCATGTCCGACGCTTCGATTGATTTCCAGCCGGCGATAGAGGAGCCGTCAAACATAAAGCCTTCATCGAGGAAGTCTTCATCGACCTGATCGGCCATAACAGTCACGTGCTGCAGTTTGCCGCGCGGGTCTGTGAAACGGATGTCGACATACTCGATGTCTTCGTCCTTGATCTGCTTGAGAACTGCTTTTTTGCTCATTCTCTTCGTCCTTCTTTTACTGGAAATGTTGGGTTAGAGCGCTTCCGAACCGGTCTCACCGGTCCGAATGCGGATGGCTTGTTCAACAGAGCTGACGAAGATTTTGCCGTCCCCGATTTTGTCTGTTTTGGCGGCCTCGGTGATGGCATCGATGGCGGCATCCACCTGATCATCGTCCAGCACCACGTCGATTTTGACCTTGGGCAGGAAATCCACCACATATTCAGCGCCGCGGTAGAGTTCGGTATGGCCTTTCTGGCGGCCGAAACCTTTGACTTCGATGACACTCAGGCCCTGAATGCCCGCGTCCTGAAGGGCCTCTTTCACCTCGTCAAGCTTGAAGGGCTTTATGATCGCTTCGATCTTTTTCATGGGGGCAGCCTCCTGCGCTGAAATTTCAGCCTGTGAGACCACTTCTGTTTGGGGTCCTCAATCGGATAGGGTGATCCTGCAGGTGCACAGGGTGTTGCGGTATCCTATTTGCATAAAAAATAGGCACACTGCTGTGAAAATGGTCGAAATTGAATCGGATGGGGCGTCAAAATGACCGAATTACTAACTGCCGCCCAGATGCGGGCCATTGAACAGGCCGCCATCGAGTCGGGCGAGGTGACCGGTCTGGAGCTGATGGAACGCGCCGGACAGGGCGTCGTCGAGGCCATTTTTGAGGAATGGCCGGAGCTTGCAAAGACTTCGCACCGCGCCGTGGTTCTGTGTGGACCCGGCAACAATGGCGGCGATGGTTTCGTGGTGGCGCGGCTCCTGAAAGACTGGGGTTGGGAGGTGGAGGTGCTCCTCTACGGCGACCCGGAAAAGCTGCCGCCGGATGCGAGGGCGAATATTGAGCGGTGGAGGGGATTGGGAAAGGTCGAAAATCTCCTTGAGGCGGTGGGGATTGCAGCGCGCTTTGGCGAACCATCGACACTAGTCGTTGACGCTTTGTTCGGTACGGGTCTATCGCGTCCAATTGATGATACAGTTTTGGGAATCCTGAGGCGCGCAACTGGCATTTTTGGAAACCGGCGCGTGGTTGCAGTGGACATTGTGAGCGGTCTTTGTGCGGACAGCGGTCGATATATCGGATCAAGCAATTCGGAGATGACCATCGAAGGATTTTTAGAAGCAGACCTAACTGTAACCTTTCAACTTCCAACGACCGGTCACCACCTTGAAAATTCGCCACTTCAGTGTGGGAAGTTAGTTAATGTCGATATTGGAATAGGGCATTGGATCGGCCCAACGCTTCATGCAGTAGATGCAAATCTTGTATGGCTTTGTGCGCGTCGAGTGCAAGGCGATGAAAATAGGCTTTTCAAGGTAGCGTGGGAAAATTCTCACAAGTACGACCACGGCCACGCGCTGATTCTCTCCGGCGGCCCGGGCAAGACGGGTGCGGCACGGTTGGCGGCGCGAGGGGCGCTTAGGATCGGCGCAGGCTTGGTGACCTTGGGCGTGCCACCTGCGGCGCAGATGGAGGTGGCGTCTCAAATCACGGCGATCATGCTCAAACGCGTCTCAGACGGGACAGGTGAGGTCGACGGGTTGGACGTGACGCTCAGCGATGATCGGATCAATACGCTTTGTATCGGGCCGGGTCTGGGCATTGGTGCGCGCGGCGAAGACCTGGTGAAAACCACGTTAAAATCTAAACGTGCTGCGGTTTTGGACGCCGATGCTCTGACGATCCTGGCGCAGGAAAAGTCCCTGTTTGACTGTCTGCATGGCCAATGTGTTCTGACCCCGCATAGGGGAGAGTTCGCACGGCTTTTCCCGGACATTGCTGAAAAACTGAACGCACCCGCCACCAAAGGTCCGGCCTATTCCAAGGTGGATGCCACGCGAGAGGCGGCGAAGCGGGCAGGGTGCGTGGTGCTCTTCAAGGGGCCAGACACGGTGATTGCGCATCCGGACGGACGTTGCTCGATCAATTCCGCGCAATACGAACGGGCCGCCCCCTGGCTGGCGACGGCAGGCTCGGGTGATGTGCTGGCGGGGTTCATCACCGGGCTTCTGGCGCGTGGGTTTGATACGATGCAGGCGGCAGAGACGGCAGCATGGCTCCATGTGGAATGCGCGCGGTCTTTCGGGCCGGGGTTGATTGCTGAGGATTTGCCCGAGGAACTGCCGAAGGTCTTTCGCGCTTTAGGGATTTGAATAAGAAAACCCCGGGCCGCAGCGGCGCCGGGGTTTTTGATGCTTGGAGGGGTCTTCCTTCAGGCAGCTATTGCGTCAGCGGCGGCCAGATGACCCGCCACTTCGAGGCCATCCACATAGAGAACATGCGGGCGGTCAAATTCCAGTTTGCAGAGATCCATATCAATCATGCCGAGGGCGGTGACAAATTCGCCATCAATCAGGGCGCGGGCAGGTATCATGGCCTGAGCCGCACCAAAAAGCGCCTTTGCGCGCCAGTCCCGGATCAGGACCTTTTGACCGGCAGGCAGGATCATATCGCGATCGGGGCGGGTATGTCCCAAGGAACCAGCAAGAACGCGCACGGCTTCGGCGCGTATCTGTTGCCGATGCACCGCGCGTAAAACGGCTGTGCCGCCATCGCGGGTGATCACACGCTGACCTGGTTTCAGGGAGGCCACGGGCCGTTCACCCTGTGTTGTCAACACGGTGCTGGTGGCCAACAGGCCCTGGGCGTGCGCGGGAGGAAAGGCGATAGGCTCGCTGCTCTTCCGCCCGACCGTCTTCGGTTTCATGGCGTATCTCGCTTTTATGTCTGCCTCAGTGTTTTCAACAGAATATGGCAAGATTGTGTAAATGTCTCGTCTATTCAAAGCCGGATTTTCCCGCGAATACCGCGCATTTTCTGCTCGCAACCAAAGGAAAGCTTTGCTAGAGAGCGCGCCAGCAGACCGTGCGGGTGTGGCGGAATTGGTAGACGCACCAGATTTAGGTTCTGGCGCCGCAAGGCGTGGGGGTTCAAGTCCCTTCACCCGCACCACATCTCCTTAAAATAGAATCACCCTTTGAAATGCGCGCATAGCGCGAAAGGTGAATCCGTTGGTTTATTCAGGAAAAAACAATCTGGAGGCGAATTTTGTCGCCGTGGTTGTATTTTTCCAAAATCGAAACAAATTGTTTCCAATTTAAATCAAACTGATTTCGACCCGGGCAACGGGTTCACATGGGGGCTTAAATATAGGCCCGTTGAGAAACAATTTCCGTGAAAATATTGAATTTAGGGCCTGACCGGTCCTCTATTTATGCTGTTTGTCGGAATTTACGAAACAACGCCTTGGGCGCAGGTAACTTGGGTCCAACAAAACACCAATGCGCGCCGTAGTTCCGCCAATTTTGCGCCTCTTTTCCGCCACATTTCGACGATGGATAGGGGGTGTGCTGTAACAAGTTCTGCCTGTCGGGTGACCTGATACAACCCGAAAACCAGAACCCGGATTGCAAAATGGGCGCGACCGTCATCGCCCCATTTGAGGGGAAGGGTACGCCTGACAGGCTGTTTCTTACTGGGGTAAACGAATGAATTCTTTTCTTGCGGCGCTTCGGGGGGATGGTTGCCCTTCCGCAGATGTCATTTTGCATCTGGACGACGAAGCCGTCGCATATCGCGCCCGAAGACGCGCCCAATTGATGGGATACGCCGCGCTTTATCTGATGCTGTCCCTGGGGCTGGTTTTTTTGCTGTGACGGTCGGGCGCCGGTAAGCGGCGTCGATCCGATTGCGTAATCATCCCAAAATCCACTGTTATCACCGAAAAAAGTGACGCTTTATCCTTGCGTGCTTGCGGGGGGGCCAATAGAAGGGCCTCTGATTTTGACCGCTGCGGACGCCTCCGCGGCCCGAATGCAATGGATGAGGACGAACATGCAGGTCACCGAAACCCTGAACGAAGGTCTCAAGCGAGCCTATACAATGACACTGTCGGCCAAGGAATTGGACGACAAGGTAATGGAAAAGCTGAAAGAAGCGCAGCCAGATGTGGAGCTGAAGGGCTTCCGCAAAGGCAAGGTGCCTCTGGCGCTCCTGAAAAAGAACTTTGGCCAGCGCGTGCTGGGTGAAGCGATGCAGGAGACCGTCGACAGCGCGATGTCGAAGCATCTGGAAGAGAAGGGCGAGCGCCCGGCGGCCGAGCCCAACATCAAGATGACCAATGAAGATTGGAAAGAAGGCGACGATCTTGAGATCGAGATGACCTATGAGGCGCTGCCGGAAATTCCGGAGGTTGATCTGAAGTCGATCAAGCTGGAACGTCTGGTGGTCAAAGCCGACGACAAGGCCGTTGATGAGGCGCTAGGCAATCTGGCGGAAAGCGCACAGGACTTCAAAGACCGCAAGAAGGGCTCCAAGGCCAAGGACGGCGATCAGGTTGTGATGGATTTTGTCGGCAAGGTTGACGGCGAAGCTTTTGATGGCGGCAGTGCAGAGGATTATCCTCTGGCTCTGGGCTCCAACAGCTTTATCCCCGGTTTTGAGGAACAGCTTGTGGGCGTGAAGGCCGGTGAGGAGAAGTCCGTAACCGTGAACTTCCCCGACGAATACCAAGCCGAGCATCTGGCCGGGAAGGAAGCGGTGTTTGATTGCACCATCAAGGCCGTGAAAGAACCGACGGCGGCCAAGATCGATGATGAGCTGGCCAAGAAGTTTGGCGCCGAGGATCTGGCCGGGTTGAAGGCCCAGATCGGCGAGCGCCTGAATGAAGAATACGCCGGTGCGGCCAAGGCCGTCCTCAAGCGTAAGCTCTTGGATGAGCTGGATAAAAAAGTCAGCTTTGAGTTGCCGCCAAGCATGGTGGACATCGAATCCAAGCAGATTGCGCATCAGCTGTGGCATGATGAGAACCCGGATGTTCAGGGCCATGATCATCCCGAGATCGAGCCCACGGATGAGCACAAGACACTGGCCGAGCGCCGCGTGCGTCTGGGTCTGTTGCTCGCAGAACTGGGGCAAAAGGCCGAAGTTGAGGTCAGCGATTCCGAGATGACCCAGGCCGTGATGGCGCAGGCCCGTCAGTATCCGGGTCAAGAGCGCGAATTCTTTGAATACGTGCAGCAGAACCCACAGATGCGTCAGCAACTGCGCGCCCCCATCTTCGAAGACAAGGTGGTGGATTACGTGGTTGAACTGGCCAAGGTGACCGACAAGGAAATCACCAAAGCCAAGCTGGAAAAAGAGATCGAAAAGCTGGAAGAAGCCTAAGCCGCTTCAGACCTCTTTGAAAAATGTGAAGGGCCGCCCGGGAGAGCGGCCCTTCGTTCATTTCGGCGCGGGAAACGTGATCGCTGCAATCACCCCGCTCGCGAACACCTCTGGGGGTTCAGGCGTTGCAAGCACGCGTCGAATGAAACTTGTCGTAAAGCACCCGTTGCAGAGCCAGGGCAGCGCCCCGTTCATGCTCATCACAGGCGGAATTGATCTGTTCCGTGCAGTATCCATTTAGATCAATATATCTTGCGCGCGCGGCTGTCTGGGCCGCAGTTTGATAGTTCATGGCCGCAAGGATTTCGTCCTCGGCGACAAAGACATCATGGTAGATACCGGCAAAAGCCCGAATGCGGTCAATCCGCTCGTCGGTACAATCCAGCAGGGCTGCCAGTGCGGGCACCTTGCCCATGTCGGTCTGTGCACCGACGTAGTCATAGGGCGTGTTGCCGGACCGTTTCAGAATGCGGTCCATCAGCGGATCAATCACTGTGACGATATCGGTCACACCGGCCTCTTTCGCCGCCTCCAACGAGGCGATCATCAACTCGCAGGTGGCGTATGAGACCGAGCTGCGCCCCTTGCCGCGGCTGAGCCGTTTTGTGTCTACGCAAAACCGGGTTGATTCCCAAAGTGTTGCGCTGCGCAGAGGCGGCTCGCCCTGTAGAATGGCGGAGAACACATCGGCCAGCATATGCGGACCGGTTGTTTGCAGGGCTCTGACGCAGGACACAACTTGCCCGTCATCATCCAGCCCCACCGCGTATGAAGGATCCATATCGTCGAATTTATCGCGTTCTTGCCCATTCTTGATAGTGACATCCCACCCCATCCGATCGCCAAACACGCGTGCGCGCAGTTTGAACATCTCGTCCATTATGTCGGGGAATTTGTGTTTATTTAGCGCGTCTATGACCAAGATCATTTTCGTACCTCGTGAGTGGCTTGCAGGTACCCACGACGTTAAAAATGAATAACAAATTAATCTATTGGGGGAATCCCGTAGGCGCTTCGCCGCCGGTACGTTTTTTGAGGGAAGCGATCAGCCGGGGTAGACGATGCCCAGTGCGATGGCTCGTCCTACGGCCTGGGTTGTGGTCAGTGCCTGCAGTTTTTGCCGTGATGAGCGCAGATGTACTTCGACCGTCCGGTGCGAGATCGACAGGATATCGCCGATGTCCTGCTGCGATTTACCTGCGGCTGTCCATTGCAAGATTTCAACCTCACGGGTCGAAAGCTGCGGGGTCGACAGGGCCCGCATCAGCGGGTTCGACTGCATCACCAGATCATGCACATTGGCGGCAACCATCTGCAGGTCCGAGATGATGTGACGCTTCAGTTTCTTCCATTCCGGCTGCGAGAGATCACTGGTCACGCTCAGGCCGCCAATGTCGCCAAAGGGGCCGCGCACGGGGATGGTCACGCCGGTGTTGGTAATGCCAAAATCATGCGCGTCCCTGAAGACCGATTGAAAGTTCTCGGACTGCTCCAGCCGCGACCAATCCACCGGCGCCACGCTGCGCCGGGCTTCGATGAGCGTCGGGTCGATCCGAAAAAACCCTTTCTGCGCATAGTGTTGCGTCCAGGCGTCATCATAGGTGACGTGCCCGTGCGTGGAACCGCTGATTGGGTTGAAGCCGGCATAGGCCACGTGATCCAGACCAAATTTTTCACGTGTTTTGAGCAAGAGATCTTTGAACGGATCCTTGCGTTCCGGAACAAAGCTGAGGTCGAAGTGATCCATCAGGTCTGTCTGTGCCAATCGGCCGGCCTCTCTTTAATTGCGCTCAGGTCCGGCAGCTGCGTCCAGTGACTGAAGAAACGAACTCATCGCCATCTTTTGCGCCGGGGGAGGCGGTTGAATATCTTGATCATTTCTGAGGTCTCGGGCAGGGACGGGTCGCGCGCCTGAGTGTTTTCGTCTTCCGAGAAACCTGCCAATTCGAGGTCTTCGAAGAAATAGGTGATCGGAACTTTCAGCGTTTCTGAGATTTTCCACAGGCGCGACGCCGCGACGCGGTTGGCCCCTGTTTCGTATTTTTGAACTTGCTGAAATTTGACACCAATACTGTGGGCCAGCTCGGTTTGCGACAGACCAAGCGCCTTACGACGCTTGCGGATTCTCTGTCCTACGGCGGAATCGATTCCCATCATCACCCCAATTTCCTTCTAATTTACACAACATACACAGAACGGACCCATCCTAGATGGGTTGGTTTTTACTCCCGTTACCGACTGAGGTTACCATGCCTGTTCCGGCTTTGTCGACCCGAAGTTGTATAAGAGTTCGCGGTACACGTGTGTTTTTGAACACATTTTTCGGGATCCAAATAGAAAAAGCCGCGCCCGGTTGCCCCGGCGCGGCTTTCTAACTGTTTCGGGCGGGCGTTTACGCGTCGTCTTTTGTGTCCGCGTCGCCGTCATCTGCTGCTTCAGCGTCTTCCGCATCGGGAAGAATTTCTTCAACTGCTTCCGCCAGTTCTTCGTCATCGGATGCCGCGGCACCGATATCGTCAAACAGCTCTGCAATCTCGAAATCGGCCGCTTCTTCTTCTTCGGCAGCCGCTTCCTGGATCGTTTTGCCGGAGGCTTGCAATTCAGCTTCTTCAGGTGAGCGGGCAACGTTCAGCGTGATCACCGCGTCCACTTCCGGGTGCAGGTTCACTTCGACCTCATGCAGACCAAGTTCCTTGATCGGCTGGCGGATCACCACCTGTTTGCGGTCGATCGAGAAGCCTTCCTCGGTCGCAACGATGGCTGCGTCCCGTGTGCTGACAGAACCGTAGAGGTTGCCACCATCGGAAGCCTGACGAGATCACGATGAACTGCTGACCGTCCAGTTTCGAAGCCAGATCTTCGGCTTCTTTCTTGGTCTCAAGGTTCTGCGCTTCGAGCTGAGCCTTTTGGCCTTCGAAGGCGGTGATGTTTTCCTTCGACGCGGTCAGCGCCTTGCCTTGCAGCAGCAGGTAGTTGCGGGCGTAGCCGGGTTTCACATCGACCACATCGCCCATCTGGCCCAGTTTGGCCACGCGTTCCAGTAGGATAACTTGCATATCTGTTTCTCCTTACTTCACAGCGTAGGGTAGCAGCGCAAGAAAGCGGGCGCGTTTGATGGCGCGGGCCAGTTCACGTTGCTTCTTGGCCGAGACGGCGGTGATGCGAGACGGTACGATCTTACCGCGCTCTGAGATATAGCGCTGCAGCAGACGTGTGTCTTTGTAATCAATCTTTGGTGCGTTGTCGCCCGAGAAGGGGCAAACTTTACGACGGCGGAAAAATGGTTTTGAAGCCATGGGTTATCGTCCTTTCTTCAAGCGTTGATCAGCGACGTTCGCGGCGTTCGCCACGTTCTTCGCGTTTCTGCATCTGGACCGAAGGCCCTTCTTCATGCCCGTCGACCTTGATGGTCAGAACGCGCATCACGTCGTCATGCAGGCGCATCAGGCGTTCCATTTCCTGAATGGCCTCTGCAGGTGCATCGGTTTTCAGAAAGGCATAGTGGCCCTTGCGGTTCTTGTTGATCTTGTACGCCATTGTTTTGACGCCCCAATACTCGTTCTCGACGAGTTTGCCGCCGTTATCGGACAGCACGGTGCCAAAATGTTCGATCAGCCCTTCGGCTTGCGCGTTGGACAGATCCTGACGCGCGATCATGACATGCTCATATAGCGGCATGTTTGCTCCACTTCTATCAAGGCGCATTTCAAAGGCGGGTCTTTGGCCTTTCGCGACCCGTCCACGAGAGACTGCGCGGTTCAAAACTTCCAGCGAAAGGATGGGCGCGTATACGACGCTTTGGCGCGTCGTGCAAGTCGGATCGGATGGCGGCATGCAAGTGCCGCGCGGTCACGTCAGACGGGCAGAAAATTGTCCCGGGGTTGCCCCATTGTCGTCGCTTTTCACCTCGAAATTATACCGTAGATAGTTTTGAGGATAATCCCATGGTCGCATTGCCTGATACCCACATGCCCGACACCCCGGTGCAGCATGTCAGCTCACCAAAACTGATTGCGGAAACCAGCAGTGCAAGCCCCTTGAAACGCGCCTTGCTGGCCGGGTTCGGTGCCGCGAGCCTTTTGGCGGCGTTGGGTGTCTGGATCGTGCCGGTGGACGAGGGCGACACGGCGATGCAACTGGTCAAGCTGGTGTTTTCTGTTGCCATGCTTGTCATGGGCATGATGTTCGTAAGCGCGCTGGACAGTCGCCATGCTGAACCCGAAATCCATCTGGACCCGAAAACCCGTCAGCTGCGGATCGTTGAGATCGATGAAAAGGGCGTGGCCATCGTTGCCGGTGAATACAATCTGGACGAACTGTCAGATATTACCCTGCGCGATTGTCATCTTTCGGCCCGGGACAAGCGCGGCGAGGAGATCGTATCGGTTCCTGTGCGCAACACTGCCGCTGAGAACGCGATCCGTGACGCATTGAGCGCTCTTGTCTGAAGGGTCTCCGGCCATCTGATCGGCGAGTGTTCGCCTCTACACACAAACTGTTGAATAATACCGTGTTGTCCTACTGACGCGACGTCTTAAGTTTCTTTCATTGATGTTTTCATGACCCTCAATGGAGAAAAAGATGAAATCGACCCTTTTTGCAGCTGCTTTGGCTTTCACCGCGAGTGGCGCGCTTGCAGCTCCTGAAACATACACATTGGACCCAAGTCATAGTCAGGTTGTGTTTTCCTACAACCATTTCGGATTTTCGACCACTTTTGGCATGTTTTCCGGGTTTGAAGGCGAAATCGCCTTTGACAAGGAAGACCCTGCAAACTCCAGCGTTTCGGTTTCTATGCCTGTGAAATCCATGTTCACCGGGTGGGAAAAGCGCGAAGCGCACTTCATGTCCGATGATTTCTTCGGCGCGGCCGACGGTGATCTAGTGACCTTCACATCGACCGGCATTGAAGTGACGGGCGATGACACAGCCAAGATCACGGGCGATCTGTCGATGAACGGCGTAACCCAATCCGTGACACTGGACGCCAAACTCAACCTTGCGGCGGGCAACCCGATCAAGGGCGGCCAGGAATGGGCGGGTTTTGACGCGTCGACAACGCTCAAGCGTTCTGATTTTGACCTCGGAAAATTTGCACCGAATGTCAGCGACGAGGTCGAAGTGATGATTTCGATCGAGGCTGGAAAAGCCGAATAACAATCTGAAATCTCACGGAATTAGAAGGCCGCTTGCGGGGATGCAGGCGGCCTTTATCTTTGGGTCGCAGGCTCATAAAACGTAGTGCAGGCGGTCAAACTGGCACCGCATTTCTGAAACGTCCTGCGCGAGTGTGCCGGGGTCATCTGCCTGCAAAGCGCGGGCGATCAGGCTGGCCAATTCCGGCACATGGTCAGCCGTGATGCCCCACCGGACCAGCTCTGGCGTGCCCATGCGCAAGCCGTTCATGTCGCCCGTGACCTCCGCGATGGGCAGGCCAATCCCACAGGCCAGAAACCCGGCCTTGCGCAGGGATTTTGACGCCGCTTGACCGCCGCCGAAGGATGCTGCTTCGAGTGCAAATTGGTGCGATTTGGTGGGGCCTATGCCTGGGTCAAATACTGGAAGGCCTTCCTGGTGAAGAGCGTTCGATAAGTCTATGGAAAGATTTATCATTTCCTTTGCGTAAGCGGCGCCAAATTCACGCCAATCCAGCATGGTGACTGCCAAAGCAGCGGATTTTGCCGCGTCGAAATTGGCTGTCATGCCGGGGAAGGCAATGGCGTCGAGCCGTTCGGCAATTTCCGCGTCGTTGGACACGATCAAACCGCCTGCGGGCCCACCGAGGCTTTTGTAGGTGCTCATCGTCATGAAATGCGCGCCTTCCTTTAGTGGATTACGCCACGCGCGCCCGGCGATGATGCCGCATTGATGGGCTGCGTCGAACATGACCTTTGCGCCGATCTGATCGGCGATGTCGCGTATGTTCCGAACCGGGTGTTCATGCAGGTTCAGACTGCCTCCAACCGTAATCAGACGTGGTTTTTCCGACAGAGCCAAATCTGACAAGGCATTGATATCAATGGTATACCCATCCTCGGCAATCGGGGCGTGCAGGATACGCAAGCCATAGAGCCCCGCGCAACCGGCCATGTGATGTGTGACATGTCCACCGATTTCAGCCGGGGGTACGATGATGGTGTCCCCGGGTTTACACGTGGCCATGAAGCCATAAAGATTGGCGATCGCCCCTGAAGGCACGCGAATTTCGGCAAAAGCTGCGTCAAAAACCTCGGCGCAGAGCTGGGCCGCGATGATTTCAATGTTTTCAATCGCCTCCAGACCCATTTCGTATTTGTCACCGGGATAGCCAAGCGATGGTCGCGAGCCGATGCCGGAGGACAAGAGCGCCTCGGCCTTGGGGTTCATGACGTTGGTGGCGGGGTTTAGGTTGAAACACTCCCGCTCGTGAATGTCGCGATTGCGGTCTGCCAGATGGTTGATTTCAGAAAGGATATCCTGTGCGCCTTTCGCTGCCGTCTGAGACGCAATGGATTGGACATGGGCCTCGCAGGCGGCGGGAACCCAGGGGCGGGCGGCAAGTGTCATCGTCGTGCTCCGTTTTGGACTTGGGCGCAGTGTGGGATGCGCGTGCCCCCGGTGCAAACCAGAAATGACACATGCCCGGTTCTTCGACTTCTATGGATGCCTCTTTGCAAGGTTAAGGGAATGTAAACCCGCGGGCCTGATCGCACACCAATCCCTAGCACATACGCGGCAGGTTGAGTGGGCTGACCGATAAGGTAGCGCAATGCTGGCAGGAACGTGGGTGGTTTAGGCGTTTGACCTGAATGGCCAACCAACCTGAAACGCGGAGGGGCAAGGCATCGCAATCCCATAAGGCAATGAGCACGCATGACACTGATAACTCTCGATGAGGCACCGACAGGCCTGAGCACGTCAATCACGTCACTTGAGCGCCAGCTCAATGACATGAGGGCTGATCTGGAAATTCTCCAGGAGAAAATTCGCGCCGGTGATCTGGAGGAGTTGAAGAACTCCACCAGGGCGATTTCCGACATCCGGCAGTGGTTGAAAATAGCAATTGAAGCGGAGGCTAACCTCAATGAACGAAACAAGCGCGACAAGGGTATCGTCCACGACTACGCCCTCGACTTCGATACGGCCCGAACTTCAATCGGGTGCCGCCTGGATCGTCTCAGAAGGGCCCGATGCCCAGGAAGAGTTTCTCGATGCTCTGGATGATGGCGAGCTGCTAGCGCTTCCCTATCTTTTTGAATTCTGGGCAATGGATCATCAATTGCCGCCATCGGGGGATTGGCGCAGTTGGATCATCATGGGCGGGCGCGGTGCGGGCAAGACGCGCGCGGGTGCCGAGTGGGTCCGCATGCAGATGGAGGGGCCACGTCCGCTTGATCCCGGAGCCTGCCGGCGTATGGCGCTGGTAGGTGAGACAATTGATCAGGTGCGCGAAGTGATGGTGTTTGGCGAAAGTGGTATTCTGGCCTGTTCGCCCCCGGACAGACGCCCTGAATGGCAAGCCACGCGCAAACGCCTTTTGTGGCCCAATGGTGCAACGGCGCAGCTTTTTTCGGCGCATGATCCAGAAGGGTTGCGTGGGCCGCAATTCGACAGCGCGTGGGTGGACGAATATGGATGTGCTGCGGTCGACAAGGGCACCAACCAGCCTAACAAGTTTGTCGATGCGAAATCTTCGGAATCCAGTCTGCCCAAGTTTTCGTCCGGGCGACGTGATGAATTGATGCAACTGCAATATCTGCGCGCGACGCTTGGGTATTGGAATGACCCGGCCCACAACCCTGTGTCGACGGAATATGGCGCGCCCATGCTGGACATGGATCACGCCTATGCCTGGGCCTGGGACGCCCGGCCGTTTCCCTATTTCCCCAGCAATCTGGACCTTTGGTCTGATGGCGAAAACTATGGCCGCGGTCATTGGTTGAACGGGCGGATGTCGTCCCGAACGTTGGCGTCTGTTGTTGAGGAAATTTGTGGCAAAAGCGGGCTCAGCAACCTTGATACGACCAAATTGCATGGCCTTGTGCGCGGATACACCGTGGATCAGACCGGTGAGGCGCGCGGTGCCTTGCAACCCTTGATGCTGTGTGCCGGGTTTGACGCGGTCGAGCGGGGCGGGGTGCTGCATTGTCGGTCGCGGGATGGCAAGGCCACCACCAGCATCGCGCGGGATCAGATTGTGCTTGATCCAGAAAGCGACGTGGTGGTCGAGGCAACGCGGAGCAGCAGCGCCGAATTGCCGGGCCGTGTGCGGTTGCGTTTTATTGGGGCCGACAGCGAATTTGAAGTACAGGCCGAAGAGGCAGTTTTGCCGGACGAAGAAACCAACGGTATTTCGAATTCGGAAATGCCGATTTGTCTGACGCGCGCCGAAGGGCGGCAAACGGTCGAACGTTGGCTGGCCGAGGCGCGGCTGTCTTCTGACACAGTGCGCTTTACCCTGCCGCCGTCACGGCTGGAGATCGGCGCAGGTGATGTGCTGGGCCTTGAGGAAAGCGGTGGCACGGGCTTGTTTCGCGTCGACCGGGTGGAGCAGATGGGCAACGCGCAGCGGGTGGAAGGCGTTCGGATCGAGCCTGAGAGTTACCGCCCGATCGAGATTGACGAGGTTGTGCCATCGATGCGCGCCTTCACGCCGCCGGTTCCGGTCACACCGCTCTTTATGGATTTGCCGCTGTTAACTGGCGAGGAGGTCCCGCACGCGCCGCATGTGGCGATGATGGCTGATCCGTGGCCGGGGGCCGCGGCGGTCTATTCGTCGGATATCGACGCCAATTACCAACTCAACCAGATCGTTCCTGGCCGTTCACCGGTTGGCGTGACCGAGGCCACGCTGCCCCCCGCGCAGGCCGGATTGATCGATCACGGGCCCGATTTGATCGTGAAAATGAATTTTGGGATCATGGAAAGCGTTGTGGATGACGCGTTTCTGGGCGGCGCAAATCTGTGCGCGATTGGTGACGGTACGCCGGACGGATGGGAGCTTTTCCAGTTTCGCGATGCGGAGTTGATCGCGGAAGACACCTATGCGTTACGGCACCGCCTGCGCGGACAGTTGGGCAGTGATGATGTGCGCAGTGACGCCTGGCCTGCCGGATCCTTTGTGGTGCGTCTGGATGGATCGGCGGTGCAGATTGCCTTGGCCGAAGGCAAGCGTGGTTTGTCGCGGCATTACCGTGTGGGGCCTGCCGACCGCCCGTTGGACGATCCGGCCTATCAGCATGGTGAATTGGCGTTTGCGGGTATTGGGCTGAAACCCTTTGGTCCCGTGCATCTGAAGGCCGTGCCCGATGGCGGTGGCGATATCCGCTACAGCTGGATCCGCCGGACCCGGGTGGGCGGCGACCGGTGGGATACTCCCGAGGTGCCCTTGGGCGAAGAGAGCGAGCAATATTTGTTGCGTGTTCGGCAAGGTGAAACCGTTCTGCGCGAAGAAATGCTGACCGCGCCGGAATGGACATACACGGCGGCGGCACAAACCTCAGATGGCCTAAGTGGCGCTTATGAGGTCACGGTTGCGCAGGTGTCGGCCGGTTTTGGTGCCGGCAGCTTTACCACGTTGGCGCAAAGCGCCTAACCCTTGGCGCATCCGATGCATTTGGCGGCGGCGGGATCAAGTTCCAGCCGCCCCATGGCAATATCGTCGCCACAATCCTCGCAATAGCCAAACTCATCGTCTTCGAGGCGGCCAAGGGCGGCGGTCAGGCGGGTTTTTTCGGTGTGACGCCGAGTGGCCTGCGCCTTGGCCATGGCCTGAACCTGAAGGGCGTCCATGCGGCTGAGGCGGCCCACCGCCTGCTGGTCCAGCTCGACCGTCGCCTGACCCGCTTCACCCAATGCGTCTTCCTGTGCGATCTCCGATAACCGGGCTGCGATCAGATCGCGGAACTTTGCCAATTGTACATCATTCAATTTCGTTATCCTGCAAATCACAGCTTTGCATTTTACCATCCGTACCTATCTGATATAGTCAAGGCCTGCAGAAGGAGCCTGCACATGGTTGAAACACGTGTAAAATTAACCCAGCTGGACCCGGTTTGGGCGCGCATTATTGAAGAGGCGCAGGACGCCATCGCGGTCGAACCCCTGTTGGGCGGGTTGGTGCATTCAAGCATTTTGCACCATAAATCGATTGAATCTGCGTTGTCCTATCGGATTTCGCTGAAATTGGCGTCGACAGAGATGTCGGAGCAGATTTTGCGTGAGATTTGCGACGAAGCCATGCGCGCGGAGCCGGAAATCGCCGTGTCGGCGCGGGCCGACATCGTGGCGGTGAATGACCGTGACCCGGCCTGTGACCGGTTCATTTTGCCGATGCTCTATTTCAAAGGGTTTCAGGCCATTCAGGCGTACCGTGTAGCCAATTGGCTGTGGAATGCGGGCCGCAAGGATCTGGCACGGTTTTTCCAGATGCGCGCGTCCGAAGTGTTTGGCGTCGATATCCATCCCGCCGCGCGCATCGGTAAGGGCATCATGATCGACCATGCCCATTCCATCGTGATCGGCGAAACCGCTGTTGTCGGCGACAATGTCTCGATGCTGCATTCCGTCACGCTTGGCGGGACCGGTAAGGAAGAAGAGGACCGCCACCCCAAGATTGGTGACGGTGTCCTGATCGGGGCCGGGGCCAAGGTGCTTGGCAATATCCGTGTGGGTAATTGCAGCCGCGTAGCCGCTGGTTCGGTGGTGCTCGAAGAGGTACCCTCGTGCAAGACGGTTGCGGGTATTCCGGCCAAGATCGTGGGTGAAGCGGGCTGCGATCAGCCTTCGCTGACGATGGATCAGCTTTTGCAAACCGCGCCGTGCCCGGAAGACCTGGCGTAAAATTTTCGACTTAAATTAGAAAACCCCTGTAATGTCAGAGCATTACAGGGGTTTTTCAATGTACTATGGCGCCCGCGCCGTCACCTCTGAGGGACGCGCAGTGCGGCCCTGAGTTGTGCGCGACACCAAGTCAGTTTTCAATCGCATGGATTGCCACGGGCGGCGCGGCAGAGAAAGGCTGCGTTTGAATGGCGGTGTCGACAGCAAATAAAAGTGGCCACTGCGTGAGGAGTCCCAAGGCGGCTGTGCCGGATAAAAATATGGTCTTCATGTCTTGACCCTACGGATGTGTTGTTGGCGTTCACGCCGGGGCGTGTCTTGATTGCCGATATGGACAAAAGCCCCGTGTCATTCAAAAACACGCCGGCAGACAACCTTTGTTATCCGATAACAGGTTTCAATAAGGTTATGATTTTATACGGGTTTTTTGGCAAAGTCCGAAAAACACGTGTCGCGTATTTGCAATCTGCTCTGCCAAATCCGGCACATGCGGCGGGTTCAACCGTGCGCCCGGAAGGCTGCGCCGCCGGTCCGGATGGTCCGGATCACGGCGGCACTTGGGGTCTTTATTACGAGGGCCTGTGTCAGGCCAGCATCACCATCGGGTTTTCGAGGTTCTGCAGGATGTGTTCCAGCAGTTCCGCGCCAAGGGCGCCGTCAATCACCCGGTGATCTACGGAAAGCGTGACTGACATGACCGTTGCGACCGTCAACTCGCCATCATCGCCAACAACAGGCTTTTTCTTGCCCGCGCCGACAGCGAGGATCGCCCCATGGGGCGGGTTGATCACCGCGTCGAAATTATCGATGCCAAACATGCCGAGATTGGAGATGGCGAAGCTGCCGCCCTGATACTCCTCGGGTGCCAGCTTGCGGTCACGGGCGCGACCCGCCAGGTCTTTCATCTCGGCCGAGAGCGCGGAGAGCGATTTCATTTCCGCGTCTTTGAGCACTGGAGTGAAGAGGCCGCCTTCGATGGCCACAGCGACGGCCACATCCGAGGGCGTGAGGCGCAGCACCTTGTCACCGGCCCAGACGGCATTGGCATCCGGCACGGCCTGCAGAGCAAGCGCGCAGGCCTTGATGATGAAATCATTGACGCTGAGTTTGACACCGCGGGTTTCGAGTTGCTTGTTGAGCTGGCTGCGGAATTTCAGCAATGCGTCGAGTTTGATGTCGCGACGCAGGTAGAAATGCGGGACGGTCTGTTTGGCTTCGGTCAGACGTGCAGCGATGGTTTTACGCATGCCGTCGAGCTTGACCTCTTCATAGTCGCGACCCTGATACATTGCCGAGATCGCGTCGCCGGACGGGCCTGAAGGCAAGGCCGCCGAGGCGGATGCGGGGGCAGATTCCGTGGCAGGGGCCGCAGCGGGTTTCGCGCCGGGCGTTGCGTTTTCAACATCCGCCTTCACGATGCGGCCATGGGGGCCGGAGCCGGTGATCTGGCTGAGGTCCAGCCCCTTGTCGGCGGCAATGCGGCGGGCGAGGGGTGAGGCAAAGACGCGATCCCCTGCGGCAGTTTTCGGCGCGGCGGGTGCGGCTGTCTCGGTGGCAGCGGCAGGCGCTGCCGCCTCGGCAGCCGCGTCGGCCTTGGGGGCCTCCGGTGCCGGGGCTGCGGGGGCGGCGCTGATGTCATCGGCGCTTTCACCCTCTTCGAGCAACACGGCAATCGGCGTGTTGACCTTGACCCCTTCGGAGCCTTCAGCCACGAGAAGCTTGCCGACAGTGCCTTCGTCGACGGCTTCAAATTCCATCGTGGCTTTGTCGGTTTCAATCTCGGCCAGCAGATCGCCAGAGGCAACGGTGTCGCCCTCTTTGACCAGCCATTTGGCCAATGTGCCTTCTTCCATCGTGGGTGACAGGGCGGGCATGAGAATTTCAGTGGGCATATCCCTGCGTCTCCTTAGCGATAGGTTACTTGTTTCACGGCTTCAATCACCTCAGCGGTGGAGGTGAGGGCCAGCTTTTCGAGGTTCGCGGCATAGGGCATGGGCACATCCTTGCCGGTGCAGTTGATGACCGGTGCATCGAGGTAATCGAAAGCGCGCTCCATCAACGTGGCGGAGATGTGGTTGCCGATTGAGGCCACGGGCCAGCCCTCTTCGACGGTCACGCAGCGGTTGGTTTTCATCACGCTTGCGATCACGGTGTCATAGTCGATGGGCCTAAGCGTGCGGAGGTCAATGACCTCGGCGCTGATGCCGTCTTCGGCCAGTTTATCTGCGGCTTCAAGCGCGTAGGTCATGCCGATGCCGAAGCTGACAATGGTCACGTCACTGCCGGTGCGGTGCACGCGCGCCTTGCCAAACGGGATGGTGAAATCATCGATCTTGGGCACCTCGAAGGACTTGCCGTAGAGGATTTCGTTTTCGAGGAAAATGACCGGGTTCGGATCCCGAATGGCGGTCTTCAAGAGACCTTTGGCGTCAGCGGCGGAATAGGGCTGCACCACCTTGAGGCCGGGCACTTGTGCGTACCACGCGGCGTAATCCTGCGAGTGTTGCGCGCCCACGCGGGCGGCGGCACCGTTGGGGCCGCGGAAGACCACGGAGCAGCCCAATTGGCCGCCAGACATATAGTTTGTCTTGCCGGCGGAGTTGATGATCTGGTCGATCGCCTGCATGGCAAAGTTCCAGGTCATGAATTCGACGATGGGGCGCAAGCCGCCCCAGGCGGCGCCAACGCCGATCCCGGCAAAGCCGTGTTCGGTGATGGGCGTGTCGATCACGCGGCGGGCGCCGAACTCATCGAGCAGGTTCTGGGTGATCTTGTAGGCACCCTGATATTCGGCCACTTCTTCGCCCATGACAAAGACACTGTCATCGCTGCGCATTTCTTCAGCCATGGCGGAATTGAGCGCCTCGCGGACAGTCATTTTGACCATTTCGGTGCCCTCAGGCCAGTCGGGGCTGGTATCAGGGGCAGGGGCGGCGGGCGCGGGTGTTGCGGCTGCTGGCGCAGACGCGGCGGGGGCCTCGGCGGCGGGCGCTGCCTCGGCCGGAGCAGACGCGGCGCTGGAAATGTCATCGGCGCTTTCGCCGTCCTCCAGCAGCACGGCGATGGGCGTGTTGACTTTGACCCCTTCAGAACCCTCAGCCACGAGGATTTTGCCGACGGTACCTTCATCGACGGCCTCGAATTCCATGGTGGCCTTGTCGGTTTCAATCTCGGCCAGAATATCACCCGAGGCGACGGTATCGCCTTCCTTCACGAGCCATTTGGCCAATGTGCCTTCTTCCATCGTGGGCGAAAGGGCGGGCATCAGAATTTCTGTTGGCATTGTTAAACGTCTCCCTCAGCCGGTGTGATAAACCCGACGACATTACCTTCTCCATCCTCGACATAGGCGCAGCGCCCAATGCCGGGGTAATCTTCGGGCGGCAGCGCCTCGCCACCGCCATGGGACAGCGCCCATTCATATCGCTCATCGCAATCTTCGACGGCAAACGTCATGGTGCCGCCGCGAATTGGGCCGCCCGCGGCAGGCGCATCACCCATCCGGCGCATGATCCCGCCGCTCAACGTGTGGTTCATGCCAATCTCATCGCCCTCAATCAGATGATATCCGACATCTTCGGCACCGGGCATGGGGGCGAAGGACCAGCCAAACAGCCCGCCGTAGAATTCCTTGGCGCGGTCCACGTTGCTGACATGGATTTCGAAATGCGGCATCGCGCAATCTCCTTCCTTGTTTATGCTTCGACGTAGATGTCGGTCCACAGTTCTTCGACCGCGGGTTCCGGGCTGTCCTTGGCAAAGTCGGCGGACGCGTTGACCACCTGTTTGACGTTTTTGTCGATGGATTTGAGATCGTCTTCGGTGGCGTGCTTGCCCGACAACAAGAGATCGCGGACATGTTCGATCGCGTCCTTCTCTTCGCGCATTTTCTGCACTTCCTCACGGGTCCGGTACTTGGCCGGGTCCGACATCGAGTGGCCGCGATAGCGGTAGGTCTTGACCTCGAGGATATAGGGGCCCTTGCCCGCACGGCAGTGCGCAACGGCCTTTTCGCCCGCCTCTTTCACGGCGAGCACGTCCATGCCGTCCACGGCCTCACCGGGGATGCCGAATGCTTCGCCGCGGGTGTAGATGTCAGGTGTTGAGGTGGAGCGTTTCTGCGACGTGCCCATCGCATACTGGTTGTTTTCGATCACGAAGATCACCGGCAATTCCCAGAGCGCCGCCATGTTGAACGTCTCATAGACCTGACCCTGGTTGGCCGCGCCATCACCGAAATAGGTGAAGGTCACGTTGTCATTGCCCTTATACTTGTCGGAAAACGCCAGGCCCGCGCCCAGGGGCACGTTGGCGCCGACGATGCCGTGACCGCCGTAGAAATGCTTGTCGCGGCTGAACATATGCATCGAGCCGCCCTTGCCGCGCGAATAGCCACCTTCGCGACCGGTCAGTTCGGCCATGACGCCATCGGGGTTCATCCCGCAGGCCAGCATATGACCGTGATCGCGGTACGTGGTGATCCGCTTGTCGCCTTCCTTGGTGGCGGCCTCAAGCCCCACAACCACCGCTTCCTGACCGATATAGAGATGGCAGAAACCGCCAATCAATCCCATGCCATAGAGCTGACCGGCTTTCTCTTCGAATCGCCGGATAAGCAACATGTCGTGATAGAATGTTTTCAATTCTTCAGCGGAAACGTTTGATTTCTTTGTGGTTTTCTTGACGGCCATAGGCGGGCAACTCCTTGTCGCAAGTAATAGTTTAGCATTAAACCATTTTCATATACTATCAGATTTCTGCTGACGAGGGAGAAAATGTCGCAATGGATTTCTGTGGTGAGATGCGCGTGTGCCTGTGGGAGGGTGGTGGTCAGCGAATGACGATTTCGTCGCCGCGCAAAAGCCCCAGAATATCGCGGGCCTGCTGATCGAGAAGATCAAGATCGAGGTAATCGTCAGACAGGCGGTGTGTCAGGTTTTCCATCCGGTCGACCTGCGCGGTCAACGCCTCAAGCTGCGCATGGAGGGCTTTGCTCTCCGCCTCGATCTCGGCGCGTTGAAACAGGCCATAATCGCCCTGAACCGCGGCAAAGGTAAAATAAACGCCCAGACCGAACGCCACAAAAAAGTAGATCACGGCGCCCATGGCGGGTTTGCTGCGGGTGGTCATTCTGCGTCTGCCTCATGCGCCGCCTCTAACGGGCGGGTTTTAAACACTTTCGCATATCCACAATGCTTTGTGAATCCCCTTTTTGCCTGATCGAACCAAGTTAGGAATAACGTCAAAGGAGAGTCGTTCATGCCACACTCATCCCCGCGTGGACACTTGTCGTCGCACGAGGTGACCAACCAACCCGCCACGCGCGGCGCGCAGGATCTGTGGTCGCAGGATCCGGCCTTGATCTGCCATGCGGAGGCGGCGGGTGCGGATGCAACGCATCTGGCGGGCTACGGCGAACGGCTAGGCTCGGTCGCGCTCCGCGAGGCGGCGCACGCGGCCAACCGGCATGTGCCGGAACTGGTGAGTTTTGATGCCGGTGGCCGGCGTCTGGATGAGGTGCGGTTTCATCCCGCCTATCATCAATTGATGCAAGCGGGGATCGGCGCGGGCTATTCCGCCATTGCGTGGGAAGGCCGGGCGGGTGGCCACGCGACCCATGCCGCGATGGTGTATCTCACGTCGCAGGTTGAGCCGGGCGTGTGCTGTCCGATGACAATGACCTATGCGGCTGTGCCCGCGCTTCAGGCGGACAAGCGGCTTTTTGATCAATGGGTGCCCAAGCTGACCGCGCGCCTTTACGACGGATCACCCACACCGCTGGCGCGTAAGCCCGGCGCCACGTTGGGCATGGCGATGACTGAAAAACAGGGTGGGTCGGACGTGCGGGCCAATGCGACGCGCGCGCAGCGGGATACGGACCATTATCGGCTGACCGGGCATAAATGGTTCTGCTCTGCGCCGATGTCGGATGGGTTTTTGACCCTGGCGCAGGCGCCCGATGGCCTGACCTGTTTTCTGGTGCCGCGCTGGACTGAAGGCACGCGCAATGCGATCCACATCCAGCGTCTGAAGGACAAGCTGGGCAACCGCTCCAACGCCTCGGCCGAGATCGAATATCACGGGGCTATGGCGTACCGTCTGGGGGATGAGGGCGCAGGCGTGCGCACGATCATCGAGATGGCCCACCATACGCGGCTCGATACGGCCTTGGCCCCGGCGGGGCTGATGCGGGCGGCGTTGGACAGGGCGGCCCATTGGGCACGGCACCGGACGGTTTTCCAGCGGCAATTGATTGATCAGCCCCTGATGCGGTCCGTATTGGCGGATCTGACACTGGACTGGGAAGGCACTTTGGCGCTCGGGTGTCATGTGGCGCGCGCCTTTGATGGCACATCCGAACGCGACCGGGCCTTTGCCCGGCTGGCGGTGGCGCTGGCCAAATATCTGGGCAACAAGCTCTGCCCCAATCTGGTCTATGAGGCGATGGAGGCGATTGGCGGCGCAGGTTATGTGGAGGAAACCGGCCTGCCGCTGCTCTACCGCGAGGCGCCGCTCAATTCGATCTGGGAAGGATCGGGCAATGTGATCTGTCTGGACATCCTGCGCACGCTCCGGCGTGAACCTTTGGCCGGAGAAGTGCTGAGCGAAGAACTGGGCGATGCCACGGGGCAGTTTCGGCGCTACGATATGGCAATGAAGGCCCATATGCAGCGGTTTCCCAAGCTGCCGGAGGAGGCGCAGGCGCGCTGGTACGTAGAAAGCCTTGCGACGTTGCTGACGGCGTCGGTCCTGATCCGGACTGCACCTGCGGCGGTGTCGGAGGCCTATGTGGCCACGCGCCTTGGCGGTGAGCGCGGCCGTACCGCCGGGGCCATCGGCGCGGTTGATCTGGATGGTATTCTGGCCCGGTTAGGGCCCGAGGGCTAATTGGTCACTATGCCGAAACGTGCGATTTCCGGACCGGTCATGATGTGCACGCCATCTGCCGGTGCCGCGTAGATCGAAAACCAATAGAACGCGTCACTGCCCAGCATATCCTCGATGTACCGCCGGTTGGCTATGTGTTCATTGGCGCCCACGGGATAATCGGTGGCCTCTTTGAAATTGTCGGCCCAGGCGTGCACGCCGATGACCGCGCCGGGCTCCATCGTGCGGCGCACACCGGCCAGAAACACATCGACGCCGCCGGAATAGATCTGACTGCGCGCGGTCAGATGCGTGTTCAGCCCCAGATCGCGGATGCGGTAGCCAAGTGCAATCATCGCTTCTTCGTCGACGGATCCCGGCACATCCAGCTCCACGACAGTGCTGATTTGCGGGTTTTCGGCTATGATCTGGTTGAAATGGCGTAGTGTCAGCGCGCTGATGTCGCCGCTGAGGTAAAGGCGGCTGCCATCGACGACGAAATCATTTGGTGTGATGGAGGGATCGACATCGTCATCGCAGGCGGCCAGCGCTGTCAGTGCCACGAGCATCAGGGCGGCAATGAACCGGTGCAGCACCGCCCGGACGGGGTGCAAGCTGCGTCTCTCCTGATCTGAAATCGCAAGCATCATGCGTTACCCCGAGGGTGGTGCCGTGGCTGGCAGAAACCAAAAAGTCGCAACGCAGCAGCGGGCGAGGCGCGATGGATCAACCGGCGACTGATGCCTGATAGATGCTGTCAATCGTGTCGGCGATCATCGCGTTGAACTCGACGTCTGATTGACCGGCGGACAACCCTTCGGTCAGGGCGCGCGAGAAACTGGCGATCATGCCGGTGTTCTGGCTGAGACGGCCATTGGCCTCATCGCGCGAATACCCACCCGAGAGCGCCACGACGCGCATGACACGCGGATGATCCACGAGGGACTTATAGTGGTTCGCGGTTTCCGGCAGCGTCAGTTTCAGCATCACCTGCTGATCGGTGGGCAGGGCATCGAGATGCTTGGTCAGCTCGGCCAGAAGGATGTCCTCGGCGGCGGCCTTGTCGGCGATCGAGATCGTGACTTCGGGCTCGATGATCGGCACCAGACCGTGGGACAGGATTTGCTGACCGACCTCAAATTGCTGTGCCACGTTGGCGGCGATCCCTCTGGGCGACGCGGCGTCGATGACCGAGCGCATCTTGGTCCCGAAAATCCCTGCGGCATTGGCGCGCTCCAGAAGCGCATCCAGATCGGGCATCGGTTTCATCAGGCGCACGCCGTCGGCCTCATCGGCCAACCCCTTATCGACCTTGAGGAAAGGCACAACACCGCGGTCTTCCCAGAGATAGGTTGCGGCGGGTTTGCCGCCCATCTGACGGTCCATCGTCATTTCAAAGAGGATCGCGCCCACAACCTTGTCACCGGTAAAGGCCGGCGCCCCGGCGATCCGCGTGCGCATGGCATGCATCATGTCGAACATTTCGGCTTCGGAGCTATAGGCGTCTTCCGACACACCGTAGAGCATGAGGGCTTTGGGGGTGGAGCCGCCCGATTGGTCCAATGCCGCCACAAAACCCTGACCCGAACTCATCTGCTGACGCTGTGCTTCTTTCGACATGACCATCCCTGATGTTAACCTGAAGAACCGTTTGACGCGCTCATAGGCGAGACGGGCGTGTGATGCAATTCTGGTGGCGCTAACAATTAGTCAGCGGCAGCAATACGCGTCACGGATTGCTGGCCTTGCCCATGATTTTGGACGCCACAAATGTGGTGATAAAGCGCGGCGTGACGCGGGGTAGAAAGGCGAAGATCTTGTTCAAAATCCCGGTGACGATGAGGCTTTTGCCGCCCAGCATCGCGCCCCAGGCCATCTTGGCCACATCCCCGGCAACCATGGGTTTGCCCATTTTGAGCAGGCGCACCCCTTCCATATCGGCGGGTTCAAAAAACGCGGTATCCGTGGCGCCGGGGCAGACCGCCGTTACGGTCACGTTGGTGCCGCGCAACTCTTCGGCCACGGCTTCGGACAGGTGCAGCGCATAAGCCTTGGTCGCGTGGTAGACGGCCATGTTAGGACCGGGTGTGAAGGCCGCGACGGAGGCCACGTTGAGGATGCGGCCGGACTTGTGTTCTTTCATATGCGGGATCGCACGCTTCATCAGCAGGGTGTAGGACATGATATTGACGTTGATGGAATGCAATTCGCGCTCCCACGTATCCTCGGAGGCGAAATCACCGTGGGAGCCGAGCCCGGCATTGTTGACCAGAATGTCGATGCGCCGTTTGGTGCTGGCCGCTTTCCAGAGCCGTTCGGCCTCGTCCATGTTGCTCAGATCGGCGGGGATCACGACAACTTCTCCGGCAGTGCCACGCAGTTCTTCGGCCAACGCGTTGAGCTTGCCTTCGGACCTTGCGGTCAGGATCAGGTTGCGTCCCGCCTTGCCAGCGATGCGGGCAAATTCCTTGCCCAGCCCTTCAGATGCACCAGTTACCAATGTCCAATTTTTCATAGCCATCCTCCCATCAACTGCCTGACAACAGACCGGCCGAACGGGGGTGTTTGGCTAGCCCTTGAGCGCGGCAACGCCCGGCAGGTCCTTGCCTTCCATCCATTCAAGGAAGGCACCGCCTGCGGTAGAAATATAGGTGAAATCCTCCGCGGCACCAGCCTGATTGAGGGCGGCGACCGTATCTCCGCCGCCTGCAACGGAAATTAGCTGTCCTGCGCGGCTGAGATCCGCGGCGTGACGCGCCGCGGCATTGGTGGCCGTGTCGAAGGGTTCGATTTCAAACGCGCCGAGCGGTCCGTTCCAGATCAGCGTCTTGGCTTGATCCAGTGCACCGGCGACACGGGCCACGGATTGAGGTCCGGCATCGAGGATCATCGCATCGTCGGGGCAGAGGTGCACGGCAAGGGTTTCATGCGCGGCCCCGGCGGCAAATTCGCGGGCCACGACGATATCGGCGGGCAGGATGATGTCACATCCCGACGCGGCGGCCTGGGACATGATCGCCCGGGCCGTGTCGGCCATCTCATGTTCGCAAAGCGATTTGCCCACGTTGAGGCCCTGCGCCGCCAGAAAGGTATTGGCCATGCCGCCGCCGATCACCAGTTGGTCGACCTTACTGACCAGATTGCCCAGAAGATCAAGTTTGGTTGACACTTTGGCGCCGCCCACGACGGCCACCACGGGGCGTTTGGGGGTGCCGAGTGCGGCTTCGAGCGCTTGGAGTTCCGCCTGCATCAAACGGCCCGCGCAGGAGGGCATATGATGGGCCAGACCTTCGGTGCTGGCATGTGCCCGGTGTGCAGCCGAAAACGCATCGTTGCAGAAGACATCGCCCAGACCGGCCAGCCGTTGGGCAAATGCGGGGTCGTTGGCCTCCTCGCCGGGGTGGAAACGGATGTTTTCCAGCAGAAGGACATCGGCGGCCAGCGCTTCGGATGTCAGCGCTTCGGCACCTTCCAGCGTTTCGATCAGCGTGACCGAGCGGCCCAGGGCAGCCTCCAGTGCGGGCAGGACAACGCGCAGGGACAGATCGAGCACAACCTTGCCCTTGGGGCGACCGAAATGGGCGATCAGCATCGGCTTCCCGCCTCGTTTCAAAATGTCGTGAAGGGTGGGCACAATCCGGTCGATGCGCGTGGTATCCGTGACCACGCCATTTTCAACGGGCACGTTGATGTCGACCCGGGTCAGGACGCGTTTGCCGTCCAGTTCCATATCATCCAGCGTTTTCCAGCTCATGCCAGCGGGCCTCCCGTGCGGTAATTCGCGCCCCTATTGGCGCGAAGCCCGCCAAGGGTCAAGCTCTGCGCTTGGCAATCGTGGCCGAAGCGCCTAGGTATCGGGGCAACCACTGTATGAAGGAGAGCCACATGGCCGAGATCAAAGACCCCGAAAACACCATTCTTATGGAGCTGAAAGGGGGCACCGTCACCATCGAACTTCTGCCTGATGTGGCTCCGGGACATTGTGAGCGTCTCAAAGAGCTGGCCCGGTCCGGTGCCTATGACAACGTGGCCTTTCACCGGGTAATTGACGGGTTCATGGCGCAGACCGGCGACGTGGCCAATGGCAATATGGAACAGGATTTCAATCTGCGGATGGCGGGCACGGGCGGCAGTGATTTGCCGGACCTGAAGGCCGAGTTCTCCAAGCTGCCCCATGATCGTGGAACCATCGGCGCGGCGCGCAGCCAGAACCCCGACAGCGCCAACAGCCAGTTCTTCATCAACTTCTCCGACAACCATTTCCTGAACGGTCAATACACGGTCTATGGCCGCGTCACGTCCGGCATGGAACATGTGGATGCGATCACGCGGGGCGAGCCGCCCTCCGTGCCGGACCGGATGATCAGCGTCAAGGTGGCCGCCGATGCGTAAGCTTGCCGTTTTGATGTCCCTGCTGGCCAGCCCTGTACTGGTCAGCCCCGCAATGGCTTCGGGTCTCGAAATCCAGATCGCGGGCGAGGCCAATGGCACCGTCACGATCGACCTTTTCGAAGATGTGGCCCCGGGTCATGTTGAGCAGATTACGGCACTGGCCTCGGAAGGCGCCTATAACAACGTGGTGTTTCACCGCGTGATCGAGGGCTTTATGGCCCAGACCGGTGACGTCCAACACGGTATCGCGGGCGGCGACATGCGCCGCGCCGGCACTGGCGGCAGCGAGCGTCCGGACCTCAAGGCCGAGTTTTCCGACATCACCTTTGCCCGTGGTGTCGTGGGCATGGCCCGGGCACAGAACCCGGACAGTGCCAACAGTCAGTTCTTCATCATGTTCGCCCCGGGCGCTTTTTTGGACGGTCAATACACCGTCGTGGGTGAGGTCACGGGCGGTATGGACGTGGTCGACGCGATCAAGCGCGGCCAGGGCCAGTCCGGTGCCGTGGCCGGTGAGCCGGATGTGATGACCTCGGTCACTGTCACCGAGTAAGGGCAGGGCACGGGGATGAGTATCTATCCCCCTCTCGGCACGCTCAAACCCGTGGCCGAGGGGATATGGATTGTGGATGGTCCGGCGGTGGTTTGCCGCCGGGTCCCGCTTTCGACCCGCGCCACCATCGCCAAACTTTCAGATGACACCCTGTGGGTGCATTCGCCAACCGGCCTGACGGACGAGTTGAAAGCGGAACTGCAGGCGCTTGGGGTGGTTGCGCATCTTGTGGTGCCCAACTGGAGCCACACGACGTTTCTGGCCGAATGGCGCGCGACCTATCCGCAGGCCCATGTGTGGGCGGTTGAGCCTGAGGGCGCGCGCGGCGCCGATATTGCGTTTGATCATGCGCTTGGGGGCGATACGCCTTGGATGAATGACCTGTCACATTTGATCGTGGGTGGCAGCAAGCGGTACCGGGAGGCGGTGTTTTTCCACCGGCCGTCGGCCACGCTGATCGTCACGGATTTGATCCAGAACATCGATACGGCGCGATTGCCGGCCTGGGTCCGGCCTTTGGTCTGGCTGGCGGGCACAGATAATAGCGACGGCAAGATGCCCTACCTGATGCGCCGCAGCTATCGTGGTGGTGATCTGGGGCGTGCGATTGAGCACATGATCGCGTGGCAGCCCCGCGCGATGATCCTGTCCCATGGGGATTGCTACGCGCGCGGCGCGGTGCAGGAGCTGGAACGTGCCTTCAAGCGGCTGGTGCATGAGCGCCAGTGGAGTCAGGCCCTGGACGACATAGAAAAGTAACACCTGCGTTGGTTGGAACTGTCCGTCGCCCGGTTATGTGCCGGGCAACGGACGGGTGTTTGATCAGGCGGGCAGATGGATGTTGAACGCGCGGCGGATGTCCGCATCCAGCATCGGGTCAAACCGCGCGGCGGATCGTTCCGACAGGATCTGCTCTTTGCGCGCAATGGCGTTTTCCAGCAGATCGGGTTTGTCATTCTCCCCCCATTCCTTGGGGCTCATCCGGTTGCCAAGGGACGGGTAAACGTAATCCGACTGCATCCGGAGCAGGGTCTGATCGGTGCCGAGATAATGCCCGGGACCGCCCATGCAAACTTCGGCAATCTGATCCAAGGCCATGGTCACCTCATTCACCTCAATCCCGCGCACGCAGCGCATGGCGTGGCCAATCAGGTCATCCCCGAGGATCAGCGACTCGTGGCAGAACCCCAGCAATGAGGCATGCATGCCCGCCGCCTCGTAGACCATGTTGAGCCCCGAAAGACCGGCCATGACGTTGGAGCACATCGCCTCCCACCCGGCCTGCATGTCGGGCAGTTTCGCGTCGGTGATCCCGCCCACGGCACCGCCGGGCAGGCCGTAATGCTGATGCATCTGGGCGCACCCGGCACTCAGCAGCGCCTGTTCGCCGGAGCCGCCGGTCATTGCACCGCTGCGCAGATCAAGGCCAAAGGGCCAGGTGCCAAAGATCGCCGGATGCCCCGGCGCGATGGCGTTGACGTAAACCAGCCCGCCCAGACACTCCGCCGTGGCCTGCACAATGGCGCCCGCGATGGTCGACGGTGCGGTGGCCCCGGCCATGCCAGCGCTGAGCAGCAGGACCGGCATGCCGCCCTCGATGCACCGTTCCATCACCTCGCAGGATTCTGTCGCAAACTTCATCGGAGGAACCACGAAACAGTTTGAGTTGGACACAAATGGCCGGGCGCGCCAGGCGTCTTCTCCGCCGGCAATCATGTGCAGCATTTCAAGGGCAGGGGGCACAAAATCAGGTTCGGTAAAGGACGTGCCGACATGTTTGGTGGTGCCCGAGCAGCACGCATAGATCGTGTTCAGGTCCATCTCCCGGTTGTCAGGGATGTCGCGCGCCACCATCGGGCGTTGCACGAAATGGATGTTATCAAGCTGATCACAAATGCGTGCGGCATCGTGCAGATCCTGTACCGTACTGTCGCGGTATTCGCGGCCATTCACATCGACCATATGAACCGCGGCCCCGGCGGTCCCGTAATGTACGCGGGTGCCCCAGAGATGCATGTCATTCTTGGGGTCACGGCCGTGCAGGGTGATCTTCTTGCAGGCTTTGCTGAGCGCGTCCTCGACCACGGCGCGGGGAATGCGAATGCGATCATCATCGCCCAGAATGCCACCGGCATCGGTCAGGTACTTGACCCCGCTCGGCGGTGCATCCGCGAGGCCGATGGTTTCCAATGCGCGCAGTGCGCCTTCGTGGATCTGTTCGATGTCTGCCGGGCTGAGCGGTTTGTACGTGCCGCCCTCCATGCCCGGACGGATGGGGCGTTCGGCTTCGGTCAGAGGCGCTTCGCGGCTGGCTTTGCGGGCGGCGCGGCCGCCGGCGCGGCGGGATGCTGTGGCTGTCATTTTATGGGTGGTCCTTCGTGAAAAACGGTCGAGCAGGGGTGAATGATCAGCCCCGGCCCGGTCTTCCACGCGCCGCACGGCCCCGGCATGCGCCGATGGTGCGGATGATCACTGCAATCTTGCAGCTTGGGTCCATCGCCAGATACCTCCCTTAAGTCCTGACACGTGCCAGCCCGCACGATTCCTGATCGTCAGTCTATTCCAATAGCGACCAATGTCGCAAATGGACCTCGGGTTCAGTCAAAGAGGCGTCTTTAGGCAGAGAGTTTGGTCGCCAGCGACAGGATATGGCGCACCGCCTCGGTCAGGCGCTCTTCGGCCACAGTCAGCGCCACGCGGATGTGGCCCGCGGTGGCCGCGCCGAAACTCTCACCGGGCATCACGGCCACATGGTGCGTATCGAGCAACCGGAACGCAAAATCCTGCCCGCTCAGCCCCGTGGCGCGCACATCGATCATCGCATACATCGCGCCGTCCGACGGGGTTGCACGAACCGTGTTCTGCCCGTCCATCAACCGCATGACCAGATCGCGGCGCTGGCGGTAGGGCTCGGCCACCTTCGCCTCGAAGTCCGGACCCAGATCAAGGGCATAACAGGCCGCCTCCTGGATGTAGCCGGGCACGCCATAGGTGGTATTGGTGAAGAGGTTTCCGATGGTTTCGATCGTATCGGCGGCACCCACAATCCACCCCAGACGACTGCCCGTCATGGCGTGGCTTTTCGACAGCGATCCGATGACCAGAGTTTGCGCTTCCATACCCGGGAGCATGCGCGGGCTGAAATGATCCCCGGTCCAGACCTGGGTGTCATACACCTCATCAGAGATCAGCCAGAGCGCCTTGTCGCGGCATACCTGCGCAATGCCTTCCATCGTTTCACGGCTGTAGATGACACCGGTCGGGTTGTTGGGCGAATTGATCAGCAGGCTTTTGGCGCCATCGGCCTTGGCACGGATATCGGCCGGATCGGGCTGGAACAGCCGGTCGGCATGGGCCGCAATCGCCACGGGGCGCGCACCAACACTGCGGATCGTGCCGGGGTAGGTGGCGTAATAGGGATCAATAAACAACGCGGTATCGCCATCATCGCAGGTCGCGCTGTGGGTGGCGAAAAGTGCGGATTGACCGCCGGGCGTGATCTGCACGTTATCGGGCGTGGTTTTCACACCGGTGCGTTCGGTCAGGCGCTTGGCCACCCGTTCGCGCAGGTTGGCATTACCGGTATAGACCGTATAGCCCGTGTGCCCGGCCACGGCCGCCTCGTGCATCGCATCAAGGATGCTGCGATCGGTTCCAATATCGTGATCGCCCTGAGTGAGGTTGATGACGTCGACGCCGTTTCCGGTCATCTCATTGGCTCGGTAATAGACTTCCCATCCGTCTGATCCGCCTGCGGTCAGACCGGTGATCCGCTTCGATAACTGCATGAAACCACTCCCTGAATCACAATTGGACCGAGCCATTTGCCGTCCAAATTGTCAATCCATTTTACTCGCATGTCCCAACACATAGCGCGGTCCGGCGCCTTGGCGAGCCACAACATCGCGTTTGTTGTAAAGCGCGCAGGATTTGAGCGACAGACACCCGCAGCCGATGCAGCCATCCAGACGGGCGCGCAATTGCTGCATTTGCAGGATACGTTCGTCCAGAACGGCACCGAACCGGCGTGAAATACGTGCCCAATCGGCTTTGGTTGGCGTGCGGTCATCCGGCAGGGATGCCAGGGCGGCGCGGATCTCGGCGATGGAGAAACCCAGTCCTTGTGAGATCATCACAAAGCTAAGCCGCCTCAGATCGGCGCGGGCATAGCGCCGGTGCCCGCTGTCGTTGCGATCTGGCGCGACCAGGCCTTCGTCTTCGTAGTATCGAATGGTGGATTGGGGCAGCCCCGTGCGATCGGAAACGTAGCCAATGCTCAAACCCCGTTGTGCCAAGTGTCTGTCTTGCATAGAAAAATTTCCTGTTGATTTAAAGTATACTTGAAGAATTACGATGGAAATCAAAGGGAATCAATATCGAAAGGACATCCCCATGAAGCTCGAGCATGTGAACATCACCGTCCCGGACCCCAAGGCCAGCGCTGCTGTCCTGTGCGATATCTTTGGCTGGCATATCCGGTGGGAGGGCGAGGCCAAGGACAATGGCTATAGCGTGCATGTGGGCGACGCCGACAGTTACTTGGCGCTATACGCCCCGGTGAAAAAGCTGGAGCCAATGGGCGATACCTATTCGCGCATCGGCGGCTTCAACCATGTGGGCGTCGTTGTGGATGACATCGATGCGACCGAGGCGTTGGTGAAGAAGTCAGGATACACGCCCCATATGCATGGCGATTACGAACCGGGGCTGCGGTTTTACTTCGACGGGCCCGACGGGATCGAATTTGAGGTTGTGTCCTATCCGTAACAGCCACTTGCGCACCGGCTTGACGCAAAAGGGGCGGCTGCCTATGGTCGCCCCCATGAAACGGACCATTTGCATCATTTGCTGCATTACCTGCTGAGAATTCTCAGGCGGGCCGTTCTTTCTCATTCAAATCATGGATCGAAGTTGGTAAGCCCGCCGCAACACCTGCGCGTGAGGACGCCATGACGACGATCAAACTGCACAACACCAAGACCCGCCAGAAAGAGGTGTTTACGCCCATCGATCCCAAGGATGTGCGCATGTATGTCTGTGGGCCCACGGTCTATGATCGCGCCCATCTGGGCAATGCGCGGCCTGTGGTGGTGTTTGATGTGCTCTACCGGTTGCTGCGGCATGTCTACGGCGCGGATCACGTGACTTACGCGCGCAATTTCACCGACGTCGAAGACAAGATCAACGCCCGTGCGGCGGAGACGGGCCGGGCGATTGATGACATCACGTCCGAGACGATTGGCTGGTTTCTGAACGATATGGGCGCACTTGGGGCGCTGGAGCCCAACAAGATGCCGCGCGCCACGGATTACATCCCGCAGATGGTGGCGATGATTGAGGCGTTGGTCGCCAAGGGCCACGCCTACGAAGCTGAAGGTCATGTGCTTTTTGCCGTCGAAAGCTATGCGCAGTACGGCGCGTTTTCGGGCCGCTCGGTGGATGACATGATCGCCGGTGCGCGCGTCGAAGTAGCACCCTACAAGCGCAACGCAATGGATTTCGTTCTGTGGAAGCCCTCGACGGATGACTTGCCCGGGTGGCCGTCACCCTGGGGCCGTGGGCGGCCGGGCTGGCACATCGAATGCTCGGCCATGGCGGGGGACATTTTTGGCGAGAGTTTCGATATCCACGGTGGTGGCAAGGACCTGATGTTCCCGCATCATGAGAATGAGATCGCGCAAAGCTGCTGCGCCCAACCGGATGGCGATTTTGCCCGTGTCTGGATGCATAACGAGATGCTGCAGGTCGAGGGCAAGAAGATGTCCAAGAGCTTGGGCAATTTCTTCACCGTGCGCGATTTGCTGGATCAGGGCGTGCCGGGTGAGGTGATACGGTTCGTGTTCCTGAGCACGCATTACCGCAAGCCGATGGATTGGACGGCGGAGAAGGCGAAGAACGCGAAAAATACGCTAATAAAATGGAAGCAACTCATCGATTCAGAACGGGATGTAGTCAATCGTCAGTTTAGAGGTGATGCGCCGCCAAAGCAGATTATCGAAGCTCTCGCTGACGACCTGAATACATCTTTGGCAATCAGCCATATGCATGAATTGGCAAAGGAGGCGAAGACCTCCCTTTCTGCAAAGATTGCGTTGGCCGAAGCACTCAGTTTCTTGGAGTTTGACCGAGATGTAGATTGGTCGGTTTCTCACGGGTCATCACTGGATAAAGGACTGGGTGATCCGATTGAGTTGGAGCCTTTTGAAGAGATGTTGTTCAATGCTCGTCAGGCGGCAATGGAGACGAAAGACTTTGCCGAGGCGGATCGTATCAAAAACATTCTTTTGGATGCAGGTCTTGAGGTGCGGATTTCGAAATCAGAAGTTGTTCTGGATGTAAAGCCGGAGTTTGACCCTTCCAAGCTTGAGGCCTTGAAATGACGTTCCGGCTTCATTCCGTTTCGCCCGGCTTGCCCGGGCCGCGCCTGACCCTCCCCACGGGAGGGCGCATGGGTGATGCAATGCCACGGAACAATGTGGTTGAGCGCGATTATGCCTTGCCAATCACCACCCGTGTCTGCGCCCACCCAGGGTCAGGCGCTGCCCTCTGTTGCGGGGCGTGCAGATGACCAAAGAACGCCTCTACATTTACGACACCACGCTGCGAGACGGGCAGCAGACGCAGGGTGTGCAATTTTCGACCCCGGAAAAGCACCAGATCGCGGCAATGCTGGACGCGCTCGGGGTGGACTATATCGAGGGCGGCTGGCCGGGCGCCAACCCGACCGACAGTGAATTCTTTGATGCGGCCCCGGAAACCCACGCGCGTCTGACTGCCTTTGGCATGACCAAGCGCACCGGGCGTTCAGCGGCCAATGACGAGGTGCTGGCGGCGGTGATGAATGCGGGCACGGCCTCGGTCTGTCTGGTGGGCAAATCGCATGATTTCCACGTCGAAAAGGCGCTGGAAATCACGCTGGCCGAAAATACCGACAATATCGCGCGCTCCATCGAACATATCGTGGGGCAGGGCCGGGAGGCGCTGTTTGACGCGGAGCATTTCTTTGACGGCTACAAGGCCAATCCCGATTACGCGCTCGAAACCCTGCGTGCCGCCTATGATGCGGGCGCGCGGTGGGTGGTGCTCTGCGATACCAATGGCGGGACATTGCCGCATGACGTCTTTGATATCACCCGTGCGGTCATTGCAGCGGGTCTGCCGGGCAGCCATCTGGGCATCCATACGCATAATGATACGGAAAACGCCGTGGCGTGCAGCCTTGCCGGGATCGACGCCGGGGCACGACAGGTGCAGGGCACGCTCAACGGTCTGGGCGAACGGTGCGGCAATGCCAACCTGACGGCCCTGATCCCGACATTGCTGCTCAAGGAACCCTATGCGAGCCGGTATGAAACGGGCATCAGCCAAGAGGCCCTTGCAACGCTGACACTAGCCAGTCGCCAGTTGGACGATATTCTCAACCGGGTGCCTCTCAGGCAGGCGGCCTATGTCGGCGCGTCGGCCTTTGCGCATAAGGCCGGGCTACACGCCAGCGCCATCATCAAAGACCCGACGACCTATGAACATGTCGATCCGGGCGCCGTGGGCAACACCCGGATCATCCCGATGTCGAACCAGGCCGGGCAATCCAATCTGCGCCGCCGTCTGGCCGACGCGGGGCTGGATGTTGCCAAAGGTGACCCCGCATTGCCCCGCATTCTGGATGAGATCAAAGTGCGTGAGGCCAAGGGATACACCTATGACAGCGCGCAAGCGTCTTTTGAGCTGCTGGCGCGGGCCGAACTGGGCCTTTTGCCCGAGTTCTTCGAGGTCAAGCGATACAAGGTCACCGTCGAGCGGCGCAAGAACAAGTATGACCGGATGATATCGCTGTCCGAAGCGGTGGTTGTGGTCAAGGTGGACGGCGAGAAGAAGCTGTCGGTCAGCGAGTCCATGGATGAGGCCGGGAGTGACCGCGGCCCGGTCAACGCGCTGGCCAAGGCGCTGGCCAAGGATCTGGGCCGGTATCAGGATCTGATCACCGATATGCGTCTTGTGGACTTCAAAGTGCGTATTACTCAGGGCGGCACCGAGGCCGTGACCCGCGTGATCATCGACAGCGAAGACAGCGACGGGCGCCGGTGGTCCACCGTGGGCGTGAGCCCCAACATAGTGGATGCCTCTTTTGAGGCGCTCTTGGATGCGATCAACTGGAAGCTCTTGCGTGGAGACGGCTGACCTCACCGCCTGTGCTGAACTGGTGCGACGGGCCGATCCCGACAGGTTCATGGCCGCCATGGCCGCCCCGGTGGCGGCCCGCAGGGTGCTCTTTCCGGTCTATGCCTTTAATGTCGAGGTGGCGCGTGCACCCTGGGTCACGCAGGAGGCGATGATTGCAGAGATGCGCCTGCAATGGTGGCGCGATGCGCTGGCCGAGATCAAGGCAGGCGGCGAGGTGCGGCGGCACGAGGTGGTCACGCCGCTGGCTGGGGTTCTGGACAGCGATGGCGCGGATCTTCTGGATCAGCTGGTGGCGGCGCGCCAGTGGGATATCTACAGCGACCCGTTCCAAGACGCCGCGCATTTTGAGGATTACCTGACCAAGACCGCGGGCCATTTGATACTGGTTGCAGCCCGTGCCTTGGGGGGCGGTGACCCGGATGTGATCCGGGATGCAGGGTTCGCCCATGGCTTGGCCAATTGGTTCCGGGCCATTCCAGCCCTTGAACAGGCCGGGCGTGTCCCTTTGCCCGATGGCCGACCGGAGGCCGTGCGCGCGCTGGCGGATGAAGGTCTGACCCGGTTGCGCCGATCCCGTAGCGCGCGTGCATCGGTCCCGCGCGGGGCGCGTGCGGCGATGCTACCGCTGTGGCAAACTCAAGGCGTGTTGGAACGGGCGAGGGCCGAACCGTCGCGGGTGGCGCAAGGCGCGCTGGAGCCCGCGCCGTTCAAATCGCGGTTGGGTCTGATGGCGCGGGCCATGACCGGCCGCTGGTAGCCCCACGATCTAGGACAAAGAAAAAGGGCGACCCCCAAGGCCGCCCTCTCTCGATTCAAATGGTCGCTCAGCTTAGGCTGATTGACGCTTGCGACGAACCGCCGCCAGACCAGCAAGGCCACCAATCAACAGCAGGCCAGACGCTGGCAGTGGTACTTCACCACCGATAGGACCACCTTCAAGATCGATGTTCACATCGCCCTGAGCGTAGTTCAGCTTCTTCTTGGTCCAGTAGTTGCAGATTTTGCACTCGTTGCTCACCACTTTTGTTTTGAACCAACCGGCCAAACCGTCATTTGTGTTCTTGTTGTTTGGTCCGTTGTCGTCACCGTTGCTTGGGCCGAACTGCGTGGCGTATTTGCCGTCAACCGGCAGGCGCGACACGATCAGTTTCAAACCATCAAGCAGACCAAAACCTGTCAGAACACCTTTTTCAAGGTCGAGAAACCGTGTGTCAGGGGTCGCTTTGGATCCGTTTTCGGATTTGAACTGCGGCTTTTGCAAGAAAGTGCTGTCGTAGTTGAACGACACTTTGAAGCCCGCATCTTTGTTGGTTTGCGAAACAACAGCGCCTTCCAGCGTCGCTGTACCGTCCGAAAACAAAGAAAATGTTCCCGATGGGTCAAAATCGAAATCGGACCCGATGTTGTATTTATAGCTGATGCCATTTTTCAGCCAGATGCTGTGATCGGAGCCCGATCCAACGGCTGAGGTCGCGCTATATTGCTCGACCAGAGTTGCGGCCATTGCCGATGTCGCCGTAACGGCGGACACAGCTGCAGCAACGATTAATGTTCTGATACTCATTCTGTCGTTCCCTCGTAGAAATGCACAGTTTAAAGAAGTCACCCTTCCGTCGGGCATCTTAACAGAAGTTAACGCCGCGGCATCAAAAACTGCCTTATTTTTGCCATTTTTGGGTCAAAAAAATCGGGCCAGCGACGACAATTCACTTTTTCAAGCACTATTGTTTCCCATATTGAAACAGTCGTACAACGTCCAGATGTAGGGGTTCGCCTGTCGCGCGAAGCCAGATATGGCAAACCCTTTTTGGGTGTCGAACAGCCGGGGTAGGACGAGATCACTCTGGCGCCGGACGCATCAACAGCCAGATCAACGCACCCCCCGCCAGAACCAGAAACGGCGCCATGGCGAGGTTGACGGAAAGCCACCCGGTTTGCGCGTCACCACCGGAGCAATTCATCAATCCACCCGAGGCCAAAGAGGCCAGCGTGACGCCGCCAAAGACCAACAGGTCGTTCATGCCCTGAATGCGACCGCGTTCGTGCGGTGCATAGGCAGAGGCCAGCATGGTGGTTGCGCCGATGAAGCCAAAATTCCAGCCAAGCCCGAGCAAAATTAGTGCGAGGAAGAAATTGGTCAGCTCGATCCCTAGCATGGCCACCACGCCCGCCGCGGCCAGAATGACCAAACCGGTGCCGACGATCTTCTCGACGCCGAAGCGCGCGATCAGGTGACCGGTGAAAAATGACGGGGCGAACATGGCCAGCACATGCCCGGTCACGATATCGGCCGCGTTGCCCTGAGTGTAGCCGCAGCCGACGACCGCCAGCGGTGTGGAGGTCATGACAAGGTTCATCAGCGCGTAGGAGACGGTGGCGCAAATGATCGCCACCGCAATGCGCGGCGTTTTGACCAATTCCCACCGGGTCCGGCCCTTGGGTTCGTCCTGCGCGGGTGGCGCAGGTTTGGGAATGTCGAGGAACAAAAACAAGAGTGCGCCCAGAAGGTTGAGCACCACAATGGCCACATAGGTGCCCATGAAGGGCACCACCATCGCCTCGGATGTGACCTTGACCAGCTGCGGGCCGATGATGGCGCTGGCAAGCCCGCCGGCCATGACATAGGAAATGGCCTTGGGGCGGAATTCGTCGCTGGCGGTATCGGCGGCGGCAAAGCGGTAAAAACCCTGTGCGGACATGTAGATGCCGCTGATCAGACTGCCCAACAGGAAGACGGGAAAAGACGCCAGGTAAAGCCCGTAAGCGCCGATCAATCCGCCCAGAGCCCCGGCGCTGGCCCCGATGAAAAAACCGGTCTTGCGCCCCCATTTCTGCATGATCGCCGACAGCGGTGTGGCCGCCAGCATCGAGCCCAGAACGATGAGTGAAATCGGCAAGGTCGCAAAGCAGATATTGCTGGCCAGGGTGGTGCCAGCAAGACCGCCCACCACGAACATCATCGCCATCTGCGCGCCCAGAAATGCTTGCGCCAGAACCAACACCCGGACGTTGCGCCACGCGCGTCTGTCATCCGGGACCGTCGCACGGGGGCGTGCGGCCAGCGGTGCCGGAGCTTCGAGCGGGGTTGGTGGGGCGGGTGAACGGGCCATGTGCAACTGCTAGACCCATGACAGGGGGGCTGCAAGCCAGAAGCACACATGGTTTGCGACGCGATCCTCTCTTGCGCTTTAGGGGATTGCAGGACATGAACGGCACATGACCCTTCTATTGCTTGCAGGCACCGGTGAAGCGCAGGAAATTGCCCGGGAACTGGCCGCGCGCCAAGTCGATGCGGTGATCTCGCTCGCGGGGCCGATGCGGGGCAATGCGGCTGGCGTTTTGCCGCAACGTTTGGGTGGTTTTGGCGGTGATGCGGGATTTCTGGCATATCTGCAATCAGTAGGCATCTCCGCCGTGTTGGACGCGACGCACCCCTTTGCCGCGCGCATTTCGGAACGCACCGCACGGATATGTGCCGATGAGGCCATTCCGTATTGCCAGATGTTGCGCCCCGCGTGGCGCGCCGGGGATGGGGACCGTTGGGTGTTGATCGACCGCGAAGAGGAGGCGGCCGCGCATATCGCGGCGGGATCCATGGTGTTTCTGGCCACCGGGCGCCAGACGCTTGAGCGGTTTGCCAACCTGTCGGAGTGTCAGTTGATTTGTCGCCAGATTGATCCGCCGGATCGGGAATTTCCGTTTGAAAACGGGCGGTTCCTGGTCGGGTCTCCGCCGTTTTCCGTGGCGCAGGAGGAGGCATTGTTTGCAGAGTTGGGCGTGGATTGGCTGGTGGTCAAAAACGCAGGTGGGGTTGGCCCGGCTACGAAATTGACCGCCGCGCGCGCCTTGGGCATTCAGGTGGCCATGATCAATCGTCCGCCGCCGGTTGATGCCTCCCGCGCTACAACTGTGTCCGAGGCGCTGGACTGGGTGGCGGCGCTATGATCGGGCGGATCATCGAAACCGATGATTGCGTGTCGGAAGGGGCTGAGGCGCTCAGCGCCATGTGCCCGCGCTTGAAATATGCGCTGTCAAAAACGGGGAAATTGCCTCTGCGCCGCAAACCGGACGGGTTTGCAGAACTTCTCAGTGCAATTGTCAGCCAACAGGTCAGCGTCGCCTCAGCCCAGGCGATATGGGCACGCATGAAAGACGCTCAGCTGACCGATCAGCGCCAAGTCGCCCGCGCGACAGAGGATGACTTGCGCGCTGTCGGGTTGAGCCACCAGAAGATCAGATACGCGCAGGAGCTTTCCAAGGCAGACATAGATTTCAACGCATTACGCGGCGTTCCTGATGCAGATGTGATCCGCATTCTGACGAAAGTGCCAGGCATTGGCACATGGACCGCCGAGATCTACGCGATGTTTTCGCTTGGGCGCGCCGATGTGTTTGCCCATGGCGATCTGGCCCTGCAGGAGGCCGCGCGGATCCTTTATGATCTGCCGGAACGGCCGACCGAAAAGGGGATGCGCGAGATGGCAGAGGCGTGGCGCCCGTGGAGATCGGTTGCCGCACGGATACTTTGGGCCTACTACCGGGTGGCCAAGGACAGGGAAGGGATCAGATGACACGGGTATTGAAATCCGAGCGCCGGGCGCCGGTATCGGGCACAACACGGTCAATCGTGGTGTTTTTGCACGGCTACGGCGCCAATGGCGCGGATCTTCTGGGTCTGGCGGACCCATTGGGCGAACATATGCCCGACACGCTTTTTGTGGCCCCTGATGCGCCCGAAACCATCCCGGGCATGCCGACCGGCTACCAGTGGTTTCCGATCCCGTGGATTGACGGCTCCAGCGAGGAGGAGGCCGAGCGCGGGCTGATGGCCGCGTCGGATGATCTCAATGCCTATCTGGATGCGCTGATGGTGGATGAAGATGTACTGCCCGAGCAGGTGGTTCTCTTTGGTTTCAGCCAGGGCACGATGATGGCGCTGCACGTGGCGCCCCGGCGTGAGGATGAGGTCGCGGGGATCGTGGCGTTTTCCGGCAGGCTTCTGTCACCGGAGCTGTTGAAGGATGAGGCGGTCAGCCGTCCGCCAATTTTGCTGGTGCATGGCGATGCGGATGACGTGGTGCCGCCGCAATCGCTGCCGCAGGCCGCGGAAGCATTGCAGGAGGCCGGGTGGCAGGATGTTTATGCACATATTATGAAGGGCACGGCGCATGGCATTGCCCCCGACGGGTTGCAGGTGGCGCTGGCCTTTATGACCGATAAGCTGGGCCTCTAGAGACGGGCCGCTGCGTAAAGGAGTGCGCGGACGCGCACGCTTGATATCTCGTCATCCGCGCTTTGCGCTCTTTCCTCGGGGTATGGGGCAGGTGTGACATGTGCCACGGGTCCCTGCACCTAGTCCCAAAGGCGCGGCTCGGCGATTTCGAGGGAATTCCCGGCAGGGTCGCGGAAATAGATCGAGCGCGCGCCGTTGGGCCAGTGAAAATCAGCCTCGATGGGAATGCCCGCGGCGATGAGCCAGTCGTGCCAATGGGCCAGTTCGGACGCTTCGGCGGCAAAGCAAAAATGCCCGTGCCCGTCGGCACCGTGGCCCGGTACGGGAAGGGCCGCATTGTCGGAGCCTGTCAGCGTGGCGGCCGGATCAAAGATCAGAAGGATCGTTTGCCCGACGCGGTAGAAGACATGGCGGCCATCGATATGGGCAATTTCGTCGAGCCCCATGACCGTGCCATAGAAGTGTCGCGCCGCGGCCAGATCATTCACGTAAAGCGCGGCTTCCAGCGGGGCAAGCGGCAGATGCGGACGATGGGGCGGGACATGGGTCATGGGGGCAGTTTAGCCGCGCGGTGCGCCCGCTGTCACGTCTTGTGGATAAGTGTCATGGAACGCTCACAAATTCCGCCTATATGATTCTCAACATCTGCTGCCTAACTTGGGCTTGTCAGGGGAAAAACACGAGATATAGTGGTCTCAAATACGGTACGGAGTGGTCTATGGACGGTAATTTCAGAACCGATTTTGTGAGAGAACCTGCGGCGTTGAAACAGCACCCTGCGTTGGTGCTGAACGCGGACTACAGGCCGCTCTCCTATTACCCGCTGTCGCTCTGGACCTGGCAGGAGGCGGTCAAGGCGGCCTATCTGGACAGGGTGGATATCGTCGCGGAATACGACCACTGCGTGCACAGCCCAAGCACCGTCATTCGAATACCGTCGGTGATTGTTCTCAAAGACTATGTAAAACCTCAAAAGCGCGTGGCCTTCACGCGCTTTAATTTATTTCTGCGGGACGAATTCCAGTGCCAGTATTGCGGCGCGCAGGGCGAGCTGACTTTTGACCATGTCGTGCCGCGTGCGGATGGCGGCGTGACCAGTTGGGAAAACGTGGTGGCGGCGTGCAGCCCGTGCAACCTGCGCAAAGGGGCCAAGAGCCTGCGCCGGGCGGGCATGAGCCTGCGCAAACCGCCGCGCGCGCCCGGGGCAGAGCAGCTGCGCAATCAGGGGCGGAAGTTTCCGCCAAACCATTTGCATGAAAGCTGGCTCGATTTTCTCTATTGGGATGCGGAATTGCAGGCCTAGGGGCGTTTAGTTAGCGGCAAGGACCGGGCGTAGCGGGCGGCTGAGATAGCGCTCGACAATCTGGAACAGAACCACATCAAACGCGCCGGGCTTGATCTGATCCAGTTCCGGGTCGCCGGCCTTGTTGTCGACAAAGACAACCGTTTCAAAACTGGCGTTGAAAAACTTCATCAACTGACCGGAAAACGAATCCCCGATGATCAGGATTGAACCTGCTTTGGGTCCAATTTTGCTCTGATCAATCTTGACCCTGTCGATGGTTTCCGGGGCGCCGTTTTCTTCGCCCAGAAGACCGTGCAAATCGCCTTGGAAATCTGTCTTTTTCTTCAGGTCAAACGCCGCCCGTGTGATGTCCGGAACGGCGACCCCTTGGTCCACAAGTGCGGCGCGGAGAGCCAGAAAGCCGTGATATGCCCCTAAATCTGTCCAATGGCTGTCCGTCTGAAAATAGATTTTTGCCTTTGGTTTGGCCGCCAGCAGCCCGGCACGCAGATCAACGAGGGGCAGGGTCCGCGCGGCAGCCTGGCGCTGGACTTCATCCAGCCGGGTTTCGCCCGCCGCCTGCCTCGGATATGCGCTGAGGTATTCGGGATAGACCGTGTGTTTGTTGGGGGCGATGGCCGCTACGAAGACTGCGCCGGATGCTTCGGCACGCTCTTGAATGCGCGCGAGACCATCCAGCCAGGCATCCGCCTCACCCGCTGCGAAGGGCAAAAGCCCCCGGTGCAGGGCCATAGCGCCGTTCAGGTCGTTGAACATCCATCCCTCATCGCCGCGCACGGCTTTGAACGCGGTGGTGGACCGCAGAACCTTGTCCATTTCGAACCCGATTTGCAGATATGTCCGGCGCAGGCCGAAATGATCGCGCATCCATGCATTGATCTGTTCCGGCACGTCGGACCAATTGGTGAGCAGGTCCGAGGCGGAGGGCAGACTGGCAAGGCGGCGGTTTTCGGCGCCTGCGTCCGCAGGGTTGCGTTGCAGGATATGCAGCGCCATGGGCATGGCGATCAGGGCGCAAAAGATCAGCGCGGTCAGCAGGTTACGGATGGGATGGCTGGACGTGGTCATGATCCCCTAAAACCTGAAATAGATGAACGGGTTGTAGGAGCCGGTGGCCAGATCGGCGGCACAGAGCACCAAAAGTGCAGCGATCCAGATCGGCTCAAGGACAGCGCGTGGTGCGGGGTGCGCCAATGCTTTGCCCCGCTGCGCCACCCACGCGGCAGCACGGCTTTCGGCAATCAGCGGCCAGATGGCGACCACGATGCCGATGGGCATGAGAATGGCCAGTTGTGGCGCGTAGATGTCCGCCAGGCCGACAGTGCCGGTGCCGCCGCCGATCAAAGCGCTGAAATAGATCATGGCATCGCCCCAATCTTCGGTGCGGAACGGCACCCAGGCCAGCATCACGATCAGCATCAGATAGACATGGCGCAGTGCGAGGGGCAGGGCGGTGATCAGGCGGCCCACGGGGCTGCGCTCCAGCACCAGAAAGGCGCCGTGCCACGCACCCCAGATGATGAAGGCCCATTCGGCCCCGTGCCAGAAGCCGCAGAGCAGGAAGACGATGGAGAGGTTGAGGTAAGTGCGCAGCGCACCGTGCCGGTTGCCGCCCAGAGGGATGTAGAGATATTCGCGGAACCACCGCGACAGCGACATGTGCCAGCGCCGCCAGAATTCGGTGATCGAGCGGGACATGTAGGGGAAGTTGAAGTTTTCGGGGAAGTCGAACCCCATCATCCGCCCCAACCCGAGCGCCATGTTGGAATAGCCTGCGAAATCGAAATAGATCTGCAGCGTATAGCAGGCGAGACCGAGCCAGGCGGCGCCGGGGCCGAGCTGCGCAAGCTCCGCGCCAAAGGCGGCATCGGCGGTTTGACCAAAGGCATTGGCCAGCAGGATTTTCTGCGCCAGCCCGCGGGTGAATTGCCGCGCGCCCGAGGCGAAACGGTCGATGCTGTGGCTGCGGGATTTGATCTGTTCGGCCACGGTATGAAAGCGCACGATCGGGCCGGCGATCAGCTGCGGGAACATCGAGATGAAAAGGGCCGTGTCCATCCAGCGGTCGGGTGCGTCGGCATCGCGACGGTAGATGTCGACCAGAAAGCTGATGGCCTGAAAGGTATAGAAGGAAATGCCAAGCGGCAGATGCAGATCAAGCGGCGGCGCGCCGGTTGTGGGATCTGCGCCCAGAAGAACCTCGGTCAGAAAGCCCGCGTATTTGAAAACGCCAAGGGCTGCGAGGTTCGCCGCGACGCCCAGGCTGAGCAGGCGCATGGTCGGCGTGGCGCTGAGACGGCGCGCGAAGGCGTGGTTCAGGGTGATGGATACGAGGAGCAAGAGCACAAAGACAGGCTCGCCCCAGGCATAGAAAACCAGGCTGCCCAGCAGGAAAACCAGATTGCGAAACGGCAGCAGGAAGTAGAGCGCCAAAAATGCGGGCAGGAAGTAGAAGAGAAAAGGAATGGAGGCGAAGGTCACGTCAAAGAAGGCCTGTCCGGTCTGGCGTCGCTTGATCTGTCATATCGGGCGGCTTGGCCCCGGGCAACCGCCTTAGACATCAATCCGCATGCCATCTTGACCCAGTGTCAGTGGCCCGTCCCATGTTTCCCGAATGGCATCGATCCAGTCCTGCGGTTTGATCGTGGCATCCGAGCCGGGCACAAAGTGATGCAGCACCAGATGTTTGATTTGTGCAGCTTGGGCAATCCGTCCCACATCCGGCGCATCGGTGTGACTGCGCAGCAGATGGTTTTTCAGCTGGTCGCCCGCATAGCCCAGATCGGCGCATAATCTGTCGACCCCTTGCCGCAGCAAAACCTCATGCACCAGAAGATCAGCGCCGTGGGCGAATTCCGCCATCGCATCGCAATAGGTGGTGTCGCCGGAGAAAACGATCTTGGTGCCATGCTCCTCGAACGCAAGGGCAAAGCTGTCGGTAATCGGAGGATGCTGATTGCGCAAGGCCTTGATCGTAACCCCGGCACCATCAAACAGGGTGCCTTCTGATATCTCGGTCAGGGTGACCAGCCCGGCAAGATCCGGCCGTCCTTCATCTTCGATCCGCAGATCGATGTCGAATGCCATAGAGGTCAGAAACGCCTTCCAATAAGCCGACAGCCCCGCGGGCCCGATAATGGGAACCGGCGTCTTTTTCCCGGTGGTCCACGCCGTGTGCACCAGCGGACCGAGCTCGAGATAGTGATCGGAATGCAGATGGGTGATCAGGATCAGATCGATTTCACCAAGGGCGATCCCCTGATCGCAGATGCCACGGGTCACCCCGAGCCCGGCATCGACCAATATGGTGAGGCCGCCGATATGGATCAGCGAAGATGTGGGCATGTTGGAGCCGGGCGAGATGGCCGGGCCACCTTTGACGCCCATTAGGGCCACCCATGTGGGGTCGTCGCGCCTCATCCGCACGCTCCGGTCGCTGCCGGCCTCAACGGCGACATAAAAAAGGCGCCTCTGCCGGAGCAGGGCGCCAATTTCGGTGTCATGTAAACCGGTTCAGGCTTTTTGCGGTGCGGCGGCCGCTTGGGGCTTGGCCGCAGCAGATTTGGTGTTCAGAGGATCATCCTGCCGTTGCACGGACCCTTCGAAATGCGCACCGGACTCGATGGCGATGGTCTTGTGAATGATGTCGCCTTCGACGCGGGCGGTAGAGGTCAGACGGACCTTTAGGCCACGCACGCGGCCCACGATGCGGCCGTTGACGACCACATCATCGGCAATCACTTCGCCCTTGATGGTCGCGGTCTCACCGATTGTCAGCAGATGCGCGCGGATGTCACCCTCGACCGTCCCTTCCACCTGTACGTCACCGGTGGTCTTGATGTTACCGGTCATGTGCAGATCGGTCGACAGGACCGATGCAGGCGGTTTGGCCTTGGGGGCGCTTGCCTTGAAATCACCGCCGGCGGCGGCTTCGGGTTTGAACGCGTCGGGCTTGCGGTCCGGCATGGCAGATTTTCCTGTGTCTTCAGTTTTTGAACCAGGTTCGTTGATTTTGCTTTTAGAAAACATCTCTTGCAGCCTTGATATAGATCATGGGGTTGACGGCTTTGCCGCCGACACGGACTTCGTAGTGTAGATGCGTGCCGGTGGAACGTCCAGTGTTCCCCATAGCAGCTATCTTCTGTCCGCGCGAGACCCTTTGGCCCTCTTTCACGAATATCTTGGAATTGTGAGCGTAGCGGGTTTCGATCCCGAACTCATGTTGGATCTTCACCATCAGGCCGTAACCTGAAAGCCACGTCGCATGGGTTACAACGCCATCGGCTGTGGAATAGATCGGTGTGCCATGCGGTGCGGCGAAATCGGTTCCTTTGTGCATGCGTCCCCACCGCATGCCGAAACCGGACGTGAACCGGAACGCATCCTTGACCGGCAAGGCAAAGGGCGCTTTTTGCGCGGCGATCCGGTAGAGGTTCAATTCGTCCATCTGATTGAGCAGGCGATTGGCGCGCAGCGTATCGGCTGAGGGCGCGTCACCACGTGTCGAGAAGGTCAGCGGGGTCAGGGGGCCGCCCTGTCCGGAATAGCCACTGCGTACCTGCGACATCAGGCTGTCTGTGTTCATGCCCGCCGCGCGGAACATCTTGTCCAGTGGCTCAACCGAAATGGTCATGGCTTCTTCCAGCTGGCGGAAAATCAGATCGTTCTTTTCCTTCATCAACTGGATTTCTTCGGCCATAACCTCGGCTTGCACCAAGGCGTCCTGCGCATCGGCGATGACCTGATCGCGTTCCTGCGCCGTTTCTTCGAGGGCCGCTGTCAGGAAGTCCACAGCGCCGCCAGCCTGTTCAGCAAGGTCGCCAGAGGTACCTGTCGCGGTATTGTCCTGTGACATCGCTTCGGACATTTCAGCGACCTCAAGGCGGGCCACTTCGCGTTCTTTCATGGTCCGGCGCAACGTTGATTGGATCACATCAATGCCGGTTTCCAATTCGTGACGGCGTATTTCCGAAGCCAGCAATTCCGATTGCATCACCGAAATCTGATCAAGGGCGGAGTTGAAGCGTTCCTGTGCGGCAACCGCTTCTTCGGCCCGCGCGTCACGCTCGGACGACAGCGCATTCAGGCGCGCCTCGTAAGTGCGCTGGTCTCGCTTGGCCTGTTCGCGGAAGTTGCCAGACCCGATGCTGTCCATCAAAAGGATGGCCGTCGCGATGATGGCCCAGGCGACGATCGCTGTGGCGCCAACGAAGGCAATCAGCTGTGATTCAGGTCGCAGTCGAATAAAACGGGTGTCAGTATCTGACCGCAGGAAAACGCGGCGCTCCGGAAAATGCCGCTCAAGCAGCGCATGGCATTTGATCGCAATCCTTGTACGCAAAACCTGTCCCTTTAGTGTCCCAAAACCCTTCGACAGCGCATCGTTTTTTATTGTCGCTATTGCGCCTTTCCGACGTGATTAACCAGCCGTTTCCTTTTGGGCAAGATTTTTGAACACTTGACGTTAGGAATTGGGCTAAATGTTGCTTTGCAGGCAAAAAATTGCCGATCTGCAAGGGGTTGACGGGAAAAGCGTCTCATTTTTTGCAGCATGCGGCGGTGCGAAATTCCAACTTCAACCCCGCGTTGTACTGCGCAACCGCGCCGGTCTGGTGCGCATCCAACGCTCAGCTTTGCGTGGGCGAGCCCACCGCAAGCGGCCAGTAGAAATCGGGTGGCAAACCGGCCTCGGCGCGCTTTTCTTCGTTGAAGGGGGGCTTCAGCGGGCCGTGGAAATAGCGACGTACCAGATCGTGAAACGCCTGTTTGGGGTCGATGTCATGGCGCCCGCAAAGAAAATGAAACCATTTCGACCCATTGGCCACATGAGCCACTTCTTCGGCATAGATCACCTTCATCGCATCGACGGATTTGGTGTCTTTTGCGCGTTCGAAAATCTCGATCATGCCGGGCGTCACATCCAGACCGCGTGCCTCCAGCACCATGGGCACCACGGCCAGCCGCCCCATGAAATCATCCACCGTGTCTTCGGCCGCGCGCCACATGCCCGCATGGGCAGGCAGCGCGCCATAATGGCTGCCCAATGCTTCAAGACAATCGCATATCAGATTGAAATGCTTGGATTCCTCGTCCGCCGCTTTGACCCAATCGTCAAAATATCCCATCGGCATCGGTACATCGGCAAAGCGCGCGATGATGTCCCAATGCAGGTCAACGGCATTGAGTTCGATATGCGCCACCGCGTGCAGGATCGCGATGCGGCCTTTTTCACTGCCGGGTTTGCGACGGGGCACATCACGCGGGTCGAGCAATTCAGGGCGGTCGGGCCGCGCGGGCCGAAGTGGCGGTGATGCGGTCCCCACCGGAATGTCTTCGCGCGCCTCGCGCGCGGCGATCCACCGCGCGGCATGGGCCCGCGACAGCGCCGTTTTGGTGCGGCCGTCGGCGGTTGTCAGCACCTCGACGGCCATCTGGCTGAGGGTTTCAGCGCTCATAGCGCCTGTGCGGCCTCCAGCACGGCCTCGGCATGGCCCGGCACTTTGACCTTGCGCCAGACCTGCGCAATCTTGCCATCCCCATCGATCAGGAAAGTCGTGCGCTCGATGCCCATGAACTTCTTGCCGTACATGCTTTTCTCTTTCCAGGTGCCGTATTGCTCGCACACGTCACCTTCGGCATCCGACAGAAGCGCCACGCCCAGATCATGCTTGTCGCGAAATTTATCGTGCTTGGCGACGGTATCCTTGGAGATGCCCATCACCGTCACACCAGCCTTGGCAAAGGCATCGGTCATGCCGGTGAAGGCGATGGCCTCCTTGGTGCAACCCGACGTGTCATCGCGCGGATAGAAGAACAAAACCACCTTGCCGGGGCGCAGCGACGACAGCGTGACATCGTCCCCGCCATCACGTGGCAGGGTGAAATCGGGGGCAAGATCGGACGTGTCGGACATGGTCTCTCCTTTGGGGATGCAAAATTGTGAGTTTCATATTAGATCGCAAGCGGCAAGAATAAAGCCTAAGAGGCAGCAAATCCCGGTACCCTGTCCAAATGATCCGGATGTGATGAGCGAAACGAGCGATCAAAAGACGACCCCTGAGCGCCGGAAACGGCGGTGGCCCCGGATCCTGTTCGGGCTCGTGCTGATCTGTGCGATGGCGGGGGTTTACGCCATGTCGCTTGTGGGCACACAGGTGAAGTTGCCCGATTGGGCGCGGACCAAGATCATTGAGCGCATGAATGCGGGCCAACAGGACATTGGCATCGGTGTGGGCGATATGGCCGTGATCATGCAGGAAGGCTGGAAGCCGCGCCTGCTGCTGAGCGATGTGCGCATTCTGGATGCCAATGGGGCGCCGCTTCTGAACCTGTCCAATATTGCGGGCACTTTCGCGCTGCAACCCCTGATGCAGGGTCAGTTGCAACCCGCCTCGGTGCAATTGTCCGGCGCGCGCGTCAGGCTGCGACGGGCGGAAGATGGCACGGTTGATCTGGCGCTTGGCGATGCGGCGCAGGCCGTGGATCAGGCGGCGAACTTTGCCGGACTGGCAGAAGATCTGGGCGCGTTTCTGGATCAGCCGCAGTTCTCGACGCTCAAGCGGATCAGTGCCGTGAACCTGAGCGTGCAGTTCGACGACGCCCGTGTCGGCAGATCATGGACCGTGGATGGCGGGCGCTTGGGCCTGACCCGTGATGGCGATGATCTGCGCATCAACGGCGATTTTGCCCTGCTGGGTGGGCGGGCCTATGCCACCACACTCGAGATGAATTACAGCGGCCGCATTGGCAGCAAGGCTGCTGATCTGGGCATCACGTTCGAGGATATGGCCACCGAAGATATTGCCGGACAATCCCCGGCGCTGACCTGGCTGAGCGCGCTCAAGGCGCCCATTTCTGGCGCACTTCGGGCGTCGGTGGATGCGGATGGGGCGCTTGGGCCGTTGAACGCGTCGCTGCAGATCGGTGAAGGCGTCTTGCAGCCGACCGATGCCACCGACCCGATCGCGTTTACCTCGGCCAGCAGCTATTTCACCTATGATCCGACGCTTCAGACGATGCAGTTCGATGAGGTCTCGCTGGTCAGCAACTGGGCTTCGGCGCGGGCCGAAGGGCAGGCGCGGCTGGTGGGTATCGAAAACGGTTTGCCCCGCGAAATCCTGAGCCAGATGCGCATCACTGAGATCACGGCCAATCCGGAAGGGTTTTATGCGGAACCCATTACCCTGCAGGAGGCGCGTGTGGACATGCGCCTGCAGATCGAGCCGTTCAACCTGTCCATCGGGCAACTGAACCTGACCGATCAGGGCAGCACATTGGCCATGACCGGCGCGTTGCGGGCCGACCCTGAGGGCTGGGATCTGGCGCTTGACGGACAGATGGATCAATTGACACCGGAACGGCTGGTGGCGCTCTGGCCGTTGAACGTCTCGGCAGACACGCGTGAATGGATCGACGAAAACGTGCGCGCCGCAGACCTGAGCAATGTGCAGGTGGGTATTCGGGCAGAGCCCGATCAGGCGGCCAATGTCAGCCTTGGGTTTGATTTCGAAAAGCTGACCACGCGTTTCATGAAAAAGATGCCCGAAATCAAGGACGCCACAGGCCACGGCGTCTTGCATGACAACCGCTTCGTCATCACCGCCCATTCCGGGCACATTGATGCCGCGCAGGGCGGGCAGATTGATGTTGCGGGCACTAGCTTCATTGTACCCGACGTGCGGCTCAGGCGGGGTCCGGCACAGGCCATTCTGAGCACCAACAGCACGATCACGGCGGCTCTGTCCTTGATCGATGAAGAGCCGCTGCGCCTGATGCAAAAGGCCGAACAATCGGTCACGCTGGCCGATGGGCGCGCCCGCCTGACCGGGCAGCTTGATTTTGCGCTCAAGCCCAAGCTCAAAACATCGGATGTGGCGTTCTCCGTCTCCGGCACGCTCAGCAATGTGCGCAGCGAAACGCTGGTCCCGGGGCGGGTCTTGCAGGCGGCCGCGCTCACGCTCGAAGTCGATAATGATGCGATACGAGTGGGCGGCGAGGGCCAACTCGGCGCCGTGCCTTTTGACGGGGCGTGGTTTTCCAAACTGGGCGAGGATGCCGAAGGCAAAAGCCGCGTCACCGGCCAGATCGAGATATCGGAACGTTTTGCAGATGAGTTCCGTGTCGGTTTGCCACCCGGGAGCATTTCTGGCGCGGGCAAAGCAGATATCACCATTGAAATGGAAAAGGGCGCGCCCGGTCGATTTTCGCTTTCGTCGAATTTGGTGGGCGTGGGGCTGACCCTTCGGCAACTGGATTGGCGATTGCCACAGGGGTCTGCGGGCACCCTGATCGTCACGGGCGGTCTGGGCACGCCGCCATCGATTGATACGCTCAGCATTGATGCGGGCGGGTTGAACGCCCAAGGGGCCGTGAACCTGCATTCTACTGGCGCGCTCGACCGGGCCTCATTCTCGCGCGTGCAGATGGGTACGTGGCTGGACGCGCCCGTCGACCTGATTGGCCGGGGGGCAGGGGCCACACCGGCGGTGCGTGTACGCGGCGGGCGGATCGATCTGCGCCAGACCTCTTTGGGGGTGGCGATGATGCTCAGCAACCCCTCGGGCGGCAAGGCGGCCCTGTCAATCTGGCGTTGGATCAACTGGTGATTTCGGACGGCATTATCCTGCGCGATTTCCGCGCTGATTTGGAAACGTCGCGCGGGGTGGATGGCAACTTCACCGGCAAGATCAACGGCGGTGCCGTGATCAACGGGCGCGTTGTGCCGCAGGGCACGCGCAGCGCGTTTCGCATCCAGTCGGAAAATGCCGGTGCCGTGATGGTCTCGGCGGGGCTTTTGCAAAATGCGCGGGACGGCAAGATGGATTTGATCCTGACACCCGCCGAAGAGAAAGGCAGTTATAATGGCCGCCTCGGCATAGATGATTTCCGCATTCGGGATATCCCCTCCATGGCCGCGCTTTTGAACGCGGTCAGCGTGATCGGCATTCTGGAGCAGCTGGAAGGTGACGGGCTGCATTTCAATCGCGTCGATGCGACGTTTCAGCTGACGCCAGATCGCGTGGTGCTGACCGAGGGCAGCGCCACGGGGGCGTCGCTCGGCATTTCGATGGATGGCTATTACTACATGGCCAGCAAACAGATGGACATGCAGGGCGTGTTTTCCCCGATCTATCTGGTCAATGCGATTGGCGGCATCTTCACCCGCAAGGGCGAAGGTCTTTTTGGGTTCACCTACACCATGAAAGGGTCTGCAAAAAATCCGAGCGTTGCCGTCAACCCGCTTTCGGCGCTGACGCCGGGTATGTTCCGTGATCTCTTTCGTCGTTCCCCGCCGAAAATCAATCGCGGCCCTGTATCTCAGGATGCGATCCAGCCCGCTCCGCGGGCCACGCCCGAGCCGGAACCGGATACAAGCCAATCTGATACCGGTGCGGACCGTTAGGACATTCCCATGCAATTGAGTGATTTCGATTTTGAGCTGCCCGACGGGCTGATCGCCACGCGGCCTGTGAAACCCCGCAGCGCAGCGCGGTTGCTGGTGGCCGAGGGCGCGCAGATCAGTGATGCGCAGGTGCATGATCTGGGCGCATGGTTGCGCCCGGGGGATCGGTTGGTGCTGAACGACACCAAGGTGATCCCTGCGCGGCTAAGCGGCGCGCGTCACCGGGACGGCGCAGCGGGTCAGACGGCCGCGCGGATCGAGGTCACGTTGCTGGATCCGGGTGTGGAGGGAACCTGGAAAGCCCTCGTCAAACCGCTCAAGAAAATCCGCGAGGGGGAGGTGATCATCTTTTCCGATGATCTGAGTGCCGAGCTTCTGGGCAAGGAAGACGGTCAGGCGCTCTTGCGCTTCAACCTGACCGGAGAGGATTTTGATTCCGCATTGGCGCAGGCCGGTGCCATGCCGCTGCCGCCCTATATTGCCGCTAAACGCGCGGCCGATGCTCAGGACAAGACCGATTACCAGACGGTGTTTGCCCGCAATCCCGGCGCGGTCGCGGCCCCCACGGCGTCGCTGCATTTTGATGCACCACTTCTGGAGGCACTCGCGGAAAAGGGTATCAAATTTACCCATGTGACCCTGCATGTGGGGGCGGGCACGTTTTTGCCTGTGAAGGTCGACGATGTGACCACCCACAAGATGCATGCAGAATGGGGCGAGGTCAGCCCGCAGGCCGCCGACGAGATTGCCGTGACCAAAGCCGCGGGCAACCGGGTGATCCCCGTGGGCACAACCGCGCTGCGCCTGATCGAAAGTGCGGCCGCCGCAACTGGCCAGATCGCCCCGTGGGAGGGTGAGACGGATATCTTTATCTACCCCGGATTTACCTTCCGGGTCACCGACGCGCTGATGACCAATTTTCACCTGCCACGCTCGACACTAATGATGCTGGTGTCGGCCCTGATGGGACAAGACGAAATCCGGCAGATTTATGCCCATGCGATTGCCGAAAAATACCGATTTTTTTCCTACGGTGACGCTTCGTTATTGATCCCGGATTAAAACGCTGTCACGGGGGCGAAAAGCGACCCTTACTGAGTCGTTTCCACGGATGACAACGCTGTTCCGGTCCCTATTCTGGGCGGAGCATTCAGGAGTTTGGTGATGTTCAAGGTGTTGTCCAGCGCATGGGCGTTGCTGCTCGGTATGATGCTTTTGCAGGTGGGCAATGGCCTGCAGGGTACTCTTTTGGGCGTGCGCGGCGAAATCGAAGGGTTTTCCACCTTTGCCATGTCGCTGGTGATGTCGGGGTACTTCCTGGGCTTTCTCTTTGGATCCAAAATGGCACCTGAGCTGATTCACCGCGTGGGCCATGTGCGCGTCTTTGCGGCCCTCGGCTCACTGATTTCTGCGGTGTTGATCCTCTATCCCGCGTTGACGGACCCCTGGGCCTGGGCTCTGGGGCGCATCCTGATCGGCTTCTGCTTTTCGGGCGTCTACGTGACCGCCGAAAGTTGGCTCAACAACGCGTCATCCAATGAAACCCGCGGGCAAGCACTGTCGCTTTACATGATCATGCAGATGGTCGGCATCGTCTCGGCGCAGGGCATCATGGTGATGGCGGATGCGTCGGGTTACGTGCTCTTTGTGATCGCCTCGGTCTGCGTGTCGGTGGCCTTTGCGCCGATCCTGTTGTCGGTCAGTCCGACACCGGCCTATGACACCACGAAACCGATGAGCCTGCGGGAAATCCTGCGCATTTCACCGCTTGGTTGCGTGGGCATGTTGCTTCTGGGCGGGGTCTTCTCGGCACAGTTTGGCATGGCGGCGGTCTACGGCGCTGAGGCGGGGCTGAGCATTGGCCAAATATCGACCTTTGTTGCGACGTTCTATATCGCGGCGTTGATCGTGCAATATCCGCTTGGTTACCTGTCGGACCGGATGGACCGGCGCGTGTTGATCATGGGATCGGCGCTGGCGGCCGGGGCCGGGGGCTTGCTGGCCATGTTCTTTGGCGGCTATTTCCCGATGCTTTTGGTGAGTGCGTTCCTGATCGGGGGCACGACAAACCCGCTTTATTCGCTGCTGATTGCTTATACCAACGACTTTCTGGAAAGCGACGATATGGCGGCCGCGGCGGGCGGTATGGTCTTTATCAACGGGCTGGGCGCGGTTGGCGGACCGGTGGCGACAGCCTGGGTCATGGGGGCTATCGGGCCATCCGGGTTCTTCCTCTTTATTGCCATCCTGATGTTCATCATGGCGGCCTATGCAGCCTACCGGATGACGCAGCGTGCGGCACCGTCGGTAGAAGAGACCGACAGCTACACATGGGTGACACCGTCCGCGTCGCCCATGGCGGTCACATTTGCGCAGGAATATGACATCGAAGCCGCCGAGGCGGAGGCAGAGGCCGAAGCCGGATCTGAGGCCGCAGCGGCAGAACGGTAACACTCACCTCTATATGTCGTTCCGTAGCAAATATTTACTACCCGGTCTGGTAACAGTTGGGTAACGTGATTACGTAAAGTTAATTGAGTACATCATAGGACACCAAGGAGACACCTATGGTCACGCCTGACGACGTATTGAGTTTTTGGTTAGATGAAGTTGGACCGTCGGGTTGGTATGAAACCTCCCCCGAACTGGACCAAACCGTGAAATCCCGCTTTGAGGCGGCATGGCACGAAGCCCGAGAAGGCCGCTTTGGTCTGTGGCTGACCTATCCATCCGGCACATTGGCATATCTGCTTTTGATGGATCAATTTCCCCGCAACATGTTCCGAGATCACGCCGATGCGTTTGCAACGGACCGGCATGGTTTGGCGGCTGCCAAAGCGGCGATCCACCGCAAATGGGACCAGCGCATTGATGAGCCTGCGCGGCAGTTCTTCTATCTGCCATTGATGCATTCGGAAAACCTCTGCGATCAGGAACGGTGCGTCCGGCTGATCCTGGAGCGGATGCCGCAATATGGTGCGTCCAACCTGCTGCATGCCCGGGCACATCGTGAAGTGATCCGCATGTTTGGCCGTTTCCCGTATCGCAATGCGTCTTTGGGGCGCGAAAGCACGGCGGCCGAGTTGGAATATCTGGCAAATGGCGCGTATGGCGAAACGCTGCGAACGTTGCAGAAAGCGGATGCCGCGTAGCTAACAATCTGAAAAGAAAAAATTCCCTGCGTGTCCGTGGCCATATGCTGCGCGCGCAACATGTCGCGTTGCTGCGGGTGCGAAGATAGTTTAATATCAAACTAGTTTCAAAAAACCCGGAGAGACTCATGGCGTCCAAATCCTTTGATATGATTGTAATTGGGGCGGGCCCTGGAGGGTATGTCTCGGCCATTCGTGCGGCCCAGAACGGTCTGAACGTGGCCATCGTCGAACGGGAACATATGGGCGGGATTTGCCTCAACTGGGGCTGCATCCCGACCAAGGCCATGCTGCGCTCGTCGGAGGTGTTTCATCTGATGCACCGGGCCAAGGAATTCGGCCTCAAGGCGGATGGTATTGATTACGATTTGGATGCGGTTGTCAAACGGTCGCGCGGCGTGGCCAAACAACTCAACAGCGGCGTTGGACATCTGCTGAAAAAGAACAAGGTCACCGCCTTCATGGGTGCGGCTACACTGACCGGCAAAGGCAAGGTCAGCGTCAAGACCGACAAGGGCACCGAAGAATTGACGGCCAAGAATATCGTGCTGGCCACCGGCGCCCGGGCGCGGGAGTTGCCGGGGCTGGAAGCCGATGGCGATCTGGTCTGGACCTACAAACATGCGCTGATGCCCCCCCGGATGCCCAAAAAGCTTCTGGTGATCGGGTCGGGTGCCATCGGCATTGAATTCGCCAGTTTCTACAACACGCTTGGGTCCGACACGACCGTGGTTGAGGTGATGGACCGCGTTTTGCCTGTGGAAGATGCGGAAATCAGCGGATTGGCCAAGAAGGCGTTTGAAAAACAGGGCATGAAGATCATGCAGAAGGCCACGGTCAAGCAACTTGATCGCGCCAAGGGCAAGGTCACCGCGCATATCGAAATTGGTGGCAAGATTGAGAAACACGATTTTGATACGGTGATTTCGGCCGTGGGCATCGTGGGCAATTGCGAGGGTCTGGGACTTGAAGAACTGGGCGTGAAGATCGACCGCACCCATGTGGTCACGGATGAGTTTTGCCGCACTGCTGTTGACGGTCTCTATGCCATCGGTGACATCGCCGGCGCGCCCTGGTTGGCGCATAAGGCCAGCCATGAGGGTGTGATGGTGGCCGATCTGATTGCGGGCAAACACGCCCATCCGGTCAAGCCCGAAAGCATCGCGGGCTGTACCTATTGTCACCCACAGGTTGCATCCGTTGGCCTGACGGAGGCCAAGGCGAAAGAGGCTGGCTATGACATCAAGGTGGGCCGGTTTCCCTTTATCGGGAACGGTAAGGCGATTGCGTTGGGCGAACCTGAGGGGTTGGTCAAAACCATCTTTGACGTCAAAACCGGTGAACTGCTCGGCGCGCATATGATCGGGGCCGAGGTGACCGAATTGATCCAGGGGTATGTGGTGGGTCGACAGCTGGAAACCACCGAAGAAGACCTGATGAACACGGTTTTCCCGCATCCGACGCTCAGCGAAATGATGCATGAAAGCGTACTGGAAGCCTTCGATAAGGTCATCCATATCTGATCAATTTGCCGGGCATCCCGGTAGCTGTTTCGCTGTAAATCTCAAAACCCTCGATCTGTCTTTGCATGGGCATCGGGGGTTTTTCTTGTCTTGCGTTGCGGGGCAGTGCCGGCGCGCAGTGCGGTGCGTTGAGGCGTTGGAAACACATCTTTTACTTGTATCGGGTATTCTAAAGGCCGCTTGGGTGGGGTCGATTCCGTCTGGAGGAGCCGATGTCAGTACTGAAACTGCGCTATGCCCTGACTATTTGGATCTTGAGTGTCGCTGCACCCGCATGGGGGCAGGGCTGGCAAGGGCCTTACGTTGGCGTGCATCTCGGTGGTGCCGTGGCCGAATTTTCCGGTGAAACGCCCGTTACCCTCGGACCGTCCGGTGACACAGTTGGTCTCGTTGGTGGTTTTCAGCTTGGGTATAACTGGCAGCGTGGGCAATCGGTTCTGGGGGCAGAGGCGGATATTTCCCTCACCGATGTCAGTGATCGTTTTACATCGGGGCAGTTCGATGAAGAGTTGATGACGTCGCTGCGGATCAGGGCCGGTGTTGCTCAGGGCGAAACGCTGGTCTTCGGCGCGCTTGGCATTGCGTGGACGGAGCGGGACAGCTCGATCACCGGTGTCGGATCACGTAGCGATTTTGAGCCGGGGCTGATGCTGGGCGGCGGGGCAGAACGTTTTATCTGGGACAACGTTACCGGCCGGGTAGAGGCCTATTACGTCGATGTGCCTGGCGAAACGCAAACCGTTGGAACCACGCCAACGTCGAACGGATCACAAAATGTCGTCTTCCGCGCAGGCTTGAGTTTGCATTTCTGACCGGTGCCGGTGCGCCGGTCTGCTGACATCATGAGTCATCAGCCGCTGTGACGTGGCAGAATCCTGCATTGGTTCTTGCGTGTTCACCTATTGTTCACATTTTTAACTTGGAAGAACGGACGCGCTCAACTATCTGTAGTCCACTTACAACCGGGGGACCAGATGGCCGATCTGAAGAAAATCGAGGTGCGTGGTGCGCGCGAGCACAATCTGGCGTCGATTGACGTGGATATTCCCCGCGATGAGCTGGTGGTGATCACGGGTCTTTCGGGGTCGGGCAAGTCCTCTCTGGCGTTTGATACGATTTATGCCGAAGGGCAGCGTCGCTATGTTGAATCGCTGAGCGCCTATGCCCGCCAGTTCCTGAATATGATGGAAAAACCGGATGTGGATCACATCAGCGGGCTTTCCCCGGCGATTTCCATCGAACAGAAGACCACGTCAAAAAATCCGCGCTCGACCGTGGGCACCGTGACCGAGATTTACGACTATATGCGGCTCTTGTTTGCCCGCGTCGGTACGCCGTATTCACCAACCACCGGCAAGCCCATCGAAGCACAGCAGGTGCAGGATATGGTCGACCGTGTGATGACGATGGAAGAAGGGCTCCGGGCCTATCTTCTGGCGCCGATTGTGCGGGACCGAAAAGGTGAATACCGCAAGGAATTCATCGAGTTACGCAAACAAGGCTTCCAACGGGTCAAGGTGGATGGGGCATTTCACGATCTGGACGATCCGCCAAAGCTCGACAAGAAATACCGCCATGACATTGACGTTGTCGTGGATCGGATCGTGGTCAAATCGGGGCTGGAGACGCGGCTTGCAGACAGTTTTCGCACGGCACTTGATCTGGCCGATGGCATTGCAGTGCTGGAAACCGCTCCGAAGGATGCGGATCCCGAGCGTATCACTTTCAGCGAGAATTTCGCCTGTCCGGTCAGCGGGTTCACCATTCCCGAAATTGAACCGCGGCTGTTTTCGTTCAACGCGCCGTTTGGGGCCTGTCCGGAATGTGATGGCCTTGGCGCGGAGCTCTTTTTCGATGAGCGCCTTGTGGTGCCCGATCAGAACCTGAAGATTTACGATGGGGCGCTGGCGCCGTGGCGCAAGGGAAAATCACCCTATTTTCTTCAGACGATTGAGGCGATTGCCAAGCATTACGAGTTCGACAAGAACACCAAGTGGAAAGATCTGCCCGCCCATATCCAACAGGTGTTCCTGCACGGCTCCGGTGAGGAGGAAATCCAGTTCCGCTATGATGAAGGTGGACGGGTCTACCAGGTCAGCCGGGTATTCGAGGGCGTCATCCCCAACATGGAGCGCAGGTACCGCGAGACCGATAGCAACTGGATTCGGGAAGAATTCGAGCGTTATCAGAACAATCGGCCCTGTGGTGCCTGTGGCGGCTACCGTCTGCGCGAAGAGGCACTTGCGGTGAAAATCGCCGGTTTGCATGTGGGGCAGGTGGTTCAGATGTCGATCCGCGAGGCATTTGACTGGTGTCAGACGGTTCCCGATAGCTTGACCAAGCAGAAAAACGAGATCGCGCATGCGATCCTCAAGGAAATTCGCGAACGGCTCGGGTTCCTGAACAATGTGGGGCTCGAATATCTGACGCTCAGCCGGAATGCGGGCACGCTGAGCGGTGGTGAAAGCCAGCGCATCCGGCTGGCCAGCCAGATCGGTTCTGGCCTTACCGGTGTCCTTTACGTGCTGGATGAGCCGTCAATTGGCCTGCATCAGCGGGACAATGGCCGGTTGCTGGAAACGCTGAAAAACCTGCGCGATCAGGGTAATACCGTGATTGTGGTCGAACATGATGAGGAGGCCATTCGCACCGCCGATTACGTGTTTGACATCGGGCCGGGTGCGGGGGTGCATGGCGGCCGGGTGGTCAGCCACGGTACGCCTGATCAGGTGACGGCGGATGCGAATTCGATCACCGGGCAGTATCTCTCGGGTCAGCGCGCCATCGAATTTTCGTCGGAACGCCGCAAGGGAAATGGCAAAAAGATCAAGGTGGTCAAGGCGACCGGTAACAACCTCAAAAACGTCACGGCGGAGTTCCCCTTGGGTAAATTCGTCTGCGTCACGGGTGTGTCCGGCGGCGGGAAATCAACGCTGACAATCGAAACCTTGTTCAAGACGGCCTCAATGCGACTCAACGGGGCGCGCCAGACGCCCGCACCTTGCGAAACCATCAAGGGGTTGGAGCATCTGGATAAGGTGATCGACATCGATCAGCGCCCCATTGGCCGCACCCCGCGGTCAAATCCGGCCACCTATACCGGGGCATTCACGCCCATTCGTGACTGGTTCGCGGGGCTGCCCGAGGCCAAAGCACGCGGGTATAAACCGGGCCGTTTCAGCTTCAACGTTAAGGGCGGGCGCTGTGAGGCGTGTCAGGGCGACGGGCTGATCAAGATCGAAATGCACTTTCTGCCGGATGTCTATGTGACCTGCGAAACCTGTCAGGGCAAACGTTACAACCGCGAGACGCTTGAGATCACATTCAAGGGCAAATCCATCGCGGATGTGCTGGATATGACGGTTGAGGACGCGCAGGAGTTTTTCAAAGCGGTGCCGTCTATCCGCGAAAAGATGGATGCGCTGAGTCGCGTGGGCCTGGGCTATATCAAGGTGGGCCAGCAGGCGACGACGCTCTCGGGCGGTGAGGCGCAGCGGGTGAAACTGTCCAAGGAACTGGCGAAACGTTCGACGGGGCGCACGCTCTATATCTTGGATGAACCCACAACGGGTCTGCATTTCGAGGACGTGAAGAAGCTCCTGCAAGTCCTTCATGAGCTTGTGGAAACCGGCAACACGGTCATTGTGATCGAGCATAATCTGGACGTTGTCAAAACCGCCGACTGGATCATCGATATTGGCCCTGAAGGGGGCGATGGCGGCGGTGAGATTGTGGCCACCGGCACGCCCGAAAGCGTCGCAGAGGTGAACGCCAGCCATACCGGCAAATACCTCAAGGACATGCTCAAGCCCAACAAGGTAGCGGCGGAATAAAAAAGGGTCCGCAAGGACCCTTTCGCAATTGTTTTGTTGGGATCGAGCTTGGTCAGCGCGCCATGGGTCCAATCACCATGATCATCTGACGGCCTTCCATCTTGGGCATGTTCTCGACCTTGCCAATTTCCTTGGTGTCCTCGGCCACACGCTCCAGGAGGTCACGACCCAGTTCCTGGTGCGCCATTTCGCGGCCACGAAAACGCAGAGTGACTTTCACCTTATCCCCGTTTTCCAGAAACTTGGTCACGTTGCGCATTTTGACTTCGTAGTCATGCGTATCGGTATTGGGCCGGAATTTGACCTCTTTGACCTCGATGACCTTTTGTTTCTTGCGGGCCTCGGATTCGCGCTTTTGCTGTTCGTATTTATACTTGCCGTAATCCATGATCTTGGCGACCGGTGGATTGGCATTCGGTGAAATCTCAACCAGATCAAGCCCGGCTTCGTCAGCCATATCAAGGGCTTGCTCGGGTGACACCACTCCGGCGTTTTCACCGTCGGCGCCAATCAGGCGGATTTCGGTGGCGCGGATATTTTCGTTGACGCGGGGGCCGGTGTCGCGCGTTGGTGGCGCGTTGTGGGGTCTGCGAGCTATGGTTTTGTTCCTTCGATTACATTCTCTTACACGGCGGCAAACTATCTGTGCCGGGGCGGTGATTCAAGCGCCAATATCGGCTGATCTGAGCCGAAATCCCCCATATTCCCCCTTGTGCCTTTCCATTTGCGGCTGCATCTGGTGTGACACAGAACATAACGCCCTTGGAGTTTTGAAGGGCTTGAAAATTAAGAGGAACCAAGATGAAAAATCTGCTTTGGATCGCGGTGGCAGCTGTCGTTTTGATCGGAGGATACATGCTGTTTACCGGCAAGTCGGTGGAAGAGATCACCGAATCCGTCACGGAAGGCGTTGAAGCGCCTGAGGCACTGGAAAGTGCTGTCGACGCGGCGGGAGATGCAGCGGACGCGGTGGCCGACACGGCCAGCGAAGCGGCGGATGCCGCAGCGGATGCAGCCAGTGATGCCGTCGATACGGCAACCGAAGCGGCCGAAAGCGCGGCTGATGCGGCAAGTGATGCGGTTGATACGGCCACAGAAGCCGCTGGCAACGCCGCGGATGCGGCGGCTGATGCGGCAAGCGACGCTGTCGATGGTGCTGCAAATCTGGCAGAAGGCGCTGCAGACACGGCGACAGAAGCCGCGGAAGGGGCTGCAGACGCGGCAGCTGACGCGGTCGATACGGCCACAGAAGCGGCTGAAAACGCGGCCGATGCGGTAACGGACACAGCCACAGAGGCGGCAGACGCGGCCACCGATACCGCGACAGAAGCTGCTGACGCGGCTGCGGATACGGCCACGGAAGCTGCGGATGCTGCTGCTGATACGGCGGCCGAGGCGGCAGATGCCGCAACGGACACAGCGGCGGAAGCGGCAGACGCGGCGGCCGATACGGCGGCTGAAGCGACAGAAGCGGCAACAGATGCGGCCACGGATACAGCGACAGAAGCGGCGGATACGGCTGCGGAAGCCGCCGACACAGCGACGGAAGCTGCAACCGATGCGGCGACAGATACCGCAACTGAGGCCGCTGCTGACGCAACCGCCGATACAGCTGCGGAGGCGCTGACCGTTGAAAACTTCAGCATGGAAAAAGTCAGCGAGATGATCGCGAATTCCGAGCTGGGTGACATCAAGAAAGTGGCGCTTGAGCAATCGCTGAAAGCGGCACAGGACAATCCGGAAATGCTGAAAACCGCATTGGAGACTGTCCGTGAGGCGCTTGGCCTCTAAGCCAGACGGCCTAAACAAAAAAGAACCCGCGCGGGGATATCCTCGCGCGGGTTTTTTCGTGTCCGGAGGGTGTTGGCCCTAGTCGAGGAAGGCCTTTTCCACCACGTATTCCTTGGGATCCGAATTGGCACCTTCGCGCAGCCCGTAGCCCTCAAGCATCTCCTTGATCTCAAGGTTGAAGGCCATGTTGCCACAGACCATCGCGCGGTCCGTTTCGGGGCTGAGCGGGGCAACGCCCAGATCGGTAAACGCCTCGCCCGAGCGCATGAGGTCGGTGATCCGGCCCATCTTGGGGCTTTCTTCGCGGGTTGTCGTGGGGTAATAGCGCAGCTTTTTCAGGTTCTCTTCGCCGATCAATTCCTGCAGCATCTCGTCATTGCGGATGCTTTCGATCAGCTCGGCGCCATAGGTCAATTCGCCCACTTCGCGGCAGGTATGGGTAATGATCACCTCATCATAATCTTCATAGGTCTGCGGATCGCGCAAGAGCGACGCAAAAGGCGCAAACCCGGTGCCCGTGGCAAAGAACCAGATGCGTTTGCCCGGAAGCAAAGCGTCATGCACCAGCGTGCCCACGGGTTTGGGGCGCAGGATGATCTCATCGCCGGGCTGGATGTGCTGCAAGCGGCTGGTCAGCGGGCCGTCCTGCACCTTGATAGAATAAAATTCCAGCTCTTCATCCCAGGAGGGTGAGGCGATGGAATAGGCGCGCAGAAGCGGCTTTTGCTTGCCGGTCTTCGGGTCCGGGTCGCCCATCAGGCCGATCATCACAAACTCGCCCGAGCGAAAACGCAGCGAGGCGGGCCGGGTCACGCGGAAGGAAAACAGCCGGTCGGTCCAGTGTTTCACCTGCGTCACCTTCTGCGCGTCGGGCAGGGTCGGGACTTTGACGGCTTTGGCTTCGGTCACGTTGATTATCTCATTCATGGCGTCTTGCCGATCTTCTAGACCGGCACCTTTCATTAATCTTTGATCCAAGTCAGGGGAAGGGGCAATCAGCCGCGCACGCGGGCCTGATAGTCATGGGCTTGCCACTGGGCGCGGAATTGCCATTGATCTTCGGGTTGGCGGGCGGCCAGTTCATCGCTGATCTCGACCTCATCAAAACCTGACCGTCGGGCCATGGCGTATTGATCGGCAATCACGTGGCCCTTGGCGCGCAGGTGGCCGTCATACCCCATCAGGCGCAGTTGCCGCGCGATGGTAAAGCCGCGGCCATCCGCCGAGCTTGGGAAATCAACCCGCACCATGCGCAGCGTGTCGAGGCGGTCCTTCAGGTCCGCCGGATCGGCATCGGATGGCACATCAATGGCGGATGTATCGGGGGTCGCGTCGGCTAGCGGTGTGAACCCTTGGTTCCAGCCGTCTGCGCCAAAGCCTTCATCGGTGACGATCACGTTCATGCGTTCACTCCTTTTCGGACCATTTTGCCATCGACAAAATGAATTCCACATTCGGTTTTCTCGGTATCGCGCCAGCGTCCGGCGCGTGGGTCTTCGCCCGGTTTCACAGGCGAGGTGCAGGGCATGCAGCCAATCGACGGATAGCCTTTGGCCACCAGTGGATGGCGGGGCAGGCGATTTTCTTCGATATAGGTGCGGATGTCATCCGGGGTCCAATGGGCCAGCGGGTTGACCTTGATCCGGTGTGTGCCGTCTTCGACCTCGAAAAACTCCAGACCAGACCGCGTGCTGCCCTGGTAGCGTTTGCGCCCGGTGATCCAGCCGTCAAAACTGTGCAACGCCGCCTGCAGGGGCAGGGTCTTGCGCAGGGTGCAGCAGGCATCCGGGTCGCTTTTGTGCAGATCGTTCTGCGGGTCATTGAGCCACAGACTGTTTTGCGACGCATGCAGGATGCGCACATCGCTGAGCCCCAGTCGCTCGGCCACCTCCTGCTGGTAGACCAGCGTATCGGTGAAAAGCATCTCGGTGTCGATGAAGATGACCGGCGTGTCGCGCTTGAGGACCGATACCATGTGCAACAGCACAACAGATTCCGCGCCAAAGCTCGACACCAGCGCCAGCTTGCCAGCATAGGGGTCCTTGAGCGCCTGATGCAGGACCGCCGCCGCCGAGTGATGGCGGTAGCGATCGTTGAGCGCCCTGACCCGTGTGGTCAGGTCATTCTGCGGCATAGGCCTTGTCCTGTTCGTAGAGGGCCACTTTGAACGGGCCCATGCCAACGCGCGCGTAGGTTTGGGCGAAGGTTTCCGCCGGATCATTGCGCAGATCGAGATAGGCAAAAACGATCCGCTCGATCGCTGGCAGGATGTCATCCGCCGAGAAACCGGGGCCGGTGCGATCCCCCACGCGGGCATTTTCCGTGGCATCACCACCAAGCGTGATCTGGTAGTTTTCCACGCCCGCACGATCCAGACCCAGAATGCCGATGTGACCCACATGGTGGTGGCCACAGGCGTTGATGCAGCCCGAGATCTTGATCTTGAGATCACCCACCTCATGCTCCAGCTTCAGCTCATCAAACCGCGTGGCAATCTCCTGCGCCACAGGGATCGACCGCGCTGTGGCCAGCGCACAGTAATCCATGCCGGGGCAGGCGATGATATCACTGATAAGGCCAATATTGGCGGTGCCGAGCCCGTGCTTTTTCAGCATGGCGTGCAGAACCGGCAGATCGGATTTGTGCACGTGGGGCAGGATCACGTTCTGCTCATGGCTGATGCGGATCTGATCGTGGCCGTATTTCTCGGCCAGTTCGGCCATCACCCGCATCTGCTCAGATGAGGCATCCCCCGGCGTTGCGCCATGGGCCTTGAGGCTGATTTGCACGATCGCGTAGCCCGGCGCGCGGTGCTCGGCCAGGTTGGTGTCGGCCCAGGACCGGAAGATTGGGTCATGCTTATAGGCTGTCTCATACTCGGCCACCGACGCATCGCGGAAGGCGGGCGCGGCAAAGGCCTCCTTGATCTCGGCAAAAAGCTTGAGGTCAACGCCGGTAAAGCTCGGGCGAATGAGGGCAAACCGCTCTTCCACGCGGGCGCGAATGTCGTCGATGCCATGCTCATGCACGGTGATCTTGATGCGCGCCTTGTATTTGTTGTCACGACGACCGAGCAGGTTCCAGACGCTGACCGTGGCCTCGATGTAGGGCAACAGGTCTTCCTGGCTGACGAAATCATTCAGCACCTTGCCGATCATCGGCGTGCGGCCCAAACCACCGCCCACAATCACGCGGTAGCCGATTTCGCCGTCCTGTTCGACGATCTGGATGCCGATATCATGGGCTTTGATCACCGCGCGGTCATTCGGGCTGCCGGTCACGGCAATCTTGAATTTGCGCGGCAGGAACTGGAATTCGGCATGATCGGTGGACCATTGGCGAATAAGCTCGGCCACCGGGCGCGGATCAGCAATTTCATCAGCCGCGGCACCGGCGAAATGGTCGGCGGTCACGTTGCGGATGGTGTTGCCGCTGGTTTGGATCGCGTGCATCTCAACCTCGGCCAGCGCATCGAGCATATCGGGGATGTCGCTGAGCTTGGGCCAGTTGAACTGGATGTTCTGGCGGGTGGTGAAGTGGCCATAGCCCTTGTCCCACTTCTCGGCGATATCGGCCAGTTTGCGCATCTGCGCGCTGCCCAATGTGCCATAAGGGATGGCCACCCGCAGCATGTAGGCGTGCAGCTGCAGGTAGAGGCCGTTCATTAGGCGCAGGGGTTTGAATTCATCCTCGGTCAGCGAGCCGTCAATGCGACGGGCCACCTGGGCGCGGAATTGCTTGTTGCGCTCGGCCACAAAGGCCGTGTCGAAATCGTTGTACTTATACATCGGTCAACTCCGCTTGCTTTCCGTGGTTGTAGTTCGAGGGGCCGGTGCGCCGGAAATCCTCGCGAAAATGGGTGGGCTCCGGGCCGTTTTCGCCTGGGGTGACATCGGTCAGGTACGCGCCAACGACCAGCTCAGGCTGACCTTCGGCCTGCAAAAGGCGCAGTTTGGCGTAATCTTCTTCGGTGATCACTTCGGCCTCGGACAGTTTCCGGGTCCAGGTGTCATCACTGGTCAGGTAAATGACATCGCCTTCGATCAGGGCATTGGCGGTCACGACTTTGGGTGTGAATTCACGGGGCATGTCAGGCAAGCTCCTGCTGTGATGTCTGGGAAAGGGCGTTTTGGGCCGCGCGCGGGGCGAGGCCATAAAAAGTCAGGGCAGGGCCAGTGAATTCGGCCATGGCCAGATCGTTGGGCAGAGTGTCCAGCGTGGTCGACAGAATGCGCTGATCCGCGTGGCTGGCATTTTCCACCACGGTCACGGGTGTCGCGCGATCGGCGCCATGCATGATCAGGCGGCCCTGGATGAAACGCGCGGACTTTTTGCCCATATAGATGGCAGCAACTTCGCCGGGGCGGGCCAAGGCGGCCCAATCGTGATCAGCAAAGCCCTTCATGTCGTGGCCCGTCAAAAGACGGACCGAGGCATTGCGTCCACGCTTGGTCAGGCTTTGACCAATGGCGGCCACGCTGGCCGAGGCCGCGGTGATGCCCGGAACAACGTGCCAGCTGACGCCAACCGCTTCCAGCGCATCGATCTCTTCGTCGAGACGACCAAACACCGTGGGATCGCCGCCTTTGATGCGCACGACCAGAACGCCGCCCAGCCCGTGCGCTGCGATCAACGCGTTGATTTCGGATTGCGGTGTGGAGGGGCCAAACCCTTCCTTGCCGACATTGATCAATTGCGCGGTGGGTTTGGCAAAGGCCAGAACCTCTTTGGTGACCAAACGGTCGTGGATCACAACGTCGGCGGCTTCAAGTGCCTTGATGGCCTTGAGCGTCAGCAATTCGGGATCGCCGGGACCGGCACCCACAAAGGTGACATGCCCCTTGGTCAGGGGGCGGGAAATATGGCCGTCGCGGGCGGTTTGGGTCATGCGTGTCGTCATCGGGGCGTCGCCTGAAGTGTTTCGGTTCGTCCAATATAGGAAATATTCCCGGTATTTTGCCATATGCCGGGTTGAATAAGGACATATGTTCTGATCTAAGGGCGTTCGAATTGGTTTGTTCCAAAAAAGAGAGATTGGTGGAATGGCTGTCCGCATAGATGATCTGGATCGAAAAATCCTTGTGCAACTGCAGAAGGATGGGGGGCAATCGCTGGACGATATTGCCAAGATGGTGGGCAGTTCAAAGACGCCCGTCTGGAACCGGATTCGCAAAATGCGCGAGGGCGGGGTGATCAAACAACAGACCTTTTTACTCGATGCCGAAGCGCTTGGGTTTGAGGCCTGTTTTTTCGTGTTGATCCGCACGTCGGAGCATGATGCCGGGTGGCAAAAGGCGTTCCTGAAGGCGCTGCGGGATCGGCCCGAGGTGCAGGAAGCGCACCGGCTGGCGGGGGACATCGATTACATTCTCAAGGTCCGTGTCGCCAACGCCCGCGCCTATGATGTCTTTTACCAGGCGCTGATATCCGAAGTGAAAGTGCACAATGTGACGGCCCTTCTGTCGATGGAAGAGATCAAATCAACCACGATGTTGCCGCTCTGATGGGCGCGCAACAGCCCCTCTGGCCAAACTGTGGTATTGCCGGGTAAATTGCGGATATGTCTGCTGAATTCCGATCAAGATTACTGATCATTCTGGCCTTTCTGGGGGTGGTTGCCCTCTGTTCCGTGGGGCTGTGGCGCTATGGCTACCAGCAGGCGCTGTCTCAGCTGGCCAAGCAGGGAAATGCCGATCTGACCCTTGCGGTGGATCGGTTCACCGGACAGCTCCGGCGGTACCGCGAATTGGCGGTTTTCATGGCCGATCACCCGGAGCTTGCGCGTCTGGCCAACGGGGCGGATGCGGCGGCGGCAGAGCAATTGATGCTTGAAGCGGCGGATAAAACCGGTGCGCTTGGGCTTTACTATGCGGATGCGGAGGGCCGTATCCTGGCAAAAACCAGTCAGGTCAGCGACCCGGTGACGCAAAACAGTTTCTTTTCACGTGCGCTCACCGGCGCGCTTGGGTCGGGTCAGATGATCTACGGGCCCGACAACAAGCGGGTATACGCGGTGGCGGCACCGGCATTTGATGCCTCCAACCGCGTCGACGGCGTGCTGACCGTGCTGGTGGACGTGGCCGAGCTGGAATGGGACTGGATCGGCGGACGTCCTGTTGTGTTTTTCTCGTCCTCCGCGGGCGAGGTTTTCCTGTCGAACCGCTCTGAGCTCTTGTTCTGGCGGTCTGGCCCGGACGGGTTGGGCCTGCAGCCTGTGGATGGCCCGGTGCCCGCCTTTCGCAAATCCCTCTGGGGCGGATATGAAATCTGGTCGATGGATTGGGGGGCGTATCTGCCGCAACGCGCCCTGCATCTGGAGCGGCCGGTGCCGGCCATTGGCATGACGGGTCACGCGCTTCTGGAGGTGAATACCGCGGCGCAGCTTGCACTTCTGCAAACATCGGTGTTTGCACTGATCTGTTCTGTTTTCGGCGCGGTCATGCTGCAGGCCACCGAGCGGCGCCGCACGCTGGCCCGGGCCAATGCGCAGCTGGAGGCGCGCGTCGCGGAGCGTACGGCGGAACTCTCGGGCACAAACCTGGCTTTGCGTCGCGAAGTAGCGGAACGCGAAGAGGCCGAGGCGGCGTTGAAACAGGCCCAGGCCGAACTGGTACAGGCCGGGAAGCTGGGGGCTTTGGGCCAGATGAGCGCCGGGATCAGTCACGAATTGAACCAGCCGCTGATGGCAATCCAGCAATTTGCTGACAATGGTGCTGCGTTTCTGGACAAGGGCAAGGGCGAGGTTGCGGCAGAAAACCTGTCACGCATCTCTCAGCTTGCGGCGCGGGCGGCGCGGATCATCCGGAACCTGCGGGCGTTTTCGCGCAATGAAAGCGAGCCGATGGGCAAGGTCGATCTGGTCAAAGTGATCAACAGCGCCATCGAGTTGACCGATGCCCGGTTGCGGCTGGATCAGGTCACGCTTGACTGGGATGCAAACGCACAAGGCGGGCCGATCTATGCATGGGGCGGAGAGGTTCGGTTGGCGCAGGTCTTTGTCAATCTGATCAACAACGCCGCGGATGCCATGGCGGGTCAAAGCGACAAACGCATCGCCATAGAAATCGACACGGGCCGCAGATTGCGCGTGACCGTGCGCGATACCGGTCCAGGCATATCGGATCCTGAAAAAATCTTTGAGCCGTTTTATTCGACCAAAGAAGTCTCGGAAGAGGAGGGGATGGGATTGGGCCTTTCGATCTCCTACGGTCTGGTGCAGAGCTTTGGTGGCAAGATCAAAGGCGCCAATTGCGACGATGGCGGCGCGGTCTTTACGGTAGAATTGGACCACTGGAAGCAGGAAGCGGCGGCATGACACGCAGAATTCTGGTGGTGGATGATGATCGGCAGGTGCGCGAGGCGCTGGCCCAGACCCTTGAGCTGCACGAATTTGATCCGCTGACGGTGGGGTCGTTCATCGAGGCCAAGGATCATATCGATCCCGCGTTCGACGGCGTGATCCTGTCGGATATCCGCATGCCGGGCCGCGACGGGTTTCACCTGCTGACCCATGCGCGCGACATTGACCCTGATCTGCCCGTGATTCTGCTGACCGGTGAAGGCGATGTGCCGATGGCGGTCACGGCGATGGCGCAGGGTGCGTTTGATTTTCTTGAAAAACCCTGCGCGCCGGCGGCGCTTGTTCCGGTGTTGCAACGGGCCTTGGGTGCACGCAATCTGGTGCTGGAAAACCGACGCTTGAAACGGCAGTTGGAGGCCGGTGATCCGGCGGCGCGCATGCTTTTTGGCCATTCGGATCTTGCGCGGGAATTGCGCGCCCGGGTCCGCCGCGTGGCGCAAGCCTCGACCGAGGTTCTGGTAACGGGCCCGCCGGGGGCGGGCGTCTCGAAAGTGGCCGAGGTTTTACACCTGATGTCGGACCGCGCCGCGGGTCCTTTTGTAAAGAAACCGGCCAGCAGTCTGGATATGTCCGGATTTCGCGACCTCTGCCAGACGGCTGCGGCAGGCAGCCTTTTTCTCGATGAGGTGCATAACCTTGCCCTTGATGTTCAGTTCGAGCTTCTGGATTTCATCGAAACCGGTGCAACGGCCCGGATCATTGCGGGCTCAACACATGATCTGCAAAACCTGGTTGCGCAGGGGCAGTTCAACGCTGATTTATTCTACCGGCTGGATGTGATGCCGGTGCGCATTCCGTCCCTGGCGGACCGGCCCGAGGATATTCCGGTTTTGTTTGCGCATTACGTCGCTCAGGCCGCCGAACAATCGGGTCTGCCTGCGCCAGATATCCCGCCCGAAACACAGGCCGCGCTGATGGCGCGCCGGTGGCCGGGAAACGCACGATCCCTGATGAGTGCGGCAATGCGGTTCGTTTTGGGCATGCCCGAGGATGCCACGGCGCCCGCCGAATTGGGGCTGACGGATCAGATGGCGCGGGTCGAACGGGCGCTTCTGATTGCGGCATTGCAACGCCACGCGGGGAATGCCACCGACACAGCGCGCGCGCTACAACTGCCGCGAAAGACCTTTTATGACAAGCTCGCCCGTCACAGCATCCGCGCTGAGGATTACCGACAATAGCGCGCACACCGCAGGTGTCGAATTGGCCACGCCGGTTGGAAAAATACGGTTGCGCGGGGCGATAAGACTTTTTCCCTTTTGAGGCGCGCATGTACGCTGGCAGCCAATCAAACGCGCCACCAGCGTGAAAAGAATAAAAAGAGCAGTCAACATGAGCGAAGACAACGCCCCCGAAGCCATGCCCAAAGGCATGATGGCCGCTGCCCGTTGGGCCGCAGAACGCACCCCCGAAAGCCGCAACCGTGCCGTCGATTTCTACCGCGCCGTTGCAATCATGTTCGTCGTTCTGGGGCATTGGCTGTTGGTTGCGGCAGTGATCCGCAACGGTGAGGTCGAACTGGCCATTTTGTTGGCGGAACAGCCCTGGACCCAATATGCGACATGGCTTTTTCAGGTGATGCCGGTGTTTTTCTTTGTCGGGGGCTTTTCCAACAGCCTGTCCTGGACATCGGCACAACGTGATCCGGAAAAGGCGCGGATCTGGGCGTCAACGCGACTGGCGCGCTTGCTCAAACCGACGGTTCCGTTGGTGCTGGCCTGGGCCGTTCTGGCCTTTATCGCGCGGCAAATGGGTGTGTCAGCAGAGCTGATAGGTGCCGCGTCGCAGGCGGCGCTGGTGCCGATCTGGTTCCTTGCGGTCTACATCGTGATCACCGTTGCGGTGCCTGTCACTATGGCGCTTTGGGACCGTCTGGGGCTTTTGTCCGTCCTTTTGCTGGCGCTTGGCGCGATCGCGGTGGATTGCATTGCCTTTGGGTTGGATCAGCAATGGCTGCGCTGGTCGAATTACGGGTTTGTCTGGTTGGCCGTGCATCAGCTTGGGTACTGGTGGCGCGGTAATGACCGCCCAACGATCTGGGCTTTGGCTCTGATCGCGCTTGGGGTGGTCTGGCTCTATGTCCTGATCGCGCAGCTTGGTTTTCCGGTCGGAATGGTCAGTGTGCCAGGTGAAGAGATTTCAAATACGCGCCCGCCTACAACGGCAATGCTGGCCATTGGATGTGTGCAGATCGGTGTCATTCTGCTGGTCAGCGGTCCGGTGTCGCAATGGCTGCGCAACGTGCGGCCCTGGGCCTGGGTGATCGTGCTCAACCAGATGATCATGTCGGTCTATCTGTGGCACATCACCGCGATGATCGGCGTCATCCTGTTGGCGGTCTGGATGGGTGGTATCGGCCTGCATGTCACGCCGGGAACGGGGTTTTGGTGGTCGATGCGGCCGGTTTGGGTTGGGCTTTATGTGGTGTTTCTGATCCCGCTGGTCCTGATCTTCCTGCGCTTCGAATCCGGCAGCCGGGCCGCACGGGAGGCACAGCCGGGTCCGTCGCAATCCATTTTGGGTGCATTAGTGACCTGTGCGGGGCTGGTGATGATGGCCCTGAACGGCATCGGCGCCGCGTCAGCGATTGGGGTCAATTGGGTTGCGGTCCTCTTGGTTCTGGCCGGTGTTGGGCTTGCGACAAAACGGGTTTGGTAAGGCAGACGGGCGCCGCAATCGCCGACCGCCTTGTTTCCTGCGGTGAATGAAATCGTGCGAAAATCCACACAAGCGCCGCGCCAAGTGTGCGGTTTTCCGCACGGTTTTCGGGCGCAGGGTTTTAGGCGGCCTAAAGTCAGCCCCGTAACCATATGATTTATATATTTAAAACGACCAATAGGTTTTGGGAATAAACTCCGGCTTGAGAAACCTCAGCCCCTGAGAAAACATGACGCCGTAGCGCCCAAAACGGGTACACTGCAAAGTCTCAAGATTATGGGAGGAGACAAGAGATGAAATTTTTGAACACCACTGCCGTGGCACTGGCCCTGACCGTGTCAGCAACCGTAGCGCATGCCGCATGCGATGATGGTGAGATCGTCGTCAAGTTCAGCCATGTGACCAACACCGACAAGCACCCCAAGGGGATTGCCGCCTCGTTGCTGGAAAGCCGCGTGAACGAAGAGATGAATGGCAAGATGTGCATGGAGGTCTTCCCGAACTCCACGCTCTACAACGACAACAAGGTTCTCGAAGCGATGCTGCAGGGCGATGTGCAACTGGCCGCGCCCAGCCTCTCGAAGTTCGAGAAATTCACCAAACAGTTCCGCATTTTCGATCTGCCGTTCATGTTCAAGGACATCAACGCGGTAGAAGCGTTTCAGGCGTCAGAAAACGGGAAGGGCCTGCTCGACAGCATGCAGCGCCGCGGTTTGCAGGGCCTGGCCTATTGGCATAACGGCATGAAGCAGATGTCGGCCAATGTGCCGCTGGTTGATCCGTCGGACGCCAATGGTCTGAAATTCCGCGTGCAGTCTTCGGATGTGCTTGTGGCGCAGATGGAAGCCATTGGTGGTAACCCGCAGAAAATGGCCTTCTCCGAAGTCTATGGCGGTCTGCAACAGGGCACTGTGGACGGGCAGGAAAACACCTGGTCAAACATCTTTGGCAAGAAGTTCTTTGAAGTGCAGGACGGCGTGACCGAGACCAATCACGGCATCATCGATTACCTGGTGGTGACCAATATCGATTGGCTCAACAGCCTCGACGCGGATGTACGTGATCAGTTCCTGACGATCCTGGCCGAGGTTACCGAGACCCGGAACAAGGAATCCACCGCTGTGAACGCCGAGGCCAAACAGGCCATCATCGATGCGGGCAGCGAGGTGCGGCAACTGACAGCCGAGCAGCGCCAGGCATGGGTGGATGCGATGAAACCTGTCTGGGAGCAGTTCAAGGATGATGTCGGCCAGGAAAACATCGACGCGGCTCAGGCGATCAACGCCAGCATGTAAATCAACCGCGCGAAATAGCGCGGAGTGACACCGGGCGGGCCATTCAAACATGGCCCGCCCGACACATAAGGCGCATCTGCGGGAGGGGACCATGCAGACCGGCACATCCTTTACAGACAAAATCGAAGAAACCATCATTGCCGCGCTGATTGGCATGATGACGGTGATTACATTCGCCAACGTCATCGCGAGATTTGTGTTCAATTCCAATATCTTGTGGGCGCTGGAGCTGACCGTTTTCATGTTCGGCTGGCTGGTGCTTCTGGGCGCGTCCTACGCGGTCAAGAAACACGCGCATCTGGGCGTGGATGCGATCATCAACATGGTATCGCCCGCCACGGCGCGGATTTTTGGCCTGATCTCGGTCAGCTGTTGCCTGATCTTTTCGCTGTTGCTGTTAAAGGGCGCCTATGACTATTGGGCCGTCTTCGCCGATTTGCCGCCCACCTCGGGCCGCTGGTTCCCAACCGGGTTTGACAGCGCGGCGCGCAGCCAAAGCTTTTACGAGGTGCAGGACGTGCCGATGATTGGCCTTTTTGCCTTTCTCGAAGACCTGATCAATTACGGCGAAAGCTACGAAAAGCTGCCCAAGGTCATCCCCTATCTGGTGTTACCAGTGTCGATGTTGCTTTTGGTCATTCGCTTTGGGCAGGTCGCGGTGCAGATCTGGCGCGGTGACATTGACCGTCTGGTGGCCAGTCATGAAGTCGAGGATGAGATCGATGCCGCCCGGGCCAAGGTAGAGGGAGAGAACTGATGGAAGTTGCCATTCTCTTCGGCATGGTGATCGGCCTTCTGCTGATCGGTGTGCCCATCGCGGTCTCTCTGGGCCTGTCGTCCACGCTCTTTCTACTGGTCTATTCCGAAAGCTCGCTGGCCTCGGTTGCCGGTACTTTGTTCGAGGCGTTTGAAGGGCATTTTACCCTGCTGGCGATCCCGTTCTTTATTCTGGCCTCCAGTTTCATGACCACGGGCGGTGTGGCGCAACGGATTATCCGGTTCTCTATTGCTTGTGTGGGGCATCTGCCCGGCGGGCTGGCCATCGCGGGCGTCTTTGCCTGTATGCTTTTTGCCGCCCTCTCAGGCTCATCCCCGGCGACGGTTGTGGCCATCGGCTCCATCGTGATCGCGGGCATGCGGCAGGTGGGCTACACCAAAGAATTCGCCGCCGGTGTGATTTGCAACGCAGGCACGTTGGGCATCCTGATCCCGCCCTCCATCGTGATGGTGGTCTATGCCGCCGCGGTTGAGGTTTCTGTGGGCCGGATGTTCCTTGCGGGCGTCATTCCGGGGCTGCTGGCGGGCCTGATGCTGATGGTAACGATCTACATCATGGCCAAGGTCAAGAACCTGCCCAAGGGCGATTGGAATGGCTGGGGTGAGATTTTTGTCTCGGGCCGTGATGCGGGCTGGGGCCTCTTTTTGATCGTGATCATTCTGGGCGGCATCTACGGCGGTATCTTTACGCCGACCGAAGCGGCAGCGGTGGCGGCGGTCTATTCGTTTGTGATCGCGTGCTTTGTCTACAAGGACATGGGGCCGCTGGCCGATGACGGGCAGGGGGGCAAGATCAGCCTCTTCAAAAAGCCCTATGCGATGCTGACAGCCGTGTTCCATCCCGACACAAAGCATACGCTTTTCGAGGCAGGAAAGCTGACGGTGACCCTCTTGTTCGTGATCGCCAACGCCTTGATCCTGAAACATGTTTTGACGGATGAGCAGGTGCCTCAGACCATTGCCAATGCGATGCTGAGTGCGGGTTTTGGTCAGGTGATGTTCCTGATCGTCGTGAATGTCATCCTGCTGATCGGTGGTCAGTTCATGGAGCCTTCGGGCCTTCTGGTGATCGTGGCACCTTTGGTTTTTCCAATTGCGATCGAGCTTGGCATCGATCCCATCCATCTGGGCATCATCATGGTGGTCAATATGGAGATCGGGATGATCACGCCGCCGGTGGGTCTGAACCTCTTTGTCACCTCCGGCGTGGCGGGCATGCCGATGATGGCGGTGGTGCGGGCGGCGTTGCCGTTCCTTGCGGTTCTCTTCGTCTTCCTGATCATGGTGACCTACATCCCCTGGCTCAGTACCTATCTGCCCAATACCTTCATGGGGCCGGAGATCGTGGTCAAATAGGCGCAATCCAATTGCGCGCTACCGCGCCCCTATTTTGCGCATTGAGAGGCGACGCGTCAGGGATGGCGCGTCGTTTCGGTCTGACGGGGGATCAGATGCTGTCTTGCAAGGCCGCGATGATTGGCGTGAAATCGGCAGCCTTGAGGCTGGCCCCGCCCACAAGCGCGCCATCAACATTGTCCGTTGCAAAGATTTCAGCGGCATTGCCGGGTTTGACCGATCCGCCATAAAGCAGACGAATGCCATTGCCCGCCTCGGCGCCGAACCGTGTGATCAGACGGGTGCGGATAAAGTCATGCACTTCGTCGATCTGTTCAACTGTGGGGGTGAGGCCGGTGCCGATGGCCCAGATGGGTTCATACGCGATCACCGTGTTTGCGGGCGTCGTGGCATCGGGCACGGAGGCCGAAAGTTGCCCGCCGATGATATCGAGCGTGTTGGCAGCTTCGCGTTGGGCCAGGCTTTCCCCGAGACAGATGATGGTCGTCAGGTCGGCGGCCTGAGCGGCTTTGGCCTTGGCACGCACCAGTTCGCTGGTCTCGCCATGGTTTTCGCGGCGTTCCGAGTGACCGAGGATCACTGATTTCGCCCCGGCATCGATCAACATTGCCGCCGAGATATCACCGGTATGGGCCCCGGACGTTTCGCAATGACAGTCCTGTCCGCCGATGGTGACGGGCGATTGCGCCGCCAATGCGGCGGCTGGTTGAAGCAGGGTGGCCGGCGGGCAAATCAGGATGTCGACGGTCGGATCGGGGTGCGCAGTGATCAGGTCTTTGAGTTCGGAAAATGCGGCGCTTGTGCCATTCATCTTCCAGTTTCCAGCTGCAAGCTTGCGTCGTCCCACGTGAAATTTTTCCCTGATCTCAATTAGATGCGAGGTTTCGCTCACATGCCTTCGAATTTGATGGATCTCGCCGCAACCGCATGCCTCGGTGACGTTGGGGTTGTTGAATTCGAAACCCGATTCCAGCAATGACACCTTGTAGTCGATCTGTGTGCCAAAGAGGAACATCTGCGCCATCGGCGCGATCATCACCCGCGCGCCATCCTGCTCAACCACCTCATCATTGGGGTCGATTTCGGTGACGTAATCCATGGTGTATTCCATGCCCGCACAGCCGCCTTTCTTGACGCCGATCCGGAGACCTTCGTGGCCGTCCTTGGCCATCAGCTTGGCGATTTGCGCGGCTGCGGCGTCGGTCATTGAGACGGCTTGTTTTCCAGGTATGCCAAACATCAGGTTTGCCTTACATGCGGTTGATTAATCTACATAAAGCCCAGTTCAAGCCGGGCTTCGTCGCTCATCATGTCCATGCCCCAGGGCGGCTCCCAGGTAAGCTGAACATCGACCTGTTTCACACCGGCCAACGGCTCGATGGCCTCTGCCACCCATCCGGGCATTTCGCCGGCCACGGGGCAGCCCGGCGCGGTGAGGGTCATGATCACGCTGACAGCGTTCTCGCCGTCAATCTCGATCGTGTATATCAGGCCCAGATCGTAAATATTCACTGGAATTTCAGGGTCATAGACCGAACGGCACGCCTCGACGATCTGATCGTACATCGGGTGCTCAGTGCTTGAAGGGGCGATCAAGGGCGCGCCTTCTAGGGGATCGGGGCTGTGGGTCATGACTGCGTCCTGCGGAAGTTCCTGACCAAACATATAGGAATTATCCGCCGCCGCGTCCAGAGGTGCCGCACGACAGGATTAACTGTTGCGCGGTTGCTATGTTTTGGTCTTGCGCCGGCGGATCGGTGTGGGGCGGACGCGGGCTTCGATCATTTCGTAAAGATAACCCACGATGTTTTTGCCGGTCGAATTCTCGATCCCTTCGAAACCGGGCGATGAATTGACCTCCAGCACTTTGGGTCCGGCCTCAGAGCGCAGAAGATCGACGCCTGCCTTGTTGAGATTGAACACCTTGGCCGCGCGGATCGCGGTTTCGCGTTCGATCTTGGAGATCTTCACCGACTTGGCAGATCCACCGCGATGCAGGTTCGAGCGAAAATCGCCTTCCGCCCCGGTGCGCTTCATCGCCGCCACAACCTTGCTGCCAATCACCAGACAGCGGATGTCTTCACCGGCGGCCTCCTTCACAAAATCCTGGATCAGGAAATTTGCCTTGAGGCCACGGAACGCATCAATCACCGATTCTGCTGCCTTTTTGGTCTCGGCCAGGACGACGCCCTTGCCTTGGGTCGACTCCAACAGTTTCACGATCAGCGGGGCGGTGCCCACAAGGCCGATGATGTTGTTGGTGTCGCGTGGCGAAGCCGCAAAAGCGGTGTTGGGCATGCCAATCTTGGCGCGGGCCATCAGCTGATGGGCATAGAGTTTGTCGCGGCTGGCGGTGATCCCGGCCGAGCCGTTCACACAGTAGGTGCCCGTGGTTTCGAACTGGCGGATGATGGCCGCACCATAGGGCGTGATCGAGGCACCGATCCGCGGGATCACGGCGTCGAACCGGGGCAGGCGTTTGCCGTCATAATGGACCTCGGGAGCCAGCGCGTTGATCGCCATGTAGCACCGCGTCGTGTTGATCACCTCCACCACGTGGCCGCGTTTTTCGCCTTCTTCGACCAGACGGCGGGTGGAATAATTGTCCTCTCGGCTGAGCACGGCAATGCGCAGCGCGCGTTTGGGCGCCGCCTGGCGCATTTTGGCGGTGTGGTAGACGTCGTAATTCAGTTCCGGCTGCAGGAAACGGTCGGTGGCGGCAATCGAGATGTTGTCTTTGAGGGCGGTACGGCCCAAGAGCATCCTGTTGGTCATGTTGGCACGGTTGGTCAGGGTGATTTCAATGGGCCAGCTTTGGCCGCTGACCTCCAGCGTGGATGAGATGACAAAGCGCATTTCCTTGTCGCCGTTGGAGGAGGTCACCTCGCGGCGGTCCACGATTTCTGCAGAGCAGGGGATGACCAGATCGTCACGGCCGGGGATCGGGTGCACCGTGAACCGGACCTTGGGTTTGGTGCTGGATCCAAAGGTTTCAATGTCGAACGCATGAAGTGCGCTGGTCCGTGCGCCGGTATCGACCTTGGCGCGCAGGGCAGGGACCCCAAGATCAGGAAGGCCGATCCATTCCTCCCAGCCGAATTGCAATGGGGGCTGGGTATCGGATTGGGTCATGACATGTCCTCTTGGTGTGATCGCGTCTCTGGCGGCGCTTTGGGGCCATCATTGCGCTTGCGGCGCAGGGGTTCAAGGGGCTGGGGTTATTGCGACAGATCGGGCATGGGTTTCATGTTCCATTCGCAGGTCTCCAGCTCGAACTTGGTCAATTGCGTGCCGGTTGCTGGTTCGACGTCTTTCCAGCGCTCCGGCGCAACCTGCACCCAGACGACGGGTGGAGAATTGGGCAACATAGGCCGCTTTTCGATCCACCAGCGCCAATAGGCATAGAATTCTTCTTCCTTCAGCGGTTTGGGGATCCACTGGCAGGGATTGCCCATCTGCTTTGCAAAATCTGCGCGCATCTTCACGGAGCCATCCATGAAGGTGTTTCTGAAATTGGTCTTGGCGTCAAAAATGACCGTGTCGAACCGCACGAACCGAAGAGCCCCGCCTTCGTTGATCGCCGCACTCAGATTGGTGTCCTGCAATGTGTTGGGCATCTCGCGCTCGGGGTTTTCCTTATGCGGGGGCCACCCGGTCATGTGTGAAAAGCTGAAATCGGCGCCTTCCATATTGGCGCTTGAGAAATCCGTCCATTTCAGGCTGGCGAAGTTCAGGAAAACGCCTTCCATCTGCGCGAAGTTCATGCGGGCATGATCCATTTGCGCGCCCCATAGATTGGCTCCGGCCAGAAAAGACGAATTGAGTTTGGCCTCGCGCAGATCGGGCGGTCCACCGCGGTTCTTGTGCAGGTTGGGACGGTTCAAAATGTAGCGTGTGGCATGGCGGCGTTCCCACCATTCCTTGTCGAATTCGGCTTGGCGTGACCCCAGCTTTTTGCAGTCTTCCACGCCCTCCCGCTTGCACCATTTGGCGCGGAATTCGGCTTGAGCTACGCCGTAAGGCAGCCAGTTGCCCGGGCGTTCGACAATCTGCTGGTCGATCATGTTGAGCGAGGCGAGTTTGTCGAGTGGGCCCTCGGTCCGCTGGTAACTCAAATAGACGATAAAGCCGAGCAGCAAGGCGGTGGTCAGAATGCGCGATGGTTTTGCCCAGAACCGGACAACCCGACCCCTTGGGTGCGAGGACATCCGGTCCATCATGGTCAGGAGGCTGGTAAAGCCGGTGATGGTTGCCATGCCAAATGCGACACCAGCAAAGGAGGACATCCAGAAGGTGCGGGCGGAATAAGAGCCTTGCCACAGCAGGTACAGCACGAGGATGCCGCCACCAAAAGAGAGGAAGACATTTAGCGTGGTCGCCATGCTTTCGAGATTGCGCGTGGTTGTGCAGTCGTCCCGGCGCCAGGATTGGCGCAGTTGCAGCGCCGCGTCAGTGACCAGCCAGGGTGAAATGACATCGCCAAGCGGGCGTTCTTCGTAATGCGAATCTGCCGTGCCCAGAGCGTCCCAAAGGCGGATCAGGTAGAGGTGGAAATAGCCATAGATCGCCGCCGTTAGGATGGGCGCGACGGCAAAGAAATAAAAGGTTGGTACAGCCACTTCGACCAGCGGCAATTTGGTCGCGCGATTGACACCATAAAAGTCGATATGCTCGACCCCCATCAAGGTCATCACGACAAAAACCAACGCACCCAAAAGAGCGAACCAGGTGTTGCGGGCATTGTTTGTGAGCGCGTTTATGCGGTCGATTTCATTGGGTAATTTACTCATGCGAGAAAAGGCCTTGAAAGTTAATCAAGGTCAGATTGCCCGCAATGCGTGTAAAAATCAAATGGCTCCGACGTATGCCGGAGCCAAAGGATTAGTCGTTGATATCGTGGTCGATATGGCGCACTTGCCCGCTCTCGGCGCGAAAGCCGCTGCGCAGTGCGCCCCAGGCGACCAACGACAGGATCGCAAAGATGGCAAGCAGGGCGGGCAGACCCGGGCTGATCGGGGTCAGGAGCATCAGGCCAACAAGGCCCGCACCGATGGCAAATCCGAGAAAGATGAAGCCGGGCGCGGCCACTTCGAGGATTGCCAGAATGAGGGCGGCGGCGAGCCAGACCCACCAGTGTGACCAGAGAACCAATTCGGACATCAAGGTTTTCCTTTCAGCATATTAAACGCATTGCCAAAGGCTTCGAGCGCATTGGCAGGCACCAGCACTGTATTCGAAGAAGGGCTGTTGCCCAAAGCATTAAGTGATTCCACCTGTTTCAGCGCGACCTGATACTGCGCTGCCTCAAGCCCGTTTTCGGCAATGGCGGCGGCCACAACGCCGGTGGCATATGCCTCGGCATCGGCTTCGATCCGGCGCGCCTTGGCGGATTGTTCCGCGGCATAAAGCTCGGCATCGGCATTCAGTTCGACCGCACGTTTGCTGCCTTCGGCCTCGGTGACCTGAGCGCGACGGGCGCGTTCCGCGTTAAGCTGTTGCAGCATCGCGTCACGTGTTGCCTGATCGAGATCGACGTCCAGGATTTCAGCACGGGTCACTTCGATGCCCCAGTTGTCCACGGCGTCTTCGACCAGTGTCTTTATCGTTGCGATCAGCTCATTTCGGTTCGATTGCACCTCATCAAGGTCCATCTTACCAATTTCCGCCCGGACGATCCCGGCCACGGTGGTGGAAATAGCGCCATCAACATCGCGGATCCGGTAAACCGTCTTTTCGGGCTGGATGATGCGGTAAAAGACCGATGTTTCGACCTGCACCAGCACGTTATCTTTGGTGATTGCATCCTGGCTGGCATTGGGCAACTGGCGCTCAAGGATCGAAATCCGGTGGGCCACCTTGTCCAGAAACGGCACGATCATATTGATGCCAGGTTTCAACACCGCATGCAGACGGCCGAAGCGTTCCACCACATATTGTTCGGACTGCGGAACGATTTTGACGGCCCGCAGGATGACGATGATCAGCAGGGCGGCCAGCAGCAGGTAAAGTAAGTTGGATGACAACAGCTCTATTATTACGTCTTCAGACATTCATATCCCTCAATTGTTGTATGCTATGGTATACATATGGTGTTTGCCCATTGAATTTACAAGATATGGTATCTGGGATTAAGGAGGGGCAAAAGACAAATTAGGACCAGCGCACCATGACCGCGACATTTAAGTTTGATCTGAAGGCTGTGGATGGCGCGGCACGCTGTGGGGTGATCTCGACCCCGCGCGGGGAAATCCGCACGCCTGCCTTTATGCCGGTGGGCACGGCGGCGACGGTCAAGGCGATGATGCCCGAAAGCGTGCGCGAGACAGGTGCCGATATTTTGCTGGGCAATACGTATCATCTGATGCTGCGCCCGGGGGCGGAGCGGGTGGACCGGTTGGGTGGGTTGCACCAGTTTATGAACTGGGAGCGGCCCATCCTGACCGATAGTGGCGGGTTTCAGGTGATGAGCCTGGCCGGGCTCAGGAAGCTGACCGAAGAGGGCGTGACGTTCAAATCGCATATCGACGGATCCAAGCACGAATTGACCCCCGAGCGATCGATGGAAATTCAACGGCTTTTGGGCAGCGACATCGTGATGTGTTTCGATGAATGCCCGGCGCTGCCCGCAACGGATGACGCTGTGGCCGAAAGCATGCGTTTGTCCATGCGGTGGGCGGCGCGGTCAAAAGACGCCTTTGGGAACCGGCCTGGTCACGCGCTTTTTGGCATCATGCAAGGGGGCGTCACGCCGGATTTGCGCGAGGAAAGTGCCAGGGCGCTGCGTGAGATCGGGTTTGACGGCTATGCCATCGGCGGTCTGGCCGTGGGTGAAGGGCAAGAGGCAATGTTTGGTGTTCTGGACTATGCGCCGGGGTTTTTGCCGCAGGACAAGCCGCGATATTTGATGGGTGTAGGCAAGCCCGATGACATTGTAGGCGCCGTGAAGCGCGGTGTGGACATGATGGATTGCGTGCTGCCGTCACGCTCGGGCCGGACCGGGCAGGTGTTTACACGGCGCGGCGTGGTGAACATCAAGAACGCACGCCACGCCGATGACCCGCGCCCCTTGGATGAGGCTTGCACATGCCCGGCCTGCCGCAACTATTCACGCGCTTACCTCCACCATGTTTTTCGCGCGCAGGAAATGATTTCGGGCATGCTGCTGACATGGCATAACCTGCATTATTATCAGGAGCTTATGGCAGATATGCGCACCGCGATTTCCGCCGGGCGTTTCGATGATTGGGAGGAAGAGTTCCATGCCGAGCGCGCCCTTGGGGATATCGAGCCGGTGTGACGCGACGGCCGTGCGGCGCTCCCGCAAATGCGGATCGCCCCGCCCACCGTCCCGCCATGCGCGACGCATTCGAGCCTAGCGCAAGTGGCACGGAAACAAACTGTTTTCAACTTAAAGTTTCGTTTTTTTGACAAAATCGTGTGAAATACGCGGTACTGGGTTCTGCTGCTTTCAGGAAAAGTCAGGAATCCAGCATAGGTGCTGAATGGGTGGGCCTGTAGTGTAAGTGAAACTGTTTACGTGGTGAGTGTTATGTTGAAGTTCATTGTATTCTTTTGTGGTTGGTTTTCTGTGGCAACATTGGCGGCGGCAACGCTGGCCTGATCGTGGCCTCAGCTTCGGCGCTTTAAGCTGAATTTGCATCATTTCTGTCGGAATTGTCGCTTGCTCCTGTGGAGTGAGCGAGGCATTGTCGTTTCACGCGGTTGAAATGCGGGTCGAACAGACCCAGTTAACAACAGGTGAAACGGAGAAGACCGGGGCTGCTGAATAATCGGGGCCAGAGTCTTTTTGCCAAGAACAGGAAAACCGAGCATGCAAGACCCATTGAACGCCTCGTACCCCGTACTTCCGTTGCGGGATATCGTGGTATTTCCCCATATGATCGTGCCGCTCTTTGTGGGCCGGGAAAAATCAGTCCGGGCGCTGGAAGAGGTGATGCAGGATGACAAACAGATCCTGCTATCGAGCCAGATTGACCCGAGTGTAGATGATCCGGATTCTGCGGGCATCTACAAGGCCGGCGTGCTGGCCAACGTTCTGCAACTGCTGAAGCTGCCTGACGGCACTGTGAAAGTGCTGGTCGAAGGTGTGGCGCGGGTGCGGATCACGCAATATCTGGAAAACGATGATTTCTTCGAGGCGCGCGCCGAGTATCTGACCGAGATGCCGGGTGATACGACCACGATTGAGGCGTTGCTGCGCACCGTGACCAACGAGTTCGAGCGCTATGCCAAGGTCAAGAAGAACATCCCTGAAGAAGCGCTGACCGCCGTGAGTGAATCCGATGAACCCGCCAAGCTTGCCGATCTGGTGGCCGGGCATCTGGGCATCGAGGTTGGTCAGAAGCAAGAACTGTTGGAGACGCTTTCTGTCAGTGAGCGGCTGGAGAAGGTCTATGGCCTGATGCAGGGCGAAATGAGCGTTCTACAGGTCGAGAAGAAGATCAAGACTCGCGTCAAATCCCAGATGGAGCGCACGCAGCGCGAATATTATCTGAATGAGCAAATGAAGGCCATTCAGAAGGAGCTGGGTGACGGTGAAGAGGGCGAAGGCGAAGTCGCTGAGCTCGAAGGCAAGATCAACGAGACCAAGCTGAGCAAAGAGGCCAAGGAGAAGGCCGAAGCCGAGCTCAAGAAGCTCAAGAACATGAGCCCGATGAGCGCCGAGGCGACCGTTGTGCGCAACTATCTCGACTGGATGCTCAGCATTCCGTGGGGCACGAAAAGCCGTGTCAAAAAGGATCTGCATCGGGCACAGGAAGTGCTGGATGCGGATCACTACGGGCTTGAGAAGGTCAAGGAACGCATCGTGGAATATCTGGCGGTGCAGCAGCGCTCGAAAAAGCTGAAGGGCCCGATCATGTGCCTCGTCGGCCCTCCGGGTGTCGGTAAAACCAGCCTTGGCAAGTCGGTTGCGCGGGCAACGGGGCGCGAGTTCATTCGCATCTCGCTGGGCGGTGTGCGTGACGAGTCTGAGATTCGCGGTCATCGCCGGACCTATATTGGCTCGATGCCGGGCAAGATTATTCAGGCGCTGAAAAAGGCGAAAACCACCAATCCGCTGATCCTGCTGGATGAGATCGACAAGATGGGCCAGGATTTCCGTGGGGATCCCGCAAGTGCCATGCTTGAGGTGCTTGATCCGGAACAGAACAGCACCTTTGTGGATCATTATATGGAGGTCGAATATGACCTCTCGAACGTGATGTTCCTGACCACGGCGAACTCCTACAACATGCCCGGGCCTTTGCTGGACCGGATGGAGATCATTCCGCTGGCCGGCTACACCGAGGACGAAAAGCGCGAGATTGCCAAGCAGCATCTGCTGGCCAAGCAGGTCAAAAACCACGGGCTGAAGGAAAAGGAATTCGGGCTGAGCGATGGCGCGTTGACCGACATGATCCGTTATTACACGCGGGAAGCCGGCGTGCGGAATCTGGAGCGTGAGATCGCCAAGGTGGCCCGCAAGGCCGTGACGAAAATCATCAAGAAGGAAGATGACACGATCAATGTGACGTCGGACAATCTGGATGAGTTCCTTGGCGTGCGAAAGTTCAAGTTTGGTCTGGCAGAAGATGCAGATCAAGTTGGCGTTGTGACCGGGCTGGCCTACACGTCCGTGGGCGGAGAGCTTTTGAACATCGAAGCACTGCGCCTGCCGGGCAAGGGCCGGATGAAGACCACCGGTAAACTGGGCGACGTGATGAAGGAATCGATTGATGCGGCCTCCAGCTATGTCCGCTCGATCAGCCCTCAGATCGGCATCAAGCCACCGCGCTTTGAGAAATGGGACATTCACGTGCATGTGCCTGAAGGTGCCACGCCCAAAGATGGTCCCAGTGCCGGTCTGGCAATGGTCACATCGATCGTTTCGGTTCTGACAGGCATTCCGGTGCGCAAAGACATCGCCATGACGGGCGAGGTCACATTGCGCGGTAATGCATTGCCCATCGGGGGCCTCAAGGAGAAACTGCTGGCCGCCCTGCGCGGGGGCATCAAGCGCGTGTTGATCCCGGCGGAGAATGAAAAGGATCTGGCCGAGATCCCCGACAATGTGAAAGAGGGGCTCGAGATCATTCCGGTCACCCATGTGCGCGAAGTCTTGAAATATGCGCTTGTGGCCGAACCGGAGCCCGTGGATTGGGATGAAGCTGCCGAAGAGGCCGCTGCAGCCGAAGCTGCGCTCAAGACTGAGGGTGATGGCACAGGCGCCACCGCGCACTGATCTCCCGATCAATCGCATGACAAAGGGCGCATCTTCGGGTGCGCCCTTTTTGAGTCATGCGGCGTGATTGGTGCTCCTACGGGTAAGACTTGTCTGGCATTGCGCGCGGGTTCTGCGTAGAAATGTTTCCAAGAGCAAAACAATGAGGCGCTGTATGAGCACGCGATCCACACCAGGCAAATCCAAATCCTCCCCCAAGTCGAGCACTTCATCGACCAGTAAAAGCAGCGCTAAGGCGCCATCGGCCCCCAAGTCACGGCTGGCCGGCCCGAAGCCGCCAAAGGCGAGAAGTGCGAGCGCAGGCCCAAAAACTGTTGCGAAAAAGGTAACAGTGGCTCAGGTCGCCGCCGCGAAGGGCACCAAGCCCAGCACCAGTAAAATTCCCGCACCCGCCGCAGCTACGACAGCGGCCGATGCCCCCAACCCGGCGACGGCAGAGCTGAAAAAATCCGAGTTGATTGATCTGGTTGTCGAACGCAGTGATGTCAAAAAGAAATACGCCAAGCCGGTAATTGAAGCGATGTTGGAAGTGTTGGGCGAAACCGTTGCCAAGGGGCGCGAATTGAACCTGCAGCCAATGGGCAAGGTGAAATACAACCGCACCAAGGAAACCACGTCGGCGCGTGTCGTTGTCGCCAAGATCCGGCAAAACCGGTCCTTTGGCACCAAGCCCGCGCCGGGCAAAGACACGCTTCCTGACGCGGCAGAATAGCCGGCGCGTCGCTTGACGTCAGGCGGTGCCACAATGCGCCGCTCGGGTATCACCCAGTTTTCATCCATTTCTTTTCGGTGAGGTGTCTGTCATGGCGGCCTATCCCAAAATCTGGTTTTTGCGCCACGGGCAGACCGAATGGAATGCCGTTGGTCGTATTCAGGGGCGTTTGAACTCCGATCTGACCGCGCAGGGCCGGGCGGATGCACAGGCGCAGGCGGGCTTGATTGCGCCCTATCTGGACGACGTTCAACGCGGCCCCGGTGGCATCTACGTGTCGCCGCAAGGGCGGGCGCAGGACACGGCGCAGATTGCCCTTGGCGGATGCGACTACGAGGTTGACGACCGGTTGGCCGAAATCAACACCGGCGAATGGGAGGGCGAGTTGCGTGCCGATGTGGCCCCGCACGGTGCGGATATCGATGTCTACGTGTCGGCACCCGGCGGCGAAGGTATGGCCGCGCTTGAGGACCGGGTGCGCAGTTTCCTCGATGCTCTGACCGGGCCCAGCATTATTGTGTCGCATGGCATTCTGGGCAAGGTCCTGCGCGCGCAGGTCTGTGGGTTGGACGCCGCGGAGATGAAAGCGTTGAGCAATCGCCAGGGCTGCATCTATGTGCTGGAAAACGGCATCGAAAAAATTCTGGACTAGACGGGTGCCAGAAGGGGTTGCACGCCTTCGCAATCTGGGGCAATAAGCGCCGGTCGGGTGATTAGCTCAGTTGGTAGAGCGCTTCGTTTACACCGAAGATGTCGGGAGTTCGAGTCTCTCATCACCCACCATATTCCCGTCCCATCGCTTTTTTAAACGGTCAATCGGCAACTCTGCGTTGTTTGCGCAACGGATCCCTTGGTGATTTCGAAGTAGACTTATGACCGCGCCGTCCTAGAATGCGCGCCATTGTGACAGAGTTATTTTGGCACACGTAGTGCCTTATAAAGAAATGAAAAAATTGGGGACATACCGTGACCGAGGGGACGGAGCGGCAATTCACAGACGGCAGTCTGATGCGCCACGTTGCGGTGATGTCTTTGACATCGAGCGTGGGCATCATGGCCATTTATGTGGTCGACCTTTTCGACATTCTTTTCATCTCGATGCTCGGTCACAAGGAAATGGCGGCGGCGGCCGGTTATGGCAGCACCGTCCTGTTTTTCGTCAGCACGATCAATCTGGGCCTCTCCATCGCCTCCGGAGCGCTGGTAGCGCAGGCCATCGGTGAAAACCGCAAGGATCGCGCCCGCGAAATTGCCAGCGTTGCGGCCTTGGTGGCCGTCGGGGTCGGTTTGATTGTGCCGCTCATGATGATCCCCTATCTGCCGCAACTCCTTGGGCTCATCGGGGCGCAAGGTGATGTCTCCGAGATGGCCCAAAGCTATCTGGTGATCATTCTGCCGGCCACGTGCTTTTCCGGCGTGTCGATGACGGCGATTGCGGTGTTGCGGTCGCGCGGGGTGGCCAAATGGTCGATGTACCCGTCGCTATTTGGCGCCTTGGTCAATCTGGTGATGGATCCCATTTTGATCTTTGGCTTTGGTCTGGGGTTGGAAGGTGCCGCGGCGGCCACGGTGATGGCACGGGCGGCCACGTTGGTGCTGGCGCTTTACGCGGCGGGAATCATGCGGCAGGGCTTTACCCGTATCGGATGGCCGCATCTGCGCGGGGATGGCCCTGCAATTCTGCGCTTTGCCGTGCCTGCAGTCTTTTCGTCGATCGCGGCACCGGTCGGTCAGGCGATCATCATGCGCTACATCGCCAAGTTCGGTCCCGAAGCGGTGGCGGGACTGGCGGTGATTGGCCGTCTGGCCCCGGTGGTGTTTTCGGTGGTGAACGCGCTTTGTGGATCCATCGGGCCTATCATCGGCCAGAACTTCGGGGCAGGGAAGGCGGATCGCGCCAGATCGGCCTATTTCGATGCGCTGAAGTTCTTGGCGATTTATGTGGTTGGAGTGACGCTGCTTCTTTACCTTTTCCGCTCACCCATTGCGGATGCCTTCGGCGCAGAAGGGCTGACCCGCGAAATTCTCTATTTCTACTGCGGTCCGCTGGCCACGATTTCGTTTTTCAACGGCTCGATCTTCATCTCCAATGCGGCGTTCAACAATCTAGGCTTCCCGAACTATTCGCCGGTGTTGAACTGGGCGCGCAACACGTTTGGTATTCTGCCGTTCGTCGCGGTTGGAGAGTATTTCATGGGTGTTTGGGGCGTGGCCTATGGGTTCTTGCTGGGCGCGGTGGTGTTTGCGATCATCTCCTTTGTGATCACTGTCCGGTTGCGGCCATTTGCCGAGCAGGCGCAGCTCCGTCGGCAGCAAAAAGACTACAAACTCAGCCTTGAACAAGAGAGCCTGCATCAAGGCGATTCAATGCAGCTCTGACACGCCGAAACGAGGTACAATCGCCTTTGGGTCGGCATTTTTGCCTTGCGATTCTATCTATGCGTGTGGTGTGGCAAAAAAACCGCTGAATTCATCCATTTCCAGCTTGCCCCAGAGCCCTAACGCGTGGTTTCAAGGATGGGTAAGGCCACATCTAGATGGCGCTGAATAAAAAACCACAAGACTGTGCCCCCATAAGAAAAAACAGGGGCTTTGAGCAGGCAGGAACTATGGTGGGACAATGAAGAACGCGTTGGACTTGATAACGGTCGGCGGAGAGTGTCTTGGAGCGCTGGCTGAGATCGGCGTGACCGTCGAGATGATCACGGATTTCGCCTATGCCAAGGAACTGACCGAAGACATGGGCAAACCCGGTCTGACGGCGAAACTGTCGAGCGACTTTAACGACTTCACCGAAGAAAGCGGCTTTTGGCTCTTTATGCGCGAGGATGGCGAATATTCAGCCTCGGTCGCGGTGCGGTATGATGATGTCGGGCGTGAGAAAATGGGCGATTACATGATCCGCACCATGCGCCGCCATTACCCCCAGCAACGGACAGATGCGGTGATCAGTTTCACCGACGCGGTGCCGCCCAATTTTCACGGGCGCATGGCCTATATCGGGGAGTTGTTCATGCGGCCGGGGTTTCGCGGATCCCGCCAGAAGCTGCGCTATTTCATGATGCTGTTGCATACGACCATAGCCACGAAATGGACGGTCGACTGGACCTACGCGATGATGCGGGACCGGGATGTCAAACTGGGCTTTGCCACGAATTACGGGTTCGCCATACAGATCCCCGGCGTGGCGCGGTGGTCAGAGCCGGCACCCGCAGGGCGGGGCAGTTCCGAATGGCTGGTGGCGGTATCGGCCGAGAACCTGAGCCATATGATGGCCCATTACGCTGGATCACTCGAGAGCTTGTGAATAGTTCAGAATGTAGCGGTTGCCTTGCATGTCTTCGACCGGCAGCAGCAGGCGCTTGTAGTTGAACCGCAACGGGAAGCTGTGATTGGGCAGGTTCACCTCGATCTCCTGAACCGAGAGCTGCGGATCGCCTTTGCTGGTCTCCACATGTGCCATCGTAACCTTTTCCGTCAGGCTGTGTTCGAATGTCTCGAAGAGCTGGCCCAGATGTTCTGCCGACTTCACGCCAAAGGAAACCCGCGCGAGGCTTTTTTCGCCGACCATATAGGGCTGCGGCAATTCCGCATCGGAATCGGGTGCATGGTACAGGTCCACATGTTCGGACAAACGGTCAAAGTTGCTGAGCATCCCGTGTTGTTGGTGCCACCAGGTCAATACGTCGTCAATCAGCGGGCCGGTGCCGCGTTTGGTCAGCGTGCGGTGAGCCTCGCGGGTGACCGAGGTCAGTATGCGTTCGGCATGGGCCGAGACGATTCGATTGTCGATGTCGTTGTTCACAAGGCTGAGTTGATCGTTCAAACCGGCAATCTGATTGGGCGTTACCCCTAAAGAGGCACAGATTTTAATCACGCTTGTGAAGCCCGGATCGCTTTTTGTGGACAGCAGGTTTGAGATATACCTCTCCCCTTGGCCAATCTCGAGAGATAAGCTTTTGTAATCATAGTCAGAATTTTTGATCAGCGTTTTAAGCCGTTCATGAAAGTCGATCACTGGTACGTAGTCCTAAATTCCGGATAGTCGGTAACTTATATTGACATACACACGAATAAGTCAAATAAAATGACATAACGCGCAAGTTAAAGTGGAAAGACTATGGCGAGTGAATTGGCGCGGAATGGCGGTAGGAAGCAGGCGCTTCTTGCCGCCATTCGTCAGAAAATGGAGGCCGATGCGGAGGCCCAGTTGCGGCCCGCAGAAGCGGTTATGGTCCTGGAATGGGCCATCGACAGTGACAACAATGACTGCAAGGCTGAGCTTCTCAATCTCTTTGACCGGATGGGCGGATTGCGCCTGATGCGGGATGTATTTGCCGATCTGAACTGATCCGGTCGGGACGCGATATGCGACTTGGCGCGCAAGTGCTGCAAAGAAAGCCCAAAATTCACGGTACACCCGCTTGACGGGGCGGGTGGCCCGGCATAATACGGCATCCACGCCCAAAGGATCGGGCGGGCAGTGAGCGGTTGTAGCTCAGTTGGTTAGAGTACCGGCCTGTCACGCCGGGGGTCGCGGGTTCGAGCCCCGTCAACCGCGCCACCACTGCCCTGAACGATCCCCGAAAGCGCCAGCGCGGTTGTAGCTCAGTTGGTTAGAGTACCGGCCTGTCACGCCGGGGGTCGCGGGTTCGAGCCCCGTCAACCGCGCCACTTTTCCACATATCGACATGGGCCACGTGGTGGCGATACGGCAAGGCCGGTGTTGTGGTGGCAGGTTTGCGCCGAGGTCGGTCCTACCAGATCACTTTCATCAGCAGGATCATCGCAACCGCATAGACCAAAAGACCGCCGCCAATCAAAAGCACATAGAAATTCTTGCGCGCGTCCCGTTCGGCGATTTCCTTGGTCTGCGACAGGATCAACGGCCAGGAATAGGCCATGAGGTCAGTTTGGGTCAGCACGGCCTGAATGCGGTTTTCGTCATCGACAACGGGCACGCGGCGGAACCGGTTCTGGCTCATGTTTTTCATCCACATCTCTATCTCGTCGGTGTCACGCGCCACGCTTGGGTCACGGGTCATGATGTCTTCGACTTTGGTGTCCGTGGCACTCATGCCTTTGTTGACCAGGCGTTTCATGATGTCCCGCTCGGTCAGAATACCGACCACTTTCTTGTCCGCATCGGCAACAATGGCGGCGCCGTAGTTCATTTCAGACATGTGTGCCACGGCGTCCGAAACCAATTGATCTGCGGTGACCGTGAAGGGTTCTGCCTTGGGTTGTGATGCAAGGCGATCTTTAATAAGCATTTGTAATTTATCCTTTTTATTGCAGGTCGATCCGAGCAGTACAAAGGTATAATTGGGTCCGAATACGATGCCTCCCCGGGCACTCGGAACCCAGCAAACTTGCCTCAGAACGCCATTTCACGCAAGGGTTGCAGGTTTTCGACCAAGTTCCGGATGGACACGCGCGGGCATATAGACGCCACGCAGGTTCCCAACTTTCTCCGTTGGGCCGCCAAATTGTAGTCAGATTTCAGATGCATTCACGAGGGCAAGAAACGTGAGGGCGTAATGACACAAGCCAGTTTTGCAGAACGATTGGAACGGATTGAACGGACGCAGGATACGCCGCTCAAAGACCGTATGCTTGCGGGTATCTCGGACGAACAGCGCGAGATGGAAACCAAGGGTGGTGTCTCAAAAACGCGCAAAGCGGCCCGGAAGGCCCGTCGTTTCGGGACCGAAGTGCCATTGCGCTTTGTCGCGGGCTTTACGCTGATGTTCACCTGCTTTCTTGTGATGAGCGAGATGGATACCATTCAGTCGCTGGTGGATGCCACGCCTGTTTTGGCGGAGTTCAGCCAATACACCATGTTGGGAATTGCGGGCGCGATCGTGTTTGTGATGCTGTTTTTTGCGTTCAAACTGCAGCGCGCGGCATTTCGTGTGCTCAAGGAACCGGGGCGCTTGCCCTTGGCCATCGGTATGGTGTTGGGCTTTGCCATCGGGTTTGAACCGGTGCAGTTCTCGGACACGATGATGGCGCAAATGGCTCAGGTGGCGCAGCTGCAATACTGACGCCACGGGCCGCCGGAGCAGATCAACCGCTTAATGCATCCAGCACCCGCGCCCAACTGCGCATGCCCTTGTGAAAACTCTCGACATTGTATTTCTCATTCGGGGAATGGATGGCGTCGTCATCATTGGCAAACCCGATCAACATGGAATCGAGCCCCAGGATTTCCTTGAAAAACCCTGCAATCGGGATCGATCCGCCCATGCCACAGAACACCGCCTCGCGGTTCCATTCATCGCTAAGCGCCTGACGGGCCTTCTCAAATTCCGGACGATCAATATTCATCACCGCGGCGGGGGAGCCCTCAAGGTTGTTGTCCCATGTGACGCGCGCATCGGGTGAAAGCTGCGCCTCGACATGCGCCCGCACCTTGTTGCGCAGGTCATCAGGGTCCATGTCACCCACCAGTCGGCAGGTCAGCTTGCAATGCGCTTCGGCGGGGATCACGGTTTTGCTGCCCGCGCCCTGATAACCGCCCCAGATGCCGTTGATCTCCAGCGTGGGCCGCGCCCATTGTTGCACCAGCGTGGGATATTCTTTTTCGCCATGCGGTTGGGTATAGCCGACGGAATTGAGGTATTCCTGTTCGTCAAAGCCCGAGTTTTCCCACTGGCGCAGGAGTTCGGCAGGTACCTCATGCACGCCGGCGTAGAACCCATCGACGGCCACGCGGCCCTGGTCGTCATGGAGCGACGCGATGATCCGCGACATTTCCCGCAAGGGGTTCAGACCCGGCCCGCCGTAATGGCCGGAATGGAGGTCAATCCTTGGGCCGTGAACGGTGAATTCATCCTTGAGCATCCCGCGCAGCTGTGACGCGATGGAAGGCACACCCGGCGCAACCATCGACGTGTCGCAGATCAGCGCGATATCTGCGCGCAGCTCATCCGCGTTTTCCTCCATGAAGGGGATCAGCGACGGCGAGCCGCTTTCCTCCTCACCCTCAAAGAAAAAGGTGATGCGACATGGTAGCGCGCCATTGATGTCCTTATAGGCGCGGCAAGCCTCGACAAAGGTCATCAGCTGGCCTTTGTCATCGGAGGAGCCGCGTCCGCGAATGACCTGACCATTGGGCGTGTCTTCCAGTTTGGGATCAAACGGATCGGAGTTCCACAGGTTCAGCGGGTCAACCGGTTGCACATCATAGTGTCCGTAAAACAGCAGGTGAGGGCCGGGCCCATCGATATGGCCGACAACCATCGGATGACCCGGCGTGTCGCGTTTTTTGGCATCAATTCCAATGCTTTGAAGGTCGGATACCAACCAATCTGCTGCGTCCTGACAGGGTTGGGCAAACGCGGGATCGGTGGAAATCGACTGGATGCGCAAGAGGCCCATCAGACGCTCCAGTGCCTCGGGCAGCTGATCATCGATGCGGGTTAGAACGGCGGAAAGAGACATGGGCGACGACCTGTTTTGCTTGCGTTTTCGAAGGCGAAGGTATCAGGCGCCGCCGCACTGTCCAGCCACTTGATCCCTGTTCCCGGTCCGGCCAGCGACATTTTGTAACTATTGCCGAAAAGGTAAGGTTTATATAACTATCCATCACCGCTGCTCTGGGCTAGTAAAGTGGCGTTTTTGGGTTTTGGCCCAAGACGTTGACGACAAAGAAGGGGATGCCTGTGGACTATTCCGCGAAGTTGGACGCCGCATTGGATCGTTTGCACGAAGAAGGCCGGTACCGGACCTTTATCGATATCGAACGCGCCAAGGGTCAGTTTCCGCACGCAACATGGCGTCGCCCCGATGGCACCGAGCAGCCGATCACCGTGTGGTGCGGCAATGATTACCTTGGCATGGGGCAGCACCCGGTTGTGCTTCAGGCCATGCACGAAGCGCTGGATGCGACCGGTGCGGGCAGCGGTGGCACGCGCAATATCTCCGGCACCACGATCTATCATAAGCGGCTCGAGGCCGAACTGGCCGATCTTCATGGCAAGGAAGCAGCACTGCTCTTTACCAGTGCCTATATCGCCAATGATGCCACGCTCAGCACGTTGCCCAAGCTCTTTCCCGGCCTGATTATCTATTCTGACGCATTGAACCATGCCTCGATGATCGAAGGTGTGCGCCGCAACGGTGGGGCCAAGCGCATCTTCCGGCACAATGATGTCGACCATCTGCGCGAGCTGATGGCGGCGGATGACCCGGATGCGCCCAAGGTGATTGCATTCGAATCCGTTTATTCGATGGATGGAGATTTTGGCCCGATCGAGGCGATCTGCGATCTGGCGGATGAATTCGGCGCGCTGACCTATATTGACGAAGTGCACGCCGTGGGCATGTACGGCCCCCGCGGTGCGGGTGTGGCCGAGCGCGACCGCCTGATGCACCGTCTGGACATTATCAACGGGACGCTGGCCAAGGCCTTTGGCGTGATGGGCGGCTATATCGCCGCGTCGACCAAGATGTGCGATGCGGTGCGGTCCTATGCGCCCGGCTTTATCTTCACCACTTCCCTGCCGCCCGCGGTTGCGGCGGGTGCCGCGGCAAGTGTGGCGCATCTCAAGCGTGATACGGCCCTGCGCGAGGCCCACCAGACTCAGGCCAAAATTCTCAAGACCCGGCTCAAGGGGCTTGGGTTGCCGCTGATCGATCATGGCAGCCATATCGTGCCGGTGATCGTAGGCGATCCGGTGCACACGAAAATCCTCAGTGACATGCTGTTGGAGCGCTATGGGATTTACGCCCAACCGATCAATTTCCCGACCGTCCCTCGGGGGACAGAACGCCTGCGGTTTACACCGTCTCCGGTGCATGGCTCGGATGAGATAAATCGCCTTGTCCAAGCAATGGACGAACTTTGGTCGCATTGTGCGCTAAATCGTGCCGAATTAACGGGTTAGTTAGAGCCACGTGCAAATATACTTGCGATGTGGTAGCTTAACCTGAAGAAAGAGGCGCAGCTCGAATCGGCAAATTCGGGCACGGGGCAGTCAGGTCTTAAAGAGGCAGCGTTCATGATACGGCGTCGTTCGTCGCGTACTGAGGAAAAACAAGAGGTCGAGGCCCGTGGCTTCGATGCTTTTGACCTTCGTCTGGGCGACACGATGCGTGGTGAACGTGCTACGATGGGCAAGTCGCTTCTGGACGTTGAGCGCGAGCTCCGCATCAAAGCCAATTACATTTCCGCCATCGAAAATTCCGATCCGGACGCGTTTGATACGCCGGGCTTTATCCCCGGCTACGTCCGCTCCTATGCCCGCTATCTGGGCATGGACCCGGATGAGGCGTTCAAGGCATTTTGCGATGAAAGCGGATTTTCCACCGCGCATGGCATGTCGGCCGAAGCGTCGACCATTCGAAAAGCCAGTGATCCCGTGCGCCGCGACAAGGCGTCCTCCGGCGATCCGCTGATGTCACCCACCACACCGTTTGTGCCCGCATCCGAGGGGTTCTTTTCTCAGATCGAACCGGGCGCGATTGGCTCCGCGATGGTGCTTGTCGCCCTGATCGGCGGCATTGGCTATGGCGGGTGGAGTGTTCTGAACGAAGTCCAGCGCGTGCAATTCGCACCGGTCGAAAACACACCCGATGTTCTGTCTGACCTCGATCCGCTTGCGGGCGTTGTCACCGCATCCGAGGGCGAAGACGTCGCCGTTGCGGATGGCGGCGTGTTCCAGCCGCCATCGGATGACCGTCTGGACCGTCTCTACCGCCCCGAAGCATTGGATGTTCCCGTGCTGGTGGCACGTGATGCGCCGATTTCCACGCTGAACCCGGCAGAAGTGGGCACGCTGCGCCCCGATTTGCCGGAAACCGACAAACGCATCAGCATGGCTGGTGGCTATGGCTCGCCGTTCGATACTGAAGTTGAGGTTGTTACGCCGCAAGACGTCGCAGAAAACACCAGCCCCCAAGTTGTCGCGGGTCCGGTGCCGGGTGTGCGCATGGTTGCCGTCCGTCCCGCATGGGTCCGTGTTCGCGCGGCTGATGGCAGTGTGATCTTTGAGGGTATTCTGAACGCGGGCGACAGCTACGATGTGCCCACCACCGAAGAGCCACCAACACTGCGGGCGGGCGAATCCGGTGCAATTTATTTCTCGGTCAACGGTCAGCACTATGGCCCTGTGGGTGAAGGGGGGTCTGTCACCTCCGGCCTGCCTCTGGACGCGGAAATGCTGGTGGACGCGCTGAAGCTGGCGGATATGAGCCGCGATCAGGACCTGTCGCGCTATGTGGCCGAGTTGCAGGCGCTGCCGGTCTCGGTGCAAGAGTAACGCATCGCGCATTGCGGGTCAGCCGCACTCACAGTATCGTACGTTCTGACAAATGCTGAAATGACGGGGCATGTGCGATGTCGCTCAACCATATCCGACCGTGGCGTAACATCTACCGCCGGGAAAGCCGCCAGATCATGGTGGGCAACGTCCCAGTAGGCGGCGGCGCACCGATTTCGGTCCAGACCATGACCAACACCGATACCCGTGATGTGGCCGCCACTGTGGCACAGGTGCAGGCGGCAGCGGATGTGGGCGCGGATATCGTGCGCATCTCGGTGCCCGATGAAGACAGTGCCAAAGCCCTCAAGGATATCGTGCGTGAAAGCCCTGTGCCGATCGTGGCGGATATCCATTTCCACTACAAACGCGGGATCGAGGCGGCCGAGGCGGGTGCGGCCTGCCTGCGGATCAATCCGGGTAATATCGGATCCGAAGACCGCGTGCGCGAGGTGATCGCGGCGGCGCGCGATCATGGCTGTTCGATGCGGATTGGCGTGAATGCCGGTTCGCTGGAAAAGCATCTGCTGGACAAATACGGTGAGCCGTGTCCGGATGCGATGGTCGAGTCGGGCCTCGAGCATATGCGCATCCTGCAGGACAATGACTTCCACGAATTCAAGATCAGCGTGAAGGCCAGTGACGTGTTCATGGCCGCAGCCGCATATCAGCAACTGGCCGAAGCGACGGACGCGCCCATCCATCTGGGTATTACCGAAGCCGGCGGGTTGATGTCCGGTACGATCAAATCCGCCATTGGCATGGGCAATCTGCTCTGGATGGGCATCGGGGATACACTGCGCGTGTCACTCAGCGCCGATCCGGTGGAAGAGGTCAAAGTGGGCTATGAGATGCTCAAATCCCTTGGCTTGCGCCATCGCGGCGTCAATATCATCAGCTGCCCCAGCTGTGCGCGGCAGGGGTTCAACGTGATCAAGACCGTGGAAGAGCTTGAAAAGCGGTTGGAGCATATCAAGACGCCGATGTCACTCAGTATCATCGGCTGTGTGGTCAATGGCCCCGGTGAGGCGCTGATGACCGATGTCGGTTTTACCGGTGGTGGTGCAGGCAGCGGGATGGTCTATCTGGCGGGCAAGCAAAGTCACAAGATGTCCAACGACCAGATGGTCGATCACATCGTCGAACAGGTCGAAAAACGCGCTGCGGAAATCGATGCGGAAACGGCGGCACAGGCCGCCGAATAGACCGCGTTACTGCGTGCGGATATCGTCGGCGATGATCTGCATTTCATCGGCGGGCAGATAGCCGCGCAACATCTGGTCTGCCATCACAAATGACGGCGTGCCGCTGATTGAAAGACGCTGTCCAAGCTCATGATTTTTCTGGATAACTTCGGTTACAGCATCACTGTCCATATGCTCGAGAATTGCGGCGCTGTCATAGCCCAATGTATCCGAAATGCGCGACAGGGCCGGTTCGCTGATGGCGCCGTTATAGGCCATCAATGCGTCATGAACGGCTTTGTAGGCGTCCTGACCGTTGAGTTGCTGTGTGGCGATGGCAAATCGCGATGCCATGATGCTTTCTTCGCCCAAAATCGGGAATTCCTTGACGATGAACCGGATATTGCTGTCGTTTTCCAGTAACGTGTGCACCTCATCCACGGCCCGACGGCAGAAGCCGCAGCGGTAGTCCATGAATTCGACCAATGTGATATCGCCCTCGGGGTTGCCGCCAACCCAGGAATGGCCGTCCTCGAAAATATCGTCGGCATTGGCCCGCACCAGTTCGACATCGCCCAGTGCCTGTGCATCGGCCTGACGCTGTTCCAGCACGCCAACCGCTTCCATGATCACCTCAGGGTTTTCCATCAGATAGGCGCGGATTTCGGCGCGGAAGATTTCACGCTCTTCCGGGCTCATCTGGTTCAGATCGAGCGCCGAGGTGGGCAGGGCAAATGCGGCGGACAATGCCAGCGATGAAAGCAAGGGGCGGATCATGGTGTCATTTCCTTCTCTTTGCGGCTTCGGATGCAGAAAGCACATCCTGGGCGCGTTGCCAACCGCCCGAGCCGCGCGGCAACAGATCGGAGGCACGTTTGGCGTGGATGCCTGCGTCCTTGAGGCGGCCCACCATAGCATAGCGTTCGGCAGTGACCAAAGACGCCATGCCCTTGTTGCCCAATTTGGCGTGTGCAGCGGCCAGATCCCGCATCACGCGCGAATCCCGTCCGTCCCGGGCGCGGGCCTGCTCCAATACGCTCTGCGCCTTTTTTGTTTGGCCTGCCGCCAGCAGGGAGCGGCCATAGGCCCCCAGAATCAACGCGTTTTTGGGCGACAAGTTGGTGGCACGTGCATAGGCCGCAACGGCAGCATTGATCTGTCGGCTTTCCATCAGGATCTGCCCGCGCAATTCATGCAGATAGGGGTCTTTCGGACGTCCCGCAATGGCGCCATCGATGGCTTTGAGCGCGCGTTTCAGATTGGAGTTTCGGTGGTGCGCAATGGACTGGCGCATCTGTTTGATATCGCTGTAACCGCTTTCCCCGGCACGGTTCAGGGTCCATTTCGGCGAGCGTTGAAAGGCCGAAAGTTTGCCCTTGGCCCGCATGAACCAGTAATCCGCCGATGTGTTGGGTTTTGCCTTGCCGCTGTACCCATCGGCCAACCGCTTGACCAGCCGGAACCGGTCGGAGGACAGCGGATGTGTCCGGGCATAAGGGTCCTGGCGCGAGGCAGAGAGGGCTTCCTGACCGCGGAAAATGTTCATCACGTCCACGGCGCCTTGCGGATCGATCCCGGCGCGCGCCATGTACCGCACGGCACTGTTATCGGCCGAGTTTTCTTCGGCCCGTGTATGCACCAGAAAAAGCCGTCTTGCGGTGTTTTGTGCGCCCAGAGCCACGGCACCAGCGGCTTCGCCACCACCGGCGGCCACCGCCGCGGCGGCACCCAGAATGGCACCCAGACCGGCCGCCGTGCGGGCGTTGCGCGCGGCAACAGGGCGGCGCATCAGGTGACCGTTTGCGATATGGGCGGCCTCATGGGCAATCACGGATTGCAGCATGGCAGCATTCTGCATTTTCAGGATCAGGCCGGAATGGATGAAGATGTTGTTGCTATCGACCACAAAGGCGTTCAGCCGCCGGTCATCAATCACCAGCACATCGATCCGCGATGCGCTGAGACCTGCGGCCTTGAGAATGGGGGTTGCCAGTTGTTTCAACGCATATTCGATATCCGGGTCCCGCAGCAATGTCAGGGCGCGGGCCGGGGTCGCGATAATGAAGGCCAAAAAGGCGAAGATCGTGATCAGGCGAAGAACGAGCATTGACGGTCCTGTACTTTCCAAGTGAAAGAGGGCGTATCACCGTCAGTTAGGAACAAATTCATGCGGAACTCAAGGCGAAGTCAGGTCGATCCCTTTATCGTGATGGACGTGATGGAAGCCGCGCGGCAGGCCGAGGCATCGGGGCGCCACATTATCCATATGGAAGTCGGTCAACCCGGCACGCCCGCGCCCGAAGGCGCACGCCAATCATTGGCAGAAGCCATGGGGGCGGATGCAATGGGATACACGGTTGCCTTGGGCCTGCCGGCGTTGCGGGCACGGATCGCGCGACTATACGGGGAATGGTACGATATCGACCTTTCACCGGAAAGGGTTGTGGTCACACCGGGGTCGTCCGGCGCGTTCATTCTGGCCTTCACCGCGCTTTTTGACACAGGTGCGCGCGTCGGTATTGGCGCACCGGGGTATCCCAGCTACCGGCAGATCCTCAAGGCGCTGGATCTGGTGCCGGTCGATATCGAGACCGCGGCGGAAAACCGCCTTCAACCAGTGCCGTCTGACCTGACAGGGCAAAATCTGGACGGGCTGATGGTGGCCAGCCCCGCGAATCCCACAGGCACGATGCTGGACCGTGCGGCGCTGAGCGCTCTGATGGAGGCCGCTGCCGGACAGGGGGCCAGTTTCATCAGCGACGAAATTTACCATGGTATTGAGTATGAGGCCAAGGCGGTCAGCGCACTGGAAATCAGCGATCAATGCTATGTGATCAATTCGTTTTCCAAGTATTTCAGCATGACAGGGTGGCGTGTCGGCTGGATGGTGGTGCCCGAGGATCACGTGCGGGTGGTCGAACGTCTGGCGCAAAACCTCTTTATCTGCCCGCCCCATGCGAGCCAGGTGGCGGCCCTTGCGGCCATGGAATGCGATGATGAATTGCAAGCGAACATGGCCGTGTACCGCGCTAATCGCGCGCTGATGCTGGACGGGTTGCCCAAGGCCGGGTTTGACCGGATCGCTCCGCCGGATGGCGCGTTTTACGTTTATGCGGATGTCAGCCACCTGACGGATGACAGCCGTGCCTTTGCCGCGGAAATTCTGGATGAGGCGGGCGTGGCTGTGACGCCGGGTCTGGACTTCGATCCGGCGCGCGGGGGCGGGACCATTCGGTTTTCTTATGCCCGGTCGACGGCGGATATCGAAGAAGGATTGCGCCGCTTGCACGGGTTCATGGCGGCGCGAGGGCATGTGTGATCGGGTAGTGCATTGACCCGGGCGGTGGTGTATTCTGGCACAAACACGACCGGAAGAGCGGCGCATGAGCAGGATGATCAGGACATTTAGGGCCCTTGTGGTCTGTGGCGTTGCCTTGGTGGCGGTCTTGCAGACCTCCGTTCAAACCTCTGCGCAGACGACGGGCCAGACCACCGGTCAGACTGTCGCGCAGGCCACCGCGCAGGCGTTCAGCGGCCTCGCCCGTCTGGATGTGGAAAGCAGTGGCATCACCGATGGCGGGCGCAGTATTCTTGTTGATCTCAGACTGTCGCAAGGCGTGCCGTACCGGGCATTCACGCTGGATGATCCGCGCCGTCTGGTGCTGGATTTTCGTGAGGTGGATTGGGGCGATATGGCCCCTCGCGAACTGGACCAGAGCGAGCGGGTCAGCAATGTACGCGTCGGCGGGTTTCGCCCCGGCTGGTCGCGCATGGTCATTGATCTGGAAGGCCCATACCTGATGGAAAGCGCGGATGTGCGCATTGACGACGCCACGGGTGCGGCGACGCTTGAGGTTGTGATGCGGCAGGGCGACGATGCCAGTTTTGCCGCGCAGGCCGGTGCACCCGACGTGCCGGGATGGGATACCCCGCAAGATGGCACGCCGGGCGTTGTTTTGTCCCGCCCGCGTGGAGAGGGCCCGCTGACCGTTGTACTGGATCCCGGCCATGGCGGGATTGACCCTGGCGCGGAGAAAGGCGGTGCGGTCGAGAAAAACCTGATGTTGAGCTTTGCGCGCGAATTGAAGGAAACCTTGATCCGTTCGGGCGATTTTAACGTGGTGCTGACGCGCGAAGAAGACCATTTCGTTTCGCTGGAGCGGCGCGTCGCAATTGCGCATCAGGCGGGCGGGGATCTGCTCATTTCGCTCCACGCGGATGCGGTGACCGAGGGGCAGGCCACCGGGGTGACGGCCTATGTGCTATCCGAAAGCGCGTCTGACAAAGCCAGCGCCGCATTGGCCGAACGGCACGACCGGTCCGATATTCTGGCCGGTGTTGATCTGAGTGGCGCAGATGATGTGGTGGTCGATGTGCTGATCGATCTGGCGCGTCAGGAGACGCAACCGCGCTCGGCGCTGTTGGCCGAGGCGCTTATTCTGGGGATCGGAGAATATGATTTACGGGTCAATTCGCACCCCATTCGCGCCGCTGGATTTTCGGTTCTGAAATCACCTGATATCCCGTCCGTCTTGTTGGAGCTGGGGTTTCTGTCCAGCCCGAAAGACCTTGAAAACCTGAAGGACCCAAACTGGCGGGGTAATCTGGCGCAGGGCATCGCCGATGCGCTTAAAGCGTGGTCCATCGCCGATGCGGCAGCTGCCGATCTGGTGCGGCAATGACAAAGGGCTTGGGCGGAAACCGGCGCAGGATGCAACCTTATGTGTTTTGACGATACGCGGGCAGATGCCTATATGGTGTTAAACGACGAGTGGGGAGCAGTATGCTACGGGCAATACTGACATTTTTTGGTACGATTTTCAGCCTGATGACCCTGAGCATCATGGTGGTTGCCCTGAGCATTGGGGCGATCTTCCACGTGTATGGTCGGGATTTGCCCAGCCACCAGTCACTTGCGAACTATGCGCCGCCCACGATCAGCCGGATTTATTCCGGCGAAGGCCGGATCATTGATGAGTTTGCCCAGGAGCGTCGGTTGTTCACCCCGGCGGACGAAATTCCCGATCTGGTGAAACAGGCGTTTATCTCTGCCGAGGACAAGAATTTCTATTCCCATGGCGGGTATGATGCGCGCGGTATTGCGGCGGCGGTGTTTGACGCGGTGCGCACGCGGGGCCGCGATGTGCGTGGGGCCTCTACGATCACGCAGCAGGTGATGAAAAACTTCCTGCTTGATGGCTCGCGCCGGGTGGAGCGCAAGATCAAGGAAATCATTTTGGCCACGCGGATCGAAGACACGCTGGACAAGGAACAGATCCTCGAATTGTACCTCAACGAGATTTTCCTGGGCCAGAACAGCTATGGCGTGGCGGCGGCTGCACAGACCTATTTCAACAAGACGCTAGCAGAGCTTGCGCCCCATGAGGCGGCGTTCCTGGCGTCCATGCCGAAGGCGCCCAGTGACTACCATCCGGTACGCCAAAAAGAGCGGTTGCTGGCGCGGCGCGATTTTGTGCTGAAAGAGATGCGCGAAAATGGCCATCTCACGCAGGCCGCGTATCTTGAGGAAGTCGAACAGCCGCTGCGATCCGTGCAGAACGGTGATTTTGAGCCTTTCGCCAAGGCGCTGCCGCCACGGGATTACTTTACCGATGAAATCCGCCGTCAGTTGAGTGAAGATTTTGGTGAAGGTGAATTCTTTACCGGTGGTTACAGTGTCCGGGCCACGATTGATCCTGAAATGCAGGTTGAGGCCGCCAATGCGCTGCAGCGCCAGCTTGAGAAATACGACCGCGCGCAGGGTAAATGGCGCGGCACCGAAAAGACGTTGCCGGAAGAAGTGTTGGGCGATGAAGCCGCATGGCGCGAAGCACTGGGCAATCTGGAGGTCGCCCGCGATATCGATTTGAACGGGCAATGGTACCCGGCTGTGGTGCTGGAGATCGGCGATCAGCAAATGCGGATCGGCGTGGACGGCGTGGCAAATTCCGAGACCGAGCCACAGGTTATCCCGCGCAAGGATATCGGCTGGCTGCCCGGCAATTTCCAGCAGACGTTCAAGCGCGGTGATGTGGTCCATGTGCGTCGCATGATGGACGACGAAAGCAATACGTTCATCCGCTGGACCCTGCGGCAGGTGCCCGAGGCACAGGGCGGATTTGTAGCGATGGATGTCAACACCGGTCGCGTATTGGCGATGCAGGGTGGGTTTTCCTATCAGAATTCGGTCTTCAATCGTGCCACGCAGGCGCAACGCCAGCCGGGGTCGAGCTTCAAGCCATTCGTCTATGCCGCCGCTCTTGATAGCGGCTATTCGCCCGCGACCATCGTGATCGATGCCCCGATCGAGATTGACACGCCGCAGGGCCTCTGGCGCCCGCGCAACTCGTCCAATCGCTTTTATGGTCCGACGCCGCTGCGTACCGGGATCGAACAATCGCGGAACCTGATGACCATCCGACTGGCGCAGGAAGTTGGCATGGAGATTGTTGCCGATTATGCCGAGCGTTTTGGCGTTTACGAGAATATGGGCACGTTCCTGGCCAACTCACTGGGCTCGGATGAGACCACGCTTTACAAGATGGTTTCGGCCTATGCGATGTTCGCCAATGGCGGCGAGCGGGTGCAGCCGACACTGGTGGACCGGGTTCAGGACCGTAACGGCAAGACCGTCTATCGCCATGACACCCGCGATTGTGCTGAATGCAATCAGGCGGAAATTCCTGCGCGGCGCAGCCCCAAAATTGTCTCGGACCGCGCACAGGTGATGGACCCGATCACGGCCTATCAGCTGACGTCGATGATGAAGGGCGTGGTGGATCGCGGCACGGCGGCCAGCCATGTCAATCTGCCGGTGCCTGTGGCGGGCAAGACCGGCACGACCAATGACGCGCTCGACGTGTGGTTTGTGGGGTTCACCAGCAATATCGCGGCCGGATGTTACATCGGATATGACCAGCCGCGATCCCTGGGCAAAGGTGCCTATGGTGGCACGATGTGCGGGCCGGTGTTCCAGCAATTCATGACCAAGGCCGTCGAAAAATACGGCGGTGGGCAGTTTGCCGTGCCTCCGGGTGGGCATTTCATCAAGATCGATCGCTATACCGGCGCGCGTCTGTCAGACACGGCCAATGGCGATTATGTTGTGGCCGAATACTTCCGCGATGGCGAAGATCCGATTTTCGGCATCATGTTCGATGGCGGATTTGCCATGGGGTCTGATCTGGATCTCTTCAGTGTCGGCGAAAGCGAACAGATCCGCGAAGTGACCACCTCTTCCGGCGGGACCGGGCAGGTGGGCGACAAGGCGACATTCGGCGAATTGAGCTCGGGCGGGCTTTACTGACATTTGCAAATCAGGACGGTGTTGCGTGCGCTTGCCCGCTGACCGGGCCTGCGGTATCACCCAAAGCTGAGCAGAGTGCCAAAGAAGATCAGGAAGACCCCCGCATGCGCGCCGAGACCCAAACCCTTGTGACCGAGATCGAAAAGTCGCTGGAGCTTCTGCGCCAGCGGATGGGCTGGGAGACGGCCGCGCACCGGTTGGAGGAATTCAACGCACGGGTGGAAGACCCCAATCTGTGGGACGATCCGGCCAAGGCCCAGAAGCTGATGCGCGACCGCCAGAGCCTTGTGGATGCGATGGACACGCATAATGGGATAAAGCAGGAGCTGAGCGACAGTGTTGAGCTCATTGAAATGGGCGAGATGGAGGAGGACACTGAGATCGTGTCCGAGGCCGAGGCCACGCTGAAGCGCCTTGCCAAAAGGGCGGCGGCCAAGGAGCTGGAAGCGCTATTGAACGGCGAAGCGGATGCCAACGACACCTTCCTGGAGATCAATGCCGGTGCGGGCGGGACCGAAAGCTGCGACTGGGCCAGCATGCTGGCGCGGATGTATGTCCGGTGGGCCGAAAAGCGCGGCTACAGCGTCGAGCTGCAATCCGAGCAGTCGGGCGATGAGGCGGGCATCAAATCCGCCGCCTACAAGATCAGCGGGCACAACGCCTATGGTTGGCTGAAATCCGAATCCGGCGTGCACCGGCTGGTGCGCATCTCGCCCTTTGACAGCGCGGCCAAGCGGCACACGTCCTTTTGTTCGATCTGGGTCTATCCGGTGGTCGATGACGACATCGAGATCGAGGTGAACCCGGCCGATATCCGCATCGACACCTATCGCAGCTCGGGCGCGGGTGGCCAGCACGTGAACACCACCGATTCTGCCGTGCGGATCACGCATAACCCCACGGGCATCGTTGTAACCAGCTCGGAAAAATCGCAGCACCAGAACCGCGATATCGCGATGAAGGCCCTGAAATCGCGGCTCTATCAGATGGAGCTGGATCGCCGGAACGCAGCCATCAACGAGGCGCATGAAAGCAAGGGTGACGCGGGCTGGGGTAACCAGATCCGGTCTTATGTGCTGCAGCCTTATCAAATGGTCAAAGACCTGCGCACCAACCACGAAACGTCGGATACCAAGGGCGTTCTGGATGGTGATCTTGATCCCTTTATGGCGGCCACGCTGGCCATGGATGTGAGCGGTAAATCCCGGGCTGAGGCGCAGGGCGAAGACTGACATCGCTTGCTATGCGCGCGCGGCGCGTTAGCCTGTGACCATGGAAGACATTCTCGAACGTGATGCCACGGTGCAGCTTGATCTGATCCGGTCGGGCCAATTGTCCGTCGAGGCTCTGATGCAGGCGACACTGGACCGTATCGAGGCGGTGAACGGCCCGCTCAATGCCATCGTGGCGCAGCGCGATGCGCAGACGCTTCTGGCAGAGGCCCGCGCCAAGGATAAAAACCCGGCATCCGGTGCGCTGCATGGCCTTCCGATTGCGGTCAAGGAACTTGCGGACGTTGCCGGGATGCCAACCACCGAGGGCTCGCCGTTGTTGGTTGGTAATATGGCTAAGGCGGATGCCCTGCATGTAGCGCGTATGCGCGCGGCGGGCGCGATTTTCATTGGCAAGACCAATGCGCCGGAATTCGGCATCGGAAGTCACACGTTCAACCCGGTTTATGGCGCGACATCGAACCCTTATGACACCAGTGTGTCCTGTGGAGGATCGTCCGGCGGTGCGGCGGTGGCGCTGGCCACGCGGATGGTCAGTCTTGCGGATGGTTCGGACATGATGGGCAGTTTGCGCAACCCGGCGGGCTGGAACAACGTCTATGGGTTCCGGCCCAGCCATGGGCGGGTGCCCTCCGATCCTGCGGGTGACATGTATCTGCACCTTCTGACCACCGACGGTCCGATGGCGCGCAGTCCACGTGATCTGGCCTTGCTGCTCTCGGTGCAATCAGGCCCGAGCCCGCGTATGCCCCTGCGCATGGCCGAGACCACGTTTGACGCAATGGACCGTGACGTTGCCGGTAAACGGATCGCATGGCTTGGCGATTGGGGCGGTGCCTGGCCGGTGGAAGAGGGGATCTTGCCGCTCTGCCGGTCCGCGTCAGAGGTTTTTGACGCGGCGGGATGTGTAGTGGAAGAAATTGCGCCGCCGTTTTCCCGTGAGGCGCTGTGGCGCAGCTGGACCACGCTGCGCAGTTGGGCGCTAGCAGCGGGGTTGAAACCCTTTTGGGACGATCCCAATGCGCGGAATCACCTCAAAGAGGCCGCACAGTGGGAAGTGGCGCGTGGTGTGGCGCTGAGCGGTCAGGATATCCAGGCGGCCAGTGACATTCGCTCCGCGTGGTTCAGAACGGCGGCCACGCTTTTTGATCGCTATGATGCCCTTGTCATGCCCACGGCGCAGGTCTGGCCCTTTGCGCTGGATCAGGCGTGGCCATCGGACATAGCGGGGCAGGGGATGGACACCTATCACCGCTGGATGGAAATCGTAGTCCCCGCCAGTCTGATCGGCTTGCCCGCGCTGGCGATGCCTGCCGGCTTCGGGCCTGACGGCTTGCCGATGGGCATTCAGATGATCGGACGGCACGGGGATGATCAGGGGATGCTGACACTGGCGCAGGCCTATCACCGCGCCACGCTCTGGCCGCAGAAACACCCGCCACGCCGCTGAACGTCGTCTGCATATTTGATCCAGTCCACCTTCGCGATATGCTGACAAGAAGGAGGAGAGGTCATGGAGGCAAAACCAACACCGGAACGTGGCGTGCCTGAACTGGGTCGGGTGACCTTTGCCATGCTGAGACAGGCATTGCGGCGCGGATGGGCGGATATGAAACGCGCGCCGGGATATGCCCTTCTTTTTGCCGGGACATATGTGGCGTTGGGCCTGATCATGATGTGGATCACCTGGATCACCGGTCACAGTTATTGGCTGATCTTCGCAGCCGTAGGTTTCCCCCTGATCGGGCCATTTGCGGCTGTGGGTCTTTATGAGGTCAGCCGCCGGCTGGAGAGTGGGCAGGCGCTTGATATGCCCGCAGTGCTTGGCGTGATCGCGCATCAACGGCGGCGACAGCTCCCGTCGATCTGCGCCATCATCATTATCGTGTTCCTCTTCTGGTTCTTTCTGGCGCATATGATCTTTGCGCTGTTTCTGGGCCTCTCGACGATGACCAATATCTCCAGCTCCTATGACGTTTACTTCACCGGCAACGGGCTGATGATGCTGGCGGTGGGCACGGTTGTGGGCGGGCTATTTGCGCTCCTGCTCTACATGATCACGGTTCTTGCGCTGCCGCTGCTTCTGGATCGGGAGGTGGATTTCGTGACCGCCATGATCACCAGCTTTCAGGCCGTGACCCGCAGCCCGGTGCCGATGCTGGCCTGGGCCGCATTGATTGCGGGGCTCACGTTTTTGGCGCTGATCCCGGCATTTCTGGGGCTCTTCATCGTGCTGCCGCTTCTGGGCCATGCGTCCTGGCATCTCTACCGGCAACAAATTTCGGGTTAGCGCACCAGTTCTTTCATGCCCGCTTCGATCCCCGCAAGGGTCATCGGCACCATGCGGCCTTCGAAAATCTCATGGATCATCTGGATTGAATGGGTATAGGGCCAAGAGCGTTCGGCAACCGGGTTGATCCAGAGATTTGACGGCCATTGCGTCCGCGCGCGCTCAAGCCAGATCTGACCAGCCTCGGCATTCCAGTGCTCATTCGCCCCGCCGGGATAGGCGATCTCATAGGGTGACATCGACGCGTCACCGACAAAGATGCATTTATAGTCCGAGCCATAGGTGCGCAGGATATCATCCGTCGGGGTTTGCGCGTCCCACCGGCGGCGGTTGTCCTTCCACACACCCTCGTAGAGGCAGTTGTGAAAATAGAAGTGTTCAAAATGCTTGAACTCGGCCGCGGCGGCAGAAAACAGCTCTTCGACCACTTTCACATGGGCATCCATTGAGCCGCCCACGTCCAGAAACAAAAGCACCTTGACCGCATTGCGCCGCTCGGGCCGGGTTTGCACGTCCAGATAGCCATGTTCTGCCGTGGCGCGGATGGTGCCATCCAGATCCAGCTCATCCGCGGCCCCGTCGCGGGCCCATCTGCGCAGGCGCTTGAGCGCTACTTTGATGTTGCGGGTGCCAAGCTCGACATTGGCATCGAAATTCTTGAATTCACGCTTGTCCCAGACCTTGACCGCGCGTTGGTGGCGGCTTTGATCCTGACCGATGCGGATGCCTTCGGGGTTGTAGCCATAGGCCCCAAAGGGCGAGGTGCCCGCCGTGCCGATCCACTTGTTGCCCCCTTGGTGGCGGCCTTGCTGTTCCTTCAAGCGCTCTTTGAGCGTCTCCATCAATTTGTCAAACCCGCCAAGCGCTTCGATCTCGGCCTTTTCTTCGGGTGTCAGGTGCTTTTCCGCCATCTTGCGCAGCCAGTCTTCGGGCAGGTCGACGGCATTCATCACCTGCTCCGCGGTGATCGCCTCCAGCCCCTCGAAACTTGCAGCAAAGGCGCGGTCAAACCGGTCAATGTTACGCTCGTCCTTTACCATGGCAGTGCGCGCCAGATAGTAAAATCCGTCAATGTCGTAGGTGACCAGCCCGGCACTCATCCCTTCGAGAAAGGTCAGATATTCGCGCAGGCTGACCGGCACACCGGCCATGCGCAAATTATCAAAGAAGGGCAGAAACATGGTGCCTTATACCACGGAGACGCGGTGGATGATCAACGTGATGAAAAGACCCGCAAGCGTGAAGATCAGGAAATAGACAAAGGCGTATTGCAGGATGTCCGCCAGACGTCCCTTACGCCGCCAGGCGACCCAAGCGCCGGTGATGGTGCCCAATACGGCGCCCAAAAGTACGATCATGTCTTACCCGTTCGATGCGTTTGCTGTGCTGACGACAGATAGCTCGCGCTGTTTCGCGCGCAAGGCCCATTCAGCGCCAAACCCGTAACGCGCCCAGCCCAGACTGTCCAGACGTGTGGCCTGTGCTTCGGCGCGACGCCCGGTCAGGTCCAGGGCCTCGGATTTGAGCAGCATCAGGTTGGCCAGAAGGGCCGCGTTTTCATGGCGTTCCGCCGTGGCCAGATGCGGAGCAACGAAGGCCAGCGCCTTTTCCCCGTCATTCTGGGCAATCGCCGTCGCGGCAAGCTGGGACGCCGTATAGGCGCGGTGCAGGCTGGTGCCGGGTGCGCGACGGTAAAAATGCTCGGCGGTCATGAACTGTTTGTAGGCGGCTTCGGGGTTTGACACACGCAACACCCGGCCCACGGCAAAATGGCTGAAGGCACGGCGGTGATCCGTCCAGCCTTGCGACTTGGCAATGCTCAGCGCCTCATTGGCAGCGGATGTGCGCTGGCGCTGTCCGGCGCCGGGGCCAAGCGCGGTTTGAATGGCGCGGATCCAGGCGCGGGGCGTTTCGGACGGGTATTGCGGCGCCAATTGGTCGCCCGACGGGTTGAGCCGTGACAGGATCGCAGGCAGGCGGGCGGCCACTTGTTCACGGGTCATGCCCGAGCGCAGTTCAGGCGCGTAATAGGCCCGCAGGATCAGCATATCAAAGCCGCTCAGAACCGTGTGCACATTGTCGTCGTTAAAGACGCTGTCGGGCAGGCGGTAGAGATCGTTGAGCGGACCAAGCGCCTGTGCCAGTTCCTCGTGCAGGCAATCGCGGGCTTCTTGCGGGCTTGCGTCATTGGGCAGGAAAATCGCCAGCCGTTCGCGGGTTTGCAACTGCGACCAGCTTGCCGTGCCGCGCCGTTTGGCGGTGCGATATTCCGACAGACTGGTGATATTGGGCACCACGAAACAGGCGGCCTTGGGCAATTGCCGTTGAATCTCGGCCCGGGACACCGATTGCACGATGATGTTGGCGTCACCGCCGTTGACCCGGCGGATATTGATCCCGGCCTCGCTGCGCAGGCGGCCGATCAGACGGTTGAGATCGGGGGCAAGCGTTGGTTGCGGCTGGCCGGTCAGGCGCACTGTGATCGGCCCCTCGAACCGCGAAAACACCGGCAACGCCCGGCCCGATTCCAGATTGAAGCTCAGGTCCAGAAAATCCCGCTGGATATCGCGATTGGACCGGGTTGGCCGGTCAGGACGGGGCGTGGAAAACGTTTTGATCGCCGGAAGGGAGATGGGCTGGCCGCTGGCAGCGCGGGTTGGCACATCGGTTTGCGGCGGTGCACCGCAGGCGGCAAGGGCCAAACACAAGGAAACCATTCGTAATCGCATCGAAACCCTCAACCTGCTTTTGGGCGCACTATATCTGCTGCGCCAGTGCAATCAACCAACACCCATACGGGTCCGGGGCGGTGTTGTGGCAAAGGCAATTTACCGCTGACTGCGCGCCATGAATGCCAACCGTTCGAACAGGTGCACATCCTGTTCGTTCTTGAGCAGGGCGCCGTGCAGTTTGGGCAACGCATCCGCCCCGTCGCGCCGCAGATCATCGGTGGTCAGGTCTTCGGCCAGAATCAGTTTGAGCCAATCGAGCACCTCGGAGGTGGATGGCTTTTTCTTCAGGCCGGCCTGATCGCGGATTTCATAGAATTGCGTCAATGCCGTGGTCAGCAACGCGTCCTTGATGCCCGGATGATGCACGTCAACGATCTGGCGCATCGTGTCCATGTCGGGAAAGCGGATGTAGTGAAAGAAACAGCGGCGCAGGAACGCATCGGGCAGTTCTTTTTCGTTGTTCGAGGTGATGATTACAATCGGCCGGTTCGCGGCGCGCACGGTCTCGCCGGTTTCATAGACGTGAAATTCCATCTTATCGAGTTCTTGCAGCAGATCGTTGGGAAACTCGATATCTGCCTTGTCGATCTCGTCAATCAGCAGAACGACCTTGGTGTCCGCCTCAAACGCCTGCCAAAGCTTGCCCTTGCGGATATAGTTGCGCACATCGTGCACGCGTTCTTCGCCCAACTGGCTGTCGCGCAGACGGCTGACGGCGTCGTATTCATAAAGACCCTGCTGCGCCTTGGTGGTCGATTTGATGTTCCATTCCAGCATGTCGAGGCCTAGAGCCTGTGCCACCTGACGCGCCAGTTCGGTTTTGCCGGTGCCCGGCTCACCCTTGACCAGCAATGGACGTTCCAATGTGACCGCCGCGTTGACGGCGACCGTCAGGTCTTCGGTGGCAACATAGCTGTCGGTGCCTTGGAATTTCATTCTATTTCAACCCTTTTGATGGCATTTTGTCTGCGCAGCAGAGCGCACACTAGCGGGAACCGTAATTCACATCAATGGCGCGTGATTGGCTAGTGACAATCCTTTTTGGCGGGTGTAAACGACGCGCATTGGGGTGCCACATGTCTGAGGAGAGTACCATGCCGGACACTGGCCTTGATAAGGGAGAAGACATGAAAGCGGAAACTTTTCTGCCCGACGATTATCGTCCTGCTGAAGACGAACCTTTTATGAATGACCGCCAGCTGGAGTATTTCCGCCGCAAACTGATTGAGTGGCGTGATGACCTGCTGGAGGAGAGCCGCGACACGATTGAAGCCTTGCAAGATGGCACACGGGCAATCCCCGATGTTGCGGATCGTGCAAGCGAAGAAACCGATCGCGCGCTGGAACTACGCACAAGGGACCGTCAGCGCAAGCTGGTTGCCAAGATCGACAGCGCCTTGCGCCGGATCGATAATGGCGAATACGGCTATTGCGAAGTGACCGGTGAGCCGATCAGCCTGAAACGGCTGGATGCGCGGCCGATCGCGACCATGAGCCTTGAGGCGCAGGAACGCCACGAACGCCGTGAAAAGGTCCATCGCGACGATTGATCGCGTAGGATCATTCACGAAGTTAAGACGCCGGGGCTTTCGCTCCGGCGTTTTTCGTCCCACTAAGGGGCCATAATGCTGGACGCGATGAACATAGCCGTAATTGGCGCAGGGATCGGGGGCTTGGCCGTGGCCCGTGCTCTGGCGCTGCGCGGTGCGGATGTGACCGTTTGGGAACAGGCGGAGGCCATCCGCGATGTGGGGGCCGGTCTCCAAATCAGCCCCAATGGGTTTGCCGTTCTGAACGCCCTTGGGCTGGCCGACGCCGTGCGTGCGCAGGCCGTGCAAGGCCGAGCCGTCAGTCTGCGTGACTACCGCCGGGGCGAAGTGGCGCGGTTGGATCTGACCCTGCTGGACAGCCAGGATTACCATTTCCTGCACCGCGCGGATTTCATTGACGTTCTGGCCGATGGCGCGCGGGACGCAGGCGTGAAGATCCGGCTCTTGCAACAGGTCGAACAGGTTCGCTCCGGTGACAAACCTCAGCTTTCGCTGGCCAATGGCGCTGTGGTCGAGGCGGATTTGATCATCGGGGCGGATGGGCTGCATTCCCGGGCCCGCCAGCATTTGAATGGCACGTCCGCCCCGTTTTTTACGCGTCAGACCGCTTGGCGCGCTCTGGTGCCAAATACGTCCGGACGCGGACCGGAAGTGCGTGTGCATATGGGCCCCCACCGGCACGTGGTCAGCTATCCCATTCGCGGTGGTGATTTGCTCAACATCGTGGCCGTGCAGGAACAGGCGGCTTGGGCAGAAGAAAGCTGGAGCCAGGGCGATGATCCGAAAAACATGCGGGCCGCCTTTGAAGATTTCGGCGCAGAGGTGCAGGAGATGTTGGCGCAGGTCACATCGGTGCATCTGTGGGGGCTCTTTCGTCACCCGGTGGCAAAGCTCTGGTACAAAGACGGTGTGACGATCCTCGGTGACGCCGCGCATCCGACATTGCCATTCCTGGCGCAGGGGGCGTCGATGGCGTTGGAGGATGCGTGGGTGCTGGCCGATGCGCTGACATCCGGGCCTGATTTGAGCACGGCGTTGCAGGCCTATCAGGCGCGTCGGTTTGATCGCGTGACCCGTGTGGTTGGTGCGGCCAGTGGCAACGCGCGCAAGTACCATCTGGCGTTCCCACCGCTCAGGTGGGCAGCGCATATGGGCTTGCGATTGGGCGGGGCCATTGCGCCGGTGCGGATGATGCGGCAGTTCGACTGGCTCTACGGCCATGACGTGACGCAAGGCGACTGATCCGATCTGACGCCCGTTAAGTCATTGATAAAAAGTGTTCTAGGTGTCGAGCGATACCCAGATCGGGACGTGGTCCGATGGTTTCTCGCGTGCGCGGATATCTTTGTCGATCTGGCAGTCGCGCAGCAAATCCGCGGCCTGGGGCGTCAGCAGGAAATGATCGATGCGGATGCCGTCATCGCGATTCCATGCGCCGGCCTGATAATCCCAGAAGGTGTAGTGCCCTGGCCCCTGCGTGCGGGCGCGGAACGCCTCGGTAAAACCTAAGTTGACGATCCGTCGGTAGGCGGCGCGGCTTTCGGGGCGCGCCAAGGCGTCTTCGCGCCATGCGTCGGGGCGTTTGGCGTCTTCATCCTGCGGGATGATGTTGTAATCCCCGGCCATCAGCGCGGGCTCTTCGGCCGCCAGAAGCTCGGTTGCCCGGGCCTTCAACCGCTCCATCCAGGCCAGCTTATAGTCGTATTTTGGTCCCGGCGCCGGATTGCCATTGGGCAGGTACAGCCCACAGACCCGCACGGCGGTTTTGTCGCCCATCACGGTTGCTTCGATCCAGCGCGCCTGTTCATCAGCGTCATCGCCGGGCAGTCCCCTGGTGACGTCTTCCAATGGCAGTTTGGACAGGATCGCCACGCCGTTGAAGCTTTTTTGCCCGTGGGTTTCGACTGAATATCCCATGTCTTCAAACAGCTCGCGCGGGAAATTCTCATCAACGGATTTGATTTCCTGGAGCAGCACAACGTCCGGTTCAGCCTCTTTCAGCCAATCGGGCAGGGCCTGAATGCGTGCCTTGATTCCGTTGATGTTGAAGCTGGCAATTTTCATGGCATTAGGTCCTTGCGGCGGTACCGTCTTCTATCGCTCAGCCACTGCGCGGTGACAAGAGGGCAGATGGCGCAGGTGATGGCAGCGGTGCGGCACTGTCCGACCAACATGATTCGCGGCAAACGTCTGTGGATAAGTCGTTTTATGGGGGTTTTGTCCTGCTGGCGCGCAAAAATACACGCAAAAAAATTTGCGTCAGATTCCTTCCCGTTTTTCAGAAACTTGGGTTCAATTCATGGTTGTGGATATCCTGTGGATATCGCGTTTAGCGAGTAAAGCAACTTGGCAAAACACGCATAACGTGCAAGCGTTTTTGGGCTGCAATCATACAAACTGGGAGACAAATATGTCTGCACTAAGAAAAGAACTATCTGCTGCGAAAGTTAACAAATCCTTGCCCATCGCCGGCCTGCATGGCGGTGAGGCGGTGGACGCGTTCACCTCATCCATGGGGCCCGTGACCACTGCCTCGGCAGGGCAAGGAGATGCCGTTGAAATGTTCACCTCGTCGATGACGCCGGTGACAACGGCCGAGACCGGGTTGGGGGACGCGGTCGAGATGTTTACGTCGTCAATGGGCCCGGCCACCACAGCCAAAGCAGGTGCAGGTGAGGGGATCGAAATGTTCACCTCATCGATGGCACCTGAAACAACCGCGGATGCCAGTGCAGGCGACGCGGTCGCTCTCTTTACGTCCTCCATGGGTCCAGTGAAGGCTGGCGAACTGGTCGGCGCGTTCACCTCATCCATGGCGCCAAAAGCGGCAAATGATGTGAGCAATGGAGACGGCTGCGAGATCTTTACGTCGAGCATGTAAACCAACTGACGGAACGGGGCTCGGCCCGATTTCAGGCAAGGATATCAATGATATGACCAATGTAATCAGGTTGAACACCCCGTTCCGTCAAAACGGCAAGGCCGCCCGTCAGGCGGCCCTGCTGACCAATTTCGCCCTGAACCGTAGGTTTGAAGACGACGTGTTCTGGCTCAAGGAAAACGCCGAGGCGCTGAACGTGTTTGAAAGCACGCAAGCGCAGCTAGATGCGGATGCGCTATCCGTCCATGGCGGATTTTATGAAGAGATCGAAAAGCGCATGGGGTTTTTCCCGCAATATTACCGGTTCCTGCTGTCGATCTGCTTGGACCTTGAGGATTTGGGCGTGCCCGGAGAGAAGGGCGCATACTTGGCTGAATGGGCCTCGCGCCAGCGGTTGATCCAGGCGGAAATGTCAGATCTGCAACGGGCAGAGGCGCGGCGTCTGTGCTTGCGCCGGGGCATTGACCCGCTCCCCAATGATCCGGGGCTGGATGACCGGCTGAGACGGTTCGCCGGACGGTCGCGCACCTTTGCGATGCCCAACAAAAAAGCAGCCTACGAGCTGACACATATCGTTTTTTACCTGTCCGAATATGGTCGTGTTGACCCCCGCCTTGAGGACGGATTCATCCAGAGCTTGCAATTTGCCGGAACGTTGGCGTTTCTGGATCTGAACGTGGATCTTTTATCGGAGATTTGCATTGCGTTGCGGTTCGCCAGGCACCACCCGTCGGCGATATGGGAAGACTGGTTGCTGACCCAGGCCCAGATGTTCCACCTGCAAGAGGATGAAACCGGGCCGTTGCAGGATGACTACCACCAATATCTGATGGTCAACTGGTTCATGAGCATCTCGGGACAGGGTGGATTTGGCCAAAACGTGCCCACCGGCCGCGTGACGTTTCACCAGCCACGTCCGACTGCATTGCCGCTGCATGAGCTGTCGGAATGTGTCTACGAAATGGGCGATGCGCGGAGCGATGACTGGCAGGCGATGCGCGGAGCGGTTTCTGCACGCCTGTCGGAAGAAGCACATACCGTGTTGACCGCGGCGGAGGCCGCAAGTGATAGATTTGACGATTTTTTTGCGGGCTTTGCGCGGGTTGGCCTGCAAGGAGTGGGGGCATGAGCGCGCGCCTGTTTGCGGGTCCCGTGGCCGTGGGCGTTGCGCTTACCGCACTCTACACGCTGCTGATATCCAGCGCGGATGCCATCACCAAAATGTTTGCGGCCAGCTATGCCGCCCCCCAGCTTTTTGCCTTGTCCGGCGGGGTCGTGGCCCTGCTGAGCTGGACGGTAAACCGTCGCGGGCCGAGAGGCCAAGGGCGCCGCATGCACACCACTTGCCCCGTGGCCATGACCATCCGCGTTGTGGCGACGGTGGCGGGGACGGTCGCCTTTTTCTATGCGTTCCGCCTGCTGCCCTTCGCCGACGTTTTCCTTTTCATCGCGATGATCCCGCTCTTTGCGGCGCTGATGTCTGGCCCGATACTGGGTGAGGGGGTTCGGCCGCAGGTCTGGATGGTACTTGGACTGGGCGCGATTGGCGTCATGTGCCTATTCCCATCGGGCGTTAAATCCGTGGGACTGGGCCATCTGGTGGCGCTGGCGGCCGTGTTGCTCGGCACCGTGTCGATGGTGGCCTCGCGCTACATCGGACAGAGGGATGATAATTTATTGGCGCAGGTGTTTTACCCCAATCTGGCGCTGATGCTGGTTATGGGGGCGGCGCTTCCGTTTGTTTTCATGCCGATGGCGTTGGCTGATTTCGGGTGGGCGCTTGTCTATGCGGCGCTGCTCTTTGGCGCGCGGTGGGTTCTGGTCGCGGCGCTGAAAATGCTACCCGCCTATGTGGTCACGCCGCTGATGAACCTGCAATTTTTGTGGATGGTGGCCCTGGGCGTTGTCATCTTTGGCGAAGTGCCGGGGCTGATGGTCTTTGCCGGCGCGGCAATCATCATCGCGGCGGGCGCGTGGCTCATCTACGATCAGGCCGTGCCGAAACCGGCACCTGCGGAGCCTGTTAAGCCGCGGATCATGCCCGCGGAATAACCTTAGCTGTGGTTCGCAATATTCTGTTTTACATGGAAAAAGACGTACCACAGCCACAGGAACTGGTGGCGTTCGGATTATCGATCACGAACCGGGCGCCGATCAATTCTTCGGTGAAATCAATCGTGGCGCCGGCCAAAAACGGCAGGGAAACCGCATCGACAACGACCTTTTGCCCCAGCCCTTCAAGCACCAGATCGTCGCCCGCAGGCGCGTCAAGCTTGATCTCGTATTGAAACCCTGAACAGCCGCCGCCTTCAACCGCGACACGCAGTGCCTGACCTTGATCGCCTGCGCCGATATCGGCAAGGCGGGAAAAGGCACGTTCGGTGACTTTGGGGGGCAGGTTCATGTCGGGCGCTCCAGACGGTTTCTTATGGCGTCGGATTGCAATATATGGACCTCAGGAACAGGCGACAAGGATAACCCAGCATGAAAGCGGCCTATGCTTCGGATCCGGATCGCACGCGCGGTCGTCTGGTGGCAGAAGAAGAAAGCGCGTTTCGGTCCTGTTATCAACGGGATCGCGACCGCATTATACATTCCAGTGCCTTTCGCCGCCTCAAGCACAAAACGCAGGTTTTTGTCGAACATGAGGGCGATTATTTCCGCACCCGTCTGACCCATTCGATTGAAGTGGCGCAGGTGGCGCGTACCATTGCGGGGGCGCTCAAGCTCAATGGCGAGCTGACCGAGGCCGTGGCGTTGGCCCATGATTTGGGTCACACGCCCTTTGGCCATGCGGGTGAGGATGCGTTGGATGCGCTGATGGCACCTTATGGCGGTTTTGATCACAACGCGCAGGCAGTGCGGATTGTCACGTCTCTGGAGCGGCACTACGCCGAATTCGAGGGGTTGAACCTGACATGGGACACGCTGGAAGGCATTGCCAAACACAACGGTCCGGTAACTGGTGATCTGCCCTATGCGCTGGCCGATTACAACGCACTGCACGATCTGGAATTGCACACCCATGCCAGTGCCGAGGCGCAAGTAGCGGCCTTGGCGGACGATATTGCCTATAACAACCACGATTTGCATGATGGGTTGCGCGCAGACCTCTTTACGGAGGCAGATGTCCGGGCTTTGCCCATTATCGGCCCGTGCTACGCCGCCGTTGAGGCCAAATATCCCGGCCTTGATGCCTATCGTCGTCGACATGAGGCGTTGCGCCGGGTCTTCGGGGTGATGGTGGAGGATGTGATCCTGACCTCGACAAAAATTCTGGACGAGGCACATCCAAATGATCCGGCCGCTGTGCGCCATTTGGGGCGGCCCGTGATCCGGTTTTCCGACAGGCTCTGGCAGGAATTGCGCGAGATACGGACGTTTCTCTACGCCCATATGTACCGCGCGCCCACGGTGATGGAGATGCGGGACCGGATGGTCGGCGTTGTGAATGATCTCTTTGGCATCTATCTCAACGACCCTGCGCATTTGCCCAAACGCTGGCGTGACGATATTGAGAAGGCGACAGATGACACCGCATTGGCGCGGCTGGTCAGTGACTATATCGCAGGGATGACAGACCGGTTTGCCCGGCAGGATCACGCCCGGCTGATGGGGCGGTCCGGGCCGGTGAAGTAAACGGCAAAAAACAGAAGGTGGGCGGTACATGGCAGTAGAGGCAGCAGCGGGAATGCCCCCGATTATGGGGTTCGCACTGGTGGGCGCGCTTGGGGTGGGCGCACAATGGCTGGCGTGGCGCCTGCGGATGCCTGCGATTGTACTGATGTTGTTGGCGGGGCTGGCCGTTGGCCCGGTTCTAAATATTTTCGATCCGGCGACGGATATCGGTCCCTTGATGCAACCGATGATCGCTATTGCCGTGGCGATTATTCTCTTCGAAGGCGGTCTGACGCTGAATGTTGAAAGCCTGCGTGGCGCAGCGGAAGGCGTGCGCCGATTGGTCTTTGTGGGGGCGCCGCTTGGCTGGCTTGGGTCCACATTGGCACTGCACTACGTAGCCGGGTTGGGATGGGCGTCTTCTACGGTCTTTGGTGGCATCATGATTGTGACTGGCCCAACCGTGATTGCACCGCTTCTGCGGCAAGCGCGATTACGCAAACGTCCCGCGCAACTGTTGCAATGGGAGGCCATTGTCAACGATCCGATCGGCGCCCTTGCGGCGGTTCTGGCGTTTGAGCTTGTGCTGGTCATGCAGGCTGCGGAAACCTTCGGACAAGCAGCCTTTGACATGGTCACCGGCATTGTTGTTGCTTCGGCCCTCGGGGTCGCGGGCGGGTGGGGCCTGTCGGAGGCGTTCAGGCGCGCCTATGCGCCCGAATACATGAAGGTGCCGGTGCTTTTTGCCGTGCTACTGGGCGTGTTTGCCGTGTCCGATTACATGTTGCACGAAAGCGGATTGCTGGCGGTTACGGTCATGGGCATCTGGATGGCCAACGCGCATCTGCCCAGCTACACAGAGCTGCGCCGGTTCAAGGAACATGCCACCGTTTTGCTGGTCTCAGGCGTCTTTATCCTCTTGGCGGCGTCGATGGAGCTTGAGGTGCTGTCGCGGCTCAGCTGGCCCGCCTTGGCTTTTGTGCTGGCCATCATTTTTGTGGTGCGCCCGCTGACGGTGATGATTTCGCTGGCCTTCTCCAACATACCCATGCGCGAACGCCTGCTGGTGGCATTTACCGGGCCGCGTGGGGTGGTTTTGGTCGCCGTGGCCGGGCTCTTTGGTGAACGTCTCGTGGCGGCAGGCATCGACGATGCGGCCCTATTGGCACCACTGGCCTTTGCCTTGGTGGCCGCCACGGTGGTTCTGCACGGGTTTTCCCTGCGCCCGATGGCGCGCCTGATGGGGTTGGCCGGGGGCGACACGCCCGGTGTGATCATCGTGGGTGGGTCGCAATTTGCCACGGCGCTGGCGGAAGGGTTGCAGAAGCATGAGATCGAAGTGCTTGTGGCTGATCCGAACCGGTCGCGGTTGCGCAGTGCGCGCGAGGCCGGCGTGCCGGTGTTTTACGGTAGCATCCTGTCCGAGGCGGCGGAACATGGCGTAGAATTGATGAGCTTTGGCCGCATTGTGGCGATCAGCGACAACGAGTCCTATAATACGCTTGTGGCCACGGACCTTGCGCCGGAGTTTGGCCGCGACAATGTTTTCCAGCTCAAACAGGCCAAGCAAGAGAACAAACGCTATGCCTTGCCGCCCTCTCTGGGCGGGCGACCATTTGTTGGTGGGATGAGCTATCTGGAAATCGCGCGTCAGATGCAGGACGGATGGGGTGTGAAGACAACGGGCCTTACGGAGGACTTCACGTTGGAGAACTGGCGTGAAACCAACCCTGAAGGTGTGCCGCTGGCCGAGATCAACGATCAGCGGTCGCTGCGCCTTCTGGATGCGGACGCAACCCTGCGCGCCGAACCGGGCACGGATCTGGTGTGGTTCGGCCCGGATGATGGGGTGGATGTGGCGGCGGAAGTCGCCAAACGCGCGTCTGAGGCTGGTGCATAACCCATTGGGCTACGGCGTGCCGATTTTGGCCGACCACCCGATGCGCCGAATGACGCGTTGACGCGGCAGCTATGGGTGCTAAACCCACGCGCGACGCTGGAAGGATTGTTGTGATGAATGTGTTCACCGAAATTCGGGACCTGGTGCTGGATGCGCTGAGCGGTCTGCAGACCGATGGCGTGCTGCCGGGTGACCTGTCATTTGACAATGTTGCGGTCGAGCCGCCGCGCGATGCCGCCCATGGCGATATGGCGACCAATGCCGCGATGGTGCTGGCCAAGCCAGCCGGTGCCAAGCCGCGCGATATTGCCGAAGCGCTTGCCGCCAAACTGGCCGCGGACCCGCGCATCACCGGTGCCGAAGTGGCAGGCCCTGGATTTCTGAACCTACGGCTGGCCACAGGCCTTTGGCACCACGTGGTGCAGGACGCGTTGACCGGCGGCGATGATTTTGGCCGCTCGACCATGGGGCAGGGTGCCCGGGTGAATGTGGAATATGTCAGCGCCAACCCGACCGGCCCTTTGCATGTGGGACACACGCGCGGTGCGGTTTTCGGCGACGCGCTGGCCAGCTTGCTGGCCTATACCGGCCACAAGGTCACGCGCGAATATTACATCAATGATGGTGGCGCGCAGGTCGATGTTTTGGCGCGGTCTGTCTATTTGCGATATCTCGAAGCCCACGGTCAGGCGGTGGCGTTTGAGGACGGCACCTATCCCGGTGATTATCTGATCGACGTCGGTCAGGCTCTCAAGGACAAGGTGGGGGATGCCTATGTGGATCAGCCCGAAGATGTCTGGCTGGCCGATGTGCGGGCGTTTTCAACCGACGCGATGATGGATTTGATCCGCGCGGACCTGAAGGCGCTTGGCGTCGAGATGGACGTGTTTTACTCGGAAAAGTCGCTCTACGGTACGGGCCGGATCGAAGAGGCACTTGAGGTGCTGAAATCCAAGGGCCTGATCTATGAGGGCGTGCTGGAGCCCCCCAAGGGCAAGAAACCCGAAGATTGGGAGCCGAGGGAACAGACGCTCTTCAAATCCACCGATCACGGCGATGATGTCGACCGTCCGGTGATGAAATCCGACGGCAGCTGGACGTATTTTGCACCCGATATCGCCTATCACTACGACAAGGTGAGCCGCGACTTTGATGCGCTGATTGATATTTTTGGCGCCGATCATGGCGGCTATGTCAAACGGATGAAGGCCGCGGTCAGCGCGCTCAGCGATGGCAAGGTGTCGCTCGATATCAAGCTGACGCAGCTGGTGAAGCTCTACAAGAACGGTGAGCCGTTCAAGATGTCCAAGCGGGCCGGCACCTTCGTGACCCTGCGCGATGTGGTCGATCAGGTGGGCTCGGATGTGACGCGCTTTGTCATGCTGACCCGAAAGAACGACGCGCCACTTGACTTCGATTTCGACAAGGTGCTGGAGCAGTCCAAGGACAATCCGGTCTTTTACGTGCAATACGCCAATGCGCGGGTGAATTCGGTCCTGCGCAAGGCGGCCGAGGCGGGGATTGACGCGGGCGATGCGACATTGGCCGCAGCCGATCTGTCGCAATTGACCCATGAGGCACAGCTTTCGGTGGCCAAGAAGGTGGCGGAATGGCCGCGTCTGGTGGAAATTGCGGGCCGCACGAACGAGCCGCATCGGGTTGCGTTTTACCTCTATGATCTGGCCAGCGAACTGCATGCGCTCTGGAACCGGGGTCATGATGAGCCGTCCCTGCGCTTCCTCGATGAGGATGACACCGTTGCAACACAGGCAAAAATCGCCCTCGCGCGTGCCGTAACCGTTGTTATTTCTGCAGGTCTTGGTATTCTTGGTGTCACACCGGCAGAAGAGATGCGGTAACAACCGCACAACAAAAAGCGCCGGGGATGAGGCAGATCATAGAAACCCCGGCGGCCACGTATCGCTGGTGGAGCAGAGGCGAGACATGGCACAGGTACACGGTATGCAGCAGATGGCTGCACCCACACGGGCAGAAGCACTCAAAAAGCTGACGAATTTTCTGGGCGCGGTCGTGTCGGTGGCGCTGATCGTCGGGATTGGTGTCTGGGGCTATAAATTGCTGGTGCGGGATGTAAGCGGCGTGCCGGTCATTCGCGCTGCGGAAGGCCCGATGCGCATCCAGCCCGAGAACCCCGGGGGCGCGCAGGCGCTCAACCAGGGATTGGCCGTCAATAACGTTGCCGCCGAGGGCACAGCCGCCGATCCGGCGGATCAGCTGGTTCTGGCACCTGAACCGCTCGAATTGTCGCTTGAAGATGAACCGATGATCCGCCAGACGGCTGACGTGGAAGTGGCCGAGACCACAGAAAACGAGGCGCTCGCTGCAAACACGGCAGAGGCGGAGGCAACACCAAGCGCAGAGGCCGGTGAGCCTGCACCAGCCACCGATGCGGCGGATGACGTGCAATTGGCGTCGGTTGATGCGCTGATCGCCAGCATCATTGAGGAAAGTGAACCGATTGAAACCGCCGTGACCGAAGAGGCGGCCGAAACACCCAAGGTCGAAGGCGGATTGGGGCGGTCTTTGCGCCCGCATATCCGTCCGACATCGTTGGTCACTGCGATACAGCCCACCGCGGCAACCGCAACGACATCCGCTCTGGATGTCGAGGCCAGCGCCGTGCCCGTCGGTACACGTCTGGCGCAGTTGGGTGCGTTTGAAAGCGCGGAAATCGCCCGCAGCGAATGGGACCGGCTTTCCGGCAAGTTCGGTGAATACCTTGAGGGCAAAAACCGCGTTGTGCAAAAAGCCAAAAGCGGCGGGCGGACATTCTACCGGCTGCGCGCCATGGGCTTCAGCGATCTGAATGATGCACGGCGGTTCTGCTCAGCTCTGGTGGCTGAGAATGCCGAGTGCATCCCTGTGGTCACGCGGTGAGCAGATATGGGGCCACGATCCTCGATGCCGAAGGGTTGCGCCTGACGGCTGAGGAAAAGGCCCTGTTTCAACGCGCCAACCCGTTTGGCTTTATCCTCTTTGCCCGCAATATCGACACGCCCGATCAGGTGCGCGCGCTCTGCAATGACATGCGCGATGCGGTGGGACGCCATGCCCCCATCACCATCGATCAGGAAGGCGGACGGGTGCAGCGGTTGCGTGCGCCCACATGGCGTGAATGGCTGCCACCACTTGATCACGTGACCGCGGCGGGCGAGGCCGCGATTGAGGCGATGTATTTGCGGTACCGAATCATCGCACATGAACTGCACGCGATCGGCGTCGACAGCAATTGCGCGCCGCTTGTGGACGTTGCGGGCCCCGCAACGCATGAATTTCTGAAAAACCGCTGCTATGGGTTTGATCCGGACAGCGTTGGCCAGATTGGGCGGGCCGCCGCGGATGGGATGCTGGACGGTGGCGTGTTGCCGGTGCTCAAACACATCCCTGGCCATGGCCGCGCGGTGGTGGACAGTCATATTGATCTGCCGGTGGTGTCCGTTGGATTGGACGAATTGGACCGCGTGGATTTTGCGCCGTTTCGGGCGCTGAACGATCTGCCGTTGGGGATGACGGCGCATCTGGTCTATGACGCCATCGATGCGCGCCCGGCCACGACGTCACCTGTCATGATGCAGCTTATTCGTGACCAGATCGGCTTTGACGGGCTGATCATGACCGATGACATCTCGATGAAGGCGCTGAGCGGATCGCTGAGCAAGAACGCGGTGGATGCCCTTGCCGCAGGATGCGATGTCATTTTGCACTGCAATGGCACGTTGGCGGCACGAACCGAGGTGGCTGAGGCCGCCGGATTGATGGATGCCGAGGCGCAAAGACGTGCGGATTATGCGCTGGCGCAACGCAAAACGCCTGATGAGGTTGACATTCCCGCCCTTGAAGCAAAGCTTGGCGCGCTGATAGGTGGGCAAGGGCATGTCTGAAGACACGTACGACAATGTAAGCAGTTTCGACAACGTTGCGGACCGCATGGCGGCCGAAGCGTTGATCGTGGACGTCGATGGGTTTGAAGGCCCGCTCGACATGCTGCTGATGCTCAGCCGGACGCAAAAGGTCGATCTGCGCAAGATTTCCGTGCTCGATCTGGCGCGGCAATATCTGGGCTTTATCGAAAAGGCCAAGGAGCTGCGGATCGAACTAGCCGCGGATTATCTGGTGATGGCGGCGTGGTTGGCGTTTTTGAAATCCCGCCTGCTGTTGCCGCCAGACCCCACCGAAGAAGGGCCATCGGGTGAAGAACTGGCGGCGCATCTGGCGTTCCAGTTGGAGCGTTTGCAGGCCATGCGGGAGGTTGCGGCAAAGTTGATGGCGCGGGACCGGTTGGGGCGTGATTTTTTTGTGCGGGGCATCCCCGAAGATGTGACCCGGATCAAGCGGGTGACCTATACCGCCACGCTGCTTGATCTGATGCAGGGCTATGCGCGGATCCGGACCAAGGATGAGTTTCGCCCCTTCGTGATGGACCGGGACGCGGTTTTCACGCTGGAACAGGCGCTGGAGCGGATGCGCGGATTGATCGGATTTGCGGGTACATGGACGGATATCTCGACCTATCTGCCCGAAGGATTTACTACCGATCCCGGGCGCAGGCGCTCTGCCACCGCGTCGACCTTTGCGGCCTCTCTTGAATTGGTTAAAGAGGGCAAGATCGAGATCCGGCAAGCCGAGGATTTCGCGCCGATCGAAGTGAAGCGCAAGGATTAAGACCATGGCGGAAGAAATTGAAAACGAAGGCGAAAGCCTTTTTGAAGCGCCGCCCATGGGGGAACAGGAACGCATGTGCGAAGCGATCCTTTTTGCCACCGCCGAACCGGTCACGGTGCGGGAATTGGAGGCGCGCATGCCTCATGGCAGCGATGCCGCCGAAGCGTTGGTGCATCTGCGCAAACGATATGAGGGGCGCGGCGTCAATTTGGTCAAGGTCGGAGATGCCTGGGCCATGCGGACGGCGCCTGATTTGGGCTTTCTGATGCAACGCGAAACCATCGAAACCCGGAAACTGAGCCGCGCCGCCACCGAAACGCTGGCAATCATTGCCTATCATCAGCCGGTCACCCGCGCCGAAATCGAAGAAATCCGCGGGGTATCTGTCAGCCGCGGGACAGTCGATCAGCTGCTCGAGATGGAGTGGATCCGGTTCGGGCGTCGCAAGATGACACCGGGGCGGCCCGTCACCTTTGTGGTCACGCAAGAGTTTCTGGATCACTTCGGGCTGGAAAGCGCGCGGGATCTGCCGGGCCTCAAGGAATTGCGCTCCGCGGGTCTTTTGGAAAACCGGCCGCCACCGGGCTCCATGCCGCAGCTTGGGGAAGGCGATGTGGACGCAGAAGAGCAGACCGACGAGGGGCAAAACGAGCTCTTTGAGGACGATTAAATCGGTTTCCGGGCCGTGGCGGGAAGGTAAAACGCCACGACCTGGGGTGGAAAATGCACCCAAATTGGCGCCCGCCCAGAAATTTTCATGATTTAGTGCTATATAATGCGACAGAGGCAATTGAGGAGGGCGCAATGAACGCCAATCAACTTATCAACATGGTCGTTCGCATGATCATGCGCCGGGTGGTACGCGGTGGCGTGAATGCGGGTATTGACGCGGTCAGCAACCGTATGGGCAACAAGTCCGACCAAAAAGATGTTCAGGGGTCGAAGGACACCAGCAAGCGCGCCAAGCAAACCATCAAGATGATGCGCCGCATGCGGTAATTACCGCGCAACCCTTTCACTTCAAACAATAAAAACTGGCCAACGTGATGCGGTGCGACACATTGCATGGCTATTCAACCTGCGCTGAACTCTCCCGTTACTGGGAGATCAGCGTTTGTGGTGCAGGTGTCTGAACATCATATTCATATGGGGCGGGTTTCATCAGGTCGACCACTGAAAGGTAGGCGACGAAAAGCGATAGACCCGCCAAAATGACAAGGGGACGCGAAGGTAATAAGCGCAAAAAATGCAACTCGAAATCCTGTTCGTTAATCAATCTAAAGTAATGCATGACAACATGGTAAACCTTAAAGAAGAGTTAAAATCTATACTTTTGGATAGGATGTGGGGATTTGAGCGGAATTAAGCCAGTAGGGCGTCAGGCCGTCGCGCGAAAGTGTTTCGACAGCTTCAAACCCTGTCCCTGATAGTTCGAGGCGATATCCGCGCCGTAAATCTGATCCGGAATTTGATGCATCTTTTCATAGACCAGACGGCCCACGATTTGCCCATGCTCCAGCACAAAAGGCGCCTCGTGACAGCGCACTTCTAAAACCCCGCGTGATCCGGCCCCGCCCGCGGCGCTGTGACCGAACCCGGGATCAAAGAAACCGGCGTAATGCACTCGGAATTCACCGACCATGGCCAGATAGGGCGCCATTTCCGCGGCATAGGCAGGCGGAATATGCACGGCCTCGCGACTGACCAGGATGTAAAATGCGCCGGGGTCGAGGATGATATGCCCGTTTTCGGCGTGCACCTCCTCCCAGAAATCCGCGGGGTCGTAATGACCGATGCGTTCCAGATCAATCACGCCGGTATGTGGCTTGGCACGATACCCGACCAGCGTGCTGGCCGTGGGTTTCAGATCGACCGAGAATCCCAACCCGTCATCAATCACGGCGGTGCCGTCTACCAATGGGCTTTCGGCGTGCAGCTTTTTCAAGGCCGCGTCATCCAGAATGGCCTGACCTTCGCGGAACCGGATTTGGTTCAGCCGCATGCCGGGCCGGACAAGAACTGAAAAGGATCGCGGACAAATCTCAGCATAGAGCGGGCCGCTGTAACCGGCGCTGATCCGGTCAAACTCTTCCCCACCATCGGTGATCGTCCGGGTCAGCAAATCCAGCCGCCCGGTGGATGATTTTGCATTGGCCACAGCGGTGATGTCATCTGGCAGGTCCAATGCCTCCATCAACGGCACGACGTAGACACAGCCCTTTTCCAGAACTGCGCCATCGCTCAGATCGATCTGATGCATCTCGAATTCGGTCAGACGATCGGCAACGCTGCGCCCGTGGCCCGCCAGAAATGAAGCACGTACGCGATACGCGGTGTGACCCAGCCGTAAATCAATGCTGGCGGGTTGAATTTGTTCGGGGATAATCGCGGGTTGCGCAGAAATGCGGCCATCGGCGATCAGGCTTTTCAGTTGCTGACTGGAAAGAACGCCGGTCATGTCCGTGCCCCTTGGCGGCTCCGCGCCCCGAACGGGCCTCGACAAGCGAGGGCAGGGGCGGGGAAAGTGGTGTTAATGGTCGGGCTAGCAGGACTCGAACCTGCGACCTTCCGTCCCCCAGACGGACGCGCTACCAGGCTGCGCCATAGCCCGACGATTGGGCTTTCATACTGGTTTTCACACCGGGGACAAGGGTTAAATCCCACTTTGGCGCCCTAGCTGCCCGAGCCCTGGCCGTTCTTGCCACGTGCCTGTCGCAGACGGTCCAGAACGTGACCCAGCTTGTCCGCCATTTCGTTTGTCAAAGGTGGGTCCAGCGAGGCGATCTGCGCCAGAACGCCGGGATCGGCCGCAACATTGTCTGCGGGATCATCGGGCACCGTGATTTTTTGCGGGGTCGGAGCGGGGGCGTCGGCAGCTGTGTCCGCCGGAGCCGCTTCTGCGCTTTCATTCGCGGGCGTCGGTGTATCTGTCGCCGCGCGGTGCGAAAAGGCGGGCATGGCCACCGGTTCGGACTCAGGTTCCGGTTCGGCTTCGGGCTTTGGTTCGGTCGTCTCCGGTGTAGCGTCTGGTGTGACGTCTTCTACTTCGGCGCTTACGGCGTCCGAGACTTCTTCGCGTTCAACATCAGTTTCCGTGGGTTCTTCTTCCGCCGGTCCGGCATCCGTCGCGGCATCGGATGCTGCGGTTGTTGTTTCGGCACCGGTGCTCGGGCCTTCGGTGATCGGAATGCTGCTTTCTTCGCGCTGAAAGTTCACCACCGTTTCTTCGGGCGGGGTGACTGATTCTGCGGTCAGATCAATGGCCGCGTCCTGGGCTTCGGCCTTGGTCAGGTCATCCAATGGCTGTGAAAATTCGGAAACATGTTTGACACCATGTTCGCGCAGCAGTTTCTGCACGCCCTTGATCGTCATGCCGTCCACATGCAGCAGTTTCTTGATGCCGCCCAATAGCAGCATATCGGATGGGCGATAATACCGCCGTCCTCCGGCGCGTTTGACCGGTTTGACCTGGCTGAACTTGCTTTCCCAAAAGCGCAGGACATGCGCCGGTGTTTCCAGCCAGTCGGCAACTTCACTTATTGTTCGGAAAGCGTCGGCGGATTTGGCCATAAGCGCCCGTTTCCTAACGTTTGTTGCCGGCTGCGACGCGATCTTTCATCAGGTGCGAAGGGCGGAATGTGAGCACACGGCGCGGGTTGATCGGCACCTCTTCCCCGGTTTTGGGGTTGCGACCGACACGGGCCGATTTATCGCGTACGGAAAATGTACCGAATGACGAAATTTTCACCTGTTCGCCACGCACCAGCGCGTCGGACATGTAATCAAGCACATTTTCAATCAGTTGCGCGGAGTCGTTGCGGGACAATCCCACTTCGCGGAACACCGCTTCACTCAGATCCATTCTTGTTAGCGTTTTTTCGCTCATCACATCCCCCTGGTTTTCAAAGACTTTAGGGCGAACCGATTTTACGAGTCAATGTCAACGACTTGGACAATGCTCTTTAAGCGAATGATTTCCCAAATTTAGTGGTGGATCACCAGCGCAGGACCACCGCACCCCAAGCCAAACCGCCCCCGATCGCTTCGGAAACAAGCAAATCCCCCTGCTTGATCTGTCCGCGCGCGACACCGACCGACAGGGCAAGGGGAATCGATGCGGCAGAAGTATTGCCATGGTCCTGCACGGTTACGATGACGTGGTCCATCGTCACGCCCATCTTTTTCGCTGTGCCCTGAATGATCCGGATATTTGCCTGATGCGGCACAATCCAATCCACATCGGTATTTCCGAGCCCGGCTTTTTCCAGCGCGGTTTCTGCGGTTTGTGTCAATTTTTCAACGGCTTGACGGAAAAGTGGGTTGCCTTGCATGCGCAGCTTGCCGGACGTGCCCGTCGATGACACGCCGCCGTCGACATAGAGCATTTCGCGGTAGCGCCCGTCAGAATTGATATCTGCCGACAGGATGCCGCGATCCGCGCTGGTGCCGTTGCCGTCCTGCGCTTCCAGGATCAATGCCCCGGCGCCATCCCCAAAGAGGACGCAGGTCGAACGGTCGGTCCAATCCATGATCCGGCTGAAGGTCTCGGCGCCGATCACCATCACCCGCTTGGCCTGACCCGATACGATGAGCGCGTTGGCGTTTGTCAGCGCAAAGACGAAACCCGCGCACACGGCCTGGACGTCAAACCCAAAGCCACGGGTCATGCCCAGATGATGCTGGACCATGGTGGCAACAGACGGAAAAGTCAGATCAGGTGTTGATGTGGCGACAATGACGGCGTCGATGTCATTGGCGTCGATCCCGGCGTTGTCCAAAGCGGCGCGGGCGGCGTGGACGGCCAGATCAGATGTGGTCTGACCTTCGGCCGCAAAATGACGACGCTCGATGCCGGATCGCGTGCGGATCCATTCATCGGTGGTGTCGAGCGTTTTTTCAAAAGCGGAGTTCGGAACAACGCGGTCGGGGAGATAGTGCCCAATCCCTTGGACGACGGCGCGTATGGTCATGAATTTTCACCGCTGGATTTATCCTCAGATGGCTCATCTTGATCAAGCAGGGCAGCAGATGCAACCCGCGCCGCAAGTTTTTCCGAGAAGCTGGATTGGGCCAGTTCAAATGCCAGCTTGACCGCTGACGAAATACCTGTCGCATCGGCCGCCCCGTGGGATTTGACCACGGTCCCGTTGAGGCCCAGAAAGACCCCGCCATTCGCGCGGCGTGGATCTATGCGTTTTTTCAATCTTTGCAATGACGTATACGCCAAAATTGACGCAAGTCGGGAGAGGGGCGAATACTTGAATGCCTCCTTCAGGAGGTCCGAAATAAGGCTGGCAATGCCCTCACCGGTCTTGAGTGCGACGTTGCCGGTAAAGCCATCGGTCACGATCACGTCACAGACATCACCGGGCAGTTCGCGCCCTTCGACAAACCCGACGAATTCGAAATCGGCTCGCCGGGCGTTGGCATCGATCAGATCATAGGCTTCTTTCAGCTCGGCGCGGCCTTTGTGTTCTTCGGTTCCGACGTTCAAAAGCCCGATCCGGGGACGCTCGATGCCAAAGCCGTTGCGGGCATAGGAGGTGCCCATCAAGGCGTATTGCATCAGGTCTTTGGCGTCGGCCCGAATATCTGCGCCGCCATCCAGCATGATGTTGAACCCCTGCGGGTTGCGCGAGGGCCACATGACCGCAATCGCCGGACGGTAGATGCCGCTGAGCTTGCGCAGGCGCAGGATCGACAGGGCCATCAGCGCGCCGGTATTGCCGCAGGAGACACACACCGTGGCCTCGCCGTTGCGCACCGATTCGAGCGCAGACCACATCGAGGTCTTCTTGCCCGACCGCATCACCTGAGCGGGCTTGTCCTCCATCGAGACCACATCCTTGGCATCGCGGATTTCACACCGGTCTGCCAGAATTTTGCGTTTGGCAACCAGACGCCGCAGCTCGGCCCCGGAGCCGTGCAGGATAAATCCGATGTCGGGATTCTTTTTGGCGGACAAAGCAATACCGGCGACAACTGCCGCCGGTCCGTGATCGCCACCCATGGCATCAACAGAGATGATGGTGCGCCCGGCACCGGCCTTGGACTGATCCTTGAGCACGGTCATTCGGGCGATCGTCCTTCAGGCGTTTATGCCGCGTCTTCGTCCAGATCGACTTCGTCAGCCAGAGCAACGACTTCGCGGTCTGCATAATGGCCGCACGCGGCACAGACGTGGTGTGGACGCTTCAGCTCGCCGCAGTTGGGGCATTCATTTGGATTTGCCGCAACCAGTGCATCATGCGCACGACGGTTGTTGCGGCGTGATTTCGATACTTTATTCTGTTGGACAGCCATGTCACAACCTCAATTCCTGTGGGCCAAAAATCGGCCCGGTTTCACGAGTGTTCGCGGCTCATAGTCTGTGATGAGCCTACGGTTCAACCCCAAATTCCGATGAGAGCGCGAAAATACAGCGAATTGCCGTCAGAGCAAGCGTTTTTCGCCGCGTTCACTCACCTTTTTCCAGTTTTTCCTTTAACGCGGCCAAGCCGGCAAAGGGCTTGATATCTTCGTCGGTCAACGGCGCGACACCGGGGGCGGCAAAATTGCGTTCTTCGAGGGCGGCGCCTTCCTTGCGGGGATAGTCGGGCAATGCCAGCGCCAGCGCTTCGGTCATGACCCGGACCAGATCAATCTCGGCCGCCAGCGCTTCCTGACTGTCATCCTCCGGCATCTCGGTTTCTTCCTCGAGAGCGGCGTCCATATCCTTTAAAAACACGCGGTTGACCGGTTGATCTATGCGGGTGGTCACAGGGTCCAGCGTCACCACGCAGGCCTGTTCGACCGTGGCACCCAGCTTGGCCTCGATCCGCCAGTCCGATTTACCCTGCGCACGTACCGTGCCGCGAAAGTCCAGCTTGCGGATGCCCAGAATATCCAACGTCTGCGCAATTGCAGCACGTTGTGCGGCATCCGGGCTCACGTCAAACGACGTGGCACGCGATTGCGGCAGATCGGCAACGCGCAGCGTTGTGATGGGGAGTGAGGCCTCTGACATCCGCGAGATCTCGCATCCTTTCTTGAACCAGTGTATCACCTTGTTGTAAGCGGGATAAAAGGCCGTATACGCCAAGATCAAGAGGGCACATATGTTTGGGTTGAATTTTCGGTTGGCGAAAGCCGTAGCAATACTGTGCTTTTTTGCCACCGCGTCCTGTTCGGCGCTCTATCAGAATCACGGATATGTCCCCGCCGATGAGGATCTGAATGAACTGGTCGTCGGGGTGGACAGTCGTGCCACTGTTGATGATGTGATTGGTGCGCCGTCGGCCTCCGGCGTGTTGAGCGGCGGGGATTACTATTACATCCGCAGCCGTATTCGGACCTTTGGCATGTTCAAACCAGAAGTTGTCGAACGTCAGGTGCTGGCAATCAGCTTTGATGAGGCAGATACCGTGGCCAATATCGAGCGGTTCAGCCTGGCGGACGGAAACATCGTGCCCCTGTCGCGGCGCGTGACAGATCTCGTCCGTTTTGAACAACGGGTTCCTGCGCCAGTTGCTGGGCAATATCGGCCAGTTCAACCCAACCGATCTGTTCAACTGATCGCTGTCACGGCTTTGTTATCGCTTGCGGTGTACTCTGGGCGCACCTACATTTTGTGTGCCATTGGACGAGGTGCGCCATGAAGCAAAAAGCTGGTCGGTATGTTGCGCGGGTGGCGCAGACCCAAGAGGATGTATCTGCGGCGCAGGCGCTGAGACATATGGCCTTTGTTGGCGGCGAGGGTCTGGACCAGGACCCGTTTGATGACATCTGCACCCATATCCTGATCGAAGAGCAGAATACCGGACGGCTGGTATGTTGTTTTCGGATGCTGCCGCTGACACGTGGCACCGAGATTGAGCGCAGTTATTCGGCCCAGTTTTACGAGCTTTCCGCGTTGCGGCAGTTCGAGGGTAAGATGGTTGAAATGGGACGGTTCTGCATTCTGCCCGAGATGAAGGATCCGGATATCCTGCGCGTGGCCTGGGGGGCAATGACCCGCTATGTCGATGAAAACGCTGTGGAAATGCTGTTTGGCTGTTCGTCGTTTACGGGCACGGATGCGGAGCATTATCTGGATGCCTTCGCGATGCTGAAAGACCGGCATCTGGCGCCACGCAGGTGGCTGCCACGGGTCAAGGCCCCGTCGGTGTTTCGATTCGCGCAAAAGCTGCGGTGGCGCAAACCGGATGCACGGCTGGCCATGTCCAACATGCCGCCCTTGTTGCGCACCTATCTGTTGATGGGCGGATGGGTCAGCGATCACGCCGTGGTGGATCGGCAGATGAACACGCTGCATGTCTTCACGGGTCTTGAGATCAACGCCATACCGGCGACGCGCAAGCGCCTGCTCAGGGCGGTTGCGCAATAGCTTGACGCGCCCCGGGCGGCAGGATAGCCCGCGCAGCATGGCACAGGCTCCTTTACTGCAACTGACAGATATCTCGCTGACGTTTGGCGGCGATCCGGTGTTTGACGGCCTGTCGTTGATTGTGCAACCCGGGGACCGTGTGGCGCTTGTGGGGCGCAACGGGTCGGGCAAATCCACCCTGATGAAGGTAATGGCCGGGCTGGTCGAGGCGGATACCGGTGGGCGCGTTGTCACGCCGGGCATCAGCGTGGGCTACATGGAGCAAGAGCCTGAGATGAAAGGCTTTTCCACGCTTGGGGGCTATGCCACCAGTGATCTGGAAACGTCCGAGATGTACCGTGTGGAGCGCGCGGGCGAAGGCTTGAAATTTGATCCTGCGCGCCCCGTGGCCACGGCATCTGGCGGCGAGCGGCGGCGCGCGGCGTTGGCCAAGCTGATGGCCGAAGCGCCCGATCTGATGCTTCTGGACGAGCCGACGAACCACTTGGATATCGAGGCTATTGCCTGGCTTGAGGCAGAGCTCAAATCCACCCGTGCCGGATACATTATGATCAGCCACGACCGGGCATTTTTACGTGAACTTTCCCGGGCAACCCTCTGGATTGACAGGGGAATGACACGCAGGCAGGACAAAGGTTTTGACGCGTTTGAGGCCTGGCGTGACAAGATCTGGGACGAAGAGGACCAGCAGCGCCACAAGCTGAATCGCAAGATCAAGTCCGAGGCGCGTTGGGCCGTGGAAGGTATCAGTGCCCGGCGCAAGCGCAATCAGGGGCGCGTGCGTGCGTTGCAGGCCCTCAGGGCCGAACGTGCGGGCCAGATCAAGCGTCAGGGCACGGCGGCCATGGCGTTGGATGCGGGCCCCAAATCGGGCAAGAAGGTGATCGAGGCGCGCGGTATCAGCATCGCCTTTGATGGTCGTGACATCATCCGCAATTTCGACCTCAAGGTGCAGCGTGGTGACCGGGTGGCTTTTGTCGGGCCAAACGGGGTGGGCAAGACAACCTTGCTCAAAATCTTGCTGGGGCAGATGCCGCCGGATACGGGCACGGTACAGCATGGCACCAACCTTGTGCCGGCGGTGTTCGATCAGACCCGGGCGCAGCTTGATCCGGACATGAACCTCTGGGAAAGCCTGACAGGGGATGCGGATATGCGCGTTTCGGGGCAGGCGGATCAGGTGCTGGTGCGGGGCCAGCCGCGCCATGTGGTGGGATATCTCAAGGATTTTCTGTTTGACGAACGCCAGGCCCGTGCGCCGGTGCGGTCCCTGTCGGGTGGTGAAAAGGCGCGGCTGTTGCTGGCCAAGCTGATGGCGCGGGAAAGCAACCTTCTGGTGCTCGATGAGCCGACCAACGATCTCGACATCGAAACGCTGGATCTGCTGCAGGAGCTTCTGGACGATTATGACGGCACAGTTCTGCTGGTCAGCCATGACCGCGATTTTCTGGACCGTGTGGCCACGACGACCATCGCCTTTGAAGGTGGGGGCAAGACCACCGTCTATGCCGGCGGGTGGAGCGATTATCAGGCGCAGAAAAAAATTGATACGCTGCGGCCTGAAGATAACACGGAAAAATCAAAGGCATCGCAGGCCAAGTCAAAACCACGCGCACAGGCGGCCAAGGGATTGAGTTTCACGGAAAAACACCGGCTTGAGGAATTGCCCGGCCTGATGGAACGCTGGCAGGCCGAGATTGGCAAGCTGGAAGGGCTTTTGGCGGACCCCGAACTTTTCACCCGTGAGCCCGTGAAGTTCAAGAAAGCGTCGGAGGCATTGGCCGAACGGCAGACAAATCTGGCGGCGGCCGAAGAGGAATGGCTGGAACTGGCGGAAAAGGCCGAAAACGCGGGCTGATCACGCCATGCGCAGGGCACCGTCCAGACGGATCACTTCCCCATTCAGGTAATCACATTCGACGATGAACCGCGCCAGCGCGGCAAATTCCGCCGGATCGCCCAGACGTTTGGGGAAGGTCACATCCTGCGCCAGGGCCTCGGTCACATCGGCGGGCAGGCCCTGCAACATCGGCGTCAGGAACGTACCGGGGGCAATGGCCATCACCCGGATGCCTTCGCGCGCCAGATCGCGGGCCATGGGTAGGCTGAGCCCGGCAATCCCGCCCTTGGATGCGGCATAGGCGGTCTGGCCCTTTTGGCCGTCAAAGGCGGCGATGGAGGCGGTGTTGATGATCGCGCCGCGGGTGCCGTCGGGCAGGGGGTCGTTCTTGGCAATTTCGGCGGCAGCAAGGCGGGCGACATTGAAACTGCCCACCAGATTGATGTCGATGGTTCGTTGAAAGGCCGCAAGGCTGTGCGGTCCATCGCGGCCCAGGGTCTTTTCACCGGTGGCGATGCCCGCGCAATTCACGGCAACAGTGATCTTGCCCATCGCCTGTACTGCGGTGTCGATGGCGGCGCTCACAGAGGTCTCGGACGTCACATCGGTTTCGGCAAACGTCGCGCCGATCTCTTGCGCCACGGCCTCACCCCGTTCTGCATCGCGGTCCAATAACGTAGCCTGCGCGCCCATGTCACGGAAATGCCGGGCGGTGGCCTCGCCCAGGCCCGAGGCGCCCCCGGTGATGATCGCAGCGGTATCGGTGATGCGCATGGCGGAGCCTCCGGCAGTAAATGAACAAGTGTTCAAATAGCGGAACGAGGCATGGCTGTCAAAGGCGTCGGCGCGACCACCGGGCCGAGAATGCGAGGCCAACGACGGTGATCAGGATGCGCACGATATGGTGCAGGGTCACGAAGGCCGGATTGGCCTGCAGGCTGAGGGCCACGAGCGCCATTTCTGTGACGCCGCCTGGGGCAAAGCTGATCAGCATGACATCAAAGCTTTCCCCGGCCATCGGGGCGAGCAGGGCGGCGAAGATCGCCGAAAGGATCAGCATGCCGCTGACGGATACAACGGACAGGCCCAACCCGCGCAGGATCAACGCTCGGCTGAGGCCGGTGAACCGCATGCCAAGGGCCGTGCCAATGATGATCTGTGCGTCATTGACCAGCCATTGAGGCAGTTGCAGCGGCATGAGACCCGTCAGGGACAAGAGTGCTGCCACGGCCATGGGCCCTGTCAATTGCCCGGCGGGAAGGCGTAGGACTTTGCCTGCGACAATGCCAACGGCACCGGCGATCATAAGGACGGGGAGGACATCGAGCGGGACCGAAGGGCGCGCCAGTGTCATGCCCCCCGCGCTGCCAACCGGCGCGCCCAACCACAGTGACAGGCCGATGGGCAATACGGTGACCACAACGATGATCCGCAGGAATTGTTGCAGGATCAGGCGGGGCATGTCGGCGCCTGCGGCCTCACCCATGGCCAGCGATTCGTAGAGCCCGCCGGGGGTGCTGGAATAGAACGCGGTAGCCCGGTCATACCCGCCAAGACGGCGAAAAACCTGATAGTTGAAGGCAAGCGCCAGCAGAACAAAGACCAGCAAAGCCGAGAGGCTGACCATCAGGCGGCCCGCATCGGCAAAAAGCTGGGGCGTGACCTGCGCGCCGATCATCAGGCCGATGACAGCGATGAAAATGGTCCGGAGCCAATTGGGAAAGACATATCCTTCGGGCAGCCTGCCGGGCAGGGCGGTGGCGATCAGGGCTGTGACGGCGAGCGGACCAAGCAGGTACGGCAGTGGCAGGCCCAGATGTTCGGCGGCCCATCCCGCAAGGGCGGACACGCAGATCAGCAGAAAGGTAGTCAGGGCAGCGCGCATGCCCCTCTTGAAGCAGCGCGCCGCGCGCGCCGCAAGTCCAATCGCCGCTTCAATCCCCGGGGCAGGGCTGTCCGGCCGCACCCCAGATCAACACATCGTTGATGTGGTCCTGCAATGTTCCGGGGGCGGGTTCGCGCGTGCCGCCAGGGTCAAACCCCCAGGCCACAAAGGGGTCATGACCCAGATGTTCGGCAAGGTCCGAGAAATTGCGCCCGCCATTGCGATCGGGATCCCGCATCTGTTGGCACACATCCTGCGCGGTTTTGCCGAACCATTGGAATTCGACCGGCGCCAATTGCCAGATGCCGTCGATATGGGGCGGGGCATGGGCGATGTCATTGGGGCGGGCACTGTCGATGTGGCAGGTGGCACATACCAGCGTTTCGGCCCCAATCCTGCTGTCGCCCGCATTGATGTTCATCCCGTGCGGGCGTGTCGTGCCGTAGCTGGGGCCGGACCACATCGGCGTGTTGTCTGCACCGACATGGCAATTGGCGCAACGGGGGTGCGATGTGACCTGGTAAATGCGGTCCCATGCGTCCAGCCCCGATGCCGTGTCCTGCGCCAACGCGGGCAGGGGGAAGAGCAGCGCCAGGAAAAGGGCAAGATGTTTCATGGTGCGCCTTCAGACAAAATCGATGTGTTTGTTTAGTGGCATTTCGCGGATGCGCTGCCCGGTGGCGGCAAAGATCGCATTGGCCAGTGCAGGAGCTGCCGGGGGCACACCGGGCTCTCCGATACCGCGAATGTCCGCGCCGTTTTCGAGGCCACGCACCTCGATCTCGGGGCATTGGTAGAGCCTCATGGCTTCGAACTGGTGATAGTTCGTTTGCTCTAAGGCGCCGTCCGCATAGGTGATCTCACAATTGATGGCGTGACCCAGACCAAAGATCACCCCGCCCGAGACCTGTGCCTCAAAGTTGATCGGGTCAATCACGCGGCCGACATCTGCGGCGGCGAAGACCTTGTCCATGCGGATGCCGCCCGGCGTTTGCGTCACCTCGACGACAATGGCGCAGGGCACCCCGAAGGAGAGGCAAAACCCAACGCCGCGTCCGCGCCCGGCCTCCATATCCGCGCCCCAGTTCGACATGTCGCCCACCGCGTCAAGTACTAAGCGGGACGGCGCGTGGGTGCAAAGTCGCAGGCGTTCCTCCAATGGGTCTGCCCCGGCCAGATGGATTAATTCATCCAAAGCACAATCGTGGAAAAAGCCATTGCTGGAGGCGCCAACCGAGCGCCAGGAACTGATCGGGGCCAATTCCGGCGCGCGATACCCGGTGACGCGGTAGTTGGGGATGTCGAAGGGTTGATCCCAGGCCCCGGCGACAATTTGCGTGTCCGGTCCGGCCGGTGGAAACCCCTGGCGGCCCAATTGTGAGGCGATGATGGAGGGCATGGCGATCCCCAGATCGCAGGTATCAACCTTGCCATCACGGACCGCGCCGCGCAGGCGTGCCACGGCAATCTGGCGGGTGGCGTCGCTGGCGAAATCCTGTTCGCGGCTGTAGGTCAGTTTGATCGGCGTTCCCTTGCGGGTCATGGCGATCTGTGTGGCGTGGCGCACGACCTGATCTTCGAGCCGATGTCCGAAACTGCCGCCGATCATCTGCGCATGAACGTGGATGTCATCGGCATCCAGCCCGGTGATCTTCGCGACATTTGCCTGGATGAAGCGCGGAATTTGTGTGCCGGTCCAGATGTCAACGCGGGTGTCGGTGACCAGAACCGTGGCATTCATCGGCTCCAGCGGCGCATGGGCCAGATAGGGCGCGCGGTATTCGGCCTCAAGCGTGGGTGCGCCCTGCAACCCTGCATCTATATCGCCCGTATCGCGATACTGGCTGTCGATATTGGCCTCGGTAAAACTGTCGGTGACGGCCTGCCAATGTCCGGTCATCTCTGCGGGATAGGGCGCGGGGCCCCAGGTGACATCGATGGCCTCTGCGGCCTGTTGCGCGCGCCACGTGTTGTCGGCAATCACGCCAATGCCGCCGTCGACGGGCACAATATCCACCACGCCGCGCATGTCCTTGGCGGCCTGCGCGTCATAGCGTTCAACCTCGCCTTTGCGTGGGCTGAGCGTGACCGCCGCATGGAGCATATCCGGCAATCTGACATCGATGCCATAGGCCTGCGTGCCGGTGGATTTGGCAACTATGTCGGCCCGCTGCATCGGCTTGCCCAGATACCGCCAGGTGCCGGGATCGCGCAGCGGGACATCTTGCGGTGGGTCAATCTGCGCGGCCTCTGCCGCGAGTGAGGTATAGGCGATGGACGTCCCATCGGGCAGGATGACGGCGCCCTGTTCCGTGCGCAGATCAGTGATGTTGGCGCCGGTTTTGGCGGCGGCGGCGCGTTTCAGCGTTTCGCGTGCGGCGGCCCCCGCGTGACGCAGCTTTTCATACCCATCCGGCACGGTGGTCGATCCGCCGGTGATCTGGATGCCCAGGAACTTGACCGGCGCGTCCGCGACGGCGCGACCAAGGCGCGCCAGATAGGACGTATCGGTGGCGCGCAGCGGCAGGAGATCATTGGCAAGCGCGGTGTTGTAATAAACGGGCGAAGGCGGGCCGGGCGACAATGTGACCTGATCCAGATCGACATCCAGTTCCTCGGCGATGAGGGCGGCCTGCACCGAATACGCGCCCTGTCCCTTGTCGGCGCGCGGCGTGATCAGGGTGATGCCATCGGCAGTGATCAGCACATACGGCGTGAGGGCGGCTTGTCCGTCGGGCAATGCCTGCAGCAAAGGGTTTTTGTGTGGCCGGTGATACATCACGGCACCAAAGGCAACGCCGCCCAGAATGGCGGCGGACCCGATCAGAAAACTGCGTCTGGCAATGGTGCGTGCGCGTCCCATCGATCAGGCCTCGTTCAGCGTCTTGGCGGCGGTTTTCACCGCGGCGCGAATGCGCGGATAGGTTCCGCAACGGCAGAGGTTGGCACTCAGGGCTTGATCGATATCGGTGTCGGTCGGCTCGGGGTTGAGGTCCAGAAAGGTGGCGGCGGCCATGATCTGACCCGCCTGGCAATAGCCGCATTGCGCCACCTGATGCTCGATCCATGCGGCTTGAACCGCGTGCAACGCGTCGGGCGTGCCCAGGCCCTCGATCGTGGTGACCTCGCCCTCCAGATCCCCAATCGCCATCTGACAACTGCGGACCGGCTGGCCATCCACATGCACCGTGCAGGCCCCGCATTGTGCAATGCCGCAGCCGTATTTTGGACCGGTGATGCCCAACTCATCCCGCAGCACCCACAACAGGGGCATCTCGGGCTCGACATCAACTTCGTGGGCTGTCCCGTTGACGATTAGTTTCATGGCGCGGACCTCACTACACGCTTGGTCATTACCTAGCGGATGCTCGCAACAGGTCCAGCCGGACGTTACGTCGCCCGGGGTGTGAATGGACCTGTAATCAGTGAAGGTGGAGCGGGTAGCGGGAATTGAACCCGCACTTAGAGCTTGGGAAGCTCGCGTGATACCATTTCACCATACCCGCGTTGGATGAGGAAGTATGGGATGCGCCTGAGGCCGTCAAGGACGTGGTGTCCGGGCACAGGCAATCCACCGCTCTTGCGGGTCAGGACGGCGCGTCCACCCGCACCAGATGCCAGCGCACGGCGTCGTTTTTGACCTCATCCAGATCATGCACGCGGGTCGAGAGGCCCACCAGCTGTGTGATGTGATAGGGGATCAGCGTGCCAGAATTGTCGAACAGGTACTTCTGTGCGCCCACGTAGAGCGCGCGGCGTTTTTCGAAATCAAGCTCTTGACTGGCGATATCCAGCATCGCGTCAAAGGTCAGGTCCTTGAAGAAGCTTTCGTTCCATTTTGCGGTTGAGCGGAAGATTTCGTTCAGCGCCTGATCGGCGGGCCGTTCGCCCCATCTGGTGCCGACAGCGTCCTTTTGCATCCAGACCTGTGACCAATAGCCATCGGTGGCGGCTTTGGTGATTTTGATGCGGATACCAGCGGGGGCCAGTTGTTCCTGCAGGGCCACGGCCATGGATGACCAGGAAGGTTCGAGGGTTGAGATATGGACCTCAACATCAATCCCGCCCGGATATCCGGCCTCGGCCAGCAATGCCTTGGCCTGTTCGATGTCCTGGGGGCAGTCGAACTCCGCACGGTATTGGTCATTGGGTCCCACGGGGGTGTCGCAACTGACGATCCCGCCGCCCCCAAGCGCCAGTTTCAACAGGTCTTCGCGATCCACGGCCAGGCGGATCGCCTTGCGCACACGAACATCGTCATACGGGGCCACGTCGGTGCGGAAAACCATGCCGATCCAGTTGCCGGTCGGAATGTCCTGCACGTTATATTTATCCGAATTCTGCAGCACCCGGCGCAGGGACGGATCAATGCCGCGCTCCATATCCAGCTGGCCGCTCAGAAAGGCGGTGAGCCGGGCCAGACCATCCGGGATGCCAATGACTTCGATCCGCGCCAGATGTGGCGCCCCTTCCCAATAGTCCGGATTGGCCGTCAGGATCGAGATGCCATCGGCATCAAACTTTTCGACGATAAATGGCCCCGTGCCGATGCCGGTCTGGCCAATCGTATCGCCCGATCCGTAGGGGATGATTTTGAGCCGGGCATCCATCATCTGCAACGGCAGATCGGCATAGCCGTGCTTGAGGGTCAAAAGCACCGTGCGGTCATCCAGCGCCTCGATTGATTTGACCATGGAAATGACCGACCGCACCGGGCTGTCCATTTCCGGGTCCAGAATACGGTTGATGGTATAGACCACGTCATCCGCGTCAAAACTGCTGCCGTCATGGAACCGCACGCCGTCGCGCAGTTTGAAGGTCCACAGCGTGGCATCCGGATTGACGCTCCATTCCGTGGCAAGATCAGGCTGCGGTTTGCCATCCAGCCCGGGACGCACCAGGCGGTTCATGATTTTTTCGGTGATCTGAAGAACGCGTCCCTTGGAGATCGGATCAAGGCTGGAAAGGTTGCCAAAACCGACCTCGTGCGCGTGGCGGAAGGTGCCCGATGATTGCGCAACCGCTGTGCCCGCCCAAAGCAGCGCACATATCACAAAAGACAAAACAAAACGCATTGCGATCCCCCTGAAGGGGCATGTGGCAGACAGGACCCCCTGCGCCATTAGTTGCGTAAATCCCTGTTCAAATCAATCCGGCCTTTTTGCCATGGCGTTTGTCCTTGGTGCTCACACCAGATCTGCGTCTGTCATGATCTCGACCAAGGCAGGGCCGTCGAAATCCAGCGCCTCCTGAATGGCGGCGTCGATCTGGTCCGCCTCGGTCACCTTGGCGCCATGCCCGCCGCAGAGCCGGGCAAAGGTGGCAAAGCCCGGGTTTTGCAGATCGGTTTCCCAAACCGGCCATTCGCCGGAGCGCTGCTCTTTGGAAATCTTGCCAAGCTCGCCGTTGTGCAGAAGGATGTGGGTGATATCCATCCCGTATTTCACCGCCGTGGTGAATTCCATCGGGTACTGACCAAAACCGCCATCGCCGGAGATTGACACGACCTTGCAGCCTTTCAGATCGGCCTTGTCCTGCGTTGCGGCCCAGGCGCCCAGGGCGGCCGGCAGGCCAAACCCGATCGAGCCGAGATAGCCCGACATCAAGACGCGTTGCTGGCCCTTGGTTTCCAGATAGCGGCCAAAGGAATAGGTGTTGTTGCCGACATCTACCGCAAAGATCGCATTATCCGGCACCAACCGTCCCAAGGCTTCGAAAATTGCAAAGGAATGGATGCCCTTGCCCAGATCTTCCTGCAGACGGTGCCGTTTCTCGCGCCGCCAGATGTCCCACCGGTCCGCCAGTTCGGTGATCTGATCGTCAGCGTCGGGGTTTGTGCAATCCGCGTCCGCGAGGGCGGTGCAGAACGCGCCGACATCGCCCCACACAGGCAGGGCCACAGGGTGGAATTTGCCCAATTGCATCCGCTCATGATCGACCTGAATGATCTCTTTGCTACGCTCAATCCCGGTGTGGTTGGAAAAGCTGGTGCCAAGCGCGATGATCAGATCAGCCTCGTTCATGAACCAGCTGGCAATCGGCGTGCCCGAACGGCCCAGCACACCGCCCGCATTGGGGTGATCATCGGGGACAAGACCCTTGGCCTTGAAGGTGGTCAGCACCGGCGCGCCAAGCCGTTTGGCCAAATCGGCAACGCCGTCCCGCACCGGATAGGCACCATGGCCCACAACGATGATGGGCCGTTTGGCGGCCTTGATCATGGCGGCGGCCTTGTCGACTTCACTCTCGGCGGGTTTGACCGGCGCGTGGGTGATGCGCCCCGCAGGTGCGGCGGCGGGTTGATCGGAGGGATTGGTTTGCACATCATCGGGAAAGATCAGGTGTGATACGTTTTGCTCGACAATCGCGGTTTTGCAGGCCAGTGATGCCAGTTCGGCGTGGTTCGAACTGCCCAGAACGGGCTGCGAAAAGGATGTGACAGCGGCAAAAGCCGACAAAAGATCAATGTCCTGAAACGCTCCGGGTCCCATAACTTGCGTCTGTACCTGACCGGTCAGCGCCAGAACCGGCGCGCGGTCCACCTTGGCGTCCCACATGCCAGTCAGCAGGTTGGTGGCGCCGGGCCCCGCGATGGTCAGGCAGGCCGCGGGCGTGCCCGTTAGCTTGCCATAGGCCGAAGTGGCAAAGGCCGCCGCACCCTCATGCCGGATGCCGTAATATTTCATTTTGCCATCGACCACGGCCAGACGGATCGCATCCGACAGGCCCAGATTGGAGTGGCCGACCATGCCAAAGACCGATTGCACGCCCCAGTTGGTCATGGTTTCAACCATCACATCTGTGACCGTGCGTTCATGCGGCGGCTCGGCCTCAATCCCCACAAAAATCTCGCCATCGCGAATGTCGACGGGATACATCTGCTGGCCGGTGTCTTCGTGCCCGCCGGGCGGTTTGCCGGTCAGCGGATCAAAATCCCAGCCATGCCAGGGGCAGCGTATCCAGCATTTATCGTCGATGCCTTTCTCGATGGACCCTTCGCCCAACGGCCCGCGCTGATGCGGACAATGGTTGTTCATGGCCGCCCATTGACCGCCAAAATGCACCAGACAGATCGATGTGGTGCGCGCGGTGACCGTTTTCACCCGGCCTTCGGGCAGATCGTCGATATGGCCGACGCTTATCCAGTCCAGCGTGTCATCCGTCATGGTCATCTCCTGCCTCGGGGGTGGGGGTCAAAAGGTCATAAATCTTCTGGGCGAAGGTCAGCACCAGAAAGCAGCCAACGGCCCAGATCAAAAGCTCGTAGGGCGCGGCATCGGTGCCCCGCAGCCAGCGCTTGATCAACCCGCCGGTTGGCGGAAGGTCCGGATTGCCTAAAAGACCGGCGCGCGGCCAAAGCGACAGATACCAAAACCGCGACAGGTAAAACATCACGGTCGCCAGACCGGCGACGAGGGCGAGAGTGATGATCCGGCGCATTAGTGCAGCACCTCAACCGTGTCAGGATCAAGCGCGATCACCAGCAGGTTGCCATGCCGCGCCACATCCCCTTCCAGCGACACAAATTGCGCCACGTGATCATAGGCGGATTTGGGCAAGAATGCCCCGTCTGGCCCGGTGATCAGCAGAAAATCTGACCCGTCAACCGGCTGAGTCGAGACAAATACCGGGGGCACGTCACCGATCAGGCACAGGTTGGCACAGGCCTTGTGTGCGATGCCGCGGCCCGGACGCATGGCCCCGGCCAGGCATTTGCCGTCGCAGATTTCACCGGCCAGTTTCCAGCGGCCCAAATGTTCGACATCAATCGTGGGTGCGTCACCGTCAGCGGCTTTCAGTCCCTGTTGGCCACCGCGCAGCTGCAACATGTTGAGATCGCCGCGCTGAAGCACGACGCCGGAGACCGTGGCCAATTGTCCCTCCAGCGGTTTTGCGCGGTCTTCAACGCTGCTTTTGCCTTGCGCGACCAGCATCAACGTCGCGCCGGGCTTGATCCGGTCATTGCCCTCGGTCACCCGCAACACAGGGTAGGGGGTCAGTTCGATCACGCCGGTCACGGTCTGGCGGCCGTAATCAAAGCGGAACGCGCCTTCGCCGGGATCATCCTGCGCCGTGCCCAACGTCAAACCAATCGCGGCAAGGCCCGATACAAAGAGGACGCAGACGGTTAGCAACAGCATGCGCAGCCCCTGCGGGACCGGCAGGTAGCCTACGAAAAAGGGCTTTTTGTCGTCGCTCATGCGGGAACCTCCGTGCCGTGTTGCGGTGGTGCGGGGACCGGATCAACCGGTGTGCCGGGCGGGTTGGCCACCGGGTCCACCTGCACCGACGTGCCATTGAGCCGCAGATTGTAGGTGGGGACTTTTTCCGTGAAAGGTGCTGGCGACTGACCATTGCGCACATCGTATTGGAACCCGTGCCAAGGGCAGGTGACCAGACAATCGATGATCCGGCCTTCGCCCAAGGGTCCGTTCTGGTGGGCGCAGGCGTTGGAAATGGCGCTAAGCTGCCCATCCATCAAAAAGACCGCGACACGTTTGCCATCGGGCAACAGTTTGATCTTGGCAAAGCCGTCGGTCATGTCCGCGACATCGCAGACGTCAATCCAATCTGCCGCATCAGCCTGCAGGGCCTTGTCGCGCCGCCTTTCATGCAAGGCGGCCATCAGATGCAAGATGCCAACGGCCATGGCACCAAGAATGAAAATCACGGTAAACGCATGGTTTTGCTGGTCCTGAAGGATGCCCAGACTGACATGGGCGACCACCGACAAATAGGCCGGGTAGATCAGGTAATGGATGCGCTTCCACACTGGGGGGGACAGGAATTTCATCCAGAAATCATGGCTGGTGGCTGCCAGAATGATCAGGACCAGAAGGGCAAAAACACCAAATATTTCAAAGGGAAAACCGGAGAGTTGTCCATAGCTCGTATTGGCAAAGAGCAGGGCTTCGTATTTGTTGGACATCGAAAAGGCGAAGTACCAATCGATGATGTAAGACGCATGCGTGATCGCCACAAACACGGTCATGACCCCGAAATGACGACGGTTATAGAGCAGGGGCAGAAAACGCTCATCAAGCCGCGCCAACGGGCCGATGCACAAGATTACGGTCAGCATGACAAAGGCACAGGCCCCGAAGGCGCGGGCGTTGTGCACCTGTGGATTGATCGGGCGTTCATGGCTCAGGATGCCCGGCGCGGCGTAAAGGAACACGTATAAAAAGAGCGCAGCACCGGCCAGCATCACCGCGTCGTAGATCCACTTGTTGTTGTTCCATTGAACGGGGATGTATTTGACGCTCATTGGGACGTCTCCGTCGGGGCCGCAAGCTGCACCGGGGCGATGTCCGCAGGCCATGTCTGGCGCAGGGAAAGCCCGGTCAGGATGATCAGGGCAATCGCGACCGGCATGATCAATCCAACGGCGAAATGCGATTTGCGGGGCGGTTCATACCGGCGGGCCCAGGTTTCGGAGTTGCTTTCGTAGATGTACCAGCGCCACAGGACGAGCGGCCAGATCACCACGATCCCGGGGATCAAAAGCACCCGGAACACATAGGCGCCGCGCGCATCTTCATCGATCCGGTCCATGCCAATGGTCAGGAAAATGACCGCCACCACCGCACCGATGCTGCCCCAGATCCGCAGCCCCATCAGGATCATTTCTGCCTGGTTCATGCAACGCCTCCGTAGGACACGCCGGACAACTCCGCCATGTCTTTCTTCCACGTTGTCAGATCATCAAGGGCGAACTGTGACAGATGACTGTGGCCGCAGGCGCGGGCCATGACCTGCATAAGCTCGGTAGAGGCCTCAAAGAAATTCGCCAGTTGTTGCGCGGATTTGTCGACCAGCAGGCGGCTGACCAGATGCGGCTTTTGGGTGGCAATCCCGACAGGGCAGTTATTGGTGTGACAGGCCCGCATCGCAAGGCATCCAATGGCCTGCATGGCCGAGTTCGAGACCGCGATGGCATCGGCCCCCAGGGCCATCGCCTTGATGAAATCCGCCGGTTTGCGCAACCCGCCGGTAATGACCAGCGAGACATCCGCCCGGTCAAGCCTGTCCAGATGCGCCCGTGCCCGTGCCAGCGCGGGAATGGTCGGCACGGAGATGTTGTCGCGGAAAATCACCGGGGCCGCCCCGGTGCCACCGCCACGCCCGTCGAGGATGATGTAATCGACCCCCACCTCCAGCGCGGCGTCGATGTCCTTTTCGATATGCTGCGCACTCAGCTTGTACCCAATCGGGATGCCGCCGGTTCTGTCGCGAACTTCGTCGGCGAACTCCTTGATCTGGCTTGGTTTTGTCCAATCGGGAAAACGCGGGGGCGAAATGGCGGAGGTGCCCGGCTCCAACCCCCGCACATCCGCGATTTTGCCGTTCACCTTTTCGCCGGGCAGGTGACCGCCCGTGCCGGTTTTGGCACCTTGCCCGCCCTTGAAGTGGAAGGCCTGCACATGGGCAAGCTTGTCCCAGCCGAACCCAAACCGGCCTGAAGCCAATTCGTAGAAATAGCGTGAATTGGCGGCCTGTTCTTCGGGCAGCATCCCGCCTTCGCCGGAACAAATGCCCGTGCCTGCCATTTCCGCGCCCGTGGCCAAAGCCACCTTGGCGGTTTCCGACAGAGCGCCAAAAGACATGTCGGACACAAATAGCGGTATTTTCAGGCGCAGCGGTTTTTGCGCGTTTGGGCCGATCACGACATCAGTCCCCACGGGTTCATCTTCCAACAGGGGCGGCGTGGCCAGTTGCGCGGTGATGATCTGGATGTCGTCCCAATCCGGTAACTCGCCACGCGGCACACCCATAGAGGTCACCGCACCGTGATGGCCGGTTTTGGAAAGACCATCGCGCGCATATTGCTGGATCAGACCGGCATAAGGCTCCTCGTCAATGCCATGGCTGGTATCGGCGTAAAGCCCAAGATAAGCATCGCGGTTGAAGGGCTGCGGGTTGGCTTGCCCCCAGGCGTTGATCTCATCGGCGTCCACAACTACATCGTCGCCGTCGATCCAGGCGGTAAATTTCGGCAGTTTTTCGTCATTGGCATAGGCCGATACGCCGGTGTCCAGACGGTAATCCCAATCATGTACACCGCAGATCAAATCCTTGCCGCGCACATGGCCGTCCGACATCAAGGCCCCGCGGTGCAGGCATCGCCCATAGAATACTGAAATTTCTTCATCGAACCGGACGACCACCAGATCGACCTCGCCCACAAGGGCATATTCCGGCGACCGATCCTTGAGATCGCTGAGTTTGTAGATGGCTGTGGGTGTCATAGCTGTCCTGCTTGTTATTTATGCCGGGCCAAACCCGACCACGGCGCGTCCCTTCACCATGTCCGTGCATGATGGAGGCAATCGTTGACAGGTTACAAATTATTTTTGGCGTCCGAACCGTGGGAGGCAGAAATGGACCGGTGGACAGGCAAGATGCTACGCGCATCGCGGCATTGTATCCGCCATAAAATATTGATGTTTCAGGCGATGATGGGTGGGGTCAGGGCCGATGGCAGCGCGTGATCAAAACTTCTTGTGAATAGGTGTTTCCACGGCAAATTGAGGCCCGATCAAGAGCAACACTCTCGGGTTTGTCGGACGGCACATGACGGTGAGCGCGTTCTGACACTCACCACAAGTATCGTTCGTTCTCTGGCAATTGATCGCGTTTTACCGGCTGAAACTTGGTTGAAAGCACCCGGATCGCTTCATCCGGTTGCCCATTGATCGCGTGGCCAAGGACGATGTTCATAAGGCCGGAGCCTTTCATGGCGACCACCAAAGCATGGCCCTTGCCCTGCAGAATGTAGTGGTGGATTGCGGGATCAAAAGGAAATCGCCCCCAATGCAGGTTCTCTCTCTTTGTGTGGCCATGCAGGATGAAATAATCCCGGGCTTCGACATCAATTTTGTCAATTGTCTTGTGCCGAAAATCCGTCATCCGGTCACGCCAGACCTGCCATCTGCCATCCTCTGGAACGATCTCGGGGTGCATCGAAAACTGCGGAGATAGGGCGATGACGCGTTGCACCTGCGTGTATTGCGGCAAAACAAGTGCCATGAATCCCCCCATGCTGTTACCAAGGGTGATGACTTCGTCGATTTTCTCGGAGGCGGATACGGCCTCAATTTGCTGGGCAATTGCCTCGGGGAGCGTGGGGCTGTTCATCCACGTCCGCGTACGTTCTGAAACGGTAAGGACGTGATTGCGCCCGCCGTCAGATGCTGTGCCAACAAATTCCCATGGCGGGTGAAAGCGGCGCCTTTTACCCACCCCGCTTAAACTCACAACAAGCCTGTTACCTGTCCCTCTGATGTAACCGATTTTATGGTCGTCCGTGTCGACACGCATCTCAATCGGCAGGAGTTTTTTGGTCTCGATTTTTCCAACTCCGATATGAGGATGTCACAGGCGCAAGATATTCTGCTGATGCGTCAGAAACAACAGCATTGCGCGCAGGTTAGAAACCAAAATTGGGGTGTTGGGCGGGCTCTTGTTCGACATACGCCAGCGCCGCAAGATCATGTCAGTGCAGACGCCCGGTAGACAGCTAATCGATACTGGCACACGCGCCAGCAGATATCACAGTGATTGGCGTCTTGAAGGTGGGCTTATCAAACTAAATCCCAATACCGTCACTCATTGTGCTTATGATCTCAAAAAAAGCAAACCAACAGATGGCAAGGATCAAGCCGAGAATAGTTAGGTCGATAACTCCCCAAATGACTTTCTTGAGTTTGCCATCACCCTCCTCGCACTGTGTAAAGTGAACTCCGGCAACGAAAGACAGCGCGTTCATAACAAACAAAGCCGACAAAACAGCGGTAATTGATATCACAGCCCAGTTTTTTGTTACTTCAGCTAGAAAGCCAAAAATGCCCAAAACTAGCAAATGCTCGGCGAACTTAAAAACGATGTCCACTGCATAGGTGATTTGGTTACGTTGTTCCACGTCATTTTCCCACATCTTAAAACGAAAATTCATGAATAGTCTTCCTCGCAATTGGGGTATCTAAAACGTAGTTGGAAACTAAAAAGGGGTCAGGCTTTTCGGCCTAACCCCTTGAAATCTCTGGCTCCGGCGGTAGGGATCGAACCTACGACCAATTGATTAACAGTTGTATTTTTAACGAATTCATAGATTCACATAGAGACACAAATACTGTATATTTTCCAATAGGTAAGGTGAATTTGGTGAACATAACTGAACACTGAAATACCCCCTTACGCACGCGATTTATGCGACTAAAAAGAGACTGAAATGAAAACTCGCCTGACAGAAGTGGCCGTGAAAAAGCTCTCATTCCCAGAAAGTGGGCAGATCACATATTGGGATCAGAGCACACCGGGGTTCGGTCTGCGCTGCTCAACTAAGAGCAAATCATTCGTGGTCATGTATGGCGACAAGCGTCGGTTAAAGACGCTTGGGCGTTTTCCGGACGTGTCATTGTCAGATGCTCGCAAACGAGCCAAATTGTTTCTTTCTACATACGCGCTCACGCCCAATCCAGAAATGGACCACGACTACCAATCTGTTGTTCGGGCATATCTTGACGACTGTGAGGGTAGGGTGCGCCCCAATACGATGAAGGGCTATCGCCTTTATCTCGAAGGGATCACCTTCACTGGCTCGATTGGCAAAGTCTCACAGATGCAGATCATGAAGGCGATCAAAAACAGTACATCTAGCGCGTCGAGTCAGAATTACGCTTTTACGACGTTCAAGGTGTTCTTCAATTGGGCGGTGAGACGGCAATACCTGGCGCTCAATCCTCTGGCTGTTTTAAAACGTCCGCATAAGTCGTCACCACGTGAACGTGTCTTGGACGACGAAGAGCTGAGGATTGTTCTGGAATACTGCCGCTCGGGTGATGACCGCTTTACTCAGATAGTTGAACTCCTAGTTTACACGGGCCAGCGCAAAGGCGAGATTACCAACCTTGAGTGGCAGGATATCGAAAGCGACCGTCTGGTTTTTTCCGCATCAAAGACCAAAAACAGAAGAGAACACGTTTTGCCGCTCGGAAGGTATGCTCTTAATCTACTCGACCGGATTGAGGGAGGATCGACATTTGTATTTGGCACAACAATCGACGACAAACCATTCAATGGCTTTGGCAAATCAACTAAACGGATGTTGATGGAGACGGAGTTACCGCACTTCACCCTACATGACCTTAGACGGACTTTCGCTACCAATCATGCTCGTATCGGGACGCCGATCCATGTCACGGAACGGTTGTTGAACCATGTCACGGGAGCGATCAGCGGTGTAGCCGCCGTTTACAACCGGCATTCGTACATAAAAGAAATGCGTGAAGCAGTTAGTCAGTATGACGACTACATCGCCAAACTGATCTCTGGCTGACGCGTTCGATCTGCATATATTTGAACCACGTATCGGGATTAGCGCATTAAGCTGATGCAGGTTCGAGCAGATGTAATGGAGGCGTTGCGAGCGACTGTAAAACGAGCCCAATTAACCATTAAATTTGCATAGAAAAACTCCAGATTCGACTCTTGGGTAATTGCATGGCGCAACTCTCCCAGAGGTTCGACTCTCCTGGATTTTTACTATAAATTACAAGCATATGAATGAAAAACAGATCGCAAGAGTATTGAAGGAACGACGTCTTCCAAACGAATATGAAGATGATGTACGTACTATACTAGCCCAGAACGATCACGAGCGAATTTGCGAGGACCTCAGTCACCTTGAAGGAATGGCATACCGGATGATCCGGATCATCCAGGCTATGCCAAATGAGCTTAGATTGATTGGGTTTGATTTTCTGCTACCCTAATCTCGCCTTGGTATTGTCGTAACCTAGGGCATCGCGATGCTCTTCAAATATGGAGAGATCGAGATGCGGATACTTTCAAAGCGCCAACTTAAGGAGATGGTTCTATACTCGGCACAACATGTTGCCAGACTGGAAAAGGCCGGGACGTTCCCAAAGCGGATTCAACTCGGACCGAACCGGGTGGGATGGGTTGAGGCGGAAGTACTGGACTGGCTCCAAGAAAGGTTGGATCGTCGAGGAGACCTCACCGACACTCCTGAATAGGAGCTAGGGTGGTCGGGCGTGCACAGCCTGGCCACCCGATTTACCTTAAATGTGTATCGGGAGGTGTAGACCATCTGCACTCGTGCGGCCATGCTGGCGCAGCCATTGGTGGATTGCATTGTACTTTGCAGCGTGCCCTAACTCCGGTTTTTCAAATCACACGTAGACCTGGAACTTGCGTTGAGCAACTAGATTGAGTGGGCTGCTGTAGGAGGTAGAACGCACGATAATAAGAGGTGAACACGCGGTCGTACAACAATTCTATATCCGAGACATAATGATGCCTAAGTTTTATGATTTTAGCCCAACCGGAATGCAAAGAGCATTTAAGAATGATGGGCCTCTAAAGGAAACAACTGGAGCAACTACAATGGCATACAATAGCGCACCACTCTATGTAAAAGTTGGTTTATTAGGGGTAGGGTCCCGTGCAACAGCAATGATGTGTTTGTGGTTCAGCGCCGCCGTTGCTCTCGTGGCAACGCTGTATTTTGGAAACCCATTTGGTCCTGTCCTGTTGCTAGCAACGCTTTGGTATTGGATGGCGGTCAGGTGGATGGACGCTAACGAAGGTTGGCAAACGAAGTAACCCAATTCCTAGCCACACTAGGTTTCCATTCTGTTCGCAGCATTAAGTATATTGATCCAATGCGGATAACAGCGGTTCATTAAGATTTTCGCTGTTCAAAGCCCGTGAATGCGCGAGCCCGCAGTGCTACAAAGACACCTATCACTGAGGAGCCTTTGACGATCTATTTGCGGGACGGAGGCCAAGCCGTGCTTAAATTTGTCGAAGTCTGCTTTGGTGGCTTCTTGAAGATTAATTGCCCCTTTCGTCAAGATAGCAGGACTGAGTCATATGTATTGCATAACAAGACACAGAAACCTGTACGCTTTGAGATATCGCACGGCGAATTTGTGTATTTTGCATTCTCAACAAAGATCTGCTTTCTGACCTCTGATCAGCAATCTTTAGCTCCACGTAAGTCCGACGCAGTTCCCTCAGTTAAAAAGTAACGGCCCAATTTGCCGACATATTTTTCCGAATTCGAAACACGAAAATTTCCAGATTTCTCAAAACGAGGTTGTAATTCACAATCTACCTAGAGCAGTATTTCAAAATAAAAAGCTCTCTATGAGTGATTCCAAAAATTCCTCATAAAGAAATGGAGCTCACAAATTACTTGGCTTAAGGGATAGAAATGAATTCATTTTATGGGTCGCGCCTTGCGCTCTTTCGTTTTGCTCTAATTTTTGTTTTTTGCGTGCAACAAGTAAGTCCAGCCAACGCGAAAGAACTCGAGACCGAAGAGCAGTACTGGGAATGGAACACGACATACTTGGTGCAAGATGAATCTCCTCAGACTGTGTGTGAAGGTATCGAGGAAGGCATCCCAACGCCTCCTTACGACCAAATTTACTACTCAGGTCTGAACCAAAACTTTAGCCATATTGACGACGTAGCCTACAACAAGACACTCGGTGAAATAGAAGCGACTTGCTATGACTTGCAGGGCAACACCATGCTCATCGAGAGATGGTGCAAGAGAACATATGATGATGCCTCGACTTCAATCATCAAGGGCGACTGCAAACCGAAAGAGATTTACCCGGTGTGTCCCGCAAGTGACGGGACGTCGCTAACTGAAGCTAAGGGAAACCCAACTCATCTTGGCACTGGGGTCAAAATTGAAAATGCGATCGATTGGGTATCAGGGAAGGATAATCGTTTCCGCATTTCCCGCAACTATAGGTCTGACAACGCTCATCATTGGACGTACAACAATAATGATTACCGGGATGGGTTTGCTGGAATTTGGCGGCCAGAATTTGACGAGAATATCGCGAGAACCACATTCGTCGGATACGTTTACAAAAGATCTGACGGAAGTAGCTTCGTTTTCGACGAGAGCTTTCTAACCAGCACATCTGCAGACCCCAAGTTTTCTGGCACGCCAGTTCAACTCAGGAAGGCGACTACTGGAACCCGTACGGTATTTTGGATCGATGATGGGTCCGGGAAAAGGACTTATTTTAAGAAGGAAAGCAGATGGTGGAGCGTTTTCGGTTATTTTACAACGTCCGAAATTCGCTATCCGGACGGATATACGATTACGGTAGGACGAGATTCCAGCAAATGGATTGCGTGGATTGAAGACGAGAAAGGTCAGCGCGCAGAATACACGTACGCAAACAACGTGGTCTCGAATAACTCCCAGAAGGTGCTCACAAAAATTGAGATCGATACGGATTACAATGGAACCAGCCTCAATCCTGAATACCGCATAGACTATTCCTACACTGAGAATACTTTTGCGCCGGATCGCCCACTGCTTGAGGAAGTGGAGTTCACCGATATCGCGGCCAGTCACACGGAGACAACGGCAAAATACACGTATGATTCATCCGACACACTGCCGAGGCTGAAAGAAATCTACGACGGCCGTCTTGATGCGACGAGCAGCGAGTTCCCCTACGCGAACTTCACCTACCGGGATGGAACAGATGCTTCCATAGGCAAGGTGTTGAGTTCATCGCACTTTGGCGGCGCCGACGAGTACACGTTCACAGATACCAGTGCGACCAATTCGCTTGGCCACACGACTAACTACCAATTTACCGATGTCGATGGGCAAATACGTTTGACCCAGCAGGATGGAGTCGCGACTCTCAATTGTCTGGGCACCAATGAAAGCGTTGACTATACCGCTGGCACGGGTGAACCGGAAGGTTACGTTTATTCTCGAACCAACAGAAATGGAGCTGTCACTGACTATACCCGTAGTGCGCGTGGATTGGTCTTAACTAAGACTGAAGATGCGAACGGCACGGACCCACGGGTTACGACTTACACATGGCACGCAGACTATCGGTTGCCGCTTACACGTGTAACGGATCTGATGACGGAGACGTTTACCTATTACACGGGAAGCAATGACGAGATTTATCTGCAAACCTACACGCAAACAGATGATGTGGTTGGCAGTCCGACATTCGGACAAGATAGGACGTGGACATATAATTATACGACGCTGGCTGCGGGATTTGACGTTCTCACCTCAGTTGACGGGCCTGGGTTGGTTGCGGACGGTGTTACGGATGTGACGACGTATGAGTATGACGCGGATGGCAATCTGATCAAAACGACGGATCCGAATGGGTTGATCACGGAGTTCGTCACCTTGAACAAGATGGGTCAGCCGACCTTAGTGAAGGCGCCCGACGGGGTGGAATGGGGCTTCACCTATGACCATCGTGGGCGGATGCTGACCTCGGTATTTGATCCGAATGGGTCGGCACCCAAAACGGCCAGCTATACCTATGATGTCATCGGCCAGATGTTGACCTACACCAACATGCTCGGTCGCACGACCACGTTTGAATACGATGAAGCCCGCCGCCTGGTTAAAACGATCAATCCGTCAGGCGATGTCGCCGAGTTTGAATACGACCTGATGGGCAACCAGACCAAGGTGTCCTACTCCGATGGTGTGGCAGCCGATGCGTTTTGGGAAGACACTGAATATGACGAACTCGGCCGTCTTCTCAAGACCATTGGAGCAGAGGGGCAGATCTGGCAGTTTGCGCATGACGTTGAGGATAACCTCGACAAGATCACCGATCCGACCGCGCTTCAAACCACGCACACGTTCGACGCGCTCAACCGGCTGACTGACATTGTTGACCGTGCGGGCAAGACGACTTCGATGGAACATGATGAGGACGATCAGGTTACCAAATACACTGATCCACGCAGCATCGACACAGACTTCACCTATAATGGCTTTGGCGAGACCCTGACCGAGGTCAGTGCGGATCGAGGAACAACAAGTTACACATACAACAATCGTGGCCTTGTGACGTCGATGACCGATGGCAACGGCGTGGTCTCGAACTACGCCTACGACAACGGTGGTCGGTTGACGGCGCGGACGTTCCCGTCTGACACCACGCTGAATGAGACCTACACCTACAACACCAGCACGGCGCCTGCGGATATCCATCGTTTGGGCAAGCTGAACCAGGTGAGTGACGGCAGCGGTTCAACCGCGCGCGATTATGCCACTGATACAGGTTACATGGCATCCGAAACGCGCACCATCGAAGGCCAAGCCTATCTGGTGCAATACGCGCACGACATCGAAGGCAATCTGAACTCGCTTACGTACCCGTCGGGCAACGAAGTCATCTATACCCGCGACACTGATGACCGGATCACGCGGGTGCAGGTGGATCTGGGCTCTGGCCCGGTCGACATCATCCAATCCGGCGCCACATACCACCCCAACGGACCGCTGGCGTCGATGACCTATGCTGATGGCGCGGTGCATACGGCCAGCTATGACGATTCCTACCGCCTCACCGGGCTGGAGGATGATCTCTCGGGCACCAAGCTGCGCGATGTGACGCTGACCTGGACCTCACGGGACAATCTCCTGTCGGTCACCAATGCACTCGAGGCTCTGGACAACCGCAGCTTCGATTACACAGCGCGGGAGTTCCTGGAGGACGCGGATGGCCCCTGGGGTGCGCTTGACTATACCTATGACGATGTCGGCAACCGGCTCACTCGGCTGCTGACTGTCTCCGGCACGACGACGACCGACACCTACAGCTACCCGCTGACCTCGAACCGGCTGCAATCTGTTGCCGGCGGACAAACCCGCGCCTTCACCTATGACAGCGCGGGCAATGTGACCAATGACAGCCGTTCGGGCGTGAGCTACGGCTATGGCTACAACGCCGCCAACCGGATGTCCTCGATGTCGCTCACCGGCGTGGTGCAGGCCGAATATGAATACAACGCCTTCGGCCAGCAGGTGGTCCGCCGCCTGACCCAGGCAGGGCAGACGATCCACTCGGTGCATGACGCCGATGGCAACCGCATCGCGGAATACGACTATGACAGCGCAGTGCCCGGCACGACGCTCCTGCGCGAATATGTCTGGATGAACGGCGAGGCCGTGGCTGTCATCGAAGGCGGCGTGATCTCCTACATCCGCACCGACCATATCGGCCGGCCCGTGTTTGCCACCAACAGCTCCGGCACCAAGGTCTGGGAGGCGTCCTACCTCCCCTTCGGCGGCGTCCATACGTCCTCAGGGTCCAACGCCAACCTCCGCTTCCCTGGGCAGTGGTTCCAATCCGAAGCCGGCCTCCACCAAAACTGGATGCGCGACTACGACCCAACAACAGGGCGGTACATCCAGGCAGATCCCCTCGGGCTCATTGATGGCGCAAGCGTCTATGGCTATGCGCTCCAGAATCCAGGGAGATATGTGGATCCAACGGGGGAAAGAATCCAATGGGGAGTATTTGGTGGCCGAGCGTGCAACTTCTCCGACAAATGCGTCGCATACTGGAGTGATATTGACAATGAGGTTCGCGTTCTAAAGCCAGGTCAATGCACAGCAAAGTGGAAAGACGCGGCTGACTTTATTTTTGCTAGAGGTAAATGGTACAAATGTCGTGCACTAGGTACATGTATAGCGCTAAACGATAGAGTAACCCAGTTTGGACTAGTAAAACCAAGGCGAAACAAGCCTCCTTACGAAGAAGAAAAGAGGGAAAAGGATTGGAGCCCGGGCCAAGGAATGGCAAACACGGCAAAACGACTAATCCAGGAGCAGTGTCACGGCTGCGGGCAGAACCAAGAGTAATCAATCATGAAGCTTATTTTACAGAATCATCGGACTCATCGTTTTGTCCTTCATTACTTTTTTCGCCTACATTGTTTGGTCTTTGTACTATGCAGATAGGAAAGCGTTAGAGTTCGGCCAAATTGGCCAGATGAGCGCGATCGAAGAAAGCAAGGGATTACTGAATTCAAGAGAACTCAAAAAAAACGAGGTTAACGCAGCCTACCTTTCGGGTGACTGGTTGCAAAATGTAGAAAACGTCGACGAGAAATACGTGGAATACAACGTCCCAATTGCCGAATTTTTTAATCAGGCTCATTTTGTGATCGTTTTTGATGAAAAGGGCAATGTAATTGTGATCTTGCCAACCGGTATTTGAGGCTGAATTTACTCAAGCGGCAAAGTATATACTGGAAGCGCCACCGGATCGCCACATTGTCAAATTTCTAAGAAATTGCAGCACTGTCAGCCTTGTCACACATTCTCAAAGTCTTTAGACTTTCCTTCTTTTACCGCCTGACCCAGGCCGGATAGACGATCCATTCGGTGCACGACGCCTATGGCAACCGGATCGCGGAATACGGCCACGACAGCGCGATGCCCAGCACGACGCTCCTGCGCGAATATGTCTGGATGAACGGCGAGGTTGTGGCTGTCATCGAAGGCGGTGTGATCTCCTACATCCGCACGGGCTGGGTGCATTATTGAATTGCGAGAATCTGATTTTGTCCCAATTTTGCGCCCAGATGAATGGTGCCTATAACGCGTTCTTCTCCGTCTTGAGCGACTGTAACAACGTTGTAGTTCATTTTGGACGGTTTGGAAGACGTGAGTTTTCTCACTTCAATACCCCCTTGTAACCTGCTTTCGCCAGTCGACAGATTTAGCAAAATTCGTGGCGCAAGGTCCAGTGAAATTCCACTACGCCCAGAATGCACAGTTCCAATCTGCGAGAGAATGTAGCGCTGATCGCGTTTGGCTCCAACCACTCTCGCAAAGTCAGAAACTTTCAAATAACGCATCGATCCGCTCCGCCATTCAAGGTGATTTTCAAAAGCATCGTCGGAAAGACCCAAGGCGGAAACCAGTGCTTCGATCAATTCAGGCGAAGCGGTGTTTAGATCGATCAATCCACCCACATCCACCAAGCGCATACTGTAAACTTGACCATTTGAAGTAACGCTAAACGGAATTTTCCGCTCTTCTACCGATGTATTCACACCATGAACAAGCGCTTGGCGAAGTATGTCTCTTGCAACATGGCTTTGCAGAATGAGACGCTCTTCCGTTTTCACAATTTGTGCTTGCGACACCAACCGGCTGCTGGTCACAGCAAACAAAGCTGTCAGAATTGCCAAACCCGCCAAAACGACGATCAAGGCAAAACCGGATTGCACATTTTCATTCTGGTTTAAGTTGATCATAGTATTCCTATGGTACCAAAAAGTGGCATCGAACGCATACAAATTCTATGGCTGACCGGGGTTCACGTTATCGTCTATGCGATGATTGCAGTGATCCTTGCGGTTCAGCTTACACCAATATCAATTGCATTGTTTTTTGTGCTGATTTGGATCAGCGTGAATGACTGGTTGACACAGGAAATTCCAGATATTGCGAGCCTACTTTTTGCGCTGCTTGCACTCGCAGTGCTTATGATTTCAGACACAGCTCAACCGCCAGTGGTTGATCGTATTGCTGGAGCAGTGTTCTGGCCGTTAGCATTTTGGGGCATCGGTAAATTCTATATCATGCGCCGGGATAAACCGGGCTTAGGGTTTGGAGACGTCAAGCTCATGATTGGCATCGGTCTCCTCTGCGGTTTCACAGGCGCAATTGTCGTGGTTTTGGCGTCCTCAATTGCTGCTGCAATTTCCCTTTTGACATTAACGCAAGTCTATAACACTAGGCATAAATATCCAACCAGTGATGTCTGGAGTGCTGCTTTGTCTTTTGGGCCATTTCTCTGCCTATCCACGTGGAGTGTCTGGCTCTTTTCTCAAATCTGAATACGTCGGATTTAGTTCACACATTTTGTTCGATAAATTCTCGCGCGAGCTTCCTTTTACGCGTTCAATCATTAAGGTAGTTCGGAAGAATTCGAAGTAACAGGATTTACCGACACATGCTTATTCGCCGTGAGAAGGGGGCAACGACATCTCAATCGGGTGTGACCATTTTGGAGGTTCTGGTTGTCCTGTCGATCATCGCAATGATTGCGGCTGTAGTGGGACCAAGGCTGGTTGGGTATCTCGGGCGGGCAAAGCACGAAACCGCGGAACTCCAGATCAAACAGCTTAACAATGCCGTTCAGCTTTTCTACATCGATACAGGGCGCTATCCAGTGGCTTCGGAAGGCCTCGCTGTTCTAGTTCAGGCGCCTGCTGGCGAAACTTCCTGGAGCGGGCCATATTTGGAAAGCTCCGACGCACTTTCCGACCCCTGGGGCCGTGATTACCTCTATGAGCCCCCAAAGGAAGAAACGTCGTTCGTTATCTCTTCTTTGGGACGAGATGGCTCGCCCGGAGGATCTGGTGAGGATGCCGATCTGCCTTAGAAGATACCGCTACCTAAAAGTGGCCTGACGACAAAGTCCGGCCAAAATGGGTCACTTCCCGCATCCGCTGTAATCCGTATCGCAGCGGGCAGGGTTGCTTCTGATTGCCAAGTATCACCCCACGTATCAAGCTCTGCGCCTGGAGCAAGGTATTCTATCTTCAAGCCCGCAATATTGTTTGCAAGGTTTCCCGCAGTGATCTCCAGTATGTCACCAAAATCACTGAGCGTTGCCGCTTCAAACGTGAGAGAGTTGTTCGCGTAGGTTACTGTGACTTTCAGGGCTGCGGCATCGGGTGCAAAAGGCGTTTCCGCAAGCGTGACGAATTCTATCCGATCACCGCTTCCAGTAAACTCGATTGGGAACGATGATTGAGCTGACGGACCGGCGGTGCGTACCACCCATTCTCTAAGCTTTAAACGATACCCTATCTGCGCATTAGCGGCGCTAACTTGATCCGTACGATCATAGATTTGCAAAGCGATGTTCATACTTGCCGCCAGGCCGCCAGCGATCACTGCGAGGAGCGCCAATGCAATCATAAGCTCCATGATAGTCAAACCGGACCTTGGACCAGGTTTTTTCGGGCTGTTAGTAATCACCGTTTAAATCTTGTGCTGCGCAGGTGCGCCAGCACCTGGCCATTGCGAGATTTGACGAGGATGGTCAGTTCCGCAGTCGTTTCGGAAATTTCCTGTAGATCGCGAACGACCAGCCAATTGCGATAGTCAAATTGGGATTTTCCGAGTTTGAGATCGCTTTGCAAACTATCAAGTTCGGACAGTGAGATGGCATAGTCCATCGCCAGGATCTTATCCTCAGACGTGCTTAGTTTGCGCAAGAGGCGGGTTTGCCCGGGCAAAATTGCAGAAAGCACAATTGCCATTATTGCAAATGCGATAAGCACTTCAAAAAGCGTGAATCCCTTTTTGCCCGTTTTCATCAGATATCCGCCAACTCGAACAACCCCAGGATGGGCAGCAAATTCACACGCGCGGATCTTTCATCTTGGATCAGACACAAATCGGGTCCCAACGCGGAGCCATCGGCAAAAAACAAGATTGTGTTGATCTGCGCGTCACAAGAATAACCGCCAATATCCCACTGGATGGTGTCTTGAGTTTGGATGGCTTCAAAACGTATTCCGGCTGCGTCTTCGATCAAATCATTTGCGGTACGCTGCAGTTTTAAAGCTGGTGATGGGCCCCGCAAGGCCGCAGCTCCCACGAGCAAAGCAACCGAAAGAATAGCAAGCGTCACCAAGGCCTCAAGCAGTGAAAATCCGGCCTTAGAATTAAGGTGTTTCTCAAAACGCAATTTCATTGAGTTCCATAATCGATGAAATCGTGGAAAGAATGACCGCGCCAACGGCAAGGCCAATTACCAGCGTCAAACCTGGCGTCACAATCTGAATTGATTTCTGCAGTGTTCGCCACGTGCGTATAGTCAAGTCGTCCACAGCCGCTTCCAATACCTCCACCAATCGATCCGTTTCTTCGGCGGCAGATATCAACGCGCCGGCGACTGGGTCTATCAACGGATTTTCTGCAAAAACATCAGATAAGGAGCCACCCCCTAAAACCGTTTTCTCTGCGCTTTCCACCAAACTGAGATACGCCGGGTTCAAATCCGTGTTTCGGCAGGTTGAGAGAGCCTGGTTCAAGGATGCTCCGCTTGCGAGCATTGCTGAGAGCGCGCGCGCGATTTTCAGCGTTTCCTGTTGTCTTCGATATGTCCCAAGAACTGGAAGGCGAAGCGACAAATGCGCTATGAAACTGGTCAAGCGTGACTTTAAGACAAAAAAGCTAAGAACCGCTGCCGCAAGACCTGTTAAAAGCAGAGGCCACCATTGCAACGAGATTGCGCGCATCGTTGACATGATTTGCATTGGCAGAGGTGGTTCGACACCAGCTGTCCCAAACACCGGAATAAGAGTTGGAACGAGATAGAAGACGATCAATGCGAGGACCAGAAACGACATGAATATCAATATGACAGGGTAGACGAGCGCATCACGCAATTTGCGGCGTGTGTTCGCCTCTTCAGACAGGACTTTGGTTATGCGACGGGCGATTTTTGGCAGCGTGTTGGATTTTTCACCAAGCTCGATCATTGCCACGATGTATTCGGGAAACGCCCCCCTGAATTTCGAAGCGCCGCATGAAACGAACGCCCATTTGAGATATCTTCGATCGCCAAAGCCAGTAGCTTACCTAGTCGAATATCGCGTGTTTGCTCAGCACAGAACTGCAACGATGTCATCAACGGCAGATGAACGTTGAGCATAGAAGAAAAATTCAAGAAAAACTGTTCCAACTCACCATGTCTGACACGAGAGGACATACCCGAAAGGCTCAGTTCGCGCTTCCACCACGGAAGAGCAGTCTGACCAATCGATACCTCCACTGGAATGAGGCCGCGTTTTGCTAAAATCTCAAGCGCATTTGTATCGTTTTCCGCCTGCAGTTCACCTTTTGTCAGGCGCCCCGTTGCGGCATAAGCACTGTAGGCAAACCTCGGCATTTCATGACCCGTCCAAACAATCATTGGTAGAGTGATGTCAATGCCGGTACTAGTCAATAATCCTGTGCAATGTGTTTGATTTCTTTACGCCGGCCTGGACAAGACCTTCTGCATTCCCAAGGCGTCGGCGGAGCTCGGCTGTAATCTCGCTTGATTCCTGACCGTTACGAATAACTTGCGGTGTTATCAACACAAGGAGCTCGGTTTTTGTCGCTTTGTCACTGCGGTTGCGGAACAAGGCGCCAAGTACTGGAACATCACCAGCTCCTGGTACTTTAGAGTTTGTTTTGTTGCTGCTTTCCTCGATCAATCCGCCAAGAGCGATCGTTTGGCCATTACTGACGGACACGGACGTTTTGATTTTGCGCTGCGAAATGGTTGGGGAGTCGATACCAGAAGTCGTTGTGTTCGAGACACTGGAAACTTCCTGTTCTATGTCCAGAATAACTTGGCCGGATCGCGATACGCGTGGTCTTACAGTTAGAATGATACCAGTGTCTCGAAGCGCAATTGAGTTTACAATTGGCGCATTAGGATCCGTTGTGTCACGCACTTGTTGCGTTGCAATTGGAACCTCGTCGCCAATCTGCAGTCGTGCCTCTTGATTGTCCAACACCATAAGGCTGGGCGACGAGACCACGTTGACATCTGTAACTGACGAAAGGGCATTCAAAGTAACGGTCTCAGATGAACCTTGGAACAACAGGGACAGACCGGGAAAGCTTGATGAAACTGCCCCGCTTGAAGCATCCGAGAACGTTCCTTCAAACCCGCTTGTTTCAAAAAACCAGCGCAATCCAAAATTCAGCTCATCATTCAAGGAGACTTCAGCAATCGTCGCTTCCAAAAGCACTTGAACGGGCGTCGTATCGAGCTGCTTTATGAGCCGGGAAAAGCTCTCCTGTTCGGTGTCGTTGCCCCACACAATCACTGCGTTACGGGTATCGTCGGCCACCACTCTGGCCTGACCATCAGCACGCTTGTTTTCCTCTTGCGAAACATCTTGCAGCATCTCTGAGAGGATAGGGGCCAAATCAACCGCGCTTCGGTGTTGAAGGCTGTAGACGACAGGGCGGCGTTTTGTACCTCCCGCCGTACGATCAAAGTCCCGGATCCAGCGCTCCGCATCAGCGAGGTATTTGGAGCGAGACGAGACAACCAAAACAGCGTTTAGTCTTTGTGATGCTATGAATGAAATGACATTCTCGAGGCTGCCACCTTCTTGGTTTTCGAATACGAACCTCAATTCCTCTACGACGGCTTCCGGCTCAGCCGCTTTGAGCCGAAACAAGCCCACGGATTTCCCTTTCAGTACATCGACATCAAAGAGGTTTATCGCTTCAATAGCGGCGTTCAATTCGCTGCGGTTGCCCGAAATCAAAAGGATGTTGCGCTTGGGAATGGGTTGCAGGGAAACGGTTTCGCCCGCAATTGGTGACAGCAATCGTACCATTTCCGCTGTACCGATGTACTCTAGTGGGACCGCAACAACTCTTGATCCGGCTCCGTGTTTATCTCCAATGCGGCTTATGCGTCGGGACGCGCCTGCTTGAGGAACAATTGTGATAATCTCTCCGGCATTTTGAAGGGTTGCGCCATTTAACTCCAAAACGGTTTGAAACGTGTCGAGTAATTCTCGTTCTGAGAGCGGGCGCGTTGTTTGGAGCGTGACCGTCCCGACAAGTCCCGGTTTGATGCTGTAGGATTTCTTCAACGCATCGCCCAACACAGCTTTTGCAGCTTTGTCGATTGGTGCGTTCACCAGGTTGAGCATAAACTCCCCGTCGTCAGAAACTTCGACAAGGTTGCGTGATGAATTCCAAACGTCTCCCAGGAATTGGTCTGACCCCACAGCACGCCGCTCTGGCGCGGCATTGGATTGCGATGGATTGAAAAGCCCTCTAAATCCGCCGCCGGTTTGATCCGACTTGCCGAACATGTTGGCAAGCAATGGTGCCTTTTCCCGGGAGGGTTGGCCATCTTCGGCACAACTGGCCAATGCAAAAAGCATGAGGAGAGCTTTTGGTATGAAAGACGTGAATAATTGCTTTGTCATGATCAATACATTTCCACTTTGTGAGTGATCGTATCTTTGGTGAGAGTGATCCAATCCGCGCCGATTTCCTGAAGCCGCCACCCTTGGAACTCAAACCCAAGTGGCACCCATTCGGGGCCTTCACTGGAAACAGAAAGAAGGGCTGTCGGTGTTGTCGACGATGTCATAACGCCTTGCAGGCTTACGTTTGGAGGTTCAGAGTTCAATTCCACCAATTTCAAATCATCGGGTTCGGGATCGGGTATTGGAGATGTCGCCGTGACACTAGGGCGGCGTGATGGCGCAAAAATCGGGCGCTCCAATATTTCGGCTTGTTTACCGATCGATCGAACCGGCAGGGCGGATTTATGCTCAGAATCCGCGGAACCGTTTGCCAATCCTTCAGTATCGGTCAAAGCCAACTGAGGCGCTTCAAAGCTAGACACGTTCCAAGCATGAAACCCCAAGACACCGGTAGCGAATGCCAACCCTAGGCTGCCCAAGAATGGAAGGATTTTACCTATCATTCTCTCAGGCTTTCTGGAATTTGAAATGGCGCTATCACCTCGATTTGGAAAAAGACTGCGGGCTGTTTTGCAATGACGCCTGGACGGTTAACTTTGCGAATTGTGGCTTCTTCGATTGCAAGCGTTGGAGTGTTGTTTTCCAGACCCCAAAGGAAGTCTACGAGCTGATCCATTGTGGCTTCCGCCTCGACGCGAAATCCAACAGCGTTGGCGAAGGGTAATTCAGGCGATCCGGAGGGCGTGATCGATCTCAATTCAAGTTTGCTGTTGACTGCTATTGAATTTACCGCCGATTGAATGAGCGCTGTCGCCTCACCTGTTTCGGCAGCAATCCAAATGATGCCTGGGCTGGTTTCCTGTGAAAAAAGCGAGAGCTCTTGACGCAGAGTTCCAATCCGAGAATTCAGCCGCTGAAACTCAGATTGCGTATTTTCAAACGCTGAGAAACGGTTGTTTTTCCAGTTCGCGAGGGGCTCCACGATCGCAAACCAAACGAGCGCACCGAACCCCAACAGGATGCCTATTGCGATCCCTTGGCGGGAGGCATGGGAAACACCACTCACAACCCACCGCCGAGGCCTGCAGCCAGTTCAAATCGCTCTGTGCCATCGCTCGTTTTAGAGACTGACCCTATGAGCCTCGGGTTGATGAATTGAGAATTTCGGGCGAGATCCAAAACAAGTTGCGGTGCCGTTTCCTTGGTCTCTCCAGTAAAGGTGACCTGGCGTGTCTGAAACTGAAGCGTCTCCACCCAAACGGCGTCTGGCAGTGCAATGGTCAAATCGTTTAGAGCTTCAGACAGCAGAACACGTCGCGTCATGACATCAACAAAAGCTGTGCGCTCCGCCTCGTAAGCTCGACGATGTCCCAATTCCGTTCGAAGCTCCAACGCCTCAACCCTCAGAGCGGCAATCGCGTCCTCAAGTTTGTCCAATTCGGGAGCGAGCGACCATGCAGGATAAAGCCAAATAACGCCTGCGAAAAAAACACAGGCTGTCGAAAAAAGAAATTCGCGTATCTGAAACGTTTGGAGTTTGGGGCTACGTCGCTTGTGAAATCTGCGATGGGTTCAGGTGTGCTGACGCCTTCTATAAAGAAACGTCGTGCTTCCAGACCCACGGTTTGGAGGTTCTTGCGCCAGTCATGAATGTCTTTCTTTTTTGCGATCCATTGTGTTGCTTTCAACTCGCCATGCGAGATTTCAGGTTCCTCGAGCAGCCAAGAGATTTCCGATAACTCGAAAGGTGTTTGACGTTGGAGATCCAGCTTCGCAATCGCTGAAAGGGACCTGCGTGCTTTAGTAGGTGTCTTGATGCTTCGCTTCAAAAGGAGCGGTCTCGGAACAAACACATCAACGATCTGTTTGCCAGTTTTCACTTGTAATGCGTCACTACCATTCAATAAATGCAGGGGTGCAATCAACTTTCCCGGGGTCGAGGCCAGCTCAGTTTTTTCTTCAGAAAACGCCAGCTTTTTCGCCAATGGAACGGCAAAAAGAATTGCGCCAAGCCATTCTGGACAAAGCCGTGAAAGCGGCTTTCCCAACCATTGAGAAAGATGAGACGGAATCTTATCCGTCATTAAACTGCCCACCCGAATATTTTTGTTCTTTGCTTTTCAGGCAGTGTATTGCACAACTTATAGAGTTTAAAGGCGTTGCAATTCAATCAATGGGGGAGGGTAGGCATTGCAGCAACACTTGCCCAATGCGTTCCAAGCTTCATTGTTTCTCAAAGACCTCGTTCAGAAGGATCTTTTGAATGAGGCCGAAGCCATACGTGCTAAAACGGCAAGTTCAGAAACAGGTTCCGCCATCGAAAGCACGTTGCTGGAGTTGGGGCTGGTCAAGGAGGAAGAGCTCTTCAAAGCGTTGGCACGACATCTGGGGCTTTCCTACATTAGCGCGGAACAGATTGACCCTGAAGTGCTCGAGCGTGTGCCGCTTCCAAATGATTTTCTGCAGCGCGCGGAAGTCATACCCGTGAGCAAGACAGATGAAGGTATCGTTTTGGCGACCGCGAACCCGCGTGCGCAGGACGCTCTGAGAAGTATATCATTCCACCTCAACACGCCGGTATTTGCCGCTGTTACCACTCCCTCGCTAATTAAATCTGCTTTGGCGACCGTTGTTCCGGCAGAAGCTAGTGATGGCGGCGAAAGTTCCTCGGACGACATCGAACGTCTAACTGCTTTGGCAAGCGATGGCCCCATCATTAAACTGGTCAATGATTTGATTTCACAGGCCACGATCAGTGGTGCATCGGATGTTCACATTGAATCCAACGAAGCTGACACCCGTGTCAGGTTCCGGTTAGATGGTGTGCTCCAAGTCCACCGTACCCTTCCAAAGTCACAACAGATGGCAATCGCCTCTAGACTAAAAGTAATGGCAAGGCTCAACATTTCTGAAAAACGCAGACCCCAAGACGGGCGTGCTCAAGTGTCTGTACGCGGACGTCGTGTAGATATTCGCGTTTCGACGCTTCCGACGCAGTTCGGCGAAAGTATTGTGCTTCGCTTGTTAGATAGAACGCGTCTCACTCTCGATTGGAAGAGCCTCGGATATGACCAGTTGCGTGCCAATCAAATCGAGCAAGCGATCAGTCAACCAAATGGCGTGTTTCTGGTTGCAGGTCCCACAGGATCCGGCAAAACAACAACCTTGTATACCGCACTCACCTATCTGAACTCTGAAGGGCGTAAAATTGTAACTGTCGAAGATCCAATCGAATACTCCCTTCCGGGTATCAACCAGGTTCAAGTGGAACCAGAAATTGGACTTAATTTTGCACGCGCTTTGCGATCAATTTTACGACAGGACCCAGATGTCATTTTGATTGGTGAGATTCGCGATGAGGAGACGGCGGAAATCGCCGTAAGAGCAGCACTCGTCGGTCGCATGGTCCTGTCGACAATCCATACCAATGACGCATTGTCAGCAGTTATCAGGCTGAAAGATCTTGGCGTTCCAGCTTATCTTCTCGCAGCTACTATGCGGGGCGTCCTGTCTCAACGTTTGGTACGCACAATCTGCCGAAGTTGCGAAGGAAATGGCTGTGAAGTTTGCCAATCCACGGGCCAACACGGCCGTAGTGTCGTCTCGGAGTTTTTGAACTTTGACACATCTATCTCAGAGGCGATTTCCACGACGGACAATTTAACTGAGTTGCATCGGATTGCGGCAGCACGTGACTTTGTTTCTCTTCAAGCAAGTGGAAGAGAGTTAGTTCAAGCTGGGATATGCACAGAAGAAGAGGTGCGCCGTTCAATTGCGTGAGTCATGCTACCTTTATTCTTGAGAAGACAGCGGTGCGTGACACCAAACACGGTGTGCAATCTATCGAAGGGGAGATAACGCCGCCTTCTATGACCGCGACGGCTTCGCCGTTCATCCAGACATATTCGCGCAAGAGCGTCGTGCCGGGCACTGCGCTGTCATAGTCGTATTCCGCTATCGGGTTGCCATCGGCGTCATGCAGCGAGTGGATTGTCTGCCCGGCTTGCGTCCAGCGGCGGACAACCTGTTGGCCGAAGGTTTTTTTCGCGTACTCAGCCTCATCCAAATCGTCGAATTGGAAGTTCTTCTAGAAAAAACATAACAAAATTCACTTTTGTTGAAAATCACCCAGAAAAACTTGCACTTCTTCTGACATTTCGGGACTGACCCACACATACGATAGAAGCTCTCTGAATTTGTTCGACTGACTGGCTAGCCTCTCGATCGACATCAGATCGTACAGTCTATCGGAGCAAAAGTGCTTCTCAAGTTCACCGGCGGCGAGAAAACTCATCCCAAACTCAGTCAAATCTTTAGAAAGCAATGACTGAACAAAAAGAAGGTAACCGTCAAAGTCAGATCGGTACAGATGTCTTACGGCGTCATCTAAAGTTTCATCGTAGTTGTCCGCTGATGCAGTTTTTTTGAGCCATACGCGTCAAACCACTTAGTAGATAAGTCAAGTATTTTTGATGGCTTTTTCCTGTCTTTATCAGTCATTAAAAGAACCAATTCAGTTGTGGAACAGTATGATATCTGCCGCCGGGATTAGGTCTTCCTGGTCGGCTTCCCGGCATGGGTGGCATTAAAACAGGCACCCCAAAAATTGCTTGATCTCGTGTACGGGAAGAACGAAAATCCTGATGGTATGGAAGATAGTGTTTTGAATGCCTCACCGTCTGAGCGCTCTCAAGTGAATTACGTCATTTTGAACGCTCTTAAGGAAGGTGAAGAGCGCAGGCTTAGCACGGTTCATTTGGGTCCAGAATTGGGACAAAGTCGGGTTCTTACAATTCGGTAAATGCCGCGTGTCTAACGTCAGCGCCAATGGGACAGTTTAGGGTGATTTGATAAGGGAGGGTTTCTGGCACATCGTAACTTCCATATTTACTATCCGTGTTTCAGTTCTTTGAGTCCTGTCTTCGATACAACAAATACTGAAAATATACTGTTATTAGTGACAATGTCGCAGGTTCGGCGAGGCTCGGACGCTCACCTTTCAAAAATATTACAATATCAACGATAAAGAACATACAAATCACAAAGATTACGAGCCAGACGACAACTACTAGTTTATAGTCTTTAGGCCTTGCCTTTGTAGCCCGCAACGCCGTTACACCCAACAAAGTCGGAAGGCCAGCAATTACGATCCAAGATAGGAAGCTACCTGACACTCTTGATCCTCCTAGAAGTAACCCCTTGGTAAATTTTAGGTCCAAACGCCTCGCCAGAAGCAGAACCGATGCCGCTTAAGAGCGACCTTAGTATTGGCGTTGCCGTTTCACCACCATAAATTGCACGAACGCTTACACGACTGCCCAAAGCATAGCCAGCCATGTTACCGAGTCCTGCCCCAAGTACAGTCAATCCAAAGACTTCGAAGTCAAACTCTTCGCTGCCACAGCCGCAGTTTACGAAGTTAAAGGCTAAAACTTGCGACGCAGCGCTGTTAGCCATTGCGTTGTATGTCGATCCAACAAATCTAAGCCTTAGCAAACCGTTCGCACCACCAAAAGCCAAACCTGTAAATGCTCCGAATGCTGCCCCCTTTATACAGCCAGTTTGCAAGTAACCTGCTACTCCTCCTACTACTGCCCCTGCGAGGGCAGCTGGAATAAACTCCCCCGTAGGATCGGTATACCGTCCTGGGTTCTGTAGCGCGTATCCATAGATTGCGGGGCCATCGACGAGCCCGAGGGGATCTCCCTGGATGTACCGCCCTGTTGTTGGGTCGTAGTCTCGCATCCAGTTCTGGTGCAGCCCGGCTTCGGATTGGAACCACTGGCCGGGGAAGCGGAGGTTGGCGTTGGAACCCGTCGATGTGTGGACGCCGCCGAAGGGGAGGTAGGAGGCCTCCCAGACCTTGGTGCCGGAGCCGTTGGTTGCAAACACCGGCCGGCCGATATGATCGGTGCGGATGTAGGAGATCACGCCGCCTTCGATCACCGCCACGGCCTCGCCATTCATCCAGACATATTCGCGCAGGAGCGTCGTGCTGGGCACCGAACTGTCATAGTCGTATTCGGCGATCCGGTTGCCATCGGCGTCATGCACCGAGTGGATCGTCTGCCCCGCCTGGGTCAGACGGCGGACAACCTGCTGGCCAAAGGCGTTGTATTCATATTCGGCCTGCACAACGCCGGTGAGCGACATCGAGGACATACGGTTGGCGGCGTTGTAGCCATAGCCGTAGCTCACGCCCGAACGGCTGTCATTGGTCACATTGCCCGCGCTTTCATAGGTGAAGGCACTAGGGCCACTTAGAGGCTCAATTTGATTCGCCTAACACCTTTCTCGCTTCAAATCCTATACGACCATCAAGGTTATGCATAACTTCCGCCAGCGCTTTCAGTAGTTTGCGACGGAGCTCATCTTGCTCGACGTTTCTGAGAATAGCGTCCAGTTCATTGATTGGCGGTCCAAATTTCTCGATTATGTCAAGAAGGTTTTTTGCCGTATTTTCGTTCATCTGTTTTTCCTAGTATGGGCAATCATGAGCGTTCATGCATTCTCTCATGCATCTGCGATATCCAGCGAATTGATCTCTACCAGGAAATGGGCCCTCAACAAAGTAGTCAACGCAACGGTTGTGGCAAATCTCTCGGATTACTTCACATCTTCCTTCATCGTCGGGTTCGCAAGTTTGACCCTCTGCAGTAGCGTCGTCAACCGCATCTTGCCCAGCCGTACCATCTCCAGGCGTGCTCGGCAAAAGTACTATCGCCCCAACGCCAGCCACACCGACTGCAGCAACGCCGCCCGTAACAATCGCGCCAGCTGTACTTCCACCACCAAAACCACCAATGATCGCCGGAATCAAAAACACAAACTCCCCTCTTGGATCCACATACCTCCCCGGGTTTTGTAGCGCATAGCCATAGACGCTTGCGCCATCAATGAGCCCGAGGGGATCTGCCTGGATGTACCGCCCTGTTGTTGGGTCGTAGTCGCGCATCCAGTTTTGGTGGAGGCCGGCTTCGGATTGGAACCACTGCCCAGGGAAGCGGAGGTTGGCGTTGGACCCTGAGGACGTGTGCACGCCGCCGAAGGGGAGGTAGGACGCCTCCCAGACCTTGGTGCCGGAGCTGTTGGTGGCAAACACGGGCCGGCCGATATGGTCGGTGCGGATGTAGGAGATCACGCCGCCTTCGATGACAGCCACGGCCTCGCCGTTCATCCAGACATATTCGCGCAGGAGCGTCGTGCCGGGCACTGCGCTGTCATAGTCGTATTCCGCGATGCGGTTGCCATCGGCGTCATGCACCGAGTGGATCGTCTGCCCTGCCTGGGTCAGGCGGCGGACCACCTGCTGGCCGAAGGCGTTGTATTCATATTCGGCCTGCACCACGCCGGTGAGCGACATCGAGGACATCCGGTTGGCGGCGTTGTAGCCATAGCCGTAGCTCACGCCCGAACGGCTGTCATTGGTCACATTGCCCGCGCTGTCATAGGTGAAGGCGCGGGTTTGTCCGCCGGCAACAGATTGCAGCCGGTTCGAGGTCAGCGGGTAGCTGTAGGTGTCGGTCGTCGTCGTGCCGGAGACAGTCAGCAGCCGAGTGAGCCGGTTGCCGACATCGTCATAGGTATAGTCAAGCGCACCCCAGGGGCCATCCGCGTCCTCCAGGAACTCCCGCGCTGTGTAATCGAAGCTGCGGTTGTCCAGAGCCTCGAGTGCATTGGTGACCGACAGGAGATTGTCCCGTGAGGTCCAGGTCAGCGTCACATCGCGCAGCTTGGTGCCCGAGAGATCATCCTCCAGCCCGGTGAGGCGGTAGGAATCGTCATAGCTGGCCGTATGCACCGCGCCATCAGCATAGGTCATCGACGCCAGCGGTCCGTTGGGGTGGTATGTGGCGCCGGATTGGATGATGTCGACCGGGCCAGAGCCCAGATCCACCTGCACCCGCGTGATCCGGTCATCAGTGTCGCGGGTATAGATGACTTCGTTGCCCGACGGGTACGTAAGCGAGTTCAGATTGCCTTCGATGTCGTGCGCGTATTGCACCAGATAGGCTTGGCCTTCGATGGTGCGCGTTTCGGATGCCATGTAACCTGTATCAGTGGCATAATCGCGCGCGGTTGAACCGCTGCCGTCACTCACCTGGTTCAGCTTGCCCAAACGATGGATATCCGCAGGCGCCGTGCTGGTGTTGTAGGTGTAGGTCTCATTCAGCGTGGTGTCAGACGGGAACGTCCGCGCCGTCAACCGACCACCGTTGTCGTAGGCGTAGTTCGAGACCACGCCGTTGCCATCGGTCATCGACGTCACAAGGCCACGATTGTTGTATGTGTAACTTGTTGTTCCTCGATCCGCACTGACCTCGGTCAGGGTCTCGCCAAAGCCATTATAGGTGAAGTCTGTGTCGATGCTGCGTGGATCAGTGTATTTGGTAACCTGATCGTCCTCATCATGTTCCATCGAAGTCGTCTTGCCCGCACGGTCAACAATGTCAGTCAGCCGGTTGAGCGCGTCGAACGTGTGCGTGGTTTGAAGCGCGGTCGGATCGGTGATCTTGTCGAGGTTATCCTCAACGTCATGCGCAAACTGCCAGATCTGCCCCTCTGCTCCAATGGTCTTGAGAAGACGGCCGAGTTCGTCATATTCAGTGTCTTCCCAAAACGCATCGGCTGCCACACCATCGGAGTAGGACACCTTGGTCTGGTTGCCCATCAGGTCGTATTCAAACTCGGCGACATCGCCTGACGGATTGATCGTTTTAACCAGGCGGCGGGCTTCATCGTATTCAAACGTGGTCGTGCGACCGAGCATGTTGGTGTAGGTCAACATCTGGCCGATGACATCATAGGTATAGCTGGCCGTTTTGGGTGCCGACCCATTCGGATCAAATACCGAGGTCAGCATCCGCCCACGATGGTCATAGGTGAAGCCCCATTCCACCCCGTCGGGCGCCTTCACTAAGGTCGGCTGACCCATCTTGTTCAAGGTGACGAACTCCGTGATCAACCCATTCGGATCCGTCGTTTTGATCAGATTGCCATCCGCGTCATACTCATACGTCGTCACATCCGTAACACCGTCCGCAACCAATCCAGGACCATCAACTGAGGTGAGAAGAAGCAGCTCATTTGAATAGCTTGTGTAGTTGTATGTCCAAGTACGGGATTGACCAAAGGTAGGGCTGGAAGCAACGTTGTCGGTTTGCGTGTAACTCGTCAGAATAAAACGAGCGATTGACTCAGCGCTATAAGTGAAAGTCTCGATCAACTCATCGGTGGTTCGGGTCAACGGTACCCTGTAATCTGCGTGCCACGTATATGTTGTGACGCGAGGATCCAATCCGTTAGCGTCTTCCGTCTTGGTCAGAACCAAGCCGCGACTGTTACGTGTGAATTTGGTAACGGCGCCGTTCTTCTCGGTTCTGGAGTAAACATATCCTTCAGGTTCGCCCGCCCCTGGAGTGTAATCGATCGATTTGGATGTCGGTGAACAGTGCAGCGTGCCTTCACCATCAACTTGCGTAACGCGCTTTTGTCCATCCACATCCGAAACACTGTAGGTCGTCGTTAGGCCGAAAGCATTGGTCGCTTCATCCCCGTCAAAAGTATAGCCATCAGCACCTCCATGGTGCGCACTGCTTAAGACTTGGGAATGCGACGCTCCGGAACCTTCCTGGTAAGTAAAGGTGGCATTAGGAAATTCGGCGTTATTGGCGTCCAACCGCCCGTCATAAACCTCTAGCAGGCGCGGAGGGTAACTGCTGTCATCATATGTATATTTTGAGGTAATCTCGGTAGTGTTAAGCGCTAGGTCCGTAAATTCAACTTGGGTCAAAAGGGGGCGATCAGTTGCAAAAGTGTTTTCCGTATAGCTGTAGTCAATTCGATACTCTGGTTGCAGGCTGCTACCGTTGTAATCCGTATCAATATCAATGTGGCTGAGAATTAAGTTGGAGGAATTAGAAACTTCTGTAGACGAATAGTAAAACTGAGCTCTTTGACCTTTCCTGTCCCAAACCGTTGTTATGAACTTGGCTGAATTTCTGTCAGTAGCTAAAAAGTAGCCGTCTGAATGCCGTGTGCTAACACCGGCAAAGTCAGATCCATTCCATTTAAAAAATTTGCTCGTTCCTTGGCCATCAGTAATTCGTCTCCAAGGTCCGCCATAGCTATAAAATTCGTAAGGATAGCCGTCTCGCGTAGCTGCTTTTGTGCCGGATCCACCCGTATTTTCAAACGTGTAACTCGTGCCATCAAACTTTTTGTAGACGTACCCTACTTCGTATTCTGTATCTACGACTTCATCGAAATCCAGCCGCCAAACACCTGCGAAAGCATTGCGAGACGTCGTGCCATGAAGGCCCATATGCACTTTGTCTGAGCGGTAGTTTCTCGAAATTCTAAATCTACTATCCTTTGGGGAGACCCAATCGACCGCAGTTTCGATCTTCGTACCGGTCCTTACATCCGTAGGGTTGCCAATTTTGCATTGACCAAAGCTGGCAATCGTAGGGCAAGGGGTACTGACTGTAGCGCTCGTGTTGTTGTCATACGAAATAGTACAGAATTTTCCGATATCGTATTCATCGTCTTCGTTGTCGACACAGGCTCCTGATCTTGGTTCACTAAGGCCACTGGGGTTGGTCGTTAAGAATTCTTTAAAGTTTCCGACGCCGGAGTAGTAAAAGTTGTACAATCCAACATGGATTTGCTTACACGCAGCTTCTGGAGTTGGTCCGGATTCTGTGTAATCGAGGTTGTTTGCCCAAAATTCGAGAGTGGACTCTACTTCTTTAGCATTTGCTTGCATCGTTGTTTGCACCGCGAAAACTGCAGTAAAAAAGAGGAAGAATTTAGTTTGAAAAAACTTATAAAATTCCACGAATAAAGGCCCCCAGAATACTTCTCTAAAACTAAGGGAATCGTTCTTTGGTTGCAGGGAAAATTCAAGGATTCGTTTTGGTTGTATGAATTTAGAATAGGTAAAACTCTGTATCTGTTGAAAGAAATAATTTTCTTGACTGAGCTTCCAAAAGTCTTTGCCAATCAGAAAAATCGGCGCGATTAGATTTTTAAATCATTGAAGCGGCCCTTCCCCTTCGATCACAGCAGGCGGTCGATTGTCTTCCAAAGGTTCAGTGCTGTTGTATTCATAGTTGTGCTGGCGATCTGGACTACTGGTCTTATGGCAGCGATCATAGCATCGGCTCTTGCTCGCGCAGACGTTTAAGTCAGTCCAAAAAACAGCACGCATAAGTTGGACGGTTTTCTGAGATTGCCGCTGTTTTCAGGCCATCCGGATAACGGTCCGGTGCGGCCACAAACCTCTTATCAAAATCTCCCCGTAAAAACGGTCTTTTTTGTCATAGATGGCCTTACCTCCAAGATCATTGAATATTCTTGTGCCACAACGCCTTGGCAAAACTCCACTTAGTTTTGACAGGTTTTTGTCCACGTTCTTAAAACCGGACGTCCGTCCATTGTGCGTCATCGGTAAAAATGGACTCACTGCGGTCATGGGCGGCTTTGCGGGACAAAGCTGCCGTTCAATTCGACTGGGTCAATGGGAGCAATATTGAATTCGATCAATCAACAGTGCTTACAAGGTATGCCGAACACTCTGATTTGAGATTATCGAGCTTGCCCGACCTTAATGCTAAAATCGTAATACACGGTTTTCGTATCGATCGAAATTCCTTATGTTTTTGCAGCTTTCCATTGTGATTTTCTTTAGGCTAACCGCGTCATCAATATTTGAAATATCTACAAGGGCTCGACAATCAAAAAGATCCAGCGTCTCCAGCGATCTCAGTGATTCAATTCCCTTCAGAGACATCAACTTTCTGGACGTCAGTAAAAGTTCCTTGAGATTTTTCATTTCCGTCAACGGACTTAAATTTTCTTCTGGGTAGTTTTCGATATTAAGTCGCTCAAGAGTTTTGCATTCATAGATACTTTTTGCTTTGGGCCTCCAATTCATGAAGACGTCCTTCAAATTTTGAAACGTCGAAAAGTCCGGAATCTTGTTGTAGAGGCATTGAACGCTGATAGCTTGGAGACTTGGCAGAAACGCTATTGAGCTTAAATCTTTTACGTCCCAATGGTAGATTTCTAGTCCCTTCAAGTTTAGCGGCGCGAGGTCCGCCAAAAAAGACAAATCGGTTTCGTCCCAACCTGCAGAAAAAGACAGTCGCAGCACTGAAACTTTATTTTGTTTAACTACGTCAATGAAGTCGTTTGACCAGGCAACTTGAGGCAACAACACGCGGCCAAGACCATTGTCGTCATCATCAAACTTGAAATGTGAACTTTGATTCATCTTAGTACACGTATCCAATTTGGGGCGAATAAGCTCCTCCGGTTTGTTGAGTACTTCTATTGTTCTAAAGCCAGATTCCAGCGGATCTGTAAGACGTTTTTACTGATTGATAACTGTTTAGCCAGTTAGGTTTTTCATTGTTTTTAATCGACCTTCTGGAAAGAATTAGCAAGGTTTAAGGATCGAAGACGGCTTTCTAGTGTCAACTTGATACAACTGTCGAGAAGATTTCAACGAAGCTGACTTTCGCGCAATCGTCGAAAATTGGGGTTCACAGCGGCCTTGATTCCGCGCGAAGGATGACCGCTTTGGGCTCTTAGCAGGCATTCGCTTGGCTGTTGGCCGCAATTAAGGCAGCTAAACCTGCTCTCGTATTGAAAACCTGACTTTCCGCTAATCGTCAGGTTCGCTTTCCTCTAACGGTGAATGAATTTCAGACCCCGTCGCGTATGCGGGTTATCATATGCCCCTCCCTGTTGGACTGGCCCCGGCATCGACCGGGGTCTTTTTTTGTGTGTAATAAAGTGTTCGGCCCAAAGCGGTCACTCGTCGCACCAGCCGAATGCTGCACTTTCAGCCCAAATTGCTGACATTCAGGAGCAGCTTTAGATTCATTGCCTCTGATTTGGCAAAGAGCGGCCATGGCCCCAACAGGATCAGAGCCATGGCCTTGTTTTCAGGCTTTCAGGTCGCGACCTCGGTCACGATCCCGGCGCCGACGGTTTTGCCACCCTCACGCAGGGCAAAGCGGACACCCTTTTCGATGCCGACGGGCTTGTGAAGGGCAAACCCGACCTCGGCCTGCGAGCCGGGGAGAACCGGCAGATCATCCGCGACATCAATCACACCGGTAATGTCCGTCACGCCGAAGAAGAACTGCGGACTGTACCCGGTCGTAAACGCCGTATGACGCCCACCTTCTTCGGCGGTCAGAACAAAGATTTCCGCCCGGCCTTTCCGGAAGGGCTGAATGATGCCAGGTGCGCTGAGGATCTGACCACGCTGGACTTCATCCCGCTTCAGGCCACGCAGAAGCAGTCCGACATTCATACCGGCCTTGGCCTCATCCACGTCCTTGCGGAACGCCTGAGTCCCCGTCACGACCAGCTCCGAGCCATCATTGGACAGGCCGATCACCTCGACCGGCTGACCAACCTTGATGACGCCGCGCTCAACCCGGCCAGACACAACAGTGCCCCGGCCCGGGATGGTATGCACGCCTTCGATCGGCATCATGAATGGACTGTCATAATCCCGCACAGGGTCGGGAAAATGGCGATCCATCGCATCAACCAGATCCTTGACGCAGGCAACCTCAGGTACGTCCAGATCGCCGCGCAAAGCAGCCTCGAGCGCCTGCAAAGCAGAGCCGAAGATGAACGGGGTGTTTTCATATCCCTGTGCTTCCAGCAACGCACCGGTTTCCAGCTCGATCAACTCGGCCATTTCCAAGCGCTCAGCGTCGGACAGCATGTCCATCTTGTTCACGAAGACAACCATGTTTGCGACATTCACCTGACGGGCGAGCAGAATGTGCTCGATCGTTTGCTTGGCCGCACCTTCGGTGCCGTCAATCAACAGGATCGCGCCATCCATCTGCGACGCGCCAGTGATCATGTTCTTCACATAATCGGCGTGTCCCGGGCAGTCGATATGGGCATAGGTCCGGGTGTCGGACTCGTACTCCACGTGACTGGTGTTGATCGTGATCCCACGGGCTTTTTCCTCGGGTGCCTTGTCGATCTGATCGAAGGACAAAGCTTGCCCGCCCAGGCGCGCGGCCTGGATCTGCGTCAGAGCAGAGGTCAGGGTCGTTTTGCCGTGGTCGACGTGACCAATGGTGCCGACATTCACGTTCAGTTTCGTAGCCATTTCTTTTCTCCTTTGGCTCATGAGCGCCATCCCACACACGCTGGCCAAGCGCATATGGGACGGCCATTGGCATTGGCGCGCCAATTTCAAATCGGACCGGATGCGGATGGCATATGGTCCGAAATTCAAAACCCCGGAGGCGACGGCCATCCGGGGTCAATAGTTCTGAACCAAGCGGAGGCCAAAGCCTCCGGAAATCTCTTTCAGAGGCGGTTTAAAATTCCCATGAATCAGCTGCAGACGCGTCAGCATTGGCTGAAGCGGTATACAGGTTCTGAATTTCAAAAACCGATTTCATGACGGTTATCCTCTGATTTGAAGGGGTTACTTAGTCGTGTGTTCAGAATATTGCAAGAAAAGAGTTCCTGAGGTCTCTTGCCAGCTCCCGGCCCTTTGCGGACATTGAGTCACATTTCGCAATGCTGCGGTGCGGCCCGTGAGTTAGGACATTCGCCGCACCAGCGAAATCAGTCGACAAGGGAATTCATCCAACGCGGGCTTTTCGGCCGTTGATGCTGAAGGCACGAATGACCACGTTGGGAAAATCTCGACAAGACTGTTGCGAACTCACCTATGGCATGCAGTGCTTCATACATCTTTCAGCAGTGCCATGTTGATCCGCGAGTCTCGTCGTATAACCATTTCCGATGATACGCGCTTGCTAACATTTGAAGTATTGGGAACGAGATTAGATGGCAGGTAAAGAACACCACCATGTCTGGCGTATGCTGCAACGTGGGTTTGGGGAAAAGAGAGGCAGGGATCATCACATTTGGGTTTACCGCAAGGGTGCTGAACCAAGTCAGAAAGGCACGGGCAACTTCGGTGTTAATCGGTTTTTCTACGGCCCAGAGGGTTCAGAGACAGATAAGAGTATTACCAACTTTGAAAACTCGGTACAGGGCGACATTCAGAATGCGCGAAATGGGGACGATGGCGCAGAATTAGACGCCGCGTTTGTTGCACAATTGATCGCGCATCTTGAAGTTAGATCGAACTTCTTGCGTTCGGAGATGTCAAACATGACTGAACGGATGCAGGCCGCTTTGACTGATCACTTTAGCTCAAAGGCTAAGGTGCAAGCCATGATGAAGGGCTTTCTGAAAGAGAATCCGAAAAAGATCGACGATTTTCTGGCAAAAAGCTTTGTGCCTAACGATCAGCGTGAAGCAGCGTCAAAACTGCTTGATGCCTATGTCGACAACCTTCCGCCCGGGATGGCTGAGAGTATGTTTGGTGGGAAAGTGGCTAAATTTTTTCAAGTGGCAAATCTCGCACCTAACGGGATCAAAGAGGCGCACAACAAAGCCATCTTAGCGATCAAGCCTGAAAGTCCTCGGATCAAGGCGCTGAGTGAATTTGATTATACTGTTTACCGCCCGAAAGATGGGCAGTTGATCCTTCCCGATACCTGCTGCGCGTTCGTTGGGCCTAACAATGCTGCGCCTTTTTCGCAGCCCAAAGACCGCATGCATACAGTGATTGTACCTATTTCGGCGGACGTAGCGATTGTTGGGCGTAAGGGAAAAGAAGGGCCGATGGAATTGAAAACGATCAATCGACTGCTTGCAGGGTGTGCCTATGAAGCGTTCATAGCAAGGATCAACGATCCAATACTCGCGTCACTTGCAGGCAGGATCGGTAGATATGCAAAGTTGATAAGCGACAACGAGATCTCGCGGACTGTTCGCGTTTGAACGGATGCTCTCGACCTAAGTACTCGGCCCAGAACGGACCTGCACTAGATGGTCGAAATGATGCGATGCAGCCCGTCTTTCTGGACATTGCGTTCGAAATGTAGGGGTCTATCTGACAAGTTCATGTTTTTGTTCCACTCGAGTCCGAGTAACATCGAGCCATTCGAGCAAACAAAGTGGATAAAGGAATGCCCGCGAGTCCCGAGGCAACAGGTGGAGTCGGCTACACCTTTGAAGATTCAGTAGTGGCGTCATACTTGACCAGCCTACTTGTTGAAGGCGGTGCGAGAGGAATTTCTGAAGCGATTACTGACAGCGTCTATCTCCAGCGTGCGGCGCTTGGTGAGCCACTAGACGATATAATCGTGGAGGCCTCGAATCGATACGACCAACCTTCCAAATTGGCTTTGCAAGTGAAGCAAAGCCCTACGCTGAGTTCTGCTGAAACTAATGCCGATTTTCGAGACGTCATTTCGGCTAGCTGGCGTGAATTCAAGAAAGACGGCTTCAGAATTGGTCGGGACCGTATTGGCTTAGCTGCTGCTAATATCGCGCAGTCCACATTTCGGGCAGCTCGTTCTACGCTCGAATGGGCTCGAGCATCCACGTCGGCAGACGACTTTTTTAGGCGACTAGAAACCAAAGATTTCGCAAGCGACACACAAAGAAGATTCGTGAAAGATGTTCGAGCCCTGTTGCCAGCAGAGGCGCAAGACGAGGGAAATTCGTGGCAGTTTCTGAGGCATTTTGTCATCCTTGTCTTTGATACGCTTTCAGAAGGAGCGTCAGGTTCATTCGAGGTAATTGAACGTCTGCGGAACGCGCTACCAACAGCAGAGCGTCATCGTGCCGAAGAGCTTTGGGTGCGACTTTCCCAAATATCACGACAAGCGTCGGGCGCAGCAGGTAGCTTTTCAAGGGCAACATTGGTTGAGCAGCTTTCGGGAGCGTTTGATCTTTCGGCTCTTCCAAGCATGCGCAGCGATCTGGTGAAAGTAGCAGAAGAAACGAGACACGCTCTTCAAGGTATCCGAATGGATGTCTCTGGGCTGGTTATTCCACGAAATAGTATTCTGGACAAGATTAACGACATCGATGATGGCAAGCGGTTTATCCAATTGGCGGGCGAAGCGGGTTCGGGAAAGTCGGCGGTATTACGAGCGCTGGCCGAAGAGCACACCCGAAACGGTTTCGCTCTTGTTTTAACCGATAAGCGTCTCGTCGGCCCCGGCTGGCCCTCACTGGCCACGCACCTGCGCCTCGAAACGGAACGGCTCGCTGACCTCCTTTTTGAGTTAGCAACTCTGGGAAAGCCAACTCTCTTCATCGACGGAATAGATCGCTTGGGTAACGAGGCCCGTCAGACAATTTCAGACATCGTGACTACTCTTCTCGATGATCCGAGGCTTACGGATTGGCGCGTTGTGGCGTCCACCCGGTCGTCACACCTCGAAGACTTGAGGATATGGCTCCCTCCTCAACTCATTGAGGACGGGCAAGCACATGTCGTCGAGATCGATGGATTTGATGATAGTGAAGCAGACATCCTTGCTGAGCAGTTTCCAGCGATGAGCGAAGTCCTGTTCGCCGAGGGTCAAGAGAAAGAATTTGCAAGGCGCCCTTTCTTTGCTCAGGTGTTGGCACAGCGTTCAGTGGACACTGATGGAACACCGGGCAAATTTTCCGAGATTTCGCTAGCAGAGGTTTGGCTAGAAGGACCGCAGGGTGTACTTGATAGAGCGTCTTCAATTGAACGCCGCAAAGCCATTGGTGAGCTTGCCGCGAAATGCGCTCAAACAACCAATAGAAGCGGCGCAGTAGCCGGTATTTCCGCTCAGGCTCTGACCGCACTAGTGCAAGAGCGAGCGATCACTGAGGTTGCGGGAAGCGGACGATATTCCTTTACCCACGACATATTTCTTGAATGGGCAATGTTCGGTTTGTGTCGCCAAAATGGTCCAGATTGGCCGAGCACCCTCACCGCCGCTGGCGACAGGCCCGGACTAATCCGGGTAGTGGAGCTACTGTCACAGTTTGAATTCGAGTCCGGAGACAGCTGGTCTGAAACTCAATTGGCTCTGGAGCAGCAGGAAGCTTGGCGTCATTGGAGCAGGATTTGGCTCCTTGCCCCGTTTGCTTCGCCAGCGTTCTTTGATCGTAGAGATGCAATTTCTGGATTTTTGAGCGAAGACCACCGGCTTATCCGGCTCCTTTCTTCTTTTCGAGCACACAAGACTATCGAAAACCTATTGGTCGTTCATGGCGCATTTGAACTCGGCGAGAAAACTAAGTTCGAAAAATTCAGGTTGGCCGACTTTTTATCTTGGCCTCGTCCTGTTCGGAATTGGAGGCGATTACTGGTCTGGTTGCTTTCGCTTGATTGGAACGAGGCAACGGTCGAGGACATAGTTGACACGTTCGACGTATGGCTGAACCTCTTTCAAGATTATCCCGACAGGATCAAAGATCGTTTTGCTGAACGAATCGATAAAATTCTGACTGAGTGGGATGCCTATGACTATTGGGACCGAAGCGAAAAGACCACTCCGCTCGGGTTTCACAAGGACGGTTTCGGCGGCAAACTTCGACAGGCTTTCCTGAGGTCCTCGCTCACCAACACCGACCTACTAAGTCGTAGGCTTCAAGCGTGGACAAACGAAAACATTGACGACAAAGTTCAATCCAGCGTCTTTGCATGGAGCGTACGCCTTGCCAGTGTTGTTCCCGAGGCCCTAGCAGACTTTTCGTTCCAAGCGTTTATCGAGCCGCTACCATCAGAGTCAGCAGATGGGTCGCGGGGGGACACAATTGGTTGGTCGCCCCATATGAATGATTGGGATTCTCCGGGCATTAGCAACTATTCGCGCCACTGCCATCCAGCCTCTCCCATTCAGCAACCATTCTCAGCCCTTTTCGAGCAAGCGCCTCAGGAAGGTCTTAATTTAGTTCGCAGGCTACTCAGCCGGACCGTCGTTGCATGGAGAGAGCTTCCCCAATACGACTATCGTAACCGCGAAATTCCGGTTTCATTTAGTGTGGATTTCCCGTGGGGAACCCAAACGTTTTGGGGCGACCAAAGGATTTATGGTTGGTATCGGGGCCTGTTTTCTTGCGACATCCTCGAGTCGGCACTCATGGCGCTGGAAAATTGGGCGATCTCCGAGGTCGAAGCCGGACGTGACGTTGATGAGATCGTCAGGGAGCTTGTTACAGGACACGAAAGCGTGGCCACGCTAGGCATCGCCCTGGGAGTCTTGTTGGATAAGGACGCGCTGTCACCTGCGGCGGCCGTTCTCGTCGGCTGTCAGCAAATCTGGGCCATGGATGAGTACCGCTGGCAACACGACGTACAAGGCCATCACTCCAACGAGACTGGAGTTAGTTTTGGATTGTCGAACGAGACAAATCATCTCGATGCACTGAAACACCTGAACTCACGGCCTTCCCGGAAAAAGAACATCAGGTGGCTCGCGACAGCATTCATTCTCACGGCGAACGACCAGCGTGAAAAAGTGATTGAACAACTATCTGGCTTTCCAAGCGAATTGCCCTTCACCCACGAAGGTCAAGATCAAGATAGTGAATTGATTGCGTACTACCGGAAGCGAGCCGAGGAGTGGGCGGCAATAGCTGATCTTTCGAACTATGGGCGGGTGGAGACTGATGATGGGAGAGTTGGCGTCGCATTCCAGCCGTCAGAGGAACAGGTGCAACAAGCGGAAGAAGCGGGTGAACGGCTAGTCCATTGGAACCAAGGCTTCCAACTGTTGAAACAAGGTGAGTCTTGGCTCGAGAACGGCAAAATTGATGATCACGTGCGAGATGAGATTGTAGCGCTCGCAGGCGAGGTCGATAACGAGGACCTTTTCAAATCCGGTTTCGATGCCGGAGACCCCGGCAGCCGCCGCGCTGGCGGAGTAGCAGCCGTGTCTGCAGCGGTCCTGAGTTTCAAGCCCGATCTTCCAAATGATCAAGTGGAATGGGCTGAAGGCGTTGCATTCCGCGCCGCCAGCACCGTTCCGGCAAACGATGATTTTTTTCACGCTTATGCTCCTACCGACGACAGACCCGAAACATTTGCAACAAAGGGATTGGCGGCAATAATCAAGAATGGTGGGCCATTAGTGAGTTCGGCACAGCAAGAACTGGTTCAGTTGTGCTTTCATCCCTACAAGGGCGTACAGTTGGCTGCCCTGTCAAACGCCGCGTCATGTTGGCGAGAGCAAAAGGACTTCGCCAACAAGTGCACGGTGCTCGCATTCAAGCTGACGGCTCTTGAATTGGATCGTGGTTCGCCTGATTGGTACAGACGACGCGATGATAGAGACAATAGTCTGGCCTCTGAAAAACAACGGCTGTTTGAGGCGACCATTCAAGGTCTGGCGTCTGGCGAGCGGAACGAGCTGTCAGAGACATATGCCGAAATCGAGCCGGAGCACTTGGATCAATGGCGCGTCAAAGACTTCGCATCGATGTTGTCGATCATCCCGAAAGACAGGTTCACCGATGATCATGGCTTTCGAGACGACGTGTTGTCGCTCTTGCGTAGCTTCGTAGAGAAGCTCGCCACAGCGATCAGTACTGCTGACGAGGCCGAACGCCGATCAGGTTCAAGGCTTTGGCGAGAGTTTTACACATGTATCTGGGGTTTGGCGTCGCTATACGAGAATATACCGAACAATAAGGCTCGCAGCGAGATTATACCCATTCTTTCTCTACTGCCCGCCGACCCCAAGATTCACGTCCTCTCCACTTTCGCAGATGCGTACTCTTGCATGCGACTTTTGGATGCTCCGGAGGTGCCGTCGGGAATCGTCGATGTATTCTTAGATATCTTTGAAGCGGTCGCAGATCACCCCGATTGGAAACGTCCTGAGTGGCGAGAGGACTATGGTCTTCCTGATCAGCTGCACAGATTGGTTCGTATAGCGATGGGGGCAAATTGGGACCGACCAGCAATGGGTGCGGCTCGCTTCGCCAACAATGATTGGTCTGATGCAGGTTTACTGGACCCATTGATCGATTGGATGCTCCAGCGATTTGGCCATCTGCCTCAGGTCATGCAAGCATTCTTGCTCCAAGTTGAAAGGTCCTTTGATCACCGCAGCAGCGAGTTCTTTGCTTCAAGATTGGGAGGCATCGCGCTCTCAGTCAGGCAGTCTAGAGGGTTTTGGTTCGGGGGACAAACTGCTCAGCTCGCCGGTCTAATTCAATCCTTTGCCGAACGAGACGCCCCATTGCAACCTGATGTCCACGTGCAGTTCTTGGATATTCTTGATCACTTAATTGAACTTGGGGATCGTCGTGCAGCAGCACTTCAAATGAGCTCACTATTTGACCTGCCACGTTTCCAAAATCCGCCGCAGGATGTACAAATTGAGACTTCGAAATGATTCCTCATTACAATTCCGCGTCCAAGGTCCGCTTTGGTGGTCAAGACCTTAACCTTTTGCATATGCGGTGAACGTCCGCTTTCCGCCCCACGGCAGCATTTTCTCTGTGGCTGCTTTGGCTAACAATTTCGCCGAAGCTTCTACCAAGCCAACGGCAGCGCTCTGTGAAGCTATGCCGTTGGTCGAATTAGGTGTTTCGGTTCTGATCAAAAAGCTAACTAAATCGCTGTTCCAAGGAATGATGGATTGAATTGTTTGCCGCAGGCAGTTGCATGAAAGGGGCCGGTATCTCTAAGATCCTCTCATCCTCCTCCCAAAGCTGGTCAAACAGCTCCTCAAATAGGGCCTGCGGAATACGTCCACGGTCAATCGCGCCCTTTATTCCTTGTGTACCCGATTTTGAACCTCTTGGTGCCGGTTCATGACACGGTGCACCATTCTTGCATCTCGGTTTCGGCTTCCACCAGTAGGCGTTGGTCCAAATGTCGGTGGGCTTCATGCGGCTATCACCATATTGGCAATAGGTCACGGTATGGCGGATCAGGTGATCGAGATGTGGTAAGCAACGGAGCATGCCGCGCGGGTTCTCCACAAATACCCAGGTTGGTTTCAATAGCTGAATTAACCGGAGCATATGCCCGATAAGGTCAATCGCCTGAAGAACCGTTTCGCTCTTGGGAATGTATCCGTTTTTGCCGCCGCCCCAGTGCCTTGAAATTGCTGCGACGGAAAACCCTTGGCATGGTGGCGAACACCAGAGGACATCAGGTTGATACGGAAAACCGGCAACTTGCAGGTGTGATATATCGGCCAGGAGATCAGGAACAAGCGTTGGATTATTATCCACCGTGAACGTTTTATGCCCCCTGTTCTGCGCGACTTTGGAAAAGGATTTGGTACCGGAAAACAATTCGATGGTATTCATTTTGATGTCCTCTTTGTTGAAAGATGACACCCAAGATTCACATATGAATTTTCCGATCAAAGGTTGGTAAATTGAGCTATGTGCACGCGTTGCACACAGTGTTCAGCAGTGAGCTGAGGAAAAACTTTTGTGTGAAAATAGACATAGCGAATTGCTGTTGCGTAGACGCCACAAACTGGCGCTGCAAATTGCTTTTCAGGCAAAGGTGAAGAGACCTGGACGGAAGTTTCGGGGTTGGCCTTTTTCCAGATTCGACCCTTTGCCTTTGGTCGTAAAAGACGACTGATGGGTGGTGATACGTCCAACCTTCCTTATCAATAATGACGTTAAGCAGCAGAATACCGTTCGCCCCTTTCAACCCTTGCAACCCAAGGTTAGAAACCGGGAATGAAGCTGCAGCGTGTCTTTGAAAAACTGTCTGACCTCTCACACCAACGTGTGATCCCGCAGGGTGTAATTGACGAAGGGCGTATCTTCGCATTTGGACTTTTCGACAATGCTGACCATCTGCATGGCCGCGTCACTGATGTAATAGAGGGTCTGAAGGAGCATGTCGGTCAACCCTTCGAGGTACACCCCTGGGTGTACGTGTTCGATATTTCCACAGTCAAACAAGATGGCAATACAAACCCAATGACGCTCGTTGGCGTCGTTTGGCCGCAGAAAGACGACAAGATAGTTGTTCGTGACTTTATCGTGTTGCGAACAGGTCTACGTCGGATGCACGACTTTGTGTTTGAACACACGCCGGATGGTACAAAGATCACTATCCCAAAGTTGGCAGACAGCCAAGTAGACCAAGAGGGCCGCGCTGCCACATCGCTTTATCCGCTTGCCATTGCAGTTTTAAATACCCGGGGGTGTCGCGTTGACCTTAAGCGTGCACCTGGCCTCACCAACGCAAAGCGTAAGCGGCAAGGCAAGCACCCAATACCTGCACATTATGACGTTGATGCAATGGAATACTTCAGCGTATTGCGTGCCGGAGCGCAGACCGTCGACCGTGGAGGCACACACGCAAGCCCGATCCCACATCTGCGACGTGCGCACGAACGCGTATTGTCAAATGGGAAGCGTATTTGGATACCATCTGCGTTGATAAATGTACGCAACGAAGGTGATATCGCTTTCGTGGAACGTCGCAAGGCGTACCGACGCAGCTAGATATGGCGAAAATCGTTAATGGAGCGATGTGCCTCTAGGCGCAAAGCCAATGCACTGCAGCGTTGATATTCCGGTGGCAACAGTTGGCCACCGTGGTACGTGGTCAGCAATTGTACAACTGCCGAGCGCACTATCCGTTTCGTTCAAAAGTTTGCGAAATTGTCGTTCTCTTTGCTTCGAGAGAAACACCAATTGCACCAACAGATTGCCCTTCAGCCCGTAGTGGCGTCGATGCAGCTTCTGAGACAGTACCAACTTATATTGTTGCACGGACCGCTGCAGAGATTTTCGCGCTGCTTTAGATCGCGCCGGTTCAGTGCCGCGATCCACTTCAAGGGCAAAGGAGCGGTAGCCATCCGGATATTTGATGGCAAAGATCTGGTCCGGGACCAGTTTTCCCTTTGGCATCGGAATTGCCATCGACACTTTCTTGAGCCCCAGTATGCGGGCGACTGGTATGTACTCTAACCCTGCGCGGGTGGCGATGATGTCTATGGCGCTTGAGACTGCAGAGACCCAGTGTCCATGCCACCAGTGGCCATTGGGACGGGCAGGGCGCTCAAGGGGCTTCTCTCCTGCCAGAACATCCCAACCTTTGGAGGAGAGATCGTAGACGTATGGATTGAAGTCAGCTTTGGCAATCTGTCGTTGCTGCGGCGGTAGGTGGAGATATCCGGCCTCTCTGAGCGCTTGTAGTCGCCGGAGACTGGTGTCGCGGCAGCGGTGTGTGTCTCGGGTCAGTTCAAAGAGAAACTCGCTGGATTGCGGTCCATGTCGGTCAATCTGCGCAAACCAGCGCAGCTCCCGGGCGGTGGGCGTGATGTTTGACCGAATTGTGGCCGGGGCGGAGAGCGAGTGAGCCATACACATATTCTGCCAGCCTTTTAGAGCTCCTGCGAACCTCCAAGCGGATCATCTGGACCGTTTTCTCCGGGCTCCTCGGGCGGCTCATCGTCAGATGCGTCGCCATGGTCGCCCTTGTGTTCCCATGGCTCCGCGTAGGTGTCACGGCTGTGTTGCAAAATGGCCGCACGATCGTCTTTTGTGCTGCGCGGCAGACGCTCCAATGAGAAGAAAGGGAAGGCAATGGGCACGGCTTTTTGGGTCACGCCGCGCAGATGGGCCGCAAAGGAACCTTTGGGTTGCTGCTGGATCAGCTCTGGGCTGGCATGCATCTGGCTTGCCAGCGCACGCGCATCGCGCGCAGAAACACCACCTGCCAGTTTGATCGACGTATTGGCCTCAAACGCCTCTGAGAGGCCGCCTGAGAGCTGGCCCAGATATTGATGTGCCATCACCATGGCCACCTTGTATTTGCGGGCCTGAGACAGGATGGCGCTGATGTTCTGGTCGAAATAATCCTGCGCCTCATCAATGTAGATCAAGGCGGGCAGACGGTCCTCTGCATGCAACACAGCGCGTTCCTGGGCGGCCTGGGCAATGAGCGCGATAAAGAACCGGCCAAAGATCTCGGTGCCCTGGTCTTTCAGGAGCGATTTGCTGGTGTTGATGAGGATGAGTTTGCCTGCATTCAGCTCAGTAAACATGTCGAATTTTGACTGCGGATGGGAAAACATGCGCTCAAAGGTCTGGTTCTCGAGCACGCCATAAAGGCGGCGCAGCACTTGGGTCTTGGAGGTGGCAAATTCCTTGCTATTGAACTCGGTCTCAAAGAAGCGGCGTGGCGTGCCTTCGAGCTTGTCGATCTCTGCCTGATACTTCTCCGTACCGCCCGGTTCCATCAGGTCACGCAGGGTGTGGATGGTGGCATCTGGGATATGGAACATCAGCCGTGTCACGTAGCGGAAGACAACGCTTTGTTTGGCCGTCATGCCCGCAGACAAAAGTGAGCCCAGTACAAAGTCATAGAGCTCAATAATCGAATTGGTCAGGCGTTCCTGTTCAAGCGGCGAATATCCAGATAGCCGTTCCTGGCCGACGGCAAAAAGGTTGAGGCAGACCGGAAAGGCAATATCTTCGGGGTTGATGAGCACAATCTGGTCGGGCTCGAGCATCTTTGCCTGCAGGATGATATTGATCAGATCTCCCTGGCTGTCGATTACCACCACGGATTTAGTGCTTGCGGCAACGTCTTTGAGGTCGTTGGCAATCAGGTACTGCATTGTCTGGGTTTTGCCATGACCGCTCCCGGCCACGATATGCATGTGCTCAAAGCGCAGGGCTTCGGGGATGGCAAAAGGCGTGCGCAGCGCAAAGAGTTCGGACAACCTGGTGCCGGAGAGATAGGTCGCAATGGCGTCATCCCCGCGATAGTCGCGTGGGTATACTGGATTGCTGCGATTGGTGAGGCGCAGGTTGGTATCGAGTTGCTCACGCAGCGCTTTGAAGTGGCCGTAGTCGTTCTCGGCAAAAAAGGGCGTGATGATCTCCCCAATGGTGAGGCCAAGTGGCGTGAGAAACTGCTCAACGGAAACCAACACTTCACTCTGCATCGGTGGTGCGGCTCGGGCAATCGGGGCGAGGGCGTCGGAGATCACAGCGAGCGCCGAGAGCTGCATTGTCCGGTCATGCCGGGCCTGTCCTTGCCGGGCTAGGAGATCACGGTAGCGCCCGCCCTCAACCGTATTGCAGAGCGTGGGCGGCGGCGGAATGTCCGGGCTGAGCCCTTCGTCCGCAAAGAGCGCGCGGCCAATCTCAAGCAGTTGGATGCGCAGTGCATCAGGTGTGGTTCGTGGCCAGCTGGCAGAAAGTGCTGTGTCAGCCTCGTCATCGCTAAGCTCCACGCTACCCGCCAATGCGTGGTTGTATAGCTGCAGGGTTTCTTCCCGGGCCAGACGCTCGGCCCGTGCCGGGCTGTCGTGCCAGAGCCGGTACCCGACATACCCCACCAACCCCAACAGAAAGAGTGGTGTCACCACCAGGGCAAGCACGAGGAGCGCGGCCACGATGAGACCGGTGCCAAGCAAGCTGCCAAAGAGAGGGCCAAAATCGTCGCGCATCAGAACTCAATCACAAAGTCATCACCCAACTCAGCGTTGTCGCTGATCCAGAGTTTGAGCTGCTGCAGGGCGTCAATCAGCACGTCCTGGTATCGTTTGGCAGCAGAGGGGTTGGCACAGAGAAAATGATCAGTTTGGCCGTTGATGACGTCTCCAATGAGCAACTCGAATTTTGCGTCCCTATCATCCACCTTAGCCGTGGCCGGTCGTCGATTGAGCAATCTGGTCTTGAGCAAGTCACGTTGTCTGAGGATTTGCTTCTCCTCATGCGAAAACAACACCGTGAGGGAGACCTGGTAGTATGTGGTCTTAAGAACCAAACCTTTCCGTACCGTGTCATGTTTGATGTTGATCCGCATAGGGTAGGTCTGTCTTTTTGTAAGGTGTCTAAAAACGCTAGGGAGTATCACGCATGGGAGGGTGGGGTTATGAAGCTACGAGAGTAGCTGAAGTCATGACGCCAAAACCAAAGATAGGTTCCGCTATGGTCTGCCAGGTGCTGCAATGGCCCCCAGACATGACCCCCATAGGGGTTGGGGGTCTGTATGGGGGTGAAAACCATCACGATTTGTCGATAAATGCGCGAGCGGATTTTTCCGTTTTGAAGAGCTTATCACCGACCTGAAAGCCTCCCGTGACTTTCTCGATGGTGGGTTGTTCGATTGGCATTGTTGGAACAGGCTGTTGATGTTCAAGCCGGGCAGGGGTGGTCTCACCTTCGGCAGAAAGAGCGTCTGTGCGTGTGTCAGCGTCGAGGCTTGGTGGCGCTCCTGTAGCGCTCGCGGACTGGGCATATGTCGGGGCGTTATCAGCCGTTTTGTGATCAGATGAGGTATAGGAGGGCGCAGTGGTGCGCCCGAGCGCCAGTGCCTCTCGAGAAACTTCCAGTTGTTCTCGAGAGACTGCCAGTGCCTGTTGGGCGTATTCCGCGCTATCAACCCCAGCCCGACCCATCTGGACCATGGCTAAGCCGACGAGCCCAAAGAGTGCCAGACCGATGCCAGGCATTGACACCAACAGTGCTTGATAGGGGTCTGGAGCGCGTCCAAAACCACCTATGGAGGAGATACCCCCTAACACGACAAAGCCAGCGATAACGATCACTCCCCAACTGCAAAAGCCCAGAAAACCAAATAGGTTACGGGCAGCATCATAAGACCTCATTGCAAATCTCCTTGTGCTTAATAGGAGAGAGGCTGGGCTGGTGGGGTGGGAGTTGTCAAATGGTTTTTAGGGTTGGCGGATGTGAGTTGTGCTCAAGCGGAAACTTCACGTCCAACACCAGACGTTGGTACGAAGTGCTTCCAGCATTGGTGTCACTGCACTGAGATCGCATTTTACTTGTCAACAAGAGGCGAATTACTGGCCAAAGGGATAAAACTGGGCGGTCAACAACACTGCCATGCCGAGAAAAGAACAATGACAATGGGAGGCCCATAGTCGCCAGGTTTTGCCCCGAAAGTTTCGGTCAGTATCGAACAGTAAGCTTCAATGAAGTCATGGATAAATGGTTCATTGAATACGATTTTGGCACGAAATTCTTGCCGCGGCGTCAACCTAAGGTATCATCAGTCTTATTTTGCACGGCCATAATCTATTATTTGGGGGACAAACCGTGAAGCTGACAACCTGGAATGCCGAGTGGTTGGATACCGATTGGGGCGTTATCATTGGAAAATACACGCCCGGAAAGAAAATCTTTCCGCACAACGCGCCATCAAAGACTCATGCACGAAAAAGAATTGACGCTGTGTCGGGTTTTATTGAGAGTTTGCAAACTGACATTTTATTTCTTTGTGAGGCACCGCAGGGGCAAGAGGAAATGGAAGAGTTTGTTAAAAAGCACCTGCCAGACTTCGATCTCATTACCAGACCCGCTGGTGAAAGTTATGAAACTGGTGGTCGACAATGGCAGTGGTTTGTTGTTCGCAAAAGCCTTGCAGACCAAGTTGAGCCATCGCTCATGCCTATCCCGATTTGGCGGAGCTTTGCCGCCGCGCAGGATTCATCGATTGGAGAGGACGGTAGGTGGAAGGTCGCCACACCCCGCCTGAAGACTGTGGGTGGGGTAAAAGACGTACCTGTTTCTTCCAGGACAACGCATTCCTTCCACAGGGAACCTCAAATTTTACGATTTTCATTTGGAGGTGCGCAGCACGAGGTCATTGGAACACATCTGAAGAGCAAGTTTACCGGAGCGACGCCGCGTCAACGGCGGGACAACGAATCTTTTGATGACTACATAGACTCCAGCAAGAAGGTTCGCGAATACATCGCCAAATCCCACGAAGCGCGCATCAAACTAAGCTCTGAAGCTTTGGCGATCCGGGCCTATATCAACAGGCGATTTGCTCAGGAGGCTGATCCGTCAATTTTTGTCGTTGGCGATCTTAATGACGGGCCCGGCAAGGAACTCATGGAGCGCGAGTATCTACTACATGATTTGATTTCGAACCTTCAAGGAGAAGTCTTTTTTGCACGCCAATTCCTGAACCACGCTTTGTTCGATCAGCCCGCAAACCTACGTTGGACAGCGAAATTCAATGACAAGCTAGATCCGGATCGGGATGAGCACATTTTGCTCGATCATATTCTATTCACTCAAGCCCTAACCCGGTCTGGCACCAGCCCTTTGCAGGTTCAGGCGAACGCTGGGCGGGTAGAGCATTTGTTGTATGAGGAAGGCATTACTTCCTTTGGCCATGAATTTCTAAGCGACCATCGCCCCGTAAGTGTCGATATTACACCCCGAACGCATTGATGGAGAAAACTATGAGATTTTTGTTCGTAAGTATCGTGCTCGCCCTTCAATCGAGCCCGATTGCGGCGCAACCGAATGATCGCATTACAGTCATGACCTACAATGTCGAGAACTTCTTCGATGCTACCGATGACCCGCGCTATCCAAATGATCGTGAAACTCTGAATGACCCTACATGGGTCGATGCAAAAGCAGCAGCAATCGCACGTGTTATCAGCCGCTTCGATGACGGTGCCGGACCTGATGTCCTGGTCCTAACTGAAGTGGAAAGCAAGGAGGCCCTCGACTCGATAAAAGCCGCTTTGACCGGGTCTGCGAGATACCAATCCGAAGTGTTCTTTGACGCCAACCCAAATAGGCCTGAACCAAAACCCGATTTCCGTGGCATTGATGTTGCGATCCTTGCGAAATTGCCGTTTGCCGATGGCACTACTGGTAGATCACATCAGATTGATCTGACCGGTGAGAACGCTTGTGATGAAGATGGCGATTCCGGGTCAACTCGCGACGCTATAGAAGCAAGCTTTGCCCTACCAGATGGAGCAGCTCTCACAATTTTCGGGGTACATTTCCCGTCAGGCAGAAACCCCAGAATTTGCAGAGAGATCGCGGCGAACACGGTTAGAGAATTGGCAGATGCTCTACCAACGGATCAAACTGTACTGATCGTCGGTGACTTCAACTTCAACTGCGAAGATGCCGAACAGGAAGTTCTAGCTCAAGTTTTCAGCACCTGGCATCTGCCTGTACAGCTTGATAACTCTTGTGTCGGCAATGGCAGCCAATGGTATTGGAAAAAGAACAGCTGGTCTTACCTCGATATCATTGCGGCGCGGGCGGTCACCGGAAACTGGCAGGCAGATATGGAGAGCTTCAGATTAGTCTTGAACGATTTCGAGCAGTTTTTCTTTGATCAAAGCGCTCAGATCATCCGCCCTAAGAAGTTTAAGCTCAACGCAAACAACGCAGAAAATTCCGGAACCAGTGATCATTGGCCGGTCGCCATCGACATTGCGAATTGATCCCTTGTTCCGCCTTAAGTTTATGTGCCATTTCCTGACAGAGCTTTTGGGACGGCTGGAAGCAAATTCAGAGCATGATGGGTTCTGAATTGGTTGTATCGTTTGGAAGTTTTGTTGTTTGGAAATCTCCCAACGTTCAAAACTTCCCGCAACAGTGTGCCTTGCGCATTCGATTGTTCGAGAAGAAAGCATCCAGCATTTCACCTTAATACAGGAATTCTGCCGTTAAAAAACAGTTGCGAGGAACTGTCAGAGGTCAGCTAACAAATTCCTCTTTAAAACCTGAGGCCTACTGCAAGCTCCAGCTCATCTACAGATTCGCGCGAAGAAGGTGTTTCACCTTTCCTGTAGGTTAGATCCAAAGAGAACTGGCTTGTTGGTTCAAGTGCATAGCTCAAAGTCGCTTTCGCAAATTCTGTATCGACACTGCTGTTAATTAGATCGAAGAGAATGTAGTAGTTCGCCGACAAGCTTAGACGTTTAAAGGCACTACTAGGATCGAAATCAAATTTGACTCCTACGGCTGGACCAACAAATAAATAGTCGTCGGCAGATGCAAACTGCTCCTTCCCGTTCGCGTCAACCACATGCTGGTATTCTGCCTGCAATTGCGAACTCCAACCATAGCGCAACAGGCTGGAACCGATGCGTCTCTGATTTCCGTTGGCAGCCCCCCTAAAAAACGGCTGATACTGAAATTGGGCGCTCCACACGGAAAGGTCAAAGTCAGAATCCGTCACCCAACCTATATTACTTCTAAAGTATTTTTGGAAAATCGGTGATTTTGGGGAGTCGTTTTGCCATTCCCATTCTCCGCCAAGCCGAAAAATTAGTGAGTCAGTTTCTTTTGGTCCGGGAGTGCCTGAAACATCGGTACGGTCAAATTCAACACCAGCCAAAAATGCAGCAGCTGTCAAAGGTTGGTTTTCGTAGCTCTTCTGCCACGCTAAAAAAGCTGCTCCGCGCGCAGTAAAAATATCTCTGTTCGAGCTATAGTCGCGTTTGAAGCCAAAATGAGCAGGTGTGACTTTCTTGAAATCGGCATCTGACCTTGGCGCGGTGAGAACCGACGCACCTGCGATCTTGCTTTGCAATACAAACCGTAAGTTTCGGTCCTTTTTCTTTTTGTCAACGATGGGTTTTCCGGTCGGTAAGCCTCCTTTATCATCAATGTCCAAAAGGATGTCGTCACGTTCCAACTCAATCTGTCTCTCAACATACAATGCGTGATTGCTAGCCTCAGTTGTATCAAGTGCGCCATTAAGGTTCTTGTCGAACTTCTTTAATACGGGGTCACTTTTGTGTTTGAGGTAGACATCCAATTCTCGACCGGGCTCAACTACGCCGTTACCGTTCAAGTCATATTTTGGATCAACAGAATTTTGCTGTGCCGAAACCGGCGTGAAAAATAGTGAAATGAATGTTGTCAAAAAAAATTTCTGAATCTGTTTCATCTTACACCCCAAACTTTTTGCGAATGATTGTCACCAAATCACCGACGGTCTTAGCTTTTTGCGTTTCGTCTGGACCTAACCAGCTCGGAATGGGTGTGCCTTCTGAGGTAAATTTCGTTCGTAATTTTGACGCCAACCCGCGCCTTCCGGCGTCGCTGTACCCATATTTTTCGCTAAGGCTGTGGCCGTGTCTAATCTCTTGCTTTGGCGTGTTTGTATCAGCTGAAATAACGTCTTTTACGTGTGAAGATATTGTGACCCAATGCATGTTCCCCCCTCATCAAAAAATTTGAAAATCACCTCTAAGTATATGACGATATCACAAATTAACCTATAGGGAGAAAAATCTCCAAAACTTTAGGGTCTGCAAAGGCAAGAAATTAGTGAGATGGGCAATTGGTGAACTCGTTATGACTCGCTCTACAACGCGGAACTCTGGCGTTTAACAAATTTGGAATCGCGGCGCCCTGCGGGAGTGTATTCAGTTTTTCAGATCGGCAAAAATCAGGGGGTTAGTCACTCAAAACCACGCTGATTGCGAATGAAGTATGGGGTTAAAATGTTGCGTTGATTCGTGACAAACCCGCAACTAATGCAGCTTCTTGTGAACTGGCGAAGAAGCGCTAGCTACCCATATCGGTTTTACTCAATCACTTGCCCACATCTGTGCAGCAATTTCCAACTCATCTCTACCTGTGGCGTTGGCGTAGATGGCGGTGGTGCTCATCTGGGCGTGGCCCATCCATTTCTGCACCATATTGAGTGGAACACCAGTGCGGATGGCGTGGATGCCGAAGCCGTGACGAAGGCCTTTAGGCGAAGCTTTTGCACCGGTGATACCGGTCTCTCGCATCACAGCTTTCACCCAGCGATAAGCCGTAATCCGATTTACCGCGCAACCGTTGTGCTGATACAGCATTTCGCCTGTTTCAAGCGCGTGAGTGCACATCAGTTGCTCTATCAGCACTTTTGGCACTGGCACCTCCCGGAAGATATTAGGAGATCGTCGTTTGAGTGTTCTGAAGGTTATCAGTTGTGTCTCAGCCTGTATAGAATGCCCGGTCAGCGCAAGAGCCTCAGAGAGGCGGCATCCTGTAAAGGTCAGTACCCGGCAGAGACTATGAGTAGATGGGGCAGCTTTGCTCGCCGCCACCAAAAATCGCGACCGTTCGGTGGCGTTGATATAGAGCCGGCCCCGATCGGTATCGTAAAGCTGCATTCCGACGGGAGTTGGTAGGCTGTGTTCCATGAAATACGAGATGCCGCCTGCGTTGGTTATCGCTTGATATGGGCGGTGTTTCACAGCGCGCAACAATATTGGTAATTCTGTTGCTCCGGTGAAATTAGATCTCAATATCAAAGTGATAGCAGAGAACGTAGTTGAGATTATCCTGTCATGCCTGCTCATACAACGCCTATTTTAGGCGGCTGAACAAAGTGTACAAAATTACCAATTCTGTTGCAACAAACGGCCCGGGGAAAGCGCCTCAATCAACTGTGATTGGCCGTGAACGTAGTCACTAAATTGTACGGTCACATGAACCGTATTTCTGTTAATCGGAGGAATGGTTTTACCCATGCGTATTCTTACATATCTTGGTGCTGCGTTGGCACCAATAATGCTGGCAATGCCAGCAACAGCAGTTCCGGTCAACTCAATCAGTTGTCCTTTCTTGCAGTTCACGACAACCACAATTGACCCAGGTGAAACATTCGAACGCGGCTACAGCGACACAAACTGTCGCTCAGTAGATGGCTTCAACGTTTTGTTCGAGCTGACAACATCCGGTACCCAGCAAGTTGGTTTCTCAGCCGGCGGTTTGGATGCTGGCGGAAGCTTCACTGGCAGCACGATCGAAGCTATGATTTCGGTCACGGACTCGTTGAATTTTTGGGTTAAGGAATCGATTCTGGACAACTTTTCCGAAACTGATTTCGGTTTCCAATTGTTGGGGCAAAGCACCAACACTGCTGACATCAATCTCCGCATGGTCACAAGTTCGGAGACACAGTTCTTCCTGTTACCTGTCATGGAGTTGGATGACAGCTATCTGACGGGTGGGCCAATATCGTCTGTGCCACTACCGGCAGGCATGGCGCTGCTACCAACGGCACTTGCAGGACTGGTGCTATTGAGGCGACGCAAAATTACTTAGGTCCAATAAGTTAGATCAAAAAAGCCCCGCGGCGCATTCCGGCGCGGGGCCTTTGGCGGCAACCTCTTGTTGGCCTACAAAACACCTGCTTCCCTTGCCAAAGACATAGCCTCAAAACAGACCATAGCGTAGGGTTCACTGCCCCAGATTGGGGGTTTTTGAGGGCAGGGCGGGGCTGTTTCCGGGAAACGGTTGGCGAAGTATTCGGCTTCGAGATACGCGTTCTTGAACCGGCGTTTGCGGCGAACATGCAGGTTCAGCAAGGGTTGGTCGTCAGCGATGGCAACAAAAGCTTTCAGGATGGGAATTTGCTGCCCGTGTTTGTTTCCGGCTGCGTCCGGGTTTTCCGAGATCAGGACATTGGGACGGAACTCTCTGATCCAACGCCGCAGAATTTTTTCGGCATCCTCAGGTGATTTTGCACCGGCTTCGGACGTATCCCAGACGTTCAGCTCTCGATCTTCGATGAGAACACAGCCGATCCGACCGCATCTGGCAGCCACCACCAGGACTCGCTGGTTAACCTGCATAAGGCGGGTTCATTTCTTCTTCCAATCGCCGCGCCAGACGCCCAATCGTCTGGTCGCGCGCATGACGCCTTGGATAGCTTTCCGGCATCTCCGGCATGGAACAGGCGTTGGCAGCCATTTGTGCGCGAGCTGCAGTGATGACACCGGCAAAGAGGCTTTCAAAGCTTTTGTTATAAAGAAGCGACAGGGCGCAGATATCGGGGATGGTCGGCAGGCGTTTGCCGTTTTCGATCTGGCTGATAACCTGATGTGTGACCCCGATGAGGTGACCGCAATCGGCCTGGGTAAGACCGGATTTTTTGCGGGCGATTTTGAGGTCGGAAATGAACTCGTCATGCATATGTTGAATGAACTATTGAATAATGCGCCGATGGTACGCGAGCGGGAATGTCTCCAATACCACCGGTTATTCTGAAATTTTGAAAACGGGTGTTGCCGGTGTCGCGCGGATGCTCACCGGGTGATCAGTGGGATAGCGAAAGGGTGACCCCTTTCGCCCATGCCCCGTCGCACCCCACCAGAGGCAACACCCGTTTTCAATTCCCATACGGTAGGATTTTCGCCGAAATCGGGAATAAGCGCCAGACCCGGTTCTTCACATCTCCATAAGGCTATTACAAAAATGGCCCGCCTAATAAAGCGGGCCAGGATCAAAAGAGCGACTGCTGCGGATCGTCTGGATCACAGATGCCATAAAGAACACGTGCCATGGCAACGGTCTCTCTACCTTGGAAGATCGGTTTCTCCGTGACGTGGTTCACAATGTGCCAACCAGCCCAGATTTTAAGCCCTGCACCCTGAAAGGTCACGTCGAGCCTGCCTGGCCCGCAACTGCCGCCAAAGATGCCCAGAATACGTTCCAACGCCTTTGAGAGCGCATCTTCAGTCATGCCGTGTCCGATTTCTTTGGCATACCACTCAGGTAGTGCTTTGGTGGCAATGCGGAATGCGTCTTCGCGGTCTGCCGCCGTGAGGGGGCGTGCTTGGCGTCCCATCAGTATTCCGATGCCAGCATGATGGTCAGCACGCGGTTTGTCACCGCAGGATTGGCGGCATCGTTTGAATGGTGTTCCAACTCCAGATCGAAATAGTCGACTTTGAAAAACAATTTCTCCTCGCCGACGATAACGGCACCAAAATCATGCTCATTGTGCGGATCGTTGTCCTCGGTGAAATCGTCAAAACCGGCAACGGCCCGCAATGCTCTACGCACATACTCCTGGCCCTGGGCTTCGATACCTTGCGTCACGACAATCGTCGCATTCTCTGCCTGACCGCGCCGTAGCTGGTCATTGAGGCGGCGTATGCGGGCCTTGCGATAGTCCTCATCCAGCCGCCAGTCCGGCACGAGATTGGTTCCACAGGCGTTGCAGCAGAACTGATCGAAGATTGATTTCAGCTGCCAGTCCCGCGTGGCGATGCTCCAGGCTGCCGAGGCATCGCGGACCACGCATGTGGCACCACAATTGGCACAGATCGGATAGGCTCCCACCATATCCCACAGATGTTGTTTTCTGGCTCCCATGTTTTTGATCTCCTTCCGTACGGGTGGCCGCCCGAACCTGTTTCAGGCGCACCCCTCGGAAGAAGACCGGAACTAGTCTACCTATAGTGTTCCGGCCAAACCGGATCGCAGATACCCCCGGTCATTCACGAAATTCGAGAATTCCCCACCGAAAGACCGCCAGTACCGCCACGCGTGCTCGCACAGCAAACTACGCGGATGTTGACTCATCTGGACCACAGCATTTTGGGCAGAGCCTATTACCGCTATGGCGGCCGGCTTTGTGCGCTGCAAAACGCCCAACGCAGCAAACACGTATTTGCTCTGGGGCAGACAGGAACTGGTAAGACATCACTTCTCCTGAATCTCGCCTTGCAGGATTACCGGGCCGGGCGTGGCTTTTGCGTGATTGACCCGCATGGTGACCTGGCCGAGCAGCTGGCAGCAAACTGCTCGGCGGCGACATACTGGAATGTCGTCGATCCCAACTCACCTTACGGATATAACCCGCTGACCCGCACCTCACCGGCATTGCGCCCGCTGGTAGCGTCAGGGCTTATTGATGCGCTCAAGAAACAATGGGCCGAGGCTTGGGGCGTGCGAATGGAGCATCTATTGCGCCATGCCATCCTAACCTTGCTGGATACACCACAGGCCGACCTGCGTGACATCATGCGGCTCTTCCTTGATCGAGACTTTCGGCGCGAGGTGATCCAGCATGCGCGCGACCCGCAGGTACGGCAATTCTGGATCGAAGAATACCCGGCTATGTCATACAAAACCGCCATGGATGGCTTGCCGCCGATTGCCAACAAGCTGGGTGCCTTTTTGGCGCATCCAGTCGTGCGCCAGGCGCTGTGCGAGCCTAAGAAGCCGCTGCGGTTTCGCCGTATTATGGACGAAGGCCAGGTGTTGATCGTCAATCTGGCCAAGGGCCGTCTGGGGGCAGACGTGGCCAATGTCGTAGGTGGCCTCATCGTTGCTAGCCTGACGCATGCCGCCTTTTCCCGACATGGCATCCCCGAGGCTACCCGCCGCCCGTTCTTTCTCTATGTCGATGAATTCCACAGCTTCACTACGGATACCGTAGCGGATCTCCTTTCAGAGACTCGCAAATACCAGCTCGCCTTGTTTCTCGCGCAGCAGCACACCTCTCAATCAAGCCCGGCAGTGTTTGCCTCCATCCTGGGAAACGTCGGCACCATCCTCTGTTTTCGCGTTGGTGCCGCCGACGCTCCCACCATGTCCGCTCAGCTGGGCGGCGTGCCCCCGGAAGATCTAATCCGGCAACCCAATTATCAGGCCTTCGTGCGGATGATGATTGATGAAAGACCCAGCCCGGCGTTTTCCATTGCCACCTTGCCATCAGCAACTCGCCTGAAAGAAGCATGACCCGGGCTATTCTTGATGGCCTCACTCGGTAGACTGACATCATGTCACAAAACGATCATCTACAACCCTATTTGAAGCTTTGCCAACGCATCTATTTGCGCATGTTGGAGGACGGGTCCTGGCCTTGGCAGGATCTCGCATAATCCTGAGGATTTGCTAGAGTCAGATCATACTCAATCTGACATATGAAACCGTGTTTTGGATATATTCGGGTGTCGACCCAGAAACAGGGTGAGGGGGTTTCGCTCGACGCGCAAAAGGACGCTATCGCGGTCTTTGCGAGTCAGAATGACTTGGCAGTGACCAAGTGGTTTGCGGAGAAGGAAACCGCTGCAAAACGCGGCCGTCCAGTGTTCAATCAAATGCTGCGGCAGTTGAAACAGGGTAAGGCTACTGGCCTCATCATGCATAAAATTGACCGCTCTGCCCGCAACCTGCGGGACTGGGCACTTGTCTCAGAACTACCACGCTATGGGGTCAAGCTGTATTTCGCAGCAGATGGCCTCGATTTTGAAACCCGGGGCGGGCGTCTTTCGGCAAACCTTCAAGCGGTCATTGCCGAAGACTATATCCACAATCTGCGCGAGGAGACCATCAAAGGACTGAATGGCCGGTTGAAGCAGGGACTTTATCCATTTCGCGCACCTATCGGTTATCTGGACAACGGTAAAGGCAAACCGAAGACGCCATGTCCGGTCAAGGCACCTCTAATACAGCAAGCCTTCAGATTGTATGCCAATGGAAGTCATTCAATTCGGTCACTGATGCCTGTACTGGAACAGCTGGGTTTACGAAACCATTCAGGCAAATCGCTCAGCAAACACGGTATCGAAACCATCTTATCAAATCCGTTTTATACCGGCCTCATTGTCATCAAACGCACCGGCGCCGTTTTTCAGGGACAACACGAGCCGCTCATTTCGGCGCAGGAATTTGAATACGTCCAGGATATAAAAGCTGGGCGCGCAGGCAAAAAGGTGACGCGTCACAATCACCTTTACCAAGGAGTGTTCCGCTGTGGGCTGTGCGATGGCCCTATGTCACCAGAAAAGCAAAAGGCCAGGATTTATTATCGCTGCCATCGTCCGGGTTGTCCGACCACTACCGTTCGGGAGGATTATGTTGAAAACGAAGTGCTCAAGGCTTTCAGGGCGTGTGAGTTTTCGCCTGAGGATGCCGAAGCGTTGGAGCGTGAGTGGCGCAATTGGTTAGGGAGCAGTGAACGAAGTGGGTTGCTTCGTTCCCGTGCGATGCAGATCGAGAAAACAACTGCCAAATTGGATAGACTGACCGACTTACTCATCGATGGCTCAATCGACAAATGCGCTCATGATCGCCGCAAATTGGATTTCCAACTGGAGCTGGCCTGTTTACGCGAAGAGCAGGACAAACTGCAGAAAAACCATCTAGACGAAACAGAATTGGCTCAGTTCGTCGAACTTATGAAAAACCTTGCAGGGCTTCATATTTCGGCAAAACGCGGGGAAAAACGGTGGATGGTCAAGTATTTCTTCTCGAACCGGACGGTTCGCGGAAAAGAGCTTTGTTTAGAGCCCTGTATTTGGCTCAAAAGGCGAGAAATCTCCAAGCTGTCCCCTTTGGTGCCCCATCTCGTCCCACACCTCGACAAAATCAACAAATCTACGAAGCGACCGGGAGAGTATTCTAGCCAACCGATGAAGCAAAAATTTGGCTACCGTGGGTGAGTGTTAATTTTTGAGTTGTGCCCCGACGAGGTGGCTTTCCGAACTCGTGGCTAATAAGGAAAATATAGAAAGCAAGGTGAGGTTTCTTGAAGCGTATTTTAGCATAGGTGATGAGGATGAGACATTACGCCAGGCTGCGTAGTGATTATGTTGGACGCCGAACCTTACATGAAGATCAAGACAAAAGTTCGAGAAGCATCCCTTACTGCGGGCTTACCCGAGCTACTTTTCGACAAAATACGGGTGAGGCGATATCGGGTACAGGGATCAACGTTGACGGGAAAATTTTTGGCTTGCTACGTTGTGAAGGTTTTCTACCGCTCTTTGTAAATGGTCAATTCGCCGAATAGGAGCCCGTCTCACAACAGTGATAGTGCAGTGGTGAAAATTCACAATTTAGTGGATTTTCTTGAATTTCAGTCGGCCCTGTGATATCGTCAAGCACCAAGATGTTGATTGGGTGTAGCATGGAATTCGACAGAATTAAACTTCGAGTCATTAATGAACTACTTGAGAATTCTGCAAAGCCGCGCAAGCAGGTTGCCATGGATCTTGGAGTATCGGAATCTTACGTTTCTAAGATCATCAAAGAACTAAGCGAATACAGTGACGTTATTGAAAAGTTTACAGTCCATTTGAACTATCGTGAGTTTGGAATTTCCACACATTTTTATTCTGTGATCTCTTTAAACAAACAGAGCTCTGAACAAATCGATGAGGTGGTACGAAAGCTACTAAGCTTCCCCGAAGCAATCGAAGTTTTTTCAGCTTGGGGAGATGCTGATATCTTTATCCGTTGGATGTGCAGGGACGGGGATGAACTCATGGATCGAATAAATGAAGTTCTCAATACTGATGACGTACAATCAATTAAAACACAGGCATTAGGAAAGTCATATCGCCGCGAATTTGGGCCGCCCATAGATGTACCCGAGAAGATTTCTACATAAAGTTGGCGACCCTTCATAGCTAGAAAGGGTCGCCTTAGTTTTTAGGCATCAGCCTCAGATGAGTATCTGGACCAGTGCTGCTGCAGCGATGCTTGCTGCAAAGGTATTGGCAAATAGTTCTAGCTTTTCTTGCCATGTTGTTTCCCTTTGGAAAACATTAGTTTTGCATTTTGCGCACTGAATTTTGTTCATTCATGTTGCACCTCCTTTCTATATTTTTGCCGTCAGGTGGCGACCGAGTTTTCTGTTTCATTTTAACCTCGTTGGGTTGTTACGTTAGAAGCGATTGAGAGCGGTGTTATGCGCCAATGGCATCGGTGCCACTCCCATTTAGTGCTCCCGGCGCCAGACGCGCCAGATTACTATTCACCTACAATCACCCCCTCTCTAAGCAATGCTGCCACTTGCAGCGGGTTGTTTATTTGTCTCATCAGCGCCTCCTTTCTGATTCGTTGCTGATACATACTTAATACACATTGAGTGTGTATTGGTCAATGGGTGATGCGAAAAATTTCCTGCTCAAGCACCTTTCAGGACTAATCAAGAGGGTTTATCCACTAATTATCCCAACATCCGCCATAGTTGACGCAATCTTTCTAAGTTTGTGCATCAGATTGGTTGACAGCACACCCAATCCACATAAAGTGTGTATTGAGCGGGTAATTTGTTCACGTTTGGGAAAGATTTCCAGATTAGAAAAGAAATACCGCTGGAACTTGAATGGGACGGGCACAGTTGGAAAAATTCACTTTTGAGGCGGATTTATGCCGTCGAACAATACATTTGGTTCGAGAGTTGCGCAAAATTACTTTATTTCAAGAACATATGTTACAATATTGCGGGATCCGAGGATATGTGATCGCCAATATTGCGCGATACTGGTCTGAGATCAGAAATCCCTTGGGATTCAACTGTGTCAAGTCGGATACGTTGCGGCTCGACGGGTTGCAACGGCCTCAATGTCACCACATTCTATACACATCTAATACACATCACGAGAGATTTCTGTGCCCTGCGGGCGCTTGAAATCTGCTTGTCCAACTTAGGAGAACTGACAATGGCTGTAGATTCAAAGATAGTAAGAAGGAACTTCACCTTTCCCGAAGACTACCTGGAAAAGTTTGACCGGCTCCGCAAACGTCATGGGGCCGCATCTAACAGTGAATTGCTGCGTATTGCGCTGAACAAGCTGGAAGAGGGTTATCCCTCAGCACCTGCTGGTGAAAACGCGAAATCAAAGGCGACAATTGCCGCTGAGTAAAAAATTGTTCTTTCTGATTGAGCTGGCTGTCAATGACCGCCAGCTCTTTTTTTATCAATAAATCTGTTGATCAGGTCGATCCCATCGGGCTCTTCCAAGCAAAACAAAAAAACAACATTTGAAAGAAATTCGGTGGTGTAACCGGTATGGGCACTCAGCAACTCTAACTGTTGAACGAGTTCTTTATCAAACGGGCCTTCAAACACGTCATTTTTTAGTTCGAGATATCCATTCACATAACTCTGAAAGGCGTCATCCAAATATTGTTCAAACTCGTCTCTGCCCAAATCAAATCCTCCAAATCATAATCATTATACTAACATGCCTTTTATTTCTATACACTTGGCATACCAGCTGGACGGTGGCGACATTTCTTAAGTCATATCTGACAGGACCAATTTGATTTTAGGATGTGACTAGTCTTTGGTGGATGGGATCAGTGGCCTCTAGTACTAGTCGGTGTTGCTGCGGTTGTTTGATTAAGAGATGCTGCAAGACGTTATCAAACGAAAGCTCTAAGGCCTAAGCGTCATTGAGCAGAGCAAGCCTGCATCTATGCCGCCAAGCATTTTTTCCCCAATCATTTTTGAATGCATCTATCCAATGCGAACAGAAACATTTGGCCGTGAAACTTCCGAGCCAATTCTATTGAGGCAATGTAGCTGCAGGCGGTTGTTTTCCGGAACAAAATGGCTGCTTTTCTTCGAATGTTACCCATTCGTGCATCACGCGGCATCGGCCACTTTGGGCTCAGAGCTGTCATCTGAGGTAAAGAGTCGGTCATTTTAGAACCATATGACTGGAAAGCGGACTTTGCGAACATACGTCCCGTTTAGTCACAGACACTCAGTTGTCATAGCGTTCCCACCCGGCATTCTCATGCTTTCGGCGATACAGGTTTTTTGAAATAAGTTGGTCTGCCTCGTCGGTACGAGAGATGACTTCGCGTAACTCCTGAATGCCTACACTGGAGTTTGCATCGCAGAACGCCAGGACATCTCTGCGTGGCAGGGCTGCTACTGCTCCGTTTGGAACGAGAAATGCGTAGTCGTTTTCCCAAAAGCGGTCTAGCAACAACAAGCTTGCCTCAAAATTGCCGTCCCATAATACAGCAAAAACATTCTCGTATCTCACGACCTGGATTTCTTTGTTGTTTTCCAAGCTTTCCAAATTCGAGATTGCGATGCAATTTAACGCTTCCTCGGAAAGCCTGGCACTGGTTCGTCGACGTTCCAATACGTACTCGAAACAATCTCCGGTATCGACCAGGTAGGAAACAAGAAGGCCGTTTCCCAGTCGAGTTAACACAGGAGCATCCATCTCTGGCAGTTTGGTATCCGCTTCGAGACCAGGAAGCTCAGGTTTCAAGTAAGCAACAGCCTTCTTGCAAAACTCAATGTCTTCAATGCTCATTTTCGAACCATACACTAAAACGCCTCACCTGTTCTTTTTGGTTATAGTGTAGAGCGTAGATGTAACCAACCTGACTGTCCGCTTAGGGCTCGCAGCGGCCATTGGCAGCAATGCGGACATCCCGGACGTCAGCGCCACATCCCCAGCATGTCCCTTTGGCTCAAACGCGGACCTTGGGGCAGAGCGCGGATCCCGTTAGGGCGCAGTCATCACAAAGGAGAGGCAATGACCGATTTCACACGTGACATTCAGCCCCCATGCCCGGCCATCCGTTCGAGGTCCATTGACGTTGGCCACTCGGATCTGAGTCCAGATGCCACTAGTGGAAACCTGGGTTCCACTTTGTTTGACAAATACCCTCGTCTCACCCAGTCTCTAAATTGAAAACTGATTTTGTTGAGGCAGATTATGAGATTGGGAATATGCTTGTTGGCGGTTTGTGGGGGCTTGGGCATGGAAGCTGCTGCAGAGAGTCCCGGTTCACTCGAAGGTAAAGGGGCGCGTTGGTTTTGCTTTGAGGTTAGAGAGCAAGGTAATCCAGATACTGTCGAACCCGGGTTTGTTGTTATTGTTGATCTAGTTAAGAATGAAAAATTTGATGCGACTTGGTTTGTGGAAACTGAATCGAACCATCCAAAGGACACGGACGAAGAGTTTGCAGTGAAAATGTGGATCTTTGAAAATGCTCCAACAATGGGCGACGCAAGCCCTCAAGAGTTTGCCCAGAGATTACTGGACGATAATCCGTCCGCACCTGTGATTGAGTCACACAAGGGGATTACTTCAATGGATAGCTTTGGCGTTGCGTTTGGTGGCGGAGATACCTCTAGCGGTCTCATTCACGACTACATTGAACCGAAAAACAACATGTACATAAACAATATCGTCAACGACCAAAGACATATTTTCTGTGAGAAACCTTGGGCGGTTGGTGCCTAAGAGCTGATTGTGAATTTGGAACTGAAACTAAGTAACAATGAGCCTGAACGCAGTCGTCAAACCTGTAGATGACAAAACGGAGCCTCAAGGTCAGCTTTGCGGACTTAACTGCCGTTCATTATGAGTGCGCCAATGACCGCTTTTGGAAAGCCAGCAACGCAGGCTGGCGAATTGAGCTCAAGCCTATTACCTTTGATGCGGCGATAATGCCCAAAAACTTCTGGCAAAAAACCTAGTTTGGGGTTTTAAAGAACCGATTAGGAGTCTTGGGAAGTGTTTCGTGACAGATAACGAAGAAACGGTTGAAAAGAAAAAGTCGAACACATCTACCTATATCGCGGGCGGCATCATCGTTCTAGCAATCGGCTATGGTCTCATGGTGCGAGAGCAAGGGATTGATGCTGGTGTCAACTACTGCAAGACTAGAACACCATCTGTAAATTGCGCTTGCCTTGAAAGGGTAATCAGAAGAGAGACGCCAACCCTTACTTTTTGGTTGAGTGACACAGATAGTCGGCGTGCGCGTATCAATGCGGGCGCACGGCAATGTGGGAGTTAGTCGGCAAGAAAGCTGACCTTGGTACGCCACGCAGCAATCGTTAATATGGGCTCAAAGCCGCCATTTTCCGCACTCTGCTCGAATGTCGAAAAAATTTAGCAATAAGAGCTGTTTTCGCTCTGCCTAGGGTACTGGTGCCGCGAACTCTCAATCTGGTGGTTGGGATCAGATTGATGGTGGTGGTGCCGAACATAGCAACCCACTGGAAACCATAGAAATAAAAGTGACTAAAAAGAGACTAAAAACGATCAAAGCCTCAGCGATTTCTCGCTAAGGCTTTGTTTTTATTGGCTCCGGCGGTAGGGATCGAACCTACGACCAATTGATTAACAGTCAACTGCTCTACCGCTGAGCTACGCCGGAACACAGGCGCCCGTATAGCAATGCGGCTTGGTCCCGTCCAGAGGGGATTTGATACTTTTTTCGCCGCTGTTTTTAGACCGTGCCGTTTGGTGTCATTTCAGTTCGAATACCGCATCGGCCGTCAGCGTGCCACAGGGGGTGACACTGTTTTTACCATATAGATCAATCAGATGCGCCAGAACATTTCGGGTGGCGGCCGGGAGAAGTTTGGCCGGAGTGTCCGTGTATATCGCGCTGGCCAGCGTTTTGGCGTCAGCCGGCCCTTGGGCCAGTTGGTTCAGGATTGCCGCCTCACGTGTCAGGCGATGATCGATCAACCACTGAAGCCGCGCGTGGGGATCATCAATCGGGGCGCCGTGACCTGCGTGCAAAATACGCGCGTTCAGCGCCTGTAACCGCCGGCACGAGGCCATGAAATCCGTCAGGTCGCCATCTGGCGGAGAAACCAGCGAACTGGCCCAGCCCATGACCAAATCGCCGCAAAATACGATATCGCCCAGGGCAAAGCACAGGTGATTGCCAAAATGTCCCGGCGTCCAGTGGGCGGTCATTTGCCATCCATCGGCCGCGATCACATCCCCATCCGCAAGGGTAACATCGGGTTCAAAGCTGGCATCAACGCCTTCGCCGCCGCCCATCAGCCCGGATTGCGCCAGTTGCTGCATGATTGCACTACGCCCGGCCAGCGCATCGCCGAAGGCATAAACCGGTGCGCCCGTTTTTGCAGCGAGGGTTTTGGCCAAGGGGGAATGATCCAGATGGGCATGCGTGATCAGAATGTGTGTGATCGTCTGGTCGGGCGTGAGCGCGGACACGATCGCCGCCAGATGGTCCGGATCATCCGGACCGGGATCCAGCACTGCGATGTCGCGATCACCGATCAGATAGGTGTTTGTCCCGCGATACGTCATGGGCGAGGGGTTGGGGGCCAGAACCCGGCGGATGCCGGAGCCCAGGGTCTCAGCCACGCCCACGGGGGGATTGAATGCATCAGGGGCGTCCATGGCTCTTCCTCTTGTCGCGCTGCCCGGCTAGGTTTAGCGCATGAACTTCAGATGGCTCAAACCCTATATGCCGCGCAGCCTCTATGGCCGCGCTTTTTTGATCCTGCTCTTGCCGGTGATTTCGTTGCTGTTGGTGATCTCGATCGTTTTCATTCAGCGGCATTTCGAAGGTGTCACGCGTCAAATGACCCAATCGGTCAGCCGCGAGGTCACGTTGGTGTTGGACAATGGGGCAATGCCGGGGGAGGGGCCGGGTGCCGAAATGGCCAATGTGTTGCAGATCGATGTGGCCGTTGTAGACCCCAAGGATGTCCCGGTGCAAAACCAGCGCAGGTGGTATGATTTCACCGGTGCTGTAGTCATTCAAGAGTTCACCCGGTTGCTGCCGCGCGTATTGGCGATTGAGCTGCCCGATGACAAGATTGTGCAGCTTTATGTTGTCTCCGCGGGCAAACCGTTGGAGTTGAGTTTTGACCGGCGGCGTGTGTCGGCCTCAAACCCGCATCAGTTGCTGGTCTATATGGTCGTTTTTGGTGTGTTGATGACCGTCATTTCGTTTCTCTACCTGCGCAATCAGCTGCGGCCCATCACGCGTCTGGCCCGCGCAGCGGAGGCCTTTGGCCGCGGACGGCACGAGACCTACAGACCGGCGGGCGCCGTTGAGGTGCGTGCGGCCGGGAATGCGTTTTTGGATATGCGGGCGCGGATCGAACGCCAGATTGAGCAGCGCACGCTGATGTTGTCGGGGGTCAGCCATGATCTGCGCACGCCGCTGACGCGGTTGAAGCTGGGGCTGTCGATGATGGAGGATGAAGAAGTTGCACTGATGCAGCGCGACGTGTCCGATATGGAACGTCTGCTGGACGAGTTTCTGGCCTTTGCGCGCGGTGCGCAGGAGGGTGAGCCGACGCGGATCAACCCGGCCAAACTGGTGAAAGAGATCGTCGCCGATTGCCAGCGCGCACAGATCAACGCGACGCTTGTGAGTGTCAAAGGCAAGGGCAAGGTCGCGCTGCGCGAGGGGGGCATCCGTCGCGCGGTGGAAAACCTGATCAACAACGCTGTGCGCTATGGCACGCGGGCGGATGTGTCCGTGTTGCTGACCGACAAAACCCTGCGCATCCGGGTCGAAGATGACGGCCCGGGTATCGCCGAGGATCAGCGCGAGGAGGCGCTGAAACCCTTCTCGCGGCTGGACCCGGCGCGCAATCAGGATCGCGGCAGCGGCGTGGGGTTGGGTTTGGCCATTACAACCGATATCGCGCGCGCCCATGGCGGTGTGCTGCGTCTGGGGGAAAGTGAGGCGCTTGGCGGGCTGCGCGCGGATATCGTCATCGGTCGCTAAGGGTTGAGTGCCTGCACGGCGTCAGGGCGCCGCCACAGTGTTTACAGACCGGACGCGGGGGTAATCAGGCAAAATCTTTGATTGGATAGGGTGTGCGCGCCAAGAATGGCAAGCGTCACCGCTCGGGTGACCCAGGATCGGATCAATGGAAAAGAAAACATTCAAACGCGAAATCGCAGTCCTACTGGCTTTTTTCCTGTGTTTCATCGCGTGGAAGGCATCAGAAGCGGAACCGGTTGAAACGCTCAAGGTCATCATCTGGCCAATCATGCTCTTTGTCGGAGCCGCGTTCGGGATGCAATGGGCCAGCAAGCAAACCAATCTGACATCCGGCAAATAGACGTTTTTGCCGAACCCGCGATGCAATGCGCCCGTCATGCGTGCATTACACATGGCGGGTGATCAATTTCATTGACAGACCAAGACCGGATTGCGCAGGTTTTCAGCTGTAACCATTGCAGTTGGACGCCCATGCCTGATCCCTATGCCATCCTTTTCGAGCCCGTCAAAATTGGGCCTGTGACAGCGAAAAACCGGTTTTATCAGGTGCCGCATTGTACGGGGCTTGGCCATTTGCGACCGCAGGCTGAGGCGGCGGTTCGGGGCATGAAGGCGGCAGGAGGCTGGGGCGTTGTCTGCTCCCAGGAAACGGAAATCCACCCCAGCTCAGATCTGGCACCTTTTGCCGAACACAGGCTTTGGGATGACCGTGACATACCGGCTTTGCAGCTGATGACAGAGGCGGTGCATGCCGAAGGCGCATTGGCGGGGATCGAGTTGGCGCATAACGGCTATCACGCGTGCAATTTCAATTCCCGCGCGCGTATCTATGCGCCGTCCGAAACGGCCAGTCATATCCTCAGCCCGTCGCAGGCCCGCGCGATGGACAAGACAGATATCAAGACCTTTCGAAAATGGCACCGCGATGCCGCGATCCGCTCCAAACGCGCGGGTTTTGACATTGTTTATGTCTATGCCGGGCATTGCATGACGCTGCTGCAGCATTTCCTGCTGCCCGAATTGAACACCCGGACGGATGAATACGGCGGAAGCCTTGAGAACCGCGTGCGGCTCCTGCGGGAAGTGTTAGAGGAAACCCTTTCGGCAGTCGGCGATACCTGCGCTGTTGCCATGCGTTTTGCTGTGGACGAGATGCGTGGCAGTGACGGCATGCAGGCCGCCGAAGAAGGCCGGGCTGTGGTCGAAATGCTGGCGGAAATGCCCGACCTTTGGGACGTGAATGTCTCGGACTGGTCAAACGATTCCGCGACCTCGCGGTTCGAGCCAAATGAAGGGTATCAGAACAGCTACATCGATTTCGTCAAACAAGTGACCACCAAGCCCGTTGTTGGCGTGGGGCGGCTTACTTCCGCGGACACCATGGTGTCGATGGTCAAAAACGGTGTGGTCGATTTCATCGGGTCTGCGCGTCCGTCGATCGCCGATCCGTTCTTGCCAAACAAGATCAAGGAAGGTCGGATAGAGGATATCCGGGAGTGCATCGGCTGCAATGTGTGCGTGTCGAGCGACAATCTGGGCGTGCCGATCCGCTGCACTCAGAACCCGACCATGGCCGAGGAATGGCGGCGCGGATGGCATCCCGAAGAAATCGCTCCCAGGGGTCAGGAAACCGAAACCCTGGTGATCGGCGCGGGCCCCGCCGGTCTGGAATGCGCCATGCAATTGGCCAAACGCGGCTATCAGGTGACCCTTGCGGAAGCCTCGGATGATCTTGGCGGGCGGGCCGCGCGTGAGGCCAGCCTTTTGGGCCTTGGCGCTTGGCGGCGGGTGGCGGATCACCGGATTTATGACCTGCAGCAGCGCGCCAATGTCTCGATTTTCCGGCAAAGCCCGTTGAGTGCGGCGCAGGTGATCGACCTTGGTATTCCAAATGTCTTTGTCGCCACGGGTGCGACATGGCGCCGGGATGGCGCCTCGCGTCATGGTGGGCACCCGATCCCGGGCGTAGACAATGCGCCGGTCTTCACGCCTGATGACATCATGGCGGGGCGCATGCCGCCCGATGGCCCGGTTGTGATCTTTGATGATGACCAGATTTACATGGGCGGCGTTCTTGCCGAACATCTGAGGGCGGCGGGACATGACGTCATTTTTGTAACCCCGGCGATGATGGTCTCACCCTGGACAGAACACACGCTGGAGCAGGAACGTATCGCGCGCCGTCTGGTGGAGCGTGGCGTAAAAATCCGGACGCAACACAGTATCGAAAGCATTGAAGACGGCGGTTGCACCCTGAAGTGTAGCGCGTCAGGCAGGCAGGTACATATGGAGTGCGGATCGCTGGTACTTGTGACCATCAAGGACAGAACAGCAAGCCTTTACAATGAACTACGGCGCAAAGTTGAGGAGGGTTCCGCTCCGTTGACGACCCTCGAATTGATCGGTGATGCCGCGCAGCCCGGTTTGATCGCTGATGCGGTCTATGCAGGTCACATGGCGGCGCGCTATTTTGAGGCTGATCCGGACTTGCCGGAGCAGGATTTGCTGCGACGAGAGATCGTCGACCTTGGAACGGGGTGAAAGCCATGCTGACGAACGCCAAGACGGCGGTGGACGATGAAGTGATGTCACTTTGTGACGATGTCCGTGAGGGCTATGCCTTGCCGCGCGGTTTTTATACCTCCGACGCGGTTTATGAAAATGATATCAAATCCTATTGGAACCGAAACTGGCTCTGGGTTGGACATGTCTGTCAAGTGTCTGAACCAGGTGACTTTTTCCTGTTCGACTACGGACCGGAATCGATCATCGTGGCGCGTGATCGGGCAGGGGAGATCGGTGCGTTTCTAAACGTCTGTCGGCATCGCGGCTCGCGGGTCTGTGTTGAGGCTTCGGGAAGTACGCGTGTGTTTTCCTGTCCGTACCATGCATGGACCTATGAGCTTGATGGCACGCTGCGCGCGGCCCGGCATATGGATGAAGGATTTGATCCGTCAGCGCACGGTCTTTTGCGGGCGCAGATCCGCATTTTTCAGGGGCTGATCTTTGTGTGTGCGTCGTCCGAGGCGCCGGATATCGATGTCGGGCTGGCAGAAATCGAACCGCTCACCGCGCCCTATGCGCTGGACAGGATGAAAATTGCCCATCAGGCGTCCTACCCAGTGCCCGCCAACTGGAAGCTGGCCGTTGAGAATTACATGGAATGCTACCATTGCGGGCCTGCGCATCTGGATTATTCCCGGTCGCACAGCCTCAAGGACCCGGCTTCGATGACGCCTGAGTTGATGGCGGATATGGCGGCCGAACTGGCCAATGCCGGCCTTCCTGAGGGCGATGTGAGCATCAATGGCGCGCAGGGCGCATTGACCAGTATGGATTTCTATTTTGCCCGCTACCCGCTTTATCCCGGGTTTCGGACCGGCAGCCAGACAGGCGCCCTTTTGGCGCCGCCCTTGGGGGACTTACGCGCCGATGTGGGGGCGGCCACGGACCTTGAGATTGGCATCATCAACAACCTTTTGATCTACAGCGACCATGTCGTCGGGTACCGCTTTGTCCCGCGCGCGAAGCAGGAAACTGATATTCAGGTGGTCTGGTACGTGCGCGACGATGCGCAGGCGGGTGTTGATTATGACCCTGAGGCGCTGTGCTGGCTGTGGCATGTGACCTCGCAAGATGATGAACGGATCATTCGCGTCAATCAGGAAGGCGTGAATTCGCATTATTTTGAGCCGGGCCCTCTCTCCGAGATGGAATGGGGCATTCGGGCGTTTTACGCAGGCTATATTCAACAAATGAAAGCGGCTTACGGGTCGTGATGACGAACCGAACAAGGAGAAATGCCATGAAACCGATTTCGCCGCAGGAACGCCGGGTGGTCAATATCCATGAGGCCGAATTCACGCCGTTCTTTTCGGGAGGCAAGCCCGATGGGAATATCTTGCAACTCAATACCGAGAAGCCGCTCGCCGCCGGGTTTTACATTTATAAAATGGCACCGGGTACCACGACGGTGGCGCATCAGCATCGCGGCGCAGAGGAGTTTTTGATCCTTGAGGGGGATCTGACGGATAATGATGGCACCGAATATGGCGTCGGAGATTTGGTTTGGCTCGCGGATGGAACCGAACACTGTTCGACAACAAAAAACGGCTGCCTGATTGCTGTCTACGCGGATGACGTCGAAACCCCGGTCGCAGAATAATACCGCGGCAACGGGTTAGATTTGCGCCATGATTTTTGCGCCATGGTCCGGCATCAATTTTGCCACCATGGTCAGCGTCTCGCGAACGGCATCCTGACGCGAGATTGATCTGGAAGAAACATGAAGTCGCTGCCAGTAACCATCGGTCAGGGTATCAATCCAGACGGCAATCCGGGCGCTGTCCTGTGCATTTTGGTCTGGCAAAAGCTGCGCGCATAGCTGTCGGATCGCATCCAGGCGGTCCTGATCAAACTGGGCGGAGACTTCGGCATATTGCGGGGTGAATTTCTGCTCGCCCCAAAAGGCAAACCAGACCGACAGGGCTTGTGCGTTACAGATCTTGGGTGAAAAATCTGCCTTGATCAGGGCCACAAGGCACGTCAACGGGTCATCTCCCGCGGCCTTCAACGCACGGTTCCAATGCGCGTGGTAGCGGCGGTAATGCTCCTGCAATGCGCCCGCCAAAAGCCCGGTTTTTGATTTGAAGTAAAACACGGCCACACCTTGCGAAAGGCCGGCCTCCGCCGCAACTGTGGCAAGGGTCGTCTTTCCCAAGCCATTGGACACAATAGATTTTAACGTTGCATTCAGCAATTGCTGGCGACGTTTGTCGGCGTTTTCCTTGCGCTCTTTGCGCGGTTTGGTTTTGACGTCCGGATCATACCTCATGTTCCAACTCTAATTTACCTGTGCAGAAACATCTATGAAAACCGCGCGGATGAAATGAAAAATTTATTTGAGCGCTCAAAAAAACTTTGAACTTTGCAATCGCTTCAGCAATCATGGTTTTCAAGCCAAGGGGGCATTGTCATGACTGATAAAAACACCGCACTGAAAACGAACACACCGGACGCCGAGACGCTATACGAATGGGACCGGACGCATCAGATGCACCCGTGGGTGTCGATGACCGGATGGCGCGGATACGACTACATGATGATGGAACAGGCCGAGGGCATCTATTTATACGATGACACCGGCAAACGGTTCATCGATGGGCCGGGCGGCATGTGGTGTGTCCAGATCGGATATGGCCGACGCGAAATGGCGGATGCCATCGCCGAACAGGTCATGCGGTTGCCCTATACATCGCCGTGGTCCTCGACCACCGAACCCGCGGCGATTCTGGCCAAGCGGCTGGCGGAGATGGCCCCGGGGGATTTGAACAATGTGTTCTATACCACCGGTGGGTCGACGGCGGTGGATACCGCGCTCAGAACTGTTCATTTCTTCAACAATCAGGTGGGGCGGCCTGACAAGAAAATCGTGATTGCCCGCGAAAAAGGCTACCACGGATCGACCTATCTTGCCGCGAGCGTAACAGGCAAGGAGCGCGACCGCTCGAAGTTTGACATCGAGAGACGGCTTGTGCGCTTTTTGCCGGATATCAATCCCTATATGCGCCCCGAGGGCATGAGCATTGAAGCATGGTGCGATGAAAAGGTGGCCGATCTGGAGGCAATGATCCTTGAAACAGGTCCGGAAAACGTAGGTGCGTTCATTGCCGAGCCGATCCTGTGTTCAGGTGGTGTGATCATCCCGCCCCAGGGCTATCACAAACGCACGTTCGACCTGTGCCGTAAGTATGATATTTTCTATATTTCGGATGAGGTGGTGACCGGATTCGGGCGGTTGGGTCATTGGTTCGCGTCGGAGGCTGTCTTTGGGATCAAGCCAGATATCATCACCTGCGCTAAGGGGATTACATCTGCCTATCTGCCGCTTGGGGCCTGCATCATTTCCGACGAAATCATGGAGCGCATGACCGCGCCTGGGACTGAGGCCATGTTCTCGAACGGCTACACCTATTCCGCCCATCCGGTCTGTTGTGCGGCGGCGCTGAAAAACATCGAGATCATGGAAAACGAGAAAATTCTGGAACATGTGCGGGCTGTCACGCCGCATTTCCAGGCCCGTCTGCAGGCGTTGAAACGCTTTGGCATTATCGGCGATGTGCGCGGAATGGGCCTTCTGGGCTGTATCGAGGGCAAGCCGGAGAAAAGTGGCAGCGGTCTTGAGGCGGAGCGGAAACTGGGCGAATTGCTGGACGAAGCCTGTGAGGAAATGGGGCTGCTGGTGCGGCCTTTGATCAATATGGCCGTGTTTTCACCGCCTCTGGTGATCACAATCGCGCAGATCGATGAGATGTTCGACATTCTGGAGCGCGCGATCGAGACGGTGACGGAGGCGTTGGGCGAGTGATCACGGCACATCTGTCCGCACATTGACCGCGCCTCAGACGATGCCGCCATCCATCAGGCGCGAGGCCAATACGGCATATGCTTCGGCCATGGGGCCATCTCCCGCCGCGATTGGTGTGCCGCTGTCGCCCGCCAATCGTGTGTCCAGATCAATCGGCAACGCGCCCAGAAACGGCAAGCCCAGGCGCTTGGCCTCGTCGGACACGCCGCCATGGCCGAAAATCTGTGCTTCATGTCCGCACTTGGGACAGTGGAAGGTCGACATGTTTTCAATCAACCCCAGCACCGGTGTTTTGAGGGTGTTGAACATGTCCATGGCCTTGCGCGCATCGATCAGTGCCACGTCTTGCGGGGTTGATACGATGATGGCGCCGGAGGGTTCTGCCTTTTGACAAAGCGTCAATTGAACATCCCCGGTGCCGGGTGGCAGATCAACGATCAGCACATCCAGATCGCCCCAATTGACCTGACTGATCATCTGTTGCAACGCGCCCATCAACATCGGACCGCGCCAGACAACGGCTTTGTCGGCCTCCAGCATCAGGCCGATCGACATCATCGTCACGCCGTGGGCTTTCAGCGGCTCGATGATCTTGCCATCCGGGCTGGCGGGCCGTTGCGACACGCCCATCATGCGCGGCTGGCTTGGCCCGTAGATATCAGCATCAAGCAGTCCAACGCGCCGCCCGGCGCGGGCAAGTGCGACGGCCAGATTGCTGGAAACGGTTGATTTGCCCACGCCGCCCTTGCCGGAACCGATGGCCAGGATAGAGGCCACGCTGGCGGGTTTGAGTGGTGTGGATTGCGGCTTGGGGTGCCCGCCAATCTTGAGGCTGGGTGGCGCGGGCGCGGCGGGGGCCGGGCCATGGGCGGTCAGGGCAACGCTGACGGTGTCAACACCCTCCATGTCCAGCACAGCGCGTTCAGCCGCCGCGCGCAGCGGCTCCATTTGGGCGGCAATCTCCGGGCTGGGGGCTTCGATCACAAACCGGACATCCGCGCCATCGATATGGAGTGCACGGATCATATCGCGCGACACCAGGTTGCCGCCACCGGGCAGTTCAAACTGCGACAGGCGGGATTTTATGTCGTCAACGCTGCGTGGCATCGCGCCCTCCCTCAAGCTCTGTGCCATAGGTGACAGGTTTGCGGCAAAGGGCAAGGCCTCGCACCACGTTAACCATAATATTGAGCAAAAATATGACGTTAGGGAAGGGTGAGCCATGCAATTGCTGCATGGCAGCATTGATTTGGTCAGGGGTTGTGCACCTGCAGCAAGAGCTTATTTAGGCGTCAACGGAAGCGATGAGGCCCATCGGGTGGTCGCATGAACAGAAGACGCAAGGAATAGAAGAGATGGCTTTTGCACATCAAAATCGTTCGGCCACCAGCGGCCTGAAATTGGACATGAGCGCCGCGATCCACGCGCTCATCACCCGTGCTCAGAATTACCGGGCGTACCATCGGACCATCGATGAGCTCTCGGTTCTGACAAACAAAGAATTGGCCGATCTGGGCCTCAGCCGGTCGGAAATCCGACGCGCGGCGCATGAGGTTGTGTACGGCACACACGGCTAAGGCGGCGTGACGCGATCGGGTGTCCTCGTCTCCTCCTCCCTGAGGGCATCTGACAGCGGCGGCAATCTCCTCTCCTCCCTCGGAGATTGCCGCCGACTAAAATACCGGCCCGGTGGGCCAACCTGAGATTACGAATGATCTCCTCCTCCCAGGGGTCAAACGTAGATAGAACGGCGGCGTCTCCTCCTCCCTGGACGCCGTCGTTTTTCTTTTTAAACAACAATTTAGGGCGCGTGCCTAATGCACGGTGCGGGTGCGTCGGCGTCCGGGTCTGGCGCAGGCAATCGTGGCTTCGCGCAGATATCCGACAAAAGCGCGCGCGGCGTCGCTGCTGGCGTTTCGGGCGGCGGGGCTGGCCAAGGCCGTCTGTGCCGCTTCGGGTGTGCCACCATCCTTGGCGCAAAAGGCCCATTCCAGAAACCCAAGCCGCGCGGCGGATGTGGCATCCGGTCCCGTGGCGTCCATGGTCTCCAACCCGTTGAGAATGCGGGATATACTCATCGTCTTCAACTCCCTGACCACACCCCGGGTCAGATGGGGCGGAAGAAGAGAAGGCACGGATTGCGGGTGGCACTTGGCCTTGGCAACCGTTCCCACCGCCCTCCGCGGATTAACGTTTGTCCAAGGCTGGTTTCCGGACTTGGCGGGTTTCGGATGCAGCGCCTTCCCAGACCGATCTGGCCCAGTGGCGGTTGCCGCATCCCCCATCCTTACCGTTGCGGGGGCAGCGCCGGAATTGCACCGGCTTCCCAATTCTCCACCCCAAAAGGGCGGCACCATGGACCTCAACACTGACCTATAAAATTTTCGATCTCAAGAAGAATATTGAGGGGATGTTTTTCACGCGCTATCCGCGGCCAACCAAGGGCGGATAACGGCACGAGACGGTGAAAGGTGGTAGGCCCGGAGGGACTCGAACCCCCAACCAAAGCGTTATGAGCGCTCTGCTCTAACCAATTGAGCTACAGGCCCGACCTGAGGCCCGGGATACGCACGCGCGCGGGGGGCGTCAAGGCTTTGACGATTGCACCGCGCGGGCGATTGGTCTAACTGGCGGGCACGTGCAAACGGAGGGGCCCCATGAGCCAGACAAAGAACGGTGTGACCTATGCCGATGCCGGTGTGGATATCGATGCAGGCAACGCGCTCGTGGACCGGATCAAACCTGCGGCCAAGCGGACGGTGCGGCCGGGTGTGATGGCGGGGCTTGGCGGGTTTGGCGCGCTCTTTGATCTCAAAGGCGCGGGTTATGTCGATCCGATCCTTGTGGCGGCCACGGATGGTGTTGGCACCAAGCTTCGGATCGCGATTGATACCGGTAATGTCGACGGTGTGGGCATCGATCTGGTGGCGATGTGCGTCAACGATCTGGTCTGTCAGGGGGCTGAGCCGCTTTTCTTCCTCGACTACTTCGCGACCGGCAAGCTCGATACCGAGAGTGCCGCGCGGATCATCGAAGGCATTGCCGAAGGCTGCGTGCGCTCGGGCTGTGCGCTGATCGGCGGTGAGACGGCGGAAATGCCGGGCATGTACCCGGATGGGGATTTTGATCTGGCCGGGTTTTCCGTGGGCGCGATGGAGCGCGGTAGCGATCTGCCCGCAGGCGTGGCTGTGCGCGATGTGCTCCTGGGGCTGGCCAGTGATGGCGTGCATTCCAACGGTTATAGCCTGGTGCGCAAACTGGTTGAGATGTCGGGCCTTGGGTGGGACGCCGATTGCCCCTGGGCCGAGGGCACATTGGGTGCGGCCTTGCTGACGCCCACGCGGCTTTATGTGAAACAGGCATTGGCGGCGGTCAGGGCAGGGGGCGTGCATGCGCTGGCCCATATCACCGGTGGCGGTCTGACGGAAAACATCCCGCGCGTTCTGCCCGAAGACATGGGCGTGGCGATTGACCTGGAGGCCTGGGAGTTGCCCCCGGTGTTCAAATGGCTTGCGTCGCAAGGCGGCATGGCCGAGGCCGAAATGCTCAAGACCTTTAACTGCGGCATAGGCATGGTGTTGGCGGTAGATGCCGCGCAGGCCGGCGCGGTGCAGGCCTTGCTGGAGGGCGAGGGCGAAACCGTATCGCGTCTGGGGCATGTGACGGACACGCCCGGCGTGGCCTATTCCGGGGCGCTTCTTTGACCAAACGGGTGGCGATTTTGCTTTCGGGCAGCGGCTCCAACATGGTGTCGCTGGTGGATAGTATGACCGGGGATCACCCGGCGCGCGCCTGTCTGGTTTTGTCGAATAATCATGACGCGGGCGGGCTGCAGAAAGCGGCGACGCGGGGCGTGGAGACGGCCCATGTGGATCATCGCCCCTATGGCGAAGACCGTGCGGCGTTCGAAGATGTGCTGCATGCGCGGCTATTGGAGGCCAAGCCCGATATCATTTGCCTTGCCGGGTTCATGCGGGTGCTGACCGAAGGGTTTGTCAGCCGCTGGCAGGGTCATATGCTGAACATTCATCCCTCACTCTTGCCCAAATATCGCGGCCTCAACACCCACGCGCGGGCGCTAGAGGCGGGTGATACCGAGGCTGGATGCAGCGTGCATGAGGTCACACCGGCGCTCGACGAAGGCCCGATGCTGGGTCAGGCGCGGGTGCCGATCAAGCCGGATGACACGCCAGAAACGCTGGCCGCGCGGGTGCTGGCCCAGGAACATATCCTCTATCCTGCGGTGCTGCGCCGCTTTGCCGCCGGGGATCGGCGGATGATTACCCTGCCTTAACCTTTCCGGGCATTTCCATTTGCTGCGCGCTGCCTTATACGGGCGCAACTTCGCCCCCCGGGACAGACATCGAAGACATCTGATGATAACAATCACCACCACCGAAGACCTGGCCGCTTTTTGCAAGAAAGCTGCGACCCATGACTACGTGACCGTTGATACGGAGTTTCTGCGCGAGCGGACGTATTACTCCAAACTCTGCTTGATCCAGCTGGCTGTGGCTGGCGACGCCGAGGATGATGCGGTGCTGGTCGACCCGCTGGAAGGCGACATGTCACTTGAGCCGCTCTATGAGCTTTTCCGCGACACGTCCGTGGTCAAAGTGTTTCATGCAGCGCGGCAGGACCTTGAGATTTTCCACGTTGATGCAGGCGTGATCCCCGAGCCGCTTTTTGATACGCAGGTTGCGGCGATGGTCTGTGGCTTTGGGGAACAGGCGGGGTATGAGACGCTGGTGCGCAAGATCGCCAAGGAGCAGCTCGACAAGACATCGCGCTTCACCGATTGGTCGCGCCGGCCGCTGACCGATGCGCAAAAGACCTATGCCTTGGCCGACGTGACCCATCTGCGCGGCATATACGAATTTCTGGCGGCCAAGCTGCGCGAGACCAACCGTGAAAAGTGGGTGGCTGAAGAGCTGCGTATCCTGACCAACCCGGGTACCTATATCACTTTGCCGGATGATGCATGGAGACGGGTCAAGACGCGCAACAATTCGGGCAAGTTTCTGGCCATCGTGCGGGAACTCGCCAAGTTCCGCGAGACCTATGCGCAAGCGCGCAATATCCCTCGCAACCGGGTCTACAAGGACGATGCGTTGGTGGAACTGGCCTCGACCAAACCCGCGTCGCACCAGGATCTGGGCCGGTCGCGCCTGCTTTTGCGCGAGGCCCGCAAGGGCGACATCGCAGATGGGATCCTGGCGGCGGTGCAGGCCGGGCTTGCATGCCCGCAGAAAGACCAGCCCAAGCCGGATATGCGGCAGGAAAAACTACAGGTGAACCCGGCGCTGGCCGATCTGTTGCGGGTGCTGTTGAAGGCCAAGACCGAAAGCTATGGCGTGGCGCCGAAACTGATCGCCAATGCCGCCGAGCTGGATCAGATAGCGGCAGGTATCCGTGATGTGCCATCGCTGGCCGGATGGCGGGCGGATGTGTTTGGTACGGATGCGCTGCGATTGTGCGAGGGCAAGGTGGCGCTGGCCGCGGCGGGCAACGACATCAAAATCATCGAAATTTAAGGCTTAACGCGTGGTGGTGCGCTCGTTGCGTGCCCCGATCACGCGGATGGTGCGTGTGGCATCAAGCGCGTTGTTCGACACGAACCTGCCGGCGTGCAGGGTGCGCTGCCGTGGACTTCCCTGCGCTGTGCCCGTGGGCTGCAGGGCCATCAGGCGGAAGGTCAGCACGCCGTTTACAGGTTTGCCGTCGTTGTCCGAGATCAGGCGCACGTCATGCGCCCCTTGTTGCAACGCAACCGCTGTGACGCGGACGATGGCCCCCGCAGTTGTCCGCTCTACACTCAGGTCGCTGACCTGATCCACGGGTGTGCCGAGGTAGACTTCGCGTTTGTCGCGAATGATGATCGACGTCCGTTCGGGGATCAGCGGGTTTACTTCCTTGGCTTGCTGGTCTGTCGGGTGGGCGATGGCACGAGAGTTGCTTTTGCCGAACCAATTGCCCGGATTGATCCGCGAATCTTTCAATCGCGAGCACCCTGTGAGTGCAATTGAAGAGATCACCAGAAGCGTCAGTACCGTCCGCATTACACCAGCCTTTTTCCTGCTCTCTTCGGGTTAACGCATCACGCTCGGCTTGAAAAGGTAGAAGGTGGGTCTGGACCTTTGTCCGGGGCGCGCTTAGGTGTTTTGGCATCACCGGGAAGGACCCTATGCAATGGCCCAGAGCGCCTTTGAAGACATTGTTGACGACTTCGAATTTCTCGAGGATTGGGAGGATCGCTACCGCTATGTGATCGATCATGGCAAGGCGATGGATGCGCTGGATGACGCGCTGAAAGTGCCTGCGACCAAGGTGGATGGCTGTGCCAGTCAGGTCTGGCTGCATCCCCGGATCGAGGCGGGGGTTTTTGCCTTTGATGGGGACAGTGATGCGATGATCGTGCGCGGGCTGATTTCGGTTCTGCGCGCGCTTTACAATGGCGAGGCCGTTGGTGATGTGGCCAAGATCGATGCCGGCGGAGAGTTGGCCCGTTTGGGTCTCAACGATCACCTGTCGGCGCAACGCTCAAACGGGCTCAGGGCCATGATCGAGCGCATCCGGCAGGTGGCGGCACAGGAAGCTGCTGGCTAAGCCTTTGAATTCAAACCAGCGTTTTGGGCGACGTCGCCTAGGGCCGCCGCCAGATCGCCATAGCCTGTGAAGCGGTATTCATACGCCAGCCCAAGGCGCTCGGCACAGGCCTGCGCTTTTTCTTCCAGCGCCGCGTCTTTGATCTGGGCCTGATAGACCAGTTTTGTGTAGTTGCCGAAAATCATGTCCCGCAGCTCGGGATGCCGATCAAGACCCATCGGTTTCCAGACAAATGCATCAAACTGTTTGACAAGAAAATCCGTAAGGTAGAATGCCGTGATTTCGCCGCCTTCGGTGCGGGCGTCAAATGCGTCATTGCCTTCAAAGAAGGAGTAGCAATGCGGCCCTTCCACCATTTTCACACCAAGGGTGTCGCATTTGGCCTGTAGCTGACCGCCGGTGCCACAATCGGCGTAGACCACGAAAATCTCGTCATAGGCCGCGCGGTGCTTCAGAACGGCCTCTTCCACGGCCTCGGTGATTTTGTCGGGGTAGAGGTGGTATTTGGCGGGCAGGCAGGTCAACGTCATGTGATCCCAGCCATTGATGCGGGTCAGGGCCAGGATCTCATGGGCCAACGCGCCGCAGGCAATCAGCAGGATCTGAGCCTGTGCATCCGCGGCCTCAAGCCCGCTCTGGGTCAGGACGTCATCGTCGGGAAGCTGCGTCATACCAAATGTCTCCAACAAAAAACGGCCCGTTTGATCGGGCCGCCTTTATCATCCGCGATCAGGGGATGCCTTAGCCCGTGGCACCCTGATTGTGTTTGCGCGACATGAATTCCTTGGCGGTTTCCACCGCCACCGCCGCGTCACGGCAATAAGCGTCCGCACCGATGGCCTTGCCGAATTCTTCGTTCAATGGCGCGCCGCCGACCAGCACAACATAGTCATCGCGCTTGCCCTGTTCCACCAATGTGTCGATCACAACCTTCATGTAGGGCATGGTGGTCGTCAGCAGGGCCGACATGCCGAGGATATCAGGCTGTTCGGTTTCAAGCGCTTCAAGATAGTTTTCGACCGGGTTGTTGATGCCCAGGTCAACCACCTCAAATCCGGCGCCTTCCATCATCATCGACACAAGGTTCTTGCCGATGTCGTGGATGTCACCCTTGACGGTGCCGATGACCATCTTGCCGACGCGCGGCGCACCGGTTTCGGCCAGCAGTGGTTTGAGGATGGCCATGCCACCCTTCATCGCATTCGCCGCCAGAAGCACTTCGGGCACGAAGAGGATACCGTCGCGGAAATCCTTGCCCACGATGGTCATCCCGCCCACAAGCGCTTCGGTCAGGATGTTGTAGGGTTCCCACTTGCGCTCAAGCAGGATGTTCACGCCTTCTTCGATCTCTTCTTTCAGACCGTCATAGAGGTCATCAAACATCTGCTGGACAAGTTCTTCGTCGTCCAGTTCCGCTAGGATGATGTCGTCTTCTTCGTCTGACATGTTCGAATTCCTCGAATAGGGGGCGCGAATGCGCGTCTTGATATCTATCGCCAGCTTTCGTCATTTTGTCGCACCCGCACTTTGCGAATTGCGACATCACTGCTTCTGCAACCGACCTATAGCGCGAATTTCGGCGAAGTGTGATTGAAAAACATTCATGGTCTATATGGTGTTATTGCAAATGTTCGCTAAATGTTCCAAATTGATCTCATGCCATCCGATAGCAGCATTGATCCGGCCCAGGAGGTCCGAGGCCGCGGCGCGCAAAGCAACCGCGTCGGTCGGTTTGAACGCGTGGATCGCCGGTTCGAGGATGACGGCTGGCATCAACCGCAAGACACGGAAACGCTGCGCACCCATGTCAGTTTCGAGCAGCCGCGTAGCATTATCAGCTACAACCGCTCGCCGGATTTGCCGTTTGATCGGTCGATCAATCCGTATCGGGGTTGCGAACATGGCTGCACGTATTGCTTTGCCCGGCCAAGCCACGCCTATCTGGGCCTCTCTCCGGGGCTGGATTTTGAGACGCGTTTGATTGCGCGCCCCGGGGCCGACAGGGTTCTGGCAGAAGAATTGCGCAAGCCCCGTTACATCGTGAAACCCATGGCCATTGGCACCAACACGGACCCTTATCAACCCATTGAAAAAGAACATGAAATCACCCGAAATTGCCTCAAGGTTCTGAGTGATTTCAACCATCCCGTGGCGATTGTGACCAAGGGAACCCTGATTGAACGGGATCTGGACATTTTGGCCGAAATGGCGGGCAGGGGGCTCGCGCGGGTTGGGATATCTGTGACGACGTTGGACCCTAAACTGTCGCGCCTGCTCGAACCACGCGCGCCCGCCCCGGCGCGGCGTCTCACCACAATTCGCCGTCTGCAGGACGCGGGCATGCCCGTCCGGATCATGACCTCACCCTTGATCCCTGGTCTGACGGATATGGAGCTGGAGGCGATGCTTCAGGCCGGTGCGGAGGCCGGGGCCAGTGCCGCCACATGGATCATGCTGCGATTGCCGCGCGAGGTATCGCCACTTTTTCAGGAATGGCTTGCCGTGCATTACCCGGTCCGTGCCGCACGGGTGATGGGTCTGATCCGCGACATGCATGGTGGCAAGGATTATGACGCCGAATGGGGCCGACGCATGCGCGGAACCGGGCCCTATGCAGAGATCGTTGCGCATCGGTTCGACCTCGCGGCGCGTCGGTTCGGTCTGGATCAGGAACAACCTGAATTACGATGTGATCTCTTCGCGGTACCCCTCGACGATGGCGCGCAGATGTCGCTATTTCGCTAGACGTCTCTTGGCCTCTGCATCCAAAACAATCGGGTGCAAATGGGAGGTGAGGGAGATGTTGGTAACGTCCGGACAAGTTAAAACCTATGAAATCAAAACTGAAACCCTGCCAGCGGCCGCCATTGACGCCTATGAGGCCGATGGTGTTGTCTGTTTGCGCAAAGCGATCAGTGATGCGTGGCTGGCGGTGATCGAAGAGGGGATTGATGCGGCGCTGTCCGGTGCCAGCACGGATCTTGATATCGTCAAGGTCGAGGGCGACAAAGGCCGGTTTTCCGTGAGTTCGCAGGCCTGGCAGAACGTTGATCAGTTTCGGCGTTACATCTTTGACAGCCCTCTGGCCGATCTGTCTCGGCAGGTGTTGCGCTCAAAGACGCTGACGCTGTTCTATGATTTCCTGCTGATCAAAGAAGCCAGCAGCAACAGCGCCGCCACCCCCTGGCATCAGGATCATTCCTATTATCCACTGACCGGCAGACAGGTGATCAATTGCTGGACAGCGCTTGATCCGATCCCGGTCGAAACAGCATTGCGCTTCTGGAAAGGGTCCCACGCGCCCGGGATCGTCTACCGCGCGGCCAATTTCGAAGACCCGACCAAGGCCTACAAACATGCCCGCGCATCGCACCCGCCCTTGCCAGACGTCGATGCCGACCCCACGGCTGAGATCATCACGACCGCGATGGAGCCGGGGGATTTGCTGATCTTCAACTCGCGCACCCTGCACGCAGCACCGGGCAACCGGCTGTCGCGGCGTCGGGCGGGATTTTCGATCAATTGGGTTGGGGATGACACGCGCTATGACGATGTGCCCGCGCTTGAGACATATCGCGACCCCGGACTAAAGACCGGTGATCCGCTCAGCAAGGTGGCGAAATTTCCTCAGGTACGCCCGGTCTAGCCGCGGCGGCGACGTCTGCGCCGTGGGGGCGGAGCATCTTCACCGGTGCCATCCACAGCTGATGAGAAGGCGCCAAGCGCATCGGTGATCTGATCCAGTGTCGGGCGATCGCCATGCGGACGGGTTTCAAGGGCCGCGCGCATTTTGGTCAGGTGCTCGGGCATGGTGCCACAGCAGCCACCGATGATCCGGGCGCCCGCGTCGCGCGCCAGCACCGCATAGTCCGCCATCAGGTCGGGTGTGCCGTCGTAGTGGATATGACCGTCGACATATTTCGGAATGCCGGCATTGCCTTTGGCGATGATCGGTCGTTCCGCGCCTTGCGCCACAAATCCAAGCACCGTGCGCAAAAGGTCGGATGCGCCGACACCGCAATTGGCGCCAAAGGCCAGCGGGGGATTGTCGAGCTTTTCGACCATCGTGGCCATATCGGCGGAGGTCATGCCCATCATCGTGCGCCCGGCAGTGTCAAAACTCATGGTGCCACACCAGGGCATATCGGCCAGTTTGAACGCCTCAGCGGCGGCTTTGTATTCTTCGGGGGCGCTGATGGTCTCGAGCCAGAGCACATCTGCGCCGCCATCCTTCAGACCTTCGGCCTGTTCGTGAAAAATTTCGACGGCCAGTTCGTGGGTCAACTCGCCCATGGGCGCCATGATTTCGCCGGTCGGGCCAACGGATCCGGCCACGATGATGGGGCGGTCCACTCTGTCAGCAACCTCACGGCCAATCTCGGCAGAGATGCGCGAGAGTTGGTTGGCGCGCTTCGCGGCACCATGCAATTTCAGGCGTGCGGCGTTGCCGCCAAAGGAATTTGTCAGGAACAGGTCGCTCCCGGCGTCCACGGATGATTTGTACAGCGCATGGATTTTGTCGGGATGCTCTTCATTCCACATCTCCGGTGCGTCCCCGGATTCGAGCCCCATGTTAAAGAGGTTGGTGCCGGTTGCCCCGTCCGCCAAAATCCATTCCCGGACCGCCAATAATTTGCTGAGGGCGCTCGACATGTGTCACTTCCTGAAATTGCTGAAAAATATCGCAGGCCCCCCGTGTCTCACGATTGTACTATAGAAGCAAACTCATAATCTTCATGACTAACATGAGGTTGGTTTGTATTGGGGTGCCTGACCATGCGGGCGACGTCGCATAGTGATACCGCCAAACCGGTCCAGCTCGGCGCCAGCGCATATAGCGGTTCGCGCCGTGGGGCGAAGCTTGATTTGAAACGGGTGAGACCCGGCCCGCTGTATTTGGCGATCAGTCCAGGCAGACGTGCATACCCCGTCGAAAAGGGGGGCAGGGCGGCCAGCGACAGGCGCGAAAGGTCATGGTGGGCGGCGTCTTCCAGGGCTGAGGCAATCAACAGATGCATGGTGCCATCCGGGGCGCCATTCGTGGAGCGCATCAGATCAAGGCACCATTCGTGATCATTTGTGTGAAAGCTGACAAAACCAATCAGGGCTTCGTTTTGATAGGCCAGATAAACCCTTTGCGTGCTTAGATAATCCGGGCAGAAAACCCCCATGGAAAAGCCGCGCGCTTTACCATTACGGGCCTGCCATTCTGTATCGACGGCCCGCATTTGCGCGACGGGTAAGCGGGATGCGTGCTCTATTTCCACACCGGCTTTGCTGGCATTGCGTAATTTGCGACGAAGCTGGCGAAAGCTCGAACCTGCGGTCGAAAATTGGCAAGGATTGAGGACAGCTTCATCCGCGATGTGCAGCGTTTTCCAGCCTTGTGCACGACACAGGGCGGCATGGCGGGCGGAAGCCTTGTAGATAAACGGAATTCGGTTGGTATTTTTGCCAAGGTGACGCAAGGCAGGCAGCGCCATTTGCATGTGTCCTTTGAACGGATCAAAAAGCGCGGTTTGTGTTTGCGGTGTGGGTACCACGGCCAATGCCGCGTCTGCCCCTTGCAGAGTACGCGCGCCATTTTGACGGCAGACGCCCAGTTCAGCGCGGCCCGCGTTCTGCAGGTGGTGCCTCATGACCTGTGGCAGAGGTGCTTCGACGTCATTTTTTTGCTTGGGCAGGGGACGATACAGAAATGCCATCGCGAGACAGCAGGGCAACGCATAATAGACCAGACGGAACGCGACGATGCCCGCCATGATTTCTGCGTCGGGCCACGCGGGCAGGAGCGCCAATAGGGTCAGTTCAAACGGGCCAACCCCGCCGGGTGTTCCGGTGATCAGTGCGGCCCCGAGGGCGATCAAATAGGCCCCGAAGAGCAGACTGAAGCCGCCATCAAAACCAGACGGCATCAAAACCCAGAGTGCCAGCGCGGCGGCGGCGGTGTCGATCAGGGTGAGGCACAGGATTTTGCCGATTGCAGGTAAGCTGAGCAGCCGGACAGTGCGTCCAAGAATAGTAAGGCATGGTTTAAGTGCGCTGCATAAGATTATGGTACTTAACATAAATAAGGGAAATACCTGAAAAAATCCCGGGGCAGTCGCAAACGGGCTAAAAAGCGTGGCCACTGAGATTGCGCCCATCAAGCCGACGAAGAACCAACCGGCGACCGTGAGGGAAATGCGTGTGGCCTTGGCGGGGCTCAACTCCTCCAGCATGCGCCAGCGGACCAATGCGCCGACCAACACGCCCATGCCCAGAACCTGACCAAGCGCGATGGCGGCAGCACCTGTGCTGGCTGCGCGCCGCGCGGTGCAGCCTGTGCCAACATGTCTGTGGATGACAACATCGTAGCATCCAAGGGCCGCAAAACTGATGATAGTGGCGACAACCGCGATGATCCATTGTGTCGGGCTGATTTGGGATAGTGCTGCAGGAAGGTTGGAAAAAGCTTCGGTGCCGAGGCGATGATAGAGCATCCAGACACAGATACCGCCAATCGCCAGCGTCAATACCACCTTGCTCGTCGACAGAACCCGTTTTTGAGGCGATCGTACCCCGTCTTGCGCAGAAAACTGCATACCCGCACCACCCATTTTACCTCACCGAGGATCAGGCTAGGGCGGCAGGCTTACCGCGGCGTTAACATTTAAACATGTTCGTAAATAGAAAACGCGCCCGATTGGGGCGCGCATCGTTTCGATACCGGTAGTCGCCTGTCAGAGTTCGTTCATGATCTGGCCTTTGGCCTCAATCAGCAGCTCTGCCATTTTCTCGCGGATCGTATCGGGGTCGGACAACCCACCCAGATCGCCAGCGACCTTGCGCACCACATCTTCGATACCGGCTTCCTCGAAATCGGATTTGATCACTTCCTTGGCGTAGGCATCGGCATCCGCACCTGATTTACCAAGCAAATCCGCGGCCCACAGACCCAAAAGTTTGTTGCGCCGTGCTTCGGCCTTGAAGGTCATTTGTTCGTCATGTGCGAATTTGTTTTCGAATGCATTTTCGCGATCGTCAAAGCTGCTCATCGGCCATTCCTCGGGCATTGATTTCTGTCATTTAAGATATGGCCTCCGGGGCCAGTTTTCGCAAGTCCCCAGATGGGCGTGAAAGTCTGAACTTGGCAAAAACCATCCTTTATCCTTGCGTGAACCGCGCCGGGTATCGGCGTCGTGACAATGCCGATTTTAGATCATGCCTTTGCCACGTTTGGGCGGATAACTGCAGGCAATGACAGTATTTTAGGGAGCCGCATCATGGGCCTGTTTTCAAAACTTCGCGGTGCCGATCCGGCACAAACCTCACAAACTGAAGAAATCGCACGCGGTGTTCTGTCTTTGCCATTTCTGGTTGCGGCGGCAGATGGCAAGGTGGATCAATCCGAGATCGACCAGATTTTGAACATGTGTGCCTACAGCCCGATTTTCCACGCTGTCGGGGCCGAAAAAACCGCCGTATTGTGCAAAGACATCGCCAAGCAAATGCAGACCGAAGGGGCCGCGAAGGTTTTTGCCCGGTCGACGGCGGCCTTGTCGATGCCGTTGCGTGAAACCGCATTATGTTTTGCGGTGCGCGCCGCGCTGGCCGATGGTCATTTTGATCAGCGGGAAAAGGACATGCTGTTGGGCATGGGCGAGCAGATGGGCATTGCGCCCGAGAAATTCGTGCAGATTTTTGAAGTGGTCGCGATGCTGCAGCGCCCTGCAACGGCCTGATCCTACCAGACCCGGAGATACCCCATCATGAGCGAAGAAGACGCCACCCCGGACAGCGGACATAGTTTCGATATCTATATCCTGATGTCCGAAGGCATCCAGTTCAACACGACGGAAATCGCACAGGCCCTGGCCGAGGATTATCCGTCACTGGACGCCATTGATCTCTTTTCCAAAACCTCGGATGGGGGCTTCGACTGCAACACCGATGAGTTTGTCACGGCACCGCTGATGATGACCGGCGGGCAGGACGCCAATTCGGTCTTGCTGGTCCGCTTGCCGGGCTACGGCACCTGGGATCCGGACGCCATTCACCCGCGTCAGATGATCTGTTGTCCGAACCTCAAGGATGCGTTGGCGCGCAACCGGTCTTACATCTGCGTGTCGGCCTCGACCAAATCGGATGAATTGACGGAACGATTTCGGGTGGCGCGGCTGGTTTCATGCGTGGCGGCGGTCTTTGCCCGCCTGCCGGTGGCGGTGGCGGCCTATTGGGAAAACGGGGATCACTTCTTGTCCCCACAGGATGTGATTGAAATGGCGGACGCGTCGATTTCGGGTGATTGGCCGGTTCAGCAATGGATCGGGCAGAACCTGTCACGCAACATGGCCTTTGATCCGCCTGCGGCCCAATCCTGCACCACCGGTTTGCGCCAGTTTCTGGACTATGAGATCAGCTTTGCCGGTGCGCCGGTCGAGCTGGGGGAGGCGGGCACCATGCTCTATGCCGCTGCGACCATGGCACTGGCCTATGGCAATAAATTTGAAGACGGTCACACGATCGGGGTTGAAGGCGTGCCGCCGGAGAAAAGCTATCGCATCCGTCGCGCGCCCAAGGGATTTCAAGGCACGACGAATGAGATGCTGGTGATGTTCCATCCCAATGCTTACGCGGACCATGAAGAGATGTTTGGCCCGCTGAACACCCGTCCACACCCGGACCCCGCCAAGCGGCAGGTGCAACCCAACAAAGGCTTCTTCAAACGGATGCTGCACGGGATGCGATCCAACTGAGCCCCAGCCGAAGCGCTGTCTTGCGGCAGCGCAGCGCATGCACTATGAGAGCGCCATGACACGGGGGGATCAGACCCCCGCTTAGCTGCGAGGTGTGCATGGCACGGGGCAAAAAGATCTACGAAGGCAAGGCGAAAACCCTTTATGAGGGGCCCGAACCCGGCACAATCGTACAGTATTTCAAAGATGATGCCACCGCGTTCAATGCCGAGAAAAAGGCCGTGATCGAAGGCAAGGGTGTGCTCAACAACATGCTCTCGGAATATTTCATGACCGGGCTGAACAATATCGGCGTGCCGACGCATTTCATGAAACGCCTCAACATGCGCGAACAGCTTGTGCGAGCCTGCGAGATCGTGCCGCTGGAAGTGATCGTGCGCAACTATGCCGCCGGGACCATGGCCAAACGTTTGGGCATGGAAGAAGGCACGCAATTGCCCCGGCCGGTTGTTGAATATTGCCTCAAGGATGATGCCCTGGGCGATCCTCTGGTCACCGAAGAGCATATTGCGGCTTTTGGCTGGGCCAGCCAGCAGGACATGGATGATATCTTGTCACTGGCGCTGCGGGTCAATGATTTCCTGTCGGGCATCATGTACGGCGTCGGGATCAAGCTGGTGGATTTCAAGATCGAGATTGGCCGCGTGTTCGATGGCGATTTCCAGCGCCTGATCGTGGCGGATGAGATCAGCCCGGATAGCTGCCGGTTGTGGGATATCGAAACCGGCCAGAAGCTGGACAAGGACGTGTTCCGCCGTGACCTGGGCAGCCTGACCGACGCCTATACCGAAGTGGCCACCCGTCTGGGCGTGATGCCCAAGAACACGGCCCCGGTGACACGGCCCACCCTGATCAACTGATCCGGGTTTAGAGATGACGAAACGGCGCAACTGCGCCACCGGAAAATGGGGTATGTCCGATGAAAGCGCGTGTGCATGTCATGCTGAAAAACGGAGTTCTTGATCCGCAGGGCGAGGCGGTGCGCCACGCCCTCGGGTCATTGGGCTTTGAAGGGGTCGAAGGGGTACGGCAGGGTAAGGTGATCGAGCTTGATCTGGCCGAGACCGATGCCGCCAAGGCCCATGATACGGTCACGGCGATGTGCGAGAAGCTCTTGGCCAACACGGTGATCGAAAGCTATTCGGTGGAGGTGATCTGATGCACGCAGCTGTTGTCGTCTTTCCCGGTTCAAACTGTGATCGCGACCTTACCGTTGCGCTTGAGAAGGCCGGGGCCAAGGTCAGCATGGTCTGGCACAAGGACACTGAGATGCCCGAAGGCATTGATTTCATCGGCATTCCGGGTGGCTTTTCCTTTGGCGATTACCTGCGCTGCGGGGCGATTGCGGCGAATTCACCGATCTGTCGGTCGGTCAAGGCTCACGCGGACCGCGGCGGCTATGTTTTTGGCGTCTGCAACGGATTTCAAATCCTGACCGAAACCGGATTGTTGCCCGGCGTTTTGCTGCGCAATGCGGCGCTGAAATACATCTGCAAACCGGTAGGGCTGAAGGTTGAGACCGCCGATAGCGTCTACACCGGTGGCTACAAACAGGGTCAGGTGATCACCGTGCCGATTGCCCATCATGACGGCAATTACAATCTGGATGCCGACGGGTTGAAGCGGTTGCAGGGCGAAGATCGTGTGGCGTTCACCTACACAGACAACCCGAATGGGTCGGTCGCGGATATTGCGGGTGTTCTGTCGGAAAACCGTCGGGTTCTGGGCATGATGCCCCATCCCGAACGCATGGCCGAAGATCTGCATGGCAACGCCGAAGGGGCCGCGCTTTTTGCCAATGTCGTGAATGAGCTGGTTCACGCATAAGACCTGTGGGCGCGCCCCCTTGAGGCGGGCCGACAAGGGGCGTAGTCTGACCCCATGAAACGCACTGCAGACACGGATCCGGTCAACCGGCCACGCACGCTGAGTTGGCGCGCGCGTGGGTCGTTGTTGCTGTTGATGGCCGTGGCGATTGCGATTGTGTTTGTGACCAACCGTCTGCTGACTGACCGGTTCACGGAAAACACCCGGAACCGGGCGGAGTTGCGCTTGGTGCTCTACAGCGGGAACTTGCTGTCGGAGCTGCGCCAGAACGCGATTGTGCCGCAACTGCTTGCGCGCGATCCGGCGTTGATCGTGGCGCTGAATTCCGGCGATTACACGCAATCAACGGCGCGCCTGATCAGTTTTGTTGAGGAAATTGGCGCCAAGACGCTGACACTGCTCGACAAAGACGGGCGCACGGTGGCGTCGACGGATCGCAACACGCTTGGTGAAAACCATCCTCAGGCCCCTTATTTTGTGGATGCGCTCCGGTCCTCGGACACGGTGTTTTCGGTGCTTGAGGGCGAGGTTGGCTCCAATCTCTTTTACTATTCACGCCGCATCGAAAGCCAGAACCAGCTTATCGGTGTGATCGTCGTCGAGGTGGATCTGGCGAAATATGAACGCGCCTGGTCGGGTATATCAGATGCCGTTCTGGTGACCGATAGCGAGGGCCAGATTATCCTGTCGACTGAGCCGCGATGGCGCGGCCTCAATGAGGCCAGTGCCTTGGCACGTCAACCGGTCAACAACGCGATTGAACGCGCAATTCAGGCCACGCAGGATTGGACCACGCTGCCCGCCGATGCCTATCTGCAGGGCGAAGCGGTGATGCGGGTCGAGGGCCGCGTGGCCTTCCGCGGGTGGCGGATCGCCAGTTTTACAACCTACAATAGTGTCCGGGAAAAGGTGAACAGCTTCCTTGCGCTCGAAATCATGGTTTTCGCGATTCTTCTGGCGCTGGCCTTCTATTTCCTGAACCGCAAGACGGCGTTGCGCATGGTGCTGTTCCAGCGTGAATCGGCAGAGCTTCGCGCATTGAACGCACGGCTCCAGCGGGAAATCGCCGAGCGTGAAAGGGTGCAGGAAAACCTCGCCGTGGCCGAACAAACGCTTGCGCAGAGCTCGAAACTGGCCGCGTTGGGCGAGATGTCCGCCGCGGTCAGCCACGAGCTCAATCAGCCGCTTGCGGCGATGAAAACCTACCTCGCCGGTGCGCGGTTGTTGTTGCAGCGTAACCGGCCCGAGGAATCCCTGTCATCGTTCCAGCGGATTGACGATCTGATCGAGCGGATGGGCGCAATTACTAAGCAATTGAAGTCCTATGCGCGCCATAACAGCGATGCGATGGAGCCTGTAAACATGGGCGATGCGCTGGCCTCGGCGCTTGCGATGATGGAGCCGCAGCTGCGCCAGCGCCATGTCACGATCGAACGTGCCCTGCCGGATCATCCGGTGCAGGTCATGGGCGACAGGGTGCGGATTGAACAGGTGATGATCAACCTGTTGCGCAACGCGCTGGACGCCACCGAGGCCGTGGATGACCCCAAGGTCGAAATTCTGCTGGTGTCGGGCGAGACCGCGACGTTGACCGTGCGGGATAACGGGCCGGGCATCACCGACCACGACAATCTGTTTGAACCGTTCTATACTACCAAGCAGCCAGGTGATGGCGTGGGCCTGGGCCTTGCCATTTCCTCAGGGATCGTGAACGACCTTGGGGGCCGGCTGACCGCCCGTAATGGTGCGGCCGGTGGGGCTGTATTTGAAATGCAGCTCCCCATATTGCCAGAAGAGACCCGTGCAGCGGAGTGACCTGATATGCCAAGTGCAATGAAAATCGCGATCGTCGACGACGAAAAAGACATGCGCCAGTCCATCAGCCAGTGGCTGGCATTGTCCGGATATGACACCGAAGCCTTTGCCAGCGCCGAAGACGCGCTGAAAAAGCTGGGGCCGGAATATCCCGGCATCGTGGTAACCGACATCAAGATGCCCGGCATGGACGGTATGCAGTTTTTGAAAAAACTGATGGGGTCCGACAGTTCACTTCCGGTGATCATGATCACCGGCCACGGCGATGTGCCCATGGCCGTCGAGGCGATGCGCATCGGTGCTTATGATTTTCTGGAAAAGCCGTTCAACCCGGACCGAATGAATGAGCTGGCCAAGAAGGCCGCAAATGCCCGGCGTCTGACGCTCGATAACCGGCTGCTGCGCAAGGAGCTGAGCGATGGTGGCCAACTGATCAAGAAGCTGATCGGTGCCAGCCCGGTGATGGAACGGCTGAAAGAAGATATTCTCGATCTGGGCCAGGCTGATGGGCACGTCCTGATCGAAGGTGAGACCGGCACCGGCAAGACGCTTGTCGCCCACGCGCTGCATGCGGTGGGTGCCCGTGCAGGCAAGAAATTCGTGCTGATCCCGTGCTCGGCCTATGAAGAAGACGCGTTGATGAAGCGCCTCTTTGGCCCGATGAACCCCGAAGACACGCAATTGCCCGCGGTCGAAGAGGCCCGCGGCGGCACATTGGTGCTGGAAGATATTGAGGCGCTGTCCGACACAGCGCAGGCGCGGTTGCTGACCTTCATGAATGAAGAGGGCACACCACCTGAAACGCGTATTGTGGCGATCTGCAACATGCAGGAGCAGGACCGCACCTGCGAAGATGCGTTGCGGGCCGATCTGTTTTACCGGCTTGCCAGCTTGCGGATCACCGTTCCGCCGCTGCGCCAGCGGGGTGAGGATATTCTGACGCTGTTCACGCGTTTCGGAGATCAGTTTGCGGATGATTATGGCTGTGAGCCGCCTAAGGTCAGCGCGCAAGAGGCCGCACAGCTTCTGCAGGCCCCGTGGCCCGGCAATGTGCGCCAGCTCTTTAATGTGGCCGAACGGGCCGTGCTTCAGGCGCGGCGTGGCTCGGGCACCATCGCGTCGCTTCTGATGTCGGATCATCAGGAAATGCAGCCGGTGATGACGACCGAGGGCAAACCGCTCAAGGAATATGTCGAAGCGTTTGAGCGCATGCTGATCGACAACACCATGCGTCGTCACAAGGGCTCTATCGCCGCCGTTATGGAAGAGCTTTGCCTGCCGCGTCGGACGCTGAATGAAAAAATGGCCAAATACGGATTGCAGCGCTCGGATTACCTCTGAAGCGACACACCTTTGTACCATGATCTGACGCGTCCTGCCTGACCCTGTCTGGCAGGACGTTTCAGTGATGAGCAGGGGGAGATGCTTGAAAACACGGCGAAATATCCGGGGTATCCTATATATGTGACGCGCTAAAATCGCGTGGCCATGCGTTTTGTCCATTGTAATTAGGCGCATTCCCGCTTTAGTGTACCAAGACGGCGTTGGCTCATCAGAGCTGTGCCGCATGAGATCTCGCTGCGTCAGATGCGTGCGGGAAAAAACCGCAACCCTGAGCAGACTGATTGGGCCCTGGAAAACAAGGCCAAATACATGCCTGTCGCCGACAAAACGGCAAGTGCAGGCCCTTAAATGGCGCCAACGCAAGGTGCCGGAGAAGAAACGCGATGAAGCGCGCGAGGCAACAAAACATCAGAGCAGGGGCCATCACTGGCGCCCTCTCGAGTTGTTTGGCACGCGCGCCCGCAGTCGCCCTTATCAGACATCGCCAGCAAACCGCCGCCCCACCGGGGCCGACGCGCTTGCCGCGATGCAATTGGACACAATGGCTAAGAAAATGCTTATCGACGCCACCCACGCCGAGGAAACTCGGGTTGTGGTGGTTGATGGAAACAAGGTTGAGGAGTTCGACTTTGAATCTGAGAACAAACGCCAGCTAGCTGGCAATATCTACCTCGCAAAAGTCACAAGGGTCGAGCCGTCGCTGCAAGCGGCGTTCGTAGATTATGGCGGCAACCGCCATGGTTTCCTGGCCTTCTCGGAAATCCACCCGGATTACTACCAGATCCCCGTAGCGGATCGCGAAGCGCTTCTGGAAGAAGAGCGCGCCTATGCCGAGGCGCAGAAGGCCCGCGACGAAGAAGACGAAAAACCCAAGAAACGCCGCTCGCGCTCGCGCTCGAAATCCAAGGCCGCTAAGACCGAATCTGACGATGCGGTGGTGACGGCTGATCTGTCGGATACCGAAATTTCCGGCATGGAGACGATTGATCTGGGTGATGATGCGCTCGATCCGGATGAAGGCACGTCGCCGATGGAAACCGTGGCGGAAACGCCGGTGGAAGAGCCATTGGATGATCAACCGGACGTCGCAGAGCCTTCGGGTGACGAGGCGGCTGCATCTGCCGAAGACACCGACGCAAAAGCGTCCGATGATGATCAGCCCGCCGAGGATGATGATCACGACGACGATGACGATGACAAGAAGTCCGACGCGACGGCCAAGGATGAAACCATCGAATCCGTTGCCGACGAGGATGACAGCGAAGATATCCGGCCCGCGCGCAAACCGCGCCCGCGTCGCTACAAGATCCAGGAAGTCATCAAGGTGCGTCAGATCCTGCTGGTGCAGGTCGTCAAGGAAGAGCGCGGCAACAAGGGCGCGGCGCTGACCACATATCTCTCGCTTGCCGGTCGCTACTGCGTCCTGATGCCGAACACCGCCCGGGGTGGCGGGATCAGCCGCAAGATCACCAATGCCGCTGACCGCAAGAAACTCAAGGAAATCGCCAATGAGATCGACGTACCGCAGGGCGCGGGGCTTATTGTGCGAACGGCGGGCGCCAAGCGGACGAAATCCGAGATCAAGCGCGATTACGAATACCTGCAGCGCATGTGGGAGCAGATCCGCGAACTGACGCTGAAATCCATTGCACCTGCCAAGATTTACGAAGAAGGTGATCTGATCAAACGCTCGATCCGCGATCTCTATAACCGCGAGATTGATGAGGTTCTGGTCGAAGGCGAGCGCGGCTATCGCATCGCCAAGGACTTCATGAAGATGATCATGCCGTCCCACGCCAAGAACGTGAAACATTACGGCGACGCGATGCCGCTTTTTGCGCGTCATCAGGTGGAATCGTACCTGAGCGGCATGTTTAACCCGACCGTGCAGTTGAAATCCGGCGGCTATATTGTGATCGGCGTGACCGAGGCACTGGTGGCCATTGATGTGAACTCCGGCCGTGCCACCAAAGAAGGCTCGATCGAGGAAACCGCCCTTAAGACCAATCTGGAAGCTGCCGAAGAGGTGGCGCGCCAGTTGCGCCTGCGTGACCTTGCGGGTCTGATCGTCATCGACTTCATCGACATGGATGAGCGTCGCAACAATTCCGCCGTTGAAAAGCGGATGAAGGACAAGCTCAAAACCGACCGCGCTCGCATTCAGGTGGGCCGGATCAGTGGGTTTGGCCTGATGGAAATGTCGCGTCAGCGTCTGCGCCCGGGCATGATCGAGGCCACGACACAGCCCTGTCAGGCCTGTCACGGTACGGGCTTGATCCGGTCGGATGACAACCTGGCGCTCAGCATTCTGCGTCAAATCGAGGAAGAAGGCGTGCGTCGTCGGTCTCGTGAGGTTTTGGTCAAATGTCCCGTGGGGATCGCCAATTTCATCATGAACCAGAAGCGCGAACACGTGGCCCAGATCGAGGCGCGGTACGGGCTTTCGGTGCGGATCGAAGGTGATCCAATGCTGATCAGCCCGGATTTCGCGATTGAGAAGTTCAAAACCGCCACGCGCAAGGTGCCTGAGGCGTCGGCCGCGGTGGTTTCTGCCGATAGTTCATTGATGGATGACATTGATGATGAGGCGCAAATAGTGGACGAAGCCGAAGTGCCCGCCGCGGCGCCTGAGGATGAAGAAAACCGGCCCAAGAAGCGCCGCCGTCGTCGCCGCCGCCGGAAGTCCAAGACTGAGGGTGCGGGGGACGATCAATCGACCGACATGCAGGCTGACGGGCAAACGGAGGCGCAATCTGACGCCAAGACGGATGGTTCGGAACCTAAGGGCGCCGAAGATCAACCTGCACCCGCGGAGACGCCGGATGAGGCCCCACAGGCAGAGGCGAATGCGCCTGAGGCCTCTGAAGCCGCGGAGGAGGATGCGCCCAAGCCCAAGGCCAAACGCACCCGTAAGCCGCGGAAGAAGGCAGCAGATGCCGTGCCAGCGGATGCGGAGGCCACAGAGAACCCGGCGGCGCCTGAAGAAGCGCCCGCCGAAGCCGAGGCGCCCGCCGCAGAAGAAAAGCCCAAGAAGCGCCGGTCCCGCGCCAAGAAGAAAGAGCCGGAAGTGGCTGAGGCCGCAGCTGCGCCAGAAATGGCCGAAGCCGCGGCGGAGCCCGCAGGCGATGTGGCGGTTGCAGAGGCCCCGGCACCTGCGCCAGAGCCTGTCATCGAAGAGGCACCGGACCCTAACAAGCCAAAACGCAAGGGGTGGTGGTCTCTAGGCCGGTAATTCCAGAAGTGAACGACATGAAGCGCGGTGCCTAAAGGTGCCGCGTTTTTCATTACCGTATGGTCAGCCTGTCTTGCGTACCAGATAGGCCTGGCAGCTATCCTGATCGGCGGTCTCGATCAGCTCATTGCCCGACTCGCTGCAATAATGCGGCACGTCCACGATTGCGGCCGGATCATCGGCCAGAAGGCGCACGTGATCACCGGGTTGAAGCGCCTTCATGCGCTTGGCCAGTTTCAGCACGGGTAGGGGGCAGAGCAGCCCCCGGGCATCTATTTCAATCGTCTGCATATGCGCCACATAATCACCCTGTAACACACTGTCCACAATCTTGTGACCACGTGGGTCGTGACGCGGCGCACGGAATTGATTAAGTGGGGTACATGTTCGGAATAGAAATCATTGATGCCAGCCTGTTGCCGGCGATGATCGTGGCGCTGATGGCGGGGATCATCTCGTTTCTCAGCCCCTGCGTCTTGCCTATTGTGCCGCCCTATCTGGCCTATATGAGCGGCGTGACGTTGAACGATCTGTCCACCAGCGGCAGCCAACGCGCACGGGCGGTTGTCCCGGCCTTGTTCTTCGTGATGGGCCTGTCGACGGTGTTTCTGTTTTTGGGTTTTGCCGCGTCGGCCATCGGATCGACATTTCTGCAATATCAGAGCTATTTCAATACCTTCGCGGGCATTCTTGTGATGATTTTCGGCGCGCATTTCATTGGCATCTACCGGATCGGGTTTCTGGACCGTGAGGCGCGCATGGACGCAGGGGATCGCGGCGGATCATCTTTTGGCGCCTATATTCTGGGCCTGGCTTTTGCCTTTGGCTGGACGCCCTGCATTGGTCCGCAACTGGGCGCCATCCTCTCGCTGGCGGCCTCAGAAGGCTCAGTGCCGCGTGGCACGTTCCTTTTGGCGATCTATGCCATCGGTCTCGGGGTGCCATTCTTGCTTGTCGCGGCATTCCTGCCGCGCCTGACCGGCGTCATGTCTTGGATGAAGCGCCATATGGAACAGATTGAGCGCGTCATGGGGCTTTTGCTCTGGACCATCGGCCTTCTGATGATCACCGGTGGTTTCTCGGCATTTTCCTACTGGCTCCTGGAAATGTTCCCGGCGCTGGCCAGCATCGGATAAACCTACCGCAAATCAAAAACCTGCGCTAACGTCGCGGCCATGAGCAGCGAACCGACAGTGCGCCGCAGGCACGTCTTCTACATTCCGGGCTATGACCCGATCCATCCCCGCCGCTACCGCGAGCTTTACCGAACGGAAAGCGCCGCGCAGGCCGCGATTTCGGGGTATGAAATCGCGTTGTCGCCGCAACAGGCACAGGGGCGTTTCGGGTGGCACGTTGAGGCGCAGATCGATGGCGTGGCCACGGTAACGGATGTCCAAACCCTGGTATGGTCGGATATCGTTCAGGACAGCATGGATTTGGGCATCAGCCAGACCTACGCCCAGATGTTGCGCACCGCGTGGATCTATATACGAAGCGGCGCTCTTTTTCGCCTGATGCGGTTGCGCAAGGGGCCGGTGATTGCGGCGCTTTACCCGGTCGGTTTTCTGCTGGTACAACTCGTGCTGGCGCTTCTTCTGGGGTCCGTTGTTGTTTGGGCGGGCAAGGGGATGTTGATCCCGATTTTGGGCATATTGGGCCACATGCTGGCGCTTGGGGTGGGCGCCCTTGCGGCGATCATGCTGCTCCGGTGGTTCAAGGCCAAGGACAACAAGCTCTTTGCGTACTACCTGATGCATGACTATGCCTATTCCGCGCAGCATAACGGGGCCAATCCACCCGAGCTTGAGGCACGCATGGCTGAGTTCACGAATGAGATTGCACAGGCCTTAAAGGGAGACGCGGAAGAGGTACTTGTGGTCGGCCATTCCTCTGGCGCGCATCTGGGCGTGTCGATCCTGGCCGATCTGATCCGGTCGGGCAGGGCGGAGGGTAACAAACCGGTGCTGTCGTTCCTCAGTCTGGGGCAGGTGGTACCGATGGTGTCATTTCTGCCGGAGGCGCATCGGTTGCGGGCGGATCTGCAATACCTCTCGGAACGCGAAGAACTGACCTGGGTAGATGTCACGGCGCCCGGTGATGGCTGCGCCTTTGCGCTCTGTGATCCGGTCAGCGTGAGCGGGGTGGCCACCCAGGGGAAGCGCTGGCCGCTGGTCCTGTCGGCGGCCTTTACCCAAACCCTCAGCCCCACACGCTGGAAGGAGCTGCGCTGGCGGTTTTTCCGTCTGCATTTCCAATACATGTGCGCGTTTGATCAACCGGGCGATTATGACTACTTCCAGATCACCGCCGGGCGGATAACTTTAGGGGCGCGATTTGAGGGGCGAAACCCGTCGAAATCACGGATCGAGGCACCCGTTTCGCCCCATCAGAGCACGGCGTCATGACCCTGCCGCCCAAACCCCCGGCGCGCGAAGGCCGCGTGTCTATGTGGCAATATCTGCGGCTCTTCCGGCGCGATATCCTCTCGGCGCAACCCGCACGGCTTTACCACGCGTGGATGGCGGAATTCAAAACACCGTTCTTCCGGTCATTCCTGTGTAATCAGCCGGAATTGGTTGATCTGGTGCTCAAGGAACGTCCCGATGATTTCCCCAAATCTGACCGCATCCGCGAAGGCCTGACGCCGCTTTTGGGGAACTCGGTTTTTGTGACCAATGGAGAGGTCTGGAAACGCCAACGCCGGATCATCGACCCGGCCTTTGAGGGCGGGCGCCTGCGCGATACGTTTCCCGCGATGTGGCAGGCGGGCGAGGCGGCGGTGACCCGCATGGCGGAGCTTGCCGATGGCACGCCGCAAGAGATTGAGGCGCAGACCAGCCATGCCGCGGCGGATGTGATTTTTCGCACGCTTTTCTCAATCCCGATCGAGCATGAAACAGCGTCGCAGGTGTTCACCTGTTTTCAGGATCACCAGCGCGCACAACCGGTGGTCAATCTGGGCGCGCTCGTGCCGCTGCCGCGATGGTTCCCACGGTTTCACAAGGCCAAGACCAAGGAGACCGCGCGCCGCATCCGGCAACTGATCACCGATTTGACGGCGGCGCGGATGCAAGCGATTGGTACGGGCGAGGCGCCGGATGACCTGGCCACCAAGATCATGACGACACCCGATCCGGAAACCGGAGAGGTGTTTACCACCGCCGAAATGGTCGATCAGGTGGCGATATTCTTCCTGGCGGGGCACGAAACCAGTGCGTCAGCCCTGGCCTGGGCGCTTTATCTGGCGGCGCTTTATCCCGAATGGCAGGACAAGATCGCAACCGAGGCCGAGGCGGCCATAGCGGACACGCTCACTTTCTCAGACCTCTCACAATTGCGCATTTCACGCGATGTCTTTCGCGAAACACTCCGGCTTTACCCGCCGGTGCCGATGATGGTGCGCGAGGCCGCATGCCCCGAGCGGTTACGCGACCGCGATGTGCCCAAGGGCGCGCAGATTGTGCTGAGCCCCTGGCATTTGCACAGACACGACAGACTTTGGGACAATCCGGATGGGTTTGATCCCGCGCGTTATGGCACCGAGAACGGCAAGAACTGCCTGCGCAACGCCTATATGCCGTTTTCAACCGGCCAGCGCGTCTGCCCCGGTGCCGGGTTTGCCATGATCGAGGGGCCGCTGTTGCTGTCGATGTTGTTGCGGGCTTATCGGTTTGAGGTTGTCACAGAGCGTCCCGCCATGCCCGTGGCCCATCTGACAGTGCGGGGCAAAGACGGGATCTGGCTGCGCGTCACGCCGCGATGATGTCAGCCGCGATAGTGGTTCAGCACATAGACGCGAATGGCCGAGGCCAGGCCCATATCCACACCACGGGCCGAATCAATTTCGGCGGCCAACACATTGATTGGTTTGCCTTTTATCGTGGCGATGTCGCGAAAGGCCTGCCAGAACTCATCCTCCAGCGACACACTTGTGCGGTGACCGCGCAGGGTGAGGGAGCGTTTGACAGGCCGGCCACTCATTCGTCGCGCTTGTGCTGGTCAATGGCGTCGCGTGCCTTGTCGGTGCGCGCCTTTTCCAGCTCTTTTTCCGCCTTCGTGCGGCCAAACCGGGCCACGTTTTCATCAGCGCGCGCCTTCTGATCAGCCCGCGACTTGGCCTTGCGATACCGGTTCAGGTTGACCGGCTCTGCCATCACTTGGGCCCGATCATGTTTTCAGGGCGCACCACGCGGTCAAAGGTTTCTTCGTCCACAAACCCGAGGGCAATCGCCTCTTCCTTGAGGGTGGTGCCGTTTTTGTGGGCGGTCTTGGCGACCTTGGTGGCATTGTCATAGCCGATTTCCGGGGCCAGCGCGGTGACCAGCATCAGACTTTCGCGCATCAGCTTGTCGATCCGCGTCTCATCCGCTTGCAAGCCGTCCACCAGATTGTCGGTAAACGCGGCACAGGCATCGCCGATCAACTGCATGGACTGCAGCACGTTATAGGCCATCATCGGTTTGTAGACATTGAGCTCAAAATGCCCCTGGGATCCGGCGAAGCCCACGGCAGCATCATTGCCCATCACATGGGCGCAGACCTGCGTCAGCGCCTCGCATTGGGTCGGATTAACCTTACCTGGCATGATCGATGATCCGGGCTCGTTTTCCGGCAGGACCAGCTCCCCCAGACCACAGCGCGGACCGGAGCCGAGCAGGCGAATGTCGTTAGCGATCTTGAAGAGCGACGCGGCCACGGTTTTCAATGCACCGGAGATTTCAACCATGGCGTCATGGGCGGCAAGTGCTTCGAACTTGTTGGGGGCCGTTACAAAGGGCAGCCCGGTGATTTCCGCCATATTGGCGGCCACCATCTTGTCCCAGCCCTTGGTGGTGTTGAGGCCGGTGCCCACGGCGGTGCCGCCCTGCGCCAGTTCATAGATGCGGCCCAGGGCGCCTTTGACGCGGGCGATTCCCATGGCGACCTGATGGCTGTATCCGGAAAATTCCTGACTCAGGGTCAGCGGCGTGGCGTCCTGCGTGTGGGTGCGGCCGATCTTGATGATGCCGTCGAATTGCTGAACCTTCTGTTCCAGCGCCGCATGCAGTTTGGCAAGACCGGGCAAGAGCACGTCATGTGCCGTCATCGCGGCAGAGATATGCATGGCCGTCGGGAAGGTGTCGTTCGATGATTGCCCCATGTTGCAATGATCGTTTGGGTGCACGGGGTCCTTGGAGCCGATCTGACCACCAAGGATTTCAATGGCGCGGTTGGCGATCACCTCATTGGCGTTCATGTTGGATTGCGTGCCGGAACCGGTTTGCCAGACAACCAGAGGGAAGTTGTCATCGAGCTTGCCCGCCACAACTTCGCCTGCCGCCTCAACAATGGCATTGCCGCGCTCTGCGTCGAGCTTGCCCAGTTCCATATTGGCCTGCGCACAGGCCTTCTTGATCACACCAAGCGCACGTACGATGGCCACGGGCTGCTTTTCCCAGCCGATCGGGAAATTCATGATCGAGCGTTGCGTCTGCGCGCCCCAGTATTTGTCGGATGGCACTTCGAGGGGTCCAAAACTGTCGGTTTCGGTGCGGGTCTGGGACATGTCAAAGCTCTCCTTAGTCGTTTGCACCGTCATACCCGACATCTCGGAAAGTGCAATCACAGGGAAAGGAACAACCGACCTGGCGGTTGCAGCGCGCTACTTGCGGAAACTATCGAGGCTGACCACATCCGCTTCCGGCTTTTCATCCGCTTCCGGCTCTTCTGCGTCGGGTACCGGTGCTGCCGGGGCGTCCTCAGTGGCATCATCGTCATCCTGATTCTCGAACCTGAGGCCAAATTCGACAGACGGATCGACGAAGGTTTCGATGGAATCGTAGGGCACGTAGAGGTTCTCCGGCGCATCGCCGAAATTCAGCGTGACGGAAAACCCGTCATCGGTAACCGTCAGATTGTCGAACCAGTGCTGCATCACCACGGTCATTTCACTGGGGTAGCGCTCCTTCAACCAATCGGCCAGGTTTGCATCCGGGTGGGTGGTGTCGAAGGTGATGAAGAAATGATGCGCCCCGGGCAGGCCATTATCGCGGACATCTTCCAAAACGTCTTGGATCAGGCCACGCATGGCCCGGTGCATCAGGTTTCCATAGTCGATCGAGCGAGACATCTTGTTCCCCGAGCTGCTTGCACTTCAGCATAGGGGATTCGACGCAAAACGAAAGACCTGCATCGTGCGGTGTCAGACGAAAAGATGTGCGAGACCGGCGATCCCTGCCATCACTGTCAGAACCACCAGCATAGGCAGACGTAAAACCAGAAACAAAACACAGGCGATGCCGACAAAGGCCGCGCTGAGCGGCAGGAAACTTGCAAGATCGGGCAGGGGGCCAAAGGGGCCACGCGTCACAGTGCCAAAGAGCACATGCATTGCAAACCAGACCGAAAGGTTGAGGATGACCCCGACAACGGCGGCGGATATTGCGGCCAGTGCGCCTTTGAGGCGGGGCCTGGCAAGGATGCTGTCGACATAAGGCGCCCCGGCAAAAATCCACAGGAAACACGGTGCAAATGTCACCCACAGGGTCACGGCCCCGGCGGCCAGCGCCAGCGCAACGCCGCCCTTTTGAAATCCTGCCAGAAGGCCCACGAATTCCGTTACAAGGATCAAGGGGCCGGGGGTGGTTTCGGCAAGACCAAGCGCATCGATCATCTGTTCGGTACTCAGCCAGCCCTTGGTGTCGACGACAGCTTGGGTCATGTAGGCCAGCACGGCGTAGGCCCCGCCGAATGTGACCACCGCCAGTTTGCTGAAAAAGACACCCAGCTCGACCAGAAACGTCGCCCCGGAGAGCCAGAGGAGGATGAGTGGGGTCAGCCAGACTGCACCCCAAACCAACACGGTTCGGAATGTGTCCGTGAGTGCGACGGTTGCGACTGCGGATGACGGGGTCTCAATCGGGTCGTGGCGCGTTGCGAGATATCCCCAAAGTGCGGCGGCTGCGATGATCAGCGGGAAGGGGACCGAGAAAAAGAAGATTGCGACAAAGCCCATGAGCGCCAGAAGCCAGCTGTCCCATCCTTTCAGGGCCTTGCGCGAGAGGTTCAGGAGGGCGTGAAACACAATCGCGATCACGGCGGCCTGAATGCCCAGAAAGACCGCCTGTACCAATGGCAGATCGCCGAAATACGCGTAACCAAGCGCCAGAAAGAGGATCACTGCTGCGCCGGGCAGAACAAAGAGCAACCCGGCCAACAATCCGCCCAGAATGCCCTGCAAGCGCCATCCGGCATAGGTGGCAAGCTGCATCGCTTCGGGGCCAGGCAGCAGCATGCAAAAGGACAAGGCGCCGAGGAATTGTTGTTCCCCGAGCCACTTATGCCGATCAACCAGTTCGGTGTGCATCAGGGAAATCTGTGCGGCGGGCCCGCCAAAGGATAAAAGGCCAATCCGACCGAACACGGGGAAAAGCTGCGACAGGTTAGGCTGCGTCATCGCATCAGGCCTTTTCCGTGGGCCAGTCGTGGCCTTCCTCAAACCCGTCACGTGCCCATCGGTAGAGCGCATCGTAAAGCGCCATGCCGGCAGTCAGCTGTGCCTGATCGTCCCGGTATTGCCGTGAAAGCCCTACGGACAGCGCCAGAAGACCCGCGGCTTGCGGGGCAAGGTCATGGCGGTTCGTATCCGCGCCGCGCACCACCGTGGCAAGGCGCATCAGGGCGTCAGTTTGCAGGCTGAATTCCTCGAGTATGGTGTCAAAGCTACACATCTCACCGCGATGTGACAAAAACACGTCAGGCACGTCGAAGGGCGTGGCACCGTAGCGCTCGGCCACGCCGGCGACCTCAGCGGGTGAGACAAAGAGGAACCGGGCGCTTGGGTCAATGAACCGCCGGATCAACCAGGGACAGGCGATGCGATCGACCTTGGGCCGGTGCCGCGTGACCCATAGCGTGCTCCCGCCCACAGGATTGGGCAGGCTGGCCGCAGGAATACGCGGCGCACCGGGCGTGTCGCGCCAGCCAAACATGCCGCCCGAGAGGTATTCAGCCGAAATCCCTTCGCTGCGCAGCCATGCGACCAAGCCCTGGCTCAGCTTGATGCCCTTTTGGCAGATAATTACACAAGCCTTGCCGTCCAACCGTTTGATAAGTCCGGGAATATCCGTGTGTGGGTGTCGAAACGATCCGGGGATCAGGTAGGGATCATCCTGATGATCAGGCTCAATGCAAATATCTACAATCGCGGGGCAATCGGGGATTCCGATCAGGCGCAGCAATTGGGCGGGTGTAATCTCATTAGGCGCAGGCATGGCACATCCTTCGGGTCAAGTGGTCCAGGATGCGACTTTGGGCTGACGCCTCACGGGGATGTCGCGTGTTACCCCATGCCGGATTTGTGCCGTGGGCGCAGGTTCAAGTCAATTAATTTTCCGCCGCCGTCAGTTTTTCGCCGCACAGGCACCCATGCATCGCGTCTGGCGGCAGTACGCCCAGTTGTTCAAATAATCCAATGAAATCAGCGTAGTTATAGGCGTGCTTGATCTGGCCCTCAGAGATCCGGCACATGGCCAGTCCAAACATCTGCACGGGTTTGTCGGTCTTACGGCACTTGGCCTGCACATTCATCAGAACCGAGACCTGATCGCCGGATTCCATGTAGTCATCGATGGTGATCCGGGTTTCCTTGATATGCCGCAGCATGGCTTGGGTGAAGACCTTGAAATCCGCGGGCCCCACATGAGGAGATTTCTCCAACCCCTGGATCGGGGCCTTGTTGGCCAGCAATTCATCAATGGCGCCAAGGTCTTCCTCAAGCCAGACCCTGCGATACCATGTTTCCAGCAATTCGCGTTTATCCATGACGTCCCCCAAAATTTCAACCATGGGGGCAGCGTAAAGCATCCGCACAACTTTTCAAAGAATGCGGGATTTGGGCGCGAAAATGGAGTGAAAGTGCAGGCTTCTGTTGCCAGGTGCCTGCGAACCCCGCCTAACCTGGCTAGAGGCTAGGGCTTAAAGTTTCGGTTTTTCCGACTGCTTACGCAGCAAGAGCTACCGGAGCACGATTGTCATTTGCAATTGTACTGTTCGGACCGATAACGGTGGTACCTCACCGGGACAAAGCATAACCCCTTTAGACGTTCGTCGATCCTATTTCGACCCCTAAGCCCTTCAAATGAAAGGGAATTTGGTGGAGTCGCCGGGTACCGCCCCCGGGTCCGATCCGCTTATTACGAGCGCGTTTATGTCCATAGTCCCGAAGGACGATCCATATATAGTCAGTGCGCGGGGATTTGCAAAGACGGGAAAGGGAAAATCGGGCGTTTTCATGGGTTTCAGGCGGTTTTGACAAATTGTCTTGATGGAAGTGCCTTGGCCATGCCAAGCTATGGTTGCCTGTCAGAGGGCATCCGATCCGCGGGAAGGGCCAAGCCTGTCTGAATAATGACTTTGACTACCTTTTGACCCTTCTTTCAGGTCCGAGGGCGCGGATACCGGACGCATTGAAAGGAGGTCGATCATGGCGATCACCCCACTTCCCGCGAACCCATCTTTCGAAAACCTCAGGAAACGTGCCAAATCGCTGCTCAAGGCGGTCAAGGCCGGTGACCCCGATGCCTTGGCGCAGGTGGGCCCGTATTTTGGCGATCCGGCCAAAATCGGCTTGCAACAGGCGCAGTTGGTGATTGCGCGGTCGCATGGGTTTTCCAGCTGGACCCGCCTCAAACGCCATGTGGACGGCGTGGCGGACGAAGGCGCGGATCAACTGGCCAATCGGTTTCTTGATCTGGTCACGTTGGTTTATGGCAATGAGCCCGATTTTGGACCGAAACGTTTTGAGCAGGCGGCGGAACTGCTGAAGGCCAATCCGGAGATTGCCGAGACCAGCATCTATACGGCAGCGGCGATTGGCGATGTCGCCTTGATCGATCGCTTGCTGGAGCGCGACCCGAGCCTTGTTAATAAGCGGGGCGGTTATTTTGATTGGTCACCGCTGATGTATGCGGCCTATGCGCGGCTTCCCGGTGCCTCGACGCTGGCGGCTGGCTTGCGCCTGCTTGAGCGGGGCGCAGACCCGAACGCCTATTACATGTGGGGCGGGCAGTATAAATTTACCGCGCTCACAGGTGTCTTTGGCCAGGGCGAGGGTGGGCCGGTCAACCAGCCAGAACATCCCGATTACGTAGCATTTGCCCGCGCGATGCTGGAGCGCGGTGCCAATCCGAATGACAGTCAGGCAGCGTATAACCGGTGTTTTGAGCCGGACAACACCTGTTTTGAACTGCTGTTGGAATATGGGCTAAGCGCCAAGGACAAGAGCAACTGGTATTTGGTGGAAGACGATACATTTACGCCGCATCCAAGTGAAACCATGCATTTCCATCTGATCCAGTCCATTCATCGCGGTTATCCGGAACGGGCGCAATTGCTGGTGGATCATGGCGTTGATCTGGAAAGGCCGGATGACAGCTACGATACCCGCACAAAGGGCAAGACGCCGTATCAGGCGGCCCTTCTGATGGGCGAAGACGCGATTGCCGAGATCCTCGAAAAGGCGGGGGCGGATACCACGGGTCTTTCGGCCGAGGATCAGTTCGAAGTGGCGTGTTTCAATGGCGATCTGGAAACGGCGCGGGCGATGCTGGCGGCCAACGAAAGCCTGATCTCAAGGGAGCGGCAGGTGAACCTGCTCCAGGACGCGGCCAAGAAACAGAACCAGGCGGCGGTGAAAACGATGATCGCGCTTGGGTTTGACGTCAACGGCAGGAGCGGCAATACCGCGTTGCATGAAGCGGCGTTCCGGGGCGATGTCGAAATCGCGCGGATTTTGCTTGATGCCGGTGCGGACCCGACAATCCGGGATGTGAATTACTACAGCACACCAATGGGGTACGCGATGCATGCCGGTAAGGACGAGATGATCGCGTTTTTGGACGCGCAGGAGATGGATATTTTCACCGCGGCGGTGCGGGGTAACCTTCCTCAGATCCAAAAGCGTCTGGCCGAGGATCCCGCCCGCATCAACCAGCGTTTTGGCACATACTTTCCGGATCAGGAGCTGCCGGAGAATGCATGGACAACGCCGCTTGTCTTTGCCGTGGCGGCGGATCGCGCGGATGTGGTGCAGTATTTACTGGATCAAGGTGCCGAAACCGACGTGGTCAGCGACAGCGGCATGTCCCTCCACTCGGTCGCGGAGCAGGACGCGGGCGATGCGGTCAAGGCGTTGTTGGCCGCCGCAGGGGCGCGTTAAGACATCGCGCTGACAAGCGCAGTCAGGGCCTGTGCCGGGTCGTCCGTGCGCCAAATCTCGTCCCCGATGCCGAAGAAATCGGTGATCGGGGCGAGGGTGCGGATGGTCTTCTCGTCCAGATGGCCTTCGGCCACCACGGGCAGTTCGATCATCTGGCTCCACCAGTCAAAAAGATCCGCATCGGCCTGTTTGCCATCCCCAAGGGCGGAGGCGCCGACCGGACCAAAGCTGATGTAGTCGGCCCCGGATTCGCCGGCATTCATGCCCTCGTGTCGCGAAGTGCCGCAGAAACTGCCCACAATGGCATCCGCGCCCAGTTCCTTGCGCGCGGCCCGCACCGAACGCGCGCCATCGGTCAGGTGCACGCCGTCCAGCCCAAGGCGTTCGACCAGCATCAGATGCGTGTCGATCACCAGCGCCACGTCGCGGGCATGGGTCACCTCGCGACAGGCATCGGCGGCCCGCGTAATCCGGTCTTCGTCACTGCTGGCAAGGCTCAGGCGCACGCAGGCCACGTCTTGCGCGTCCAACACGGCGGCCAATTGATCGGGAAACCGGCTCAGCTCCAATTCGGGCGGCGTGATCAGGTATATCTGCGGCTGCTCGGGGTCGGCCATATGTGCGCACTCCTGCACTGATTTGCGCCCCTATAGCGTGGAATATCGCCCCGGTCTATGTGTGATGGCGCTTACTTGGGCGGAAGCGTGGCAACAAATCCGAGGGCCAGATCAATCAGGCGCCGCCGGATGTCATCGTCGGCCATGGCGTCGTCATCGACCTCAACCATGCCGCCCATCTTGCGCCCGGTAAAGGCCAAGGGCGCAACACCGTCCAGCGTCAGGGCTGTGGCCTCGCTCTCCCTGCCAACACGGAACATCGCTCCGTCCGTATGCACGCCGCAGATCATGTTGCCATGCTGCAGGAATGCCATGCCGCCGAACATCTTTTTCTCCGTAAGGCCGGGCAGATCACCCAGCTCGCCACGCATAAGCTCGGCCAGTCCTTCGTCATAGGCCATTTGGCACCTCCCGTAGCGCATTTGAGGGTGTTTCGTGCGGCGAGGCAAGAGGCGGGGCTTTTCCTGATCCGGGCTTTGTCCTATGAGGCGGGAACGCAAAAGGAATGCCAGAGATGCCAACAGACCGCCCACAACCCGCCTTTGTGCTGGTGCGCCCGCAGATGGGCGAAAACATCGGTGCGGCCGCGCGGGCGATGTGGAATTTCGGGCTGGACCGGATGCGGGTTGTTGCACCACGCGATGGCTGGCCCAATCCCAATGCGGTGGCCATGGCGAGCGGGGCCGGGCGGCTCTTGGATGAGGCGCGGCTTTGTGCGGATGTGCCTGAAGCACTGGAGGATTGTCATTACGTGATGGCCACCACGGCGCGCGCGCGGGGTTTGACGAAGCCTGTTCTCAGCCCCGAACGCGCGATGCAGATCGCGGCGGAGAAGATCGCAGGCGGGGAAAAGGTGGCGGTGCTTTTTGGGCCGGAACGCGCAGGGCTTGAAAACGACGATATCGCGCGGGCCAATGCGATCATCAACGTGCCGGTCAATCCGGAATTTGCCTCGCTGAACTTGGCGCAGTGCGTGCTCTTGACGGCCTATGAATGGCAGCGCGCGCAAGGCGACGTGACCCATGAGCGGGTCGATATGGCCAAGACGGAATGGGCCGAGCAGATCGAGATTGAAAAGCTGTCGGAGCATTACGAGGCGCGCCTGAGCGAGGCCGGTTTTTTCTTCCCCGAGGCAAAGTCCGAGGGCATGAAGATCAACCTGCGCAACATGTGGAGCCGGATGCCGCTTACGCGCGCGGATGTGCAAATGCTGCACGGCGTGCTGCGGCAGATGGTCCGCTGGAAAAATCGCTGAGCACCAGCGCTTGAAGGGGGGCAGGGGCGCACTAGGCTCTGCCCAGAAGAAAGAAGGACGACGGCAGGATGAGCGGCAAGCGCAGTATTTTCGAAGAGGTTGGCGATGCGCCCGTGCGCGACACACCCAAGACCGGCATGATCGATCAGGGCCGGGGTGGGGCACGTGGTGCCATCCGCGCGTGGCTGATGGTGCTCTTTGCGCTGGTTGTGATCATGATTGCCGTGGGTGGGCTGACACGCCTGACCGATAGCGGGCTCAGCATCACCGAATGGAAGCCGGTGACCGGTGCACTGCCGCCCATGAGTGCTGCGGATTGGGACAGTGAATTTGCCAAATACAAGGAAATTCCCGAGTTTCAGGTGCAAAACAGCTGGATGGAACTCAGCGATTTCAAACGGATTTACTGGTGGGAATGGGGCCACAGGCAATTGGGCCGTGTAATCGGCCTTGTCTGGGCTGTCGGGTTCCTCTTCTTCCTTGTGACCAAGAAAATCCCCACCGGCTGGACCGGACGGCTGGCGATGCTGGGGGGTCTGGGCGGCCTGCAAGGCGCGATTGGTTGGTGGATGGTGGCCTCGGGGCTGGGCGCGGGCATGACCGATGTTGCCAGCTATCGCTTGGCGGTGCATCTGGGTCTTGCCTTTGTGATCCTGGGCTTCATTTCCTGGTATGTGTTCATGCTGGGCCGCGAAGAACGCGAATTGATGCAGGCGCGGCGCGGCAAAGAGGCCAAGCTATATGGCATGTCCACGGGCTGGCTGCATTTTGCCTTCCTGCAAATTCTGATCGGTGCATTGGTGGCGGGCATCGATGCCGGGCGCAGCTATACCGATTGGCCGCTGATGGGTGGGCAAATCCTGCCGCCAACGATCTGGATCGCCGAATTGGGCTGGCGGAACTTCTTTGAAAACCCAGGGCTGGTGCAATTCATCCACCGGATTACCGGCTATCTGTTGCTGGCCTTTTCCGTGGTCGTTTTCCTGCGCGGCAGGCGGAGTGCCAACGGCGCGACGCGCGTAGCCTTCAAGGCGGCGTTCATCGCGCTGCTGGCGCAGATCGTTTTGGGCATCATGACCGTGCTTTACGGCGCGCCCTGGCAGGTGGCGATTGTGCATCAGCTTTTGGCGGTGGCCCTTTGGGTGCTGATCCTGCGGGCGCGGTTCCTGAGCCTTTATCCACAGACACAATCCATTCGGGGAACATGACGTGAGTGCATTCGAAGAGTTGATGGCGCATCAGCGCGAGACCGAAGCGCTGAGCCAGATTGCCGGACGCCTTAGTTGGGATCAGGAAACCATGATGCCGCGCGGTGCAGCGCAACAACGGGCCGAGGAAAGCGGTGCGCTGGAGGCCGTGATCCATGCCCGCCGGACCGATCCGCGCGTCGGCGACTGGCTGGAGGCGGCGGAGGCCCCGGATCAGGCCGGGGCATCACAGCTGCGCTTGATACGTCACAGTTATGAACGCAACACCCGCGTTCCGGCCGATCTGGCCACGGCACTGGCTAAACTGGTCAGCCGGGCCCAGGGAGACTGGGCAGAGGCGCGCGGCAACGATGATTTCAAGGCGTTCCGGCCCGTATTGCAGGAAGTGGTCGACCTCAAACGCGAGGAAGGTCATGCCTTGGCGGATGGTGGCGATGTCTATGACGCGCTGATGGATGATTTTGAGCCGGGTGCCACCGGCGCGCAGTTGCAAGCGATGTTCGATGAAATGCGCCCCGGTCTGGTGGACCTGCGCCGCCGTGCACTGGCGCATCCGGAACGCCCTGCGGTCACCGGCAGCTATGACCCGCAGGTGCAGATGAAACTGGCGCGCGAAGTAGCCCGGCTGTTTGGGTACGATATGGCGCGCGGACGCCTCGACAAGGCGGTGCATCCGTTCAGTTCCGGCAGCGGGGATGACGTGCGCATCACCACGCGCACCAGCGAAGAAGACCCGTTCAACTGCCTCTACTCGACCATCCACGAGGTGGGGCACGCTTGTTACGAACAACGGATCGATCCGGCCTATGCATTGACGCCTCTGGGGCGCGGTGTGTCGATGGGCGTCCATGAAAGCCAGAGCCGGATTTATGAGAACCAGCTTGGCCGCAGCCGGGCCTTTTGCGGATGGCTCTACGGGCAAATGCGGGACCGCTTCGGCGATATGGGCGTTGCGGATGAGGATGATTTTTACGCCACGGTCAACCGGGTCTATCGCGGGTTCATCCGCACGGAGTCCGATGAGGTGCAATACAATCTGCACATCATGCTGCGGTTTGATCTGGAGCGCGCGTTGATCGCGGGAGATTTGGCACCCGCTGATTTGGAGGCCGCTTGGAATGACCGGTTTGAGGCTGATTTCGGGTATGGTGTGACCCGCGCGTCAGAGGGCTGTTTGCAGGATGTGCATTGGTCTGTGGGGCTCTTTGGGTACTTCCCGACATATTCCCTGGGCAATGTCTTTGCCGGCTGCCTGCACGAGGCGTTGCGCCGGGCGGTTCCGGATCTGGATACGCAATTGGTGGCGGGTGATTTGTCGGCGGCGACCGCGTGGCTGGGCGAAAATGTGCAACAGCATGGCGGGCTCTATGAACCCCGCGAAGTGATCACCCGCGCCTGTGGGGCCGAGCCCAGTGCCGCGCCGCTCATGGCATATCTTGAGGATAAATTCGGCGAACTTTATCCGGAATAACGCTTAGAATACGGCGTGATCCCCCAGATCAACGCTGATCTTGCCCAACAGAACGTCGGCATAGTAATCCCGCAAAGTCTCGGTGCCAAAGGACGGGGTGGCATCCGCGTCATACCCGCCGGTTTCCGGGTTCCAAAGTAGCATGGATTGCGTGCCGTAATAACGTCCGATCCGTGCCAGTTCCGCCTTGTCTGCGGCCCCTTTATGGACCCGGCCCAGAAGGCTGAGCCCCGCTATGATCGCGTTCATCGCAGCAATCGGCATCCGTTTGAACCGCGGCGTTTGCCCTGTGAGATCAAACAACATCTGCGCTTGTTCGCGTGGTGTGATCGCAGGGCCCGGCCCGCCAATGGGCAGGATGCGGTTTTGGCGGTCCGGGTCGGTCAGGCAACTGGCAATGAAACGGCCCAGATCGCCATCGCTGATCGGTTTGCAGCGTGTCAGATCGCCATCGCCAAACATGACAAAGGGCTTGCCGGACCGGACCCGTTCAATCTGGCCCGAAAGTGATTTGAAAAACGCGGTGGGTCGGACGATGGAATAGGTGAGGCCCGAGGCGATGAGTTCTTCTTCGAATTTCAGTTTGGCAATTTGAAAAGGCAGTTCTGGCTTTTGCACGCAGATGGCCGACAGGAGCACCATGTGCGGAACGCGGGCCTCCTGCGCAGCGGTCAAAATCCGGGAATGCGCCGTGTAGTCCACCGCCTCAGCGTCGCGGGCGAGACCGGTGCGGGAGGCCAGACACGATACCACCGCATCATAGCTGTCGCCCGCAAAAACATCGCGTTTGAGGCAAGTGGGATCCGTCACATCGCAATGACGCAGATCAACGTCCGTTGGCAACGCGGCGGGTTTGGTAGCCGCACTGCGCACCGCGCATGTCACCCGGTGCCCGGCGGCCAGCAATGCACGGGTTGTGGCCTGACCCGCCGTGCCGGTGCCGCCGATCATCAGCACGTGACGTGGGGGCGTTGAGATTGGCAGTTCGGGCATTCGGACATTCCAGTTGCGTCAGTCGCGCCACTAAAGCCGATTGCCTGCCTATTGCAAAGGGTGGGGTGCGACCTGCGGGTTAGATCACCAGTTGCATCAACGCATCCAGTTCGATCACCGGCTTGGCGCTCAGCGCGGCCTCGGATTGCGCCAGTGCGTCCAGCGGATCGTGTTCGTTTAATGCGCCGAAACTGTATCCCGTCACTGCCTCCAAATCCGCGATGCGCAGTTGAAAGGTCTTGAAGTCGCCAAACTCGAACCCTTCGGTGGATTCCACCAATCCGTCGTCCTGCAGCATTTTCTGGATCAGTTGTCCCTGGCTGAGCATATAGGCCGTGGCGTGCAGGCCGGTGCTGCCATCGGCGTTATCGGCCAGCATCGCGACCACCTTCCAGTAATGTGCGGGCAAAGGCGCGCCGGTATTCCCCAATTCCGGATCCTCGCGGGTATAGATAGGGCCTGTGAAAACACTTGCGCGGAACCCATGGGTTCGGGTGCTGTTGAGGATGTAATCCTCCAACCCCAGCCAGAGCGACCGGGAACGGTTGAATGAGGCATGTTGCGGGCTGGCATTGGTATAGTGATAGCTGTCGAGGTTCGAGCGGCGCGCCTCTTCTTCGGTGCCCCAGTTGGTGGCCAGACGGCGCACCAAATGACCCCGGTCAATGCGTGCGTGGCCGTAATCTTCGCGGTCCAACTGGATGTCGCGGGGGATGCGCAGATCGTGAAACCAGCTTCGGTTGTGGCGCTTGATGGCGCGAAACTGGCTGCCATCCAGATTGAAAGCCGCGACGGCAGGGCCCTTGTTGCGCGCACTGTAGAGAATGCCGAAGTGCTGGTAGCGCAGTTCATGCGGATTGTCGCATGTGGCGTCCGACGGCGCGGCCAGTTCCAGATCATCCGGCAGAACAGGCAGCGGAACATGCGTGCCCTCCAAAAACGCCGGATCATAGCCCGTGCGACCGGCGAAAAAGTCGGGGTCGTGTGTTTTGTCGGCGGACTCGGTGGCATCCTGACCGGTCAATGCGGCCACCGCATGGGTATGGGTCTGACCCGCCAGAATGGCCTTGAGCGTGCTGGCGCGCACGGCGCTGTTGCCCACGCCGTAACGCCCGGCAAAGTGCAGGCCCAGCACCGCACCTCTGTCCAGACTGATCAGGGGTGAGCCTGAATTGCCGCCCAGACTGGTACAATCATGACCCAAAATGCCCAGTTGATGCGCTGTGGTCAGGTAGCCGGGTGAAAAGCGTTTCACGTCGTAGAGACCTTTGAAATACGCATCCATGTGCTTCAATTCGTTGCGAGAATCGTATGCCGGGTAGCCGACCAGAGCGACCATTTCGCCGTTTTCTCCATCGCCATCGGCGAGCGGCAGGGCAGCGATGCTGCCCATGTCCGCGGTCTTTGCAATTCGCCCGATGGCCACGTCAGCGGAAATGTCATCGGCCAGATAGGTGAATTCTTCGATGGCAAAAATCCGCGTCGGATCCGGGTCCACGCCAACCTCTTCAACGAAATCGACCTGCGCGCCAAATAGAATGTTACCGGGTCCGCGCCCGTAAACGGCCTCACCGCGGAAATTCCGTCTGGCGACAAATTTGGCCACGTGCCGGTTGGTCACGACCAGTACATGATCCTGCGCGTCTTCGATCACCCAACCCGTGCCGCCCCATGTGCGATCATGGTTGATAAATTCGATCCGGCCAATCGAGGGCAGGAATTTTTCAATCCGCGTGACCTTGCCCGCAATATTGTCGGGGAAAAACGCACCCAACGTGGTTTTGCCCATCACCTTGTCGTTTTGCACCACCAAAGGTGGGCGGCCGACGATTTCGATAATTGCTTCCAGTTCGCCGGGCACCATGCCCGCGGATTCCAGACCGTCGGCAGGGGCTTTCAGGGCGGCCTTCAATCGGTCTGGTGTCAGGTTCATCTCCTCCAGCACCGGTGAGCCGGCGGACAGGCTGTCGAGCACCTTGTCAAAGGTGCCGTCCTGGGACATCCGGCCCAGATTTGCGATGCTCTCCTGCGTGCTGTGATTTGTCATTGGTCTGTCCTTCAGAAAGTCATGTGATGTTGGTGTCTGGCAGCGTGTTGAAATGCGCCATGACCGCAAGCGGCGCGGCCAGAAGGGGCGGGATATCCGCGTTGATTAGGTGATCCAGTGTCGGGCTTAGTGTGTCATTGGTTGGGGTTGCCCCGAGCCTTTTGCCAAACCGTTTGTCGAGCGCGTGCCATGCTTCTTGCGGGCTGCGCAGCGGGGTCGCCCAAAAGAGCAGTTGCGCGCGGGCGTCTTCGACCGGATCACCACCAGCGGCAATCCGTTTGGCGCGGTCCAATGTGACGCGGTCGGCATGGCCCTTGGTGCCGACCCAATAGGGCGGGCGGGTTTCGCCCCAGCACCACTCACCGGCGGCCACCCGGCGCCATCTGTCGGCGGCACGAGCAAGGCTGGGAAAATCCGGAATTGGGGAAAACGTGGCAAAACCGGTGGCCCATTCGGCGGTGAGCCCCAGGACGTCAAACCCTGTGGCAACATCTGCTGCGGTCAAGAACCGCGGGGGCAGGGCGGACATCACGGCGCCCAGTCTGGGGCTGTAGTGATCGGCGGCATCCCGGGGCAGGGCATGAGCCGCCTGAAGCCACTCTGCCGGTCGGGTGCTGTGCTGTGCATCCAGAAAGGCGCGAATTCGGGGGCCAAAGGGCGAGAGGCCTGCAAGACCAACTGCGTGGGACGGGGCCGAGAGACTGCGCGAGGTCAACCCATGGCGCGTTCGTTTGGCCAACACCATTTCGCGCGCCCGTTCCTGCGCCTGCCAGTCAACCAGCCCGTTATGGGCCAGAATGCCGCGCGCTAGAGACAATTGCGCAGGTTTGGCGGTTTCGGCCAGCGCGCAGATCAAGGCAAAATCAAGCGCGGATGCGGCCATGCCGATCCGGGCGGATCTCGTGGTGGCAGGTCAATGCCGCCCGCAGAAATGCCCGGTCCTGAAGGCGGGTGACAAGCGCATCGAAATGGTATTCCGCATGGATTTCCAGCAGAACACGGCCTTGCAGCAAGGGTGTCTCGACCACTGCCTCTTCCAACGCTGTGTCTGGTAGCGCGGACAGAAGCTTGCGTGCGGCGGACCAGCGACCGGTCAACCAATTGTAACACAGCATCAATCGGGCAACCGGACTGTCGGGATCGGGGCTTGCCTGCAACGCGTGACGGATCACGAACCCGGCCTCGCGCAGATCGCCCTTTTTGAGGAGCAAATCGAGGTCTGTGACCGCGCGGGCATCGTTTTGCGCCGCAATCGCAGATTGCCCTGCACGGCCAAAATCCGATCGCCGCCCCTGGGCGTGACGCACGGCATCGCGGGCCTCTTCGGGCAACTCCTCCAGCATAAACTCATCAAAACGCAGGGCGAGATCGGTGCGTATCGGGGGCAGCGGATGGCCCGCACGCACCAGTTGCAGCTGGTGGTAGAGATGTTCAAACGCGTCACGGCCTTTGAACCAATCGGCTGCCTTTTGATTGACCTTCGCGGCCCCGTCCGGATCGCCGGCGTAGATCAGGGGCAGGAAGGCACGGCGCACGTCGAGGCGGTGATGGGCCTGGTCCGCGCCGGGTTCGGCCATCACCAGCCAGTCTTGTGTCTTGAGGATGTCAAACGCCTCGCTGGCCTCTGCCGGGCTCAGCTTTGGTGCCACAACAGGGGCGACCACCTTGAGCAGGATATCCGGCGTGACCGCGTTGAGTAAAAGCGCCTCGGTGGCGACGGAGCGCAACGGGTCGGGCAGGCGCGACAGGATTGCACGGTACAGGTAGCCGCCGACGGTTTCGTCGGTGGCGTCCTTGGGTAAACTGCTCTGATCGAAGCCGTCTTCGGCCACCGCCTTGGTGGCCAGCAGCAGAAAGAGCGGATTGCCACGCGCCAGGGTCAAGACGTCTGGCCAATGCGCCTCTGGCACCCCGCGCGCACTCAGGAACCGCTTTGAGGCATAGTCAGAAAGGCCCGTGAGACGCATCGGTTTGCCGTGCATGCGTGCCGGGGCCGGTTCCAGTGCGTTGCCGCGCCCGGCGGCGATAATGGTGATTTTGTCGATGCCCGCCTGCGCCAGAAGATCGAGCTTTTCAAAGAGTGCCTCGATCCGTGTCTCTCCGGTGCTGCGCAGGACTTCGAGCGTATCAAGCACAATCAGAAGGCTGCGCCCCGAGGCCCGTACGGCGCGCGCCAATGTGTCGATCAGGGTTTCTTGCGGTTCGGTCTGGCTACTGTCAGTCACGGGCGCATCCTTGCCCGCGATTTTGAGCCGCAGTTCCCGCAGGGTCTTGGCCATCTCGGGCAGGCCATCCCCAACCTGGCGCGAGATTTCATCGATGAAGCTTTCGCGGTCCAGAACGTTCAGACCGGACCGGTCGAAATCGAGCCGTACAAAAATCGGCAAATGCGCCAGCCGGGCGTTTTGAATGGCCTGTTCCATCAGAAACGATTTGCCGATCCCGGCCATGCCGGAAATATAGAGCGCCTTGAGCGGTGGCTTGACCTGTGGTGCGGCGATCCATTTCGCCAGACGGGCCAATTCGGCCTTACGCCCGACAAACCCGTCACTCAGGATCGCGTCGGTGCGGTTCTCCGAGCGCAGACGGTTGAGCAACCCGCGCAATGCAACCAGCTTTTTGTGCCCCTTTGCGCGCGGTCCGGCGCGGTCCAGCGTACCAACGATGGCCGCCAGCGTTTTGGGGTCATCACATGTCGCCAGTGCCTCATCCAACCGCGCAGGGGCATAACGCCCCTTGCCTTTGAGAGCGTCGCAGATGGGTGTGTTGAAATTCGTATCCGGCGTTTTCTGAAGCAGGTCAGATGACAGGATTTTGCGCCGTGGGGCCGGACGCATGGACCAGAGCGGCGGGTCCGGATGCTGGGCCGGCAGTTTGGCACAATCCGGGCGCAGCATCGACAAGACACGCGCAATGCTCTGCGTGTCGTCCGGCGGGGTGCCGTGATTGGCCCAGATCAGCGCATCCACCGGGCGAAACCCGTCATGCAACGCCGCGTAGAGGCGCGCGCGGTCGTACAGCGTGGTGAGCTGGTCGGAAATCGGGATCAACGTATTCCCTCCATCAACCGCACGTGGCTGCGCAGCCGTTCAGCCACATTCGAGGCAATATCTGCCGGGTAGGCCCCGGCGATGGAGCTGAAATCCGCAAGCGCGATGGTGATCACGTGATCGACGACCATGTCGTTCCAGCCGAGGCCCAGATCATCGTTCATGGCCGACACGGTCTGGTGCAGGTCATCGCGGGTGAATTCGCCAATGAATTCAGTGAAGAGGCCGGGGGGACCGTGCTCGCGCGCCTCCATGATGGTTTCAAACTGGCGATCCACCAGGCTGAAGGTCTCGAAACCGGCCAGAACGATGCGCAGGTTGGGGCGGGTCAGAAGTTCGGCCACCAGATGTTCCATCTGAACCTGGGCGTTGCGGGACAGGCCGGAAGGCGGATTGTCGAAATAGTACCAATGGGTCTGGTCGCGGTCGCCCGCGCGCCGTTGCAACGCGTTGGCCAGTGTCTTGGCGCGGTCCTTGTCGGTGGCGGCAAGACTGGTTTCGCCCCGGCCGACGCCGGATGCCGCCTGCGGCGCGCCCGATTGGCCCAGAACCTGTCGCGCCACATCCCCCAACAGGTCGTCGCTGAGCAGATCGGTGGAAATCCGATGGGTTTCTGTGCGGCTGTCATGGGCCTGCAAATAGGCGTTCAGAATTTTGTAGCTGAACGACATGCCTGCTTCCTGGGTGGTGTCCATGCGCCGAACCCAGATGCCCCGCAGCGCCTTGGCGGTGTCTTCGGTGATGGCGGTCAGGGCGTCAAAAAACGGTTCGCGCCCGATGATCATGTGACTGTCTATGCTTTCATCGATGGACCAGAGGTAATCAGGCGCGCGGTCACCGCTCAGAATGTTTTTGAAATCACCATTCTCGGCGTATCTGTCAAACGGGACGATGCGCCCGTCGCGCCCAAGTGCCCCTTGATGGTGACCGATATAGGTGAAATCACCGTCAAATGCGGGCCCCCCGGATGAGCCGCCGTTGGTTTCAGCGTCATGCGGCAGGTACATGACCCGGGCCTCTTTCCGTTTGTAGCGCCCGATGGAATACCCGGTGTCCTTGCCTTCGGGGAAATGCACCAGCCAGAGCCGGTGAGTGCCCGGGGCCTTGGGCGGTGGTTTTTGCATGTCGAAATGGCCAAATTTGTGACGCCGGCCCAGTGGTTTGTAGATCCTGAGCAGGGCCACATCGGCGTGACTGTCATAGGCATCGTCGGGCGCGGGTTTGTTCTGCAACTCATTCTCATGCACCGGGGAGACAAAGATATGCCAGGCCGGATAATCCTTGCCATCCGCGGTGCGCACCATCAGCCGGGGCGCCTGATTGCGCAGGCCGGAGGAGGGGGCAAGGGCGTCGCGGATGACATGTGCCGCCGTCAGCACAAGGCGGCGCGAAATCAGGCCACCACTGCCCTTGACCGTATCGCCGACCACAATCCGGCACCGTCCGGTGCGCGCGGAATTGTTGAACGTTGCCAGGGCATCGGGATCGACGGTGTCATTTTCGACATCGTCGAAAATGGGTGGGACGAACCCGTTTTCGGGAATGAGGTCGATGCCGCGTGCGCGCAGGATCGACAGGAATTGCTGGTCGACCTCATCATTCTCCAGCGTTCCCGCCAAGACTTCTGCGGTGGAGCGTCCGCGAATGAGACCGGTATCGGCCAGTGTTTCGAGCGTATGCGGAAAGGGCCAGCCGTTGTAGATGGTTTCCAGCACCTGATCCACCAGAGCAGGATTTTCCTGAACAAGTGGTTCAAGCAGAGACGCGGGGAGAAGACGGGACATGGGTGCGCGCGTCCGACCGTCAGCCCGCCATTGGCGTTCTGAACTGCGGGGGGTGTGCCGGGTTTCGGGACGGGCACATCGTTGAAAAACGAGACGCAAAACGGGCGTCGAGTGACATAATAAAGCTCCTGAAATCTAAATCGTAAAAAAACCAATGGTTAATGATAGCCATAAATCGCGCGAATCCAAAGCGTTAGAATTCAACTGCAGGCAGAGAGTTGTAAAAGACCCAACTGTCGAATGAAAAACGGCGCCGCGGGGTGCGGCGCCGTTTCAGTGATTTACAAAGGGATGCGGATTATTCCGCGGGCTGTTCCGCCACGCCCAGCTTCTCACGCTTACCGTCCCGGTAGAGCGCTTTGGCCAGGGCGACACACATCAGACCCATGACCATGGTGAAGGGAAGCGCGCCGATGATCATCGCGTTTTTCAGCGCGTCCATCGGGTTGTTGTCTCCCGCCGCCAGGATCAGCGTGCCGATCACGAGGGTCAGGATGATACCCCAGATGATGCGGTGCTTGACGCCTGTTTCCTGGCTGCCGCCGGACATGATCGTGTTCATCACAAGGATGCCCGAGTCAGCCGATGTCACCAGGAAGGTCATGATCAGAACCACGCACATGATGGTCAGACCCGAGAGGAGCCCGCCTTCAATCATCACACCCAATGTCGCAAAGAGCTGGTTGGTTTGTGATGCACCGGAAATGGCGCCTTCTGCCGCGCCGCTGAGTTCCAGATCAATCGCCGTGCCGCCCAGGATGGTCATCCAGGCAAAGCAGACGAGGGCCGGGGCCAGCACGCAACCGATGATGAATTCACGCACGGTGCGCCCCTTGGAGATGCGGGCCAGGAAGAGGCCAACAAAGGGTGAGAACGCGATCCACCATGCCCAGTAGAAGGTGGTCCAGGCAGATTGCCATCCGAACTGACGACCATCATTGCCTGCGGCATAAACCGCCATAAGGGTTTCTTCATCAAGCTCCGCTGCCGCACCTTCAAGGCCGGATTTGAAGCTGTCGAAGCTGCCCCATGGGCCAGTGGCGCCTGCCATCAGATCCGCGGCCAGTGGCTTGGCGGCCTCTGGCAGAGCGGCGGCAAAGTCGGCGGCCGATTGTGGGCCATAGGCGCCAAAGCTCAGCGAGAAGAAGTTGATGATATAGTCCACCAGCGCCGAGCCATAGGTTGTCATCGCAAAGACGAACGAGCCGAAGAAGACGAAGGTGAAGAGCAGGATCAGCGACAGAACCAGGTTGAGGTTCGACAGGTATTTAACGCCCCGTCCCACACCCGACACCGCCGAGATGATCGACATGGTCATGATCGCCAGAAGACCGGCAATCAGGCCTGCTTTGGACGGTGTTGGCACTTCGCCGCCCATATCCATGATCCATTCCACACCGGTGATCGCATAGACACCGTCGATGAACTGGCTCACGCCAAAGCCGATGGTGACCGACACGCCGAGGATGGTGGCAACCACACCCAGAACGTCAACGATATGGCCGATCGGGCCGTTCACGGCACTGCCCAGAAGCGGGGTCAGCGCAGAGCGGATCGTCAGCGGCATGTCGCGCGTGTAGGCGTAGTAGGCCAGGCTCAGGCCCGTGACCACGTAGATCGACCAGGCGTGGAAACCGTAATGGGCAAAGACGTAGCGGTAGGCCGATTTGACGGCCTCTTCGGTGCTACCGGTAACTTCGCCTGCGACGACCACGGGGTTGGATCCCCAGAGACCCAGAGGTTCCGCGGTGGCAAAAACCATCAGACCCACGCCCAGACCGGCGCCGAACATCATCGAGAACCAGGAGAAGTTCGAGAATTCCGGTGCCTCACCCGGTGTGCCCATCACCTTGCGGCCCGATTGCGGCAGGATCGCCACGACCAGCAGGAAGAAGGCAAAGAAGCCGACAATGACGATGTAGAATTGATTGAAGATTTCCAGCAATTGGCCGTTCAGGCTCCCGAGGGTGCCATTGGCATTTGCAGGAAACACGAGCGCCCATAGAACGAGCGCCACCATGATGCCTTTGGAGATCAGAGCAATGGGAAGGCTGTTGTCTTTATAGAACCCTTCCGGCTGCTTCTTGATCTCAACATCCGTAAATGGAGGATTGATTGACATGATTTGTCCCTGTTTTCGTTTCGCGAAATGGGAAACTCAACCGGATCTACGTAAGAAACACGTGCTTAATCACCACCCTATGCCTGTTAAGGCCTCCCATACGCACGAGTCTCTCACGAAGAACACGCGACAAAGGGGGGCATTTGCGGCAACGGGATGTCCATAAGCGACCCCTTTTGCTACAGGTTCGCTTATTTAAGGGTTTCAAATTCAAGCAAACTTGAATTAAAATAAGCGCCTCTGAAACCCTGGTTCGCAACGGTGCAAGAAACGAATCACTTGCAAAGCGATGTTGCACGGCTTGCCTTTTTCCTGTTGTCTGGCGCTCGGACATATTGGGGTTGGAGGGATCATCGTGGCTCAGTTGGACATTGATTTTGTGCGCGCGCAGTTTCCCGCGTTTTCGGAGCCATCCCTGCAGGGTCAGGCCTTTTTTGAAAACGCGGGCGGGTCTTATACCTGCCTGCCAGTGATCGAACGGTTGGAACGCTACTATCGGCAGCGCAAGGTGCAACCCTATGCGCCCTACACAGCCAGCCGTCTGGCCGGGGAAGAAATGGATGAAGCCCGCACCCGTCTGGCCGCGATGTTGGGGGTTGCCAATGATGAATTGAGCTTTGGCCCGTCCACCACCCAAAACACCTATGTGTTGTCGCAGGCCGTGCGCCAGTGGATGTCACCGGGGCAGGCGATCATCGTTACCGATCAGGATCACGAGGCCAATTCAGGCCCATGGCGGCGACTGGCCGATGACGGCATCGAAATCCGCGAATGGAAGATCGATACCGAGACCGGGCTGCTCAACGTGGCCGATCTGGAAAACCTGCTCGACGAAAACGTGCGGCTGGTATGTTTTCCGCATTGTTCGAATATTGTGGGGGCGCTCAATCCGATTGTGGAAATCACCGCTGCCGCCCATGCCGCCGGGGCGTTTGTGTGTGTCGACGGTGTCTCCTACGCGCCGCATGGGTTTGTGAATGTGGGCGATATGGGCCCTGATATCTATCTCTTTTCGGCCTACAAAACCTACGGCCCACATCAGGGGATCATGGTTATGCGCCGGGAACTCGGCCAGCTTCTTCCCAATCAGGCGCATTGGTTCAACGCGGATAGTCTGTACAAGCGGTTCACGCCCGCGGGTCCGGATCACGCACAGGTGGCGGCGTCCGCCGGGATGGCAGATTACTATGACACCCTGGCCAGCCATCATGGGATCGACGGCGCCCCTGCGGCACGCACCGCGGGTGTCCACACCATGATGCGCGCACATGAAACGCAGCTTTTGCAGCCCTTGCTGGATTATCTGAGCGCGCGAAATTCTGTCCGCCTGATTGGACCCGCGGATGCTGCTGTCAAAGCACCGACTGTTGCGGTGGAGTTGACCCATTCCGGTGAAGAGACGGCCGCAAAACTGGCCGCCCATGGCGTGATGGCCGGTGGCGGTGATTTCTACGGTGCGCGACCGTTGACCTCGATGGGCGTGGATCCGGAAAAGGGCGTTCTGCGCCTGAGCTTTGTGCACTACACGACACAGGCCGAAGTGGATCAGCTTCTCAATGCATTGGATGACGTTTTGTGAACTGGTCAGACGGCATTGCTGCCCTATGATTTGAGATCAAACCAAGAGGCCGGGCATGAACACCACCACACCGACACTTCTATGGCTGCGCCGTGACCTGCGGCTGAGCGATCATCCGGCGCTTCTGGCGGCCTGTGCCCGAGGCGGGCCGGTGATCCCGGTTTTTATCCATGACGCGGATGTCGAGGCGTTGGGGGCGGCGCCAAAATGGCGCCTAGGACTGTCGCTCAAGGTTTTTGCAGAGGCGCTAGAGGCGAAGGGCAGCCGTCTGATCCTGCGCAAGGGCGAGGCGGCGGATGTTCTGAAGCAGCTGTGCACCGAGACCGGCGCAGGTGCCGTTTACTGGAGTCGGCTTTATGATCCGCAATCGATCGCGCGCGATACGGCCGTCAAGAAAATGCTGCGTGATGATGGACTGGATGCGGAAAGCTTCAACAGCCATCTGTTGTTCGAGCCCTGGACGGTCGAGACCCAGCAGGGCGGGTTTTACCGGGTCTATTCGCCGATGTGGCGTGCTGTCAAAGATCGCGACGTTCCGGCACCCGACGCCGCGCCCAGTGATATCCCTGCGCCTGAGGTTTGGCCCAAAAGTGACCGGTTGGAGACCTGGCACATGGGGGCGGACATGCGGCGCGGCCTGCCGGTGGTGGGCGGCTGGCAGCGGCCCGGTGAGGCGTCGGCGCTGGACCGGTTGAGCTGGTTCGCGTTTGAGGGCATTCATACCTATAACGAGGCGCGTGACCTGCCCGGTGTGGATGGTACATCCGGCATGTCGGAATACCTTGCCCTTGGCGAAGTGTCGCCCCGGCAATGCTGGCACTCGGGGTTGAGCGCGCTGCATCAGGGGTCCGCAGGCGCGGAAACATGGCTCAAGGAGCTGGTCTGGCGCGAATTTGCCTATCATCTGATGTTCCATACGCCGCATATCCTGGAGGATAACTGGCGCGACGGGTGGTCAAGGTTTCCCTGGCAAACCGATGAGGACCACCCCCACTTGGTGGCGTGGAAGCAGGGGCGCACGGGCGTGCGGTTTGTCGATGCGGCCATGCGTGAAATGTATGTCACCGGCAAGATGCACAACCGCGCGCGCATGATCGTGGCGAGCTATCTGACCAAGCATCTGATGGCCCATTGGCGGATCGGACAGAAATGGTTCGAATATTGCCTGACCGATTGGGATCCGGCATCCAATGCGATGGGCTGGCAATGGACGGCCGGATGCGGGCCGGATGCATCACCCTATTTCCGGATTTTCAATCCTGACACGCAGCTACAGAAATTCGACCCCAAGGGAGACTATGTGCACCGGTGGCTTGCCGAAGGTCAGGCCACCCCGTCGCGTACGGCTTTGGCCTATTTCGACGCGGTCCCCAAACGGTGGGAGCTGTCACCCAAAGATGCCTATCCGCAACCTGTGGTCGAGTTGGCCGCGGGCCGACAACGCGCGCTGGATGCATATGGCGCGCGCGACTTCTGATCTGTCACAAAAACCCTTGCCGACACCAACCCCGACCCCCTAGCGTAGGCGAAAAAAGACAGGGATGAGGGAATGATCCTGACCGATACGACCGGCCAGAGCGGCCTGCCGCGATATTTCGCGCGGGTCTATGACATTGCATGCAAAATCAACCATGGCCGATTGGACTTTGTTTTGTCTGATGGTCGCGTTTTTCGGGCCGAAGGTGCGCAGCCCGGACCGGTTGCTGAAATGGTGGTCGAGAACCCCGATTGTTTCGCCAGATTGATCCGTGAAGGCGACCTGGGGCTGTGTGATGCCTATCTGGAAGGCTGGTGGAGCACACCAGATTTGCAGGCACTTATGGATTTTGTGCATCACGACAACGAAGTGCTGTACGACGGATTTCCCGGCATGTTTCTGGTCCGGGGCTACGAAAAACTGCGCTATTGGATGAATCGCAACAATCGGCGGCAGGCGCGCAAAAACATCAGCCATCACTATGACCTGGGCAATGAATTCTACGGTCTGTGGCTGGATGACACGATGACTTATTCCAGTGCGCTTTTTGAAACCGGGCAGGAAAGTCTGGAAAACGCGCAGATCGCAAAATACGCCAGCATGATCGATCAGATGGGCGTGAAACCCGGCGATCACGTTCTGGAAATCGGATGTGGCTGGGGTGGGTTCGCTGAATATGCGGCGCGGGAACATGGGTTGCGGGTCACGGGGCTTACGATCAGCGAAGAACAGTTGAAGTATGCACGGGAACGTATTGAAAATAATAATCTTTCAGACATGGTCGAGTTCCGCCTTCAGGACTACCGTGATGAACAGGGCACCTATGATGGCATCGCCAGCATCGAAATGTTCGAGGCCGTGGGAGAGCAATACTGGCCAGCTTATTTCGATACGCTGCGCGAAAGACTGCGGCCCGGTGCACAGGCCACGCTGCAGATCATCACGGTCGAGGATCGGCGCTGGAAGGTCTATCGGCGGGGGGTAGATTTCATCCAGAAATACATTTTTCCGGGGGGGATGCTGCCCTGTCCGAGCGTGCTGAAATCCGAGATTGAACGCGCCGGTCTGTGCGTGTCGAAAACCGTGAAATTCGGCGAAAGTTACAGTCAGACGCTGCGGCGCTGGCATCAGACGTTCAATCAAAAATGGGACGAAATTGCCCATATGGGATTTGACGACAGATTCCGCCGGATGTGGAATTTTTATCTGACCTCTTGTGCGGGAGCCTTCCAAAGCGGTAATTGCGATGTAGTCCAGATCACAGTAGCGAGGCCAGAATAGATGCCGGTCACCGACAACATGCCCACCGCCGCCAAGATGGCCGCCGCCATCTGTTTGGGTGCGGTCGCATGGTACGCTTCGGATTTGATACGGCCCTTGATGCCGGACGGGACCGATTTTGGCTATTTCAACTGGGCAAACCTTGCCCTTGGTATGTTGTGCGGCTGGTTTGTGATCGGCAAACGTGTGGGACGCACCTATGTGGAGTCTTTCAGCGCAGGCCTCACGGGCATGGCCGCGCTGATATTCTGGGCGCTGTTTCTTCAGAGCTTCAACGAAATGCTGAAGCTGGCCTTGCAAAGCCGCTATCAGGGCCCTGTGGAAGGCATCATCGCCATTTTTGAGATAGCGGTCGATTTTGGCTCATCCCTGATCGACACCAATCTGATTGTGACCTTGGTTGTGGGCGGCATTTTGTCCGGTGTCGTGGCGGAATGGGCCTCACGCCGCTGGTCGTGAGTTTGTGACGCCGATCTTCTTATATGGCCCGCTGGCATGGCCGCCCATTCTGGACCTGTTCCAACCCCAAAACCCCGATAGCGCGTCAGATACTTCGACAGCCGTTTTGACCGGTCATGTGCTTGCCGGGGATGAAATGACGTCTTTCCCGATGGTGATGACGGGTGAGGGAGAGGTTGATGGTCTGCTGCTTCACGCGCCCTCCCAAACGATCGTCGAGCAACTCAGCTATGTCGCAGCTGCTCTTGGGTGTCGCCCGCAAGCCATGTCCGTTCGGGTGGCAGAGGGGGCATGCGAGGCCGCCGTATTTGTCCCGTCGAGTGATGAGACCAAGGTCGATCACGTCTGGCACGGCGCAGAGTGGCAGAAAAAATGGAGTCAGATTTTCACCTTTGCGGTTCAGGAAATTCTGGAGCATCTTGGCAAGGTCCCGGAGAACCGAATTCACCAGATGATGCCAATGATCCTTGTGCGGGCCGCGGCGCGCGTTGCAGCAGCCCAGGGCGTGCCGCGGGAGGTACGCAGCGACAACCACGCGGATCATGTTGACGTTTTAAGCAAGGAAAACAGCCATGCCGGGTTTTTCCTGACGCGGCGCTATGCGTTGAAACACCCGACCTTTGCCGGTGGCATGAGCCCGATCGTCGACCGTGAGGTTTTTGTCGCAACGGATGCCGCGATTGTGCTGCCCTATGATCCGGTGCGCGACCGGGTTTTGTTGGTGGAGCAGTTTCGTATGGGGCCGTTTGGGCGTGGCGATCCCTATCCTTGGATGCTGGAGCCGGTCGCAGGACGGGTTGATCCGGGTGAGACACCGGAAAAAACCGCCCGGCGGGAATGCATCGAAGAGGCAGGTCTGGCGCTTGATCGGTTGATGCATATTGCCAGTTATTATTGTTCTCTTGGATGCTCGACAGAGTATTTCCATTGTTATCTGGGTTTGTGTGATCTGCCCGAGGTTACGACCGGGCAGGGCGGGTTGATCAGCGAAGATGAGGACATCCGCACGCATGTTTTGCCCTTTGATCGTGCAATGGCGCTGATCCCGTCTGGCGAGGCGGCCAACGGGCCATTAATCCTGAGCCTTTTGTGGCTGCAACGGGAACGTGACCGATTGCGTGCAGATGCCGGAGGAGGCGCTTGAAGTTGACCCCGCCAAGACATACACCTTGGGGGCGCAAAGACAGGAGCAGCCCGCAATGCAATACGCACAGGATCTGGCCGCGGCCATTGGCAACACGCCGCTGATCAAGCTGAGACGAGCCAGCGAAGAGACCGGCTGCACCATTTTGGGCAAATGCGAATTCCTGAACCCCGGTCAATCGGTCAAAGACCGCGCGGCGCTCTATATTATCCGCGACGCGGTGGCGCGCGGTGACCTGCGCCCCGGTGGCACGATTGTTGAGGGGACGGCGGGCAACACGGGCATCGGTCTGGCGATGGTCGGCGCATCGATGGGGTTCAAAACGGTGATTGTGATCCCTGAAACCCAAAGCCAGGAAAAGAAAGATATGATCCAGCTGGCGGGTGCCGAGCTGGTGCAGGTTCCGGCGGCGCCGTACAAGAACCCGAACAATTATGTGCGCTATTCCGGCCGTTTGGCCGAAAAGATGGCCGCCGAAGATCCCAATGGCGCGATCTGGGCCAATCAATTTGACAATGTGGCCAACCGGCAGGCGCATATCGAGATGACCGGTCCCGAAATCTGGGCGCAGACCGATGGCAAAGTGGACGGGTTTGTCTGTGCCGTGGGCTCTGGCGGTACTTTGGCGGGCGTAGGGGCTGCGCTGCAGCCCAAGGGCGTCAAGGTGGCGCTTTCAGATCCGATGGGATCGGGCATGTACACGCTCTTTCGGGATGGTGCGGCCGCGGCGGAGGGTGGCTCGATCACCGAGGGAATCGGGCAGGGCCGGATCACCGCCAACCTTGAGGGGTTCACGCCCGATATGTCGTGGCAGATCCCGGATGATGAGGCGCTGCCGATTGTGTTTGACCTGCTGCGCGAGGAAGGTTTGTGCCTGGGCGGCTCGTCAGGCATCAACATCGCGGGTGCCATGCGGATGGCGCGTGAATTAGGCCCGGGGCACACGATTGTCACCGTGCTGTGTGACTATGGTACGCGGTACACATCGAAACTCTTCAATCCGGAATTCCTGCGGGGCAAGGGCCTGCCTGTTCCCGATTGGCTCGAAGGCTCGCCACGCTCCATTCCTGGCGTATTTGAAGACGCATGAGCGCTCTAAGATCTTTTTCCTGATCGTATCGCTGGTGCTGGCGTCAGCGCTGTTTGGGGTGAATCCGGTATCGGCGCAACCGACGAATATGACGCCGGATTACACCGAGTGGGAGAATGTCGCGAGCTTCACCGAGCGCGCGATTGAGGCTGAACGCGCGTCGAACACCGCACTTGAGGAATTGCGCAACGAAATCGTTGGTTGGCGGCAGCAGTTTTTGGACGCGCAGAGCATCAACAGCGCGGCTATTGCGTCGGTCCGGGCGCAGCTGAATTCCATTGGCCCGGCCCCAGAAGATGGCGCAGAAGCGTCGGACATTGCCTCGCAGCGACAAGAGCTCAACAGCCGATTGTCGGATTTGCAGGCGCCGGTTAAGCGCGCAGAGCTGGCGCATACGCGCGCGGACGGCATGGTGGCGGGCATTGATGGCATTATCCGCGAACGCCAGACCGAAGAATTGCTGGATTTTGGCCCGTCGCCGCTCAATCCGACCCATTGGCTGGCGGGGATGGCCGGTCTTTATTCCGCCTTTGACCTTGTCCGCAGCGAAGTTGTGGATGCGTGGCGCGACCCGTTCCAGAAATCCGAGGCCAAGGCGGCAACACCTGCGGTTCTGATATGGCTGGTCATCGGCATATTGCTGATCGCACGGGGGCGCATCTGGACCAACCGGCTGGTGCGGTATGTGCTGTGCGAAAAGAAGGATATGACCGCAGGTGCCGGGCGATGGGTCACGGCGTTTGTGGCCTCGTTCGGGGCATTGATCCTACCGCTCGCTGGCATGTATGCGCTGACGGAAGCGGCCTTTACCACCGGCCTTGTGGGTGTCCGCGGGACGCTCTTTCTTGAGGCGCTGATCCCGGCGGCCTTCATTTACCTGCTGGCGCGGTGGCTTTCGATGCGGATTTTCCCGTCGATCCAGCTGAGGTCACCCTTGTCTCATCTGGATGAGCAGGAACGGCGCTCGGGGCGGCTTTACGGTGCCTCGCTTGGCATGGTGATCGCCGCGTTCTTCATCCTGCAACAGGTTTCTGATTACGCCGACTGGTCCGAGGCTGCGACCAATGTCGTGTTGTTCCCGGTCATGGTGATCTCGTCACTGCTGCTGATCCGGGTGGCGCGCCTGCTGATGTCGCATGCAAGGTCGAGCGCCGAAGCGGAAGAAAGTGAGACCTATCGAGGGCGCCTTTTGCGCCTTATGTCGCGCGCCATCGTCGCGCTGGCCATCATCGCGCCGGTGCTGGCAGCGATCGGGTATTTCAAAGCCGCACAATCGTTGATGCTGCCCTCGCTCTTCTCGCTGATGCTGGTCGCGGTTCTGCTGGTTCTGCAACGGTTGGTGAACGAGGTTTACGTCCTGCTGAGCGGCAAGGGCGAAGGGGTATCGGATCTCGCTCATTCCGGTGCTGATCGGATTTGTCCTTGTGCTGATGTCGGCGCCGTTCTTTGCCCTGATCTGGGGCGCGCGCGTGGCGGACCTGACCGAGCTTTGGACTCAGTTCACCGAAGGGGTTGATCTGGGCGGTGTGCGCATATCGCCAACGATTTTCCTGACCTTGGCCATTGTGTTTGCCATCGGCTACATCCTGACACGTGCGCTTCAGGGTACGTTGAAAAATACCATTCTTCCCAAGACGAAACTCGACACAGGCGGGCGCAACGCGATCACCGCAGGGGTCGGGTATGTCGGGATATTCCTGTCGGCCCTGATTGCGATCACAAGTGCCGGAATTGACCTCAGTTCGCTGGCGATTGTTGCGGGTGCCCTTTCGGTCGGTATCGGTTTTGGCCTGCAGAACATCGTCTCGAATTTCGTATCGGGAATCATCTTGCTGATCGAACGCCCGATTTCCGAGGGCGACTGGATCGAAGTAGGCGGCATGCATGGCTATGTGCGCGATATTTCCGTGCGCTCGACCACCATCGAAACCTTCGATCGCTCCGATGTGATTGTGCCCAACGCGGATCTGGTGAGCGGCACGGTGACCAACTACACCCGGGGCAACACCGTCGGGCGGGTGATCGTCCCGGTTGGAGTGGCCTACGGAACCGATACGAAACTGGTCGAACAGGTTTTGCGCGACGTGGCCGAGGCGCATCCGATGGTTCTGGCCAATCCGCCGCCCGCGGTGCTGTTTCGCGGGTTTGGCGCGGATTCGCTTGATTTTGAGATCCGGGCGATCCTGCGCGATGTGAACTGGATGATGAGCGTTCATTCGGACATGAACCACGAAATCGCTCAGAAGTTCACCGAGCTGAACATTGAAATTCCGTTTGCACAGCGCGATGTCTGGCTGCGCAATCCCGAGGCTTTGCAGGGCAGTGGCACGGCGCCAGCGGCTCCGAAAGAGGTGCCATCTGCACCGTCGCCCAACCCTGATCAGGCGCCACGTGTGCCCGATGGTGATCCGGCGGACGAATAGCGCGGAATGCCGCAGCGATATCGCACAGGGCTGTCCCGGTGCATTCCGCTCTTGCGCAGGCCAAGACACTCGCGCTACACAGCGCCGCAACGGAGCGGTGGCCGAGTGGTCGAAGGCGCACGCCTGGAAAGTGTGTAGGCGGGAGACCGTCTCCAGGGTTCGAATCCCTGTCGCTCCGCCATCACCCAAACCCTGACGTGCCGATCAACAGCGCAACATCGCTCTTTTGGATCACGATTAAGGTTTCGCCATGGACGATCCCGGGGGCATGGCCTACGTTCAATCTGAGTTGAAACCCGGGCCGCAGATGCGCCGGGTCCAGGGGGGCGATGTGACTGCCGGATCGGTCTGCCGATGATTGACAAGTTGAGGATTGTGTTGCGGGTGCTGCGGGTTTTTGTGATCGCCCTTTTGGGGCTGACGACGCCCGTCGCGGCGTTTGAAGCGCAGTTGCAACTGACCCGTGTGGATGAAGACCTGCGTGCTGGCCTGTCGCAACGCTCGCTGGTGATGACCGCACAGGAAGAGGGGGTTCAGGCCCCGCTCGATATCCTTGCTGCGGCTCAGGCGGATTACGGAAATCTGGTTACGGCGCTTTATAACCGGGGGTACTTTGGACCGGTCATCAAGATCCTGGTGGATGGCCGGGAGGCCGCGACAATCGAACCGCTGGCCCGGTTACGTTCCGTCCGGCAGGTGTCTGTCCTGATCGACACAGGGCCGTCCTTTACGCTAGGGACGGCGCGCTTAGGCCCGGTCTCGCCCGATACGGTGATCCCCGAAGGATTTGCCACCGGACAGCCCGCGCGCCTTGGGGTCATCAGCGATGCAGCCCAGGCCGGGATCGATGGCTGGCGGGACCTCAGCTATGCCAAAGCCCGGATCAAACGGCAGGAGATCACCGCCAATCATAAAGATGCCCGGTTGCATGTGCGTCTGGCGCTGGAAACCGGCCCGGCGGTGACGTTTGGCAAGGTGAATGTGCCCAACCCAAGCGCTGTGCGCGAGAGGCGCATCCGCCGGATTGCGGGCATTCCACGGGGCAAGCCCTTTGATCCCAATGAGCTTGATCGCGCGGTCAAAAGACTGCGGCGTGCCGGCGCGTTCAGTTCCGTCACCCTGCGCGAGGCGGAAAACCTGGGTCCGGGTGATACATTGGATATCGAGCTGGATCTGGTCGATGCCAAGCCGCGGCGTTTTGGCTTTGGTGCCGAGGTTGAATCGGTTGAAGGGCTTACCTTGTCGGGCTTCTGGCTGCACAGAAACCTGTTTGGAGGTGCCGAACGCTTCCGGTTCGAAACCGAGGTTTCCGGACTGGGCGGCGATACCGAAGGGGTCGACACAACGGTGCGCGCCAGCATTTTGCGACCATCAACCTTTGACTCCGACACGGATCTTTATGGGCTGTTGGAGCTTGAGCAACGCGACGAGCCGCTTTTCTTTTCGGAAAAGATCAACGTCGAGGCGGGCATATCGCATTACTATTCGGACGAGCTTGAGGGGCGGATTGGTCTGGCCTACCGGTTTTCGGACGTCCGCGATGATCTGGGCAGCCGAACTTTCAGCCATATTGCGCTGCCTTTGTCGATCACCTGGGACAAGCGCGATGATGAGCTGGACGCAACCGAAGGGTTTTATCTGGCCGCCGAAGGATTGCCGTATCTGGGCATCAATGGCAGCGAAAGCGGTGGCCGTGCGTATCTGGATGCACGCGGTTATCAGCGGGTCGGCGGCGGCGATATCGTTCTGGCCGGTCGGTTGCAATTCGGCAGTATCATCGGCTCTTCGCTGGCGGGTACACCATCGGATTTGCTGTTCCTGTCCGGGGGCAGCGGTACGGTTCGCGGGCAATCGTTTCAATCGCTGTCGATCCGGCGCGGGCTGGCCGAAATTGGCGGGCGGTCCTTTGTGGGCTTTGCCGGTGAAGTCCGATTTCCGCTGACTGCCCGTCTGGGCGGTGTTGCGTTTTACGATATCGGGTACATTGGTGAAAACAGCACGCCGGATGACACGGGCGATGTGCATAGCGGGGTCGGATTGGGTGTGCGCTACAAAACCGATTTCGGCCCGATCCGGTTGGATGTGGCAGTTCCGGTCAGCGGGCCGAACACCTCCGGCTTTGAGTTCTACATCGGCATAGGGCAGGCCTTCTGATGCGGCTGATCTTGATCGTGACATTCGTGATTGCCGGGGCGTTTGCCGCGCTGGCGCAGGATCAGACGTCCTCCGAGGACAAGGGCCGGATCACACGCTATCTGGAAGAGGCATTGTCGGGGTTGGGCCGTGAGGTGCGCATCGATGGTTTCAGCGGCGCGTTGAGTTCGACCGTGCGGATGGAGCGCCTGAGCGTGGCGGATGATCAGGGCGTTTGGGTGACCCTGTCGGATGCAGTGCTGGATTGGAACCGCGCCGCCATTCTGCGCGGCGAGATCGAGATCACGCAAATCTCCGCGCGGCAGATCGATGTGGTCCGGATGCCGGTTTCCGAGGCGGAGACATCACCGGAGGCTGCGGGGAGTTTCTCGCTCCCTGATCTTCCGGTCAGCATCGATATCACGTCGCTGGCGATTGATGAGGTCAAGCTGGCTGAAAGCATCATCGGTCAGGCGGTTGTTCTTGGCATTGAGGGATCGCTGACATTGGAAGGCGGGCAGGGGCAGGCGGCCCTTTCGATTGAGCGTCTGGAAGGTCCACGCGGCGCGTTCAACCTCGAGGCCAGCTATGCAAACACCAGCCGGGAACTGGCGCTGGATTTAACGCTGGACGAAGCCGCAGACGGGATCACGGCAACGCTTCTGAACCTGCCCGGCAAGCCCGCTTTGAATCTGAGCGTCAAAGGGGACGCACCGATTGACGAATTTGTGGCCGAGGTGGCGTTGCGCAGCGACGGGGAGGACCGTTTGACCGGTCTTGTCAGCACGCAAATCGTAAGTATCGTAAGTAGTGAAGGCAACCCGACGGCAGAAGAAGGCGAAACCCCCGATCTGCCGCGGATCATTCTGGTGGATATTGCAGGTGATCTGGCACCGCTTTTTGCGCCGAAATACAGGCCGTTCTTTGGCCCGGATGTGGGGCTGCAATCCTTGGTGCGGCTCTTCCCGGATGGGCGGGTGTCACTGGAAAACCTGAAGCTTGCCGCGGCGTCCCTGAAACTGGAGGGCGCGCTGGATGTGGCCGCCGACGGCATGCCCGAACGCTTTGCGTTGGAGGGCGTGATCGCGGACCCGGATAACGGTTTGGTTCTATTGCCTTCATCCGGCCCCGACACGCGGGTGCGACGTGCGGAGATATCGGCGGGCTACGATGTGGCCGAGGGCGATGCCTGGCGATTGGTGGCGAACCTGAAGGATGTCGAGCGGTCCGATTTGACGCTGGAAGCGGCGCAGATCAGCGCGCGCGGCGTGATCAAGGGCGGCGATGGCTCCGAAGTGGATGCGCGTATCGACGGGATGGCGCGCGGATTGCAGCTTGCGGATGCCGCATTGTCGCGCGCCCTTGGGGATGCGTTTTCTCTGGGCGGTGATATCTCCTGGCGGGAGGACCAGCCGGTGGAGCTGCGCGATGTGACCCTAGCGGGCGACGGTCTGTCCCTCGCGGCAACGGGGCAGATCAAAGGGCTAGAGACAGCAGGGCGTTTTGATGGGGTGCTCACGGCGCAAATCGCGGATCTGACACGTCTTTCTGATCTTGCGGGGCAACCGCTGGCCGGACGTGTCGACGCGCGCCTGTCGGGGCAAGCCGCATTGCTGACCGGGGCGTTTGATCTGGTTTTGGACGCCACGGGCACGGATTTGGGCGTAGGGATCGACAAGGTTGATGGTGCGCTGACCGGCGACAGCACCCTGATGATATCTGCCAAGCGGGATGAAAACGGATTGACCCTGCGCGATGCCACGGTCAAGGCCGCTGCGGGATCGGCGCAGGCATCCGGTACAGTGACCAGTGACGGCAAATCCTTCGACTTTCAGGCGGAGCTGGACACCCTCGCGCGCTTTGTGGAGGGTATCGCAGGTCCGGTTGACGTGTCGGGCAACGCCGTGGAGGACGATGCCGGTTGGGTGGTCGATCTGGATGGAACGGGCCCCTACCAATCGCGCGCTGCAGGGCAGCTGAGCCTGCCAGCGGAGGGCGGCCCCAAGGTCGATCTGACCGGAGAGATTGGCAACGTTGCCGCGCTGATCCCGGACCTGCCGGGGCGGGCGAGTTTCACGGCGACCGCGCAGCAGGTGGGCGAAAACTGGACCGTGGACACCAGCGGGCAGGGGCCTGGCGGCAGCACCTTTGCGATTGACGGGCAGGTGCAGGCGGATGCCACACGTGCCGCACTGGACATCAATGGCACCTTGCCCTTGGCGCTGGCCAACCGGCGATTGTCGCCGACCGCAGCACAGGGCACGGCAACGTTTGATTTGCGCCTTGACGGACCGCTTGAACCGGGCTCGGTGTCCGGCCGGCTCAGCACATCAGGCGCGCGCCTGTCGCTTCCGGATTTGCAGAACGCGCTGACAGATATCAACGCAGAGGTCGATCTGGCCGGGGGACGCGCGTCGATCAATACCGGCGCCAGCCTTGCAACAGGCGGCCGCTTGCAAGTGAACGGGACATTGGGCACGCAGGCGCCGTTTGCCACCAATCTGACCGTTCAAATCCAGAATGCCACGCTACGCGACCCGGCGCTTTTTGAAACCACGGCGCAGGGACTGTTGAACGTGTCGGGCACAGCGCCCAACAATCTGAACATTGCGGGGCGGATCAACCTAGGGCGGACAGAAATCCGCGTGCCCTCCAGCGGGTTGGGGGGCGGTGCGATCCCGCAGATCACCCATGTCAATGAACCCCGGGGCGTGCGAAAAACGCGAGCGCGGGCCGGGCTCTTGGAGCAGGCGACAGGGTCTGGCTCGGGCGGTGGAATTGCGATTGGCCTGAACATCCTGATCGCGGCGGATAATCAGGTTTTTGTGCGGGGCCGGGGCCTTGATGCTGAACTGGGTGGCCGGTTTCAGGTGACGGGTACGACGGCCGCGATCATCCCGATTGGCGGGTTTGAGTTGATCCGGGGCCGGCTCGATATCCTCGGCAAGCGTCTGGTGCTGGACGAGGGACGGGCCCGACTGCAAGGTGATTTTGTGCCCAATCTGCGGCTGGTGGCCAGTACCACAAGTGATGACGATACCGAGGTACGTATTATCATCGAAGGGCGGGCGGATGCGCCGGAAGTCCGGTTCACCTCTGACCCATCTTTGCCCGAAGACGAAGTTTTGGCCCGGTTGCTTTTTGGCCGTGATATCAGCTCACTATCGGCGTTTCAGGCATTACAACTGGCCTCCGCCGTGGCTACACTTGCGGGGCGCGAAGGCACCAGCCTCGCGGAACGCATCCGGCAGAATACAGGGCTGGATGATTTCAGCGTCGGCACAGATGGCGAAGGCGGCACCACTGTGGGTGTTGGCAAATACATCAGTGACAATGTCTACACCGATGTTCAGATCGGCGATCAGAACAACACCGAGATCAACCTGAATATCGATCTGTCACGACGCACCAAATTGCGCGGGCAATTGGGGTCGGACGGGGGAACGGGCGTCGGCATCTTCTTTGAGAAGGACTACTGAGTCGGCGATGCTGTGCTTCCGTTCAGCGCCCCCGGTGCTGTCTACTAAAAATTTAGTTTGCAAAATGCATTTTTCCTGACAACACTGAACCGGTCGGCAAAAACCGGCATATTAAAATAAATGGGAGGAGAAAAGATGCGTAGGTATCTGCTCAGTGCAGTTGCGGCATCTGCCGTTATTGCAGGGACCAATATGGCCACAGCCGATGAAGCGGCGGCGCAACGTTGGATTGATCAAGAATTCCAGCCATCGGTGCTGTCGAAAGACGAACAGATGGGCGAAATGCAATGGTTCATCACAGCCGCACAACCGTATGCGGGGATGGAAATCAATGTTCTGTCCGAAGGTATTCCAACACATTCATATGAATCAGATGTTCTGACCAAAGCCTTTGAAGAGATCACCGGGATCAAGGTAAATCACCAGATTTTGGGCGAGGGCGAAGTTGTCCAGGCAGTTCAGACACAAATGCAGACAGGGCGGAACCTCTATGATGGTTACGTCAATGACAGTGACCTCATCGGGACGCATTCACGCCTGCAACTGGCCTATAACCTGACGGATCAGATGGCGGGCGATTGGGCGGCGACCACGTCACCGACGCTGGACCTTGAGGACTTCATGGGCATCCAGTTCACTACCGGTCCGGATGGCAAGCTCTACCAGCTGCCGGATCAGCAATTTGCCAACCTGTACTGGTTCCGCAAGGACTGGTTCGACCGCGAAGATCTGCAGGCCGCGTTCAAAGAGAAATACGGCTATGATTTGGGTGTGCCGGTCAATTGGTCGGCCTATGAGGACATCGCCGAGTTTTTCACCAACGACGTGAAAGAAGTCGATGGTACCGCGATCTACGGCCACATGGATTACGGCAAACGCGCGCCTGATCTGGGCTGGCGGATGACCGACGCGTGGCTCAGCATGGCCGGTGCTGGCGACAAGGGTGAACCCAACGGCATTCCCGTTGATGAATGGGGCATCCGGATGGAGCCCGGCACGTGTAACCCCGTAGGCGCATCCGTATCCCGCGGTGGCGCAGCCAATGGTCCGGCGGCGGTATATGCGATCCGCAAATGGGACGAATGGCTGCGGAACTACGCACCTCCCGGCTCGGCTTCTTATGACTTTTACCAGTCATTGCCCGCGCTCAGCCAAGGCAACGTGGCGCAGCAGATCTTCTGGTACACGGCCTTTACTGCCGACATGGTCAAGCCGCAGTCAGAAGGCAACAACACCGTGGATGGCGAAGGCAATCCATTGTGGCGGATGGCGCCAAGCCCGCACGGTCCTTACTGGGAAGAAGGCCAGAAGGTTGGATATCAGGATGTAGGGTCCTGGACCTTCCTGAAATCCACCCCGTCGGATCGGGCACAGGCCGCGTGGCTCTATGCGCAGTTCGTGACGTCCAAGACCGTGGATGTGAAGAAATCCCATGTGGGTCTGACCTTCATCCGGGATAGTTCTGTGAACCATGAAAGCTTCTCCGAACGCGCCTCGAAACTTGGCGGTCTGGTGGAATTCTACCGCTCGCCCGACCGTGTGGCATGGTCGCCAACCGGTGTGAACGTTCCGGATTATCCGAAACTGGCACAGATCTGGTGGCAGCAGATCGGGGATGTGAACTCGGGTGCCTTTACACCGCAAGAGGCGATGGATCGTCTGGCGCAGGAAATGGACATCACGATGAGCCGGATGCAGGCAGCCGATGAGGGTGCGCAGGTCTATGGTGGTTGTGGTCCGCGCCTGAACGAGGAGCAGGACCCGGAATTCTGGCTCTCGCAGCCCGGATCGCCCAAAGCCAAGCTTGAGAATGAAAAGCCACAGGGTCAGACCGTCAACTATGACGATCTGGTTGCCCGGTGGGCCGCTCAGTAATCTAAGCTTCCTGTGAGGTGCCGCAGAGATGTGGCACTTTGCTGGCCGGGGTTGCATGGACCCCGGCCATCCAATCGCCGAGACCATTTCCGGCAAGGGCCAAGATGACCGTAGAATTAAAGAACATAACCAAGGAAGTGGCGGGCCAGACCCATATCAAGCCAACATCCCTGGTGCTAAATCCCGGCCATTTCAATGTGTTATTGGGCGAAACCGGGGCTGGCAAAACCTCTCTGATCAAACTGATGGCCGGGCTCGATCCGATCGCGGATGGGCAGATTTTCATGGAGGGTGAGGATGTCACCCGGCTCAATACGCAAAAGCGCAATATCAGCCTCGTGCATCAGTTTTTTGTCAATTACCCCCATATGACCGTCTTCGACAATATTGCCTCCCCTCTGAATGTTGCAGGCATGGCGAAGTCGGAAATTCAGGGCAGGGTCGAAGAGGCCGCAGATATTTTACAGCTGCGCCCGATGCTGCACCGGCGTCCGCATGAGCTGTCGGGGGGACAACAGCAACGCACCGCTTTGGCGCGGGCGATTGCCAAGGAAAGCCGCGCGGTGTTTCTTGATGAGCCGCTGGCGAACCTGGACTACAAACTGCGCGAAGAGTTGCGCGAACAACTGCCCGAACTTTTTGCCGGGCGCGGCGCCGTGGTGGTCTATGCCACGTCCGAGCCGGAGGAGGCGCTGCTCTTGGGGGGCGAAACCGGTCTGATGGAAGACGGCCGCGTGGTACAGTTTGGTCCGACCGCTGAGATTTACCGCAATCCCGGCTCACTGATGGCCGCGCGGGTGTTTTCCGATCCGCCCATCAACATGGCCAGCGTGACCAAGGAGGGCGATACGATCCGCATGGGGGAAGATGCCGCGTGGACCGCAGGCGCCGCCGCTGCCGGTTTGTCAGATGGTGACTATACGCTCGCCATTCGTCCGCATCATGTGTCGCCGATCAAATCCGGCGCCCACAGTGTTGATTTGACGGGCAAAGTACTGGTGACCGAGCTCAGCGGATCAGAAAGCAGCGCGCATTTCCAAATGAAATCAGCGGATTGGGTGTCATTGGCCCACGGCGTGCATCCGTTCGAAATTGGTGAGGATCATGCGTTTCACATGGACCCGTCCGCCTGTTTCTACTTCGCGCCTGATGGGCAGCTTGTATCGAAAGGGGCGGAGTGATGGCCAAGATTACGCTTTCGCACCTGAAACACAGCTACTATCCCAATCCGAAGACATCTGAGGATTACGCGCTCAAGGAGATTGATCTCGATTGGTCCGATGGCGGGGCTTACGCGCTGTTGGGCCCATCGGGATGTGGGAAATCCACTTTGCTCAACATTATTTCGGGTCTGCTGACGCCGTCTGAAGGTCGAATTCTGTTTGACGATAAGGACGTGACGAACCTGCCACCCAACCAGCGCAACATCGCGCAGGTGTTCCAGTTTCCGGTGATCTACGACACGATGAGCGTCTATGACAATCTGGCCTTCCCGTTGCGCAATCGCGGCGTGGCCGAGGGCACGGTCAAATCCCGCGTGCATGAGATTGCCGAGATGCTGGAGGTCACGGAGATGCTGACCACCCGTGCCGCGAACCTGTCGCCGGATAACAAGCAAAAGATATCCATGGGCCGGGGTCTGGTGCGAGACGATGTGAATGTGGTGATGTTTGATGAGCCTCTGACCGTGATTGACCCCCATTTGAAATGGAAATTACGCAGTAAACTCAAGGAATTGCATCAGAAAGTTCGCGCAACCATGATCTATGTAACTCATGATCAAACAGAAGCGCTGACCTTTGCGGATCAGGTGGTGGTCATGCAAGAGGGCGAGATCGTCCAGATCGGCACCCCCGTTGAGCTGTTCGAGCGGCCCGCCCACACATTTGTGGGACATTTTATCGGATCACCGGGCATGAATGTGTTGCCTGCCGAAATCCGCGATGGCGCGGCGTTCTTTGACGGGCACAAGGTAGAGGTCGAAGGTGCCATCACCGCGGGTTCAGGGCAAACCCAGCTTGGGGTGCGGCCGGAATATGTGCGCCTTGGTGAGGCTGGCCTGCCGGCGACCGTGCGCAAGATATCGGATGTTGGTCGCCACAGCGTGATTGACGCAATGGTGGGCGACACGCTGGTCAAGGCCGTCAGCAGCGGTGCGGTGCCTGAGCAGGGTGAGGCGATCCACCTGTCCTTTGCGCAGGAACATACCCGCGTTTATCGCGATGGCTGGCTGGCGACGGAAAGGGCGGGGTCATGAAGACTGAAAACCAGAAAGCGTGGTTCTTTGTGCTGCCCGTGCTGTTGCTTGTGGCATTTAATGCGCTGGTCCCGATGATGACGGTTGTGAATTACTCGGTGCAGGAAACCTTTGGAAATAATGTATTTTTCTGGGAAGGGCTCCGCTGGTTCGAGGAACTTCTGAATTCCGAGCGGTTTCATGCGGCCCTTGGGCGGCAGTTCCTTTTCACCGGCATTATTCTGGCCATTGAAATTCCGTTAGGGATCATCATCGCGCTTTCGATGCCGCGTCAGGGCATCTGGGTGCCGGTTTGTCTGGTGACCATGGCGCTGCCGATGCTGATCCCCTGGAATGTGGTTGGCGCGATGTGGAACATCTTTGCCCTGCCGGATATCGGCCTGTTGGGCTACCTGATGAATCACACATTGGGCATTCCCTATGATATGACACAGAACCCACTGGCGGCCTGGGTCACGATCATCACGATGGATGTCTGGCACTGGACCTCGCTTGTGGTGCTCCTGAGCTATGCGGGGCTCGTCTCGATCCCGGATGCGTATTATCAGGCGGCCAAGATCGATGGCGCCAGCGCTTGGTCAGTCTTCCGCTATATCCAGTTGCCCAAGATGAAAACCGTGCTGACCATCGCGATCCTTCTGCGCTTTATGGATAGTTTCAACATCTACACGGAACCTTTCGTGCTGACGGGCGGCGGTCCGGGCAACTCGACAACGCTTCTGTCCATCGACCTCGTTAAGATTGCGCTTGGACAGTTCGACCTCGGTCCCGCAGCGGCCATGTCGCTGATCTACTTCGCGATCACGCTGCTGGTGAGCTGGCTCTTCTACACGTTGATGACGAAGGATGATGCGAAATGAGAAAACGCAGCCTCATCCCGATCTTCTATATCATCTTCCTGCTGCTGCCGATTTATTGGCTGGTGGCGATGAGCTTCAAGACCACCAATGAAATCCTTGCAGGGTTCTCGCTCTTTCCGCAGACCTTCACGCTGGACAATTACCGGGTGATTTTCACCGACCCAAGCTGGTACTGGGGGTACATCAACTCGATCCTCTATGTGTCGATCAACACGGTAATTTCCATCACTGTGGCCTTGCCTGCCGCCTATGCGTTCAGCAGGTATCGTTTCCTCGGTGACAAGCAGCTTTTTTTCTGGTTGCTGACCAACCGAATGGCACCCGCAGCCGTTTTCGCCTTGCCATTCTTTCAGCTCTACTCAGCCGTTGGCCTCTTTGACACGCACCTCGCTGTGGCACTCGCCCATTGCCTCTTCAACATTCCGTTGGCGGTCTGGATCCTTGAGGGGTTCATGGGCGGCGTACCGAAAGAATTGGACGAAACGGCCTATGTAGACGGCTATTCCTTCCCTCGCTTTTTCGTGTCGATCTTCCTGCCATCCATCAAGGCGGGCGTCGGCGTGGCAGCGTTCTTCTGCTTCATGTTTTCCTGGGTGGAACTCCTTCTGGCCAAAACACTGACAGCGGTTGAGGCCAAACCGATTGCCGCCACGATGACCAAAACGGCGTCCAGCGCGGGCTATGAGTTGGGCCTCTTGGCGGCGGCAGGGACGCTCACCATCATTCCGGGCGCTGTGGTGATCTATTTCGTGCGCAATTACATCGCCAAGGGCTTTGCCCTGGGGAGGGTGTGAGAATGAGGTATCTGGCTTCTCTCTTGATGCTGCTGCCCAGTCTGCTGCCCGGGGCGGCGCTGGCGCAGAATACATGGGGCAGCGTGGGGCAGGAGGCGCCAAAGGGTTTTTCCTGGACGGACCCGCTCTGGCCCACGTTCTGGATGGCCTGGACGCCCGCAACCCTGGCCGTGTTCGTGGGGATCTTTTCGGCCATGGGCATCCTCACAGTGCTTGAGATCAAACGCCCCGGCGGGGCTGAACGCAAAGGTGTGCTAGGGCTGGTGACAACACGGGGTGACCGGTTGTTCATTTCGCTTTTGGGTACGGTTTATATTTTTCTGGCGTGGCTTGGGTTTGTGGGCATGCCACTCTGGGCGCCATTGGGTCTGAGCATCGCATGGGGCGTATTTTGCTTTTGGAAAGTCTGAGAGTAGAGTAGGCGCTGTGAGGTGCGAGAGCAGGGCGGTTACAGGACAAGAAAATGCGACAAAAGAAAAAGATTGAGTTTCTCACCGAGGTCGAGCTGGAGTTCATGACAGAACTTTGGAGCCTGGGTCAGGGCAGCGTGCGCGATGTGTTGTCGCGTTTGGCACCGGAACGCAATCTTGCCTATACCTCAGCCGCGACGATCCTGCGGATCATGGAGCAAAAAGGCTTCGTGAGCAGTGACAAACACAACAATTCGCTGGTCTACAAACCCGTCCTTGCGCGGGAGGCGTATCAATCCAAGACGCTGCGGAACCTGTCGGACAAGCTCTTTGACGGGACACCGGCCTCGCTGGTGGCGCGGTTGGTGGATGATGGTGGCATCTCTGAAGATGCTTTGGCGGAAATACGGGCGCTCTTGGACAGGAGGTTGACCGACAATGACGGCTAACTCAGTTTTCAATGCCTATGTGGATGCCAACATTATCTTGCTTGTGGCGGCGTGTATCTGGGCGCTGACCCGGTTTGCGCTTAATCGAACGGCGCTGCAACACGCGTCGTTGATGCAGTTGCAACTGGTTTACGGCGTGCTTTTGGCCGTGGCGCTGGCCCCGGTGGCCGTCATCGGGTTTGGCCACTTACAGGCGCTTAACGTGATCAACCCAAGCTATGCGCCGAGCGTGTCGGACTATGCGCTGGCGCAGTTTTTGAATGGCCGGTTTGAAATGTCGCCGTCCACCTTTGAAAGCCTATGGATGTCCCGCACGGTTCTGGCTCAGGATGTGACAACCCTCGGCTCGGTGACGGGCATTGTAGTCGCCGCACTGATCGGGCTTGGATTGCTCATCGGGGGCGCGCGTCTGATACGCAATGCGCTGGCCATCCGGGGCGTGATCCGCTCCAGCTATGTCTGGAAAAGGCGCGGCAGCATCGAGATTTGCCTGTCGGACCAGTGCGACATCCCCTTTTCCACGCGGGGGGTGCGGCGCCGGTACATCGTGTTGCCATCTGCGTTGCTTTCCGAGGCGGATGACCTGCGGATTGCCGTCGCGCATGAGTTGCAACACATGCGGCAGGGCGATTTGGGGTGGGAAATTGCGTTGGAACTGTTGCGCCCGCTGTTCTTTTGGAACCCGGCGATGATGTATTTCAAACGTGAGGTCGAAGAGTTGCGCGAACTGGCCTGTGACCAGCAGGTGCTGATGCGGGATCGGTTCGGCGTGCGTGACTATTGCGATTGCCTGTTGCGGGTCTGTCGCAACCGCTTGGCGCAGGACGGGCAGCGTATTCTGGTCCCAAGCGTGCCACTGGTGGCCCCTGAAGGGAACCGGCGTGCGGCGCGATTCCTCAAGCGACGGGTGATGTCGATGCTGGCGCAGGGCAGCAAGACACCCGGCAAATGGGTCACCTGCGTGCTGGCGGTACCATTGCTGGCCTTGATCAGCTTTGGTTCAATCGCCTCGCAAAGCAGTGGCGACTGGAGCCAGGACCGGCTGATGCTGTCGACGATCGTCAATCTGGAGCGCCTTGATCAACGGAGCGAGTTGACCCGCTACTGATCGGCGGGCGTCAGCACCGTTATCCCAACCGCGGCCGCGCGTGCGAGTTTCGGGTCCAGAGACATTGGAATGTATTCTCCGCGCCGCCAAAGCTGTGCCAGATCATCGTAATGCCGCGACAGGAAATGTCCGGATTGGCCGGTTGACGTGATGAACACGCTGCTGTCGGGATCGGCGAAATCATACACCCCGCGATAGCCTGCGCCATGCACGTTCTGGAAGGGCTCCGTGCCCGTGCCACGGGTCCGTCCGCGCAGCAGGGTGTTGTCACCGCCCGAGGTGGACTGACGGATATTCACGAAATACCGCAGAACCGGAACTTCGCCCAGTACCGGGTGGTCGTGGGTGGCCTGATGCGCGTCGCCCCACCGCAGGCTTTCGAGCGCTGTGCCGTAGGTCTCGCCGATCCAGATCAGCGCATCATCAAGCGCCAGACGGGCGATATCGGTGCAGGTTTCGACCGGCGAGGATTGGATCACGTCACACCAGGCCGATGCGCCGTCGATATCGCGGAAGACACGTTCGATGAACACCGGCTCGGGATGCACGAACTCCGCGGTCAACGGCCCCAGCTGATCGCGGATCAGACGGTCCTGCACAGCGCGCAGCCATGCGGCATAGATCAGCGGTTCAGGCTGGTGTTCGTTCATTTCGCCATTCCAGTCCGACAGCAATTGCAACGCGCGTTGGCGTTGGCGCTCGGGTGTGCCTTCAGGCGCGGACTCGCCCGTGAACCACAGATCGGCACCGATCAGCGGCAGCAAGGAGCGGGCGGTAAAGCTAACCGTGTCGAGCTGTGCCTCGATGAAGCTGTCCCGGGTATGAACTTCGCGGTTTTGCATCAGTTTGCGCCACCGATGAACCCGCTGCGTGTCGCCCCAGACAAAGCTGACATGCAGCGGGAAGGGGCGATCAACGGTCTTGTTGTTGGTATTGCCCAGAACACCACCTGCAGGGGCCAGAAATTCGGGATTGGCGGAATAGGGGCTGATCCCCTGCCACCGGTTTTCCGCGATCCATCCGCGTGCCGGCAAACGGCCTTGGCTTTCGTGATCGGCCGAACGGCGCGGCATCGCGCCAATGGTTTTCAGCGCAATCGTGTCCTGATCAACCAGGGTCAGGTTCTGGGACGGCGTGATGTATTTCTCACCGGCAGCAAGTGCCTCGGGCACGTTTTGGGCATATAGCAGCGCGATTGCCGCGCTCATGGTGGTGTCCGCCGGGCTCAGGGCCGTCCAGGAGAGCGATGCCACATGACCCGTTGGTGTGACCTGATCCAGATCGTAATGTGATCCGGGCAGAACTGGTCCGTTCTCCGTCCAGCGCCGTGTCATTGTGACCGGATCGGCATCTTTGATCTGGATGATAGACCGCTGCGTGATGAAGGGCTTGTAACCATCAGGGGTCAGGTATTCGTTGGGATTGTCGGGATTGACCCGCTCGATAAACATATCCTGATCATCCAGATAGGATGAGGTGATCCCCCAGCCCAGGCTGGCGCTGCGTCCGGTCATGACGGTTGGTACGCCGGGGATTGTGCCGCCGATCACACCACCCGACGAAAGTTCCAGCCGCGCCAGATACCAGATGCCGGGGGCGGTGAAGCCAAGATGTGGGTCATTGGCCAGCAATGTGCCGCCCGATGCCGACCGGGCCGGTGCCGCAGCCCACGCGTTGGATGCGCCCGCGAAGGCCCGTTTCTGGAACGGCGATAGCGGGTGTCTTTGCGCATCAGATTGCGCGGTTTGCACCGGCAAGGCACCACGTGGCCAAAGGCTGGCATATTCGGGTAGGGCGGCAATACCGCCACCGGGGTCCAGCGGCATGATATCCGCCAGACGATCTGCGTCATTCAGGGCCAGTGATGTGCGGGCATACAGCACTTCGTTTTCTAGATGGCTGGACAGTTGCACCGACAACAACTTGATGATGGCGATCAGAATCCGCAGGTTGCCACGGCGCAATCGGGTTGTTGAACATGAACATCTCAGGCGCGCCCCGGCCCAACGCGTCATCGTTGATTTCCTGGACACGGGCATTCACTCCAGCCGAATAGGCGTTGAGCGCAGCCAGCGTGCGGGCGTCCTGCACCTCGACTGATTTGCGCGCAGCGCCGTAAATGTCGAACCGGCGGAGCACCTTGTCAATATCGATGGTCGAGGCGCCAAACACCTCAGACAGGCGACCCTGCACCGTGCGTCGTAAAACGGTCATCTGCCACAGGCGGTCCTGCGCATGGGCATAGCCCAGACCGAAAAAGACATCCGTGTCGGCATCGGCAAAAATATGGGGGACGTTGGCATTGTCATGGACGATTTCCACCGGCCCGGACAGGCCCGCCACGGGGACCGTTTTGTCGTAATCCGGCAAGGAGCGGGACAACAGAAAATAGAGCCCGATGACGGCCACGAGGGCCAGCAACACCATGCCGCCCGCGATCCGAGATAACCATTTAAAGACCTGAGCCATTCCTGCCCCGATTTCCCTTGCATCCTAGGCTGGGATAGTCAGAAATCTGAACCGAGACAATGGTAAGGGGAAATAAGATGGCAAAGCTGGCATTTCTGGGCCTTGGTGTGATGGGATATCCGATGGCCGGGCATCTAAAAGCAGCCGGGCATGAGGTTTGTGTTTACAACCGCACGGCGGCCAAGGCGCAAAAATGGGCCGAAGAGCATGGCGGTTCGATGGCCGAAACACCGCGCGAGGCGGCAGCGGGTGCGGAGTTTGTCATGGCATGTGTCGGCAACGACGATGATTTGCGATCTGTTTGTCTGGATGACGACGGCGCTTTTGCGGGCATGGATAAAGGCGCGACCTTTGTGGACCACACCACCGTGTCATCAAAGGTGACCGCCGAGCTTTATGAGGCCGCCGGGGCGTTGGGCATGGCCTTTGTTGATGCGCCGGTCTCCGGTGGTCAGGCCGGGGCGGAAAACGGAGCTTTGTCGATCATGTGCGGTGGCGATGCAGCCAGCTACAACGCGGCTGAGCCGATCATGAACACCTATGCCAAGCTGTGCCGCCGCATCGGCAGCAGTGGTGCGGGACAGATGACCAAAATGTGCAACCAGATTGCCATTGCAGGTCTGGTTCAGGGGTTGAGCGAAGCCCTGCATTTTGCGGAAAAGTCCGGATTGGACGGCCGTGCGGTGGTCGAAGTGATCAGCCAGGGCGCGGCAGGCAGTTGGCAGATGTCGAACCGCTACGAGACGATGCTGGACGATGTGTGGGAGCATGGGTTTGCGGTGGACTGGATGCGCAAGGATCTGGGCATTTGCCTGTCGACGGCGGACGAAAATGGCGCATCATTGCCGGTAACCGCACTGGTCGATCAGTTCTATAAAGATGTCCAGAAAATGGGCGGGGGCCGGTGGGATACGTCCAGCCTCTTCAAGCGTCTGCGGTCCATGGACTGACCCGAAACACGTGTCTCGCCGCCTTGTTCCGGGGCGGCTGGCATCGGCCAGATCGTATGCCGATCAGGGGTTTGGCCCGATTTTTTGAAAGATTTTGGCGGAGAGACAGGGATTCGAACCCTGGGTAGGCTTGCACCCACAACGGTTTTCGAGACCGCCCCGTTCGACCACTCCGGCACCTCTCCGCGGGGGTCACGGAGGGGCGTGTAATTGGCTTTCCGCACCTAGACAAGGGCTTTTGCATTGTTTGCTGGCAAATTCTCCCTAGGTTGGAGGGGTAGAAAGCCAAGCGCAAAGGTTTGATCCGACATGTCCTATTTGATGCCCCGCCACAGCCGGTTACGTCTGTTTTCGATGATAGCGGTTGTTTTGACCCTGATTGTCATCAGCGCAAACACGGTGCGCGCCGCGGACAGGGACCGGCTTGAGGCGTTTTTGCAGATCACCGGCTTTGATGTCGCACTGGATAGCATGGCGCTTTCGGCAGAGGACGCACCGGCCATGCTGGGGTTCGACGCCAGCGATTTTGGCAATGACTGGAGCCGTCTGTCCAAGGAGGTGTTTGACACCGACCAGATGCGCGAGACCGCGTTGGAAATCCTGTCGGCCACACTCAGCGATGATTTGTTGACCCATGCGGCAGCGTTTTACGCGTCTCCCCTGGGGCAGCGGTTGGTGGAGGTCGAGAATGTCGGGCATTTCGATGAGAATGAAGAGGCCCGCACCAGTATCGGTGGCGCGGTTGTTGCCGAAGGCGGCGATCGGGTTGTGTTCCTCAACCGCATGAATGATGCGATTGATGGCGCAGGAACGGCCGTGAAGGGCATCCACGAATTGCAGATCCGGTTCCTGCTGGCGGCGTCCTATGCGGGCGTGATCGATGACAATATCGACGAACAGGTGTTGCGGGCGTTTCTCAAGGAATCTGAAGCGGAGTTGAAGCAGGCTTTGCGCGAGATCCGGGCTGGTGTCGGCGGCCTATGTCTACCGGGATATCAACAACGAAGACCTCGAGGCCTATGCCGAAGCGCTTGAGCATCCTGATATGAAACAGGTCTATGTGCTGATGAACGCGGTGCAGTACGAGATCATGGCCACCCGGTTCGAGATGTTGGCGGCGCGCATGGCTGATCTTACGCCAGCGCAGGAGCTGTGATCATGGGGTTCATTCGTGCCGTTTGCCTGAGTGTGTCGCTTGCGGTGAGCGCCAGTGGATCGCTGGCGGAGGGCCGCACCGACATGAGTGCGCTGATCGATGCGTTGGGCTTTGAAGAGACCATCGATATCATGCATCTGGAAGGGCTGCGATACGGCGCGGATGTTGCCGACGGCCTGCTGCCCGAAGCGGATATGGCCAGTTGGGGCGACACGGTGGCCAGGATTTATGACACCGACAAGATGTTGACGCTGATCTCCCGGGATTTTGAGACTGAACTGGAGGGCGTCGAAATTGCGCCGATCATGGCCTATTTCACCAGTGAGGCGGGTCAGGAAGTGGTGCGGCTGGAACTGGAGGCGCGGCGCGCGTTTCTGGACCCGGAGATCGAGGCCGCCGCGACGGAGCGGTTCGCAGCGCTGCAGGCCGAGGAAGCCGCGTTGATCCGGCAGGTTGATCAATTGATTTCCGAGAGTGATCTGGTTGAATTCAACGTAATGGGCACGTTGAATGCCAGCCTGATGTTTTATCGCGGCCTGACCGATGGCGGGGCGTATGACCTCAGTGAAGAAGATATTCTGAGGGATGTCTGGTCACAGGAAGAAGAAACACGAAACGCGTCCGAGGAATGGCTGGGGGCGTTTTTGACCCTCGCGTATCAACCGCTGGAAGGCGACGTTCTGGATGAGTATGCCGCGTTTTATCGCACCGACGAAGGGCAGGCGCTGAACCGGGCGATCTTTGCGGCTTTTGACAAGATGTATATTGAATTGTCCTATCTAATGGGGCGCGCCGTGGCCGAGCATTTGAACAGCGAGCCGCTCTGAGCCCGGGGGCGATGTTTCGCCGTTGAATAACAGGCTTTTGAGGGCTTGACTTGGGCCCGATTTGCCCCGATAAGCGCGCATCGCGGCAGGGGTGGTCCTTGCCAGTGATATGTAATGACGCCCGAACGGGCGCGCTGTTCAAGGTGGCTTTTGGCTGTTAACGCCCCAAAGCAGGGGGACCGGCGGACGCGGAAAACGAAGGAAAAGCAAATGTTTGCGGTCCTCAAGACCGGTGGCAAGCAATACAAGGTGTCCTCAGGTGACATGCTTCGTGTTGAGAAACTTGCAGCGGATGCCGGTGAAAAAGTTCAATTCAACGAGATTTTGATGCTGGGCGGCGACAAGCCGGTTGTCGGCGCGCCTTTGGTAGATGGCGCAGCCGTTCAGGCCGAAGTGGTTGATCAGATCAAAGGTGACAAGGTCATCAATTTCGTCAAGCGTCGTCGTAAGCACGGCAGCCAGCGCACCAAAGGGCACCGTCAGCAACTGACAGTCCTGCGCGTGACAGACATCCTTGAAAAGGGTGGCGACAAGTCCGGCGTGAAAGCCGCCATGGGTGCGGGTTCCGTCGCAGCTGTTGCAGTGGCCGCCGCCGCCAAGCCCGCCAAGAAAGCTGAAGCCAAGGCCGAGCCCAAGAAAGCTGCGCCGAAAAAGGCAGAGGCCAAAGCCGAGCCCAAGAAGGCAGCGCCAAAGAAAGAAGCCCCCAAGAAGGCCGCCAAGGCCGACAAGGGTGCAGATGATCTGAAAGAGCTGAGCGGTGTTGGCCCGGCGCTTGAGAAGAAACTGCACGCAGCGGGCGTCACAACCTTTGCCCAGGTCGCGGCATGGACGGATGCGGATGTTGCTGCTATGGACGAGAAACTGTCGTTCAAAGGCCGGATCGAGCGCGAAGGCTGGATCGCACAGGCCAAGAAACTGGCTAAAGGCTAAGGAGAGACGAGATGGCACATAAGAAAGCAGGCGGTTCATCCCGTAACGGCCGCGACTCAGCCGGTCGCCGCCTTGGTGTAAAGAAATACGGTGGCGAAGCTGTCATCCCCGGGAACATCATCGCGCGTCAGCGCGGCAACAAGTTCTGGCCGGGTGAAGGCGTGGGCCAAGGCAAGGATCACACGATCTTTGCAACCGTCGAAGGCGCCGTAAAATTCCACAAGGGCCTCAAGGGCCGTACCTTTATTTCGGTCCTGCCGGTGGCGGAGGCCGCCGAATAAGCCGACCTGAAAGGTTTTGAGAAAATCAGGGGATCGGCGATACCGCCGGTCCCTTTTTTTATTTCCACGGAGGCACGTCATGAGTGTCGCGATCCTCGGTCTGTTGGTGTTTGGTGCCTCGCAGATTGGCACACCTGGCCCGGCCAATATGGCATTGCTCGCCACCGGTGCGCGGTTTGGGTTTCGCGCGGCACTGCCTTTTGTTGCGGGGGTGGTGATCAGTAAACAATTGGTCATCTGGCCGGTTGGGTTTGGTCTGATGGAGCTGGCCAATCAGGCACCGGGCATCTTTGAGGCCCTGAAATGGGCATCTGCGGCCTATATTTTCTGGCTGGCGTGGAAAGTGGCCAACATGCGCCTTGATACCGGTCGCGTTGTTGAAAAAGCCCCGGGATTTGCAGCCGGATTGCTGGTGCATCCGCTCAATCCCAAGGCATGGGCGATGATCGTCGCGGGATTTACCAATTTCGTGAGCCCGGGCACACCGGCCTTGCAGGCGACGCTTGCCGTGGCCATCTCATTTTTAGCCCTGCAAACGATTTTGCACCCGATCTGGTCTTATGGAGGAGACCGGCTTGCGCGCACGGTCGCCGGGAAACCGGCGGAGAAGTATTTGATGTGGGCACTGGCGGCTCTAACGGTCGCGTCGGTGCTTTTTGTTCTGTTCGGAGGAGAGAGCAAGTGAAACTGGATAGTATTGTTAATCAAGCTGTTATCGAAACCGAGCGCTTTGATTTGCGCCCGTTGCGCCCGTCGGATGCAGGGTTGATCGAAATGAACGCGAGTGATCCACGTGTGGCCATGTCGACCAGTACGATCCCGCACCCGCTGCCACCTGGCACTACCGATGCCTTGATTGCGCGGGCGCGCGAGAGTGACCGGATCGAGGATGTCTGGGCGATTGATGGCAGCAAGAGTGGTCAGACCGAGGTCATGGGTCTGATCAGTTTGCTTCGGGTCGATATCTCTCAATCCGAGGTCGGGTATTGGGTGGCACCCGCCTATTGGAACACTGGCGTTGCGTCGGGGGCCGTATCGGCGTTGCTTGCGGGCAACCCACAGAACTGCACGACGTTTTTCGCCAGCGTATTTCAGGACAACGCCAGCTCGGCACGCGTGTTGACGAATTGCGGGTTTGATTATCTGGGCGACGCCGAAAGCTTCTCCGTGGCACGCAACGCCAAAGTGCCCACGTGGACCTATAGCCTGAAGGTAAGTTGACCCATGGTCGTGGCAGACATCTTGCGCACCAAACGGTTGCGCCTGCGTTCGGCAGGCCCCGAAGATGTGCCTGCCATGCATGAAATCGCATCCGATTTTGAGGTTGTTTGCACCACGGGCACATGGCCCTGGCCCGCGGATCGCGCGTTCACGTCGAAACGCTGTGCGCCAATAGCCCCTGATGCGGGGCTTGGTGGGTCGATCCTGCGGGACGACACTTTGGTGGGCATGGCAACGATCTTCGGCGAGGGCGAGTTGGGCTATATGATCGGTCGCGCGCATTGGGGGCAGGGTTATGCGACCGAGATTTGCACCGCCCTGATCGAGGCGGCATTTGCCACGGGCCGGTGGCTGCAGCTGCGCGCCTGTGTCTTCGATGACAACCCCGGCTCTTGCCGCGTGTTGGAAAAACTGGGCTTCACCGAAGGGCCGCGTTGTGTCAGCCCTTGTGCGTCGCGCGCCGCGCATCTGCCAACCCGTAATTTCACGCTGGATGCCCCACGGGCTTGAGCACACCTGCATTTCCCTCTATCGCAGGGGCCAATGCCACAAAGGACCGTTTCATGAAGTTTCTTGATCTCGCAAAGGTCTATATCCGGTCCGGTGCGGGCGGCGGGGGATGCGTCAGTTTCCGCCGGGAGAAGTATATTGAATATGGCGGGCCCGATGGCGGAGATGGTGGCACCGGTGGCTCGGTCTGGATCGAGGTTGTTGACGGGCTGAACACGTTGATTGACTTCCGCTATCAGCAGCATTTCTTCGCCAAGAATGGCCAGCCCGGCATGGGCAAACAGCGCACCGGTAAAGACGGCGATGACATCGTCCTGCGTGCGCCCGTGGGCACCGAAGTGCTGGACGAAGATCAGGAAACCGTGATTGCCGATCTTACCGAAGTTGGTCAGCGCGTCGAACTTGCGCGCGGCGGCAACGGTGGCTTTGGCAACCTGCATTTCAAATCCTCAACCAACCAGGCGCCGCGGCGTGCAAATCCGGGGCAGGAGGGTGTGGAACGCACCATCTGGCTGCGTCTGAAACTGATTGCCGATGTTGGATTGCTGGGGCTGCCCAATGCGGGCAAATCCACCTTTCTGGCGGCAACGTCAAATGCCCGGCCCAAAATCGCGGATTACCCCTTTACCACGCTGCATCCCAACCTGGGCGTTGTCGGCGTTGATAACGTTGAATTTGTCGTGGCCGATATTCCGGGCCTGATTGACGGTGCTTCGGAAGGGCGGGGCTTGGGTGATCTCTTTCTGGGACATGTTGAGCGGTGTTCTGTCCTGTTGCATTTGATTGATGGCACGTCCGAAGATGTGGCGGCGGATCACGCGACAATCCTGCATGAAATCGAGGCATATGGTGACGTCTTGGCGACCAAGCCAAGGATCACGGTTCTGAACAAGATTGATGCGCTAAGTGACGAAGAACGCAGTGAAAAACAGGCTGCACTGGAAGTTGCAACCGGTGGCCCTGTCATGGCTATGTCTGGCGTGGCGCGGGAAGGTGTGACGGAGGTTTTGCGGGCGTTGCGTGGGCAGATTGATCAGACAAAACTGCGCTTCAAAGCCGAGGATGCGGAGCCTGAGCCGTGGCAACCCTGAGTACCGCAAAACGGCTGGTTATCAAGATCGGTTCGGCCCTGCTGGTGGACCGCGATACCGGGGATTTGCGATCCGACTGGTTGGGGGCGTTGGCCGAAGATGTGGCGCGCCTGAAGGCGCGGGGCACGGATGTGCTCTTGGTCTCGTCAGGGTCCATCGCCATGGGGCGCAACGCGCTTGGTCTTCCGGCCGGCGAGCTGACTTTGGAACAATCGCAAGCCGCGGCGGCTGTGGGTCAAATCAAACTTGCCGGGGCTTATGATCGGGCGCTGGCGGGCCATAGTCTTAAGGCCGCGCAGGTATTGGTCACGCTGGAGGATAGCAGTGATCGGCGCCGCTATCTCAATTCGCGCGCCACGCTGGAGCAGCTCTTGAACCTCGGCGTCGTGCCCATCGTGAACGAAAATGATACGGTGGCCACGGATGAAATCCGGTACGGAGATAATGACCGGTTGGCGGCGCAGGTGGCGGTGACGGCTGGCGCGGACCAGTTGATCCTGCTCAGCGATGTGGATGGGTTCTATTCGGCCAATCCGGCACAGGATGACACGGCGCAACGTTTCGACGTGATTGATCATATTACGCCCGACATCGAGGCGATGGCGGGCGATGCCGGGTCGGGCCTCAGCAAAGGTGGGATGAAAACCAAGGTCATGGCCGCGAAAACTGCAACGGCGGCGGGCTGCGACATGGTGATCACCGAAGGGTCCGGGTTGAACCCGGTCACGGCGTTGGAAAACGGGGCCGCCTGCACGTGGTTTTTGGCCCAGGGTGATCCGCAAGCGAAACGCACAGCGTGGATTGCGGCCATGAAACCCAAGGGCAGCGTGACCGTGGACGAAGGTGCCGCGGCGGCCTTGCGCAAGGGCAGCAGCCTTCTGGCAGCAGGTGTAACGGATGTGACCGGGCGCTTCATGCGCGGGGATGCGGTTGAGGTTAAGGGCCCTGATGGGCGTAATCTTGGCCAGGGTCTGACGCGCTATGACGCCGGAGATGCGCGTAAAATCAAAGGATTACGCAGTAAGGACATAGAGCCCATGCTTGGCTACCCGGGCCGGGGTCCGCTGATGCACCGCGATGATATGGCGTTTTGAAGCGCCGTGATGTTACACTCTGAACAGTATTTCCAAGGAATTGAATCATGAAAGACCTTGAGACAATCGAAGCCTTGATGGCCGATATCGGGACCCGCGCCAAATCGGCCTCCGCCGCTTTGGCCGTGGCTGACGCCGCCAGCAAACGCGCGGCTCTCAACGCCGCTGCAGACGCTGTATGGGAGCGCCGTGTAGAGATCATCGATGCCAATGCGTTGGACCTCGCCTATGGGCGCGATAAAGGTCTGACTAATGCGATGATGGATCGTCTGGCGCTGGATGAGCCGCGCATTCAGGGCATTGTTGACGGGTTGCGCGCCGTGGCGGCGCAGTACGATCCGGTTGGCGAGGTGCTCGAAGAGTGGGATATGGAGACGGGTCTTAATATCCGCCGTGTTCGCACCCCATTGGGGGTGATCGGCGTGATTTATGAAAGTCGCCCCAACGTGACGGCGGATGCCGGGGCGCTGTGCCTGAAATCCGGCAACGCGGTCATTTTGCGGGGGGATCCGAGAGTTTTCATTCTTCCACTGCGATCCATGCCTGTCTGGTGCAAGGCTTGGAACATGCGGGCCTGCCTGCGGATGCGGTTCAACTGGTGCCGACCCGCGACAGGGCGGCCGTGCAGGCCATGCTGACCATGACGGACACCATCGACGTGATCGTCCCGCGTGGCGGCAAGGGTCTTGTCGGCCTTGTACAGCGCGAAGCCCGTGTGCCTGTCTTTGCGCATCTGGAAGGCATTGTTCACATCTATCTGGACGCCGCCGCGGATGTTGAAAAGGCCTTGAAAATCGTGATGAACGCCAAAACACGGCGGACGGGCATCTGCGGTGCCGCTGAATGCCTGCTGATCCATGAAGATGTTGTGGATGGCCTTGGGCGCGCTGTTTTGCGGTCGCTCATTGATGCGGGCGTCGAAGTGCGCGGTGATGAGAAAATATCGGAAATAGAGGGTGTTACACTTGCAAGCTCATCCGATTGGGGACGTGAATTCCTTGATATGATCATTGCGGCGCGGGTGGTGTCCTCCGTGGACGAGGCGATTGATCACATCCGTGCCCATGGCTCAAACCACACGGATTGCATTGTGACCGAAGATGACACCGCCGCAGACGAGTTTTTTGCCCAATTGGACAGTGCGATTTTGATGCGCAATGCCTCGACCCAGTTTGCCGATGGTGGCGAATTTGGCATGGGTGCGGAGATTGGCATTGCAACCGGCAAGATGCACGCACGCGGCCCGGTGGGGGCGGCACAATTGACCAGTTTCAAGTATTTGGTGGTGGGCGACGGCGCTGTCCGCAGCTAACCCGCGGTTGCCAAAACAGCACTAAAACCGAAGACATACATCACTGTCTGATGCGGTCACCGTACATGTGCGGCCCATGGTTTTGACCTGATCGCTCAGGAGCAGATATTGCACGTCTGCTGGGGCCAGGTCAGGAAGCGGCGCGTCCCCGACAAGACCGGCCCACAGGGCGGAACGGTCTTTGATCCGGTCGGATGTGCCGCGAACGCTCCATTGCCCGTCTGTGTGTTCGATCGACAGCGATCCGCCGAAGGGCAGGGATTGTTCGACGCAAAGCACGGCCAAAAGTGCCGCCTGCGCCGTTTGCCGCGGGATATTCTCCTGCGGATGCCATGTCGCCGTGATCTTGCCGTCTGAATAATGGTTGGCAAGGATCGTGCGGATTTCCTCGCTGCCTGTGGTTTGATCTTCGGATGCGGCACCAAAGGCCAGCCGGAAAAGTCGAATGCGCGCGGTGGCATCTGCGGCCGAGTTATTGACCAGCGACAGTTCAGGGCTATCGCCAACGCCGGACATGGCAAGTAATTCCAGCCCGTTGGTAACAGCCCCGACAGGGCTGATGAGGTCGTGGCAGATGCGGGAGCCTATCAAAGCGGCGACATTAACAGTATGATCAGACAAGTGAATTTCTCCAAAGGCAGGCACATGGAAAATTTGAACGCGTTACTTGAACCGGGAATGCTGGTGCAACATCCAGACCAGCCCGATTGGGGCACCGGGCAGGTGCAATCGAACATCGCGGGCAAGGTCACAGTGAACTTTCCAAATTCGGGAAAAGTTGTGATTGATGGTCGCCACGTTGTCCTCCTGCCAATCCTTGATCCCCCAAGAGAGTTACCAGAAGGTTAACACACGTATAAGGCGATTACCAATCCCGTAAAAGACGATTGATTGCCTTTGCCGGCGGGCTTTCCTAAAACCCCGATCAACCCATGAAGTTCAGGAAGCACATGCGCCGCCCGGATCCCGATTTTCGCGTAAAGCTGGCCGCCACGGAGGCGGAGATCCGCGCCGCGCAGCGGTTGCGATATCAGGTGTTTGTTGAAGAGCTAGGCGGAGATGGTCCGATGGTGGATCATGCGGCGCGCCTGGAGCAGGACCGGTACGATCCGTTTTTCGATCATCTTCTGCTGCTGGACGATGGACGGGGCGGCGACGTTGTGGGCGTTTATCGCCTTTTGCGCGATGATCAGGCGCGCGCGGCCGGGCAGTTTTATTCCGAGGATGAATACGACCTTGAGCCGTTGCGACAACAGGACCGGCGGTTGATGGAACTGGGGCGTTCGTGTCTGGCGCCGGATTATCGTGGTGGGACGGCAATGTTCCACCTCTGGAATGCGCTGGCGCAATATGTGGCAGAGCACGGCATTGAAATCCTCTTTGGGGTGGCCAGTTTTCACGGCACCGATCCGGAACCTTTGGCGCAGCCCTTATCGCTTTTGCATCACCGTCATCTTGCACCCGAACCGCTACGTGTGCGTGCACGCGAGGTGAGCTATCAGCGGCTTGACCTCTTGGATCGCGACGCTTTGGATCGTCGGGCCGCGATGTTGCAGGTGCCCGCTCTGATCAAGGCATATCTGCGCTTGGGCGGGTACGTGGGCGAGGGGGCCTTTGTGGATCATGCGTTCAACACAACCGATGTGTGCCTGATCATGGATACGGCGCAACTCAACGACAAGCAAAAGAGCATCTACACCAAGGGTCTGGAGACGTGAGCCCGCCCTGGGATCCAACCATCGAAGCGGATTTGCCTGCCATCACCCCGATGGGATGGGTGCGGGCGGTGCTGCGCGGGCTGGTTTTGGTGTGTTTCATCGTCATGGGCACCGTAGCCATGCTCGTGCTGCGGCTGGTTGAACGGCCGCTCTTTGGACCCCGTCGCCCGGTCACGCCCTATATCACGCAAGGCGTCAGCCGGGTGTTCTTCTTGGTTCTGGGCATGGGACACAGGATCAAGGGCACGCAGATGACAGTGCCCGGTGCGGTGGTGTCGAACCACGCATCGTGGCTGGATATCTTTGTGTTGAATGCCCGGAAACGGGTCTATTTCGTTTCGAAATCCGAAGTGGCCCGGTGGCCGGTGATCGGGTTTCTGGCGCGCATGACGGGAACGGTGTTCATTGCGCGTGACCCGCGACAGGCCAAGGCACAGACGAAACTGTTCGAAGAACGTCTGCTATCTGGTCATCGGTTGTTGTTTTTCCCGGAAGGCACATCGACTGATGGCCTGCGGGTGCTGCGGTTTAAATCCACCTTGTTTCAGGCATTTTTTGCACCGGCGCTGCATGATCACATGCATATCCAACCGGTCACCACAGTTTATCACGCGCCCGACGGACAGGCGGATACGTTTTACGGGTGGTGGGGTGACATGGAATTTGCGCCGCATTTATTGCATCTGCTGGCCGCGGCCAAACACGGTGCGGTCGAAGTGATCTATCATCCGCCCGTCCGGGTGGCCGATTTTGCAGACCGCAAAGCCTTGGCGGCCCATTTGGAAAAAACCGTTCGGGCAGGGATGCCGCCGGACCGGCGCGATACATAAACGACGCAGGTGTTATTCGTTCACGCTCAACGGTGCGGCCTTGTCGCCTTTTTCGATCCATTTGCTGAGGGTGGTATGCAAAAGCTCCGGATCGCGGGTTTCAATTGCCTGTCGCAGGGATTGCAGCGCATTCGCCATTTCGATCTCTGACAGGTGATCCTCTTGCGCGCGCAGAATACGGCTATGCGGCGTTGTCAGCATATCTGATCCGATCAACAGCTCTTCGTGCAGTTTTTCGCCGGGTCGCAGACCAGTAATCTGGATTTCAATGTCACCATCCGGATTGGTCTCATCCCGCACGGTCAGGCCGGCGCCTTCGATCATTTTGTGTGCGACGTCGCGGATCGGGACAGGTTTGCCCATATCAAGCACAAAGAGATCACCGCCCCGCGCGAATGTTCCAGCCAGAAGAACCAGTTGCACGGCCTCGGGGATGGTCATGAAATAGCGGGTGATGTCGTTATGGGTCAGCGTAATGGGCCCGCCTCGAGCGATCTGTTCCTGAAAGAGCGGGATGACCGAGCCGCTGGATCCCAGAACATTGCCAAACCGGACCATTGCGAAACGCGTTGTGGTCGAGCGCGTGGCCAGATCCTGGATGAGAAGTTCGGCAAATCGCTTGGACGCGCCCATGATACTGGTGGGACGCACGGCCTTGTCTGTCGAGACAAGAATGAAGCGTTCTACGCCTGCGTCCCGCGCGGCATCCGCCACGACCTTGGTGCCCAACACATTGTTGCGCATGCCTTCCAGGGCGTTGAATTCGACCAGAGGCACGTGTTTATACGCCGCCGCATGCAGCACCGTGTCGACCTTGTATTTCGCCATCACGCCGGTCACGAGATCCTGTTCACAGACCGAGCCCAGAACCGGCTGGATATCCACATCCCCGCCCATATGGCGCAATTCGCGGTCGATCTCGAACAGCATCAGTTCGGAATGGTCCATCAACACTAGACGCTCGGGGTTGCAGGCCATCAGCTGGCGGCAGATTTCTGAACCGATGGACCCGCCCGCACCGGTCACCAGAATGGAGCGGGCGCGGTAGGTTTCTGACACGCCCGGGAGTTCGGTTTCCACCCGGTCGCGACCCAAAATGTCGTTCAGATCAACCGGTTTCGTATGGTGTGGGTGGGTTTCCGGCTTGGCAATCATATTGGCAAAGGAGGGCAGCGCATGCACTTCGCAGCCGATATCTGCCAGCGTGCGGATGATACGGTCCTGAACCGTCGCGCCGGCACTGGGCATGGCCAGCACGATCCGATCAATGCGGTGGGATGCGACAAGGCCAGCAATTTCTACGGAGGGATGCACGCGTAAATCCCTGATGGTCTGGCCATGCAAAAGTGGATTGTCATCGACAAAGACCACGGGTGTGACCATGTCATCGGCCTCAAGCGCCAGCGCCAGTTGCTGACCGGTCTGGCCCGCGCCGTAGATCATCAGGCGGGTGCCCGCGCGATTTTTCGCATAAAGCCATGTCACCCACCGCCGCAGGGCCAGACGACTGGCCACGCTCAGGATCAAAAAGACCATGCCGAAGACGATGAACACATGCAGCGGCGTGGCGATATCGGCCAAGAGGGCCGACGCCACTGCGCCTGCGATGGCCATCGCCAGCGCGACACCTGCGGATTTGATGACGCCGTGCATCTGATAGGCGCCGAGGCGGGTTTGGTGTAGCCCCAGCAGGGCAGTCAGGGTGGCACCCACGCCCAGAACAACGGTCAGATCCGTGCCCGCGGCATCCGGCAGGGTCATCCAGCGTTCTGTGCCCGACAAGAGCAGAGACGCCAACAGGTAGGAGATCGCGATCAGCGCGACATCCATTGCAAAGATGATCCTGTTTTTGCGTGTTCGGCCAAGCGATTGTGCAAGGTCAAAAAACATACCCGAAACCCCCAATATGCCCAGGTCGGCATAACGTTGCTATCATACGCCTGCGCGCTTGGGAGGAACAAGTAACGTTTGAGCCATCACGATGAAATGAAGGACTGTGTGCGATCACGCACAGAGGGGCGCGACATTCACCCCAAAGCGGTCAGTTGGTCGATTAATTTTTGGGCAGTGTCGCATGGGGTAAATTCCGGCACCAGGGCAGTCAGACGGTCAGTATTCAGGGTTACGGTCTGCACAGCGGTCGAAGGCGCCGCCTGCCAGAGAATGTCCTTGCCCGCGGCGTTGGCCAGTGATTGCATCTCAATAGGCGTTCTGGCCGCGATGTTCAGCACCAAAGGCAGGTGTTTTGCGGGTAAATGCACGAGGTGGATCAGGATATCGGCCAAATCCTGGGCGCCGATATAGCTGCGGACCGGGCCACGGGCGTCTGGAAATCGATCCAGTGTAACCGGACCGTCGTTGCGCAGTGCCGGCGCCAGACTATCCGCGCCAACGACATTGGCGAGCCTGAGGAAGATGTGTCGGATTTGGTTGTCGTCAAATTCTGCAATGCGCTGCTCCATCGCCAGTTTGGCCGCGCCATAGGCGCTGAGCGGGTTGGTCGGGGAGGTTTCGGACGCGTTTTCCGCAGGTCCATACACCGCCGCACTGGAGAGATGTATGACCTGGGATGCGCCGGTTGCGACGGCGATGGCACGGCTCTCTTCAGCCAGCGATGTGTTTTGTGCAAGCTCCTGATCGGTCCCGTTCGTGCGTCCCCACAGGGCAATGATCGTGTTGACTTGTGGAAGTACGCTGCGTGCTTCACCCGGCGCCCATTGCAGGGTGTCGGCCAAGGATGCGTTGCGCGATTGATAGATGAGCTCTGTTCGGTCAGGTGGCGTTTCTGACCAGATTTGGCGCAGCATGGTGCCCAATCTGCCGCCGGATCCAAGGATCAGGACAACGTGTTTGCGATGCGGGTTGGACACAGAATGGCACTCCGGTTGGGGCGCACCAGATGGCGCACCGCGAAACTGTGATGCCGGGCAGGGGGTGTCAAGGGGCCGCGATGTGGGGCCCGACGGCCTCGTGTCAGATATTGGCAAAGAGGTTGGTGTCCGCCATGTCGCGCGCATTGTCCCGGTCTTCGGGGCGTTTCATGAAGGATGGCAATTCTAGTGTCGGGCGCGGACTGGCCTGTGGTTTGGGGGTTTCAAGCGCGGGCGGCGAAACACGCCGGGGCTGCACCGTTTCCCCATAGAGCGGCACGCGCCGAATGCGGTTGATGCGGCGGCGACGCATCAGGTTGGCACGGCGCAAATCCTGACGGCTCATGTTGGAATAGGTCAGGATGATGGCACAGACCAAAGTCACGTCCCGCCAGAAGGCGGAAACATCCTCGACCGCGACCAAAAAGAAGTTTTGTACCATGCTGGAGCCGAACACGAACAGCGCCAGGATCAGGGCGGTCGGGCGCAGGAAGCTTCCGGTCATAAGCGCGAGGCTTGAGATGAAGAGCAGTGTTGAGCCAATTACATCCGCTGCGATCAACGGCATAAACGGCGAAAACAATGCCTTGGGGTCAACGCCCGAGACCAATCCAAGTGACACGGCCATGAAGTAAGAGCCGATCACGATGCGGATCAAGTTGAGGCCTGAATTGTTCAGCCAGCGGGTATCTTTTCTGTGCACGAGACTATTCCTGACGATGTGGAAGATGGGGAAACAACATCACTGGTCAGCGCCCGGCACGTCTTCTGGGCGGGATCAGAATGCCCCGTGAATCGGGCAGGAATTTGCCCCTAGCGTGAAAATTCGTGGTTAATCACACGTCAAAAGAGAGTTGGTGCACCGTGAAAGCGCCGTCCGGATCGCGCCAGGATTACTCCCCGGCGTCTGATCCGGCTGGGGCCTCTGTCGTGGTATCCGTGGCGTCTTCCTCGTCTTCATTCTGCTCGGCAATCCATGCCACGCTTACGACTTCTTCGCCTTTGCCGGTGTCAAAAACCTTGACGCCGCCCGCGCTGCGCGACCGGAAGGAGATGCCATTGACCGGCACACGGATCGACTGACCCTTGGAGGTGGCCAACATGATCTGATCATCCATCGCCACCGGGAAAGAGGCAATCAGTGGGCCGCCCCGCATGGCCTTGTCCATCGCGGTCACCCCCATACCGCCGCGCCCACGCACGGGGTAATCATGGGAGGAGCTGAGCTTGCCCGCGCCACCCGATGTGATGGTCAGGATCAGGTTTTCCGCGGCCTGCATTTCCTCGAACCGCTCCGGGCTGATGGCGGCATCTGCGTTGCCTTCCTCATCATTCGCGGCGTCTTCGTCGGTCGCCCCGGCCAATTGGCGGCGCATTTTGAGGTAAGCCGCGCGCTCATCCGGTGTCGCCACGAAATGGCCAATGACTGACATGGAAACAACCTGATCGTCTCCGGTCAGTTTGACGCCGCGCACCCCGACAGAGGCGCGTGAATTGAAGACGCGGACCTCGGTGGTGGGGAAGCGGATGGCCCGGCCCGATTTGGTGACCAGCATCACGTCATCCTCATCCGAGCAGATGCGCGCATTGATCAGCTTCGTCTCGGCGTGATCATCCTCGAATTTCATCGCGATCTTGCCGTTGGATTTCACATTGGTGAAATCGCTCAGGCGGTTGCGTCGAACGGTGCCTGCAGAGGTGGCGAAGACGATCTGCAGATCGGCCCACTGATCTTCGGGAACATCGACCGGCATGATTGCCGCGATGCTCACCCCGACCGGGATCGGCAGGATATTTACAATGGCTTTGCCCTTGGCGGTCCGTCCACCAAGCGGCAGGCGCCAGGTTTTGAGCTTGTAGACCATGCCATCCGTGGTGAAGAACAGAAGTTGCGTATGCGTGTTGGCCACAAAGAGGGTGGTGACCACGTCCTCCTCCTTTGTCTGCATGCCGCTCAGGCCCTTGCCGCCGCGTTTTTGCGCCCGGAAATCGGCCAGTGCCGTGCGTTTGATATAGCCGCCGGAGGTGACCGTCACGACCATATCTTCCCGCTCGATCAGATCTTCGTCTTCCATGTCGCCAGACCAGTCAACAATCTCTGTCCGGCGCGGCACAGCGAATTGCTCGCGGACTTCGCGAAGTTCATCAGCGATGATACCCATGATCCGCTCGCGGGAGGCCAGAATGGCAAGGTATTCCTTGATCTTACCGGCAAGCTCCTGCAGCTCATCGGTCACCTCTTTGACACCAATTTGCGTCAGACGTTGCAGACGCAGTTCCAGAATGGCACGGGCCTGCGTTTCACTGAGGTTATAGGTGCCGTCGTCATTGGCCTTATGCGTCGGGTCATCGATCAGCGCGATGTATTCCAGAATGTCACCGGCGGGCCAGCGGCGCGTCATCAGTTTTTCGCGCGCCTCGGCGGCATCGGCGGAGGCGCGGATCGTGGCAACAATTTCGTCCACATTGCTGACGGCCACCGCCAAACCACAGAGCACGTGACTGCGTTCACGCGCCTTGCGCAGTTCATAGGCCGTACGCCGGGCCACAACCTCCTCGCGGAAGGCAATGAAGGAGGTCAGGAAGGCGCGCAGGGTCAGTTGCTCGGGGCGGCCGCCGTTCAAGGCCAGCATGTTGCAGCCGAAATAAGTCTGCATCGGGGTGAAGCGGAACAGCTGATTAAGCACGACCTCGGCCGTGGCATCGCGCTTGAGTTCCACTACGACGCGCACGCCGTTGCGATCGGATTCGTCCTGCACGTGGCTGACGCCCTCGATCTTCTTCTCACGGACCTGTTCGGCGATCTTTTCGATCATCGCGGCCTTGTTCACCTGATAGGGGATCTCGTCGATGACAATGGCATAGCGGTCTTTTCGGATCTCTTCGACACGGGTTTTGGAGCGGATGATCACGCTGCCACGCCCCTCGATATAGGCTTTGCGCGCGCCGGAGCGGCCCAGCATGATGCCGCCTGTGGGGAAATCAGGCCCGGGGACATACTCAATCAGCTGTTCGCTGGTCAGGTCCGGGTCTTCGATCAGCGCCAGCGTGGCATCGACAACCTCTCCCAGGTTATGGGGCGGGATGTTTGTGGCCATACCCACGGCGATGCCGCCCGCGCCATTAACCAGCATGTTTGGAAAGCGGGCGGGCAGGACAGTGGGTTCTTGATCCTTGCCGTCGTAATTGTCCTGAAAATCAACCGTGTCTTTTTCGATATCGGCCAGCAGGGAGGCGGCGGGCTTGTCCATCCGTACTTCGGTGTAGCGCATGGCCGCGGGGTTATCGCCGTCCATTGAGCCGAAGTTCCCCTGACCGTCGAGTAGGGGCAGGGACATAGAGAAATCCTGCGCCATCCGTACAAGCGCGTCGTAGATCGCACTGTCGCCATGAGGGTGGTATTTACCCATGACATCGCCCACCGGACGGGCCGATTTGCGATAAGGTTTGTCGTGGCCGTTATTCGTTTCGTGCATCGCGTAGAGGATGCGCCGATGCACCGGTTTCAACCCGTCGCGCAGGTCAGGGATCGCCCGGCTGACGATGACCGACATGGCGTAATCCAGGTATGAAGTCTTCATCTCGTCCGTGATCGAGATTTTCGGACCATCATATTCGGGACGTTCGGGTTTGTTTTCTTCTGAATCTTCAGGGGGTTGCGGCGTGTCGTTCACGTTGATGCCTGTCCTGTTCGTTATTCTATATTTAGTTGCCGAATCTATATCAGAGGCAGGATATAGGGTGCAATGGTTGTTGCAGCTATGCCTTGGCACTCACCACCGTGCGATGCCAACACATTGTTTTCATTGAAAAGTAATTTTAATGCCGCATGATGGGGCTGTCAGACGCATAATAAGGAGCAGTTTAATGGAAATGTCTGAAACCGAGATGATGCTAAAAGGGTACGGGCTGACCACGGCAGAATTCTTTTACAGGATGCCGGACTACACCCATGTGCTGAACAGTTTTGTCTGGCAGGAGTATGACACTGCCCCCGACCATCCCCGGCTGTTCGAATTCATCGAGTTCTGGCAGCGCGAAATTGACGGGCCACTTCATTCCGTGGCGTTCAGCCACCGCAAAATGATCAGCCCGGGCGAGTGGCGCAACGTGACGGGTGAGTTCACCCTGCATTGAGGCGGTGATACTCTGTTGATCAATTGTATCCATTGAACGCACCAAGAGTGCTGCGCGCCAAACTGTTCAATGGCGGCTCTGAGCCCAAAGCGGACACTCATCCGCCGTCAGCGCGCTGCTCCGCAGCGAAGGACCGCCTCGAGCCTGTACCGCTAACTGCAAATTTGGTCTCACTCTGGCGGAGGAGCCAGTGGTTCTGTCGATGTCGGTCCCATCGCAGTCACAAATGCGACGACTGGTCCGTCTTTTGCCCAAGCATAGTGGGCGTCCTTTGGACCCTCTGTAAAGAATGTACCTGGACCCATCGGGATCAGACTATCCGAATTCCATTCATCGCCGAACGCGAAATACAACGTGCCTGAAATGACAACGCTGTGACGCCAGACGTCGGCATGAGTATGCACAGATGTTTTCACCCCTTTTGGGACTTTCATAATGAGGGAATAGACCCCGGGCTCCGACGGGTTGCCAGAGAGGACTGCAACTTCGACACCGGCATCATTCAAGGTCTTCCAGGAGGCGCTCTCCATATCAATAATGACCGGTTCATGATGATTTTCACCAGCGAACGCGGGTATCTGATGCATTGTAGCAGATGCTAGGGCCGCGCACGTTATCAGGAAGCGAAACATCGTAGTTAATCCTTTGAGAGAAAAGCTACTACATGGGGGAAGAAAAATGCCCACAAGTCAATGGATAAATAACCATTGGCCACCTCCAAAATTGCAGCCTGAGCTTGGTTTCCCAGCAAAGGTCGTTTTGCCAGAAAAACCCTTTCGACTAGAAATCCGCGCACATGCCTTTTCAGGTTCACTCTCGAGTAACCAAACCAAACAAGGTCCGCTTGGTCCGCAAAGCAGACATCTTCGCGTGTGCGTCTGCTTTACGAACCGAGCTGTGTCAGGGAATGATCCGCGTGTATTTCACGCCTTCCAGCGATGCCCCGGCCATCAGACCGGCCTCGCCAAAAATAACGGCAATGACGGGCGCCAGCGAGGTGGTTGTTTCTGCCCGCAGGTTTTCACCTTCATCCCACAGAACGTAATCCGCGTCTGCGCCAGCGGCCCAGCCATTGGAGCGACGGAAACCAGTCAATGCGTCTTCGGTCATGAAGAACAGAACGTGCGAGAATTGCTTACCACCGATCTGCAATCCAAAGCTGCCCTTGGTGGCCGAGTAATAGTCAACAGTGGCTTCGTTGATCCGAAGCGCGCCGCGCCCAAAGCCGCCGCCAATGCCAAATCCGGCCTCGGTGATCAGCGGCATGACCAGTAGACCCGTGGCTTTGCCAGCCAGATCGCGGGTGTTGGGATAATTCGTGTAGAGATTATTCAGCGTTGCGTCGACACGGGCGTCGATCTTGGCGCCCCCGGTACTGCCAACGCCGTTGCCGCAAGCGGCGGTGACGGATGCGCCAGCAAGGGCGCCGAGCGTAAAGCTGCGTCTGGTAAATGTGCTCATGGTTTTGCCTGTCTGTTTGCCTGACTTAAGTGCCGGCGTTTTTACATCGCCAGTCTGCCACACAGTATAGGGGCCTCAGGGCCCGCTGTCACTAAGGATTGTGGATCAAAGCAGGTTCATGCCGCAGAATTGAGCGCCCGTGCCACCGCGGGGGCAAAATACGTCAGAACCCCGTCGCATCCGGCCCGTTTGAAGGCCATCAGGCTTTCCATCATCGCGCGATCGCCGTCGATCCAGCCGTTTTGCGCGGCGGCCATGATCATCGCGTATTCCCCCGAGACCTGGTAGGCATAGGTGGGCGCGCCAAAATTGTCTTTGACCCGTCGGCAGATGTCCAGATAGGGCATGCCCGGTTTGACCATCACCATATCTGCGCCTTCACTCAGGTCGCGCTCGATCAGGCGCAGAGCTTCATCCGAGTTGGCCGGGTTCATCTGATAGGTCTGTTTGTCGCCCTTGAGGGCGCCGGATGCGCCGACAGCATCGCGGAAGGGGCCATAAAAGGCGCTGGCATATTTTGCCGCATAGCTGAGCAGGAGCGTGTTGTGATGGCCACCGGATTCCAGTGCGTTCCGAATGGCGCCGATGCGACCATCCATCATGTCCGACGGGCCGATGATATCAACACCCGCTTCGGCCTGGCTCAACGCCTGTTTGACCAGCGCCTCGACCGTGGCGTCATTCACGATCTCATCGTCCACCAGGTATCCGTCATGGCCGCTATCGGAATAAGGGTCGAGCGCCACGTCGGTCATAACGGCAATATCCGGCACGGCCTGTTTTATCGCCTGGGTGGCGCGGTTGCTCAGATTGTCGGGGTTCCATGCTTCGGCGCAATCCTTGGTCCGCTTGGCGTCCGAGGAAAACGGAAAAAGACAAATCGCCGGGATGCCTAGATCGACAGCCTCGCGTGCCGCTTCGACCACCTTATCCACGCTGCGTCGCACGACACCGGGCATCGAGGGTACGGGTTCTTCAACACCTTCGCCATCGCGCACAAAGACGGGCCAGATCAGATCGGCAGCGCTGAGTGTATTTTCGGCAACCAGGGCCCGGATCGCAGCCGATTGGCGGGTGCGGCGCAGGCGTGTGATGGGAAACGGGGCTTGGGTCGGACGCATGGTTAGGCTTTCTCATGTTGCAGTTTTCTGAGTGACATGGAATTTCCCACATCTCAAGGGTAGGAATTGCCGGGCGGCGGCGGTAAGAGGGGCGAACGAGTGAGATCAGAGGCGCGGTAGTGGACTGGTACGAGACTGTTTTTGAGCTGATTGACATGCGCAGTTTCAGCAACCTGTGGTTCTGGATTGCGCTTGCCGTGTTGTGGTCGTCGACAAGCCATTGGGTGATTGGGGTGCCGTGGGACATGGCGCAACGGGCCCGCAAGGATAAAGACGGTGAAGGCGCACGTGACTTCGAGGAGCTGGTGCGGATTTACACCAACCGGATCCTTTACATTGCGGACACGTCCGGCACGTTGCTGGCTGGCTTTGTGTTCTTCATTCTGACCGTTCTGGCGTTGATGGGTTTCGTCTACGGTCAGGAATTTGCACAGGCGGTCTTTCTGCTGGCGCTGCCGGTCAGTGTGATCGCGCTGATGTCCGTCTCCAGCGCGCGTTACATCAAGGCCAATGATCTGCGGGGAGAGGAGCTCTACAAGCGGCTCTATCGCCACCGGATGACGACGCAGTTTATCGGTATCTTTTCGATCTTTATCACCGCCATGTGGGGCATGTTGCAAAACCTGTCTGTGGGTGCGCTTGGCGGCTGATACGCGGGCGCTGCAATTTCATCGGACATCAGGGCACATTTTGAAATGAGCAAGCCAGATCACATCACGCTGAGCGGCGCGCCCGAAGGGTATGATGCCCGCCGTTTGCTGGAGGAGGTGGCCAAGGAGTGCCGTCCGATCGTGCATGTCGCGCGCGACGACAAACGCCTTGCGGCCATGGCCGAAGCGATACGGTTTTTCGCGCCCGATATGCCGGTGGTGCAGTTTCCGGGCTGGGATTGTCTGCCCTATGACCGGGTGTCGCCCAATGCCGATACCTCGGCGGCACGTATGGCGACGCTGGCGGGGCTTGTGCACGGAATGCCCTCGCAGTTCGTGCTCCTGACCACGCTCAACGCCGCCACGCAACGTGTTCCGGCACGCGCGGTTCTGAAAGAGGCCGCGTTCACCGCCCGTGTGGATCATCAACTGGATGAAACGGCGCTCAGAGCGTTTTTGGTACGGATGGGGTTTTCCCAGGCGCCCACGGTGATGGAACCCGGTGATTTTGCGGTGCGTGGCGGGATTATCGACATCTATCCGCCGGGCGATACCGGCCCGGTGCGGCTTGATCTTTTTGGCGATGTACTGGACGGCATCCGCCGGTTTGACCCGGCGACGCAACGCACCACCGAAAAGCTGGATTTGATCGAATTGGCGCCGGTGTCTGAGGTCATTCTGGACGATGCTGCAATCACGCGGTTTCGCCAGAACTACCGGATCGAATTTGGTGCGGCAGGCACTGATGATCCGCTCTATGAGGCCGTCAGTGCCGGGCGCAAGCATCAGGGGATCGAGCATTGGCTGCCGTTCTTTCATGAAACGCTTGAAACGCTCTTTGACTATCTGCCGAATGCCACGATCACATTGGATGATCAGGTCACGCCCGCCCGCGTCGCGCGGTGGGCCAGTGTTGAGGATCAGTATGAGGCCCGCACCCATGCGCTGAGCCAGAAAACCCGCGGCGATACGGTCTATAAGCCGGTGCCGCCGGGGTTGATGTACCTGGACGACCGGGCATGGGAGGACGCGGTCCAGGGACGGCGCGTGGTGCAATTATCGCCACTGGCACAGGCCACAGGGCCGGGCGTATTGGATGCGGGTGCCCGGATCGGGCGCAACTTTGCACCGGAACGGCAAATGGAGTCCGTGGGCCTTTTCGGCGCGCTCAAAACCCATATTGAGGCGCGTATGGCCATTGGGCCGGTTCTGGTGGCCAGCTATTCCGAAGGCGCGCGAGAACGGCTTGAAGGGCTGTTGGAAGATGAAGGCATGTTGGGCGCTGTTACCGTGCCAAATGCCACGCGGATTGGCAAACACGGGCTGCATCTGGCGGTCTGGGCGTTGGAGCATGGGTTCGAATCCGCTGATCTGACGGTCATCACGGAACAGGATATTCTGGGGGATCGGCTGATCCGCGCGCCGAAAAAGCGCCGCCGGGCTGAAAACTTCCTGACGGAGGCCAATGCGCTTTCGCCCGGTGATCTTGTGGTGCATGTCGATCACGGGATCGGGCGGTACCACGGGCTTGAGGTGATCACAGCCGCCGGCGCCGCGCATGAATGCCTGGCGCTGGAATACGCTGAAAGTGCGCGGCTGTTCCTGCCGGTTGAAAACATCGAACTGCTGAGCAAATACGGCCACGAAGAGGGGTTGCTTGATCGTCTGGGGGGCGGCGCGTGGCAGTCGAAGAAGGCCAAGCTCAAAGAGCGCATCCGGGAGATGGCCAACAGGCTGATCCGTATTGCCGCGGAACGGGCCCTGCGTACCGCGCCGGTGTTGGAGCCTGAGCATCATGCGTGGGAAGAATTTTCAGCGCGCTTTCCCTATCAGGAGACCGATGATCAGCTGCGCGCTATTGAAGACGTGATGGACGATCTGACCGCTGGTACGCCAATGGACCGTCTGATTTGCGGCGATGTGGGTTTTGGCAAAACCGAAGTCGCAATGCGTGCGGCCTTTGTCGCGGCCATGTCGGGCATGCAGGTGGCGGTGATTGCACCGACAACCCTTTTGGCGCGGCAGCATTTCCAGAGTTTCGCGGAACGCTTTCGCGGCTTCCCGGTCAGCGTGCGACCACTGTCGCGCTTTGTCTCGGCGGGTGAGGCCGCCAAGACCCGCGATGCCCTGTCACGCGGGCAGGTGGATATCGTGGTGGGCACCCATGCGCTCTTGGCCAAGGGCATCCGGTTTCAGAACCTCGGCCTTTTGGTGATCGACGAGGAACAGCGTTTTGGCGTGGGCCACAAGGAACGGCTCAAACAGTTGCGCAGTGACGTGCATGTGCTGACCCTCACGGCCACGCCGATCCCGCGCACGTTGCAATTGTCCCTCAGCGGCGTGCGGGACCTGAGCATCATCGGCACGCCGCCCGTCGATCGCCTGTCGATCCGGACCTATGTGAGTGATTTCGATACGGTCACCATCCGCGAGGCGCTCCTGCGTGAACATTACCGCGGCGGCCAGAGCTTTTTCGTCGTGCCGCGGATTTCCGACCTGCCGGAGATTGAGGATTTCCTGAAAACCCAGGTGCCCGAAGTCAGCTATGTCATCGCCCATGGCCAGATGGCGGCGGGCGAGCTGGATCAACGCATGAACGCCTTCTATGACGGCAAATATGATGTGCTGCTGGCCACAACGATTGTCGAAAGCGGTCTGGATATCCCAACGGCCAACACAATGGTCATCCACCGCGCGGATATGTTTGGCCTCAGCCAGCTCTACCAGATCCGGGGCCGCGTGGGCCGCTCGAAAACCCGTGCTTATGCGTATTTGACCACCAAACCCCGGATGCGTTTGACACCCGCGGCGGAAAAACGTCTGCGTGTGTTGGGCTCACTCGATACGCTAGGCGCGGGCTTCACGCTGGCCTCGCAGGATCTGGACATTCGCGGCGCGGGCAACCTTCTGGGCGAAGAGCAATCGGGCCAGATGCGTGACGTGGGGTATGAGCTTTATCAATCCATGCTGGAAGAGGCGATTGCCAAGATCAAGGCCGGTGAGATGGAAGGGCTGAGCGATGCGGATGATCAATGGGCACCGCAAATCAACCTTGGTGTACCGGTTCTGATACCCGAGGCCTATGTGCCTGATCTGGACGTGCGGTTGGGACTTTATCGCCGTCTCAGCAGTCTTCAGCGCAAGGTCGAGTTGGAAGGCTTTGCCGCCGAGTTGATCGACCGCTTTGGCAAATTGCCACGCGAGGTCAACATGCTGATGCTGATCGTGCGGATCAAGGCGATGTGCAAGAAGGCCGGCATTGCCAAGCTGGATGGCGGGCCCAAGGGCGCCACGATCCAGTTTCACAACGACAAGTTTGCCTCACCCCAGGGGCTTGTGGAATTCATCCAGGACCAGCGCGGTTTGGCCAAGGTGCGCGACAACAAGATCGTCGTGCGGCGCGATTGGAAGAAAGAGGGTGACAAGATCAAAGGTGCCTTTGCGATTGCGCGCGACCTTGCGGAAAAGGTGATTGCCGAAAAGAAACGTGCGAAATCGTGACGATGGTTTTTGGGATCAAGCCACAAAAAAAACACGCAAGTGTTGGCCACCTGCGCGTTTCTTGGGATACCTTGAAAAAGGGTCGTCTTACCGGTCGTAGCAACCAGCAGGGTGGCCACAGACGGGCAGTTTGATTGTGCCGTCAACCGAGCCATTGTTGGCCGCTGTTGCCAGAGCCGGGCCGGACAGAGCAACGAGTGTCGCGAATAGTGTCAAAGTACGCATTTTAAGTCTCCATTTGTTTCGGGCGGCGCCGGGGTGTTGCGCCTTGCGAAATGGAGATAGGGCGGTTGCATTGAATTGGTACAGCACCTCGCGTCAAGGTGATGTTATGTTTCAGTTTCTGGATTTGCACCGGTGTTGGCCTAACTCTGCGGGTCGCGGGCGCTTGACCCACGGGCAGACCAATCAGCTGCCGCCTGATGCTTCAGCGTCTTTTTTGGCCTTATGGGCTTTGACGCGTTCCATCAGAAGTACTTTGGCTTTCATATTGGCGCGCCGCACCCGGATCGAGGTCAAAAACGCCTCTTCTGCCGTTTGCGATGTGGCGCCCAGAACCTTCACCAGATCGGTGATGATGTCCTCATCGCCGGTTGCATCGATGTATTTGATTGTGTCGCTGGCCAGATCATCGGCCATATCTTCGGTTATGCCCATGGGTCACCGTGTGTTTTCTGTCAGGCGGCGTTTTACATATGTGGTCACGTTGTCGATCATCGTGTCCATGTAGGGTTCTTCAAAGAAATGGCCGGAGCCATCGATTTCGGTATGTGTAATGGTGATGCCTTGCTGCTCGTGCAACTTGTTGACCAATGCCACCGTGTCCGCAGGCGGTGCCACGCGGTCGTTCGAGCCATTGATGATCAGGCCCGAAGACGGGCAGGGGGCCAGAAACGAGAAGTCATACATGTTGGCCGGGGGTGATACGCTGATGAACCCAGTGATTTCGGGACGGCGCATCAAAAGCTGCATGCCGATCCAGGCCCCAAAGCTGAAACCCGCAACCCAGCAATGCTTGGAATTGTTGTTCATCGATTGCAGGTAATCGAGCGCTGACGCGGCATCGCTCAGCTCACCCACGCCCTGATCATATTCGCCCTGGCTTCGGCCAACACCGCGAAAATTGAACCGCAGCACCGTGAAGCCCATGTTGTAGAAGGCGTAGTGCAGATTATAGACCACCTTGTTGTTCATCGTTCCGCCAAATTGCGGATGCGGATGCAGCACGATGGCAATCGGCGCGTCCTTCTCTTTTTGCGGGTGGTAGCGTCCTTCGAGACGGCCTTCGGGGCCGGGAAAAATTACCTCGGGCATTTAGCCTGTGTCTCCCATAAGAGGGGGCGGGATATTCTTGACGAAATCTCTCTGCCACCTTAGAACTATTCTAAATTCCGGGTCAGACCGGAGGGGCTGGGCCGGAAGCGCTGCAAGCGGGATAAGGCTTGCGCGTCGGCAGGTCAATCAATTCGCAGGGGGAAAGGCCATGAAACTGAGCACGAAGGGCCGTTATGCCATGGTTGCGCTGACTGATATCGCCCTGCAGCCATCCGATTGTCTTGTCACCTTGGGGGAAATCTCCAAACGTCAGGATATTTCGCTGCCCTATCTGGAACAGCTTTTTGTGAAACTGCGCCGTGCTGATCTGGTCACGTCGGTTCGGGGGCCGGGCGGTGGGTATCGGTTGGCACGCTCGCCGTCGGACATTCGCGTGTCGGATGTTCTGGCCGCCGTGGATGAAACCGTGGATGCGCTGCACAAAGGGGCAGGGGCCTCGGGTGCGGCATCAGGCTCCAAGGCGCAATCGGTCACCAACCGGCTGTGGGAAGGGTTGAGCGCGCATGTCTATGTCTTCCTGCACCAGACCCGGTTGAGCGATATTGTGGGCAATGAACTGACCCCCTGTCCGGCTGTCCCAAACCTGTTTTCAGTTGTGGACGAAGAATGAGCCGGGTCTACTTTGATTTTAACGCCACGGCCCCGCTGCGCGGTGAGGCGCGCGACGCGATGCTCAGCGCTATGGACGTCGTGGGAAATCCCTCCAGCGTGCATGGTGAAGGTCGATCCGCCAAAGCGGTGGTCGAACGGGCCCGGGCGCAGGTGGCCGGGGCCGTCGGCTGCCAACCGCAGGAGGTTGTTTTTACCTCCGGCGCTACGGAGGCCGCGCGGGTGTTGCAGGCATGGGCCACGCGGGGCGGTGTTGCGGTTGAACCCACGGCACATGATGCGCTTTGGGCACAGAAAACCGACGGGACGGCAGGTGGCGTGTTTGCCATGGGGCTTGCCAACTCTGAAACCGGGGTGATCAGCGAGGTTCCTCAAAAGGCAGACGGTCGTACCAGCGTGGGCGACGTAGCCGCGGACCACTTGTTGCTTGATGCAACACAGGCCGTGGGCCGCATTCCGTTTTCCTTTGCATGGTCGGGGGCAGACATGGCGATCTGCTCGGCACACAAACTTGGCGGTCCCAAAGGCGTCGGGGCGTTGATCATTCGGCAGGGGCTGGACATTCCGGCATTGGCTGTTGGCGGCGGGCAGGAAATGGGCCGCCGTTCCGGCACCGAAAACGTGATTGGAATTGCCGGTTTCGGGGCGGCGGCCGAGGCGGCGATGCGCGATCTTGCTGACGGAAAATGGCAGCAGATCGAAAAACTTAGAAACATTCTAGAATCCTCTATTGAGGAATCTGCTAAAGAGACTATTTTTGTCGGGAAAGACGGGCAACGCCTGCCCAACACCTCCTGCATCGCGACACCGGGATGGAAAGGTGAAACGCAGGTCATGCAAATGGACCTTGCCGGTTTTGCCATCTCTGCGGGCAGCGCGTGTTCAAGCGGCAAGGTTCGCGAAAGCCGCGTGTTGCGTGCAATGGGATTTGACGAAGAGGTCGCGAAATCTGCGATCCGGGTGAGCCTTGGGCCCGACACGACCGAGGATGAGATATACCGCTTCGCCGACACATGGCTGAAGCATTTGGATAAGCACCGCGCCCGTGCGGCGTGAAGTATGAGGGGAAAAGCCATGGCGGCTCTGGACGACACACAGGTCAAGGACGGCGTTGATCAGGAAACGGTCGATGCGGTGCGCGAAGTGGGCGGCGCCTACAAATATGGCTGGGAAACCGATATCGAGATGGAATACGCCCCCAAGGGGCTGACGCCGGATATCGTGAGGCTGATCTCGGAAAAGAATGAAGAGCCTGCTTGGATGACCGAGTGGCGGCTGGAGGCTTACGCGCGTTGGCTGACCAAGGAAGAGCCCGACTGGGCGATGGTGGATTATCCTGAAATCGACTTTCAGGACCAATATTATTATGCGCGGCCTAAATCGATGGAGGTCAAGCCGAAATCTCTGGATGAGGTCGACCCTAAGCTTTTGGCCACATACGAAAAGCTTGGCATTCCGCTGAAAGAGCAGATGATCCTGGCGGGTGTTGAGGGTGCGGAAAATGCCCCGGCGGAGGGCCGCAAGGTGGCTGTCGATGCGGTGTTTGATTCCGTCTCTGTCGGCACGACCTTCCAGAAGGAGTTGAAAGAGGCGGGCGTGATCTTCTGCTCGATCTCCGAGGCCATCAAAGACCACCCCGAACTGGTCAAAAAATACCTTGGCTCAGTGGTGCCGGTCAGTGACAATTTCTATGCCACGCTGAACTCGGCGGTCTTCTCAGACGGCTCGTTTGTCTACGTCCCGCCGGGCGTGCGCTGTCCGATGGAGCTGAGCACCTATTTCCGGATCAACGCCGAAAACACCGGGCAATTTGAACGCACGCTGATCATCGCCGATAAGGGCAGCTATGTGAGCTATCTTGAAGGCTGCACAGCACCTCAGCGCGACACGTCACAGCTCCACGCAGCGGTGGTGGAGATCATCATCGAAGAAGACGCCGAGGTGAAATACTCGACCGTCCAGAACTGGTATCCCGGTGATGAAAACGGCAAGGGTGGCATCTATAATTTCGTGACCAAACGCGCCGATTGCCGGGGTGATCGGGCCAAGGTGATGTGGACGCAGGTGGAAACCGGATCTGCCGTGACCTGGAAATACCCAAGCTGCATCCTGCGTGGGAACGAGAGCCAGGGCGAGTTCTATTCCATCGCCATTGCCAACAACTACCAGCAGGCCGATACGGGCACCAAGATGATCCATCTGGGCAAAGACACGCGCTCGCGGATCGTGTCCAAAGGGATCAGCGCGGGCCATGCGCAAAACACTTATCGTGGGCTGGTGTCGATGCATCCCAAGGCCAAAAATTCGCGCAACTACACGCAATGCGACAGCCTTTTAATCGGCGGGAAATGCGGGGCGCACACGGTGCCCTACATCGAGGTCAAAAATAACTCCTCGCGGGTTGAGCATGAGGCCACGACATCCAAGGTCGACGATGACCAGATGTTCTATTGCCGCCAACGGGGCATGGACGAGGAAGAGGCCGTGGCGCTGGTGGTCAACGGCTTCTGCAAGGATGTGTTGCAAGCACTGCCGATGGAGTTTGCGATGGAGGCGCAACAGCTTGTCGCGATTTCGCTGGAAGGATCGGTTGGTTAAGTCAATGGAATTGTCTGACGAACCTTTACCAACGCCGATGCGAAAGCAGCGCCACGCCGCTGTTAGCAGAGAGGCATTGGCGCGGGAAAACTCCGCTTACCACTTGAGGGGTTTGCGCGGGTGGGCCTTCTTCATCTCGGTACCTCTTGGCGCTTTTATCGGTATGTTGCTGGGGCTCTTGTTTATGGTGAATGTACCTTTGGCATTCCCAGTTCTGGGCGCAGTGGCAGCACCCGGTTTGCTCTGGTGGTTTAACCGTCGCGGAGCTCGAAGATTAGTGCAACTGGAGTCTGATTTGCGTAGGCAACGTGCAGCAGAACAGGACGCGTTTCGAAACACACAAATCGAAGAGGCCAAGGCCCGCGGCGATTTCGACAGATGGAAGAAAGAAGCATGAGGAATATCGTCATGATTTTTTTGAGCATGTCGCTCGCACTTGCAACGTTTGCTGGTCCTTATTGGGACCGAAATTTTAGTCATAAAGTGGCGTTGGGTGGTCAGGTTGCTCTGCCGGGTGACTATACCGGTATTCCTGCGATGCTGCCGGAGTTAAGCGGGATGAGCTTCATATCCGGCCACTTGTGTTTTGCCCGCCGAGATGGATTTGGTGCGGATTGCGGGCCGTTGGGACCTGACGTTTGGAACTGAAGAACGAAGGCTTGAAGATCACACTTGTCGTCGACTCAAAAAAGACGGAAACGGCAGAGACGAATACGATGAAATCTACGCTTAGTGGCGTTTAAAACTGACATATGGGAACGAATACATGTTGGAAATCAAAGATCTGCACGTCGATCTTGAAGAGGAAACCAAGACAATCCTGAAGGGTGTGAACCTCAGTGTTGAAGCAGGTAAGGTGCATGCAATCATGGGGCCGAATGGCTCGGGCAAATCGACTCTGTCTTACGTGTTGTCGGGCCGCGACGGCTATGAGGTCACCAAGGGGGCTGCGGTACTGGAAGGCGAAGACCTGTTGGAGATGGAGCCCGAAGAGCGTGCCGCCGCGGGTCTTTTCCTGGCGTTCCAATACCCGGTCGAAATCCCCGGCGTTGGCAACATGACATTCCTGCGCACAGCAGTGAATGCACAGCGCAAGGCGCGCGGCGAAGAGGAGATGAGCGCCGCTGATTTCCTCAAAATGGTCCGTGCCAAGGCCAAGGACCTGAAGATTGATGCCGATATGCTGAAGCGTCCGGTCAATGTGGGCTTCTCCGGCGGCGAGAAAAAACGTAACGAAATCCTGCAGATGGCCGTTCTGGAACCCAAAATGTGCATCCTGGATGAAACGGATTCGGGCCTTGATGTGGATGCGATGAAGCTGGTGGCCGAAGGGGTGAACGCCCTGCGTAATGAAGGGCGTGGGTTCCTCGTGATCACCCATTACCAGCGCCTGCTGGACCATATCAAACCGGACGTTGTGCACATCATGGCCAATGGACGGATTGTGAAAACCGGCGGTCCGGAACTGGCGCTTGAGGTCGAAAACAACGGCTATGCAGACATCCTGTCGGAGGTGGCGTAATGGCCTTGCCCGAGACAAAAATGGACGTGACTGAGGCGCGTTTGGCAGCTATGCCACGGCCCGACGGTGCGGCGTGGGCCAATACGGCGCGCGACGCGGCGATGGCGCGGGTGCGGTCCATGGGCTTGCCGACGCGGCGCGATGAGTATTGGAAATTCACTCGGCCAGATACGCTTGTTCAGGCCGATGCTCCGGAAGCGGCACTTTATCATGAAGATGACGCGCCGATGTTCGATACAGTCGACCGGCTGAAAATTGTCTTTGTGGATGGTGTATTCGATGCAGATGCCAGCGATGATCTGTCTTTGGAAGGGGTCACGATTGAACGCCTCGCCGATGCCACACAGGCCGATATTCACTGGGCAAAAGATGTTTATGGCGTGCTGGAGGCCAACGGTCAGTCGCCGGTCGAACGCCCGCTGGCAGCGCTGAACACGGCGCAGGCCACCGATGGCATCATGATGCATGTCACGGGACAGGTCAGTAAACCTGTGAACCTGATTTATATCCATAAATCAACGACTTCAGACGCGACATTGCACCACGTTATCAAGCTGGAGCAGGGTGCGGACATCACCGTGATGGAAAACGGGCCGGCAGCGGCACGCTTCAACAAAGTGATGGAAGTCGAGATTGCGGATGATGCTGGGTTCCACCATGTGCGCACGCAAGGTCGTGACCAAGAGCGCCGGGCCGCAACGCATATGTTCGCGCGCCTTGGGACGAAAAGCACTTTTAAGTCGTTCACCATGACGGCCAATGGCGTTTTGACGCGCAATGAATGCGTGCTCGAATTGACCGGGGATGATGCCGTGGCGCATGTGGCTGGCGCGGCCATGGGTGACGGTGATTTTCACCATGACGATACTGTTTTCATCACCCATGATGCTGAGCGCTGCGAAAGCCGTCAGGTGTTCAAAAAGGTGCTGCGTAATGGGGCCACGGGCGTTTTTCAGGGCAAAATTCTTGTGAAGGAAGGCGCGCAGAAAACCGATGGGTATCAGATCAGCCAATCGCTTTTGCTCGATGAGGATAGTCAGTTCCTTGCCAAGCCCGAGCTTGAGATTTACGCCGATGATGTCGTGTGCTCGCACGGCTCAACGAGTGGTGCGATTGACGAAGACGGGCTCTTTTATCTGCGGGCGCGCGGGGTGCCCAAACCGATTGCGACCGATCTGCTGACGCTGGCGTTTCTGGCCGAAGCAGTCGAGGAAGTGGAAGACGAGGACTTGCGTGCAGAAATCGTGGGCCAGCTGGAAGGCTGGCTGGAACGCAGACGGGGCTGATGCCTGTCGCCTCTGATATCGTGGCCACGTATCGCGGGCCGCGCCGGGTCATGCGCCGTCTGTTGGAGATGGGACCGCGTGAAGACAGGGCATTGGCCATTCTGATGGCAGGATGCGTGATTGTCTTTGTTGGACAGTGGCCACGTTTGGCCCGTGAAGCGCATCTGACCGGGCAAGAGCTGAACCCGATGTTGGGCGGCACGTTGATGGCGTGGGTCTTTATCGCGCCGCTTCTTCTTTACACTCTTGCGATGGTCAGCCACTGGATCGCGCGCGCAATCGGCGGGCAGGGCACGGGCTTTGGCGCGCGCATGGCGCTGTTTTGGTCCTTCCTTGCCGCAAGCCCATTGGTTCTGTTGCACGGCCTGACCGCAGGGTTTATTGGCCCCGGTCTGGAATTGCAGGCCATCGGCGTTCTATGGGTTGTGATCTTTGGCTGGTTCTGGATCATGAACTGGCGCGAAGCAGAATGGGGCGTGGCATGAGCAATCTGGCATTCAAGGAGCTTTTGCTCACGACATTGACCCGACCGCGTGAGGGCGCCCGTGCGTTCATCGCACTTAACTTGTCGACGCAAATCCTGTGGATGGCATTGGCACTGATCTCGATCACCACGTCGGCGATCGTCTCGGCGATGGTGCAGTTCATACCCGTCCCCGATGATGCCTCGGGCGAGCTGATACGGTCCATGCTGTTTTACACCTCACCGATTGCGTTTGCGCTGGTTAATCTCGGCAATGCGGTCTTGACCATCTTTGTCTTGTTCTGGGCCGGTCGGTCCTTTGGCGGGACAGGGGAGGTGCGGGATGTCTTGTCGGTGATCGTGCTGCTGCAATCCGCCGTCATCGCGTTGATGTTAGGTTTCACTTTTATCGCTATATTGCTGCCGATGATCTCGGCCGTGGCACTTGTGATGGTTGTTCTCTGGGGCGTGTGGGCGATGGTTTCGGTGATTGATGTTGCCCATGATTTGCAAAGCCTTGGTAAAGCAATTGCTGTGTTTCTATTGACCTTTTTCGTTGTTCCATTTGGCCTGTCGGTCGTTTTCGGGGCGGTGATGTCCCCCTTTGTCGGAGTGTCCTGAGATATGTTGGACGTCGAAAAAATCCGGGCGGATTTCCCTATTCTGAGCCGCGAAGTGAATGGCAAACCACTGGTCTATCTGGACAGCGGCGCATCGGCGCAAAAGCCGCAGGTGGTGATTGATGCCGTGACGCACGCCTACACCCATGAATACGCCAATGTGCACCGGGGCCTGCACACCCTGTCGAATATCGCGACCGAGAAATACGAATCTGTGCGCGGCACTGTTGCGCGGTTTCTGGGCACGGATGACGAAGACCAGATCGTTCTGAATTCCGGCACCACGGAGGGCATCAATATGGTTGCCTATGGATGGGCCATGCCGCGGATGGAAGCGGGGGATGAAATTATCCTGAGCGTGATGGAGCATCATGCCAATATCGTTCCCTGGCATTTTCTGCGGGAGCGTCAGGGTGTGGAACTGAAATGGGTGGATGTGGATCTCGACCGGTGCGCTTGACCCGGAAAAGGTTATCGATGCCATCACGCCCAAAACCAAGCTGATCGCGATCACGCATCTGTCCAATGTGTTGGGCACCAAGGTCGACGTGAAGGCCATTTGCGAGGCGGCCCGCGCCCATGGTGTGCCGGTTTTGGTGGATGGCTCGCAAGGTGCGGTGCATATGCCGGTGAATGTCGAAGATCTGGGATGTGATTTCTACGCTGTTACCGGGCACAAATTGTACGGGCCCTCCGGATCCGGTGCGATTTACGTGCGCAAGGAACGGCTGGCGGAGATGCGTCCGTTCATGGGTGGCGGGGATATGATCCGCGAAGTTCGCAAGGACGCGATAAGCTACAATTCTGCGCCGATGAAGTTTGAAGCCGGTACACCAGGTATTGTGCAGACCATCGGGTTTGGCGTCGCGCTGGACTATATGATGGATATCGGGATGCAGGAGATTGCCGCGTATGAGGACGCACTGGCGGCGTATGCCTCACAGCGTCTGACGGGTCTGAACTGGCTGAACCTGCAAGGCACAACAGCCGACAAGGCCGCGATCTTTTCCTTTACGCTGGACGGTGCCGCCCACGCCCATGATATCTCCACGATTTTGGACAAAAAGGGTGTGGCTGTGCGGGCAGGGCACCATTGCGCGGGGCCGTTGATGGACCATATGGGCGTGACCGCAACATGTCGTGCATCGTTCGGTATGTACAACACCGAAGCAGAGGTGGATGTGCTAATCGAGGCTCTGGAACTGGCGCACGAGCTTTTTGCCTAAATATTGGCCGGAATTCGCGCTTTCGGCCCCACAAGTTAAAGTACATTAAATCAATAGCTTACATATTCCGCGAAAACCGACATTGCAGCGTTTTACACCATGCGTTGCAATCCCGGCACAGCTTTGCCGGTTTGCACAACTAGGATCTCGACAATTGGTCAAAGGTGTTGTTAGAGTGCAGGTGTTGCCAATCAACGGAGAAAAATATGAAACTCTTCAACATCATGACAGTGATTGCCCTTGGTGCATTTTTGACTGCCTGCGCGCAGCAAGAAGAGCCAGCACCAATGGTTGAGCCAGAGCCGGTTTACGACAAGTACGGCAACCCGGTCTAAGCGAAGACCTAGTTCCTACAGAATCACAATTAAGCCTGGGTATGCGTTTCGTGTACCCGGGCTTTTTGTTGTGAGGGTGGGGTAAGATTTTCTTGGAAACCTGGTGCATGTGCGGCCGCAAAATGCGGGCGTATTTTCCATTTGAGGCGCGGCAGGCTTTGCCCTATACCGCGCGGTAAGGCACCTGTAGCTCAGCTGGATAGAGCGCTGCCCTCCGAAGGCAGAGGCCAGAGGTTCGAATCCTCTCAGGTGCGCCAAATTCCTTTCAATTCAGGTTTTTGTGACGTCTGCCGGGGCAGGGCTGCATTGAGTTGGCGTGGATGGTGCCCGGGATGTGTAACGCCCCAGCCATTTTAACGAAATTTCAGACAAATGATGCGACCGTGCTGCGTTGATGAAACAATGCAGGGGTTTGGATGGAAAACCGGGCCACTTTCATACGGGTAATTCTGGTCATTTTCGGGCTTGCCGCGCCGGCGGTCACGCTTCATGTGCTGACCATCTATTACGGCGCCCCGCATGTGCAACCGCTGGCGTTGACCAGTAAAACCGCGGCTATAATTGATAATTCAAACGGCGGTGAAGCATTTGCAAGTATTGACGTAACCGTTGCGTGGGGGCGGGATTGGCAGGGTGCCTTGACGCCCGAAAGACTGCGCCAGCAATTGACCGATACGCTGAAACATCAGACGGATCATTTCGAGTTTGAGTTTAATGAACAACCGGGCAATGCTGTCGACGTGACGTTTGTCGTGGGTCCAAACGTCTACGGCCCGTTCACGCCAAGTGGGATGCTTAATGGCATCCAATCGGCGTTGATCGCCCTGCGGATGACCAACCGTTCCAGCGTCACGCAATAAGCGTTCAGGTTTTCATTTCACAGCTGACCAAAGGGCAACGTATGATCCCTACCTTGGCAATGGATCTTCGTCTTCGCTTTGATCGCCAAGCCAGTTTCGGAAGGTTGCAAGGGCGGGGTCGTCGGATTTCTCCTGCGGCCAGACCAAATAATACGCACCCGAGGCTTCGGTTGCGCCGCCCCAGACCGGCACGAGCTTTCCGGTGGCGAGGTCCTGTTCAACGAGATAATCCGGCAGCAACGCCACACCCAACCCGTGTAGCGCCGCTTGGGTGATGGTCGAGAATTGATCATGCATTGTGCCACTGAGAGCTGGCGTTTCCACACCATTGTGTATGAACCAATCGCGCCAGGCATCGGGGCGCGTTTCAATGTGCAGAAGCGGCAGTGCCAGAACATCGCGTGGGGATGTCAGCGCCTGAGGGCGCAGAGCAGGGGCACACACGGCAATCACGCGTTCGGTTTTCAGCCGCAGGTGGCCGGTACCCGCCCAATCCGGATTGCCAAAATGCAGCGCCGCATCAAAGGGTTCCGTCCCGAAGTTAAATGGTTTCAGGCGCGTTGACAGATTGATTGTGACCTCTGGGAACTGACGCGCAAAGTCTGCCAACCGCGGGACCAGCCAGCGCATGCCGAACGTTGGTAGAATTGCCAGATCAATCGCGCCGCCCGTGGGATTGACGGTCAGTTTGATCGAAGCCTGAGTGATCTGTTGCAAGGCGGCACGAATGGTCGTGGCGTAATCTCGGGCAGCAGGGGTCAAAACCATGCCGCGGCCCTGGCGCAGGATCAGGCGCAGGCCCAGTTGATCCTCCAGCGTTTGCAATTGACGGCTGACCGCACTTTGGCTGAGGGCCAACTCATCCGCGGCGGCGGTTGCGCTGCCCAATCTGTCCAACGCCTCGATGGCGCGCAGTGACGCGATGGAAGGAAGAAATCGCCTTGAAACAGCCATGCTTGCATAAAACTCATGAGTGATTGCGGAAATCGCGCTGTTCTTGTGGCGCATATAGCGGTATTTTCGCAAGAGAATTTCCGTTTCATTGCAAAAACCTCATGTGAAGGATTGTAGAATGACACTTGATGCCCCCCGCCTCAAAGCCAAAGATGCCCCTGACCTTGCAGGATTTGATTGGCAGGACCCGTTTCGCCTGAACGATCAGCTGGAAGAAGACGAGCGCATGATCGCGGAAAGCGCGCGGTCTTATGCGCAGGAAAAACTGCAACCGCGGGTCACCAAGGCTTATGCCAATGAGCAAACCGATCCGGAGATTTTCCGCGAAATGGGAGAGATGGGACTGTTGGGGACAACGATCCCTGAGGAATACGGTGGTTTGGGCGCAAGTTATGTCAGCTACGGCCTCGTCGCGCGCGAAGTGGAGCGGGTTGATAGCGGTTACCGGTCGATGATGTCTGTGCAATCGAGCCTGGTGATGTACCCGATCTATGCCTATGGCACCGAAGAACAGCGCCAGAAATACCTGCCAAAACTGGCCAGCGGTGAAATGATTGGCTGTTTCGGACTGACCGAACCGGACGCCGGTAGCGACCCGGCGGGGATGAAGACCCGCGCCGAAAAGATCGATGGCGGCTATCGTTTGACCGGCTCAAAAATGTGGATTTCCAATAGTCCGATCGCGGATGTGTTTGTGGTTTGGGCCAAATCTGATGCCCATGACGGCAAAATCCGGGGATTTGTAATGGACAAGGGCATGAAGGGCCTGAGTGCACCGAAAATTGCGGGCAAACAATCGTTGCGGGCCTCTGTCACGGGCGAAATCGTCATGGACGGCGTTGAGGTGTCCGAAGATGCGCTTCTCCCCAACGTTCAGGGCCTCAAGGGGCCGTTTGGCTGCCTGAACCGTGCGCGGTATGGCATCGGTTGGGGCGTTATGGGGTCCGCTGAGTTTTGCTGGCATGCGTCGCGGCAATACGGGCTGGACCGGCACCAGTTCAAACGCCCATTGGCGCAGACACAGCTTTTTCAGCTCAAGCTCGCGAATATGCAGACGGAAATTACACTGGGTTTACAGGCGGCGTTGCGGGTGGGGCGTTTGATGGATCAGGCCAATGCAGCACCTGAAATGATCTCCCTGATCAAGCGCAACAATTGCGGCAAAGCGCTGGAAATTGCCCGGCATGCGCGCGACATGCATGGTGGCAACGGCATTTCTGAAGAATTCCACGTGGTTCGCCACATGATGAACCTTGAAACGGTGAATACCTATGAAGGGACGCATGATGTGCACGCATTGATTTTGGGACGTGCCCAGACGGGATTGCAGGCGTTTTTCTGACGCCTGCGGTTTATTTCACACAAGGCGCCGGTGCGCTGCTTAAGCGAAGCGCGCGAGGGAATACGCGCTGATATCTCTGTTGGGGCGCGCGCCGGATAAAATCTCCGCCAGGATTTCACCGGATTTAGGGGCCATCATCAGCCCGTAATGCGAGTGCCCGAAATTGAGGTAAAGCCCTTCCATCTCGGGCACGCTGCCCAGGACGGGCAGGCTGTCCGGGAAGGACGGGCGGCGCCCCATCCAGAACCGCGCGTTTGTTGTTTGCAAATCTGGAAACGCGGCAACGGCGACACGGGTCAATTGATCGTGTCGGCGCGTGTTGGGCGGGGCGTCGACGGGCGCGAATTCTGCCTGACCGGCGACGCGCACACCGCCCAGCATCGAACTTGCGACCACCTTGGCATCAATATCCATCACAGAATTATTGAGCGTGATGCCGGGCTCGGGGCATTCAATATGATACCCGCGTTCCGCCATGAGGGGCAGTTTGACGCCCAAGGGTTTCAATACCCCGGCGCTCCACACGCCCATCGAGATGATGATACGCAGCGCGTGGTAATTTTGATGTTGGCCAATGATCCGCCACCGATCGCCGTCGCGTTGCAGGGCTTTGACGTCATCGTTCAGAAAGACGACGCCCATACCTCTGGCCTTGTCCGCCAGAACCTGACCGACCTTTCCGGGTGACAATACACGCGACTGGCCCTTGATCAGGATGGCCGCCTGGAAATCAGCACTCAAAGCGGGTTCAACCTGCGCCAACCGATCGCGACCGATCAGTTCCATATCGGCGCCTTTTTCGGCGCGAATGCGGTAGTCGAGGTCGCGTAGGGTTGCGCGGCTGCCATCCCGGAACGCGTGCACATACATGCTGTCTTGCAGGAGGTTCTCGTGGTCCGTGCCCTGCAAGTGGCGCCGGTAGAGCTCAATGGAGTTTCCGGTCAGGAACTCCATCGCGTCAGCGTTTGCGCGGGTATTGGCTTCGGTGCCCTGCGCCAAAAACCGCAGCCCCCATGGCAACATTTTCAACGCGCTGCGTGGATTAATGGACAGGGGCCTGCCACGGCCAAACATGAGCTTGGGAATTTTTCGCCAGGTGCCGGGCAGGGATTGCGGGATACAGGACCAGGGCGAGATAACCCCGGCATTCCCGAATGAAGTTTCCTGACCGGGTGCGCCCCTATCAAGGACGCGCACCTTTATGCCACGCTCCGCCAGAGAAAGGGCGGTGCAGATGCCCACGATGCCAGCACCCAGAAGCGTCACCGGGTATTGGTCAGGGGGCGGGGCTGTCTCGGGCCGGTCAGGCGGGGGCACGGTGGCTCCGTCGCGCGATGATCTGCGTGATTATGGCCGGGGATGCGATGACAAGCGCTGCAAGATCGGCCGAAAGTGACGGTGCAATGAACACGATGCCTGCTATGGCCATCAGGATGCGGAACACGGCACCCATTGGGGCCAACCAATAGCCGACCACGGCGGCGGATAGCGCAATCACACCGGCGATACAGCTGGCGGCCGTGTAGCTGAATTCCCAGAGGTCAAATCCGGTTGAGGAGACAAACAGCAACACCGGTGCGTAGACAAATGCCATGGGTGCCACGACCTTGCCCAGACCCAGAGTGAATGCGGATATCCCGGTGCGGAACGGATTGGAATTGGCAATGGCAGCGGCGGCATAGGCCGAGGTGCAGACCGGCGGCGTAATCTCGGCGACAACACCGTAGTAGAGCACGAACATATGGCTGGCGATTGGCGGGATGCCAAGTTGTGCCAGAGCGGGTTGCGCAACCGAGACCAGCATGATGTAGAGGGCCGTTGTGGGCACGCCAGCGCCCATCAGGATGCAGGCCAGCGCGATGAAAACGAGGCTGATGAACAGGGTCAGGTCTTCGACCGAAAACAGCTCATAGGCGCCAAACTGGAACATCCATGCCAGATCTGAGCCGAGGTTGGACGCCGCTTGCGTGACCATGAAGCCGATGCGAAATCCAACGCCGGTGGTATTGATCACGCCGATCACGATGCCCACGGCCGCCGAAGCAGCACCGACCGCAAGCGCGTATTTGACGCCGGTTTCGAACGTATCGGCCATTTCGGGGATCAAGACGCGCCGTTGTGGGTTCAGGGTGGCGATGGCCGCGCCGGCGATCAGGATGATCGACATGCTCAGGTCAAACCCGTCACCAGAATACTTCCACAGGACAAATGCAATGAAGGCCGCGGCGTAGATGAGTGTGACGGGTTCGCGCAGGCGGCTCATCCCGGCGATCAGGGCCAATGAAATCCCGCAAAAGGCGGACATGTAGGGCGTGTAGCCCGAGAAAAGCACGACGAGCAGGCCGACCAGCGGCACGATATTGGCCCAGCCATCCCGCCAGACGGCGCTGAGCCGGGGCAGGGCGTCCTTGGCCAGGCCCTTCAGTCCGAGCTTGCGCGCCATTAGGTGAACCACCGTAAAGACGCCCACATAATGCAGCAGCGCCGGGAAAATCGCGGCGATCACGATTGTGGTGTAGGGAAGCTCCAGGAATTCGGCCATGATGAAGGCCGCAGCCCCCATGATTGGTGGCGTGATTTGCCCCCCGGCGGACGCGGCCGCCTCGACCCCGCCAGCGAAATGACCGGGATATCCCAGGCGTTTCATATTAGGGATCGTCAGAGCGCCGGTGGATACGGTGTTGGCCACGGATGAGCCGGATATCGTGCCGAAGAAGGCGGATGACACAACCGAAACCTTTGCCGGGCCGCCGGTGTAGCGCCCGGCGAGGATCGTGGCATTGTCGATGAAGAGCTGCCCCAAGCCGGTGCGTTGCGCGATGACGCCGAACAGGACGAAGTGAAACACGATCGTCGAGACGACCCAGAGTGTGACACCAAATATGCCCTCCTGCGGGAAATACATCGACGATACGAAGGTGTTGAATTTGACACCTGGGTGCTGGAGCAGGCCCGGAAAATACGGGCCGAGCAGGGCGTAGGAGATGAAAATACTGATGATCAGCGGCAAGACCCAGCCCAGTGTTCGCCGGGCAATGTCGAGGACCAGCACGATCAGAATACATCCGAAAATGAGGTCATACCCGTTGGGATTGCCCATGCGGAAGGTTTGTTCCTCAATGCCGAGCCATTCAATGCCGCGCCATGCAAGACCCAGATAGAGTGCAGATGCCACGCCAAGGATCATCAGCAAGATATCGAGATATGGCACTCCGCCCAGACGCAATGCGCCGGTGTTGAGGTCAAAAGAGGTCTTGGTTTTGGCCAGCGGATAAAACGCATAGGTCAGGATGAAGAGGCCCGACAGGTGCCAGCCCATGTGCCAGTAATCCGGGGGCAGGGCGAAACCCGCGGTCAGGTAGTGATAGACCGCAAAAGTGAGCGCAACATATCGGAGAATTTTGCCGAAGCCGGGCGTCACGGACCGTGTGGCGGCGCCTTCGTCGTATTTCTCTTCAATCGCGGCAAGCTCTTCGTCCGTAAGCTCGCGCACGTCTTCTGTCTGCGGATCGCTCATGATGCGCCCCCATAAAGGAATGACTTGAGGAAAAGTGGGGCGGCAAACTCAGGAAAATTTGCCGCCCGGGAGAGGGGCCTTACTCCAAAAGGCCCGCTTCTTTGTAGAACTTCTCAGCGCCCGCGTGCAGCGGCACACCCAGAGCTGCGATGCCATCAAGTGCTGTATCAGGCGTGATCTGCTTGCCCTTGGCATGGCCATTATCCAGCAGTTTACGCGTGTTATCGTTCCAGATCGCAGCGGTGATGCCGTACACCAGCTCTTCGCTCAGATCGGACGAGACAACCAACAGCGCAGAGACGGCAGGTGTTTTGACCTCGTAATCCACACCTTCATATACGCCCGCCGGTATTTTCGACGGGATGTAGGCGGGGATGATCTCGTTGATCTTGGCCAGATCCTCATCAGAGAAGCTGTGCAGCTCCATGCCTTTTGTGGTTGCCAGTTGGACCATGGCGGAGACCGGCCAGCCCGCAGCGTAGAAATAGGCGTCAAGCTGACCATCCGCGAGACGTTCGGCGGATTGGCTGTTGTTGAGTTCTGCCTCATCCATGTTGTCGCGGGTCACACCCCAGGCGCCCAGCATTTGCTCAACAGCGACTTGCGTGCCCGAACCGGCCTGTGCGATCCCCACGCGTTTTTCGGCCAGATCGGCAAGCGTGCTGATCGAGCTGCCCTTGGGCATGACCAGATGCAGGTCTTCGGGGTAGAGATTGGCGATGATCCGCAGTTTTTCATGCGGTTTGCCATCAAATTTGCCTTCGCCCAGATACATCGAACGGGTGACATCCGCCGCGGCCATGCCGGCTTCCAGCTCACCGTTTTGGACGGCAGTGTTGTTGAAGACCGAGGCTGTGGTCGATTGAGCAATGGCGATCAGGCCAGGCACGCCGCATTGTCCGCCTTCGTCGCAGGGGCGCGATCCGGGAGGCGCGGAAATACCGTTGGCAATAGTACCGCCAATGGGGAAATACGTACCACCGGCGCTACCGGTGCCGATACGGAAGAAAGTCGGATCCTGCGCGGCAGCCGTGCCAGCGATCAGTGTCGCGGCAACTGCCAGACCCGATAGTTTCGAGATTAGCGTCATGAGTGTCTCCCTGTTTATTTGACTTCTACATGAGTCGTGAGAGCAAGCTTACGCCGCCCAAGAATAAATACAAATTTGAATATCTTTCATATCCATCAAGTTTGTTTATGATTGAGACATGAACATTTCGCAGATTTCAGCCTTCAATGCGGTCATGACGTCGGGATCCCTGACAGAGGCGGCGACCAAACTGGGGCGCACCCAACCGGCCGTCAGCGCGGCCATCAAGTCCTTGGAAGATCAGCTTGGTCTTCAGTTGTTCGAGCGTAAGGGCCGAAAACTGGTGCCGGTTCCCGAGGCGCAATATCTGTTGGCCGAAGCCAGTGCGATCCTGAGCCAGGTGTCGCGGGTGCGGCAGACCATGCGCTTGTTGGTGGATGGCCAATCAGGCAGTCTTGCCGTTGCGGCCATGCCCGGGCCGGTATCGATGCTGTTCCCGAAGTTTGTGGCCGAGCAAATTGGTGGGGCGCAGGACATCAAGATTTCGATGCTGGCGCGGAGTTCCAATCAGATCGCCGAACTGGCCCGCGCACAAAGCATCGATTTCGGGTTTGCCGACATCCCCGATACGCTCGAAACTGCCGGGCTTTATCAGGCTCAGATCGTGTCTGGCGACAGTTTCGTTGCACTTCCGGTGGCGCATCCGCTTGCGTCAAAATCCGAGATTGAACTGAAGGACCTCGACGGGGCGCCGATGGGCGGATTGCAATCGACCCATGCGCATCAACGCGAGATTACATCCCTGTTTCAATCACGCGGATTGACCTTTTCTGGCCGGGTCGAGAGCCAGACCTTTCTTCCCATTCTGCAGTTCGTCATGGCCGGTCAGTGCTGTGCCATTGTCGACCCGCTTACCGTTGTGCATGTCAATGCGGCGGGGTTCATGTCGGACACCATCGCCATCCGGCCACTGACCCACCCGGTGCGCTATCGCTACGCGATCATGTCACCGCGTCATCGGCCGGAATCGATCATCGCGACGCGCGTGCGCAAGGCGTGGACGCAGGAGGTTTTGCGGCTATTGGAAGAGGTCGGCGCGCGCCCGGCGGTTGAGGGCACTCATAACAGCTGAGTGACATTATCCTCGTAGGCAAAAAGCGCCGCCAGTCCGCCGGTATGCACAAAACAAACACGACTGCCGCGCGGGATTTCACCGGATGCCACAAGGGCAGGGATCGCGGCAAAGCTCTTAGCAGTGTAGACTGGATCAAGGATCAGACCCTCGGTGCGCGCCATCAGCGTCATCGCATCAATGGCCGGTTGCCCAATCTGCCCGTATCCCGGCGCCAAAGCGCCGTCCCAGGTGACGATATCGCTTGGTGTTACGCGGTGAGCGTCTTGCGAGAGCCCCTCGAGCCGTTTCGTGATCCGGGCGATCCGTTGGGATTGCAGATTGCGGCCACGCCGCACGCAGCTCCCGATGACGGTCGCGGATGATCCGGCGCCACGCAAACCCGCCAGTAATCCCGCATGTGTCGCACCGCTCCCGGAGGCCACGACGACCACGTCAAAACCCGCATCCTGGCTCATGATCTCGTGGCCCGCATCGACATATCCCAAGGCACCAAGCGGGGGGTGATCCTCGGACAATGGGATGACATAGGGCCGGCGTCCTTCGATACGTAACGCCTCTGCCCGGTCCTGCAGCGCGGCATCTGCACCGGTTTCATCTTCACCGTTGTGGTAGGTGATAATTTCGGCCCCCAGAAGACGCGAGAGCAGCACATTTCCGGACGACTGATATGCGCCAGGCGCGTGTTTGACGCGGTCTTCCAATTGCACCACAGCCCGCATGCCTTGCGATCGGGCGACCGAGGCGGCAAGCCGCACAAAGTTAGATTGAACCGCGCCTGTGATCAGAATTGTATCGGCGTTTTCGGCCAGTGCCGCGCCGAAGTAATATTCCAACTGCCGGGATTTATTGCCGCCAAAGGTAGGACCGGCCATGTCGTCGCGTTTGATGTAGAGATCGATGTCCAACGCGTCAGAAAGCCTTGGGGCCTTGGTGAGCGGGGTAGGGGAGCCCACAATGTCGAGACGGGGATGCATGTACGAAGTCTATGCGGCACTGGCGGCGATGCAACCGTTAAAGGCCAAGGGCAGGGGAGTGATTTCCGCCCAGTGACGAAATCCACCGGCAAGGCGCAAGCAACAGGCGTTCATGCGCCCAAAACGGCGTGCTTGACGGAAGGGGTACATTACTCTAAGTTCGAATACTTCGAAAATGGAAGTATTTGAGAGCGATGATTGGCGGAGAAGATCTTCAAACGCTTATTCTGACCTTGGCGGATCGTATGGCGCAGGTTGAAAAGACCCACGCGCAATCCCTTACACCGCCCGTGGCGCCGGCCGAGGTGTCGGCTTTGCGCTACATCGTTCGCGCTTCACCGGTTCGTATGAGTGACTTGGCGCAGAGTGTGGGGCTTCCCCAATCCAGCGCCACAAATCTGGCTGACAAATTATTGTCGCGCGGCCTGATACGACGCGAGAGACCAGAAACGAACAGACGTGTTGTCATGCTGACCGCGACACGCGCGGCAGACCGTCTGATCAAAAAGATCGAAGGTGAGCAGGTCGCTCTTTGCGACGAACTTATTGCCGGGCTGGCCCCAGGCGAAGCCAGCGTGATCCGCGGGCTTTTGAGCCAGTTGTCAGGTGGTCGCGCTAACAAAAACGAATAGGGAGCAAGACATGACTGATACCATGACCGACACATTGCCAAGCTGCACTACGCTCGATATCGAGACGATGAAAAACACCAAAGCGCATCTGGAGAAGAACCCCGAGGAAGCCAGTGGCAGTTTTTCCAGTACCACCAAATGGCTCGGCGGTGCGCAGGCAACAACCACGGCGCGGAGTTTCACGATCAAGACCGACGAACCGACGCCGCTTGGCGGCAAGGATGAAAACATCGATCCGATGGAATTGCTTCTGGCGGCATTGGGATCATGCCTGACGATAGGGTGGGTCACCCATGCGAATTTACGCGGTGTGGATTTTTCGGACCTTGAGATCACCGTGAATGCACCATTTGATCTGCGGGGGTATTTGGCGATTGATGACGCTGTTCGGCCAGGTTTTGGAGAACTGACCTATGACATCAAGGTCAGCACCGATGCATCGTCGCAAACCCTCGAAGAGATCAAGAAGGCGGCGGAACTGGGCTCGCCAATGTTTGACAACATCAAGAACATGACGCCCGTGTCCGGCCACGTCGAACTCGTGTGACACTCGCCGCAGCCGCGCAATAGGGCGGCGGATAAGGTGTGAGTGACCACGTTGACACGCGTGGTCACGTCACCAGCGTCGTATCACCGAGCTACTTGTTGGAAATGTGAAAGCGCGGCACGCAGTAACTGGTTGCTTCGACCGCGCGTCTCAAACGCGGCAGATGCTCGCCAAAGCCCGGCGGGGCAATATGTGCGGCATCGGCAGTATCTTGTCCAAATTGCATCCATTAGGCGCATAATCAGTATTATGTTAACTATAGAGAAATGCTATCTGCTACAAATACCCATTTAAATCGTTTTAAAACATATGTGTATCGGCTTTACTTGAAGTTCCGCCCAGCCTCGTACCGATCTCTCCTCTCACTTGTACAGCAGCGCCATGCGCCTGTGGACTGAAAAAAACAGGCGAAGTTCAACAACTGGGCGCGCCTGTGCTCGACAGTATTGCGGTTTACAGTCTAATAAGGCGAGCGAAGGAAAAAATACTATGACGTCAATCCTTGTTCTGAACGGACCAAATCTCAATCTGCTGGGACAGCGGCAACCTGAAGTCTATGGCAGCACGACGCTGGCAGATATCGAAAAGATGAGCCAGGCCAAGGCAGACGCGCTTGGCATCGGATTGGCGTTTCATCAGAGCAATGACGAAGGCGCCCTGCTCGATCTCATTCACGGCGCGCAAGGCACACATGACGGCATCATCCTGAATGCCGGTGCTTACACGCACACGTCCGTGGCGTTGCGCGACGCGATCAGTTCTATTGATCTGCCGGTTGTTGAACTGCATTTGTCGAACATTCATGCCCGCGAAGAATTCAGACGCCATTCCTATATCAGCGCCGTGGCAATTGGATTGATCTGCGGGTTCGGCGCGGCCGGTTACCCAATGGCGATCGAAGCGTTGCATGATCATCTGGAGGCTTCCAAATGATCCCAACAACGCAGATTAACCGTTTGCTCAACACACCAAGCATTGAAGAGCTCTGGGATTTGCACACTAAGAGCATGGCCAGCTATGGGTTTGACCGGCTGATCTATGGCTACACCCGGTACCGCACGGCGACGTCATTGGGCGACCCGGAAGATTTCGTATTGTTGACCAATCATGCGACGTCCTACACGGATGTTTTCATTGGCAATGGTCTCTTTTTCCACGCACCGATGGTCAAGTGGGCGCTGGAACATGATGGCGCATGCTCATGGTCAGTTCTCAAGATGATGGTGACATCCGGCACGATCACCGAACAGGAAGCCAAGGTGCTGGAGTTCAACCAGACCCATGAGGTGACGGCGGGATACTCGGTCAGTTTCAAATCGATTTCGCCGCGCACGAAGGGTGCAATTGCGCTGACGGCACGGGCGGGATTGAGCCAGGAAGAAGTAGACCAGATCTGGGAAGAGCATGGCGAAGATATCATTGCGCTGAATAACATGGCGCATCTGCGCATCCTGTCCCTGCCCTATACCGCACCCGGCCGGTCTTTGACCAAGCGTCAGCGCGAAGTTCTGGAGTGGGTTGGCGACGGAAAAACCATCCAGGATATTGCGATGTTGCTGGAGTTGACCCCGGCTACAGTAGAAAAGCACCTGCGCCTTGCGCGTGAGGCTTTGAGCGTTGAAACGACGGCTCAGGCCGTTTTAAAGGCGGCTTTTCAGAATCAAATGTTCGTGTTTGATACATAATGTGCCTGATAAAGGCGTATTGTTTCCTGCAATAACAAAATTTTATCCATTGGTAAGGAAATCCAGACTTTCGTTACGTCACTTAAAATAGCAATATAGTGTTGTTCCGTGAGTGGTGGCTTTTAGGCCCGGGAACATCAGGTCCGGAACCTCTGTGATATCAGGGCACTCGGATCTGCCGGTTCTACCGGATGTCGGTCGCTGGTCTTATTGATCAGGTCAGTGGCCGGCGCTCTTCAGACTGTCGCTTCATCCCCAATTAAGTGCAGTCCTACTACAGCGGTGTCGCTCCTCAAGGCGACACCGCACCTGTTTTGGGCCATCCCCCTACCCTTACATATTCGGGAAATAGTCCTCGCATCCGCCTTCGCGGTAGACGTCTGCCGTGCAGCAATGCAAACCACCTCCGAATGCATAGGCGTCGCGCAGCTCAACCTCAACGACTTCCATGCCAAGCTTGTCCATCTGCTCGGCCTGATAGACTTCGGATTTTTCGACGCAGACGGTTTTTGGATCGAGCACCAGCACATTCATGCTGAGCCAGGTGGATGAGTAGCAAAGCGGCGGCGGCGTGTTATGGGCAGGTTGCGCCGCATCGACGATTTCCCAATCATTGTCATTGAACATCTTACGCTGATCATCCGGTAAACGGCGCTGCGGGTTGTTCAGAATCAGACCCGGACGCAGTGGTGTAAAGGTTGCGTCGATATGAATGGGATACGGATCACCGGGAAAGTTGACCGCATGCACGCGGTGCTCCGGGAAATGCCGCCGGATCCATTCGATGCCCTTGAGGTTTGTGGTGAACCCGTGCTGCACCACCAGATCGCGGCCAAAGCGCAGCACATCCGCCGCATCAAAGAGCGGCTCTTCTTCCGTGGTGACAAAAAACTTCTCGGCAGTCCATTTCAGGCGCTTTTCCACGCCGATCTTTTCGCTGAGATAATCCGGGTGGTAATCCGCATCCGTCAGGCGCGGCTTGGGCGCGCATTCGTGGCGGAAATTCGGATCCTCGTTGAAATATTGCTGCATCAACGGGCGGTAGTTCAGGTATTCGAACCAGCGGCAGCGATAGGACATCGTCGCCTCGAGCATCTCGGACCCGACGGTCAGAAGAACATCGCGGGGTGGCATGCAGCCAAATTGGCTCTCAGTATGGAAATCCGGCGTGGTGGCGGGCAGGCTGTGGTCAATCGGCGTGGGCCGATCCACCCGCACGCCGCGCTTTTCCAGCATCGCGGCGAAATTGTCCAAAAGCTCATTGGCGCGGTCGATCGTCTCTTGCGGGCGGCGGCCCCACTGGCCGCGCATGTCGCTATCTTCGGGTACCTTGGCATCGAGCGCGGGTTCTTCCGGCGGGATATGGCAATCATCGGCCCGGCCCACGATCACATGTTTCAGCGGATCCCATTCGTTCCAGCTGTTCACAACAGTTTTTTCCGGTGACCACGACATGGCCCGCGCCTCCCCTAGTGTCGGAGACGAAGGCGGGCCTTCAATCTCCCGATTGAAAGTCCCGGCGTGCAGGAACGTCTGAAACGGCAAGAGGCTCAATCACCCCGGCGACGCCATCGCCGATTGCCGAATTGGGCTATAGCATTGGTTGGAAAGTCAGTTCAATGCGTTCCGCATATCGTTGGCAATCATTACACATTTAACAGTCGCTCTGCGGGCGAAGTGGGCCTGTGTCTTTGGACTGCTGCCCTTGTCCGGTACTTGTGCGACATGACATGTCGCGCTCAGAGCAGATGTCTGCTTTGTCCTCTGAGATCATGAGCCGTCAGAATTTGGTTTGAAAGGCACGGCGCACAGCATGGAAGACATCCTCGACTTAGAATCCTTTCCGCTTCACCTGCCGGATTCAGAGGCGTATGCGGCCCTTGTTACCCGATGCAGATTGGAACTGGACCGGAATGGCATATGCAATCTGGAGGGATTTTTGCGTCCAACCATCGCGGTACAGTCCGCAGAAACGCTGGCCCCACTGACCAAGACAGAAGGCTTTCAGCACAAACGGGTGCACAACATCTATTTCAAAGATAAGCTGGATGGCTTGTCGCCGGATCATCCCGCACTGACCCGGTTCGAAACTCAAAATCTGACACTGTGCGCTGACCAGATTGGCTCGACACCTATCGACTCCATTTATGCGTGGCGCCCGCTAAGGCGATTTCTGGCTCAGATCATGCGTAAGGGTGACCTCTATGAAATGGATGATCCCCTCGCCCGGGTGAATGTCATGTCCTACAGGGACGGTGACGCATTGGGTTGGCATTTTGATCGCTCAGAGTTCACGACAACCCTGCTGCTTAAGGCGCCGGTTGCAGGAGGTGTGTTCCAGTATCGGACCGGATTGCGAACGAACGACGACCCGAACTATGACGGTGTTGCGCGGCTGTTGCGCGGCGACGACCCGGATGTGCGCGAGATGACGCTTAAGCCCGGTACGCTGAATGTGTTTCGCGGTATCGACACGCCACACCGCGTAACGCCAGTCGAGGGCGAAACGCCACGGATGGTTGCCGTATTTTCGTACTTCGACCGTCCGGGTGTGGTTTTTTCTGCCAAAGAGCAGTTGGCATTTTACGGACGTACAAGGACGCCCGGGCTTTGAGAAGCAGATGCCCAAGACGCCACGATCCGTTTGGGCAGAAACCGAACAATCAGGCAAAATCACTGAAATAATAAAAGGGCACCCAAGTGGATGCCCCTTTGATCAATATCGAATTTTTGGGTGTGTCTTACCCTTGTGCCGCTTTCGCGACCTCTGCGGCGAAGTCTTCTTTTTCGACTTCAATGCCTTCGCCCACTTCCAGACGCACGAAGCCGAGGATTTCGGCACCGGCTTCTTTGGCGGCGGCTTCGACCGTCAGGTCGGGGTTCATCACGAAGGACTGGCCCAGGAGCGTAACCTCGGACATGAATTTCTTCATGCGGCCGACGATCATTTTTTCGATGACCTGCTCGGGCTTGCCGGATTCGCGGGCGATGTCGATCTGAACTTGCTTTTCTTTTTCGACAACGGCCGGGTCCAGCTCGGCCTCGTTCAGCGCGGCAGGGTTTGTCGCGGCGATGTGCATTGCAACCTGCTTGCCGAACGCCTCGTCACCTTTCAGAGCGACGACCACGCCAATTTTGCCCATGCCATCCGCTGCGGCGTTGTGGACGTAAGACACAACCGTGTCGCCCTCAACTGACGCCATGCGGCGCAGGGACATGTTCTCACCGATGGTGGCAACCTTGGCGGTGATGGTTTCTTCAACCGTTTTGCCGCCCATGTCAGTGGCTTTCAGCGCATCTACATCCGCCGCGCCAATGGCGGCGTCGGCCACGCCTGCAACCATGCTCTGGAATTCGGCGTTCTTGGCAACGAAATCGGTTTCGGAGTTCACCTCAACCGCCACACCGCGGCCACCTTCGACCTTGACAGCCACCAGACCTTCAGCAGCCGTACGGCCGGATTTCTTGGCCGCTTTCGCCAGACCCTTGGTGCGCAGCCAGTCAACGGCGGCTTCCATGTCGCCATCGTTTTCGGTCAGCGCTTTTTTCGCGTCCATCATGCCTGCGCCCGTGGAATCGCGCAGTTCTTTTACCATTGCAGCTGTGATCGCCATGTCGGCTCTCCTCAAATTCTCGATTGGGTCTGGGGGCGGGCGGGCCCTGCCCCCATCTTGGTCATGTCGAAGGCTTAACCTTCGGCTTTTTCTTCGGCGGGCGCTTCCGCCGGTGCTTCCTCGGCGGCGGCCTCTTCGGCAGTGGCTTCGGCAGCAGGTGCTTCGGCTGGTGCCTCGGCGGCAACTTCTTCTACCGGGGCATCTTCCATCGCACCAAGATCAACGCCTGCAGCGCCCATCTGTGCCGACATGCCGTCAAGCGCTGCGCGTGCCGCGAGGTCACAATAGAGCGTGATCGCACGGGCCGCGTCGTCATTGCCGGGGATGATGTAATCGATCCCGTCGGGCGCGCAGTTGGTGTCAACCACAGCCACAACCGGAATGCCCAGTTTGTTGGCTTCGGCCACGGCCAGCGCTTCTTTTTTCACGTCGATGACGAATAGCAGATCAGGTGTGCCGCCCATTTCGCGGATGCCGCCCAGTGAGGCCTGCAATTTGCCCTGGTCACGTTCGATGCCAAGACGCTCTTTCTTGGTCAGACCTTCGGCACCACCTTCGAGCGCTTCGTCGATCTGCTTCAGGCGCTGGATCGATTTCGAAACGGTCTGCCAGTTGGTGAGCGTGCCGCCCAGCCAACGGTGGTTCATGTAATACTGCGCGCATTTCTCAGCGGCTTCGGCGATCGGCGCGGAGGCCTGACGCTTGGTGCCGACAAAGAGGATACGGCCGCCTTTGGCGACGGTTTCGCGCACAACATTGAGGGCCGCGTCCAGCATCGGAACGGTTTGCGTCAGGTCCATGATGTGGATGCCATTGCGCGCGCCATAGATGAACTCGCCCATGCGGGGGTTCCAACGCTGCGTCTGGTGGCCGAAGTGAACGCCAGCTTCAAGCAGCTGACGCATGGTGAACTCTGGAAGAGCCATGTCGTTTTCCTTTTCCGGTTTTCGCCTCGGCACGGGAAGAGAGGCGGATGCCTCAACCGGTGGACATTTGGGGATGTCTCCCCCAACGTGCCCGCCCGTACCTGCGGATTTCAATGGGGCGCGGATAAAGGATCATACCCCCCATGGCAAGGGCTAATTCATGCGTTGAAGCCTATTGCGGTGGCCGAACCAGCAGGATCCAGTTCTGACCGGGAAATGTCAGCCCGTTGGCGGGCACGATCGGACGCCGTGCGGTTTCGACATAGCCTTCGCTTGCATAAAGCCCAAGTGCGATCGGATTGTGGTCTTCTGCAATCAGGCTCATGCCGTTCTGACCCTGACGCGCAAGAGCGGCCTGCAACAAGCGGCGGCCGATCCCCCTGCCCTGAAACTCTGGGAAGACGGCCAACGCATTCACGTAATGGGTGCGCGGGGCCATGTTCTCAAGCTCAATCAGGGGCACGAAAACGGGTGGCGTGTCCGCCTCGATTGCGTCGGGCTCATCGCCGATATCATAGGTCACGACGCCACCGACGGTCTGCTCCGCGACCTCTGCCATGATGATCGTACCGGGCGTGGCATTGGCAATCTTGTCGTACATCCGCGCGAGGCCAATTTGATCCGCGTTTACATCGGGGGTTGCAGATTTCTGCCAAACCCAAGGGGCAAGACCTTCACTGGCCAGTTCGAACACACGGCGCAGGGCCAATGCATCATCCTGAACCGCGTGGCGGAGTGAAATTCGCTCCATCACTTTTGTCTCATTAATTGGCATCGAAGTGCCCTCCCAAACATGTTTCGCCAAGCGCGTGGACATGGCGATGATCCGTGCCGCAACACCCTCCCAGAACCTTGATGCCGGGCAAGTTGCGGATCATGCCCGCATGTAGTTGGCCAAATTCTTCGGGGTTCCCGTCATCCAATTCTTCGGCATTGTCCAACTCTTCATGGCTCATCCGGCTGGCATTTGATCGCATGCCACCCAACCGGCCGGTCCACCCGGCGCCGTCCAGAATGGCAGAGTAATGATCGGGATGCGCGCAGTTGATCATGAAGTAGATCGGCGAGACGTTGGTGGCCGTATCTACATCCGCGATTGCATCTGCCACGGTCTGTCCTGTGGGCAATTTACCATCGGTTTCCACGGTGAATGAAATCACACAAGGCAGGTTTGCAGCCTTCGCCGCCAAGGCCACCCCGATGGCTTCGTCCGCGTTGGTCATGGTGGCCGCGGTGACCATATCCGCGCCCGCCTTCGCAAAGCAGTTGATCTGGCGCGCGTGGTAGGCCTGCGCCTCCGGCACGCTTAACACGTCGTCTGGAGCATATCCATCACCGTACGGACCGACCACGCCATTGACCACCACCGGCACATTGCGCGCCCGCCAGTCAGAGGCGATTTGCTGGCCGAATTCCACCGCCTTTTCATTGATGCGGTCTATCTCCTCGGGCGAACATCCCGTGGCATCCGCCCATCGTTGACTGGCCCGCCATGTTGGCGTGTCGAGCACGAAACCGGTGCCATTGGCCTCAGCGATCGACAAATACTGTTCCAGATAATCCCGAAGTGTCAGCGTGCCATTTTCGGTTTTTAGCAGTGGAAAGGCCGCAAAGGCGGGCAAGTCCATACCGTGGTGAAACACCAGCGTCGTCTCCAGCCCGCCATCCGTCAGAAATGGGGTTTTGGTCGCCAGCAGGGCATCAAAATTGCTTTTGGAATGTGCGGACATTTTACAGTGTTCCTAATCAAAATACATTCGGGTCTTTTGGTTATTGCGCGGCTCAAACAATTGACCTTGAATGAGGTCGGCACCACGCCGTCACCGGGATTATGGCCGCAAATGAGTGCGGCGCCGGACCTCATAGCGACATCCGAAGAGAATGTGCAGGTCAGGAAATCCCTACCTTTTGGGCGCCCTACTCGCGTTCCGCGACGTACACCATTCGACGTCTTGGTCTGGCACGGCACATCACCATGGGCGCGTCGCGACGGCTTTGCAATAGATTGCGCGCCTTGCGGGAACGCGGCATTGTTGGCGCATGGATGCAATGACCCTTTCCCCACCTATCAAAACGGCACAGCGCAATGGCGAGCCGATTGTGGCGCTGGAAAGTACAATCATCACGCACGGGATGCCCTACCCGGACAATCTGGAGACAGCGCGCAAGGTCGAGGCTGCGGTGCGAGCCGCCGGTGCGACGTCTGCCACCATCGCTGTGTTGAACGGGCGGCTGCACGTGGGGTTAAGCGACGCCGAGCTTGAAGGTCTGGCGCAAGAAAGAAACGCGGCCAAGCTCAGCCGGGCTGACCTGGCCGTTTGCATGGCTCAGGGTGACACCGGCTCCACAACCGTGGCGGCCACGATGATCGCCGCGCATCTGGCCGGTATTGCCACCTTTGCGACTGGCGGGATTGGCGGTGTGCATCGCGGGGCTGAAACCAGCTTTGATATTTCTGCGGACCTTTACGAACTGGCCCATACCCCGGTCAGCGTGGTCAGCGCCGGGGCCAAGGCCATTCTTGATTTGCCCAAGACACTGGAACAGCTGGAAACGCTTGGCGTTCCGGTCATTGTTTATTGTCAGGACAGCTTTCCCGCCTTCTGGTCTGCAAGCTCTGCCCTGCCCGCGCCGATACGTATGAACAGCGCCCGTGACATAGCGGCGGCCCACCTTATGCGGGGCCAACTGGGCCTACCCGGTGGGCAATTGGTGGCCAATCCCATCCCGCAGGAGGCTGAAATTCCGGCCTCAGTCCTGGAGCCGATGATTGAAAAGGCGACACAGGAGGCGGATGCCGCGGGGATCATGGGTAAGGCGCTTACACCGTATCTTTTGGGCCGGATACACGAATTGACCTCAGGCCGGTCCCTCGAGGCCAATATCGCCCTTATTCTCAACAACGCCCGTTTGGCCGCTGAAATTGCCACCGAAATCGCCACAAGTGACAACGCCGAGTTGTAATTCCCCGTCCAATCACTTGATTTCTGTTACTTTCTCTTCCAATCACCCATTGTCGCTTGGCGGAATCCTGCTTAGATACCGCACGAGCCCAAATGTCTGATGGTTAGATGAACACACCCTTCGACGAAGAACCGCCACAACCGAAAAAGCCGCGCATGTTTTCGGGATTGCGGGCCAGTTTCCTGACGGGGCTGGTCGTCATCGCGCCTGTGGGTCTGACGATCTGGTTCATGTGGTCGCTGATCGGGTTTGTGGACGGCTTTGTGCTGCCGCTGGTGCCGTATAATTTCAATCCTGAAAAGTATATCGGTATCAACCTGCGCGGCGTTGGCGTCATCATCTTCCTGATTTTCACGATTTTTGTCGGGTGGATCGCCAAGGGTCTGATCGGTCGTTCCCTGATTGCCTATGCCGAAACACTGGTTGAACGCATGCCGGTGGTGCGCACGATCTATTCGGGCATCAAACAGATTTCCGAGACGGTCTTTGCCCAGTCCGAGCGTAGTTTTGAGAAAGCCTGCATGATCCAGTATCCGCGCAAGGGCATCTGGGCCATTGGCTTTATCTCGACCACCGCCAAGGGTGAGGTTGCTGACCACCCTGAAACCGCGGATGAGATGTTGAGTATCTTCCTGCCCACCACGCCGAACCCGACATCTGGTTTTCTGCTCTTTGTGCCGAAAGAGGATGTGATCGAGCTTGAGATGTCGATCGAGGACGCTGCCAAGCTGGTGATTTCGGCAGGCCTTGTCTATCCGGGTCAGAACGGCGAAGAAAACGGCATCGGCGGTCAGGCCTAACCGAACATATCTTCCAGATCGGTTGTGCTGGACTTGTTCAGATCATCAAAGTGATCCGTCAAAAAGGTATCGGCCGCCGCGCGCCCGGCCTCTTTCAGACGCCCCAATAGATAGGGGTTGGGCAGCAGTTTCGTGGCCACCGAAAGATCGCGCATCAGGTCATCATCCGCGATCATATGCACCAACACGCGTTTCATGGCCCCGTCCGGAACCGTTCCGTCAGCAATCAGGCGCTGAACAAAATTGATCGCGCGCAGTTCACGCAGGAGCGATGAATTGAAGCTGATTTCATTGATGCGGTTTTGAATTTCATGGGGTGCCTTGGGCACTTCGGCGCGATCCAGAGGGTTGATGTTGACCACGACAATGTCATCAGGCAGGTCCGGCGCAAAGAGCGGGAAAAGTGCGGGGTTACCGGTATAGCCACCATCCCAGTAGTGATCGCCTTCAATTTCGACCGCCTGAAACAAGGTTGGCAGGCAGGCCGAGGCCAACAGCGCATCACCGCTGATTTCGTCCCCCTGAAACACACGTATTTTGCCGGTATGCACGTTCGTGGCGCCGACAAAAAGCGCCGGGCCATGATCCGCGCAGACCTTGTCATAGTGGAAATGATCCATCACGGGCCGCAGCGGATTGGCGTAGAACGGACCGTAGGCATAGGGCGACACCATCCGGGTCATCGTATCGGTTACGGCAAACGGCCAGGATAGTTGGAGCGCGTCACTGAATGCCGCCGTTGACGGCCAGAAACCGGCCATCCAGGACGGCATGCGCATGTCCTGCACCGCCCCGATGCGATGCCACAACCAATCGAGGTTTTCACGGGCGCCGTCGCGGCCATTGGCCAACCACCCGGCCTTGAACGCCGCCCCATTGAGCGCCCCCGCCGACGTGCCGGAAATGCCGGCCACCTCCAGGCGGTCGTCTTCAAGCAACCGGTCCAGAACCCCCAGGTAAACGCCCCATGCGCGCCTCCGCCCTGCAGAGCCAGATTGATGCGCTTCGGTTTCACCATGGGTCGCCCTCACTGTTTTGCGTGATCGGTTGACGTCGGGGGCGGGCCTATCGCGTCCCGCCCTGATCGGACGCCATCAGCGCACTATCATTCTACTGCGCCGTCCACCCGCCATCGGCAGTGATCTGCGTGCCGGTGATCTGCGCCGCCGCATCAGAACACAAGAAGAGCGCGATGCCGGTCAGCTGTTCTACTGTGACAAACTCTTTTGACGGCTGTTTGAGCAGGATCACCTTCTCAACCGCCTCATCTTCCGAAATTCCGTATTCTTTGGCCGTATCCGGGATCTGCGCCTCGACCATCGGTGTCAGAACGTACCCGGGACAGATCGCGTTGCAGGTAATCGGATCCTTCGCGGTTTCCAGCGCCACCACTTTTGTCATGCCAACCACGCCGTGTTTGGCCGTCACATAGGCTGACTTGAATGGGCTGGCGCGCAGACCATGGGCCGAGGCGATGTTGATCACCCTGCCCCACCCGGCCTTGCGCATCATCGGCAGGGCCGCCGCCGTGGTATGAAACGCCGATGACATATTGATCGCGATGATCGCGTCCCACTTATCCGTTGGAAACTGATCAATCGCGGCCACATGCTGAATGCCCGCGTTGTTCACCAGGATGTCGCAGGCCCCGGCCTGTTCGATCAGCGCCCGGCACTGATCGCCCTTGGACATATCGCCCTGAATGTAGCGCGCGGTCACGCCGTGTTCGCGCCCGATTTCGGCGGCAAGGGCGTGGTCTTCTTCCGAATCGGTGAATGAATTCAGCACCACGTCCGCGCCGGCCTTGGCCAGCTCCTTGGCGACCCCCAGGCCGATGCCCGAGTTGGATCCAGTGATGATTGCGGTTTTCCCCGACAGCGTCATGTGCAGCACTCCTGTTATGTTGGCGGTTGCATAACATGCTGCAACTGCAAAGTGCAGGGGGAACCCGGTCACAAGTTTGCCAAAAAAAACGCCCGCACGAAGCGGGCGTTAAGTTATTGAGGCAGGTTTCATACAGGCAAGAAACCTATCGAGCAGTAATCCTCTTATAAGCAATCTGATGCTCTCATCCAAGCTAAAAGTTTGAAAAGACATGAATCCCTATTTAACTTCAGGAGTAGATAAACAAGGTTCGAGCAGGATTGTTGCCAAAATGAGATCAGATTTTTTCCACGTCGGCGGTGCGTTGGCGGCGGCTTTTTTGGCGTTTTCTGCTGTGCAGCCCGCGCATTCAGAACCCAGCCATGGCATAGCTATGTATGGTGATCCTGCCCTACCACCTGATTTTGTGTCTCTGCCCTATGCCAACCCCGATGCGCCCAAGGGCGGTCGCGTGGTCACGGGCAATGTCGGCAGCTTCGATTCGCTCAATCCGTTTACGGTCAAAGGCACCTCGCCCTGGCAATTGCGGTTCCTCACCCACGAGACCCTGATGGGCCGCTCCTATGATGAGCCGTTTTCGCTCTACGGGCTGCTGGCCGAATCGGTGGAGACCGGCCCGAATCGCGAATGGGTCGAATTCACCCTGCGCCCGGAGGCAAAATTTTCCGATGGCAGCCCGGTGACTGTGGAGGATGTGATCTGGTCATACCAGACATTGGGCACGCAAGGGCATGGGCGGTATCGCGGTGTCTGGAACAAGATCGAAACGATTGAGGCAACCGGTCCACGCAGCGTCCGCATGACCTTCAACGAAAGCGATCGCGAACTGGCATTGGTGGCGGGGTTGCGTCCGATCCTGCAAAAAGCCCAATGGGATGATATCGATTTCGCCAGCGCTGGCATCGATGATTTCCCCATCGGCAGCGCGCCTTACATGATCGCCAGCTATGAGATTGGCCGCAACGTGGTGCTGCGCCGCAACCCGGATTATTGGGGCAAGGATCTGCCACTGCGCCGGGGCATTGCCAATTTCGATGAGATCAAGATTGAATTCTACGGTGACAACACGGTCCTCAATGAGGCTTTCAAGGGTGGTGCGGTGTCGTACATCCGCGAATTCAACGCCGAGCGTTGGGCCACGCAATATGATTTCCCGGCTGTGACGCGCGGCGAGATTACACTGTCAGAAATCCCGCACCAGAAGCCCTCCGGCATGACCGGTTTTGTGATGAACACCCGTAATGCGCCGCTGGATGATATCCGCGTGCGCGATGCCTTGATCCACGCGTTCAATTTCGAGTTTATCAACGACACCTTGACCGGCGGGCGGCAACCGCGCATCACGTCCTACTTTTCGGGCTCGGAACTGTCAATGCAGCCCGGGCCAGCACAGGGCAAGGTGCGTGATCTGTTGACGCCTTTGGCCGCCGATCTGCCACCGGACACGCTGGAGGGTTATACCCTGCCCCAAGGTGATGGCAGCAAACGCAACCGCGGTAATATCCGCAAGGCCGTCGCCCTTTTGGCCGATGCCGGGTGGACCGTGCAGGACGGTGTGTTGAAGGACGCCGCGGGCAAACCGCTGCGGTTAACTGTTTTGCTGCAACAGGACGGTCTGATCCAACAGGCGACGGCGATCATGGATATCTATGCCCGGGCGCTGGACCGGCTGGGGATCGAGCTGACAATTGAAAGCACGGACAAGGCGCAATACGGCGAACGCGAGGCGGTTTATGATTTCGATCTGGCGTTTTTCCGGCGTGCCCTGTCGCTTAGCCCCGGGAATGAGCAGCTCTTTTATTGGGGCAGTGACGCGGCAGACCAGACAGGTGGCCGAAACCTGATGGGGATGAAATCCCCCGCGGCGGAGGCCATGATCGAGGCGATGCTGAAATCCCAGACCCGCGACGATTTTATCGCCGCCACGCGTGCGCTGGACCGGGTTTTGACCAGTGGCCGATATGTCATCCCTATTCATCAATATGCCGTGGGCCGTATTGCCCACAAATCGGAGTTATCGTATCCAAAAGACACACTGCCAATCTACGGCGACGGGGTTCATTTTCTGCCCGAAGTTTGGTGGTTCAACGAAGAATAAAAAACGAGCAGACGACAAAACGAGGCAAAACCCATGAAACGATTGATTTCGATCGCTCTGATCGCATTGCTGGCAGGCTGTGCGACGGTGGATGGTGTCGGACGTGATATTTCCGGCGCGGCGCGTGGTATTCAGAACTGGTTTTAACCTGGCGGTGTGACCCCAGGTGATATGATCCGGGCAAAGCCCGGACATGGTCGTCCTGTGTTCGGCGCCTGCAACAAAATTAGCTCCATATAGCGCGGTTGCCTTTGTTGGCGCCAAGGGCTCGCCCGGCCGTCTTGCCACCAATTTGCCCTATGCCCGCGCGAAATGCGCCTTAAGCGAATGTCAAACTTGAGCCCGCATCCTGTCGTGAGATGTCTGTCAGGGGATTCGCATGGAGCGGCCTTCGCAAAATCAGAACGCGGCGCGTCACGCCCGATTGTTCGAATTGATCCGTCAGGACAATGTCCGGCAGGCGGACCCCTTTTGCGCGCCCCAGAAAAACAATGTCAGCATAACAGACATGCAGGTGTTCTTGCAGCGCGCGAACCGGTCTCTTGTGCCCGAGGGATCATCCGGGCATTTAGGTTAGGATTACCCTCTAAAGCCTGTCGCTACAACAAATTTCTCTGAACTGTCTGAGCGAGATGATGGCGGTTTGACATTCGCCACTTTCGTGAACCGCTGCTTGAGGATCTTTTGCAATTCCCCTTCGGCGCCGCCGGCCAGAACCTTGGACACAAAGGTGCCGCCCTCTTCCAATACGTCAAACGCGAAATAGGCCGCCGTTTCGCACAGCGCCATGATCTTCAGGTGATCGGTTTGCTTATGCCCGGAAGAAGATGCGGCCATGTCCGACATCACCACATCCGCCTGTCCACCCAGCCACTCCTTGACCTTGTCGTCGGCCCCTTCGTCCAAAAAGTCGAGCAGGTGGAATTCGCATCCCGCCAGTGGCTCAACGTCCTGCAGGTCAATCCCGATGATCCGTCCCACGGCCTTGCCGGATTTTTCGCCCAATGCGTTCACCCGCGGCACGGCCACCTGGCACCATCCGCCCGGCGCACAGCCCAGGTCAACCACCCGCGCTCCGGGCACAAGGAACCGGAATTTATCGTCCAATTCCATGATCTTAAAGGCCGCCCTGCCCCGGTAGCCTTCGTTCTGCGCACGCTTGACATAGGGGTCATTGAGCTGCCTTTGCAGCCACCGCGTGGATGAGGCGCGCCGCCCGCGTGCGGTTTTAACCTTAACTGTCAGATCGCGCTGCCCGCGCCCCGATGTGTTTTTGCCGTCCGGTCCTTTTGCCATCACTCACCCCCGTCCGCTAAAACGCCGTCTTCGGACATTTGCGCATAAAGCATCCCTTCGCGCAGGCCCCGATCCGCCACCGAAAGCCTGTCCGTCGGCCAACAGCGCAACAGCGCCTGCAAAATCGCCGCGCCCGACATGATCAGCGCCTGACGGTCCAGCCCAATGCGCGGATCGCGCCGCCGCCCTGCGGGACCAAGGGCAAGGTAGCCCCGGATCACCTTGTCGATCTCATCACTGGTCATGCGTAGCCCGTCCACCTTGTTGCGGTCGTAACGTTTGAGACCCAGATGGCTGGCCGCGACGGTTGTGACCGTGCCGCTGGTGCCCACGATCTGGAACCCTTCGCGGGGCGGTTCGTTTTTGTATGGCGCAAATTCCGCAAGATTTTCTTCGAAAAACCAGCTCATGAGGGCAAACCGCGCGCTGTCATCCTCAACATCGCTGAATTGGTCGCGTAGCGTGGCCACCCCAAGCGGCACGCTGATCCAGTCCACGACCTTGGCGGCACCATGGCGCGCCTCGGGGTCATGAAAACCCGTATGCATCCGCATGATGGATTTGGGCCGTTCGCTGGCCGGCACGCCCGTAAGGTCAATCCAAACCAACTCGGTCGAGCCGCCGCCGATATCCACCACCAGCAATTGATCGGTGGTGCGGCTGACCAGCGGGGCGCAGGACACGACGGCCAGTTGCGCCTCTTCCTGCGGTTTGATGATGTCGAGCTGAAGACCGGTTTCGCGCCGCACGCGGGCCATGAATTCCGCCCCGTTGCTGGCGCGTCTGCAGGCCTCAGTCGCCACCAGACGCATACGTTTGACCTTGTGACGCTTGAGTTTTTGCTGGCAGACCCGCAGCGCCTGAATGGTGCGATAAATCGAGGAGCGGGACAGCCGCCCTGATCGCTCCAGCCCGGCGCCCAATTGTACGGATTTGGAGAAGCTGTCCACGACAACAAACTGACTGCCCTGCGGTTGGGCAATCAGCATACGACAGCTGTTTGTTCCCAGATCCAGCGCCGCGTATAGAGTGGCGGGACCGGGCGAGCTCAGTGCGGGGCTCTCTACCGTTTTCGGGACCGCGCCCGCACCTTCGGGACGCTTGGGCGTCATAACGAAACGCCCTCCATTTCAAGTTACCTTCAAAGTAAGTCGTTAATCGCCTGCACGCAAGCTTTCGTGAGATCGATCATTAACTTGAATGATTTTCGCAATTCCCCGGGGTGCACGGCACTGGCGCACTAGGTTATGATCGCGACGTCGCTCGCAGAACGTGATCTGTCGAAATTGTATGACGGGCGCGGGCAACGCTGCATTAGAGAAAGACAACTGGGCAAAGAGGAATCAGCCATGGTTGACGTCACGGTCGTATTTTGGCGGGACATTCCCGCGCAGGTCATCGTCGGCAAAGGCCGACGGGGCGCGAAAAAGCAGCTGCCCGAACGGTTCGAGCAGGCCATTGACCGCGCCGCCATGAAGGTGAACGCCAAAAGCACGGATGATTACCTGGCCGAGTGGCGCAAGGCCGCCCCCTATCAGGTAGAGGGCGATGCCGCCGAAGTGGTCGAGGCCGAAGCGGCCCGGCTGGATGCAGAATACGATCAGGACCGGATCAAGGCCCTGATTGCCAATGATGGTTGGGCATGAGCCCACGATCTTTATGGGAGGCCGCGATGGCTTTGTTGAACTTCCGCAAGCGTGAAACCACGGGCTCTGCCCCGGTCAATGGTCAGGTTGAGGCGTTTTTGAAGGATTACTCGATCGAGGTGATGCCGCGCACCGCCGAGAAGGTCGAGGACTTCCGCGCCCTGCTGCCCGCAGGCACCTGCGTTTATGTTGCCCATATCGAAGGCACGCCCATCGAGGACATGGTCGCGACCGCCAAGCGCATCGCGGATGAGGGATATCCCGTGATGCCGCATTTTCCGGCCCGTATCATCAAGGATCAGGCCACGCTTGCCGATTGGATCGCGCGCTATCAGGGCGAAGCGGGCGTGGATCAGGCGCTTTTGCTGGCCGGTGGTGTGACCAAACCCCATGGCGAATACCACAGCTCCATGCAGCTTCTGGAAAGCGGCGAGTTTGGCAAGGCGGGCTTCAAGCGCCTGCATGTGGCCGGTCACCCCGAGGGCAACAAAGACATCGATCCCGATGGTGGCATGCACAATGTCGAAGAGGCGTTGCGCTGGAAACAGGCGTTTTCCGAGACATCGGATGCCGAAATGGCGCTGGCCACGCAATTTGCCTTTGACGCCAAGCCGATCATCAAATGGGTGGATGAGCTGACCGCAGCAGGCATCACCCTGCCCGTCCATATCGGCATCGCGGGCCCGGCCAAGCTGCAGACATTGATCAAGTTCGCCATCGCCTGCGGTGTGGGCCCGTCCCTCAAGGTGCTGCAAAAGCGCGCGATGGATGTGACCAAACTGTTGCTGCCCTATGAGCCGACAGAGGTTCTGGCCGACCTGGCCGCGCACAAGGCCGCGAACCCGGATTTCAACATTACCAACGTCCACTTCTTCCCGTTGGGTGGCATCAAAACCAACGCCACCTGGGCGATTGAAAACGGCGGTGCGTCAACCGTGCCCGCCAACCAGCAAGGATAAAAAATGACCCGTACAATCGTCGAAAGCAAAACCAAGACCGCCGTCATCGGGTTTGACGAACCGTTCTGCGTGATCGGGGAACGGATCAACCCCACGGGCCGCAAGAAATTGGCTTCCGAGCTGGAAGCGGGCGATTTTTCGACCGTCGAAGCTGATGCCGTTGCGCAGGCCGAAGCGGGTGCGACGATCCTCGATATCAATGCGGGCGTGGTTTACAACTCGAACCCCAACCCGAATGAGACTGAGCCGCCTTTAATGACCAAAGTTGTGAACATGGTGCAGGCGCTCGTCGACACACCACTTTGCATCGACAGCTCAGTACCCGGCGCGCTCGAGGCTGGTCTTGAGGCCGCCGAAGGCCGTCCGCTCCTGAACTCGGTCACCGGCGAAGAAGACCGGTTGGAGCTGGTTCTGCCGCTGGTCAAGAAATTCAACGTTCCCGTCGTGGCGATTTCCAATGACGACACCGGCATTTCCGAAGATCCCGATGTACGCTTTGCCGTGGCCAAGAAGATCGTGGAGCGCGCGGCTGATTTTGGCATCCCGGCCCATGACATCGTGGTCGATCCGCTGGTCATGCCCATCGGCGCGATGGCGACCGCCGGACAGCAGGTCTTCACCCTCGTGCGCAAACTGCGCGAAGAGCTGGGCGTGAACACCACATGCGGTGCCTCGAACATCTCCTTCGGTTTGCCCAACCGTCACGGTATCAACAACGCGTTTTTGCCGATGGCCATGGGGGCCGGCATGACATCAGCGATCATGAACCCGATCGCCCTGCCTGTGAAACAGGCCGAGATTGCGGCCAAGAAAGAGGCCATCGCCGCGGCCGGTCTGGTGATCCCGGAAGACATGGATGAAGAAACCTTCTGCCAGCTCTTTGGTCTGGGTTCGACCAAGCCGAAGGCGGGCAAGGAAATGGAGGCGATCATGGCCGCCAACTTCCTGACCAACAATGACCCGCATGGCGGCAACTGGATCCGGTTCAACAAGGCACCGCCCAAAGCCGGTGAAGAAGGCCGCGGACGTGGTGGCCGATCAGGTGGACGCAGACGCCGGGCCTGAGGTCCGACCTGTCCGTTGTCCAGAAAGAAGACCCATTTTCTTGATTTGGAAATGGGTCTTTTTTGTACGCGGCGGTTTTCTGAACAGCACAAGTTCAGACAAGATGCCACGACGAAACTCTCTTGGAATTCATGCCAAATAGCGATTTTTCCCCTGAATTTCGGTAAGCTTTCTGTGCTTTTGCTGATCACGAACCGGTCAGATTTTGTGATTTGTGACGCCTTAAATTCTGCAAAACATCGTTAAGATCGATTCGTTTTCGAGATGTCTTTTGTCAAAAACCACTAAGGCCAGCGTCCAGAAGTTCTCGGTCAAGTAGCAAAATGCAATCACCGCATGCAAAAACCTTGCAAAAGGTTAATTTCATTTTGGGTGGGATTTGAATTGTGACAAAAATAAGGCGGGTTTGCCGTCTGTAGTATCGATGGACACCTTCTGCGGGGGAGGAGGCGGCAGTTCAATCGAAACGTCAGCTAGACTGACGCAGTTTTAAAGGTGACATTATGAATATACTTAAAAGTCTTATCGGCGCGGCTGCTTTGGTGGCGTTTGGTGCGGCGGCGAATGCATCCACTGTGACACAGTTGATCCACTTCGATGATACAAACAACGGCGCCAAAAGCTACACCACGGCTGACGGCAACTTCCACTTCACGCCGACCAACTTTCAATCCTCATCTCAGTGTGCTGACTCGGTTTCGGGCGGCAATGGCAGCTGCCTGATCGAAGGTAAGCAAGGCGTTTTACCAATGATGACGCGTCTGACAGGTGACGGGATCTTCTCACTGGATTCTTTCTACTTCCTGTTGACCGGCAAGGGAACAGGATCATCAAACGCGATCACCGCGACCGCATTTGACGCAGGTGGGCAGACGGGTTCCGTGACGTTCCATCTCGGTGCGCTGTTCGGAAACGTGTCCAATTACGTAGACGGAACGCCAGCTGGAAGCCTGGTGAAAAACACCGGTTACGTGGCCGATCTGACATCTGTACTGGGGTTTCAGGACATCACTAAAATCCAGTTTAGTGCGGCGACGTCTGCACAGGTGAGATTGGACTGCGTGGTCTCCAGTTTCAGCGGAACCACGTCCGAGCCGGCCTCTGGCTTTGACTCGAAATGTGGTGTCGACGATGACGATTCCACAGGTGGCAACATTCCTTTGCCTGCAGGTCTTCCCCTGTTGCTGACGGCATTGGGTTTGGGCGGTGTTCTCCGGCTTCGCGCGCGGCGCGCCAGCTAATCCCAAACAACGTACAGCTAAAAGAGCCCGGCGTGTCAAATGCGCCGGGCTTTTTTTGTGCATCCTCTAAATGCGTCGAAACCCGCTTAATCAGGTCTGTGTCAAACTTGCTTGATCTTGTATGACGTGCGCATCCACCCGGGTCGTGTGATTTTCGAAATCAAGTGCAACTCGGTAAGTCCACACACCAAGCGTCGGAGCCTAGAGAACCCGTTTACATCAACCCCTGGTCACGGCCCAGCATTGTCGCTTGGGTCCGGTTGCGCGCGTAATTTCAAACCGATGATTTTCAAAGGCCCTGCATAACCTGAGGGGTTTTTTTTGATGAAAACCGTACGCGGTGTTGCGTGTCGGTACCCGATCAAAGGTTTTTACGCGGCGCAGAATGCAAAGCTCTGTCCCGCCCGATGTCACTCCAATACCCAAAGGCTTGCCTCGTAAACTCGCAAGACCGCTCGAAACGACGCCACAGAAGGTTCTTCAATATGATTGGCCAGCATGGCGCCACCGCAGAGCCCGAGCGTTCCGCCCACGGTAAAAAAGAGCTCATCAAAACTGTCACCGCGCTCTTTTCTTTCGGGTGCCAGCCTGCCGTAAAGGCGCATCAGATTGCTCCGTTCGCCGGACACCATCATTTCTTTGGCAACGGTCCACAGCTGTTTAACTGAATATTCCTTGATCTCCGTCGCGGCAAACTCGGCTTCGGTTTCCGCTTTCAACCGCGACGCGGAGGCCGGGTCGTGATTGCGAACATCCGTGGCAATTGCCATCAGTGCAACGCTGCGTCCCACGGGATCATCGATGGCCCGTGCCAGCCTTTCGGCATCAGAAAATTGACGGTTATTCAGCGCTTTAGCAAAATAATGCCATGCAAATTGATTTTTGGTTTCACCATCAAGCCCGGCTGCAAATCGTATAACCCCCTCGGAATCTGCATTCCGCAAGGCACCAATATGTCGCTGCGATTCAAGCGCGCGCAGATAAACCCCAAGGCGATTTTCCTTGCGGGCAAGGCGTTCGAGCTCCTCTGTGAGCTGCTCACCACCGAGAAATCTGGCCCGAAGCAACGCTGCGGTAATGAAATAGAGTTCCTGCGCACGCTCTGTCGTCCATTCCTGTTGCAATAGTTCTCTCAACGCGCCCCGCGCGCCCCTGGTGTCCTTCTGCACACTCAATTCGATGTCGATCAAATTGCGCTGCAAGACTGGCAACGCCTGAAGGTCCTTTCTACCGTTGACCATTTCAGATAGACGGCTTGGCTTTGTTTGATAGACCAGCCAGGCGACTTCGCCCGCATCCAAACCGGCCTGATTTCTTGCGATGGCAACACCCTGGTCAAACTGGCCACTGCGCAATTCAATTGCCGCCAGAAGCGCCGCGGCCTCTGGCGAGTCCTCGGCATAGTCGTAGAGCGCCGTTTGCAATGCAACGTGCTGCTCTTGCGTGCAGAACTCAGGACCTATTTGGGCATGTGCCGCGCGCAGAGGGAAGGCAAGAAGGACGGAAAGGAGCAGCCCGAAAGAGAAATATGAACGCATGTAAATGACCTTGAATTTTGGTCAGTCTCTACGCGTCTGATCCCTGTTTCAAGCCTTTGTTCGGGGGTCGCACACCAAAAGGCGTCTCTCGGATATCTGGCCTACATCAACCCCTGGTCACGGCCCAGCATGGCCGCGTGGGTCCGGTTGCGCGCGCCCAATTTGCGCGACAGGGTTTTCACGTGCAATTTTACGGTCACTTCCTGGATATCCAGATCTCGGGCGATTTCCTTGTTGGATTTGCCCTCGGTGATGCCCTTGAGGACATCGCGTTCGCGCGCCGTCAGATTGACCTCCGCCTTGGGATTACCCTCGGCGTTGAGAAATTCCAGCGGCATGTACACCTCGCCGGACAGGATATGCCGCACCGCACTGACCAGCGATTGCGGTGCCAGTGTCTTGGGCAGGAAACCAGCGGCGCCGGATGACAGGGCGCGGCGTGCCACGTCCGGGGTGGCGGTGCCCGAAAGGATCGCCACAGGGCACCCCGCCTGCCCACGCATCCGGGCCAGTCCGGACAGCGCGTCCATACCGGGCATCGAATAATCCAGCATCACCAGATCGAAGGGCCCTGCCCGCTGTGCCACGCCCAATGCTTCGTCCAGCGTCTGCGCGGTCGAGACCTGAAAGCCGCCCTGCAAGCGCAGAAAATCCGCGACGGTCTCACGGACCAGATCGTGATCATCTGCAAGCAGCAACTTTTGCATGTGGCGTCTCTCAGCGTTGATGGGTCAGGCGGTCTATGCCTTTTCTTACCCGGCCATAAAACGGTGCATATAATGAGTTAAAAAGGATGCAAGCTAAATCCGTCTTTGCATCTTGATAATACCCGCTGACTATCCAATTGCATAGGGGGATGGTGTTGGCCGGGTAAACTGGTGTTCAGTACAGGGTAAGTTTCTGGGGAAAAGCGTTTGTGATGATCAGGTTCAACGTTGTTTCGATCGTGGCGCTCGCAGCGCTGCTGGTGTTCTCATATCTGTCGGTTGCCCATGCGGCCGATGATGACAGCGTGTTGTTAACGATCGAAATGCCGGGCGCGGATGACGCGGACCCGGTGGTCACTGAATTGACCATGACCGATCTGACGGCGATGCCGATCACGGAATTTGAAACCACGACCAATTGGACCGACGGGATGCAATCCTTCATCGGTGTGTCGCTGAATACGGTGCTCGAATCCGTCGGGGCGGATGAGGGCATGATCGAGATGGTTGCGATCAATGATTATGCGATCACCCTGCCCGTCGATGATCCGACCAACAAAGGCGCGATGATTGCGTATATGCTCAACGGTGAGCCAATGACCCCGCGCGACAAGGGGCCGTTGTGGCTAGTCTATGATTACGATTCTGATGCGGTTTACCGGACAGAAACAATCTATTCCCGCAGCATCTGGCAACTGGACCGAATGGTCATTTCGCGGTAGCAAGCAAAAGTTGCACGGAAAAGGGGAGCTTTGTGACACCCCGCAAGATGATCCGACGGTTGATGGCGCGCCGCTCGCAGTTGATAGGGCTGAGCGGGGCTGCCTTTCTGTGTTTTCTTGCCACGGCGTTTTTGACCGCGCAGGTGTTCTGGACCCTGCAGGATTATCGCACGGCCTATACGGACAACATCCAGTGGACAGTGGCCAAGCTGGAGGTGGAACACGCCAAATACATCAACGCGATTGAGCGTCTTGATCCTGCGGATGAAGGCAGTCTTGCTGCGATGCGGACGCGGTTTGATGTGATGTATAACCGGGTTGGTATTCTGGCCAATGCCCGGACCTATCAGGAGGCCCTCAGCAGTGACCGCGCCCGGGAGGTTGTAACCCAGATAAGGCAAGGCATTCGCGATCAGGCCACATTGATCGATGGCGCGGATGAAGATGTTTTTGCCGGCAAAGAACAACTTTTGGCGCAGGCCGAAGAGCTGAGCACGCCCATCATTCGGCTGTCCAGCATCGGCATCGCCTATGATGTTTCCCGGCGTGAGGCGCAGCGGACGGGTCTCACTGGCAAACTGTTGCAGCTTGTGGTGCTCAGCCTGTTTTTGCTGGCAACATTGCTGTCTCTGCTGGCGCTCTTTTGGCAGCTTTATATCCGGTACCGCCGCCGTGCGATGCAAAACCGGACAACCTTGAACCGGCTGGCCACGATCATCAACACATCGCAGGACGGGATGCTGGTTGTCTGCCCCAGTGGATTGATCCTCGAAGGGAACCGCGTGGCGGACGACACGTTTGGACTGCCCCATGATGGGCGCACACAGGTGTTCGTGTCCGATTTCATGTTCCAGCTTGATAATGAAGATCGGCCGACGCCGATCACCGGGGATATGCTGATCGCATCCTGTACGGGCGGCGCTGACCTGGGCACGCGGATCAGCGCGCGCGACAAGAACGGGCAAACGTTTCCGGTGGAGCTATCGGCGAACATGGCGCAGCGCTCCGGGGACGAGGTGTGTGTCTGTTTCGTGCGTGACATCTCGTTGCGGATCGCGACCGAGGCCGAAATTCAAGCCGCGCGTGACAAGGCGCTGGCCGGGGAACGGGCCAAGGCGCGTTTTCTGGGCATGATCAGCCACGAAATGCGGACCCCGCTCAATGGCATACTGGGCGCGCTTGACCTCTTGGACGACACCAAGCTAACCCCGGAACAGGCGCGGTATACGCAAATCATGCAAACTTCCGGTCAGCTTGTGCTCAATCAGATCAACGATGCGCTGGACGTCACGCAAGCCGATGGCGGTCGTCTGAGCCTGGACAGTGACCGGTTTGATCTGGACGCGCTTCTGGAACGGTTGATCCAGAGCCAGCACACCCTTGCGGAAGCCCAGGGCAATGAGATCACCTATGTCCAGCCGGCCGAGCCCCTTGGTCTGGCCACCGGTGACGAAAACCGCCTGCATCAGGTGCTTTTGAACCTGCTTTCCAATGCGATCAAATTCACCTGCGATGGTCAGATCACCATCGAGGCCACGCGTCTTGGCTCCCCCGAGGCGCCGCGTGGTCGTCTATATGATACAGTCGAGTTTCAGATTTCGGATACCGGGATCGGCATAGACGACGAAAATATGGACCTTGTGTTCTCCGACTACGTCCGCATCGAAGATCAAAGCACCGCGGAAGGAACAGGTCTTGGACTGGGCATCGCGCGACATCTGGTGCGCCTGATGGGCGGCACAATCGGGGTTGAAAGTGAACGGGGTGAAGGCAGCCTCTTTTGGGTGCGCATCCCCCTGCCCCGAGCGCAAGAAGCAGCGTTGGGCACCTCTGTCCCAACCGCGCTTGAACCGGATGCCGGACCGTGCAGCGTGTTGGTGGCCGAAGACAATGACACCAGCCGGTTTGTCCTGCAGGAAATGCTGATCAAGGATGGCCATGACGTTGTGGTCACCACCAACGGGGCCGACGCGATCGCCGCCGCAGCCGAACGGCGGTTTGATCTGATCCTGATGGATATCAACATGCCGGGTGTCGACGGGATCGAAGCCACACGTGAAATCAGGCGGGGTACTGGCGCGTCTGCCAAAAGCCGGATCATTGCCTTGACCGCCTATTACCGCCCCGAACATAACGCGCGGTTCCAGGGCATCGAAATCGACGCCATTTGCACCAAACCATTGCGCCGCAGAATGCTTCGGGAAATTCTCGCAGGTGGGTCCGTGCGCGAGCGTAAACCGGCGTTGCGGCAATCTGGCGTCGACAGCAAAGTCCTGGACCAGCTTTGCGCGGTCTTGCCCGCGACGAACTTTGCCCGCGTGTTGCAGCAATTCAAGGAACAGGGCGATCTCTTTATCGACACGCTGGATGTTGAACACACTGCGCGCGATGCGACCTTTGCCCATGAATTGCACCAATTTGCGGGCTCTGCGGCCACTTTCGGGGCCTTTGCGCTGCAATCCGTTCTCAGCCGTGCGGAAACGGCTGTGTTGACTCAGGACGATGCTGGCCTGGACGCGGCTTTGTCAGAGCTTCCTGCGCTTTGGCGGGATACTCTGGATGAAATCGACACGCGCCGGGACGCGGCCTGATCCTCAGATCTCAGCGCTTTACATTTGATTTGATCGAATGTCTGATTTGAGAACATCAAGTCAATGCGCGGCGAAATCATGAAGAAATCCCAGATCAGTTTGAAATGGTTGGAAGTGTTTCAACTGGTGGCGCGCAACGGGTCCGTTCAGGACGCGGCGGATCAGGCCGGCCTGTCTATCAGCACCGTGTCACATCATGTGTCCCGATTGGAAGAAACCCTTGGCACCGCGCTTTTTGATCACACGCGGCGGCCGATGCCGGTGACACCGGCGGGTGCAAATTTCCTGCGTCACGTGGATGAGGCGATGCGTCATTTGCGTCTGGCCGAGGTTGAGGCGCAATCCGGTACCTTGACTGACACGCGCAATCTGACACTGGCCCTGGTCGAAGATTTCGACAGCGAAATTGGACCGGAGCTTGCCCGCATCCTGTTGGCGCATATGCCGGATTGCCGGTTTCGACATCTGACGCGCCCCAGCCACGAAATTCTCAATCTGTTGCGGCGTCAGGAGATTGACATCGGCGTCGCAACCCAACCTCAGTTCGCGCAGGCGGGATTGATCGAAACGCCTTTGTTGCGCGATCCTTTTGTGTTGGCCGTTCCGCGCGATAGCACGCTCGCACCGGATGATTACCTGAACGGATCGAGCGACCTGCCCTTGATGCGCTACTCCCACAGCCACATCATCGGGCATCTGATCGAAGCGCAGCTGCGCCGGTTGCGGATTGCATTGCCCAACCGGTTCGAATTCGAGAGCAATCAGTCGATCATGAACATGGTGGCCGAAGGTTGTGGCTGGGCGATCACCACACCGGCATGTTATGCCCGCGCGCGGCGGTTTCACCGGCAATTGCGTCTGGTACCTTTCCCCGGCAAGGGCTTCTCCCGTACCTTGTCCGTGTTCACGCCAGAGCCGCATGACCACGCTGCCACCCCGACGATCATCGCCACCCTGCGGCAACAGTTCCAGACCAGGGCGATAGAGCCTACCATCGCCCAAATGCCGTGGCTGACAGATCAGTTTTGCCTGTCAGAAAGGCCCGGCTGACAGCGCCTAGATCCGGATATCAAAACGTTTGCGGATGGCCACATCCTGAGCATCACTGAGGTAGGTTGGATGGTGGTTGGCCAGAACATCCTGCGCCTTCAGGCGGGCGCTTTGCCACGCGTCCGGTGCACCGTTGTCTTGCCACGTCTTGGGGGTGTCACGATCGGCCAGCCCGGGATAGACGTAATCGCGCTCCATCGCGGCCATGGTCTGCGCGCCACCCAGAAAATGCCCTTCGCCCAAAACCGCCTCGCAGATCGCGTCAAAGCCCAGATTTTCCGCACTGACCTCAACGCCGCGCAGGACCCGGTAGGTTGCCGCGTGCATTTCATCGTCAAGGATAAAGGCCTCAAAACTTGCCCCCAGAAGCGAGGCCGTCATCCCCGAGCTTTCATAGATCAGGTTGCCGCCGGCCAAGGCTGCGGCAAGCGACGTGAGCCCCTTTTCAACGCCGTATTGTGCGTCGATCGCCTTGGCATCGCTCATTGAGGCGGCCACGCCTGACGGCAATCCCAGCCAATTCGACAGTTGCGCGGATGCCGCGTTCAAAAGCGCGCTTTCACCGCCGCCGCCAGCAAAGGCGCCGGTGCGCAGGTCAATCACCAAGGGCCAGTTGGAAAAGACCATTGGGTGACCCGGTTTGATCACATTGACCATCACAAGGCTGGCCAGTGTTTCCGCCAAAGACTGCGCCAGAAACCCCGCCATTGTGGCGGGTGCTGTGGCCCCGGCCTGCGCGGCGGTGATGCAGGAGACGGGAATATTGTGCTTGAGGCATTCAAACGTCACCTCCACCGCGTCTTCGCCGAACCGCATGGGGGAGATCACCGGGCTGATATGGGCCTTAACGAACGGGCGCGCAGCAAAGGCCCCTTTTCCACCGGCTGCGATATCAAACATTTCAACAATCGGCGCCACAAACTGCGCTTCGGTAAAGGCCGTTGCCACAGGTTTGGTTGTATTCTTCATCAGCGCATAGGCGGTGTTGGCGTCCAAATCATAAGGCTCCGCCATATCCGTCGCGATGCAGCAGCGGGTGAACCAGCTGACATTGGCAAGCGTGTCTTGCAGGCGGGTGAAATCATGCAGATCCCGGAGGTTTGCCGCGCGGTAAAGTCCGGTTTCGAGGTCAAGAACCTGGACCGCCGCCCCGCCGGTGCCAAAATGAACGGTCTGGCCACCAACAGTGATCGACCGTGCCGGATCACGGCCATGAAAGGTAAAGCTCTTTGCGGCTTTGGTGATGCAATCCTGAACCAGATCGGGCGACAGGCTGATCCGGTCTGCACCCAGTTTCGTGGCGCCCGCTGCGATCAATATGTCCGCCAACCGGTCGGGGACTTCACCCATGCCGAGTTCAGACAAGAGCCGCAGCGCCGTGTCAAAAATCTCGCGCATCTCATCCGGTGTCAGGGGTTTGTAATGCCCGCCGACCTGCCCCGGCGGTGCTGGATTGGACGGCGGTCCTGCCGCGCGTTGCGCCATGCGTTCTTCGCGTCCTGATCTGCGGCGTGGTGGCATGTCTACTCTCTATCGGGCATGTGCGGGAACGGTGTCTACACTGCCGGTAATGGAGGGCCATCGGGGCGCTTTGGGCAAGAAGAATTGCAGCCCTAACCATATATCGAATTTCATGTTCGATAAATTCGAATAAACGCCATGACCCATTGACGCCTGCGCCATTTCCTTTGCCTCTATCGGTCAACGACCATGAGTTCAGCCGGAGGTCAGGCCCATGAAATCGAACACACGCTGCGTTGTCATTGGCGGCGGCATCGCCGGATGCTCCACACTCTACCACCTGACGCAGGAAGGCTGGAGCGATGTTGTCTTGGTCGAACGCGATGAATTGACCAGCGGGACGACATGGCATTCCGCCGCTCAGGTGACGAATTTCGGCATGAACCAGACAATGGTGGGCCTCAAGACGCATTCGATCAACCTCTACAAAGACCTGGCGGATGATCCCGACTACCCGATCAACTACCACCATGGCGATGGCGGCATCCGGCTGGCGAATACTGAGGCGCAGATGGATGGATACCGTCACTTTGCGTCAATGGCGCGCGGCATGGACGTGCATTTCGAGGTGATCGATGCAGCGGAATGTGCCCGGCGTCATCCGCTGATTTCGACGGAAAACCTGGTGGGCGGGCTTTGGGATCCACTGGATGGGGACATTGACCCGGCGCAGCTTTGTCAGGCATTGGCCCGGCGCGCCCGCAAGGCAGGTGCCGAAGTTTATCGCAACACGCCGGTGACGGGCCTTACCCAACATAAGGACAACAGTTGGACCGTGCACACCACCAAGGGCGACATTGATTGCGAGGTGGTCGTGAATGCCTGTGGCTACAGGGTGAACGAAGTCGGCGCGATGATGGGCGTGCATCATCCAGTCATGTCCATGGAACACCAGTATTTCCTGACCGAAGAGATCCCCGCGATCAAAGAGGCAGGCCACCGGATGCCCCTTCTGCGCTGCCCAATCAGCGACTATTATTGCCGTCAGGAAAAGAACGGGCTGCTGGTCGGGTTCTACGAGCAAGGCTGCAAAACCTGGGGCATGGACGGGATTGACCCGAATTTTGTGAACGCCCTTTGCCCGGATGATCTGGACCGCGTCACGGATGTGCTCGAAGGGGCCTTTGCGCGCATGCCAGCACTGATGGAAACCGGCATCCACACGGTGGTGAACGGGCCCATCACCTACACGATTGATGGCGCGCCACTGGTGGGACCTATTCCCGGCAAGCGAAATGCCTATTGCATCATTGGCCTGCGGGCGGGCCTGGGGGAAGGTGGCGGGCACGGCTGGCTTTTGGCGCAACAGATCGTGCAAGGCGAGGCGTGTTACGACACCTGGCCGCTCGACCCGCGGCGATTTACCGGCCATTGCAATGTCGAACTCACCGCGCTGAAGGCCATTGAAGATTATCAGAATGAATTCCGCTTTCACTTCCCGCATGAACACCGCCCGGCGGGACGGCCCGCCAAAACCACACCACTGACCCCCATTATGGCCGCTGAAGGCGCGGCGTTTACCGTTGTGAACGGATGGGAACGCGTGGATTACATCAAGCCAAGCGCGGACTTCCACGAGACACATTCGTTTAAATTCAATGAGGTATTTGACGTTGTTAAACAAGAAGTAGCCGCCGTGCAATCCGGCGTCGGGTTGTGCGAGGTCAACGGCTTCAACCGGTTTGAGCTGACCGGTACCGGGGTGCATGACTTCTTGGACCGGATGATCTGTGGCCGGGTGCCGCGCGCCGAAGGCCGTGTGGGGTTGGGGTATTTGCTGAACCATCACGGGATGCTCAAGGGGGAAGCCACCATCGCCAACCTGCCGGGCGGCCGCGTCTGGTACGGATCGGCCGCGGCATCGGAATTTCACGATATGGACTGGTTGCAAAGCCATTTGAGGACCAATGAGGATGTCGAGATCAGATCATTGACGAATGATCAGACCATTCTTGTCCTCGCCGGGCCAAAATCCCGCGCGGTGATGCAGGCCGTGAGCCGCGCCGATTGGTCCGATGCCGGGTTTCCCTGGCTCCGCGTCCGGGAATGTTTCATCGGGATCGCCCCGGCAACGGTCATGTCGGTCAGCTTCTCGGGTGAGCGCGCCTATGAAATCCATGTGCCGAACAATCAGCTTTACGCCGCCTATCTGGCGTTGCGGGCCGCGGGTGAGGCGCATGGGCTGACGCTGTTTGGCGCGCGGGCCGTCGACTCAATGCGGCTGGAGATGGGGTACCTGCACTGGAAATCCGACATCCTGACCGAGTTTGACCCCTTTGAAACCGGGTTGGAGCGGTTCGTCAAAATGGACAAGGCCGATTTCGTGGGCAAAGACGCCTTGCGTGCCCGCCATGTCGCAGGACCGCGCAGGAAACTCATTGCGTTGGAGGTTCATGGACCCGACGCGCCAGCCCATCCGGGGGCATCGGTGATGCAGGACGGTCAGGTTGTCGGCACCGTCACGTCGGCTGATTGGGGCCACCGGGTTGGCAAAAACCTCGCATATGCGTTTGTGGAAACGGATCATGCGGCCACCGGGCGGGAAATGGCGATTGATATCATTGGCCCGCTGGTGCCCGCCACGGTCATCGCGATGGGCCCATATGAACGCCAGTTTTAAGGAACAGGTGCAAAACGCGCCCGATTCCTTTCAGCGGTGACGGGTCAATTTACCCGCAAAAGGGTACCAAATTTTGCATTTATAAAGAATTACGATCCCTTTGCGCAACAAATGCAAAGAATTTGACCTCTCAGACGACATTAATTTGAGAAAACCGGCTTGACGCCCCTTGCCCTCGCCCATAATGTCTCGCGCACGCAGCATGAAGGAGTCGCACGCGTGAAATCGCTAGTCGTCATCGTGGGTAAATGGCGCATGGGCCGGTAACGGACACCATAACGGTACCCCATGCGCCCCCGAAAGATCGGGGGCTTTTTTATGTCGCGTAACAAATATGTGTTGTCATCAACGGAGCAAAGCAATGACACGTCAAATGACCGGAGCCAAAATGGTTGTCCAAGCCCTCAAAGATCAGGGTGTGGACGTCGTATTCGGATATCCAGGCGGTGCTGTGCTACCGATTTATGACGAGGTCTTTCAGCAAAATGACATTCGCCACATTCTGGTGCGCCACGAACAGGGCGCTGTACATGCCGCCGAAGGCTATGCCCGTTCAACCGGCAAACCCGGCGTTGTGCTTGTGACTTCGGGCCCCGGTGCTACCAACGCGGTTACCGGGCTGACCGATGCGCTGATGGACAGCATTCCGCTTGTGGTTCTGACCGGTCAGGTGCCGACCTTCATGATCGGCAATGACGCGTTTCAGGAGGCCGACACTGTTGGCATCACCCGCCCCTGCACAAAACACAACTGGCTTGTCAGTGACACCAAGAAGCTGTCGGGCACTCTGCATCAGGCCTTTCACGTGGCCACGTCGGGCCGGCCCGGGCCGGTTCTGGTGGACATCCCCAAGGACGTGCAATTTGCCAGCGCGGATTACACCCCGCCCCAAAAGGCGCGGATCGATCACTATCAGCCGCAGGTCAAAGGGGACATGGACGCGATCACCGAACTGGTGGTTGCCCTGGAGAAGGCCAAGCGCCCGATTTTCTATACCGGCGGCGGTGTGATCAATTCCGGCCCGGCCGCGAGCCAGCTCTTGCGCGAGTTGGTGGATGCGACGGGCGTGCCTGTGACATCGACCCTGATGGGGTTGGGGGCGTATCCGGCCAACGGCAAGCACTGGATCGGAATGCTGGGCATGCATGGTCTTTATGAAGCCAACATGGCGATGCATGATTGCGACCTGATGATCAATATCGGCGCGCGTTTTGATGACCGGATCACCGGCCGTGTGGATGCGTTTTCACCGGGATCGAAAAAGGCGCATATCGACATCGATCCAAGCTCGATCAACAAGGTGATCCGCACCGATATCCCGATTGTGGGCGACGTGGGCCATGTTCTGGAGGATATTCTGAAGGTCTGGAAATCGCGTGGCCGCACGACCAACAAGGAAGGCCTGCAGAAATGGTGGGCCTCGATCGAGGATTGGAAAAAGGTCGATTGCCTGGCGTTCGAGCAGAAAGGCAAGACGATCCGCCCGCAATATGCGCTCGACCGGCTGGAGGCGCTGACCAAGGACCACGACAGATATATCTGTACCGAGGTGGGCCAGCATCAGATGTGGGCCGCGCAATATCTGCATTTCAATGATCCCAATCGCTGGATGACCTCCGGGGGTCTGGGCACGATGGGCTACGGCTTCCCGGCATCTATCGGCGTGCAGATCGCCCACCCCGAGGCTTTGGTGATCAACGTCGCCGGTGAGGCGTCATGGCTGATGAATATGCAAGAGCTGGGTACCGCGGCACAATACCGTCTGCCGGTGAAGCAGTTCATCCTGAACAACGAGCGCCTTGGCATGGTGCGTCAGTGGCAGGAGCTGTTGCACGGTGAGCGCTATTCGCACAGCTGGTCCGAAGCGTTGCCCGATTTTGTGAAGCTGGCCGAAGCTTTTGGTGCCAAGGGCATCCTCTGCAAGGATCCTGCAGATCTGGACGACGCGATCATGGAAATGCTGAACCACGATGGTCCGGTTCTGTTCGATTGTCTGGTGGAAAAGCACGAAAACTGCTTCCCGATGATCCCGTCGGGCGAGCCGCATAACAAGATGCTTCTGGGCGAAGCCTCGACCAAGGACGCGATTGGAACGTCCGGTGCGGTTCTTGTCTGAGCACAAAAAAGGGAGGGCGCGATCGCCCTCCCCGGTTTGCGCGGTCTGACCTCAGACCGTGTGCGTGCGTGCGCGCCATACCCAGGCAATCACCACGCCGTAGATGATGTGGCCCCAGAACGCGACCCATGTGATGCCGGTCCAGCCCAGGAAGGGTTTGTTGCCGGTCACCAGATGCGCCATGACGTAAAGGGCAAAGACCCAAAGCACGATGCCGTAGATGATGGCGGAGACCAGCCAAGGGAAAGACGGCCAGATTTTGCGACGCAGCGGCTCGGCAATGGCGACCCAGCCAAAGGCATAGGCAACAAGGCCCGCGAAGTAATGCAGCGCTTCGGCACCCGGTTTGAAACCCGAACCGAAGACAGCCTTGATCGAGGCGTTGGCGAGACCCACCGGCGCCAGCGTGGCAAAGCCGAACATCGGCGACAGGACCTGTCCGAAGATGTCAAAGGCCAAAAGGGCCGCGGCACTGGCGATGAAAAAAGAAACCAGTTTGGATTTGATGTCGGTGGCATCCATTTGGGAGACCATTGGGGCAGTTGCGTCAGTCATGTTATGTCCTCGTTGTTGAGTTCTGCGTTCTCCGCCCAGATCGGGTATCAACGAGACAACTGCAACCCGGCTGACGTTTCCGTGACACACCGCGATCAACTCTTGAGAGATATTACAGCGCCCCGGCAAATGCCCGGTGGCACCAACCGTGAAGGGATCACACATGTCCGCGCTTAAAATCAAAAAAGGTTCGAACAAACATTCCGCCTATAACCTGCGGCCGACGTTTTCGGATGTGATCGAGTCCCACACTTTGGCGATCGTCGTCGACAACGAACCCGGTGTTCTGGCCCGTGTCATTGGCCTGTTCTCGGGGCGTGGGTACAATATCGACAGCCTGACCGTGGCCGAGATTGACCATCAAGGCCATCAGTCGCGCATCACCATCGTGACCGCCGGCACGCCGCAGGTGATTGAACAGATCAAAACGCAATTGGGCCGGATCGTGCCGGTGCATGATGTGCATGACCTGACGGTTGAAGGCGCATCGGTGGAACGCGAACTGGCACTGCTGAAAGTGGCGAACGAAGGCGACAAGCGCGTAGAGGCGTTGCGCCTGGCGGATATCTTCCGCGCCAACGTTGTCGACAGTACGTTGGACAGTTTCGTCTTTGAAATCACCGGCACGCCCGACAAGATCGACGCTTTCGCCGAATTGATGCGCCCCTTGGGCCTCAGTGAAATCGCCCGTACAGGTGTGGCCGCCCTGCCCCGCGGACGCTGATACGCGTCAGGCTGAGCGGTCCCTGTTCCATCCCTGAACCCAGATCAGATTGCGCGACGCGTGGCCGGTTTTTTGGGTTTGGATTGGGCTGATTTCGGTTCAAATGCGATGATTTTCGTTTCCGATTTCCGCGTCATCACGGGTTTCGGTTGTTTCTGATCACGCCCTGCATTCTTCAGGTCCTGCGCCAGTGACGGATATTCATCGGTTGCAACCAGTCTTGGATTGCTGGCCAGACGCATCCGTCGGTCCTCTCGCACATCAAATTGCACCAAATCACCCGGATCCAGATCGGATCCGTCCAACATTGATGCCCCTTCTCCATTAAAAAATGCCAGATCGCCGTGGTCTTCGCACCAGATAACAGCACGACTTCTTGATTGATCGCTCCACAAAACTACGCCAAACATATCTTCCCCAAATTTTTTTCACATCGTCCCCCCAACACCGATATTGCGGCGTTAACCCGGGTTGTGACACTTCTAAATTGACTTGTGGTCCTTAAAACTTGTGTCAGATAAGCAAAAAACTGACGCTATTTAGCATCAAAATTGGCATACTGCGCAAATCGGCGGGGAGTCGCCGAGTCGAGGGGCTATGTGAACTCCTCAATAATGTGCATAGAGACAAGACCCTGGAGACGGCTGAGTGGACGCAGAATTGAAAATTGGAATGCCAAAGAAATCGCGTGATCCCGCTGAATTGCGTGGCATATTTGGACAAAACCTGCGGCATCTATGCGCCTCCTACCCATCGGTTTCCGGCTTGTGTCGCGATCTTGGGATCAATCGCACACAGTTCAATCGGTACCTGTCTGGCGAGAGTTTTCCCCGGCCCGACGTGTTGCACCAAATCTGTACGTTCTTCGACGTGGACGCGCGGATTCTGCTGGAGCCTGTCGAAGAGATTGGTCCGGCGACGCACGATTTGCTGAACCATCCGGCCCTGAAGGAGTTCTTTGGCAGCGAGCCTGTCAGTGTGGAGGAACGGCTCTTTCCAAGCGGGTTTTACAGGTTCGTGCGCCGCGCGTTTATCGGGCAGAACGACTTCATGACCGGGCTGGTTTATGTGTACCGCACAGACGGATACACCTTATTGCGCGGGTACGAACCCCGGCAGGCCATTCGCCAACAAGGCCTGTCGACGGATCCCAAGGCGCGTGAATTCTGCGGTATCGTGATGCGTCAGGAGGAAGGCGTTATGGCGATTGTGACGCACAGAAACGCGCTGGCCTGCTCGTTCAACTTCCTGACCCCTGAGACATCGTTTCAATCCAACCTGTGGGAAGGGTATGCGACCCGAACGGTGCGCGAGAAGGTCACAGGACGGCGCGCCACCCGGATGGTTTATGAACATCTGGGCGTGGACCGGACCGCGGTGATGCGCACGGCGCGTCAGGCGGGATTGATTGATCTGGATGAGGTGCCGCCCTTTCACGCGCGTCTGTTGCAGCTGGATCAGCCGTTCAAATAGACGCGTCCGTCCCTGATTTTTCTGGCGCTTGTGGAAAACTATTGTCGCATTTTGTCGGTTTTTTGGCCCGGGTTTTCGGCTTCACTAACCGGATAACAGCTCAAAATCGCCCAGGAGTTTCGCGATGAACCAGCCCGTCACCGACCTGTCAAATGTCCGCGCGGACGTCGCAACCGCCAATGGATTGCCAAATGCGCACTATATTGATCCCGGTGTTTACGCTGAAGAGCGTCAGGCGTTGATCTACCGTCAATGGGCGGGCTTGGCGGTGGCGGCAGATGTCCCCGAAGCGGGCGATGCGGTGCCGTTGGAATTTCTGGGCATGCCGCTCTTGCTGGTCCGCGACAAGGACGGTCAGGTGCGTGTCTTTCAGAACATCTGTCGCCATCGCGGCATGATCCTTGTGGAAGAACCACGCAAGATCGAGGGCGCCATTCGATGCCCCTATCACTCATGGTGTTATTCGACCAAAGGCAAGCTGGTCAGCACACCGCATGTGGGCGGCCCCGGTCAGAACACCCATGACGCCATCGACCGTGACAGCCTGGGCCTCAACGAAGTGCGCAGCCATGTCTGGCGCGATGTCGTGTGGATCAATGTATCAGGCGATGCGCCTGCGTTCGAGGTAGTCCATGCCGATCTGATCACCCGGTGGTCGGATTTCGCCAAACCGCTCTATCACGGCGGAGCGGACAGCAAATTTGAATTGCCCGTCAAAACCAATTGGAAACTGGCGGTCGAGAATTACTGCGAAAGCTATCACCTGCCGTGGATTCATCCCGGCCTGAACAGCTATTCGCGCCTTGAGGATCACTACCACATCGAAGAACCCGGCCAGTTTTCCGGCCAAGGCACGATGGTGTACCGACAACTCAAAAACGAGACCGGAGATGTATTCCCGGATTTCGATGACGTTGGCGCGAAATGGGATGAACAGGCCGAATATATCGCCGTGTATCCGAACGTGCTTCTGGGGGTGCACCGCGATCACGCGTTTTCGATCATTCTGGAGCCGAAGAGCACCGAAGAAACAGTGGAACATGTGCATCTTTATTATGCCACTGACACAACAGATGCGGCGCTGCGCGCCAGTAATACGGCGCAATGGAAAGACGTGTTCGAAGAAGATATTTTTGTGGTCGAAGGCATGCAAAAAGGCCGCCATGCGGACATGTTTGACGGGGGTCGTTTTTCGCCTGTCATGGACAGCCCGACCCATTGTTTTCACGATTGGGTCGCGGGCAAAATCGGGGCATATCGGGCGCAGGCTCAGGCGGCGGAATGACCGAGCTTGATGCGCAGATGATCGCGGCCCACGCGGCCCACGATCAGGCCGCGTTAATCCGGCTCTATACACAGGCGGCGGACCTTGCCACCGACAAGACAGCCGCCGGTTTTTATCTGACCCATGCTTATGTTTTTGCGCTTGAAGCGGGGGCGCCCGAGGCCGCAAACCTGCATGCGCGGCTCAAGGCACAGGGGCGCGAAGAATAGGCAGTACACCGCCCATTTTTGCCTTGTTCAACTATTGGGTTTCGACGCCTCACACCCGATTCGCCGGTTCGGAAATGCTTATAACGAGACCATTACAGATCATTTCAATCACAAGTTTATTGTAACCCTTTGTGAAACAAACGCCGAAAATTGCGTGAATTGATCGCAAATCTGGCTCCAAATCATTGATTCATTTGACAGAAGTTTTACCCGCGCCTCTACTCACGGCGTTTTGATAACAATTTTATGGAGGGGTTTTAGTGATCCAACAATTAAAACAGCATCTGTTGGGGGTGGCGACGGTTTGTGCGATTGCACTTGTACCGATGAGCGCCGCGGCCATTACAGTTACCAATGATCCTACGGGAACGGCCCGCGCCGGCTTTGGCGCAACTGATACGCTCGATTGGGGGCAATTGGGGGGCAGTTTCACAAATGTGCCTGTGCCGGCAAATGTAACGTCGGACGGTGGGATTTCTGCCACCGTATCGGCACCAGGTTCCATGGAGCGTCGTGACGCACCTGGAGATTGGTTTGGCAATTTTACAGATGGCAACACGCTGTTGTGGACTCGGGGTGCAGGCGATCTAACGATCGACTTTGACACGCTCATTGGTGGGATTGGTTTTCAGATCAATCCGAATCTCAGTGACACAACCACGTTTGTTTCTCTGTTCAACTCCGCGATGGAAAGCCTTGGGTTTTTTGAGCTGGGAACGAATAGCCGGAGCGAATCTTCTGCCAGTTTTCTGGGGTTCACCAGCGACAGCGACAACATCGCGCGCGTCGTCATTAGCCAAAACGGTAACAACGACTTTTCGGTGAACCAGCTTTCGCTGATCACCGGGAACGGTGGCGAAAATCCTGATGGTGTCGTCCCATTACCGGCGTCATTGCCGCTGTTGCTCGGGGCCTTTGGCTTCCTTGGCTTCATGCGTCGCAAGCACGGCTAAGGCAAACGCCTCACAAAAATTTATGGAAAAGGGCTCCGTTAGGGGCCCTTTTTTGTTGCGATCGGTGCTGTCACACATGACTCTTGGCAAACACGAAAAAGGGAGTCCGCCATGATCGAAGGCCTGAGCCACATGACCTTTATCTGCCGCGATCTGGACCAGATGGAGGAGGTTTTGACCACAGTCCTGAACGCGACCAAAACCTATGACAGTGGTGAGGGCACGCATTCGCTGTCGCGTGAGCGGTTTTACGATGTGAACGGGATCTGGATCGCGGTGATGGAGGGAGAGCCCCTGCCCGCCCGCAGTTATAATCACGTGGCTTTCAAAATCGATCTGGCTGATTATGAGATGTATCTTGGCCGGATACAGTCTCTGGGCCTCGATTTGCGCGAGGGGCGCTCCCGGATCACCGGCGAAGGTCAGTCGATCTATTTCCACGACCATGACAACCATCTGTTTGAATTGCACACGGGCACCCTGCAGGAGCGATTGGCGCGTTACCGGGTGACCCCGGCCTGATCCATGCCGTGCATCACGGCCTTGGCCGCGCGCAGCCCCGGTGCCTCCCCGCCCTTGCCGAGCCGTTCCATGGTCAGATCCATGGCAGCCAGTTGTGCGCCGGGATCTGCGATGAGCTTCAGCAATGTCGGCGCAATCACGTCGGCGCGGCACTCTTGGCCTAGGCATTCCGGCACGGACCGCGTGTCTGACACCAGATTGACCAAGGTCAGCGTATCGACCTTGAGCATACGCTTGATGATCACCCGGCTAAGCCATTTCATATCATAGGCAATCACCATTGGTGTGCGCGTTGCTGCCAATTCCAGGGATACCGTGCCCGATGCCGCCAGCGCATAATCCGCCGCCTTGAAGGCCGCCGCCTTGTCGGATTTATAGGCATCCGCGGTCATTTCATTCGGGTTGAGGATGATGGGGTCCACGGGCCAGTCCTGAACAGCCTCCCGCACCAGCCTGGCTACATTTGCGGTGGTTGGCAAAACGACCTGCAGGTCCGGATGTTGCGCTAAAACCGGCCCAAGGCTTTCGCCGAAAGTTGCGGCCAGGCGGTTGACTTCGCCCCGGCGGGAGCCGGGCAAAACCAAAAGGATCGGGGCATCGCTGAGGTTGTATTTGGCCCTGAACGCCGTCACATCCGCATTGGTCGCAATGGGTTCGGCCACCACGGGATGACCGACAAAATCGCACGCCATCCCGGCGGCGTGCATATAGGGCGGTTCAAACGGCAGCAAGGCCAGCACATGATCGATATGCCGCGCCATTTTCGCCGCGCGCCCGGCGCGCCACGCCCAGACACTGGGCGCCACGTAATGAACGGTGCGGATGGGGCTGGCGGCCTTGACCCGTTTGGCCACGCGCAGGCTGAAATCCGGGCTGTCGATGGTGATCAGCACATCCGGTTGGGCGTCCAGCACCGCATCTGATGTCTGGTGCAGGCGGCGGCGCAGATGGGGGTACTTCGGCAGGATTTCCGCCAGACCCATGACGCTCAGCTCTTCCATCGGGAAGAGGCTTGTCATGCCTTCGGCCTGCATCAAAGGGCCGCCAACGCCCATGAATTCCACATCTGCCAGAGATTTCAGACCCGCCATCAACGCAGCGCCCAACCGATCACCAGAGGCTTCGCCGGCGACCAGAAAGATCCGCATCAAACCACCTGCGCGCGCAGGAAGAGCCCGGCATCTGCAACCGCTTGCAGGGTCTTGTCGCGTTCAAGGATCATCACACGGCCTGCATCTACAACCATCCCGGCCAGCCCGGCCGCCACGGCAGACGCCACAGTTGCAGGTCCAATCGCGGGCATGTCGATACGCAGGTCCTGGCCTTGCTTGGCGGCTTTGACAAACACACCCTTGCCTCCGTTGCGCAGGGCCGTCGGTGTTTCGCCCACGAAGCGCAACAGCGCATCCGTGCCCTGAACCGTCTCAACGCCAAGGCATTGCCCGCCCGCGACAACACATCCCTGCCCCACGTCCAGAGGCGAAAGGGCCCGCAGAATGTCGCAGGCGCGGGCCATGTCGGCGGTGTCCACCTCGCTTGGGTCGGGACCAATACACAAATCTTCGGCTGCGGTCAGATCGGGCAGCAATTCATGCGCCCCAACCACGTCCACGCCCTGTTCTTCGAACATCTCGATCACCTGCCGCAGCAATGCGTCGTCCCCAAGCTGCATCGCCGCAACAAACCGCGGCGCCAGCGATATCATTACGGGGTCGAACGCCGAAGGGTCCATGGCCGGTCGGTTCAACGACCCGGCAAAGACCAAACGGTCGATCTGATTATCCTTGAGGGCGGCAAAAACACTGCCCATGTGTTCGATGCGAAAGGAATGGGTGTCCGGCCCCATTTGGTGTGGCACGCCTTCCAGCGTGATCTGCATGGCATCGGGATAGGCGGCCGCGATCTGCGGTGGCAGAGCACCATCACAGGCCAGAATTGCCAGCTTGTCCGCCACCTGTCAGCCCTGCCCCGGTGTCAGGAAGGACCGATCACTGGCACCGGTGACAAAATCCACGATCTTGCGGACATAGTCGCTCTCGGTCTCTCCGCCTAAACGCCGTGCCCGGTCCTGAAACGTGCCGTCACCCTGTGCCAACATCTGGAAAGCCGCCCGCAATGCGGTGATGTCAGCGCGGGCCACGCCGCGGCGTTTGAGACCCACGAGGTTCAACCCATCCAGTTCGCCGCGCGGTGCCTGCACCAGACCGTAGGGGATGACGTCATTGGTCACCATGGTCACGGCGCCGATGATGGCCCCTTCGCCGATGCGCACCCATTGATGGACGCCGGACAACCCGCCGATAATGACGTCATCGCCCAACACGCAATGGCCCGCCAGGGCAGCGTTGTTGACGATGATCACGCGGTTTCCGACCTGCGCGTCATGGGCAATATGGCACCCGGCCATAAAGAGCCCGTCATCGCCCACACGGGTTTCACCGCCACCGCCGCCGGTGCCGGTGTTCATGGTGACATGTTCGCGGATACGGTTGCGCGCACCGATCACCAGACGGGTCTTCTCGCCCTTGAATTTCAGGTCCTGCGGCACCTCGCCGATGCAAGCGAAGGGAAAGACAACTGTCTCCGCTCCGATCAGTGTATCGCCGGTGATCACCACATGGGATTTCAGCACCACGCCATCACCCAAACGCGCCTCACTGCCGACATGGCAGAACGGCCCGATATGCACCCCCTGGCCCAGTTCCGCGCCGGGATCGATCACCGCAGAGGGATGGATCATGGTTTCGTTGTCGTTGGTCATCGAAATTACCCTGCCGGCAGGTCCATTATCGCGGTAAATTCGGCTTCGGCGGCCATTTCTCCGGCCACCTCCGCCACACCGCTGAATTTCCAGACCTTGCCCCCGGGTTTGCCGCGCACAGTGCTCAGGTTCATCTCGAGCACATCGCCCGGGACCACCATGCGACGGAATTTGCATTTATCAATCGACATGAAATAGACCAGCATGTTGCGATCCTCCATGCCAAGTGCCGTGCCCACCATCACGGCGGCTGTTTGCGCCATCGCCTCAACGATGGTGACGCCCGGCATGATCGGCTTGCCCGGAAAATGACCCTGAAAATGCGGCTCGTTCATGGTGACGTTTTTGATGCCGCGTGCCGTTTGAAAGCCGTCAATATCCACCACCTTGTCGATCAGCAGAAACGGATACCGATGCGGGATCAGACGTTGGATCAGATGGATATCCGCAGATTTCAACGGCTCGGTCATGGGGTATCCTTTTGTGCTGCTCGTTTTTTATTGTCCCTAGCAATTCAGGGGCATTTGGGCAAGCGGTGCTAGTTATCGGTCTGGTTCTGCGGCTGCGGTGCTTCATCGGATTGCGCGGGCTCTCCCGTCCCGATAACCGCGTCGACCCGAGCGATCGCATCGGTGGTGATATCCGCCGCATTGGCACGCAGCAAAATACTGCGCACATCCAGAAGGACGGCGCCACCGGCGTCGCGCATCAGCTCGCTCAGGACAGGCTCGACCATCCGCATGAAGGTCACTGGCGCCTGATCCCGGCGGCGCTCCAGATCCCGGACCGCGCGTTCGCTGTCGCGCCGGATACCCTGCACGCGGGCGTCAAATTCATCTGCCAGTTTGCGGAATTCTTCAGGTGTTTTTTCCGTTCGCATCTGGGTGAGTTCAAGCTCTTCTGCCTCCAACTCAGCCTCGATCTCGCGGTTGCGGGCAATCAGCTTGTCACGCTCGGCCAGATATTCCTGATTGATGCGCTGTCCCAGTTTAGTTTCCGAAAACAGCCGGTCGGGATCCAGGACCAAAACACCGCTTGCGGGGACCGGTGCCTGCTGCGCACCCACAGGGGCGGCGCTCAGAAAGACCGCGAATAGCGAGATGGACACCCCCAGACGGATGATGCCCGCGACCCCGTGCATGTTCAGAAGTCGGTTTTGACAGTGATGTCGAATTCTTGCTTACGGTCACCCGGTTCGGATTTCAAAGGCTGCGCAAAGTTGAGCCGCAAGGGCCCAAACGGTGACGCCCAGAAGAGTGAAAAGCCGATCACGTGGCGGTCATTGAACCCGCTCGAAATAACCGGGCTGGTGGCTGAGGACGTATCAACATCCCAGATCGCGCCGATGTCGTAGAAAACACCGCCGGTCAGACCGAATTCCTCTGGCACACCCAAGGGGAATTCCGCCTCGAACTTGAGTGCGGCGAAGAAGTTACCGCCAAGCTGCTCACCGGCCTCGGATGGGCCGATACCGTTTGGCTCAAAGCCCCGGATAATCTGATCGGAAAAGCGATCCACGAACCGGCTTTCCTGACTGCCGATGAAGTTGATCGCGCCGCCTTCGAAGGACGCCCGCAATGTCACTTCCTCGTTGAATACCTTGGTCTGCGCAATCGCGCGCACCTTGGTTTCGATGAAGTCACGGTCTCCGCCCAATCCGTTGAACTCCTGACCGAAGGACAACAGAACACCCGCATTCGGGTTCAACCCGGTGATGCGCGTGTCATAGGTGTATTCGTAGCCGATCCCGCTGGAAATCGTGCTGCCCTGCGCAACCTCGTTGGTCAGAACACCGGAAAAACCGTTGTAGTCCGTCATTTCCTTGTACTGAAGGTTGTAGAACAGCTCGAAGCGGCTGTTTTCGGCAACCGGGAAGGTCAGACTTGGGCGGAACCTGCCAATGATCGTGTCAAAGTTGCTGAAATCCGCATCGGTTTCGATCAGCGAGAAATTGAGGCCCAACGCCACATCCCGCGCCAGGAAGGACGGTTCGACGAAATTGATGGCGTAGTTGACGTTGTCGGCCCGGCCCGCAAACGAGAACCCGAGCGATTGACCGCGACCCAGGAAGTTGCGTTCCTGGAACCCTACTGAGGCGCCGAAACCGCCGTTGGAGGCAAAGGTCACGCCAAAGGACAATGAACCCGTTGTGGTTTCTTCGACATCAACGTCAACCACAACCTGATCCGGACGGGAGCCTTCACGTGGATTTACGTCGACATTGGAGAAGAAGCGCAATGCCCGGATACGTTCGGCCGCTTCGCGGATCTGACGCGGGTTAAACGGATCGCCTTCGACTGAATCGAACTGCCGCCGGATCACACGGTCCAGAGTGGTGGTGTTGCCTTCGATATCGATGCGCTCGACAAAGACCCTTGGTCCCTTAGTCAGCACAAACTCGACATCCAAAGTCAGTTCCCGGTCATTTCGGGTGATGCGCGGCTCAACCCGCAGAAAGTCGATCCCCTTCTGAATGGCCAGCCGTTCCATCCGGGCAATGGAGTTTTCCACCAGCGTCGGAGAGTAGACAATACCGGGGCGGATTTTGAGGACGTCCTGGAATTCATCCGCGTCCGCGCCGTCCATTTCGCTGATTGTCGTCACCGCGCCGAAGCGGAATTGCTGACCTTCCTGCACGTTGAAGGTCACGAAATAGGTGTCGCGTTCACGCGCCAATTCGGCATTGGTGCCGGTAACACGGAAATCGACATAGCCGCGCGACTGGTAGAAATCCGTCAGCACTTGTTTGTCGAATTCCAGACGATCCTCAACAAAGGTGTCGCGCGCGACGATGGCGCGCAACAGTCCCGCTTGCTTGCTGTCGATCACGCGGCGCAGGCGGCGGTCCGAATAGTTGCGGTTGCCAACAAACCCGATGCGCTGAACTTCGATCGCCTTGCCTTCGAAGACCTCGAACACCAGATCAACGCGGTTATCGCTGCGGCGGATCACCCGGGGTGACACGCGGGCGGCGATGCGGCCGTTTTGTTCATAAGCCTCGGAAATGGTTGCGGCGTCCCGCTCGGCTTTTGTCGGGCTGAAAACCTGACGGGATCGGCTTTCGATGAAGCTTTCCAGTTCTTCGTCTTTCAGCTTCTTATTGCCCTCAAACGCAATCCTATTGATCGTCGGGAATTCAACAACGGTGATAAGCAACGTGTTGCCACGCGGCTCGATCTCGACGGATTCGAACAAACCGCTGGCAAGGATCGCCTGATAGGCATCATTGACCTTTGCGGCTGATACCGTCTCGCCGGGTGCGATATCCGCATATGTCAGGATGGTGGCCGCTTCGACCCGTTGGTTGCCTTCAACGGTGATGGATCCAAACCGGAAATTCTGGGCCGCGGCGGGATCGGTCAGCACCACCAGGAACAACGCGCCCATGGCAATGACGGCCCATCTGAAACGTTCTGAAAGTGCCCCCAACCCTGTTTGAAAAACACCCAGTCGTTTCTTTACAGCATTCATTGGTCAAACCCAGTAGCCACCCCGTTACAAAAAGTCAGTAACGTGATTACCAAGTCTTGTCAAAACGCCAATAGAGCCTTGTGGAAACAAAGCGCGTTGAGGCCGAAAAAATGAGAATTTAGGTCCTAGAGAGAGCCGACAAAGCCACCCAGCATCAACGCAACCAGAATCGTTGCCAGATACACGATCCGGTCCCAGTTCAGATTGAACAGCAGGCTAAGCCCGCGATATCCACGTTGAATAAGTTGCATGATGTGACGCCGCCACTCCTTTTACCTTATTCTCAACCTAGGCAGAGATTGCGGCAGCAATTGGGGGTAAATTATGGCAATATTGTGACGTGCAGGTCCCTACGGGCACAATATATCGGTTCCGATGGCAAAAACCATGAGGCTCAGAATCAGGGTCAGGCCAATGGTCATCAGCACCCGCAGCGCCCGATCACTTGGGGGTTTGCGCGCCACGGCCTCATAGGCGTAGAACACCAGATGCCCGCCATCCAGAACCGGGATCGGAAAGAGGTTGAGCAGGCCCACAGCCGTCGACAGGAAAGCAATGAACAAAATGAAGCTGTCGGCCCCCTGACGCACCATCGCGCCCGAGACCTGCGCAATGCCAATTGGACCCGTCATGTTGCAGCTGCTGATCTTGCCTGCGATCAGGTGGTACATGCCCGAGAGCGATGTTTCGATCACCTGCCCTGTCCGTTCAAATCCACCTGCCACAGCCGCGCCAAAACCAAGAGGTTCGGTGGCCGGTTCAAAGGCCAGACCACCCGCGATGCCGATGCGCCAGCTTGTGGCGAATCCACCTTCGGGCTGGGGCTCATCAACCCGGCGCGGCGCCAGCGCGAAATCCATCAGATCACCCGACCGCCAGACCTTGAGCTGCAAGGCCCGTCCGTCAGAGGTTTCGACAATATCTTTCAGCTCGGAAAAGGCAGAGATCGGCTGCCCGTCGACCGAGGTGATGACGTCACCCTGTTTCATGTCAATGTCATAGGCCGCCGATTGCGGCGAGATGTTCACCGCGCGCGGCGGCATCGGATAGGGCCCCGCCACATCAATCACCTGACCGTCCCGCTGCACCGTGTAGGACAGCGTCGGCGCTATCGGCAGGGCTTCGATGAAATCATCAAAAGCGCCCGTTTCATCAAATTCCGGCAGGTCCGCACCTTCGATTGCCAGAAGCTGATCGCCTGGCAGCAGGCCAATTTCCGTCGATGGCATGGGGGAAACCTCACCCACAACCAGCGGCTCGGCCACCTTGCCCTGAAACATCATCAGCCCTGAGAAAACGACAATCGACAGGATAAAGTTGAAAATCGGTCCCGCCGCTACGGTCGCCGAACGCGCCCAGAGTGGCGCGCCCTGCATGGTCTGGCGCCGCATTTCCGGGGTCATTTCCTGTACCGCATCGGAATTGGTGTTGGCGCTGGCCGCATTGGCGTCACCGAGAAACTTCACGTAGCCGCCAAAGGGCAACAAGGCGAACTGCCATTTTGTGCCGTGTTTGTCGACGCGCGAATAGAGCACCGGACCAAAACCCAGTGAAAACACTTCCGCTTTGATGCCAGACCACCGGCCCACGATGTAATGGCCATATTCATGGATCGCCACGATGATGGACAGGGCCACCACAAAGGCCAGAATGGTCGTGAACAGGCTGCCGAACTGCGGGATCAGTGTTGCGATATCCAAATTTACTTCCTACTTGCCTGTTTGCGCATCACATCATCGGCGCACATACGTGCCAAATGGTCCGCTTCGAGCACTCTATCAAGGGTGATCTCGGCATCATTGTGGCTTTGACCGGACGATTGCCGGGTTAAAACCTCTTCTACGATCACATTCATATCGCAAAATCCGATTTTTCCCGCAATGAAATGGTCCAAAGCGCGCTCTTTGGCCGCGTTGAAGGTCGCGCCGCTCAATCCGCGGGTCTGCATGACCTCGCGGGCAAGACGTAGGGCGGGATAGCGATCGGTATCCGGTTCGGTAAAGGTCAGCGTGCCAATCGCTGCCAGATCCAACCGTTCGACCGGCAAGGCGCACCGCTCGGGCCAGTTCAGGGCATAGCCGATGGCGTGGCGCATATCCGGCGGGCCAACATGGGCCATCAGCGCCCCGTCGCAAAACCCCACAAGGGCATGCACCGTGGATTCCGGATGGATCAGCACCTCGACCTGCTCCGAGGTCAGGCCAAAGAGCTCACGCGCCTCAATCATCTCAAGCGCCTTGTTGAACATGGATGCACTGTCGATGGTGATCCGCTGTCCCATATCCCAATTTGGATGTGTTGAGGCCTGTTCGATCGTCGCAGTTGCCAGTTTCTCCAGCGGCCAGTCTCGAAAAGCACCGCCGCTGGCGGTGATGATCACGCGGGTGACGGCGGCGCGGTCCTCGCCCACAAGCGCCTGAAAGATCGCCGAATGTTCGCTGTCTACCGGCAGAATGCGGGCGTTGTTTTCTCGTGCCGTGCGCAGAAGCAAGGGGGCGGCCGCCACCAGCGATTCCTTGTTGGCCAGCGCCAGTGTTGCGCCCTGTTCCAATACGGCCAGGCCCGGGCGCAGCCCTGCGGCACCCACGATGGCCGACATGACCCAGTCCGCTGGTCTCGCCGCAGCGTCAACGATCGCATCTGTGCCCGCAGCGGCCTTCACGTCAGATCCTGCAAGGGCGGCGCGCAAATCATCCAGAAGATCGTCACGCGCGGTTACAGCAATATCGGCCTTGAGTTCTTTGGCATCCGCCGCGAGCTGCGCAATGTTCCCGCCGCATGTCAACGCCACGACATCATAGTCGTCTGGCGCGCGTCGGATCAGATCAATGGTATTTTGCCCGACCGAACCGGTCGCGCCGAGAACCGATATCTTTTTCATGCCAGCGCCTTCATCACAGCCCCGGCAAAAGCTTCATGAACCACAGGATCATCACCAGCATGGCCGCGCCCAACAGCGCGTCCAACCGATCCAGCACACCGCCGTGACCGGGGATCAGGTTAGAGCTGTCCTTGACGCCGACCCGCCGTTTGACAAAGCTTTCGAGGATGTCGCCCATTTGTCCGGCCAATGCGACACACATCGACAACACAATCAGCATCGGCCCTGCATTCATCGGCCCCATGAAACAGGCACCCACAATCCCGGCGCCGATCCAGCCGGCAACGGTTCCTGACCATGTTTTCTTGGGACTGATCGCGGGCCAGAATTTGGGCCCGCCCAACATTCGTCCTGCAAAGTACCCGGCAATGTCCGACATGATGACAATCAGCACCAGCCAGGAAATCCACATGACGCCGGCCTCCTGACGCAGGGTCCAGACAGAGAAACCCGCAACGAGAATCCAGGCAGCAAATGGCGTGAAAAGCGCGCGTTCCCGCGACACCTGCCCGGCCCCGACCAAGGCGGCGGCCAGCAGAAACGGGACGACCAACATGATCGGTGACACGCTGGCCAGCGTGAAGGCGGCCGCGCCCAATAGGCTGATGCGAATGGCGGCGGTTTGCTCGGCGCCAAACATCCGCGCCGCTTCCCAGAGCATGATGGCACTGAGGCCGATCACGGTTACCTCAAAGATCACGCCGCCAATCCAGATGTCGGCAGCGCCCACAACCGCCATGGCTATTCCGGAAGCAACACGCGGGGCCAGATCACCCCATTTCGCGCTGTCGCTCATACGGAGACAGCCCCGAAACGGCGATCCCTCAGCCCGTATCCCTGCAGGAGGTCACGGAAAATGTCCTTGGTGAAATCCGGCCAGAGCGTATCGATAAACTCGTATTCCGCATAGGCCGACTGCCACAGCAGGAAATTCGAGATCCGTGCCTCACCGCTTGTGCGGATCACCAGATCCGGATCGGGCAGAACGCAGGTATCAAGATATTTAGGCAGTGTTTCCTGATCCACGTCATTGGGATCCAGCCGCCCCAGTGCCACATCCTGCGCCAGACGCTTGGTGGCGCGCGACACCTCATCGCGGCCGCCATAGTTCAGCGCAATGGTCAGATTTGTGCCAGTACATTGATTGGTCATGCGTTCGGCTTCATCCATCAGCCCGCGCAGTTTTTCGTCAAGACGGGGGCGATCACCGATAAACCGGACACGCACATTGGCTTTTACGAATTCCTGCATCTCTTTCATGATGTAACGGCGAAAGAGGTTCATCAGCCCGGCCACTTCGGTCTGCGTTCGCTTCCAGTTTTCCGTCGAAAACGCAAAAATGGTTAGGTACTTCACGCCCAGTTCCGGACAGGCCCCTACGATGTCGCGCACCCGGCGCGCACCGGCATGGTGCCCAAACAACCGTGGCCGTCCGCGCGCCTGCGCCCACCGGCCATTGCCATCCATGATGATCGCCACATGGCGCGGGCCGTCTGTCGGGGCCTCTACCGGCGCATCAATGGATGGAACTTCGGGTTTCACGGCCATCAGACCTGCATGATTTCTGCTTGTTTGACCTCAAGCGCTTCATCGACATTGGTGATGTATTTATCGGTCAGGTCCTGCACCTCGGTTTCCCAGAATTTTTGGTCATCTTCCGACATGCCATCGGCCTTGGCCTTCTTGATCTGATCCATGCCATCCCGGCGCACGTTGCGCACGGCCACGCGCGCATTTTCGGCGTATTGCGAGGCGACTTTGGTCAGTTCCCTGCGGCGCTCTTCGTTCAGTTCGGGGATCGGCAGCATGATGATCGTGCCGTTGAGCTGCGGGTTGATGCCCAACCCACTTTCGCGGATCGCTTTTTCGACCTTGCCGACAAGACCCTTATCCCAGACGTTCACCGTGACCATGCGGGGTTCGGGAACGTTCACCGTGCCCACCTGATTAATCGGCGTGTTCTGGCCATAGGCATCCACCATGACCGGCTCCAGCATGCTGGCCGAGGCGCGGCCCGTCCGCAGTGACGAAAATTCCGTCCTCAATGAGGCGATTGCACCGTCCATTCGCCGTTGCAGATCGTCCGTATCAATCTCAAAATCATCCGCCATTACCGGTCTTCCTTTGGTTTGGCCTGTCCACAGCTCGCCTCATCTTTAGCGTCAACCGTGCACGGTTGTATAGGTACCATCCCCGGCCAGTATACCTTTGAACCCGCCCGGCTCATCCAAAGAGAACACAATGATCGGCAGGCTGTTGTCGCGCGCCAGAGCGATTGCGCTGGCATCCATCACCTTGAGGTTCTTGGCCAACACCTCGTCATAGCTCACGCGGTCATACCGTTTGGCGTCGCTATTGGTGACCGGATCCTTGTCGTAGATGCCGTCCACCTTGGTGCCCTTGAAGATCGCCTGGCAGGCCATTTCATTGGCCCGCAGCGTGGCGGCCGTATCGGTTGTGAAATACGGGTTGCCTGTGCCTGCCGCGAATATGCAGACCCGTTTTTTCTCCAGATGGCGCACGGCCCGGCGGCGGATGTAGGGCTCGGCCACCTCATCCATACGAATGGCAGAAATCACCCGGCAGAACACGCCAAGTTTCTCAAGCGCACTTTGCATCGCCAGCGCGTTCATTACCGTTGCGAGCATACCCATGTAATCAGCGGTTGTCCGTTCCATCCCCTGCGCGCTGCCCTGCAAGCCGCGAAAGATGTTGCCGCCGCCGATGACCATGCAAATCTCGACCCCCATGTCATGGACGATTTTCACTTCGCTGGCGATCCGTTCCACGGTAGGAGGATTCAAGCCAAATCCCTGATCCCCCATCAACGCTTCACCTGAGATTTTCAACATGACGCGGTCGAATTTCGTTTCGGGGCTGTGGGGCTCTGACATTGGCACTCTCTCCGCATCGGTCAATCGCGCGCAAAATGTCCGAAAAATGAGATGGGTTCAATCACTGAGTAAGCTCTTTTACCTATTTTGCACAAAACTGCCTCGCATGAGGGGGCAAACTGCCGTATCTGACGGGCGCGATGAAGCTAACGATTGATCTCCCGCCGGACCGTCCGGTTTTGATTGCCGGCCCCACGGCATCGGGCAAATCGGCCCTCGCACTTGATATCGCTCAAACCCATGGCGGCGTCGTGATCAATGCGGACGCCCTGCAGGTTTTCAGCAACTGGCGGGTGTTATCCGCCCGTCCGTCGCTTGCGGATGAGGCTGCGGTGCCGCACGCGCTTTACGGCCATGTTGCACCCGACGCGCCCTATTCCGCGGGCCATTGGCTGCGCGAGGTTGCGGATCTTCTGGCGGGGTCATTGCGGCCTATTATCGTGGGCGGCACAGGCCTCTATTTTTCGGCGCTGACAGAGGGGTTGGCGGAGATTCCACCCACGCCCGATACGGTCCGGGCCCGTGCAGACGTCCTGCGCAAGGCGGGCAATCTGGGCGCGATGCTGAATGATCTGGATGCCCTCACACGATCCCGCATTGATGTTCAAAACCCAATGCGGGTGCAGCGCGCGTGGGAGGTTCTGACCAGCACCGGTCAGGGCCTGGCCGCGTGGCAAGATGCAACACCTGCCCCGCTCTTGCCCCTGTCTGATGCAACGGCCCTGCTGTTGGATGCCGACAAGGACTGGCTGAATACCCGGATTGCACAACGCTTTGATCTGATGTTGGCCGAAGGAGCGCTGGACGAAGCGCGTGCGAACCTGACAGGCTGGGACCCAAACCGTCCCTCTTCCAAGGCCATCGGCGCCCCTGAGCTGATCTCACATCTTCTCGGCGAAATATCGCTCGAAGAGGCAAAAGAAGCCGCCACAATCGCAACGCGTCAGTTTGCTAAGCGACAACGCACTTGGTTTCGCGCACGGATGGGCGAATGGTTGCCGATTGATCCATTAAGTCTGTGATTTAGCCGCCTGATATAATTGGCGAAAACCAACGCATCTGGTAAAAGAAGCCTTCTGAAATCAGGGCTTTTGATCGCCATGACCGTTCCAATCCGCATTCTGACGCTGGCCCAGTGGGCAGATGGCGCCCCATGGCGTTGGGAGTTGCAGCATAGTTTCGACACTCATGTCCTGATTTGGATCACCCGCGGTCAGGGCCGGTGTACAATTACCGGATCCCGCCGCGGATTGGGCACGCACAATGCCTTAGCTTTGCCCGCCAAAACATTGTTTTCCTTTGATTATGGCCCTCATGTATTTGGCCATATTGCATTGATCGAGGCTGGTGGCCCTATTCTAATGCCGGATGAGCCGCAACATCTGCGGATTCGTGACGCGCATTCGCAGGCCGATTTAACCGGCTTGATGGATCTCGATGTTGCGCGAACAAAATGCGGGGCGCGATTTTGCGGATGAGGTCGTGGTGGCACAGGGCCATCTGCTGACGGTGTGGCTGCGCCGCACGATGATCGAGCAAGACACCTCGATCGCCGAAACCGGTGCCTCTGCCCCGCTGCTTCGCGCATTCTCGGCTTTGGTGGAGCGTGACTATCGCTTGGGCAAACCTTTGGCCGAATATGCCCGTGCACTGGGCGTCACGCCCACACATCTGACGCGTGCCTGCCGTCAATCCTGCGGACTGACGGCTGCCGATATGATTACCGAGCGCGTGCTGCATGCCGCCCGGACCGCTCTGGAAGATGGGGATACCGCGATAAACGTCATTGCGGCCGATCTGGGGTTCAACAGCGCGACGTATTTCTCGCGCTTCATCCAGCATCACACGGGCTCAACCCCGTCCGCCCTGCGCAAGAAGGACAGCCTTACGCCCGAGCCGCATACATAAAGCTCAACTGCCCCAAATGATGCGCACGTAGTTCTTGGTCTCTTTATAAGGCGGCACTCCACCGTGTTTTTTGACCGCTGCCGGCCCCGCATTATACGCCGCCAACGCCAGCCGCCAGGAACCAAAGGTCCGGTATTGTTCCGCCAGATACCGCGCACCCCCTTCGAGGTTTTCATATGGATCATGCGGATTGACCCGCAGATACCGCGCTGTGCCGGGCATCAACTGGGCCAAACCAATGGCACCCTTGTGCGACCGCGCCGTGGGTTTCCAACCGGATTCCTGCTGCACCAACCGTAAGAACAGATCGCTCGGCACACCGTGACGGCGCGCGGCGTCCTTGGCCATTTGCAGATAACGACCACGATACTGGCCGTTATACGACTTGGTCGACGTATCACCCCACTTGGTCGGGGTGATCACCTTTTGCGGCTGTAGCCGGACGGAATTATTGTATTGCTGGCGGGCACGTTTATCCAAAACGCCGGTTTGCGATTTGAATAATTTAGCCCGTGATTTGGTCGATAGCGTTTCGGCGCTTGCCGCAAACGGAATCAACAAAGTTGCCACCACAACCCCGGATACGAAATTACGCATACGTGTCACTGCCCCCAAAACCAACTCGGCACAATATACGCGGTAACAGGAAAATATCCAGATTCCAAAACACGATAAGCGTGATTGCGCAATTCGATGCTAATTTTTCTAAAACTTTACCTTCCCTTTACCCGTCTGCGATGGTGTAACCAAACAGAATAATTTGATGGACACGACAAGGAGGTCGCGATGGCCGGATCGGTGAACAAGGTAACTCTCATTGGCAATCTGGGCCGCGACCCCGAGGTGCGAACATTCCAAAATGGCGGCAAGGTCTGCAATCTGCGCATTGCGACGTCCGAGACGTGGAAAGACCGCAACACCGGTGAACGGCGCGAGCGCACCGAATGGCACACCGTCGCGATCTTCACCGAAGGCCTGGTACGCGTGGCCGAGCAATATCTGCGCAAGGGCTCCAAGGTTTATCTGGAAGGCAAGCTGCAAACCCGCAAATGGCAGGACCAGTCCGGTCAGGACCGGTATTCAACCGAAGTTGTGCTGCAAGGTTTCGATGGCACGCTGGTGATGCTGGACGGCCGCGGTGAAGGCGGTGGAGGTGGCGGCGGTTACGGCGGCGGTGGTCAGGGTGATTATGACAGCGGACCGTCGCAGGGTGATCCTATGGGAAGCCCTGCCCCTGCCCGGGATATCGACGACGAAATCCCGTTTTAATCAAAACAGATTTAGCGAGGAAAAGGCCGCCCGGTGTCAGGCGGCCTTTTTTGATTTCACATCAACATATCGATGACGGTCAAAGTGACCGAGATCGGCACGCTGAGGGCAAGCGCCACCAGCAGCGCCGCACCCAGTGTTGGCCGGGACGCGGGCGCATAGACCCCAAGAACGTAGTGCTTTTTATGTGCCATGGGTCTGATTAACCACGAATTAGGTTTTCATACGGTTAATCGAACCATGAAATTTGTCGATGCCAGCACAGTCACCTTTCCGCCCGCCATATGCGCCGTCCAGCAATCCCCCGGCTATGCCCGCGCAGTGGCCGAGATGGGGGCGGATGTTGCGCAATACGTGGTCTGCGATGGAGAAACGCCGATTGCGCGTGTGCAATTGCTGCGCCGTAAGGTTGGTCCCGTACGCGTGTTATGGGTGCCGCGCGGGCCTGTCTGGCTTCCGGATATTTCGGAAAACCTCCGCCACGACGTGATGCATCAATGGTCCCACGTGATGCCTGAAAAAGGTATGTGGCTGATCTCTCCGGACACACCTGCTGATCTTGGGCCCCTGAAACACCGACCGCTGATGACGCCGCAACATGTCGGTGAAATTGACCTGACACAGGATGAGGCGGCCCGTCTTGCCGCACAGCATGGCAAATGGCGCAACCGGTTGCGGCACGCCCAACGCGCGGGCCTTCGGATCATCCACCGTGCGTTTGATACGGCCCGCGATGTCGGCTTGCTGGATCTCGAAGCGCGCCAAAGGAAATCCCGACGGTACCGGGCCTTACCGCCGGAATTCGTGATGGCCTGGGCCCGCGCCAATCCCAAACAAACCCGTCTCTTTTGCGTCATGTATGGCAGTGTTCCCGTCGCCTTCCTGTTGCTTTTGCTGCACCGGCCCGTGGCCACCTACCATATTGGCTGGACCGGGCCGGATGGACGCGAGATGTCCGCGCATAACCTTGCGCTTTGGGAGGCCGCGAACTGGCTTGCGCGCAAGCGCTATGAACGGTTTGATCTGGGCATCGTGGATACGGAAAACGCGGCCGGTCTTGCCCGGTTCAAAATCGGGAGCGGCGCCCAAGTGCGTTCCTTGGGGCCATCCGCGCTTATATTGCCCCAAATCCGACGGGCACGGCGCAACCGCAACGTCGCCGCGTGAAACACGACCACCGCGTCGCTTTGCCTCTGGCCTTTCGGGGCGGCGGCGTATAGGGCGCGGGCAAACAACCAAGGACACGCACCCCATGGATATGCGCAACATCGCAATCATTGCCCACGTTGACCACGGCAAAACCACCTTGGTGGACGAATTGCTGAAACAATCCGGCGCATTTCGCGAAAACCAATCCGTTGATGAGCGCGCCATGGACAGCAATGATCTGGAGCGCGAGCGTGGCATCACGATCTTTGCCAAACCCACCAGTGTTGAGTGGAAAGGCACGCGGATCAATATCGTCGATACGCCCGGCCACGCCGATTTCGGTGGTGAGGTTGAGCGGATCCTGAGCATGGTTGACGGGGTGGTCCTGCTGGTTGATGCGGCCGAAGGGCCGATGCCGCAAACCAAGTTCGTCACCTCCAAGGCGCTGGCCCTTGGGCTGCGTCCGATCGTTGTGCTCAACAAGGTCGACAAACCCGATGCCGAGCCGGACCGTGCGCTGGACGAGTGTTTCGATCTCTTTGCCAATCTCGACGCCTCAGAGGATCAATTGGATTTCCCACACATGTATGCCTCGGGCCGGTCAGGCTGGGCCGATCATGAACTGGACGGGCCGCGCAAGAACCTGGATGCGATGTTTGACCTGATCGTCAATCACGTCCCTGCCCCGCGTCAGATTGCGCGCCAGGATGAAGACTTCCGGATGCTGGCCACCACGCTTGGCAGCGATCCTTTTGTTGGACGTATCCTCACCGGTCGCGTTGAATCGGGTAAGCTCAAAGTCGGCGCCACCGTGCAGGCTCTGTCCCGCGTCGGCCAAAAGATCGAACAGTTTCGCGTGACGAAAATTCAGGCCTTCCGCGGCCTTGCGACCCAGGATATCGACGAAGCTGTCGCCGGTGACATCGTAAGTTTGGCGGGCATGTCAAAAGCAACCGTGGCCGACACGATCTGCGCCCTCGCAGTGGATGAACCGCTGGAGGCGCAACCGATTGATCCACCTACAATCACCGTCACTTTTGGCATCAATGACAGCCCGCTGGCAGGCCGTGACGGAAAAAAGGTCCAATCGCGCGTTATTCGTGAACGTCTGATGAAGGAGGCCGAAAGCAACGTGGCCATTCGCATCAGCGATACGCCTGGCGGCGAAGCGTTCGAGGTGGCGGGACGTGGTGAATTGCAGATGGGCGTGTTGATCGAAAACATGCGCCGCGAAGGGTTTGAGCTAAGCATTTCGCGCCCACAAGTTCTGCTGCGCGATGATGAGGACGGTAAAAAACTGGAGCCGATCGAAGAAGTGACCATCGACGTCGACGACGATTATTCTGGTGCTGTCATCGAAAAGATCACCGGGCCGCGCAAAGGCGAACTAGCTGAGATGAGACCAGCGGGTGCCGGGAAAACCCGGATCATCGCCCATGTGCCCTCTCGTGGATTGATCGGATATCACGGCGAATTTCTGACCGATACCCGTGGCACCGGCGTTTTGAACCGCGTTTTTCACGGCTGGGCGCCGCATAAAGGGTCCATTCCGGGGCGTCGGGCCGGTGTGTTGATTTCAATGGAAAACGGGGATTCCGTTGCCTACGCGCTGTGGAACCTGGAGGACCGGGGCCGTATGTTCATTGGCGCACAGGCCAAGGTTTACACCGGCATGATAATTGGCGAACACAGCCGCGAAAATGACCTCGAAGTGAACCCGCTCAAGGGCAAGAAACTGACCAACGTGCGCGCCAGCGGCACCGATGAAGCCGTCCGCCTGACCACGCCGATCACCATGAGCCTTGAAGAAGCGATTGCCTATATCGACGACGATGAACTGGTCGAAGTGACGCCAAATGCGATCCGTCTGCGCAAGCGCTACCTGGATCCGCATGAACGCAAACGGATGTCAAAAACGCTCTGACGCTGGCTATTCGGTCGTCTCAACCACAACGATTTCGCGTTCAGATGCGCCTTTGGCAATGACCACTGCTTCCTGATAGCGCGGATCGTTATACGCGGCCAAGGCGGCATCAACCGACGGGAATTTCGCGACAACATTGCGCGCCCGCCCTTGTCCTTCGATCTGCTCCACGCGGCCACCGCGGGCGATGAATACACCACCGTGATCGGGGATCACGACCGACGCGACCTCGATGTATTTTCCGTATTCATCCGCATTCGTTACATCAACGCGTGCAATCCAAAGTGCTGGCATTTTATCCCTCCAAAACTGCGCTTGCGGCCTTGATGGCGGCGTCAGCGTTGGCGGCATCCTTGCCCCCACCTTGCGCCATGTCCGGACGACCACCACCACCCTTGCCCCCCAACTCTGGCACCGCCGCGCGCACCAGATCAACGGCAGAAATAGCCGCGGTCAAATCATCCGTGACACCTGCCGCCACGGCGACCTTATCACCGGTATCGGCAATCAACAGCACCGCACCCGAGCCCAGGCGGGTCTTGTGTTCGTCAATCAGCGCGGGCAGGTCCTTGCCCGACACACCGCTGAGCACTTGCGCCATGAACTTGACGCCGTTGATGTCTTGCGCGTCGGGGCCGTCGCCCTGTCCCGCGCCGCCTGCCATCGCCAATTCGCGACGCAGCTGTGCGACTTCATTGGTCAAAGCTTTGCGCTCATCCATCAACGCCTTGACCCGGGTAACAACATCCTGTGGCTGCGCTTTCAATTCACCGGCCAGTTCCGACACGCGACTGTCTTGGTCACTCAGGTGTTTGAAAGCCTCGGCACCGGTCAGGGCTTCTATACGGCGCACGCCCGCGCTGGAGGCAGAATCGCCAAGCGTCACGAACAAGCCGATATCCCCCGTCTGGCGCACATGCGTGCCGCCGCAAAGTTCGAGTGAATATGTCTCGCCATCCATGCCTTTACCGGACCCGGCTTCGACCCCCATAGACACCACGCGGACTTCATCCCCGTATTTTTCGCCGAACAGCGCCTGCGCGCCCAGATCGCGCGCATCGTCCGGGGTCATAATCCGGGTTTCAACCGGGGCGTTTTGGCGGATATAGGCGTTCACTTCCGTCTCCACCTGCGCCAACTCATCTTCCGACAGCGCCTTTGTATGACTGAAGTCAAACCGCAAGCGATCTTCGGCATTGAGTGAGCCACGTTGCGCCACGTGATCCCCCAATGCCTTACGCAACGCCTCATGCAGAAGATGTGTGGCTGAATGGTTCGAGCGAATGGCGGTCCGTCGGGCGTGATCCACAATCAACTGCGCCGCTTGTCCGTTTTGCAGCTTGCCCTCGGTAATCTCCGCCAGGTGAATGAAAACGCCGGCAGATTTCTTAGTGTCCGTGATCCGCGCCGCACCCGTTTCCGTTTTCAGCACGCCGGTATCGCCAACCTGGCCCCCGGATTCTGCGTAAAACGGCGTCTGGTTCAGTGCAATTTGCACGCTGTCACCCGTGTCTGCCGTTTCGGTGATTGCGCCGTCGTGGACCAGGCCAACGATCTGACCTTCCGCAACTTCGGTGTCATATCCCAGAAAATCCGTGGTGCCGTGTTCTTCGGCCACGTCAAACCAGACGCTGTCGTCGGCAGCTTCGCCAGTGCCGGACCATGCGGCGCGGGCCTTGGCCTTTTGCTCCGCCATGGCCGTGTCAAAACCGGCAACGTCAACTTCCCGGCCCTTTTCGCGCAAAGCATCCTGCGTCAAATCGAGCGGGAACCCATAGGTGTCGTAGAGCTTGAACGCCGTTTGACCCGGCAACGCCGCCGATTCCGGCAGGCCGCCCAATTCATCTTCCAATAGCCGCAACCCGCGGTCCAATGTTGTTTTGAACCGGGTTTCTTCAAGCTTGAGCGTTTCTTCAATCAACGATTGCGCACGTCCCAATTCCGGAAACGCCTGCCCCATCTGAGCCACCAGAGCCGGAACAAGCTGGTGCATGACCGGGTCTTTTGCACCTAACAAATGCGCATGCCGCATGGCCCGTCGCATGATGCGTCGCAACACGTAACCCCGGCCCTCATTCGAGGGCATCACACCGTCGGCAATCAGGAAAGAGGTCGACCGCAGGTGATCCGCGATTACGCGATGATGCACGTTGCCCGGCCCATCTGGGTCCTGACTTGTGACATTGGCACTGGCCTCGATCAGGCTGCGCATCAGATCCGTGTCGTAATTATCGTGCTTGCCCTGCAGCAAAGCGCCAATTCGCTCTAGTCCCATGCCGGTGTCGATCGACTGCATTTCCAGATCGACTTGTGAGCCGTCTTCAAACCGTTCGTTTTGCATGAAAACGAGGTTCCATATTTCGATGAACCGGTCGCCGTCTTCTTCCGGACTGCCTGGTGGCCCCCCCAGATTTCGGGCCCATGATCATAGAAAATCTCGGTGCACGGCCCGCATGGCCCCGTCGGGCCCATGGACCAGAAATTGTCATCGGTCGCGATGCGGATAATTCGATCATCCGAAAGACCCGCATATTTTTTCCAGATGTCAGCGGCTTCGTCATCGGTGTGGTACACGGTGACCAGCAGTTTCGATTTGTCGAGTTCGAAATCTTTAGTCAGCAGGTCCCAGGCAAAGGGGATCGCTTCATTTTTGAAGTAATCCCCAAAACTGAAATTCCCGAGCATCTCAAAAAACGTGTGGTGCCGCGCCGTATAACCCACGTTGTCCAGGTCGTTATGTTTGCCCCCTGCACGCACACATTTCTGACTGGTCGATGCCCGCTTGTAGTCGCGATTTTCGACGCCGGTGAACAGGTTTTTGAATTGCACCATGCCCGAATTGGTGAACATCAACGTCGGGTCGTTACGCGGCACCAAGGGCGAGCTGTCCACCACCTCGTGATCATTGCGATCAAAGAAGTTCAGGAAGGTCGAGCGGATTTCATTTAGCGTCGGCATGGGCAACTCTTTCGGGGGTGTAAGGCCTGGCGTCCCGCTGATTTATCCCTGCCCGCCTCGCATGTCCACCGCAAGAAAAAGCCCGGGCGATCACCCGGGCCTTTCCATCAAGAATTTCGCGTATTTCAGGCTTCCAGAATATCGTCGTCCGGTGCGTCCTTGACGGCCTGCGCTTCCGCTTCAGGCATATCGAAGTCCAGCCCGTGTGCGGCACGAATTTTATCCTCTATTTCCAATGCGATATGTTGGTTTTCCTTCAGGAAGGTCTTGGCATTTTCGCGGCCCTGCCCAATCCGTTCATCGCCGTAGCTGAACCAACTGCCGGATTTTTCAACAACGCCTGCTTTAGATCCAAGATCAAGAAGTTCGCCCATTTTGCTGATCCCTTCGCCATACATGATGTCGAATTCGACCTGTTTGAAGGGCGGCGCAACCTTGTTCTTGACCACTTTGACGCGGGTCGCGTTGCCGACCACTTCATCACGATCCTTCAGCGCGCCGATGCGACGGATATCCAAACGCACCGAGCTATAGAATTTTAGCGCATTGCCGCCCGTGGTTGTTTCAGGGCTACCAAACATGACGCCGATCTTCATACGGATCTGGTTGATGAAAATCACCGTACATTTGGTGCGGTTGATTGAGCCGGTCAATTTACGCATCGCCTGGCTCATCAAACGGGCATGCACGCCAACGCTGCTATCACCCATTTCGCCTTCGAGCTCGGATTTTGGGGTCAACGCCGCTACGGAATCCACCACAATCATACTGACCGCGCCGGAGCGCACCAACGTGTCGACAATTTCCAACGACTGTTCACCGGTATCGGGCTGCGAGATCAGCAATTCGTCGAGGTCGACACCGAGCTTTTTGGCGTAAATCGGATCCAGCGCATGTTCGGCATCAACAAAGGCACAAACGCCGCCTTTTTTCTGTTCCTCAGCAATGCAATGTAGTGTCAGCGTCGTCTTGCCCGAGCTTTCCGGTCCGTAGATTTCGACAATGCGGCCCTTTGGAACACCACCGATGCCCAGTGCAATATCAAGGCCCAGAGACCCTGTTGACGTAGATTCAATATCTTGCGCAGGATTGTCAGCACCCAGCTTCATGATCGAGCCCTTGCCGAACTGCCGTTCGATCTGTGCCAAAGCACTATCCAGCGCTTTTTGCTTGTCTGCTGATTTCTTGTTGTCCATCGCCAAAAGTTCTGCCGTTGCCATTGCTTTGCTTCCTTATTCCACACCCTGTTGCGGGCGGCAATCGTTGCCTTGTTCTCTTCTTGTTCTCATTTGTATGGAGACAAAAAGAGAACATTTCAAGAAAATTGTTCAGAGTTTTAGTCTTGTTGGGAACGGTTAAAGAGTCGTTTACACGCATTTGGAATTGACGTCGATGGCGCCACAACCTTGCAAACTACTTGTTTTCAAACACAAAAATCCGCAGAGTTTTTAGTTAACACGCGGGTTCGGCCGTGAGACCAAACCGCCAAAGAGTTAATCGACCAGTGAGATACGGAAGCACAATTGGACCAAAGCGAGGAAACACCTCGCCATGCGCCTTGATTCTCATATTCCCTGATTATCTCTGACGGGCGATTTTTTGGTAATTCTAATGCAAATGAGAGTTCAAAAACGGCCCGATCAGCCGAGCCATTGCTTAGTTAAGTTGCCGCTGGACTGTTTCCGTCAGTTCCGTCAGTGAAAACGGTTTTGGCAGGAAAACAGAATTTGGGATGCGAGACTGGGTGTCTCCAAACGTTTCTTCGGCATACCCGGATACAAAGACAACGCTCACTTCCGGCCGTTTTTTCAACGCTTGTTGAACCCAGCTTGGACCGTCAATGCCGGGCATGACGACATCGGTCACAAAGACATCAATGTCGAGGCCGTCATCCTCCAGCAGTTCCAAAGCATCTTCAGCGGATTCCGCCTCAAGCACCGTGAACCCGCGTAACTGGAGGGCACGGCTTGCAAATGCCCGCACAGGGGCTTCGTCTTCCACCAACAACACAACACCCTCCGCAGGCGCGTCACTGGCGTCCTCGCTGACTTGAACAACTGGTGCCACTTCGACCACATCATGTGCGGGCAACATCAGCTGGAAACTGGTCCCTTCGCCCGGCGTACTATCAACAAAAATGAAGCCGCCGGTTTGTTTGATGATACCATACGCCGTGGACAGACCCAGCCCGGTGCCTTCACCCGTGCGTTTGGTTGTGAAGAATGGTTCGAACACTTTGGGCAGTTTATCCGCCGCGATGCCCATCCCCTGATCGACAACCTTAACGGACACATACCGCCCGGGTGCCACAACCGCCCGATCCCTGTGCAACGGCTCCTTCAATACGAGGTTTTCCGTTTCGATCCGAATGTCGCCGCCATCAGGCATCGCATCGCGGGCATTGACGACAAGGTTCATCAACACCTGTTCCAACTGCCGCTTATCCGCGCGGATGGCAGACAGCATGGGATCGTGGCTCAGCGATAGCGTAACCTTTTCGCCCACCAGCCGGTTCAACAAATGCGTAAGATCAGAAAGCGCATCGCGCAGATCCATAATCTCTGGCCGTAACGTTTGCTTGCGTGAATAGGCCAACAATTGCCCGACGAGCGCTGCGGCACGGTTGGCATTCTGGTTGATCTGAATGAGATCGCTGTAATCCGAGTCCCCCTCATCGTGGCGCAGCAACAGCAGGTCGCAATGTCCGGAAATCGCCGTCAGGAGGTTGTTGAAGTCATGCGCGACACCACCAGCCAATTGGCCAATCGCCTGCATCTTCTGGCTCTGAACAAATTGCGCCTCCAGAGACTTGAGTTCCGTCGCATCGTTCAGAACCGCAATCAAAACCGTCTCGCCATCTTCGATTGCAGGGTTCAATGTCACTTGCACAAAGACCTCTTTGTCTTCACGTTTGACACGCAGAAACTCTGAATGAACGGTACCGCGACCAACAGCGGCATCATCAAGCCAATCCGCGATAGAGCGGCCCAGACCTTCCATCAATTCGCCCAGAACGGAGCCCGTGCATTCCGCGACGCCCAAAAGATCGCGCGCCGGACGGTTCGAAAGCTGCACTTTCCCTTCCCGCGAGAGCTTTAGCAACGGTACAGGCATTTCGTCAAAAAACGCCCACCCGTCTATTGGCCGCTCTGCTTCGGCGACGCCTGGCAACAGGAACATTTCGCGACGTCCCGCCGTTCCTTCCAGTTCGACCACCATGCAAGGGGCGAGGCCGTTGGGGGTGTGAATGTCATTTAGCTGCCCGGATCGCATGGGCAGTTTAGGGCAGATCTTTTCAAGATTTCGAGCCCGTTCGCCCACCAATTCACGCGCGGCCGTATTCATGAACAAGACCGCGTTGTTGCGCCCGATTGTCAGCATTGGAAGTGGGATTGGATCACCGCTGCGCTGTGGTCTGTCCGCTGAACGCTCGATCCGCCACAACATGTTTTGGGATCCCACGCGGTGAACGCCCAACCGCAAATGACCTTGACGCGTGACCACATCTTCATGTGCTGATCCCGTGGCACCGGCGCGGGATTCCATCCGGAACAGAATAGCGCCCGGGTTTGCCAAAACCTTTTGCAATGCACCGGCTAGCGTTGTTGCCTCATCCGCCGAGTAGGCACGCACAGCGGCCGGGTTGTGGCATACGATCTTGCCATCTTCGCTTGTGATGATCGTGGGCGCCGTGTCCAGGGCAATTAACTCGGACAGCGCTCCTTCGGATTTACGTTTGGCCGGTGCGCCGAGTGCTGGAACCAAGCCGATCCAGGCTGCGACCAGACCCAACGTGCCAGCCACCGCCGCCCCCATGGAGCGCAGGAAGCCGGGCGGCATAAACCATGCTGCCAGAGCAAAAATGATAGCGGCTGCCAGAATGAGTGTGGCGCGAGGGCGTAACTGTTCTGCCGCGCGACGAATGGGACCGGTGGAGGTGGATGTAAATGCCAAAATCGCTGCCCATCATTAGATCTCGATCACGGCATTTCTGGCTGAAAAGCCTTAACTCTGAATTAACGACATCCGGCTTTACGCGTCAAGGTTGTGCGGTGTTTACCTTACTTGTGTTGCAGTTGTGTCAGGAAGAACCCATCCCCCTGATCGGAGATCGGCCAACGGCGCATGGACGCTACAGACCATTCCGGTTTTCGCTGTATAAAAGCGGCAATCCGGTCTTCATTCTCGGCATTGAGAACCGAACATGTCGCATAGGATAATGTCCCCTCAGGTGCAACCAAGCCGGCCGCCATGTCCAGAATTTCATCCTGCGTCTGCATCAACTTTTGCAAATCTTCTTCGGTAAAACGCCATTTCGCGTCCGGAGACCGGCGCCACGTGCCGCTGCCGGAACATGGCACGTCACACAGCACCAAATCAAAAAGCAGGTTGGGTCTATTTTCGGCGTCAAAAATTTTCGTGGTAATGCCCGCCCGCTCTGCCCTGTTGGGCAGATCCGCCATTCGGTGGGGCAGCGCGTCATGGACATACCAATGCGCATCATGCATCGCCGCCAGGGCCAGCACCTTGCCGCCCCCGCCCGCACAATAATCCAACACGCGTGAGCCGGGTTTTACCGATAAGTCTGCCATCGCGGCCTGGCTGGAGCCGTCCTGTAGTTCGATCAAGCCGCCCCGGTAGGCCGCAGAATGCGCCAAACGGCGTGCCCCGTCGGTGACACGCAGCGCCGAGGCGGCAATTGCCACTGGTTCGGCTACTATGTTCTCGGTTGCCAAAGCCTCCACGGCCGCTTTGGTTGTGATTTTCCGCAGATTGACGCGGGCGATGACCGGTGCGCGCTGTGTGAGCAGTTTGGCGGCAATTAATGCATCCTCTTTCCCGCCCAAGTCGTTGATAAAATGCGGAATGATCCAGTCGGGCATGTCCATCACATCCCCCGGATCGATGGGATCAGACCCTGCGGTTTTTTCATCTTCGCTGAGCGGCGACGGCGCATAGCCCTGCCCGTTGAAGACTTCAGACGGATCCGTGCCGTTTGCGCGCAGCGAACCAATCATGACCCCGCGCCCGGAAGACGCCCCGCCCAAGCATGCGTAGGACCGCAAACATCGCAATGCCTGAAATACCAGATCCCGCACCGCCGCGCGGTCCTTGGACCCGGCAAAGCGCGACCGTCTTGCCCAACCGGTGATGGCCTGTTCCGCCGGTGTGCCATACCGGATCGCATCCAGCAGTTCGATGGCAGTTTGCACCCGCGCGCCAGGCGTCATGAAATCACCTTAGAAACGAGGCGTAATCCATTGAATTTATTAGCCAACACGATAGTTCGGGCTTTCCCGCGTGATTTGCACATCATGCACATGGCTTTCGCGCAGGCCCGCATTGGTGATTTTGACAAATTCGCAATCCGTGCGCATCGCATCAACCGTGGCGCAGCCTGTGTACCCCATGGCGGCGCGCAACCCGCCAACCAGTTGGTGGATCACACCACCCGCCGGACCCTTGTAAGGTACCTGCCCCTCGATCCCTTCCGGGACCAGCTTGTCGCTGGCGGCATCCTTCTGGAAATACCGGTCGGCACTGCCGCGCGCCATGGCGCCGAGGCTGCCCATACCGCGATAGGATTTAAACGACCGGCCCTGATAAAGGATCACCTCACCGGGGCTTTCATCCGTGCCCGCCAGCATTGAGCCGACCATGGCACAGGAGGCACCCGCGGCGATGGATTTGGCAAAATCGCCGGAAAACTTGATGCCGCCATCGGCAATCACCGGCACATCACCGGCGCCGCGCGCGCAATCGATGATCGCCGTCAGCTGCGGCACACCTACCCCGGCCACCATGCGTGTCGTGCAGATACTGCCCGGGCCGATGCCCACCTTAACCGCATCCGCGCCCGCGCCGATCAACTTGCGGGTGGCTTCGGCGGTAGCCACGTTACCGGCGACGATCTGGACCTCATTCGACAGTTTCTTGGCACGTTCCACGGCGAGCGCAACCCCCTCGGAATGGCCATGCGCGGTGTCGATCACGATCATATCCACGCCCGCATCCACAAGCGCCTCTGAGCGTTCAAAGCCTGCATCTCCCACGGTCGAAGCCGCGGCCACACGCAACCGGCCCAATCCATCCTTGCACGCATGAGGGTTCAATACGGCCTGCTCGCTGTCTTTCAACGTCAAAAGGCCCGTCAATTTGCCCTGCCCGTCCGTGACCAGCAATTTCTCGATCCGGCGGGCTTTCATCAGGCTTTTGGCCTCATCAAGATCCGCAGGCTCCTGCAGCATGGCCAGATCATCGCTCGTCATCATCACGCGCACCGGTGTCGCGTCATCTTCGGCAAAGCGCATATCGCGGTTGGTCACGATGCCCACCACACGCCCGGCGTCATCAACCACCGGAAACCCGCTGACGCGGTAGCGTTCCTGCAACGCCTTGGCATCGGCCAGCGTCTGGTCCGCCGTCAGCGTTATCGGGTTGTAAACAATGCCGGATTCGAACCGCTTGACCAAACGGATCTGGCGCGATTGTTCTTCGATATCCAGATTGCGGTGAATAACGCCAATGCCGCCCGCCTGCGCCATGCAAATCGCCATCTGGCTTTCGGTCACCGTATCCATGGCGGAGCTGAGAAGCGGTATGTTGAGGTCAATCGCGCGCGTCACCCGGGTTCGGGTATCTGCCGTGTTGGGCAGTACGCTGGACGCCGCGGGGACCAGCAAAACATCGTCGAAGGTCAGTGCCTCACGAATCTCCATTGTGTTTCTCCATGGATAGCTCGTTTGACGCCTCCCTATTACACGGCCTGCGCGGAATGGAAAGGGGCAGCGACCGGCTGCGTCGATTTTGCCCGACAGCTTGCCGATCGGGCACGACACGGCTGCAATCAACAAGGTCTTTGGTCAAAGTGACGCTGAGGTGTAGAAATATGCCGGTTGCGGGCTTTCTTGCACAAGGGCGCGAATTATGATCTGCGCGAAGGCAGTCCAAAGGCTGAAAGGCACCCGCGCATGAGCACTGATCCTCTCGTCGTTTTTACACCTTCGGGTAAACGTGGCCATTTCCCGAAAGGCACGCCAGTGCTGACCGCGGCCCGCCAGCTTGGTGTTGATCTGGACTCGGTTTGCGGCGGGCGTGGCATCTGTTCAAAATGTCAGATCACGCCGAGCTATGGCGAGTTTTCGAAACACGGTGTGACGGTTGCTGACGATGCCCTGTCGGAGTGGAATTCGGTCGAGCAGCGATATGATGACAAGCGTGGACTGAAAAAGGGTCGGCGTCTGGGATGCCAGGCCCAGGTCATGGGCGATGTCGTGATTGATGTGCCCGCTGAAAGCCAGGTGCATAAACAGGTTGTGCGCAAACGGGCCGAGGCACGTGACATCGTCATGAACCCGTCCACCCGGCTTTATTACGTCGAGGTTGAACAGCCCGACATGCACGAACCTTCCGGTGATCTGGAACGGCTGGTACGCGCCCTCAAGGAACAATGGCAACTGGACGACGTGCGCGCCGATCTGCACATCCTGCACATGTTGCAACCGGCCCTGCGCAAGGGCGACTGGAAGGTGACCGTTGCGGTGCATCGCGGTGATGACACCCATGTGCCCAAGATCATGCACATCTGGCCGGGATATTACGAAGGTACGATCTATGGTCTCGCGGTCGATCTGGGCTCCACCACCATCGCAGCACATCTGTGCGATCTGGCCAGCGGCGAGGTTGTGGCGTCTTCGGGCATCATGAACCCGCAGATCCGTTTTGGTGAAGACCTGATGAGCCGGGTCAGCTATTCAATGATGAACAAAGATGGCGCCACCGAAATGACCCGCGCGGTGCGCGACGGCATGAACGCGCTCTTCGTCCAGATCGCCGCTGAAGCGGAGATTGACCGGACGCTGATTGTCGATGCGGTATTTGTTTGCAATCCGGTCATGCATCACTTGTTCCTGGGCGTTGATCCGTTTGAACTGGGTCAGGCGCCTTTTGCGCTGGCCACGTCATCGTCACTGCAATTGCGCGCGATCGAACTGGATCTCGAAATTCATCCGGGCGCACGGGTCTATATCCTGCCCTGTATCGCGGGCCATGTGGGGGCTGATGCCGCCGCCGTGGCGCTCTCAGAGGCTCCGGATAAATCCGAAGATCTGGTGCTGGTTGTTGATGTGGGCACCAATGCCGAAATCCTTTTGGGCAATAAAGACAAGGTTCTGGCCTGCTCGTCCCCCACTGGACCGGCCTTTGAAGGCGCGCAAATCAGCTCGGGCCAACGCGCTGCACCCGGCGCCATCGAACGGGTCGAAATTGACCCCAAGACCAAGGTGGCGCGGTTCAAGGTGATCGGCTGTGATCTCTGGTCCGACGAAGATGGGTTCGAGGCTGAGACCGCCGCCACCGGGATCACCGGCATCTGCGGCTCGGGCATCATCGAAATGGTGGCCGAAATGCGCATCCATGGCATTCTTGATGGCCCCGGCCTGATTGGCTCTCCAGAGCAGACCGGCACGGATCGCTGTTTTCTGGACGGGCGCACCTATTCCTACATGGTCTGGGACGGGTCGGCGGAGGGCGGGCCGGTCATCACCGTGACCAACCGCGACATTCGCGAAATCCAGATGGCCAAGGCCGCGCTCTATTCCGGTGCGCGGTTGCTGATGGACAAGTTTGGCGTCGACACCGTTGACCGCGTTGTGTTGGCCGGAGCGTTTGGGGCGCATATCAGCCCCAAACACGCGATGGTTCTGGGCATGATCCCCGACGCTCCGCTCTCCAAGGTTACCAGCGCGGGCAATGCCGCCGGCACCGGCGCACGTATCGCACTCCTTAACACCGACGCCCGCGGCGAGATCGAGGAAACCGTGCACAACATCCACAAAATCGAAACCGCGATTGAGCCGCGCTTTCAGGAGCATTTTGTGAATGCGTCGAATATTCCCAACGCGGTGGAGCCGTTCCCGATCCTTGAAACCGTGGTCACCCTGCCGGACGTCAATTTCAACACTGGCGGTCGCGATGGCGGATCTGACGGTGGCGCCGAAGGTGGCAGACGGCGACGCAGACGGCGCGGATAACCCTGCAATTTGACAGGTGATCTTCCCCCCGTTCTTATGGACGGGGATCATCAGGGAGAGCGCCATGACCATGTTTCACGAAGGCAATCGCACGTTGCAGGACCGGTATGGCGGTCGGGCGGTGGCCGACAAGATCGTCGATTTGGTTGAAAGTGACACCATCAACGACGATTTCCGCGCGTTCATCGAAGCCGTGCCGTTCTTTTTTCTGGCCACCGCATCGGCAACAGCAACCGATTGTTCCTTCAAAGGCGGCGCACCGGGATTTGTGCGGGTGGAAACGCCCCAAAAACTGATTTTCCCGGATTACGATGGCAACCGGATGTATAAATCCCTCGGCAACATCACGGAAAACCCGAATGTGGGCCTGCTCTTCATCAATTTCGGGGCGGAAGAGGGACAGGGCGCGATGTTCCTGCGTGTGCGCGTCAATGGCAAGGCCACGCTGCATGATGACCATGCTGCTTTGGAGAGCTATCCCGGCGCGCAGCGGATTGTCGAAGTGGCGGTTGAGCATGTCTATCCAAACTGCCCCCGCTACGTGCCGCATATGCAAACAGTCGCGCCGTCGCGCCATGTACCACAGAAAGGCGAAGACCAGCCCACACCGGCCTGGAAAACCCATCCTGAGCTGTCAGACTTACTCTAACCGCGCCCGCCGCAACTCAATAATTACCAGAGACGTATTTCGCGATAGCGCCGCCGCGTGAATTGACGTCGAGCTTTTGATAGATGGCCTTGAGGTAGTATTTGACCGTGTTTTCGCTCAACCCCAACCGGGCGGATATCTGAAAGTTGGTCAGGTCATTCACCAAGAGCGCCAGAATTTCATGTTCGCGGCGCGTCAGGGTGTCGGTATTCTCGGAAGTCAGGCGTTTGAGAATTTCTGTGGGCACGATGGAGTGGCCATCCACGAGCTTGCCCAGAATTTTCGGCAGGCTCACCAAAATTTGGCTCATCATACAGACCGAATTTGCACCGGCCTTGATCGCCATCCGAATGAAGGCAAATTCCGTGTCCTCGGCCACGACGACAACCATCGCCTTGGGAAAATCCTTTTGCAAAAGCATCAACGCCTGATTCAAATCGCAATCCGTCAGGCGGACGCCAAGGATCACAATCGCCTTACCCCCCGCCTCATCCAGCGCCTTGATCAATCCTGCACGATCTGTTGCGAAACTGCCCAAAGTGACCTCGGGAATATTGGCCAATAACGATCCGATGCCCTGACAGACAATCACTTGCCTATCTGCAACAATCACGGGTGGTTTGGGGCCTAATTGATCCTGCATGTGCCTGTTACATCACCTTAATTCGCGCATCGGCGTTTAATTTCCGACAATAAGACAGGCGAAACCGATGAATTCAAACGAAAAACAGGTATGCATCTGCATGCCATCCGCGCGTTTGACATGGTCTTTCCTCTCAGCCGGGTAGGCAACCCTACCCGTTTGTTGACGGCAAAGCACCACGGATCACCACACCCATCTGTCTGGGCGTAGGAAATCCGCCGTAGCTGCCGATACTGCCAAAAAATTCAGGAGACATCTCATGTACGGCAATTCCCATCTTTTTATCCCCGGCCCCACAAATGTGCCCGAGCCTGTGCGTCAGGCCATGAACATCCCGATGGAGGATATGCGCGCGCCGGATTTCGGCAGCTTCACCAAACCTCTGCTGGAAGATATGAAGAAAGCCTACCGCACCACGGAAGGCACCGTGTTCCTGTACCCGTCTTCCGGGACCGGCATGTGGGAAACCGCCATCACCAACACGCTCAACGTAGGCGACAAGGTGTTGATGTCGCGCTTCGGTCAGTTCTCGCTCTTGTGGGTCGATATGGCCACGCGTCTGGGTCTGGACGTGGACCTGTGCGAGGTTGAGTGGGGCAAAGGCGTTCCGGTCGAAGAATACGCGGAGAAACTCGCCGCCGACAAAAACCACGAAATCAAAGCGGTTTTTGCAACTCAGAACGAAACGGCGACCGGTGTGAAATCGGACATCGCCGGCGTGCGCGCTGCGCTGGACGCGGCCAACCACCCGGCGCTTTTGTTTGTCGACGGCGTCAGCTCCATCGGGTCGGTCGAATTTGAAATGGACAAATGGGGCGTCGATTGCGCCGTATCAGGCTCGCAAAAAGGCTTCATGCTGCCCGCCGGTCTTGGCATTCTGGGCGTCAGCCCCAAGGCGCTGGCGATGCGAGAAAACGCCAAGATGCCGCGCTGCTACTTTGATCTGCAGGACATGATCAATCTCAATGGCGACGGCTATTTCCCCTACACCCCTGCGACGCAGCTTTTCCGGGGCCTGCGGGTATCGCTAGATATCCTGCTGGACGCAGGTATGGAAAATGTGTGGAAACGTCAGGCCTGGCTGGCCGCTGGCGTGCACAAGGCCGTGGCTGCATGGGACGGCTGTGAGCTTGTTGCCCGTGGCCCGGAATGGGCGTCGGACACGGTTTCGGCCATCTATGCGCCCGAAGGCGTGGACGCGCGCGACGTGATTTCAGGTGCCTACACCAAATACCAGACATCTCTGGGCACGGGCCTGAACAAATTGATGGGCAAAGCGTTCCGCATCGGGCATCTTGGCTCTTTGAACCCGGTGATGTTGTGCGGGGCGATTTCGGCTGCCGAAATGGCGCTCCGCGATGCCGGTGCCAAGCTCGAGCCCGGCTCGGGTGTTGCTGCCGCACAAGAACATTACCGCACAGTCAGCGTGTAAGGAGGGCCTCATGAGCGCACCTAAAATTCTGGTCACCCGTCGGTGGCCACAGGAAACGATGGACCGTGTGGCCACGGTGGGTGATGTGACCTTCCGCGATCCGGACACGACCATGAGCCGTGATGAGTTCATGGAAGCGGCCAAGACCTATGATGTGATCATGCCCACCGTGTCTGACAGCATCCCGGCAGAATTCTACCCCGCCGCGAAGGGCACGGTGAAAATCCTGGCCAGCTACGGCGTTGGCTACAACCACATTGATGTGGATGCAGCGCGGGCCAATGACATTGCCGTCACCAACACGCCCGACGTGTTGACCGATTGCACGGCTGATCTGGCCATGGGGCTGCTTTTGGCCGCCGCGCGCCGCATTGGCGAAGGCGAGCGTGAAACCCGCGCGGGCAAGTGGGAAGGCTGGCGTCCGACGCATATGATCGGCAAAAAAGTCAGCGGCGCGACATTGGGCATCGTGGGCTTTGGCCGTATTGGTCAGGCGATGGCCAAGCGCGCGCATTTCGGTTTTGGCATGAATGTCGTATTCCAGGATGCCTGGCAGGTGCCGGATGACATCAAGGCCGCGGCGGGCAACGCCACGCAGCTGGCGGACATCACCGCGGTGGCCGCGCAATCCGACTTCTTGTCGTTGCATTGCCCTGGCGGTGCTGACACGTTCAAACTGATCAACGCAGATGTCTTCAACGCGTTGAAACCAGGCGCAATTCTGGTCAACTCGGCCCGGGGTGATGTGGTCGACGAAGACGCGCTTTTCGACGCGCTCGACAGTGGCCGTCTGACAGCCGCCGGGCTTGACGTCTTCATGGGCGAGCCTGCGCTGGACCCGCGTTTCATGAAATACGAGAACATTGTGCTGGCCCCGCATCTGGGCAGCGCCACGGACGGCACGCGCGATGCCATGGGCCACCGCGCAATCGATAACCTCGAGGCCTTTCTGGCCGGTGACAAGCCCCGTGATCTCGTGAGCTGACCCGGGTCTTTCCAAGAGGACAACACACCTTTTTCAAACGGGCCATGACCACGCGGTTGTGGCCCGTTTTGATCTCGCCTGCGAAATTCATTGCTGATGTCCGGACGCGGCGATCAGAACATAAGTTTCCTATCGTAAACACTTGTTTTCTTTTAGAACCTTTGCATCGACCTTCAGTGTCCAACGGCATCCCGAAACCCGCAAGACGGGTAGTCACCCCCTACCCGTTTGGTCCGCCGATCCAACCCCAGCCCGGCATTCTTACCCGGGCGAAAGTGTCCCAAAGACCGCATCCCCGCGACCATGCGCAAAACCCAAGGCGCAATTCCGCGCGGACCGGGCGAGAAGAGGACACTACGCAATGAGCTACACGCTGCACCCCCTGAAGAAGCAACGCCTGCAACGGTCAGAGCTTGCTGTACCGGGGTCGAACCCCACCATGATCGAAAAGGCAGCCGACAGCGACGTCGATTACATCTTCCTCGATCTCGAGGATGCCGTGGCACCGCCCGAAAAGGTTCAGGCGCGCTCGAACATCATTCAGGCACTCAACGACATCGACTGGAAAGCCAAGGGCAAGACCATGTGTATCCGCATCAATGGTCTGGACACGCATTACATGTACCGCGACGTGGTTGAGATCGTTGAGCAAGCCGGTCAGCATCTCGATACGATCCTCGTGCCCAAGGTCGGCGTGCCTGGTGACCTCTACACCGTTGAAACCATGGTCAGCCAGATCGAAGAGGCCATGGGCTTCACACACCAGATCGGCCTTGAGGCCCTGATTGAAACCGCGCTAGGCATGGCCAATGTGGAGGCAATTGCGGCCACGCCCGGCCGTCTGGAAGCATTGCATTTCGGGGTGGCGGATTATGCCGCATCGAACCGTGCCCGCACCGTTGTGATCGGCGGTCTGAACCCCGATTACCCGGGTGACCAGTGGCACTTTGCCCTCTCTCGCATGACAGTGGCTTGCCGCGCCTACGGGTTGCGCGCCATCGACGGGCCGTTTGGTGATTTCAGTGATCCTGACAGCTATATCCTGTCGGCGAAACGCGCCGCCGCTTTGGGCATCGAAGGCAAATGGGCCATTCACCCCAGCCAGATCGAACTCGCCAACCAGGTCTTCTCGCCGCCAGAGGCCGAGGTGACTCGCGCCCGCCGCGTGATCGAGGAACTGCGCAAGGCGGAAGCCGCCGGTAAAGGTGCTGCTTCGCTGGATGGCAAAATGATCGACGCCGCCAGTGAACGGATGGCCAACAACGTCATCACGGTCGCCGACGCAATCGCAGCCAAAGGCTAAGGAGGGACGATCAATGGATATCCACGAGTATCAGGCCAAGGAGCTTCTCAAGAAGTTCGGCGTGAATGTACCGCGGGGCGGCATTGCCTATAGCCCCGAACAGGCGGTCTATCGCGCGCAGGAGCTGTCAGGCGACAAATGCGTCGTCAAGGCGCAGATCCACTCCGGCGCCCGCGGCAAGGCCGGTGGTGTACGCATCTGTTCATCAGATGACGAAATCGCCGATGCCGCGCAATGGATGCTGGGCCGCAAGCTGGTCACACATCAGACCGGCCCACAGGGTAAACTGGTCAACCGTCTTTACATCGAAGAGGCCACGGACATTGCGCAGGAGCTTTATCTGGGCTTTGTGATGGACCGGACCGAAGAGCGTGTTGTTGTTGTGGCTTCGGCCCAGGGCGGCATGGAAATTGAAGACATCTCGGAAAACGAACCGGATTCGATCATTCGCTCGGTTGTCGACCCGGCAGTGGGCATGCAGGCCTTCCAGGCACGTGAAATTGCGTTTTCGCTCGGTCTCGATGCCTCGCTTATTTCGCAAGCAGCCAAGGCAATTGTCGGATGCTACCGTGCCATGGATGAGCTTGATGCCACCATGGTTGAGGTCAATCCGATGGTCGTCACCGGCGGCGGTGAGATCGTGGCGCTGGACGCCAAGCTCAGCTTTGACGAAAACGCCCTTTTCCGCCGTCCCGAAATTTCGGAGCTGCGCGACAAGAGCCAGGAAGACCCGCGCGAAACATATGCCAATGACCGTGGTCTGAACTATATCGGTCTGGAAGGCAAAATCGGCTGTATCGTAAACGGTGCCGGTCTCGCCATGGCCACGCTCGACATGATCAAGATGGCTGGCGGTGAGCCTGCGAACTTCCTTGACGTGGGCGGCGGCGCAAGCCCGGAGCGCGTGCTGATGTCCTTCAAGGCGGTTCTCAACGACAAGAACGTCGAGGCCATCCTTGTGAACATCTTCGCGGGGATCAACCGGTGTGACTGGATTGCCGAAGGCGTCGTGCGCGCCGTTCAGGAACTCAAACTGACCATGCCTCTGGTGGTTCGCCTGAGCGGGACCAACGTGGAAGAAGGTCAGAAAATCATCAATGAAAGCGGGTTGAACATCACCACCGCGACCACGCTGGCGGAAGCCGCGGAAAAAGTGGTTGCCCAGTGGAAAGCCGCCGAAGCCAACGAAGTGGAGACCGCATAATGGCCATTCTCATCGACAAGGATACCAAAGTTCTGGTGATGGGCATCACAGGCCGCATCGGGAGCTTCCACGCACAGGACATGATCAACCACGGCACAAACGTTGTGGGTGGTGTGACCCCCGGCAAAGGCGGTACCACGCATCACGGATTGCCTGTTTTCAACACGGTTAAAGGTGCCGTTGCCGAAACCGGCGCCACGCTGGCCATCTGTTTCGTGCCACCGCCCTTTGCGGCGGATGCCATCATGGAAGCCGCCGATGCGGGTATCCAGACATGTGTGTGTATCGCCGACGGTATTCCGGCGCAGGACATGATCCGCGTAAAACGGTATATGCGCCGCTACAAATCGGAAAAGCGCATGCGTCTGATCGGGCCAAACTGCGCGGGCATCATCACGCCCGGACAAGCCTTTGCCGGTCTGATGCCGCCCCATATTTACCAGCCCGGCCGGGTGGGTATCATTGGTCGCTCCGGCACGCTTGGCTATGAGGCCGCAAGCCAGATGAAAGAAAAAGGTATCGGCGTCAGCTCCTCTATCGGCATTGGTGGTGATCCGATCAACGGGTCGAGTTTCCGGGACATTCTGGAGCTCTTTGAAAACGACCCTGATACGGATGCGGTCGTACTGGTGGGTGAAATCGGCGGCCCGCAAGAAGCGGAAGCTGCGGATTACATCCGCGATCACATGAAAAAACCGGTGGCCGCGTATATCGCGGGCCTTTCGGCGCCCAAGGGTCGTCGGATGGGTCATGCCGGTGCAATCGTCTCGGCCTTTGGCGAATCCGCTCAGGAAAAGGTTGAGATCCTGAAAGAGGCCGGTGTGAGCATCGTTCCAACGCCATCTTCCTTTGGGGAAGTTGTCGAAAAGATGATCGCCTGATCCTTTAAACGCGGCCCTGCATCTCCCCGGGGGCCGCGTTTCTTTTTCCTTCCATCGTAAAACTCAGACACAGACCGACCCGCAATACGCCTGCGGGCTTTGACATGTTTTTCACGGACGCGTGCACAAAAATGTGCCGCTCTTCACGTGTCCCGGAGCGATTATTGCACGCGCCGAATGGCTCCCCATTTCCTGGTCATGATCAAACGAGCACCCCCTCACGGAACTGCTCAACTTGAACCAAAGGAGAGACCCATGAAGACGCTGAACCTGAAAACAATTGCCGCTGCACTCGCCATCCCAATGGTCGTAACCCTTGTTGCGACAGGATCGGGGCAAACCAACACTTTCGCAGAATTGAGTGCGGATGAACGCACAACTATTCAATCCGCGGAGTTGAGCGCCGATGAGCGGACAACCATTCATTCTGCCGAGCTGAGCGCGGATGAACGCAATTTGATCCATACGGCGGAGCTGAGCGAAGACGAACGCAACGCGATCCATACAGCTGAGTTGAGCAAAGACGAGCGTAACTCGGTTGTTGCGGAGCTGAACAAGAGTGAGCGCAACCCAACGGCCTGACCCTCGGCACGCGGCAGCATTCCCTGCCAGAAAACACAATCACCAGGCGGTTTTCAAAGCTGCCTGGTGATTTTTGTCTGCCCTGATTGAGAGCAATGACGCGCCTGATCGCGCATCACTTATCCGACCTCGCCCACCAGAAACTCCCTGAGTGTTTGCAGAGGCGCAAATACCACACCTTTAGATTGTATCTGATTTCCGTTGACATCACTCCGGCTCTGTCTTCACTTGCGCGAAACAGGCTGGGATATTCGAATGACAGATGCCACCTCCACATGGCCGCCGATGCAAACTGTATCGACCGGGTTCGTCGTGGCCGTGGTTGGTTTTTTCAGTTCATTTCCCATTGTGTTGCAAGGGCTTGCGGCGATGGGCGCCGACGTCCAGCAATCCACCTCCGGCCTGATGGCCGCGGCCATGTCAATGGGATTGGCGGGCATATTCCTCAGTCTTTGGACCAAACAACCCGTCAGCGTGGCGTGGTCGACACCGGGCGTTGCCCTATTGGCCGTGAGCGCCGCGCCACCGGGTGGGTTTGAAGGCGCGGTAGGGGCATTTTTCATTGCTGGTATACTGACCCTGGTCGCAGGGCTCTTTCGTCCGATCGGACGGTTGGCGGCGGCCATCCCGGCCCCCTTGGCGCAGGCCATGCTGTCGGGTGTGTTGCTGGCGATCTGCGTCGTGCCGTTTCAGTCCCTTGCGATTACACCGCTGACCACTCTTCCGATCCTTCTGACGTGGTTTTTAACGAGCAGGATCAACCGATTATTGGCAGTTCCTGCGGCAGTTCTGATGGCCGCTTTTCTGGTTGTCTATTCCGCAGGTTTTGACGTGCCGATGCCCGAAAGCTCCTTTACCCAGCTACAGGTCATTCGGCCAGTTTTCTCAATCGAAGCCACCCTCGGGATCGCCCTGCCCCTCTTTATCGTCACCATGGCCACGCAAAACGTGCCCGGCATCGCGGTGATGAAAAGCTATGGCTACACACCCGCGCCCGGGCCTTTGTTGTCGACGGTTGGCGGTGCCAGCATGATTTCATCGCTGATCGGCGCGCCGGCCACATGTCTGGCGGCCATCACGGCGGCCATGTGCTCCAACGAGGACAGCCATCCGGACCCTGCAAAACGCTACTGGTCCGCGGCCATGGCGGGCGTGTTTTATTGCATCTTCGGCATATTTGCGGCGATCATCACCAGCTTTGCCGCAGCGGCCCCGCCATTGCTGCTTGGCACCTTGGCAGGCATCGCCCTGCTCGGCGTTTTTGCCAACAGCGCCTTGGCCGCTTTTGAAGAGCCGGACTACCGCGAGGCCGCGGCCATCACGTTTTTGATCACCGCCTCCGGCATCACGATCATCGGGCTTGGTGCCGCTGTCTGGGGCTTGGTTGTTGGAGGTCTTGTCCAGATCATCAAAAACGCGACGCGCAAATAATCCAACAACCGGTCAGCCAGACCGCCAGGATTTGCCCGGAACCGCCGCCAGAAGGTCTTTGGTATAATCCGCCTGCGGATCGCGAAAAATCTCAGCGGTAGGGCCCGTCTCGACCACCTCACCAAATCGCATCACCGCAAGACGATCGCAGACCTGTGCCGCGACGCGCAGGTCGTGGGTGATGAAGATCATCGACAGGTTCATGCGTTCGCGGATTTCGTCCAGAAGCCGCAAAATCTGCGCCTGGATCGATACATCCAGCGCGGAGACGGGTTCATCCGCCACCAATACATCCGGGTTTAGCGCCAGGGCGCGCGCAATCCCAATACGCTGGCGCTGACCACCGGAAAACTCGTGTGGGAACCGGTCATAAGCCCGTTCATCCAGACCCACAATCGACAGCAATTCACGCGCGCTTGCCTCCGCTTCGCTTTTGGAGATGCCTTGCAACAACGGACCTTGGGTGATGATTTTGCCGACCTTGGATCGCGGATTGAGCGACGCGAAAGGATCTTGGAACATCATCTGGATGCTGGACCGGTGCGGGCGCATTTCGGCACGGTTCAGCGGGCGCAAATCGGTCCCGTTCAGCAGGATTTTACCGTTGTCCGCATCCACGAGACGCACGATGCAGCGGGCAACCGTTGATTTGCCAGACCCGCTCTCACCAACAATCCCAAGGGTTTCGCCACGGCGCAGTTCAAGGTTCACGTCACGGGCGGCATTTACAACGCGCTCACTGCCACCCAGCCCAAAAAACCCGCCACCGCTGCGAAATTCCTTGTCCAGATGCTCGATCTGCAAAACCGGTTCGGTCGATTGCGCCCTTGGCGGGCGCGGCGTCAGGCTGGGTACGGCGGCAATCAGGGCCTGCGTATAGGGGTGTTGCGGCGCGTTCAGGACCTCATCCACGGTTCCCGCTTCCACGACCTTGCCCTGCTGCATCACCGCGACTCGATCCGCGATATCTGCCACAACGCCAAAATCATGGGTAATGAAGAGCACGCCCGTATTGTGTGCCGCCTGCATTTCCTTGATCAGCTTGAGGATTTGCGCCTGCGTGGTGACATCAAGCGCGGTCGTCGGTTCATCCGCGATCAGAATTTTCGGATCAAGCGCGAGCGCCATCGCGATCATCGCACGCTGCCGTTGCCCGCCGGACAATTCATGCGGGTAGGATCGCATGATATGAGACGGATCGGGCAGATGCACATCCGCCAGCAGGGCAATTGAACGCTCCTGCCGCTCAGCGCGGCGCATGCTCTCGTGGAACCGGAACACTTCATCAATCTGGTCGCCGATGGTCATCACCGGGTTGAGGGCTGTCATCGGCTCCTGAAAGATCATCGAAATTTCGCTGCCGCGGATCTGGCGCATCCGGGCATCGGTGACCTCAGCCACGTTTTCATCGCCAAAGCGGATGCTGCCATCCGAAATGCGTACATGTGGTTTGGGCAAAAGCCCCATGACCGCCCGCGCGGTCAATGATTTGCCGGACCCGCTTTCGCCGACGATGCACAGGATTTCATTCGGCGCGAGGTCCAGATCCACTTCTTCCACCGCATAGGCCCGTTCCGAGCCTTCCGGCAGGCTGATGTGCAGGTTGCGGATTTCAAGTAAGGGTGCAGCGCTCATTGACGTTCTCTCAGACGCGGGTTGAGCGCATCATTCAGGCCTTCCCCCACCAGATTGATCGCCAGAACGGTGATCAGGATGGCGATGCCGGGAAAGGTGCACACCCACCACGCCGAACGCAGCAACGTGCGCCCTGCGCCGATCTGAAACCCCCAGCTCATGATGTTGGGATCACCCAGGCCCAGAAAGGCCAGACCACTTTCGATCAGGATTGCCGTGGCAACCATCAATGACCCGATCACGATGATTGGTGACAGGCAATTTGGCAGGATTTCCCGCAGCATGATCTGTGCGTCGCCCATGCCCACCGTGTGACAGGCCTGTACGAATTCACGGTTCTTTAAGGACAGGAACTCCCCCCGTACCAGACGTGCCACCGCCGGCCAGGACACGACCGCAATCGCGATCACGATGCTTTCGATCGATGGCTTCATGATTGCCACCAGCAGGATCGCAAACACAAAGGACGGGATGGTTTGAAACATCTCGGTCGTGCGCATCAGCAGGTTGTCGATCCGGCCACCGTAATATCCGGCGAGCCCGCCCATGACCGTGCCGAAACCCACCGCCACGATGGTTGCAAGCAACCCGATGAACAGCGATGTCTTGGCCCCATGGGCAATACCCGCCGCCACATCGCGGCCCAGACTGTCACTGCCCAGAAGAAAGCCGCCTTCGCCGGGTGGCTGCATCGAGGCGCCCGCCAGCCGGAACGGATCGTTGGGGAAGATGATATGCGCGGTTGCGGCCATCAGAATGACGAGGCCCAGAATGACCAGCCCGCCCACAGCCGACCGGTTGCGCCGGTACAGTTTCCAGAAATCTCGCATCAATCCACCTCGATCCGGGGATCAAGCCACGAATAGATGATGTCGACAATCAAATTGACGCCGACGACCAGCAAGGCGGACAACAGAAAGATCCCCAAGAGCAGGTTCAGATCGCGCGAAAAGAGGGCCTCGAACGCGAGCATGCCAAGCCCCGGCCATGCGAAAACGGATTCCACAATGACCGAACCGCCAATCAGCGCGCCCACCTGAACGCCTGCCATGGTGACAACGGGCAAGAGCGCGTTGCGCAGCACATGAACAAACATGATCCGACGCTCGCTCAGCCCCTTGGCGCGCGCGGTCGTCACATAATCCATCCCCGCCTGTTCAAGCATCGAGGCGCGCATCAACCGGGTATAAAGAGCGAGGTAGAAGAGCGAGAGCGTAATCGTGGGAAGCACCAGATGGTGCGCAATATCCCACACGCGGTCCCAGCCTTCATAAAACGCGGCGATGTTTTCCATCCCACTGGTCGGGAACCACCCAAGGTTCAGCGCAAACACCACGATGAACATCAACCCCACCCAAAAGAGCGGCGTGGCATAGGTCAAGAGCGCAAATATCGAGATCATCGTATCGCGCCAGGTATTCAGCCCCGTGGCCGCCAGCAGGCCCAGGACAATGCCGAACCCCACGGCCAGAAGGATCGTGCTGGTCATAAGCAAAAGGGTTGGGAAAAAGCGATCCAGAACAAGATCAAAGACCGGCATTTCGTGCCGGAAGGAATAACCCAGATCGAAGACAAGCACGTTTTTCAGATAGACCGCCAATTGGACGGGCAACGGCTTGTCGAGGCCAAACTTCTCGCGCAGCTCCGCCATGTATTCAGGCGTGGCAGATCCGGCTTCGCCGGCCAGCACATCGACCGCATCCCCTTCTGCCAGTTGCAGCAAAAAGAAATTGACGACAACGATCGCGAAAACAATTGGGATCGCCTGAAATAGTCGCTTCAGGACATATCGCAGGCGTTTTGCTGTGTGGTTCATTTTGGTGTCGACCCGTCTAGGTCGACACCCTCAAACCCAGCTTCACTCATCAAACCAAGCACGGTCAAATGAGCCATAGGCTCCAAATCCGGACACATCGTGATCCATGAGTTTGGAGTTGTACACTGTCAGGAATTTCATCTCAAAAAGGTTCACGACAGGCATGTCGTTGGCCAAAATCTCCTGAATTTCCTTGTACATGGCGCTGCGCGTATCCGCATCCGCTTCCCGCGCACCATCGGCCAGCAATTGATCCAGCTTGGGGTTGCTATAGCGCGAAGAGTTCACGAAATGCGTTCCCTGACGGATCTGATCCGTACCGTAATGGCGGTGCACGCCAAGCACGGGGTCGGGCAGCTGATAGAAGTAGTTCACGTTCATCCGGAAATCGTAATCCGCATAGACGCGCTTGAGCCATGTGGGAACGTCTTCGTACCGCAACTCCAGATCAATCCCGATATCACCGAGCGCCTGTTTCATGTACTCACCCGCCCGGCGCCAGTCTTCGCCGTAAGGGATCAGGTCAAGAACCGCCTTGGCGCGGATACCATCCGCGTCAGGTGTGATCCCTGCGTCGTCCAGTATCTTGATCGCCGCTTCCACATTCGCGCTTGAGGGATAGTTGGGCATGCCCTCTGCGTAGAGACCGGTGGCCGCATAGCTGCTCGACAACGCGCTGGTTGCGGGCTTGCCGTAGCCGAACCAGATGTTGTCGATCAGGAACTGACGGTCAATCGCGGTTGAGATCGCCTGACGAATTTCCGGTTTGTCGAAGGGCGGTGCGGTGGTGTTGAACTCGATCAAAGAGACCGGGTTGATCATCGCGTAGCCGTCGGTTGTCACGCCGATGCTATCCAGCTCGCGCAGGCGCACAACGTCGACATTCGGGATGGCTCCGTAGGCACCATAGTGAACCTCGCCATTTTCCATGGCGGCCGCACGGGTCGATGCATCCGGGATGAAACGCCCCACGATCCGGTCCAGATACGGCAGGCCTTCTTTCCAGTAATTTTCGTTTTTGTCGAGACGGATGAACTGACCCTTCTTCCATTCCACAAACTTGAAGGGGCCGGTGCCGACAGGGTTATTGGCCAGGCTCGCGCTCTTGACGTCCTGTCCTTCCAGCAGATGCTTGGGCACCATGGGCGACTCGTAGGCGCCCAGAGACCGCATCATGTAGGGGGCCGGGTTTTCCAGATTGAAGATGGCGGTGTGATCGTCCGGCGTGTCAATCGAGGTGACTTCCTTGAACGAGTTTGGCCCGCGGGGATGCACTTTCTTCAGCACTTCCATGACCGTGAACTGCACATCTGCCGATGTGAAAGGTTCGCCGTCATGCCATGTCACGCCTTGACGCAGATTGAAGGTGACAGTCTTGCCATCCTCGCTGACTTCCCAGCTTTCCGCCAGTGACGGCACGCCTTTGAGGTCTTTGTCGTAGTCGAGCAATCCGTCGTATACTTTCGGCGCGACAAGCCCAATGGGGCCCGAGGTCGAGATATACGATGCCAGCGACGGCGGTTCGGGTTGAACCAGCATTACAAGCGTTCCGCCCGCATTTTGAGCGTATGCAGCTACGCTTGTCAGGGCAATTGACGCCGCGGCAATCGTGCCGCCTAACCAAGTCTTGAAATACATATCACACTCCCTTAGTTCTAAATTTTTTTGGGGGTCGTGGTCAAAGCCTGCCCCAATTCCCAAATGCAAACAACCCTCTTAACCCGCGCAGAGGTTTCTGAGGCGATGAGTTAAGACTTTTGTATTAGCGGTTCTTCGATGCGCTCAACCCGGGCGGGTTTGTTTGGTTCCTTAATGGTGTAACGCATACGTTCTGCGGAAAATTTAATCGGAAAAGCCGTAAAGAGATGCACCCTGTGAAGGCAGAACAACCTTCAAAAACCTGTCTTTGTCGCGCCTAGATAATGGGGCACAGAAAAACGCCCCTGAAACACATGGTCTCAGGGGCGCATAAGCGGTTAGATATCCAGCGTGTGGTCCTTCTCCCACTGGCTGAAATGCGCGGTAAAGGAGTTCCACTCCTGCATTTTCATTTTGATGTAGGCTGCAGAAAACTCCTCGCCCAACATGCCTTTGAGTTCCTTGTCCTTGTCATAGATCCGGATTGCATCCAGCATGTTCAGCGGCAGCTTTGGCGCGCCACGCACCTTGTGGCCGTCAGCATACATATCGATGTCGTGGCGCTTGCCGGGATCGGCCTTGGAGCGCACACCGCTGAGACCGGCCGCGATGATCACCGCCTGCAACAGATAGGGGTTCACCGCCCCATCCGGCAGGCGCAACTCAAACCGGCCCGGCCCTGGCACACGCACCATATGCGTGCGGTTATTGCCCGTCCAAGTGACGGTATTTGGTGCCCATGTGGCGCCAGACATCGTGCGCGGCGCGTTGATGCGCTTGTAGCTGTTGACCGTCGGGTTGGTGATCGCCGCCAGCGCGCTGGCGTGTTTCATGATACCGCCCAGGAAATGCGCACCCTGCTCGCTGAGGCCCAGTTCCGCCGTCTGGCTGCCCCCGGTCGCATCGGTGGCAAAGACGTTGGTTTTGGCCTTGTCACCCGGCGCATCCCAGACCGAGATATGTGCATGACACCCATTGCCGGTCAGCCCCTCAACGGGCTTGGGCATGAAGGTCGCGCGGAAGCCATGCTTTTCAGCGACTGATTTGGTCATAAATTTGAAGAAGGAATGCTTGTCTGCAGTGCGCAGGGCATCATCAAACTCCCAGTTCATCTCGAACTGGCCATTGGCATCCTCATGGTCGTTCTGATACGGACCCCAGCCCAGATCGAGCATGTAGTCGCAAATCTCGCGCACCACATCATAGCGGCGCATCACGGCCTGCTGGTCGTAGCACGGCTTCTCCGCGGTATCAAACTCATCGCTCAACTCGGTCCCATCAGGCGTCAGCAGGAAGTATTCGGCCTCAATGCCGGTTTTGACATGCATCCCCTCGCCCGCGGCCTCATCAATCAACCGGCGCAACACGTTGCGCGGGGCTTGGGCCACGTCTTCGCCTTCCATCACCGGATTGGCCGCCACCCAGGCCACCTCGGGTTTCCATGGTAGTTGAATGACCGAGCTTGGGTCCGGCACCGCCAGCATATCCGGGTGCGCCGGCGTCATATCGAGCCATGTGGCAAAGCCGGCAAAGCCCGCGCCCTCTTCCTGCATGTCGGCAATCGCCTGCGCCGGGACCAGCTTGGCCCGCTGACCGCCAAAAAGGTCAGTAAAGGAAATCATGAAATATTTAACGCCGTTCTTTTCGGCAAATGCGGCCAGATCTTTTGTCATGGTTCAGTGTCTCCCAGTCGGTTTTTCTTTTAGTTTTATCACCTCGAAATCCACCAGATCGTCCCAATGGGCGATCCATTTGTCAAAGGTTTCGGGGGTGTCGGTTTCCATGAGTTGGTAGCAGGCATCGTCCGAGGCGCTCAGCCAGCTATCAAGGTATGACAGGCCGGAGGGTAGCATCCGGCCTTGGTCATGAAAGCGTTGGTACACGGCGGCCGAACTGCCCGACTTAAAGCGTTCGATCACCATGTACCGGGCCATCAGAAGCTCGTTCCCGGTTTGCCGGGCCACCAATCCGTGCCCGACAGGGGCACCTTGGCCATAGCCGCAGCCTCCAGTGTCAGGGCACAGAGGTCCTCGGGCTCCAGATTCAGCACGTGGCTTTTGCCACAGGCCCGCGCCAGGGTTTGCGCCTCCAGCGTCATCACCTTGAGGTAATTGTTCAGCCTGCGCCCGGCCTCAACCGGATCAAGGCGTTTGGACAATTCCGGGTCCTGGGTCGAAATCCCCGCCGGGTCCTGACCTTCGTGCCAATCGTCATAGGCGCCCGCGGTGGACCCCAGTTTGTTGTATTCGGCTTCCCACTTGGGATCATTGTCGCCAATGGCGATCAGAGCCGCCGTGCCGATGGCGGTGGCATCCGCGCCAAGCGCCAGCGCCTTGGCCACATCCGCGCCGGTCCGAATGCCACCCGAGACAATGAGCTGCACCTCGCGGTGCATACCAAGGTCTTGCAACGCGCGCACCGCCTCGCGGATACAGGCCAGAATAGGCTGGCCCACATGTTCGATGAACACGTCCTGCGTGGCTGCGGTGCCGCCCTGCATCCCGTCCAGCACGACCACATCCGCGCCCGCCTTGACCGCCAGCGTGGTATCGAAATAGGGGCGTGCGCCGCCGACTTTCACATAGATCGGTTTCTCCCAATTGGTGATCTCACGCAGCTCAAGGATCTTGATCTCGAGGTCATCGGGGCCAGTCCAATCCGGATGACGACAGGCAGAGCGCTGATCAATCCCTTTCGGCAGGTTGCGCATTTCAGCCACACGGTCAGAAATCTTCTGACCCAAAAGCATGCCGCCCCCGCCCGGTTTGGCGCCCTGCCCGACCACAACCTCAATCGCGTCGGCCTTGCGCAGATCAACCGGGTTCATGCCATAGCGCGATGGCAGGTATTGGTAGACCAGTTTGGAGCTTTGCCCACGCTCTTCGGGTGTCATGCCCCCGTCACCGGTGGTTGTCGACGTGCCGGCCGCCGAGGCGCCGCGTCCCAGAGCCTCCTTGGCCTGTGCGCTCAACGCGCCAAAACTCATGCCCGCGATGGTGATGGGAATATCCAATTCAATCGGCTTCTTCGCATGCCGTGCGCCAAGGGTCACATTGGTGTCGCACCGCTCGCGATACCCCTCCAACGGGTAGCGGCTGACCGAGGCGCCCAGAAAAAGCAGATCATCAAAATGCGGCACCCGGCGCTTGGCCCCGCCGCCACGAATGTCATAGATGCCCGTTGCCGCCGCGCGCCGTATTTCGGCATTGATCTCGGGCGTGAAGGTCGCCGACTGGATCGGCAATGTGCGGGGCGCGTGTGTGTCGTCCTTGGCCATATGCGTCTCTCCTCAGTAGGCGTTGTCGATGTTGAAATTGTAGAGTGTACGAGCCGAGCCGTAGCGTTTGAACTCTTCGGGTTTGGCGTCCACGCCCGCGCGTTCAATGAGGTCAGCGAGGATGTCCAGATGCTCGGGTCGCATCTCTTTCTCAACGCAATCTGCGCCGAGAGACTTGACCGACCCGCGCACAAAAAGCCGCGCCTCGTAGATTGAATCCCCAAGCGCATCGCCCGCGTCACCGCACACCACAAGGTTGCCCGACTGCGCCATGAAGGCCGACATGTGACCCACATTGCCCTGCACCACGATATCGATGCCCTTCATTGAAATGCCGCAGCGGCTGGCCGCATTGCCCTTGATCACCAGCAGCCCGCCATGCCCGGTCGCCCCGGCATATTGGCTGGCATCGCCATCCACGATCACCGTGCCGCTCATCATGTTTTCCGCCACACCCGGACCGGCACTGCCATCCACATGGATCGTGGCCTGTGCATTCATACCGCCGCAGTAATACCCGGTTGAGCCGCGAACCGTGACCTCGATGGGCGCGTCCAACCCGACGGCAATGGCATGGCTGCCCTTGGCATTGACCACTTCCCACGCGGTTTCATTCGTGTCTTGGGACTGTGACTGCAGCGCGGCGTTCAGCGCGCGCAGCCCGTTGGCTTCCAGATCAAATGTCTGCATCTCAATGCCTCCAGAAATAGACGGTCGCGGGTTCAGGCTCCCACACGCGGGCCTCATCGATGCCCGGCAGGTTGACCAGCGCGCGGTATTCGCTGCCAAACGCCACATATTGATCGGTTTCGGCCATCACAGCAGGTTTGCAGGCGATCGGATCGCGCAGCACACCAAACCCGTCCTTGGTGCCCACCACGAATGTGTAGAACCCGTCCAGATCGTCGATCCCGCTTTCCAGCGCCTCGCCCAGTGTCGAGCCGTTCTGCATTTTCCATGTCAGGTAGGCGGCGGCCACTTCGGTATCGTTTTCCGTTTCCACATTGACCCCTTCACGCTTCAGCTTGCGGCGCAGGGAGTTGTGGTTGGAGAGCGAGCCATTATGCACAAGGCACTGATCCGCGCCGGTGGAAAACGGATGAGCACCCAGTGTTGTGACCGCCGATTCCGTAGCCATGCGTGTGTGGCCAATACCATGCGTGCCGGTCAGTTTGGGGATATCAAACCGCTTGGCCACATCGCCCGGCAGGCCCACTTCCTTGTAAATCTCAATCACGTCGCCCGCGCTCATGACCCGTGCTTCCGGGCGGATGTCGCGCAACGCGGCGCGGGCGGCTTGCACCTTGTCAGCTGGCAGGTCGATCACCGCGTGGGTTTCGATCACGCGCAGGCTGATTTTTGCACCAACGGCCTCCGACAGTTCTTTGTCCAGATTGGCAAATGTCTGGTCAGGGTCCGCCGCTTGAATGGTCAGTTTCGCCTGACCGTCGGTATCGCCCCCATAGACCGCGATGCCCGCGCTGTCCGGACCTCGATCAGACATGGTAATCAGCATATCCGTCAACATTTCACCCAGTTTGGGTTCAAGCGATTTATCTTTCAGGAACAGTCCGACAATCCCACACATAGGCTTCTCCATGAATCAGTTCGACACACGCTAGCGCGTTGTCAGTTAAAGCTCAACCATACGAATTTTTGTTTCCTGTGAGGAATATTCTAGTGTTGGGACTGCTGGTAAGAGATGACCGAAAGATATCGAACCGGCAGGTCAATCAATTGATCCGGACCATGCGGCGCGTCGGCATCAAAAAACAGGCTGTCACCGGGGCGCAGATGGAAACTCTGATCGCCGTGGCGGTAGCGCACTTCACCTTCCAACACATACAAGAGCTCGATGCCTTCATGCTGGAAGGTCGGGAAGATATCGGACGTCTCAGTCAGCGTGATCAGATAGGGCTCCACGACGACGCCGCTATGATTTGCCCCCAAATGCCCCAGAAGGTTGTACTGATGCCCGGCCCGCGTGCCCGCGCGCTCCATTTCAACCGCATCCCCGGCCTTTACATGCACCGCCTCGCGCCGCTCCTCGAAACGGCGAAAGAAGGCCGTGACCGGCACGCTAAGCGCGGCAGAAAGCGCCTGCAACGTGGTCAGGGACGATGAGGTCACACCATTTTCGATCTTGGACAACATGCCCACGGACAGCCCGGTGATCTCGGCCAAAGCCGCCACGGTCATGCCGCGTTGATGTCGAATATCACGCACCTCGCGGCCAATGGCCGTCTCAAGGTTCTTTTCGCGTGCAACTTCTACTTTATGTGGATCCTGGCTTAGCTTGCTGCTGGCCATTATGTCGTTCCCCTCCGTCAACCACCCCCCGGGTCGGCTAAACAAATAAGTCAGTCGCTCGGATTTGCAAATGTCGTTTGAGGGCTGTCGTTGGTGAATGCACGCCGCGTCAAGGCGCGCGTCGGTCTTCGACCACCGTGATCCTGTTCATGCAGCGATACGCCGGCAGATAATCGGCCACGGCGTAATGCATGGTGCACCGATTGTCCCACATCGCCAGATCGCCGGCGCGCCATCGCCAGCGGATTTGATCTTCGGGGCGGTTCATGTGACCGGCCAACCATGTTTTCAGCGCATTCGCCTCATTGGTGGTCAGATTCAGGATATGGGTCACAAAGGCCTCGTTGAAATTCAGAAACTTGCGCCCTGTCACCGGGTGCGTGCCAATCAGGGGCCGGATCATATGGCCAAACCGCGCCATACCTTCGTTCAACGCCGCAGCGCTCTGGCCAAAGCTGTTGCGGAAATCGCCCATGTCATGCACGGCTTCCAACCCGTCGAGGTCGCGTTTCATGCCGTCCGGCAGGCGGTCATAAGCCGCTATGCAACTGGACCACAGGGTATCGCCCCCAACCTCAGGCACCTGCCGCGCCACGAGGATCGAGGCAAAAGGCTGCACCGCTTTGAAGGTCAGGTCGGTGTGCCACGAATTGGTGTCGGGGGGCGCGTTGCTGTCATTTTCCAGCTTCACGATCCGGTCGAACCCATCCACATGCGGATAAAGCGGATGCGGCGCATCGAGGGTGCCGAAGCTTTGGGCCAAAGCCATATGCATTTCGGCCGTGATCTGCGTGTCGCGCAGGAAAATCACCTGATGCTCGATCAGCGCCTGATAGAGCGCGTCCGCGATGTCGTCGTTCGGCCTTTGGGTCAGGTCAATCCCGCTGATCTCGGCGCCAATGGCGGGCGTGATTTGCCGGATTTCCATGTCTCAGCCCCCACGATGTTTGAAACTGTCGCGGCGGAAAGAATAGAGCGCGTTAGGGTCCACACTCACGTCAATCACCGCCGGTTTTCCGCAGGCCAGCCCGGCCTCGATCGCTTGCGCCATCTCATCCAGCGTGTCGGCCTTATACCCCTGCGCACCGTACAATTCGGCAAGCTTGTCGAAGGGCGGGCTGGAAATATCCGCACCGATATAACGCTCACCAAAGAAGTCACGTTGGTACGCTTTTTCCGCACCCCAGCATTTGTTGTTCATCACCACGGTGACGGTGTTGATCCCATGATCCACCGCCGTGCTGAGTTCCGAGACCGTCATGCCAAACCCGCCATCGCCCATGAGTGAGATGATCGGACGTTCCGGCGCGGCCAGTTTGAGACCCAGACCACAGGCAAAGGAAAAGCCCACCAAACCGAAATCCAACGGCGTAAAGAGGCTGCGCGGATGCCAGTAATTCAAGGCATCCGTTGCCTGCAGACAGAGCGTGCCCGCATCCATCGTGACCGCCGCATCCTTGGGCATCACATCGCGCAGTGTCTTGAACAGGCCGGATGGCTGGATCGGCATGGCGCTGACATCCGCCTCCGCATCCCGCGTGGCCAGAAAATCGGTCCGCTCGGCATTGTAGGCATTGGTCCAGGCCTCGGCCTTGTCGCGATCTGCATGCTGCGCCACAGCCGCGCGCAATTGATCCGCGGCGGTCGGCGCATCGGCCATGATCCCGATGGCGACGGGAAAATAGCGTCCGATCGCCGTGGGTTCCAGCTCAACATGGATGATCTGAGCATCTTTGTTAATGTTATCATAGCTATAGAAGGTGGAATTAAAGCCAATGCGCGTACCAAGCGCCAGTATGACATCAGCCTCCTTTACCAACCGACTGGCCACGACATTGCCGCGCGGTCCCATTTGCCCGGCATTCAGTGGATGTCCGAAGGGGATCGCATCGCCATGGCCCGGTGACGTGACAACCGGGCAATTCAATGCCTCCGCCAGCGCCAGGCACTGATCCGCGCCGCCGGTATTCTTGATCCCGCCCCCGGCGATGATGACCGGACGCGTGGCACCGGATAAAAGCTTGGCGGCATCCGCAATCGCCTGCGGCGCACCGCCCGGCGCGGCATAAGGACGGTACTGCGCCGGTGATTGGAAATCCTCGAATTCGGCCTGGGCGGCCAAGACATCACGTGGCAGGTTCAATTGTACCGGACCGCGACGGGGTGCCATCGCCTCGCGATAGGCTTCGCGCATCATTTCGGGAACCCTGTCCGCCGAAGTCGCAGTCCATGTTTTCTTGGTGATCGGTTTGAAAAGCGCGTCCTGATCAACCTCCTGAAAGGCATCGCGGTATCGGTGTCCGATGGCCAGCGCCCCGCCGATGCTGACCACCGGTGAATAGGCAGCCTTGGCCTGCGCCAAACCGGTCACAAGGTTGGTCACACCGGGCCCGTTCTGGCCCGCAAGGATCACCCCCGCCTGCCCGCTCATCCGGGCAAACCCATCTGCCATGTGGGTCCCTGTGCGCTCATCATGCACCCCGATGAAGTGGATATCCTTGGCGTCGTAGAGGGCGTCAAACATCTCCATCGTGGCGGACCCGATCAGACCAAAGACATGGCTTGTGCCCTCCACCCGGATCGCTTCTATCGCGGCCTGTCCACCTGTCATCTTCTTCATGTCCGTCTTCCGTCTATTCGTTGTTGTCAGAGGGTGCGCATCACAGAACGCGCGACAGGAAATCGAGCACCGGCTTGGCAAAAAGATCAGGCCGTTCGACCAGACCCATATGTTGCAAATCCGGCAGGATGATCACCTCGGAATCTGTGATCTCCGACGCGATGGCATGGCTCATCGCCGGGGGCTGCCCGCTGTCGTTTTCGCAGGTCATGATCAGTGTGGGATGGGCAATTGCCGGATTGGGCCGGATCAGTTCGATCACGCCATTGGCCAGCACAAACCGATGTTTGGCATAATTGTCGTGGTGATTGGCCATCACGACATCGCGCACCTCGCCCAGCACATCCGTCCGCGTGGCGCAAAACGCGGGTGTGAACCAGCGCGCGAGCGTCGCGTCGATCGTGGCACCCGGACCGCCAGCAGAGGTGTCGCGCGCACGAGTTTCGACAAGTTTTTGCTGCGCTTCACCGCGTTCATGGGGCGAATTCAGAATGGCCAGCGCCGAAACACGCGCCGGGTGATCCATGGCCACCCGCCGATTGATCATACCGCCCAGTGAAAACCCCACCAGAGCGGCCTGATCGACCTCCAGCTCATCCATTAGTACGATGAGCTGTTCGCTCAGCACGGTAAGGCTTGGCTCGGCGTCCGGCAAAACCGTTTCACCGTGACCGCAGAGATCATAGCTAAGCACGCGAAACCGGGTTGCCAGCATCGGGATCATGTCGCGGTAGGTCGCCACGCGCGTCAGGCCCAACCCATGAATTAGCGCCACAACCGGCGCCTCCGGTAGCCCGGTCAGATCATAGGCCGTGCCCGCACGACTAACGGGCATTTACACCCCCGCCGGGTTGTCGACATCATGGCCCATTTCGCGCAGATCATCATATCGGTTGCCGATCCGGTGATTAGGGTGCCCGCCGATAGATGCGCCCAGTGCCATGATAATTTCATCCGGGCCCGGCGCATCAGGCACGTTGAGATGGATTGTCTGGTAATGCGACCGCTGGCCGGCATCATCCTTGTGCATCAGCGGGATCATCAAGGGCTGGCCTGCCACCCCTTTGCAATTGGTAAACGCAAGATAGGTTTTGGCGCCCACGGCATCGCGAAACTGGTTGCCGAACCAAAGCGTGTGGGTCAGCGCCTGAGCATGCTCGATCTCACCCCCCATGCCGACCACCGAGGCTTTGCCATACCCTTCGAGCTTGTCGCCCGTCACGCTCAGAATCATATCGGTCAGCAGCTTGCCAATCACCGGGCCCTGCTCGCGGATTTCAGGGCGCAGGTCTTCGACATGCCCTTGCCCAAACCACGGATTGCGGATGATCGCCAGCGCCGCCACCAGTGTTGTGGGCGTGGCCACCTCTTTCCAGCCCTCTTTATAGGTCGTCTGCACCTGCGTCAGCGTGCGGCGAATTTCAACCGGCATCGGCCAGCTCCTTTTCTGCAAATTCTGGCATGACCTGCTCGATAAAGAGCTTCAACGAGCGCTTTTGCTGATCCATGTCCATTCCCATCGACGCATAAAACAGGAACGCATCCACACCGATCTTGTCGTACATTTTGAGTTTCTCAATCACCTGATCCGGGCTGCCGAACATCAGGTTTTGCTCAAGCATTTCCGGGTCGACACGGGCGTTGCCGTCCAGATCCTCCAGCGGTACCGGATCGGGGAAGCCGTTGCGCACCTCGCCGCGCTGCATCATCAGGTTGCCAAACTGCCCCAGAACCCCGCGGATCGAGGCCATCGCATCCGCGCGATCGCTTTCGGTTTCATAGACGGCCGTGTGGCGCATGACGGCCCAGGTGCCGTTATATTCCCCGCCGTTTTTGGCAATCGCGTCGTCAAGCCGCGCGCGATACGTCTCGGCCTCCGAGAACGGCATGGTCAGCGGCCAGCTCAGAATGTTGCAGCCATGCTCGACCGCATAGTCAAATGTAATCGGCGCGCGGGCCGCGACCCAGACGGGCACGTCCTTTTGCACCGGCTTGGGGCAGGACGTGGCCGTCGGAAACTGCCAGAACTCACCGTCGTGGGCGTAATCCCCGGCCCAGAGCTTTTGCACCACGGGCAGCATTTCCTGCATGTAGCGCCAGCTGTCTTTTTGATCCAACCCCGGCTTCATCCGGTCAAACTCGCGCTGGTACGCGCCGGACCCGATGCCAAATTCCAAGCGCCCGTCAGAGGTCAGATCCAGAAAAGCCGCCTCCCCGGCCAGGTTGATCGGATGCCAGTAGGCCGCGTTCACAACGCCGACGCCAAGGCGGATGTTTTCCGTGTGCTCGGCCCACCATGTGAGGATCTGGAACGGGTTGGGTGCAATTGTCATTTCCAGCGCATGATGCTCCGCGGCCCAGACAATTTCGAACCCGGCCGCATCGGCCATTTTGACCATGTCCAGCGTGTGGTCGCGCACCGCCTTCATGTCGATGCTGTCATCCATCCTCTCCAGGTTAATTGCGAGTTGGAATTTCATTGTCTCTCTCCTTGCCTTAGCGCGCCACAAACTGGCTGCCCAACGGGGCGGAAGATGTATTCATCCATACCGTTTTGGGACGCGTGTAATCATAGATTGCCTGGAACCCGCTTTCGCGGCCATAGCCAGAATTTTTCATGCCACCGAATTCCGCGATCGGGGACACGACCCGGTAGGTGTTGACCCAGACAATGCCCGCCCGCACCTCACGTGACATCCGCAGGGCCCGTGCGCTGTCACGGGTAAAGATGCCTGCCGCCAGCCCGTGGTCGGTGTCATTTGCCAGCGCCAGCGCTTCGGCCTCTGTCTTGAACCGCAGCACGCTCAAGACAGGGCCAAAAAGCTCCGTGTCCACGATTTTCAGATGTGGTCCCGGGCATGTGATGATCGTGGGCTCATAGAACATGTCACTGTCCTGCCCGGCCGCGCGTTTGCCACCGCAAAGGATTTCGCCGCCCTCCGTGACCGCCTGCGCAACCTCGCGCTCAATCGTCTCGAGCTGACCATATGTGCAGAGCGGTCCCATCTCGGTCTCGTCCAGCATCGGATCACCGATCTTGGCCGCCTTTGCGATCTCGACCAACCGCGCCAGAAAATCATCGGCAATCGCGTCATGCACAATCAGCCGGGAGCCTGCCACGCAGGACTGACCGGAGGCCGCAAAGATGCCCGAAACCGCACCATTCACCGCGCTTTCAATATCGGCGTCGTCAAACACGATGAACGGGGATTTGCCCCCCAGCTCAAGGCTCACCTCGGCGAAGTTGTTTGTGGAATTGTTCAGGATGTGCCGCGCAGCGACCGGCCCGCCGGTAAAGGATATGCGGGCCACCAACGGATGGCTGGTCAGCACCTTGCCGCAAGGATCAGCGTGGCCTGTGACAATATTGATCACCCCGTCCGGGATGCCAGCCTCAGCAAAAAGCCGGGCGAATTCCAGAATGACCGCCGGGGCAAATTCGGAGGTTTTGAGCACCACCGTATTGCCCGCGGCCAGGGCCGGGCCGATTTTGACGGCGGTCAGGAACATCTGACTGTTCCACGGCACCACGGCGGCGATGACGCCCAGAGGCTCGCGCTCGGTAAAGACAAACATGTCCGGCTTGTCGATCGGTAAGGTCTCACCATGCACCTTGTCAGCCGCACCCGCAAAGAAATGCAGGAATTCGGCGATATACTTGGATTGCCAGCGGGTTTCCTTGAGCATCTTGCCGGTGTCGCGGGTTTCAATCTCGCCCAAGGCTTCGGAGTGATCCGCCAGCAAATCCGCCAGACGCCGCAGGCAATGCCCACGCGCTGTGGCGGTCATCTGAGACCATGGCCCCTCATAGCAGGCGGCATGCGCGGCCCTGACGGCGCGGTCGACATCATCGGCAGTGGCCTCTGGTACCTGCGCCCATGCCGCACCCGTGGCCGGGTTGAACGTGGTGAATGTGCCGCCATCGCTGGCATCGACCCAGGCACCGTCGATCAACATCTGGTAGGATTTCGTCATGTGCTTGGTGCGCCCCTGCTCAACACACGCGATCCGGCCCGAACCGGAAACGCGTCCCCGAGCAGCCTGCCAGAAAGCATCACTTCTTGAAAACGAAATATTTTGCGGCATAAATGCAAAATATTCGAATGATGGAGTTTCTATGAATATTGTGTCCCTCCAGACCTTTCTGGCGATTGTCGAAACCGGCAGTCTTGTCCGCGCATCGCAAAAGATGAACGTGACGCAATCGACCGTGACAGCGCGCCTGAAAACACTCGAAGAAGAGCTTGGTCAGGTCCTTCTGAACCGGCAGAAGTCAGGCACCACCCTGACCCCGGCAGGCACCAAACTGCTGCGCTATGCCCGGGTCATGACCGGACTGTGGCGGCAGGCCAAGTTCGAAACGGCCTTGCCCGCAGGTCTGAACTCGGTCTGTACCTTTGGCTGTGATCCTGGCCTGTGGCACGGTCCGGGCAAGGCATTTTTTCACGGGGTTGTCTCGGAGCATCCCGAAATGGCGGTGTCGGTCCTGCAGGGAAATGGCCGCGATTTGGAGGAATGGTTGGGGGCCGGATTGGTTGACGTGATCCTGACCTACGATTCCGTGGCGCGGGGCAACCAGACGGTCATTCCATTGCCGCCCGAAGATCTGGTGCTGTATTCCGACCGGCCCGGCACGCCGATCAAGGGTGATCCGAAATACATCTTTGTGGATCACGGCGAAGATTACCGCCGCGCCCATGGGGAGACCTATCACGACGCTGGTACCGCCCGGGTCAGCTTTGACAGCGCGCGGTGGGCATTGGAACATATGCTGACCCATGGCGGCTCGGCCTACCTGCCGCGCGCATTAGGTGTTGTGCATGTCGCGCAGGGCAAACTGCACGAACTCAACGCACCGGTGTACCAACGTAAAAAGAACCTCATCGTGAACGACACCGCCGCGCAGAGCTGGCATTGGTTCGCCCCATTGGTCGATACCTTAACAAGTGCGAATTAACGGAAACAATCTGCCCGTTTTTTTGGCATTGTTGACGCTTCAATATGCGAACTGCGACAGAAAGAACGATTTAGATTAAATTTCTTGTTTTGCGTCCCTCCCGACCCTATCACTTGGGTTCACATTTACGTGATTAGTGTCGTGTTAAGGGGGATTTTTCCAATGGATAACACACTGATGTTCAAGTCCGTTCGCGGGCTGGAAGGCTGCGGTATTGAAGGCCTAGAAGGCAACGACGACGGCAAAAAAGCACCTGAGCTCCGCGAAGCGGTTACAATTTTTGGTACAATGAAAAACGACGATATTGTCGCAGACGAACCGGTAAAACTGGCCCGTCTTTTTAGTGGCGATGACACGTTTGTCGCAGAAGAATACGTCGAACGCATGAATGCGGACCGCGGTGACGATGACGTCACCCTGAACGATGGCGGTGGCCTGATTCTTCTGGGCAGCGGTAACGACACGCTGGAAAGCGACGGATTTGTTTTCCGTGTCCATGCAGGACGCGGTGATGATACGGTCACCCTCAATGAGGGCGGTGGCGTTGTCGGTATGGGCCGCGGTGACGACGTACTCAAACTCGGTGAGCTGATCGACAAAGCCAAGGGTGGTCTCGGCGACGATACCATCGAATTTGATTTCAACCTTGGTGAGGTCGATATCAAAGCCACGGGCAACAAGGTCGAAATCTACGACCGGTTCTCCGGCGAGAAAATGACGGTGAAGAGTTTTGAAACTTTCACTTTCAACGACAAGACGCTGAGCATTGAAGAGATCGAGGCAAACTATGCGCCTGATGCTCTGCCCGCCATTCAGGTCGGCGGCGGCACGCAGACCCTGACGGTCAACGATGTTGATCCCACGGTCAGCGTGATGTGGGACCGCACTGTGCAACAGGCGGTGATCGAAAGCGAAAACTTCAACGGACCAACCATCGCATCGCGCGCCTATTCCATGGTGCACACGGCGATGTTTGACGCTTGGGCCAGCTATGACGATGTTGCTGTCCGCGTGTCGTTCGATGAAGAGGGTGACAATGGTGCACTCGAGGCTCTGGCCGTCTCGTCAGACGCCAACAAAGAAAAGGCAATGAGCTACGCAGCCTTCACCATTCTTAATCACCTCTATCCGGAACAGGCAGACATGTTCGCAGAGGTCATGCAAGGCCGGTACGGGTATTCGTTAACCGACGACGGCAGCCAGGAAGCCGCCATCGGCATCGATGCCGCCGAAGACCTGATCGCGCTGCGCTTTACCGATGGATCAAACCAGGCAGGTGGGTTCCAGGGCAGCTACACGCCCACCAACCCGAGCCCGCTGGAGATCAACGACATCACGGCCTGGACACCGGAAAACGTGCCGATTGACCCCGAAGATGGCAATCCGGAACAGAAATTCCTGACACCACAATGGCTGGATGTCGAAGGGTTTGCCCTGGCGGAGGACGCGTTTGGCGAAACCGATTTCGATCCGACGCTGCCACCACCGCCACAGCCCTTCTTCACCGATGCACAGTCCGGCTCGACCCTGGATTTTGACGCGGGTGAGATCACTCTGGGTGCAGATGTCACGATCAATGACGTCGAATACATGGCTGGTGATGTGATCGCCGTGTCAAAAGACCTGATCGGGCCGGTCATCAATGCCGGGTTCATCGAACAGGCGGAGGAAGTGATCGAGCTATCCGCGAACCTGACCGATGAACAGAAAATCATCGCCGAGTTCTGGGAAGATGGCGGCGGCACGGCATTCCCTCCGGGCACCTTCATGACCTTCGCGCAATTCGTATCGGCGCGCGATGGCAACACACTGGATGAAGACGCGGCCATGTTCCTCGCCATGGGCAACGCGGTCATGGATGCGGGCATCGCAACCTGGCAGGCCAAGGTCGAATACGACTATGCCCGCCCGGTCCGCGCGATCCGCGATCTGGGAGAGCTGGGCCTGCTCGGCGAAATGGGTGTGGACGAACTGACCGGCGAAACCGGGTATGTGATCCAGGCCTGGGGCGGGATCGATCCCGAAACCGGCGAAGGTCTGGGCACACGCACCATTCTGGCCGAGAACTTTGTGACCTATCAGCGCCCCGGCGCGGATCCGTCACCACCCTTCGCGGAATACACATCGGGCCACAGCGCGTTCAGCGCGTCAGGTGCCGAAGTGTTGCGCCTCTTCACCGGTTCGGATGATTTCGGTGGGATGGTCACGTTTGAGCCCGGCACCGTGCAGTTCGAAAACGGCGTGCCCTTCAACGAGGAAACGCTCGCTTGGACGACCTTCTCCGAAGCTGCAGATGAAGCTGGTTTCTCGCGCCTCTACGGCGGCATCCACTTCACCGAAGGCGATGTGAACGGACGCCAGTTGGGCCGTGACGTGGGTGAAAACGCCTATGACGTGGCACAGCTCTTCATCAACGGCACAGCGACGGACGAAGATCGCCCCTTCTTTGTGGATGAATTCATCCTGACCTAAGACAAAACGTCTCCCCCGGGCCATTCCAGCGGTCCGGGGGAACCCTGCGCCACTTGGGCTGGCGCGCCGATGATTTCGGATTGCCCAAAAGTGAATTTCAACAATTCGAAAAAGTTGAATTTCTTGTGCGAAAAATTTCGATTTTCAACGTCTGAACTCCCTGCAACACTTGCCAGAGGGGACCCGCTTGTGGTCCACTTGCACCAAGCAGAGGCTACATCTGCTCGCCGCGTTGCGGCACCTGGGAGACGAATAACGGATTACACACTCACGAAACAAACACGCGGACTCCGTTCCCACTCGGAATCCGTTTCGCCCGTCTTGAGGCGGGCATCCAACAGAAGAGGAGATACCATATGACCAAGTTCACAGCCCTGATGGGCAGCACGATGATGGCACTCGCCGCGCCCGCCATGGCCGCTGATATTGTCATCGGCGTGCCAAACTGGCCCTCGGTCAATGCCACGGCACATATCCTGAAAGTGGCCATCGAGCAGAACATGGGGCTTGAGGTCGAACTGCAGAACGGCACCAACCCGATCGTGTTCGAGGCGATGGACAGCGGCGCGATGCATGTGCACCCCGAGGTTTGGATGCCAAACCAGCAGAACCTGCACGACACATTCGTCAAGGACAAAGGCACCGTCGCGATGAACCCCAACGGTGTTGAGGCGTTCCAGGGCATGTGCGTGGATCAGGCCACCGCGGATGCGCACGGCATCACCTCGATCGACGATCTGACCAACCCCGATATCGCTGCGCTCTTTGACAGCAATGGCGATGGTCAGGGCGAATTGTGGATTGGCGCGCCCGGTTGGGCCTCGACCAATATCGAGAAAATCCGTGCCAAATCATACGGCTATGCCGAAACCATGGAACTGACCGAGATTGACGAGACCGTGGCCTATGCCAATCTCGACAATGCGATCAAGGCGGGCGATCCATGGGCTGGCTTCTGCTACACGCCGCATTACGTCTTTGCGCTGCATGACATGCAGATCCTCGAAGAGCCTGCCTATGACGCGGCCAAGTGGAACGTGACGCAGCCCACAGATGATCCGAACTGGCTCGAGATTTCAGATGCGGGCGTCGCGTGGGATCTGGCGTATCTGCATGTGCATTATTCCAAAGCGCTGGAAGAATCGCACCCTGACGTGGCCAAGATGCTGTCGAACGTGAAATTCGACACAGACACGGTATCGGCCATGACCTTCGCACTGGTGATCGACAAGCAAGAGCCGCTTGCCTATGCCGAGCAGTGGGTGTCGGAGAACGAAGACGCTGTTCTGGGCTGGATGTCCGAGTGATCATCCGCCTTTTGGCAACACGCTGAAGACAGGCCGCTTGGGCACATCCCGGGCGGCCTGATCTATATCCGGGGGAAAGATATGAGCGAAACCGTCGTCAAACTGACGGATGTCTGGAAGATTTTCGGCACCCGTGCGGATGAGGCCATGGCCGCCGTCAAATCCGAAGGCATCGGCAAGCCCGAAGTGCTGGAACGGTTCGGCTGTGTGGTCGGCGTCCAGGGGGCCAGTTTCGAAGTGCCGCGTGGTGAGATTTTCTGCATCATGGGCCTTTCAGGCTCGGGCAAATCCACGCTGGTGCGCCACGTCAACCGATTGATCGAACCCACGGCGGGCAAGATCGAGATTCTGGGTCAGGACGTCTCGGCCATCTCTGACACGGAGCTGCGCCGCATTCGGGCCCAGAAAATCGGCATGGTGTTCCAGCACATGGCGCTGATGCCGCACCGGTCTGTGCGCGACAACGTGGCCTATCCCCTTGAAATCAGGAAGGTTCCCAAATCCAAACGATGGGCCGTTTCGGACCACGCATTGGGTCTCGTGGACCTGACCGGATATGAAGATCGCCTGCCCAAGGAACTCTCGGGCGGGATGCAACAGCGCGTCGGCATTGCCCGCGCACTGGCCTCAGACCCCGAAATCCTGCTGATGGATGAGCCCTTTTCGGCGCTTGATCCTCTCATCCGTCTGCAATTGCAGGACCAGTTCAAGGCACTGGTGGCACAGCTGCAAAAAACCACGCTTTTCATCACCCATGATCTGGATGAGGCCATCCGCATCGGTCACCGCATCGCCATCATGAAGGATGGTGTGATCGTGCAGATCGGCACGCCAGAGGATATCGTGATGAACCCGGCCGATGAATATGTCCGCGAATTTGTGCAGGGCATTTCCAAACTCAAACTGGTCAAGGCGCATTCCATCATGGAACCGCTGGAAAAGGCCACGGGCACGCTTGATGGAGCGCCTCGGGCAGACCACGGGGCGGATCTGGATCAGTTGATTGATCTGGCCGTGACCACCGAACAGCCCGTTGTCATCACCGATGGCGGTGCGGATGTGGGCATCGTCACCAAACCGCGTCTGCTGCGCGGCATCCAAGGGGGCAAGGATGACTAATTCAACCACCGAACTCAAAGTCACCGCCGCCTCGGATATCGAGGTGGACCGCGAAACGCTGGACGCATCGATATCCGAATTCGCCGAAGTGAATGGCGATTACTACGTGAACGCGTTTCACAAGATCCACGACGCAACGGGCGTTTTACCTAATACATTCAATATCTTCGCAGCCATTCTTGGCCCACTTTGGGCGGCATCACGTGCCATTTGGGGCATGTTCTGGACCTTCCTGATCCTCGAGGTCATTGCCTGGGTTCAGATCGGACGCGGCTGGTGGGGCAATCCCGGCGCCGACATGGCCGACCGGGCCGAACGCCAATCGATCCGCGCGCAGGAGTTGATGGACAAGGCCACCGCGGCCACCGAACAGGCCGATATCGACCGCTTCACCAAACTGGCCGGGAACATCCAGTCCGCCGCCGACAAGAGCATGGCCCAGGCCGAAGCCGCGCAGGCCGAGGCTTCGGGCATCATGATCACCGGGCTTTTGTTGTTGTTGGGGATCAAGCTCTTCCAGGGGTTCTACGCCGACCGCGCTTATGAAAAGCAATATTCCAACTGGCGGATCGATCCGGACAATACGGAAAGCGGCCGCGCACAGAAAAACACCATTATGGGCGTTGTTCTGGCCGCGCTGATCGGCCCGCTGATCGTCTACAAATTCACCGTCAACAAATCCATGGAACTGCTTGATGCCTTCCCCGAAGAGCGCGTCTCGGAGATGTTTCTGGGCGCGGGCAACGGCACGCTCTTTTCCAGATTGGCAAGCTGGATGGAGGCGCGCATTGATGCCGCCGCCGCAGCCGGGGGCGATGTCTTTGACGGGATCGTCACGGGTGTGCGCACCGTTCTGGATGCGCTGACGCTGGCGCTCAACGGCTCACCCTGGCCGGTGGTCATGCTGGTCATTTGCGTCACCGCCTGGCGCGCCGCAGGGCCCCGCGTGGCGATCTTTACCGCCGCCGCTTTGGCCTATACCGCCCTTCTGGGCTACTGGGAGGTGGCGATGGAAACCGTAGCGCTGGTGGGTGCCTCGGTGATCCTCTGCGTCGTTATCGGTATCCCGCTTGGCGTCTGGTTCGGCAAATCGCGCCGGGCTTATCGCGCGGCAGAACCGGTGCTTGACCTGATGCAGACCCTGCCCGCCTTTGTCTACCTGATCCCGATCATCGCGTTTTTCGGCACGGGTAACCCGCCGGGCATTCTGGCCACGATCATCTTTGGCATGCCGCCGGTCATCCGCCTGACCGCTTTGGGTATGCGCGGCGTGCCCGACAGCATCAAGGAGGCCGCCGAGGCGTTTGGCGCGTCGAAATGGCAGCTTCTGAAAGACGTCGAAATCCCGCTGGCCCTGCCCTCGATCATGACTGGCGTGAACCAGACGATCCTGATGTGCCTCAGTATGGTGGTGATCATCTCTCTGATTGGTGGCGGGGGTCTGGGCAAGGAAATCCTTGAGGCGTTGCAATACGCGGCCAAGGGACCGGGCCTCTTGGGAGGATTCGCCATTCTCTTCCTCGCCATGGTCATGGACCGGATCGTGCAGGGTGCGTTCCGTCGCGAAGACCAGAAAGACTAGGCCCGTTGCCAAGGAGACCGGAAAGATGACTGATCCCTATCAGAAGTCCATGATGGACAATCTCTACTGGTGGGGCATTCCCACCATGTTCCGCTGTCCCAATGAAGGGCCTGAGGGCAAGGACATTGCCCTTGTGGGTGTGCCCCATTCCACTGGCAATGGCACAACCGAGCGGGATCAGCATCTTGGGCCCCGCGCCCTGCGCCATGTGTCTGCTGTTCAGCGGCGCGTGCATTCGGTGTTTGAGATCGATCCGTGGAACGCCTGCAAGATCGCCGATGTGGGTGACGTGCCCTTCCCCCGCGCCAATGATAACGAGGATTGCATCCAGCAGATCACCGATTTCTATACCGAAATCGACGCTGCTGGCGCGCGCCCCGTGTCCATCGGCGGCGATCATTCGATCACTGGCGGGATCGTTCAGGCCCTGGGCTGCGGCAAGATCGCCGGGGGTGAGCCGGTCTGTTTCCTGCATCTGGATGCCCACACGGATGTCTTTACCAAGGTCGATCATTTCTTGGGCGCCAAGAAATCCGCCGCCCATTGGGGGGCCTATCTGGCCGATCAGGGCAAGGTTGACCCAAAGCGGTCGATGCAGATCGGATTACGCGGGCATCCGCGCAGCTTGGACTGGCTCCAGCCCTCTTATGATTACGGCTACAATATCGTCACAATGCGCGAATTTCGGCAGCGTGGATTGGCCGATGTGGTCGCTCAAACCCGCGATGTGCTGGGTGACAGGCCCGTCTACATCACATTTGATCTCGATTGTCTGGACCCTACGGTCGCCCCCGCGGTGTCCAATCTGGAGCCCGGTGAAAAAGGATTTGATATCGATGAAGCGGTTGGTATTTTGCGCGCCGCACGAGGGTTGAACGTCATCGGTGGCGATGTGGTCTGCATGATGCCCACCAAGGATTCACCTAATAATATCACGGCTTTGACAGCTGCCGCCGTGATGTTTGAAATGATCTCAATGATTGCCGAAAATTGCGCTTGAAGGGCAACTGACGCAAGTTCGTTTCGCGCGCGCGTTCCCGCGGCAAAACACTGTTTGCGCGAAATGCACTGTCGCGTGAGTTGTGTCAAATTCGTAACGAATTGCAAACATGTAATAAAACTTGTCTGGTTTCGGACGCACTATTGGCGCAATCTTAAGCCACTGTCTGCAAGTGTACTTAGTAAAGGGCTCTGTTCAGCCCGACTTGGCTGAATGGCTGCCCCAGGAAAATTGGAGCAGAACAATGGCATCAGCCAACTCACCCCAACCGCCCGTAAAGGACGACAAGGCACCTGCAAGCATGGGTGCGCAACCGCAACCGGGCGGACATAACCCAAAACCCATGATCTTCACGGATTTTGCCAGCATTTAACGCCTGGCCGGTGTTTTGACGTAAAGAGTATTGGTGCATGTATCGCACCGCGCGCATCAAGGCTGCCTTGATACCGCTACATAAGCTTCAGCCTGTAACTGGTTGTACTTGTGTGGATTAATTACTCACCCATACGGCAATGCAGATCGGTTTTTTGACCGAAAACTCTCGTTTTTGCCTATCCAGAACTTCAAATTCACGCTCTGTATGCTTATGTATACAGTATGAAAGAGACATTTCAGCAAGATTTGGACAGTGAATTAAGAGACCTGAAGAAAATGGCCCAAAGGCTCGACGCGTTGTTTCGCATTCCGGGCACGCGTCTGACGGTGGGTATTGATAACTTATTGGGATTTATTCCCATCATCGGCGACGCTGCCGCCCTGGCACCCGCTCTTTGGGTGATTTGGAAGGCGCGCAGGTTGGGCGCAACTCCCGGTGCACAGGTTGTAATGGCTGGAAATCTGGTGATCGACTTCGTTGTCGGGTCCATTCCGTTGATCGGTGACCTTTTTGATATCGCCTATAACGCCAACATCCGGAACGTGGCCCTACTGGAACGCAATCTTGAAAAGCGCGCGAACCAGGCCCGCGCCTGTGGTGATCCCGGACCGGCAGAGTACTTCGCATAAAAAAAGGCGGCACCAACACTGGCAGCCGCCTTCTTCAAATCACTGGTTGTGGGATTATCCCACCAGCTCCAGACCGGAGAAGAAATACGCGATTTCAACCGCGGCTGTTTCCGGCGCGTCGGATCCGTGAACCGAGTTTTCGCCAACGGATTCGGCGAATTCTGCGCGGACCGTGCCGGGTGCGGCATCGGCAGGGTTTGTGGCACCCATGACTTCGCGGTTCTTGGCAATCGCGCCTTCCCCTTCGAGCACCTGAACCACTACCGGCTCGGACGCCATGAACTCGCACAGCTCGCCATAGAACGGACGCTCGGCGTGCACGGCGTAGAACATGCCCGCTTGCGCCGGGGTCAGGTGGATGCGCTTTTGTGCGACGATGCGGAGACCCGCGTCCTCGAACTTGGCGTTGATCTTGCCAGTCAGGTTACGTTTGGTCGCGTCGGGTTTGATGATGCTCAGCGTGCGTTCAACAGCCATGTCAGCCTCTTTCAGAAAAGTTAAATCTCGCGCTGCCCATAACATGGGTTCCCCAATGGGGAAAGGCCCGATTGCTGGTTTTCGCCACCGGAAAAATTGGGTCTTTTTATTTCTTATTTTTTTTGTCAGGAATTGAAGCACGACGACTCACCCCCAAGCCCGAAAGGAAACAACATGACACGCAAAATCCTGATCCTGGCGCCGATTGCCCTGACCGCCACCACCGCCCTTGCCGGACCCGACGCCGCGCCGCTCAATTACGAACAGTTTGAAGCGGCTGTTCCGCATGTCGATCTGGAACAATGCCCTGAGGGCCTGTTGCAAGAAGGCACGTTCTGCCGGGCCACGCTGAACCACGAAGAAATTCACGTCTTTGTCTTCAGCGAAGACGGTGACAGCCCGCTTGTTGGGTTCGCGTCTTTCCCTGCCGATAGCCTCGCGTCAGTTCTCAAGTAAGCGACGTGGTTGACAAGCGCCGGGCGGTCCGCCATCGGTCGGCGCGATGTTGAGGATCAATGACATATCCTATGCGGTTGCTGGCCGCCCTCTGATCGAGCACGCGAGTGCTGCGATCCCCGAGGGCCACAAGGTGGGCATCGTCGGCCGCAATGGCACCGGCAAAACCACTCTCTTCCGTTTGATCCGCGGTGAATTGGCGCTGGAAACCGGGGATATTTCATTGCCGCAACGCGCCCGCATTGGCGGCGTGTCGCAGGAAGTGCCAGGCAACGATGTCTCGCTGATTGATACGGTTCTTGCGGCCGACACGGAACGTGCCGATCTGCTGGCGGAATCCGATACCGCCACCGATGCCACCCGGATTGCCGATATCCAGACCCGTCTGGCAGATATTGATGCTTGGTCAGCCGAGGCACGCGCCGCCTCGATCCTCAAGGGTCTTGGTTTCACGGATGCCGAGCAGCGGCTGCCCTGCTCGGACTTTTCCGGCGGGTGGCGGATGCGCGTTGCTCTCGCCGCTGTGCTATTTTCGCAGCCTGACCTGCTGCTTTTGGACGAACCGACCAACTATCTCGATCTGGAAGGTGCGCTCTGGCTTGAAACCTACCTGGCGCGCTACCCGCACACCGTGTTGATCGTGAGCCATGATCGCGGCCTTTTGAACCGCGCGGTGGGCTCTATCCTGCATTTGGAAGACCGCAAACTGACGCTTTACCAGGGCAATTACGATACATTCGCGGAAACCCGGGCCGCGCGTCTCCTGGCCGCCGAATCCGAGGCCAAAAAGCAAGAGGCGCGCCGCGCCCATCTGCAATCCTATGTGGATCGCTTTCGCTACAAGGCCAGCAAAGCCGTGCAGGCGCAATCGCGCCTCAAGATGATTGCCAAGCTCAAACCGATCACATCCCCCAAGGAAGCCGCCCTCAAGCGCTTCACCTTCCCGGAGCCTGAAGAACTATCGCCGCCCATCATCCATGTCGAAAGCGGCGTGATCGGGTATGACGACAAACCGGTGCTCTCGCGCCTGAACTTGCGCATCGATCAGGATGATCGCATTGCCCTTCTGGGCCGCAATGGTGAGGGCAAATCGACCCTTTCCAAACTGCTATCTGACCGTTTGGCCCTGATGCAGGGGCGCAAGACCTCTTCCTCAAAACTCCGTGTCGGGTATTTCGCGCAGCATCAGGTGGATGAGCTGCACATCGACGAAACACCGATTGATCATATCCGCCGGTTGCGCCCTGATGAGGCCCCTTCCCGTCTACGCGCCCGTTTGGGCGGGTTTGGCATCGGTGCCGAGCAGGCCGAAACGCTGGTGGGCAAGCTTTCGGGCGGGCAAAAGGCGCGACTCAGCCTGATGCTGGCCACGCTGGATGCGCCGCATCTTCTGATCCTCGACGAGCCGACCAACCACCTTGATATCGAAAGCCGCGAAGCTCTGGTCGAGGCGCTGACCGCCTATACCGGCGCGGTCATTCTGGTCAGTCATGACATGCATCTTTTGGGATTGGTGGCGGATCGGTTGTGGCTGGTCAAAGATGGCGGCGCGAGCCCTTACGAGGGCGATCTGGAAAGCTACCGCGCGCTGCTATTGGGGGCTGACAAGCCCGCCAAGACCGACGCCAAGACTAAGCCTGCAAAACGCCCCAGTCGCGAGGTTGTTCTGGCGCGTCGCCAGGAGGTTCGGCGCTGCGAGGAACGCGTCGAGAAGCTCAACGAGATGCGCGACAAGATCGCGGACAAATTGGCGGACCCGCATATCTACGATGATGAAAACGTGGTTGAGGCCACCCGCTGGCAAAAGAAATACAGCGAAGTCATGGATGGGCTGGATCGCGCCGAAGCGCTGTGGATGAAGGCGCTGGAAAAGCTGGAACAGGTTGAAACCCGGGATTAACCCTTTAGGTTGGCACAAACGCCGTTTGCCTCTTGGCGCGGCATGACCCTGACAGGAGCATGACATGACACCTCGATCCTTCACATTTGCCGCGGTGCTGGCCGCAACTCTGATCAGCTTTGCCACGGTACCGGGCGCCGTGTCGGCTCAGGACGCGCCGATCAAGATTGCGGTGGTCAATATGGACCAGGTGATTGCGCAATCAGCGGCTGGCGTGGCGCTGAGCGAGAAGCTGCAGGCGCATCAGACCGAAGCACAGGCACAATCGCAAGAGCGCGGTGCCAAGATCGAAGACTTGCGCAAGCAGATTTCCGAAGGGGTCGGCACGTTGGATCAGGCACAACTGGTCAGCCTGCAAAGCCAGTTTGAGGCGGCGCAAACCGAACTCCGCGATTTTCGGGCCGCCAAAGAGCGCGAAGCACAGGAAATCCGGACCAATGGCCTGCGCGAGATGGAAAAGCAGATCGAACCGGTCTTTGTCTCGATTCAGGAAGAGTTCGACTACGATTTGATCCTGAACCAGCAGGCAGGCCTCGTGTTGATGGTGGGCGACCGCGTGAACATCACGCAGATGGTCATCGACCGGTCGAAGTAACCCCATCGGCATAGTCGCAAAACTGCACATGATGCAGCCGGGCCGAGCGGTGCCCGGTTTCGATCACGCCGAGCGTGGGTGCGTCCTTGCCCGGCGTGAAATCATCCCAATTCCACGCGGGCCATGGCGGCGGTGCCTGATACAAAACCGCCCGCATCGACGCGAATGGCAGGCCGCGCTCCTGCCCACTGATGGCACGGTGAACATGCCCCAGAAACAGCTGGACCTCGCTCGGATGTGCCGCAAGCGCGTCCAGCAGCGCATCGCTGTCCACCAACCTGTCCTGATCTTGCATCGGCAGCCCTAGGCGGAAAGGCGGATGGTGCATGAAGACCAGCACCGGTTTGTCGCAATTGGCTTGCATCTGCGCCTTGAGCCAAGCGAGGCGCGCGGCGCAGAATGACCCGCCATCGTGACCCGGTGTCAGCGTATCCAGACAGAGGATCAGATACTCATCGACATCCATCGCATATTGCACAAAGTCCGGCATGGCATCTGCTGGCGTATCAAAAACCTGCCGGAGCATGTCGCGATCGTCATGGTTGCCCACCATCGGCAATACAGGCATCGATAGCTTGTCCAGAATGTCGTGCAGCGCCGCATAATCATCCGGTGTGGCGCGATCCACCATATCCCCTGAAATCACGCACAAGCGCGCATCGGCATGATGCTGGTTGATGTAGTCGACGGCCAATCTTGTACGCAGGCGCGGATCGTGGTTCTGAACCAAACCCTCCGCCACAAAGTGCAAATCCGTCAGCCAGATCAATTTGGTCATGGGTCCTCAGGTGTGTTTTGAGATAATCTGTTACGCACTCTAGCGCCCGGTGCGGGCGCCGCAAGCGCACGAGCCAGATTGAAATCACCCCTTGGCATTTCGCCTGATCCATGATGCAAGAGAGGTGAATTTCATCCGGGATGTGGCATGGACACCGCCTTTCTGATCACTGCCTTTGTGACGCTCTTTGTCATCATTGACCCGCCGGGCATGACACCGATGTTCCTCGCCCTGACGCAAGGCATGAGCCAGAAGCGTCGGCGGGCGATCGCCCTACGCGCCTGTCTTACCGGTGGCATCATGTTGATCTGCTTCGCCGCTTTTGGCGAGCAATTGCTGGGCTTTATCGGCATCTCGATGCATGCGTTCCGGATTGCCGGGGGCTTGTTGCTCTTTCTGACCGCGCTGGAGATGCTCTTTGAACGGCGCAGCAAACGCCGGGAAGACCGCGTTGATGAAGAAGATCACGAAGACCCGTCCATCTTTCCGCTGGCCGTGCCGCTGATTTCCGGCCCCGGGGCGATCACATCGGTCATTCTGCTTTCGGGGCAGCAAACCGGCTGGAGCGGGTTTGGCATTGTGGTCGGCGTCATGCTCAGCGTTCTGCTGATGGTCTACCTGTGCTTCCTTTCGGCGTCATTTTTCGAACGGCTGTTGGGAAAAACCGGCATCATTGTTTTGACCCGCGTGTTGGGCATGCTCCTGGCCGCACTTGCGGTGCAATTCGTGCTGGACGGGATCAAAGGCTTCGGTTTTGGCGGCTGACCTTTTGCAAATCGCGCCAAGCCCCTATATCTGATCCGAAACAAAGCCGAGGCGTATATGGACGATTTTGACACCGCACATCTGGTCTATCTGATCATGTTGGGCTGTGCTGTTGTGTTTTGGTTTGTGGCGTCAAACCGCGAAAAGCTGAGCACCGTGGTGCAACAGGCGATGATCTGGGGGCTCATATTCGTGGGTGTCATCGCGGCCATCGGCATGTGGGACAACATCAAACAAACCGTGTCGCCCAGCCAAAGCATTGCCGCCAATGGCAATCAGGTCGAATTACCGCGCAGCCCGGATGGGCATTATTACCTGACCGCCAGCGTCAATGGGGAAGCGGTGCGCTTTGTGGTCGATACCGGGGCCACGGATATCGTGCTGACCAAAAGAGACGCCGAAGCCGTTGGACTGGCACCCGAAGATCTGAACTACATCGGAACCGCCCTGACCGCCAATGGTGAGGTCAGTATTGCGCCTGTTTTCCTCGACACGGTCTCGATCGGGCCGATCCAGGACACGGATGTGGCCGCCGTGGTCAATGGGGGTGAACTGGACCAGTCACTGTTGGGCATGACCTATCTGCAGCGCTATTCCAGCGTGGAAATCACTGGGGATCGGCTGCTTTTGACCCGCTAAACGCCGGGCGGTGACAGCTCAGGTCGGATCGCGATGCAGGGCCTGACAGAGGCAATGCACTCCGCCGCCACCCAGAGTGAACATCGACATGTCAGGGTCATAAACCTCAAACCCGCGCGCCCGCATCTTTGCGTTCAACTCCGTAGCACCTGCCATCGACAACACCTTGTCATTGCCAAGCGCCACCAGATTTACGCCCAAGTTCTTGGCCTCGCGGTATTCAACCTCGATGATGTCGATACCCCAACCGCGAACGATCTCCACCAGCCAGGGTTCCATTGCATCCACACAGGCCACGGCCAGCTTGTCGGCCAGCGGCACGATCAGACCGTCCATATGCACAAATTCGCGGCTGATCGGGGCCACCACTGCTTCCCACCCTTCGGCACGGACAAATTCGGCCACTTGCTCGCTGCCTTCTTTTTCGGACCGCTCACCGCAATAACCGATCAACACGCGGCCCGGCTCAATGATGTTAAAGTCACCGCCTTCGAAGTGGCCCGCCGTGGCAAATTTCCAGATCGGAATGTCGTGATCCTGGTAGAATTTGATCACCGTCGCATAATCCGCCCGGCGGCATTTGAGCTGCATGTGGCATACCAGCGGCCCCCAGGGCGTCATGGCCGAGCTGTCGCGGGCAAAGAAATTCCGGTGCAATGCTTCATCGGCGTCCAGATAATGGCAGGTGACGTCGTTTTCCTCATAAATCGCAACCATTTCAGCATGTTGCTTCATCGCCAGTTGCAGATCGAACCGATGGCCCGTTTTATCCGCATTGGCCAATGTCCGCCCGATCAACGGCCCGGCCTCGACCCACCGGTAAAATTCGGGGCGCCCCAAGAGCACGTCATTCAGCTTGGCATGGTCATTGTTGATGCCCCATCCGCGCGACAATGGATTGTGTTTTTGCATCCCGGCACTCTCCTCCCCAGAACAGCTCTGCGCCAGCGTGGATGATCCGCGGGTCTTTTTCAACGATTGCGTGGTTAAGGCCCGTTGAGCCGCGCGAATTCTGGCCTGTTCGAATTGCATGTGTGGACATTCCGCGCCCCGCCCCCCATGTTTTGCCGAAGCCATCAGAGACACGCCCATGCCCCCACGCAAAATTATCATCGACACTGATCCCGGCCAGGATGACGCCATCGCCCTATTGCTGGCACTCGCCAGCCCTGAGGAGATTGACCTATTGGGGATTGCCTGCGTTGCCGGCAATGTCCCTCTTGATCTGACGTCCAAAAATGCGCGTATTGTCTGTGAGTTAGCAGGCAAAACGAATGTACCCGTCTATGCGGGGTGCGACCGGCCGTTGGGGCGTGAGTTGGTGACGGCGGAACATGTTCACGGCCGCACCGGGCTTGATGGTCCGGACCTGCCAGATCCCCAAATGCCCCTTTCCGATGGGCACGCGGTCGATTTCATCATCGACACATTACGCGCCCATCCGACCGGCACAGTAACCCTCTGCCCGATCGGCCCGTTGACAAATATCGCAACGGCTTTCGCCAAGGCACCTGATATCGTCGAAAAAGTGCAGGAAATCGTGTTGATGGGCGGTGCCTATTTTCAGGTCGGCAATGTCACCCCGACCGCGGAATTCAACATCTATGTGGACCCACAGGCCGCAGATGAAGTGTTCCGCTCCGGCGTGCCTATCGTCGTGATGCCGCTGGATGTGACCCATCAGGCCCTTGTGACCCGGCCGCGCAATGACGCGTTTCGCGCGTTGGACACGCCGGTGGGGACGGCCGTGGCGCAGATGACAGATTTTTTCGAACGCTATGACCGCGAGAAATATGGATCGGACGGCGCGCCGCTGCATGACCCGTGTGTGATCGCCTATTTGATCCAGCCTGCGCTCTTCACCGGGCGCGACATAAATGTGCAGATCGAAACCACCTCGCCTTTGACCCTGGGCATGACCGTCGCCGATTGGTGGGGCGTGACCGACCATCCCGCCAATGCGCGTTTTATGGGCGGCATTGATGCGGACGGATTTTTCGATCTGCTGACGGAAAGGCTGGCCCGGCTGTGACCGCCCTCAATCTTGCCAAATCTGACGATATCGACCGAGCCCTTGCCCTTGTGACAGCGTTCCACGACGAGGAAGGCCTGACCATGGATCCGGACGCGCGGCGCGCGGCGGTTCTTCCGTTGCTGGAAGGCACCCCGCATGGTGCGATTTACCTGATTGGTCCGGCGCGTGCGCCCATCGGATATGTAGCGATCAGTTTCGGCTGGTCCATAATCCATGCGGGCCTCGATGGCTTTCTGGATGAGTTCTATATCCGTCCCGGTGTACGCGGACGGGGCATCGGCTCAGAAGTGCTCCGGCAATTGCCCAAGGCGCTTTCCGGTGCGGGGTTGAAGGCGCTGCATCTGGAGGTGGCCCACGACAACAAGCGCGCACAGGATCTCTACACCCGCCTGCGCTTTGAGCCGCACCCAAACTACATGCTGATGTCACGGGAGTTCTGACATGTCGCTGCACATCCCTTTTGACAACAGCTATGTCCATCTGCCCGATTTGTTCTATGCGCGGCTTGACCCGAGCCCGGTTAAAGAACCCCGCCTGATCCAGTTCAATTTGCCGCTGGCCGAGGAGCTGGGCCTGACGCCGGGCACACCCGAAGATCAGGCGCGGGTCTTTTCCGGGACCATTGTACCTGATGGCGCTGAGCCTCTGGCACAGGCCTATGCCGGGCACCAGTTCGGAGGGTTTTCACCGCAATTGGGGGATGGGCGCGCAAATCTATTGGGCGAGGTCGTGGACAAAAATGGACAGCGCCGCGATATCCAGTTGAAAGGGTCTGGCCCGACACCGTGGTCGCGCATGGGCGACGGGCGCGCGTGGCTGGGGCCGGTTCTACGCGAATACGTCGTGTCCGAGGCGATGCACGCGCTTGGCATACCCACCAGCCGTGCCTTGGCAGCCGTGGCCACGGGCGAGCCCGTTCTGCGAGAGACTGGCGCCCTGCCCGGTGCGGTTCTGACCCGAGTGGCCAGCAGCCATATCCGCGTCGGCACTTTTCAGTATTTTGCCGCGCGGCGGAATGTAGAAGCGCTTCAAACGCTATTTGATCACGCCACAGCGCGGCATTACCCGGACATCAAGGAGCCCGGCGCGTTTCTGCGGGCCGTGATTGACCGGCAGGCGGAATTGGTTGCGCGCTGGATGTCCGTGGGCTTTATCCACGGTGTGATGAACACCGACAATACCACTATTTCCGGTGAGACCATTGATTACGGCCCCTGCGCCTTCATGGATGTCTTTCATCCTAGCACCAAATTCAGTTCGATCGATCTGCATGGCCGCTATGCCTATGAAAATCAAGCCAATATTATCGTCTGGAACATGGCGCAACTGGCCACGGCTCTGGTCCCCTTGATGCCCGATACCGAGGCCGCGATCGAAGATTTTACCCAAGCCGTGCATGACATGCCGGATGTGATCCATCGCTATTGGCTGGCCCATTTTGGGCGCAAGATCGGCTTGGCGGACGCAACCAAAGACGATGAAGACATGATCATTGACCTGCAGCGGCTGATGGCCACGCAACAGGCGGATTTCACCAATACGTTCCGCGCTCTGGCCGAGGGTACGGCGCGCGATCAATTCATTGACCCTGCGGCCTTTGACCCATGGGAGACGTCCTGGCGTGACCGGCTGAGCCGTGAAGACGGGCCGAAGCAACGGATGCGCGCCGCAAACCCCAGCCTCATTCCTCGCAATCACCGGATTGAGGAGATGATCGCCGCCGCCGTTGACGGTGATTTCGCGCCGTTCGAGCGTCTGCTCACACATCTGGCAACGCCCTATGCAGACGCGCCGGAGGCGGCGGATCTGAAACGTCCGCCAGAACCGTCGGAAGTGGTGCAGGAGACGTTCTGCGGGACATAACGCCGTTTTTGCTGCGGCTGGCCCTGCCCTGTTATGCGTGGTAGCACCTGCGCAAGGTAAAGAGTTGGGGGCGGCGCGGGCATGAACATTCTGCAAATCGCATCATTATTGATCGTGATGGCCGGTGCCTTTGGTGCCATCAACTATCTCTTTCTCAAACTTCCCTCCTCCATCGGCATTCTGATTGTGGCGCTGCTGGCGTCCTTTGCGCTGTTGGCCGTTGATATGATGGTGCCCGCCCTTGGCATGGCCGATCAGATCCGGAGCATTGTCACCGGCATCGATTTCTCGGATGCATTGCTGGAAGGCATGTTGGGGCTGCTGCTTTTTGCCGGGGCATTGCATGTCAAAATCTCGGATTTGCGCGCGCAATGGCGGCTGGTATTCCTGATGGCCACGATCGGAGTGGGTCTGTCGACCGCTGTTGTGGGGTTCGGCTTCAGTTGGATCACCGGCATGCCCCTGATGATTGCGCTGGTTTTTGGCGCGCTGATATCGCCCACGGATCCGGTTGCCGTTCTGGGCGTGCTGCGGGAGGCCAATCTGGCCAAATCGCTTGAAACCAAGATCGCCGGTGAAAGCCTCTTTAACGACGGTGTGGGCTATGTGGTCTTTCTGGTTCTGGTCGGCATGGCCTTTCCGGCGGATGACCATCATGGCAGTGGCCTTGCGGATGCGGCCATGCTTTTTGTGCAGGAGGCTCTGGGCGGCGCGGCATTGGGCATCGCACTTGGCTGGCTCACATTCCGGGTCATGCGGCGCATTGACGACTATTCACTCGAAGTGTTGCTGACGCTTGGCCTCGCCTTTGGTGGCTATGAACTGGCGGTCTACCTGCATGTTTCTGCCCCCATCATGGCGGTCTGTGCCGGGCTTTTGATCGGCGACGTGGGGACAAAATTCGGGATGAGCGAAGAAACCCGCCAATATGTCGACGGGTTCTGGAAGCTGATCGATGAAATTCTGAACGCCGTCCTGTTCCTGATGATCGGGTTCGAGGTTTTTGCCGTCACCTTCGAAATGGAATTCCTGCGCGCCGCGGTGCTGGCACTGTTGCTTGCGTTGGTGGGTCGTCTGACCGCCGTCGCGGTCCCGGTTCTGCTCCTGCGCCCCTTCCGCAGTTTTTCGCCCGGCGTGATCCCGATTATGACATGGGGCGGGCTCAAGGGCGGGATATCCGTGGCGCTTGCCCTGTCGTTGCCGGAAGGTGAATGGAAGCCCATCATCCTGACCGCAACCTATGTCATCGTGATATTTTCCATTATTGTGCAGGGGCTTACCGTCGGTCGACTGGCCAATCGGCTGGGCCGCGAGCCGGATCTGGTCTGACTACGCGTTCACGCGCATTTCCACCGATGAGACGAATATTCTACTATTCCCCTGCCGCTAGGGTGTGAAACTGTGGCAGTGTGATGCGTGGAAATATTGGGAGGACAACCATGAGTATGATGAAAACACTGGCCAAAGTGGCCATCGGGGTGGCGTTGGCAAAGGGGGCCAGCGGCATGATGAAGGGCCGCGGCAGCGCGCAGGCACAGGGCCGTCCGGGATCCGGCGGGCTCTTTGGTGGTGAACATTCGCCACAGCGCCAGCAGCCACAAGGCCAGCAAGGCGGCGGCCTTGAAGACATGCTGGGTTCGATCCTCGGCGGCGGTGCCGGTGGTGGTGCATCTCAAGGGGGTGGCGCCGGCGGTCTGGGCGGTCTTCTCGAACAGCTTGCGGGCGGACAGACACGTGGTACTTCCGGCGGCGGTGGCGGTCTGAATGACCTGCTCGGCGGTCTGGCCGGTGCGGTACAAAAAGGCGGTGGCTCCGGCGGTCTGGGCGGATTGCTCGGCGGTCTTGTGGGCGCAGGTGCCGCCAAGGCGGGCACCGGTGGCGGCGGTTTTGGCGATCTGCTGAACCAGGCGATCACCCGTCAGGACGAGCCCGAAGTTCAGCCCTCGGATGATCAAGAAGCGATGGCGGCTGTCATGCTGCGCGCGATGATCCAGGCGATGAAATCGGACGGCGAGATCGATCAGGCCGAACAGGGCAAACTGATGGACCGTCTGGGCGATGTCTCAGCCGAGGAACGCGCATTTGTGCAAAACGAGATGCGGCGGCCTGTGGACATTGAGGAATTGGCCAATGACGTGCCGCGCGGGTTGGAACAGCAGGTCTATGCGATGTCGGTGATGGGCATCGACCTCGACAGCCAAAGCGAGGCGCAATATCTGCATCAGCTTGGCCGCGCGATGAACCTGACGCCTGACGCGATCAACGCGATTCATGATCAACTGGGTGCGCAACGCATCTACGCCTGATTGCGCTCAACCCAATAAAAAACCCGCGGAGAGGTCACCTCACCGCGGGTTTTTCTTTTAAGCAGCCTTGCGGGGCGCCTTGTTGCGGCGGCGTCGATTGGGACGACCCCCGCCGGGTTTCTGGCCCCCGGGCTTGCCGTTGTGCTGACCACCGGGTTGCCCGCCATGGGCCCCGTCACGGGACTGCCCGCCAGCGTGACCTTTGTTGCCACCAGGTTTGCGTGACCGGCGCCGTGGACCACCGCGCCCTTTGGGTTTGCCGGGTTCATCCAGCTTCTCCCATGGACGACCGGAGGCAACCGGGATCGACAGGCCCATCACTTTCTGGATGTCTTTCAACTCACCCATTTCATCCGGCGCGCAAAACGCAACGGCCATGCCATCACGGCCGGCACGCGCGGTGCGACCGATCCGGTGCACATAGTTTTCCGGCACATTGGGCAGATCAAAATTATAGACATGTTTCACATCAGGAATATCAAGGCCCCGCGCCGCCACATCCGTGGCCACCAACACCTTGACCTGACCGTCGCGGAACGCCTTGAGTGCACGATCCCGCTGGCCCTGGCTTTTGTTGCCGTGAATGGCCGCCACAGAAAACCCTGAGGCTTCCAGCTTCTTGGCCAGCTTGTCCGAACCATGTTTGGTGCGGCCAAAGACCAGCGCCAGTTCATCCCTGTGTTTGCCCAGTAGCTCAATCAGCAGGTTGGGCTTTTCCGCCTTGGCGATGAAATGGATCGACTGTTCGATCTTGTCCACGGCCTTGCCCGGAGGGCTGACCTGCACGCGCTTTGGATGGGTCAGATAGCTTGCGGCAATCTCTTCCATCTGCTTTGGCATGGTGGCCGAAAAGAGCATGGTCTGACGCTCTTCCGGCAGAAGATCCGCGATTTTGCGCAGGGCGTGGATGAACCCCAGATCAAGCATCTGATCGGCCTCGTCCAGCACCAGAAAGCGCGTCGCATCCAGCCGCATCGCCCGGCGGTCCAACAGGTCGAGCAACCGCCCCGGTGTCGCCACCAGCACATCGGTGCCCCGCTCCAGCCGTTTGATCTGTGCATTGATCGATGCACCACCCACCACAACACCGATCTTGATCGGCGTGTCACGTACCATGGGCAATAGCGCGTCGCGTATCTGACCCGCCAATTCGCGGGTCGGGGCAAGGATCAGGCTGCGCACGGTACGCGGTTCCGGCTTGCCGTGCATTTCCATCAGCTGCGCCAACAGCGGCAACCCAAAGGCCGCCGTCTTGCCGGTACCCGTCTGGGCCAGGCCCATAACATCATGGCCATCAAGCGCATGCGGGATTGCATGGGTCTGGATCGGCGTCGGCTCTTCGATGCCCATGGCGGTCAGTTTCTTGACCAGCGGGGCCGGAAGCCCCATTTCTGCAAATAAATTCACTTCGTTCCTTTCGGATCGCATCGCCCCGATGGCACATGCGAAAACATAACATTCAACCCCGCGCCATATGGCCATCGGGGTCGCTCTCGTGGTTACGCCTGCATCCTCACCGGCACGCAACATTGCGCTCTGGCCGATCAGACGTCTGGCCCCACGCGTGATTTTGGGATCAATCGCTCGACATTCCGCTTATCTTTGTGCGCCTGTCCGATTTCGGACTTGATCAGGCGCGCGTCTGCTCACGCGGCAGGAAACGTCGGTTGGTGGCTACATGAGGTGTTCAGCCTTTAAAGTCAACATGATGCGTCAAGATGTCTGGAAAATGGTGCATATTCCCGCTATCCACCCTGCGGATGAGAGACAAGGGCCAGAGATGACCGATACGATCACACAGCGTTGCGCGCAAAAAGGCCTGCAGATGACACCGCAGCGCATGCTCATTGCCGAGGTGCTTGAGGCCGCGAAAGATCACCCCGATGTCGAAGTGCTGCATGAACGCGCCCTGGCACAGGATCCCAGCATCACCGTGGCCACGGTGTTTCAGACCGTGAAGCTGTTTGAGGAGGCCGGCATTATTGACACCGTTCAATTTGGCGGTGGGCGGTTTGGCGATGGCCGCACCCGGTATGAAGACGCAACCCGCGCGCATCACGATCATCTGATTGATATGCACACCGGCGACGTGATCGAATTCGTTGATCCGGACATCGAGGCATTGCAGGAAAAGATCGCGGCGAAACTGGGGTATGAGCTGAAGGGGCACAAGCTTGAACTCTACGGGGTTCGGCTCAAGAAAGACTAGGGTGGATGGCCGCTTGTCAAAGCGGTGCCACAGGCGTAGGCCTGTAGTCTGAAACCACCCCGAGGCAGGCATGGACAATATTCGCGGCAGCGCCCTGATGGTACTGGCCATGGCCGGGTTCGCGCTGGAAGACACTTTCGTCAAACTGCTCTCGGCCAATCTGCCGGTCGGGCAAATCCTTGTCATGATGGGCATTGGTGGCACGCTGATCTTTGGCGCGGCCAGCCTCTGGCAACGCGACAGTTTCTTTTCACGCGATGTCTTCATCGGCTCTGTCATGCTGCGCAACCTGGGTGAGCTGGTGGCCGCGTTTGGGTACATTACCGCGCTCACGCTCATCCCGCTGTCTTCTGTTGCGGCCATCCTGCAGGCCACGCCCCTGTGCGTCACTCTTGGCGCCGCGCTCTTTATGGGTGAGCAGGTAGGCTGGCGCCGATGGGGCGCGATTTTTGTGGGCTTCTTCGGGGTGCTGATGATCATCCGCCCCGGTCTCGACGGGTTTCAACCTGCATCACTTTTTGCCGTGATCGGCGTGGCCGGACTGGCGCTGCGCGATCTGTCGACACGTGCCATTCCGTCCAGCGTGTCTTCGATGCAGTTGTCCGGATATGCCTTTGCCACCGTCATTCTGATCGGTCTGATCCTGCTTGGCATCAACGGCGGGGCGACGCGCCCTACCCCGCTCAACTGGCTTCACCTCAGCGGCACGATCTTTTTTGGCGTTCTGGGGTATTATGCGATTGTTGCGGCCATGCGCATTGGTGACGTCTCATCCGTCACACCCTTTCGCTACACACGGCTGATCTTCTCGCTGATCATCGGGATCATGATCTTTGGCGAACAACCCGATTGGCTGACCTACACCGGGGCGGCGCTGATCATTGCAAGCGGGCTTTATTCCATTCTGCGCGAACGAAAGCTGCAGAACAGAATCTCTGGCAGGGTAACGTTACACTGGTTTTGCGTTAGCGCTAACATTACACATTTACATTCCTGCCCCACCTGCTATTACAGCGCCAAAATCTGACACCTCCGAGGGACCGACCATGAGCACCATCATCGACATTCACGCGCGCGAAATTCTGGACAGCCGGGGCAATCCGACGGTCGAAGTCGATGTGATCCTGGAGGATGGCACAATGGGACGGGCGGCGGTGCCGTCTGGCGCGTCCACCGGCGCGCATGAAGCCGTTGAAAAACGCGATGGTGACAAGGCGCGCTACATGGGCAAAGGCGTGCTGGAAGCCGTGGCGGCCGTGAATGGCGAGATTGCCGAAGATTTACTGGGTATGGACGCCACCGAACAGGTGGGCGTCGACATGGCCATGATCGAGCTGGACGGCACACCCAACAAAGGCCGCCTGGGGGCCAATGCGATCCTGGGCGTCAGCCTGGCCTGCGCCAAAGCGGCCGCTGATTTTTCGGCGCAACCGCTTTTCCGCTATGTCGGCGGCACCTCGGCCCGCGTTTTGCCCGTGCCGATGATGAACATCATCAATGGGGGCGAACATGCCGATAACCCGATCGACATTCAGGAATTCATGATCATGCCCGTCAGCGCGGGCAATATCCGCGACGCCGTACGCATGGGCGCCGAAGTCTTCCACACGCTCAAAAAAGAGCTGACCGCAGCGGGCTTGTCGACAGGCATCGGCGACGAAGGCGGGTTTGCCCCCAATATCGCGTCCACGCGCGAAGCATTGGATTTCATTCTGAAATCCATCGACAAGGCCGGATACAAGGCGGGTGCAGATATCTATCTGGCACTTGACTGTGCGGCGACCGAATACTTCAAAGATGGCAAGTATGTCTTTGCAGGGGAAGGGAAATCCCTGTCATCGGACGAAAATGTCAGCTACCTTGAAGCGCTGGTGAACGACTACCCGATCATCTCCATCGAAGATGGCATGTCCGAAGATGACTGGGATGGGTGGACCGCCCTGACCGCAGCGATTGGCGACAAGGTACAATTGGTCGGTGATGACCTTTTTGTCACCAACCCAACCCGTCTTGCCGAGGGCATTGAACGGGGTGCTGCCAATTCGATGCTGGTCAAGGTCAACCAGATCGGCAGCCTGACCGAGACCCTCAAGGCCGTTGATATGGCGCACCGCGCGCGCATGACTAACGTGATGTCGCACCGGTCGGGCGAGACCGAGGACGCCACGATTGCGGATCTGGCAGTGGCCACCAATTGCGGCCAGATCAAAACCGGATCTCTGGCGCGTTCGGATCGGCTGGCCAAGTACAACCAGTTGATCCGCATCGAAGAAGCATTGGGTGAAACCGCAGAATATGCCGGGCGGTCAATTCTGCGCTAAGACCGCGTATTCGCGTTGAAACGTTGCGGCCTGTAGGGGGTCAATTGCGCGGCATTGCTGCCGTCGATGACCTCCCGCGCAATCAATTCGCCCATCAACGCCCCCAACGTGACCCCGCTATGCATCACCGCGAGGTAGAGGCCTTGCGGCCCGCACACCCCGACGGCAGGCAAGCCATCCGCCGGAACCGGACGATAGGCCACGGCAATTTCCTCCAGTTCCAGTTTCGCCTTGGGCATCAGCGCACACAGCCGCCGCAACGTATCCTGAGCCAAGGCATGCGGGGCATGTGGCAATTCCTCACGGTTGTCCGCCTGATGTGCCGCGGACGTGGGCGCGATAATGCGCCCGGTCGGGTCTTGTCTGAATTCCAGCTCCGGACTGACCATGACGTGATCCAGAAGCGGCGGTAGAGGCCGCGTGCGCATCAGTGCCCCGGGCCGTTTAAGCATCGGCAAAGCCACATCAACATCGCGCAAAAGCCCGGCGCTGCCGTTCCCTGCCGCGACAATGACCGTATCGGCGTGCATTGACCCTTGCGCAGTTTGAACGCCCACAACCCGCTCCCCGCGCAATTCAAACCCTGTCACATCGCACCCCAGGAACACCTCAGCGCCGCGGGCCTTGGCGTGCTCCAACAGTTCAGCCGTTAACTTATGGGGTTCTCCTACACCCTCCGCCGGAAACAAAAGCGCTTCGATCCGTCCATCCCCAATGGCTGGCGCAATCCTCGAAAATGCACCCTTATCAATATGTTCAACGGGATACTTAAACGCGCTCAGATCGGCTTGCATCTTTTTCAACCCTGCGCCCTGCTCTTCCCACCACAGACACCCGGGCCATGACACGCTCAAATCCGGCTGCTCCGCATGCAAACGTCGCCACGCGTTGATGCCTTCAGCGCGCAGGTGGTGATGCGTCTCATCCAGATAGAAACTCGCGTTGATCCACCCAAAGGAATGTCCGGATGCGCCGCTCGCCGGTTGATGCGCGTCCAGAACACGCACCTGCGCCCCGGTTTTCGACAATTGGTAGGCCACGGATGCACCAATCAACCCCGCGCCCACAATGATGACCGTCTGTGCCGACATGTGCTCTTTCCCTTGGTTTCACCGCACGATACCTTTGGAAAATGACCGCACAAGACATAATCAATCACCTTCAGCTCCTGCCGCACCCCGAGGGCGGGCATTACCGCGAAACATGGGTGGCTGAGGGGCCGGGGCGCCCGCCAGGCACCTGCATCTATTTCCTGTTGCAAGGCGGGGAAAACAATCGCTGGCACCGGGTGGATACGGCTGAAATCTGGCATTTCTATTCCGGCGATCCGCTTGAATTGTTTACCGCTGCAACGGATCAGGGACCGGCCAGCAAACACGTCCTCGGCCCGGATTTGTTGCAGGGGCAACATCCGCAGGTGATCATCCCGCCCGGGCATTGGCAACGCGCCCGTTGCACCGGGGATTACACCCTTGTGGGCTGCACCGTGTCACCTGGTTTCCAGTTTGAACACTTTGAAATCGCCCAAGATGGGTTTGATATTCCCGTTTGATTTCAGATCGGTAGAAAATAGTTTAAAATTCCTGAAACTAATCCTGCCTTTCCCGCGTGACTGTCATCACACAGCCCGACAACCGGGCGCGACAATCAGAGGAAAGACATATGAAACGTACACAACAGATCCTGCTCACAACTGCCCTGACCGCTCTGGCCGGAGCCGCATTGGCCGCAAACCCCGATGTCGGTGGCGCGCCGATGTACGAAGAAAAAACCATCGTTGAGAACGCCGTGAATTCGGCGAACCACACCACGCTGGTGGCTGCCGTGAAGGCCGCGGATTTGGTGGATACGCTGAATTCAGACGGACCGTTTACCGTGTTTGCACCCGTGAACGATGCCTTTGCTGCCCTGCCCGCGGGCACTGTCGAAACGTTGCTCAAGCCCGAAAATAAGGCGATGCTGCAAAAGGTCCTGACCGCGCACGTGGTTGCGGGTGATTGGTCTGCCGCACAAATCGCCGAAGCCGCGCGCAAAAGCAGCGATGGCTTTTATCATTTCAACGCCGTGTCGGGCGATGCCCTTTCGGCGCAGGTCAAAGGCGGCAATGTCTATATTTATGACGAGTCCGGCAACGCTTCCAAGGTCACCATCGCCGATGTCGACCAGTCCAATGGCGTGATCCACGTCGTCAATTCGGTGCTCGTGCCCAAGTAACCACTCACGTAACAGCGCCATTCCGGGACGTACCCCCGTGCGTTCCCGGAACGGGTGGGCGATATGGCCAAGGGGGTATGAGTTGCCGTGTTCAGATTTCCGGGTCGCCCACCCTGTCCGCGCAAGATCGGCGCGGACGCAAGGCGGCTCAGCCCTGTAAATCTTGTACGAATGTAACGAGTTGCCGGGTTGAGCCGTCCTTGTCGGTCCCTGCCGCTGCACCGCGCAGCACAGGCTCCAATTCAACCGCCAGGACTTTGCCCAATTCCACACCCCATTGATCGAAGGAATTCAGGCCCAGGATCACCCCTTCGACAAAAACGCGATGTTCGTAGAGCGCGATGATCTGGCCGAGCCGTCGTGGGCTGAGCTGATCGTAGATCAATGTCGTCGACGGGCGGTTTCCCGGAAAGACGCGATGTGCCGCCTGCCGCTCCAGCTCTGCCCCGGCCAAGCCTTTTTCCGCCATCATCTGCCGGGCCGTTTCCAGCGACCTGCCACGCATCAACGCTTCGGATTGCGCCAGACAATTGGCCACCAACAAGCGATGATGATGCGCCAGAGCGGGCTCGTGCCCGCGCGCCGCAACCATGAATTCGCAGGGAACGACGTCTGTGCCTTGATGGATCAACTGGTAAAACGCGTGTTGACCGTTGGTGCCCGGCTCGCCCCAGACCACGGGACCGGAGGGTCCGTCGATCGGTGTGCCATCCATGGTGACACGCTTGCCATTCGATTCCATTTCAAGCTGCTGAAAATACGCCGGCAGGCGCGACAGCCGTTGATCATAGGGTAAAACAGCACGGGTCGCATGACAGCAGACCTGATGATGCCACATGCCTACCAAGGCCAGCATCACCGGCATGTTCCGCTCCAGCGGTGCCTCGCGGAAATGGGTATCCATTGCTTCGGCCCCGGCCAAAAAGGCGCGGAAATTCTCGGCACCCATGGCCAGCATCAAAGGCAAGCCAATGGGCCCCCACATCGAATACCGGCCACCTACCCAATCCTCGAACCCGAAAACCCGTTCCGGCGCGATGCCGAAGTCGGCGGTTTTATCCAGTGCTGTCGACACGGCCACAAACTGATCTGCGGGGGTTGCGACGGATTTTGCCATCCAATCCCGCGCGGTTTGGGCATTGATGATGGTTTCGATTGTCGTGAAGGTTTTGGACGCCACGATCACCAAAGTGGTGGTCGGATTGAGCCCCTTGAGCGTGTCGGTGATGTCTGCGCCATCCACATTGGAAACGAAATGGCACCGTGGCCCGTCATGGTACGGCGCCATGGCCAATGTGCCCATTTCAGGGCCCAGATGCGAACCGCCAATGCCAATATTCACCACATCCGTGATTGCGCCCCCCGCGCCCTTGAACGTGCCACGCCGCACGTCTTCGACAAAGGCCTCAATCCGCGCCAGTGCCTGCCGCACACCTGGAATGACATCCGTACCATCGACCATGACAGCATCGCCTGAGAGGTTTCGCAGCGCCGTATGCAGGACCTCGCGCCCCTCGGTCTGATTGATCACCTTGCCGCTGAACATCGCCGCGCGGGCTTCGGCCACCCCACGGGACCGGGCCAGATCGGTCAGCGCGCTGCGGGCGGGTGCGGTCAGGTACGTTTTGGAATAGTCAAACAACATCCCGTCAAACCGCACGGAAAAATCTTCGGGCCGGTTCTGATCGTCAAAGAGCGCCAGCATATCGCCCTGTTGCGCCCGGTCGGCCAACCCTTTCAACTCATCCCACATCGTCAAATCCTATTCTGCCCAATGCACATTGGTTCCGGCCAAAATCGCTGCAACGGGCGCATCGGTCGGGGCCATCGTGCGGGCGCGTTCCAATGCGTCTCGCTTATCTGCGCCCGTGATCACCATATGTTTGGTGATGGCCGTGTTGAGCGCCCGCGCCGACAGGCTGACACGGGGCTCAGGTGCGCCGCCACCCCGCATCGGCACCACCGCAGGTGCGTCGCGTTCAAGCGCCGTGCCAAGCCCATCTGCGCCCGGAAACAGCGAGGCCGTGTGCATATCCGCCCCCATCCCCAGAAGCAGCACCGATATCGGCAAATGCGGCTCAATCCCGGCGTTGATATCCTCCAATGCGTCTTCCGGCGTGTCCGTGGCGGCATAGAGCGGCAGGTAATTGGCCCCGGCCGCCCGTCCGGTCAAAAGGCGCTCACGGATCAGGCGCGTGTTGGATCGGTCATGGTCTTCCGAGACCCATCGTTCATCGCTCAAGAGCACATCGACACGGGCCCAATCGATATCGACATCGCACAGCCCGTCAAAAATCGGGCCGGGAGTTGTGCCGCCGGGCACCACGAACAACGCGCGTTCTTCATGTTCCAGCGTGGCGCGTAGTTCACCGGCCAGCAGGTTGGCCAGATTGATCGCCATCATCTCGCGGTCTGCATATTCGGTGAGTGTCATGCCTTGATCTCACGCCAGCGTCGGCCATCCCGGTGCATTAGCATCAGACCGTCATCCGGACCGGATCCACCGGTTGAATAGGCAATGGGCAAATCCCGGCTGTCCTTCCACGCCTCAATGATCGGATCGGTCCAGGCCCAGGCGGCCTCGACCTCATCGCCTCGCATAAAGAGGGTCTGATTGCCGCGGATCACGTCCATGATCAACCGCTCATAGGCATCCGGAAAATCGGCGTCATCCGGCCCCAGAACTTCGGCGAATGTCATGTCGAGCGGTACATCCACCAGACGCATGCCGCCCGGACCCGGCTCCTTGATGGTCACGCCCAGTTCAATGCCTTCATTGGGTTGCAGTTTGATGGTCAGGATATTGCGATGCCCGCCCGCATCCTCGTCAAAGATCGAATGCGGCGTGTCCTTGAACACAACCGCGATCTCACTGGCGCGTTCTTTCAGCCGTTTGCCCGTGCGCAGGTAAAACGGTGTGCCGGCCCACCGCCAATTGCTGACATGCGCCTTGAGGGCCACAAATGTCTCGGTCGTGCTGTCACGGTTTTCCACCTGATTGCGATAGCCGGGTCGCTTGCCATTGCCCTCATACTGGCCGCGCACGATGTTTTCCGCCTTGACCGGATCCAGCGCACGAATGACCTTCAGCTTTTCGTCGCGGACCGCATGGGGGTCAAACTTGGCGGGCGGCTCCATCGCAATCAAGCACAAAAGCTGCATCAGGTGGTTTTGCACCATGTCACGCATGGCACCGGACCGGTCGTAATAGCCACCACGCGTGCCCACACCGACCTCCTCGGCGACGGTAATCTGGATATGGTCAACATATTGGCTGTTCCAGAGCGGCTCAAAGAGCATGTTGCCAAAGCGCACGGCCATCAGGTTTTGTACGGTTTCCTTGCCCAGATAATGGTCAATCCGGTAAATCTGCGTCTCATCGAAATGCAGCGCCAGCACCCGGTTCAGCTCCTGTGCGGATTTTAGATCACGACCAAAAGGTTTTTCGACCACGATGCGGGCATCGGCATCGGCCAGCCCGTACTTGTGCAGCCGCTCGGCCAGATCGCCAAAGAGGCTTGGACCGACGGAAAAGTAATAGGCATGAATGCGGTCGGATTTGACCAGTTTGGCAAGCGCCTTCCAGCCGGTCGTACCCTTGGCGTCTAGCGTGACGTAATGCAGCATGGCCAGAAAATCATCCAGCCGCCCCACGTCGCAATCCTCTTTTTCCGAAAACTCGGCAATCGCGTCGGAGACAAACGATTGGTAGGCCTTGAGGTCCATGTCCGTGCGCGACGCGCCGATGACACGCGAATCGTTTCCGATCTGTCCCGCACAAAACCGACGGAACAGCGCAGGCAAAATCTTGCGGCGCGCCAGATCACCCGTGCCGCCGATGATGACCAGATCCGCCGGTTCAACCGGAATTGTGCGCGATACCATGACAAAACCCTTGCCGCTGCATGTGTTCTTTTGGGGCAAACGGCGCCGACTGGGCCACCCCGCTTTTACCGCCGGTGATCCCGCGGTGCATCGTGGCGCAACACTACCACGCTGATTGCCGTTCACAATGGTGTCAGCACCCGTGCAACTTCTTCCCTTGCCCAATAAGTTGCTATAGGCGAAAAAAGGGCGAAAAATTCGGGTAGTAGAATGAAAGACACAGTCACAGGTCTGGCCAATGCGGGCAAATTTCAGGACCCGCAAACCACGGCCGATGGACAGGCGCGCGCCAGCGTGGCCCTGACGCATCCCGAAACTTTGTGGTTCAACACGGGCACGCTGTGCAACATTGAATGTCTGAATTGCTATATCGCCAGTTCGCCCACAAATGACGCGTTGGTGTACATCACTGCAGACGAAGTGCGCACCTTTCTCGACCAGATCGAAGAGCGCAAATGGCCCATTCGTGAAATCGCCTTTACCGGCGGCGAGCCATATATGAACCCCGAAATGAACGCGATGACACGCGCCGCACTTGAGCGCGGGTATGACGTTCTGATCCTGACCAACGCGATGCGCCCGATGATGCGCAAATCCGTGCGTGCCGGCCTTTTGGAGCTGGCGCAGGAATTCGGTGACAAGCTGACATTGCGCATTTCCGTTGATCACTGGTCGGAAGAGTTCCACGACAAGGAACGCGGCAAGGGCGCCTTTGCCCGGACGCTCGAAGGCATGGAATGGCTGCGCGACAACGGCATCCGCATGGCCGTGGCAGGCCGCACCATGTGGGGCGAAAGTGACGCGCAATCGCGCGAGGGCTACCGCGCGTTTTACGAAAAACACAGGTTTGACATTGACGCGGCGAACCCGGGCGTGACCGTGCTCTTCCCGGAAATGGATGAGGCTGTTGAGGTCCCTGAAATCACTACCGGATGCTGGGACATCCTGGGCAAATCACCCGATGCGATCATGTGCGCGTCGTCGCGCATGGTGGTCAAACGCAAGGGTGCGGAAAAACCTGCGGTTCTGGCCTGCACATTGCTGCCTTACGCGCCTGAGTTCGAACTGGGCGAAACCCTGGCCGAGGCAGAGCGCGACGTGGCACTGAACCATCCGCATTGCGCCAAATTCTGCGTCTTGGGCGGGGCCAGCTGCTCCGCCTGAAGGAGCGTGCCGCGGCAGCGGTGAGATGCAAGCCGGCAAACCTCCTGAGATGCTTGATCAAAGACCGTTGAGGCTTTTTTCGATGTCGGTCCAGTCCTTGGCTGGCACAACTTCGCAAGCGGCATCGATATCCTTGGTCCATGCAAAAAGGGCCAGAAACGGTGTGTCGTAGACACGTGTAGCATGGGTGACGTTCGGCGCATTGTAGATGACGCTACTCGCCGCGTGATCGTGCCAAGGGCCGCGCTCAAAACGCCACCCGCTTGGCCCGGTCAGGGGGATGTAGACCTCCGGCGCAAGATGGCGATGGTCGCGGTATAGTGTGCGCGGTGCGAGCAGGAAAAACCCAAGCAGAAGATCTTCCGACGGCACCACGCTGTCTTTTGGCCCCATCAACAGGGTATGCATGTTACCGATCTTGTACCCGTCACCGACATCCGCATTCGCCGCGTAATACGTTCCATCATCGACACGCCAGCGCAGATCGTCCTTGGAGGCCTCGAGCGCTGATTTCAGGCGACCAAATGGAGCATCCGGTATATTGGAAATTGCCAGATCGAGCAGGTCTGAATGTCCGGGAACGTGCCCAACGCCGCGTAGCGGTTGGTTTTCGGCGGGCACAGCCGCACATATCCGTTTGAGCGCACCTTCCATACGCGGATCATTACCGCAGAGCGCTCGCAGCACCTGAGCCGTCTCGGTGAATAGGTGATGAACCGGTGACATCGGCGCGCCTCTAGGAGCGTTTGCCGGGCCGTCGGGGCTGCGGCCGCGTTGGAATTTCCTTGAGCAATCCACCAACCCCCATGCGCGCGATATCCCTGTGCGTTACGGGTATGCCGCACGCCACCCGCGACAGCACCCAATCTGCGCCGTGTAGAACCGGGGAACGCGCGCTGCCCGGCAGGCCAATGACGGGCTTGCCCGCCAATTCGCCCAAGAAGAGCAGATTGCCGGGGTCGACCGGCATGCCAAACCGCTCCAACCTGCCCCCGGCCTGCCGAAGTGCTGCGGGCCCTGTGTCTTCCGGGTCCGATGTGGCCGACCCGGTGAGGATCAGGATGATATCGCCGGTGGCGGCGCGTAACTGCTCGGCCAATGCGTTTTCGTCATGGACAGAACTCAGCTTTTGCGCCAGCGTGATCCCCAGTCCCCGCAATCGGGTTTCAATCGCATCGACGCCCTTTTGGCCCGGCCCCCCAGGGATTTCGCTGACAATCAGGCTGGCAGTTTTGTGCAGGGGCTGCGCCAGCGTGATGGCCCCGCGGGCCGCTTCACAGGCCGCACGCACGGCGGTCTTGGGCACACCGTATGCGATGATCTTGACCGTCGCGGCCATGCCCCCGGCGTGAATTTGGTGAAACGGCGCGACAGTCGCCACCGTGATGGCCGGATCCACCGCATTTGCCGCGTGGATGGCCTCCACATCCAGCACAACAACACCCGGTGCGTCAGCGATCAGGTTGACCCGTCCGGTGAAGGCTTCGCTGAGATGCAGGCCTTGCGCCTCGGCGACCAGATCCGAAGCCAGTGCACGCGCGGCCTCGTTTTCGTGCAGATCCGTTGCATCCAGTCGGGCGACAACCACATTGTCATGACCGGCCTGCGCCAAAGCCTCCAGATGTGTCGCATCCAACCGAACGCCTTTGCGCAAACGGCCATCCGGCAAGCGGATCGAATGCGCCAAAATGGCCCCTTCGGCCTCGCGCACGGGCACAGGGCCAAATTTCACGCGCCTTGCCTCAGAACTTGTGTCATCTGCGCCAGGATCGATACGGCAATCTCGGAGGGACCTGCCGCGCCGATGTTGAGACCAATCGGGCCGTGAATGCGCTCTATCTGAGTGGCGTCAAACCCCTTTGCGGTCAGTCTTTCGATCCGCTTGGCATGGGTGCGCGTCGATCCCAAAGCGCCGATGTAAAAAACATCCGAGGCCAGGGCGCGCTCGAGCGCCGGGTCGTCCAGTTTGGGATCATGGGTCAGCAGCACCAATGCCGTGCGCGTGTCCAGACCCACCTGATCCACCCCTTCATCCGGCCAGTCATGCAGGATCCTTTCGCCGGGAAACCGGGCGTCGCTGGCGAAGCTTTCACGCGGATCAATCAGGACGGGATCATATCCCGCGATGCGCGCCATGGGCATCAACGCCTGCGCAATATGAACGGCGCCCACCACGACCAGCCGCACAGGCGGGTTATGGATGGCAATGAACGTTTCACCGTCTTCCTCAAAGCCCGAGCGGTCCATGCGGAACCTTTGCGCAAAACCCGTGCGCAAAAGGTGTTGTCCCTTTGGCCCTGTGGAATAGGCCACAGGCTCCCGAGCAGCACGCGCAGCGCACAAATCTGCCAGAACATCTTCCGGCATCACTGATCCGATGGGTTCCACCAGCACCCGGATTGTCCCGCCACAGGCCAGGCCCACGGCAAATGCATCATCATCACTGACGCCGTATTCAAGGGTGATCCGGTCGCCCGTGTCGATGGCATCCAGAGTTTCGGCCACAACCGCGCCTTCAACGCACCCGCCGGAAACCGATCCAGCCATTTCTCCAGCACCGGAAATGGCCAACTGGCTTCCTGTCCGACGCGGGGCGCTGCCCCATGTCTCGACCACGGTGGCCAGTGCCGCACCTTTACCGGCGCGGTGCCAAGCCAATGCCTGTTCGGGAATGTCGTCAAATCGGTCCATGTCTCATCCACCCCAGATCACGCCACAGCCTGAGCCAATCGCGCGGCAAGTTCAATGCGTCACCTCTAATCCATCTGGAAAATCTTGCGCGGTCGCGCGCCTTTGGATCACCCGACCGCTCACAAAGCGGCCAGCAATCGGGCTTTTTCGCCGGCATCGCCCGGGTCCGAGATGGCCAGCGCCAGCTCTTCCAGCGTGGCAATTGAATGGCCGGCGCGAAACGCATCGACATGGGGCAGCATGGCGGCAATCCCCCGGGCTTTGGGCGCGAACCCCTCCCATCGCAGGAGCGGGTTCAGCCAGATCAGGCGGCGCGAGGATAGCTGCAGCCGTTGCATCTCGCGCGCCAGATCATCGCCTCCCCCCGGTCCAGACCGTCCGTGATCAGAAGCACTACCGCCCCCTGCCCGGTCACCCGCCGCGACCAGTCGCGATTGAACGCATGCAGGCAATCGCCGATCCGTGTGCCGCCTTCCCAATCCTGCGCATGGCTGCCCGCGGCGGCCAGCGCCTGATCCACGTCGCGCGTGGCCAGATGGCGGGTAATGTTGGTCAGACGGGTGCCAAAGGTAAAGGCATGCACCTTGGCCCACCCCTGCCCCTTGGTATTGGCGACCGCGTGCAGAAAGTGCAGCACCATGCGGCTATATTGGCTCATCGAGCCTGAGATATCACATAGAACCACGAGGTTCGGCCACCGTGGACGCGGTTTTTTCAGGGCGATACGCCGCATCTCACCGCCCCGGCGCATGGCCTGACGTAGGGTGCGGCGCGCGTCCACCTGTCCCCCTGTGTGACTGATCATGGCCCGTCGCGAGGCGAGCGGTTTTACCGGCAGGCTCAACCGCGCCAGCATACGCTTTGCCTCGGCCATCTCCGCTGTGCTCATTTGTTCGAAATCGAGGGTGCGCAGGCGTTCTTCGCCCGACATCGTGGCACTTGCATCGATCTCAATCACCGTTTCTTCGCCGGGGCTGTCGGCAAATTCGGGCAAATCACCCTGAGCCCCGTCCAACAGCGCCTCAGCCGCGCGTTTTTCGGCCGATTGCGCGGTCCGGTCCTCCTGTACACCCCGGATGGCGGGCAGCATCATCGCCATCATATGCTCCATGTACCGCGGATCGCGCCAGTAGAGGCGAAACACCTGCGCAAAGACCGCGCGATGCTCGGGGCGATTCACAAAACAGGCGTGCAGTGTCCAGAAAAAGTCGCGCTTGTCGGTAAACCCGGCGGCTTCGACGGCGCGAATGGCATCAATCACCCGGCCCGGCCCAATCGGCATGCCTGCGTTCCGCAAGGCGCGTGCAAAATAGGTGATGTTATGCGTGAGCCGCGGGTTTTCCGGCAGGTCAAACGGCGCGTATTCAGGCATGGCCGTATTCCTTCAGGACGGCGGCCACATTCGCGGCGTGAACTTCGGCATAAGGGGCGAACCACACCAGCGTGCCTGCAATGAATTCTGATGCCAGAATATCTTCGATCTTGTCTGTCGCGCGCTCCGGATGGGCGTCCAGCGCCATCAGCCATCGGATGTAGCGCTGCATTGCTGGGATCACCTCTGGGCCGAACCCGCCCCTTTTGAGCACCTCAATCGCACCGTGATCCGGGAGGATGTGGCGTGGGCCAAGTGCTGCCAAGCGATCCAGTTCCACCAGATGCAGACCCAGATCCTGCGGCTCTGATACATAGGTCAGTGGATCTTCAATCGTGTCACCGGCCAGCATGATACCGGTCTCCGGCAGCCAGAGTACCGTAGCGTCATCACTGTGAATATTGGCTTCGACCAAGACAACACGGCGGGTGCCAAATGTGATGTCCATCTGTCCAGAAAACGTTTGCGTGGGCAGGATCAGCGGGTTGATCGCAGGCGGGCCATGATAAGCCCCGCTTTCGATCACCTCCTTGCGCTCGGTCAGATGTGCTGCGGTCTTGTCATTGGCGATGACCGGTACATTCCCAAAGGCCGCCGTACCCGCCACGTGATCAAGATGCCAATGGCTGTAGATCACGGTAAAATTTCGGACCCCCTGCGCTTCAAGATGCGCTCGGATCGCAGCGCCGTGCCGGGGCGACACATGGGTGTCGTAGACCAGTGCCGCGTCGCCTTCGACCAACGCATAGGTCGCGGTGCCCAATGCCATCGCGCCGGGATCAACCCAGTTTTCCTCGGCCATGAACCGATGTCCGGGCACGCGACCGTCATAGTAGGCAAATAGCCCCGGATGCGGCTCAAAGATGCGCAGGTGTTGCGTTTGAGGATGGCTCACGATGCCTCTAGACCCTCGCGCGCCTCGTCCAGAATGCGCTTGGCCTCCGAGCCTTGCAGCTTGGCGATGTCATCTTGGTATTTCAGGATCGCACCCAACGTGTCGGCAATCACTTCGGGGCTTAGGGAAATCACATCCAAAGCCAACAGGCACTTGGCCCAATCAATGGTCTCCGCCACACCGGGTTTCTTGAACAAGTCCTCCGTGCGCAGGCTCTGCACGAAGGCCACCACTTCGCGGCTCAGCGTTTCGGCAGCCTCCGGCGCACGCGCTTGCAAAATCTCGATCTCGCGGTCGAACGTCGGGTAATCGACCCAATGATACAAACAGCGCCGTTTGAGTGCGTCATGCACCTCGCGTGTGCGGTTGGAGGTCACGATCACGATGGGTGGCTCGGGTGCTTCGATGGTGCCCAATTCCGGGATCGTCACCTGAAAGTCGCTGAGCGCTTCCAAGAGAAACGCTTCAAACGGTTCATCGGTACGGTCGAGCTCATCAATCAACAGGACCGGTGCACCGCCCTCCTGCGGACGCATCGCCTGCAGCAATGGTCGCTCTATCAGAAACTCATCGGTAAATAGCTCGTCCTTAAGGTGCGTGCGGTCCACGCCGCCCGATGCTTCGGCGGCGCGAATCGCTATCATCTGCTCGGCGAAATTCCACTCATAAACCGCCGATGCCGCATCCAGACCTTCGTAGCACTGCAACCGGATCAAGCGCCGTCCCAGACCTGTCGCCAACGCCTTGGCAATCTCGGTCTTGCCAACGCCCGCTTCGCCTTCCAAAAACAATGGCCGGCCCAGGCTGAGCGCCAAAAAAACCACCGTTCCCAAGGACCTGCCACAGACATAGCCCTGTGCGTCCAGCATCTCCTGTACCGCGTCGATCGAACCCGGATCACTCATATTCCGCCTCCATTTGGTGCCAGCACTGCATGGGCCTGCCCGTGCCGTCAAGATAGCCCTCAGTCGAGATATGCACAGGGCTGGCTGAATCCCCTTGGATTTTCCGGAAATAAGCCCGATGATATCGCTTTAACTTTTTGTCGCCGGGCGTTCGGCGATTCAGTGTACCGAGGACCCACTCCCATGAAGGACATCCTTGAGGGTTATGAAACCCCGCTCAAAGGCATGGCATGGCACGACTGGCTGGAAAAGCTGACCGAAATCACCGATGAGGACGGCTATACCGAACGGCTGGGCGACCGCCATGCGGCGATCTTTGTCGAAGAAAAGCCGACCCTTCTGGTCACGTTCGAAACCCATCAAGGGATCAACAAGCTGTCGGACATGGGCCATCCCATGGGCTGGGATATGGTCAAGGCGCTGAAATGGTCTCATCTGTGTCTGGTGAGCGATGGCGATACATGGTTTCGCGACGCCCGGGTCTATGGGTATATCGACCGGCTCATTGATGACGGCTTCTTTGAGGATTTCGAACAGGTCATCTTTTATGGCGCAGGGCCGTGTGGATATGCCGCCGCCGCGTTTTCCGTGGCAGCACCCGGCGCAAAGGTCCTTCTGTTGCAACCCCAGGCCACGCTGGAGCCGCGTGTCGCGGAATGGGATCACCGGTATCGCCACATGCGTCGCACGTCTTTCACCGATCGGTTCGGCTATGCCCCCGATATGCTGGAAGCCGCGCAGGAGGCGTTTCTGCTCTACGACCCTGAAATTGCGCTCGATGCAATGCACGCGGCCCTTTTCGACCGGCCCAACGTCACGCGGTTTCGGATGCGCCACATGGGCACAGGCATGGAGCAATCGCTGTTGCGGATGAATGTGCTGTTGCGGGTCATTGCGCAACTCAGCGCTGATAAGCTCACCCGTCGACGTCTGGCGCGGCTCTTTCGGGCGCGGCGCGATGACGGATCTTACCAGTTCAGTCTGCTCAAACGGCTGTCGACGCAAAACCGGCCCTATCTCGTGATGCTTCTGGCGCAGGCTGTGCTGGAAAAACGCGAAGCCGCGCCGTTTCGCAAGGCGCTGTCACGTGCCCGCAACAAGCTTGGCATTCGACCGGAGTGATCCCAGCCTTTCGACCCTGTTTTCCCGCAGATCGCATCTGGTGCGCTCCGATGGGATTGTGTAAGGCCATCACATGACCAGCAGCCTGACACTCCGCCGCCCCGATGACTGGCACCTGCACCTGCGCGATGGCGCCATGTTGCGTGCCGTTCTGCCCGAGACGACCCGCCATTTTGCCCGCGCCATCATCATGCCCAACTTGGTGCCACCCGTGGTGACCGGCGCGCAAGCCGCCGCCTATCGTGACCGCATACTGGCCGCGATGCCCGAGGGTGCGGCCTTCACTCCGCTAATGACGCTTTACCTGACCGAAGACACCGACGCCGATGACGTGGCCGCCGCCCATGCCAGCGGGCTGATCACGGCGGTCAAGCTTTACCCCGCCGGGGCCACGACGAATTCCGCCAGCGGGGTTGCCAATTTCGACAAGGTGCGCGGTGTGCTGGAGCGGATGGCCGAGATTGGCCTGCCGCTCTGCCTGCATGGCGAAGTCACCGACCCAGAGATCGACATTTTTGACCGCGAGGCCGTGTTCATCGACCGCGTGCTTGACCCCATTCGCCGCACCACGCCCGGGCTGCGCACCGTCATGGAACACATCACCACAAGCGACGGGGTGGAATATGCCAAAAGCCAGGACAATCTGGGAGCCACGATCACCACGCATCATCTGGTGATCAACCGCAATCATCTGCTGGTCGGTGGGATCAGGCCGCATTACTACTGCCTGCCCGTGGCCAAGCGCGAAGAACACCGCCTGGCCCTGCGCGCGGCGGCTACATCCGGCGACAAACGGTTCTTTCTGGGCACCGACAGCGCGCCGCATACCGATGCGCTCAAGGAAAACCCCTGTGGCTGTGCGGGGTGTTTCACCGCCACGAACACCATGTCGATCCTCGCCCATGTGTTTGAAGAAGACGGCGCGTTGGACCAGCTTGAGGCGTTCACCTCGCTCAACGGTCCGGCCTTTTATGGTCTGCCCGCCAATGAGGCGACGATTACCCTCACCAAGGGTGGCCCCGTGACCCACCCCGACAAAATTTACTCCGAAGACGGCACCGTGACCGTGTTTGACCCCGGTTTCCCGCTGCACTGGGCCGTCTCCGCATGATCCGACGCCACAACAGAGGTTCCCGCCCATGATCCCGTCCAGCTATCCATCGCCCGAGGAAATCGCCCGCCTGTCCGCGCGCATGTTGCTGGAAATTGGTGCGGTGCATTTCAACGCGGATGAGCCGTTTACTTTGGCCTCGGGCCTGCCCAGCCCGACCTATATCGATTGCCGCAAGCTGATCAGCTATCCGCGCATCCGGTCGACGCTGATGGATTTCCTGACCGTGACGGTCATGCGCAACGCAGGGTTCGAGGCGTTTGACAATATCGCGGGCGGCGAGACTGCAGGTATCCCCTTTGCCGCGCTGGTGGCTGAACGCATGGCCCTGCCCATGACCTATGTGCGCAAGAAACCCAAGGGTTATGGCCGCAATGCCCGCATTGAAGGCGCGATGAGCGAGGGTGAACGGGTGCTTCTGGTTGAGGACCTGACCACCGATGGCGGCTCAAAGCTCAGCTTCGTGGATGCGATCCGCGAAACCGGCGCGGCATGCGGGCACACGGCGGTGATCTTCTACTACGGTATATTCCCCGAAACCGAGAAAACCCTGGGCGATCACGGCGTCGCGCTACATCATCTCTGCACCTGGTGGGACGTGCTGGCCGAGGCCCGCGCGCAGGGCAGCTTCACCGCCGCCACGCTGGATGAGGTCGAGGTCTTTCTGAACGATCCGCGTAAGTGGCAGGAAGATAACAAGAAATAAATTTGCCTGTGGAAAAGGGCAGTTTCGGCAATTCGAGATCGTCCGCGCGCTACATGATGTAGACAAAAACAGGCTCTGTGCTACACTATCTGGGTAGTTCCGGCACGCGGGTGATTTATGCACCGTTTTATCCCGGCAGATATCCACAAATCTGTCCCGATAGAGCCTGCACTTGCATTGCGCTACAACGCCATCGGGGCCGGTCAAAAGCATTCAACAATAAGAATAACGAGGGAGCAGTCGTGAACGAGATCGCTAGTTTTAATGCCACCGGTGTTGAGGTCGAAAACGCGGAGACAATGCCGCATTCGACAGAGGCGGAACAGCAGTTGCTGGGCGCGATCCTGACGAATAATGACGTCTATGATCGTGTTGCCGCCATCATCGGGCCGCAGCATTTCTACGATCCCGTTCACGCCCGTATCTACGAAGTGGCCTCGGCCCGGATTGCCAAGAACAACCTGGCCTCGCCGGTCACGCTCAAGGCGTTTCTCGAAGACGATGAGGGCCTCAAGGAACTAGGCGGTCCGGCCTATTTGACCCGGCTTGCGGGTTCTGCCATCAGCTCCTTCGCGGTGCGTGACTACGCGCAGATGATCTATGACATGGCGATCCGTCGTGAGTTGATCAGCCTTGGCCATGAAATTGCGGGCAAGGCCGCGCGGCTCGATGTCGACAGCGAGCCTAAAGATCAGATCGTAGAGGCCGAACAGCAGCTTTACACTTTGGCCGAACAGGGCCAATCCGACAGCGGGTTCCAGTCCTTCCTCAAGGCGGTCACCGATGCGGTCAACGTCGCCAATGCCGCCTATATGCGCGAAGGCGGGCTGGCCGGGATTGCGACAGACCTGATCGACATGGATAAGATGCTGGGGGGATTGCACAAATCCGACCTTCTGATCCTGGCCGGACGGCCATCGATGGGGAAAACCTCGCTCGCCACCAACATCGCCTTCAACGTGGCCAAGGCCTATAAGCGCGGCACCCATCCCGATGGCACCGAGGGCGCTGTGGATGGCGGCGTGGTCGGCTTTTTCTCCCTCGAAATGAGTGCCGAACAGCTGGCGGGCCGTATTCTGGCCGAAGCGTCTGAAATTTCATCCCACAAGATCCGGCAGGGTGACATGGATGAGGGTGAGTTTCGCCGCTTCGTCGATGCCGCCAAGGAGCTTGAGGCCTGCCCCCTTTTCATTGATGACACGGCCGCCATCCCGATCTCACAATTGGCCGCCCGGGCGCGTCGTCTGAAGCGAACGCATGGGCTTGATCTGCTAATCGTGGACTACCTGCAGCTGGTGCGTGGCACCTCCGACAACCGCGTGCAGGAAATCGGTGAGATCTCGATGGGCCTCAAGGCCATCGCCAAGGAACTCAACATTCCTGTGATTGCCCTGTCGCAGCTCTCGCGTCAGGTCGAAAGCCGCGATGACAAACGCCCGCAACTCTCAGACCTGCGCGAATCCGGTTCGATCGAACAGGATGCGGATGTGGTCATGTTTGTCTTCCGCGAAGAGTATTACGTGGAGCGCGAAAAACCTTCTGAGGAAAAACTGGAAGAGACCGCCGAATGGCAGGAACGCATGTCGCGCCTGCATGGCAAAGCCGAGGTTATCATCGGCAAACAGCGCCACGGCCCCATCGGCACGGTAGAGCTGAGTTTCGAGGCGCAGTTCACGCGGTTCGGCAATCTGGTCAAACCTTGGCAGCAGCTCGGGTCAGACCAGGAGTTCTAAATCAATTTCTAAACAAATTACTATTCTGACCGGTTAAACCCCGCCAAAGTCCTTATTTCGCTGCATATCCCGCCGGAGCGGCACCAGCGATTTTAACGATTTCACTAAAATGGTTTCTGGAACTTTAACCTGAAATTCACAGAGTTCCTGCACGTTGAGGGACGCCCGTATCCATGGGCAAAACGTGTGGGGTAAAAATATGGGGAAAGTTGTGGAACCCAAATGGGTGACGGCGAAATCCGTTGCACCAAGTGCAAGAGCGGAACGCGAAGCCATTGCACGCATGACCGATCTCAAGTTGATTCATTGGTTCGTCATCCTGTTGTCTTTGATTTTGACAACCGGGGCATGGTATTTCACCAGCTTGCAGGTCACGCGGCAGGCCGAAACCCGGTTTGATCGTTATTCAGACCAGGTTGTGGATTTGACGATCGATAGAATGCGTCACTACGAAGATGCGTTGAGCTCGGCCGTCGCCACCATTCAGGCGTCCGGCGGCGCGATGACCCATGACCAATGGGTGGAATTCAGCAACGCCCTGGAGCTTGACGCGAAATATCCCGGGATTAACGGTATCGGCGTAATCCTGAAAGTACCGCGTGCGGAGTTGGGCGCCTACCTCGCCGAACAACGCCAAAACCGCCCTGATTTCAATGTGCATCCTGCGCATGATTTTGACACGCTCTTTCCCATCACCTTTATCGAACCTGCTGATATCAATGCCGAGGCCGTCGGACTGGACATGGCGCATGAAACGAACCGCCGAAAAGCGGCTCTGCGGTCCCGCGACACCGGCGCGCCACAGATCACCGGGCCGATAACGCTGGTTCAGGATGCCATGCGTACGCCCGGATTTTTGTTCTATATGCCGTATTACTCGACCCGGTCCGTCAATGTAGCCGAACGGCGTGAGAATTTTGTGGGCATGGTCTATGCGCCCTTCGTTTTCAAAAAGCTTATCAATGGCGTGTTGGGACAAGACAACCGGCAGGTCCAGTTTTCCGTGCGTGACGGTGATACGCCACTCTACGACGAGCGCCGGCACTCGGAAGCAGTGGATTCTGAATATCTGAAGGTCAGAAAAGCAAACATTTTTGGCCGCACATGGACTTTCGAAATATGGGAAACACCTGAATTCCTAGCGGCCAACCGGAGCAATGAACCGGTGTTGATCCTGCTCGGCGGGCTGATCATCGACGGGCTTTTGTTGAGTATTTTCATACTGATGACCCAGTCCAACCGCCGCGCGTTGCGTTTTGCCGACAGTATGGCGCGCGAGGCGACAAACCGGGCAGAGTGTTTGCAACGGTCGAACGAGGATCTGGAACGTTTTGCCTATGTAGCCTCCCATGACCTCAAAACACCTCTGCGCGGGATCGGATTTTTGTCCGAATGCATCCGGGACAATATTGATACGATGCCGCCACAGGTTCAGGACGAAGAGATACGCGAAAACTTGTCATTGCTGGATGAACAGGTCCATCGCATGGAATCCCTGATCACCGGTATACTGGCCTATTCCAGCATTCAGCCCAATGCCGTGTCGCCCAAGGTTATCGACACAAATCGCATGATCACATCGATGTGCGTGGCCGCCGGTCTGCAACCCGACCAATTTACCATTCTGGGCGCACCGGTTCAGATTGAGACGGATGCGGTGCGGTTGGAGCAGGTTTTGCAGAACCTCATCACCAATGCGAAAAAGCACCATGATCGGCCAGAAGAAATCGCTGTCAAAATTACGGTGGAAGACACCGGCGATAGGCTGATCTTTTCCGTCGCGGATAACGGCCCCGGGATCGACCGCCGGTTCCACAATCGCATCTTCGGCATGTTCCAGACGCTGCATGCCAACAGGAATGTAGAAAACACCGGTGTCGGGCTGGCAATCGTTTTGAAGATTGTGCAGCTCTACAAAGGACAGGTTCTGCTTAAAAGTGACCCCGGACAAGGCAGCACGTTTGTCTTTGACTGGCCCAAGGACATTCAGGCAGAGGCGCCTGTTTCGCTTGCAGCATGACGACGTTCGATTTCAATACGCTGAGCCTGTTGCATGTGGATGACAATGAACTTGACGCCCGCGCCCTTGCCCGCGCCCTCAAGAAATCGCGCCTGTCTTTCCCCTTGCTCTGGGCGAAGAACGGGCTGGAAGGGCTTGATTTGCTGCGGAAAACCTTGTCAGGACCGCAGCCTTTGCGGCAGATTGTTGTCTTGCTGGACATCAACATGCCCTGCATGAACGGGATCGAATTTTTGTCAGAGCTTCGGCATGATCCCGAAATCGCGCATACGCCTGTTGTTGTCCTGACCACATCGGACAATCCGGCCGACATCCGCGCGGCCTATGCCCATAACATAACCGGCTACATCGTGAAGCCGGTGGGGGCCACGCCCTTGGCGGAAAAGATGGAAGTTCTGGTTGATTACTTGTCAATTGTCGAGCTGCCCCGGGCCGTTTAAACGGAACGGCAGCGGTCTACCCGCCTGCGCACTTGGCGCATAACAAAGCACGATCTAAGCGTCGCCTATGACCGGATCATTGCCGCCAACCGCATTCCCTCTTGACCCGACCGTCAACCATGTCAAAACCCAAAGGCATGGGAACAGCTACGTTAACAATTGATTTGAACGCTCTGGTCGCAAACTGGCGGGCGTTGGACAAAATCTGCACAGCAGAGACGGCCGCAGTTGTCAAAGCAGATGCCTATGGTCTGGGCGCGGACCGTGTCGGGCGCGCTCTGGCCCGTGCCGGCGCAAGGACGTTTTTCGTGGCCGCCGCCGAAGAAGGCGCTGCCCTGCGTCAGGCGCTTGGCCCCGACCCTGTGATCAACGTATTTTCCGGCCATATGCGCGGCGACACGGATATGATCAGCGATATGGCTCTGACGCCCATGATCAATTCCATGGATCAGCTCGTGCGCCATGTCGAAGCCCTGCCCGGCCATTCCTTTGGCGTTCAGCTTGATAGCGGCATGAACCGGCTTGGCATGGAACCCACGGAATGGGCCGCGGTTCGCGACATCGCTTTGAAGCAAAACCCAACCGTTGTGATGAGCCACCTGGCCTGCGCCGATGAACCGGGTCATTCCATGAACGACCTACAGCTCAAAACCTTCATGCAAATGACCGACGGGATGGACGTGGCGCGCAGCCTTGCCAACACTGGGGCAGTTTTGCTGGATCAAAGCTATCACTTTGATCTTGCCCGGCCCGGGATTGGCCTTTACGGCGGCCTGCCTTTTGCCGATGCGGCCCCGGTGGCGCATTTGAGCGTGCCCGTCATTCAATGCCGTGATGTGGATATCGGCGAAACCGTTGGCTACGGGAACGCCTTTGTTGCGGAACGCCCCAGCCGGATTGCAACCATCGCAGCAGGATATGCCGATGGTATCATCCGCGCGATGGGCCCCAATGCCGCCGTCTACCACGACGACCAAAGATGCCCAATGGCGGGCCGGGTTTCGATGGATATGATTGGCGTCGACATCACCGATCTGGACGATCCCAACCCAAAAATGCTTGATCTTTTGAGCCCGCATCAACGTGTCGATACGCTCGCGGAGGCGGCGGGAACCATCGGATATGAAATTCTGACCTCGATGGGCGCGCGATATCATCGGCGCTATATCGGCGGATGACCTGGCTTTTCGCATTTCTCGCGGCCATTGGACGCCCTTTAACCCACGGCCTGGGCACCCTTGGGCGTCTCACAATTTTTGCGGGCCAAACGCTCAGCCATATGGTTCGCCCGCCGATTTACTTTAAAGAAATACTACAAAGCCTTTTGAATGTTGGATATTTTAGCCTTCCCGTTGTGGGGCTAACAGCCATATTTACGGGCGGTGCATTGGCATTGCAAATCTATTCCGGTGGTGCACGTTTCAATGCCGAAGCGGTTGTGCCGCAGATTGTCGCCATTGGCATGGTGCGCGAATTGGGGCCCGTTCTTGTCGGTCTGATGATCGCTGCGCGCGTGACCTCTTCTATCGCCGCGGAAATTGCGACAATGAAAGTGACCGAACAAATCGACGCGCTGGTTACGCTTTCAACCCACCCCATGAAGTACCTGACCGTGCCCCGTGTATTGGCCGGACTGATCATGGTGCCACTTCTGGTCGGCATAGGTGACATCATTGGCATTCTGGGTGGATACATCGTGGGCACGAAATCACTGGGGTTCAATCCCGCGGCCTACCTCCAGAACACCGTCAATTTCGTTGAAGCGCGCGATATCATCTCATCCCTGATCAAAGGGGCGGCATTTGGCTTCATCGCGACCCTTCTGGGCTGCTATCACGGCATGAACACCGGACGCGGCGCCCAAGGTGTGGGCCGCGCCACCAAAAGCGCCGTTGAAAGCGCAGCGATCCTGATCCTTGCCGCCAATTTCATTCTCACCAGCATCCTGTTTTCGCTATGATCGAACTCTCGAACGTCCATAAAGCATTTGGCAGCAACAAGGTGCTGCGGGGGGTCAATCTGAACATCCCCAAATCAACCTCGATGGTTGTCATCGGCGGATCGGGCACCGGGAAATCCATTTGTCTGAAAAGCATTCTGGGCCTCGTGACACCCGACAGCGGCACCATCACGCTGGACGGTGAAGATGTGACCAAAGCGGAGCGGGATAGTTTTCTGGCGCGGTTCGGAATGCTTTTTCAGGGCGGCGCGTTGTTCGACAGCTTGCCCGTCTGGCAGAACGTGGCGTTCCGGTTGCTGCGCGGATCGCTCAAACGCCCCAAGGATGAAGCCCGGGAGATTGCCGTCGAAAAGCTGCGCCGCGTTGGATTGAAGCCCGAGGTTGCAGACCTTTTTCCGGCGGAATTGTCAGGCGGCATGCAAAAACGTGTGGGTCTTGCGCGGGCCATTGCGGCTGAACCAGAGATCATCTTTTTCGACGAACCCACCACCGGGCTTGATCCGATCATGTCCGGCGTGATCAATGACCTGATCCGCGAGATTGTCGTTGAGATGGGCGCCACCGCCATGACCATCACCCATGACATGACATCGGTGCGCGCCATCGCGGACAATGTCGCCATGCTGCATGACGGGGTTATCCAATGGACGGGTCCCGTGGCCGATATGGATGCCAGTGGTGATCCCTATCTGGATCAGTTTATTCAGGGCAAAGCCGAAGGACCGATCGAAGCGGTCCGGTAAAACACACGCGCTTTTTAGGATCAGAGGGCTGCCGGGATTATGCCCCGACAGTCACCAGTACAATACTCAGAAACAAAATAATCGATATAAACCGCATACGTCCCCCCTCCTGCATTCAAATTAGCAATTTACCGGCTTTCTCAAAAGTCATGGATTCCTTACCTTTCAGGCTTTTTTCTGCTTAATGTTAAAAAGATTTACATTGCCTCTTGCAACACGCACGAACCATGCCAATCTTAGTGATGTGAAAGACATTCACATTCATGCAACGCAATCGTAAAGGACGCCACTCATGACCACCCTTGCCCAATCCCCTTCCGCATCTGGTTTCAGCGGGTGGGTCCGCAGGGCCGAAACCTGGCTGGACAACAAAGGAAAAGCGGGATGGATCGTCGCCATCGTTTTGTCCTTCATCCTCTTCTGGCCGCTCGGCCTCGCCCTTCTTGCCTATATGCTCTGGAGCAGAAAAATGTCTTATCTTTCGACCGGTATGTCATGCAGTCGCCGCGAACGGCACGCGTCTTCGGTGACGCGCCCAACGGGAAACGCGGCCTTTGATGCCTACAAATCCGAAACCCTGCGCCGCTTGCAGGAAGAGCAGGACAATTTCGAGGCTTTCCTGCAACGCCTGCGCGATGCCCGCGACAAGGCAGAATTTGATCAATTCATGGATGATCGTGCCAAAGCCGCGCGCGCCGATGATGATCGTGGCGAAGACCGCGACGAAAAAACCGCCTGATCGGCCCGGCCCGGGGTTCTCCCGGGCCCCCTGCCTTCCTATATCCATGACAGTGATGACTGACACTACCTGGCATATCCCGGATCCGCATTCGCAACCCGATTTTTACGCGGATGTTCCCACCAAGCGTCTGATCGCCTGGGGGATTGATACAGTTGTGGTGCTGGTGATGTGCCTTCTGATTGTCCCGTTTACGGCCTTTACCGGGCTGTTTTTCTTTCCAATGCTGTTTTTAACGGTCAGTTTTTTCTACCGTGTTGCGACCATTGCGCACAGTTCTGCCACCTGGGGCATGCGCCTGACAGCGATTGAATTTCGCACGCTGCAGGGCAACCGGTTTGATCTGCCGACAGCCTTGATGCATACGCTTGGATACAGTGTTTCATGGGCGATCACGCTCTTGCAAATCGTGTCAGTCGTGCTGATGGCCAGCAGCGCACGGGGTCAGGGATTGACGGATCATGTGCTGGGAACGGTCGCGCTGAACCGACGCGCGCGCAGCTAGGACGCACCGTCTCTTTACCGTGGGCGTCATTAGCGCTTGGCGTGTTCAGACTTCGTTGGTATCCTTTTGTTACGCCATCGATAAAGGTGACATGCGCCACACTCTGCCAATTGCGCCCCAATTCTACGTGACGGCCCCGCAGCCCTGTCCTTATCTCGAGGACCGGATGGAACGGAAATTGTTCACGGCCCTGCAAGGGGACGGGGCGCAACGCCTGAATGACGGCCTGTCGAAACAAGGGTTTCGCCGGTCGCAAAACGTGCTCTACCGTCCGTCCTGCGCTGATTGCGCGGCCTGTTTGTCTGCCCGCATATCGGTGGAAGATTTTACGCCGTCGAAAAGCCAGCGTCGGACCCTGAAACGCAACCTCAATCTCGAGCGCCGGGCCACATCACCCTGGGCCACGGATGAACAATACGAGTTGTTCCGGACCTATCTTGAGAGCCGCCACGCCACCGGCGGGATGGCGGACATGGATGCATTCGAATTTGCCGCCATGGTCGAGGAGACACCGATCCGCACCCGTGTCGTTGAATACGTGGACCGCGACAGCGGTGATCTGGTGGCGGTTTGCCTGACGGATGTTTTGGATGACGGCGTCAGCATGGTGTATTCGTTTTTCACACCGGATCGTCCGCGTGACAGCCTTGGCACCTACATCATTCTGGACCACCTGCAGATCGCGCGCGATGCCAACCTGCCCCATGTCTATCTGGGCTACTGGGTGCCGGGCAGTGACAAGATGGGCTACAAGGCCGGGTTTTCCGGATTGGAGCTTTATGTGAACGGCGAATGGGAGCGGATGCGCGACCCGGCGGATTATGACGCGCGGCGGCATCCGCTGAGCAATGACCCGATTGCCGAACAGGTGGCTGATATCGCACTGCCAGATGGACGGCCTCTGCGCCCTAGCCGCTAATCGCCTGATCCCGTTTTTCGAAGCGCTGCGCCAGCTGGTGCCCGAGGGCATTGGTTGGGCGCTCAACCAGCAGGTATGTCAGGACTGACAGCGCAATGGTGCCCCCGGAAACCATTGCGAATTTCAGCAGATGCGGCATCTCTACATAGGTCGTTCCCAGGATGCTCGTGGCCCCTATCACCACCAGAAGATGCCACAGATAGATGCTGTAGCTGATCGATCCAATCAAGACGAACGGCTTGGACCGCAGGAGCTGGAACTGTGTGTCCGAGCTCCGATAACAGGTGATGATCAACGCCGTGGCCAACGCCATCAACGGCGCTGAGAAGCCGGTTTTTGTCAGGAGGGCAAAGGCAAAAACCACATAGCCCACAAGGCACCACGGTCCCGGTGCAAAACCCGGCGCATCGCGTAGTTTGGCACGCATGTGGTGGCACCACGCGCCCAACAAGAAATACGCGCCATAAGTCAGGGGCATGAAATGGGCCGCGTGTTTTGGCAGCCAAAGCTCGGCCAATGCCCGCGTCACCCCTGATAACAGCAGCAGCACGAGACATGCCTTGATAAAGCTGCGTCGCTCCAGCCGGTAGGGCAGCAGAAAGGGCAAAACAGCGTACCAGAACACCTCTACCGGGATCGTCCATTCCACGCCGATCAGCGAATTGGCAACGCGGGCATCCCACGCGCTGAGAAACGTCAGATGCGCCAGCAGGTTATAGGCGTCCGCCTCGGTTCCATAGAGGTCCATGAAATAGGGTTTCACAATCGAACCCGTGGCAATCAGGACGAAAAACACCAGAATGGCCAGATAATAGAGCGGGGCAATCCGCATGAGACGCCGGATGAAATAGGGCTTGAACTCGCTGGCTTTGAGATAGGTTGCGGCAATGGTGTAGCCGGAGATCACAAAGAAGATCTGCACGCCGAATTTGCCATTGTCGCTGGCAATCTCACCGACCCATCCCAGACCGTCAAAGGCGCGGGTGTGTACGGCCACAACCATCAGCGCCGCAATTGCCCTGAGGCCAGTGATGAAATCCGTATCGCCATATTGCCTGAGCAGCATCGCACCTGTCCCCGTCCGGCGACAGACCCACCCTGCCCCGACCCTTCCCGCCTATTCAGACACACCTGAAACGTCAATGGGCGCGCAAAAGGATTTCACCGCACCAAGCAGCTTGTGCCAGGCAGGATCCTGCGGCAGCGGCACGTGATTGCGGCTGTCCAGCATCATGAAACGCGCATTCGGTATGGTGGCCGCGATCATCCTGCCCTGCTCAATTGGATGAATGGCATCGCCCGACGCATGCAACACCAAGGTGGGGGCTTGCACCTTGGGCAAATCCTCGGTCACCATAAAGCCATCGACGATCTGGCGCATTGTGGCCGCACTGTCAGGCGCGATGGAAGCGGATTGAATACGGGCAAAGCTCGCGATTTGTTCGGGCGTCGCATCGGGCATGAAGAGCGTGATGAATGCCGTGAAAAAAGCGCTTTCTGGCTGGCCCCATCCGGCGCGGATCAAGCCCAATATGGTTTCTTCATCAATGTTGCCCGGAGCTGATTCACGGAACCTGCGGCCAACCGCATAGCCCCCGTATAGCACCAGATGCGTGACCCGGTCGGGGAATTGCGCGGCAAACCGTATGGCCACGGGCACGGCTTGCGATGCGGCAAATATCGGAAAGCGCGCCAGACCCGCCGCATCTGCTACGGCTGTTAAATCTGCGACAAAATCATCAATGTTTGTGCGATCCAGGTCGCGGGTCGACAGGCCTGTTCCCCGTTGATCATACCGATGCACTGTAAACTCGTTGCCCAGAGACGTCAGAAACGGGTGCCAGACCGGACAATCCCAATCCAGTTCCAGATGCGACAGCCAATGACTGACCCGCATCAACGGTGGCCCGGACCCATTGGAGGCATAGGCGATCGCAGCGCCATCGGCGGATTGCAGGAACCGAACGGCAGAAGGTGCAGCCGAAGCCCCTGATGTCGGGACAGGCGCGGCCGCACCACGGCGGCGAACCTCAGACACAAAGCGAAACCCGCGTTTATGCACGGTTTGAATGACATTCTGGGTCCGGCCGTTGTCACCAACGGCTGTTCGGGCGGCATTTATGCGGGCGGAAATGGTCGAGATCCGAAACGGCCAACCCGTTCCACACATGTGCCACCAGATCTTCTTTGGTTACTGTATTGTCGGCGCGTTCCAGCAGGATTTCCAGAAGCGCAAAGACCTGCGGCTCCACGTGGACCAATGCCCCGTCCCGGCGCAATTCCTGCCGGTCGCTGTCCAAAATACAATCTGCGAAACAATAGATCATGGTTCAGCTAACCGGCTTTTACCCTGAAATTGCAACCATTCCTCAAGGTTGCGGGAAAATAACAAGCCAAAGGCAAGGCTTTCTAAAGACCGTCTTCAAGCGCGCGGATTGGTTCGGTGGTTGAATGAATGCAGAATTTGGAAGGATGAATGTCATGCCACATTACACAATTGACCCGCCAAAAATGCGCCGCGATGGGTCCGTCGATACCAGACACTACCTTGAAATCGGACACCGCATGCGCAGCGAACAGATGCATATGCTGTGCCGGGCCGTGTTCGGCAAAAAACGCGTCCGCCGATAACGCACAGCAGCGATCTCGTTTCCGATGCATGCCGGGCGCCTTTGGGCATGTTTGGAAGGTCCCGGGCCGCCGAAAAACCAAACGGTTTCTGCGGTGGCCCGGGGATGTTCGGATCAATTCGGGATCAGGTTTGGCACGATGGTTACGATGGCCGGGAAGAACCACAGGATGGCCAGTCCAACCACCTGGATCAACACGAACGGAAAGACGCCACGGTAGATGTGGCCCGTTGTGACCTCCTTGGGCGCGACCCCCCTGAGGTAGAAGAGTGCGAAGCCAAAGGGCGGTGTCAGGAACGAGGTCTGCAGGTTCACCGCGATCATGATCGTGACCCATTTCGGATCGTAGGTGCCGCCATAGATGACCGGGCCAACGATGGGGATCACGATGTAGATGATCTCGAGGAAGTCGAGCACGAACCCCAGCACAAAGAGTACCAGCATCACGATCAGGAAGACCTGAAACTCGCTATCAAAACTCTTCAGGAATTGCTGGATGTAATGCTCGCCCCCGAAAGAGATCACCACAAGGTTCAATAGCTGCGAACCAATCAGGATGGTAAACACCATCGAGGTGACTTTGGCGGTCTCCCGCACAATCGGGTTCAGAACCCCGCCGGCGAAAAGCACCCAACAGCTAAAGAGCAGACCAAAGAGCGCGAAGAGATAGGCGGCTTTGGCCACGGCGAAGGCAACCCAGGTTTCAAAGGTCACGCCGTCCACGTTGATCCGCAGATCAAAGTTCACACCCATCAGAATGGCGATGATGATGGCAAAGGTGGCGTAGATGATGAGCTTGCCCGACCGCTCCTGATCCCGCAATTTGCGGTAAGCGGCGAGCATGATCGCACCGCCCGCGCCCAGTGCCGCCGCGGGTGTGGGATTGGTGATCCCACCCAGGATCGACCCTAGAACCGCCACGATCAAAACCAGCGGTGGGAAGACCACACGGATCAGTTCATTCTCCGCCAGCCGTTTGGCGCCATGGCTACAGCCATAGAGCGTCAGACCCAGAGGGATTAGCAGCAAGAGAATGCTGGCACCCGGGCTAGTGGATGGGGCGATCAACAGGATATCGATCAGCAATCCCAGAACGATGCCCAAGGCGCCTATCAAGAGCGGCGCAGGTGTCGCGGAAGGTCGAACGCCGCGCGCCACGGCCAGAATAAGACCCAACAGCAGGAAGATCATCGCAACACCCGTGCCGATAGGTGCGGCAGCGGCTTCTTTCGCAATCACTGCTTCCGCCAGTTCTTCTTCGGTCAGTTTGACACTGGCCTGTGCGCCGCCCGCATCATCGATGGCAGTTTGCTCCGCAACGGCCTGGTCCCACGCTTCCTGACCGTGCAGTTCGATCATTGAGGCCTGACACTCGGCACCGACATTTGTGCGCAGCGAAGACGCTTCTCCCCGCGCCGAATAGCTATCGACGATGAGGCTTTGCGATCCCACGATGTTGACCATCGCCAAGAGGATCAGACCACCGATCATCGCCGCCGGAACGCCAAGGAACCATGTCAGCGCTTCACCCCGGGTGACAACTTCGCTGTTGCTCGACCCCATGGCGACGGCAGGTGCCTTTGACGGATTGAAAAGAGCGTAGCCGAAGGCATAGAGCGCATAGAGCAAGGCCAAGAGGATACCCGGCAACAACGCGGCCTGGAACAACGTCCCGACCGAGACAACCGCAGGCTCACCCAGATAGGTCAGCGCGTCGGTGCATCCCGCCTCAAGCGCTCGGTTTTCCTGCGCGACGGAATAGAGATCACCGGCAAGCGTGCCCAGAAGGACGATCACAATCGAGGGCGGAATGATCTGGCCCAAAGTACCAGACGCCGCGATCACGCCGGTGGCGATTTCGGGCGAATAATTATTGCGCAACATGGTGGGCAGGCTCAAGAGGCCCATGGTCACCACCGTGGCGCCAACGATACCGGTTGAGGCCGCGAGGAACGCGCCCACAACCACAACCGAAACGGCCAGACCGCCGGGCAGCGGGCCAAAGACGCGCGCCATAGTAGTCAGCAGATCATTGGCAATCTTTGAGCGTTCCAGCGTGATGCCCATCAGAACGAACATCAGAACCGCCAGCAGCGTTTCGATGGACTGCCCGGCCAGCACGCGTTCGTTCATGCGGTTGACGATGAAGGACACGTTACGGTCCAGCGCGGTTTCCCAGCCCTGCGGGAACACCGGTTGCTCAAGGCGCGGCAAATCCGGGTATCGGAAAACCGATATGGTTTCCGATTTAACCCCCGACGCGACAACGGCGTTGAACGCCTCGCTGCCCGTATCAATGGCCTGGTGGATCAGCAAACCCGCACTGTCGAGGGCTGCAATGATCGCAAATGAAATGATCCCGGCCCCGCCAATCGCGAAGGCCACGGGAAAGCCCGACAGAATCCCGCCAAAGAGGCAGAGAAAGACGATGATCAGGCCGATTTCGACGCCATCAAGTCCGAATAACATATCTCATAATCCTCTTAGTGCGTGCCTTCGTAGGCTTCTTCACCTTCGCCCAGGGTGTCCCGGTCGAGATATTTACCTTCGCTTTCCGGCCCTTCTTTCCACTCCAGATACGAGCGGTAGAAGAAGGCGACCGAATGGATGAAGACCATCGCGGCAAAGGCAATCAGCAAAATCTTGAACAGGAAGTAGGCGTTGAACCCGTTGGGGCTGAACCCGATTGTCTCAAGGTTCCAGCGCAACGCGCGTGATTTCAGCACCAACTTGTCCAGCGCGTCGCTGGCCGATGGTTTTGGCACGATCAGGTGTCGCCACAGGAAGTACCATCCATACATCCATGTCAGGACCGCCATTGGCATCATAAAGATCAGGCTTCCCACCATGTCGATGACGCGTTTGGTGCGGAATTTAACCGCGGAATAGATCAGATCGACGCGGACATGCCCGCCTTGCACAAACGTGTACGTGGCACACATACAGACGACCAAGGCATTGTAAAACTTCAACTCTTCCGCCCACCAGCTGATGTCGAACTGCACCGGGATACCGAAGCCTAATACGATATCGGGGCGGGTAAAGACGCGTTGAATGAAGACAATGACGATTTGCTGCAGCACCATCAGCAGGCCCGCCCACGCAAAGAAGCGACCCACGGTGTTGGCAAACCCTTCCATCACCCGCACGCAGCCCCACATGAAGGCGTTTTTCCACATGCCGATGCCGGTCAGGATCAGGATGAAAGTAAAGATGACAAAGAAAAATTCGACCGAGCCGCCGTAATAGACAAAGCGCATGATCGCTTCTTTGTCTGACCAGTCGAGCCAGCTTGCCGGATGGGTGATGGCGTAGCCGAAATTGTAAAAGGCCAATCCAATATTCTGGAAAAACCAGACGATTGCGTCCAGCATGGTCCTTCAATGCCCCCTCTTGCAGGCCCTTCTGGCCCTTCGTCCCTGGTGCGGGCCCCGATGACCGGGACCCGCGAAGTTCAAGCGTTATCCGGAGATCAACCCAGAACGCGGTCGCGTTGGTTACGGTAGGCGCTGATCGAGTTGGTCAACCAACCCGAGGACGCTTTCATGGAGCCTACGTAATCGTCGTAGATTTCCTTGAAGAGCTCATCGCCGAGGAACTCGTCATAGACTTTCTGGCTCGCGGCACCCATGGCATCCCAGACGCTTTCCGGGAATTCCAGAACGTTCACACCACCGGCCTTGAGACGCTCAAGTGCGGCACCGTTGTTCATCAGGAACTGGCTCAGATTCCATACGTTCGCATGACCCGCCGCAATCTCGATCGTGGCTTGCTGCGAAGGTGTCAGGCTGTCGAACACTTCGCGGTTTGTCGCAACCGACAGACCCGCGGAAGGCTCGTGGAAGCCCGCAGTGTAGTAGAACTTGGTGATTTCCTGGAAACCGGCTTTCTCATCCGCCCAGGGGCCGATCCACTCGGTTCCGTCAATCGCGCCAGACGCCAGCGCCTGATACACTTCCGCACCCGGCAGGTTCTGAACCGATGCACCCATGTGACCCAGAGCTTTACCGCCCAGACCCGGCATACGGAACTTCAGGCCGTTGAAATCTTCGGGACCTTTGATTTCCTTGGCGAACCAACCGCCCGCCTGAGTACCGGTGTTACCGGCCAGGAAGGATTTCAGGCCAAAAATTTCGCCCAGCTTGTCATGCATGGCCATACCGTTGCCATGGTAGTACCAGTTGTTGAGTTCCGTCGCGGTCATGCCGAATGGCACGCCTGTGAAGAACGCGTAACCGGGATGCTGGCTGACGAAATAGTAGTCCGCCGCGTGATACATGTCTGCCTGACCCGCTGTTACGGCATCAAACACCTCGAACGCGCCCACAAGTTCGCCCGCCGCTTTCACGTCGATGGTCAGCGAACCGTCGGACATGGCGTTGACGTTGTCGGCCACACGCTGTGCGGCGTCAAAAACACCGGCAAGGCCACGGCCCCAGCTGGTCACCATGGTCAAGGTGCGTTTGCCCTGTGCGTATGCCGGTGCGGCCAGCGTCGTTGCTGCCGCGGCGGTGCCGCCAAGAGCCGAATTTTTTAGAAAAGAACGACGATCCATGTGGTAATTCCTCCCAGTAGTTGAAAGCGCGACGTGGCCGAAGCGACATCGCGCGGATCGTTGCAAGTGTGCGTAACCTAACGAGAGGTTAAGGCGTTTGGAATACCGAGTACTGCGTAGAAACGGCGCTGATGTTCCCTACTATTCGATCAATTTCCTTGGTTTTCGGCCTTTTCCAACGACTCACTCTGGGAATCGCACCTGATTCGACGTAACGATTCGGTATGCGTTCCCTGCGTGATACCCTGTGGCAGAACTACGGCCAAAAGCTCTTTCTGACCGCCACGCTGCCGCTCATTGTTGCGGCAGTGGTGATCTCGGTTTTGGTCACATTGCAGTCGCGCAACCTGGCCGAACGTGAGATCCGCAATCTTGAACAACAATTGATCGCCGCCAAAAAAGCCGAGTTGAAAAACTATCTCTCGATTGCACGCACGGCCTTCATCAATATCTACGGCCGGGCCGCCCCGGATGATGCGCAGGCCAAGCTGCAGATCACGCAAATCCTCTCCGGCATGCTTTATGGACAGGACGGATATTTCTTTGTCTATGACTATGACGGCAACACCCTGGTCAGCCCGCGACAGACGGATCTGATTGGCAGCAACTGGACGGGCCTGACGGATCGCAATGGTGTGTCGATCACCGACCGCCTGATCGAACTGGCCCGCTCGGGGGGCGGCTATCACAGCTATGATCAAATGAAACCCAGCACCGGCGAAACGGCTCAGATCGTCACCTATGTCATTGGCTTGCAGGATTGGAAATGGGCCGTGGGCACCGGCGTTTTTATTGATGATGTCGTCTCAAAGGTTGCGGCGTCACGGGCGGAGGTCGAAACCCGTATCCGTCGCAACTTCCTTTATATCGGGGCGATCACCCTTGCCACGGTCTTGCTGGTCTTTGGATCCGGCTTGTTCATCACCATCCGCGAACGACGGCTGGCCGATGCCAAGCTCAAAAAGCTCACCCAACGGGTATTTGACGCGCAGGAAGAAGAACGGGGTCGCGTGGCGCGCGAATTGCATGACGGGATCAGCCAGATCCTTGTGGGCGTTCGCTACGCACTTGATACGGCGCGGCGCAGGCTAAGCGCCGGCGACATGCGCGCCTCGGACACGCTTGATAGCGGCATTGAGCATCTGGCGGGTGCCATTCAGGAAGTGCGCCGCATCAGCCGTGATTTGCGCCCGGGCGTTCTGGATGATCTGGGTCTGGGACCCGCGTTGAAGGCACTGACCGAGGATTTCGGCAAACGAACCGGGATCGAGACGCAGTTTGACACAGTGGTCTTCCGCAACCGGCTGGATGATGATGCCAAGATTGCCCTTTACCGCGTGGCGCAGGAAGCACTGACAAATGTGGAGCGGCATTCCGGCGCCAGCAAGTTGAGCATTGATGTGCGCGGCCACGCCAAGGGGGCAACGATGCGGATCGCTGATAATGGCATGGGGCTCGATCACACCCAGACCAACAGCACACCATCCTCCGGACTGGGACTGCGCAACATGCAAGAGCGCATGGAACAACTGGATGGCAATCTGCGCGTGCTCTCCAGCAAAACCGGCACGGTCATCGAGGCCACGGTGCCGCTCTCGCACATGCTGCCGCCCGAGACCGCCAAAACCCCCGACAAAAAGGCCAGTGCATGAGCGTTTCACAATCTGCCCCTCCTCCGGCCCGCATCGTGATTGTCGACGATCACCCGATGGTCGCCGCGGGCATTCAGTCCATTCTAGAAAGCTATGATGACCTGCAGGTGATTGCCACGCTCAGCGACGGTCAGCAGGTCATTGATCAGGTTGAAACGCTGAACCCGGATGTCATCCTGATGGATTTGAACATGCCCGGGATCGGTGGGCTGACTGCCACGGAAATCCTGCTCGAACGTCGCCCGGATACGCGCATTCTGATCATGTCGATGCATGACAGCCCCGAATATATCTCCTCGGCGCTCAGCCATGGTGCCATGGGCTATGTGCTCAAGGACGTACCAACCGATGACATCAAGCACGCGATTGACGCGGTCATGGCGGGCCAACGCTATCTATGTACGGGCGCGCAAGGGTCTCTGGAGCCAACCGACGGCACAGAACGCGAGCAACTCACCAACCGAGAGCAAACGATTTTGCTGCAGCTTGCACAGGGCAAATCCAACAAGGAGGTTGCCCAGGATCTTGATATTTCCGTCCGCACGGTTGAGACCCACCGCAAGAACATCAAGCGAAAACTCGGGATCAGTTCCACTGCGGGCCTGACGCGCTACGCCATGGAACACGGCGTCTTGCAGGGCACCGGTGTGCAGATTTAAGCGATCCCGCCAGGAGATGCCGAGCGTCGCCGATCACGTCCACCCCCTAAATTTGGCCAAATCCCTCATCCGCAAGTCGCGTTGATCACCCCTTGCAGGGCATTACAAATACACAAGTCCGACGCAACTTTGAGTTGTTAAAGGGCTTGCGTAGCGGTTATGCATGACGTCCAAGGCAAGCCGGGTCATCCGCGACCCCCGGCGTCGTAGCGTGGAGGGACAATCATTAAACTCATTGGGGATAAACCCGTGGCACAGCTCTGTCTTGCCCTGCTGCTCTGGATCAGCGCGCCCTTCTCTCTTCCGACAAAGGCGTCGGCAGAGGACATCTCCGTATGGGTTTATCACAACTTCCCGCCTTTTGTCGTCGATGCCGAAGCCGGTGGCGGTATCAGCTTTGAGCTGGCCGACTTGCTGACCGAAATGTCCGACGGGCAATTTCAGTTCAATGTCGAAATCTTGCCCCGGCAACGGCTGAACCACCGCCTAGCGGCGGGCGTGCCCGGAATTGTTTTTTGGGGAAACCCCGCCTGGTTCGGAGATTCCGACCAAATCAAATACCTGTGGACCGGACCGATCCTGAACGACAAGAACGTTGTGATCTCACCCATTGACCAACCGTTTGACTATGATGGGCCTCGATCACTTCTGGACATGACCATCGTCGGCGTGCGCGGGCACAGCTATCCGGGCGTGGATGGGTTGGTCGAGAATGGGTCGGTCGAACGCTATGATGTGAGCTCCGAGGGGCCATTGGTCCGTTTCGTTGCCAGCGGACGGGGGCATGTCGCCATTGTGGCAAACTCAGCGGCCCAGTATTTTGCGCAAGGCTCGGAACTGAGCAATGCCCTCTATTTTTCCAAAAACCCCCATTCGACCTATCAGCGCTACATCATGGTTCAGCCACAGCTCGATACCCTGCACGTTTTTGTGGCGGATGCGGTGCTGCGCATAAAGGGGTCCGAAATCTGGGGCGGGATTGTTGAACAATATGGGTTCAATGCAGATCTGCTGCCCTGACCTTTCGCCTTTTCGCATGCTTGTCTCAATGTCCAACACCGCGGTTCGTAGACTTGTAGAAACCGGCGCAGGGCCACGATCACAGGCCGCCGGAAACCGACCTGCTATAGTTGACGGAATTGCGCCTCTTGCCGGGCATTCCAGCGGATGTTGAGGGCAAATCCGGTTTCGGTTTGCTCTTCGCCTTCCACCAATCCGCGTTCAAAAAGCCACGCCCGTTTGCGCCCGTCACCGAACCCGAGTGACACCACGGCCTCAACCACATCGCCCGACAGCGCATCGGTAATACCGGCGACAAGCGTGTCCATGCCCTCGCCGGTGATGGCCGACAGGGCCAGCACGTCCTGCATCCGTGCGGCCTGGGTCAGAACCGTGTCGCGTGCATCGCCGCGCAGCCGATCAATCTTGTTCCAGACCTCGATTTGCGGAGTTTCCTTGGCCACCCCCAAACTTTCCATGATGGCGCGCACGTCTTCGGCCTGCTCATCGGTTTCAGGATGCGATATGTCACGTACATGCACCACCAGATCGGCGGCCAGCACCTCTTCCAGCGTGGCCCGAAAGGCCGCAACCAGTTCGGTGGGCAGGTCGCTGATGAAACCCACCGTGTCTGACAGGATGATCTCAGGCCCGTTTTCGGGCAGTTCAATCCGCCGCATGGTTGGATCAAGCGTGGCGAAAAGCATGTCCTTGGCCATCACCTTGGCCCCGGTCACCCGGTTAAAAAGCGTCGACTTGCCGGCATTCGTGTAGCCCACAAGCGCCACAATCGGGAACGGCACCTTGGCGCGCGACGCGCGGTGCAACGTGCGGGTTTTGACCACCTTTTCCAATTGCCGACGCAGGCGCACCAGCTGATCATCAATCGCGCGCCGGTCCGCCTCGATCTGGGTTTCACCGGGGCCGCCCACAAAACCCAAGCCGCCGCGTTGCCGCTCCAGGTGGGTCCAGGCCCGCACCAATCGCGTCCGCTGATAGCTCAGCGCGGCCATCTCAACCTGCAGCACCCCTTCGCGTGTCGCCGCCCGGTCACTGAAAATTTCGAGGATCAGCCCGGTGCGATCCAAAAGCTTCAGCCCCCAGGCCTTTTCCAGATTGCGCTGTTGCACCGGCGTGACAGGACCATCGATTAGAACGAGCTCAACATGTTCGGCCTCAAAGAGCGCGCCCAACTCTTCGATTTTTCCCTTGCCGAACAGCATACCGGGATGAGCCTTGGCAAGGCGCACGACACTGTCGCCAACCACATCAAGTTCCGGCAAGGCATGGGCCAGCGATACCGCTTCCTCCAGCGCAAGCGCCGGTTCACGGTTCGATTGGGTTGTTTTGATGTCAGGATGCAGAACCCAGGCTCGGGTCGCCTCCCGCGCGGTCTCGGTCAAGAGGCGTCTTCACCATCATACAGGTTCACCGGCTGCGACGGCATAATGGTCGACACGGCGTGCTTGTAGACAAGCTGCGATTGACCATCCCGGCGCAGCAGGATGCAGAAATTGTCAAACCAGGTGATCACACCCTGCAGTTTGACGCCATTGATCAGGAATACGGTGACCGGAATCTTGGTCTTTCGTACCTGATTCAGAAATGCATCTTGCAAATTTTGTCTGTCAGCAGCCATTTGTCTTCAAAGCCTTTGTTCTTGCGCGTACCGCGGATCGGCGTTTTTTTGTCCCGTCGAACGAGTATGTAATGCCGTGCCTCAGGTTTCCACCCTAAAATTCATCTTCTGCCGGGCGATGCAAGGGGAACCGTATCAATCGCGCCACAGACCGGGGTTGAAAAGTGCAATGATGGCCAGTGTTTCCAGACGTCCAACCACCATGGCCGCCGATAGAACAACCTTGGCGGCATCGCTCATCTGCAAGAGGTCAATCGGCGTTTCCGCGGCAACTTGCGTTAGCGGTCCGGTGGTAGAAATCGTGGCGATTGCCAGCACGATGGCTTCCTCAAAATCGCTGCCCAGGGCCGCCAATGAGACCGCCACAAGCGCCAGAGAGAGGGCAAAAAGCATAAAGAAAATCCACGCGACAAAGGCGCCTTTCCGGCGGATACGGCGCCCACCCGCGCTGGCGCGTCCTACCGAAGACGGATGCACAAGGCGTTCCATTTCGCGGCGCCCGTTGAGGTAGAGCGCATAGACCCGCAGGAGTTTCACACCGCCCGCCGTTGTGGCCACACCGCCGCCCACCAGTGAAAGCCCCAATAAAATAAGGCCCGGCGTTCCAAGGCCCGACCAGCGTTGGGAAACATCCCAATCCGCACTTTCAAATCCGGTGGTCGACAGGAAAGACAGGACGGTAAACACACCGCCCCATAATGCCCGGAGACCCATTTCAACATCGAACACCTGTTCGACATCGAACGCCCCCAACCAGTGGCGGCCAAAGAGCAAGAGTGGCACGCCGAGTACCAGCAAAACGCCGATGCGGAATTCGGGATCATTATGCAGCCCCGGCCGGGCAACGGTGATGGTGTCGGACGAAAAGGTCAGGCGCGATAATGCGAAGAGCAGGAAGAGAAAAATCACCATCTCTCCGGTGATGCCGGAACTGCCGTTTTGCACCCCGCCGATGGGCGATATTCCGCTCGTCGCAAGCGTCGACATGGCATGGATCAGCGCAACCATCGGGCGATCACCGCCGATCAGCAGCAAAAGCCACAACGCACCGGTCAGGCCCACGTAAATCGGACCCAGTTGAAGCGTAATCTGATGAATTCGTTTGGCAGAATCCGCCCGCTCGAAACGGGTCACGACGGTCTCTCCCTGCCCCGGTTCGGCTGAGGCCGTCACCTCGAACCCGCCCAGGTTGAGAGGGGCAAGTATCGCATAAGCGCTGATCCAGATCAAAAATCCACCGGCCCATCCCACCATGCCGCGCCACAGGTGCAACGTATCGCCAAGCCGCGCGGGATCGTTGAAAAGCGTGGCCCCGGTGGTGGTGATGCTGGACACCATTTCTGTGTAGGAATTGAGGTAGCTGGTCGTCTCCAACCCTTCGTAAAACGGCACGGCCAGAAACAGCGGCAAGGCCGAGAATGCCAGAAAAAGCGACAGCAGGTTCTGTAGGTTTCCTTCGCCTACGCCTGCGCCGCTGCGGTCACGTCCCGACATGGCCAGCCCGACCGTCATCACCAAGGCAAACCCCAGAATGCCGGAGTAGGCAAAGCTGCGCGACATGGAGTGATCTTCGGCCAGAAGCGCGTGCAACGCGGGAATGAACATCGCCAGCGATGATGCCCCGGTCAGGACGAGGATCAGCGGGAATGTCAGTAGCCGGGCGATCATGGGCTAGAAAAAATCGATTGAGACCTGAAGCAGTTGTTCCACCATGGGCACATCGGGCGCCAAGGCAAACAGAACGATCACATCCCCTGCTTCGATTTTCAGACTGCCTGTGGGCTTGTGGATCTGTCCGTCTTTCATCACGCCGCCTACCAACACGCCCTCGGAGAAGTCGATGTCGCGGATCGCCGTGCCCGCGATGTTGGAGGTCGACATCACTTCGGCTTCGATCACCTCGGCCTCGGCATCACCAATCGAATAGACGCCTCGCACGCGCCCGTGGCGGATGTGACGCAAAATCGAGCTGACGGTGGTGGCGCGCGGGTTGATATGCGCGTCGATCCCAAGCGGCCCCATCAGCGGCACCAGCGTCGGATCGTTGATCAGCGAGATGGCAAAGGGACACCCTTCGGCCTTGGCGCGCACGGCGGCCAGCATGTTGACCTTGTCGTCATCGGTCACGGCCAGAACCGCGTCGGCGCGCGAAATGCCCGCCTCGTTCAGCAAGGATGCCTCAAGTCCGTCCCCGTGCAGCACAATCGTGCGTTCCAGCGCGTCGGCGGCCAGTTCGGCACATTTTCGGCTGTGTTCGATCATCTTGACCCGCACACCGCCGCCGCGTTCTTCCAGCGCCCGCGCCACGGCAAGGCCGATGTTACCGCCGCCCACAATGACCAGACGCTCTTGTTTGGTCTGCGATTTTCCGAACACTTCGAGCGTGCGGGGAATGTCTTCGACCGGCGCGAAGACATAGCATTCGTCACCAACGAACAACTGATCACCGGCTTCGGGCGCAAACAGGCGTCCTTCACGCCGGACCGCCAGCACCACCACCCGCAGGGTCGAAAAAAGGTCGCTGAGCTGCCGCAGGGGCGTGTTGACCACCGGGCAATCATCTTCGATCCGCAAGCCCATCAACTGCGCTTTGCCATCCAGAAACGTATCCGTATCAAACGCCGCAGGCGCCGCCAGACGTTGCAGCGCGGCCTGAGCGACCTCGCGCTCGGGGCTGATCACCACGTCGATGGGCATGTGATCGCGCCGGTAGAGATCGGAATAGATCGCATCGAGGTAGGATTGGCTGCGCAACCGGGCCACTTTCCGCGATATGGCAAAAACCGAATGCGCCACCTGACAGGTGACCATGTTCACCTCGTCCGAATAGGTCGCGGCGATAATCATGTCCGCGTCGCGCGCGCCCGCCCGATCCAGAATATCCGGGTAAGAGGCGAAACCAGTGATGCCCTGCACATCCAGCGTGTCCGTCGCACGGCGCACCAGATCGGGGTTGTTGTCCACCACCGTAACATCGTTGTTTTCGCCAGACAGATGGCGGGCGATTTGCCAGCCCACCTGACCAGCACCGCAGATGATGACCTTCATACGTCTTGCCTCATCCTCTCTGAAGGTGTTGCATGACAGAAGGGCAATGGCGGGTCAATTGCTTTGTCCCGACGGCACGTGTTAAAATTAACTAGTGATGGCGGGTAAGCACATGAAACATTGTACAAAAATCATTCTCGCGGCGGCGCTTCTGGTGGCTGCCTGCGCGCCCATGCAGATCTACTACAAAGAGGGTGAAACCGTCGCGCGGATGGATCGCGATGAAACGGCCTGTGAAATCACGGCCCTGCGGCAGGTACCGGCGGATATTCGAACGCGTTACATCCCGCCCACCTACACGCCGTATCAATATTGCTCAGGCACCGGCCATTGCTATTGGCGCCAGCGCATCACCTCGCCGGGGCGCTACGAAAAATACGATGCCAATCTGGGTTTGCGCACCAAGGTGACATCGCAATGCATGGCAGATCGGGGATATCAACTGACCCGGATCAAAACCTGCGATACCGCCACAACACGCGCAACACGGTTGCAGGCAACGCAGGTTTTGCCGCCCATCAATGACGAATCCTGTGCGGTGCGGCTCAAATCAGGCCGCTGGCAGATCATCACCCCAAGCGACAGTTAGCGCCCGGCAGCGTCGGTTAGGCCTATCCGTCGACCGGTTCCGCCTCTTCTGCTTCGTTCATGTGGGCGACACGGTTGCCCGCCTTGGCACTTGTCACCACGCCCAGTGATTTCAACTTGCGGTGCAGCGCGCTGCGCTCCATGCCGACAAATTCTGCCGTGCGGCTGATATTGCCCCCAAACCGGTTGATCTGCGTCAGCAGGTATTCGCGTTCAAACGCCTCGCGCGCCTCACGCAGCGGCAAGGTGGCGATAGAGCCTGACAGCACCACGCGCCCCTCTTCGGGGGATGCATCACTTTCGCCTGGCAACTCGCGGGTTTCAATCTCGTCGCTGTCATCGCCGAGGATCAGCACCCGTTCGATCACATTGCGCAGCTGCCGCACATTTCCCGGCCAGGACATGGTTTGCAGCAACGCGCTGGCTTCGGAACTCAGGGCGCGCAGTGGCAAGCCTTGAGTCTGGTTGAAGGTTTCGATGAAATAGGCGGCCAGTTGCGGGATATCCTCCCGGCGTTCTTCCAATGAGGGCACCGCGATCGGCACCACATTCAGGCGATGATAAAGCTCACGCCGGAACCTGTCCGCAGCGATTTCAGCTTCCAGATCACGGTGGGTGGATGAGATAACCCTCAGATCTACCTCAATTTTTTCCGATCCGCCGACGCGCATGAAAGTCTGATCAACCAGCACCCGCAGGATTTTGGATTGCGTGCCGGGCGGCATATCGGCCACCTCATCGAAGTAGATCACACCGCCATTGGCCTCTTCCAGCAGGCCCGGCTCAACGCCCCGGTCCTCTCCTTCTCGCCCAAAGAGCACCTCTTCCATCCGGTCCGATTCAATCGACGCGCAGCCAACCGTCACAAACGGACCCTCCGCGCGGCTCGAATTGGCATGAATGTACCGCGCGGCCAGTTCCTTGCCGCTGCCCGCGGGGCCGGTCAGCATCACGCGGCCGTTTGATTTGGTCACCTTGTCGAGCTGGCTGATCAATGTGCGGAACGCCGAACTGTCGCCCAGCATTTCTGCGGGGGCCGTATCGCGGCGCTTCAACTCGGTATTTTCACGGCGCAGGCGGCTTGTTTCCATTCCGCGCCGGATCACCACCATCAACTGGTCGATGTTGAAGGGTTTTTCGATGAAATCGTAAGCGCCCTGTTTGATCGCAGCTACGGCAATTTCGATGTTGCCATGGCCCGAAATGATCACCACCGGCACCTCCGGATAGTCGCGTTTAACCGCCTTGAGGATGTCGATGCCATCCATGTTGCTGTCCTTGAGCCAGATATCGAGGATCAGCAGCGCCGGCTGGCTGTCGGCGATGGCATTCATCGCATCGTCGGAATTACCCGCCAGTCGCGTGCCATAGCCTTCGTCTTCCAAAATATCCGCAATCAGTTCGCGAATATCGCGTTCGTCATCGACAATCAGAATATCACTCATCTTATCCTCACATCGCCTGTTGTTCTTGGTTTTGGGGTTCAACCGCCTGCAAAAGCGGCAAATGAATAACGGCCATCGCACCGGGTCGGGCGCCGGGGGCAAAGGCCTCCGCATCGTCCAACTCTAACGTTCCGTCATGCTCTTCGATAATTTTCTTCACAATCGGCAGGCCCAGACCTGTGCCTTTCTCGCGCGTCGTCACGTAAGGTTCGAACAACCGGCTGCGGTCCTCGGGCAGCCCAATACCATTGTCCGAAATGCGCAGCACAGCCTGATCGCCCTCAACCCCGCTGGTAATGCGGATCGTCGGCACATGCCCTTCTGCACCTCGTTTTTCGTGAAGGGTTTCAATGGCTTCTCCGGCGTTCTTAATCAGGTTTGTCAGCGCCTGACTGATCATGGTCGCATCCACCTCAGCCCATAACGCGTCATCGGTGAATTCGGTCTCAAACCGCACATCCGGCTGGCCCGTTTCCTGCAGCAGGGCGGCCTCCTTGATCAGCTGGTTGAGGCTTTCTTCCTTGGTCACCGGCTCGGGCATCCGCGCGAATTTCGAAAACTCATCCACAATGCGGCGCAGGTCATTGGTCTGGCGCACGACTACGTCCGTCAACTGCTCCAGATTGCGGGCGCTTTCGCCCTCCAGCTCCTTGGAAAACTTCCGCTTGATCTGTTCGGCAGACAATTGGATCGGCGTCAGCGGATTCTTGATCTCATGGGCGATCCGCCGGGCCACATCGCCCCAGGCCGCCATGCGTTGTGCGGCCACCAAATCGGTCACATCGTCAAACGCCACCACATAACCTTCACGCTTGCCCTCTTCACTCTGGCGTTTGGACATGCGCACCAACAGGTTTTCCTGACGCTTGCCGCGCGATACTTTGATCTCTTCCTGAACAAACCCGGTGGCACTGCCACGCAAGCGCTCGAAAAGCGCGCCAAACTCAGGCACCGCGACACTCAACGCCAGGGTTTGCTGATCTTCATGCCAGTCCAGCAGGCGTTCCGCCGCGCGGTTCACGAAGGTGACGCGCCCCTTGGCGTCCAATCCCACAACACCGGACGACACAGATCCCAGCACGGAATCAAACAGCCGACGACGTCGCTCAATCTGCTGCGTATTGGCCAAAAGCGTGTCGCGCTGACCTTTGAGCTGGCGGGTCATCTGGTTGAAATAGGTGCCCAACATGGCGATCTCGTCATCGCCTTCTTCTTCACGAACCTGCGTTTCCAGATCCCCTTCACCCACGCGCTGCGCCGCCAGGGTCAACCGGCCCACCGGGCGCGACAACCGTTCAGCGAAGAGCATGCCCAACCACACGGCCGCCAGTATCAGGATCAGCGCAAAACCCAGATAAACAAGGCCAAACTCAAACAGAACCCGGCCACGCTCGCTTTCGCGCTGTTTGTAAAACCGTGCGGTTTCCTGGGTCTCGTCCAGAAGATTCAGAATGTCGCCATCCACGTTCCGGCTGACATAGAGCAGCCGGTCCGGAATGCTGGTCAGCGGGATCAACGCCCGAAATTCGTTGTTGTCCCAGTCCTGAATGATCACCACGCCCTCTTCAAGCGCGGCTGTAATTTGCGCCTGCGTCGGTTGTTCGTAGTCAAATAAGTATGAGCGTTCCCCGCGGGACCGCAGCTCACCGGTGCCATCGATCACAAACGCCTCGCGCAAACCCCGCTGAATTTTTTGCTGGCCTTCCGACAGCACCCTGCGGATGTCGCCATCATCCATGAAAACCATCGCGCGTTTGGTAGCGTTAATGAACGACGCCAAGACCTGCGCATCGGTGATCAGATCGCGACGATGCTCCTCTTCATAGGCTTGTGCGGCGGCCACGGAACTGTCGACAACCCGGCCGACGCGATCCGAAAACCATGCCTCCAGCCCCATATTCAGGCTGAGCGTTGCAAAGACGGCCACCGTGATCGTGGGCAAGAGCGCCATGATCGCAAACACCCATGTGAGCCGCAGGTGCAGCCGGGATCCCGCCGAGCGTTTGCGGCGGTCCGCGACCATCCGGGCCACCCGCTGCAACACCAGTGCCGCAACGATGATCACGTAAACCAGATCGGCCAACAGAACGATGCGCAGGACATTCGACGACGCGCCCCGATCAAGGGGGCCCATGATCAGAAACGTCACCAGCGCCAGGACCGGCCCCAGGACAACCAGGCCGAAGGTTGCAACATTCCGCAACCGCTGAAGCCGACGTAACCGGCTCAGGCTTTCCCAGGTTATCCTGCGTGTCCGCGTTGCCACGGGCTTGCCTCATCAGGTTGAGGTGCTTGTGCTACACCCTGCTACATATTGTGGCCACGCGGACAGATGCCCCTCAATAGCCACAGCTCTGTTGCAGTTTTACATCAATTTGCGGCGGCGTGTCACGCGAATATCAAGCTCGGTGATCTTCTTACGCAGGGTATTTCGGTTGATCCCCAACAAATCGGCACACTTAGCCTGATTTCCGCCCGTGGCATCCAGTGCAATTTCAATCAGTGGGAGTTCGATTTCACGCAAAATGCGCCCGTAAAGACCCGCAGGCGGAAGCATTTCACCGTGCAAATCGAAATAGCGTTGCAGTTGCCGCCCAACCGATTCCGACAGGCTTTCATTTTCGGTCTGGTTCAAAAGTGGATGTGCTTCTGGCTGTGTGCTCAGCATCGCTTCGACTTCCGGGCGCGAAATTTCATTGCCCTGAGCAGTCAAAGCAATCCGGCGCACGGCATTCTCCAACTGGCGGACATTGCCTGGCCAGATGTAGCTGCGCATCAATTCCAACGCCTCATCGGTCATGGCGCGCGCGCCCATGCCATCGCGCTCTGCCCGACCCAAGAAATGCGCGACGAGCAGCGGGATGTCATCCACCCGATCACAAAGCGCCGGCACATCGATCACCGCGCCGCCGAGCCGGTAATAGAGGTCTTCGCGCAGGCCCGCCGCCTGCATGGCCGCCGATCCCTTGATTTGCGTCGTGGCCATGAAGCGCGGCACATCATCGCCGGGCGCGTCCATCATGCGCACCACCCTGCCCTGTGCTTCGCTGTCCAGATCGGCAATCTCCTCCAGCACGATCGAACCGCCCCGGGCCCGTGACATCAGCTTGGTTGGCCCTTCGAGATCAACCAGATCACTGGGCGTGGCGGTCACAATGGGCATGGCACGCCGGTCGCTGAAATCATGGATCGTGTGCGCAATCAGGCTTTTGCCTGTCCCGGAATCGCCGCTGATCAAAACCGGCAAATCCGTGTTCATCACCCGCGCCACAACCCGGTACAGTGTTTGCATCGCCGGGGTTCGGCCAATCAACGGCAGATCTTCCGGTTGTTCGGATGCTGGTGCCGGGGCCCGTAGAGCACGTTTGTTGACATCCAGCGCCCGGGCCGTGCGTTTCATCAGATCGGGCAGATCAAAGGGCTTGGGCAGATAATCATAGGCATCCGCCTCATTGGCCTTGATCGCCGTCATAATCGTGTTTTGCGCCGAGATCACGATGACCGGTAATCCGGGGCGATCCAAGGCGATTTTGGGTAGCATTTCCAGCCCGTTGCCATCGGGCATGACCACATCGCTGATCACGACATCGCCTTTGCCCTCCGCGACCCATCGCATCAACGTGGTCAGGCTTGAGGTCGCATGCACCTTGCACCCTGCCCGCGTCAGCGCTTGTGTCAAAACCGTTCGGATCGTCCGATCATCATCCGCCACCAATACCGTGCCGTCCATCAGCTTTCCTCTCTGTTATCTGCATCCGCGCGCGGCAGGGAGATGCGAAAAACGGTTCGCCCCGGTGCCGAATTCACGGAAATCCATCCGCCAAGGTCCGAAATGATCTTGGCCGCCAACGCCAACCCCAGTCCGGTGCCGTTTTCACGACCTGACACAAAGGGTTCGAATACTTCGTCGGCGATTTCTTCGGGCAATCCCGGCCCGTCATCTTCGATCTCAATCTGCAAGGGCAGCGACCGCCCGCCGCCATCCTCCCGCCGCACGCGCAACGATTGCTCATAGTAGCTGCGCAGGGTGATTTGGCCGCCCGTATCACTGGCCGCTTCAGCGGCATTTTTCAGCAGGTTTAACACCACCTGAAGCAATTGATCCGGATCAGCCAATGCCAGCGGCAGCGACGGGTCGTAGCGCTCGTTCACGGTCATGTGGGCGGCAAACCCCACGATGGCCGACCGGCGCGCGCGATCCAGAACATCATGCACATTGACAGCTTGCACCTCCGGAGCGCTGACATTGCCGAACTGTTCCACCTGATCCAAAAGCGCCACGATCCGGCGACTTTCGCTGACAATCAGATCGGTAAGCTCCAAATCTTCAGCCTTGAGGCCCATCGACAGGAGCTGCGCCGCCCCGGTGATGCCCGCAAGCGGGTTTTTGATCTCGTGCGCCAGCATTTCCGCCATGCCGATGGCCGACCGTGCCGCAGATTTCACCGAATGGTTTTGCGTCATCCGACCCGCTAGTTCGCGTGGCGAAATCAACAGCAGCATCGTGCCCGCCCCGCCTGCAAGGGGTGCGATCTGCAGGTTACATTGCATGGGTGCGCGATCCCCCGTACCCACATCCACATCATTGACAAAGAGCGGCGCGTCATGTTCGCGCGCCCGCTGCAACGCATCTTCAAGCGGTGCATCCACCGCCAACCTGTCCCACACCGGAACGCCCAGAACCGACTTGGCCGAGGACATTAGAAAGCTTTCTGCGGCCGGATTGATCCGGGCAATCCGGTCCTCAGAGTCCAACATCAAGGCCGGCACGGGCAGGGAAATCCAAATTGCGTCTTCCGTGCCGCTCATGCCGCAACCCTCGCACGGTCCATGACCGCTTCGGGGATCAGACGCAGTACTTCGTCCGGGTCCCGGCAGGTCAGAATGCGTTTGCGCATGTCTGGTCCGGTGCCAACATCGTCCAGATACCAGCCCAAATGCTTGCGCCCGACGCGGTTGCCCAAGCTGCTACCGTAAAAGGACAACATATCGCTGTAATGCGTCGCAATCAGCTCCGCCAGAGATGATCCGGTGGGGATCTCGGGGGCCGGTCCTGCGCCCAACGCATGTGTTACTTCGGCCAACCGCCACGGACGTCCTTGCGCCCCGCGTCCGATCATCACGCCATCAGCGCCGGATCTTCGCAACGCATCGCGCGCCGTCTGTGCATCAGTGATATCGCCATTGGCGATCACGGGGATATCAACGGCGTCCTTGATCGCCCGGATGGCCGCCCAATTCGCACGACCCTTGTAAAACTGGCACCGGGTCCGCCCGTGAATTGTAATCATCTGGATACCCGATGCTTCGGCGCGCTGCGCCAGTTCGGGCGCATTCAACGTCGCGTCATCCCAGCCCAGGCGGGTTTTGAGCGTGACTGGTACTGACACGGCCTGAACCACCGCGTCGATGAGCGTCAGCGCGTGATCCAGGTCTTTCATCAACGCCGAACCGCTTGCGCCTGATCCGCTGGCGCTGGTGACCTTCTTGGCCGGGCAGCCCATATTGATGTCAATCACCTGCGCGCCGTTGGCTTCCACCATTTTTGCCGCTTCGGCCATCCAATGCGCTTCGCGCCCGGCCAGTTGAACGGCGGTGTTTGCCACGCCATACCCCAGCTCCGCCCGATCGCGCACGCCCGGTTTGGCCTGCACCATTTCCTGGCTTGCAACCATCTCACTCACCACCAGACCGGCGCCAAACCGCGACACAAGTGTGCGAAACGGCAGGTCAGTGATTCCCGCAAGCGGGGCCAGCAGAACCGCAGGCTGGTCCGGATTTGAAGTGAAGGGCAACGCCAAATGCCTAATCCTTGTGCAACCCCTTTTGTCTATGCAAACACCCCATGTTCTTCAATGTTTCAACAAGAAAACCAACGTTGATGATGGCTTTTGCCCATTTTTTAGGCAAATTTGCCAGCCATTGCGCTTGCCCGCCCCTCAGCTTAATCAAAGAGCATGAAAACTGCCGCCATCATCGTTGCTGCCGGGCGTGGCACCCGCGCCGGGGGTGATCAGCCCAAACAATGGCAGGCCTTGGCCGGGCGACGGGTGATAGATTGGACGGTAGACGCCTTTCTGGCCGTGCCCGAAATTGACCGAATCGTCGTGGTGCTGCACCCGGATGAAACCACCTTGTTTGAGGCCTCTGACACCATCGCCATCGCAACAGGTGGGGTGACGCGCGCAGCCTCGGTGCGAAACGGGCTGGAAGCGTTGGACGGTTCAAATGTCAGCCATGTTCTGATCCATGACGCGGCGCGCGCGTGCATCCGCCCGGCGTTTATCTCTGGGCTGGTTCAGACGCTTGCCCAGGACCCTCAGACAGCCCTCGCACCGGCCCTAGCGGTCACCGATGCGCTGTGGCGCGGGCATGACGGTGTTGTCGACGGCACTCAGGATCGCGACGCTCTCTTCCGGGCTCAAACGCCACAGGCCTTTCCCCGGGCGGATATCCTTGCGGCCCACCGTGCTCATGACGGCGACGCTGCGGATGATGTGGCTGTGGCCCGCGCCGCCGGGATCACCGTTGCCATTGCTCAGGGCGATGAGGATAATCTGAAAATCACCAGCCCGGGAGATTTCGCCCGGGCCGAAAAAATACTGCGAGGTCAGATGGATATTCGAACAGGCACCGGCTTTGATGTGCATCGATTTGGTCCTGGAGACCATGTTGTTCTCTGCGGTGTGACAGTTCCCCACGACCGCGGTTTACAGGGCCATTCTGATGCGGATGTCGGGATGCACGCCCTGACGGATGCGCTGTATGGCGCGATGGCCGAGGGCGACATTGGTCGCCACTTTCCCCCGTCCGATCCGCAATGGAAGGGCGCGGCAAGCGATATCTTTCTGCGTCATGCTGTCGAGTTGGCCCGAGAAAAGGGCTTCGAGATCAGCAATATGGATGTCACGCTGATCTGCGAATTCCCCAAAATCGGGCCTCATGCCGATGCCATGCGCAACGCATTGGCTGGCATCACAGGCGTCGCGGTCGACCGGGTCTCGGTCAAGGCCACCACCTCAGAACGATTGGGCTTTACCGGCCGGTCCGAGGGGATTGCCGCTCAGGCCATTGCCACGTTGGTCGGCCGATGAACCGCTTTTCACATATCATCGCAACCTTCGTCTATGTGGGCCATCTGCGACCCGCGCCGGGCACATGGGGGTCATTGGCGGCGCTGCCTGCTGGCTGGCTTCTGCATGTATTTGGCGGGCCGTTTTTGCTCTGCATCGGCATTGCGGCATCATTTGCATTAGGTTGGTGGGCTACGATGCTGGAAACAAAGGGAAAAGATGATCACGATCCTTCCGAAATCGTGATTGACGAAGTTGCAGGCCAGTGGATCGCCATATTGCCGCTGTCCTTTGGCGCGGCGCATGTGAATGCCGATATCCTCAGCCTCTGGCCCGGTTGGCTATGCGCCTTTGCGCTTTTCCGTCTGTTTGACATCCTCAAGCCCGGCCCGGTGGGATGGGCGGACCGGCGCAATGACGCATTGGGTGTGATGTTGGATGACGTGATCGCCGGTGTTTTTGCGGCCATCGGTGTGGCGCTTCTGGCGGGCGCGTCGCATGGGATTTTGGCCATATGACCGCGGCTGATCTGCTGCAAAAGGCGCGCGACAAGGGCCTGCGCTTTGCCACCGCCGAAAGCTGTACCGGCGGCATGGTCAGTGCGGCACTCACCGCCACTCCGGGCTCTTCCGACGTGTTGGAATGCGGGTTCGTGACCTATTCAAACCGCGCAAAAGTGCAAATGCTGGGCGTTGACCCCGACACGCTAAAGGCGTTTGGCGCTGTGTCCGAAGAGGTCGCCGGCGAAATGGCCCGCGGCGCGCAGGCACGCGCCGACGTGGATGTTGCCGTGTCGATCACGGGCATTGCAGGTCCCGGTGGATCGGAGTTCAAACCCGAAGGGCGTGTGTGTTTTGGCCTGGCCACGCGCGATGGCCTCGCTGTTCATACCCGCGAATTTGGGGCCATCGGTCGTGAGAATGTCCGCCGCGCCAGCCTCGACGTCGCCCTGACCTTGCTGGACGAAGCCTCAGACAAACTGTGAAGTAAATTTAGGCAATATCGCAAATTCCCGCCTATAATTTCACCTTTTTAAAAATTTGCCCGCTTCAAGGCCCCTATTTTGCGCCGATATCTTTTTTGTGCCTGCAAATTCCGCTTTGAAACGGCGCAAACGTCCAAAAATTAGTCAAAAAGGAAACGAAATGAACGGAGCGGACACCGCGTGGATTATCGTGGCCACGGCGCTTGTACTCTTTATGACATTGCCGGGTTTGGCCTTGTTTTATGGGGGTCTCGTGCGGGCACGCAATGTGCTGAGCGTCTTTATGCAATGCTATGCCATTGCCTGTTTAATGAGCGTTTTGTGGTTCGCCTTTGGCTATTCCATCGCCTTTGGCGACGGCGGGGCCTATTGGGGCGGGCTGGGTAAAGCGTTTCTGACCGGCATCACCGTTGATACGTTGTCGGGCACCCTGCCCGAGGTTCTGTTCTTCGCCTTCCAGATGACGTTCGCCATCATCACCCCCGCACTGATCGTGGGTGCTTATGTCGAACGCATCGGCTTTGGCTTTGTCCTGCTCTTTTCCGGGCTCTGGATGCTCCTGTGTTACGCGCCCGTCACCCATTGGATCTGGGGCGGTGGGTTCCTGTCAGACGGCGGGATTTTCGGCGAAACCGGCGTGCGCGATTTCGCCGGTGGCATCGTGGTGCATGAAACCGCGGGTCTGGCGGCGATTGTGATCGCGCTCTGCCTCGGGCCACGCAAGAACCGGACCACGCCGCCGCACAATCCGGGCATCGTGATGATAGGTGCGGCCATGCTCTGGGTCGGTTGGTTTGGCTTCAACGGCGGCTCACAACTGGCCGCAGATGGCGGTGCTGCAATGGCCCTGACGGTCACGCATATCTCTGCCGCGACAGCATCGCTGACTTGGGCGCTGTGGGAGCGGATCAAGTTTGGCCGCGCCTCATTGGTGGGCATGGTTACAGGCACCATCGCGGGCCTTGCCTCTATCACCCCGGCCAGCGGGTTTGTTGGCCCTGTTGAGGCGCTGATCATTGGGGCGGTCGCGGGTATTCTCTGTCAGGAAGCTGTGGTTCTGATCCGCGAAAAGCTCAATATCGACGACACGCTCGATGTTTTTGCAGTGCACGGTGTGGGCGGGATTTTCGGCACAATCATGATCGCCGCCTTCGGGGCCGGATCATGGGCGGCACAGCTTGGATCATTGGCCATCGTGGGGGTCTTCACGCTGGTGGTAACCTTCGTTTTGGTCAAATTGGTGGGTCTGATCACGCCATTGCGCGTCGATCTTGAAACCGAAACCAACGGGCTGGACCTGCAGGTGCATGGCGAGCGGGCCTATGACATGACCAGCTAAGCCTTTGTAAAATTGAATTAAATCGGGGTCCGGTAACGGGCCCTTTTTAATGTGCAAGATGGGTCGCGATGTCATCGGGTCCGCCATCTGCCTCGATCAGCGCCCAGAGGTGCCCGGCCCGATCTGAACCCAAAAGTGCCGCGGCCTTGGCATGGACGCGCGCCTGCCGGTCCGCAAGCGCCATGGGCGCGTCAAGGTCATGGGTCAGGATCTGATGTTGCACATCAGACATCAGCACGCTCACATCCGCCTGCATTTCGCCCACGGCCTCGGTGCCATTGACCTCGACCTTGTCGCGCAGGGCTGACACGTCCGGATCGCGCGTCATCGCCTCGCTAAAGCTGTGCGGCAGGCCCGTATCGTGCCCCAACAGACGCATCGCAGCGGTGTGCTTGTAGCTGAACTTCGCCTCGAGCCCGGTGCGCGGGCTGGCGATGTTGCAGACGGAAAGCCATCGCGGATGGGTGTTTACCGTGATCCCGGCAATCTGCGCGGGATCGGTGCCTGCCAGAGGTCCAAGTGCCTCGAGCATGGCGTGCAGCCCGTGACAACAGGCGTGGAATTTGTGGCTGACCCGCTCAAAAAGCCACTCCTGCCCGATGCCGCGCCACGCAGTTTCATCCGCCGCGCCATGATGGGTCGGGCCAAACCCTTGCGGGCCATCCAATGCCGCGGGCTGGCTCACAAAGCCGCGTTGCGCCAGTTGTGCTGCCTCGACCCCGTTTGACGCGGCAATCCCGGCATTCATCGGTTTGCCCATCGTGCCAAATTGCGATTTCAGACCCGAAGCGCGGGTGGCGACAAGGCCCAAAGCCATCCGCGTCTGATCGGATGTGAGCCCCAGCAACCGACAAGCGGCGAGGCACGCCCCAAAGGCCCCCGCAGTGGCAGTTTGGTGGAACCCGGCCTGGTAATGCGAGCGCCCGAGCCAGACGCCCATACGTACCGAAGCCTCGGCGCCAATGAGAGCGGCCTCTTGCAGCGCGCGCCCTGATGCACCCGTCATCTGGGCAATGGCAAGTGCCGCCGGGATGACCGCCACAGACGGGTGGCCGATATGGGCGAAATGCGTGTCATCATAATCAAGCGCGTGGCTGATCGTGCCGTTGACAAGGGCGGCGGCACGTGCGGGCAGTTTGTTTTGGGACCCGATAACAGAAGCCTGTGCTGCGCCGCCGTCGTCCAATGCCTGCGCGCGGATCATGTCAGAGACCGGCTCGGATGCGCCCGCGATACCCACGGCGCACCAATCCAGCAGTGACAGGCGCAGGACAGCAAGAGCATCGCCCGATACGTCCCGGCAGAGCGCGAAATCCGCCAGGTGTTCGGCAATGGGCGGGCTACCCATAGAGGTCCTGCGCCCGGGCCTCAAACGCCCGCACAATACGTTGCATCGCCTCGTAGAAAAACAGCCCCGCGGCCTTTTGCAAAAGCAGGTTGCGGAATTCGAAATCCACATAGAAAGACACATCGCAGCCATTTTCAGCCGGTGTGAATGCCCAGTTGGAACGCATGTGTTTGAACGGTCCGTCCAAATATTCGGTGTCAATCTTCAGGTCATCCGGCCAGAGCACGACGCGGCTGCGGAAACGCTCGCGAAAGAGTTTGAAGCTGATCACGAGATCAGCATCCATGACCTGCGAGCCATTTTCCTGCGGCGTGACCGACCGAATGCGCGCCGCTGCCGTCCAGGGCAGAAACTCCGGATATTTTGCCACATCCGCCACCAGATCATACATCTGTTGGGCCTCAAACGGCAGGCGGCGTGTTTCGGAATGGGTCGGCATCAGGTCTTTGGTCTTTTGGGCGTGACAGTGGCGGTCTTTGTCATAGACTGGCGGCAAAAGTGCAAGGGGGGTGCGATGTCAGGTCGCCCATATGTTATTGACCGGATGATCTCGGCCAAGTCGATTGCCGCGCGGATCGAGACACTGGCGGGGGAAATCCGGGCCGAGTTTCAGGGCTGTAACCAATTGGTTGTGATCGGCCTTTTGCGCGGCTCTTTCGTGTTCATCGCCGATCTGGTGCGCGAGCTTGAGATGAACGTAGAGGTCGATTTTCTGGAGACCTCCTCCTATGGCGACAGCACCGAGAGCAGCCGCGAGGTGCGTATCCTCAAGGACATTCGCGGCACGATTGAAGGGCGCGATGTGCTGGTGGTCGAAGATATCGTCGATACCGGGCACACGCTGGCGCATGTGATGCATCTACTGCGTGGCCGCAACCCCCGCAAATTGCGCACCATTGCGCTCTTGGACAAACCGTCGCGGCGCGAGGCGGATATCACGGCCGATTGGATCGGCTTTGACATTCCCGATGCCTTTGTCGTGGGTTACGGCATTGATTACGCGCAGAAAAACAGAAACCTGCCCTATATCGGCCAGGTCCGGTTCACCGACGCATGAGCTATCGCTGGATCCTCAAGATGAAGCGCCTGGCGCAGAATCCACCCAGTGAAGCCCGGGTGAAGCTGGTATTGGGGATCATCGCGATTTGTATCTTGGTCTATCTGATCGAGCGGTTTTACGGCTGGCCCGACTTTCTGACATCCGAGCCTGTCGGGCGGCGTTGGAAACCCTGAGACCTGTCAGAGCGCCTCAAGCCCGTCGCGGAAGAGGCGCATGCGCTCCTGGTAATGTACGGCGCTGACCCGCATCCGGTTGATCGCCTCTGCATCAAGCTCCCGCACTACCTTGCCCGGCACGCCCATGACCAGCGATCCATCGGGGATTTCTTTGCCTTCGGTGATCAGCGCGCCGGCCCCGATCAGACAGTTATTGCCGATCTTGGCCCCGTTCAGGATGGTGGCGCCCATGCCAATCAGGGTATTGTCGCCCAGGATACAGCCATGCAGCATCGCCTTGTGGCCAATGGTGCAACCGGTGCCGATGGTCAGCGGATAGCCCATATCGGCGTGCATGACGGTGTTTTCCTGCACATTCGTGCCCGCCCCGATGGTGATCACCTCATTATCGCCGCGCAGGGTGCTGCCGAACCAGATCGACGTGGCCGAGCCCAGAACAACCTTACCAATCACATGTGCGCCGGGTGCCACCCAGTAGTCACCGTCTTCGGGGGTTTCGGGGCGGTGGTCATTCAGGGCATAGAGGGTCATTGTCTGTCCTCGAATTCACGGTGCAATTTCAGAACGTGGTCGTTTAGCGTTGGTTGTTGTGTACGGCGCAGGCGTGCGGCTTCGACAATGCTTTTGAGACGCTCGTCCGTTGTCTCCACATCGTCGTTGATCAATACGTAGTCGTAACTGCCCCAATGGCTGATCTCATCCCAGCTCTTTTGCATCCGCTTGGCCACAACATCCGCACTGTCTTGCCCCCGCGCTTCAAGGCGACGATGCAGTTCGGCAATTGAAGGCGGCAGGATGAAGATCGACAGCACATGGTCCTGCAGCGCCGAATTCTGGATTTGCTGTGCGCCCTGCCAATCGATGTCGAAAAGCACATCGCGTTCCTGATCGATGGCGGACTGAACAGGCGCTTGCGGCGAGCCATAGAAGTTGCCGAAGACATGCGCGTGTTCGAGCATATCACCGTTTGCCACATCCGCTTTGAACTGCTCTTCAGACAAGAAGTGATAATCCTGCCCATCCACTTCGCCATCCCGTGGGGTCCGGGTGGTGGCGGAAACTGAAAATTCGATGGTCGGATCCCAATCGCGCAGACGCCGGGACAGTGTCGATTTGCCCGCGCCGGAGGGGGACGAGAGGATGATCAGCAATCCGCGCCGGTTGGTCATATCTGTCCCCTATTCCACATTCTGCACTTGTTCGCGCATCTGGTCGATCACCGCTTTGAGTTCCAATCCCACCGAGGTCAGGTCCACCGATTGTGCCTTGGAGCATATGGTATTGGCCTCGCGATTGAACTCCTGGCTGAGGAAATCCAGCTTGCGCCCGATGGGTGAGCCCGCGGTCAGCAAATCGCGCGCGGCTTTGACATGGGCGCTCAGGCGGTCGATTTCTTCGGTGACATCCGCCTTGACCGCCAGCATCGCCAGTTCCTGCGCCACGCGGGTTTCATCCGCGCCATCGCTGTTGTCGAGAACGCGCGCCAACTGGCCGCGCAGGTTTTCCGCCACCTCGGCCCTGCGCGCATCGGCGGCCTTGGCGGCTTGCGCAGTGAGCTTTTCAATCGTGTCCAATTGCCCGCTCAGCACCTCTTCCAGTGCTGCGCCTTCGGCACCGCGCATCTTGATGAAGCTGGCCAGAACCGGCTCCAGATCCGCCAGCAATGCCTTGCACAGACCGCTGGTGTCCTGATCCGAATTGCCAGTTTCCAAAACGCCGCGCACGGCCAGAATATCCGCCGCCGTGGCCGGGGCCAGCGACAGGCCTTGATCCATCGCCCGGCTTTCAACCTCTGCCATGGCGGCCAGAACATCGTTCAATTGCGCCGCGTTCACAGAGAGGGCGCCTCCCTGATCTTCGGACTGGATACGCAGGTTCAGCGTGACATTCCCGCGCGAAAGCGCCTTGCCCAGACGGGTGCGAATGCCCGCTTCCAGACCATCGATCCAATCGGGCACGCGCAGGCGCAAATCAAGGCCCTTGCCGTTTACGCTGCGCAGCTCCCACGCCCAGCTATAGGCGTCGAACGCTCCCTTTGCGGATGCGAAAGCTGTCATCGAATACAACACGCTGCTCTCCCTCTTGGGTTTCGGACTGTCCTAGCCATTCACCCAAGGGCTGGCAAGCGCCGCCGTTAACCAGCTGCGCGCCCACGGTTAACCAAGTACATATTTTTTATGACCAAAAAAGAGAAAATGCGTGATAATTGTTAGTAGACGATCACGAAGGGTCTTTTGACCTCCCCCACCGCAACCAACAGGTGACATATGCAAGACGACGTTAACTACGGCAAAGCCACCCTGATGCACAGCGGTTCGCGCGGCAAGGAAAAGGACCTGGCGTCTTTTGTGGCCTACTGGTCCAGCATGCGCAAAGGGCACAATGTGCCACGACGCACGGATATCGACCCCCGCGGGATTGAATCACTCCTCGAGAATGCCTTCATCGCCGAAAAGATCGCGCCCGGTATGGCCCGGCTGCGCATCGCGGGGACGCATCTGAGTGATCTGATGGGTATGGAAGTGCGGGGCATGCCGATGAGCGCGTTTATCGCGCCGGAACAGCGCGAAGAACTGGCCAAGCTGTTGGTCGAAGTGTTTGACCGCCCCGCCATTGTGAAGATCGATGTCGAAGCGCCAAGCGGCATCGGCCGGCGCGCTTTGAAAGGCACGCTCATCCTCTTGCCACTGCGCAGTGACTTGGGGGATATCTCCCGCGCGCTTGGCTGTTTCCTGACCGACGGGTTGATCGGGCGCACACCGCGCCGCTTCAAGATCCTCAGCCACAGTGTCGAGGCGATTGATTCCCAGCTTGAGGCAGCCAACAACCCCGTGCTCGACGTGGCCGGGTTTGCGGACCCTTCGATGCCGTTCAAATCCACGCCACAGCAACACCGCAGCGAGCGTCCGTATTTGCGTCTGGTCCCGCCGAAAGAATCCGACACATAAAAAAACGCGGCCCGACATCTGCGGACCGCGTTTTCGTATTCGGTTTCGGTGTTTAGCCTGCTTTTGCGGTGGCCCGTGCTGAACGCAGCGCAGACAATTCCTCCGCCACCAAAAACGCAAGTTCCAGAGACTGGCTCGCATTGAGGCGCGGATCACAGGCCGTGTGGTAGCGGTCCGACAGGTTTTCTTCGCTCACGGCGCGTACGCCGCCTGTGCATTCGGTCACATCTTGACCGGTCATCTCAAAATGCACACCGCCCGGGATTGTTCCTTCGGCCTTGTGCACGCCAAAGAATTCCCGCACCTCGCGCAACACGCTCTCGAAGGGGCGCGTTTTGTAACCGGTCGAGGATTTGATCGTGTTGCCATGCATCGCATCGCATACCCAAACCACCTCGGCACCTTCATCCCGCACCGCCTTGATCAGGCGCGGCAGGTGTTCGGCCACGTTGCCTGCGCCGAACCGCGCGATCAACGTCAGGCGGCCCGCTTCGTTCTGCGGGTTCAGCTTGGCCATCAGCGCTTTAAGATCATCCGATGTCATCGACGGGCCGCATTTCAGACCAATCGGGTTCTGTACACCACGGCAGAATTCGACATGTGCGCCGTCAGGCTGACGGGTGCGATCGCCGATCCAGATCATATGGCCAGACCCGGCGAGCCATTTGCCGGACGTGGAATCAAGCCGCGTCAGCGCTTCTTCATATTCCAGCAACAGGCTTTCGTGGCTGGTGTAGAAATCAACCGTTTGCAACGTGTGTGCCATATCGCTGTCGACACCGGCGGCCTTCATGAAATCAAGCGCGTCGCTGATGCTGTTGGCCATGTCGCGGTAGCGCGCGGCCTTTTCACTTTCGGTGAAGCCAAGCGTCCAGGAATGCACCTGATGCACATCCGCATACCCACCCGTCGAAAAGGCGCGCAGCAGGTTCAGCGTCGCGGCGGCCTGGGTATAGGCGCGCAACATTTTTTCTGGATCGGGAATGCGCGCCTCGGGCGTGAAGGCCAGTTCATTGATGATATCACCGCGGTAGCTAGGCAATTCCACGCCATCCACGGTTTCCGTTGGCGCACTGCGCGGCTTGGCAAATTGCCCGGCCATACGGCCTACTTTTACCACCGGCACCTTGGCGCCATAGGTCAGAACCATCGCCATCTGCAGCATGACCTTGAACGTGTCGCGAATGGCATCGGCGCTGAATTGATCAAAACTCTCGGCACAATCGCCGCCCTGAAGCAAAAACGCCTCGCCGCGTGCCGCCGCACCCAGTTGCGCTTTCAGCCGCCGCGCTTCGCCTGCAAAAACAAGTGGAGGATATTGCGACAGTTTCGCCTCAACCCGGTTCAATGCCGCGCCGTCGGTATACTCGGGCATCTGAATCCGCGGTTTTGCGCGCCAGTCAGATTTTTGCCACTCAGTCATCGTCTCTCTCCGCTTTCAACTTCGAGCCACAGGTATACTAAACCGGGCTCCAAGACGCCATATAAGCAATTCAGGAAAATACGCAATTGCGCATGAACACTCTTGCTAATTGCAACGGATTAAGAAAAGTGGCCAGATCGGTCTCATCCCTGCAAAGGATTCGGCAATTATGAACCTGGGTTCAACCGGCAAACCAGATGCATCCGCGGAAAAGGCGCGGCGGTTTGTATTTGTGCTGCTGGATAATTTCACTCTGCTGTGTTTTGCAGCCGCCGTCGAAAGCCTGCGGATTGCCAACCGCATGTCGGGTGAAACCCTCTATGACTGGGTTCTTGCGGGCGAAGGCGGCACATCCGTCAGCTGTTCGGCCGGGGCGACATTCAATGTCGACATCGACCTTGAAGAGCTCAAGCGCGACGACGTTGTCATGATCTGTGGCGGCATCTATGTGCAGACATCGACCACCAAGAAAATCCTCAGCTGGCTGCGGCGCGAAGCCCGGCGCGGGTTGACCGTGGCGGGGCTCTGCACTGCTGCCTATACGGTGGCCAAGGCGGGATTGCTGGATGGCAAACGCGCGACGATCCATTGGGAAAACCATGACAGTTTTCTGGAGGAGTTTGACGAGGTCGAGCTGACCAAATCGGTCTTCGTAGTGGATGGCAACCGGATGACGACGGCGGGCGGCACTTCGTCCATTGACCTCATGCTCAAGATCATTGCCGATGATCACGGCGAAAAACTGGCCAATGCGGTGGCGGATCAGCTGATCTATTCCTCGATCCGCACGGATCAGGACACGCAGCGCTTGAGCGTGCCCACACGTATCGGTGTGCGCCACCCCAAGCTGAGCCAGGTCATCCAGATGATGGAAAGCAATATCGAGGAGCCGATCAGCCCCTCGGTTCTGGCCAAGGATGTGGGGATGTCCACGCGCCAATTGGAACGTCTTTTTCGCCGCTACCTGAACCGCAGTCCCAAGCGGTATTACATGGAATTGCGCCTGCAAAAGGCCCGCAACTTGTTGATGCAGACCGATATGACGGTGATCAACGTTGCCCTGGCCTGCGGGTTTGCCTCTCCCTCGCATTTCTCCAAATGCTACCGGGCGCATTACAACACCACCCCCTACCGCGAACGCGGCGCGCAATCGGCGAGGCTGTCGGTTTAGACATTGGTAGAAAGCTTGGGTGGCCGCTTTGGAATGCGAAGCCACCGTCAGAACTGGCTTTGATCTTCATCACGTATAGCTTCAGCAATGAATTCTTCTGGATCAACCGTAAAGGATTGATAGAGCTTGAAGTGTTGAGTTTCGCGATAATCGGTTTCACGAATACCATGCCTTGCAACTTCCAAGACCCTCGCATTTGGCAATGCCATCAGTATAGGAGAGTGCGTTGCAATAATTACCTGTGAGCGTGCCTGTTCCTGGATGCGATTCAATATCCGTAGCAGCTCAAGTTGTCGCTTTGGCGACAGCGCGCTTTCCGGTTCGTCCATGAAGTAGATGCCTTGTCGAGACATACGCTCTTCGAAAAACCGAACAAATCCTTCACCATGGCTCCAAGATAAAAAGTCCGCTGTCGGGCTTTTCGCATCGTCTAGGTATCGGGCGACGGAAAAAAACGTTTCTGCTTTAAAGAACCAACCATTTGTCACTTTTGGCAACCATCCGGCTCTCAAAACATCAGCCAGTTCTGATCCACTTTTGTCTATGGCCGTTGAATGATCTACAGGACGATAACCTTTTCCTCCTCCGGCTTCATCATAACCACTAAGAGCCGCAATTGCCTCGATTAATGTGGATTTACCTGTCCCGTTTTCACCAACGATTATCGTGACAGGCGTCGTGAACCGAAGCTCGAAATCTTCGTTCTGCAGCCAAGGTAAATCAAATGGATACCCAGTCTTCTCAGCCATCTTGTCGTTCAAGACAACTAGTCTCTGCAAAAATGGCGAAGGTAGATTTGTTCCGGTTTTCCGACGAGCCATCTTTTCACTTTGTGCAATTAGGTTGCTCGCTTCATCTTTAACATGTTTCTGGCGAAATTATGGAACTTCAAGCTCATAGCGTGCTTTCTTGAAAGCTAGGCGTGACCGTGCGTTCCTCGCTACTCATTCACCCCATCTTCCGCCGAAGCTCACGCACTCACATCGCGTTACCCCGGTGACAGCCGGTAGAGCGCGCCTTGACGGACGCTGAGATACCAGATCGATCCGTCCGGGGCCTCGCGGATATCGCGGATGCGGGTGGTCTCTTGTGACTTCAGTTGTTCCGCTTCCGCCACTGGCGATCCGCTGAGGCGTGCGATGTAGTTGAACTTTAACGAGCCCACAAACATATCGCCTTTCCATTCGGGCCAGAGCGCGCCGGAATAGATCATCATGCCCGAGGGCGCGATCGATGGGTCCCAGTAAAAGGCGGGTTGTTCCATGCCCGGTTTTTCGGTGCCCTCGCCAATTTTGAAACCGGAGTAATGCCGCCCGTAGGAAATCACCGGCCAGCCGAAATTGGCGCCCTTGCGCACCTTATTGACCTCATCCCCGCCGCGCGCGCCATGTTCGCTGGTCCACAGGGCGCCATCCGCATCCAGCGCGGCACCTTGCGGGTTGCGATGGCCATAGGACCAGATCGCAGGTTGCGCGGCGTCATCACCCACAAACGGATTGTCCGCGGGGATGCTGCCATCGCGATTGATCCGCACGACCGAACCATTCTCACGCCGCAGATCCTGTGCCAAGGGGCGATCACCCCGGTCACCGATGGTCAGGAAAACAGTGCCATCCAGCGCCTCGACCAGCCGCCCGCCAAAGTGGCGCCCGCCCTCGGAGCCGGGCCTCAGCTCGAAGATGTCCTGCCAGCCGGTAATTTCGCGCGCATCCTGGGACAGTTGCGCCGTGGCCACCGCTGTGCCGACACCGCCATCTTGCGCCTTGGCGTAAGAGATCAGAATTTGCCGCGAGGTCGCAAAATCACGTGGGATCATCACATCGAACAAACCGCCCTGCCCGCGCGCCACCACAGGCGCCACGCCTTCAACCGCGTGCCGCTCGCCCTCCGCCAGCCGCCACAACGCCCCGTCACGTTCCGTGATCAACACAGACCCGTCCGGCAGGAACCCAAAGCTCCACGGTTGGTCCAAACCATCGGTCATTTTGGTGACGGTCAACGTGCCCTGCGAGGTCTCAAACGCGGATAGCGGCAGTGCCGTCAAAATCAATGAAATGCTCAGGGCCGTCAGGTATCGGATCATGTCTTCCTCCTGTATTCGCAATGAGTTTTTCGTGGTTGGACCTGTGCGTCAGGCCCGCCTGTCACCGATCTGGGCGATATCCAGAACATCGAGCACCTTGGCTTCGATCTGCGCCGCATCAAGTCCGGCGACACGGTACATATCCTCGGGGCTGGCCTGATCGATGAAGATATCCGGCAAGACCATCGAGCGGAACTTCAGCCCCTTATCAAAGACCGCGTTTTCCGCCAAAAGTTGCGCCACGTGGCTGCCAAAGCCGCCAATGGCACCTTCTTCTATAGTGATCAGCGCCTCGTGATTGGCCGCCAGCGACAGGATCAGTTCTTCGTCCAGAGGCTTGGCAAACCGGGCGTCTGCGATGGTGGGCGTCAGACCGCGGGCACTCAGGGCTTCGGCGGCCTGTTGCACCTCGCCCAAGCGGGTGCCAAACGACAGAAGCGCAACCCGCGCGCCTTCAGAAATGATCTGGCCCTTGCCGATTTCCAGTGGCACGCCTTTTTCAGGCATTTCAACACCTTGGCCCTCGCCGCGCGGATAGCGAAAGGCAATCGGCCCGCTGTCATGGGCCGCCGCCGTGGCCACCATATGCACGAGCTCTGCCTCATCCGCCGCGGCCATAACCACCAGACCAGGCAGGTTGGCAAGGAACGCCACATCATAGCTGCCCGCATGGGTGGCGCCGTCGGCCCCGACAAGCCCCGCGCGGTCAATCGCGAACCGCACCGGCAGGCGTTGAATGGCCACATCATGCACAACCTGATCATAGCCGCGCTGCAGGAAGGTCGAATAAAGCGCGCAGAAGGGTTTCATGCCGCCTGCCGCCAGACCCGCCGAAAACGTAACCGCGTGCTGCTCGGCGATGCCAACGTCAAAGCATCGTGACGGGTAGCGTTCGGCGAAGAGATCCAAACCCGTGCCGTCGGGCATGGCAGCGGTGATGGCGCATATCTTGTCGTCCCGCGCGGCCTCGTCCAGCAACGCCTTGGCAAAAACCTTGGTGTAGCTTGGCGCGTTTGAGGGTGATTTCTTCTGCTTGCCCGTGACCAGATCGAATTTGGCCGTGGCATGACCGCCATCGCGCGCGGCCTCGGCAGGGGCATATCCTTTGCCCTTCTTGGTGGTCACGTGAATGAGGATCGGGCCGGTGGCGCGTTGTTGCACAGTACGCAGAACCGGCAAAAGCTGATCCATGTCGTGGCCATCAATCGGGCCCAGATAGGAAAATCCAAGCTCTTCAAAAAGCGTCCCACCCACGGCCATGCCTTTGAGCATTTCCTTGGCCCGTCGGGCGCCTTCCTGAAAAGGCTCCGGAAGCAGCGACACCGCACCTTTTGCAGCCGCTTTGAATTCCTGAAACGGCTCGCCCGCGTAGAGCCGCGAGAGATAGGATGACAGCGCCCCCACGGGCGGGGCAATCGACATTTCGTTATCGTTGAGGATCACAATCAGACGACGGTTCAGGTGGCCTGCATTGTTCATCGCCTCAAACGCCATGCCGGCGCTCATCGCGCCGTCGCCGATGATGGCAATGGCGTCGCCATGGCCGGTATCACAGGCACCACCTAGATCGCGCGCCACGGCAAAGCCAAGGGCAGCACTGATCGAGGTTGAGCTATGGGCCGCGCCAAAGGGATCGTAGGGCGACTCGGATCGTTTGGTGAAACCGCTCAACCCGTCCTTCTGGCGCAAGGTGCGGATGCGGTCCCGCCGTCCGGTCAGGATTTTATGCGGATAACACTGGTGGCTCACGTCCCAGATGATCTTGTCGCGCGGCGCATCAAAAACCGCGTGCAAAGCGACGGTCAGCTCGACCACCCCCAGACCCGCGCCCAGATGGCCACCGGTCTCGGATACGGCACTCAGCGTTTCTGCGCGCAGCTCCCCGGCCAGACGTTTCAGCTCGCCATCGTCAAACCGCTTGAGATCAGCAGGGGTCTGGACCTTGTCCAGAAGCGGCGTATCGGGGCGGTTTGTCATCGGGGAAACACCCACATTCGGTTAGGATTTGCGCGCAATAACGAAACGCGCGATTTGGCGCAGGCTTTTCGCGTCGTCACCATATAGAGATAAGGCATCACAGGCCTGATCAACAAGACCCTGCGCGCGTGTAATTGCCGCATCCAACCCCAGAAGCGATACAAATGTAGCCTTGCCGGCGGCGGCATCCTTGCCCACGGCCTTACCCACATCTTCGGCGGTACCGGTCACATCGATAATGTCATCCTGTATCTGGAACGCCAGACCAAGCGCCCGGGCATAGGCCTGCAACGGGCCGGTATCTGCGTTTGCCATGACCGCGCCACTGGTGGCCGCCCATTCGATCAACGCCCCGGTTTTACCCTCTTGCAGGTGCGTGATTTCGGCCAGGGTCAATGGTGTTTCCGCCGTTTCCGCAGCGATATCCAGCGCTTGGCCCAGTACCATCCCCTGCCCGCCCGCGGCACGGGCCAGACCGAGCGTCAGATTTGCCCGCGCCTCAGGGGTCTGGGCGCCATCCGGGTGCGCCACCATCTGGAAGGCCAGTGCCTGCAGCGCATCACCGACCAGCACCGCCGTGGCCTCATCCCATTTGACATGCACCGTCGGCTGCCCCCGCCGCAGATCATCGTCATCCATACACGGCAAGTCATCATGCACGAGGCTATAGGCATGCATCGCTTCGATTGCCGTTGCGGGCCAAATGGCGCGGGAAGCATCAACACCGTGCAGCCGCGCGCCCTCCATCGATAAAAACGCCCGCACCCGTTTGCCACCGCGTGTGGTATAGCGCATGCCTTGCGCCACTGCGTCATCACCAAAGGATGCCAGCACATGATCAAAATGGGATTGAACCTGCGCCGCAACCTCGGCGCGCCTGTCCTGCATGGGGTGTTACTGGTCTTCGACGGGCGTTGTACCCGTTGGGTTACCATCGCCATCCAGCGTCAATGCCGCCACTTTTTCTTCGGCTTCCTTCAGCTTGGTCTCGCAGCGTTTCTTGAGTTCTGCGCCGCGTTCATAAAGCGTGATGGATTGCTCCAATGCCACATCGCCACGCTCAAGCTGGCCCACTACTTGCTCCAGAGCGCGCATCGCTTCTTCGAACGACATTTCGGAAATCGGGGTATCACTCATGGCGGCATCCTGTGGCTTGGCAGCGGGGTTGGCGGCACCATAAACGGGGCCGCGCCGGGGTTCAATTCGGAAGAGTTTCGCTTCGCGGTTATCGCCCTTTGAACAAACCGCCCAGAATGCCGCGTACGATGCGGCGCCCGGTGGTGCCTTTGAGTTCCTTGAGCACGACATTGGTCACGGCCTTGCCCAGACTTTCACCCATCGACACGTCACGCGCCTTGCGGCTGCGCGATGATGAACGCGCGACCTTGATGCCGGTGTACCGGCGGCCTGCGTTGAACTCGCGTTCGGCTGCCGATTGTTCTTCCGCCTTGGTTTCGGCCTCTTCGGCTTCCTTGGCGGCCTCCTCGGCGCGCGCGGCGAGCACTTCATAGGCAGATTCGCGATCGACCGACACGTCATATTTCCCCGCCAATGGGGATCCCGCAATCACGGCGGCACGGGTCGCGGCGTCGATTGGCCCCAGCTTGGAGGAAGGCGGGCGGATCAGGGTGCGTTCCACAATGCCCGGCACGCCCTTTTTCTGCAGCATGGAGGTGACGGCCTCGCCCACGCCGACATCGCGAATGGCATCTGCGGTGTCAAAGCGCGGATTGGGCCGATAGGTTTCGGCCGCGCGGGTCAACGCTTTCTGATCGCGGGCGGTAAAGGCGCGCAGGGCGTGTTGGAACCGGTTGCCCAACTGGCCCAGAATATCTTCGGGCACGTCATCGGGGTTTTGCGTGATGAAATAAACGCCAACGCCCTTGGACCGGATCAGACGCGCCACCTGCTCGACCTTTTCAACCAATGCCTTGGGCGCGTCTTCAAACAAAAGATGCGCCTCATCAAAGAAAAACACGAGCTTGGGTTTGTCCGGGTCTCCGACCTCCGGCAGCGTCTCGAAGAGCTCGCTCAGAAGCCACAGCAGAAAGGTTGCATAGAGCCGCGGCGCGCCCATCAATTTGTCAGAGGATAGGATGTTTATGCGGCCACGCCCATCCGGATCCACCAGCATCAGGTCCTTGAGGTCGAGCGCGGGCTCCCCAAAGAGTTTGGTGCCGCCTTGATTTTCCAGAACCAGCAATTGCCGTTGAATGGCGCCCACGGATTGGGTTGAGACATTGCCATAACGCAGCGACAGTGTTTTGCCGTTTTGACCGACCCAGACAAGCAACGCCTGCAGATCCTTGAGATCAAGGAGCGCCATCCCCTGTTCATCGGCCACGCGGAAGGCGATGTTCATCACCCCTTCCTGTGCTTCGGTGAGTTCCAGAAGGCGCGACAAAAGTAAGGGGCCCATCTCCGCAACGGTGGTTCGTACCGGATGGCCCTGTTCGCCAAAGAGATCCCAGAAGGTAACCGGAAACGCGCCGTACTGGTAGTCCGTGAACCCGATTGTCTCGGCCCGGCTGGTAAAAGCATCATGCAATTTGAACGCCGCGTCCCCTGCGGCGGCGAGCCCGGAGAGGTCTCCCTTCACATCTGAGAGGAAAACCGGCACGCCCGCGGCCGCGAATCCCTCTGCCAGAATTTGCAAAGTGACCGTCTTGCCGGTCCCGGTTGCCCCTGCAATCAGGCCGTGACGGTTGGCATATTTGAGATTCAGGCCTTGTTTTTCGCCATATTCCGCCCCGCCGCCACCGACAAACACCTGATTTTCCACGACTCTCTTCCCCTGTCCAACTTTTTTCACGGTCTGAACATACTCGGTTAACATTTTACTGCCAGTATGAATATCGACCCGGGGCCTCATGTCCTCTTGGCTCTGGGTGACTTCCTCCCTGTCAGACTGGCCGCGCCTTCGGGTGCGGCCCTTTTTTCTCGCAAATTTTTTATGTCTTGCCTGTTGACCGCTGCTGACATCTGTCCTAGCGTCCCTCTCACAATAAGCCGGCCAGTCCGGCAGGGAGATACAGAGAGAAGAGGCCTCGCGGCCTCTTTTCGGTTTTTCGGCCCCCCTTTTTTCTGCAAATTCTCAAACGGCTGGCGGGTTCACGCTCTGGGCCGGCATTGTGCACATGATTTTGACCTGACACCGGGTTTGCGCCATGTTAGAGCGCAGAGAACACGTAACAATTTCGATATGGGGAACCGATGCCCAAATTTTCCTACGCTCTGACCTTCATCGCCGCATTCGCATTTGGCTCTGCACTGCACGCGCAACAGACGACCACCACCGAAACCGATGATGCCGCACAAACGGAAGCCGCTGAACCGTCTGCCGATGGAACAGACGCGGCGGAGACATCCGACGCAACCGAAGACACCGCAGAAGACGCGCAAGAGAGCGGCGATGACACATCTGTTGCCTCGGAGCTTGATCTGGGCCGTGAGGTTGTGGAGGACCCAACCTACATCAAAGCCGTTTATGGCGACTGGCAGCTGAAGTGTTTTCGCAGTCAGGATCAGGAAGACCTGTGCCAGATGTACCAGCTGCTGACTGAAGAGGCCGGAAATCCGGTCGCGGAGATCAGCATCTTCAAACTGCCCGAGAGTGGACAAGTCGCCGCCGGTGCCACGATCATCGTTCCGTTGGAGACGCTGCTGACACAGCAATTGCGCATGTCCGTGGATGGCGGGCCCGCAAAAACATTTGCGTATTCGTTTTGCAGCGTGGTCGGCTGCTTTGCCCGGATCGGGTTGAGCAACGATGATCTTGCGGCCTTCAAACGCGGTGCCACGGCCCTCTTGCAAATCGTGCCTGCACAGGCCCCCGATCAGCGGGTCGATATCAAGGCGTCATTGACAGGTTTCACGGCTGCATTTGACAACGTGTCGACGATCCAGAACTGATTTCTGACCGATGCTTACACAAAGTGCCGCCTCTTTCGGGGTGGCATTTTTGATTGCTCCAGAGCACGATCCGTCAAACGCGTTTCAGCGCCAGCACCGCGTTCAATCCACCGAAGGCAAAGGCGTTTGACAGGGCCACTTTGACCTCTGCCTCCCGCGCCTCGTTGGGCACAACATCCAAGGCGCATTCCGGATCGGGGTCTTCATAGCCGATCGTGGGGGCAATCACGCCGTCGCGCAGAGCCATGATGCACGCCAATAGTTCCACCGCGCCGGTGCCGCCAATGCAGTGCCCGTGCATGGACTTGGTGGAGCTGATCATCAGCTTGTCCGCGTGATGGCCGAACACATCCGCGACGGCCGCGCATTCAGTCTTGTCATTGGCCGCCGTCCCGGTGCCATGGGCGTTGATATAGCCGACCGTGTCCAGATCAAGCCGCGCATCGGCCAGCGCCCCGCGCATCGCCCGCGCCGCGCCCTGTTTCGAGGGCATCACGATGTCCGAGGCGTCCGAGGTCATGGCGAAACCGGCCACCTCGGCCAGGATTTCGGCACCGCGTTTGCGCGCATGTTCGTACTCTTCAAAGACAAAGACGCCCGCGCCTTCGCCCTGCACCATGCCATTGCGATTGGCCGAAAACGGGCGGCAGCCGTCCTTGGACATCACCCGCAGCCCTTCCCAGGCCTTGACCCCGCCAAAGCACAGCATTGATTCCGAACCGCCCGTGATCATCACCGGGGCCGAGCCGCCATGCACCATCTGGAACGCCTGCGCCATGGCGTGGTTGGACGACGCACAGGCGGTAGAGACCGTAAAACTGGGGCCCTTAAGGTTATATTCCATCGAAATATGGCCCGCGGCGGCGTTGTTCATCAGCTTGGGTACCACGAAGGGGTGCACCCGGTTTTTGCCGTCCTCATAGACCGAGCGGTAATTTTCATCGAGCGTGGTCATCCCCCCGCCCGAATTGCCCATCACAACGCCCGATTTCGCAGCCAAGGCGCCGGAAAACTCCAGACCTGACTGGGAAATCGCCTCTTGGGCCGCGATGAGAGTGAATTGCGTGAAGCGGTCATAAAGCGCCAGTTGCTGACGATTAAAACGCGCCTCGGCGTCATAGCCGGTAACTTGCCCGCCAATGCGGATCGACAAGCGCTCGACATCCTTGAACGCCAGTTCACCAATGCCGCAGCGCCCTTCGCGCATGGCTTCAAGGGTTTCGGGCACCGTGTGTCCGAGGGCGTTGATGCTTCCCGCCCCGGTTATGACGACGCGTTTCACGATTGCTCTTTCACCAGTTTTTCAATCCCGGCAATGATCGACGCCACGGTTGAGATATCAAAATCACCCTGTTGCGGTTCATTGGCGTTGAAGGGCACCGTGATGTCGAATTCCTCTTCAATGGCAAAGATACTTTCAACCAGTCCCAGACTATCGATGCCCAGACTTTCCAGTGTGCTGTCCTCGGTCACGTCGGAGGGTTCCAGCACCGCCTGCTCGGCGATAATCCCGATAACACGATCCTTGATGCTCATTCCTGTCGCCTTCCAGCTTTGATTGCGCTCGACTTAGTCACTCGGATCAGTCTTGGAAACTGTTTTCTTCAACTCGGCGACATCGCCAAATAGACGCTTGAGACGACGCAGCCCTTTGAAAACCTCCATCGTGGTTTCCATTTTCATTGCCGGATACCCCAACATCACGCGCCCCTCGGGGATGTTTGAGAGCACAATCGTGCCACCGCCGGTGATGACGTTGTCTCCGATGAAAATATTGTCGCTGACACCGGTCTGACCGCCCAGAACCACGTTATTGCCGATCTTGGTGGACCCCGCGATGCCGACGCACCCACACAGCAAACTGTCATTGCCGATCTCGACGTTGTGGCCGACCATGACAAGGTTGTCGATCTTTGTGCCGTTGCCAATGCGCGTGTCGCGGATGGTGCCGCGGTCAACCGTGCAGTTCGAGCCGAGTTCGACATCATCGCCGATGGTCACACCGCCAAGGCTGTGGATACGAGTCCAGGCTTGCGATTGCATATCGCCCTGATCACCAAGGGTCTGGCGGGCCTGTTCGACGGATGATTTTTCGGGCGTGACATAGGAAAACCCGTCGCCGCCAACCACGGCACCGGGCTGTGCGATGAACCGCTCGCCAATGGTGACACGCGCGCCGATGCGCACACCTTCACGCAAAAAACCCATTGTTCCAATTTTGGTATCGGTCCCGACAAAGCATTGCGGGCCCACAACCGTACCGGCGCCAATTTCCGCGCCGCCACATATGACGGCGAGTGGCCCGACGGTGACGCCCGGTGCCAGTTTGGCTTTTTCGTCGACAAAGGCCGTCGGGTGAATGCCATCAGACCATCCCTGACCCGGGTCCATCATCGTGGTCAACCCCGACATCGCATAGCGCGGACGCGGCGAAATGATCGCGGCTTCAAGCCCCATGGATTGCCAGTCCGCGCCGTCCCACACCATGGCGGCGCGCGCCGCGCCATCGTTCAGATTTGCTGCATATTCGGGCTTCAGCGCCATCGCCAAATCCCGCTTGGTTGCATCTGCGGGTTCGGCGACGCCATCAATTTCCACGTTCACGTCACCCAAGGCGGTTGCCCCAAGTGCCGCTGCAATCTGTTCAACCGTGTAGGACAAGGCACTCTCCTGCTTTTGGAGAGTGGTTTATCCCTGAACTTGGTCTAGTGAAACCCCTGCCTTGGCCAGTGCTTTCCAAATTTTTGCATCCCGCCCGTAGACATCGCCACGGAACTGAATGCGCCCTTGGGCTTTGGTGAAGGCCGTGCGGTAAATGATGTGCACGGGCACGTTTTTCTCAAGCGGCACAACGGTTTCGCGGCCCGTATCCAGTTTGGCGTGGAAGAATGACTTGGGGTTGCTTTCCTGCTTGGACAACATCTCATACGCAAAGTCGAAGGGCTGGTGCAGCCGGATGCAGCCATGGCTGAAATCACGTTTATTGCGTGAAAACAGATCTTTGGCGGGCGTGTCGTGCAGATAGATATTGTATTTGTTGGGGAACATGAATTTCACCAACCCCAACGCATTGCGACGCGACGGCGGCTGTTTGATCGCAAACGGAAAGTTGCGCGTGTTGAATGCGTTGAAATTCACCGCCCCGCGGTTCACCTTGCGTCCGCGACGGTCATAGATCACCAGATGGCTGACCGCATTCGGATTGCGTTTAAGCATTGGCAGATATTCTTTGGTGGCAATTGATCGTGGCACGTTCCATGTCGGATTGATCACCATATGCTCCATCTCATCCGAGAATTCCGGACTACGGCGGTCACTGTCGTTCTTTCCGACAACGGCGCGGGTTTCAAACGTTACGCTGTCATTGTCGATGATACGGGCACTGAAATCGGTGAGGTTAACCAAAATATGCCGGGACCCGCGCGGTTGGTTCAGCCAGCGTTCGCGCTCCAGTGCCACAACAACTGACTGGAGCCTTTCCTGCGCGGTTGTATTAATCGCCGTCATTGTGCCAGCACCAGCAACACCGTCGGCTTCAAGGCCATGGTCCTGTTGAAATTTCTGCACCGCTTTGGAGATCGTTCCATCGTAAGACTGACCCGGCGTTCTACGCATATATCCCATTGATATCAATCTGTTGCGCAACGCAATTACAGCAGGTCCCGTCGCGCCGGGCTTCAAGGATTTTGCGGGCACCGCCTGCCCCCATCCGCCTTGCGTCAGTTGCGCTTCAAGGCGCAGTTTCGCTTTCAACAGGCGTGCATATTCATTGGTGGCCGGTGGAAGCGCACGGAAAAAACTGCGTGGATTGCTTTGCGTCAGGGCATTCAGAAAATCGCCATGTTCCGGACGGTTAGGCGTGCGTTTGATCTCGCTATCGACCTCCGACGGGATCAGGACACCGGATTGCAGATCGCGGGCCAACAGCACAAAGGTCCGGCTCAGTTCAACTTCGATCTGGCCACGTTCCCGGTCGGATTTTGCCGCCTTCATCCGCGCCATCAGCCCATCGGCATCGTAGCGTTCGGCAGGCAGGCCGTGCATTCCGACCGACTTGATCGCGCGCAGCAATTCCTGACGGCGTTGGCGGTCTTTGTCGCCCTCGCCGGTCCAAATCCCTGAGTAATCATTGGCCTGATAAAAAGCTGCAAGGTCTCGGTCCTTGGCCGCGGTTTCGGCGATTGCCTGTTTGAACGCCATTGTTTGCGCGACGCCCCCTGAAGGGGTCAGAAACGCACCTAAGGCAAGTGCTGATGACAAGAAAATAGCAAATGAAAATCGCCGCCCCGAACCCAACATTGAAACCTGCCTCCTCATAAAATGCACGATTGCTCTATCTAACGCTTCTATCGTCCAAGCTGTCAATTTAAGTCCAATCAAATCTTTATCATCTGGTTAATCAGTGTGGTGACTGCGGCGCAAGCGCATCGTCGTTCACGAAAGCTCAACACAAAACAGGCAATATGCGCAAAATTTCGCCGAAACGCGGGGATACGTTCTTTGTGTTTCATAAGCCCCTTGGTTGGTGATTCCGTTTGTGTAATAACGGATCTGCATCTGGGGATGAGATAGCAACCCTGCAAAACGCAGGCACACAGGTAAGCGACGGGACAGGCGCTAACTAATGACGGTAAAAAACTCTACGGGCATGACCCGACGCGGGGTCTTGGGCGCTTTTGCAGCCACGACACTTCTAGCCGCACCTACGTACACCAACGCCGCCGGGCTTCTTCGGGGGGCAGGCGATATTCGCCGCATCCGAATGACATCGCCGCGCACGGGTGAACGGATTGATACGATCTACTGGATCGAGGGTGACTACATCAAAGATGCGCTGAAAGAAATTGCGCTCTTCATGCGTGACTGGCGCACCAATGACGTGAAAGCCATCGACACCCGCACCATCGACATCTTGTCAGCAAGTCATAACCTGCTCGATGCGAGTGAGCCCTACACATTGCTGTCGGGCTACCGGAGCCCCAAAACAAATTCCATGCTACGCAGCCGGTCCCGCGGTGTTGCCAAGAATTCTCGCCACCTCAAAGGTGAGGCGGCTGACCTACGGCTCTCGTCCCGTTCGGTTACGCAGATGTACCGTGCCGCCGTGGCCTGTCGTGGTGGCGGCGTGGGGCGGTATTCGCGCAGCAATTTTGTGCATATGGATTGCGGTCCTGTGCGCAGCTGGGGCGGTTAACCTCCGGTCTGCGGCACCTGCCAAAGAATTGAACACCGGTCCTGTTGCGGGCCGGTTTTTTCTTTTTCACATCGCAATGTGACGTCAGGCAAACTTGGCGTTACGCGCTTCCTGCAACCGCGCGAAGTCATCGCCCGCGTGGTACGACGACCGCGTCAGCGGTGTAGCTGAAACCATCAGGAAACCTTTGCCATATGCCGCCTTTTCATAAGCGGCAAATTCTTCTGGCGTTATGAAACGATCCACGGCGTGATGCTTGGGCGTTGGCTGCAGATACTGACCGATGGTCAGAAAATCGATGTTGGCCGCGCGGGCATCATCCATCACCTGATGCACAGATTGGCGATCTTCGCCCAGACCCACCATGATGCCGGATTTCGTGAACATGGTCGGATCCAGTTCCTTGACCCGCTGCAGCAAACGCAGCGAATGGAAATACCGCGCACCGGGGCGCACTTCGGGATAAAGCCCGGGCACCGTTTCCAGATTGTGGTTGAACACGTCCGGCTTGGCCTCAACAACAACCTCCAGAACGCTCGGATCGCAGTTCAGAAAGTCAGGTGTCAGAATTTCAATTGTGGTTTTTGGGCTGCGATGACGAATGGCCCGAATCGTCTGGGCGAAATGCGCGGCGCCGCCATCCTTGACATCATCGCGGTCCACGCTGGTGACCACCACATGGTTCAACCCCAGTTTTTGCACCGCATCGGCCACCCTGCCCGGCTCAAACGCATCAAGGTCTTCAGGCGGCTTGCCCGTCGCAATATTGCAGAAGGTACAGGCGCGGGTACACACCTCCCCCATAATCATCATCGTCGCGTGACCCTGGCTCCAGCATTCGCCCACATTCGGGCATCCGGCCTCTTCACACACGGTAACCAGCTTGTGCTCTCGCATGATGCTGCGGGTTTCGAAATACCCCTTGCTGGTTGGGGCTTTGACCCTGATCCAGTCCGGCTTGCGCGGCTGCGCATTGTCCGGACGATGTGCTTTTTCAGGATGACGCTGTTCGGGCAGTTTGAGGTCGCGCACGAATTATTCCCCGCGAATGTTTTGGTAACACCTCCCATATATAGTCAACGGCGGTGGAAAGTACCAGTTCTGCAAAGCTGCCATGCAGGCAACGCAGTTTCGTAACAAGTATCCATCGTTAAAAAGTGCCCTTGTGTTAGTTCGGCTCGTGTACCCTTCGGGGTCGCGGGCCTTTTACGTGCTGTTTTTACACGTTTGCGCTTTCAGATCAGACCTTTCAACAGGCCTGCGCAGCCCCTATTCTGTTTCAGCCAGAATAGAAAAAGGGTTCGCATCGTAATGGATTGGCAGGCGCATCGCCGCGAGGCGCATTCTCTCGGGCGCACCCAGGAATTTCTGAAACAGATCGTCTATGGCGGTAACGATGGGATTGTCACCACCTTTGCCATTGTGGCCGGTTTTGCCGGGGCCGCCGCCGAAGGTGTCGCCCAAATCGGAGGAATCGCTGTTCTGGTCTTCGGGTTGGCGAACCTTTTCGCGGATGCCGTCAGCATGGGGCTGGGTGAGTTTCTGTCGCTGAGGTCACAACATGACCTTTATCGGCGACGGCGCAAAAGCGAACTGGACGAAATTCTGAGCAATCCGCAGCAGGAGCAAATGGAGCTATTTGAAATCCTGCGCCAACGTGGTTTGCCCGCGGGTGAGGCCGACACGACGGCCGCGATCTTGGCCCGACATCCGGAAATCATGGCTGATCTGATGATGACCTATGAGTTTGGCATGCAAGATCCGGACGAGGAGAGCCCTGCGCTGAACGGCCTCTTCACCTTTGCCGCCTTTGTGGTTTTTGGAGCTGTGCCGCTGATCCCGTATTTCATTTACGACGCCACCAGCCAGACCTTTACGCTGTCACTGGTCGCGACCTTTGCGGCACTCACCGCGCTTGGTTTGCTGCGATGGAGTGCCACGGGTGAGCGGATGGTGCGCACTGTGGGCGAGACCGTTCTGGTCGGTGCCATTTGTGCCGCAGTTGCCTTTGGTGTTGGTTGGATTGTCGGCGGCTGAACTCTGTTTCGATGTCAGAGAACGCCCGTTTACCCGATCATGCCACCGGCATCGCCCAGATCATCGTAGTGCCGCTTCAAGCGCTGCAAAGCGATGCGCAGAACGATTTTACCAGATCTGGCCGACCATCCCATGCGCTTCTCCGCGCGCTCCAGACCCTCGAGGTAACAGCAGCACCGCAGCGCAACGTCACCCAGGCCTGGGCCCAGCTCGCGCAGCGCGCTGGTGACTCGATTGCGCGCGGCCTCGGCACCGCGCGCGGAGCCATCAAGCGGCGCAATCGCGCGTTCTGTGTTGATCAGGAACTTGTCCCAGTTGGCCTCGCCCCGGGGCGCCATCTGCGCCAGCTCGAAATCTTCGCGCAACCGTTCACCGGCCCGGACCAGTTCATGCGCCAAAAACGGCTCGCCATTGCGATCCTTGCGGCGCGCCAGTGCCGATAAGGGCGTTTCCGCCATGTTGTAGCGCACGCGCTTGGCGCGGTCCGACGCGTCTGATCCTGACAGACCCTCTTTTTCATCATCCAGCGGCGCGCCTTCGAAGGAGGCCTGCGCTTCGGCAAAACCAACCGCTGCGTTTTCCGCCTCGGCCAGCAGCATATTCAATGCGGCCCGGCCCGACCGGGTGATCCGGTAGCGCGCAATGCGGCCCGGCGCATCACACGCAATCCATTCTTTCAGCGCCATTGCCTCGGCAATCTCACGATCCACAATGCCCGTGCGCACCGACTGCCCGTCGCCGCTTTCGCGCACGACAACGGCCTTGTCCATTTCTGCCGCCACCGCCATGACAGCGCCGGTTTCGCACAGATTGCGCAAAATCCGGCGGCTTTCCTTTTTCAGCCGCGCTTCCGACAGGGTTTCTTCTTCAATTTCAACTTTGGACATTGCCGTCATCTTGGTCTCCATAAACGGAGAACCGGAATCTTTTGCCCCGTAAAACCGCCGACCCAATCGCCGGAGGGCCTGATCGACCAACAGATCGTCGCGCCGTGTTTCGAACACACGGATCTGACGCAATATGGTCGACGCATGGCACCCTGCATCTCGGGCAAGGGCCCGGATCGACGTACCTGTTTCGGTGTGCATGAGATAATGAAGAGCGGATTCAGGCAGCCAAGACGGCAGCTCTTTCAAGCCAGCATATGACCGTTGCTCCTGCCCCATAGTCCAGTCTCTACCCAATCCGAAGCCCTTCACAGACCGGATTTCTCCGGCCTCACACAACCTAAGCGAGCAAATATTACCGGTTCGTTAATTGTTGCGAACTTTCCAAGCATTGTTTCCATGGTGTGAACAATTGCACAGCCCTCCGAACGCTGGAGGGTTCGCACACGCAACACCCGTATTGGTTGTGTCAAACATGGTGGCGGTTAAATTGGGGAGACCACAATGAACGACCTACTACAAAAACTCGACAGCCTTAAACGACCTCGGCTTTTGATCCGGGCAGCCAGAATTGGCATGGCAGATTATCGGCGCGACGTGCATTTGCGTCGCCATCTGGGACAGGGACCCCTGCCCAGAAGCGGGACGGCGCTGGCCCAGCTTGTGGAAATCGAATCAGGATTGAACGATCTGCGCCGGGACCGGGACGCGGGATATTCCCCTGTCAAACATGTCGATCTATTGATCGCCATGATGGCCGAAGCCCGCATCATGCGCACGACGCAACACTCGATTGCACCGCTGCGTTCGATCGCCAGATAACCGCCAGATGCGTTCTCAGCGGGTCCGCCCGTCAGGTAAACGCATCCGGCATCGACGCTTTTTTCTCGGTCACATAGGCGTTAAGCGCCTCATTGATGGCCGGATCGAGCGCCGGTTGCTGGTAATTGTCCAAGAGATACGCCACACGGTTTGTCGCCAGCGCGTAAGTGTCGCGCTCACCCTCTTCCGTCCAGGTTTCAAACGGTTTGTAGTCAAACAGGTTTGATTTCCAGAACGCATCCTTGAAGTTCGACTGCGTGTGTTCACACCCCAGGTAATGCCCGCCAGGACCAACTTCGCGAATGGCGCCCATGGCCTGACCGTTTTCATCCATTGCCACGCCCTGCGCCATTTGGTGCAAAGCACCCAGCTGGTCCGCATCCATCACGAATTTCTCGAAATCCGCGACCAGACCGCCTTCCAGCCACCCGCAGGAATGCAGCATGAAGTTGACGCCTGACATCAGCCCCATATTCAGGCTGTTTGCCGTTTCATAAGCTGCCTGCGCATCGGGAAGTTTTGAGCCACAGAACGATCCTGAGGACCGGAATGGCAGGTTCAAACGTCGTGCCAATTGCCCAGCGCCATAGGTGACCAGTGACGCCTCGGGGGTTCCGAATGTCGGCGCGCCAGAGCCCATATCGATGGAGCTGACAAACGCGCCGAAGATCGCGGGCGCACCGGGACGCACCAGTTGGTTATAGGCCACGCCGGCCAGCACTTCGGCCAGCACTTGCGTCAACGTGCCGGCAACCGAAACCGGCGCCATGGCCCCGCCCACGATAAAGGGCGAAATGATGCAGGCCTGATTGTTTTCTGCATAGACCTCAAGCGCGCCCATCATCACATCGTCAAATGTCATGGGCGAGTTGATGTTGGTTAGCGAGGTCATCACCGTATTTTGCTGAACGAATTCTTCACCAAAAAGGATGCCGCACATATCCACGCTGTCTTGTGCGCGGCTTGGGTCGGTGACCGACCCCATAAAGGGCTTATCGCTTAGCGTCATGTGCGCCATCAACATATCAAGATGGCGCTTATTGACGGGAATATCCGTGGGCTCGCACACGGTACCGCCGGAATGGTGCAACCATTTCGACATATAGGCCAGCTTCACGAACTTGTTGAAATCATCCATCGTGGCATAGCGACGACCGCCCGCGGCATCGCGCACGAAAGGAGGGCCATAGACCGGCGCCAGCACCAGGTTCTTGCCACCGATGACGACGTTTTTTTCGGGGTCACGCGCATGTTGCGTAAATTCCGACGGCGCGGTCGAGCAGAGTTTGCGTGCCAGTCCGCGCGGGATACGTACCCGCTCACCATCAACATCAGCGCCGGCCTCACGCCAGCGCTCAAGCGCGGCAGGGTTGTCGACAAAATTCACCCCCACTTCTTCGAGAATAGTGTCGGCGTTGGCCTCGATAATCTCCAACGCTTCGTCGTTCAAAATCTCGAAATTCGGAATTTTGCGCTCGATGAACTTCGCTGTTTCGATTTTCACGGCGGTGCGTTCCGCGCGGCGAGCGGCGCCGCCGCCCCCACGTCCACGTCTGCGGGCTGTTGCCTCGGCCATATGTCTTACCCTTGTCTTTCGGCACACCTGTAGGCGGTGCTGTTTGGCTATTTTTACCTCAGCCTCCGCCACCCCCACGGCGGATTTGCGCCCCTTGAGACGGGAAAACGACATTGTGCACGGATGCATAAGAATTTGTACCAAGACGACGCGAAGACTTGCGTAATGCGGGCCTGTGTCCTACGAGGCGGAGCATGAGCCAGACATCCCATGACCGCCTTCTGATCATCGACTTCGGCAGCCAGGTGACGCAGCTGATTGCCCGCCGCCTGCGAGAGCTGAATGTCTATTGCGAAATTCACCCGTATCAGAATGTCACCGATGAGTTTCTGACTGCCTTTGCGCCCAAGGCCATCATCTTTTCCGGCGGTCCGGATTCGGTCACCCGCGAGGGCAGTCCGCGCCCGCCCCAGGCGGCTTACACCATGGGCGTGCCGATCCTGGGCATTTGTTATGGCCAGCAGGTGATGATGCAGGACCTGGGAGGTCAGGTTGAGGGCGGCAAGATTTCCGGTGGCGGCGGTACGGCCGAATTTGGACGCGCGTTCGTGACGCCCACGGCGGAAAAGCTCGGCCTGCTGGAACGGTGGTTTGCGGACGACAAAGAACAGGTCTGGATGAGCCATGGCGATCACGTCAGCAAGCTGGCGCCGGGCTTTGAGGTGTTTGGCACCTCGCCCAATGCGCCCTATGCGATCACCGCCGATACGGACCGCAATTTTTACGCGGTGCAGTTCCACCCCGAGGTCCACCACACGCCGAACGGCAAGATGATCTATGAAAACTTCGTGCGCGCCGCTGGATTTACCGGCGACTGGACGATGGGGGCCTACCGCGAAGAGGCCATTCGCAAGATCCGCGAACAGGTCGGTGACAAGCAGGTGATTTGTGGCCTCTCGGGCGGGGTCGACAGTTCGGTTGCCGCCGTGCTGATCCACGAGGCGATCGGCGATCAGCTGACATGTGTCTTTGTCGATCACGGCCTCTTGCGGATGAATGAGGCGGATGAAGTCGTCACCATGTTCCGCGACAATTACAATATCCCGCTCATACATGCGGACGAATCCGAACTGTTCCTGGGCGAGCTCGAAGGCCAGTCCGACCCCGAAACCAAACGCAAAATCATCGGGCGGCTCTTTATTGACGTGTTCCAGAAATATGCCAATCAGATCGAGGGCGCAGAGTTTCTGGCGCAGGGCACGCTTTACCCGGATGTGATCGAATCGGTCAGTTTTTCGGGCGGGCCATCGGTCACCATCAAATCGCATCATAATGTGGGCGGCCTGCCGGAAAAGATGGGCTTGAAGCTGGTCGAACCGCTGCGCGAACTTTTCAAGGATGAGGTTCGCGCGCTTGGCCGTGAGTTGGGCCTGCCGGACAGCTTCATTGGCCGCCACCCCTTTCCCGGCCCGGGCCTTGCCATCCGCTGCCCCGGAGAGATCACCCGCGAAAAGCTGGAGATTCTGCGCAAGGCCGATGCGGTCTATATCGACCAGATCCGCAAACACGGGCTCTACGATGAGATTTGGCAGGCCTTTGTTGCCATCCTGCCGGTGCGCACCGTGGGCGTGATGGGCGACGGGCGGACCTATGATTTTGCCTGTGCGCTCCGCGCGGTGAATTCCGTGGACGGCATGACCGCGGATTATTATCCCTTCAGCCACGAATTTCTGGGCGAGACGGCAACCCGGATCATCAACGAAGTGCAGGGCATCAACCGGGTGACCTATGACATCACCTCGAAACCGCCGGGCACCATCGAGTGGGAATAACCATTGGGAAAACTGCCGTGGCAACATATCCTGAACCCCGCTGACCGAGGGAAGGACAATACCGTGAGTAGCGACGCGTTTACCCAATCCGTGCGGCCCATCGTTTTGAGCCGGAAGCGGTTCAACAAGATTTTCGGCATTGGTTACAACAAGACCGGCACCAGCACCCTGGGCGAGATCCTGCAGCGTTATGGCTATGCCATGCCCGACCAGCAGGAACAGGAAGCGCGCCTGACCCATGCGTGTTTTGCCACCAACTACCACGAGCTGAAAAGTTTTGTAGCGCATTATGACGCGTTTCAGGATCTGCCGTTTTCGCAAGAAGATCTTTATGTGGCGGCAGATGCCCTTTTCCCCGAAAGCAAGTTCATCCTGACGGTGCGCGACCCCGAAGAATGGTTTTCATCGCTCTGCCGTTATCAAAAAAAGGTCCACGGGCTGGATGATCTGAACAAGGTGACCGAAGCCGATGTGAAGGAAAAGTTCCGCTATCTCTTTCCCGGCTACGGCCATGCCAACAAGATCCGTCAGCTGACCAATTTCATTGGCGATGAACGGGTGACCGATTGGTCCAAGCTCTATGACAAGGACTACAACATCGCCAGCTATGAGCGGCGCAACAACCGGATCAAACGGTATTTTGACGCGGCACCTGACAAATTGCTGGTGATTGACCTGACCAAAGAAAAGACCACCGAACGGATTTGCACATTCCTGGATATTCCCGCGGAATACGCTTTTGACGTCCCCCATGCGAACAAGACCTGAATGATCCTGGTCCGCGCCTTACGCTTGTCTACCGCGGGATGACACCAACCGCCGCCTCTTCCCCTGTCCTGCGTGCAGCGCTGTGGATGATTGGCGCCATCGTGTCGTTCACATTGATGGCCATTGCCGGCCGCGCAGTGAGTTTCGAACTCGATACATTTGAAATCATGATGTACCGCAGCTTTGTCGGCGTGGTGATCGTAATGGCATGCCTTACGCTGACCAGCACGTGGCATCAGGTTCGGCACGGGCATACAGGCCTGCACCTGATCCGCAACATCTGCCACTTTGCGGGTCAGAATCTGTGGTTCTACGCCCTCACCGCGATCCCGTTGGCCCAGGTCTTCGCGCTCGAATTCACGGCACCTCTGTGGGTGCTGATCCTCTCGCCACTGGTATTGGGCGAACGGCTGACGCGCATTCGCACATTATCGGCGCTGATCGGTTTCGTCGGTATCCTGATCGTGGCCCGGCCCAGCCCCGACACGATCAACGCAGGCACCGTCGCCGCCGCCCTTGCCGCAATAGGGTTCGCGGGCGCGATCATGTTCACGAAAATCCTGACCACAAAAACCAGCCTGGCCAGCATCCTGCTTTACATGACCGTGATGCAGGCCATCTTTGGCATTCTCTTTGCCGGGTTCGACGGGGACATCGCCTTGCCTTCGGCCGCATCAATGCCCTGGCTGATGGTGATCGGGTGCGGCGGATTGATGGCGCATTTCTGTATGACCAAGGCGTTGTCGATCGCGCCTGCCACGGTCGTGACGCCGATTGATTTCACGCGTCTTCCCGTCATCGCTATCATTGGTTACCTGTTTTACAGCGAGGCAATTGACGCGTTTGTCATCCTTGGCGCGGTGATCATTTTCGTCGCGAACTACGTGAATATCTGGTCCGAGACGCGAAAGTAGCTTCTTATCAGACGCTTACACATCTCTCTCGTTGCAAATTACCCGCTAAAGGTGTGGCGGTTACAACACCTATGGGATCTCGTCTCCGTTGTGACGCGGCGTTAATGTTTGACGATTTTGTAAAGGCCTGTAAGCGTCGATTCAAATGTTTGTGAGGAGAGAAACATGAAGAAATTCGCACTGGCAGCCACGGCGCTGACCATGGCCACGACAGGCATCGCCCATGCCGGTGGCATCGGACGCGACGGTGATCGATCGCAGATCCTGTATGAAGATGGACGCAACTACCTTGAGTTTTCGGCAGCGGCCGTCAGCCCCAATGTCAGCGGTTCGCTGTTGGGCGGCGCTCTGGGATCCGGCAACATCCAACAGACATTCAAGAGCTATTCGCTCGGCTACAAGCATCAGTATAATGAAAAGCTGAGCTTCGCGATTGTTGCCAACGAACCGGTTGGTGCGAATGTTCAGTACCCGGGCCCATCGCCCTACCCGTTTGCCACGTCGAGCGCTGAGGTGAACTCCCTCGCCGTGACCGGTTTGGTCAAATACAACTTCACTGACCGTGTCAGCGCCTATGGTGGCCTGCGCATCCAGAGCCTGTCGGGCAACGTCAGAATCCGCACCGCCGGTCTGCCCCTGCCGCCGGTCTATAACCTGACTGTTGATAAGGATTATCAGGCTGGCTACGTCGTGGGTGCCGCCTACCAGATCCCGGATATCGCACTGAAGGTCGCACTGACCTACGAGTCCGAGATTGAGCACAGCTTCTCCGACAACACAGGTACACCGTTTGACGTGACCATCCCGCAAGCGGTTACGCTGCACGCCCAAAGCGGTGTTGCAAAAGACACGTTGGTGTTTGGTTCGATCCGCTGGCAGGAATGGACCGAGTTCGAAATTCGTCCAATGGACTTCCTGGGTGGCGCGGTTGCCATTGCCAGCGAGCCATCGGACATCTGGACCTATGAGTTGGGTGTGGGACGCCGCTTCTCTGAAAACTGGTCCGGTGCGTTCACCGTCGGTTACGAAGAAGACCAAGGCGACACCGTGGGTAACCTCTCGGGCCGCGATGGCTTCACCAGCTACGGCCTGGCCGTGAAATACGAAACCGAAAACTGGGAAGTGACCACCGGTATCAAGTATTTCGACGTGGGCAGCGCCATCACCTCAATCGGCGCCAACTTTGACGACAACAGCGCTCTTGCCGCTGGCGTGAAAGTCGGTCTGCGCTTCTAAGACGACCCCGGAAAACAGATTAAAACCCGCTCCTTTTGGGGCGGGTTTTTTTCGTGCTGGGGTTTCTAAGGGTTTGACCCGCCCCGCCGCGCTTTGTACCACGGGATCAAAAGGGACAGGCGATGATCTACAAAAGCGCTGAGGATTGGTTGAAGGCGCCGCACAAGCGGGTGCTGTTTTACGGCATGTCCGGTTTGGGCAAAACCCACCTGTCCAATATGCTGCGCGATCAGGGGGCGTGGTTTCATTACTCGATCGATTACCGCATCGGCACGCGCTACATGGGTGAGTTGATCGCCGATAACGCCAAGGCGCAGGCGATGAAAGTTCCCTTTCTGCGCGACCTGTTCCTGACGGATTCGATCTATATCGGCTCCAATATCACCTTCAACAATCTGGCGCCCGTGTCGACCTACCTTGGCAAGCCCGGCGACCCCAAAAAGGGCGGTCTGCCGATTGCTGAATACCGTCACCGGCAAGATCAGTTCCGCCTTGCCGAAATTGCGGCACTGCGTGACACGGCCTATTTCATCGACCGGGCGCAAGCGCTTTATGACTACCCGCATTTCATCTGCGATACGGGCGGATCGATCTGTGAATGGGTGGATGGCAATGACCCGAAAGATCCGTTGCTGAGCGAGCTTGCATCCCGGTGCCTGCTCGTGCGCCTGACAGGCAGCAAAGATCACACCGCGGAACTGATCCGCCGGTTTGATCGTGCGCCCAAGCCAATGGCGTATCAGCCCGAGTTTCTCGATACTGCCTGGGCGGAATATCTGAATGAAAACAACGTATCAGAAGGTGATGTTGATCCTGATGCCTTCATTCGCTGGACCTATGCGCGCGCGTTGGCGCATCGCCAGCCCCGGTACGAGGCCATGGCGCATTGGGGTATCAGTGTCAGCGCGCAAAAGGTCGCTGCCGTAAAAACCGCTGCGGATTTCGACGCGTTGATCGTATCCGCGCTGGATGCGGCCTGACCCACAAGGCCTTCTAATGCCGCCTGAAACCGTCACTGGCACCGCGCGGCATCACATCACGGTCTCTTGACGCGACAGGCCGCAACCCCTCTGGAATTCCCGAAATAAACGACCTATTTGTTCGGCTCACGCATCAGGACACGTATCATGCCGATTAAAATCCCAGCCAATCTACCCGCCTATGACGTGCTAACGCGCGAAGGCGTGATGGTGATGGACGAGGATCAGGCCGCCCGTCAGGACATTCGCCCCCTGCGAATTGGCCTTTTGAACCTGATGCCCAAGAAAATTCAGACGGAAAACCAGTTTGCCCGGCTTATCGGCGCAACGCCCTTGCAGATCGAGCTGAGCCTGATCCGGATGAGCGAACACCGCACCCGCAACACCGCTGCGGAACATATGGCAAGCTTTTATCGGCCCTTCTCAGATGTGCTAAAGAGTGGTGAGAAGTTTGATGGTCTGGTGATCACCGGTGCGCCAATCGAACATCTGGATTTTGACAAGGTCACATACTGGCAGGAGCTGCGTCAGGTATTTGACTGGACCCAGACCCATGTGCATTCCACCTTCGGCGTGTGCTGGGGCGGCATGGGCATGATCAACCATTTCCATGGCATCAAGAAACACATGCTGACGAGCAAGGCATTCGGCTGTTTCCGGCACCGCAACATGGCGCCGTCGTCGCCGTATTTGCGTGGTTTTTCAGATGATTGCGTCATCCCAGTCAGCCGCTGGACCGAAATGCGCCAGCCCGAAATTGACGGCGCTGGTGGGCTAAAAACACTGCTCTACAGTGATGAGGTCGGACCGTGTCTTGTTGAAGATGCAGAGCATCACGCGCTCTATATATTCAACCATCTGGAATATGACAGCGACACGCTGAAGCAGGAATATGACCGCGATGTCGCTGCAAGCACGCCGATAAACGTGCCATGCAATTACTATCCCGGCGATGATCCAAGCCAGCCACCGCAGAACCGGTGGCGCAGTCATGCCCATCTGCTTTATGGCAACTGGATCAACGAAATCTACCAGACAACTGCGTTTAAGATCGGTGATATCGGTGGCTAAGATCCTGCTGATCCTGCTTGTTGTACTGGCGGTCTTCTGGGCCTTCGTCCAGCACCGCGCACGGACCAACGAAGCCGGCGCCGAGGCGGCCTATCCGCCTGAAGGTCAGATGTACGACATCGACGGTCACCGGGTGCATGCGGTTGTGATGGGGTCCGGGCCGGATCTGGTCTGGATCCACGGATCGTCGGGCAGCACACGGGACGCAACCCACGCAATTGCCGCGCGTCTGGCGGCGGATTACCGGCTGATCATCATCGACCGGCCCGGAATGGGTTATACCGACCGGATCAACCGCAGTGGGGCCTCTACCAGTCAGCAGGCAGCATTGCTGCAAAAAACGGCGGCGCATCTGGGTGCGGACAAGCCCATTGTCGTCGGGCACAGCTATGGCGGTGCCGTGGCCGCTGCCTGGGCCGTGAACCATCCCACCGATCTGTCGGCGCTGGTGCTTTTGTCGGGCGCCACCAAACCGTGGGACACCGGGCTGTCGACCTATTACAAAATCCTCTCCAGCCCGGTTCTGGGGCCTATCGCCATCTCCATGATCACCGCCTTCGTGTCAGATGAGCAGGTCGAACAGGGCGTGGCCGGAATTTTCAAACCGCAATCCATGCCCGACGGGTATATCGAGCATTTTGGCCCGGGCCTGAGCCTGCGCCGCCCGTCAATGCGCGCCAATGCGCTGCAACGCGCGAACCTGCTGCAGGAAGTCACCGACATCCATACGCGGTATGGCGAGATCACCGTGCCCACCGAAGTGGCCCATGGCACAGCCGACACGACCGTGGGCTTGCATATCCACGCAGAACCGATCACCGCGCAGATCCCCGATGCCCGGCTGACCCGTCTGGAAGGGATCGGGCACATGCCCCAGCATGCGGCACAGGACGAGGTGATCGAGGTCATTCATTCCGCCGCACAACGCGCCGGTTTACGCCCCTGACCTTTCGGTTGATTGCACAGGGCGCTTAGACCCTTCATACTATTGGCAAAACAGGAGAGGCTCATGCAGTTGCCCTTTGACGGTGCGATCAGCGCATATTTCGATAAAGACGCGCCCGAAGCGGTGCGCAACGCCATTAAACGTGCCGATAAGGGCGACATACTGGATGCCAATTACCCCCATTCCGAACGCATGCCGCGCAAGGCCTATGAGCAGGATATCGACAAGCTGCAGATCGAACTGGTCAAGATGCAGTCCTGGGTCAAGGAAACCGGCGCGCGCATTGCCCTTGTGTTCGAAGGCCGCGATGCGGCAGGCAAAGGTGGCACCATCAAACGCTTCCGCGAGAACCTGAACCCGCGTGGGGCACGGCTGGTGGCGTTGTCCAAACCATCGGATGATGAGGCCACGCAATGGTATTTCCAGCGCTACATCGATCATCTGCCATCTGGGGGTGAAATCGTTTTTTACGACCGCAGTTGGTATAATCGGGGCGTGGTGGAAAAGGTGTTCGGCTTTTGTGACGATGCGCAGCGGGCCAAGTTTTTCCAACAGGTGCCGGATTTCGAAAAGATGCTAGTGGATGAGGGTATTCATCTGATCAAGTTCTGGCTCAACGTTGGCCGGGCAGAGCAATTACGCCGCTTCTTGAAGCGCGAGAGCGATCCGCTCAAACAGTGGAAGCTGAGCTGGATCGATGTGGAAGGCCTGAAGAAATGGGACGATTACAGCGCCGCGATCCGCGAGACGCTGGACCTGACGCATACCGATACCGCGCCCTGGACCATCGTGCGCTCGGATGACAAACGCCGCGCACGGCTGGTCGCGATCCGCCATTTGCTGCATTCGGTTGACTACGCCCACAAGGATGCCGGAGCGATCGGAGCAATTGATGACACTGTCTGCGGTGGCCCCGAGATCTGGGATGCCTAAACGCGGCTATCATCATGGCAATCTGCGGCAAGCGCTGGTCGAGGCGGCGTTGCAGCTGATCGAAGCCAAGGGCCCCACCGGATTTACCCTGTCGGAGGCCGCCAAACAGGCGGGCGTGACACCGGCGGCCGTCTACCGGCATTTTGAGGGTCGTGAGGATTTGATCGCCGAGGCCGCGCGCCAGGGGTATGAGATTTTTGCCGACCTGATGCAGCATGCCTATGACAAAGGGCAGCCCTCGGCTCTGGCCAGTTTCGAAGCGACGGGCCGTGCTTATCTGGCCTTTGCCCGAAAATATCCCGGCCATTACATCGCGATGTTCGAAAGCGGCATTTCGGTCAATCGCACGCCGGAACTCGCCGCCATTTCGAGCCGTGCCCGCACGGTTCTGGAACGTGCCGCCGAAGAATTGAGCCAGCATATTCCGCCGGAGAAACGCCCGCCGCCCTCGATGTTTTCGGCCCATGTCTGGGCAATGTCGCATGGTGTGGTCGAGCTTTTCGCGCGCAATTCTCCGGGCACACAATCCCCGTTTTCACCCGAAGACCTGCTGGAAAGCGGCATCGGCGTCTATCTACGGGGTCTTGGACTGGTCCCGCCGGACGCGTGAGGGCCGCGCGCGGGTTAGTCCTGTGCAAAGCCTTCAACCAGTAACGGGCCCACGCCGAGCGCACCGCGCAGGGTCAAGTGATCCGTATCGCTCATCAGAACTTCATCATCGCGGAACCAGACATAGTGGTCGTCCTCTGCAAAAAACGCATTCAGCGGCAGGACTTCTGCGCCTAACTCATCCGCAACCTTGTCGAGCACAGAGTTGGAAAATTCCATAAGGCCGTGGAATTTCTCCTGTTCGACAAAACTCTTTTTGAAGGTTCGTACCGCGGCTTCCTCACCGCGCCCCTGCAGGAGCGCCTGAAGGACGATGTTTTCCGGGAAAATCTCTTGCTGGGGAATTTGCGGGATCAAGATCACGCGCATGCCCGCATCGCGGTAGAATGCCACCGTTTTGCGCACCCCCGCCTCGAAACTGAGCTGCCATTCTTCACGGCTTTGGAACTGGTCTCCCTGTTCCTCGCTGACCATGAAGCCGATATCCTGCCCGGAATAATTCCCACTGGCATAGATGCTCCACCGGGCGACAAGAATGACCGTGTCAATTTCGCTTTCGACCACCTGTGCGGCAAAGAGATTGGTCGAGTTGAAACAGGTAGTGGCATCGTTTTTGGCGTAGGTCAGATAGACCCCCAATAAGGGCGGGCACGCCGCCTTGACGCCGCGATACACGCTAACGTTATGGGCCTGCGACAGCGCCTCAAATGCCGGGAGCATTGCCTGCGCATGGCTGTCGCCCAGCACGGCCACCTTGCCGACAGGATCTTCGGGTTGGTAGATCACGCAGTAGCGGTCGAACGCCCCCTTTCGGTCCAGGCACTGATCCTGCGGACGCACCTCCCTCAGGTGCGAGCGGAGCATTGCCAGATACTCAGATTCGTACCGGTCGAGGCGCCCTGGGAACCCTTTGGTGGCATCCCCCCAGAAGCCGATGGTTGCAAACGCAGCGATGCAAGCCGCCGATGCCGTCAGTAATGGCCCGCGTCCGGCAAATATCGTGCGCTTACGAAACGGGGCCTCCACAAATCGCCAGGTCAGATAAGCCAGAATGAGCGTGAACAAAATCAGGAAGCTCATGGTTATCATCGACGGTTCAGACACGCTTTGCGCCCGGGCAAGGGCAAAGATCGGCTGATGCCACAGGTAGGCGCTGTAGCTGATCAAACCGATGCCCACCATCGGCGGCACTGTCAGCAATTTTGCCGTCAGCGTGCCCCGGTCCGCATAGAGGATGATCAGCATGGAGCCGACAACAGGCACCAGGGTGTAGAGCGATGGAAACCGGACGGAATTGTCGTACCAGAAGATACAAAAGACGATCATTGCCAGACCGGTCAACGCAAGGAATTCATTGCGCAATTGCGGCCGCCCAAAGAGGATCACCGCGCAGATCGAGCCGCCCAGAAGTTCCCAAAGCCGCGAGGGCGTGAAAAAGAAGTTTTCCAGCGGGTAGTTCCGCAGGCCCCATTCCGCGATGCCCAGAGAGATCGCCGAGAGGATCAGGAAAACCCACAGGTATTTTCCACGCGCAAAGGCGCCAAGCGCCCATAAAACCAACGGGAACAAAAGGTAGTATTGCTCCTCCACGGCCAGGCTCCACGTGTGCAGGAGCGGACGCAGTTCTGCGGCCGTGTCGAAATAACCGGAATGTTCGATGAAGTGGATGTTCGAGATGAAAAGTGACGCAAATGCCATGCTGCGCGCGTAGTCTTCAAACAGATCCGGCACCAGCCATCGCCACGCAAATGGCAAGGTGCACAGGAAAACGAAAAACAAGGCGGGCAGAATGCGGCGCGCGCGGCGTTCGTAGAACCCAAGGAGCGAATAGGTCCCCTCTTCGCGCTCGGAAATCAGAATGGTCGTGATCAGATAGCCGCTGATGACGAAAAATACGTCGACGCCCACATAGCCGCCGCTAAACACAGAAAATCCGGCGTGAAACAGGATGACGGGCAACACAGCGACTGAACGCAAACCGTCAATTTCTGGTCGGTACTTCATCAATCGTCTCAATAAAAAAAACTGTCAGAATGGCCCCCCGGACATCCTTTGACGTTTATATAAAGAGGCGCGGCGGGAATGCCCACCGCGCCTCGTTCACGATCACAAAAATTTTGTCGCGGTTTAGCGTTTCGAGAACTGGAAGCTCCGACGCGCCTTGCGCTTACCGTATTTCTTACGTTCCACAACGCGACTGTCGCGCGTCAGGAAGCCTGCCGCTTTCAGGGCCGCACGCAGGCTGGGATCATAAAGCTGCAGCGCTTTCGAGATGCCGTGCTTGACCGCACCGGCCTGACCCGAAAGACCACCACCTTTGACGGTTGCCATCACGTCGAACTGATCTTCGACACCGGCGACGGTAAAGGGCTGGCGCAGGATCATCTGCAAAACGGGGCGCGCAAAATACGCGTTCATTTCCTTGCCGTTCACTTCGACCTTGCCCGAACCGGGTTTGATCCAGACACGGGCGACCGCGTCTTTCCGTTTGCCGGTGGCATAGGAACGACCCAGATCATCGCGCACGGGCTCACGGGGTTCCATGGTTTCGACCACGGCCTCAGCTGTCACGCCTTCGGCGACGGCTTCCAGACCTTCGAGAGAGTTGATTTCTTCAGCCATCAGATTGCCACCCGCGTGTTCTTGGAATTCATCGATTTCACATCCAGCACTTCAGGGCTTTGCGCCTCATGGGGATGCTCAGTACCGGCGTAGACGCGCAGATTGGTCATCTGCTTGCGCGCCAGACGGTTGCCCGGCAGCATACGCTTGACCGCTTGGCTCACAACGCGCTCCGGATGTGCGCCTTCCAGGATCTCACCTGTGGTGCGCGATTTGATACCGCCCGGATGGCCCGTGTGCCAGTAATTTGGCTTCTCGCGCTTGTTACCTGTCAACTGAACCTTGTCAGCGTTGATGACAATCACGTTGTCGCCCATATCCATGTTCGGTGTAAACGACGCCTTGTGCTTACCGCGCAGGCGCACAGCGATGATCGATGCCAGACGGCCCAGAACAACGCCTTCAGCGTCGATCAGGATCCATTTCTTGTCGATATCTGCCGGTGTTGCAGAGAATGTTTTCATAAGGTGAAACCCTATCATTATACGTGTCGGATGCTGCAGGGTGCGCATCGCCGGATTGATGGGCGGGTTATATAGGGTGCAATCACCACGTCAAGCGCGCTAAGTTCATATTAATTGTTCAAAATCAATTTGTTATAAAATAGGTATTATTATACCCCAATTTCAGACGGATATTTCGTCCTGCGGATTATCCAAAAGATCGCGGATGGTATCGACAGACCTTTCAAAGCAGCCGATTGCGACTTGCGCGTTAATGGCCATACGCACCGAGTGCGGCGCCCGTTTGTCGCGTTGAACAAAGTCTTCCGAGGATTTTAGCAATACGCCTCGTGTCTGGGCCGCGCGCACAAACCGGCTGGCGCGCCATCCGCCTGGCAGGGAAATCCACAGGAACGGCACATCCTCATGCCAGCTGACATCATGCCCGCCCAGATGGTTGACCGCCAATCGCACCCGTTCGGCCAATGCGTTTCTTGTGTCGGTCAGCACATCCCCAAGCCGGGGATCGCGCAGCACCGCATGGGTGATGTCTGTCAACGGGCGCGCCAGACCAAAGCAGCCAAAGCTGACACTGCGCACCAGATCCTTAGAGCGGCTGCGCGGCCCGATCGCCCATCCCACCCGAAGTGCGGGCGTGAACGATTTGGAGAATGACGACACGTACCAGCCCAGTTCCGGCAACAAGGCCCGGTAACTTTCGGCCGCGGCCGGGGTCAATTTATAACAATCATCGTCGACAACATGCAGCCCGTACCGACGCGCCACAGCCGCAATCTCGCGTCGCCGCTCGGGCGTGGTTCGACGCAATGTCGGATTGTTGACCTCGGCTGAGGTCAGGAACACCTGCGCCCGGTGGCGGCGCGCAGCCTCCTGCAGGGCACTGGGCAGCGGCCCATCGTCGTCGCAAGCAATCGCCACAATGCGCGCCCGGCACAGCTCTGCCGCCCGCCGAAATCCCGGGTATGCATTTTCTTCGATCACCACCACGGGACCGGGCCCTTCCAATACGGTCTGGAGCACCGCCAGCATCGCGTTTTGGGCGCCATGTGCCAATACAATGTCGTCACTGGTGAAGTTACCAATCGGCAAATCCGCCAGGTGGGACCGCATTGTATCGCGCAACGGGCGGTTATCGACCTCGTTCGGATAGGACATCATGCTCCGGGCACTCACGCCATCGGCGACAGCACGGATCGCATCACGCATCAGTTCTGTCTGCCCCATATCGGGCAAAAACGGGCTGCGCAGGGACACGGTTTCAGGCCAATCGCGCGGCTCATTTACCATCGCCTCACGCTGCGACACAAATGTGCCACGCCCCACGCCCGCTTCCAGTAAGCCTTCGTCAATCAACAAGGAATAGGCCCGTGCCACCGTGCCCGGGGTGACCGAGGTGCGATAGGCCAGCTCGCGTACAGGCGGCAGTTTGACCCCCTGCTCCAGCACGCCTTCGGCAATCGCTTTGCGCAATGCATTTGCCAGCGCTTTGTATTTGGATTTACCCGCATTCGACAGGTTGGGTTGCCACATTGTACCCATTACAATCTTTTCCTCGACGACTCGATGCATGAATTGTATCTCTTTTGTACGACCTGAATCAACATTGTGTCAATACAATTTAGGAGATTATCATGGCACACGTACACGCGATCACCATAGCCGATACCCGGAACACCACCGGCGGTTACCCCCTGCCCTTGCTGGCCCGTTGGGCCCTGCAATTTGCCGTGGTCGTGACAACGTGGGACATGAAGTATCGCACCCGCAAACAGCTGTTGCGACTGGACGATCACCTGTTGCGAGACATCGGCATCGAACGCGACGCGGCTTATACGGAGGCCCGTCGCCCATTCTGGCACTAATCATCCCTGATTGCCGGAATGACTTGGGGTCGGAGCATGTCTCCGGCCCTTTTTTGTCGCCACTCTACGGTGGCTCGCCTAGAATGTTCTCATGACGCGCCCGGACACACATATTGAAACCCAAAGACTCATTCTGCGCTCTTGGCGGGATGAGGACCTTGAAGATTTCACGCGCCTGCATGGCAATCCGCAAACCATGCGCGACCATGGCGTGACGCTTACTCCAGAGGGCAGCGCCAAAAAGCTGCGCGATTACCGCACTCAGTATGATCAACACGGCATCATCCGTTGGGCCGTCACATCCCATACAGGTGCCTTTCTGGGGTATACCGGCATTTACCCCAATGGGAATGACCACCCGTTAGGCGCGCATGGCGACATCGGGTGGCGGTTCTTGCCGCAACATTGGGGTCAGGGATATGCCACCGAGGCCGCCCGTGCCGCCCTTGTCCACGCGTTCGAACAGGCTGGCATGCGCGAAGTTCTGGCCTATACCGAGGCTGAAAATATCGCCTCACAGGCGGTGATCGCCCGCCTGCCCTTTACGCGTGACCCGTCGCGGGATTTCACGATATCGGACGAACATGTCACCGATTGGCGCGGCATGGTCTGGGTGGCACGCGCCGGTGATTAGGTTTTGGGCGGGATCGAATAGGTCATGCTGGCCCGGGCCACGGGCTTTTCGCCGCCCTCGGAAAACACCAATACTTCGCCCACGGCCAACACACGGCCCAGCTTGAGCAACCGGCATTCGGCGATCAAATCCTTGCCCGCTTCCGGTTTGCGCATGAAGTCGATCGAACAATTGGTGGTCACCGCCAGCCCAACGGGGCCGATCATCGCCAGCACGGCCAGATAGACAGACACATCCGCCAACGAAAAAATCGATGGGCCGGAGACCGTACCGCCAGGCCGCAAATGCCGCTCGCCCACGTTCAGGCGCGTCCGGATGCGCATGTCACCCAGATCCTCAATGGCAAACTCCCCGGTAACCTGGGGAAATTCGCGATCCAGAAACACCATCAGTTCATCGATGCTCATCTGTAAGGCCATGGCTCTCTCCGTGCTTCCCTCGGCGCGCTGTCACCGTTAAGAATGGCCACAAGACAGATGGAGACACAAGATGGCACTTCTCGAACGTACTGACACCGGCGCAATTGCGCGGCTGACATTGAACGCCCCGGAAAAGCTGAACGCGCTGAGTGACGGTATGCTGGCCGCCTTGCAGGAAGAATGCGACCGGCTACGCGAACAATCCCACATCCGCGCCGTGATCATCGCCGGTGCGGGCAAGGCATTTTGCGCGGGCCATGACCTCAAGGAAATGACCCAAGGCCGCCAGGCCGAAGATGGCGGCAAGGCCTATTTCGCCGATCTCTTTGCCCGCTGCGCCAAGATGATGCTGTCCATCCGCGCCCTGCCCCAACCGGTGATCGCGCAACCCCATGGCATCGCCACCGCCGCAGGCTGCCAGCTGGTGGCGACATGTGACATGGCCGTTGCCGCCGACGATACGCGGTTTGGCGTGAACGGCGTCAATATTGGGCTGTTTTGTTCCACGCCCATGGTGGCGCTCAGCCGCAATATCCCGCGCAAACAGGCGTTCGAGATGCTGACCACCGGTGAATTCATCGACACGGATCGCGCCTTGGCCCTCGGCCTGATCAATCGCGCCGTGCCCGCAGATCAATTAGAAACCGCAGCCAACGAGCTGGCCCAAAAAGTGGCGTCCAAACTGGGCGTGGCCGTCAAGATCGGCAAAGAGGCGTTTTACAATCAGATCGAGATGTCGGTGGAAGATGCCTATGACTACACAGGACAGGTTATGGTTGAAAACATGCTCCACCGCGACACCGAAGAGGGCATAAACGCGTTTATCGAAAAGCGTCCCCCTGACTGGGATCAACTTTAAAGCGGCGGTTTATGGCACAAAAACAACCCCTTGCCTGATCGTTTCTGAATATCTTACAGAACGTTTCCAACCTTTTACTTTCCAGCACTGCCTTTTTTTTGCCATGATCTTGGCAGAGCTGGCGTAGCTGCCTTTCATTATTTCTCTTTTCTCTACGGTCAAAGACCCGTCGCAGCCGTGCCAGCTCTACGAAAACCCCTAAAATTCAATTATTTATGGATGCATTTCGTTTGTTTCCAAATTGGCATTCTATAATTTCCATATTTGCCATTTTCTTGCCGCAATTCGCTCGATAGAACGGCATCAGGGGTCGGGATGGACCCTCGACAGATTACGCAAGTGTGGGTCACCGCCCAAGTTACAATCCCTCCAGGTCAGCCTCTCACTGGCCGCGACTTTCCAGATACGGTGACCCACGCGACCTTCCCCTTTCCAATGACCGTCGCATGCCCTACATCGCAGGCCATGGCAGACACACTTCACATCATCGGCGGCGGCATGGCCGGGTCCGAAGCCGCATGGCAGGCCGCGCAAATGGGCGTGCCCGTGGTGATCCACGAAATGCGGCCCAAGGTCGAAACCTTTGCGCACCGCACCGGTGATCTGGCTGAAATGGTCTGCTCCAATTCTTTCCGGTCGGATGATGATGAACAAAACGCCGTGGGTCTTTTGCACTGGGAAATGCGGGCCGCAGGCGGGTTGATCATGGAAATGGCCGACCGGCATCGCCTTCCGGCAGGCGGGGCGCTGGCCGTGGACCGTGATCCCTTTGCCGCGGCAGTGACGGCCGCGCTTAAGGCGCATCCCAATGTCAGCGTCGAATACGGCGAGGTGACCGCCCTGCCCGACGATGGCCATTGGATCATTGCCACCGGTCCGCTGACGTCCGAAGGGCTGGGACAGGCCATTGCTGCCGAGACCGGTCGCGAGGCGCTGGCCTTTTTCGACGCCATCGCGCCGATCGTCTATTTTGACAGCATCGACATGAGCCGCGCCTGGATGCAATCGCGCTATGACAAGGGCGAGACCGAGGAAGAACGTACCGCCTATCTCAACTGTCCAATGGACAAGGCCCAGTACGAGGGCTTCATTGACGCGCTTCTGGCTGCGGATAAGACCGAATTCCACGAGGGCGAGACAGCGACCTATTTCGATGGCTGTCTGCCGATCGAGGTGATGGCCGAGCGCGGTCGCGAAACCCTGCGTTTTGGGCCGATGAAGCCTGTCGGTTTGACCAATCCGCATGCGCCGGATGACAAACCCTATGCCGTGGTGCAGCTGCGCCGGGACAATTCCCTTGGCACGCTCTATAATATCGTGGGCTTTCAGACCAAGATGAAATACGGCGCGCAAACCTCTGTTTTAAAAACAATTCCAGGTCTTGAGACTGCGCAATTTGCGCGGTTGGGCGGCATCCATCGCAATACGTTTCTGAACTCACCCACATTGCTGGATGACCAGATGCGGCTGAAATCCAGGCCACATATCCGGTTCGCCGGGCAAATCACCGGGGTCGAAGGATACGTTGAATCCGCGGCCATGGGCCTTCTGGCCGGTCGCATGGCGGCCGCTGACATTCTGGGTCAGTCGCTTGCCCCGTTGCCGCAGGATACGGCCATGGGCGCGCTTGTGCATCACATCACCGGAGGCGCCGAAGCCAAGACCTTCCAGCCGATGAACGTCAATTTCGGGCTTTTCCGCCCGGTCGACGGATTGAAAGGCGGGCGCCGCGGGCGCAAGGACCGCTACAAGGCCTATACTGACCGCGCCAAGGCGGCATGGGAAGCGTGGCTGACACAGGCGACACTGGACGAAGCGCAAACAGTGTGATTTTCTATCCCGATGGGAGACAGTTTTTTTGACAAAGCCTACAAGCTGGAGACGCCTGACGACACGCAAGCGCTCTACGATGCATGGGCCGCGAGCTATGACGCCGAAGTATCGGGCAACGGATACGCAACGCCGGGACGGACGGCCAGCGCCCTGAAGGGGCAGGTCACAGACCTAGATGTACCAATCCTGGACTATGGCTGTGGCACGGGCCTGTCGGGTCTGGCCCTCAAGCTCGAGGGCTTCAGCGTGATCGACGGGATCGACCCCAATCCGGAAATGCTGGATCTGGCCCGGGGCAAGGATATCTATCGATCGCTGACATTGATGGACATCAACGACGAAGCCCCAATAGCCACCGGCAGCTATCAGGTAATTGCGGCCATTGGCGTGATCGGCGCGGGTGCGGCACCGGCCTCCACTCTCGATCTGCTGATGAACGCGTTGAAACCCGGCGGTAAACTGGCCTTCAGCTACAATGATCACACTTTGGCCGACCGCACCTATACGTGTCGGTTGAACCAATGGCTTGATTGCGGCGCGGCGCGGCTTCTGTTTCAGGATCATGGTCCACATCTGCCAAAACAGGGCTTGAATTCCACCGTCTATATTATTGAAAAAGCGTGATTTTTCGAACCCGGTTTGCACCATCTCCCACCGGACCTCTGCATCTGGGGCACGCCTATTCGGCCTTGCTTGCACATGACATGGCCTTGGCAGAGCGCGGCCAGTTTCTGTTGCGGATCGAAGATACCGATATCGACCGTGCCCGCGCGGAATGGGAGGAGCAAATTTACCAGGATATGGCGTGGCTTGGCCTCACATGGGAAACGCCTGTGCTTCGGCAATCAGAGCATCTTGAGCTCTATAATGAGCACCTGATGCAGCTGGCGGCACGCGGGTTGATCTACCCCTGTTCCTGCAGCCGAAGCGATATCCGCGCCGCGCAATCCGCGCCGCAGGAGGGGGATTCAAAGGATGCTGACGTCTACCCGGGCACATGCCGACACCGCGACATGGACAGCCGCAAACCGGGCGACGCGCTGCGCCTGAACATTCGGCGCGCCGTTGAGGATCTGGATGAGGCGATCTTTGAAGAAACCGGGCCCTTGCACGCCGGGCGGCACATATTGGACCCGGACCGCCTGATCCACGAAATCGGTGATGCGGTATTGGGCCGCAAAGAGATCGAAACCGTGTCTTACGTGCTGGCCTCGGTCGTAGACGAAGCCGCGCAAGAGATCACACATGTGGTCCGTGGCGAGGACCTGTATCAGATCACTTTTCTACAGGTATTGCTACAAAAACTGCTGAATCTGCCCACACCCGTCTATCATCACCACAAACTGATCCGCGACGATCAGGGCAAACGTCTGGCCAAACGCGACGATGCCCGGGCGATTGCGAAATACCGTGCCGATGGGGCCAGCCCAGAGGATATTCGGCGCATGGTCGGCCTGGCTTAATCCGCCTCTGGCTCCATGGTAATGACCTCAAAACCATCCTCGATAGCGGTGTAAAAACAACTGCGCCGGTTGGTGTGACAGGCCGCGCCCGTCTGGTGAATTTTCATCAACAAACAATCACGGTCACAATCCACGCGCATCTCCACCAATGCCTGTACGTGGCCCGACGTTTCGCCCTTGATCCAGAATTTGGCACGCGAGCGGCTCCAATAGGTCACCCGGCCGGTCTCAAGCGTTTGCGCGACAGATTCGGCATTCATCCATGCCATCATCAGCACCTCGCCCGTCTCGGCATCCTGCGCAATGGCCGGGATCAAGCCTGCATCATTATACTTTAGTCTCGACGGATCGAACCGCATTGCAGGCACCCTTTTCATCTTTGATCGTCCGCTCTATTTATGGGGTCAGCACCGAAAGGGAAAGCCATGAGCACGGAAACCGATCTGATCAAGCTCTACTCGGCCCGCATTCTGGCTTTGGCCGCAGATATTCCACGCCATGGCCGGCTGGAAGCACCCGATGCGTCGGTCAAACGCCGTGCGCCGCTCTGCGGATCAACGGTGACGGTCGACATCAAGACGGATGGCACCCGGATCACGGATTACGCTGCCGAGGTCAAAGCCTGTGCCTTGGGCCAGGCCGCCGCCAGCGTTGTAGGCGAAAGCATCATCGGGTGCGACGTTGCCCAAATCACCGCCGCGCGCGATCAACTGAAGGCGATGCTGAAATCGGATGGCCCGGTTCCCGATGCGCCCTTTGACGGGCTCGAAGTGCTGCAACCGGCCAAGGATTACAAAAATCGCCATGCGTCGATCCTGCTGACGCTTGAGGCTCTGGTGGAAGCGCTGGAGGAAATCGGCGCCAAATCCTCCTGCGCCTGAGAACGCCCATGTCCCCACGCACCGTCTGGAGTTTCAATTTTACCGGGTGGATTTTGTTCACCGTCTCAGCGCTGTTTTTCCTGTGGGGAACGTGGAAGGCCGGAGACGTGATTGGCATCATCGCCAGCCTCGCTTTTCTGATTGCCTGTATCGTTTTTCTAGTCCCGGTATGGGTGCATCGTCCGGGAAAACGAGATTAGTCTTTCAAACCTACTGCTGCGGAGTCAAAATACGCAGCCAGTACATCGGGCCAGAAAATAATCAGCGACCCGGTTGCAAACAGTGCGAACGTGATTGCCCCCGGTATGAATTGCGCCAGATAAAAATTGGCATCGCCAGGTAAAAGCGTCCAAGTGCGCTCAGCCGTCGCCGTTGCAATCGAATAAGGATGGTCGTCATCCGTGCTAATCTCCTCAAGCACGCCGCCGACAAGCGCGTAAGTCCGGAACAAAGCGCGCCAGAAAAAAACGAAATCAATCCTGCCAACAAACATAAAGCGCCGAAATACATCTGGTTTTCGACCTGCGAGAGTCCGGCGGCGATAGCGCCCATGAAAACAAAGTAAAAGTTGAACCGGCTGGTAAGCATTCCCTCAAGGTATTCGCGCTCATCATCCAGGTTCCGGACTGGAAAGGTCAGGGCGACATTTGCTGCGTCGCGCTTTTCCCCTGCTACCTTTTTACTTTTTTGAGATTTCGATTTTGCCACGGATCCAAGTTTTTCAATAATTTTCGTTTTCATGTCCAAATGCTCGGATCAATGAACATGAATTTCAAGACAAAAGCCGTCAATTACCTGATTTTCGAACGGCCAGGTCACGTTGAAAATATCGCCGAAAGACGTCATGCAAAAAAAGCCGCCGCACGTTCCGGCAAGAACGGCGGCGGTCAGGGAATGCGGGTTCCGGGGGATCTGATGTGCGTCGGGGGGATGAGGTAAAGCCCCGGGGACATGAGAACAGGCAGTTTTTCAGTCGTGGCACATCGGTCTTGGGGACAGTGAGATGCGCGCAAGCACGATCAGGGTCGGAACATCGCAGGCAGAAAGAGGTGTCAGGTCAGTCCAGGAAGATAGAGGGCGCCCACCAGCATCACCATCAATGCTGCGGCACCAATTGCGTCACCGAGCAGAGTGTCGCTGGATCGGGCGGCGGCTGTTTTGATCTGGTGGATCATGATGGGCTCCTGTCTATCGTCTTGTTGCCCCTTTGTTCTCATTTTGGAAAGATTTTGTAAAGAACTTTTTAAGAACATTCGTGAACAAAATGTTCCTTTCCTCGTTAACCTATTGTATTTAAATCAATTATTTTTCGTCAGGGTTCAGCCAACAGAAATCAACCGTATCGCCTGATCCTGTTCCATTAACCATAAAAGAACGCGGGCTGCCTGCCCCCGGTCGCTGGTCAGGTCAGGATCATCATGGAGCAGCTTGCGCGCATCACTTTGTGCAACTGCCATCAGCGCCGCCTGTGCCTCCATATCCGCGACGCGAAACCGCGGCAGGCCGGATTGTGCCGTACCGATCAGATCACCGGCACCGCGCATCTCCAGATCAACTTCGGAAATCCGAAAACCGTCTTCGGTGTCGCGCATCGTGGTCAACCTGCGTTCACCATTCTCGCTCAGCGGGGCCTGATACATCAACAAGCAGGTTGAATGCGCCTCGCCCCGACCAACGCGGCCACGCAACTGGTGCAACTGCGCCAACCCGAAACTTTCCGCCCGTTCAATCACCATGATCGACGCGTTGGGCACATCAACGCCCACTTCGATCACGGTTGTGGCAACCAGAACATGGGTTTCACCGCGCTGGAACGCCTTCATCGCCGCATCCTTCTGATCGGGCGGCATTTGGCCGTGGACAAGCCCCACAACGCCTTCGCCCAATGCGGCCCGCAGGCGTTTGAACCGCTCCTCGGCACTGCTCAGATCGACAACTTCGCTTTCTTCCACCAATGGGCAGACCCAATATGCCTGACGCCCCTCCGCAATCGCGCCGCGCAGATGGTCCACGACCTCGTCCATGCGACCCATATTCACCAGGGCAGTCTTGATCGGCTTGCGCCCCGGTGGTTTTTCATCCAGCACGCTCACATCCATATCGCCATATTGCGCCAAGGCCAGCGAGCGCGGGATCGGCGTGGCCGTCATCACCAGCACATCGGCTTGCGCACCCTTTTTGCCCAGCTCCAGCCGTTGCCGGACACCAAAGCGATGTTGTTCATCGACAATTGCCAAACGTAAATCGGCAAACTCAACATCCTTCTGAAAGACCGCGTGGGTGCCGACCAATATGTGAATATCACCCTGAAGAAGGGCGGCCAGTTTGGCACGGCGTTCGGCCCCCTTGTCGCGCCCGGTCAGGATTTCGAGCACGACGCCCGCCGCTTCGGCCAGAGGCCGCAACCCTTCGAGATGTTGGCGCGCCAGAATTTCCGTGGGGGCCATCATGACCCCCTGCCCGCCTGCCTCTACCGCGATCAGGAGCGCTTTGAGCGCCACAAGCGTTTTGCCCGCGCCCACATCGCCCTGAAGCAAGCGGTTCATGCGCATGGGTTGGGCCATGTCGGCGGCCACTCCGGCAATCGCGCGGGTCTGCGCGCCGGTCAGCGCGTAGGGTAGCGCCTCCAGCACCTTGGCCTGCAACGTGCCGGTTCCGACAGTTTCGCGCCCTTTGGCGCGCCGCAATTTCGACCGTGCCAATGCCAGTGTCAGTTGATGGGCGATGAATTCATCATAGGCCAATCGCTCTCGTGCCGGATGCGACGCGCTCAAATCCGCTATGTTTTCAGGGGCATGGGCGGTTTCAACAGCGGCGCGCCACTCCGGCCAACCCGCTTGCGCCTTTTGCGCCGGGTCAATCCATTCAGCCAAGTCCGGCGCACGCGACACGGCCGAAGTGACTGCCTTGCCCATCATCTTTTGCGTGACGCCCGCGGTCAGCGGATAGACGGGTTCGAAATCCGGAATGTCGGTGATTTCCTCAGGCGGGAGCACATGGTCGGGATGCACCATCTGACCGATACCCTCGAAGAGCTCCACCTTACCCGAGACGACACGGCGCGCGCCAGTTGGCAGGATTTTCCGCAGATACTCATCACGGGCGTGAAAAAACACAATCTGGAACGTTGTGGCCGCGTCTGTGGCCTCAACCCGGTACGCGCCGCCGCGGCGGGAGGGCGCGCGATGTTGCCCAACGGTTACCTCGACGGTCACCACACCGGGTAGATCGGCCCCTTGAATTGTGTCGCGCTTGCGCCGATCAACACCGGACTGAGGCAGCGTGAAAATCAAATCCCGCGGGCGGGCAACGTCCATCGTCGCCAGATTTTGCACTGATTTCGGCCCGACGCCAGTCAGCGTCTCCAGCCCGGCAAAAAGCGGAAAAAGGATTTCGGGCCGACTGCTCATGCGTCGCCAATCAGTGCAAGCCACCCATCTTCGTCAATCGTCTCGACCCCCAGATCAGCTGCCTTTTTGGCCTTGGAGCCCGCCCCCGGCCCGGCCACAAGCAAATCGGTCTTGGCGCTGACCGACCCCGAAACTTTGGCCCCCAAGGCCTCGGCGCGCGCCTTGGCTTCGGCCCGTGTCATCTTTTCCAAAGTGCCCGTGAACACGACGGTTTTGCCCGCCACGGGGCTGTCTTCCATGTCTGGCTGCTCGGCCTCTTCAACGCTCAAATGCGCGACCAACCTGTCAATGCTGGCCCGTTCCTGTGATTGCGCGAATGCGGTCACCAAGGATCGGGCCATCACGTCGCCCACGCCATCAATGCCAAGCAACCGGTCCCATTCGGGCCCTTCCAAGCCCGCGGCACTGTCCATCGCCGCGGTGAATTCATCCCACCGCACATAGACCCGCGCGATCATGTTGCTGGCCGCCTCGCCCACATGGCGGATGCCAAGGGCAAAGAGCAATCGGCCAAAGCCAATCCTGCGTTTTTCGTCGATGGCATCAAACAGGTTGCCAGCACTTTTATCGCCCCAACCCTCGCGGTTTTTCAATTGCTGCATGCCGCTGCCAAAGCGATCGCGCAGGGTGAAAATATCCGCAGGTTCCGCAATCCATTGATCGCGGTAGAACTGCTCCACCTGCTTTGCCCCCAGGCCTTCGATGTCAAATGCCGCGCGGCTGACAAAATGCTTCAGTTTTTCAACCGCCTGCGCCGGGCAAATCAACCCGCCCGAGCAGCGCCGGACGGCGTCGCCCTCTTCCCGAACCGCTTCGGACTGGCATTCCGGGCAGACCTGCGGAAAACCGTAAGGCACCGCGTCGTCGGGCCGTTTCGTCAGATCCACATCCGCAACTTTGGGGATCACGTCGCCCGCGCGGTAAACCTGTACCCAATCCCCGACACGGATGTCCTTGGCATCGCGGATAACGTTGCCCTTACTGTCGAGGCCCTTGATGTAATCCTCGTTGTGCAGGGTTGCATTGCTGACCACAACGCCGCCAACCGTGACCGGCGTCAAACGCGCCACCGGCGATAACGCCCCCGTGCGACCGACCTGAATGTCGATGGCCTCGAGCCGGGTCCAAGCCAGTTCGGCCGGGAATTTGTGGGCAATCGCCCATCGGGGCGTGGTCGAGCGGAAGCCGAGGCGACCCTGCAGCGCCAGGTCGTCGACCTTGTACACGACGCCGTCGATGTCATACCCCAACGTCGCGCGTTTCTGTTCGATCTGCCGGTAATGCGCCAGCATCTCGGCCGGCCCATCGCATGTTGCGGTAAGCGGATTGGTGGAAAACCCCATGGCAGCAAAGCGATCAATCGCGCCCGTTTGCGTGTCCGCAAGCGGTTCGGAGACGTCCCCCCAGGCATAGGCGAAAAACTTCAACGGGCGGTCGCGGGTGATGCTCGCGTCCAGTTGCCGCAACGAACCCGCGGCCGCGTTGCGGGGATTGGCAAAGGTTTTCGCCGATTTTTCGGCCTGACGGGTGTTCAACGCTTCGAAATCTGCGTGGCTCATATAGACCTCACCGCGCACCTCAAGCACTTCGGGCGCCTCGGGAAGGGTCTGAGGAATGTCGGCGATGGTGCGGGCGTTTGCCGTCACGTTTTCACCGATACTGCCATCGCCGCGTGTGGCGGCTTGCACCAAAACGCCCTTTTCGTATCGCAGGCTCAGGCTCAACCCATCAATTTTGGGCTCCGCCGTGTAGGCCAATGGTGCGGCCCCATCCAAGCCCAAATATTTGCGAATGCGTGTGTCAAACTCGGTAATGTCTTCATCATCAAAAGCGTTACCCAGGCTCAGCATGCGCACCGCATGCGCGACCTTGGCAAAACCCTCTGCAGGAGCTGCACCAACATTTTCGCTTGGGCTGTCGGGGCGTTTGAGATCGGGAAAGCGGGCTTCGATCTCGGCATTGCGCCTTTTGAGCGCGTCGTAATCCGCGTCAGAAATGTCGGGCGCATCTTCCGTGTGATATGCGCGGTTGGCCGCGTTCAATGTGTCGGCCAGCCGCGCCAGTTCTTCGCGTGCTTGCGCTTCACTCAACATGTCAACGGCAATCCGGTCGCTCACAATATCCCCCGATCTGCGTCAGGGCCAAATCGCCCCTGCTTTCAGATCAAAGTGATAGGCCGAGGCGCCGCTATGGTCCAGATGTCTCTGTACCCACCGGCCACCAAAGCGCCGGTGCGATCTGGGCCAAAATCATGCCAGCGCGGTCGGCACCGCATAACCGAAAACCGGGTGCTGCGCTTTTATACGCAGACACCCGGCTCTCTCGGTCATTTTGATGTTATGCGCCTTCGGCCATGCATCCGGCGGCGCAGGTCGGGATCAGGCGCCGACAGCGACGCGTTGATCATCCATCTCACTGGGTTCAGGATCACGCAGCACGTAGCCCCGCCCCCAAACCGTTTCGATGTAATTGTCGCCATCTGTTGCTTCGCTCAGCTTTTTGCGCAGCTTGCAGATGAACACATCGATGATTTTGAGTTCTGGCTCATCCATGCCGCCATAGAGATGGTTCAGGAACATTTCCTTTGTCAGCGTCGTGCCCTTGCGCAAACTCAGCAGTTCCAGCATCTGGTATTCCTTGCCGGTCAGATGCACTGTCTTGTTATCAACATCCACAGTCTTGGCGTCGAGATTTACATTGATCTTGCCGGTTCGGATCACCGATTGTGAATGGCCTTTGGACCGGCGAATGATCGCATGGATCCGGGCCACCAATTCTTCGCGATGGAAAGGTTTGGTCAGGTAATCATCCGCCCCGAAACCAAAGCCTTTGATCTTGCTTTCCGTGTCATCCGCACCGCTCAGAATCAGGATCGGCGTTTCGATCCGTGCCAGGCGCAATTGCCGCAACACATCATGGCCGTTCATGTCCGGCAGGCCCAGATCAAGCAAAATCAGATCGTAATCATAGAGCTTCGCCAGATCGATGCCTTCTTCACCCAAATCCGTCGTGTAAACGTTCAGGTTGGCATGGGTCAGCATCAGCTCGATGCTTTTTGAGGTTGTCGGATCATCTTCGACCAAAAGCACGCGCATATGTTCTCTCCGTTAAATCTTTGTTGCCTAAACAAACACTGGCCAAAATTGGTTAACCACAGGTTACCGATGCAGAACATTATGCGAATTCTACTTAAAGTTGTCTAATGCTTTTCAAAGATGTTACCTTCAAACCCTCTTCTCCATGCGCATTTACGGCGGAAACCCACTCATGGAACTCCTCCGTGCTCAAATTATAGCGCTTCAGCGCGTCCGATTGGGTGATCAACCCATATGCCACACCCCGTACAACCGCAATTTTGCGCGACGCCACCCATCGGCGCGTGTTTTCCGGGGGCAAATCTGCCAGGGTCATCACGGTCCCATCCGGCAGGGTCACGGCCCTTGGCCCATCAACTTTCTTCAGATACATCACTCTCACCTCTCTTGAAGGAGGTCCAAAATGACGCCTCGGCACTTAACGCCCGGTGAAATGCGACCTTGAGAGTAGTTAGGATTTTCCTATATTCCGCTGGAATTCACCCGGAGCTGCAACATGTCTCTCGATCACCCTTTGAACTCGCTTGGATTTGCCAAGCCGCCCGCGCAGACCCGCGTGGTCGTTGCCATGTCCGGTGGCGTCGACAGTTCGGTCGTGGCCGCGCAATTGGCGGAAGAAGGATACGATGTGGTCGGCGTGACGCTGCAACTTTATGATCACGGGGCAGCGTTGGCCAAAAAAGGCGCCTGCTGTGCCGGTGTGGACATCCATGATGCCCGCCGTGTTGCGGAGGAAATGAATTTTCCCCATTATGTGCTGGATTACGAAAACATCTTCAAAGACGCGGTGATCGACGAATTTGCGGACAGCTATCTTGCCGGCGCAACGCCTGTGCCCTGTATTCGCTGCAACGAACGGGTGAAATTCAAAGATTTGCTGGAAACCGCAAAAGATCTGGACGCCGATTGCATGGCGACGGGGCACTATATCCAGCGCAAAATGGGCACGAATGGCGCTGAATTGCACTGCGCCACGGATGCAGCACGGGACCAAAGCTACTTTCTGTTCTCCACCACACCGGAACAGCTCGATTACCTGCGCTTTCCCCTGGGCCATTTGCCGTCCAAGGATGCAACACGCGAACTGGCCGCGAAATACGGGCTGAGCGTGGCCGATAAACCCGACAGCCAGGATATCTGCTTCGTGCCGGACGGGAATTACGCCAGCGTGATTGAAAAACTGCGACCCGGTGCTGCGGAGCCCGGACAGATCGTCGACACCAACGGCACCGTTCTGGGGGAGCATACCGGCGTGATCCATTACACGATTGGACAGCGACGCGGGTTGGGCATTGGCGGGCTGAGCGATCCGCTTTACGTCGTCAAGCTCGACGTCGACGCCAAACAGGTTGTGGTCGGCCCCAAAGAGCTTCTGGCCACGCGAACAATCCCGGTGCGCGAAATCAATTGGCTGGGCGATGCCCCGATCACCAGCCAAGAGGAATGGCACGTTGCGGTGAAAGTCCGCTCCACCCGTCCACCGCGCGAGGCGATCATCCGGCCCCTGTCGGACAACGAAGCGGAAGTCGAGTTGCTGACACCCGAAGAAGGCATCAGCCCGGGTCAGGCTTGCGTCTTTTACGAAACGACAGGCAGTCGCATTCTGGGCGGAGGCTGGATCTGGAGCGGTGCACCCGCCTAGATCACCGGAACTCAATTGAGTTCGCGATGCTCACGCCGGATCCTGTGCGCTGACACGCCGCTTGCCTAAAGGACTTTGTTCATGTGAGGCGTCGCGTTGCGACAAACCGCCGAGGAAGAAGGCGGAGCCGAATGACGAGACATCAAGCGTGCGCGCCCGCGCACACATTTTGGCAGCGGTCAGGATGCGAGTGCGTGTTCCAGATCGGCAATCAGGTCGCTCACGTCCTCGATCCCGATCGATAGCCTCAGCAAATTCTCGGGAATGCCCGTATCCGGCTCGACGGTTTGACGATGCTCCACCAAACTTTCCGCGCCACCAAGCGATGTCGCGCGGTGAAACACGGTCAATTTTCCTGCAGCCGTCAGCGCGGCTTCGCGCCCGCCTTTGATCAAAACGGACATGAGATAGCCAAACCCACCAGACATCTGAGCCTTGGCCACATCATGGCCGGGGTCGTCTGGCAATCCGGGGTAATACACCGTTTCAACCGCCGCATGACCCGCCAGAAACTCGGCCACTGCCTGCGCATTGGCACACATACGCTCGATCCTGAGCGGCAGGGTTCGGACACCGCGCATCAAGAGCCACGCTTCAAACGGCCCCAGAATGGCACCCGCATCGTGGCGGTCCGCCCGTACCGCCTGCCAAGCCTCACTTGTCGCATCGGCGCAGCACAAAAGGCCCGCCAGCACATCAGAATGGCCGTTGATCGCCTTGGTGGCCGAATGCATTACAAAGTCCGCGCCCAATGCCAAAGGCTGCATCAACACCGGCGTGGCCGCCGTCGCGTCTACTGCCAACAAGGCCCCTGCCTGACGGGCCGCTTGTGCCGCGGCCCGGATATCCGCCACTTTCAACCACGGATTGGACGGCACCTCGATCCAGACCAAATTGGCGGGGCCTTGCGCACAGGCCTGTGCCAGGGCCGCGGCATCCGACGCATCAACCTCATGCAGTTCAATATTGCGGCGCGCGCAGAAGTCTCGCGTCCACGCCGTCACCCCCCAGTAAATACCAGATTGCACTACAACGCGGCCACCGCTGGGCACCGTTCGGAAAAGTGCCGTGACCGCGGCCATGCCGCTTGGGAAAAGCTGGGCTTCCGCCGCGCCTTCCAATTGGCGCAACACTTCTTCGGCCTGCCGCACCGTGTCGTTATGATCCCGGCCATAGCTGTTTTCGTCGCGCAGAAGAGTGTTGTCGCGGTCGCGCAAGAAAGTTGTCGCCATGTGCAGGCCCGGCACGACACCCGCACTGGCCGCGTCAATCGCACCCGCCGCCCGCGCAGCAATCGTGGCCGGTTTCATCGGCGGTTTAGACATGATGTCATCCTATATCTGAAACAAACGCCCGGGCCCCCAGCCCGTGGCAGGGATACCGGCGCGTTTCAACAGATCCCAGATCAGCGCAAGATTGGAACTGATCACCGGCATGCGCAATTCATCTTCGGCATCGTCGATTACGTTGAAACTGCCCAGATTGGTGCAACTGGAAAAGACCGCCTCGACACCGGGATGCCGGCCCGCCTCCAACATCGCGTCCTTGGTCGAACGCTGTGAAATGCGGGCCACCTTGCGGTCATCCGCCTCGCCAAAGCTGACCTCATGCAGCACGTCAATGCCATGATCAGCCAGAAACGCCCGCATTGGTGCCGCGACTTCTGCCGTGTAGGGGGTGACAAGCCCGATCTTGCGGGCCCCAAGCGCTTTCAAGGCCGCCACAACACCGCTGATCGGATTGGTCACCGGCACGTCTGGCTGAACGGTTTGAACCTGTGAGGCCACACCCTCCGGCCCAATGAAAACCGAGGCTGAGGTACAGCCATAGGCAATCGCGTCGAGACCTGCCGGTAAAAGGCGCGCTGATTCCGGCATCAATGCCTCCATCGCCTTCAGCGATGCCGGCGTGACCGTCGGGTGCGATTCGATGCGGCTGTGCATCAAGTTTACCCCGCGCCCTTCAACAACCTGACGTGCTTCATACTCAAGTGTTTCATCCGTGCTCAGCACGATCATCCCCAGCCGGTGTCCGCCCCCGGCCCCTTCGTCAAATTCCACGTTCCCCATTACGCGATCCTCTCCTTTGCGCCCGGTTGGCTCAGGATCCCGCCTGAAACCGCCGCCCGCACCCCCGTTGTGCCCGGACATGACGTGGGCAACCCCCGCATGACCCGAACCGCCAGATGCGCAAAGGCCTGCGCTTCCAGCATATCTCCATCCAATCCCACCGCTTCCACCGGCTCAACTGGGCAATCCAGACTGACCCGCAACATCTCCATCAGCACCAGATTATGACGCCCGCCCCCGGTGACCAACAAACGACACGGCGGCACCGGACAATGTTCCATGCCTTTCAAGACCGAGGCGGCACTCATACCGGCAAGCGTGGCCATTGCATCCGCGTCCGAAAGCTCCCCCACCAGACCAACCATGTCTCCAAAACTGTCCCGATCCAGCGATTTGGGCGGCATCCGCGCAAAATACCGGTCCTCAAGAAAAAGCTCCAATGCCCCCTGCGCCACTTCACCTTGCCGCGCCAAGGCACCATCGCGATCAAAGGGCTGACCCAAACGCGCTTGCATCAGATCATTCATCGGCGCATTTGCCGGGCCCGTGTCAAAGGCAAGCAAAGCGCCCTCTTCCTCCGGCTTGGCCTTGCGCGGATCGATCCATGTCAGATTGCCAACCCCGCCCAGGTTCAAAAACGCAACTGGTTCCTGCGCGCCAAACCACTTGGCACAGGCGAAATGGTAAAACGGCGCCAAAGGTGCCCCCTCACCGCCAAGCTCCATATCAGCACTGCGAAAATCCCAAACCACGGGCAGCTCGAGCGCGCCAGCAAGTGCCGCGCCATCGCCCAGTTGGTGTGTCCCGCGACCGCCCGGTTCATGTGCCAAAGTCTGACCGTGGAAACCAACCAGCTGCGCGCCGTCAAAACCGCTCAGCACCTCCTGATGTGCCTGATGCACAACCTGCGCGGCGTCGGTTACATCATCACCCGGCCAGCACCCGAGGGCGGACTGCAGCACCCGGCGCTCGTCTGGCGCATAGGCGCGATACGCGCTGTCGCCAAAGCCATATACCACCTCGCCATCGGTATCGATCATGGCAGCATCGACCCCATCAAGCGACGTGCCGGACATCGCCCCAAGTGCCAAAACCCTTTGACCCGCCATGTCCGGACCTCCCGCCGTTCATTTGATGCTGCGATTTCAACATCGAACCGATCCACGCGGATGGCAAGCGTTATCGCGCACTCCCGTGATATGCAGACCTTTCGTGAACAGGAGAACGGCAGATGCAGGACAGGATTAAGCGGATCGACAGCTGAAAACCGACCCTCATCGTCAAGCTTCCGGAAACAATGCCCGGATTACGCAACGACAATACTCCGAAAATTAGACAATCATTGAATTTAGTTTGACGTGGTCACTGTTAGCTCCTAGATACCCCGTACACGGTGAGATAACATTTTCGTGAAGTCTTTTCCGTCCTGTCTGTAACCAGTCGCGCCGCACACAAATGGCGCCTCAAGTAGAGAGTAAATGCATGACGAATTTCGCCCGTTCGGCTATTGTAGCCGCCTCCCTTTCCCTTTTTGCTGCTGGTTCGGCTTCGGCTGCCACAACCACGGCTGATTATAGCCTTGGCGCAGGGACCAGTGTGACAATCACCTCGTCGACAAGCGGTACAACCGGGAATTTCTTTGCCGGTAACTTCGTGTTGGATCCTGTCACCGGTGACGACATCATCAGCTTCTGTGTTGATCTGGCGCACACCATCGCCAATGGCGTTACCTATGAGATGAAGTCGCTTGCCGAAAGCGGGTTCACGGCGACGGTCCGGAGCAACATCAACAAGCTCTTTTCGACCTTCTATGCCACTTTGAACGGCGACAACACGGAAACCGCCGCGTTCCAGACCGCCCTGTGGGAAATTGTTGACGAAGCTGCAAACAGCCCGTTCGACATCAGCGACGGTTCGTTCAGCATCGCGAGTTCCGCCGTGGGTGACCGCGCGCAGGCCATGCTCGACGGTCTGGGCGAAGAGACAACGGATTGGGATTTCGTTTTCTACGACGCTGGTGAAAACCAGAACCAGTTGAGCGCGACCCCAAGCGGCACCGGTGGACAGGTGCCTCTGCCTGCGGGTCTGCCCCTGTTGCTCACAACCATGGGCGCATTTGCTGTGATCCGTCGCGGCAAGAAACAAGCCTAAACCAAGGCTATACCAGTTCTCAGAAAACCCGGGCGTCACAGCTCGGGTTTTTTCGTGCCTGCGCCAATCTGACTTGAACCTCAAGGGATGCTTGCGCTACAGGTTCGTCCACCCCTCAGCGACGGAGCCCGGGACATGACCTACCACCCCAAATCGGATTTCATGAATGTCATGATCAGCCGTGGCTTTCTAGCCGATTGCACCGATTATCAGGGGCTGGATGACGCGATGCTGGCGGGGGTTGTGCCGACCTACATTGGTTACGACGCCACGGCGCAATCGCTGCATGTCGGGCACCTGCTGAACATCATGATGCTGCGCTGGCTGCAGAAAACCGGGCACAAACCCATTACACTCATGGGCGGCGGCACCACCAAGGTGGGCGACCCGAGTTTTCGGTCAGATGAACGCCCCCTGCTCGGCCCCGAACAGATCGACAGCAACATCACTGGCATGCAGCAGGTGTTTGCGAAATACCTCGCGTATGGCGACGGCCCGACAGACGCGATCATGCTCAACAATGCCGAATGGCTGGATGGGTTGAACTACCTCGATTTCCTTCGTGACATCGGGCGGCATTTTTCAGTCAACCGGATGCTTTCGTTTGAATCGGTCAAATCCCGGCTCGACCGGGAGCAATCGCTCAGCTTCCTCGAATTCAATTATATGATCCTGCAGGCCTATGACTTCATGGAGTTGAACCGCCGCTATGGGTGTCGCTTACAGATGGGTGGCAGTGATCAGTGGGGCAATATCGTTAACGGGATCGATTTGACCCGCCGCGTGATCGATGGCGAGGTTTTTGGCCTTACGTCGCCTTTGCTGACCACATCGGACGGCAAGAAAATGGGGAAAAGCCAGGGCGGTGCGATGTGGCTCAACGCCGACATGCTCAGCGCCTACGAATTCTGGCAGTTCTGGCGCAACACCACCGATGCCGACACGGGCCGGTTCCTGAAGCTCTACACTGAGCTGCCCTTGGATGAATGCGAACGGCTTGGCGCACTGGCCGGGTCCGAGATCAACGAGGCCAAGATCATCCTCGCCAATGAAGTCACGACCCTGCTGCACGGGGCCGATGCGGCCCACGCGGCTGAGGCCACCGCGCGTGAGGTTTTTGAGAAAGGCGGCGTGGGCGATGACCTGCCCACCGTGGAACTCAGCCCCGCGGATATCGGCGATGGTGTCTCGATTGTGCAGCTTATCGTCAAATCCGGTCTCGCCAAATCCGGCAAAGAGGCCAAACGGCTCATCTCCGAAAACGGCGCCCGCCTGGACGACGCGCCGTTGACCGACGCCGGCCTGATGATCGACGCCGCAGCACTAGCCTCCCCCATCAAGCTCAGCGCCGGCAAGAAACGCCATGCGCTGGTGCGTCTGGCGGATTAGCGCAGAGCCGCGAGGAGCGGAGCGCTCGTTCAGAATCTGCTATGCGGACAAAGCCGTCGTCTGATCCGCTTGAACAAATGGCGGCTTTCAGAGATCTTTCCGGGCAAGACGGTCGTTTGTGCCGGTTTGTCATCTAGGCTGGAAACCCCAACAATTTATCAAACGTCCAACTAAGGAACGCTGGGAAGGTCGCGGCCACCACAAGAAACGAGGCGATCTCTCGAGCTTGAGAAAAAAGGAGGTGAATGATTGGAAGAACCCGTTCCAAAAAAGATAGACTTTGAAAGCATAGAGGAAACGGCCAAGCTTTCTGAAGATCGAGACGATGACCTCATCGAAGACATCGAATATGCTGAATTTCTGATGAAGTCTTTTCCGTGGGTTCACGAAGTAAAGCAGACCTATGTTGGGGCATATTTTGAAGGCATTGTTGGCATATATCTATTTGAGTTTATCCATAAAGAGACAGGAACTCCCGACTTCCTTTGGCTATTTTTGGGAGGAGATAGTCCAATCTTATGGTTGCCCACCGACGAGAGCCCAAATCCTGCGGAAGCCTTGATCACTTATTTGGACGTCGTTGGCGTTTGGGTGGATGCGGTTCTGAACTCCAAGCCGACAGAGGACCTCGCTCCAATTGATGTGCCAGAGACTGAAGTAGATGCGCTGCGCTTAAGGCGGCACTTAGCATTTTTGGAGGATTACGTGCTGCCTCAGTGTAGCGGTCGATGAGCCCCCAGCAGCTTGAAGAGCAGACATTTATTCCCCGTGCAGCATTTGTTACTAAGGGCTCAAAGTGGACATTCGTAAAACCTGCGTAACAACTACCCAGCCCGATTGACCGAGCCCTAAAATATCAATACTTCATGATACATGGATAAGATGAAAGCCCTCGACGCCTTCTCGGCCCTCTCACAACCCACACGGCTGGAAGCGTTTCGCCTGCTGGTGCGCGCAGGCCCGGACGGGATGACCGCCGGCGACATTGCCACCCATCTGCAGGTCAAGCAAAACACCATGTCCACCAATCTTTCGGTCCTGACCCAGGCGGGACTTTTGCGGAACACCCGCGAAGGGCGCTCGATCCGCTATTTCGCGGATCTTGACGGGATGCGCGGCCTTTTGGGCTTTCTGATGGAAGATTGCTGCGGCGGAAACCCCGCGCAATGCCAACCCCTGATCCAGGAAATTGCCTGCCCCTGCTAACCCCGGAGACTGCCCCATGTCTGACCCCAAGAACGTCCTTTTCCTCTGCACCGGCAATTCTGCCCGCTCGCTCATCGCCGAAGCCATCATCAACCGCGAAGGTCTGGGCAAATTCCGCGGCTTCTCTGCCGGATCGCAGCCCACCGGCGCGCCCAATCCGCACGCCATCGCCCTGCTGGACAAGCTCAACTACAAGACCGACGGCCTGCGCTCCAAAAGCTGGGATGAATTCGCAGGCCCCACGGCGCCAAAGCTCGATTTCGTCTTCACCGTCTGCGATTCCGCTGCGGCCGAGACCTGCCCCGTCTGGCCCGGCCAGCCGATGAGCGCTCATTGGGGCCTGCCGGACCCTGCTGCTGTCATTGGATCGGAGGCCGAGATCGCGCTCGCTTTCGCCGAAACCCACCGCATGCTTTACAATCGCATCACCATTTTTGCCAATCTGCCACTGGCTGAACTCGACACGCTGAGCCTGAAACGCGAGCTGGATGAGATCGGCAAAGCCCAAGACACGGTAGACGCCTGAATGACCTTTGATCTGCCCCGCCGCCTGACCGCCGAGGCGCTTGGGACCTGCCTGTTGGTGGCCACTGTCGTGGGCTCCGGCATCATGGCCGACACGCTGACCGACGATGTGGCGCTGGCGCTTCTGGGCAACACGATACCCACGGGCGCGATCCTTGTGGTGCTGATCACCGTTCTGGGGCCAATCTCCGGCGCGCATTTCAATCCGTCGGTCAGCCTGGCCTTTGCCCTGCGGCGTGAATTGCCCCTGCCCGCGTTTGCGCCATACGTGCTGGCACAGATCGCAGGCGGGCTGGCCGGCAGCATCCTTGCCCACGCCATGTTTGATCAGAACCTGATCCAAATCTCGCAAACCGCGAGGACCGGCGGACCGCAATGGATTGCCGAAATCGTCGCCACTTTTGGTCTGGTCGGCATCATTCTGAGTGGTATCCGCTTTCGGAGCGACGCCGTACCGTGGCTCGTAGGTCTCTATATCACCGCCGCCTACTGGTTCACCGCGTCAACGTCCTTTGCAAACCCGGCAGTGGCCATTGGCCGGGCCATCAGCGACACGTTTGCCGGGATCAGGCCCATGGATGTGCCGGGTTTCATCGTGGCACAGGTGATCGGATCGGTGCTCGCAGTGCTCATTTTCGGCTGGCTTCTCAAAGACCGGCAGACACCGCAACAAATTTGAAGGTAATGTAACGTGCTAGCCGCGCTGCGCCAGCGCATCGGCCAGCACGGATTTGACCGCACCTGAAGGCACGTCGCCGGTGACAAAAGCCTCTCCAATGCCTTTGGCGAGAATAAAGCGCAACTGCCCATCGACGACTTTTTTGTCCTGCGCCATCAAGTCCAAAAACGTATCTGCATCCGGCAAATCTCCTTCGATATCAGACAGATCAACCTTCATCTTCATGTCTTTGAGATGGGCACGCACCCGGCTTGGATCTTCCTGAGAACACAAGCCCAACCGGGCGGACAGTTCGAACGCCATAGCACAGCCGATCGCAACGCCTTCGCCGTGCAACAACCGGTCGGAATACTCTGTTGCAGCCTCAAAAGCGTGGCAAAACGTATGGCCGAGGTTCAGCAACGCACGGTCGCCATGTTCTTTTTCATCGCGCACCACGATATCGGCCTTCATTTCCACCGAACGTTTCACGATGGCAATACGGGCGTCCATATCGCCCGCCGCCGCCTTTGTCGCGTTGACTTCAAGCCAGTCGAAAAACGCAGCGTCGCCGAGTAGGCCGTATTTCACCACCTCGCCGTAACCCGCCAGAAAATCGCGCTCGGTCAGCGTGCCCAGGACATCCGTGTCCGCCAAAACGAGGCTCGGCTGGTGAAACGCCCCGATCAGATTTTTCCCGTGCGGCGCATTTATGCCAGTTTTGCCGCCAACGGAACTGTCGACCTGGGCCAGAAGGCTCGTGGGGATTTGCACAAAACGCACGCCTCGGCGCAACACGGCTGCGGCAAACCCAACCAGATCCCCGATTACCCCGCCCCCAAAGGCGATAACCACATCATTTCGCTCAATTTTCTGTTCAAGAAGCCATTCAACGGCCCGCTCAAAATGCGGCCAGGATTTCGTGGCTTCCCCGGCTGGAAGCGTCAGTGCGGAAACCTCAAGGCCCGCCGCTTCCAGCCCGCCCTGCAATGTGGCGAGATGCAGGTTGGCCACGGTTTCGTCGCTGATCACGGCCACGCGCGGGCGCGACAGGAATGGCGATATCAACGCGCCGGACGTGGCCAGTAATCCCGGGCCGATCAGGACATCGTAGGCGCGCCCCTCAAGGCCCACATGAACTTTTTGCGTCATGCCTCAATCTCCAGAACATCAGGCCGCGCCTTCAAGGCATCCAAAACGTGACCCGCCATCACTTCGATCGTGTAGTCCGCGCGCGCCTCGACGCCCAGATCAGCGGTGGCGTAGATCGGCACTCTCTCGGCGTAGATCTTGTTAAGTGTCTCGCGAGGGTGTGCCGTGCGCAAAAGCGGCCGGGTATTTTTGTGTTTTACCCGCGCCCACAGCAGGTTCACATCCGCGTTCAGCCAGACGGACACGCCTTTCTGTGTGATCAGCGCGCGATTCTTTTCGTCCAGAAATGCGCCACCGCCGGTGGAAAGGATGCCACATTCGTCCTCCAACAGCCGGTCCAGCACTTCGGTTTCTCGCGCCCGAAAAAACGCCTCGCCGTCGCGTTCAAAAATTTCTGCAATCGACATGTTGGCGGCCGTTTCAATTTCGGCATCGGAATCCAGGAACGGCACATTTAGCTGTAAAGCCAATGCCTTACCGACCGCAGTTTTACCAGCGCCCATCATGCCCACCAGCACAACGGTCTTCTTCAATTTCCAGCTCTCCGCCGCCGCCACGCCTCGGCGCTCCCCTGCCAAATTCAACATTTTGCCATTGAATGACGTGATCTTGCCCAAAAGGCCAGTTATAAGTTTAGCAAAACAAAATGAAAAACGGGCAGAACAACAATGTTTCGACTTCTCAAATGGCTGATTTATATGGCTTGTTTAGCGTTCATTGGTCTTGTGGGGTATGCGTATATTGGTCCCTTTTTTGGCGCGGATTTCTCTCCGCCCGCTGATGAGATTCGCCAGGAAATCATCCTTGAAGCCAGTTAAAGCCGCCGCGTGCGTTGCCTTTTGGGGCACCGCCTCGATTGCTCAGGATGCGCCGCTCTCTGCCATAGAGTGGCTGGATGAGATCGTGGCCGAACCTGTGGCGCAACCCGTGCCCGAACCGGATGTCTCTGAAACGGCCACCACGCCGCAGGTGGATGTGATCCCGCTGGACAGCGCGAGTTCGGACGCAGTGGGGCTTTTGCCGCGGCAAACGACAGGATTGCCCGCCTCGCTCTGGTCCGCCAGCGAAACCCGGGATGTTGCAGCAGAAATGCGCCGCATTTCGCCCGTACCCCTGCCCGCATTGCAGGCGCTCTACTACACCTTGCTGCTGGCCGAAGCCGAAGCGCCCCGAAGTGCCGGCGCGGAAGCCGGATTTCTCAAGGCCAGGCTGAATGCCCTGATCGGGTTCGGGGCGGTCGATCCCGCGCGGGCGCTGATCGAACGGGCGGGCCCACGCACACCGGCGCTTTTTGACACATGGCTGGATGTCTCGCTCCTGAGCGGGGCGGAGGAAGCCGCGTGTCAAGCGCTCCGTGAAGACCCGGCACTGAGCCAGGATTATGCCGCCCGGATATACTGCACCGCGCGGGCGGGCGACTGGTCCACCGCGGCTTTGACCTACGAGACCGCCGTGGCGCTCGAAACGCTGTCTGATATCGAGGCGCAGCTTTTGGCCATTTACCTCGACCCCGAGATCGCCGAAACCACGCGTCCGCCAAAGCCACCAGCGGCCATGACACCGCTGGTCTTCCGCCTGTTTGAAGCGGCCGGAAACGCGTTGCCCACCCGCCGGTTACCGCGCGCCTTCGCGATGGCGGACCTGCGCGAAACCGCCGCCTGGCGCGCTGAAATAGAAGCGGCGGAGCGTCTGGCGCGCACCAATGCCCTGCCTGCAAACCGGTTGCTCGGCCTCTATACCGAGAGGCGCGCTGCGGCGTCTGGCGGGGTCTGGGACAGGGTTCGCGCCATTCAGGATCTGGACGCGGCTTTGAGATCCGGAGATGCGGATGCCGTAACGGCCGCCCTGCCCACCGCCTGGCGCAAAATGCGTGCACGCGGGCTCCACGCCGCCTTTGCGCAGCTCTATGCGGAGGGGTTGCGCCTGACACCTCTGACGGGGCGCGCGGCCGACATCGCCTTTCATGTCACCTTGCTGTCGGATGCCTATGAAGAGGCAGGTACCATTCTGGACAATCCCGACAAAAGTCAGACCTTTCTGATCGCTTTGGCCGCGGGCAATCCCCCGGCCACCGACGCCTCCACCAGTCGTGAAAAGGCCATCGCTCGGGCCTTCGCCTCAACGGGGCCCGCGACCCGCCATGCGGCGTTGATCAATGCCGGTAAGATCGGTGAGGCGATTTTATTGGCCACCAATCAGCTTGACGGCACCAGAGATGGCAATCTGAGCGATATGGTTGAGGCGTTGCGGACGCTGCGGGCGCTTGGGTTGGAAGACACGGCCCGGCGGGCGGCGTTGCAGCTTCTGATCCTTGAGGCGTCCTGATGTCTGGCGACACGGCAACCAGTGATCGCTATTGGGTCAGCAGTTTTCTGGAAGCTCAGGCGGCCGAACTGGGGGCGGCGCAAAACACATTGGCCGCCTATGCCCGCGATCTGGATGACTTTTGCGGTTGGCTGACCGGCGCGGCGCATTCGCTCTCGAGCGCCGGGCAACAGGATGTCGAAGCCTATCTGGTCTGGTGCGACGCGCAGGGTCTGGCGAAATCGACCCGGGCGCGGCGATTGTCGGCGATCAAGCAGCTTTACCGTTTTGCCTATGAGGAAAGACTGCGCGCGGACAACCCGGCCATTCGCATCAAGGGCCCGGGACGCGACAAACGCCTGCCCAAAACACTGACGGAATCCGAAGTTGATGCACTTTTGGATGCGGCCCGCCAGTCAGCCAAATCTCCGGCGGACCGGGTGCGCAACACCTGCCTGATGGAGCTTTTATACGCCACCGGAATGCGGGTCAGCGAGCTGGTATCCCTGCCCGTTGCCGCCGCCCGGGGCGACCCGCGGATGCTGTTGATCCGGGGGAAAGGCGGCAAGGAACGGATGGTGCCATTATCGCCCCCTGCCCGCGATGCGTTGACCGAATGGCTGGCCCTGCGGGACGACGCCGAAGAAACGGCGCGGGAAAAAGGCATCGCGCCATCGTCGTTTCTGTTTCCGTCAAAGGGCAAGCTGGGGCATTTGACCCGACACCGGTTTTACATGCTGATCAAGGAGCTTTCCGTGCATGCCGGTGTGTCGCCCGCCAAGGTCACACCCCATACGCTGCGCCATGCCTTTGCCACGCATCTACTGGCCAATGGCGCCGATCTGCGAGCGATCCAGACCTTATTGGGGCATGCGGACGTGGCGACAACGGAAATCTACACGCATGTGCTGGACGAACGGTTGCGTGAACTGGTGCATGACCATCATCCGTTGTCCAAATCTTCGCGCCGCAAGGCCGGTGGCAAAACATCTTCCGACGGCCAGTAACCGCTGATCAACGCCTGATCATATCCCTGGGTGAGGCCCGCGCGCTGCATCCCGGCAATGGCGGCGTCGTGATCATAACACAGGCGGTGGATCTGCACGACACCGTCCTGCAACACCGCATACCGCGTATCCGGCGCGCCATCATGGGGCGGCATGCCGATCACACCGGCATTCACCCAAGTTACCCCCCGACATGTCGTTCAAACGGCAGCCCGGAATGCCCGGCAAACACCATGTCCACGGGTCCTGCGATGGCCTTGAGGCGCGCTAGTTCTTCGTCAAAGACATGCGCATCACTGACTGACCAGATAAACCGGCTGATATCCGTCACACCGCCATGCAGGACGGCGCACCGTGCGCTCTGATGCGTGAACGTGATGATATCCGGCAGGCCCGCCATCCACGATCGATCTTCCGCCCCGATTGCGGCATCCGCATGGGCAAACCAACCGTTTGACAAGAGATCACAGGTGCTGCCCTCTTCAAATCCGCAGCCACAATCGTCGGCGCCCTGTGCCAGCTGTTTCTCGCAATTGCCCGCTACCACCGGGCACGTCAAGCCACGCAGTGCGGCCACGGTTTCCGCAGGTTCCGCGCAATAAGCCACGCAATCACCGGTGCAGATCATCTGGTGCGTCGGCACGCCCAGACTGACCGCCCGGCGGATCAAGGCCTGTATGGCGGGCAAATTCGAATACGGACCGCCAAAGACCAGCACTTGTCCGTCAATCTGCCCCAAATCCTGCACCAGCATTTCCGATGATCCCTTGATTGACGTGCCTGCGCACCCCATAACCCAGGTGGATAAAAGGACAAAGGCTGGAATGGAAGCTACTACAACTGTGATCGACGGTGCCTTCTGGGTCACCTCGACCGCCATCATCGCACTTCTTGTGCTATCCGCGTATTTTTCGGGCAGTGAGACCGCGTTGACCGCCGCCTCACGCGGCAAATTGCGCGCGCAGGCCGAAAAGGGCTCCATGGGCGCTCAAAAGGCGCTTGATATCACCGAGGACAATGAGCGTCTGATCGGCTCGGTCCTGCTCGGCAATAACCTCGTCAACATTCTTGCAGCATCCCTTGCCACCGCCATGTTCACGCGTCTTTTTGGCGAAAGCGGTGTGGCCCTGGCCACTTTGGTGATGACGCTTCTTGTCCTGATCTTTGCGGAAGTTCTGCCCAAAACCTATGCGATCACCAATGCCGAGACGGCTGCTGCGCGAACTGCGCCCATTATCGTACTGGTAATAAAGGTTTTTTCGCCAATCGTCGCCATGGTCAGATGGCTTGTCCGGGGTGTGTTGAGCCTCTTTGGGGTCAAGATTGATCCCGACAGTCACATTCTGGCCGTGCGGGAGGAAATTGCTGGCGCGCTCTATCTGGGCCAGTCCGAAGGCGTGGTCGAAAAAGAAGACCGGGACAGGATTTTGGGCGCGCTTGATCTGGGCGACCGTGCGGTTGAAGAGATCATGTTGCACCGTTCGCAGATCGAGATGATCGACGCGGAATCCGAACCCGATGCGATCCTGCGGCAATGCCTCAAGAGCAACCACACCCGCCTGCCGGTCTATCGCAACGATCCCGACAACATCATTGGCGTGGTGCATGCCAAAGACCTGCTGCGCGCGATGCACAAGCTGGTCGCCGGTCCCAACGCGTCCCTCGACGCGCTGGAGAAATTCGATATCTGCAGCGTGGCGCGCAAACCCTATTTTGTGCCCGAAACCACGACGCTGGATGATCAGATGCGGCAGTTCCTGCGCATGCGCAGCCACTTTGCCCTCGTGGTCGATGAATATGGCACGCTCGAAGGGTTGATCACGCTGGAAGATATCCTTGAGGAAATCGTCGGCGAAATCACCGATGAGTTTGACGAGGAAGAAGAGGTGCCGCTGGAGCTGACGTCGGACAATCAGTATCTGGTCGACGGCTCCATGACGATCCGGGATCTGAACCGCGCCACCGATTGGACACTCCCCGACGAAGAGGCCAATACCATCGCCGGTCTGGTTATCCATGAGGCGCAGATCATTCCGGTTGTCGGACAGGTCTTCAGCTTCCACGGGTTTCGGTTCGAAGTGGTTGAGGTGATCGATAACCGCATCACGCGGTTGAAAATCCGCAGACTCTGACGGCCAAAACGCCTGGTATTTAACCTCTGTTAAGCCTCAACCGGTAGCTTCCTGGCGGGACATTGCGTGAAGGCGCTTTGGCCCTGACCCGTCGTTGACCCCCGGAGCTGAGATGGAAGAGCGCCGCAAACCCGCCAATGAGGTGACCCCGCAATATGAAGATGCGGGCCTCTTCAAGGGTGACATCGTGCAATTGACGGTGCAACTGGTGCCGATTTTTGGGCAAAACTCCCGTCGCGACATCATGGTAAAGGGCTATGTGGAGGGGAACGCCGCCATCGATGTTGTCTTTGCGGGGCGTCGAAAATCACAGGCCAAACCGCTGACGGCGCGGCTACAACATCTGTTGATCAATGCGCGCAAGAAAGCGGGCGCGCCCGTGGCCATTGATGACATCCGTCATACCGTGCGCATCGAAGGGTCGTGGCGTCGGCGGTTTCAGCGCGATGATCAGGGGTGGGAGACCCATGATCATCAGCTTTTTGCCGCCCGGTGGGTTGTGATGAACCCGGATGGGGAAGCCGTCACCTTTGGTGACGCCCCGATCAAACCGCGATAGCCCTCCGGCGTGCCGCTCAGGCGCGCAGTTTTTCACCCTTGGGATCAAACGGCGGCTCATGCAGGATGCGCGCCTTGTGCGGCTGGCCCAGCACCATCACGTCGACTTCGTCACCCGGTGCGGCCTCGCCCGTGCGCACATATCCCAGCGCCAGGGACATGCCAACCGTATAGCCATAGGTGCCCGAGGTCACGCGACCCACACCTTTGCCATCCTTGAAGATCGGCTCGCCGCCCGTCGCATCGGCGTTCGACGCTTTGGTGGCCGCTTCGTCGATATGGATGAGCACAAGGTTTTCGCGCGTGGGCTTTGACAGCGCTTCCTGCGCCGCGGTCTTGTTGAGGAATTCCTTGTCCATCTTGCACAACATGTCGAGGCCGACCTCGTGCGGGAAATATTCCGGGCTGTATTCGCGGGACCATGAGCCATAACCCTTCTCGACCCGCATCGACATCAGCGCCCGTGCGCCCACAGGGCCCGCGCCAAAGTCCTTGCCGGCTTCGATCAGCGCCTCATAGAGCCGCTTTTGATCCTCGGTGTTGCAATGCAATTCCCAGCCCAGATCGCCGGTAAAGCTCACGCGCAGCGCCAGGCATTTCACCCCGGCCAGCTCGATCTGCTGCGAGCGCATGAAGGGGAAATCTTCGGTCGCAAGCGACGCGTTGGTCAGCCGCTGCAGAAGTTCACGGGATTTCGGACCCGCAACGTTGAACCCGCACATGGCTTCGGTAAAGGATTCAAACGTGGTGCCCTCGGGCAATGGTACGGAATCGAAGAACCGCTTGTGATAGCGCTCGGCCATGCCGGAGCTGACAATCCAGAACTCGTCTTCAGCCACACGCGTCACGGTCGCGTCGCCAGCAATGCCACCTCGCACACCGATCAGCGGCGTCAGGCACGACCGGCCAATGCCCTTGGGCATGTTATTGGCAAAAACGGAATTGAGCCATTCTGACGCCTGCGGCCCCTTGCAGCGGTATTTGGCGAAGTTCGAGATATCGATGATGCCCGCGCGATCCCGCAGCATCTTGCATTCCTCACCCACAGGGCCCCACCAGTTCTGGCGGGTAAATCCGTTGGTGTCCTTGGCACCTGCCTCTCCGGCAAACCATTGCGGATGCTCCCACCCGTAGTTGAGGCCAAAGACGCCCCCCATGTCCTTTTGCATCTCATAGACCGGGCGCGTTTTCAGCGGACGGCCTGCCTCACGCTCTTCGTTCGGGTAATGGATGGCAAAGCGGTGGCCATATTGATCCTTGACCTTGGCTTTGACGAATTCCTTGTTGTTCGCCCAGAGGCCAAACCGCGCGATGTCCCAGGGGAACATGTCATATTCCATCTCACCGGTGGTGAGCCATTGCGCCACCATCAGGCCCATGCCGGCCGATTGCGAGAAACCGGGGATGATGCCGCCGCAAACGAAATAATTGCTCAACTCAGGCACAGGCCCGAGGATCACGTTGCTGTCCGGTGACCAGATCATTGGCCCGTTGATCACGCGTTTGACGCCGGCCTCCGCGGCCAGCGGCACGCGGTCCATCGCACGCATGACGTTTTCCATGATCCGGTCCAGATCGTCGGCGAAAAGATCATGGGCAAAATCAAGCGGCGTACCATCTTCGGCCCAGAATTTCATGTCCTGCTCATAGGCGCCGATCAAGAGGCCCTTGCCCTCCTGGCGCAGGTAATATTCGCCATCGCGGTCGGCAACAGATGGCAAACGACGATCCATCTGGTCAATCTCGTCGATCGTCTCGGTCACGAAATACTGGTGCTCGGTCGGTTGCAGCGGCAATTCGATGCCCGCCAGCGCGGCCACTTCCCGGCCCCAGAGGCCACAGGCGTTGATCACCCATTGCGCCTCAATATTGCCCTTTGGCGTCTCGACCGTCCAGGTGCCATCGGGCTTTTGGATCGTGCCGGTCACCGGGGTGAAGCGGTGGATTTCAGCGCCACGTTGGCGCGCCCCCACGGCATAGGCATTTGTCACGCCTGATGGGTCGACATTGCCGCCATCGGGTTCCCACATGATGCAGCGGATGCCGTCGAAATTCACCAGCGGATGAAGCTCTTCGGCCTGCTCGCGGGTGATTTCGCTGAAATTCATGTTGTAGAGCTTGGCCTTGGCGGCCTGCAGTTTCAGCTGATGCTCACGCGCTTCGGTCTGCGCCAGATAGAGCGAGCCGGGCTGAAACACGCCGCAGGACTGGCCGGTTTCTTCCTCGAGCGCGTTATAGAGGTTCATCGTGTAGTGCTGCAGTCGGCTGATGTTGGCGCTGTCGTGCAGGCCGTGGATGTTTGCGGCCGCGTGCCATGTGCTGCCAGATGTCAGCTCGTCCCGCTCCAGCAGAACCACATCGGTCCAGCCCAGCTTGGTGAGGTGGTAGAGGATCGAGCATCCGATGACGCCGCCGCCGATGACAACTGCCTGTGCATGGGTTTTCATGATGTACTTCCTTGGTAGCCGTTTGATCCACAGTGCCGAATCTGAGTGGCCTGCGTTTGCACTTTCGCGACAAACTTAGCCGCAGCAGCACCAAAACGGTTTACGAATGCGTCATGTTCTGTCGGATTTAGCCAGACGCTGTGAAATTAACGAAATTGCGCCCCCTGCGCTTTCGAGATTCCACATGCGACCCATGTTGTCGTTTTTTGGCGGGCCAGTAGAGTAGCAGATGACAGGGTAACGAAAACCTTTGGGAGAAAAACAAATGCAATCCACCACGCGGGTGGCCGTCATTGGCGGCGGTGTTGTCGGCTGTAGTGTTCTTTATCATCTGACGAAACTGGGCTGGTCTGACGTCATGCTGATCGAGCGTTCGGAGCTGACCAGCGGCAGCACATGGCACGCGGCGGGCGGATTTCATACGCTGAACGGCGATACCAACATGGCCGCGCTCCAGGGTTACACGATCAAGCTCTATAAAGAGTTGGAAGAGATCACTGGCATGTCCTGCGGGCTGCACCATGTGGGTGGCGTGACGCTCGCGGACAACAAAGACCGGTTCGACATGCTTTTGGCCGAGCGGGCCAAGCACCGCTACATGGGGCTTGAGACCGAAATCGTAGGCCCCGAAGAGATCGCCAAGATCGCGCCCATTACCAACACCGATGGCATTCTGGGCGCGCTCTATGACCCGCTTGATGGCCATCTGGACCCGTCGGGCACGACCCATGCCTACGCCAAGGCCGCGCGCATGGGTGGGGCCACGATCGAAACCCATTGTAAGGTGATCGAGACCAACCCGCGCGATGACTGCACATGGGATGTGGTGACCGAAAAGGGCACCATTCACGCCGAACATGTGGTCAACGCCGGGGGGCTCTGGGCGCGGGAAGTGGGCGCGATGGCGGGCGTTTACCTGCCGCTGCACCCGATGGAGCATCAATATATCGTCACCGATGAGGTGCCAGAGATTGTCGAGCGTAATGAAGAGCACCCGCATGTGATGGACCCGGCAGGCGAGTCGTACCTGCGGCAGGAAGGGCGCGGGCTCTGCATCGGGTTTTACGAACAGCCCTGCAAACCCTGGGCCGTCGATGGCACGCCGTGGGATTTTGGGCATGAGCTTTTGCCCGATGATCTGGACAAGATCGAGGACAGCATCGAATTTGCCTATAAACGCTTCCCCGCGCTGGAGCGGGCGGGTGTGAAATCGGTGATCCACGGGCCGTTCACCTTTGCCCCTGATGGCAACCCGCTGGTGGGGCCGGTGCCGGGCATGAAAAACTACTGGTCCGCCTGCGGGGTCATGGCGGGCTTCAGCCAGGGCGGCGGCGTCGGCCTGATGCTGGCGCAGTGGATGGTCGAGGGTGAATGCGAGCGGGACGTCACAGCCATGGATGTGGCGCGCTACGGCGACTGGATCAAACCCGGCTACACCCGCCCCAAAGTGATCGAGAACTACCAGAAGCGGTTCAGCGTGGCCTATCCTAATGAGGAATTGCCCGCCGCGCGCCCCTTCAACCAGACGCCAATGTATGACGTTTTTGACCAGATGGGCGCGGTTTGGGGCCATCAATATGGGCTTGAGGTGGTCAATTACTTCGCCGAAGGTGATGAGCCACGTTACGAGACACCCTCCTTCCGCCGCTCCAACGCGTTTGAGGCCACCGCGCGCGAAGTCAAGGCCGTGCGCGAGGCCGTGGGCATCAACGAGGTGCATAATTTCGGCAAGTATCTGGTCACCGGGCGCAATGCGCGCATCTGGCTGGATCGGATCATGGCCGGACGCCTGCCCAAGCCGGGGCGGATCAGCCTGTCACCGATGCTCAGCCACAAGGGCCGTCTGATTGGAGATTTCACCATCTCCTGCCTGTCGAATGAGGCGTTTCAACTGACCGCCTCCTACGGCGCGCAGGCCAATCACATGCGCTGGTTCGAGATGAACGAGGTGAAGGGCGTGATCGTTGAAAACATCAGCGACCGGCTCAACGGGTTCCAGATTGCTGGACCCAAGGCGCGCGACGTGCTGCTGGCCTGCACCCGCGATGATCTGGGCGATATGCGTTTCATGGATCTGCGCCATGCCAGCATTGGCATGGTCGACTGCCTGATCCAGCGGGTCAGCTACACCGGCGACCTGGGCTACGAAATCTACTGCGATCCGATGGCGCAACGCGCGCTCTGGTCCACACTTTGGGAGGCCGGGCAACCCCATGGCATGCGCCCCTTTGGCATGCGGGCGATGATGTCTCTGCGGTTGGACAAGTTCTTCGGCTCCTGGCTCAATGAGTTTTCGCCGGATTACACGCCCGCTGAGACGGGCATGGATCGCTTCACCAGCTTCGACAAAAACTTCGAATTCATCGGACGCGAAGCGGCCAAGGCCGAACGCGATGCGGGCGCCGCGCGCAAGCTCTGCGCCTTTGAGGTTGATGCGCTGGATGCCGATGTGGCCGCCTATGAACCCATCTGGATCGACGGCAAAGTGCAGGGTTTTTGCACCTCGGGCGGCTATTCGCATTACGCGCAGAAATCCATCGCCCTGGGCCTCATCCCAACCGATCAGGCGCAGGACGGTCTGGAAGTTGAGATCGAGATTTTGGGTGAGATGCGCCCTGCCCGCCTGATCACCACGCCGCTCTTTGATGCCGATGGCGCGCGGATGCGCGGCTGATGCTGATCCTGATCCCCGCCGCGGGCGCGTCTTTGCGCATGCGCGGGCGGGACAAATTGCTGGAACGTGTGGATGGCCAACCGCTTCTGGCCGAGCGGGTTGAGATGGCGTTGCAAACCGGCGCGCAGGTGTTGGTCACCTTGCCACCGGACAACCCCGAACGCGCCGGTGTGATGGACGGGATCGACAGTGACCGGCTGGCGGCCATCGTGATCCCGGATGCGGCCGAAGGCATGGCCGCCTCGATCCGCAGCGGCGCAGCTCATGCGCAACGACAAAATGTCGACGGCTTGATGGTCTGTCTGCCCGACATGCCCGATATCGAAGCAGAAGACTTAGAACTGCTGATGGCGCACTTTACGGGCGCGGACACTCTGCGCGCGTGTGACGAAGACGGACAACCGGGGCACCCGGTGGTTTTTCCCAAGCAATATTTTTCAACCCTGTCCGAACTGACAGGCGATCAGGGCGCGCGCGCTCTTTTGCGTCAGGAAACCGTGCACTTGGTCCCCCTGCCCGGGCACCGCGCAACAACCGACCTCGACACGCCAGAGGAATGGGAGGCCTGGCGCGCACGTACCGGGCGCTAAAACGATACCTCATAGACGAAACAATCCCGGCCAATGACCGGGATTGTTCACGTTGAAATCGGGGCAGCCCCCACCGTCCGACTTCGATGACCCTCCCGTGCACGGGACGGCCGCTGCATGTTCCATTATTCGACCAGAAGCCGCACCTCGTGTTTCTTCAACGCCTTGCGCGCGGCCTGATAGGTCCGCAACCCCTCTTGCGTGCGCAGATCAGGAAACAGGTCAAAAATCTCGTCGCGCTGTTCGCTGCCCATGCCATCCAGCACCTGACAACCGGGTTGAAAACTTTCAGTCCAGGAGCCGTTTGACAGCACCACCTCATGTTGGTCGAACATGAAATGGATGTAGGACAGGCCGGGCGTTTCAACGCGACTGACACCGTCCATACCCGTCAAATGCTTGGCTGAGGCCAACACCTCGCGCTCTTCAAAATAGAGCGCCGTCTTGTCGTTGTTGACCAGTACGCGATGCTGCGGACTGACAAGCAGATCTCGTTCCGGCAAATCATGCCCAAGCGATCCCGCCCGGATCAAAACCGGTTTGAGATGCGGCGCATGTTGCAGCTCCGCCCCGGTCAGATCGCGTTTCCCGATCCACCGAATTTCCTGCAAACCGTTGTCCCGCGTGATGATCCGGTCGCCGATCTGCAACTCCTGCACCAACCGCTCACCGCGCGGTGTGGCAATCACCGTGCCGGGTGTGAAACAGGGAATAACATTTTCGATATTGGCGAATTGCATTGTGCCGGTGAGGTTGCCATCGGCATCCAGAAATTCGACAAAACCGTCTTCCTGATCCGGTGAAATGAAGGTCACCGACAGGCTGCCACCGGGGCTTGCGGCCTCGGCCGCGCCGGTCAGATCCAGCGTGTCAAAATCATCACCGGCCTCGTTGCCGTCCACGATATCGCCCGCCGTGATGCCTGTGAACGTGTCGCGATCCGCGCCACCGATCAGGTCATCTTCACCCGCACCGCCGGATAGGAAATCATTGCCAACGCCACCGGTCAGCGTGTCATCACCCTCGCCACCATCCAGCACGTCATCGTCAGCGCCGCCCTGGATCAGATCATCATCCAGACCGCCCTCGATGGTGTCATCGCCGTCGCCACCCATCAAATTGTCGGCACCGTCTTCGCCACGGATCAGGTCATCACCCAAGCCCGCCACCACGGTATCATCGCCGTCACCGGCCAGAACGATATCGTCATTCGGCGCCTGACCGGGCAAGATGGCATCGTTATTGTCGATGAAATCGCCATCGGGATCATCATCGTAATCCGTGTCGATCAGGTCATCATCTCCGGTGCCCTCAACGATACCGTCGCGCATGTCATCGCCAACCGTCACGGTGACCGTCGCGGTATCACTGCCCCCCTCTCCATCGCTGACCGTGTAGCTGAACGTATCCGTCCCGGAAAATCCCGGGTTGGGCGTGTAACTGATTGTGCCGTCGGGATTGATCGTGGTGGTGCCGTTGTCACCATCGGCAACGTCGGTCACCTCAAGCGGATCCCCGTCCACATCCTCGTCATTGCCCAGAACATCGATGACCGTCGCCGTTTGAAACCCGGCATCCGCGTCATCATTCGTTGCAACGGGTGCATCATTCACCGGATCAACCGTGACCGTCACACTGGCCGTATCGGTGCGGCCCTGCCCGTCTGTGACGGTATAGGTAAAGGTGTCCGTGCCATTGAAATCCGGATCAGGCGTGTAGGTCACAGTGCCGTCGGGATTGATCGTGGTCGTGCCGTTCTCGCCGTCACTGGCCTCGCTCACTTGCAGCGGCTCGCCCGCATCATCGTCATTGATCAAGACATCAATGATGATGCTGTTGTCTTCATCCACATCTGCGGTGTCGTCATTGGCCACCGGGTCCAATCCGGCGCCGTTCAGGATATCGATCTCGTAGAGAGCCACGTAATCGATCGATCCATCAAAGAAATTGCCGATGCGGCCGTCATCCACTTCGCGCGCGGCAAAGGTCCAGCTTTCGTCGTCATTATCCGTGACATCCATGGTCAGACCCGGATTGTCGGCGGTGATGGTCACGTCTGTTTCCTGCGTCAGGTTTTCGACGTGGAAGGTCAGCCCCCCTTCCGGCGACCAGGAGTATGTGGCCAGAACGGTATCACCGGTCTCGAAAAAGCCCGGCCCCGTTGTCAGTTTGGCATCTTCGCCATTGTCGAAATGCGAAACTTGTACGGCACCATCCTTGGTGACGCTGATTTCGAACCAGCCCTCATCGTCCCGATCCGCCCGTTCGCCCCGGTTTACGATTGTGTCGGGCGACGAGCCGATATGACGGTCCTGTGTGAATTCGACGGCCAATGTGCCCTGTGCGAGGTTGAACGGCGTTTCATCCCCGCCGCGAACTTCGAAAATCCCGCAACCGTTGGTGTGCAGCGCATCTCCGGAAATGAACGCATCGCCTTGTGTAAACCCGTTTTGTGCGACGCCATCGGCAAGACCGGTGTCGTCGGTAGGGCCACTTCCAAGGAAGTCCCACAAGCCTATCAAATTTGACGCAAAAGGGCCGTCGAAATTATGCGACATTGTCTTCTCCTACATTGCGCTTGGCCGATGTCGACGAGCCAAATCGCAAAAACCATTTACCTGGACCCACCCCGACACCATCGGGCATAGGCCAACTGCATCAACCTCAGATTTCCGTCGGGAGTTGGTCCACCGAACCTTGGCGAACCCTGCCGCGATATAAAGTCTCGCGGTCTGGCTTTTCCCACATGTTGCACTCGCAACCGTGGCAATCGCACGACTCCCGCATCTTTGCTGATGCGCGTCTTGTGCGGTCGCCCCCGCAACCAACAAATACTGCCCCCCAGTAGGGCTTGCTCGTTGTAGCAAAGCGACGTTTCCAAAAAAGCGAAATTTGTCTGAAATTTGTTCCTATCTCCGCGGGGAGATACCGTTTCGGCAACGAATTGAGGCACTTGAGAACAACCTTAAGTTTATTTGACGCCTCCTCCGTAGGTCGAAGAAACGCATTTAACAAGCTATTTTTGCTTAACTTTTATTAACAGGCACAACCCAAAGAATATTGCCGGGTAGCCATTATGGCCTATAAAAAATGGGGCCAATTCGCCGCAGCGCGGACGGCGCATTTTTGCCGCAATCGATCAGGTGCCGTTTTCAAAATGACCTGAATTGCACATTCAACGCCCGATTGTATCCGATCTGGAAACAATCAGTTGAACAATCCCGAATCGAAGATGTGTTTTGGGAATGGAAGGTATTGGTACCCAAGGCCGGACTCGAACCGGCACGCCCGTTAAGGCGGGGGATTTTGAAACGTGGGAAAAGTGTTTGAAATCAAGGGGGGTGTTATTCAACAACGCTCACGCTTTATCGCATTTTGAAGCACGTTTTTGCTTACATCATTGACTCCGGCCCAATTAAAGACATATTTACAAACTATCATAATGATAGGTCATGATTTGGCAGACCCGGAGAAGATATCTAATAGACTGCTGGATCAACGCTGTTCTGATCTTGTGCACAAGTTGGCATTGGACACATCCAATATCGCGATCACAGATCATGCAGAAGACCGAATGTACGAGAGAAATATTAGCTACGATACAGTGCTAAAAATTCTCAGAACCGGAGAAGTAAAGTATGAGCGTACAGATGAAAGGGGAAACGAAATTGTGCGCGTGAGCAAAATTGTCAATTCCACTCGTTCAGCAAGTACAATCTGTGCAATCGTTTCGAGTGGAGGAAGATTGACTGTAATTACAGCTATGTGGGATGACCTGAAATGACTGAGATATTGTCTTTTTGCAGGGGCGAGCAGCAGGGAGCGATAGAGCCATACCACTACAAGGCGTGTGGTGTGGACAATGTATACCTTTGTGACGGCTTCCAAGTCGTAGATGACGGCTATGGGAAAAGTATCGTGATTGAGGAAGCCGATGACCTACACAAGGTCATAGGATTGGAAATCGTGCTGAATAGAGTCCATTTGTCGCACAGGGAAGTTCGCTTTTTGCGTGAACAAATGAACAAGACCCAGGTTGAACTGGCAAACGAGATTGGTGTGTCTTCTCAAATGGTGGCACGCTACGAGAAAGAAGAGCACACGGACGTGACAGGACCCGCGGATAGGATGTTGCGAGCACTATATGTGACTCACCTTTTCCCCGACCAACAAGCGGAAATCATGAGTGTGATTATCGATCTTTATCAAGCTGAAGAGAAGGCTTCTGAGAACCTGGTGTTTAGCCGGGCTCAGATGCATTGGAAAAATATGGAACCCAGATCTCTCTCATCGACGCGGTAATGAATTAGCGCAGAGTGAGTTGGACGCTTTTAAACTCAATATGTAACTCCACTTCGGTGGAGTTTTTTTTTGCCAACGCATTCGGAAACCACGTCCACCAATTCTATTTTTTGTGCTTTCCTACCGATGGAGGCTCAGGATCATTCACGCAAATTCTCTTAACTTCCTCAGAGGATAAGTACGCAAAAGCTTCATCATAAGTACCGAATAGCTTTGCATCGTCCAAAAAGTGAGTTTGAGACTTAGAATCTTTCGCCAGAACAGTCCCGTTGTAAAAACAAATGTGCCAGAAAATCGGTTGTCCCTCTCTTTTGAGTTAAATGAGACTGATCGCGGTGACAACGACCGAAATACACGCAACTAAAACAGACCACTTAACAGATCGAGCTGCGGAAATCTGTGCATTCGCGACTTCGCGCTGAACATCCAATTCGCGTCGACGGAATTCCATCGTCCGCTGGTAGTCCTCAATTGACCCTGGCATGCCTCCAACTGCAGCTAACTCTTCATCAGTCATCTCTATCAATTTTTTAACCATTGTCTTTCCCTGATATATTGAATCTCGAACGCTGGTATCGCGTCCAAGAAACAGGGTTACAGTTCTTAGACTCTTTTGAATAAATAGAACGTCGTTTTGATCACCTTAGTTGATCTGCTTTATGGCCAACAGTACTGCGGCGACATCATTGATTGGATTTCTCTACAAATCAACGTCTTTCAGCTATCGTTCCACTCAGCTGATCTTACTTTAGGTTTGCTGCCGGTCTAGCACCGACATACCAACGCCAAACAACGAACGACTAACACCCTGACTAACGGGTGACTAACGGACGATCTGCGGAAATGAGTTAAGTCATTGGTACCCAAGGCCGGACTCGAACCGGCACGCCCGTTAAGGCGGGGGATTTTGAATCCCCTGCGTCTACCATTCCGCCACTTGGGCACGCCGGATAGCTCTAGCGAAGCCCGTAGGCCACGTCCAGAGCCAAGACGTGGTTTTTTGTTTTCACGCGGATTTTTGAAAAGGGAACCGACGTGTTCGGCGGCTCCAACTGGTGAAACAGCCCAGACTTTGCGATCCAGGCCGATACTTTTAGCTGTGATCAGAAAATGAAATCATCTGCCGCAAGTGCCGCAATGCTCACGGATTGCAGCAGGATGCTGTTGCCGCCGCCCGTATCGATCACGACGTTCCCGCCATTTTGGCTGGCGACATTCATGACATCTGCAAAATCTGTGACGGTCGTCAGATCACTCAGATCAATCCGATCTTCTGTCACTTTGAAATCGCGCACAGTGTCATTGCCGTGGCCATCCGCAAAGACAAACGTATCGGCGTTCTGACCGCCCTTGAGGAAGTCATCACCTGCGCCGCCTTCAAGCGTGTCGTCGCCGGCACCACCGAGCATCCTGTCATTGTCCGCGTCACCTTCCAATACATCGTCGCCCGCAAGGCCCTTCAGCGTGTCACGCCCTTCATTGGCATGCATCACATCCGCATCCGCCGTACCGATAAGCATATTGGCCGTGTCATCGCCCTCATGGGTGACGTCATCATGGTCGTGATCATGATCATGGTCGTGATCATGTTCATCCTGCTGCTCATCCCCGAAGAGGAAATCATCCGATCCAAGCGAGGCCAGATCGAAATTCTGCAGAAGGATCGCGCCACTGCCTGTGTCGATCAGAACGTTGTCACCTTGCTGCGACGCACCGGCAACCACGTCGGAATAATCAGACAGCGTGGACACGCCGGCCATGTCAATCAGATCCGCGCCATCCCCGAAATCCCGAATGGTGTCACTGCCGTGACCATCGACAAAGGCAAACACATCCGCGTCATTGCCGCCCTTGAGGAAGTCATTGCCCGTCCCGCCATCAATCGTGTCGCGCCCGGCACCACCGACCAACCGGTCCTTGTCCTCACCGCCTTTGATCAGGTCGTCGCCGGATTCACCGTAAATCGTGTCGCGCCCGCCCAGACCCTCGATCATGTCAGCGGCGCCTGTGCCGTAGATTTTGTTGGCAAAGGCATCGCCCGTCAGGCTTGGGTCGCCATTGGTGTTACCACCATCATCACCCGCACTGCCACCTGGATCGTCCGGATCATCCACAGGCCAATCATCCTGCGCGCCGTAGATGCCGATGATGCCCTCAATGTCATCCGGTTGCAGCCCGTCAGTGCCCACAACAGGGGTCATGACACTGTTGCTGTCGACATGACCCAGCCCCAAGGCATGGCCAATTTCGTGCAACACAACCGCTTCGAACAACCAGATCTTGGTGTTAAATTTGGCAAGCGTATCGATCATGATGTCGCCGCCAATAGCACCGCCGTAGATCGACGGATAAAACGCATATCCAGCGGTGCCGCCGGGGATTTCACCGAAAAAGAGGCGGATGTCGGCATTGTACCCCACGCCAGCCGCCCCGCCGCCATCGGGCACCTGTTCGAATTCAATGTCCCCGTGCTGTGACCATTCCGCGAACATGTTCGCAATGGACTGAGCGTAGTCAAATGTCAGAAAGCTGTCGCCGCTGACGGATGTGGTGGTTGAGGTGTTAAACCTGCTGATATCCACACCGGCGCCTGCAATACTCCACGTTACTGTGCCGCCGGGTGTGCCGAGTGTCGGGTTACCCCATTTCGTTCCAACAATGTTGGGCATAATGTCTGCTATCCTCGATGAATTTTTTGAGTGGTCCACAGACTTAGCCAGACAGGTGTTCTCAAATTCTAAACGGCTCTCAGGTGGTGGCGGTCTTCCGCCTATCGGGCGATATTGCAAAGCTAAAAGACGCCTGCATCCGCGGTTTGAATCGCGGGTTTTTATGCATCAGCCGCGCTTGAAAAAGCATTTCACCCGCTGCGTTTAGAGATTGGAATTCACGTGGATCTGAAAACCATATGACCTTGGCGTTGCCCGCAAAGGTATCTAATGCTTAAAAACTTATCGGTCTGCCCGATGTGACTTTGCCTCCGGCGGTGGCGACGGCAGTTTGCACCTCCGTTCACGCATCACCTGGGTTGCGATTTGCGGCTGGAGTATCCTCCGGGGCTTGACCCGCTCAGCCCTGCATGGTCTGAGGCAGCATGGAAATTTCTAAGGCTCTCACGCGATGATCCGTGCACTATATGACTGGACCATTCGGATGGCCGACCATCCGCGTGCGCTTTGGGTTTTGGCGCTGGTTGCTTTTGTTGAAAGCTCGGTCTTTCCGATCCCGCCGGATGTTCTGATGATCCCGATGATCCTGGCACGCCCGAACCGTGCGTGGCTGATCGCCGGGGTGGCGATGGTGGCCTCGGTTCTCGGAGGTATACTGGGCTATGCAATTGGCGCACTGGCCTATGAACAGATCGGACAACCCATACTGCAAAGCCTCGGCAAAGGCGATGCGATGGGCGAATTCAGCACCCGGTTCAACGATTTCGGGTTCTGGGCCGTGCTGACCGCAGGGATCACGCCGTTTCCCTATAAGGTCATCACCATCATGTCGGGCTGGACGGCAATGCCGCTCTCGACCTTCATCATCACGTCGATCATCGCACGGGGCCTGCGGTTTTTCCTTGTGGCCGCGTTGTTGTGGAAATTCGGCGCACCTATTCGTGACTTCATCGAAAAGCGTTTGGGCTTGATGACGGTGATCTTTGTGGTCTTGTTGTTTGGCGGATTCTATTTGGTGAGGCATCTGTGATCATGACGGCTGCACAGCGTTGGACAGTCCTGGCCGCCGGTGGCTCTGTGCTGCTGATGCTGGGCGCATTTGCCTTTCAGCATTTGGGGGGCATGCCGCCGTGTAAATTATGCATCTGGCAAAGATGGCCCCATGTGGCCGCAATCGCCATCGGGATCATTGCGTTTTTTGTGCCGCACCGTTTGCTGGCCCTGTTGGGTGCTGCCGCCGCTGCAACAACCGCCGCCATCGGAATTTACCATTCCGGGGTCGAGCGTGGGTATTGGGAAGGCCCGGCATCCTGCAGCTCATCCGACATTTCCAACCTCTCAGCCGAAGAATTGATGGATCAGATCATGGCGGCCCCGCTTGTGCGATGCGACGAAATTCCATGGCAGATGTTTGGCCTGTCGATGGCGGGATGGAATGCGGTGATTGCCCTTGTATTGGTGGTCTTCTGGGTAAAGGCCGCAAAGGCCACCGTGTAAGCCAGGCTGGCATCGGCGGTCCTCTGCTGATCTGCAGAAACGCGGGATTGATTGCGGCGCAACATATTCTTTTATTCGAATGGCGACATCCGTGCGCGGCGCGGGCACATCAAATTGATAATCAACTTTTTCTTCGGCCGGGCATACCGTAAACTCATTACAGCAGCATCCGGATCGCAGGCCGTCCTTTCCATCCCGATAACCAACAGGATATCATCATGAAAATTCTTCCTCTCCTGACCCTCGCTCTGACAGCCGCCACGCCACTGGCCGCCGAGGAAGCCCGCCAGCTTGACGCCCATGAACATGGCAAGGGCCATTTCGACATCGCGTTTGATGGCGGGGAGATCGCGATGGAACTGCATGTGCCCGGCGCGGATATTGTCGGGTTCGAATATGCCGCGGAGACAGCCGAAGATCGCGCCGCCGTTGACGCCGCCGTGGCAACGCTGGCCCGGCCACTGGATTTGTTTGTGCTGGCCGATGCGGCAGGGTGCAGCGTTGTTCAAGCGAGTGCCGCGTTGGAAAGCGAAGACGACCATCATGACCATGGCGAGGAGCACGCGGACGACCACGCGACGGATGCGCATGGCGACAAGCATGACCACGAAGACGACCACGGGCATGAAGAGCACGCGCACGAAGAACATGCAGCTGAGGATCACGACGATCACGCCGCTGAGGCCAGCCACACAGAGTTTCATGCCGAATATCTGCTGACATGCGCTGATCCTGCCGCCATATCCGAAATCACATTCGCCTATTTCGACGCGTTTCCAAATGCGCTGGAGCTTGAAGTGCAGGTCCTGTCCGATGCCGGGGCCTCAGCTTTTGAGGTACCGCGCGAGGCACCAACGCTCGATCTGCGCGGCATGTTCTAGGTCTGACCGTCTCATTGAAAGACCTCTCTCCGATCCTGCACCTCAAGGACGTTCGATACCGATGGCCGGGCAAATCGGCCTTCGGGTTGCACGTCCCGGAGCTTTCGTTGAACCCATCTGAAACCGTGTTGTTGCTTGGTGAAAGCGGCTCGGGCAAATCAACGCTTCTTTCGCTGATCTGCGGCACCATTCTGGCGCAATCCGGCGCTGTCACGGTGGCAGGGGCCGACATCGCATCCCTGACCGCGGGCCAGCGGGACCGGTTCCGTGCCGAGCAGATCGGTCTGATTTTTCAGCAGTTCAATCTGCTGCCCTATGCCAGCGTCCGGGACAATATCCTGCTGCCCTTGCAGTTCGCCCCCGACCGGCGGACCCGTGTTGAAAATGTCGCCGCCGAGCCTGAACGGCTCTGTCAGGAACTGGGTCTGCCGGATGGGGCAACGGCCGCGCGTGCCGGAACACTGAGCGTGGGGCAACAGCAACGGGTTGCGGCGGCCCGGGCACTGATTGGCACGCCCCCGTTGATCATCGCCGATGAGCCGACCTCCTCTCTAGATGCGGCCACGCAAGCGGCATTTCTGGAAATGCTTTTTGCCCAGTCACGTGCCCACGGCACCGCGCTATTGATGGTAAGCCATGACGCGCGCCTTTCTGATCAGTTCGACCGGGTTCTGCAGATGGCTGACATCGCCAAAACCGGGCGGGACGCGGCATGATCCTGCGCCTTGCCTTTGCGTCTTTGATGGCCCGCGCATTGACCGTGGGCATGACGATCCTGGCGATTGCCCTTTCGGTTGCACTCTTTCTGGGCGTTGAAAAGGTGCGCACCGGCGCAAAGGCCAGCTTTGCCGATACGATATCGGGCACCGATCTGATCGTCGGGGCGCGGTCGGGGTCCGTGCAGTTGCTGCTCTATTCCGTTTTTCGGATCGGAAACGCCACCAACAACCTGACCTGGCAAAGCTATCAGGACATTGCCGCCCGCCCCGATGTGGATTGGATCGTGCCCATTTCTCTGGGCGACAGTCACCGGCAATTCCGGGTGATGGGCACGACAGCCGCGTTCTTTGAGCGTTACAAGTACCGTGCCGGCCAGTCGCTGGCCCTGGGCGACGGGGTCCTGATGTCTGATCTGTTCGATACGGTCATCGGGGCGGATGTCGCGGCAACGCTTGGCTATTCTATTGGCGATCCGATTGTGGTCGCGCACGGGCTGGCCTCGTTTACCGAACATGACGATCAGCCGTTTCGCGTGTCCGGCATTCTGGAAAAGACCGGCACCCCTGTGGACCGCACGGTCATTGTCAGCCTTGAGGCGATCGAGGCGATCCATGTCGATTGGAAAAGCGGGGCGAAAATCCCCGGTCAAAACACGCCCGCCGATGTGATCCGGCAGATGGAACTCGAACCGCAGGCGATCACCGCCGCGCTGATCGGGGCCAAAAGCCGCCTGAAGGTCTTCGGGTTGCAGCGGGCCATAAACGAATACACGCAAGAGCCGCTTCTGGCGATCCTGCCGGGCGTAGCCCTTCAGGAGTTGTGGCAGATTGTCGGGATTGCCGAAACCGCCCTGATCGGCGTGTCGGCGATGGTGGTGATCACCGCCCTGATCGGCATGATGGCCACGATCTTTTCCAGCCTCAACGAACGGCGCCGCGAAATGGCGATCTTCCGGGCCATGGGGGCGCGGCCACGGGACATTCTGGGCCTGCTGGTGCTTGAGGCGGTCGTGATGGCCGCGCTTGGGGCCGCCCTTGGGCTTATGCTGCTCTATTTGGGGCTGTTCATCGGCCAGCCGCTGATTGACAGCGCCTTTGGCCTCTGGCTGCCCATTGAGGCGCCGACGATGCGCGAAGGTCTGGTGCTCTGCGGCGTGGTGGCTGCTGGCGCAATTGTGAGCATGGTTCCGGCACTGAGGGCCTACCGAATGTCGCTTGCCGATGGTATGATGGTGCGGATTTGACTGAGAGGGTTAAGACGATGCATCTGTCACGCCGTCACTTGATTGCCATGGCTGCGGCCAGCGTCGCCCAGCCACAGGCGGCCTTTGCGAAAAGAGCCAAGGAAATCACGTGGGATGACCTGATCCCACCCGGCGTGCCCTATTCCGAAATCATCGGTGAAGGCGAAATAGACGAAGCCAATGATTTCTGGCGGCCGATCTTTGACGAAAACGCCACCAAGCTCAATCCGTCGCTGGATGGTGCGTATATCAAGATGCCTGGCTTCATCATCCCGATCGATCTGTCGACCGCCGGCGTGACCACTTTTATTCTCGTGCCCTATGTAGGGGCCTGCATCCACACCCCCTCCTCCGCCCAACCAGCTGGTGTTCGTTACGACCAAAACCCCATGGCCTGGCGATGATCTGTGGGAAGCCGTTTGGGTGACGGGCCGAATGCATCACGAAATCCAATCCACAAACTTGGCTGATATCGGCTATGCGTTGAAGGCCGACGCGATGGAAGTCTATGTCTGGTAAATCCGCGGCACCGGGAGCAGCGGGCGGCGTCTAAGGCCGTCACAACCCGCCGCGCGCTCTGCATCATTCAAACCGGTACGTGTCCAACCGGTCCTTGAGAAACGTATACTCGGTCCGAACCTGATCCAGCGTGTCGCGCTCCACCGTGATGGTCCGAAACTCTTCACCTGTTTCCGCGAAGGCCAGCGGCGGCGTTTCTTCGTCCTGCCACGGCGGGCAAAAGAGCGAGCCGCCATAGTTCTCTCCGGCCCGGTTCAGCGATAACAGAAAGATCTGGCTCTCCATCGCGCGGGTGATCGCAAAGGGATGCCATGTCTTGAAGCTTTCATCGCGATAATAGGCACCGCAATGCAGGATCACATCAACGCCCTTGTCGATGACCAAACTGCGCGCCAGTTCCGGGATGCGAATGTCATAGCAAATGATCGGCGACAGCCGAAAACCCTTGATCTCAAAAACACACAAGTGGCCCCCGCGTTTGAAATATTCCTTCTCCATCGACGCGCCATATTGGGCCAGGTGGAGTTTGTCGTAATGCCCGATCAGCGTCCCGTCCGGTCCGATGACGGCCATTGTGATGTAAAAGCCGTCAGCGCCCTTGCGCGCAAAACCATAAATGATGTGAACCGCATGCGCCCGCGCCACCTCGCGCCATACCTGAAAAGACGGACCGTCCAGTGGCTCCGCCAGATCGGACAGCGCGGCAAAGGTTTCGCGCGCGTAGTCAATGCTTGACAGCTCAGGCAGAACAACAAGGTCAATGGTACCCTGTGAGGCCTCAAGCCGGGCTGACACGTCGTTCGCCGACCTGTTCAGATGGGCATCCCGTTCCGTCGCGGTGGTCATCGGTGGGATGCTGATCTGGCACGCGAGCATGGTCAGATTTTGAGGTGCGCGCGCGGTGGACGTCATGTGAAATTCCAACCTTGGATGCGGGAATGGCAACAGCTCATCTTACAAAAAATACCCTGGCGAGAAGGGAAAATTCCCCGCCAGGGTGTTTCAGGCTTTGTACGAAACGTACAATTCCAAGTGCGAAAGGCCTTAGCCCTCGAACCACCAACGGCTGGCGGCACGACCGCCATCCATATGCCAGCTGGCTGCCAATTGGCCGATATGCTTCACGTTCTTGCGGCGACCATAGACGAAGTTCGGGAAGTACGGGATGACAGCCCCGCCATCGTCGCGCAGGATCATACCCATTTCGCGGTAGATTTCGGCGCGTTTGACGTCATCCAGCTCGCCTTTGCCCATCACCAGAAGTTCATTGAAACGGTCATTCTCCCAGAAGGTCTCGTTCCACGGCGCACCTGATTTATAGGTCAGTGTGTACATGACGTCCGGCGTTGGCCGTGCCCCCCAGTTCGACATCATCCACGGTTTTTTCAGCCAGACATCCGACCAATAGCCATCGTTCGGCTCCCGGATCGGATTGAGGTTGATCCCCGCTTCCTTGGCGTGGGCCGCATAGAGCACCAGCATGTCGACCGCACCCGTGGTAATCGAATCCGCTGTGGAAATGTCGATGGTCTGACCTTCCATGCCAGCCTTCTTCCACAAGGCACGGGCCTGATCCGGATCGTATTCACGTTGCGGGATATCATCCGGGAAATACGGCATCGCTGCCGAATGGTGGAAGTCATTACCAATGGTTGCGGCACCAAAGGCGATCTTGTCCACAATCTCCTGGCGGTTCATCGCCAGCTTCAAGGCCATGCGAACATCGGGGTTATCGAACGGCGCCTTGTTGGTGTGCATCGGAAGCGTGATGCAGGAGGCCGACGGTACGTTGTCAACTTCCACATTGGGGTCACGCGCCAGCAGGCTGAGCGTTTTGTTTTCCAACAGGCTACAGGCATCCACATCGCCGGTCACAAGAGCGGTCTGACGCGCGTTTGGATCGTTGATGATGAGGAATTCAACCGCATCGAAATACGCCCCCTCACCATGCCAGCCATCATGGCGCTCGAGATAGGCCCGCACGCCGGGCTCGAATTCCTTGAGAACGTAAGGGCCACAGCCATCCGCCGATTCCCAGTTCAACGTGCCATCGGCATTGGCCGGCAGAATGGGCAGGTGATAATCCGGCATGATCCAAGGCATGTCCGCATTTGGCGCATCCAGTTTGAACGTGACCGAGTTGTCGCCGTTGTCCACAAGATCAACGACACCCGCGAGCAGGGCCGCCGCCGCAGAGGGGTTGCCTTCGCCACGGTGGTGGTTGATCGACGCGATCACATCCGTGGCCGTCACCTTGCCGCCGGAATGGAAGGTCGCATTCTCGTTGATCTTGAAGGTCCATTCGGTGGCATCCGGTGTGGCTGACCATTCGGAGGCAACATCCGGGCCCAGGGTCTGGTCCGGGTTGATCATGGTCAGGTAAGCGCGGAACGTATGGGCCAGCGCAATATCGGCAAATGAGACGTAGTTCGCCGGGTTGTGCTGATCGCCTGTGTTGCCATCATGCTGCGCGATGCGGAATGTACCGCCGCGTTTCGGTTCAGCTTTGGCGGCCGTCCCCCAAAGGCCGGTGGCCGCGGATGCGGTCATGCCAGCCGCTACGGAATGGTTCATGAAAGACCGACGTGAGATCTTCCCCTCACGGGCGGCATCCGCCAACCGGTCTATAAGCATTTGGTCCATTTTCGGTGTCATAGTCTCTCCCTTGAGATTATTGTTATTGGTCTTGGTCGTGGGTGCGCCATTTGCGGCGCGGTCTTCAAAGTATCTGGCTCAGGAACTCCTGAGTGCGTGGGTCGCTGGCTTCAGAGAAAAACGTGGCTGGAGGGCCATGTTCAACGATCACGCCGCGGTCCGTAAAGTAAATGTGGTCTGCAACTTCGCGCGCAAATCCCATTTCGTGTGTGACGAGGATACATGTCATTCCCTCCGCTGCCAAATCTTTGATTGTGACCAGCACTTCTTTGACTGTTTCAGGATCAAGTGCCGCGGTCACTTCGTCAAAGAGCATCACGTCGGGGTTCATCGCCAGTGACCGTGCAATCGCCACGCGCTGTTGCTGCCCGCCGGACAGCTCACCGGGATAGCTGTCTTCCTTGCCGTCCAGCCGCACCTTTTTGATCAACGCGCGGGCACGGGCTTCGACATCTGCCTTGTTTTCGCGCAGCACTTTGACCGGCGCCATCATCACGTTTTCCAGCGCCGTTTTATGGGGGAAGAGGTTATATTGCTGAAAGACCATGCCGACCTTCTTGCGCAACTCCAGCTTATCGAGGTCAGGCGTGTGGACTTCCTGCCCTTCCACCGTGATCGATCCGCCTTGAATGTCGTTGAGCGCATTGATGCAGCGAATGAGCGTTGATTTGCCCGAACCGGACGGCCCGATGATGCAGATCACCTCGCCCTTCATCACATCCAGCGACACGCCCTTGAGCACTTCGAGATCGCCGAAGGACTTGCGCACCTCCTTGAGCGAGACAATAGGTTGATCATCAGTCCAGGTCATAGTTTCACCGCGAATTTACGCTCCAGCCGGATGGTCAGGCGAGCAATGGGATAGCAATAGGCAAAGAAAAGAACGAGCGCGAAGCCGAAAAACGGCACGAGCAGTTCCGGGTGGTTGTCTTCGGATTCCATGGCCTGACGACTGAGCGTGATCAGCTCCTCAATCCCCAGAAGGCTGCAGAGCGGCGTGGCCATGGTCAGGATCGCATACCAGTTCATCCAAGGGGGCAGCATGCGTTTGTAGCATTGCGGCAGAATGATCTGCCACAGGACCTGCCGCCGGGTGAAGGCCAGGCTCTCGGCCGCTTCCCACTGCGCCGTGGGCACCGATTGCACCGCGCCGCGCACCACTTCGGATATGTTAGCCATCACCGGCAGGCTCAACCCGATAACGCCCTTGATCCAGTCAGGAATGCGGAAGACGGTGCCGAATAGTTTGACCTCAAACGGAAACGCCAGAAGCACGATGAAGAGGATCACCAGCCAGGGCGAATTGCGAAAAAGCTGCGTGATAAACCACGCAAAGGCGCGCACCGGACGATAGAGCGAGATTTGCCCAAGCCCAAGGGCCGCGCCCGCGACCGTGCCGATGGCCATCGCCAGAAGCGAGATCAACACGTTGAAGAAAAAGCCGGATTTGACCAGAAACGGCATCCAGCGCCAGAGCGCATCAAACGCCTCGGCCGTGCTGTAGCGGCTTTGCGCATAGGCGATCTGCGGCCAGATCACCATGACCATCAAAACGGCAAACGGCGTCCACCAAGGCAGGTTGGCCACCCACCGGGTGAAAATATACCCGTCCGGCACGTATTTCTCGGTCTCAAACGGTTTGAGCACGGCCATATTGCTGCGGGCGGGTACGGTGACACCGGGGATATGTTTCATGTCCCATACCCCGGTATTTTCATGCTCCGCTCCCACCGGCTCATCCCGAAGACGAGGATGGCAACCAGCACGATATAGGCGACAAAGAGCATCAGCATGGTGGGATATTGCGCCGACGGATAGTCATTCCAGATCGACACGGAATGATACAAGAGTTCAGGCACCGCGATGGCATAGGCCTGTGTGGTGGTTTTGACCAGATTGACCAGATTGTTGTTGAGCGCGGGCAGACAGACGCGAAATGCCAGGGGCAGCACGACATTCGTGTAGGTTTGCAACCGCGAAAAGCCCAGGGATTCGGACGCTTCAACCGTGGATTCCGGCACCGCTTCGATCCCGGCGCGGAAAATCTCGACATTGAACGCCCCGGCAAAAAACGACAGGGAAATCACCGCCCAACCGACATTGGAAATGATCGGCTCGACCGTCCAGCCATCTTCACCTGTCACAACCGGGGTGAACTGGCCCAAGGCAAAGTAGAAAAACAGCAGTTGCACCAGCGGCGGTGTGTTGCGGAAGAACTGAATGTAGCCCTGCACCACGGCCCGAACGAGGGCTGAGCGCGCGCCCTGCATCCACGCCCCGACAAGGCCGATCACAACCGAGAAGATCAGGCACAAGACGCTGAGCTTGATGGTCATCCACAGGCCGGCCAGAACCTTGCCCTGCTGACGGTCATCATACATCCAGATGAAGTTCCAGCGCGGTGCTTCACTGGCCAGTTCGCGAAAGTACTCTTCCATTCAAGTATCCCGGAATGCCTGCGTCCCCCCAAAAGCGGGAGGACGCGTTGATCTACACCGGTTTACTTGAGCCAGTCGCCGTAGCGCTCTTTTTCCTTGGCCAGATAGGCGGTGGGCTTGATGCCCCATTTCGCCTCAAGCTCAATCAACGTGCCGTCGCGATGCCAGTTATACTGCATCCCAGACATGAACTGACCAAAGACGCAGCTCACTTCGTCCAGTGGCACGGCCAGACCCCAAGGGTTGTCATCCTCTGAATTCAGCGGCATTTCGAACTCATCCCAATTGCCTGAGCTCAAATCAGACCCAATCGAGCTGTCGTCATACACCCAGGCCACGCATTTTTTGTCGCGCAGCGCCTGCTTGGCCTCGGCATTGCCGGTAAAGGCAACGATTTCAACGCCGTAGCGCTCTTCGACGATCTGGTTATAGAACGCACCCTGCTTGCCGCAGACCTTCTTGCCGCCCAGATCTTCCCAATTGCTGAAGCCGAGCGCCTTGGGCGCCATCACATTGGTACCTGATGTGTAATAGTTCGGCCCCGGAATACCCACGATCTCGCGGCGATCGGCCCGGTCAGACATGGTGGCGATCATCATATCGATCTTGCCCTGCTCCAGAAACTGCATCCGGTTCGAGGACTGGACGGGCACCAGCTCTACGTCGACGCCCATTTTTGCGGCGACGTCATTGGCCATATCGATTTCCATACCCACCAGATTACCGCTCTCATCGCGGAAACCCCATGGTTTGTAATCGGCCTTCACCCCAATCACGACCTTGCCGCGCTCCATGACCCGGTTCCAGACTTCGTTGGTGCATTGCGCACTGACGCTGCCCGCCGCCATCGCCGCAAGCGCGATACCACTTACGGTGGAATTAATCATCTTTTTCATAAGCTTATTCTCCCTTGTTAAAGGCAGGTTTGTCCTGCCAGTATTCTGTTAATGCGTGATTTTGCCGTTCTACTGCGGCAATCCGTTCCTGCGCCTCTTTTCCCTTCATTTGGATGATCATACCGATAATGGCCTCAAAAAATACCATTGCGGCGACATGTGACGGGAAAAACTGTGGGCTCTGCGTCCCGATCGTAAAGCAATGCCGCGCATGTTCAGCCACGGGCGACAGATGACTGTCCGTCAACGCAATAAGCGGCACATGCTTGGCGCTGACATGTTCGGCCAGCTCCACCGCCTGCGCGGCATAGGGTTCGATGCTGAAGACTATGCCAACATCGTCTTGTGTCAGATCGGTTAGATCGCTGGCCAATCCGTACCCTTTGCGTCCCGGCACCATCCAGCCCGCTAGAGACATATTGGCCAGATACATCGCATAATCGACAATGGGTCTGCCGCTCATGACCCCCAGCAACGCGATGCGGCGTGCCCCGGCCAGCAATTGAGCCGCCGCCTCAAGCTCCTGCGGATCAAGCTGGGCAACAAACGCCTCCGTGTTGCGGATTGTTGCGGCGGCATGGCGTGCGGCAAAGCCTGCACTGTTTTCGTCCGCATCCACCAACGCCTGCGCCCTTTCGGCCAAAACCGTTTGTTTTTGCAGCACTTCTACCCGGCAGGTTTCGCGCAGATCATCATAGCTGTCATAGCCGATGGCATGGGCCAGGCGGGTGAATGTGGGGGCCGGCAATTGCGCGCTATCGGCCACAAACCGTTGCGACCGGGTGGCGATTTCACCGGGATGTTCAACCACAAACCGGGCAGCCTTGCGCAATTGCGGGCTGAGCGATTGAAGCGTGCGTGGCGTGAGCTCTTTCAACTTGGATTGGGCCACGGCACACGCAGTTTTGTTGCAATCATTTCAACCATGGATATGAATGAAACATACGATACACGAATCGTCAAGCTGGGGTGCCCATGTCCGATACCTCCCTTCCCGAACAGGCCAGTGTTGTTGTCATCGGTGGTGGGATCATGGGCTGTTCGACCTTGTACCACCTTGCCCAGATGGGCGTCAGTGACGCCATCCTGCTGGAGCGCAATCGCCTGACATCCGGCACCACGTGGCATTCCGCGGCACAGGTTCGCGCCCTGCGACATTCCCGAAATCTGACCCGAATGATCCAATATTCGGTCGATCTCTACAGTCGGCTGGAACAGGAAACCGGACAATCCGTGGGCTGGATTCAAAAAGGGTCGTTGTCGCTTGCCACACACCCGGATCGGCTGGTGCATATCCGGCGGCAAGAGGCATTGGCCCGCGCATATGGCATTGATGCCACCTCGATCACCCCGGGCGAGGCGAAAGAGCGCTGGCCGTTGATGAATGCCGATGATGTGCTTGGTGCCGTATGGTCACCCGAAGATGGCCGGGTTTCGCCCAGTGATGTGTGCGCCGCTCTGGTCAAGGCATCCAAGGGCATGGGTGCCAAGATCTTTGAACAAACCAGTGTGACCGGCATTCTGACGGAGCGGGGCCGCATCAAGGGCGTGGAGACAACCGCGGGTACGGTGATGTGCGATGCCATTGCCCTATGCGCCGGTCTGTGGTCACGCGAACTGGGCGCTTTGGGCGGCGCGGACATCCCGGCACTGGCCTGCGAGCATTTCTATCTGCTGACCAAACCCATTGACGGCATCACTGGCAACATGCCCACGCTCAGCGATCATGACAGTCATCTCTATATCCGCGATGACAGCGGTGGTCTGTTGGTCGGCTGCTTCGAGCCGATGGGCAAACCCATTGCGCCGGGCGTGCTTGACGAGAATTTTGAGTTTGGCCTGCTGCCGGAAGACTGGGACCATTTCGAGCCGATGATGAACCTGGCGCTGCACCGGTTGCCACCGCTTGAAACGGCCGAGGTGAAAATGCTGCTGAACGGCCCGGAAAGCTTCACACCGGACGGCACGTTCATGCTGGGTGAAACCGCTGAAACCCGCGGGCTTTTTCTGGGGTGTGGGATGAATTCTGTGGGCATGGCTTCGGGCGGTGGCGCGGGCATGAACCTGGCGCATTGCATTGTGCATGGCCACACGGCCTATGACCTGACCGAAGCGGATGCCAAACGCTTTGCACCTGTGTTCAACAATGTGGCGCATCTGATGGCCCGTGCCCCGGAAATTCTGGGCACGCATTACGATATCGCCTACCCCGGCAAAGAGCTCAAAACGGCGCGTGATCTGCGCGCCCTGCCGCTGGATGCCGCGCACCGCACGGCACGTGCGCATGTGGGCCAGTTCTACGGCTGGGAGCGGCCGCTCTACTTTGGCAAAACGCGCGCCCCGCGCCTGCGCTTCGACCGGCCGGATTGGTTCGAAAACGTAGCGGCGGAAGTTCAGGCGGCGCACCAGCGCGCTGCTGTCTTCGACGCATCCTCGTTTGGCAAAATCGACGTGACAGGGCCGGACGCCGAAGCGTTTTTGCTGAAAACCTGCGCTGGTTTCATGGACCGCGCCCCCGGATCGGTGATCTATTCGGCAATGCTCAATGATTGCGGCACATTCGAGAGCGATATCACCGCGCAGCGGATTGCATTGGATCACTATCGTCTTTTCACGGGCACGGGTGCGATCAAACGCGATCTGGCGTGGTTGCGCCGACATGCCGATGGGTTCGAGGTGCGCCTGCAAGACAGAACTGAACATTATGCAACGCTTGGGCTGATGGGTCCGGACGCCGCGCGGATTGTCGCGAAACTGGGCGCGCCGGAATTGAATGAACTGGGCTATTTCAAACATGGAACCGCGCATATGGCAGGGAAATCCCTGCGGGCCGCGCGGATGTCTTATGTGGGCGAAGCCGGTTGGGAAATCACCTGCGCGGCCACAGTGGCACCCGCAATCTACGCCACCCTACTGGATGCGGGCGCTCAGCCTGCCGGTCTTTATGCGCAGACATCGATGCGGATTGAAAAGGGATTTTGCGCCTTTGGGCATGAGCTTGACGGCGACACGTCCCCTGTTGAAGCCGGGCTGGATTTTGCCACGCGCAAGACAGGCGGGTTTATCGGGCATGAGGCGCTTTGTGAACGGCGCGCCCGGGGTGCCGCGTCACGCGTGATCTCGCTGACCCTCGATGATCTGGCCGCAACGCCCCTTGGGCACGAACCGATCATGCTGGAGGGTCACATTATCGGTCAGACAACCTCCTGCGCCTTTGGGTACCGTGTGGGGAAACCGGTGGCACTTGGGCATGTCAAAAACGCCCTTCCGGATGGCACACATGTGGAAATCGACATCGCCGGAGAGCGTATTCCGGCCACCTGCACAAATGGCCCCCTGTTTGACCCCAATGGTTTGGTGATGAAGGGCCATTGAGGCCCGATCGCGCAACCATTTTCCTGTCTTTTTCAGCTTTTTCGCCCAAAAAACGACAAATATCTTTGCCATTTCAGGGCTGGTTAAGGAGATTTGCAATGATACGAACAGCCATTTCCACCCTTGCGTTTTGCATCGCTCTTCCGGCCCATTCCCAAGAAGCGCCGGACCTTATTTCCCGCGTGGAGCCCACAGGAACCTTGGCCCGATTGCTTGGATCTCCGAAGGGACATCAAAGCTCCGTCATCGGCAAGATAAATCGTTTTGGCGGCCGCGATGGTGAACTCTCCGCGGCGGATATTGCCACCAAACGCCAAGAACGCATCGCGTGGCGCATCTCCGACAGGCTCAGGGTCGCATCGGCGTTTGACCTCGATGAGGACGGTGCAATCACGCCCGAAGAGGCTGAACAGGCCATCGCGTGGGAGCCTGCAAGAGAAGGCCGTTACAATCAGATCCTGAGAGACGCGGACACGGATCGCGATGGCATTGTCAGCCGCGCCGAGAACGAAGCTTTTGCCGAATCCTATGCGCTGAACTATGCCAACCTCGATCGCGAAAGCGGCGCGGATTTGATGTATCATGATCTCGACGGGGACGGCGCCGTGACCGTGGAAGAGGTCGAAACCTTTGTCTCAACGGTCGCGGATTACGTGTTTGACCCAAGCGCATGCGTTTTACCGACCGTACCGATTGCGGAGCCGCCAGCGGTTTGGACAAAAATTGTGAGGGCGTCGGCCGGGGCTGGCCAAAAGAACGCCGCGGGCGAGACGGAAATAGAGCTTTTCTGGTACAAAACGTCGGGAAATAGCGACACGCATATTGTTCTTGCCCTTTCGATGGAGCCGGTCAGATGGCGCGTCAATGACGAGGGCAACAAGCTGGATATGCTGGTCATCTCAGATCAGGCTTTGGGCGCGGTCGGTGTACCACCCGAAAAAGTCACGGTTGTGCCCACGACCATGTGTACGGAGCCCGCAGAACGGCCATCCCATGACTGGTTCGTTTCACGCGCCCAGATCATATCGCAATGGGGCCCACATATTTACGACAACAACGCCTTGCCCGCGGGTACAACGCAGTGGCAATTCTAGGGCCCAAATCCCGGCGGCACCACGTTCCAAAACGAGCGCGTATGCCACACAAAAAAGGCGCCTGCAAAGGGCGCCTTTTCCGATAGAATACGTGATTTTCAGGCAGCGCTGTCTTGCGGGATGCGCAACACCTGACCGGGGTAGATCTTGTCCGGATGCGTCAGCATCGGGCGGTTGGCCTCGAATATCTCATTGTAGCGATTGGCGCTGCCCAGTGTTTTCTTGGCAATCGCCGAAAGCGTGTCGCCGCGCTCCACCGTATGAAAAACGGTGCCTTCACTGTCTGCATCATCCTCAACGGCGGCCACACCGGCCACATTGCCGACCGCCAGCATGACTTTTTCACGGATTTCCTGGCTGATGCCCATCCCGGCCACCTTCACCTTGTCGCCTTCCACCGAAATGTCCAAACCTTCGGTGCTCAGGCCCAGATCGGCCACTTCTTTTTCAAGGGCTTCTGCTGTTGGCTCTTCGTCGCCACCAAACAGTTTTTTACCCGAATCCTTCATAAAACTCCACAAACCCATCGTCATGTCCTCTCTTGGTTATGTGCCCTGACAATGCGCAACAGAAGCCCGGTTTCCTAGTGGGAAAATCGCGCAACGCGGCTCAAAATCAACGCGGTTGCGACTAGGCCGCGGATTTGCGCGTGTTCAACAGCAGGCTGGTTTCGGACTGTGCAATCCCGTCCAGACGGCGGATATGGGCCAGTTGCCGATCGAGTTCTTCCAGCGTATCGGTCCCGATTTCGACAATCACGTCCCACCGTCCATTGGTGGTATGCAGCGCGCGCACGGTGCTCATGCCCGAGAGCTGGCGCAGAATGCGTTCAGTCCCGCGCCCCTCGATGCCCAGCATCATCAACCCCCGCACCGGGTCGCGCGCCACGTCGCCTTTGAGCACCACGCTAAAGCCCACGATTTCACCTGATCTGCGCAACCGTTCCATCCGGCCCCGCACCGTGGTGCGCGACACGCCAAGCATCGCGGCCAGATCGGATAAAGAGGCCCGTGCATCGTGGCGCAGCGCGGAGATGAGCTTGCGATCTATGTCGTCCATTTCGAAACCTTTAGCGTCCTTTTTGTAAAAACATGTCCCGATAAGTACAAAATAAAGGGTTTTATTCAACCCAAATCGGAAGAATTATCCGCGCCATCACAAGATGCGAGATAAACATGACCACAAAGACCTGCATATTGATTGGCGCCCCTGTAGACAGCGGCAAAGAACGACAAGGATGCCTGATGGGCCCCGATGCCTACCGCGTCGCCGGTATTGCCCGGGCACTGGCCAATCTGGGCCATAACGTTATCGATATGGGCAACCTGCGCCCCGCCGAGGTGACCGCCCCCAAGGAAACACCCAAACACCTGATCAAACCGGCCGAAACCATCGGCTGGACGCTGACCCTGCGCCAGGCGGCACAGGACGCGATGAAAAACGGCCTGCCCATTTTTATGGGCGGCGATCATAGCCTTTCATTGGGCTCGGTCACCGGTGTGGCGGCACATGCCGCACATGTGGGGCGGCCGCAGTTTGTGCTCTGGCTGGATGCGCATAGCGATTATCACACGCCGCAATCCACCGCGTCGGGCAATCTGCACGGCACGCCAGTGGGCTACCTCGCCGGGTTGGAGGGGTTCGATGGCTTTCCGGTGGTTGAGCATCCGGTGCCCCAGGATCAGATTTGCCTTCTGGGGCTGCGTTCGGTCGATGGGCCGGAGCGCGATAAACTGCAGGCAACCAAAATCCGCTACCATGACATGCGCTCGATTGATGAAACCGGCATTGCCCGGCCCCTCAGTACCTTTCTGGAGCAGGTGTCGAATGCCGGGGGCGATCTGCACGTCTCGCTGGATGTGGATTTTCTGGATCCCAGTTTTGCCCCGGCTGTCGGCACAACCGTGCCCGGCGGTGCCACCATGCGCGAGGCCCATCTGGCGATGGAAATCATCTGCGACAGCGGGTTGATGACGTCGCTGGATCTGGTCGAGTTGAACCCGTTTCTGGATGAGCGCGGCCGCACCGCACAGGTCATGGTCGATCTGGCCGCCTCCGCCCTGGGACGTCGGGTCTTTGACCGGCCAACGCACGCCTTCACATGAGCGTTCAAGCCCCGTCTTCCGTGGTGATGATCCGGCCGAACCGGTTTCATCCAAACCCCGAAACCGCAGGCGACAACCGGTTTCAGTCGGTCCCGGACCTGAGCGCTGATGATGTGGCAGCCCGGGCGCAGGCCGAATTTGACGCGGCTGTCGCGCGATTGCGCGATGCAGGCGTTGTCGTCCACGTGTTTCAGGACACATCCGATGACACGCCGGATCTCGATTTTTCCCAACAACTGGTTTTCGACGCACTCTGGGGGGCACGTGGCAATCTATCCGATGTTTGCCGAAAACAGACGGCGTGAACGGCGCGTGGATGTGATCGAGATGCTCAAGCGCGACTACCGCGTTGCAGAAGTTACCGATTATTCTGGGCTTGAGCCGGATGGTCTGTCGCTCGAAGGCACCGGCGCGATGGTTTTGGACCACATAGGCCGATTGGCATTCGTGGCCCGCTCACACCGCGCCGACCCCATTCTTCTCGAGCGCTTCTGCACGCGTTTCGGGTACGAGCCCATCGTGTTCGATGCGGTCGATGCCGACGGCACACCGGTCTATCACACCAACGTTTTGATGGCGATTGGCACGGAGGTGGCAATGGTGGGCCTGGACATGGTGCCCGATGCGGAACGCCGGGCCACGATTGTCGAGCGTTTGAAGGAAACCCACCGCGAGGTCGTGGCGCTGAGCCACCACCAGATTGCCGAATTTGCCGGTAATGCGATCGAATTGGAAACACCCGATGGCCTGATCCTGGCCCTTTCGGCGCGTGCCATGGCCGCGCTGAAACCCGAACAGGTTACCACACTCGAAAAATCCGTGCGGCTGGTCCCCCTGGACCTGCCCACCATTGAAAGCGCTGGCGGCTCTGCCCGCTGCATGATCGCGGGGCTGCATCTGGCCCGCCGCTCCAACTGAAGGACACCCAGACATGAACAACCTCTTCCCTTCCCACAAGGCGCTGGTGCCTTTTGTTTCGGTCGATCACATGATGAAACTGGTGCACCACATCGGGATCGAACCGATGTTGCAGGGCCTTGCCGGGTATATCGAAGATGATTTCAAGCGGTGGGCGCTTTTTGATAAAACCCCCCGCGTGGCCAGCCATTCCGATGTCGGCGTGATCGAACTGATGCCCACGTCAGACGGGGAGGCCTATGGCTTCAAATACGTGAACGGCCACCCCAAGAACACCAAGGAAGGTTTGCAAACCGTCACGGCCTTTGGTCTCCTCGCGGATGTTGATACCGGCTACCCGGTGCTTCTGACCGAAATGACCGTGCTGACAGCGCTGCGGACGGCGGCCACGTCGGCCATGGTTGCCAAGTATCTGGCGCCCAAGGGGGCCACCACGATGGCGATGATCGGCAATGGCGCGCAATCGGAGTTCCAATCCCTGGCGATGAAAGCGATTTGTGGGGTGGATACTGTGCGCCTCTATGACATCGATCCGGCCGCAACCGAAAAGGCGGCGCGTAATCTCACCGGGCTTGGCCTGAACGTCGTTGCCTGCAGCAGCGCCGAAGAAAGCATGGAAGGCGCGCAGATCATCACCACCTGCACCGCCGACAAGCAGAATGCCACGATCCTGACCGACAACATGATTGGCGCCGGTGTACACATCAACGCGATCGGCGGTGACTGCCCCGGCAAGACCGAACTCCACAAGGATATCCTGACGCGGTCCGACGTTTTCGTGGAATACCCGCCGCAAACCCGCGTTGAAGGTGAAATTCAACAGATGGTGGATGATTTTGCCGTGACCGAGATGTGGGAAGTGATCAACGGGACGGCCCAAGGCCGGACCAGCGCGGATCAGATCACGCTCTTTGACAGCGTCGGCTTTGCGATCGAGGATTTCAGCGCGCTGCGGTTTGTGCGCGACCGGATCAAGGGAACGGAGATGTTCATCGAGCTGGATTTGCTGGCCGATCCGGACGATCCACGCGATCTCTTTGGTATGGTGCAGCGCTCAGCAGCCTGAGTCCCTTATAGCGCGCCAGCGTCGCAGAAATCCCCCGGGTCCGTTGGTTGGGGAACGATGGACCCGGGAGAGCATGACAGCCGACAGGTTTCAGCTGTCACTTGGGGGGGCGATCAGGCCCTTTTCTTGCCCGGCCACCATTTCGGAATCGTCCAATGCACCGTCATTGTTGGTGTCGATCTCGGCAAAGACTTCCGCCGTGATGTCGGGATAAACGGCCTGAACCTCATCCACGGTCATCAGACCGTCCCCGTTGGCGTCCACTTCGACCACGCCCTCGCCCATGGCGAGCGCTGATGTGGCCAAGGCTCCAAGGCCGATAAGGGTTGCGATGAATTTCGTCATGTGATGTCTCCTTGGACAATTGTGTGGCAGGGCGCAGAAACGCGGCCCTCGCAAGACAAGACGCGTCGCAGCGGCATTCCGTCCGTCGGTCCGGGCGTTAATTTACGCCTGCGCGATGCGTCGCCGATGCCCACAGGCCTAAGTGGCAGAAGCCCGCCCAAAGTCGCGCCAAAGGCGCAGGGGGCGGAAAATACCCATTTGAAATGGTAGGATAAAAGGCGCGCGCTGTTCCCATCTTCGAGACCGAAGGAGACGCAGACATGCCCTGCCCGGCCGATCCACCCGACGCCCTGACCGATTTGATCCCGCAGTTGAAACGCCTTGCCAAACACCTGACCGGCAACCCAGATCAAGCACAGGATCTTTGTCAGGAAGTGTTGCTGAAGCTTTGGGTTCGTCTGCAGGAAGATCACCAGATCGACGATCTGCGCGCCTATGCCATGACCGCCCTGCGCAACCAATACCGCCAGTCATTGCGCAATCAGCTGCCCGGCGCTGCCCTTGAGGAGGCCGACAAGCCCATTGCGCCGGATGTCTTTGCGACCATGGCGGTTCATGAGCTGGAACGCGCCATTGCCGATCTGCCCGCCCCGCAGGCCCGATTGATGCGATTGGTCGCGTCCGGCGAGACCAGCCCGCTGGCATTGGCCAAGCTTACAGGGGTGCCCTCCGGCACGGTGATGTCTCGGCTGGCCCGCGCCCGGGCCCGATTGCGTGCCAGAATTGGATTGGCGGCAAATGCCCCAACCAGCGAACTTATTTGACACAGACTTGCGCGATATCGCCGCTCTGCTTAGAGATGTAGGAGGTAGACGAAGGACTGAATGTTGGATGTTCTAAAAAACTGGCGGGATCGGCGCGAACACCCCTGGAAAGATGTCTATTACGACGCATTGCGCCTCTGGCGCGGGGAACGTGGCCACACGCTGCTTTATGATTATATGGACGTGCCCAAAGACGGCGTTGTGTTTGATTTGGGCGGTGGTGCCGGTGAATGGGCCGATGTCGTGCTGGATCAACAGCCCGAATGCACCATCCACCTCTTTGAGCCCCACCCTCGCCGCGCGGCGGAACTGCGCGACAAGTACCGCGAGGACGACCGGGTTAAGACTTATGACTATGCGCTCGGCTCGGCCGAGGGCAAACTGCCCTTGCCCGAAGCGTCGGTCAGCGGGGTTGAGGCCACGGTTGACGTCGTGTCGGTCAAACGGTTCTTCGAGACCTTTGATTTTCCGCAGATTGATCTGATGAAGCTCAATATTGGCGGCGCAGAATATGATCTGCTGCCAAGCCTGATGCGCGAGGGAATCATGCCAAAAATCAAAAGGTTACAGGCACAATTTCACCTGACCGGAGAAAGCCAGATCGCAGATCGCGAAGACATTCGCACAGCCCTGCAGGGCAGTCACGATTGTCCGTGGTCGTACCCGTTTATCTGGGAAGAATGGAAGCGTCGGGGTTGAGCGACGCCTTACAGCGCCTTGAGGAATTGATAGGCAAGGGCCCGAAAATCCTGCCACCCTGCCCGGTCCCGGGTTTTGCGCCAGACGTGGCGCAGTTCGGCCCGGCGGCGGGCCTTGGTGACAATCGCGCTGACCTGACCATCGTGCAACCGGTTGACAACCAGCATATCCGGCACAATCGCCGGCGCCCCCAAGGCGCTCGCGCATCGGTCGTAGAATTCGACATCCATCAGCCAGATCAGGCTTTCGTCGAACTGCAGACCCACCTCCGCACGGAGTGCCAGAACAGAGGGGCTGGAGACCGTGTTACGCCCGAATCGCAGCTGCGCGTCCAAACGCGGAACCATAGGGTTTTCAATGGTTTGACCGTCGCGGCTCACGCCAGACCCGCAGAGCAACCAGCGGCTGTCACTTGTCTCAAACGCTTGCGCCATTTTCCCCAGGGCTTCGGGTGCCGCCAGAAAATCATCCTGGAACAAAATCTTCAGAATACGTCCTGACGCATGGCGCATCGCATTGTTGGTGTTGGCCGACGCCTGCCGAGGGCCATCGCGGAAATCCGTGTGGCGAATTGGCATTTCGACACTGTAGGAGGCACAGATTTCAGCAACACCGTCTGTATCCGATTGATCAGACACCACAATTTCGAAATCACGGAAGGTCTGTTCCCGCAGATGCTGAAAGGATGCCGCCAGAAACTCGGCCCCCTTGCCGCCCATGTCATAGGCCGGAATACACACACTGATCATCGGTTGTGCCATAGGATGGTTTTCTCTTACCCGGTCCGGTCCCGCAACAGAAAAACGGGGGGCCTAAGCCCCCCGGTAGTTTCGCCACTCAAGCTCACTATTTATACCGCCCGGTTTCTGCCTGCGGCCTGAGTGTCGTCAGGGGCGAGCGCACCCGCCCCGTGTAAGGTGGTCCGGAGCCTGTAAGCCGCCTCCACCCTATTTCGTCGGGGTCCGGCCTCAGGAAAGAACCGAGACCCCTACGCGCCCCAGGAGGACGCGAGTTCCTTAGCTACACCCGCTTGTCGCGCCGCAGGTGTTGCATTTCATGCAGGTGCCGTTGCGCACCAGCGTGTAGTTACCGCAATCGCCGCAAGGATCACCCTCGTAGCCCTGCATCTTGGCCTTGGTCCGCGCATCCATCTGCGTCGGGGCCGCGGGTGCCGTCGTGGTGACGCTTGCCGTGGTCGTGGCTGTTGTGGCTGCGGTTTCCGGCACCAGTGTCTCCAGCGTTGCCACCGGGTCCAATGCTGTGCTCAGTGCCGTGGCGCCAATCGCCTGACCGCCCTGAAGCACCACAAGCTCTTGTGGCAGACGCTTGCGCAGATATCCGGTTGAGCTGATTTGTTTCAGCACTTCCAAGGACTTGCTGGCACCATCTTCGGACATTTCCGAGATATTGCTGACGCCTTCTTCCTCGCCACGGCCCAGATCATCAAAGCTCGCGCCTTCGGGTTTCACATGGGCCAGATCGGTCCGGTCCAGATAGCTGACCGCCAGTTCGCGGAAGATATAATCGAGGATCGAGGTGGCGTTCTTGATGCTGTCATTGCCTTGCACCATGCCCGCAGGCTCAAACTTGGTGAAGGTGAAGGCATCGACGAACTCCTCCAGCGGCACGCCGTATTGCAGGCCAACCGACACGGCGATGGCGAAGTTGTTCATCATCGCCCGGAACCCGGCACCTTCCTTGTGCATGTCGATGAAGATCTCGCCCAAGGCGCCGTCTTCGTATTCGCCGGTCCGCAGGTAAACCTTGTGGCCACCGACAACCGCCTTCTGGGTATAGCCCTTGCGACGCTCCGGCATCTTTTCGCGGTGCGATTTGACGATTTCCTTGACGATCACCTTCTCGACGATCTTTTCGGCCAATACCGCGGCCTTTTCCTGCGGCGTGCCACTTTCAAGCACGTCAGCAGCGTCATCATCGTCTTCGACCAGTGCTGCGGCCAACGGCTGGCTCAGTTTCGAGCCATCACGGTAAAGCGCATTGGCCTTCACACCAAGGCTCCACGACAGTTCATAGGCCTTTTGGCAGTCTTCGATCGTGGCATCGTTGGGCATGTTGATCGTCTTGGAGATCGCCCCCGAGATGAACGATTGCGCCGCGGCCATCATGGTGATGTGGCTGTCGACACCCAGATACCGCTTGCCCTTCTTGCCGCAAGGATTGGCGCAATCGAAGATGTGGTAGTGCTCTTCGCGCAGATGCGGCGCACCTTCCAGCGTCATCGTCCCGCAGACATGATCGTTTGCGGCGTCGATATCGGCCTTGGAATACCCGAGGCTGGCCAGCAAATCGAAGGTCGGATCGTTCAGCTTTTCTGCCGGGATGCCCAACACGTTGGTGCAGAACTCTTCGCCCAGGGTCCACTGGTTGAAGACAAAGCGGATATCAAAAGCGCTGCCCAGAGCCGCATCAACCTTTTCCAGCTCATTCGAGCCGAACCCATGGCCAATCAGCGAGGTGTGGTTGACGCCCGGCGCGTTGCCGATGGTGCCGTGACCCACCGCATAACTAACGATCTCTTCGATCTGCGCCGAGCCATAGCCCAGTTTATCAAGCGCGGCCGGAACCGATTGGTTGATGATCTTAAAGTAACCACCACCGGCAAGCTTTTTGAACTTCACCAACGCAAAGTCCGGCTCGATCCCCGTGGTGTCGCAATCCATCACCAGACCGATGGTGCCGGTGGGCGCGATCACGGTGGATTGCGCATTGCGGTATCCGTGTTTTTCACCCAGCTTCAGCGCCTCATCCCAACTGGCCATCGCCAGATCGGCCAAGCGGCTATCGGGGCAATTGGCCAAGTCCAGTGGTACCGGCTTCACGGCCAGTTTGTCATAGCCTTCGGTCGCGCCGTAGGCCGCGTTCCGGTGGTTCCGGATGACCCGCAGCATGTGGTCCTTGTTGCGTTTGTAGCCGTCAAACGGGCCCAGTTCTCCAGCCATTTCCGCAGATGTCGCGTAAGACACGCCGGTCATGACAGCGGTCAGCGCCCCGCAAAGTGCACGGCCCTCATCACTGTCATAGCCCAGGCCCATATTCATCAGCAGACCGCCGATATTGGCATAGCCCAGACCCAAGGTGCGGAACTCATAGCTGAGTTGCGCGATCTCTTTGCTGGGGAATTGCGCCATCATCACGCTGACTTCCAGCGTTACGGTCCAGAGGCGCGTGGCATGCACGTAGGCCTCTGCATCGAACTGGCCGTTCTTGTAGAAGGTCAGCAGGTTCATCGAGGCCAGGTTACACGCCGTGTCATCGAGGAACATGTATTCAGAACAAGGGTTTGAGCCGCGAATTTCACCGTCTTCCGGGCAAGTATGCCAGGCATTGACCGTATCGTGATACTGGATGCCCGGATCGGCACAGGCCCAGGCGGCGTGGCCCACATCTTCCCACAGGTCGCGGGCTTTGATGGTCTTGGCGACGCTGCCATCTGTGCGGTTCAGAAGCGCCCAATCATCGTCATTTTCAACGGCCTTCAGGAAGGCATCGGTGACGCGAATCGAGTTGTTGGAATTTTGCCCCGAGACCGATGCATATGCTTCACTGTCCCAGTCGGTGTCATATGTCGGAAACTCGATGCTGTCATAGCCTTGCTTGGCATAATCCAGCACGCGCTTCACGTAAGTCTCGGGGATTGCTGATTTCTTTGCCCCGCGAATGGCGTCCTTCAGCTGATCGTTCTTCTTCGGATCTACGGCATCTTCGCTGCTGCCATCCCATGCGCGGATCGCGCCAAAGATGTCATTCAGTTTGGCTTCGTGCATTTTGGAGCCTGCGACGATGCTCGCCACTTTCTGCTCTTCCTTGACCTTCCAGTTGATGAATTCCTGGATGTCCGGATGGTCCGCATCACAGATCACCATCTTGGCGGCGCGACGGGTTGTACCACCCGACTTGATGGCGCCCGCAGCCCGGTCACCGATCTTGAGGAAGCCCATCAGGCCGGAGGACTTGCCCCCGCCTGACAGCGGCTCATCGGCGGCACGCAGGGAGGAGAAGTTCGTGCCCGTCCCGGACCCGTATTTGAATAGACGCGCCTCGCGCACCCACAGATCCATGATCCCGCCTTCACCTACAAGGTCATCGGCGACCGACTGGATGAAACAGGCATGCGGCTGCGGGTGCTCGTAAGCACTGCTCGACTTGGTCAGTTCCTTGGTCTTGTAGTCCACGTAGAAATGGCCCTGGCTTGGGCCATCGATGCCGTACGCCCAGTGCAGGCCAGTATTGAACCATTGGGGGCTGTTCGGCGCGGCCATCTGCTTGGCCAGCATCACACGCATTTCGTCAAAATAGGCACGGGCGTCGGCTTCGGTGGTGAAATAGCCACCTTTCCAACCCCAATAGGCCCAGGCGCCAGCCAATCGGTCAAACACCTGCTTGGCGCTGGTTTCGCCACCCTTTTCCACGTCGTCGCCATCTGGCACCGACCGCCACAGGAATTCGGGAACGTCTTTTTCTTTTACCTTCTTGAGCTTTGCCGGCACGCCCGCCTTACGGAAATACTTCTGCGCGATCACATCGCTGGCCACCTGGCTCCAGCCGGTGGGCACTTCGACATCGTCCAGCTTGAACACAACGGTGCCATCGGGATTACGGATCTCCGAGCTGACCAGTTTGAAGTCCAATGCGGCGTATGCGTCCTGCCCGGCGGTGGTAAATTTACGTTCGATTTTCATGTGCTGCCCCATATTCCAGCATTGCGTTTTATATGTCGGCCCCACATCGTAGGCCGACTGCCCTTTCCCTCCGGCAGAAGATCGATCCCCCTGCGGCTCGACTGATGAGCGCAGATGTCACGCCCCGATCACATGATCTGGGTATGTCTGGGTTGGTTGTCCCTGCCTGGCCGTCGCCACTATATCTTGTGGCTTATTAGCCGGTCCACACAACCTGACGTATCGCGCCATAGTTGGTCAACACAAATTTCTAAAAAAAGTTGGAAAAAACCGTTGACGTATGGCGCTGGGGATGGGCCATCACATCCACGTGATTCATTCCGGCCAATCTTCATATTTCTTAACCCACGGGGCGTGAAATCTGAGAACACGGAAACCCTATTTATTCGGCTGGTTTAGGCGGTGCATCTCAAGAAAAACGCCACATACCCTTCAACCACCGCGTTAACACGTCCGGCGGATACAGCCAGAATTACCCATCGTGAAATTTTTTGACAAACAGCCGTGCAGCTTTGCAAGAATGTTACACTCGCATGCCTGTCTGGCCGGGATTTGGCCAGAATCACTTCGCTGAGATTTAGTGAATGGTCGGGACGGCAAGATTCGAACTTGCGACCCCCTGTACCCAAAACAGGTGCGCTACCAGACTGCGCTACGCCCCGGACCGATGGCCTATCTAAATGCGATTACTTCGTTTGAAAAGCCCAAAAGCAATGCTTGGCAAATATCATCTTCAACATGGCCACGCGGCGGTTGCCGGATCAAAGGCCGGGTGCTGCAACTGCGCGCCCTTATCTATGCCAAAAACCTGCGCCATCCCACCATTGATTTCCAGAACCGCCAATATCCCGTCACCGCCCTGAATGGGGGTTTCGTCATGTGGTATGGCATTATGGTGGACATGCTGCACGGTGCCGGTCTCATCGACAAAGATCATGTCCAGCGGGATCAGCGTGTTTCGCATCCAGAACCCAACGACGCCGGGTTTGGGATAGACAAAAAGCATGCCCGCACTTTTGGGCATGCTTTCGCGATGCATCAGACCGCGGTTGCGCTCCTGCTCGTCATCGGCAATTTCAACGGTAAAGCGGGCGGTGCCCCAATCGCCGCGCAACAACACCTGGTCGTCACGACATTCACTGGCCGCAACACCCGTCCCGGCCAGCAAACATGTCAGAACAAACCCTAGTCGGCGTCCTTTACGGCCGTTTCCCATCCACATACCTCTGTTGCCATCCGTCCGCGCTTTCCTTCGATAACACGGATTGCCACGGCTTCACCGGGCTGTAAATCGGCCAAGCCTGACCGGCGCAACACTTCAATGTGAACAAAAACGTCTTCATCGCGGCCAAAGGTATTGGCAAATCCAAACCCTTTACCCTTATCGAACCACTTGACCCGCGCGGCCTCTAATTTGGCGGCACTGATCACCTCGGGATCGACATCGTCCAAATCCAGAAGCGTCGAGGCGATCGCATCCTCAGGCGGGTCGATCTGGTGCACTTCCACGGCCTGAACGCCGCGATCTGTATCTTGCACATCAATGACAATGCCAGCGCGATCCGCGACCGAACTCTGGCCGAAATTACGCAGCACATTTGCATGTAAAAGAATGTCCGGCCCACCTTCGTCAGAAACGACGAAACCAAACCCCTTAACGGGATCGAACCACTTGACCTGTCCTTTTACTCTGCGGGTACCTTCTGTCTCTTTTGTCACTTTGTCCTACCCAACAGTCTTCGTCCCCAAGACCTTAACAACTTTTGCGCCACTCGATGATCTCTTGCAAGCCCAAAATTTCTCTTTTACATTCAAACGTTTGCATTTTACGTGACGCGAACGTCACGGATTTAGGCGTGTTATTTGCCACGCGCTTTCCACTTCATCGCGCCGCCAAACAATACGATCATGCAATCTGAATGCCCCATCCGCCCAGAACTCAATCTCAACCGGGCGGATTCTAAAACCTCCCCAAAAGGATGGGCGCGGCGGATTTGCGCCCATTTTCGCGGTGACCTTTGCAACCTTGGCCATCAACGCCGCGCGGGACTTGAGCTCCTGGGACTGGTCCGATGCCCAAGCCCCCAACCGGCTCTGCAGAGAGCGGGAGGAATAATAGGCATCTGCCTTCTCGCCATCTTCCTTCTCGACATGTCCCCGCACGCGGATCTGACGGCGCAGTGATTTCCAATGCATCACAAACGCAGCCTTGCCTGAGGCGGATACTTCGCGCCCCTTCGCACTGCCGTAATTGGTATAGAATACAAACGCATCGTCTTCGACATCCTTCAACAGAACCATGCGCGCATTGGGCATGCCGTCGGCATCAACCGTCGACAAGGCAATGGCATTGGGATCGTTAGGTTCCGTGGATTCGGCTTCGGTCATCCATCGCTGAACAATGTCGAATGGGGATGTCCCCGCAAAAATTCCGTCGCGTTCCGTCATCTCTTCACTCGCTACAAGCTTCTCTCTCGCGCCTAGACTGCGCGACGCCACATTTCAAGGTTGCAATTGTTTCAATCAGAGGGCGTAAGCGGCGGTACGCCATGCCCTTGATGCCCCATCAGCAATGGCCTAAACACATAGTATAACAAAAAAATGGGCCGAGGGCACAGAATGTCAAATAATCTGATGGCGGGCAAACGTGGGGTCATTATGGGCCTCGCGAACGATAAATCCATCGCATGGGGCATCGCCAAGGCCTGCGCAGATGCGGGCGCCGAACTGGCCTTCACCTATATGGGCGATGCGTTCAAAAAACGGGTGGAGCCGCTGGCCGAGCAACTGGGTGTAACGAACCTCTTTGATTGTGATGTTTCTGATCCCGCTTCGATCGACGCGGCATTTGCCGCCATTCAGGAAAAATGGGGCAAGGTGGACTTTCTGGTCCATGCCATCGGGTTTTCCGACAAGAACGAATTGCGCGGGCGGTATGTGGACACCAGCCGCGACAATTTCCTGATGACGATGGATGTGTCGGTCTATTCTTTCACCGCGGTGGCGCAGCGCGCCGAAAAGATTATGCCGGATGGTGGTGCGATGCTGACCCTCACGTATTACGGCGCGGAACAGGTGATGCCGCATTATAATGTCATGGGCGTGGCCAAGGCGGCTCTTGAGGCATCTGTCAAATATCTGGCCGAGGATCTGGGCAAGGACGGCATCCGCGTCAACGCCATTTCCGCCGGCCCGATCAAAACGCTGGCCGCCAGCGGCATTGGTGACTTCCGCTACATCCTGAAATGGAACGAGTTGAATTCGCCGCTGCGCCGCAATGTGACCATTGATGATGTGGGCAACTCAGCGCTCTATCTGCTCAGCGATCTGGGCAGTGGCGTCACCGGCGAAAACCTGCATGTCGACGCGGGCTATCATATTGTCGGGATGAAGGCGGTGGACGCGCCCGATATCGACAAAAGCTGACACATCATGGAGATCACCCACCTCATCGCGTTTAACATCGCCCTTGCTGCGGCTTTGATCAGCCCCGGCCCTGCGATGTTGATGGCGGTGCGCACAACCCTTGCGTCGGGCCGTCGGGCGGGCATTCTTTTTGGCATCGGCCTGGGGCTGGTCGCCGCGGGCTGGACGGCGGCGGCGCTTTTGGGCCTCAACCTGATTTTCCAGATGTTCCCTTTTGCCTACACGGCACTGAAACTCATCGGGGCGGCTTATCTGATCTGGCTGGCGATCACGACATGGCGCCATGCCGCCGACCCGATTGAAACCAAGGGTGATGTCAGGTCCGGCAACCTGATTGTGGCCGGTGCGTTGGTCAACCTGGCCAATCCGAAATCAGTATTGTTCGCCTCGGCCGTGCTCCTGGTGATTTTCCCACCTGATATGGCCTTTGCGGGCAAGGCCATCGTTGTGCTGAACCAGTTTGTGGTTGAGGCGCTGGCCTATGCGATCTTTGCCACGGCGCTGTCGACACGTCCGGCGCGGGATGGTTTTTTGCGCCTCAAGCCCGTGTTTGACAGGATCACAGCCGCCGTATTGGGCGGGCTTGGCCTGCGCCTTTTGGCGGACCGGACACCGTAAGCGGAGACATTGACGATGAATGACCGACTGCCCCATGAAAAAGGGTTCCATGTCAGTTGGGACCAGCTGCACCGGGACGCGCGCGCACTGGCGTGGCGGCTGGATGGCCAGGGGCCGGACAATGGGGCGTGGAAGGCCGTTGTGGCCATCACCCGCGGCGGTATGGCCCCCGCGATGATCGTGGCGCGCGAGCTGGACATTCGGACGGTCGATACCATCAGCGTCAAAAGCTACAGCCATCAGGATCAGAGCGAAGCCAAGATCATCAAATCCCCGGATATGGATCTGATCGGAGATGGCGAAGGTGTGTTGGTGGTGGATGATCTGGTCGACACCGGGCGGACGCTGGAAGTGGTGCGCGCGGTGATGCCCAAGGCGCATGTGGCCACGGTCTATGCCAAACCCATGGGGCGCGAGCAGGTTCATAGCTTTATCACCGAGGTCAGTCAGGACACGTGGATTTTCTTTCCGTGGGACATGGCCCTGCAATATGTCGAGCCCTATCGCGGCACCTGAAATCTCTAGGAGCGTCTGATGTCCCTGCCCCGCACCGCCACAACGTTTTTCCCGCCCGTGATGGAGGCGCGCCGCTGGCTGGAGGGCGTGTCATTCCCGCCTGACCGTCCGCTGATCAATGTGAGCCAGGCCGCACCTGTCGATCCACCGCCCGAAGCCTTGCGTCAGGTGATCGCCGAGGCCGCCGTCAACACGCCTGAGGCGCATCTTTATGGCCCTGTTCTCGGGTTGCCCGATCTGCGTCAGGAAGTGGCTGATCAATGGTGCGCAGCCTATGGCGGTGAGATCACGGCGGGCAATGTGGCCATCACCTCCGGCTGTAATCAGGCCTTTTGCGCGGTCATCTCAACCCTCTGCGCAGAAGGGGATGAAGTAATCCTTCCAACCCCTTGGTATTTCAATCATAAAATGTGGCTGGATATCGTTGGTGTACAGTCTGTTGCGTTGCCCGCAGGCGCGGGTCTGCTGCCCGATCCCGACCGCGCCGCTGCACTGATCACACCACGAACCCGGGCGATATCGCTGGTGACCCCCAACAATCCAGGCGGCGTGGAATACCCCGCCGATCTGGTGCGCGCGTTCTATGAACTGGCCAAATCCCGGGGCATTACCCTTTTGGTCGATGAAACCTACCGCGATTTTGACGCCCGCTCGGGTGCGCCGCATGATCTCTTTGCCGATCCGGATTGGGATCAGACACTTGTGCAGCTTTATTCGTTTTCCAAAGCCTTCCGGCTGACCGGGCATCGCGTGGGCGCCATGGTCGCCGCCCCCGCCCGCCTGGCCGAGGCGGAAAAATTCCTCGATACCGTCACCATCTGCCCCAACCAGCTGGGACAGATTGCGGCCCTGTGGGGGATGCGGAACCTGACGCAATGGCTGGCGGGTGAACGTGACGAAATCCTCGACCGGCGCGCCGCGATCGAAGACAACATGCCCCGCTTGACCGCACAGGGTTGGCAATTGCTGGGATGCGGCGCTTATTTCGCCTATATGCAGCACCCGTTTGACATGGCGTCGGATGAAATGGCCAAACGGCTGGTATCCGAAGCCGGTGTTTTGCTGTTGCCGGGCACGATGTTCACCCCCGAGGGTGACGCCTCGGGCGCACGCCAGATGCGTGTGGCCTTTGCCAACGTTGATCGCACAGGGATCGGACAGCTTTTTGACCGCCTCACCGCACTGGACTGGCCCCTTGCCCCGGCTGCGGGCAACGCGTAGACAGACGCCCAACAATGGTTATCACACGCGTGCGCTGAAGCGCCGCCAAGGGGGGTCCCATGGCAGGTAAAAACGGTATTTCGAGAACGCTGGTCTGGATCCTGATGGGCCTGCTTATTCTTGGCCTGGGCGGGTTCGGGGCCACCAACCTGACTGGCATGGTGCACAGCGTTGCCTCTGTGGGTGAAACCGACATTACCGTGAACGAATACGCACAGGCCCTGCAGGCCGAAATCAGCGCGCTGGAAGCCGAACGGGGCGAGCGTGTCCGGTTTGCCCAGGCGCAGGCAGAAGGTGCCGATGCGGCCGCTTTGTCACAGCTGCTGGCCACCAGTTCGCTGGTCGAGGAAACCCGGCGGCTCGGCATTTCCATTGGTGATAACAACTTGGGTGAGCGTATCCGGGCAATCCCGGCCTTCACCGGTCTTGACGGAAACTTTGACCGCGAGGCCTATAGCTATGCGTTACAACAGGCGGGCATGCGGGAAGGCGAATTCGAACAGAGTTTTCGCGGTCAGGAGGCCAGCTCCCTGCTGCAAGCGGCCGTTTTGGCCGGTGTGAATACGTCCGATACCTATACCAACACGCTGCTGAAGTATCTGGCGGAAGAGCGGGACATCACCTGGGCCGTTCTGGACGAAAGCAGTCTGGAAACGCCGCCCGCGGCGCCCACCGATGACGCACTTGCGGCGTTTCACAGCGACAACCCGGTACTGTTCACCACGCCACAAACCAAGCGCATTACCTATGCATGGCTGACCCCTGAGATGATTATCGACACGGTCGAAGTGGCAGAAGAAGATCTGCGTGCGGCCTATGATGATCGCTCAGCCGAATTCAACCTGCCCGAACGACGCCTGGTAGAGCGGCTGGCCTTTGCAGATGAGACTGCAGCGACAACGGCACTGACCCAGATCACCAATGGCGAAACCACATTCGAAGCCGTGGTCGAAGGCCGGGGGCTGGACCTTGCGGATGTAGATCTGGGCGATGTGCGTCAGGGCGAGTTGGGCGCCGCGGATGAGGCGGTATTCGCCGCCGCCGCCGGGGACATCGTGGGCCCGATCGATACACCAATTGGTCCGGCACTTTTCCGGGTCAACGCCGTGTTGGAAGCCCAGGAAACCAGCTTTGAGGATGCACAGCCGATGCTGCGGGATGCCGTGGCCGCAGACCGCAGCCGACGGGTGATCGACGCACAGGTCGAAAGCGTGGATGACCTTCTGGCCGGGGGCGCAACCATCGAAGATCTCGGCCGCGAGACGGATATGCAGGTCGGTCAGATTGAGTGGCATCCGGGCGTCAGCGACGGTGTTGCTGCCTATATCGCCTTCCGCGCCGCCGCCGCCGCCGTCACCGATGCGGATTTCCCCGAAGTGGAACAGCTGGAAGATGACGGTATTTTCGCGCTGCGCCTTGACGAAGTTGTGCCACCCAGAGTGCAGCCGTTGGATGAGGTCCGCGAAGCGGCAACCGAGGCATGGCGCATGTCGCAGGTCGAAGAGGCATTGAATGCGCAGGTGCAGGCACAGGCCGCCGAACTGTCGTCGGGGACATCATTCGAAGAGCTTGGCATGAGCCCACAATCGGCCAGCGGGTTGAACCGGCGCGGCATTCAGGATGATGTGCCCATCGAGTTCACCGAAATCCTGTTTGCCATGGAAAAGGGCGATGTCGAACTGATCCAGGGGGGTGGCCGCGTGTTTGTGCTGCGCCTGGATGACGTGCGTGCGCCTGACCCTCAGGACGAGGATTTGGCCGTTCTGCGCCAAAGCATTCAGGATCAGACCGCCAACAGCATGTCACAGGATCTTTATCAGGCGCTGGCCAGCGATATTCGCAGCCGGATCGGCGTTGAGATCAATCAGCAAGCGCTGAACGCCGTTCACACCAATTTCCAGTAGGAGCGGCGCATCGTGGAATTGACGCCCAGTTTTGATGCTTTTGCCAAGGGCTTTGACGCCGGGCAAAATCAGGTGGTCTATGCCCGGCTCGCGGCTGATCTGGACACGCCTGTTTCGCTGATGCTCAAGCTGACCGAGGCCGCGCGTGATGCGTTCATGCTCGAATCCGTCACGGGCGGTGAGGTGCGCGGGCGCTATTCGATCATCGGCATGAAACCGGATGTGATCTGGCAGTGCCACGCAGAGGCGAGCCGCATCAACCGGCAGGCGCGGATCGATCCGGACAGTTTCGAGGCACAAGACGGTGCACCGCTGGATAACCTGCGCGCGCTGATTGCGGAATGTGCCATCGACCTGCCGGAAGATCTGCCTGCGGCCAGTGCCGGGCTTTTCGGCTATCTGGGCTATGACATGATCCGGCTGGTCGAGCATCTGCCGGATGTGAACCCTGACCCGCTTGGCCTTCCCGATGCGGTGATGTTGCGCCCGTCCGTCGTGGCGGTATTGGACGGCGTCAAGGGTGAGGTGATCATCGTCGCCCCCGCTTGGGCCAATTCCGGCCTGAACGCGCGGGCCGCCTATGCCCAGGCCGCCGAACGGGTGATGGATGCGATGCGCGATCTGGAACGCGCCCTGCCCCAGCAGGCCCGCGATCTGGGTGAGGCGCATGAGGATGCGCCACCGGTGTCGAACTTCACCAAGGACGCGTATAAAGACGCGGTAGAGAAGGCCAAGGAATACATCCGTGCGGGCGATATCTTTCAGGTCGTGCCGAGCCAGCGCTGGACGCAACCATTCCGCCAGCCGCCCTTCGCGCTCTATCGGTCGCTGCGCCGGACCAACCCGTCGCCCTTCATGTTCTATTTCAACTTCGGCGGTTTTCAGGTGGTGGGTGCCAGCCCCGAAATCCTCGTGCGGGTCTTCGGCGATGAGGTCACGATCCGGCCCATTGCGGGCACCCGCCCCCGTGGCGCCACACCCGAAGAAGACCGCGCCCATGAGGCCGATCTGATGGCCGACGGCAAAGAGCTGGCCGAGCATCTGATGCTACTCGATCTGGGCCGCAATGACGCAGGGCGCGTCAGCAAAATCGGTACCGTGCGCCCGACTGAAGAGTTTATCATCGAGCGCTACAGCCACGTAATGCATATCGTCTCGAACGTAGTTGGCGAGTTAGCCGAGGATCAGGACGCGCTGAGTGCCCTTCTGGCCGGTTTGCCCGCAGGTACGGTATCGGGCGCACCAAAGGTCCGCGCGATGGAGATCATCGACGAGCTGGAGCCGGAAAAGCGCGGCGTCTATGGCGGCGGCGTGGGGTATTTCAGCGCGGGCGGCGACATGGATGTCTGCATCGCGCTGCGCACCGCCGTGGTCAAGGACGAAAAGCTTTATATTCAGGCCGGTGGCGGCGTTGTCTATGACAGCGACCCGGAGGCGGAATATATGGAAACCGTGCATAAATCGAACGCCATCCGCCGGGCCGCTGCCGACGCGGCGCGCTTTACCGGATCAGGCAATTCCTGAGGTCCGGGTGGCCCGCATGATCCTCTTCAACAAACCCTTCGGCGTGTTGTCGCAATTTACTGACAAGGGCACTGAGGGCAGCAAACGTGAAACCCTGTCGGACTATATTGACGTGCCGGGCGTCTATGCCGCCGGTCGACTGGATCGTGACAGCGAAGGGCTCTTGGTACTGACCGATGACGGCAAACTGCAGGCCCGCATCGCCAACCCGCGCCACAAGACCACCAAGACCTATCTGGTGCAGGTCGAGGGCTTGCCGGATGAAGCCGCGCTGGATGCGTTGCGCCACGGCGTGACGCTCAAGGACGGCCCCACGCGACCCGCCGAGGTGCGGCGGATTGATCCGCCAGACCTCTGGCCGCGCACCCCGCCGGTGCGGTACCGCAAATCCGTGCCAGATTGCTGGCTGGAAATCACCATTTTCGAAGGGCGCAATCGGCAGGTGCGGCGCATGACGGCCCATGTGGGGCATCCCACGCTGCGTCTGGTGCGCTGGCGCGTGGGGGATTGGTCGCTCGACGGGTTGGAAACCGGGGCGTGGCGCGACGCCTGAGCGGTTATTGCGATTCCGCCGCCTCGTCGGATGTTTCCTGAACCGCCTCAACAGGCGCCAGCACGGCCGAAATAGGTGCGACAGCCACGCGGCTGGCCCGGTCCTGCAAGCCCCAGAGCAACAGCGCGCTGATGGTTTCTGCCCGCAGACGGCCCACCATGATCACGCCATTTTCCTCCTGCCCGGCCCGAAACGCGGCCTGATCCAGAAACCGGCGAATGACCGATGCGTTTTGCCCTTTGGCGTCAAAATCCCGGAACACGCTGGCCGATGGCACACCTTCGCGCGCGATCAGCTTTTGCGCCGTATTGAGTCCGTTGGGGAACATCACCGCGCCATGGCCCGTGTCGCTCAAGATCTTGGCCAGTTGCTCGCTGGCGGCGCGGCTGGATTGTAACCCGGTGCCTTCGCCCTCCATCACGGCAACGGCCTGGGGTACCCGATCCAGATAGGTCTGCATCGCCACTTCCGTGTCCGTGGCGGCCGCCCCTTCGGGCAGGTTGACCATGGCCAACACTTCAAACCCCGCATCGCGGTAATCCTTCATGGCATCGCCCGCGCCATCCCAGCCCGTGTCGATCGCAAAGTTCAGCGGGTATGGAAAGCTTTTGAGCGCATCGAGGCCAATCGGGCTCTTGCCATCATCGATCAGGACAATCGACATCAGCGGTTTCTGATCCGGGTTCTCAAACGCCGCCGCGAAGCGTTTCAGCGGCGGCAGGTCTGACGCATCCGGCGTGGGCGTCTCCGGCGTGGCGCCATCCCCGGCAATCGCCTCTTCCGCGGTTGTCTCTGGCTCATCCGTTACTGACGGCAAGCGCCCGGTGGTGACATTCTTGGCGATGTTATTGATCGTGCTGGATGAGGTTTCGGGCTCGGCAAGGGCCACGACATCCTCTTTGGGGGCATCTTCCTCGGCCACGGGCTCCTGCGGAGGTGTTTCGGCATCCGCATCCGGAACCGTCTCTGGCGTCGAGGTGACGGCCACCTTGGGTGCTGTCTCTGTTGCGGCGTCATCTCTTGCGTCTGATGGTGCGATCTCCGGCGCGCCGAGGTTGGACGTATCATCCGCCGGGGCCTGAGGTGCCACAATATCGTCCTGCACATCCAGAGTTGCGACCTCTGGTGCGGTCTCCTCGGTTTCGGAGGTGGCCTCATCGGAGGTGTCCGCCGTTTCGGTGGCCGTGTCTGTTGATGTCTCTGTTGTGGTCTCGGCTTCGGCCTCTTCGACAACTTCTTCCGCAGTGGTGGTTTCCTCTGCCGTCTGCGCCACAGTCTCACCATTGCTATCGCCAGCGCTATCCGCAGCCGCTTCGTCCGACGCCCCACCCTCTTCCGGGTTTTCCACCGCGAAGGCGCTGTCTTCTCCGGTAATGTCCGGCTGCACCGGTTGCGCCGGTTCGGTCGAGATCGACAATTCTTCTTCCGTGCTCGGGGCTTCTGGCGCGGTGGCCTGCAGGCTGGGCTGTGCTGGCGCTTCGCTGCCAACCGCCACGGTGCCCGCGCTTTCATCCGCCTCGGGGGCCGCCATTGTGTCTTCGGCACTGCCGGCTTCGGGTTGGGCTACACCGGCCACATCATCGGTTTCTACGGTGCTCAGGTCATCCGCTGCGGGTGGCTCGATCCGGGCAACATCCCCCGCATCCGGCGTATCAGCGGCCTCTGGCAGATCAGCCTGCGTATCATCGCGCGCCTGATCAAATTCGGTGCCTGCGGGAACCTCCACGGATGTTGTTTCCGGCGCGCCAACGCCCGGTATCTCGGTCATTACCGACGCCGTGCCCACAACAAGCCCCGAGACCACCGCCCCGGCGACCATGCCTGATAAAGTTCCGCGTGCCACTGCCTTTGCCCCTCTATTTGCCTTTTTACCAGCTTTGCGCCCCTTGACGCTGCCCTGCAACCCTGAACAAGTATAGCGCGACCCTATATGGGGCCTCCAGCCCCTAAAACGTAAGGACTGGCAAAATGCTGCTCTTGATCGATAACTATGACAGTTTCACCTATAATCTCGTGCATTATGTGGGCGAATTGGGGGCGGATGTGGTTGTGCGCCGCAATGATGCGCTCAACGTGCAGGAAGCGATGGGCATGAACCCCGACGGTATCCTGCTGAGCCCCGGCCCGTGTGACCCGGATCAGGCGGGCATTTGCTTGGCGCTGGTCGAGGCGGCAGCCGAGACAAAAACACCGCTTCTGGGCGTCTGTTTGGGCCATCAGGCCATCGGGCAGGCCTTTGGCGGCACCGTCATGCGACATTCCGAGATCGTGCATGGCAAGATGGGCAATATGCATCACAAGGGTACGGGTGTTTTCGCCGGATTGCCCTCGCCCTTTGAGGCAACGCGTTACCATTCGTTGGTTGTAGACCGTGACAGCCTGCCGGACGTGCTGGAGGTGAATGCCGAGCTGGAAGACGGCACCATCATGGGGCTGCGGCACCGCGAATTGCCGATTCACGGCGTTCAGTTTCATCCGGAATCGATTGCGTCCCAACACGGGCATGCGCTGTTGAAAAACTTCCTCGAAACAATGCCCGGCTTCACACCGAAAGCCGTGAAGGTGCCTGCATGAACCACGACATCAAGCCGCTGATCGGGGCGGCGGCAGATCGCCCGTTGACCCGGGATGAGGCCGAATCGGCCTTCAATACCCTCTTTGAAGGTCAGGCAACCCCGAGCCAGATCGGTGGCTTGTTGATGGCTCTGCGCACGCGCGGGGAAACGGTGGATGAATATGCCGCCGCCGCGGCTGTGATGCGCGCCAAATGCAACGCCGTTGATGCGCCCGCAGATGCGATTGATATCGTCGGTACCGGCGGTGACGGCAAGGGTACATTGAACATCTCAACCGCGACGGCCTTTGTGGTCGCAGGTGCGGGCGTGACCGTCGCGAAACACGGCAACCGCAATCTCAGCTCCAAATCGGGTGCTGCGGATGCTCTGGGCCAGATGGGTGTGAATGTGATGGTGGGCGCAGACGTCGTTGAACGCGCGCTGGCCGAGGTTGGCATCGCCTTCATGATGGCGCCGATGCACCACCCGGCGATTGCGCATGTGATGCCCACCCGGGCGGAGCTTGGCACCCGCACGATCTTCAATATTCTTGGACCTCTGACCAATCCGGCGGGTGTCAAACGCCAACTGACCGGCGCTTTTTCACGCGAGATGATCCGCCCCATGGCCGAAACGCTTGGTCAGCTGGGGTCGGAACGCGCGTGGCTGGTGCATGGCAGCGATGGCACGGACGAATTGACCATTACCGGCGTCAGCTGGGTCAGCGCGCTTGAGATCGATGGCAGCGTGCGGGATCTGGAAGTGCATCCCGAAGAGTTTGGCCTGCCTGTGCATCCGTTCGACGATATTCTGGGCGGCACACCGGAAGAAAACGGCGTCGCGTTCCGCGCGCTTCTTGAAGGCACCCAAGGGGCTTACCGAGACGCAGTATTGCTCAACGCTGCGGCTGCGCTGGTTGTGGCCGACGCGGCACCGGATTTGAAATCGGGCGTTGAAATGGCCGCCCAGAGCATCGACAGTGGGGCGGCGCTTGCCAAGATCAACGCCCTTGCCACCCTGACATCGGAGGCCGCATGAGCACGCCCACCATTTTGGAAAAAATCAAGGCTTACAAGCTGGATGAAGTGGCCGCAGCGAAGGCGGAAACCCCTCTGGAGGCGGTGGAAGCCGCAGCCCGCGAGGCGGATCCTGTGCGCGGGTTCATGGATGCGCTGCGCACGGCGTCACAGCCCGGTTATGGCCTGATCGCCGAAATCAAAAAAGCCAGCCCTTCCAAAGGCTTGATCCGCGATGACTTTGATCCTGCAACACTGGCCGAGGCCTATGCCAGCGGCGGTGCGGCCTGTCTTTCGGTGCTGACGGATACGCCCAGTTTTCAGGGCGCAAAAGAATTCCTGCCCGCCGCCCGGGCAGCGTGCGATCTGCCGGTCTTGCGCAAAGACTTTATGTATGATCCCTATCAGGTTGCCGAAGCACGTGCCCTCGGCGCGGATTGCATCCTAATTATCATGGCCAGCGTCGATGACAGCCAGGCCGCTGAATTGGAAGACGCGGCGGTTCATTGGGGCATGGATGTGCTGATCGAAGTGCATAACCAGCCCGAACTGGAACGCGCAGCGACCCTGAAATCACCCATGATCGGCATCAATAACCGCGATCTGAATACGTTTGAAACCACGCTGGATACCACGCGCCACCTGTCGAAACTTGTGCCCGTGGACCGGATGATTGTCTGCGAAAGCGGCTTGGCGACGCGCGAAGATCTGGCCGATATGGCCCGCTATGGCGCGCGCAGCTTCCTCATCGGTGAAACGCTGATGCGCGCGGATGACGTGGCCGCAGCCACCCGTGATCTGCTCAGCGCGCCTTTGACGCCCGGGGGGATGTAAATGGCCGGCCTCACGCATTTTGACGGCAAGGGCGATGCCCATATGGTTGATGTCTCCGACAAGGCGGTGACGGACCGTGTCGCGGTGGCGGCAAGTCACATCAAGATGCAGCGAGAAACCTTTGATATCATTGCAGAAGGTCGCGCCAAAAAGGGCGATGTTTTGTCGGTGGCACGGCTGGCGGGCATAATGGGCGCCAAGAAAACCGCTGATCTTATCCCGCTTTGCCATCCGCTGCCGATCACCAAGGTCACCGTTGATATGATGCTTGATCCCGACCTGCCCGGCGTGGCGATCGAGGCCACCGTCAAAACCACCGGTCAAACCGGCGTCGAGATGGAAGCGCTCACCGCTGCCAGCGTCGCCGCATTGACCGTTTATGACATGTGCAAGGCGGTAGACCGCGGCATGGAAATCGGCGCCACCCGTGTCATTCTGAAAGATGGTGGAAAATCAGGGCGGTACGAAGCGACATGATCACTGTCGAAGAGGCGCAGGAGCATCTGTTTGCGCTGGCCCGTGCATTGCCAACGGAAAGCGTGTCGCTCACCGAGGCCTCGGGGCGGGTTTTGGCAGAAGACGCCATTGCAACCCGCGATCAACCGCCTTTTGCCGCCTCCGCCATGGATGGATATGCCGTGCACGGCGACGCGGCCACCGTTGGGGCCACCTTCAACGTCATCGGCGAGGCTGCAGCGGGTCATGGGTTTGATGGCACATGTGGCCCGGGCGATGCCGTGCGGATATTCACCGGTGCGCCTGTGCCAGAAGGTGCCACCCGCGTGGTCATTCAGGAAGATGTTGACCGGCATGGAGATCAGATTACCCTGACTGACCGCCTGGGCGGCGGCGATAATATCCGCCCCGCGGGCGCTGATTTCCGCATAGGTGACGCGTTGGCCGCACCACGTGTCCTGCGCCCGTCCGACATTGCGCTCTTGGCCTCGATGAATATTGCTGCGGTGCAGGTGACGCGCCGCCCGTCCGTCGCGTTGATTTCGACCGGGGATGAGCTGGTTATGCCGGGTGAGAACCCCGGCCCGGACCAGATTATTGCGTCAAACACCTTTGGCTTGAAAGCCATGTTGGATGCGGCGGGGGCACAGGCGCGCATCCTGCCCATTGCTGGGGACAGCCGCCCGCTTCTGGAAACCGCTTTTGCCCTTGCGGCAGACGCTGATCTGATCATCACCATCGGGGGCGCGTCCGTGGGTGATCATGATCTGGTCGGAGATGTAGCCGCATCCCTGGGAATGGATCGCGCGTTCTACAAGATTGCAATGCGCCCCGGCAAACCGCTGATGGCCGGGAAGATGGCTGGTGATCAAGGCGACGCGATGATGATTGGCCTGCCCGGCAACCCGGTATCCGCCATGGTGTGCGGCCATGTTTTTGTGGTGCCGGTCATTCGCGCGATGCTGGGTCTGGGGGCGGCACCGTTGCCCCGCCGCCGCGCTGTGCTGGCCGCACCGCTGCCGGAAAACGGCCCGCGGGAACATTACATGCGCGCTTTTGTCGACGGTGACCAGATCCGGGCCGAAACCCGGCAGGACAGCGCCTTGCTGACTGTTCTGGCCGATGCCAATGCGCTTTTGATCCGGCCTGTTGCCGATGATGCGCGCGCCGTGGGCGATACGGTTGAGTACATCCCGATTTAGCGACAAATACCAGCACAGTTGACACAAAACGAGAACATGCGTAGAACAAAACAAAACGCAGTGACCAAAGGACATGTCAAATGCTGACCAAGAAGCAGTTGGATTTGTTGGAGTTTATCCATAAACGTGTGCAACGCGATGGTGTTCCCCCGAGTTTTGATGAAATGAAGGAAGCGCTGGATTTGCGCTCCAAATCGGGCATCCACCGGTTGATCACCGCGCTGGAAGAGCGCGGCTTTATCCGCCGTTTGGCGCATAGGGCGCGGGCGCTGGAGATTGTCAAACTGCCTGAAAGTCTGGGCGGTGAGGCCACGCATGGGTTTTCCCCCCGCGTGATTGATGGCGACAAGCCGGATGTCAGCAAGCCTGCCAATGCGCAACCGGTTCAGGCGGCCGCGGTCGAATTGCCCGTGATGGGTCAGATTGCCGCCGGTGTGCCGATTGAAGCCATTGCGCATGCCTCGCACAATGTGGCCGTCCCGGGCGGGATGATCAGCGGCTCAGGTGATCACTATGCCCTTGAAGTCAAAGGTGATTCGATGATCGACGCCGGGATCAACAATGGCGATGTGGTTGTGATCCGTGAAAGCAGCGTGGCCGATAACGGCGATATCGTTGTTGCGCTGGTCGAGGATCAGGAAGCCACGCTCAAACGGTTTTTCCGCAAGGGCAATGCCATCGCACTTGAAGCGGCAAACCCCGCCTATGAGACGCGTGTTTTCCCCGAAGACAAGGTCAAGGTCCAGGGGCGTCTGGTTGGATTGATCCGCACTTACTGAGCCAGCTCTATCTGGAATTCCAAAGCCGCGCGCCCGTAATTTGGCGCGCGGTTATCGTTTTGATCCCCTGATCTGTTCGGTAAAGCGCCAGGGCGCCCGATTTCATCAGTGTTTTGGGGTGGATCACGGTGCAGGGCAAATTGTGCGGCGGGCTGACATTCATCACCACCCATTCATCTGCGGCGCATTCGGTCAGCGCCTGCGCCGCGCGCTTTCCAGAAATTGCCGTGATGTTGAAGGAACTGGCCAGTTCCGCATGCCAGCGATTGGCGGCCCCCTCCTGTTCAGCGGCGTCGCCGTCATTTTCCAGCCAGTTCGTGGCGATAAACCCGCCGCCCTTGGGCTTGCTGAGTGCCCTGCCCTCGGCCGTCATCACGCCCACCAAGGCGCCGGTGTCAGCGATCAACACGTCGGGTCGCGTCGTCTGGGACCAGAGGAAGAACGCCACGACCATGGGTACCGCACCCAGCATTCGCGCCCGTCCCTGCCACAGCACGATCAGAAGCGCACCGAGGGCCATGACCGGCAGGACATAAGGATCAGGGCTGACCACCGTACCCCGCGCGCCCTCGATGCCGGAAATCCAATGGGCCACGCCCAATATCCAGCGCAGCCCCAGACCCATGATCCAGAGGGCGATGGCATCCAGGCCAAACGGGATCAGGCAGGCGGCCAACACCGCTGCGGGCATGACCAAAACCCCCATCAAGGGCACGCTTACCAGATTGGCGATCAGGCCGTAATGGGCGATCTGGTTGAAATGGGCGGCGGCCACGGGGGCCGTGGCCAGCCCCGCCACCAGCGATGAAATCACGACAGAAGATGCGCCTTGCAGCCAAGGGTGTTTGAAGCGGATCTTGTGGTCCCGGATGAAGCCAAAGACCGCAACAAGTGCAGTCGTCGCGGCAAAAGACATCTGAAACCCCGGACCCAGAAGCGCCTCGGGCCGCAAAAAAAGGACGATGATGGCCGCCACGGCCACGGCACGCAGGCTCAGCACGCGCCGATCAAAAAGCACCGCTGTCAAGGCCACGGCCACCATGATGAAGGCACGCTCCGTCGCGACGTTGCCGCCCGACAATGCAAGATATCCCGCCGCCACGATCATCGCCATGACCACCGACATTTTCTTGGTTGGCAAACGCAGGCCAATGGCCGGAATGGCCGCAAAACCGAGCCGAAACACGGCAAAAACAAACCCGGCCAAAAGCCCCATATGCAAACCCGATATGGCCAACAGATGCGCCAGGTTCGACACCCGCAGCGCCTTCAACGTGTCCTGCCCCATGCCCGCGCGATCCCCGGTCATGATCGCGGCGGCAAAGGCACCGACTTCGCCCGGCAAAGCGGCCTGCACCCGGCTCGAAAGCGCCATTCGCGTTTTGAACAGAAGCAACCCGTCCCCCGGCGGTTCAATCGCCAAGAGGGGCGTGCGTGTGTATCCCACCCCGCCCAGTTTCAAGAACCAGGAATGACGCTGGAAATCAAAACCGCCGGGTTCTACCGGCCCACCGGGTGGGGAAATATGCGCGGTGCCGATGACCCGCAGGCCCGGTACCGGATCAATGAACCCCTGTTGCCCGTGCAGCGAGATGCGCACACGCTCCGGCGTGCGTTCAGGCGGCGTGTCTCGCAGCACAACCTGATCCAGCGTCAGGCGCACCGCATCACTGCCGGAGCGGTCTATGCCGATGATCCGCCCTTCGACGGGACCGTAATAACGCCAACTCATCACCGGCGCGTCCATCTGGTGGGCGCGCACCCCCGCAAGGCAAAAGCCGACCCCCACCAAGGCGATGGCCCACAGGATCGGTGTCGCGATGATACCGGTCCACCGGGTCAAGAGGATGAGGCTGGCGGAGATGGTTCCGATCAACAAATAATGCGTGTTTTGCGGTTCGATCTTGAGCGTGAAATAGCCCACGATCCCCACCGCAAGACATACCGGCACCCACGGGAACAAATGTCCCCGTTGCGAGAGCCACATGGATTGCAAGAGCTGCTGGACCGCCAAGACTTGTCACCCCTCTGACGGGTGGATAGACAGGCGTTAACGCTATCTCCATCCCGGTTACCGAAAGGTTAATTTGCCCCATGTCCCAGCATGTCGTGACCCGATTTGCCCCCTCGCCCACGGGCTATTTGCACATTGGCGGCGCGCGCACGGCGCTCTTTAACTGGCTTTTTGCGCGCCATCATGGCGGTGAATTCAAACTGCGGATCGAAGACACGGACCGCGCCCGCTCAACAGACGCGGCCAGTCAGGCCATTTTGGACGGGATGACGTGGTTAGGGCTCGACTGGGACGGTGACGCGGTCAGCCAGTTCGACAACGCGCCACGCCACGCGGCCGTGGCCCATGAGCTTCTGGAGGCGGGCAAGGCCTATAAATGTTTCTCGACCCAGGAAGAGATCGCCGCGTTTCGCGAGGCTGCACAGGCCGAAAAACGCTCGACCCTTTTTCAAAGCCCGTGGCGGGATGCTGATCCGGCCACCCATCCCGATGCGCCCTATGTCATCCGCCTGCGCACGGCCAATGATGGAGCCACCGTGATCCATGATCAGGTGCAAGGTGATGTGACGATCCGTAACGATCAGCTTGATGACATGATCCTGCTGCGCAGCGATGGCACACCGGTCTATATGCTGGCGGTTGTTGTGGATGACCATGATATGGGCGTCACGCACGTGATCCGCGGCGACGATCACCTCAACAATGCCGCCCGTCAGATGGGCATTTACACGGCCATGGGTTGGGATGTGCCAGTCTGGGCGCATATCCCCCTGATCCACGGCCCCGATGGCAAGAAACTCAGCAAGCGGCACGGTGCGCTCGGCGTCGAGGAATACCGCGATATGGGCTATCCGGCGGCGGGGATGCGCAATTATCTGACGCGACTGGGCTGGAGCCACGGCGATGACGAGTTTTTCACCGATGAGCAGGCCCGCGATTGGTTCAATCTGGGCGGCGTCGGGAAATCTCCGGCGCGGTTCGACTTTAAAAAGCTCGATAACCTGAGCCGTCAGCATATTGCCGCCTCAGATGATGCTGCGCTGCTGCATAACCTGTTGGCCTTTATGGAGGTTACCGGAAAACCATCGCTAAGTGACACAAAGGTGAAGCAGCTTGAAGAGGCCATGTATTGCCTCAAAGAGCGCGCGAAATCATACCCGGAACTCATTGATAAGGCTGAGTTTATCTTTGCTGATCGGCCCATCCGGCCAGATGAAAAGGCCGCGAAGAATCTTGATGATGTATCCCGTGGTATACTGTATGAATTGACGCCGCAGTTGCGAAATGCTAGGTGGACACGCGAAGACATTGAAGCAGTCGCCAATCGGTTTGCGGAAGACCATAACATGAAATTTGGCACGTTGGCCGGCCCGTTGCGGGCCGCTCTGGCGGGGCGCAGTGCGACACCAAGTGTATTCGATATGATGTTGGTGCTTGGGCAGGAAGAATCGCTTGCCCGACTCGACGATGCTGCACATGAGGCCGGTTAACCTGTCCTCAGTGCCAACAGGATAAAAGCCCCTCGGCGCATCTGGCGCGGGCTATGTGACGGAGGACAGAAAATGGCTGACAAAACCAAGACTGCTACGCTGGAAATTGACGGGAAAAGCTACGAATTGCCGGTGTTTTCCCCGACAGCCGGGCCCGACGTCATCGACATTCGCAAGCTTTATGGTCAGGCGGGCGTGTTCACCTATGACCCCGGTTTCACCTCGACCGCAAGTTGTGACAGTACCATCACGTTCATTGATGGCGGCAAGGGTGAATTGCTGCATCGCGGGTATCCGATCAACCAACTGGCGGAAAAGTCCCACTATCTCGAAGTATGCTACACCCTGCTATATGGCGATCTGCCTTCGGCCGCACAGCTGGAGGATTTTGAGAGCCGTGTGACCAATCACACGATGCTGCATGAACAGATGCACTTCCTCTTCCGCGGGTTCCGCCGGGACGCGCATCCGATGGCCATTATGGTGGGCGTTGTGGGCGCGCTGAGCGCGTTCTATCACGACAGTACCGATGTCAACGACCCGTGGCAGCGTGAGGTCGCTTCGATCCGCATGATCGCCAAAATGCCAACCATCGCTGCGATGGCGTATAAATACACGATCGGTCAGCCCTTCGTGTATCCACGCAACGATGTCGATTACGCGTCGAACTTCCTGCGCATGTGCTTTGCCGTACCAGCCGAAGACTATGAAGTTAACCCGATCCTGAGCCGCGCGATGGACCGGATTTTTACCTTGCATGCGGATCACGAACAAAACGCCTCGACCTCGACGGTGCGGCTGGCATCCAGTTCGGGGGCGAACCCGTTTGCCTGTATCGCGGCGGGCATTGCCTGCCTCTGGGGCCCTGCCCATGGCGGCGCCAATCAGGCTTGTCTTGAGATGCTGCGCGAGATTGGCACCGTAGACCGCATTCCGGAATATATCGACCGGGCCAAGGACAAGGATGACGATTTCCGCCTGATGGGCTTTGGCCACCGCGTCTACAAAAACTTTGATCCGCGCGCGACGGTGATGAAGCAATCCGCCGATGAGGTGCTTGAGCTCTTGGGGATCGAGGACAACCCGATCCTGCAGGTTGCGAAGGAGCTTGAAAAACAGGCGCTGGAGGATCCGTATTTCGCCGAGAAGAAGCTGTTCCCCAATGTGGATTTCTACTCGGGCATTATCCTCGAGGCCATGGGCTTCCCCACCTCGATGTTCACACCGATCTTTGCGGTATCGCGCACAGTGGGCTGGATTTCGCAGTGGAAGGAAATGATTGCCGACCCACAGCTCAAAATCGGCCGGCCGCGCCAGCTCTACAAAGGGCCAACGGCACGCGATTACGTCGATATCGAAAACCGTTAATTAAGGAAGGACGGTCCGTTGTGAGGCAACGGCCCGTCCATAGAAACGGACAAGGTCCCAAATGTTCAAACTTCTATACGGTGTTGCAGCCTTAACGACGCTTACCGCCTGTGTTTCTTCCTACCCGACGGTAGAGGCCCCTGACATTGCGAAATCCAGGATCAGCCTTCTTTTCGAATTCCCAGCAGGATCAACATGTCAGGTCAGCACATCAGCGGGCGTTCTCAAGAACGCGAACATTCCCGGCAAGATCAATTTTTCCCAAAGAGATCGTAACGCACCCGCGTCCTGCACATTGCCAAGCGGCCAGACCGTGCGCGTGACCGCCCATAATTTCGTTCCGCAAGATAATGTCGTGGCGGGTATCACGGTTTATCCGGACGGCAGGGCGTTTATCACAAGCTCCACAAGTTCCGGGCAATTGCTTCAGTTGCAACCGACGGGAACAGTCACGGCAAACTAGGCTCCGATTTCGGCCCGCATTCAACCCGGCCGTACTGCGCCAATCCTTCCGCCCCCACGGGGGTCAGCGCATAGATGCCGGTGGTGACCCGCTCAAACCATCCATAATGGTCATCGGCCATGATCCGCGTGGCGTTGGCCACACCCGTGGCCTTGGCCACCACGGCGCCTTTGCTGGCCCCTTCGTCCGACAAAAAAGTGGCCACGCGCAGGGCGTCTTGCCGGTAGGACGTGACCAAGCCCACGCGGGTTGATCCGCCTTTGGTCGGATCCCCCACCCGGCGTTGGAATTCGCGCAGCAACCGGCCCAGTTTGACCTTGGATTTGCGCGGTTTATAGAGCCCGGGATCCACCAGAACATCCACGAAACCGTCGCGCGCCCGCACCGTCATCAGGCCAAGACCCAGACGCCGGCACAGCGCCGTGTTGTCGCGCATATTGGCATAGGCGCGTTTGCCGGGTTTGTGCGGCACCGCCAGATAGACCGCATCGCTGACCGATTGGCGCGCGATGCCCTGATGCACGAGGCTCAGCGTGAAATTGGTCTTGAGTTCAATCAGAACAGGCGGTTCATCGCCACGTATGGCCACAACATCCACGGCACCGATCTCACCCTTGACGGTATAGCCCTGCCCTTCGAGATAGGCTTTCACCAGGGCGTAGAGCGCCGTTTCCGGCGCCTCGGCCATTTACCGGCCCTCATACGCCGCTGGTCTTTTTTCCAGGAACGCCACGACACCTTCCTTGAAATCACGGGTCTTGCCGCAATCGCCTTGCAGTTTGGCCTCCAGATCGAGCTGCGATGCCAATCCGTTTTCCCAACTGTCGCGCACCGCGCGTTTGAGATTGCCATAGGCCTGCGTTGGCCCCTTGGCCAAATGTTCGGCCCGCGCCCGCCACCGGGCTTCAAATTCCGCCTCTGCCACCGCTTCCCAGATCATGCCCCAGTCATCCGCTTGCTGCGCGCTGATTGGCTCGGCAAAAAGCGCCGCCCCCATGGCCTTGGCCGCTCCCATCTGGCGGGGCAGCCAATAGGTACCGCCCGCGTCCGGGATCAGACCAATCCGGGTAAAGGCTTGTAGAAAATACGCCTTGTCCGAGGCAATCACCACATCCGCGGCCAGCGCCAGATTGGCCCCTGCCCCGGCCGCCGGTCCGTTGACCGCACTTATGGTCGGGATCGGGCAATCGGAAATCGCCCGCAGCATTGGCACATATTCGTCACGCAGCACCCGCTCGAGATCAAGCGAGGCAGCGTTACCATTGTCGCTCAGGTCCTGACCCGAGCAAAACGCCTTGCCCTGACCTGTCATCACCAGCACGCGGGCGTTTTTGCCGGCATAGGTGGCGGCATCGGTGATCTCGGCGCGCATCTGGGTGTTGAGCGCGTTCATCTTGTCGGCCCGGTTCAGGCGCAGCACGGCCATATCGTCGGTTACGTCCAAGGTGATGGTTTGATAATCTTTCACGGAAAGCACCCCTTTTGTCTCGCCTGCGCTCAGTCAAACCCTATACGGCACGATTGCGAAAGAGGGAACGGTGCGTCAGTCCTTCATGATTTCCTTGAGGCGCGCGGTTTCCGCCTCGCTCAGGCCCGCTTCTGCCACAGGGGCGGCTCTGGATCGCCGTCGCAAATACAACGCGGCCATTGTCCCGCCCATCAACAACATTGCGGGCCCCGCCAACCACAAAACGAGGTTTGATCCACCCGCTTGCGGTTTCAGCAAGACATATTCGCCGTAGCGATCCACGATGAAGGCGATCGCCGACTCATCGGTGTCGCCCGCCATCAGCCGTTCCCGGACCAACAGACGCAAATCGCGGGCCAGTTCCGCGTGGGATTCGTCGATGCTTTCATTGCGGCAGACCAGGCAGCGCAGCCCTTTGGACAGCTCTCGCGCACGGGCCTCCAGCGCCGGATCTTCAAGGATTTCATCCGGTTGCACGCCCCAGGCAGGTGTCATGATCAGGCACAGGCAGAGCAATATGCGTTTCATTCCGCAGGCACCCCTGCGGCGGGTGCTTTGCGGGCGCCGGCCGCCACGCGGTACCGACGATCGCTCAACGACAAAAAGCCGCCCAACGCCATCAGGATCGCGCCACCCCAAATCCAGTTGGCCAGCGGTTTATAGTAGCTGCGGATCGCCCATCCGCCGCCCACCTGCCGATCACCCACCGCAACGTAGATATCGCGCAGAAACCCATTGTTGAGCGCCGCTTCGGTGGTCGGCATCCGCGCGACGGGGTAGAAACGTTTTTCCGGATGCATCGTGCCGATTACGCGCCCGTCCTGCGTCAGGGTCAAGTCGGCAGTGGTGGAGTTGAAGTTAGGGCCCTGTACCTCGCGCACGCCATCCAGCGTCAGCGTATATCCGGCCAATTCGATGGTTTCGCCCTCTTTCACGACGCGAATGTCTTCGAGCTGCCACGCCATCATCCCGGCAATACCGGCCATTGTGACCCCCAATCCACCATGGGCCACAGCCTTGCCCCAATCCGCGCGCGGCAGCCGCCAAAGGCGTCCCCACCGGTTGGGCCCGCGCCCCGTCCGCGACCACAGATCAACCGCTGATCCTGCCAGCAACCATGCCGCCAGAAAGAGGCCCATCGGACCCAAGGCCGAGCGACCGGTTTGAAGCGACCATGTGAGAACGCCAACCGCGACGGCGAACAAAAAGGGCACGCGCAGGCTCCGCAGGACCCGGCCGAGTTTCGCCCGTTTCCAGGGCAGCATTGCGCCAACAGGCAGGATCAGGCCAAGCACGACCATGAAGGGGGTAAAGGCCAGGTCGAAAAACGGTGGCCCGACAGAAAGCTTCCGGTCAAAAAAGAGTTCGGCGATCAGGGGCCAGATGGTGCCCACAAAGACCACGAACGCCGACACCCCCAGAAGGATATTGTTGACCACCAGAACGGATTCGCGGCTGACCACGCCAAACACGCCTTTGGCCTGCATGGCCCCTGCCCGGGCCGCAAAGAGGGTCAAACCGCCCAACATGAAGATCGCCAGAATACCCAGCAGAAAGACACCGCGCTCGGGGTCCGTGGCGAAGGCATGCACGGATGTCAGGACGCCAGAGCGTGTGATGAAAGCACCCACCATGGAAAACCCAAAGGCGATGATGGCCAGAAGAATGGTCCAGCTTTTCAGCGACTCGCGCTTTTCAACCACGATGGAGGAATGCAAAAGCGCCGCCGCGATCAGCCATGGCATGAAGCTTGCATTCTCGACCGGGTCCCAGAACCAGAAGCCGCCCCAGCCCAGTTCATAATAGGCCCACCAGCTGCCAAGCGCGATGCCGATGGTCAGGAATATCCAAGCTGCAAGTGTATAGGGCCGCACCCATCGACCCCAGGCGGCATCGACACGCCCTTCGATCAGGGCCGCGACAGCGAAGGAGAAGGTCATCGAGAGACCGACATAGCCGAGATAAAGGAAGGGCGGATGGAAGGCGAGGCCCGGATCCTGCAATAGCGGGTTCAGGTCCTGACCATCGAAGGGGGGCACTGCAAGGCGCAAAAACGGGTTGGATGAAAACAGGATGAACGCGAAAAACGCGACGCCGATCATCGCCTGCACCGACAGAACACGTGCCTTGAGGCCGGGCGGCAGGTTGCCTCCGAACCATGCGACCAATGCGCCAAACAGCGTGACAATCAAAACCCAGAGCAGCATCGAGCCTTCGTGATTGCCCCAAACGCCGGTGACCTTGTAGAGCAGCGGTTTGGCCGTATGGCTGTTCAGCACCACAAGTTTCAAAGAGAAATCGGACATGACAAACGCGTTGGTAAGCGCTGCAAAAGAAGCCCCTGTCAGGACAAATTGCAAAGTGGCGGCAGGCTCTGCCACGGCCATCCATCCCGGCAGCCGTTTTTGCGCACCGACAAGCGGAACTATGGCCTGAAAACACGCCGTAAAAAACGCAAGGATCAGCGCGAAGTGACCGAGTTCGGTAATCATATGAAGGTTATAGTTCGTCCCGCGCGCCGGGCCAACGTGAAAACCACCCGATGGGTGTTCACATTGTCGCGGGCAGGTTGGTCAACCCGGTCAGTTGCGCGAGCGGTTCCAATCTTCCAATGCCGGGTTGTCACCTGGCTTCACACTGGCCAACGTGAGCGCCGCATCCGATCCGGTATCCGCCACGCCGGGACTGTCCGCGCGAAGCGCACGCAGCGCCGCGATATTGTCGATGACCTTGGGCGCACGCGCCATTGTTGCCGCGATGGACCGTTGGAACTCCTGCCCCTTCATCTGGTGACGCGCTCCAAAGTAAAACGACACGATGGCTCCCAACAGCCACCAGAGCGGCTCAGGCACCAGTGCAATGCCTTGCATACGTTCGGCAAACCAAACGGGATCCGCCATTGCCGCCACAAAGAGACCCAAGGTGCCCAACGCCATGGCCGGACGCGGCAATCTGTTGACACCGTCCATCAGCCGATCAAACCAACCGCGCTGACGTGGCGCAAACTCTCCGGCATATTGTGCCATGGTCTGCGTACGCATGTCGGCCTGGCGCGTTGCCCCGGCTTCGGCATTTTCACGAAACACCTCGACGGTTTCAGCAACAACATTCCTGCCGCCGCCAAAGATGACGTTGAGGATTTGACCGATCAACCCCATGCCGACGTCCTTTGCCGAAACTGCGCTGGCGTCATGTGATACTCGGTCGATATGAATTCTTCGGCCCGCCTGATCCATCCACCTTTGCCACCGGCACGGGTGCGCGCGTATTTGCGGGATGCGGCCCGGCGATCGGCCAGGCTGAAGTAGTAATTGCGCCGCGCGATACCATATGCATCCGCCAGATGATCCGGGGCTGCTGCATAGGCCGATCTGGCCGCCGCCACGGTTTGTGGACCGATCAACCCATCCACATCCACGCGCTGCCCCATCTGGCGCAGCAGGCGTTGCAGGATTTTCACGGCATTGCCGCCCGCATTGACATACATGTCAAAAACACTCGCCTGCAGCGGTTCAGGCAGGCGTGCAATACCTGGCCTGCGAAAATAGTGATCGATGAAGATTTCCTCGGCTTGGGCAGGTGTCAGACGACGTACATCGTCCGCGCGCACACGGCCATCGCCCGTGAGGTCCATACCAAGCCGGCGCATCGTATGGATTGTGACGCCGTATTTGGTGGCACCCCCGGGATCATCCGGATCATTCACATAGCCGCCTTCGCGGTCGACGATCTGTTTAGCAATTTCTGCGACGCTCTGCATGCCTGTAGCCCGTAAAATGAGGGAAATTGGCGCGCAGAATCGTCTTTTGGGGTTAACGCAGGGCTTAGCTACCGTCCGGCGATTGATAGGTTCCTTGTTCCTTCAGCGCGTCGATCACCTCTTTCGGCATGTAATCCTCGTCATGCTTGGCCAGGATTTCTGATGCGCGGAACACACCATCCACATAACTGCCCATACCGACCATGCCCTGATTTTCCTCGAAAAGATCAGGCAGGATGCCGGTATAAGTCACCGGCACAACTGCGCCGCCATCGGTCACGTTGAAGCGCACCATTTTGCCTTCGCCGCGCACCAGACTGCCCTCTTCCACCAGACCGCCGATGCGGAACACTTCACTGGACAAGGGTGGTTCGGCCACAACCTGGCTGGGGGAGCGGAAGAAGTTGATACCATCACGCAAGGCATAGCCAATCAGACCGGTCGAGATCACCAGCGCGACCATGGCGAGTGCAATGATCTGTATCCGTCGCTGTTTCTTGAGCGATTTCATCGTGCCCCCCGTTACGGAAAGAGTGGGGCCAGCATCAGGCCCAACGTCTCGTCTTCACCTAACATCAGATTCGCGTTCTGCAAGGCCTGCCCGCTGGAGCCTTTGGTCAGATTGTCCAACGCGGCAATCACAATAGCGCGCCCTTCAATCCGGTCACCGCTGACGCCGATATGGCAAAAATTGCTGCCCCTGACATGCCGTGTGCTGGGCGCTTGCCCAAAGGGCAGCACTTCGACAAATGGTTCATCGTTATAGGCGCGTTCCAGAGAATGATAGACGTCCTGCGGATCGCCTTTTACATAAACAGTGGCGATTATCCCCCTGTTTGCAGGCAATAAATGTGGCGTGAACTGGACCTTGACCGGCCGCCCGGCCACGGCGCTGAATTCCTGATCAAACTCGGCCAGGTGACGATGTGTTCCACCCACCGCATAGGCGTGGCTGCCCTCGGACAACTCCGCGTGCAACAGGTTTTCCTTCAGCGCGCGCCCGGCACCGCTGACCCCAGTTTTGAGGTCGATGATGATGTCATCCAGATCGATCACACCATCCGCGATCAAAGGCCGCACGGCAAACTGGCCAGTGGCCGCATTGCAGCCGGTACCCGCAACCAACCGCGCCTGCCGGATGTCATCCCGGTAAAACTCGGTCAGGCCATAGACCGCCTCTGCCTGGCAATCGAGCGCATCGTGCTGGCCACCGTACCACTTGGCATAAATCTCCGGATCCCGCAGCCGGAAATCCGCGCTCAGATCGACGATTTTCAGGGTTTTTGGCAGGTCCTTGATCACCGCCTGCGATGTCGCGTGCGGCAGCGCACAAAAACACAGATCAATTCCGGCAAAATCAATCTGATCAATCGTGACCAGCTTGGGCAAGTTAAGGTGGCGCAGATGCGGGAACACGTCAGCCATCGACTGACCGGCCTTGGAGTTGGCGGCAAGAGCGGCGACCTCCATCGTGGGATGGGTGGCGATCAGCCGGACAAGTTCGGCGCCAGTATACCCGGAGGCGCCCAGAATGGCGATTTTATGGGTCATGTCAGACCTCTTTCTGTAATCTCATGGTAGCGTTTAGGAAAAAATCAGCGGGGCGGCAATCTATGCGGCCTGAAACTCGATTTTTCGTCGCAAAAACTGCGTTGCACGGTCCGAGACACGCTTGGCATCCCCGGTCGTTAAAAACTGTGTTTCCGTCGCGCTTCCCATCATGCCCGGATGCCGTTCGAGATAGTCCGAAAGGCTCTCTGCAACCAGACTGGCCTGCGAAAACACCTTCACATCCGGTCCCAAGGCTTGCTGGAACGCCTCTTCCATCAACGGGTAATGCGTACAGCCCAGGATCGCGGCTTGCGGTTCGGGCATTTTACGCTTGAGGGCATCGACATGGCTGCGCACCAGCGCTTCCGCCAGGATCAAGTCGCCGTCTTCGATGGCATCGACGACACCACCGCAGGCCTGCGCCTCAACATCGACGCCGATGGCGCGAAAGGCCAGTTCCCGCTGAAACGCCCGGCTGGACACGGTCGCTGGTGTCGCGAACAGGGCCACGTGTTTCACGGCCACTTCCCGCGGCGGGGAATTATCACCCCATTGCCGCTCGGTCAGCGCTTCGATCAGCGGTACAAACACACCCAAAACCCGTTTGCCCTCGGGCACACCGGCTTCTTGCATGCGCCGCAACGCGGCCGCCGACGCGGTATTGCAGGCCAGAATCACCAGATCACACCCTGCATTCCACAAATGCGACACCGCGGACTTGGTCAGCCCGTAAACATCATCGGCATCGCGGACCCCATAGGGCGCGTGGGCATTATCGCCGAAATAGACGAACGGCATGTCCGGCAAGCGCTTTTGCGCTGCGTCCAGAACCGTCAGGCCGCCAAGCCCGCTATCGAAAATACCAACTGCCATTATGCCTACGCCAAAGCGCCTTCAATTCCATTCATAGCCGACCATTTTCGGATCAATCGGCTTTGAAGAAAGCTCATACGTCCTATGGCGCAGGAATTCCATGAGGGATTTCGCGTCACTGGCCAAAGGATGCAGAATATTGTGCCCCAATGGCTCTCCGATCGCTATTTTTACCGGCGCATCCACCCGTCGGCCAAATTCCTTGATCAGCAACCCAAGGCGCAGGGTTTGATGCATATGGCTGGCAATCTGGAACAACCGGCTGTTCTGCCCGTCAAAGAACATCGGCACCACGGTCGCCTGCGACTTCGCGATCAGACGGGCGGTAAAACTGCCCCAGCCCGGATCCATAGGCCGCGAAAACGGCCGTGCGGAGGTCGCAACCGCGCCGCCCGGAAAAATCCCGATGGCGCCGTCGTTGTTGAGGAAATCCAATGCTTCCCGCCGGGTCTGCAGATTTGTCTGCAGGGCTTCGCGCGTCTCATCAAAACTCACGGGCAGAACATATCGGTTCAATTCATCCGCCTTGCGAAACACCGAATTGGCCAGGATACGAAAATCACCCCGGGTCTGGCGCAAGACAAGACCCATCATCAGCCCGTCCAGAATACCGTAAGGGTGATTGGCAATCAGGATCAGTGGACCTTGCGACGGAATATCCGCCAGCGATCCACCCTGCACATCAAGCGACAACCCGTATCGATCGGCCATGACCTGCCAGAAATCCCGGCCCGATGCGACCTCATCCTCGTACCCATCCGCGCGTTTGATGAGCCTCAAACGCCCGGTCAGGTTTTCCATAGTTCGGATCAGCGCCCGGCCACCGCGCGTTTCTGCGGAATGTGAATAGCTGATATCCCGTGCGATATGGCGCTGTTGCGGCATGCCGTTTCCCTCAAACCTGCAAACCCGGTTCCCGGACAATTTGGGTATTACGCACTTCTACCACAGATTTGTGACAATTACTCTGCAGCTTTTGACACCTGCACCCCGCCCGCGCGGATGACCGCCAACAGTTCTTCTCGGCGCTTCGCGGCCTTGGCAGCGTTGGCTTCTTTCACCGGGCCAAACCCGCGGATTTGAAGCGGCAGTAACGCCAGAGCAACAATCGCATCATGCGTGGCGCTGTCATGCTTGGGCAGAACCTCTTTCAGATCACGTTCATATTGCTTGATCAGACCGCGTTCCATGCGCCGTTCCGATGAATAGCCGAACATATCCAGCGGCGTGCCCCGCAGGAATTTGAGCTTCGACATCAACTTCAACGGTCCGGCCATCCATGCGCCAAAGCTGCGTTTGGCAGGGCGTCCATCCGACCCGGTCTTGGACAGGATCGGCGGCGCAAGATGGAACGTCATTTTGAAATCGCCGTCAAACTCCGCCGCGGCCTTTTCTTGCGACCGAAGCAGAAGCCGGGCGACTTCGTATTCGTCTTTGTAGGCCAAGAGCTTGTGATACCCCTGTGCCACGGCGGCCTTTACGCCTTCATCTTCAACGGCACCCACGCGTTTGCGGTATCTTTTGGCGAGGCCCTTGCCTTGATACGCCACCAGATGATCCGCGCGAAAGGCGATTTTCTCTTCGGTCGATTTTGGCAACTCAACGACTGTGGGCTGCACGACGCGGGCGGCGTCTTCGGGATGTGTGGCGGTCCAGCGACCGATCTCGAATGCGCGTAGGTTTTTGGCCACAGCCGCCCCATTCAACTCAATCGCAGCCGTGATCGAGTCAAGGCTCAACGGGATCAACCCGCGTTGCCATGCGGCACCGAAAATCATCATGTTGGAGAAGATCGAGATCCCCCATGGTGATCCGCGCCAGATCCGTGGCATCGAACATCTGCACGCCGTCCTTGAGCCGCGCTTCCAGCGCCAGTTCGAGCCGGTCCGTGGGGAGCTTGAATTCCGTATCGCGGGTAAAGTCACCGGTGATGATCTCATGGCTGTTGACCACGGCTCCGGTACGGCCGCGTTTGGTCAGGCCCAGGGTCTTTGCCCCCGCGCTCACCACCAAATCGCCGCCGATCAGAGCATCACATTCCCCTGTGGCCACACGGATGGCGGCAATATCCTCCGGGCGTTCCGCCAACCGGCAATGGATATGCACGGCACCGCCCTTTTGCGCGAGGCCTGCCATTTCCATCATGCCAGCGCCCTTGCCATCAATCTGTGCGGCCTGTGCCAGCACCGCACCAATGGTCACCACACCCGTGCCCCCGACGCCGGTGATCACGACGTTATGTGTCCCGTCGATGCTGGGCAATTTGGGTTGCGGCAAATCGGGAATTTCAATCTCCGCCGTTGTTTCCTTGCGAATCTTGGCGCCTTCAAGGGTCACGAAAGACGGGCAGAACCCGTTGACGCAGCTGAAATCCTTGTTGCAGCTCGATTGGTCAATGGCCCGTTTGCGGCCCAGTTCCGTCTCAACAGGCACAATTGACACGCAATTGGACTGCGCCCCGCAATCGCCGCATCCTTCGCAGATATCCGTGTTGATAAAGACGCGTTTATCAGGGTCCGGAAACAGACCGCGTTTGCGACGGCGGCGTTTTTCCGCGGCGCAGGTCTGCACATAAACGATGGCGCTGACCCCCTCGATCTCAGACATTGATTTCTGAACACCCATCAATTCGGACCGCTCTTTGATTTCAATGCCTTGCGGGAATGACTTGATGTCGACATCCTCTTTTTCATCATAGACGACAGCAAGATGTTTCACGCCCATCGCCTTGAGTTCGGCCACAATACGCGGCGCATCCAGTCCGCCTTCGTTGGATTGGCCACCGGTCATGGCGACGGCGTCGTTGTAGAGGATCTTGTAGGTGATGTTGGTGCCCGCGGCCAAAGCCGCGCGAATGGCCTGAACGCCCGAATGGTTGTAGGTGCCGTCGCCCAGATTTTGGAACACATGCGCCCGGGTCGAAAACGGTGCCTCGCCGATCCAATTTGCGCCTTCTCCGCCCATATGGGTGAAACCGGTTGTTTCGCGGTCCATCCACTGCACCATGTAATGGCATCCGATCCCGGCATAGGCACGCGCGCCTTCTGGGATTTTCGTGGAGGAGTTATGCGGGCAACCCGAGCAGAAATAGGGTAGCCGCGAGGCGATTTCCTCGGCGTTGTCGTTTCGACGCGCGTCAGCAAGCATATCAAGGCCTGCCTTGACCCGTTCGGTCCCACGCCCTTCCTCAACCAGAATTCCGCCGAGCTTTTCGGCAATCATGATCGGGTCCAGCGCGCCACGGGTGGGAAACAGCTCTTCGCGGTGCAGCCCGCCCGTGCCGCCCTTGTACCAGCCATAGACCCGGCGACCTCGGCGATCATCAAATATTGCTTCTTTGACCTGCACTTCGATCAGCTTGCGCTTTTCTTCAACAATTACAATCAGCTCAAGGTCTTCCGCCCAGCTGTGGAAGCCTTTCATGTCCAGCGGGAAGGTTTGGCCGACCTTATAGGTTGTAATGCCCAGCCGTTCAGCCTCGGGTGCATCAATGCCCAACAGATCCAGGGCATGAACGAGGTCGAGCCAGTTTTTACCCGCCGCCACCAGCCCGATTTTCGCACCCGGTTTCCCCAGCACGCGTTTGTCCATTTTGTTGACATGGCTGAATTCTTCCGCGGCGAAGCGTTTGAAATCGATCATCCGCGTCTCTTGCAGATGCGGTGTATCGCCAAGGCGGATGTTCAAGCCACCTTCGGGCATGTCAAAATCGGGGGTCACCAGTTGCACCCGGTCGATGCTGCCATCCACCACCGATGTGGCCTCGACCGTATCTTTCATCGTCTTCAGGCCGACCCAAAGACCGGAAAAACGGCTCAGCGCGTATCCGTAGATGCCAAAATCAATGATTTCCTGCACACCCGCGGGGCTGACCACAGGCATATAGGCATCCACCAACGCCCATTCCGATTGGTGCAACACGGTCGAGGATTCGCCGGTGTGGTCATCGCCCATCGCCATCAGCACACCGCCGAATTTGCTGGTGCCCGCCATGTTGGCGTGGCGCATGACGTCACCGGACCGGTCCACACCCGGACCTTTGCCGTACCAGAGGCCGAATACGCCGTCATATTTGCCTTCGCCGCGCAATTCTGCCTGCTGGCTGCCCCAGAGCGCCGTGGCGGCCAGATCTTCGTTCAGGCCTTCGTTAAAGGTGATACTGGCCTCGCCCAGAACCTTGGCGGCGCGGGTCATCTGCATATCGACCGCGCCCAGAGGCGACCCGCGGTATCCGGTGACATAGCCGGCTGTGTTCAAGCCCGCCGCCCGATCACGTGCGGCCTGCGCCAGCATCAGTCGCACAAGCGCCTGCGTTCCGTTCAGCAAGACCGGTGATTTTTCAAGATCAAACCGATCGTTCAACGTTATCGCTTGCGTGCTCATTGCGGACCTCCCCACATGTGACCATCTTTATTGAATATAACCCCATAATAGGTCAAAATATATGACCTACCAAGCAGAATTATTGTTAACGGCCCGTGTAAGTCGCAGAATTATTTGCTATTGCGTGAGCGCGAATAGAATGACTCGAAAGTTGCGGATATGGATTGGGACAAGCTTAGAATATTTCATTCCGTTGCGGATGCTGGCAGCCTGACCCATGCGGGAGATCAGCTGCACCTGTCGCAATCTGCGGTTTCCCGTCAGATCCGGGCGCTGGAAGAATCACTCAGTGCCACGCTTTTCCACCGCCATGCCCGAGGGCTTATTCTGACCGAACAGGGTGAGCTTTTGTTTGATGCGACCCGCGCCATGATGAAGCGGCTGGATGCAGCCACGGCACGCATTCGGGATAGTGAAGAAGAGGTCTATGGCGAACTGCGTGTCACCACCACCATCGGCTTTGGCACCTTATGGCTGGCCCCGCGCCTGCCGAAACTCTATGAGAAATTCCCTGATCTCAAAATCGACCTGATGCTCGAAGAAAAGGTGCTGGACCTGCCGATGCGCGAGGCCGATATCGCGATCCGCATGAAAGAGCCGAGCCAGGCGGATCTGATCCGCAAGCGGTTGATGAGCGTGCATATGAAGCTCTATGCCGCAAAAAGCTATCTGGAGACGCATCCGGTGCCACACGCCGCAGGAGATCTGCGAGAGCACAGGTTGATCTGTCAAAACCCCCGATCCGCGCAGGTTGGCGCCGGGGCGGAATTCGTCAATGACCTGATGACGCATGACATTGAATCGCTCCTGACGGTCAATAACTACTACGGCGTCTTGCAAAGCGTTTTGAACAATCTTGGTATCGGCGTACTGCCGGATTACCTGATCAATGATTTCCCGCAGCTTGTGAATGTTCTACCAGGGGTAGAATCAGTCGAAGTACCGGTATTTTTGGCCTATCCAGAGGAATTACGGCATTCAAAACGGATTTCTGTGTTCCGCGACTTTGTGCAGGAAGAAATCGTAAATTACAGGAAAATCACAAAAAATCAGCAAGTTGCCTGATTTTTAACCGTGGTATGCACGCAACGCATACCGGCAATGCTGCGGGTGCGGCATATTTATCCTTGAACGACTCACTTTGGGTGCCTAATTCAACCCATGACGGTGATAGCCGCGAGGCGGTCACCATCATACCTCCCTGTTGGACTAAGGCCGAGCTTTTGCTCGGCCCTTTTTTTGCGCAAGCGCCCGGCCTCTGCGTTGCGTCCTGAACCTGCGTGAATTACGCATCCTTATGACCACCACCGTGATCCGCCCGCCTCTTTTGTCCGAGTTGGACGCCTTGTCGGCGCTGCAACTCCGGTCGAAGGCGCATTGGGGCTATGACGCTGCATTCATGGCGGCCTGCGCCGAGGAGCTGACGCTGCGCCCGGACGACCTGACGACAACAGCACTCGCCGTGGCCGAGCAAAATGGCCAGCTGGCCGGTGTGGCGCAGGTTGGCCCCGACGGTGACGATGCTGACCTGATGGGCATGTTTGTTGATCCCCCCTTTATTGGCAGGGGCATTGGCACGCTACTTTTTGAGTGGGCGGTTGCCGCGGCACGGGAGATTTCGCACACGCGCCTTGTGATCGTGGCCGAACCCAAGGCAGCCGCGTTTTACGAGCGCGTTGGAGCCCGCCCTGTCGGGACCGCGCCGTCCGGATCCATCCCCGGTCGGGTGCTTCCGCTTCTGGAATACCCTCTCGGGTAGCTGGTGGCTCAAAGCACAGGAATGTCGCGCGCGGCCATCGGCGATAACAGGCGCGGCCCGGCATCGGTGATCACGATATTTTCCTCATGGACCATGAGCATGCCGTTTTCGGTTTCCGTTCCCGGCTCCAGCGTGATGACCATACCCGGCTGCAGAATGGTGTGATCCTTTGCTGTCAGGGACAGTCCTTCGGTCAGTTGCATACCAAGCCCGTGGCCAAGCCTGCCCGCCCCCTCACCGCCACCCGCGATATCAGCCATGGCCTTCCAGACATCGCTGGCACGGGCACCGACACGCGACGCCTCAAGCCCGGCTTCTGTTGCCTCGATCAGGCGCTGATGACCAGATTGAGCGGCGTCACGGGCATGACCAATCGCAAAATTACGATCAAAGTCGCAGAAATACCCATCCAGCACTGCGCCTGTATCCAGCATCAACACATCACCAGCGACAAGCGGCGTGTCTGTTGCTGGCGAGATAACGTCACCATATCCCCCCTGTCCGGCGCCCCCCGACAGGTACGGTACCCAATCCGCGCCTTCCTCCAGCAACAACCGCTGGAAATTGCGGAAGACCTGCGCCAAGGGCGTACCCGCGCCAGCGATTTCACCCATCCGGCCAAAGGCACGGCCCGCAATCGTGCAAATCGCGGCAATCTTTTCGATTTCGGCGTCCGATTTGATCATGCGCAGCGCCGCAACGATGCCGCGATCATCCGTGAAAGGCAGCCCGCAGGCTGTTTTGACCCGGTCAAAATCAATCAGCGGCATCCGAAGGTGGCTTTCCGGACCGGAGGGCACGCCAATCTTACCCTCCGCAGCCACCTCGCGCAGCGTAGCGGCCAGCAGGGTCACACCGTCATCCGCCGGATCAGGGGCAGACCAGGTCCGGATATCGTCAATCCAGGTGCGGCCCATCAAGGCCGCGCCGATCGACGGGATCACCGCAATGGGTTTACCGCTGGCCGGAACCACCAGAAACCAAGGCCGGCTCGGGCTTTCCCAGAACCGGGTCAGATAGCCGGTGAAGTAGCGGATTTCCGGCTCGGTTGTCAGAAGAATGGCGCTCAGGCCAGTGTCGCTCATTCTGGTTTGAGCCATCGTCAACCGTGTCTGGAATTCGCTCTCCGGAAACCCCGTCATTGTATCTCAGGCCTCCTCGCTGATGAAACACAGCACACGCGCATCCGCAGGCAGATCCATCGCCAGCGTCGCGGCCAGTCCGGCCCCGCCCGACGTGGTGGTGGCCGCGTCCTGATCGGCAAGCACCGGCAACACGGCAAAGCCTTCTTCTTCGCTGATGGTCACAAACTGATCCGCATCGCGCGCCAGACCGTTGAGCGCAATGAGCGACGGCTCCTTGCAATCAAGCCGCCCCATGTCTGAAACCGGCCCCTCGGTATTGACGCATTTGCCTTCCCGCGCACTGACCTGCAACGCAGGGGCAAATTCGGGCTCGACCACGATGATCTGAGGTGCGTCGCCCCACACTTTGCGGAAATAGGCGGCGCAGGCCCCGGCCAACCCGCCCACACCGGCCTGCAGAAAGATATGCGTCGGTGGCTCGGGCATTTGCCTTTCGGCCTCTGCCGCCATGACCAGATAGCCTTCCATCAACCGATGCGGGATGTCGAAATACCCGGGCCAGGACGTGTCCGACAAGATGGTCCAGCCGTTTTTATGCGCGGCGTCCATCGCGGCGGTCATGCTGCCCTCGTAATCCGAACCGGCGCGGACCACGTCAGCACCAAGATCGCGCAGACGCTCGGCAAACCCTTCGGGCACGGTTTCGGAAAGGTATATCACTGCTTTGGCCCCAAAGGCCTTGGCCCCCGCCGCAATGGAGAGGCCGTGATTACCCGCGCTGGAGCTGACAAAGGTTTCGCCCGCCAGGACATTTGTGAGATCAGATTTGCCGGTGGCCGCCGCTTGATGCGCGATCACGTAAGCAGCACCCAGGGCCTTGAAACTGCCCAGACCCATGCGCTGGCGTTCATCCTTGGCCCAAACCTGCGCGCCCAGCCCATCGATCCGCAGCATCGGCGTCTCATTCGCCGCCGGGCATCGGGTCAGCAGGCCTGTGGGCGCAGCCGCATCCACACTGGGATAGGGCGCGCCGCTCAGAATTTCATCAGACAGGCCTTTGCCCCGCCATGGGTTCTGCAGGTTTTCCATGATCTCTCCCTCATTTGGCGCGACTGAAACCGATACGCTCAAAATGGTCAAGCATCATGGCGACAGGGCCTTTCCCAACGGCCAGCAATACCCTAAAGAGACGCCAACGGAACACGTGGGGGATTCCATTCAGATGCAGGACCCGGCAATCACGCCCGAGCTGATCGAGGCCCATGGCCTCAAGCCCGACGAATACGCGCGCATCCTTGAGATCATCGGACGCGAGCCGAGCTTTACCGAGCTTGGGATATTCTCGGCGATGTGGAATGAGCATTGCTCCTACAAATCCTCCAAGAAATGGCTGCGGACACTGCCTACCGAAGGCCCACAGGTGATTTGCGGGCCCGGTGAAAACGCGGGCATCGTCGATATCGGTGACGGCCAATGCGTTGTTTTCAAAATGGAAAGCCACAACCACCCCAGCTATATCGAACCCTACCAGGGGGCGGCCACCGGCGTGGGGGGCATTCTGCGCGATGTCTTCACCATGGGCGCGCGGCCCATCGCGGCGATGAACTCGCTCAGCTTTGGGGAGCCATCGCATCCCAAGACCCGCCAGCTGGTGCATGGCGTGGTGGCCGGTGTGGGCGGGTATGGCAATTGCTTCGGCGTGCCCACGGCAGGCGGCGAAGTCCGGTTCGACAAGGCCTATAACGGCAATTGTTTGGTCAATGCCTTTGCGGCAGGCCTCGCAGATACGGACGCGATTTTTTATTCAGCGGCATCGGGCGTCGGCATGCCCGTGGTCTATCTGGGCGCCAAGACCGGTCGCGACGGCGTGGGCGGGGCCACCATGGCCAGCGCTGAATTTGATGACAGTATCGAAGAAAAGCGCCCCACGGTGCAGGTCGGTGACCCGTTCACCGAAAAGCGCCTTATGGAGGCGACGTTGGAACTGATGGCCACCGGTGCGGTGATTTCGATTCAGGATATGGGGGCCGCGGGCCTGACATGTTCTGCGGTGGAAATGGGCGACAAGGGTGGTCTGGGCGTCAAACTTTCGCTGGAAGACGTGCCGCAGCGCGAAGAAGACATGACCGCCTACGAGATGATGCTCTCGGAATCGCAAGAACGCATGTTGATGGTCCTGAAGCCTGAGCTTGAGGCCGAAGCCCGCGCCGTGTTCGAAAAATGGGACCTCGATTTCGCCATCGTGGGCGAGACCATCGCCGAAGATCGCTTCCTGATCCTGCACCATAATGAGGTCAAGGCCGACCTGCCGCTGTCGAAACTGAGCTCCACCGCACCGGAATATGATCGCCCTTGGGAAGAAACACCCGCTGCTGCCGCGCTTGATCCAACAAGCGTTGCGCCGGTTGATCCGATCGACGGGCTCAAGGCGCTGATCGGATCCGCCAACTATTCGTCGCGCGAATGGGTGTTCGAGCAATATGACACGATGGTGATGGCCGATACCGCCCGTACGCCCGGTCTGGGTTCGGGTCTGGTGCGCGTGCATGGCACTGATAAGTTGTTGGCCTTCACCTCAGACGTGACGCCGCGCTATGTGCAAGCCAACCCGGTTGAGGGCGGCAAACAGGCCGTGGCCGAGGCCTATCGCAATCTGACCGCCGTGGGCGCCCTGCCCCTTGCCTCCACCGACAACATGAATTTTGGCAATCCTGAAAAGCCGCAGATCATGGGGCAGTTTGTGGGCGCGATCAAAGGCATCGGTCAAGCGGTTGCCGCCCTTGATATGCCCATCGTGTCGGGCAACGTGTCGCTTTATAATGAAACCGACGGTGCTGCGATCCTGCCCACGCCGACGATTGGTGCGGTTGGCCTGATCGAAGCGTCGGGTGATGCCATCACCGGACAGGCGCAGGACGGGCATGTCGCCCTGCTGGTCGGAGAAACCGCGGGCCATCTGGGGCAATCCGCCCTGCTGGCCGAAATGCATGGCCGTGCCGAAGGCGACGCGCCGCCTGTCGATCTGGACACAGAAAAACGCAACGGTGATTTCATTCGCACCCACCATGCCCGGATCGGTGCCTGCACGGACCTGTCGGATGGTGGTCTGGCGCTGGCTGCGTTTGAGCTGGCCGAAGCGGCGGGTATGGGTGTGACAATCGACAGTGAGGATACTGCTACGCTTTTTGGGGAAGATCAGGCGCGCTATCTGATTGCCGCGTCGCCCGAGGATGCCGCAGCCCTGACCGATGCGGCCAAGACGGCAGGCGTCCCGGTGGCGCAGGTAGGTCGGTTTGCCGGTGACACGGTCGCGTTTGGCGCCTCATCCGCGCCGCTTGCCGATTTGTCGGGCGTTTTCCGCAGCACATTCGGCGCGATCTTCGACTGAACTTTTGATCACATTTGTATCAGGGGCATAGCGCGGCTGAAACGCGCATGTCAGGTTGGGGCCAGACCTGAAAGGATGTCCCTATGCTTCGAATGCTCGCTGCCTTTTGCCTGACCCTTTTGCCATTCATGGCAACAGCGCAGGAAAGCACCCCCGAAACTGCGCCGGAAATCGCACCGGACGCCGCCCCGGAAACCCCTGAGGCTGAGGTTGTGCTTGAACCGCCGATGACGCTTGAAACCCTGAACGAGATCATCATGGCGCTCGATCCTGAAGCCAAGAGCGATGGTCGCGTGTGGCAGCTGAAAATCGGCGACGCGGCGGTATTGATCGTGACGGATGAAGCGGCGGACCGTATGCGGGCCATGTCGCCCGTACGAAACGCCGACGGGCTGACACAAGAAGACCTTCTGCGCATGATGCAGGCAAATTTCGATACCGCACTGGACGCGCGCTACGCGGTTGCGCAGGGCATTCTCTGGGCCACGTTTATTCACCCTCTGTCACCCCTGGAAAAAGATGAATTCATTTCCGGGCTGGGGCAAACGGTCAATCTGGCGCAATCCTATGGCACGCTTTATTCCGGCGGTGGGTTGCAATTTGGCGGCGGTGACAGCGGCGCGATCCAACGCCAGTTGATCGAAGATTTGCTGAAGAAGGGCGAAGAGATCTGAACTATGGCTCACGTCTGACACCTTGCGCTTGCCCGGCGTGCACTCTACATCATGAGATACGTACCAAGGAGGGCTCGGATGGCCATTCTCGCCACAGACATCGAAGCGTTGATCCGCGAAACTTTTCCCAATGCACAGATCACCGTTCAGGGGGATGATGGGGCACATTTCGCGGCAGAGGTGATCGACGAGAGCTTTCGCGGCAAAAATCGCGTCCAGCAACAGCGCGCCGTTTACGCGGCCCTCAAGGGCAAAATGGACGGGCCTGCGGGCGAAGTACATGCCCTGGCACTGACAACGAAAGCACCTGACTGATGGACATCTCCGTGCTAATCATCAGTGCGTTGATCGTGCTGGCCGTCGGTGCGCTGGCCCGTATGGGCAAGAGCAAAAGCATCAAGCTGCGCGGCAGCGAACCCGGCAAGGGATACCATACCCTGACCGCTGACTACCAATCCGGCATGGGCGGCGGACATGTCACAACGTGGAAAGTGCCACGTGACCCGCAGGAATATGCCAGAAGTTTCGTACCAAAGGACAAATCGAAATGACCGACGCCAAAACCCAGATCGAAGAAACCGTAAAAGCCAATGACGTGGTGCTGTTTATGAAAGGCACCAAGGACATGCCGCAATGCGGGTTCTCGAGCCGTGTCGCGGGTGTGCTGAACTTTATGGGCATCGAATTTTCCGATATCAATGTACTGGCCGATGACGCCATCCGTCAGGGCATCAAGGATTATTCAGACTGGCCCACCATCCCACAGCTTTATGTAAAGGGCGAGTTTGTGGGCGGCTGCGATATCATCACCGAGATGACGTTGTCGGGTGAGTTGGACACACTGTTTGAAGAAAATGGCGTGGCCTTTGACAAGGAAGCGGCGGACAAGATCCGCGAAGCCAACGCCTGATCCCGAGCAACCGGGCATGATTTTGGGGCGTCGCGATCACCTCGCGGCGCCCTTATTTTATGGCAGGCGTGCTGTTCCACATCGCGGCCTCAAACCCGTATCCGGCCAGTAGTGAGCCGATCACGGCCAGCACCAGATAGAGCAGGAACGGCGGCAGACGCAGCACCGGGAAAATTGCCATCGCTCCCCAGATGCTGACCACCCCGCCCGACACCAGGAACGCCATTGCGGCCCCGTTGGACATGCCGTGATCAATCAGGGCCCGCGTTAACGGCAGGGCGGCGTAGCCATCCACATAGGCCGGAGCGCCCACAAAAACCGCCAGCGGTATGGCCCAGCTCTGATCCCGCCCGACATAGGCGCTCAGCGCTTCGGGCTGCAGCAGCGCGTTCAACAGATGCTCGGCCGCGAATGCCGGGATCAAGCAAATCAGAATAAGTCTTGTGGTCGCCCGCATCTGGCGGAAAAACAGGTCACGCCTCTCCGCATCGCGCCAAATCGCAGCAACATAGGGCATGTCGCAGCCACATCGCGACGCAATGATCCGACCGACAAACCCGTTTTCGCGCAAGGGGCTGATCGCCCAACCGGCCCGCGCAAAAACGAGTGTCACAGCGCCCCCCAACAGGCCCAGACAAAACGCGGCTGTGGTTTTGCCCGCGGCAAAACTTACGCCCAATGTGGCTGCTGTCGTGGCCAGCATGGCCGGATCCGTGACCGGAGATGACAGCCAAAAAGCCATCACCGGAGCCAAAGGCACGCCCCCTGCCAACAGCCCGGCCATCAGCGGGAGCACGGTTACACCGCAGACCGGTGTGACCGCGCCGATGGCCGATGCTGCCAGAATGGCGCGGCCCATGCGCCCCTCAAGAGCCTTTGCGATCCGGCTGTCGGCCCCGCTTGCGATGATCCATGCGGCCAGCAAGATGCCCGGGATCACCAGCGGCGCGATCACCACCATGCTGTAGGCCACGAACTTTGCCGTGTCCCAAACCGCAGCGGGCCAAATGGCGGTGGCACCGGCCAACAGGCTTGCAGCCACGATCATCCAAAGGGGTCGGGACGGTGTGGTGGTTTGTGTCTGGTCACTCATTTTGCAGTCCTTGTATCCTCTGGCTGGCAAAATGCGCACCTTTAAGATAAAAGAAAAACGAATAGATTATAATTCAGACATGAGTTTTCCAAATGCCTCAACTGGACAGTGACCTTCTGCGCACATTTCTGGCTGTTTCCGAAACCGGCAGCATCACGCTTGGCGCGGAACGTATCGGGCGCACGCAATCTGCCGCCAGTCTTCAGGTCAAACGTCTGGAAGACACGTTGGGCCAACCGCTCTTTGAGCGACATGGGCGTGGTGTCACCCTAACGCCGATGGGGGAACGTCTGCTGCCAACCGCGCAACAGGTCACAACGACGCTGGAAACCACGCTGAGGCAATTGCGCGCCGATTCTTTGGACGGTCGATTACGTCTCGGCGTGCCGGACGATCACAGCCACGACACCTTGGCACAGATTATTGCCGCCTTTGCCCAATCACACCCGGCGGTCGAATTGGACGTCACCTGTGATCTGAGCGCGCGTTTCCCTGATATGTTGGCCGAGGGCACGCTTGATCTGGCCATCTACGAGGTTGAAACCCCCGCCCCGACAGATCTCGTGCTTTGGCAGGATCAAACCCAATGGGTCACGTCGCGCCACCACGATCTTTTGTCGCGCGATTTTTTGCCCGTTGCCCTGTTTGATCGCGATTGCTGGTGGCGGGATGCGGCCCTTGGTGCATTGGCCGCGATGAACAGGCCCTACCGTGTGCTCTATTCAAGCCAATCGGTGCAAGGCATCACGGCTGCGGTTGAGGCGGGCGTTGCGGTGGCGCTGTTGAGCAGCAATGCGCTGAGCCAACAGATTATCGCTCTGGGTCCGGAGGATGGGTTTCCGGAGATGCCAAAATCCAATCTGATCCTGAAAACGGCAGGGCCCGAAACACCTGCCCTGCGCAGCATCACTGCCGCCATCTGTCAAGCCTTCGAAAATCGCGCCCGTTAACCGGCGACCTTGCCATCCACGGTTTCGGCCAGCGCTTCAGCGCGTGCGGCAATTTCGGCCAGCGTGTCGGTGACATGGGCCGGGACAACCGGCACTTCGACCCGCTCCGCATCCGGACGCGGCGCGCTGCGCAATTGCTCCAGCTCGGCCTCTTTTTCAGCCATGCGATTTTCAGCGTCACGCAACTTGTCCTGCACGCCTGCGGTCTTGTCCGCCAGCATCAGACCCGCCATCAACAGCATCCGCGCTTCGGGGATACGTCCGATTTGTGCGGCCAGAACACCGGCCTCTTCGTCCAGCATCTTTGCGGCGGAGTGCAGGTAATGCTCTTCGCCTTCCTGACAGGCCACATCAAAGCTGCGGCCGCCGATTTCTATCGTAACTTCGGGCATTACGCATCCTCCGCTTGGCTGGTCTCGGCATGTTTGGCACCCGTGATCAGCGCCGACAGATCCGACATAACAACATCGGCCTCGGCGCGGTCCGCGGCCCGGGCAGCGCGCAGGCCTTCCAGTTCCGCCAGCATGGATTTGTTGATCAGATGAGGCTCGGCCACGCCAGCTTCATTGGCCTCGCGCAGCGCCTGATTGTTTTCTCGCAATTGTTGATTGGCCTTGCGCAGGGACTGCAATTCACTGTCCAGCTTGCGCATCGCATCTGCCTGTGCCGCGCGGGCGCTGTCTTCGGCTTCGGCGCGTTCCCGCTGTTTATGACTCAACGCGCGCAGGCGTTCCTCCAGCTGCGCACTGGCCAGCTTTTCGTCTTCGAGTTCCTTGCGCAGCGCATCCATTTCGGCCGCATCCACGCCGCCGCCCTGTGACATGCCGTCCAGGCCCTGCCCGATCCGGTCCAATGCGCCTGTGATACGACGCTCAAGCTCATCAATCTGGCTCATTGCCACAACCCCCTCAACTCTCTGTCCCACCCGCGCCGCGAATCGCGACACGCTTGATTTGATCCTAAGTGTACCCAAGACCCACGTAAATTGCGCCCCCTTTGCGCAGGAGGGTTCTGGCCGGGTTGATCTTTGGGGCTGGACTGTTATTCAGCCTCTATCTGTTGCCACTGCCAAAGGAAGTTCGCCCGTGGATATCGCCGCTCTGCGCCAAGCCAATCCCGACCACTGGAACAAGGCCGCCGCGATCCGCGCGCTGACCCTTGACGCCGTCCATGCCGCCAATTCCGGACATTCCGGCATGCCCATGGGCATGGCAGATGTGGCCACGGTTCTCTATGAAAAGCACCTCAAATTCGATGCCTCCGCCCCCAACTGGCCCGACCGGGACCGGTTCATCCTGTCGGCGGGACATGGCTCGATGCTGCTATACGCGTTGCTGCATCTGACCGGTTACAAGGGCATGGAGCTGGACCAGATCAAGAATTTCCGCCAATGGGGCGCGGTCACGGCGGGGCATCCGGAAAACTTCCTGCATGACGGGATCGAAACCACCACCGGTCCTCTGGGTCAGGGCATTTCGAACGCCGTCGGCTTTGCCATGGCCGAAGAAATCCTGCGCGCGCGCTATGGCCGCAAACTGGTGGATCACTACACCTATGTGATTGCGGGCGATGGCTGCCTGATGGAAGGCGTTAGCCACGAGGCGATCGGTCTTGCCGGGCGTCACGCCTTGGGTAAGCTCATCGTCTTCTGGGACAACAACAACATCACCATCGACGGCACGGTCGACCTGTCGGATCGCACCGATCAGGTCAAACGCTTCCGCGCTGCGGGCTGGCAGGTACTGGAAATCGACGGCCACAACCCGGATGAAATTGACGCGGCCATCACGGCGGCGAAGAAGACCAAAAAGCCGACGATGATTGCCTGCAAAACCCACATCGCCCTGGGTCACGCGGCGCAGGACACCTCCAAGGGTCATGGCGCGTTGACGGATGAGGCCCAGATGGCCGCCGCCAAAGACGCCTATGGCTGGAAAACAGGGCCCTTCGAAGTGCCCGCAGAGATCAAATCCGCGTGGGAGGCCATGGGCAGCCGCGGTGCCGCGGATCACGCGGAATGGAAAGCGCGGTTGGCCGATGTGTCCGAGCGACGTCAGGCCGAATTCAACCGGGTCTTTGAGGGCGATGCCCCCGCAAAGCTTTCCGCCCGGATCAAAGCGCTGAAAAAGCAGGTTTCCGAGGAAAAGCCGAAGGTTGCAACCCGCAAGTCATCCGAAATGGTGCTGGAAGTGGTCAACCCGATCATGCCCGAAACCGTGGGTGGTTCGGCGGACCTCACCGGGTCAAACAACACCAAAACCGGTGATCTGGGCGTCTTTGACACGGATAACCGCAAGGGGCGCTATGTCTACTGGGGCATTCGCGAACATGGTATGGCGGCGGCAATGAACGGCATGGCGCTGCATGGCGGCATCCGCCCCTATGGCGGCACGTTCATGTGTTTCACCGATTACGCCCGCCCCGCCATGCGCCTTGCCGCGCTGATGAAAGTGCCAACTGTTTTTGTGATGACCCATGACAGCATCGGTCTGGGCGAAGACGGCCCAACGCACCAACCGGTCGAGCATCTCGCGATCAGCCGGGCCACGCCCAACACCATGGTGTTTCGCCCCTGCGACACGGTCGAAACGGCTGAAGCCTGGGAATTGGCGCTGAGTGCCAAATCTACGCCATCGGTCCTGTCCTTGACGCGTCAGGGCCTGCCCACCGTGCGCACTGAGCACAAGAACAAGAACCTGACCGCGCAGGGCGCCTATGTGCTGGCCGACGCCGATGGCAAACGTCAGGCGATCCTGATCGCCACCGGCTCTGAGGTCGAAATTGCCATGAAAGCCCGCGACATGTTGCAGGCCGAAGGCATCGGCACACGGGTTGTCTCGATGCCCTGCATGGAGCTTTTTGCCGACCAGGACGAAGCCTATCGCAAACGTGTCTTGCCCGGCGGGCCGGTGCGCGTGGGTGTCGAAGCCGCCGTGCAGCAAGGATGGGACCGTTGGCTTCTGGGCGAACGTGGACGTGAGGCCAAGGCGGGCTTTGTGGGCATGTCGAGCTTTGGGGCGTCCGCCCCCGCCGGTACGCTCTTTGAAAAGTTTGGCATCACCGCAGAGGCCGTGGCGGACAAGGTTAAATCGCTGCTCTAAACCCGGTTTCGGCCCTGCCACTTGTTGGCGGGGTCGGACCGGCTAGGCAACAACCTCTTCGCGCGGCGCGGCACCCTCGGGTAGGACATTGCGTGACAGATCGACCCGCGTCAGCACGGTTTCGACAACCTTCACTTTTTCCACCTTCACGATCAGTTTTGGCTCGACGTAGCCAGTGGACGCCTTGGTGATCTTGCGGTTGACCACCGTCAGGGCAACGCCAGCGGCTTCGATTTCCAGCGTCACGGGTATGGCTATGGTGCGGATATCCACCTGCCCGCCGACACTCAGGCGGATTTGCGGTCTGTGGGATACTTTGAGTTTATGCGTGGCCAGTGCCGCAACACGCGGCTTGCCATCCATTGGTCCCTTTTTGCCCACCAGTTCGGCGATACTCTTGGCGCCGTACCAGCCTTTCAAAAGCGCGTCGAACACCGAAATCGACAATGCGTTTTCAACCGCGTCTGCCACGCTTTTCTGCAACGTGTCACCATCGAGACCCAAACCTTTGAGCTGAACGCCGGATCGGCCTGTAGCCAATGTCGATTTGACCGCATCGACCACATTGCTGAAATCTGCCGGGGCCATATTCTGGGCAACCGTTTGATCGCTCATCGCGCTACATCCTCCAAATCACTATCAAATTCCAATTCGATTTCAGCAGTCTCATCGTCGTCGACCACCATCACGAGGCCGGGCAGATCATTGCCCGTTACCTCAACATCCGGGGTGTCGTCCGGCAAAGCAATGACGCGCAATGTCGGGGGCACAACGGGAGTCTCAACCGTTTCTACAGGATCGCGGCGCAATAGCCTCCGGCCAGCCGCCACAAGAACCCCAAGCGCCACCAGAATTGCTGCCAAAATACCGGGTGTCACCGGCAACGGGTCAGGTTCGGGCGCGTAGTACGGCGTCGAAAGATCCACCTCCGGCAACGCATTCACCTTTGTGGGGTCCGGTGTGTCGGGCATATTTGCCGGGTCGAAGGGCGCCGCGGGAAACCGAAGGGCAACCAGGCCATCAGCTTCAGGGGCATCAGGTTCGACCACGTCTGTCAGCGGCGGCGGGTTGATCGAGGCGTCCACCCGGATCAGCGTGATCACCCGGCGCGGCGCCGCACGCGCGCCCGATTGCGCCCAAAAGGCCACCGTCGCCGTTTCGCCCACTTGCGGCATGCCAATCATGAATTCGACCGGGTCACCCAGAAATTTCGTGATTTCCTGGGCGGGCCTGCTATCGGCCTGCCCCATGATCTGCGCCTCTTTCGTACCGTCAACATCGGCTCGCATCCTGACCCCTGCAAGGTCCGTCTCGATGCGGTCGTCCATCAATGCCGCACTGGTCAACGCAAGAGAAATAGCACCCGGGCGTTCGAGTGTGAGGGGTGCACGTGCCAAGACGCGCCCGTCGCGCGCAACGGCCAGGAAAACCAGCTTCTGCACCTCGCCTTGCGGTGTCTTGACCGCAAACCGCGTCGTCGATGCCGGGTTGTTTTGGCGCCCGCCGACCGTGCCATTCACCTGCATTTCCACCGATACTACGGCCCCGGTTTGGCGAGGATCCTTTAGACGCACCACGACCGGTGTGATGTCGCGGGTCACTTCCAATGGCCCCTCAGCGGTCAGGGTGATCAGCCGCTCAGCCACACGCGTTTCCAGAAGGCGCGCGATCTTCGGCCAGCTAAACGGCTCGAATATCTTCTCTTGTTCAAGCGCGGTGCAGGTTCGCTCTCCGGCGATGCCATCTGCAGGACCGGGCGCGCGCTGCAGCGCCGTGAGACTACGTTGAACCGACTGCACCACAGCCACGCTGACCCCGTTCACCTCCCCGCAAACAGGGAGCCGTTGGATGAAGGCCGGAACTCTTTTGGCCTGATTTTTGAGCCGGTCATAGGCCAGGATGTCCACTTGGGTAGCGTCGTAATTCTGCGGCAACGGCACCGCCGCGCGATAGGTGTTTCCGCGTCCCACCATTTCAATGCGTGTATTATCTGCGATCACGAAAGCGGCCAGCACGCCGCTTGGATCGGTAATGGTGGCGGTCACCTCCACCGATTTGCTGTCATTGTCGAACAGTTTTGCCGTTGGCGTTACCGTCGGGCCCGCCCGGTCCGCACGCTGCACATCGTCCACAGGTCGCGTCTCAGGTGTCTGGCGTGGTGGCGTTTGGCGAGGCGGCGTTTGCTCTTGGGATTGTTCCAGCCGTTCGCGAATGGCATCGCGAAGACGGTCACGCAGAAAGAGCTCTAATGGGTTTTCTCTGTCCGTCGCTCTGCCAGTTTGATCAGATTGTGTATCAGTGGTTTGCGCCAAGGCATCCGTCGTCGATAAGACGGACAAACTGCAGGCACACGCGATGACAAAGAGACGCAAAGCTCTCATGACTAAATACTCAAATCTAAATACGCCCTATGCGGGCAACTTCAACTATGACGAGAATTCTAGCACAGGTTTGTGTATTTTACCAAATCCACCAATCGGCGCGCGCGGCAGGTAAATTCATCAACAGGTTCCATTTTGCGAACGGTGTTTATCGCTAACAGTTGAAATCAAGGTGATTTTCGCCTTTCAGCATGGGCGCGCCGGGTCTATATCGCGGGCAAGAATTCGCATCAAAGGAACCCGCCATGACCATCACAGTTGGCATCAATGGCTTTGGCCGCATTGGCCGTTGCACCCTCGCCTATATCGCGCAAAGCGCGCGCGAAGACATCAAGGTCGTCAAGGTCAACGCAACCGGCCCGCTGGAAACCGCGGCACATCTGATCAAATATGACAGCGTGCATGGCCGCTTCGCCAATGAGATTACCCTGGGCGATGGCACGATGGATCTGGGCAAGGGCCCGATGCAGATGTTCTCGACCTATGACATGGATGAGCTCGACTGGTCCGGTGTTGATGTCGTGCTGGAATGCACGGGCAAGTTCAACGATGGCGAAAAGGCACAGAAACATCTGGAGCGTGGCGCGGGCAAGGTGCTGCTATCAGCGCCGGGCAAGAACGTTGACCGCACGGTGGTCTTTGGCGTGAATGACGCGGATATGCAGGCCGGTGAGCGGATGATCTCCAACGGCTCCTGCACCACCAACTGTCTGGCCCCGGTTGCCAAGGTGCTGCACGAAGGCATCGGGATCGAGTCCGGTATCATGACCACGATCCACGCCTATACCGGTGATCAGCCCACGCTGGACCGCCGCCACAAGGATCTTTACCGCGCCCGCGCGGCGGCGATGTCGATGATCCCGACTTCGACCGGCGCGGCAAAAGCATTGGGTGAGGTTCTGCCCGCTCTCAAGGGCAAGCTGGACGGCTCGGCCATCCGGGTGCCCACGCCGAACGTTTCGGCCGTGGACCTGACCTTTGTCGCCCAAAAAGACGTGACCGAAGCGGACGTTAACGAACTGATGGCCAAAGCTGCCGCAGGCCCGCTGAAGGGCGTTCTGGGCTATGACCCAGAGCCCAAGGTTTCCGTCGATTTCTGCCACACCGAAGAAAGCTCGATCTTTGCACCAGAGCAGACAAAAGTGATTGGCAACCGGCTGGTGCGCGTGCTGGCCTGGTATGACAATGAATGGGGCTTTTCCTGCCGGATGGCCGATGTGGCCGTGGCCATGGGCAAGCTCGGCTGAGTTTTGCGATATTGCAGATGTTGGTCCCGTCGGGCATACCCGGCGGGACTTTTCTTGCGGGCCACTCACCATGACCAATCAGATTGCCATCTTGCTGGGGAGCCTCATCTTGATCGCTCTGGGGCTGGATTGGTTTTTCAATGAGTGGACGGCCACGCTGTTTGTTGGCCGTAAACTGGCAGACCTGATCGAGTGGATGGCCTTCTGGCGTTGACCGGACGGCTGATCCTTTTTTCAAAGACCATGCAGCGCAAAAAGCGTAGGAGGCCGCGATGATGAACCGACTTCATTCTAATCCCAAAGGCACCTGGCCCCGTGACGGCTTCCCCATGAATCACGCCGTGGTCGAACCCTCGGGCCGCCGGGTGCATCTGACAGGACAAGTTGCGTGGGATGCGGATGGCAATCTGATCGGTGGCCAGGATGCCGAGGCACAAACCCATGCCGCCTTGGATCACATCGAACGCATTCTGGCATCTCTAGGCGGGCGCATGGGCGACATCGTATCGTTGACGACCTATTTTACCCGCGAAGGCGATCAGGAGGCCATCACCCGTGCCCGCGCCGCGCGGCTTGATCCTGAATGCGGCCCTGTCGCGACCGGTGTGCGCGTGGCCGATCTCTGGACACCCGAGATCCTTGTCGAACTGACGGCGATTGCGGTGATCCCCGAAGACAGGTTCCACGCGCCCTGACGCGCGTCGAAACTAGCTCAGCTTGGTCAGCAGCGCGTCTTTGACATCGCTTGGCACGAATTTGGTGACATCTCCGCCCAACCGCGCGATTTCCTTGACCAGTTTCGATGCAATCGCCTGATGATTGGCATCGGCCATCAGAAACACCGTCTCAACCGAGGCATCCATCGCCCGGTTCATGCCGACCATCTGGAATTCATATTCGAAATCCGCCACCGCACGCAGGCCGCGGACAATCATCTGGGCCCCGACATCGCGGGCGCATTGGATCAACAGGTTTTCGAAGGGATGAACGACGATTTCGGTCCCGGTTTCCTTCGACAGCTTGGCGCATTCCGCCTCGATCATCGCCACCCGCTCTTCAAGCGAGAACATCGGGCCCTTGTCCCGGTTGATCGCCACTCCGATCACCAACCTGTCTACCAAGACGGCCGCGCGCCGGATGATATCAATATGACCCATGGTGATGGGGTCGAATGTACCGGGATAGAGGCCAATGCGCATCGCTGTGTTCCTTGCAACAGGCGTCAAACATATGGCGCTACGCAATAATACTGCGGCGCGGAATGCAAGCGGTTAGTAGCCCATGATCATGCCCTCAAGGGCATCTTTCTCGGCCGCAAGTTCATTGAGGCGCGCCTTGACCACATCGCCGATGGTCACAATGCCCACCAACATGCCCTCTTGCACAACCGGCATATGGCGAAAGCGGCCATCGGTCATCCGCGCCAGCACCGCATCCGACGGGTCTTGTAGCGCACAGCACACAGGATTGCGCGTCATCATGGTCTCGACCTTGTCGGTCAGGCAGGTTGCGCCGCGCATTGCCAAAGACCGGACAATATCGCGTTCCGACAAAATGCCATCCGGGCTGGTCCCATCCTTGGACACAACCAGACCCCCAATGCGTTTTTCCGCCAGAATTCGGGCGGCATCAGACACCAACGTGCCCGGCTCAACAGTGATCACGCCCTCATCGCCCTTTGACATAAGGATTTGTTGCACCAGCATCACGGGCCTCCGCTATTTTTTAATGTTAGACTTTCAACCTGCCCGCTTGATCCGGACCCTGTCAAGTCAACGCCTCCAGTCGTGCCACCTCTTGGCGCACGGCATCGACCAGGGCGGCGGCAAACCGATTGAGCCGCTCCAACCGCCGGTCATCTGCGTGACGCACCAGATAAAAGCTACGGGTCAGATTGAACTGGTCTGGCAGAATCTTCACAATGCCCCGGGTCCATGGAATGGCGAAGTCATGGATTATCCCAATCCCGCTGCCATGCCTGATCCAATTGATTTGTACCGACACGGAATTCGAGGCCAGATGCACGCGCTCCAACCCGGTGGCGCTCAGGTAATCCAGCTCCTTGTCGAAAATCATGTCCTGAATGTAGCCAATGATCTTGTGTCCCTGCAGATCTTCCAGCCGCTCAATCGGCGGGTGTTTGCTCAGATACTTCCGCGAGGCGGCCAGATGCAGCTTGTAGTCTGCAATCTTTTGCACGGTCAGGCGCCCCGCATTGGGTGGGCTGACGGCCACAACCATGTCGGCCTCACGGCGGGTCAGGTTAAAAACCCGCGGCAGGGCCACCAATTGGATGTCCAGATCAGGGTTCGCCTCCGAAATTTGCGTGCAGACTTGTGGCAGGAGAAAATTGGCCGATCCATCCGGTGCGCCGATCCGGATCTGACCGGATAAACCACCGGATTTACCCATCATTTCTTCGGCCGCGTCCTCCATCGCCTGCTCTACGCGCACCGCATGGGCCATCAGGCGCTGGCCTGCATCCGTCATCGCATAGCCGGTGGGCGACTTGGCAAAAAGCGGCGCGCCATAGGCCGCCTCAAGGCGCGCCACGCGCCGTCCGACGGTGGCCGGGTCAACCTTCAGGATGCGCCCCGCCGCCGACAGGCTTTCGCTCCGCGCCACGGCCAAAAAGATTTTCAGATCATCCCATTGTGGGTCCATGCCTACCCCCTTTGCATTTTTGCAAATCTCTTTTGGTATATTGCCTCTTTTCCAACCAAAATTGCAACGCTACCCTGCGCGCAAATCTTGAAGGAGAACCCAATGCAAGAGCTCACGCATTTTCTGAACGGTGAACAGGTCAAGGGCACGTCCGGCCGGTTCAGCGATGTCTACAACCCGGCTACGGGCGAAACGCAATCACACTGCCCGATGGCAAGCGTGGCCGAAACCACAAAGGCGATCGAAGACGCTGCCGCCGCACAGGTCGCATGGGGTGCGATGAACCCGCAGCGGCGCGCAAGGGTGATGATGGCCATGGTCGGCCTGATGAACCGCGATATGGACAAGCTGGCCGAGGCGCTGAGCCGCGAGCACGGCAAGACCATCCCTGATGCCAAAGGTGATCTGCAACGGGGTCTGGAAGTGATCGAATACTGCATCGGCGCGCCGCAAATGCTGAAGGGTGAGTATACCGATGACGCAGGCCCCGGCATTGACATGTATTCGATGCGCCAGCCTCTGGGTGTGGTTGCCTCGATCATGCCGTTCAACTTCCCGGCCATGATGCCGCTCTGGCATGTCGGCCCGGCGCTGGCCTGCGGCAACGCGGTTGTTTTGAAACCGTCCGAACGGGACCCGTCCGTGCCCCTGATGCTGGCGGAGCTGTTTGTTGAGGCCGGATTGCCCAAGGGCGTGTTTCAGGTGGTCAATGGCGACAAGGAAGCGGTGGATACGCTTCTGGATCATGACATCATCGGCGGTGTATCCTTCGTGGGCTCCACCCCGATTGCGCAATATATCTACAGCCGCGCCACAGCCAACGGCAAACGCGCACAATGCTTTGGCGGTGCCAAGAACCACCTGATCGTCATGCCCGATGCGGATATGGATCAGGCAGCAGACGCGCTTGTGGGTGCGGGCTTCGGAGCGGCTGGCGAACGCTGCATGGCGGTTTCCGTGGCCGTGCCTGTGGGCGATGAAACTGCTGACCGTTTGATCAATGCGCTTGTGCCCCGGATCGAAAAACTGCGCGTGGCCCCCTACACCGATGGCGATGACGTCGATTTTGGCCCCGTGGTCACCGCAGCCGCCAAGGAACGCATTCTGGGTCTGATCCAGTCTGGCGTTGATCAGGGCGCAAAACTGGTGGTCGATAACCGCGATTTCAAATTGCAGGGCTACGAAGACGGCTTCTTTGTCGGCCCGCATCTTTTTGACCACGTCACCCCTGACATGGACATCTACAAGCAGGAAATCTTCGGCCCAGTTCTCAGCACCGTGCGCGCGGGTTCCTACGAAGAGGCAATGGGCCTCGCGATGGACCATGAATATGGCAACGGCACCGCGATCTATACCCGTGATGGTGATACGGCGCGCGATTTTGCCCACCGCATCAATATCGGCATGGTCGGGATCAACGTGCCCATCCCAGTGCCGCTGGCCTACCACACCTTTGGCGGCTGGAAAAAATCCATGTTTGGCGACCTGAACCAACACGGCCCGGATCTCGTTCAAGTTCTACACCCGGACCAAAACCGTGACCGCGCGCTGGCCCTCGGGCATCAAGGAAGGCGGCGAATTCAACTTCAAGGCGATGGACTAAAGACCCCAAAACCTCAACAAACAAAGGCGCTTACTTCGGTTTGCGCCTTTTTTGTTGGCAAGTCCAAGCCAAGGTTTGGACAAATTTTCGTCCCATTCATTACCTAGCCTTTACCCAAGTTACATCTTGGGGATGTTTGGATATGAAGCTCTTTGGAACGAGATCGGTGGATAAAACGGCTCTGGCCCAACCGCCGGAGGAAAAATACACCCGGTATTCGCACCGGCACAACCGCGCGCCTGTGCAATATGTACCGGAGCCGGTGACCCAACCCTGTCAATCGGTTCACGTGACACCGAAACGCCCGACACCGCGCGTGGCTGAACCGGTTGAGCAAACGGCAAGCCTTGCGGATCAATTGCATTCCGACGCGCAGATATCGACCGCGTTGCTGCGCCGTGCATTGCCACAACGGTTTGCCGCTATCGATGCGCAAACCCAAAAGCACGTGCAAGACGAGCTGGGTGATCTTCAAGCGTCCTTTCAGTAAGCACCGCGCAACGCCCTGGGATTGAACGGCAAGGGTGCACCTTGCCAAACAATGCCTGTCTATGCATCCTGATTGAACGTCATTTCAGGAGGACCATGTGTCGGCGGACCCGGATTTCACGATAGGCATCGAAGAAGAATACCTGTTGGTTGACCGCGACAGCATGGCCTTGTCCCCTGCCCCTTCGGCATTGATGGAGGCCTGCCAGGCGGAGTTGCAGGATCAGGTCAGCCCCGAATTCCTGAATTGCCAGATCGAGATTGGCACCAAGGTCTGCGCCAATGTGGGTGCGGCGCGCGAAGAGCTGAAACACCTACGCAGCTGCGTGGCCAAACATGCCGCAGAATACAATCTGGCACCCATTGCGGCGTCGTGCCATCCGTTCTCGGACTGGCGTGATCAAAGCCATACGGACAAAGACCGCTACAACGACCTTTCGCATGATCTGGCCGGTGTTGTGCGCCGCATGCTGATCTGCGGGATGCATGTGCATGTGGGCATTCCGGAGCGGGACCGGCGCATCGACCTGATCAATCAGCTGACCTATTTCCTGCCTCATACACTGGCGTTGTCGTGCTCCTCACCCTTCTGGCAAGGGCGCGATACCGGTCTCGACAGTTACCGGCTGACGGTTTTTGACAACCTGCCGCGCACCGGCCTGCCGCCGCGGATGGAGAGCTTTGGTGAGTTTGAACGCTCCGTCGACGTCTTGATTGATCTGGGTGTGATCGAAGACAGCTCGAAAATCTGGTGGGATCTGCGCCCATCCTCCAAATTTCCCACAATTGAGTCGCGTATATGCGACGTGCAGCCCCGGCTTGAACACACCCTGACGCTGGCCGCGATGACCCAAGCCCTGACCCGGATGCTCTGGCGGCTGGCCAAGAAAAACCAGCGCTGGCGCATTTACGACCACTTTCTGGTCTCAGAAAACCGGTGGCGGGCGCAGCGCTATGGTATCAAGGAAGGGTTGATCGACTTTGGGCAGTCCCAGATCGTTCCCATGGCGGAATTGCTGGAGGAGTTGTTTGAACTGACCGAGGAAGATGCCCGGTTTTTCACGTCCGTTTCCGAGCTTGAAACCGCCCGCGACATTCTCAAAACCGGAACCAGTTCCACCCGCCAGCGCCGTACGTATGAAGACGCGATCACCGCCGGAAAAACGAGCGACGACGCCCTGCAAGATGTGGTTCGCCACCTGATCGAGGAGTTTCACGCCGACCTGTGAAAAACGGCGGCCAAGCAGGGCTTAGCTTGCAACATTGCTGCAAGATTTGGTAATTAAACATGCGTTCAATTCTTGCGCCAAAGGGGACGATTCGATGGATTTTGCGCTGAGCGAAGAACAGACGGCGATATTCGACATGGCCCATGCCTTCGGGCAGGACAACATCGCGCCCCATGCCCGCGCGTGGGAAGCTGAGGGCACGATCCCCAAAGCGCTCTGGCCGCAGATTGCCGAGCTTGGGTTTGGCGGGCTCTATGTGTCGGAAGACGGTGGCGGATCGGGCCTCACCCGGTTGGATGCCACACTGGTTTTCGAAGCGCTTTCAATGGCTTGCCCGTCGGTTGCGGCGTTCCTATCAATCCACAACATGTGCGCCAAGATGATCGATACGTTTGGCAGCGAGGAGATGAAGGCGCGGATCATGCCCGATATCCTGAGCATGCAAACCGTGCTCAGCTATTGCCTGACCGAACCCGGTTCCGGCTCGGATGCCGCGGCCCTCAAGACCCGCGCGGAACGCACCAACGAAGGTTATATGCTCAACGGGTCCAAAGCGTTCATCTCGGGTGGCGGGTACTCCGACGCCTATGTCGTCATGGTCCGCACCGGTGAGGATGGTCCCAAAGGCATCTCTACCGTCTATGTCGAGGATGGCACCCCGGGCCTCAGCTTTGGCGCGCTGGAGGACAAGATGGGCTGGCGCTCGCAACCCACGGCACAAGTTCAGTTTGACGATTGCCAGATCACCGCAAACAATCTGGTGGGCGAGGAAGGCAAGGGCTTCAAATATGCCATGGCAGGGCTTGATGGCGGGCGGCTCAACATCTCGGCCTGCTCCATCGGAGCGGCGCAGAACGCGCTAAACATGACCCTGCGATACATGTCCGAACGCAAGGCCTTCGGCAAAACCATTGACCAGTTTCAGGGCTTGCAATTCCGGCTGGCGGATATGGAGATCGAGCTTCAGGCCGCGCGAACCTTCCTGCGTCAGGCCGCGTGGAAGCTCGACACCGGCGCACCAGATGCGACCAAATTCTGCGCTATGGCCAAACGGCTGGCGACCGAGACCGGATCGAAGGTCGTGAACCAGTGCCTGCAATTGCATGGCGGCTATGGGTACCTGGCGGATTACGGCATCGAAAAACTGGTCCGTGACCTGCGCGTGCACGAAATCCTTGAAGGCACCAACGAGGTCATGCGCCTGATCGTCGCCCGGCAATTGCTGGCAGAGCAGAAATGAAGCGCTGGTACAAATGGTTGAAGAGCAGCCGGTTGTACGGGCAATTTCTGCGCCAACGTGCATGGAAATGGACCGTAGTAGCGACCAAACCAGCTTTGGGTTTTCTTGCTGAATTCGCCTATTTTGTGGTCTGGTTTTTTATCCCTTTCGTAGGAGTAATCTGTTTGACCAATGGATTGATACTCCTTTTGGAGGTCAGTCCCGGCCTCGCAATTGGCATAGTGCTCTCGGGGTTCATTACTGTTCATGCTCCCATTCTTTGGGCAATGTTTTCAGAGTCCATCAATGCCCCGGCTGCCCACGTCAGTGCACTTTTTGGACGACCGGCCACAGCAAACAGTTACAAAGACTTAGCTGAGCTTGAGTACAAAAAATGGATCGAAGAACATGCCTGACATCCACATACGCAAAACCGACCGTGCGGGGCGTATAACGCTGACCCGGCCCAAGGCACTGAATGCGGTCACGCATGAGATGTGCACGGCGATTGAACAGGCGCTGGATGCGTGGCGCGATGATGATGACGTGGCGCTGGTGATCATCGATGCGGAGGGGGACAAGGCGTTTTCCGCGGGCGGGGACATCCAGAAGCTCTATGAGACGGGCCGCGCCGGTGATTTTGCCTATGGGCAGTCATTCTGGGCCGATGAATACCGTCTCAACGCCAAGATTTTTGAGTATCCCAAACCCTATGTGGCCTTCATGCAGGGCTTCACCATGGGCGGCGGTGTCGGCATTTCCTGTCACGGCTCACACCGGATCGTGGATGAGACAAGCCAGGTCGCGATGCCCGAATGCGGCATCGGGTTGGTGCCGGATGTTGGTGGCTCACTGATGCTGGCCTTGGCGCCGGGCCGGTTGGGAGAATACCTGGGGACCACTTGCGCACGCATGGGGCCCGCGGATGCGATATACGCAGGTTTTGCAGATACTTACATTCCGAACTCAAAGTGGGAAAACCTGATTACCTCTCTGGAGGAAACCGGCGATGTGACCGAGATTGAAGCCGCTGCCGAACCTGCCCCCGACGGCACATTTGCAAAGCTGCAGCCCATGATCGACCAGCATTTTTCTGGCGAGGGGTTATTGGATATTCTGAATGCCCTGCGCGGCGATGACAGTGAATTTGCCACGCAGGCCCTCAAGGCCATGGGCCGCAATTCACCGCTTTCCATGGCCTGTGCCATCGAGATGACGCATCGCCTGCGGGGGTCGCGCACCGGCATCCGCGACGCGCTGGAACTGGAATATCGTTTCACCTACCGCGCCATGGAACACGGTGACTTTCTGGAGGGCATCCGCGCCGCCGTGATCGACAAGGACCGCGCGCCCAAGTGGCAGCACGATCTGGAAAACCCGCCCGCGCTGGCGGCGACCAGGATGTTGATGCCTCTGGGCGCACATAAATTGACCTTCGAAGGGGAGAGTTAGGCCATGAAAATCGGATTTATCGGGCTCGGCAACATGGGCGGGCCGATGGCGGCCAATCTGGCCAAGGCGGGCCATGAAGTGACCGGGTTTGACATGGCCGATGTGACCATCGAGGGCGTCAGCAACGCTGCCAGCGCCGAAGAGGCCGCCGAGGGCCGCGATGTGGTGATCACCATGCTGCCCAACGGTCAGATTCTGCGCAGCGTGGCCGATCAGGTGATCCCGGTGATGCAGAAGGGTGCCGTGCTGCTCGATTGCTCGACCGTCGATGTCGAAAGTGCGCGGGCGGTTGCGGATCAGGCACAAAATGCCGGTCTTTCGGCGCTGGATGCGCCCGTGTCCGGTGGCGTGGGTGGCGCGCAGGGCGGCACGCTGACCTTTATGGTCGGCGGCGACAATGCGGGCTTTAACACTGCCAAGGAACTTTTTGATATCATGGGACAAAAGGCGGTTCATTGCGGCCCATCTGGCAATGGCCAAGCCGCCAAGATCTGCAACAACATGATCCTGGGTGCGACAATGATTGTGACCTGCGAGGCCTTTGCCCTGGCCGACAAGCTGGGGCTGGACCGGCAGGCGATGTTCGACGTGGTCAGCACGTCATCGGGCTATTCCTGGACAATGAATGCCTATTGCCCCGCGCCGGGGATTGGCCCGCAAAGCCCGTCGGACAATGACTACCAACCCGGTTTTGCCGCCGATCTGATGCTCAAGGACCTGCGCTTGGCCCTGCAGGCCGCCGAGGCCGCAGATGCAGACACGCCATTGGGGCAGGCCGCGCGGGATCTTTATGCACAGTTTGTCGAACAGGAAGACGGCGCGGGAAAAGACTTCAGCGCCATGTTGCCGCGTTTCGAAAAGCGCGGGCATCAGGGGTAAGCGGCACAGGCAGATCACGCCCGCCTGTGCCGGTGTTTCATGTCAAGCGGCTGCAACGGCGCGTCGGGTCATAACGCTGACCAGATGCGCGCGATATTCGCCCGTGCCGTGTAGATCGCTGATCATGCCACTGCCCGCTGGCGACAAGCCGTCCAACGCACTGCCTGAGAAATCCGAACTCAGGGCCGCCTCCGCCTCGCTCCAGCGGAAGACGCCTTCCTCCGACGCGCCGGTCACAGCCACGCGCACACCGTCGGCGAATTTTGCGACAAACACGCCCACCAGCGCAAAGCGCGAGGCAGGTTGTTCGAACTTCTCATAGGCCGCACGTTCGGGCACCGGGAAGCGAACCTCGGTGATGATCTCACCCTCTTCGAGCACCGTGGTAAAGAGCCCGTCAAAGAAATCATCCGCCGCGATCTGGCGCGTGTTGGTCACGACCGTGGCACCTGACCCCAATACACCGGCCGGATAACAGGCCGACGGGTCATTATTGGCCAGTGAGCCGCCAATGGTGCCCCGATTGCGCACCGCCGGATCACCGATATGCCCCGCCAGACCGGCAAGCGCGGGATAGGCCCCCGCCCCTGCGGCCACATCAGCATGGGTTGTGGCCCCGCCAATGCACAGCGCGCCATCGTCGCCGGTACAGATGCCCTTGATCTCATCAATGGCCCCGAGACTGACCAGCCGTTCGGGCATGGCCAGGCGCTGTTTCAGCGTGGGGATCAGGGTCTGACCGCCGCCCAAGGGCTGACTGTCTGTCGAGTCGCTCAGAAGTTTCACCGCATCGGTCAGGCGGGTCGGGCGTTCTACGTCAAATGCATACATATCTGATCTCCTTACCCTTGCATGGCCTGCCACACGCGCGATGGCGAGAGCGGCATATCGATGTGCGTTACGTTGTGGCCCGCGTTTTGCAGCGCATCCACGACGGCGTTGACCACAGCGGGTGGTGAGCCAATCGCCCCCGCCTCACCGCAGCCTTTGACCCCAAGAGGGTTGTGCGTGCACGGCGTCTGACAGGAATGATCCACCTGATAGAACGGCACGTCATCGGCGCGCGGCATGGCGTAATCCATGTAGGATCCGCTCAGCAGCTGACCGTTTTCATCATAGACGCAAGATTCGAGCAGTGCCTGCCCGATCCCCTGCCCCAGACCACCGTGGACCTGACCGTCGACAATCATCGGATTGACGATATTGCCAAAGTCATCGGCCGCCGCGAAGCGTTCGATGGTGACCTTGCCGGTATCGGGATCCACCTCAACCTCGCAGGCATAGGCACCGGCCGGATAGGTGAAGTTGGCCGGGTCATAAAACGCGGTTTCCTCCAGCCCCGGCTCGATGTCTTCAAGCGGGTAGTTATGCGGCACGTAAGCGGCCAGCGTCACATCGCCCCAGGCGACGGATTTATCTGTGCCTGCGATGCTGAACTGACCGTCCTTGAGCTCCACATCCGCGTCTGAGGCTTCCATCAGGTGGGCCGCAATTTTCTTGGCCTTGTTGATGATTTTCTCGGTTGCGCGGACCATGGCGCTGCCTCCCACGGCGATGGAGCGGGAACCATAGGTACCCATGCCCATTGGGGCTTTGGACGTGTCGCCATGTTCGATCTCGACCATGCCGGCATCAATACCAATCATGTCGGCCACCACCTGCGGGAAGGCCGTTTCATGGCCCTGACCGTGTGAATGACTTCCGGTCATGACGGTGATGCCGCCGGTGGCGTTGACCCGCACGGTCGCGGATCTCGTAGAGACCCGCGCGCGCGCCCAATTGCCCAACAAGGTTCGATGGCGCGATGCCACAGGCCTCGATATAGCAATTGACACCGAGGCCGCGCAGACGGCCCTTGGCCTCACTCTCGGCGCGACGGGCTGCAAACCCGCTGAGATCGGCGATCTCCTCCAGCTTGTCCATCGTCGCGCCATAGTTGCCGGTGTCATATTCAACGGCCACCGGCGTGGCATAGGGGAACTCGGTGATGAAGTTCTGACGTCTGAGCGCAATCGGGTCGACGCCCAATTCACGCGCGGCCTTGTCGATCACGCGCTCCAACTGGAACGTCGCCTCGGGGCGGCCCGCGCCGCGATACGCGTCCACGGGCACCGTGTTGGTGAAGACTGCCTTGACGTTCACATAGATGAGCGGGGTTTTGTAGTTGCCCGCCATCAGTGTGCCGTGCAGCCATGTGGGCACGGACGGCGCGAACGTGCTCAGATACGCGCCCATATTGGCATGGGTATCGGTGCGGATGGCCGTGAAATTGTTATCCGCATCCAGCGCCAGTTCGATCTTGGTCACATGATCGCGACCATGGGCGTCTGTCATGAACGCCTCGGACCGGCTGCAGGTCCATTTGACCGGACGGTTCAGCGCCTTGGCAGCGAAGGTGCAGAAGGCTTCCTCGGCGTAGTGGAAGATTTTGGAGCCAAAGCCGCCCCCTACATCCGGGGCCACAACGCGCAGTTTATGTTCCGGAATGCCCAGAACAAACGCACCCATCAACAGGCGGATCACATGCGGGTTCTGACTGGTGGTATAAAGCGTGCTGTCATCGGTGCCACGCTGATAATCTCCCACGGCCACACGCGGCTCCATCGGGTTGGCGACTAGCCGCTGGTTGACCAGCTCAAGCGTGGTGACATGGGCGGCATTCTTGATCGCCTCATCCACAGCGCCCTTATTTTCTTCGACAAAGCCCCAATCGTAGCAGAGGTTCGATGTCAGATCGTCGTGCACTTTCGTGGCCCCGTCCTGCAACGCGGCCTTCATGTCGACTACGGCGGGCAATTCGTCGATATCGACCTCGATCGCCTCGGCCGCATCGCGGGCCTGTTCGCGGGTTTCGGCCACGATGGCCGCAATCGGATCGCCGACATGGCGGACCTTGCCTTGCGCCAGCACCGGATGTGCGGGCTCTTGCATGACCTCACCGTGGCGGTCGGTGACCTGCCAGCCGCAGGGCAATCCGCCCACTTCGGCAAAATCACCGCCGGTAAAGATGCGCAACACGCCCGGCATGCCGTCCGCCGCGGATGTGTCCACGCTGTTGAGCGTCCCATGGGCCACGTCCGAGCGCAGGAAATGCACATAGGCCTGACCGTGTAAATTGATATCGTCGGTGTAGTTTCCGACCCCTGTCAGAAACCTGACGTCTTCGCGGCGCGGTGTTGCGGCGCCTATGCCTCCATCTGCTGGCATGTGAATTCCTCCTAAATGCTGGCGTTACTTGGCGCTTATTCTGCGGCGATGTGCGATACGTCCTGACCGGCCGCGGCCATGATCGCCTTGACGATGTTATGGTACCCGGTGCAGCGGCAGATATTGCCTTCAAGGTAATCTCTGATCTCTGCTTCACTGGGGTTCGGATTCTCTGACAACAGAGCGGCGGCACTCATCACCATGCCCGGCGTACAGAACCCGCATTGCAATCCGTGGTGGTCCTGAAACGCCTGCTGGATCGTGCCCAACGACCCATCGGCATTGCTCATGCCTTCGATCGTGGTCACCTCTGCGCCCTCCGCTTCGGCGGCAAACATCGTGCAGGCTTTGACGGCCTTGCCATCAACATGCACAACACAGGCACCGCACTGGCTGGTGTCGCAGCCGACATGCGTGCCCGTCAGGCCCTGATTTTCGCGCAAGAATTCAACAAGTAAAGTGCGTCCTTCGACATCGCCGGACGCAGACTTGCCATTCACGGTCATGTTGACCTGTGACATAGGCACCTCCCAGTTTTGTTATCTTTCTATTCTGCAAAGATAAACATGCATCCTTTGTTATGGGAAGGCTGTTTTCCGGCGACGCGCGGATTAACGACTAAAGTCTTAGCTCACTTCATCGCCCGTTTGCTGCAACGCACTCATTCACCTTTTGGGTTGATTGATTGGGTGTGAGTTGTTATTCACCCTTATGGTTGAACAAGAATCACATGACCCGCTGACCGATATTCTGAAGGCTGCCAGTGACCCCACGCGGCGCTCCATTCTGACGCTTCTGGCGCAGCATGGGCCGCAAAGGGTGACGGTGATTGCCGGACATTTCGACATGAGCCTCAACTCCGTTTCCAAACACATCAAGGTGTTGGAACGGGCCGGGCTGGTCGTCCGGCGGACCGAATGGCGCGAGCATCTCATTGAGGTGCAGATCGATCCACTCACGGAAATCGATCAATGGTTCTCGGGCCTGCGTTCAATCTGGGCGCAACGACTGGACGCGCTGGACACCCTGCTCACAGAGGAGACTGCCAAATGACTGTAACTGAAACCGACCTGTCGCTGACCGTATCGCGCACCGTCAACGCCCCGCCCGAGCGGGTGTTTGACGCATGGCTGGACCCACAGATGCTGATGAAATTCATGCGTCCAGGCACCGGCATGACCACCCCCGCCGCCACCAATGACCCCCGTGTCGGGGGGCGCTTTGATCTGATCATGAAAAACGGTGACGATGAAATGCCCCATGGCGGCGTTTACCAGGTGATTGACCGGCCGCATCAGATTGTCTTTTCGTGGGAATCGCCCTTTTCGGTCGAAGGCAGTCAGGTCACGCTCGACTTTCGCCCGGACGGTGCGGGCACCCATGTCACCCTGACCCATATCCGTTTTCCAAATGAGGAAAGCCGCGACAATCACGAAAATGGCTGGCGCGCGATTTTGGAGTGTCTGTCCGTCGTCGCATAAACCAGGCGCAGGCGGCGGTCACGCAGCCGCCGCCTGCGGTTCATTTTGCTTGCCAAATCTCCGGTCCCGCGATTGAGTTTTCCTGACGCAAACCCGGAGACCTTTATGACCCTTCATTTCGACGCCGCCGAATATGCGGCCCGTCAGGCCCGCGCCACCCAGGCCGTGGCCGACGCAGAGCTTGACGCGCTCATCATGTTTGCCCCCGAAAGCCATTTCTGGATCAGTGGGTATGACACGTTTGGATTTGCGATGTTTCAGGCGATGGTGCTGACGTCCAACGGCGATCTGCACTTGCTGACCCGCCTGCCCGACCTGCGTCAGGCGCAACTGACCTCGACCCTCGAAGATGACGAAATCCATATCTGGACCGAGGTCGAAGGCGCCAAACCGGTGCAGGATCTGATCCGTCTTCTGGAAAGGTTGGGCGTGGCCAACGGACGGCTCGGGTTCGAGTCCAACACGGCGGGCCTTACGGATTTCAACGGCCAGATGGTGCGCAGTGCCCTGCCCGACATGGTGGATGCCTCCGAGGTGATCCGCACGCTCAGGCGCATCAAATCCCCTGCCGAAATCGAGATGCATCGCAAAGCCGCGGCGCTGTCGGATGACGCGATGGATGCCGGGCTTGCGGCGACGCACGCCGGTGCGTTCGAGGGTGATATTCTGGCAGAAATGCAGGGGGCGGTGTTTCGGGGCGGTGGTGATTACGCCGGCAACGAATTCATCCTCGGCTCCGGTCCGGGTGCGCTTCTCTGCCGTTACTATTCCGGTCGCCGCCACTTGGATGCCCAAGACCAGATCACCTGGGAATGGTCCGGGGCCTATGCGCGCTATCACGCCGCGATGATGCGCACCGTGGTGATCGGAGAGCCCACCGATTGGCAGCGCCACATGCACACGGCCACGGTCGACGCCATGGCTGCCTGCGAAGACGCGATCCGCCCCGGTGAGCCGATGGGCAACGTGTTTGATGCTCATGCCAAGGTATTCGACGCCGCCGGGCTGTCCCACGCCAGATCACAGGCCTGCGGCTATGCCATGGGTGCCATATACAACCCAATCTGGGTGGATTTTCCGATGTTTTATCACGGCAACCCTTTGTTGATGCAGGAAAATCAGGTGTTCTTTCTGCATATGATCCTGATGGATAGCGAGGCCGGTCAGGCCATGTGTTACGGGCATTCGGTGCGGGTCACGGATAAAGGCGTGGAACGTTTGTCGCGGCATTCACTGGATTTGCTGATCCGCTAGCCACGGCGGCGTGTCACTGGCGCAGGCTGGTCATCAATTGGTGAAATTTTTCGCCCTGCACCGCCACATGGCTTCGTAAAGCCTGTGCCGCCCCATCCGCATCGCCGTTTTGCAGCGCCTCTACGATGGCCCGATGTTCCGCCATGGATTGCGTCATGCGCCCGCGAAACCGCAGCTGGACCTTGCGGTAGGCTTTGAGCCGGTTTTGCAACTGCAACGCCTGTTTCTCGAGATAGCTGTTTGCTGATCCGCGGTAGATGATCTGGTGAAATATCTCATTCTCGGCGTAGTATCGTCCGTGGTCCGATGCCTCGATGGCCTTTTGGCAATTGTCATTGGCCACCGCCAGCTTGTCCAATGCCTCATCGCTGATCCGCAACGCCGCCAGACGCCCGCACGAGGCCTCAAGCTCGGCCATGGTCTCGAACATTTCCATCAATTCGACGGGGCCCGGCTGACGCACAAACACACCGCGCCGCGGGATTTGTTCGGCCATCCCGGTGGAAACAAGCACCTGCAACGCTTCGCGAATGGGTGTGCGTGAGACATGGAATTGCTCGGCCAGCTTCAGCTCATCCAGACGCGCGCCATCCGGGTATTCGCCAGAGAATACCAACTGCTCCAAAGCTTCTGCAATTTTTTCCGAACGCCTGATTTCCATGCCCTTCGACTATCACAGCGGCGCCAAATAATGCAATCTCATATTTCTTGTATACAAAAACATTGACATGGAATGCGAAGTTTGAAAGGACCGATACACAGTGCCAGACATAAAAGTCAGGTCACAACCTGGGAGGAACCAATGAAATCGAAGTTTTTTACCACGGCAGCCGTGATGAGCTGTCTTGCGTTCGGCGCTGCCGCCAACGCAGAGACGCTGCGCCTGTCGCACCAATGGTCTAATAAAGATGTGCGCCACCAAGTGGCGGAAATCGTGGCGCAAGGCGTCGCCGATGCGAATGTCGATCTTGAGATTCAGATCTTCGGATCGAAATCGCTCTTTAAGCCACGCGAACAATACCGCCCGCTCAGCCGTGGCCAGCTTGACATGACCGTGCTGCCCCTGAGCTATGCGGGCGGTCAGCAGCCAGCCTATAACCTCACCTTGATGCCGGGCATGGTCAAAAACCATGACCATGCGGCGCGTCTGAGCGCCTCACCGTTCATGGCCGCGTTGGAAGAGAAAATGGCGGATGATGACGTCATGGTCCTTGTCCATGGCTATCTGGCGGGTGGATTTGTCGGCAAGGATAAATGCATCACCGCGCCAGAGGACGTGAAGGGCCTGCAAACCCGCGCGGCGGGCAAGGCGTTTGAACAAATGCTGGCCGGTGCTGGTGCCTCCATCGCGTCGATGGCGTCGTCCGAGATTTACAATGCCATGCAAACCGGTGTTCTGACCGCGGCGAACACATCCTCTTCCTCCTTCGTATCCTACCGGATTTATGAGCAGGTGAGCTGCTATACACCTGCGGGCGATGTTGCGTTGTGGTTCATGTATCAACCGCTCTTGATGAACAAATCCAAGTTCGACAGCCTGAATGCGGATCAACAACAAGCCCTGCTGGATGCATCTGCCAAGGCGCAGGCTTTCTATCTTGAAGAGGCCAAGAAGCAGGATGCTGCATCCGAGCAGGTCTTCCGTGACGCGGGCGTTGAGATTGCCCAGATGTCGACCGAAGACTTCGAGAAATGGCGCGCCCTGGCGCAAGAGACCTCCTACAAGGCCTTTGTCGAAGAAGTGCCCGACGGGCAGGCGCTGCTCGATATGGCGCTTGCGGTCGAATAGTGATCTTTTGGAGGGCCGCATCGTGGCGGCCTTCCACCCCTTTCCCCTTCTGACTCCGAGGATTTCACCATGGCGGGCCAACGCGCGACTGCCGCTTCCCGGACGGGCAACAACCCGTTTTTGCGGGCGGTGGCAGCCCTTTCAACATGCGCCGGGTGGTGTTCAGCGGCGATGATCGTCGCGGCGGTTGCCATCACGTGCCAGATGATTTTCATTCGCTTCGTGCTGAACGGGTCCACCGTGTGGCAAACCGAAGCGGTGATTTATCTGGCCGTGGGCGCAACCCTGATTGGCCTGCCCTATGTGCAGCGGCTGCGGGGGCACGTGAACGTTGATCTCATCCCGCTCTGGCTTGGCGCGCGCGCCCGGTTTGGTTTGGCGGTTTTCACTCTGTCCCTGTCCATCCTGATGGTCGCCATCATGCTCTGGTACGGGTATGAATTTTGGCACCTTGCTTTTGAACGCAACTGGAAATCCGACACGGTGTGGGGTGTCCGCCTTTGGATTCCCTATGCGGCCTTGCCCATCGGGTTTGCACTCTTCTTGCTGCAACTGATCGCAGACCTTGTCGCCGTCCTTCTCAAAATTGACGCGCCTTTCGGATTGGAGGACGCCTGATGGACCCGCTCACGCTTGGCGGCATTGTCGCGCTTTGCACGATTCTGGTGCTCTTTTCCGGCGTTTCCGTGGCGATTGGATTGCTGATCGTGTCCACCGGTTTCCTGCTGATCTTCGACGGCATGAGATCGATGGAACTGCTGCCCGAAATCCTGTTTGGCAAGCTGGACAATTTTGCCCTTCTGTCGATCCCGATGTTCATCATCATGGGGTCGTCCATCGCGTCGACCCGCGCCGGTGCCGATCTCTATGAGGCGCTGGAGCGCTGGCTGACCCGTGTGCCCGGCGGGCTGGTCATTTCCAACCTTGGGGCCTGTGCGCTCTTTGCGGCCATGTCCGGATCCAGCCCGGCCACCTGCGCGGCCATTGGCAAAATGGGCATCCCCGAGATGCGCAAACGCGGCTATCCTGATGGTGTCGCCGCGGGCTCGATCGCCGCCGGTGGGACGTTGGGCATTCTGATCCCGCCATCCGTTACGATGATCGTCTACGGCATCGCAACCGAAACCTCGATTGGGCGTCTTTTTCTGGCGGGTGTTTTTCCGGGATTGCTGCTCGTCGGGCTTTTCATGGTGTGGTCGCTCTATTCAACATGGCGCTCCGGCGATCGCGCGCTTCTGGCCACGCGCAGCTATTCTTGGAAGGAAAAATTCGAAATCCTGCCGCGCGTTTTGCCGTTTCTGCTGATCATCATCGGCGTGCTCTACGCGATGTATGGCGGCGTTGCGACACCGTCTGAAACCGCCGCCGTGGGCGCCCTCTTGTGCCTGATCATCGCAATGGTGATCTACAAGCTCTGGAACCCGAAAGACCTGTGGGTCGTCCTGCGCGACAGCACCAAGGAAAGCGTGATGATCCTCTTCATCATCGCGGCGGCGGGTGTCTTTTCTTACATGCTCTCCAGCCTCTTCATCACCCAATCCATCGCCGCGTGGATCGGCACACTTGACGTAAACCCATGGGTCCTGATGGGGGCCGTGAACATATTCCTGCTGATCGCCGGGTTCTTCCTGCCGCCAGTGGCGGTGATCCTGATGGCCGCACCGATCTTGTTGCCGATCATCACGGCGGCCGGGTTTGATCCGATCTGGTTTGCCGTCATTTTGACGATCAACATGGAGATTGGTCTGATCTCGCCACCGGTGGGTCTTAATCTCTATGTGATCAACGGTATCGCGCCTGATATTTCCCTCAAGACGATCCTGAGTGGATCGCTGCCCTTCGTGGCGTGCATGGTGCTGGCCATCATCCTGCTGTGCATCTTCCCCGGGCTGGCCACCTGGCTGCCCAATGCGGTGATGGGGGTCGGCGTGTGAGCTATTTCAGCGATCTCATTTCAACGGTGTTCGAGCGGCGGTATCGCGGCGCCCTGCGTGAGGATGCAACCGGGCAATCCACCGAAGATCTGGCGCGGTCCCTTCTGGGCACCCATGGCGAGGTATCGGGCAGCACTCTAGCCCGCCTCATTATGGACCGGTACGCGCAAATGACACCTGAAGAAAAACAGGCGTTCTTTGCCTTCCTCGCCCATGATCTGGAGATTGATGCGGAAGAGGTCACAAGAACGCTGGCCATCTATCGCGACGCCCCGTCCCGCACGAGTTACCGCGCATTTGCAGCCGCCTGCGAGCCGCAAAGACAGGAATTGACCCGACGCCTCAATCAGGTGCCGGGCGCGACCGGGCAGTTGGTGACAATGCGCAAGGACCTTCTTCAGCTGCTGCGCGATCATCCGGCACTGGAGCCGCTGGACGTTGATTTGCAACATCTGTTTTCGTCATGGTTCAACCGTGGTTTTCTGGTTTTGCGTCCGATCAATTGGTCCAGCCCGGCCGACATTCTGGAAAAGATCATCGCGTATGAGGCCGTGCATACCATCGACAGCTGGGAGGATTTACGCCGCCGCGTGCATCCGTCGGACCGGCGTTGTTTCGCATTTTTTCACCCGGCCATGGCCAATGAGCCCCTGATCTTTGTCGAAGTGGCCCTGACCCGGGGCATTCCCAATTCGGTGCAGGATCTCTTGGCGGACGGGCGCGATGCAATTGCTACGGATGAGGCAGACACAGCGGTTTTTTATTCCATATCAAACTGTCAGGCCGGGCTTGCGGGCATTTCGTTTGGCAACTCGCTGATCAAGCAAGTGGTCGCGGATTTGTCGCGTGAATTGCCGTCGTTGACGACTTTTGTCACACTGTCGCCCATCCCAGGGATGAACGCCTGGCTCAAATCGGCTGATCTCGATCCGCCCGCTGAAGCCACTGAGGAGGCTTTGGCCGCGCATTACCTGCTGAACGCCAAACGCCCTGACGGCATGCCTGTTGATCCCGTCGCCCGGTTCCATCTGGGCAACGGCGCGCGGGTCCATGCGGTGCACGCCCGTGCCGATATTTCCGAAAACGGCATGGCACAATCCAATGGCGCGATGGTGAATTATCTTTACGACCTGTCGCAAATTCCGCAGAACCACGAGCAATTCGTGGCGGAGAAAACTGTGATTGCCTCCACGGATGTGCGCAATCTGAGCGCGTCTGTCACGCCCGGCAAGTAGGAGTATCGCCATGGCCAACCCGCTTTATGATGCCCTCTTTGGTCAGCATTCCAAGCGCGACGCACCGTTTCTGCAATTGCCGGATGGCGCGGTTCTGACTTACCGGGCATTTGTGGGTTTGGCCGCACAATATGCCGGACAGCTTACGGCGCTTGGCCTGGTCGCCGGGGACCGGTTGGCGGTTCAGATCGAAAAATCCCCCAATGCGCTGGCGGTCTATGCCGCCTGCGCGCAGGCCGGATTGATCTTCCTGCCGCTCAATACCGCGTACACGCCCGATGAGGTCGCATATTTCCTTGAGAATAGTGGCGCGCGCCTCATGCTTTGCGATCCCGCCAAGAAGGCCGCCCTGTCGGCCATTGCGCACAGCTGCGGCGCGTCACTTGAAACCATGGGTGCGGATGGCTCCGGCACCTTCACCAGTGCGGCGCGCGCCATGCCCGAGGTGTTCGAGACCGTGTCCCGCACGCCTGATGACTTGGCCGCCTTCCTTTACACGTCCGGCACCACCGGGCGTTCGAAAGGTGCGATGCTGACACAGGATAATCTGCTGTCCAATGCCCAAACGCTGAAGGACGAATGGCAGTTCACCGAAGATGACGTGCTCTTGCATGCGCTGCCCATTTTCCACACCCATGGGCTTTTCGTGGCAAGCAACATCACCTGTCTGGCTGGCGGGCAGATGATCTTTTTGCCGAAGTTTGATCTGGACACCGTGCTGGATCATTTGCCAGCGGCGACGTCGATGATGGGCGTGCCCACATTTTACACGCGGCTCTTGGGAGATATGCGCTTCACCCAAGATCATGCCCGGCACATGCGCCTGTTCATCTCCGGCAGCGCACCGCTTCTGGCTGAAACCCATACCGCCTTTGAGGCGCGTACCGGCCACCGCATCCTTGAGCGCTACGGCATGACCGAAACAAATATGAACACGTCCAACCCTTACTCCGGCGACAGACGCGCGGGCACGGTGGGTCATCCCTTGCCCGGGGTGGAAGTCAAGATTTGCGACAGCAGCACAGGCGAACCATTGCCTCCGGGGGAGATCGGAGAGATCGAGGTGCGCGGCCCCAACGTATTCAAAGGCTATTGGCAGATGCCCGAGAAGACCGCCCAAGAGCTGCGAGCAAACGGGTTTTTCATCACCGGCGATCTGGGCAAACTGGATGCAGACGGATATCTGCACATTGTGGGCCGCAACAAAGACCTGATCATTTCCGGCGGCTACAATATCTACCCCAAGGAAATTGAACTGATCCTTGATCAGCAAGACGGTGTGCTGGAAAGCGCGGTGATCGGCGTACCGCACCCGGATTTCGGCGAAACAGTTGTGGGCGTATTGGTGCCCCGTCCGGGCATGGACCCGGATTTGGAGGTGATTTCGCAGGATATGGCGCAGTCATTGGCCCGCTTCAAACAGCCTAAGCACTTGGAACTGTTGCCTGAATTGCCGCGCAACACGATGGGTAAGGTCCAGAAAAACCTGTTGCGCGATCAGTTCCAAAACCTCTTTACCGCGTAAAGGCCATCTCCGTCGCATCGCGGTTTCCAATGGCCTGCCTTGCATCTGTGACAAGCAGCTTGCCCCGGTCCCATCCCTGCCCCATATATCCTTTATGCTGAAGTTCGCCCCCATCTTTCTGGCAATTGCCTATGCGCTGGCCATGTACCGGGTCTCCGCGTGGCGCACGCGGCGCGAACTTGATGCGCGCTCGACCGAACTGGCCGATCCGTTGCTTAAGGTCATGACCGACAGGTTGGCCGCGGCGCTCGATCTGCCCCGCATCAAAGTGCACATTTACGAAATCGATCCGGTCAATGGGCTGGCGGCCCCGGATGGACGGATTTTCATCACCCGTGGCTTTTACCGCAAATTCCAGAACGGCGATGTGACGGCGGATGAAATGGCCACGGTCATCGCTCATGAGCTGGGGCATGTGGCCTTAGGGCATTCACGCCGCCGGATGATCGATTTTTCCGGCCAAAACGCCCTGCGCACGGCGCTGGCGATGGTGCTGAGCCGGTTTCTGCCCGGCATCGGCGTGTGGATTGCCAATGGCCTGACCACGTTGCTGGCCGCCCGCTTGTCACGCTCGGATGAATATGAGGCGGATGAATATGCAGCGGCCTTGCTGACCAAGGCGGGCATCGGCACGGAGCCCCAGAAATCACTCTTCACCAAGCTTGAGGCGTTGACCCAATCCCGCGCTGGCACCGCGCCTGCGTGGTTGATGAGCCACCCGAAGGTAGATGAGCGCATAGCGGCCATCGAAAAACTGGAAGAGCGCTGGCAATCCTCCTGATCCGGCTTTAGCCAAGCGCCTTGGCCAGACGCGGCAGACGCGCCTTTTTTAGCAATGCACGCATCTGCCATGTCTTGCCCGACAGTTGGTTTGCATCTGCCAAAACTCCGCCGGCCACGCCTGCAACCATCTCGGGCTGCGACTGCCAGATGCCGTGTAAAAAGCCATCAGGGTCCGCCCGGCTCACGCCTTCTTCGGCCAGCACGTTGCGCGGGAAGTCCTTGGCGTTGAGGGTCAGGATGATGTCCGCCGAACCGGCAATGGCTGCCGCCAATACATGAACATCTGCCGGATCGGGCAACCACAACCTCGCCTCCAGAGACGCGGGATACGTGACCTCCGCCTCGGGCCAACGTGCGGCAAGCAGTGCGGCTTCTGCCCCGGCTTGTGCCACGCCCTCAGGCCCCAGTTTAAGGGCGGCGCGCTGCCATTCTTCGATGATGCGCGCAGACCAGAGCGGTGTGAACGCGCCCTCTTTCGCGACACCGAGGATCACTTGGCGCATCACCGTGGGGTAGATCACGCAGGTATCCAACAGCACCTTCACAGGCGGTAAAACAACGCTTTGAGATATCCGCTTTCTGCCAGTTGCGGATGTTGCGGGTGATCGGCACCCGCCTGCCCTGTGCAGATCACCTGACCCGATCGACCGGCCCGACCAATCCCGCGGGTCGAGGCGCCACGAAACTTGCTCAGATCCGCCGCATGTGAACACGAACACAGGCCCAGATACCCGCCATCGGCCACAAGTGGGGCGGCAAGCCGTGCCACCCGTTCATAGGCGCGAAGCCCGGCATCCAATGCCTTTTTCGAAGGGGCGAACGCGGGCGGGTCACAGATCACGACATCAAATACACGCCCTTCGGTGGCGAGTGCCGTCAACACGTCGAACGCATCGCCGCGGCGTGTGTCGAATTTCTCGGACATGCCCATGCGCGCAGCGCCTTCCTTGGCCAGATCGAGCGCAGGGGCTGATCCGTCCACCGCCAGTGCGGAGGTCGCACCCCCCGCCAGCATCGCCAATGAAAACCCGCCCACATGGGAAAATACATCAAGGACCTGTGCCCCTTCGGCCAAGCGCGCGGCAAAGGCGTGGTTGGGGCGTTGATCATAAAACAACCCGGTTTTTTGCCCGCCCACCAGATCAGCCATGTAGGTGGCACCGTTCATCGGTACGGGCACCGGGCCATCGGGCGCATCGCCCGCCAGAATGCTGTTTTCCTGATCCAGGCCTTCTAGCACCCGCGCGCGACCGCCTGCGTTTTTCAACACCGTTGTCACGCCGGTAACATCGCGAAGAGCGGCAACAAGCGCCGGCAGGAGCGCTTCGATCCAGGCCGCGTTGGGCTGGATCACGGCCACATCCCCGAACCGGTCGATGACCACGCCGGGCAAACCATCCGCCTCGGCGTGCACCAACCGGTAAAATGGCGCGTCATACACCCGCGACCGCAACGATAGCGCCCGCTGCACACGGGCCGCCAGCCAGTCCTGGTCAATGGGCATAGTGACGTCATAGTCCAGCACCCGCGCCATGATCCGCGAGGCGGGGTTGACCGCAACGAGGGCGATCGGCGCGCGCTCCGCATCTTCGAGCACAGCAATACTGCCCGCAGACAGCGCTTTGGTGCGTCGGTCCGTCACCAATTCATTGTCATACACCCACGGAAACCCGTGCCGGATGGCTTGCGGGCGAATTTTCGGTTTCAGGCGGATAACAGGCAAAGGGGACAGCGTCATGCTGCCCCCTTAAAAGGTTTCGACCGTGCCGAAAAGCTTACATTTGGTTGATGGCGCCCAGAAGGCCCAGTTTTTCAGCCTTGTGGCCCGCGGGATCACGCAGCTGTGTGGCGATGACCGCGGCCAGATGTTCGGTGATGCGCACTTTCTGCGTGATGCCGTTGCGCTCTGCGGTCAGTGCTTCGGCGCCGCCCAGGGCTCGGAAATCGGCCTTTACGTGGCGCGGTGCGCCCAGGATATCGCCGGTTTCAGGATTGCGCAGGATCACGGCAAACTGCAGGGCGTGCACGCCACCCACCGTGTACCGGGCCTTTTCCGACAACGCATGAAAGCGGGTGATCTGGATGTCCATGACTACCGGCACGTTGCCCTTGGGCACAGATTTGACGCCGCGCGTCATTGCCGTTTCAAAGATCGCTTTGACCTGTGCGCGACGGTCGCCGGGGGGATCACCGCGCCACACGATATCTCCACCGGGGTAATAAAGGTTGGCCTCCGATACGCTCAGTGTTTCCGGTACAACCACGCGGACCGCCTGAACATCTACCGATAGCGGTGTGGCCTTTACGGCCTCCGACACCACGAATGCGTTGCGGGTGGTGCTGTCCATTTGCGCGCACGCGGACAAGCCAAGACCGGCCAGTAATAGTGCAAAAATCTTGAGACTGCTCATGTCGTCCTCCTGGCATTTTGCCATGTTTCTTTTGGCTCGTTGTGGCCGGAGATTGCGGCAAGCATTGGGCACGCTCAGAACAAATACATGGTTAATGCGCGGCATTTTTCGAGCCTTGGCGAAACCTGAAACGCATGTGCAACACCTGGGCAGAAAACCCTGTTTTAAAAGGTTTTGAGCATTGACGCAGGCGTCGCATAACCTGATTAATCCTGCTCGTGCGGGGGCACTCACGTTTTGCAGAATTGGACGATGAATGCAGACGAAACTGGCCTCGGACACGATCGAAATGATCTGTCGCATCTCACCTGTTATCTCTACCCCCGCTATCGACGACGCGGCGCGCGCGGCTCCTCTGGCACAGGCACTGACCAAAGGGCGCTTGCCGGTCATTCAGGTCTCGATGCGCACCCGCAATGCGGCTGCGGTCATTCGCGAAATGTCTCAAGTCCCCGATGCGATTGTGGGTGCGGGCATGGTCCTGTCCCATGACGATGTGCGCATTGCGCGTGACGCAGGCGCGCAGTTTGCGTCGACCCCCGGCATCACCGACCCGTTGCTGCGGTATTTCGACGGCATTGATATGCCGCTGCTGCCCGGCGTGGCCACCCCGACCGAGGCAATGCATTTGCTAAGCCGTGGTTACACGATGCTGAACTTCTTTCCCGGTGCGTCGCAAAACGCATTGCAAACCCTCACCGCGCTGCAGCACCCGTTGCCACATATCAAATTCTGCGTATCGGGCGAGATCGACATGGACATGAGCGCGCCTTACCTGGCGCTGCCGAATGTCATGAGCATCGCAAGCGATTGCGTGGCATCGCCCGCGCTGATCCAGGCCGGGGATTGGGAGGTCATCACACAACGGGCGCGTCAGATGTCCCAAAAGAAACCTCAGCACAAAGCGGCCTAGAGTGGTGCCGGGCCCGCCGCCACGGCCCGAATTTTTCGCAACAATCCCGCACCCGGTTGGCCATTGTTTCGACCACCATAGGAACTGCCCTATTCCAACTAATTTCTGCCAAAATTTAGGGGCATGATTTAGCTCTGCTTCTGCTATTTTTGGTTGTTTACGATGAATATGTTTCTGCTGCTTTTGCTCGCGCTCGGCGCAATGGGCATCCTTGCTATCTGTTCGATAGAACCCGCACGCCGCACCTTCCTGGAAGGCACGGCCATCACATTGATCTTCGGATTTTCATTTGTGGTGGCGGTTGTGATTTATCTGGGCGCGCAGGCCCTCGGATAAATCCGCCTATTGCGGATCGCGTGGCCGGGATCGCCAGCCTCCCCGGCGTCGGGGGGCCGTGGCACGTGTGGTCCCTTCGTGGAGGACCTGGGTCATCGGATGGTCCGGGTTTTCGGGGGCATAAGCCTCCAACAGCCCCGCAATCATGGGAGCAGTATCCGCCCCCTCCGGGGTCGAGAGCGCCCAGTCCAAAAAGATCGACCGGCACTCGCCCAGTGTAATGCCCTCAATACGGTAGGCCTCGCGGATCAGGCCCTTGTGGTCCAGCGGATCTCGCTCCAAATCACATCCCTCCCGGTTGTCGCGCCAAGGCGCGGTCAATTACCTCTGCCGCCACACTGGTGGCGTCCTCCAGATCCGCGTGCAATGCGCCCAGATCCTCATGGCCGGTTTCGCGCAGGATAAATCCCGCGCCACCTGCGCCAATCTCATCTGATTGCATCGGTTTGTCACTCAGCAAGCGAGACCCCTGAAGCACCTGCCAACAAAGCCTGTAGGCGCGCATCAATGCCGTCCTGTCTGCGTCGCTCAACCAGTTGATTGCGACGCTGCCATCCAAACCGGCGGCGATATCGCGGGCACTCAATCCCGCCATCAGGCAACCGGCCTGAGCCACCAGTTCGATCTCCTGCTGACGCCCGGGGCCCAGTTTCGTGTCCCAGGCACCTTCGGCCCGTTTGGCGGCTGCAATCTTGGCGCGCATCTCTGAGACTTCTCGCAATACCCGGTCCGGCGCGCCGCTTTCGGTCAGCAATGTCGCGCGAAAGGTTTCGACCTCCGACGCCAACCCGGGATCACCGGCAATCACCCGTGCGCGGGTCAGCGCCAGATGTTCCCACACCCAAGCCTCGGTGCGCTGATATTCCTGAAATGATGCCCATCCCGTGGCCACCGGCCCTTGATTGCCCGAAGGCCGCAGCCGCATATCAACCTCGTAAAGCCGCCCTTCGGACATGGGCGCCGTCAAAGCGGTGATCATCGCCTGGGTCAGGCGCGCGTAATAGAGCCGTGCGGCCAAAGGTCTGCGCCCCTCGGATTGCTCCACACCCGCCGCATCATAAATCACGATCAGATCAAGGTCAGAGCCCGCATTGAGTTTTTGCGCACCCAAAGACCCCATCCCCAACAAAACTGCACCGCGCCCCGGCGGTGTCCCATGTTTGGCGGCGAAATGCGCAACAACCTCGGGCCAGACACAGGCCAAGACCGCACCGGCCAGATCGGCATATTGCCGCCCCGCATCGTCGACATCGATCAACCCCCGCAAGAGATGCACACCAATGCGGAAATGCCACTCCTTGCGCCACCGCCGCGCCGCGTCGAGTTTACGTTCGTAATCATCTTCGGTCGCAAGGCGCACCCGCAACAGCGCCTCAAGCGCCTCCTGCCCGGGCCAGGGCGCAAAGAAATCACCCGCGATCACCGCATCGAACACCCCGGCGTTTTGTGACAGATATGTCGCTAAGGCCGGGGCGGTCCCAACAATATCCACCAACAGGTCAATAAGCTGTGGGTTGGCCTCAAAGAGCGAAAAGACCTGAACCCCCGCAGGCAGCCCACCCAGAAACCCGTCAAACGCCACAAGCGCTTCGTGCGGCTGACTGGTTTGCGCAAGACGGGTCAGGATTTCGGGCTTGAGCCGGTTGAAAATTTGCTGTGCCCGATCAGACCGGAGCGCCGGATAGCTGCGCCATCGGCCAATGATCTCAGCATCAAGATCGGGCGATCTTGGCGCAGCCCCATCGCCCGCTTCCGGCGCAAAAAAGCCCTCGATCACCTCATGCACCTGCATGATCCGATGCGTCAGATCGGTTTTCAACGCATCTGTGGCGCAGCCCATGAAACAGGCCAGGCGATCAAACTCCTCTTCGGATTTCGGCAGCGAATGGGTCTGGGCATCCCGCAACATCTGCAAGCGATGCTCGACCTCGCGGTGCGATCGGTAATGATCCGCCAGAAGCGTCGCGGCCTCGGAGGGGATCCACCCTTTTTTCGCCAATTTCCCTAACCCCTCGACCGTACCGCGCACGCGCAAATCCGGATCGCGCCCGCCGGCTATGATCTGACGCGTCTGGGTGAAAAACTCGATCTCGCGGATGCCACCCTGCCCCAGTTTCATGTTGTGGCCATCGAGGTTCAACCGACCGCCCAGACCTTTGTGTTCGCGGATACGCAACCGCATATTGTGCGCATCCTCGATGGCGGCGAAATCCAGATGCCTGCGCCAAACGAACGGTCGCAGGGTTTCGAGAAACCGCTGGCCCGCGCGGATATCTCCGGCGCAGGGGCGCGCCTTGATGTAGGCCGCGCGCTCCCATGTGCGGCCCAGACTTTCGTAATAGGCCTCCGCCCCCGCCATCGCCATGCAAACGGGCGTCACCGCCGGGTCGGGGCGCAACCGCAAATCCGTCCGGAACACATACCCGCCCGCATCCCTGTCATTGAGCATCGACGACATCCGCCGCGTGGCCCGCACAAAACTGGCCCGCGCATCGTGATAGGTATCGGGGTCGAACCGGGTTTCGTCAAAAAGGCAGATGAGGTCGATATCTGAGCTGTAATTGAGCTCTCCCGCGCCCATTTTACCCATGGCCAGCGCCACCATCCCCCCGGCGGTCGCGACATCTTCGTTGCCCATGCCGGGGAGTTTGCCGCGTTTGATTTCGGCCGCAATCATCGCCTTCGTGGCCAGATCAACGGCCAGATCGGCAAAATCGGTCAACACCTGCGTGACCATTTCCAGCGGCCATACACCCGCCAGATCGGCCAACCCGGTGATCAGCGCGATTTGACGTTTGGCGCGGCGCAGGGCATCGCCCAATTGGTCAGGCGCAACCTCGGGCAGATCGGCAAAAATATCCTGTGCCGCCCCTTCCGGGTCATGAAGCGCCACAGGCACCCAATCGCTTTCCTGCGCCAGCAGCTGCGCCAGATAGGGGCTGCATCCCGCCGTGCCAATCACCAGATCGGTCAGGGACTGGCTCATTTCGGGCAGGCTTGCCGCCGCTTCGGCCCCCTGATCCGGGTCAAAGGGACGGGGTAAACGCGTGATCCGGCTTTCAAAATCCATATCACCACTGAACCCATCTATCCGGGGCTGGTCAATGGGGCGCGGCCTTGGAATACTCCCGCAATCCAACGGTCCAATCAAAGCGAATGACATGAGCAAAAGCCTGAAACGTGTGATCCGAGCCCTGAGCGATGCCGGAGTTAACACAACGCCTGTCGAAATCGGTCAGGCAACCACAGCACAAATGGCCGCTGATCTGGTGGGCTGCGAGATTGACCAGATTGCCAAATCGATCATTTTCCGCGGTGAAACGACGGGGCTTGCCCTGCTTTTTGTGACGGCGGGTGGCAATCGCGTCAGTACCGAACGCGCCAGTGCCCTCGCCGGAGAGCCTTTGGGCAAGGCAGATGCCGCATTGATCCGGTCCCAAACCGGTTTCGCAATTGGCGGTGTGTCGCCCGTCGGGCACCTGACACCCCCACGCGCATTTTTCGACCCCCATCTATTGACGTTCAAACAGGTCTGGGCCGCGGCGGGCACCCCGCGCCATGTCTTTGCAGCAGCGCCCGAAGATTTGCGGCGCATGGCGCAGGCGGATGTGGTAGAATTCACCCTATGAAACCCCCGAATTTCGTTCGTTTTCAATTTTCTAAGGATCATAGTTCAATCAAAAACTTGCGGGTCGCCCCACCGGGGGTTACGTAGTGCACGCACCAGTCTGAGGTCTCATGCACAAATACGCCAATCTCTTGTTGCTGATTTTGTTTCCCATCGCGTGGTTTGCCCCGCTGATGCGCGCGGGCCTTGGTCTGCCGCTTTTCGGGTTGGATGAAATCAGTGTCATCTCCGGCCTGCAAAGCCTTTGGGAAACGGACGTTTTTCTGGCCCTCATGGTCACCTTCTTCGCTCTTTTCGCGCCCTATCTGAAAACCATTGGCCTGGCGCTCATCCATTTTGGCCTGATGCGCCGCAAGGTACTGCCGGTGCTGCATATCCTTGGCAAACTGGCGATGGCGGATGTTTTTCTGATCGCAGTCTACATCACGCTGACCAAGGGCATTGGCATCGGCAAGATCGAAACCGCGTGGGGGCTTTACCTCTTCACGGCCTGCATTCTGGCCTCGATCGCCATCGGATATCTGACGGAAAAACGCGCGCGCCCGGAGGGGTGATTGAGGGTTTGACCCCCGGCCCGCATCGGGCATCACCGGGTCATGGCAAAATCAAGCTCTTTCACCTGTACATCCTGCGGCGCGACCCATTCCCGCTGGTCCGGGCGCTGCGACGCATGTGGCGAATGGAATTCCATCGTGGAAGAGGCCCCGCTGACCACCGGGCCGAAATCGAAATCCCTTGGCGCCAAACGCGGCACGCCTATTGCCCTGAGCGATCTGGCCACCGATGAAGCCCCTCCGCCCCGCACGCATTCGGGTATTGCCGAGCTGGACCGCGTTTTGGGCGGCGGGCTGGTGCCTGCCAGTGCCATCCTGGTGGGCGGCGATCCGGGCATCGGCAAATCGACCCTTCTTTTGCAGGCCGCAGCACGATTTGCGCAATCCGGCCTCAAGACCATCTATGTCTCGGGTGAAGAGGCCAGCGCGCAGGTCCGGATGCGTGCGCAGCGCCTTGGGCTGGCGGACGCGCCCGTGCAACTGGCCGCCGCCACGTCCCTGCGCGATATCCTGACCACGCTGGAGGCCGAAGCGCCTGGCCTTGTGATCATCGATTCCATTCAGACCATCTGGTCCGACACGGTCGAAAGCGCACCGGGCAGCGTGGCGCAGGTCCGCGCCGCCGCCCATGAACTGACCAGCTTTGCCAAGCGCAAGGGTGTCTCGGTTGTTCTGGTGGGTCATGTCACCAAGGAGGGCCAGATTGCCGGCCCCCGCGTGGTCGAACATATGGTCGATACCGTGCTCTATTTCGAAGGGGAACGCGGCCATCAGTTCCGCATTCTGCGCGCGGTCAAAAACCGCTTTGGCCCGGCGGATGAAATCGGGGTTTTTGAAATGACCGGCGGTGGATTGGCCGAAGTCACCAACCCCTCGGCGCTCTTCCTGTCTGCCCGCGGCGCGCCCAGCCCCGGCAGTGTGGTTTTTGCCGGGATCGAAGGCACGCGGCCCGTTCTGGTCGAACTACAGGCGCTTGTGGCCCCCACCCCGCATTCGCAACCCCGCCGCGCGGTTGTGGGCTGGGATGGGGCGCGTCTCGCCATGATCCTCGCGGTTCTGGAATCGCGCTGCGGCATCCCCTTTGCGGGTCTGGACGTGTACCTGAACGTCGCGGGGGGCCTGAAAATCAGCGAACCCGCCGCCGATCTGGCCGTAGCTGCCGCGCTCCTTAGTGCCCGGGAAGACACAGTTTTGCCCGCAGATACGGTGGTTTTTGGTGAAATTAGTTTGTCCGGCGCGCTCAGACCGGTAGGACAGACGGAAAACAGGTTGAAAGAAGCCAGAAAACTTGGTTTCACGTCGGCCATCGCGCCCGCGGGTGGAAAATCCACCGGGGAAAGCGGCATGGCATTGTCGCTGATGGGTGATTTGACAAGTTTTGTGGGTGAAAAATTCGGCGCCGGATAGGCGCTGAGAAGTTGAGGAAGAGCAGGTATGGAAGGCTTTACCATCATTGATGGCGTGGTTGCGCTGGTAATCGTGCTGTCGGCACTCTTGGCCTATTCGCGGGGGTTCGTGCGCGAGTCGCTTGCGATTGCAGGCTGGGTCGTTGCGGGCATATTGGCCTTCATCTTTGCCCCGCAGCTTGAGCCACTGGTCAAGGAAATCCCGGTTGTGGGCGAATTCATCGCCGACAGTTGTGAGTTGTCGATGATCGGTGCCTTTGGTGTTGTATTCGCCGTTGCACTTATTGTGTCTTCACTGATCACACCGCTTTTCTCGTCACTCATCCAACGATCCGCTTTGGGCGGGCTGGATCAGGGCCTTGGGTTCATCTTTGGCGTGGCGCGCGGCATCCTCTTGGTAGCCATCGCCTATTTCGTGTACGAGACGGTCGTCACATCCCAAAACATCCAGATCATTGACGACAGCCGCTCGGCCCGTGTCTTTGCCCAACTGACCAATCAGGTTGAAAGCGGCAACCCGGAGCAGGCGCTTGGCTGGATCACCCAGCAATACGAACAGTTGGTCGGTAAATGCGAGGGTCCGCGCTTCGAATAAGCGCGGTTTCACCTCAAAACCCGGCATCTAGGGGTGAATCGTTGCGATTCGCCTCGCGCGCGTGAGAGCGAAAATCCTTGTTTTTAAGGTCGAAATGGCCGTTCTTGGTTAACAAAACCTTGCCCGGTGTTCGCATCTGACCGGGAATGTTGGCCCCATGGGCGGACTAGCAACCATATGGAAATATTGACTTTTAAAAGCCCCGACAGTGTCGGAATTACGGCAGAATTTGCGGTCCAGTTTGGTTGCAGACAACAAAACGCAATCAACCAAGGAAATTACAAAATGTTTCTCAATCACACAGCCGCCTTCACAAGCTTTGAGCCCGTCACCGAGACCACAGAAAAGAGCGCCGCGAAGCCCCGGAGTTTCCACGCAGCCCCAACCATCACCGCCGGCACTATGGTGGAAACCGAGACCGGCTGGATGCCTGTAGAACGGCTCTGCCTGGGCGATGCGATCTACACGTTTGATGGCGGTGCCGCCCGTGTTGCCGGCCTGCGCCAGACGCATCTGAATGCCGGAACACAGCTCTGGCACGTGCCGGGTGGCGTTCTGAACAATTGTGCCGACATGTACCTGACGCAGGATCAGCACGTGATGATCTTCGACGACAATGCCGAAGACCTCTATGATACGCCGTATGTGCTGGTTCCCGTCCCTGCCCTGCAAGGCTTCCGCGGCACCCGTCAGATTGACAGCCTGCCCAGCACCGTTGCCGTTGAGGTGACGTTTGAAACCGAAGAGGTGATCTTTGCCAACAGTGGCGCGATGCTGCACTGTGCGGCGCAATCCGGCCAGACCGATGGCTTCTTCCGGGTTCTGACCAATGCCGAGGCCCGTATCCTGCTGGCCCTTCTGGACACCGATGAAACCGAACGGCTGCACGCACTGGCTGCGTAAACCATGCCCGCCACAACAAGGCCGCCCCTACCTGATGGGGCGGCACTGTTTTCGCCACTGGTTCCACCAATAAGATCAACGATTTGGGCTAAAAATCGCCGGCAATTCCTCAACTAGTGAAATTGCATCGAAAATTAATCATAATGTGGTCTTACCACCGCCGGTATTCAAACTACATAAGCCCTCAACTTTGGCTCTGGAAGGTACGTGACATGGCACTTCGCAGTTTCTTCGCTTTCGACAATGCGAACCTGGTGGTCGATTCAAGTTCCAATCCATCGATTGTCGGCAACCCGGTGATCAACAATTCCAGTACGCCCAATGGGACGGTTTTCACCTATGCGTCCGGGGGCGGTACAACCGTCACGCTGGATGACACCGGCGGCAGCAGGAACACGTTCGACGATGATGACGAAGCGAACCATGTCATCACCGACGGGGGCGGGATTGTCGCCGATGGCACCGAGGTCGAAGCGGAATCGATCATTCGCGTGCGGGCGCTGGATGGCGCGGGCAATCCGACGGGGCCGGTGATCGACATTACGGTTTTTTCGCAAGGCGGCGTGACGGGGGATGTCTGGGGCTTTGCCACCGATACCGCCCTGCAAGACGGCGTGTCCTACGTGAAGATTAGCGGCTCAAATAACGGGGACAGCCAATACAGCGATTTCATTGCCTGCTTCGGCGCGGGCACCAAAATCAAGACGCCTGACGGGGATCAGGCCGTTGAAACACTCGTGCCCGGACAGCTTGTCTGGACACGCGATCATGGCCCGCAAAAAGTAGCGTGGGTCGGCACAACCGTGGTGCCGGGTGTTGGTTCGTTTGCACCTGTTGTCTTTGCACCCGGCACCATCGGTAATGTGCAGGAGCTGGTTGTCTCGCAAGAGCACCGGATCTTTTTTGACAGCGTCAATGCCGAGATGCTCTTTGGTCAGTCCGAAGTGCTGATCGCGGCCAAGCATCTATGCGGCTTGCCCGGCATCGACATTCGCGAACAGGAGGAAATTCAGTACAGCCATGTGATGTTCAAAAACCACCAGATCATCCAGTCAAACGGCGCACTGACCGAGAGCTTCTTTCTGTCAGAGAATGCCATCACCGGCGTCAATGATCGCCAGAGAGAAGAAATTCTGGCGCTCTTCCCGTCAATCCACGAGGGGCTGAGCCAGTTTGGCGAAAGTGCCGCCATGACGCTGAAAAAGGCCGATGCAACGGTGTTGCGCGCCTACATGTAACCACTCACCCGTCCCCCTGCCTGTGGTCGCAACGCGACAACGACGTAACGGGACATCCCGGTTTTTGTCATCGGTTCGTGACATAAGGATATTCAGCCCTTATGAACGAAACAGATCACGAGTTAACGGATTCGGAGCTGCCCGCCTTGTCCAAACAGATGCCACCCGCCCATCCTTTCGATGATGACAAACTCCATGAAGAATGCGGCATATTCGGCGTCGTCGGCGTAACGGACGCAGCAAATTTCGTGGCACTTGGCCTGCACGCCCTGCAACACCGGGGTCAGGAAGCCGGAGGCATCGTTTGCCACCATCCCGAACATGGGTTCAATTCGGCCCGCCGATTTGGCTATGTCCGCGATAACTTCACCAAGCAATCGTTGATGGAAACCCTGCCCGGCCCACTATCGATCGGGCATGTGCGCTATTCCACCGCAGGCTCCAAAGGCGCCGTGATCCGTGACGTGCAGCCCTTTTTTGGCGAGTTTTCCATGGGTGGCGCAGCCATTGCCCATAACGGCAACATCACCAATGCCGACGCGTTGCGCAAGGAACTGATCGAACGCGGCAGCATTTTCCAAAGCTCGTCCGACACTGAATGCATTATTCACCTGATGGCGCGGTCGTTGCAGCGTACAATCCCCGAGCGGATGGAAGAAGCGCTGCGCCGCGTCGAAGGTGCGTTTTCGGTGGTTGCCATGACGCGAACCAAACTGATCGGCGTGCGGGATCCGTTGGGCGTGCGCCCTCTGGTACTGGGTCAGGTCGGTGACGGCTGGGCGCTAAGCTCGGAAACCTGCGGTCTGGACATCATTGGTGCAAAATTCGTGCGCGAAATCGAACCGGGTGAAATGGTTGTGATCACCGATCGCGGGGTCGAAAGCCATTATCCGTTCCGACCGCAACCGTCGCGCTTCTGCATTTTCGAACATGTCTATTTTTCGCGCCCCGACAGCATCATTGGCGGGCGCAGCGTCTATGAAACGCGCCGCCAGATTGGCATCGAACTGGCCCGTGAAGCCCCGGTCGACGCGGATCTTGTCTGCCCGGTTCCGGACAGCGGCACGCCTGCGGCCATCGGGTTCAGCCACGAATCCGGCATTCCCTATGCAATGGGCATCATCCGCAATCAGTATATGGGCCGGACGTTTATTGAGCCAACCGAGCAGATCCGCAACATGGGTGTGCGCTTGAAACTCAACGTGAATCGCGCGCTGATTCAGGGCAAACGGGTGATCCTTGTCGATGACAGCGTTGTGCGCGGAACAACCAGCCGCAAAATCAAGGAAATGATCCTCGATGCGGGCGCCAAGGAAGTCCATTTCCGGATCGCATCACCGCCCACGGCATGGCCTTGTTTCTACGGGGTCGATACGCCAAACCGCGAAAAACTACTGGCCGCGACCATGTCAGAAGAAGAAATGTGCGAGCATCTGGCGGTCGACAGTTTGAAATTCATTTCGCTTGATGGGCTCTACCGGGCGGTCGGCGAAACCAAAGGGCGCGATGTGTCCTGCCCGCAATATTGTGATGCGTGTTTCTCGGGTGAATATCCTGTGTCGCCCTCCGACATGATCGACAAGGGTTTTGAACTCAAAGCGGCAGAGTAAAGCCGCATTTCCCTTTGACGTGCGATGCGGGTCATGCGGTCGCAACCCCGCCGTTTCAATTGACAACAGCCCCCTGACCCGTGCATTTGCCGCGACATGACCCGCGAGACCGTCACTTTCCGTCCCCATCATTTCCTATGCGCACTGGGATATCAGGGCGAAGGATATTCCGACGGCTTTACCGCAAACATGACGCGGATCGTTGTTGATGGGCTGCGCGCGGAGGGTGGCGATGAGACGGTGATTGCTGTCACGGGCGTGACCGATGACATTTGCGGCCCCTGCCCCAAGCGGCGTGATACATTGTGCACCGAACAGGAAAAAATTGCCGCGCTGGATGCCCGTCATGCCCGCGCAATCGGGGCGTTTGTCGGCACCAAAATGACGTGGGGCGAGGCGAAACGCAGGATCGTCAAACGCGTGCCACCCGGTTCTTTGCAAACGCTTTGCCAGGGGTGCCAATGGCTGGAGTTGGGCCTGTGCGAACAAGCCCTGCGCGACCTTCACGAAAAGATCTAGGTACATCTGCATCAGGCAACCAAACCCACCGCGGTAGCCGCCCCCGTGGTTTATTGGTACGATCGCGTAATCTCATCCCCGGGGGTCACATGTTTCGCCTAGTTTTCATTGTTGCCGCGTTTGTCATCGCCAGCCTGCCTGCCCGGGCCGAAACCGTCATGGGGCGCAAGGTCGACATCACGGATGGCCGCGCAAGTGCCAGCGCATCGGCGCCTCTGATCGTGGCGATGCATGGTTTTCTGGGCAATTCATCGAACATGCGAAAGAAAACGCGATTTGATCAGGTCGCCCGTCGTCATGGCCTTGTCGTGGCCTATCCCAACGGCAAAAGACGGCGGTGGAACGACGGGCGCAGCCCGGGCGCGGATGTGGATGATGTCGGTTTCATCTCGGCGATCATCACGGGCATGATTGCCAAAGGTGCGGTCGACCCGAACCGTGTGTTTTTGGCTGGTCATTCGAATGGCGGCGGCATGGCGATGCGGATGGCGTGTGAACGGCCTGATCTGGTGAAAGGGATTGCCGTTGTCGCCACAAAATCCCCTCTGAAGTTACAATGCGGCAATGGTGCGCCAGTCCCCGCCATCTTCTTTCATGGCACGCAGGATCCGATTTCACCGCATTCCGGACGCTCTGGGGACAGCCGTTTAGGGGGCGCGTTATCAGGGCTCGCGACCATTGCGCTCTGGCAAAAACGCAACAAATGCCGCGGCGTGGCGCGCGAGAAAACACTAGATAATGCGCAAGACGGCACCACCGCCAAGATTACACAATTCGCACGTTGCGCGGCCCGCCTGACCTACGTCCTGATCGACGGGCACGGCCATGACTGGCCGCGACGCGGCGCACGAGCAACGCTTCTGCAAGGGCCTGCGACCCGCGAGGTGGATGCCACCACGCTAAGCTGGTGGTTTTTCAACAACCTCTAGGCGACGCGCTCGAATTTGACGCCCATGCACAAAAAAACGCCGCCCCCTAGGGAACGGCGTTTTTTTATATCGTGTTGGTCGGGATTAGCCTTTGCGGGCCTCCAACGCTTTCCAGCCGCCCCAGACGATCATGGCCGCGATCACGGCTTTGACCGCATCGCCCAGCAGGAAGGGGCTGACCCAGTAGGTCCAGATCACATCTGCCGAAGAGCCGACCCATTTACCGGTCATGCCTGCGGTTTCAGCAATGGCCATCGGCCAGGCCACGCCGGGAATATAAAGAAGCGCCGAGACAACAATGCCCACAAGCGCCGTGGATACCAATCCACGCGCCAAGCCTTTATCCGCAGCCAACCCGGCCAGATATGCCATGGCCACAAAGCCAAAAAGGAAACCAGCCGTTGGTCCAATCAGAGCCGGTGCTGAGGCGCCGCCTGCAAAGACCGGCAGGCCCATCGCGCCTTCGGCCAGATATGCCACGAGCGTCAAGCCGCCCAAACGCGCACCGAATGTCAGGCCGACAATCAGGATCGCAAGGGTCTGCATGGTCAGCGGAACCGGATAGAACGGCACCGAAATCTGCGCGGCCATCGCGATAAACAGCGTGCCGCCCAATACCAGTGCTACCTTTTTCAGCAGCGTCTCCTGACCGATGATGGCCTTGCTCAGAACAGTATCGTGCATCTTGCTGCACCCCTTTTGAAAATTCATCTCAGATGACCCTCTTTTTCGCCGCAGGTGCGAGAAAGTCAAGCAAATGCCCTTGATTAATGCACCAAGGAATGGGATTTCCGGCGCTATGACAGAGAAGAATGAGCCAAAAGTCGCTTTGATCACCGGGGCCACGCGCGGATTGGGTGCTGCGTTGGCGGAAAAACTGGCGCAGACACATCACGTGGTTGCTGTTGGTCGGACCACGGGTGCGCTTGAAGAATTGGATGATCGGATACAAGCGGCCGGTGGACAGGCGACACTGGCACCGATGGACATCACCAATGTTGACGCCATGGCACAGCTTTGCCGCTCGATCCACGACAGGTGGGGCGGGCTCGATATCTGGGCGCATACGGCGGTGCATGCTGCGCCGCTGACACCTGCGGCGCATCTGGACACTAAAGACTGGGCCAAGTCGATTTCCTGCAATGTCACCGCAACCGGGCAGTTGATCCCGTTCATTTCGCCGCTTTTGGGTGAAAATGGCACTGCCCTTTTCTTTGATGACCCGCAAGCCGGGCAAAAATTCTTTGGCGCATATGGCGCGACCAAATCGGCCCAGATCGCTCTGGCCCGCAGCTGGCAGGCCGAATCTGCGCGCATCGGTCCCAAGGTGCACATTCTCACCCCCGCCCCAATGCCAACGGCAACGCGGGCGCGGTTCTTTCCGGGTGAAGACCGGACACCATTGGCAAGCCCAATTGCCGAAGCGCAACGTCTGTTGTCGGAACACGCCTGAAACGACTTCGCCCTGCCTGCGGGACGGGGCGGGTGGGTGGGCGTTCCGCAGGCAGGGCCATCTGATGCGCAGCGCATCGCAGGCGCTTGCCCCGCCGCACCACGCTCGCTACTAAGACTAAAGGCATAAAAGGGGCGAAAATGCGCATTCTGATCACCAATGACGACGGCATCAACGCCCCCGGTCTCGAGGTCATGCACGAGATTGCCAGCGACATCGCTGGCTCGGATGGAGAAGTCTGGACCGTGGCACCCGCCTTTGAGCAATCCGGTGTCGGACATTGCATCTCCTTCACCCAACCGATGATGGTCACCCAAATGGGCCCGCGCCGGTTTGCCACCCAAGGCAGCCCGGCGGATTGCGTTCTTGCCGCCGTCCATGATGTCATGAAAGACGCCAAACCCGACCTTGTGCTTTCAGGCGTCAATCGCGGTAACAACTCCGCGGAAAACGCAGTGTATTCCGGCACGGTGGGTGCCGCGATGGAATCCGCGCTGCAGGGCATTCCAGCGATTGCGCTCAGCCAATATTACGGGCCCGACAACCGCGACCTCGAGGATACGTTCGAAGCCGCACGGGTTCACGGCACCGAAACCGTCCGGCGGTTGCTGGACAAAGGTGTCTGGGGCAAAGATGACTACGGCATCTTTTACAACGTAAATTTCCCGCCTGTGCCCGCCGATGCGGTCAAGGGCATGCGCGCCGCCCATCAGGGCTTTCGTCGCGATATGGGTTTCGGCGTTCAGCCGCATGTTTCCCCATCAGGCCGCCGCTTTCTCTGGATCACCGGCGCGCCGCAGCAACAAGCCAGCTCACCCGGTTCTGATGCAGATGTGAACCTTCAGGGCTATATTTCGGTCACTCCCATGCGCGCAGATCTTACGGCACATGACGCGCTTGATGCATTGAAAGCCATCTAATGAACGACGCCGAAGACGACGCAGCCGAGCGCAAAATGCAGTTCCTGTTTGCCCTGCGTTCCAAGGGTGTGACCGACGCGCGCGTGTTGACGGCAATGGAAAAAATCGATCGGGGCCCGTTTATTCGTGGCCTGTTTGCCGAACGCGCCTATGAGGACATGCCGCTGCCCATTGCCTGCGGGCAGACCATCAGCCAGCCATCGGTCGTCGGGCTGATGACACAAGCGCTGAAAATCGAACCGCGCGACAAGGTTCTCGAAGTCGGGACAGGCTCCGGCTATCAGGCCGCGATCCTCAGTCAACTGGCGCGCCGCGTCTACACGGTTGACCGCCACAAGCGTCTTGTGCGCGAAGCAAGCGCCATTTTCAACGATCTCGACCTCACCAATATTACGCCCGTGATGGGCGACGGCAGTTTCGGCCTGCCCGATCAGGCACCGTTTGACCGTATCCTTGTGACCGCAGCCGCCGAAGATCCGCCCGGGCCACTCTTGGCTCAGCTCAAGATCGGAGGTATCATGGTTGTGCCGGTGGGACAGTCTGATGCCGTGCAAAGCCTGATCCGGGTCACGCGGACCGATCAGGGCTTTGACTATGACGAATTGCTGCCGGTGCGTTTTGTGCCCTTGCTCGAAGGGCTGGGCAAAGACGCGTAAAAAGACCATAATAAGTGCAAACAATCCCCGACCAACAAGGGGACGATACCGAGGACACGAGCATATGACCTTCTCACTCCGACCCGCCACGGCGCTCGCCGGCACGGCCCTTTTGGTGCTGTCCGCCTGCGATACACCGCTTGATTTTGACCTGCGCGGCGGCAAGGCACCCAGCACCGCCGCTGCCGCCCGGTCCGCAACCGCCGAACGACCTGCGCCGGATGCACGCGGGATCATCTCGTATCCCGGGTATCAGGTCGCCGTTGCCCGACGCGGCGATACGCTGGCCAGTGTTGCCGCCCGTGTCGGAGTGGACGCCACGCAACTGGCCCGGTTCAACGGCATCCAGACCGGCGACACCCTGCGTGCCGGTGAAATCGTGGCCCTGCCCGGCCGGGTCACCGAACCCGCCGGCGGCCCGATCCAGCCGCCTAATTCCGACATCACCTCTATCGCGGGCACCGCGCTCGACAATGCGCAAACCTCGGACGTGCAGACTTCCGCCCTGGAACCCGCAGGCCAAACCGGCGTTGAGCCTATCCGCCACAAGGTGGAGCGCGGCGAGACCGCCTTTACCATCGCGCGGCTTTACAATGTCTCCATCCGCAGCTTGGCGGAATGGAACGGGCTGGACAGTAATTTCTCGGTTCGCGAAGGGCAGTTTCTGCTGATCCCGGTCGCCCTGCCCGGCAGCAAAACAGACCCGTTCGATGAGGCATCAGCGCCGGGACAAGGCACACCGACACCGACACCGCCCAGTGCGACCAAACCCCTGCCCGCCGAAGATACCAAACCCGCCGCGCGTCCGGTAAAAGCCACCACAGCGCCAGACCTCAGCAAAAGCCGCACACAGGCGTCTGTCACCAAAAGCCGGATGGAATTCCCGGTCCGGGGCGACATCATCCGCGAGTATCAAAAGGGCAAGAATGACGGGATTGATATCGCGGCCACCCCGGGCAGCACGGTCAAAGCCGCTGCCACAGGTGTGGTTGCCGCGATCACCGAAGACACGAACGGTGTGCCGATTGTTGTGATCAAACACGAAAACAACGTGCTTACCGTCTATTCGAACGTCGCCAAGGTTGCCGTCAAAAAGGGCGATCAGGTCACGCGCGGACAAAAACTCGCTGAAATCCGGCGCGACGGCGCTGCGGCCTTGCATTTCGAAGTGCGCGAAGGGTTCGATAGCGTTGACCCGATGCCCTATCTGAATTCCTGAGACCGGCAAAAGCGCCCTTTGCAGGGGCATGTCACATCTGCAACCATCTCCCCCGAGGAGACAGCCTTGGGCTGTCGACGAGACATGCCTTTTGCGCGCAAGCGCACGCCTTTTGACATCGCACAGTTAAAGTGAAACGCCCTGTCGGCCGGCAAGATCAGTGAAATACTGCCACGCCACGCGCCCGGATCGTGCGCCGCGCGTGGCCTGCCATTCAATCGCTTCGGCGCGCAGGGTTTCGGGATCAATCGTCACGCCATATGCGTCGCAATAGCCGCGGATCATCTGCAGATATTCGTCCTGGTCGCAGGGATGAAAGCCCAGCCAAAGCCCAAAACGATCGGACAGTGACACTTTCTCTTCCACGGCCTCGCTTGGGTTGATCGCGGTGGATCGTTCATTTTCGATCATGTCGCGGGGCATCAGGTGGCGCCGGTTTGATGTGGCATAAAACACCACGTTTTCCGGCCGTCCCTCGATCCCACCATCCAACACGGCCTTGAGAGATTTGTAATGCTCATCATCATGCGAAAAGCTCAGATCATCACAAAAGAGCAAAAACCGTTTTGAGCTTTGCCGCAGTAAGTCCAGCAATCTCCCGACACTGCTCAGATCTTCCCGCTGCAATTCCACAATCTTCAGAGCGTGACCCTGCGCCACGACGGCGGCGTGCACGGCCTTGACCAGGGAGGATTTCCCCATCCCGCGCGCACCCCATAACAAGGCGTTGTTGGCAGGAAGGCCCCGGGCAAACTGAGCCGTATTTTCCAAAAGTGTATCGCGCGACCGATCGACCCCGACCAGAAGCGTCATGTCCACCCGGTTCACCCGATCGACAGGTTGCAAGCGATCCGGCTCGACATGCCAGACAAACGCCTCTGCCGCATCAAAATCCGGCGCATCACTTGGCGCAGGCGACATCCGCTCCAACGCTGCGGCAATCCGCTCCAGCGCATCACTCACGCCTTGGGATCCTCAGCCTCACCCGCGTCGGCCAAAGCCTCATCGGCGAGTTCTTCCTCGTCCATCTCTGCCTCGAGATCATCGTCATCTTCAAACCACGTGCCCTCGGCGCGCATCCTGGCTTCGCGTTTCGCTTCGACGCGTTTGACCAGCTGGATCGATACTTCGTAAAGACCATAGACCACGACAAACAGGATAACCTGCGTGATGACATCGGGCGGTGTGACCAACGCGGCCAGTACCAGAATGCCCACAACGGCAAATTTGCGCACGCCGCGCAGACCTTCCGCGCTGACCAGACCGGCCTTGCCCATCAGGGTCAGCAGAACCGGCAGCTGGAAACACATGCCAAAGGCCACAATGAATTTGATTGTCAGGTTCAGATATTCCTGTGCCGAGCCCTGGAAAACAACGCTCAACGGTGCTGCATTCTGCCCGCCTTCAACCGCCTCGCCTTCGGTGCCAAATTGCTGGAACCCCAGGAAGAAATCATACGCCAGCGGGGTTACGACATAAAACGCAAACGCCGCGCCCAGAAAAAACATGAAGGGTGACGCCACAAGAAACGGCAGGAACGCGCCCTTTTCGTTTTTGTAAAGCCCGGGCGCCACGAACCGCCACATCTGGTTGGCGATGTAGGGGAAGGCCAATATGAAGCCCCCCAGAAGCGACACCTTGATGGCAACAAAGAAGCCTTCCTGCGGACTGATAAAGATCAAGTCACAATCCTGCCCGCGCTCGGCCAGTACGGAGCACAGCGGCGCGGTGAGGAAATTGAATATGGGTGTGGCGACCGTGAAACAGATCACCATGCCAACGATAAAGGCAACCACCGAATGGATCAGGCGATTGCGCAGTTCTGCCAGATGTTCAATCAGCGGCGCGGAGCTGTCGTCGATCTCGTCGGTATTGGTCATGCCTTGCCCCCGGCAGATTTCTTGGCAGCCGGTTTCTTGGCAACAGCCTTAGGCGCGGCTTTTGGTTTTGGCGCAGCCTTTGCCGCAGGCTTCTTCGCAGCTGGCTTTTTGGCGGCCGGTTTCTTGGCCGCAGGCTTTTTCGCAGACACCGTCTTGGCGGTTTTGGCCGCCGTCTTCTTGGTTGTCTCTGCCGCGGCCTCGGCTTTCAGCCGCTCGGTGGCCTTCTCCGCTGTCTTGGCGCGGATTTTTTCCGCTTGGGCCTGACGCTCCGGCGACAAGGTGCTAGGCTTGTCCTTGGGCAGCCCGCTATTCATCGTCTGTTCGGTGAAACTGGTAGCCTTCTTGACCTCATCCATCGCGCCGGACATCGGATTGCTGGCCTTTTTCAGCGTGTCCGTCACATCGTTGACACCTGCCTGATCCGCCGCATCATTCATCGCCCGACTGAAATCACGTGCCATACCCTTGGCTTTCCCGACAAAATTGCCGACCGCCTGGAACATGCCAGGCAGGTCTTTCGGCCCCACGACGATCAACGCCACGATGCCGATCAGCAGCAGCTCGGTCCAGCCCAGATCGAACATCTAGGGCCTCAGGCCTTGTCTTTTTCGTCTTCGGGAGTGACGTCCTTGGCGGCTTCGACCGCATCTTCGGTCGCATCGTCGATCTCTTTGTTGCCCTCGGCGACGCCCTTCTTGAACGATGTGATGCCTTTGCCCACTTCGCCCATCAGCGACGAGATTTTACCGCGCCCGAACAGCACCAGTACCACGACGGCAATCAGCAATATGCCCGGCAGGCCAATATTGTTAAGCATGTGTTTTTCTCCCTAGATCGAGGCCATTCTTGAGCAGCCCCGGGAATTTCGTCAACTGTATCTAAGCGCTTCACGCGCCGGTTGGAAGAACCAATGCGCGATCAAAAGGTTAATTCTGCCAAAAATTGAGAGAAAACTGCTCACTGGCCTTACTTTCGGCAAACCACATCAGTCGGCGCACGCGATTTACGATATCCGCAGTCCGGACGATGCGTGCCTTGGGAGACGTTGCAGGAATGGCCGGTTTCGATGCGATATGTAGCGTTTAACTGGGCCTAATCGCACATTCACGGGAACATCAGGGGATCAGAACTTCACGCACCGTTGCGGCATCATCAAGTCGGTCCATTGCAGCGTTCAGATCATCAAAGCCAATCATACGGGTCAACAAACGGTCGACCGGTAGTTTTTCATCTTTGAACATGGCCATGTACCGCGGAATGTCGCGTTTGGGGATACAACTGCCCATGTATGACCCTTTCAACGTCCGTTCATGCGCCGCGATACTGAGATGCGAGAATGTAACTTCCGCGTCTGGCCCGGGCATTCCGGCCGCAACGGTTGTGCCACCACGGCGGGTCACGTCATAGGCCGTTTTCAACGCGCGGGGTGATCCGGCGGTTTCAATGGCGACATGCACACCGCCTGCCGTGGCTTCGAGAGTTTTTTCAATACAGTCGGGATCGGCTGCATTCAGCGCGATATGCGCGCCAAGGTCTCGGGCCAGGGTCAGCTTGTCTTCGCTGAGGTCCAGCGCAACAATCCGCCCCGCCCCCGCCGCCCGCGCCGCCAGCAAGGCGCTGAGCCCAACACCGCCCAAGCCGACCACCGCGACGCTTTCGCCTGGCCTGACACCGGATGTGTTCACAACGGCTCCGACGCCTGTCACGACGCCGCACCCAAAGAGAGCGGCGTGTTCAAAGGGAATATCTTTGTCAATTTTGACCAGCGCCTCCATCGGCATCACGGAGTATTCGGCAAAACCGGCAATCCCGGAATGGTGGTGAATGCGCTTGCCGTTACTGTGCAGCCGCGTCGTGCCATCCCGCAGGACGGCCGCAGCGTTCGATGTGGTCGCTGGTTCGCACAGGGCCGGCCTGCCCACATTGCACATTTCGCAATGCCCGCAGCTTGCGACATATGAGGGCACAACATGATCACCGACCTTCAATCCCGTGACGCCCGCGCCCAGTTCAACGACGATACCTGCAGCCTCATGCCCAATGACAATCGGCATTGGTTTGCCGCGTTCGCCATTGATGGCGACCAAATCAGAATGGCACAGCCCCACGGCTTTGATCTGCACCAGCACTTCACCCTGCTGCGGGGGATCAAGGTCAATCTCCTCAATGTTCAGAGGTGTGCTTTGCGCATAGGGACGGGGAAGATCGGATCGCCTTAACACTGCTGCCTTGATTTTCATGGCTTTCCTCCAGCCCCTTTAAACGATCAGGCCGTTGCCTCTTCCAACGCATTTTCCAGAATATCGAGCCCTTCTTCGAGCACCCCGGTGGAGGCTGACAAAGGCACCAACAGCCGGATCACATTGCGGGCGGGCCCCGCAGTAATCAGGATCAGGCCCTTCTTGAGGGCAATTGATGCGATCTGCGCCGTCAGATCACCGTCAGGTTCGCGGCTGTCGCGGTCTTTGACGATTTCGATGGCGTTCATGCAGCCCAACGCGCGCACGTCGCCAATGCAGGTGAAGGCGTTGCGCTGCGCCATCTTGCGCAGGCGAGCGTCGATCAACGCGCCCATGTCGAGACCCCGTTGCAAGAGGTCTTCGGCCTCGATCACATCCAGCACCGCAAGGGCTGCCGCGCAGGCAATTGGATTGCCCCCAAAGGTGCCACCCAAGCCCCCCGGAGGCACCGTATCAATGATGTCCGCGCGCCCGACAATGCCGGAAATGGGAAGGCCGCCGCCGATGCTTTTGCCGATGCAGGTCAGATCGGGTGAGATGCCGAAATGCTCCATCGCGAAAAGTTTGCCGGTCCGGCCCATGCCTGTCTGGATTTCGTCGGCCACAAGCACGATGCTGTGTTCGTCGCACAATTCGCGCAGGTAGCTTAGGAAATCCGGCGTGGCGATATTGTAGCCGCCCTCCCCCTGAACCGGCTCAAAGAACATCGCCGCGATCTGATCGGGTGGGCAATCGCTGCGAAAGAGCGTTTCAAATGCGCGTTTCGTGTCCTCCAGGCTGACGCCATGGAATTCGTCCGGAAACGGTAGGCGGTAAATCTCGGTCGGGAACGGGCGAAACCCTTGCTTAAAGGGCACCATCCGCGCGCTGAGTCCCATGCCCATATAGGAACGCCCGTGATAGCCGTTGGTAAATGTGATCAGAGCCGGTCGGCCCGTGTGATAGCGGGCGATCTTGACCGCATTTTCAACGGCCTCGCCACCGGCGGAAAAAAACAGGGATTTCTTCTCAAAATCACCGGGCAGCAGCGCGTTTAGACGTTCGGCCAGGGTGATGTATGTCTCATAGGGGGTCACCTGGAAACAGGTATGCGTCAACCGGTCAAGCTGATCCTTGATGGCCGTGATGACCGTGTCGTTGCGATGCCCCACATTCTGGCAGCCGATGCCGCCGCAAAAATCGATGTAGCGGTTGCCCTCGACATCCCAGACCTCGGCATTTTCCGCCCGGTCCGCCACGAAGGTCGAGGAATAGGCGATGGCGCGGGCCACGGCGTTGTCGCGTCTGATTTCAAATTCCTGATTGGTGGTCATCTTATGCCTCGTCAGATGTATGTGCGGATCAGAGCCGGGTCAGCCACAGGACGATGTCCGGAAATATCACCAGCGCGCCCAGGCAGATGAGTTGCAGGACAACAAAGGGGATGGATGACCGGTAGATCGTTTTGATGGTGACACCCTCAGGGGCAACGCCCCGCAGGTAAAAGAGGGAATAGCCGAAGGGCGGTGTGATGAAAGAGGTCTGCATGTTTACGGCTGCCAGCACCGCAAACCAGACCAGCATTTCAGGCCGGGTGGCGTCGAACCCGAAATCCAGTGATGTGACAATCGGCGCAAACAAAGGCAGCACGATAAAGCTGATTTCAATCCATTCGAGGAAAAAGCCCATCACGAATATGAGCCCCATCATCAGCAGGAGCAGCCCGTAAGGGCCAAACCCGGTGCCGATGAATAGTTCCTCGATCATGTCATCACCGCCAAGACGCTTGAAAACGGCGCTGAAACAGGCGGCACCGATCATGACAAAGATCACCATGGCCGTGGTTTTGGACGTGTCGCGCACAACATCCCGCATCACGGTAAAGCTCAGTTTGCGCGCAAGCAGCGCCAGCACCAAGGCCCCGCCCGCGCCAATGCCTGCCGCCTCTGTCGGGGTGGCAAGGCCGATCATGATGGACCCCAGGACAGCCGCAATCAGACAGAGCGGACCTACAAGGTTGAGCAGTAATTCAACAAAGAGGTTGCCCTGCTTTTGAGCAATTTTGTCAATCTCGCTCCGGTCCGGCACGGGCGCTCTGTGCGGGCTGAAAATGCCAACGCCCAGAATATAAAGGATATAGACGGAGCCAAGCAGCAGACCCGGAACAAACGCCGCCTTGAAGAGATCACCGATGGAAACCTGCAGAATGGCCCCCATGAAAACCAGCATGATGCTGGGCGGGATCAGAATGCCCAACGTGCCGCAGGCGGCGGTGACCCCGGTGGCGAATTGCGGATCATACCCCTGCCGGATCATCACTGGCAGGGCTATCACCCCCAAAAGCATGACCGAAGCGCCCACGATGCCGGTGCTGGCCGCCATGATGATCCCCAGAAGGGCCACCGAAAGCGCCAGCCCGCCCGGCAGCCGCCCGCAGAGACGTTCAAGCGTCAACAAAAGCCGTTCGGCCAGGCCGGATTTGTCCAGCATCAGACCCATGAAGATGAATAGTGGTGCGGCCAGAAGCAGCCAGTTCGAAAGCGTGCCCGCATAGATCTTGGACACCACCGTGCCCATGAACTTGAGCGGAATGCCCGACAGGATCGCAAAGACAATCCCAAGCCCACAGAGCAGGAAGGCCACCGGGTAGCCCGTGAAGACCCCCACCACCAGGGCAAGGATCATGGCCATCGCCCAACTGTATTCGACGAAAAACTCCATTCCGGCTAACTGCTTTCGTCTATCGGGGAATAGGTGCTCTCGGCCAGTTCATCGTCCAGAAGACGGCGGATGACGCGTGCCAGGATCACAATGAACATGATCGCGAACCCAATCGGTATGGTCGATTTGATCAGGAACCGATCCAGCATCCCTCCATAGTCCGATCCTTCGGAAGAATTGTAGGACCGCATGACAAATCCGATCGACAGCCAGCACATGACGGCGGTGAACGGCAGCATCAGGAAGACATCGCCAATTGTATCGATCCATTTCTTTTTGCGGTCCGGCAGCCCGCCATAGATCAGATCAGAGCGCACATGCTTGTCATCAAGATAGGCATAGGTGCCGCCCACCATGACCATGATCGCAAAGAAATGCCATTCCAGATCGATTACATCATTGACCGTCAGGTTGTCGCCAAAAAGGGGAATGTCACTGCCCCATTCCAGCATCACATTGGCGCGCATGGCACTTGCGATGACGGCGACAAGGACGGAGGCCAGAACACCCAGAACCAGCCAGCTTGTGATTTCGCCCAACCAACGTCCAAAACGTTCGATCAGCCGGGCGATGTTCACAAGAAGCTGTTTCAAAGGTGAGGCCTCCGTCTTCAGGTCAGGGAGTGTTTAGTCGAGGCTCTGCAACTCGTTCCAGGCATCCACTTTTGCCTGATGCGCTTGCAGAGATCTCGTACATCTCCTTCACAACCGGTTTCGCGGCCATTTCTTCGGCCAGAACTTCGGCCCATGCCTCGCGCAGACGTTCCATCACGCTGTCTGGCAGACGTTTGGTGATCGCACCCTTTTCGGCCATACGTGCGATGACGTCCATCTGTTCCGCCGGCAGGCGGTTGAACGTGTACTGGATGGTCGCCTGACACGCCATGTGAATTTGCGCCTTACGGTCGTCGCTCCAGCTGTCATACATGTCCTTGTTCATGATGAACGAGAACCAACTGGCCGACTGATGCCAACCGGGGAAATAGTTGTATTTGGCGATCTCGTAGAAGCCCATCGCCTCGTCCACGGTCGGAATGGCAAAGTCAGCCGCGTCCACACGTCCACGCTCAAGCGCCAGGAACGTCTCGCCACCGGGCACCAGCTGAGTAGACGCGCCAAGTTTGGTCAGCACCTTCGCGCCCAGACCAGAGATGCGAATTTTCATACCGTCATAGCTTTCGGGGCCCGTGATCTCTTCGCGGTACCAACCGGCCGTTTCCTGCGGTTCGATGAAGCAGGGAAAGACCACAACGCCGTGCTTGGCATATTCGCGGCGGATGATCTCGATCCCGCCACCATTCCACATCCAGGATGAGGACACTTCCGAGGTTGGGCCAAAGGGCAGGCCACCATAGAACTGCGCCACAGGCACCGTGCCGGACCAATACCCCATCCAGTCCCAACCGGCATCAATTGCGCCTGAGGCCACGGAATCGAACACCTCCAACGTTGGTACAAGATCACCCGGCTCGTTAATCTCGAGCTCCAGTTCGCCACCCGTTGCGATCGCAACGTTTTCGGCAAATTTCACGCCCATCTGTCCCAATAGGTTGTTCGTGCCAAAGGTGCTGGCCACGTCCAGCTTCTCGGCCATGGCCGGCGCCGCACAGGCGACAAAAGCAGCACTAACAGCCGCAATAAAATTTGTTTTCTTCATGATTTGGACCTCCCAGGTTTCAATATCTCGTCGTCTTTTTCGCCCTGTTTTTTGACAGCCGCATGACACCCTTCCGGATGACAGCAATGGCTGTTTACGCCCTCGACCGGTCTCCCAAATGCGGATCGAAAAGCGGGGCGGATTATTCCAGCAAGTTGAATGGATCGGTTAATATCTGTAAAATAGTATTATAATATCAATCAATCTCAGGTTTTCTTATAATGATCCCCTTTCGCCAACTTTCCTACATTGTGGCGGTGGCCGATTACGGCAGCATCTCGGCTGCTGCGGAAAATCTGTCGATTTCCCAACCGGCAATTAGTGCCGCCATTCAAAAGGTTGAGGAGGAATATCAGCTCAAACTCTTCATCCGCGAGCGCCCGCAAAAGGTGGTGCTGTCACCCGTTGGGCGGCGTTTCATCGCCCGTGCCCGGCGCTTGCTTGAGAACGCGCAGGAGTTCGATGATGACGCCCGCAACCTGCGCCAGACGATCAAAGGCGTCGTAGAGGTGGGGTGTTTTCTACCCACCGCGGCCTTTATCATCCCGATTATTCTGCGTGGATTGAGGGACCGGGGATTCGACATATCCCTGCAGGTGCACGAGGCGGATCTGGATGAGATCAACCTCATGCTGACCCAAGGCAGGATCGATGTGGCGCTGACCTACAACATGCATCCCAGCCCGGGCATTGAATTTGAAACCCTGATCGAAGCGCCGCCTTATGTGCTGCTGACCAAGGACGATCCGCTGGCCAGTCAACCCTCCATCTCGCTGGCCCAGCTTGCTGACCGTGACATGGTTGCTCTGAACCTGCCAATCACCCAGCAATTCTTTTTGTCGCTGTTTTCGCAGGCCAATCTGAACCCCCGGATCAAACATCAAGCCAAATCCTATGAGCTTGTCCGAAGTCTCGTCGGCGCCGGAGAGGGCTATGCGCTTTTGATCATGCGGCCCGTGAATGAACGCGCCTATGATGGGAGTGAACTGGTCTATGTTCCGCTGACCGATGATGTGCCCGCGCCGCAATACGGGCTGGCCCTGACCAATCGTTCCATCCCTACGAAGCTGATAGAAGCCTTCGCGAATGTTTGCCGCGAGACGCTAAAATCAGACAAAAGCGCAGAGAACTATCTGGTCAAATTACCCGAGGACAGCATCGTCTGACGCGGGTTGAACACCCGCCTCCGAGCCCGAGCCTGACCTTTCGATCGCCGGGCAGTCATGAACTTCTTTTAGGATTAACTCGACAAGCTCGAACTGGGACTGGCCATTAACGTCCTCAAAATAGATATGGCTGGGCCAGGATTGCCCCACGTGGTTATCCTCTGGCAGGTCGACCGTTTCGCAGACGTTTTTGATCGCGGCCACAAAAGAGCGTGCTTTGGCGACCGTTTCCGCCTTGGTCGCGTCCAGATCCTCGATGCTGTTGCGGTCGATCTCCGGCGATCCGATGCCGACGGTCAAGGGCATGTTCCGTTCCATCGCCTGTTGTTCATAGAACGAAATGTCCACCTTGTCGGATTCCAGACGCATGATGAAGAGCGGGTTGACGCTGACCTTGGCCTCGGTCAGAGCCAGCAGCCTGGCGCGGTTTGCGTTGCTGGCGCCTTCACTGATCGCCCCTCGCCGCCTGGCGGACCGGCCCTTTTTTCGCACCTCGGTCACGAAATCACCGCGATAGTTATTGTCGAAAACACGATCTGCATAGGGTTTGTCCCGAAGCATATGCCGGATCGAGCGGATAGACATGTTCATGCAATTATCCGGCCCGATGAAAAACGGGGACCCGGAGGCGTCCGACAATTCGACCCAGCCACCGGGAAACATCTCGAAATGATGATCCATCCACGGCGCCAGCACCGCGTCGCCCAGATGATCCAGCAAAGCGTTGACCTCGACGGGGTCATTTATGACATCTGCCAGCAAAGGTTCCTGCCCATAGATATCCGCGGCAAGGCTGTAGGGCGCAGATATCTGCAACAGCGGTGCAATCCCGGTCAGTTCCTGGGTCACGCGCAGGATACCGTCGATGGCCGCCGGGACACCGGTTGAAAAGTCGGGCGTCTTTAGATCCCGCCAAGTGTCTTTGTTGATCAGGATGGCGTCGGGGTCCGCGCCGGGTGGAAACTTGTCGGGATACATCATCGTCTGGCCCAACGGCTCACAGGTCCAGGCATACAGCGCCCAGGTCATATAGAACTTGCTGATCCCCAGAAGGCGGCTGACCGCAAGGTTGGCGCGCACGTAACGGTATGGATCTTCATGGTAGTATTCACGCGATTCAATCCCATAAAGATCGTGCAGCAGGGCAAGCGCCAGCATATGGACCGATGCCGTCGAATGCACCCGATCTGCAGGTGCACGTTTTTTGAAATTTTCATCGAATTCACCAGCGATGGCCGCATCAAAAAATTCAGTCATCTCCTGCTTCGCCTGCGGGTCGCCAGATTGCCAGCGTTGCAGCAAATGAAGGCCTGACGGGTAACGGTAATTTTCCAGATCAGTCATGGGTCGCTATCGCTCTTGATCAAAATTCAGCCGTTTCGCGGCGGGTCTGTTCAAAAAGCTATTCAGGAATGGATAAGCGGAATATACCCATTATCGTAAAATTGTTAGATCCATTTTGAGAAATCCGCATGTCGAAACTTCCCGGAGGCGTGTTGCTGCACGGTTTTAGCGTTGATCGCACCTCATCGGTGCCGATCTATCGTCAGCTGGATGCGGCGCTGCGCAGACTGATACTGGAAGGCACGCTGCATCCGGCTCAGAAACTGCCATCAACACGTGAACTTGCGCAAGATCTGAGCGTGTCGCGCATTACGGTCAAGTCGGTGTATGAACAGCTGGTTGCCGAAGGCTACGCCGAGGCCCGGACAGGTGCTGGAACCTATGTGGCGCACGGGCTGGATCCGGATTTCTCTCCGAATATTCGGCTCCCGCGCCGCCGCGCACATCCACCGGACATCGAGATTTCGGACCATGCCCGCATGATCATGTCGTCCCAGGCCAGCATCCGCCACGGCAAAACCGACGGGTTTCGGCCGGGCGTGCCTGCGCTGGACTTGTTTCCGGTCAAAACTTGGAACAAGTATCTTTTTGACGCGATGACTGTCCATGAACGCCGCAACCTCAGTTACGGAGGGGTCACGGGCTCGGCTGCGTTGCGCGCGGCGATTTCCCGACATCTGGCGGATGCGCGCGGCGTGCAGACCGATCCTTCGCAAATTATCATCACCTCGGGCGCGCAACAGGCGTTTGTCATGATTGCCTTTGCCTTGCTAAATCGCGGTGACACCGTCTGGTACGAAAATCCGGGCCACATTGCTGGCCGTGATGTCTTGCAGGCCATGGGTGCCCAGGTTGCGCCGGTCCCTATCGATGGCGAAGGGCTTGATCTCGATTATGCCATGTCGCGACATCCCAAACCCACAGTCATATTCACCACGCCTTCACACCAGCAACCATTGGGCACAACCATGTCACTGGTCAGACGGTTGGCCCTGCTCAACTACGCGCAAGAACAGAGTGCGTGGATTATCGAAGATGATTATGACAGCGAATTCCGTTACCGCGGCAGACCACTGCCGGCGCTCAGCGCTCTGGATACGGAACGGCGGGTTTTCTACGTCGGTACGTTTTCAAAGTCGATGTTTGCCGCCATGCGGTTGGGATACATCGTGGTGCCGCCGGGGCTGGTCGATACGTTTGCCAAGGCGCGCAACCTGCTGGGACAAAGCTCGTCGGCCGTGGTGGAAAGCGCGATGGCACAGTTTATGGACAACGGTCGTTTCGTCGAACACATCAGAAAAATGCGCCGGGTATACCGTGCACGGCGCGACGTATTACACGACTGCTTACAGCGGGACTGCGCAGATCATCTGGACGTGCAACCAACGGACGCGGGCATGCACATGCTGGCCTGGTTAAAGCGCGACCTTGATGATCAGACTGCCCACAGCGCCTTGCTGGAGGCCGGGATCGAGTCCCTGCCATTGTCGGTCTATGCGTCCAAACCGATCGGGCAAGATGCTCTTGTGCTGGGGTTTTCGGGCGTGAACGAGAAACGCATCCCAAACTTGGTGGGCCGCATGGCAAAAGCACTGGCGAAACTTTAGAGCCCTAGAATTTTACTGAAATTGCCCTATTTAGCACAGTCCCGATCAGCTAGGTTACCTGTCGTTCGGTGACGGTGCAGTATCTGCCGTCTTGGGCACAAAGCCCATCATGCAATGCACTCTCAAACCGGGGAGAAATTGCCCGCAAAGGCCGTCAGCAACGGCGACCCGGTTGCAATCAGCGCCTGAAATACTTCAGTCATGGAGATCTGCAACCCGTGGCTGGCCTTCCATTTGTCGAGGCGCGTCACCGTGGGCATAATGGCATCCTTGGCAGCTTCGGGCGTGCTTTCCGCCATTATTAGGCTTTCCAGCGCCAATTGATCGGTGCGCTTGGCGGCCAGATACATCACCGGACCAAAACCGGTGACGATCAGCAATGTGTAGAACACACCGTAGTAAAACAGCGTCGCCTTGATCGTATCGGCGTAGCCCGGATGCGCCTTGGTATCGACCAGCGGCAAAGGCCAATGCATCCACGCCATGGCCATAAACATGCCCGCGCTCAGCATCAAACCCGCCAGATATAAAAACCGCCGCGCCGCGCGCTGGTTACGCCCGTGATCAAACGCACGCTCCTCCAGAGGGGTGCCCGCGGGCGGGCTCGACAACGACAGGATCATCCCCAGCACAAGCGCCGCCACGCCTATCCCCGACAGCACGGATGAGTAATCAAGCAACAACCGAAAAAGCGCCAGCGCCGGATTGTCAGTACAGGGGCGACCGACCAACAGTGTCTTTTCAGGGTTGGTTTGGTAGTTGGGCACACCATTCTGCCATGTAAGTTCCTGACACCGCCGGACCTCTCCGCGCTCCAACACCTTTTCCATCACATCGGTGCCAAGCTGATGGTAGGAGCGCCAGCTCCAAATCGCCTCTTCCTGATGGCCAAAAACGCTGGTCAGAACAGGCATTTGCGTGGCGATCAGAACGGCAACCGCCAGCACGCGGGTCTTGGTCGTCAGGGGCCGCATCAACTCGCCCACGAACATCACGATCGCAATGATCACCAGAACGGAAAAAAACATTAGCGCGCCCAGATACCGGTTGCGCCCGGCCGCTTCGAGATAACCCTGCCCGTCGATCAGCAGATCATCCGCCGCAACGTCCAGCATCGGCACGCCCAGGTTGGGCACCATCCAATCGCTGAGCACAAAGATCAGCACCGGTGCCGCCAATATCAGAAAACAAGCCGGCGGTACGTGCCGCTTCTCAGTCAGGAAATTGCGCATATTTCAATCCGTTATGCCGCAGTGTTGCGGGAAATACCGGAACCTTAACACAACAACCTGAACGCGCAAAATCCGCAGAATTCAACCGCGCGGCAGCACACCCGATGCCATGAAGCCGCCATCCACGTTGAGAATATGACCGTTGATAAATGCCGCCTCTTCAGAGGCCAGATAACAGACGGCGGAGGCCACCTCTTCAGGCTCGGCATAGCGTTCGATGGGCGTTTGCGCATACCAGAGCGCGCGGTCCTGTGGGCCATGCACCTCTTTGATCATCGGCGTGTCCACAGGGATCGGGGCCACGGCATTGGCCGTAACGCCCTGATTGCCCAATTCGGCGGCCAAAAGGCGGGTCAGCATATCAACGCCCCCTTTGCTGCACGAATACGCGCCGCGCCCGATATTGGCGATCTGCCCGTTGACGGAACTCAACGTGATGATCCGGCCCCAGCCTTTTTTCACCATCTGACGTCCGGCCAACTGGCAGCAATGGAATGTCCCGTTGAGATTTACATCAATGATCTTTGCCCAGTCTTCCGGGTCAAAATCCAGCACCGGCAGGGCTTTGACAATCGCCGCACAGGTCACGAGGATATCTACCCCGCCCTGATCACCAAGCGCCGCAAAGGCCGTTTCAGTGGCGGCGCGATCCGCCACATCAAAGGCGCAGAATTCGACCCCGTCTGGCAACTCTGACAGCGCGCGCGTGCACATGTCTGCCGTCATATCGGCGATTGTCACGCGGGCGCCTGCCTCTGCCAGACCTTTGGCACAGGCCAGCCCAATGCCGCCGGCCCCGCCCGTCACCAACGCATATTTTCCGCTTAAATCAGCCATTTTGGCGGCTTTCGACCGGGAAAATGAAGCATTTATCACGGCGGATCATCAGCCAGAGTGGTTTTCCGGGGCTTGGCAGGAACACGTTGGGCACTGTCGCCTTCAGGATCGTGCCATCGTGGTCCATTTTGAATTCCACCAGACTCTCGCTGCCCATAAATCGCGACCGTTGTACGATGCCCCGCACGGCCGTGCCATCAGAGATCGTGGGGTTTGGCCCGCGACCGTCGCGATCAAAGTCGATTTTTATGTGCTGCGGGCGTGTGACGATCTCGACCTCATGGTCTTCCATCACACCGGGCGCCAGGAACTGGCCAAAAGGTGTTTGCACCAGAGACCCCTGAACTTTGCCCGTTATCGTATTGATATCGCTAAAAAACGCCACAGCATCACGATCTACGGGCGCGTTGTAGATGTTGTAGGGCGCCCCCTGCTGAACAATCCGGCCACCGCGCATCAACGCAATTTCATCCGCCATGCGCATCGCCTCTTCCGGCTCATGCGTGACCAATAGAACGGCGGTGTCTTCCTCGCGCAGGATATCGAGCGTTTCATCGCGAATGCCATCGCGCAGGCGGTTATCAAGGCCTGAAAACGGCTCATCCATCAGCATGATCCGCGGACGCGGGGCCAAGGCACGGGCCAAGGCCACGCGTTGTTGCTCGCCCCCAGACAGCTCATGAGGAAACGCGTCGATATATCCCGCCATACCAACGCGTTTCAGCAATTCCTGCACCCGTGCACCCATCGCCGCCTTGTCGCCTTCCAGACCAAAGGCCACGTTTTCGCCGACGCGCAGATGCGGAAAGAGCGCGAAATCCTGAAACATCAGCCCGATATGACGCCGTTCGGGCGGCACGCGGTAGACCGTGTCGCAGACCAGCGCGCCATCCACCCAGATTTCACCCTGATCCTGCATCTCGACACCCGCGATCATGCGTAGGGTTGTCGACTTGCCGCAGCCCGACGGACCCAGAAGGCACGTCACCTGCCCCGGCTGCACCGCCAGCGACACATCATCCACCACCACGCGCCCGTCATAGAGGCGTTTGAGGTTCTTGATTTCAAGTCTTGGGGGGCTTGCGTCCACGGGGCCTCACGTTTTTCCGATCAATTTGATCAGACATTCGACACGCCAGATAGCAATCCCACCCGTCTGAGGCAAGTGCGCCTTGGCATAGGGGGCGGTGATTTTGCTGCCGCGCGTATCCAGAGTTTGCTAAGGATTGTCAGGTTTGACGCCAAGCGGTGAGGTTTTCCATGGCAAAAGATGACGTGATCACAGGCGGCTGTATGTGCGGGGATATTCGGTACAAGGCCGATGGCAAGCCCATGCACACCGGTTATTGCCATTGTCGAAGCTGCCGTCACCATTCAGGTGCCGCCGTGGCCGCCATGCTGGTGTTCGCCCCGGCACAGGTAACGGTCACTGCCGGAGACTTGTCGCGTTACACCTCTTCGCCCGGGATCGAGCGGGGGTTTTGTGCGCGCTGCGGTACCAGCCTGAGCTGGCATGGCCACGGGCTGATCTCGGTGCACATCGGCACGTTGGACACGCCAGATGCCCATCCGCCCACGTTGCATTGGCGCCACGAAGAGCGCAGCCCGTGGTGTGATGTCGGGCGGGATCTGCCAAAGGTTAAAATGGTGTTTCCCGCGTCCTCATCGCCGGATTAAGGCCGTCGTGCGCTGGCAAGAACGGCGCTGAACCCGACGATCAGAACAACCACGCAGATCGCCAGCAATTGCTCGTATTTATGGCCCTCAGGCAGGATCGCGGCAAATGCCCCGTCGCGGTCAAAATACGCCACCGCCCCAAGGATAGCCGCGCCAAACGCCACCAGATAGGACCAAAGCGCCACCTGACGGCCCATCACCAGCCCCACAATCAAAACCGGTGTCAGGAACATGCTGGCGGTGCCGCTGACGGCCACCGCGTCAAAAAGGGTTTGGTTGCCCCAAAGCGTCAGAAGCGCGCCGAGGATCATGAAAATCACCATCGCCATGCGCCCCCCGTTCAGCGTTCTGGGAGAGAGCTTCAATTCATCGACGACCAGTCGCGCCGCCGACGCCAAGGCAGAATCAAGCGTACTGAGCGCGGAGATCAGCAGCGACACAAGCAATGCCACAAAGAGCCATGCCGGGAACATGTTCATCCATGTGCCGATTAACTGCCCTTCATATTCAGCGCCCAGAAGTGCCGCCTGAATGCCAAAAAAGCCAAAGGCGATGATGCAGAGGCCAGATATCCAGAAGGCGTGTAAAAACGACCGGCGGGTGGTGTCGCGATCCGCGATAAAGCCGCGATCCATCATCACCGGATCATGGGCCGGGTAGGAGAACACCTGCAGAAACGCGACCAGCAGCAACACCTGACCATTCCACGCGCCGCTGGTCCCTTCTGACGTCAAGACAGCACCCAGATCGAAACCCGGGCTGGTCACAAGCGCCACAAAGGCCATGGCGAAGACCACAAGAAACACCAGCATTTGCAGGACGTCCGTACGCAGCGCGGCACTCAACCCGCCCCAGGCGCTGTATCCAAGGCCCAGAAGCGCCACGATGATGATCGATGCCTCCCGCGCCAGTCCGACCTCGGGCAAAGCCGCTGCAAAGATCAGCCCGACAACCAAGAGATTGGCGAAAACTTCCGACAAAAGCCTAAGCGCGATCACGATGTTGTAGCAGGTCACGCCAGCGGTGCCAAAACGCGCGCCTAGCCAATCCTGCACCGATCGCGCACCGCCTTCACGCAAACGGCCCACGATAAAACCACCGGTCAGGAATGAGCCATAGTAGGCCGCATAGGCCATTGTGCCCCAAATGCCGTAGAAATACCCCAGGATGGCGGAGTTCATCAGGGATCGGGCGAAAATCCACGTGGTGACCTGGCTCAGCACCAGCATCCAAGGCCGGGCGCGCGCCCATTTGCACCGGCACCGCCGAAAAACCCTTCGATTGTGGCGCGTCGTGGGGCCACCATAAGGCTCGCCAAAACCACCAATCCAAAAACCATTACAATCGCGGTCGCATGCATCGCGTCATTCCCATCCCTGGTACAATTCGGATGGGCGTATCAGGAGGCGTCGACCCATGCCAGTCGATCCAACAAGCACCAACGCGATTGTGATGGATAGCTGTCCGAAGGGATAGTTCAGGCCTGCAAATCGAATGCAGCTTCGGCAACAATCCGGCCGTTGACCTGCAGTTCGATCCGATGTGGGCCGGGGTGGAGGCGAAACGTTGTGGCGTCGCCTTTTAGGGCGTGTTTTTTGTTTAAGGTCAGCGGTTTGTCGGCCTTTGTTTCACTCGTTTTCAGCTTGAAAACCTTGCGGCCTGCGCGTCCATCCGGGCGGTGGAAATGCAGCACGTAATCTACAATCACCGGCCGGGGCTGAGGCGTTGTGAGCGTGCAACTGAACGACAGCGCCTGCCCGATGCGCACCGGGCCGGGTGCCAGTGTGAGCCGGGCATCAATCTCGATATCCGGGCGATATCCCAACAGGAGGAGCGCATCAGAATGGCCATCCTTGATCAGGGTGCGTGCCGCATGACGCGTGAGCCATGCCAGTTCTTTTGGGTCTTGCCTGCCTGCCCCTTGCCATTTGGCCAGTTGCGCGACAACCGTGTCCGGCGCGAATTTCGCGATGTCATTGAGGTGATTGGCAACCGAGCGCGTGACATAGCGCGTCGGGTCGGCATGCAAGACGTCCAGAAATTTCAGCGGCACCATCGGATCAATCGTCACCTTGCTGGCCCAGGGCAGTTTGGGCCGGGTGCCTTCGCTGACCAGCCGGCGCACATGGTAATTCGCGTCCTCGACCCAGAGGGCCAGTCGTTCCAACGTCTGGTCCGGCCATTGGTTCAGGAAGGGCCGGATATAAAACTCCATCGAGAACCGTTTGGTGGCCCGGTGCAGCAGGTCCAGCGCCCGGTTGAGATGCGCGGGCTCCATTCCGTGACGCACCGCCAATATACCGGGTGTCGCGTGAATGAACCGGCCAAAATCATCATCTGACAAAGACGGGTCAAGTTCGGGTGGCATGGCCGCTTCCAATTGATCCGCCATGGTCGGGAAATCGCTGGACAGCCGCGGCTCCAGACAATCGGCGATCCAATCGAGCCGCGCCATGAGTTCGCGTTCCGCCAACCCTGACATCACTTCAGCATGAAACGCCTCCGCATCGAACCCGGGCACCCCGGCGGCAAATTCTGCCGCCAGATCACCAATACTGTCGGCATTGAACAATTGGTCCTTGAGTGAAAACCCTTGTGCCACAGCGCCGTACCGCCCCTTTACATGGTTGAGTTTGTCGCGCCGCCATCCAGCAGAATGTTCTGCCCGATCATGTACCCTGCGTGCTGCGAGCACATGAACGCACAGGTTGCGCCGAATTCCTCCATGGTGCCGTAGCGACCGGCAGGTATGGTCGCATTCCGGTTGGCCATGGCTTCCTCGACCGAAATGTTCTGGGCTTTCGCCGCCGCGTTATCCAGCGATACCGCCCGATCTGTTGCGTGAATACCCGGTTGCAGATTGTTGATCACCACGCCCGAGCCAGCCACCTGACGGGCTGTTCCAGCGACGTAACCGGTCAACCCGGCGCGCGCCGAGTTGCTAAGGCCCAGCACCGGCACCGGGGCTTTGACGCTGACCGAGGTGATGTTGACCACCCTGCCCCAACCGCGCTCCATCATCCCCGGCAGGGATGCCTTCATCAGCGCAATGGGTGTCAGCATGTTGGCGTCAAGCGCCTTGATGAAATCCTCGCGCTCCCAATCGCTCCAGAGCCCGGGGGTGGACCGCCCGCATTTGTCACCAGAATGTCCAGATCACCCGCCGCTGCCAGCACCTTTGCCTGGCCGTCGGGTGTGGTCACATCGCAGGCGACAGTTTCGACCGATACGCCAAAATCCGTGCGGATTGCAGCGGCGGAGGCCTCAAGCGCCTCGCTCCCGCGTGCATTCATGACCAGATCAACCCCGGCTTCGGCCAATGACCGTGCGCATCCCAGACCCAAACCCTTGGAGGAGGCACAAACCAGAGCGCGCTTTCCGCTAATTCCTAAATCCATGATGAATTCCCTTTGCAATTCCCCATGACACATACCATTCGTGCGCGCAGTATTGCCAGAGAAAGCGGCGCTCATTGACCCGCCACCTGCACAAACCTACGTTACCCGAACAACCACTCGCCCAACGTCATCCACTTCACCGAGAGCCATGAGCACACCCACGCGCGCCCCTTCGCAATCGATCCCGGTCTACCAGTCGGCCGATGTGACTGTGACCAGCGGTGCCAATCTGGGTGATCCGATTTCATTTGCCGCAGAGCTCGACCTTGACGATACCTATGAACTGGCCGTCGGCGCAACGCAGCTTAGCCTGGCGATACACGCCATTTCCGAAGGTACGTTCGAAATCGCATCGGATACCCAGATCGGGACACCCGGTGCCACGCTTCATCTCGACAGTTGCCTGACGTTGATGTCCGGGAATGGTGTGACCACGGAAATCCTCGTGCTTGTCGAAGTCGACGTCGAGGGGGATGTCGAAAACGTCTTTGCCCTGCCGCTGGCCCCTCTGCAGCCGCAACTTGGGTACTCGCTGGTCGGGATCAACCAAGACAGCGCGCGCACAAAATTCGCCGAAGCGGCATGCGTCTCATTTACTCGCGGCACGCATATCACGCTAGCCTCAGGCGAACAGAAGCGGATTGAAGAGTTATCCGTTGGTGACAGCGTCCTGACGCGCGATGACGGGCCGCAAAAAATCCGCTGGATTGGCAATGCAACAGTGCGCGCCATTGGCGAATTTGCCCCGGTTCGCATCACGGCAGGCACATTGCACAACGAAAACGATCTGCTGGTCAGCCCGGATCACCGGTTGTTTATCTATCAACGCTCGGACGCGCTTGGCGCGGGTCGTAACGAAGTGCTGGTGCGGGCGCGCCATTTGATCAACGGGACGACGGTGGTGCAGCAAGACGGCGGATTTGTTGATTATTTTCAACTGCTTTTCGACGATCACCAAATCATCTACGCCGAAGGGATCGCGGCAGAGACATTGCTGGTGGATGGGCGGACCAGCCCGGTACTGCCGCCTGAGCTGGGTCAGCGATTGGCCAAGACCCTGTCGGGGCATGCCGATCGCAAGCATTTGCAGTTCGAAGTCGGTGAGAGCCTTTTGAACCACCCGGATATGGCCAAATTCCTCAAACGCGCTTCGACCCGCTGAGGCTCGTCACGCCTTTTGCTGCGCGGCCATGATTTCCTGCAATTTCTGCGGTGCAACGGCCAGCGATACCTTGGCCGCCAGATCACCCGATATCATCGCCTCCAGCGCCAATTTGAAGCGGGAGGATTTGGCACTGCGCCGATAAAGGTCTGCATATTCCCAACGCAGCACTTCTGATCCGGCCACCAGCACCGTTGTTGCAGCACTTTTCTTGCCCGTCAAGTACGCGACCTCCCCCACAAACGTGCCCGAGGGCAACGCAAACTCCGCGCCCAGCTTTTGCACCCGCGCGCCACCGCTGATGATGAAATAGAGGTCATTTGACGCGCCACCTTCTGTGGCCAACACCATGTCTTCGTCAGTTATGAACCGCTCCGCACGGCGGATCAGAGACCGAAAGTCGCCCGGGGTCAGATTGCTAAATTGCGGATAGATATCGCGATGACGGGCGGGCACAATCATGCGCGAGCGCTGTGCCATCAGGCTCATCAAACCAAAAAGGTTCGCGGCCCCCATCGCAAGCGACGTATAAATTGCCTCCCACAGGGGGGACGACGCCACGGTCGCGTAGTACCAGATGTAAAGAATGGTGCCGACCAGCACAAAGATCCGCAGCAGCACCTGATTGATTGTCAGATATCCCAGCACAAATGTGCCACCCGCCAGCAATACCAGCGTTTCAGGCGTCAGTAGCCCCGCCATCGCTCCCCCCAAAAAGTATCCTTGGCGCATAGCACCCGAAACATGCCTTTGCGTAAAGAAATATTTCGGGGAGGAAACAGATCAGGCGTTACGCCTCTGGCATGGCATAGAAAAATTCTTCACGGGTGATCTTGCCATCCGCCACCGTGTAAAGTGCGACCTCTTCCATATCCATCATCTGTCCGCTGCCTTTTTCACCGGCACGCATCTTGAAAATCACGGCAAAGCGGTCGTCGCCATGGGGCATCGGATCGGACACATGCGCCTCTTCCACCTCCATGGTGCTTTCCCACCAGTCATGTTTGGCGCTGATCGCCTCGACACCACGGGCCTCGCGCCCCTGTCCCATATCCGCTGCCTCAACCGACACCGCATCAGGCGCATAAAGTTTGGCAAGGTTCTCCTTAGAACGGTTTTCGCGACATCCGGCGACCAGTTCCTGAGCAATTTCGTGCAATGACATGAATGATTCTCCCTATGTATGTTCATGTTATGTTCGCATTTAATCTGGTGGCACGCACCTCGTCTACTGACAGTTTCGGAATGCGCATTCCCTTGCTTATTGCGGCGCGCTTGCCTATACGCCGCCCCATGTTGGACAACGCCTCAAACTCCCCCGAATTGCCGCCGGAAATTGCCCGGCGCCGCACCTTCGCGATCATCTCGCATCCGGACGCGGGCAAAACCACGTTAACGGAAAAATTCCTGCTTTTCGGGGGTGCGATCCAGATGGCGGGGCAAGTGCGGGCCAAGGGCGAGGCCCGGCGCACGCGGTCGGACTTCATGCAAATGGAAAAGGATCGCGGGATTTCCGTTTCCGCCTCGGCAATGTCGTTTGATTTCAAACATTTCCGGTTCAATCTTGTCGATACACCCGGCCACTCGGATTTCTCCGAGGATACCTATCGCACGCTCACTGCCGTGGATGCGGCCGTGATGGTGATTGATGGCGCAAAGGGCGTGGAGAGCCAGACCCAGAAGCTTTTTGAGGTCTGCCGCCTGCGCGATCTGCCGATCCTGACCTTCTGTAACAAGATGGACCGCGAAAGCCGCGATACGTTCGATATCATCGACGAGATTCAGGAAAATCTGGCGATTGACGTGACTCCCGCGTCCTGGCCCATCGGTGTGGGCTCGGACTTCCTCGGCTGTTACGACATGCTGAACGACCGGCTCGAATTGATGGACCGCGCTGATCGGAACCGTGTTGCGGAATCGATTGAGATCAAGGGCTTGGACGACCCTGCTCTTGCAGATCACGTGCCTACCACCCTGCTCGACAAGCTGCGTGAAGAGGTTGAGATGGCACGCGAGCTACTCCCTGAGCTCAACCCGCAATCCGTCCTTGAAGGACACATGACGCCAATCTGGTTCGGTTCCGCCATCAACTCGTTTGGCGTCAAGGAACTGATGGACGGTATCGGCACTTATGGCCCCGAGCCACAGCCACAGCGCGCCGAGCCGCGCCAGATTTCACCCGATGAGACCAAGGTTGCCGGGTTTGTCTTTAAAGTGCAGGCCAATATGGACCCCAAACACCGCGACCGCGTGGCGTTTTTGCGCATGGCATCGGGGCATTTCAAACGCGGTATGAAGCTGACCCATGTGCGGTCAAAAAAGCCGATGGCGATCAGCAATCCGGTGTTGTTTTTGGCCTCCGATCGGGAACTGGCCGAAGAGGCATGGGCCGGGGATATCATCGGCATCCCGAACCACGGTCAGCTGCGCATCGGGGACACCCTGACCGAAGGTGAGGCGCTGCGCGTGACCGGCATCCCCTCCTTCGCGCCAGAGCTTCTGCAACAGGCTCGCGCGGGCGACCCGATGAAGGCAAAGCACCTTGAAAAGGCCCTGATGCAATTTGCCGAAGAAGGGGCGGCCAAGGTGTTCAAACCCGCCTTTGGCTCGGGTTTTATCGTGGGCGTTGTGGGCGCGCTGCAATTTGAGGTTCTCGGCAGCCGAATCGAGTTGGAATACGGTCTGCCGGTGCGCTTTGAAGCCAGCCAGTTTACGTCTGCCAGATGGGTGAGCGGCGATCGGCAAGCCGTTGATAAATTTACGGAATCAAACAAGCAACACATCGCGCATGATCACGACGGTGACACCGTATACCTGACGCGTTTGCAATGGGATATCGACCGGGTTGAGCGTGATTTCCCGGACGTCACACTGACGGCCACCAAAGAGATGATGGCCAGCTGAAAACGCCGCGGAAAACGGCCAGAGACGGCAACAAACACGCCCTAATTGCAAGGATTGTTGTGAGCTCGTGTACACTTGACCCCGAAATTGGGAAATTGCTGCAAAATTCCCCTAAATTTGACACAATTTTTCTTGGCTTGAGATCACGGGACTGTTATCAGCATTCTTGGATTTGTAACGAGTAAGGAGAATACGATGTCTACATTCCGTAATGCTATTCTAGCTGCATGTGTAGCACTGGCCCCTTCGGCCGTGTTTGCAGCCCCCATCGCCGCCGATGATTACCTTGCCCTGGACTATAATGGCTTGCGGTCAATCTGGACACCTGGCGGAAACAACACAACCAGCTCACACGCTCTGGTAAACGGCAATGGCGCAAGCGCCACGTGGTCGTTCGGCACAGGCGGCGCCTTTTCGTATGATGGCTCGAAAGCCTCGTTGACAGGCACGGCCACAAACACCGGTCAATCCAACCTGGCTTTTGATTTCGATCTGCAGTTCGACATCAAAACAACTGGCAACACAGCGTATTGCCAGCAGGCAGGTGCCGGCAGCATGCATGACTGCTCAACCACAAACGCGGGCATTGACCCAAGTGACTGGACCTACTTCTCGCTGAGCTCCGCGATCTTCACAGGCGCCGTTGGCTCGCACATGGAAGGTCTGATCTACTCTTTGGTCAGCAACCCAAAGCACGCACCACAAGCTGGTGAAGCGGCAAACGCGCTGGAAGAAACCGGTCTTGGCTTCTCGATGTGGTTCACATGGGAAAAGTCGGGCATGAACGTGTCAGACTCGGCGGACCTTTACACTTTCAACAGCTCGGGCAAGGGCGACATCAACATCGACCTCGAAGTTGACCCGAACGGCACAGGCGGTACGGTTCCGCTTCCAGCCGCAGCATGGATGCTGCTGGCCGGTATCGGCGCACTGGGTGCAGCTGGACGTCGCAAAAAAGCCTAAGCTTTTTTGAATTCGATGCTAGATTGGCCGCCTCTAGGGGCGGCCTTTTTCGTGTTGGAGATCTCAGATGCCTTTGCAAAATCGTGTGCTGCCCACCGGTGACATCGTCGCGGCCCCGTTTCGGGGCACATTGATGGGCAACCGGGGCATTCTGCACGACGATCACCAACGCCTGAAAACGTCGCGCTGGACCCATCCGCACTGGGTCACCTGCGTGTTGACCTACAACGACTGGCACCGCCCGGTCATGACACCGCGCCGCTACACCGAGTTGTTTTTCCTGGATGAATGCACGGCTCTGGCGGCGGGTCACCGCCCCTGTGGCCTATGCCGGCATCAAGACTACACCGCATTCCGGTCCGCATGGGCAGCCGCACATGGGTCACAGTCGTTGGAGCATGATGACAGGATGCTGCACAAGGCGCGTGTCTCCCGGACCCGCCACCATCTGCGTCACGCCGCCCCGATCGACGCGCTGCCAAATGGGAGCTTCATCTGGCATGACGGGGCCGCGCATCTGATCTGGGGTGCTCATATGCTACGCTCCGAAGAGGGGGCATATACAGACTGCGTTCCGCGCCCCGCCTCGGGCACAGCAAATGTGCTGACCCCTGCCCCAACGGTTGCGGCACTTAGCAACGGGTATGAACCCGGCCTGCATCCCGATGCCAAAAACCTGCTGCGGGCGGCGGGTGGATTGGTTTAAATCTGGTCTAGTTTTCGGTGATCAATCCCGTGTGCAACCCGGGATTGTTGCGACTTTGACGACAAAGTTTGCACTGTTCCGCCCATTTGGGTTGAATTGGCCGCGTCCATTGACCCACACCCCCTTCTTCCGGTAAGCCCTGCGTATCCGGTCATTTTTTGTGGATGTCCACAGGCCCATGCGGGGCCCGACCTGATATCAGATGCGCGGGCCATGGACGTGTCCGCAAGTAACGGACACATATGACCAAGTTTTCTGAGTTAAAACTGAACCCGAAGGTTCTGAAAGCAATCGTCGAAGCGGGCTACGAAAGCCCTACCCCCATTCAGGCAGGTGCCATACCACCCGCGCTTGAAGGCCGTGACGTGTTGGGCATCGCCCAGACCGGCACTGGCAAAACGGCAAGCTTCACTCTGCCCATGCTCTCGCTGTTGGCGCGCGGACGCGCCCGGGCGCGGATGCCGCGCAGCCTTGTGCTCTGCCCGACGCGCGAATTGGCCGCACAGGTTGCGGAAAATTTCGACACCTATTCCAAGCATTTGAAGCTGACCAAAGCCTTGCTGATTGGCGGTGTGAGTTTCAAGGAACAGGATCAGTTGATCGATAAGGGGGTCGATGTCCTGATCGCAACACCGGGCCGGTTGCTCGACCATTTCGAGCGCGGCAAATTGATCCTGTCTGACGTCAAAGTCATGGTTGTGGATGAGGCGGACCGGATGCTGGATATGGGGTTCATCCCCGATATCGAACGCATCTTTGGCATGACGCCTTTCACCCGGCAAACGCTCTTTTTCAGCGCAACAATGGCGCCGGAAATTGAACGTATCACCAATACGTTCCTCAGCAATCCTGAGCGTGTCGAGGTGGCCCGTCAGGCCACCGCATCGGAAACCATTGAACAGGGCGTAGTCATGTTCAAGGGGTCACGTCGTGACCGCGAGGGTACCGAAAAACGCAAGCTTCTGCGTGCAATGATCGATGGTGAAGGTGAGAAATGCACCAATGCGATCATCTTTTGCAACCGCAAGACGGATGTGGATATCGTTGCCAAAAGCCTCAAGAAATATGGCTATGACGCCGCTCCTATCCACGGTGATCTGGACCAGTCGCAGCGGACGCGCACCCTTGACGGGTTCCGCGAAGGCGCGTTGCGGTTCCTGTGCGCATCAGACGTGGCGGCGCGGGGCCTTGATGTGCCTTCCGTGAGCCATGTGTTCAACTTCGATGTGCCCGGTCACGCCGAAGATTACGTACACCGTATTGGCCGCACGGGCCGCGCCGGTCGTGATGGCAAGGCGATGATGATCTGCATTCCGCGCGATGAGAAAAATCTGGATGCGATTGAGCGCCTGATCCAGAAGGAAATCCCGCGGCTGGACAATCCGTTGAAATCCGATGCGCCCAAAAAGGATGAGGCCGCTGAGGAAAAGGTGGCCAAACCGCGCCGCAGCCGTTCCCGCAAGAAATCTGAAGAGACGGCCGAAGCGCCGGATAAGGTGGTGCAGGATCAGGTTGTGCAGGATCAAGCGACAGATGCGGCATCAGCCGACCCTGCCCCAGAGGCGCCACAGGAAGACGCACCCAAATCACGCAATCGTCGCGGTGGGCGCGGTAAGTCCGACAATCGGCGCTCGGATGGCAACAAGGTGGTTGGCATGGGTGATCACATGCCCAGCTTCATTGCCCTGAGTTTTGATGATCGTCGCGCGGGCTGAACCCGCCCGCGATTACCTGACCGGAACAGAAAAGAGCGTATAGGCCCCGTGTAGCGCGACCTGCTGCGCGCCTGTTTCGGTCACGAAAACGCCCAGCCCTTCATAATCCGTGGGACAGGCCACCAGATCTGCAGCGTCATCCAGGAATTCGCCGGTGACATTGCTTTCGCCAACCAGATAACACTGATCCCCCTCCGCGCGATATGGCCGGACGAACGGCAAATCTGGGTCTTCCGGCGGGTGCGGTGCAGGTTCCGGCGTGCATGCGGCCATCAGCACCGTAACGCTGAGCAATACCCGTGTCATCACTGTCTTTCTCCTCTGTCCAAGGCCCCTCTGACCGGCTCGTTTGTCACGATCCGTCCTGGTATCGAGCCGCCCGGGACACGCCTGATTGGCCTTATGCTTACATGGTTTCAAACCTTGACGTTAGGGAAAGTGCGCCTCTAGGTTGAGTTATTTCAGATACGCATAGGACAGATTGATGATACACCCGTTTAAACTCGGACTTTGCCTATTGATACTTACCTCCGCCGTGGCGCAGGCGCAGGTCAGCGAAACCCAAGGGACGCGCAACTATCCATTGACCAAAGGCGATGACGCGACCATCGGTTTGCCCTTCAATACCGTGACCAGTTCTTTCATTGGACCGGAATCCTGTATCACGGGGTTCGAAGCCAAACAGGATGAACAGGACACAGGGTCATTCACATCCCGCCTGTTGCAGGTGTCCAGCACCTTGGGCCTCATGCAGACGCTCAATATTGATGTCTCGGCCAGCGGCAAGGTATTTGGCGCGGAAAGTTCGGGGAAAATGGGTTTTGCGGGCAGTACGTCGCTCAATCAAAACAATCTCAACTATGCGTTTTATGCCAATCGGGAAGGCCCGACAAAATGGCTTCGCCCAAAAGAGGGTGAAACGATCCGCTTGACCAAATCCGCGATGAAGCTGCTGAAAAACAAAGGTGAAAACGCGTTTCGGGATAAATGCGGCGATTCCTTTGTGCGGGCCAATTACACCGGGGCAGAGGGATTTGCGATCCTGACCCTGACGGCGATTGATCAGACAACACGCGACAAGATCACAGCCTCCGTCAATGTGGCCGGCGTCGCGTGGAAAGCGAGCGCAAGCATGGATGCTGAAATGACAAAGCAGACAAGCAGCAAAAACCTCCGGATCACGTATAAACAGATCGGCGGTGGTGATGGCGTCAGTGCTACAGACGAAACAAAAGCCGCCGAAACAGATTGGGACAAGCTCAAAGGCAAGTTGGAGAGTTTGCAGACCACAACCAACACCGTGCCCGTCGGCTATCAGGTGCAATCCTACAACGCGCTGATAGATGTTGAAAAACTCAAGCTCAAGCCCAGCCCCGACCTTGTTCTACTGGCCTACTACCGCGCCAGCTACGAAACACTTGCCAATACGATTGACCAGATCAAAGCCATGGGCAACGGGTCCGAATACACCCATGTGCTGGGACGCAACCAAATGGGTGGTGCGGGGGATGACATAACAATTAGCCAGCTCAGCAAAGCGATCCGCGACGACATCGTACAAACCAGCGATCTTTATGACGCCTGCAACAGCTGGAAAGCCGAAGGCGCTCCGGCGGCCTGTGCGGATACGGATGCGCTGACGGCCAATCTAACGGGCACCTTGACGGACCCCTATATCTATATGTCCCGCCTGCCGCTCAAGATGGCCAACAAAGCCAACCCGGTCGAGGCGTTTCTGCCAAAGTCTGATCTCAAAAAGGCGCTTCTGCGTCAAAACCACATTCCTGCGGCGGATGGATCCTGCAAGTTGCAGCAAAAACTTGAGCTGTCTCATCCCGGCTGCAAGGATATTGCCCAGCTCAATGCGGAGTACGGGCCCGAGCTTGACGCGGTTATCACCGACACCTGGTATCCCAAGCCTGCCGGGTATCAGATCAAATCTCTCTTTACGCGCGCTGAAATCTGCCTGACCGCCCATCCGAAGAATAACAAAGACAACGTGCTCTTCATCCGGGCGTGCAAGGCCAATGCTACAGAAGCCAAGCAGCGTCTCGCGACGGTCGACACTGGCCAGTTGCAGATTCGCACGGACGAATGTGTGGCCGGACCAACAAAAAGCGGCGCGCGCGTGGCACCGCATAACTGCAAAAGCCGCGAAAGCCAGCAGCTCTGGCGGTTCATCCCGCTGGATCGCGATGCGTCCTCCGCTGATGCCGGAACGCCGGGCCTGATTCAGGAAGCCGGGTTTGGCAGATGCCTGACCTTCAACGAAAAGAACGACACGAAACTGACCTATGTCCGAACGGCAAATTGCAGTTTTGACGACAAGAAACAGCATTGGTCTTTCGTTCCAAACGCAAACTGAAGCTGCATCAGTCGATGAACTGATCCGCCCGGTGCCCTGCCCGTTCGTGATGGATCGGCAGGGTCCGACCGTAAAGCTGTTGGGTGCGTTCCGGAGCGCCTACCATATCGGGCTCTTCCACATAGGAAAAAATTGCCACGAAGCGCGGGCGTTTTCCCTTGAGCGGTGCCACCCGGTGCAGCGAATAGCGACCGCGAAAGAGCTGCAGGTCGCCGGGTTCAAGTTCCAGCACCGTGACCTTGTCAGAAGTGCCGTTAAGAACACGTGCCACTTCCTCAAAGTTCTCGTTCCCCTCGCGGATGCCCGGCGCGTATTCAAATTCGCCGCCCGCTTCCGCGTTCTGAATGGCAAGGGTGACGGTGAAGTTGTTCGTATCGAAATGCCAGGGAAAGCCGTTGCCTTCTTCGGCCATGTTGACGATCACATCTGCCAACGGATCAGCATAGCGGTAAAAGCGGTCTTCCTGCAGGCAATCGCGGATGAACTCGTCAAACCCGGTGAAGTCATGCACCCGGCGCAACGGACCATCCTTGGCGAAATTATCGGCGGGGATGAAAGCGTTGGAGCGGTCAAAGAATTGCCGGCGCGGATCATCAGCGGGCAGCGTCGGATCATCCTGCGTGAAATAGGCGTTGGTCCGGTTGAAGGATTTATGCCCTTTATCGGCCACCCCCTGCGCCTCTTCCGTCAACGCATCCACACCGGTCTGGGTCAAAAACCCTTTGATGACCGCACATCCGTCACGCGCCAAGTCGGCCCTGACATCAGTGAGCAGCCTGTCGCGCACAGGCCCATCCCGGTGAATGGGATAGCTGGCAAGATCGATCAGGTCGGATGCATCGGACGTCATGGGGACACCTCTTCGTAGCGGTGTCCATGAAACCGCCCCGACATCAGGGCCGTCTGCGCCAATTTCGACATCTGAAATGTCGCAAATCGGAAACCCTAAGGGTCAGGCCGAAAGCCGGCTGATGATCACTGACACTTCGGGCTTCTTGCCAATTTCACCCTGCGCGCTTTGGCGCACGATCTTGCGCAATCCGTCTTCCAGCTTGTCATCGTCGATCAGCGTCTTCGATCCGGCGCGGCCAAGATACTGGCTCAGGTCTTCTTCCAGCACATCGACCAGCGGTGCGCGGCTGGCACCAGTATCCGGTAAGCCTTTGATTTCACACCAGGGTTCACCCAACGGCTCATCGTCTTCATCCAGAATGACATTGACCATCACATGCCCGTTCAGCGCCATGCGAATCCGGTCGCGGATCACCCCATCCAGCGCGCCCACCTTGACCGATCCGTCCAGATAGGTCCGGCCCGTCTCGATATATTCGGCCACGGTGGGGGTGTTCTGGCTCAGGTCCATCATCATGCCGTTGACGGCCAAGACCCCGTAAAGGCGGTTCGACTTTGCCAGTTTCACATGTTCACGCAGATGCCGGTGTTCGCCATGCATCGGGATCACCATCTGCGGCTTGATCAGCTTGTGCATGGCGTCCAGATCGGGGCGGTTGGCATGGCCCGACACGTGGTAAAGCCCACTGGTGTCATCCACCACATCAACGCCCATCTCACTGAATTGGTTGATTATTCTGATCACGCCGCGCTCATTGCCCGGGATGGTTTTGGAGGAGAAGAGGAACGTGTCCCCCTCGGCCAGTGTGATCCCCATATATTTGCCCTGCGCCAGCTGTGCACTCGCGGCCCGGCGCTCGCCCTGGCTGCCTGTCACGATCAGCATCAGGCTGTCGCGCGGGATTTCCTTGGCATCTTCCGGGCTGACCGTGCGCGGAAACCCTTTGAGCACGCCGCTTTCAACGCTGGCCTCGATCATCCGGCGCATCGCGCGGCCCATCAGGCAGACGGATCGCCCGGCCCGCTCCCCGGCCTCAGCCAGGGTTTTCACGCGCGCCACGTTGCTGGCAAAGGTGGTGCAGACGAACATGCCCTTGGCCCCGGCCACCAGCTTTTCGATCTCGGGCCCGACGCTCGATTCCGACCGGCCCTCTGCGGCGCTGAACACATTGGTGGAATCGCATACCAACGCCTTGACGCCCGGTTTGGCAATGTCCTCCCAGACACTGGCATCAAACGGTTCCCCCACCACCGGGTCGGTGTCCATTTTGAAATCACCGGTATGGACAAGCCGCCCATCCGGCGTGTCGATGACCAGCCCGGAGCTTTCGGGAATGGAATGAGAAATCGGCACGAAGCCCACGTTGAACGGCCCCGCCTCAACGGTTTCGGGCCAAGGCGAGACGGTGCGCACCGCCTTTTCCGGGTGGCCATGTTCGTCCATCTTGCGCCGCGCGATATTGGCTGTGAAAGCACGCGCATAGATCGGCGCGCCGAGCGCTTCGTAGTAATGCGCCACCGCACCCACATGGTCTTCATGCGCGTGGGTGATGAACACGGCCTCCAACTGGTTACGACGCGCACTCAGCCAGGTGATATCCGGCAAGATCAGATCCACCCCCGGGCTGCCATCCATGTCGGGAAACGTGACACCCAGATCGACCAGAATCAGGCGTTCCTGATCGGGTTTGCCATAACCATAGACATAGGCGTTCATCCCGATCTCGCCCGCCCCGCCGAGGGGCAGGTAAATCAGTCTTTCACTGCTCATGGGGCCTTAGCCCTCCTTATTATATTCATGAATCACGGTCAGGCCGTGCATCGTCAGATCATCTTCTATCACGTCAAAAAGCTCTTCCGTCTCGGCAAAGAGCGGCGCAAGGCCGCCCGTGCCGATGATCGTCATGTCGCGCTCACGCTCGGCTTTGATCCGGGCGCAGCATTCCTTGACCAGCCCGATATAGCCCCAGAACACGCCTGATTGCATGCAAGCTACCGTGTTGGTTCCAATCACTTTTTGTGGCTTGGAGATGTCCACATGCGGCAAGGCGGCGGCGGCCATATGGAGCGCTTCGAGGCTCAGGTTCACCCCCGGTGAGATCACCCCGCCGATGTAATTCCCATCTTTTGAAACAACGTCGAACGTCGTCGCCGTGCCGAAATCCACCACGATCAAATCGCCCCCGTGACGGTCAAAGGCCCCGGCCGCATTGACCAGCCTGTCGGGCCCCACGATTGTGCCTTCGTCCACCCGTGGTTCTGCTGGCAGGCGGCATTCCGGCTTGCCCACCACCATCGGGCGACAGCCAAAGAACCGATCCGCAAAGACGCGCAGGTTGAAGACCACGCGCGGCACGGTGGAGGAGATGATCACATCGGTGATATCAACATCGATCCCGTAATGTTTGACCAGCGTCGAATACCAGGTGAAATACGCGTCCGCCGTGCGGGCGTGATGGGTTGACGTGCGCAGCGTGCACAAAAATTTCTCGCCATCCCAGATGGCAAAGACAGTGTTCGTGTTGCCGCAATCAATTGCCAGAAGCATCGCGCCCTCGCCCTTTAGAAAAACACGTCCGCGGCCGGAATGGCCACGCGGGATTTGGCCGTAGATAGTACAAGATTGCCCGCCGCGTCCACCGTTTCAAAGGTGCCGGTCACTTCGTCACGCGACGTTCTTGCGGTCACGACCTCGCCCAACCGTGCCGCCCGGTCGAGCCATGCGGTGCGAATGGGATCGAACCCGTAGGTGGTAAACTGCGCCTCATATCGGGCATAGGCTGGGGCCAGCAGATCAAGGAAATCTTCCGGTGTAATGTCCACGCCTGTTTCCGACATGAGGGAGACGGGGCGCATGGCGCCCTCTTCCACCTCGGTAGAACCGGGGGCGGATTTGAGGTTCACGCCGATGCCAATGGCAAAATGCGTGAGCTGCCCGCCAACACCCGCGCTTTCCAACAGGATCCCGGCCAGTTTGCCGCCGTTCAGCAGCACATCGTTGGGCCACTTGAGCGTAAATGGTTCTGTCCGCCCCGTCGCTGCGACCAGCGCATCGTTCAAGGCCAGTGCCGCCACGAAGGAGCGCAGGGCCACCTTGTCTGGTGTCTCGCCCGGATGCATCACCAGCGTGGCCGCGAAATTGCCAACCGGATTGACCCAGGCCCGCCCGCGACGGCCCCGGGCGGCGGTCTGTTCCAGCGCCAATATCCATTCCGGGCCGGTCAGATCAGGGGCAATGCGGGCAGCCTCGGCATTGGTGCTGTCCACGCGGTCCAGAACCCGGCGGCCGTACCCTGCGGGCCAATCATCCGTCACGGCGGGCGCAGCGCTTAGTTAACAAGGGTGGCCGCCGCGGCGGCCGCAATGGATTCGACGCCGAACATGTTAATAATCCCAACCAGCATGACCACCGCGGACACCATCAAAAGGCTCCACAGGACAGGTGAGCGTGCCGTCTCCAGTTCTTCCTGCTCCTCACCGAAATACATGAAGAAGACGATCCGCAGGTAGTAGAACGCCCCGATCACCGAGGCGATCACGCCCGCCACCGCCAGCCATGCCAGACCGCCATCATAGGCTGCGCGCAGCACGTAGAACTTGCCGAAGAACCCAAGGAGCGGCGGCACACCAGCGAGGCTAAAGAGCAGCACCAGCATCGCCATGGCGCGCGCCGGATGGGCCTTGGAATACATGTTCAGGCTGGCAATATCCGTGACCGGCTGGCCATCCCGTTCCATGCTGAGGATGAAGGCAAAGGTACCGACATTCATTGTAACGTAGATCGCCATGTAGATCAGCATCGCCTGCACGCCAAAGGCGGTTCCTGCGGCAAGACCCATCAGGGCAAAGCCCATATGCGCGATCGAGGAATAGGCCATCAGGCGTTTGATATCGGTCTGGCCAATGGCAGCGACAGCGCCAAGGAACATTGACAGCACACTCAGGAGTGCCACGACCTGTTGCCAGTCCCCCACGACACCTCCATAGGCGTCATGCACCACGCGGGCAAAAAGACCCATGGCCGCCATCTTGGGCGCTGTCGCGAAGAAGGCGGTGATCGGGGTTGGCGCGCCCTGATAGACGTCAGGTGTCCACATGTGGAACGGCACGGCGCTGATTTTGAAGGCCAGACCTGAGATCACGAAGACAAGGCCAAAGAGCAGGCCCAAAGGCGCCTGCCCCTGTGCCGCCTCGATGATGCCGGAAAAGAGCGTGGTGCCCGCATAGCCATAAGTCAGCGAAGCCCCATAGAGCAGCAAGCCGGAGCTCAATGCGCCCAGAACGAAGTACTTGAGGCCCGCTTCGGTGGATTTCGCACTGTCGCGGCGCAGCGACGCCACGACATAAAGCGCCAGCGATTGCAGTTCGAGTCCCATGTAGAGCGCCATCAGGTCACCGGCGCTGACCATCACCATCATACCCACGACCGCCAACGCGATCAGCAGCGGATATTCGAACCGCAGGATATTGCGACGCGCCATATATTCCTGGCCCATGACCAGAACAGCGGCGGCGCTGAGCAGGATCGTGACCTTGGCAAACCGCGCGAACCCGTCATCGACAAACATGCCGTCAAACGCCACGCGGGTGGTATTGCCCGTGGCCCCGATAAAGAGCGCCATCGCGACAAAAAGGGCGGCCGTTAGCCAGACCAGCATGCCTGCCATCTTGTCCTTGCCGGTGTAGACCGTGAACAGAAGTGCCGCCAGCGCATAGACCGACAAGACGATCTCCGGCACGATGATATTCAGATCAGCCTGAATCATTTTCAGGGCTCCCGTTACTGCGCGACCGCTGCGGACTGGCGAGCGGCGTGGCCGTCTGCCAGAGCAGTGTCGTAGTTTGTAATCAACGCCTCAACCGAGGGGCCGATGATATCCGTGACAAGCGCCGGGTAGACGCCCAAGAGCAGGGTCATCACCACCAGCGGGGCAAAGATCGCCCGTTCGCGGGTTCCCATGTCGGAGATCGATTTCAGGCTCTCTTTGATCAGATCGCCCATGACCACACGGCGATAGAGCCATAGTGCATAGGCGGCGCTGAGGATCACACCGGACGTGGCCACCAGGGCCACCCAGGTATTGACCTGGAAGATACCGACCAGCGTCAGGAATTCACCGATGAACCCCGATGTGCCCGGCAGGCCGACATTGGCCATGGTAAAGAGCATGAAGATCAGCGCATAGGCGGGCATCCGGTTGACCAGACCGCCATAGGCATCAATGTCGCGCGTGTGCATCCGGTCATAGATCACGCCCACGCACAGGAAGAGCGCGCCGGAGATAAAGCCGTGGCTGATCATCTGAAAGATGGCGCCATCAATCCCCTGCTGGTTCGCCGCGAAGATGCCCATGGTCACATATCCCATGTGCGCGACGGACGAATAGGCAATCAGCTTTTTCATGTCTTCCTGTGCCAGCGCCACAAGCGAGGTGTAGACAATCGCAATGGCCGACATCCACAGGACCAGCGGTGTCATCACCTCGGACCCGATGGGAAACATCGGCAGGCTGAACCGCAGGAAGCCATAGCCGCCCATCTTGAGCAGGATCGCCGCCAGCACGACCGAGCCCGCCGTGGGCGCCTGCACGTGGGCATCGGGCAGCCATGTGTGTACCGGCCACATCGGCATCTTGACCGCGAAGCTGGCGAAGAAGGCGATGAACATCAGCGTCTGTGCGCCGCCCACGATGTAGACGCCCAAGATACTGAAGCTGTCAGACGAGAACTGGTGGTTCATCAGGGTCGGGATGTCCGTAGTCCCCGCATCGGCGAACATCGCCACCATCGCAACCAGCATCAGGACCGAGCCGAGGAAGGTGTAGAGGAAGAACTTGAAGCTGGCGTAGATGCGTTCCTTGCCGCCCCAGATGCCGATGATCAGGAACATCGGGATAAGACCCGCCTCGAAGAAGAGGTAAAACAGCACCAGATCGAGCGCCATGAAGACGCCCAACATCAGTGTTTCCAAGACCAGAAACGCAATCATGTACTCTTTGACCCGCGTGGTCACGTTCCACGAGGCGGCAATCGTCAGCGGCATCATGAAGGTGGTCAGCAGCACGAAAAGCACGCTGATCCCGTCCACGCCCATTTTGTATTTCAGGCCCAGAAGCCAATCGCGCTCTTCCACGAACTGGAAGTCGGTATTGTTTGGATCAAAGCCAAAAAGGATAAAGAGCGACACAATGAAAGTCAGCGACGTGGCAATCAGTGCCACCCATTTGGCATTGCGCTGCGCGGCCTCATCCTCGCCCCTGAGGAACACGCCAAGGATCAGCGCGGCAATCGTCGGGATGAAGGTTGTGATGGAGAGAAGGTTATCCATTACTCGGCCCCCCGGTGAAGCTCATCCAGGTGACAAGCACCGCGATGCCGATGACCATGGCAAAGGCATAGGTGAAGATGTAGCCCGATTGCGCGCGGCCCGCGAGGCGCGTGAAGAACGGGATAATCCCCATCGCGATCCCGTTGATCGATCCATCGATCACATTGCCGTCACCCCGTTTCCAGAAGAACGACCCCAATGCCTTGGCGGGCCGCACGAAGAGGAAATCGTAGATCTCATCAAAGTACCATTTGTTAAGCAGGAAGTTGTAAAGTGGGCGCTGGTTTTCGGCCAGTTTCTTGGGCAGCGCCGGGTTCACGATGTAGAACCAATAGGCGGTCAGGAAGCCGAGCACCATGGCAATGAACGGGCTGATCTTGACCCATTTCGGCACGTAATGCGCGTCATGCAGCACGTGGTTGTCCTTGGCGGTATAGATCGCGCCCTGGCCCGGTTTGCCGTCAAAGACGTAATGAGCTTTCTTCTCGCTCTTCTCTTTGCCGTCGGTCTTGGCCTCGCCATGATCCTCCTTAGCGTGATCGTCACTGTGGCTGTCATCATGCCCCTTCTCATGCGCCTCTTGCGCGTAGGGCACACCAAAGAACGACGCGACCTCGTTCGTTTTGCCAAAGAAGGACGAATACCAGATTGCACCGGCAAAGATCGCGCCGAGGCTGAGGACGCCAAGCGGCACCAACATCACCATCGGGCTTTCATGGGCATGCTCGTGCGTGTGCTTATCGCCGCGCGCCTCGCCATAGAACGTCAGGAACATCAGCCGCCAGCTGTAGAAACTGGTGAAAAGCGCCGCGATGACCAGCATCCAGAAGGCGTAGCCGCTCGGCGCAAAGGCATAGGCACTTTCAATCACCGCATCCTTGGAGGCAAAGCCCGCAAAACCGATCCAGCCGGTCAGCGGAATGCCCACGCCGGTGATGGCGAGTGTGCCGATCATCATCGCCCAGAAGGTGTAGGGCAGCTTCTTCCTCAGGCCACCGTAATTGCGCATGTCCTGTTCGTGGTGCATCCCGTGGATGACCGAACCCGCGCCCAAAAAGAGCATCGCCTTGAAAAACGCGTGGGTGAAGAGGTGGAACATCGCAACCGAATAGACACCCACACCCGCAGCCACGAACATGTAGCCAAGCTGTGAACAGGTCGAATAGGCGATGACGCGTTTGATGTCGTTTTGCACGAGGCCGACCGTGGCCGCGAAGAAGGCGGTTGTGGCCCCCAGATACATGACGAAGAGCTTCGCTTCGGGCGCGAATTCCATCAGCGGCGACATGCGGCAGACGAGGAAGACACCCGCCGTTACCATTGTTGCGGCATGGATCAGCGCCGACACCGGTGTGGGGCCTTCCATCGCGTCCGGCAGCCAAGTGTGCAGAATGAGCTGCGCCGATTTGCCCATGGCGCCCACGAACAACAGGAACGCAATCAGGTTGGCGGCGTTCCAGTCCGTCCAGAGGAAGGTCAGCTGTGTCTCGGCCAGCTCGGGTGCTGCGGCAAAGATGTCATCAAACTTGATGCTGTCCGTCAGGAAATAGAGCGCCATGATCCCAAGCGCGAAGCCAAAGTCACCCACGCGGTTAACCACAAACGCCTTGATCGCGGCGGCATTAGCACTTGGCTTGCGATAGTAGAACCCGATCAAGAGGTAGGAGGCGAGGCCCACCCCTTCCCAGCCAAAGAACATCTGCGCCAGATTGTCGGCCGTGACCAGCATCAGCATGGCAAAGGTGAAGAGGCTCAGATAGGCAAAGAACCGGGGGCGGTAGCTTTCGGTTTCTTCGTTGAACTGGCTGTCATGGGCCATGTAGCCCATGGAATAAAGGTGGACGAGGGCCGAGACGGTCGTGACCACGATCAGCATGGTTGCGGTCAGGCGGTCCACGCGGATGGCCCAGGCGGTGTCGAGCGTGCCGGATTGGATCCAGTCCAGAACGTGGATGTATTCGGTCGTACCGTCATGGCCCAGGAAAACGATCCAGCTGAGCAAGGCGCAGAGGAACAAGAGACCCGTGGTCACCCATTGCGCGCCCTTGTCGCCGATGATCCGCCAGCCAAAGCCCGCGATGATGGCGCCAATCAGGGGCGCAAAGAGGATGATTTTTTCCATTATATCAGCCCTTCATCACGTTGACGTCTTCGACCGCAATCGTGCCGCGGTTCCGGAAGAAGCAGACCAGAATGGCCAGACCAATCGCGGCCTCGGCGGCGGCCACGGTCAGCACGAAGAGGGTAAAGACCTGCCCCACCAGATCGCCCGCGTAGGACGAGAAGGCAACGAGGTTGATATTGACCGAAAGGAGCATCAACTCGATCGACATCAGCAGGATGATGACGTTCTTCCGGTTGAGGAAGAGGCCGAAAATGCCGATGACGAACAAGGCTGCCGCCACCGTCAAATAATGTTCCAAACCAATCATGTCGTCCCTCAGTGTACGATCATCACGGGCGAATAGGCGCCGTGATATAGTGTTGTTATTGTGACCAGGCTGAACATGGCCAATATGCCCCCGAGGACCAGACGCCGCATCACAGCCCCTGCCCCGGTTTCACGTCCTTGAGTTCCATCGCCTTGGCCGGATCGCGGTACATCTGGGCCAGCACGTTCTGGCGCTTGACGTCACTGCGGTGGCGCAGGGTCAGGACAATCGCCCCGATCATCGCAACCAGCAGGATCAGACCGGCCAGTTGGAAGAGCAGGAAGTATTTATCGTAGAGCAAGAGGCCCAGAGCGGCGGTATTTTCCACCCCGTCCGGCGTCGGTGCGGCGCGGGCCGCGTCTGCCCCCGTCGATGTTTCCCAGACGCCGTAGGCCAGGCCAAACTGCATCAAAAGGATCATCCCGATCAGGATGGCCAGCGGCATGTATTTGGCCATTTCGGCCTTCAGTTCCGCAAAATCCACATCAAGCATCATCACCACGAAGAGGAAGAGGACCGCGACGGCGCCCACGTAAACAATGATCAGCAGCATCGCCACGAATTCCGCGCCCAACAGCACGAAAAGACCCGCGGCACTGATGAACGAGAGGATCAGCCAGAGGACCGAATGCACCGGGTTGCGGCTGATGACGGTAAAGAGCCCGCCCACCAGCAGCGAGACCGCAAAGAGATAAAAACAGAAGGCGGCGATGGTCATGTGTCTCTTCCCTCATCCTCATGCTCGTCCAGAACATCACGCGCAATTTCCATCGCGCGGGTCATCGACGGCAGGCCCGCAAACATCGACATCATCCCGATGGTCTCGGCAATCTCATCCTTGGTGGCCCCGGCCTCAAGCGCGTGCCGCACGGTCATCCGGATCTGTGTATCGCTCTGCGCGCCCAGCATTGTCAGGCCCGACAGCGTGATCAGCAACCGCGTCTTGGCGTCCAGCCCGTTTTTGCTCATGCCCTTGCCAAAGGCCATCTCCATGAATTCCTTGGGCATGGTCGGCCACAGGTTCTCGAACCCCTTGGGTGAGAAACTCTCAAGCGACGGGTTCATCGCCTTGGCCATTTCCTGGGCCTGGGCCATCATGGCGGCAAAAGGGTTGCTGGTGTCAGACATCATCAAATTCCTCTTCGCCGAACACTTCTAGGGCGACGTTCAGCGCGTTGATCATCGCCGGAAAGCCGCCATAGAGCGCCATCTGGTTGATCACCTCTGCGACCTCGCGACAAGTTGCGCCGGACCGCAGAGCGTTTCGGATATGGACTTTCAATTGCGGGCCAGTCTGCCCTCCAAGAGCTGCCAAGCCCGCCACCGTTGCAAGATACCGTGTTTTATCGTCCAGCCCGTCCCGCGTGTAGTAGTGTCCAAAGGCCACTTCCATCATCGTGGTCGAAAATCCCGGCAGAACCGCATCATAGCGCTCCGCCAGAGCACTTTCGATCCCCGGATTGGTAGCTTCGGCCATCGCCTTGCCACGGGTATAGGCGTCAGAATTGTTCATCGGTACGGCGCGTCCAGTTCCAGGTTACGGGCAATTTCGGCTTCCCAACGTTCGCCGTTCTCCAGAAGCTTGGCCTTGTCGTAGAAAAGCTCTTCACGGGTCTCGGTGGCGAATTCGAAATTTGGCCCTTCGACGATGGCGTCGACCGGACAGGCCTCCTGACAGAATCCGCAATAGATGCATTTCGTCATGTCGATGTCATAACGCGTGGTGCGGCGGCTGCCGTCATCACGCGGCTCGGCATCGATGGTGATGGCCTGCGCCGGGCAGATCGCCTCGCAGAGTTTGCAGGCAATACAGCGTTCTTCGCCGTTGGGATAGCGGCGCAGCGCATGTTCGCCACGGAACCGTGGGCTCAAAGGCCCCTTTTCATGCGGGTAGTTCAGCGTGGCCTTGGGGGCAAAGAAATACTTCAGCCCCAGTTTGAAACCCTTGATGAAGTCCGTCAGCAGGAAATACCCCGCCGCGCGTCCGTAATCTATGTTCGCCATCGGTTCAGCCTCTCGCCTCTTCCACGTGGATATCTCCAGCGTTTTTGTGCCCTTGCCAGGTTTCTTCATAATCGCTCTGCAACGCGTAGTTGGGCAGATGGGAGTCCTTGGTCTTTTCGACCTCGTAATACAGATATGTGCGCCCCGGTCCGATCTTGTTCTTGAGCCGCAGCCGGGTGCCGGTCAGGGCCGGATCGGGGAACGTGACATGGCCAAACTCGGATGTCGGCTCAATCGGCACGGCACGGCAATCGATCACATTGCAATTGCACGCGCGTTTCCAGTAGGTCCAGACCAATTCGGGGTTAAACTGGTACATGCCATGCCCGTACCAGCCATTGAGACCGTTAGCCGAGATGAACCGCCCCCAGGCTTGAGCATCCGGTACACCGCTTCCAGCGCGTTGGGGATATTGAACACATGTTCGATTGTGCCGCCGTCAAAGATCAGGTCGAATTTCTTTTCCAGCTTCTTGGGCGGCAGCTTGTTGAGATCATGAAGGATCGACGCGCCTTCGTAGTCGGAGAAATCCATAGTCTCAATCGCACCAAAACCCAGCTTGGCCATCAGGGTCTCGGAAAATCCGTCCTCTTGCAGGAAATCGAACCGCGAGGCGTTGATGCCGTGCGCCTCCAGGCACCGGTCATACTCCAGCCGGAACTGCGTCTGAATCCCGAACGATTGACGCCCCAGCATCAGGGTCCGGCCCTTCGGCTGGAACCGGGTTGAAAGCTCAACCAATCGTTCGAAAAGGACGCAGTCGATGCCCAAGAATTATCCTCCCACCGCCCAGCGGGCCCATGCGCCGCCGAGGACTTCGAATTTTGCGAGGAACGACACGATCACCACCCAGCCAAGCGACAGCGGCAGGAATACTTTCCAGCCGATCCGCATGAGCTGATCGTAGCGGTAGCGCGGGGTGATCGCCTTGACCATCGCGAAGATGAAGAAGAAGAACGCCATCTTGGAAATCATCCAGAAGACGCCATCGGGCAGGCCCGGAATGGGGCTGAGCCAGCCGCCAAAGAACAAGAGTGTGGTCAGCGCGCACATCAGGAAGATGGCGATGTATTCACCGGCCATGAACAAGAGGAACGGCGTTGAGGAATATTCCACCTGGTAGCCCGCCACCAGTTCGGATTCCGCTTCGGGAAGATCAAATGGCGGCCGGTTGGTTTCAGCCAGGGCCGAGATGAAAAAGAGGAACACCATCGGGAAATGCGGCAACCAATACCAGCTGAAGAAGCCGTAATCGCCATCCTGCGCCGCGACGATATCACCGAAGTTCATTGATCCGGTGGAGATGATGACGCCAATGATAATGAGGCCAATCGACACCTCGTAAGAGATCATCTGCGCCGCCGACCGGAGCGAGCCCAGGAAGGGGTATTTCGAGTTAGACGCCCAGCCGCCCATGATCACGCCGTAGACCTCCAGCGAGGAGACCGCGAAGACAAACAGGATCGCGACGTTGATATCACTGAGCACCCAGCCTTCGTTCATCGGGATGACCGCCCAGGCCAGAACGGCCAGCACAAAGCTGGTCATCGGGGCCAGCATGAAAACGGCCTTGTCGGCACCCGCCGGTACGACGATTTCCTTGACCACGTATTTCAGCGCATCAGCCACGGTTTGCAATAACCCGAAGGTTCCCACAACGTTGGGTCCGCGGCGCATCTGGACCGCGGCCCAGATCTTGCGATCGCCGTAGACCAGAAACAGCAGCGAAACCATGACGAAACCAATGACGGCAAGGCATTGCGCCACGATCAATACGGCGATCCCGGCGGGGGTTGTTAAGAATTCAGCCATCAGGTCCTCACACCATCGGTATTCCGTTTTCCGCACAATGTGCGGCGACGACTTCGGCGTCGATTGTTTTCAATCCGCGGGGCAGTGCCGGCGAGATCGTATAAACCGCATCGCCGCGCCAGATACCACCCTCTTCGACCACATTCGTGCGCACATGGCGCGCAAATCCGTAGCCGCGGATCAGGGTATATTGCGCGGCGGCGCATTCCGCGTATTGGTCCACGTCTTCGGCGGAGCTTGAACCGGACATCGAGACCAGGAAATTCACCAGATCGCCATCCAGAAGCCGCGTCTCGATGCCTTGATATTCAGGAGCGGCGCGGCTGACCTGATCGTATTTCGGTGCACCGCATCCCAACAACCCCGCCGCATTGGCAAGCAGCATTGATGATATGATTGCCGGTTTGATCACTACTCAGCCGCCATCGGTTTGGAATTGCGTGCCTTGGCGGCGGCACTCAGCTCAGCCATCAACTGGCTGGCCCGGGCAACCGGGTTGGTCAGGTAGAAATCATTGATCGCGCCCCGGAAATCGGCCTTGCCCAGCTTACCCACGGCCAGCGGTTGCCAGCCATTTTCCGGCACGCTGTCGATCTGTGTCAGATGCGGGGCAACTTCCACCATCGCCTGTCGTAGCTGCGCGATGCTGTCATACGGGAGCGGATTGCCCATTTCGCCGCTCAGCGCCCGCAGGATGGCCCAGTTTTCCTTGGCCTCCCCTGGGGCAAATCCAGCGCGTTGCGCCAGTTGCGGGCGGCCTTCGGTATTCACAAAGAGGCCCTGTTCTTCGGTGTAGGCAGCGCCCGGCAGGATCACGTCGGCGCGATGTGCCCCGCGGTCACCATGGCTGCCCTGGTAAATCACAAACGCCCCTTCGGCGATGTCGACCTCATCCGCACCAAGGTTATAGACCAACTCTGCGCCGTTCATGGCTGCGTCGAGCCCGCCATCGGCGGTACACCCGACATCCATCGCACCGACGCGGGACGCGGCCGTGTGCAGGACCATCAACCGTGATTTCGTGTCCTCGGCCAGTTTCATCGCCGCCGCCAGCACCGCTTCACCGTCTGCTTCGCGCAGGGCACCCTGCCCCACGATGACAACGCTCGGCGCGTCAACAACAGCGCCATAGTCTTTGTCCAGAATGCTGTTCAACGCTGCCCGATCTGTGCCGACATGGGCGTAGTCATAGGTCAGATCGACAGGCTCACCCACCAAACCGACATGCGCGCCTTTGCTCCAGGCCTTGCGAATGCGCGCATTCAAGACAGGCGCTTCAACCCGGGGGTTGGTGCCGATCAACTGAATGAATTTGGCCGCATCAATGTCTTCGATCATCGCTGTTCCGGCATAGCCCGAGCGATTACCGGCAGGCAGTTTGGCGCCATCGGTCCGGCATTCCACCGCGCCGCCAACACCTTCCACCAATTGCTTGAGCGCGAAAGCAGCTTCGACCGGCGCCAGATCGCCCACCAGTCCGACCACCTTCTTGCCGTCCATCGCGGCTGCGGCAGCGCCGAGCGCCTCGCCCCAGCTTGCGGGGCGCAGTTTGCCGTTTTCACGAATGTACGGCTTGTCCAGGCGCTGTCGGCGCAGGCCGTCCCAGACAAAGCGGGTCTTGTCGGAAATCCATTCTTCGTTCACGCCGTCATGGTTGCGCGGCAGAATGCGCATCACTTCGCGACCCTTGCAATCCACGCGGATATTGCTGCCAAGCGCATCCATCACATCAATGCTTTCGGTCTTGGTCAGCTCCCAGGGACGCGCGGTAAAGGCATAAGGCTTGCTGACCAGCGCCCCAACGGGGCAAAGATCAATGATGTTGCCCTGCATGTTGCTGTCGAGCGTTTCGCCCAGATAGGCGGTGATCTCGCTGTCTTCACCACGGCCGGTCTGGCCCATCTGGGTGATGCCCGCCACTTCGGTGGTAAAGCGCACACAACGCGTGCAGGAAATGCAGCGCGTCATGTGGGTTTCGACCAGCGGCCCCAGATCCAAATCATCCACCGCGCGCTTAGCCTCGCGGAAGCGGCTGAAATCCACGCCATAGGCCATGGCCTGATCCTGCAGGTCACATTCGCCGCCCTGATCACATATCGGGCAATCGAGCGGATGGTTGATCAGCAGAAATTCCATGACGCCTTCGCGCGCCTTCTTGACCATCGGGCTGTTGGTCTTCACGACCGGCGGCTGACCCTCGGGGCCGGGCCGCAGATCGCGCACCTGCATGGCGCAGGAGGCGGCCGGTTTGGGTGGGCCGCCCACGACCTCGACAAGACACATCCGGCAGTTTCCGGCGATTGACAGACGCTCATGGTAGCAAAAACGCGGCACTTCGATCCCGGCCTGCTCACAGGCCTGGATCAGGGTCATCGCGCCATCTACTTCGATCTCTTCGCCATCAATGATGATCTTGCGTAGTTCCGACATCCATTCTCACCTTGGTTTTAGCAGCACGCCAATCTGGCTCTGCTTATTGATTTCTGCGTGGCCAAAGACGCACAGGCTTTGCGGATCTGTGCTGCTGGCACCGTTTGCCACGAAAAACGCGTCGCGGCGTTTGCGCATATCGGCGCGGTGGGCCTTGTTCTCGATAAAGTTGTTCACTTGGGTCTTGGTGTAACCCAGATCCCGCGCCTCGGCTTTGAGGTTATTGACGAAAGACTGGGCCTTGAAAAACTTCACCTTGATGCTGCCGCAGCCGCGATTGATCTTGTCGACCACGGCCACCAGCAATAGCTGATCGTTGATAGATTTCTCGTTGTGCAGCGGTGAATTATCCGCAGCAGCGATTGAGCCGGTCAACAGCGCAACACTCAGGATAAGGGGGTAATCATACGCATTGGGTGCCTCCTTCGATGCGATAACCGGGCCTTCCCGAAAGAGAAGTCCCGTGACGCACAAACGTGGTGCCACCCGCGCCTGATATGCAATAACAAGCGGGCCAAACCCATGATATTGCGCGATTTAATCCCATACTTCGCAACGCCCTTTTAACGTCAGGCCCTTATTGCCGCGCAGCAACGCTGCCTCATCGTCATCGGGGCCATTTTCCCAATCGATTTCCGAATATCCAAATGTCTCAACGCAGTATTTCACACCCGCATGGCGGCCTGCTTCGCGTGCACCGGCCAGACCCTGATCGACCTTGCGCACATTGACAGTGAACGACTCGCGATCGCCTTTCACCTTCTTGGCCTTGGCCGGATAAAACTTTCCATCAAAAAAGACGCGGTCCGACTTCTGGGAACATGCGCCAAGCGCCGCCACGGCGCCTATCACCAATATCAGGCTCCTCATCCGCACATTCCCCCCATTGACCGATAACAAATCTGCATTCTTCTCACCTCACATCACCCCAAAAATCGCCATAAGCGCCAAAAGGATGCACATCAACCACCCGATGACGTAGACGATCGAACGCGCGCCCGCATCCGGCTTGCCAATTCCCCTGATATGAACCACGGCCAAGACCAAACGGCTGACAAAAAACAGCGATGCAAAGAGATTGACCCAAAACGGGCTCGCGCCGGCCAATATCGCCGCGACAGCACAGCCAACGAAAAAGCCGATGGTCTCGGACAGGTTAAGATAGGCACGGTGCCACCGATAAGCGGCGGTGCTGTAATCCGCCTCCGGCTCGGCGCCGGGCGGCAATTGCAGTGCGGTTTTGCGCATGGCCGACAACGGGCTGAGCACCAACCCGAACAGGGCTGTGCCCGCAATTGCTACAATCGCATGGCCATATGCGACAAACGCTTCCATCAGCCTTGCCCCACGGTCACGTCAGCCGGACATGTCTGCGCCATGTTATTGATCATGCCTTCAACATCCTGCCAATTGCCGTTTTTTCCGCGACTTCGCGCCGCGCCACACGACAGAGCGATCCCGGATCACCCGGACGCGCGCCGCGCGCGGTCAAATAATTGATGGCTTGCTGCCCGCTATTTCGGTTTTTGCCCGCGGCGTTTGCCGCTTTGATTTGCGCGTCGTTATAGCCCTGCGCCTTCCATACCTTGACCTGCGACTGCACCAAGGCAAGCTGGCTTCCCTCTCTCAGTCGTATCCCGGGACATGCATCTGCCAAAAAGCTGGCCACACCTGCATCCCGCGTGAATGCATGTACGCGCGGTGCAAGCGGCGGTAACGTTTGAGGCGCAGCAGCCGTGCCTGCAGATGCCGTTTCGGACCCCGACGTTGTGTTACATGCTGCAAGGCTCAACGCCAGCAAGAGCGCACTGAACAGTTTCGTGATGCTGTTGGTTTTCATTGCCCTACTCCGCCGCGACGGCGCTGACGGCGCCGGTGCGTTTGGCTTTGATCCGGTCTTCGATTTCATCGCGGAAGTTGCGGATCAGGCCCTGGATCGGCCAAGCTGCTGCGTCCCCAAGCGCACAGATCGTATGGCCTTCGACCTGCTTGGTCACGTCCAGCAGCATGTCGATCTCTTCGGGTTCCGCATCGCCCTGCACCAGACGGTCCATCACCCGCATCATCCAGCCCGTGCCCTCGCGGCAGGGTGTGCATTGCCCACAACTTTCGTGCTTGTAGAACTTCGAGAGCCGCCAGATCGCCTTGATGATATCCGTGGATTGATCCATCACGATCACCGCCGCCGTGCCGAGGCCCGAGCGCTGATCGCGCAGGTAATCGAAATCCATGATGGCCTCTTTCATGTGCTCACCGCGAATACAGGGCACAGATGACCCACCGGGGATAACGGCCTTGAGGTTGTCCCACCCGCCGCGAATACCGCCGCAATGCTTGTCGATCAGCTCTTCAAAGGTGATCGACATCGCCTCTTCGACGACGCAGGGGTTGTTCACATGGCCCGAGATGGCAAAAAGTTTGGTGCCCGAATTATTTGGGCGGCCAAAGCCCGCAAACCATTCAGGGCCACGCCGCAGGATCGTGGGCACTACAGCGATGGATTCCACGTTATTCACCGTGGTCGGGCAGCCATATAGACCCGCGCCCGCCGGGAAGGGCGGCTTCATGCGCGGCATGCCCTTCTTACCCTCAAGACTTTCGAGCAATGCGGTTTCTTCACCGCAGATATACGCCCCGGCCCCATGGGCGAGATACAGATCGAAATCATAGCCCGATTTGCACGCGTTCTTACCGATCAGACCGGCCTCGTAGGCCTCGTCAATCGCGGCCTGCAGAGCTTCCTTTTCGCGGATATATTCGCCGCGGATATAGATGTAGCAGGCATGGGCCTGCATCGCGAAAGACGCGATCAGACACCCTTCGACCAGCGTGTGCGGGTCATGGCGCATGATCTCACGGTCCTTGCAGGTCCCGGGCTCGGATTCGTCGGCATTGACCACCAGATAGGCTGGGCGACCATCGCTTTCCTTGGGCATGAACGACCATTTAAGACCGGTCGGGAAACCCGCCCCGCCGCGTCCGCGCAGCCCGCTAGCCTTCATCTGATCGACGATCCAGTCGCGGCCGTTTTGCAGGATTTTGGCCGTGCCGTCCCAATGCCCCCGCGCCTTCGCGCCTTTCAGGGTGCGATCATGCATCCCGTAGAGATTGGTAAAGATACGATCCTGATCACTGAGCATCCGCTGCTACCTCTGATTATCCTGACGCGCGCGCCAGATTTGAAACACCATCCACAGGCCCCAGACGAAGCCTGCAAAAGCCATCAGATCGAAGAGCGCGCGCGTGCGGTTGTCCAGCCCGAGCTGACCTCCCACAAAGGACGCCACCACCCAGAAAACCGCCGTTCCGGCGATCACCAAGGAGGCTCTGCGGCCTTTTTTGCTTTCGTCGTCCTGCGCGCTCATCGCTTTTCATCCGTCAGTACACGTCGCCTTTTTTCACCCGCTTGGAGAACTCGGTCGAGCCGCCCGCCGCAAGTGTTTTGGCTTGTTCGACCCAATTGTCGCGGCTGACGCGACCCTTGAAGCCTTTCAGGTTGGCATCAACCCACGCCACTTCCTGGGGACCCCAGTTGGCGACCTGATCGAAGTGATAGAAGCCCATCGAGTGCAAAAGGCCTTCAAGTTTGGGCCCTACCCCTTTGATCTGCTTGAGATTATCGGGCTTGCCGCCACGTGCCGCACTCAGCGTCTCGGGCTTGGTGCCTTCATCAGCGCCCTCATGCACACCGTCACCGTCATAGTCCGGTGTCGTGTCAGCCGCAGGGGCCGGTTTGGGTTTTGCCTTGGGCTTGGGTTTTGCTTTGGGTTTCGGTTTGGGCGCGGCCTCTGCTTTGGGGGCAGCAGCGGTTGCCGTTGCCGTCGCTGCGGCCTTCTGTGCCACAGGTTTGGCTGGTTCAGCCGGTTTACCCGCACTGCCAGCCTGCTGCAGCGGTGGCAGCTCGCGGCAGAAGATCCAGGACAGCAGCAGGCCCAGGACGACAAAGATCACGCCCCCCAGGAATATGGCGGACATGAAGCGCACGTCCCCCAGAACCAGCATCAAGATTGTCGCGACCGCCCCCATGCCCGCGGCCAGAAGCCAGCAGCCAAGGGTGCATCCGATCCCATTGTTACCTTCACTCATCAAATGTCTCCTCCCTAAGAGCATTACGTATTGCGTTCTCACCCCGTTCCACGGAACGATCCGCCCGGTTTGGCGGGCATTTGTGGGCCTTTTGGCCAGTATGTTGGGGGCGAAACATGTGCATCGTGTCAGCTATCTTTGGAAGGTGCCGATTGGTCCGGCCCTAATAGACATCCCCCTTTTTCACGCGCTTGGAAAACTCGGTTTCCTTGCCTGATGCCAACATTTTTGCCTGTTCGACCCAGTTATCGCGACTGACGCGACCTTTGAAGCCTTCCAGATTCTGATCCACCCAGGCCACCTCATCACCGGACCAGCTTGCAACCTGATCGAAGTGATAAAACCCGAGCGCATTCAACAGTTTTTCCATCTTGGGCCCAACGCCCTTGATCTGCTTGAGATCATCCGCCTTGCCGTCGCGCGCCGCCTTCAAGGCTTCGGGCCGGGTGCCCGCGCCGGTTGCGGCGGGTTTGGTCTCTTTTGGGGCATCTTTGGCAGCAGGCTTGGGTTTCGCCTTGGCCTTTGGGGCGGCCTTTGCGGCAGGTTTCGACGTTACGGGTGCGGGTGCTGCATTTACCTTGACCTTGGGCGCACCCGGCGCGTGGTTGGCACCGTGTTGCTGCCACGGCGTCAAGAGCGGCACCTCGGTGCCGTCGATCCGCTTGACCGTCTCACCAATATCCGTGGCAAGCTGCACGCTGGCATTGTATTTGGTCTGGCCGCTGTCGAAATCCTTCAGTGTGGTCAACCCACTCAACGGTTCTGCGGCATAGCGGCCATTTTGCGGGCCCGGTGTGGGCACCTTGCCCGCCGCCAGCTCGTCAATAATCTCGCCCAGACGGGCCGCTGTCAGGTCTTCGTAATAGTCCTTGCCGATCTGCGCCATGGGCGCATTCGCGCAGGCGCCCAGACACTCCACCTCTTCCCAGCTGAACTTGCCATCCGCGCTGAGGGTGTGGGGTTTGTCGGCAATCTTTTCCTTGCAGACGCTCACAAGATCCTCAGCGCCGCAGATCATACAGGAGGTCGTACCACAAACTTGAATATTCGCAACAGAACCAACGGGTTGCAGTTGAAACATGAAGTAAAAGCTGGCCACTTCGAGCGCGCGGATATAGGCAAGACCCAGCATATCAGCAACATGTTCGATGGCCGGCCGTGTCAACCAGCCCTCCTGCTCCTGTGCGCGCCACAATAGTGGGATGATCGCACTGGCCTGACGCCCTTCGGGGAACTTCGTGATCTGCCCCTCAGCCCATGCCTGATTGGCGGGCGTGAAGGCAAAACTGTCAGGCTGCTCGTGGTAGAGACGACGTAGCATCTAGGCGCAGGCTCCTGTTGTCAGCTTCACGCCGCCGGACTCCAGGTTCATCGCCCGGTCCGCGGCAATCTGGTATTTGGTCACGTCCAGTACCTGCTGGCGCGTCAATCCGGTCTGCAACTCGACCGGCAGATAGTCGGATTCGTGTTTAAGAACACAGCCGATGCTGGCCACGGCCGCCTCGTAATCCGAGATATTTTTCTGAGTGACCCCATCCGGCGGCAGGGCACATCCGGCCAACATCACACCGGCAACGGCCAGGCTCACTTGTGTACGCATCTTCATTCCCAACATTCCCTCAAAAGTCTTCACCATCATCAGGCCCCCTGCCCAATGGCCAACAGCGCCACGACCACCACAACCGAGGCCGCTATCCCCGCCGCCAGGTGTTTGCCAAACGCAAACCCGCCGCGCGCATAGATCCAGGCATCGGCAAAGCCCATGAACGCAAAGCTGGCGAACAGCACTGCAATCACGTTCAGATCACCGTAAAGCGTGGCGCCAACGGTCAACATCGTCAAAGCGATGTAGCGATCTGTCATCACCTCCGGCAGTTTTTCCATCCGGTGCGTTGTATGCGTCAGGCCCGCAATGGGATCACGCAGAAACACCAGCGCCAGCGCGCCTGTGACCAGGATCCCGACGCCCGACAGCGTTATGGCCACGCTTTCCAGCGTCATCAGCGGTCAATCTCCCCGAAAACCACGTCCATGGTGCCGATGATTGCCGCCACATCGGCCAATTGATGCCCGCCGGCCACATGGTCCATCGCCTGCAAATGCAGGAAACCCGGCGCGCGGATTTTGGCGCGGTAGGGTTTGTTGCTGCCATCGGCCACGAGATAGACGCCAAACTCACCCTTGGGGGCTTCGACGGCGGTATAAACCTCGCCCGCAGGCACGTGAAAGCCCTCAGTGTAAAGCTTGAAGTGGTGGATCAGGCTTTCCATGCTGGTTTTCATGTCGCCCCGTGTGGGCGGCGTCAGCTTGCCCCGCGCCAGTACATCGCCCTTGCCATCCTCGGCCCGCAGCTTGGCGATGGCCTGATGGATGATGTGCAGCGATTGACGCATTTCCTCCATGCGGCAGAGGTAGCGATCATAGCAATCGCCGTTCTTGCCGACAGGGATCTGGAATTCGAACTCGTCGTAGCATTCATAGGGCTGCGCGCGGCGCAGATCCCAGGCCATGCCCGAGCCTCGGACCATCACGCCCGAGAAGCCCCAATCCAGTGCTTCCTGTTCGGTGATCACCCCGATATCGGCGTTACGCTGTTTGAAGATACGGTTTTCCGTCAGCAGCCCGTCGATGTCATCGATCACGGCTGGGAATTCATTGGCCCATATCTCGATGTCGTCGATCAGGTCTTCGGGCAGGTCCTGATGCACCCCGCCAGGGCGGAAATAGGCGGCGTGGAGTCGCGCGCCGCAGGCTCGCTCGTAGAACACCATCAGCTTTTCGCGTTCTTCAAAGCCCCAGAGCGGCGGCGTCAATGCGCCCACATCCATCGCCTGGGTTGTCACGTTCAAGAGATGGTTCAAAATGCGACCGATTTCGGAATACAGCACACGGATCAGACTGCCGCGCCGAGGCACAACCGTGCCGGTCAGCTTTTCGATGGCCAGACACCAGGCATGTTCCTGGTTCATCGGCGCCACGTAATCCAACCGGTCAAAGTACGGCAGGTTCTGCAGATACGTCCGGCTTTCCATCAGCTTTTCAGTGCCGCGGTGCAGCAGGCCGATATGCGGATCGCACCGCTCGACAATCTCGCCGTCCAGCTCCAGCACCAAGCGCAACACGCCGTGGGCCGCCGGGTGCTGTGGCCCGAAATTAATGTTGAAATTGCGAATCTGCTGCTCGCCCGTCAGGGCGTCTTCGTAGCCGCGTCCAGTGTTGGAGCCGTCCATCATGCTTCCCTCACCCTTCCAGCGCCGGACCATCCATGGTCCGGAACACTTTGGTGATCAGTTTCCAATTACCATCCACCCGGATGAAGCCCAAATGGTCCTCAAACCGGCGCGGCGGCACATCGACCCAAAGGTGGACGCGCGCAATCTCGTCCCCTGCAACATCGATACTCAAAATCTCGTAGGACGGCTCACCTGGGAACGGATCACGGCCTGTAACACGCTCCAGATAGGCTGCCTTGTCCCAGAACACCGTACCTCCCGATCGGGTCACAGCGGTCATCAGAAAATTATCGTGACACATCTCGACAAACGTACCGGGCGTTGAATGATGAATACCCTTGCAATAGGCCACGGCCTGCGCGTGAACAGCGTCATGATCCGGTTTGACCGCTCCATCCATCATTTCTCTACTCCGTCAGCAGAAATTCCTGTTCCCGATGGGCCGCCGAAACGCCAGTTTACGAGTTTTCGAACCATGAACGCCCAAACCGCGCCAGAAAACATCGCTGCAAAGAAGTAGGCCAATATACCCTCAGTGCTCGGGAACCGTCCCATTTCCAAATGAAACATCCCAAAGTAAACAAGCGCAAAGAAAACCGCCAACGCAAACAACGCACCTGCAATCGACGCCGTATAGGGTTGGCGGAAAAACGAACCTGCAATCAAACCACTTAAGAAAACCGGCGGATACAAAAGCATAACCGCGAAGAGCATGGCAAAGATGGCAAGGAAAGTCGTCAACGCCATCACTTCGCCTCCTCCTGCTTTTCATCACCGGGCAGGATGTATTCGGCGCCTTCCCACGGGCTCATGAAATCAAACTGGCGGTATTCCTGGACAAGGCTGACGGGCTCATAGACCACGCGTTTTTGCACCTCGTCATAGCGCACCTCGGTATAGCCCGTGGTCGGGAAATCCTTGCGCAGCGGGTGCCCGCGGAAACCGTAATCCGTAAGAATGCGGCGCAGGTCGGGATGGCCCGAAAACAGGATGCCGTACATGTCGAAGACTTCGCGTTCAAACCAGTTGGCCGATGGGTGCACCTCGGTGATCGATGGCACCATCTCATCCTCGCGCACCGCTACGCGCAGGCGGATGCGCTGGTTCTGGTACATGCTCAGGAAATGATAGACGACGTCGAACCGCTTGGCCCGCTCGGGGTAATCGACGGCCGTGATGTCCACGAGGCTTGAGAATTTGCAGGTCTGGTCGCTTTTAAGGAATTCCGCAAAACCCGCAATATTGGACAGCGCCACATCGACGTTGAGCTCGTCGTGGGTCACGTCCCACGCCAGAACGCAATCGGTGCGTTTCGCCTCGATATACGTGCCAAGCTCATTCAGCGCGTCAGTCATTGTTCAACTCCTTGCGCGCAAATTCACCGCGCGGTTTGCATAGACGCACGCTCAGCGCACGATCGTCCCGGTGCGGCGGATTTTGCGTTGCAGTGCCATAATGCCATAAACCAGCGCCTCGGCGGTGGGTGGGCAGCCGGGCACGTAGATATCAACCGGCACGATCCGGTCGCAGCCCCGGACAACGGAATAGCTGTAGTGATAGTAGCCGCCGCCATTGGCGCAGCTTCCCATTGAGATCACGTAGCGTGGCTCGGGCATCTGGTCATAGACCTTGCGCAGCGCGGGGGCCATTTTGTTGGTCAGTGTACCTGCCACGATCATCACATCGGACTGGCGCGGGCTGGCGCGCGGGGCAAAGCCGAAGCGCTCCACGTCATACCGCGGCATGGCGGTGTGCATCATCTCAACCGCGCAGCAGGCAAGGCCAAAAGTCATCCAGTGCAAACTACCGGTGCGCGCCCAGTTGATGATGTCTTCGCTGGTGGTCAGCAAAAAGCCCTTATCCTGCAGGTCGCGATTGAGCTCCTGCGTGGCATAGTCGCGATCACCGCCTGCGGTGTTGAGGCCGGTTGCTAATCCCATTCCATCGCTCCCTTGCGCCATTCATAGGCAAAACCAGCCGTCAACACGCCCAAAAACACCATCATCGACCAGAAACCCACCATGCTGATGTCCTTGAACGCCACGGCCCAGGGAAACAGCATCGCTATTTCGAGATCAAAGATGATGAATAGAATGCAAACCAGATAGAACCGGACGTCGAATTTCATCCGCGCATCATCGAAGGCGTTGAACCCGCATTCATAGGCGCTGACTTTTTCCGGATCGGGGTTGCGGACGGCCAAAACAACGGCGGCAAGGATCAAAACAAGTCCGAGACCGATGGCGATGGCTAGAAACACAAGAATGGGAAGGTATTCCCTCAGCATCTCTTCCACGTGGTGGCTCCTTTCATGCGCTTAGATTGCCGCGCATTCAGATGTCTGTCATGGCTACAGCCGGGTTTACCCGCGCCCCTTGGTGGGGTCAACCAAAGCATGTGATTTTCGCCGCGTTGTTAACCGAAAACCTGATCGCCCGCCTGACCATTGCCCAAAGCGCTTGCTTTCAAACCGATTTCGCGGCGTCGCACAGGTTTGTCAGCTTCTGCATTGCCAGTGTACGCCCCAGAAAACCAAGCCCGCAATCCGGCGCGGCAATCAGCCGCTCTGACGGGATATACTGCATCACGTCGATCATGCGCGCGCGGATCTCCTCGACCGGCTCCACACGCGAAGACGCCACGGTTATAAATCCCACAATCAGCTTGGATTTCTGAAACTGCGTAAAGAGGTGCGCGGGGTTGTGTCGATGGGCATCTTCGATCGAAATTTCATCCGCAAGCCCATCCACGGCATCGGCGATTTTTACGTAAGATTCCTGTTCGGCCTTGGGATATCCTTCCTGATCCAGATAGGTGGGATATCCGCAGCACATATGCACCACGCGGTTCACGTCCGTCGGCAACCCATGAAAGCAGCGCTCCAGCGTTTCCATTCCGTATTGCAACGCGGCTTCGGGCTTGCGGGCGAAAATCGGCTCGTCCACCTGAATGTTCTTGCATCCCGCATCGGCCAGCGCGCGGATTTGCCCGTTCAACGCATCCGCCAGATCGCGGGCCAGTTTGGGCGCATCGTTGTAATAAGCATCTGCCGTGGTGTCAGATATGGTCATCGGCCCCGGCACGGTGATTTTGACCGCCCTGCCCGCCGCTTCTTCGGCCATGCGCCAATCGCGCACCAGCGTCGAGGTGTCTGTCGCACGGATGGGCGCACGGATGGTGGGCAGTTCTGAGGAATATGCCCCGTTGCGCTGCACGGTTTCCGTCAGGTTGGTGAAGTCAAACCCTTCGAAATGGCGGCACTGGTAATGAACGTAGTTTTCGCGCCGTTGTTCACCATCGGTGGGCATATCGATGCCGCAGGCAATCTGGTCTGCAATCGCTTCGGCTGTGGCTCTGTCGAGCAACGCTTCATTGTCTTTCTCATCCTCTTCGGTCCACTGGCGCAACACCTTGTCGCCATAGCTTTCGTCGTCGCAGCGCACCTGAAACCAATCAGAAATGGGCACGTAATCCGGCTTGGGGTAGGCCCCGAGACAGGTGGTGGGCAAAGGCATGGCGCGTCTCTCTTTTCTTTCCGGTCCAAACGGGCGCGATGCTAGCCACGCTGGCAGGCCTCAGCAAGAGAAACAACGTCAAGCGGCGTGGGCCGTAGCCCGGTACCGCGCGGGTGGAAGACCCTTTTCCTTTTTGAACACACGCGAGAAACCGGATTCCGAACTGTATCCCACATCCGCCGCAACATCCGCGATTGATTTGCGGGTTTCGCGCAACGCGCGACACGCCAGCTGCATCCGCCAATAGGTCACATATTGCAGAGGCGGCATGCCAATCTTGTCGGCAAAACGCACGGCGAACCCGGTGCGGGACAGACCAGCCTCGCGCGCCAACGTCTCCAGTGTCCAGCCATTGGACGGATCCGAGTGAATCATCGTAAGGGCCCGCGCCAATTGCGGATCAGAAAACCCTGAAAGGCCCACATCCTGCGCCGCCGGGCTGGCCAGAAAGGCGCGGATCGCCTGGGCAAAGATCGTTTCTGACAGTTTGAGGGCGATCAGATCACCGCCCATGCCTTGTCGCCCGGCCTCGGACCCGATCATCCGAAGGCTGGCCTCCATCCACTGCCCCGCCTCGGCGCCGTAGTCCGGGATATGCACGAAGGGTGGCAGACGGTCAAAAATCGGGTGCTCCTGCCCCTCGGAAATCGAAAAATGCCCACAAACCAACTGTGTTTCGCGATCTTGCGGATTGTCATCGCCCGAATAGATCAGCACGCCCTCGTCCTGATACCCCGCACGCTCCAACACGGTTTCCAGTGGCAGGGCATCGGTTTCGGTTTCGGGCGTGCAGTAGAGCGCGTGCGCGGCACCATGGGGTATGATCACCAGATCGCCCTGCGCCAACCGCAGAGGATCACCACCGTTTTGATGTCTGATCAGACATTCGCCACGGTGCACATAGTGGAACCGCGCCACGTTGGAATAATCGGGCACGCGCACGCCCCAGGGCGGCCGGAAAGACGTGCGGAAATAGAGTGTGCCGCGCATCGACAGCTGCATCAAAATATCGCTGAGTAAGTCGGTCATGGCGGTCAGAATGCAGAAAATTGTCCAGTCGTCTATCTGATTGAACGATCTGCACGGTATTTTGAACGTAGCGGCATTCAAGAACCGGGCGAGCTGACTTTTGTTGGAAACACGCAAAACGTTTTTCCAAAGGAGCAAACCCCATGAAACGTACCCTTGCCGCCCTTTTGATGTTGAGCGTCGCCAGCGCGGCGCAGGCCAGCGACCCTGCCGAGCTCAACGACACGGAAATTGCCCATGTGGCCTATGTCGCGGATACGATTGATATCCGGTATGCGCATCTGGCTCTGGCCATCAGCAGTTCGCCTGAAATCCATGAATTTGCCAATACCATGATCCGCGATCATGAGGCTGTAAACGAAGCCGCCCTGGGTTTGCTAGACAAGCTCGGCGTCGAGGCACAGGACAACTTCCTGTCGCAAAAACTGGCCGCTGATGCGGAAGAAATCATCAACCGGTTGTCGCAACTGCGCGGCGCCGAATTTGACCGCGCCTATGCGGAAAATGAGTTGGGATATCATCAGGCGGTGAACAATCTGGTGGAAAATACCTTCCTGCCCAACATTGATCACCCCGAAGTCAAGGCGCTCTTCGAGCAGGGTTTGGAGATTTTCAAGGCCCATGAAGATCACGCTGAAATGATGGTCAAAGCGCTACCATGAACGGCGCGCGTCGCCGGGTACTGCGCCAACTGACAGTGGCGACGGGTGTTTCGATGCTCGCGCCACTGGTCGCGGCCACCCACGCGTCATCTGCCGAGGCGCGGTTCATTCATGTCGACATTCGCGGTTTTGGATATGAACCGGATCCGATTGTCGTGCGTCCCGGGGATCAGATCACATTTACCAATCATGATCTGGCGCCTCATACGGCCACGGCGCGGGACGGCAGTTGGGACACCGGCACCTTGGAACAGGGTGAAAGCATAACCCTGATCATGTCGGATGGGTGGGGTTTGGATTTCTTTTGCGTCCATCACCCGTCGATGACGGCCCTGCTGACCCTGCGCTAGCCGCGCACTGATCCTCCGACAGCGCTCAGTTTTCCTGCACCCAGGAGGCTGGGCGCTTGTCAAAAAACGCACCAATCCCTTCCGGTGCCTCGGTTCCCGCCCAACACGCACTGAGTTCGGCAATGGTGTGCGCGATCACGTCTTCGTCGATCTGCGGCCCCAAACTTCGCAACAAAGCCTTGGAGCGCGCCACAGCACCGGGTGCACAGGCCAGATAAGGTGAAACTTCCGCCTCTACCACCGCATCCAGATCTGCTATGGGAACGGCGCGGGCCAGTATACCCAAGGAAATAGCCTCCTCAGCCCCGAACAGCCGGGAGGACATGAAAACCCGACGCGCATTGGCCTCGCCCATCCGGGCACACACATAGGGTCCGATGGTCGCGGGGATCAGGCCAAGCTTGGTCTCGGTCAGGCCAAGTTTGATATGATCCGCTCCAACAACCACATCGCATACGCTGGCCATGCCAATCCCGCCGCCAAACGCATTGCCATGCACGCGGCCGATCAGCGGTTTAGGCAAGGTGTTCATGGCCTGAAGCATCTGCGCCAGCTTGGTCGCCTCGGCGGCGCGCACATCGGGGGCGGCATCAAACTGCTCGCGCATCCACCCCAGATCCCCCCGGCGCAAAACGATTTGCCATGGGCGGCCAAGATCACCACGCGGACGGCGTCATCCGATGCCAATGTGCCCGCTGCGGTCGTCAGATCGGCGATCATCTGGGCCGACAAGGCGTTATGTTTTTCGGGCCGGTTCAGCCACAGCGTCGCGACGCCACGGTCATCGGTTGTGATCTCAACGGTTTCAAACATCTCGTGGCTTCCTCATCCCTGCCGCATGGCCTGCGCCATTTCTGCCGCCTCTTCCAGTTTCTGACGGTTCAATCCGGTCTCGTACTCCAATGCAACCAATCGGTTATGCACCGCTTCGCTGGCAACATTTCCCGCAGCACCGGGCGCATAGGGACATCCGCCCAACCCGCCAACCGCCGCATCAAACACACGCAGCCCGCGCGCCAGAGACACCTCAATATTGCTCAAAGCCCGACCACTGGTATCATGGTAATGCCCCGCCAGTTGCGCCACCGGCACCACATCCGACACCGCCGCCAGCATCGCATCAATCTGCTCAGGTGTGCCCTGCCCGATCGTGTCGCCCAGCGAGATTTCGTAACATCCCATCTTCAACAGCGTTTCGGCCACGTCTGCGACCTGACCCGGTGCGGTGGGCCCGTCATAGGGGCATTCCGCCACGCAAGATACATAACCCCGCATGGGGATGTTGGCTGATCGGGCCGCTTCTGCCACGGCACGGAACCGGTCAAGGCTTTCAGCAATAGTGGCATTGATATTGGCCTTAGAGAAACCTTCCGAGGCCGACCCAAAGATTGCAATCTCATCCGCGCGGGCGGCCATCGCGCCCTCAAAACCGCGAAGATTGGGGGTCAAAGCTGCATATTTGACCGTGTCGGCGCGCGTGATCCCCGCCAGAACCTCGGCCGCATCGGCCATCTGCGGCACCCATTTCGGGCTGACAAAACTGGCAACTTCAATGCGGCGAAATCCGGCGCGGCTCAGGCAATTGATCAGATCAATTTTTTCCGACACGGGGATGTGGCGCTTTTCATTTTGCAGCCCATCGCGCGGTCCGACCTCAAATATCTCTACATATTCAGACATTTACGTATCCGGCACCGGATAGAAATCCTGGGTGTAAAAATCCTGTTCCCCGTCCTTGACCCGGGCGCTTTGATAGGCCGGTCGCGCGCTCAGCCGCCCACAATAGGCGCGGAGCTTCTCAAACGGTTCAAGGCGCACGAAATACGGCGCGGAAAAGAGATTGAACCCCATCATCGCATCCGCGGCCGAAAACTCCCCACCCAAAAGATAATCCTGATCGCCCAACATGGCCTCCATCCCTTTAAGGGTCGACGCCAGCCGCCCCGTGGTCAACTTGATCACAATGGGCGAGGCTTGAGTGGGGTCCCGCAGGAAGACATGCTGCATGTTTAGAAATTCAAGCAGGCTGGCCATGGTTTCAGCATAGCCCAAGGCCTCAAGATACCGGCTGCGGCCAGGGTCGCCTGCGGACGGGGCCAGACCGGCCTCTGGGTGTCGCTCGCACAGTCCCTGCAAAATGGCGGCACTTTCAAACAATACCTGCCCGTCAATTTCCAACGCGGGGACCCGGCCAGCGGGCGACACGGCCAGAAAGGCGGGATCGCGCAAACTGCCATCGCGGATGGAATAGCGTTTGATCTCAAAATCCAGACCCAGTTCTTCCAGCATCCACAGGACGCGAAAGGATCGCGAAAATGGCACGTGATGCAGTCTGATCATGCGGTCTCCTCCTCCTGCAACCTTACGAGAGCTGCCCCGGCGGTCACCTGATCCCCTTCGCGCACCAATACTTCGGCCACCACACCATCGCGCGCGGCCAACAAACTGTGCTCCATCTTCATCGCCTCCAGAACAGCCAACCGGTCCCCCTCGGCGACGGTCTGACCCGCCTTGGCATGCACCGCTTTGACCAATCCGGGCATTGGCGCTTCGATCACCGCGGCGTACCCTGCCGCTGTGCTGTCGCGATCCAGCGGATCTACAATATCAAAGCTGATGCCGTAATCGGAGAACACATTCACCTGCCCTCCGGCAACCACGACATTGGGTGCTGTTTTGCCATCTATCAGCCAGCGATCACCCACGCGGCGCGCCTCGATCACCTGATCATCGAGCACCACATCGTGGGCGTGTTGTGACAGAGTTCTGATGCGCATCTCGATGGTGTCATCACCCTGTCGCAAACCCTGCAACCGGCCCACCGGTGCCCAAAGTGCAAAACCGGAACCGTCATCCGTCAAATCCAGCACACCGGCCGCCGCCAAACCCGCCAATGCTGTTATGCGTGGGTCTGACGCGGGCGGCGCAACCAGTGCATCTATATCGCGGGCGATTAGCCCCGTATCGACATCGCCCTTGGCAAATCCTTCATGCGCCGCCAGCGCACCCAGAAAGGCCAGGTTGGTCACCGTACCCGCCACTTCGCAGTCGGCCAATGCTGCCGAAAGCCGCCTGAGGGCCACGGCGCGGGTTGGGCCATGGGTGGTCAACTTGGCAATCATGGGATCATAGAACGGGCTGACTTCATCGCCTGCCCTCACGCCCGTATCCGCACGCGCATCGGCGGGGAATTTCAGATGCGACAGCGTTCCGGTTGCGGGCAAAAAGCCTTTTGGGACGTCTTCCGCATAAAGCCGCGCCTCAAAGGAATGCCCGTTGATCGACAAATCCTCCTGTGCTGCAGGCAGGCCTTCACCGCTGGCAACACGCAACTGCCATTCGACAAGATCAACGCCGGTGATGGCTTCGGTCACCGGGTGCTCCACCTGGAGTCGCGTGTTCATTTCCATGAACCAGAAGCCGTCACTGCGCAGCCCGTCCGAACCATCCACGATGAATTCCACGGTGCCCGCCCCGGCATATCCTATTGCTTCTGCGGCCCGCACCCCTGCCTGCCCCATGGCGGCGCGCATTTCGGGCGTCATGCCGGGCGCGGGCGCTTCTTCGATCACCTTTTGGTGGCGACGCTGCAGCGAGCAATCGCGTTCAAAAAGATGAACCGCCGCCTTGCCGTCGCCAAATACCTGCACCTCGATATGGCGCGGTTTATCGACAAATTTCTCAATCAGAACAGCGTCATTGCCAAAGGCTTTTGCGGCTTCGCTGCGGGCGCTTTCCAACGCATCGTGAAAGGCGTCCGGCGCTTCCACCAACCGCATGCCTTTACCGCCACCGCCAGCAACGGCCTTGATCAGAACCGGAAACCCGATTTTGCCTGCCTCTGACGCCAGATGATCCGCGTCTTGGTTGTCACCGTGATAGCCTGGCACCACCGGCACCCCGGCATCGTCCATCAGTTTCTTGGCGGCATCCTTGAGCCCCATGGCCCGGATGGCGGCGGCTGACGGGCCAATAAAGACAAGCCCCGCCTTTTCGACGGCTTCGACAAAATCTGGGTTTTCGCTGAGGAACCCATAGCCCGGGTGGATCGCCTGAGCGCCCGTATCAAGGGCCGCCTGAATGATGACATCGCCCTTCAGGTAACTTTCCGCCGGTGCAGACCCGCCAATATGCACGGCCTCATCCGCCAGCGACACATGCCGCGCCTCGCGGTCCGCATCAGAATAGACCGCCACCGACCGCACGCCCATCTTGCGCGCCGTTTCCATGACCCGACAGGCAATTTCACCCCGGTTGGCGATTAGGATTTTATCGAACATTTCGACCTCATTTCCTCAATGCTGAGCCTTGCGCAAGGGCGCCCGGCGTCGGGTAACTCACCATGCTACATCCTGAACACGCCGAAGCGTGTTTCCTCGATGGGGGCGCAGAGGGCTGCGTTGAGCGACAGGGCAAGAACGTCGCGGGATTTGCGGGGGTCAATGATGCCATCATCCCAGAGCCGTGCAGACGCATAAAGCGGATGCGACTGGCGCTCGAACATCTCCACCGTAGGACGCTTGAATTCGGCCTCTTCCTCGGCGCTCCAACTGCCACCCTTACGCTCAATCGCGTCGCGTTTGACCGTCGCCAGAACACCAGCGGCCTGCTCGCCGCCCATCACGGAAATGCGCGAGTTGGGCCAGCTCCACATAAAGCGCGGCTGATAGGCGCGGCCCGACATACCGTAATTGCCCGCGCCGAATGACCCACCCACAACCATGGTGATTTTGGGTACGTTTGTGGTGGCCACAGCGGTCACCATCTTGGCACCGTGCCGCGCAATACCTTCGTTTTCGTATTTCCGGCCAACCATAAACCCGGTGATATTTTGCAGGAATACCAAGGGGATATTGCGTTGACTGCAGAGCTCAACAAAATGCGCACCCTTTTGCGCCGCTTCGGAAAAGAGCACGCCATTATTGGCGATGATGCCGATAGGACAGCCTTTGAGATGGGCAAATCCTGTGACCAGCGTTTCCCCAAACCGCGCCTTGAATTCATCAAACCGCGAGCCGTCAACCAGCCGGGCAATGACCTCGCGGATATCATAGGGCGTGCGCTGATCACCCGGGACAACGCCCAGAAGTTCCGCGGGGTCATAGGCGGGCTCCTCCGGGGTGACCCAATTGACCGTTTGCGGCATCCGGCGGTTTAGCCCCGCCACCGTGCGCCGCGCCAAGGCCAGGGCATGGGCGTCATCTTCGGCAAGGTAATCCGCCACGCCTGACAGGCGCGTATGCACATCCCCGCCACCCAGATCTTCCGCCGTGACTTCTTCACCGGTTGCGGCTTTGACCAGCGGCGGTCCGGCCAGAAAGATCGTGCCCTGATCTTTGACGATGATCGTTACATCAGACATGGCCGGGACATAGGCCCCCCTGCAGTACACGACCCCATGACCACCGCGATTTGTGGAATACCCTGGGCCGACATGCGCGCCTGATTGTAAAAAATCCGCCCAAAATGATCGCGGTCTGGGAATACTTCGTCCTGATTGGGCAAATTCGCGCCGCCACTATCGACCAGATAGATGCAAGGCAGGTTGCATTCCGCGGCAATCTCTTGGGCGCGCAGGTGTTTTTTGACCGTCAACGGGTAATATGTGCCGCCCTTCACCGTCGCATCATTGCAGACGATCATGCACTGGGTGCCTTCCACAAGGCCGATTCCCGCAATGACCCCGGCACAGGGTGCGGCACCGTCATACATGCCATGCGCGGCTGTCGCGCCCACCTCCAGAAAGGGCGATCCCGGATCGAGAAGGCCCGCCACCCGATTGCGGGGCAACATTTTACCCCGGCTGAGATGGCGTTCACGGGCCGTCTCCCCACCTCCGCTTGCCGCCGCCAGCGCCGCGTCTTCGACAACCGCCAAAGCCTCCAGATTGGCGGCCTGGTTCTGTTGGAACGTCTCCGAGGACGCCAATGCCTTGGATTTCAGCTTCATGGTCCCTCACACGGTTTGATCGGTTTGGCGGCGCGCGTATCCGCAGCCCCGCCCGGCCCACTGGGTTTGCGCCTATGGATGCGCAATGAAAACTCTCTCACGATATCACCTCACCTTCCGCCGCAGCACGGGCCTTGAGTTCGCGCCGGATCACCTTGCCGGTCACCGTCATGGGAAGCACATCCAGAAATCCGATTTCCCTTGGATATGAGTATCTTGCGAGGCGTTCTTTGACAAAATTCTGCAACTCTGTTGCCAACGTATCAGACGGCGTGTTTTCGGGTTTCAACACCACATAGGCTTTGACGATTTCGGTGCGCAGCGCATCGGGTTTACCCACAACGCCCACCGTTGCCACGGCTGGGTGTTGCAACAGGCAATCCTCCACCTCCGCCGGCCCGATGCGATATCCGGCAGAGGTGATCACATCATCCTCGCGCCCGACAAAACGCAGGTATTCCCCCTCCCAGATGCCGCGATCGCCGGTCAGCATCCAGTCGCCCTTGAATTTCTCTGCGGTTTGTTCAGACCGGTTCCAGTATTTCAGCATCATCGAGGCCGATCCGCGTTTGACAGCCACATCGCCCTCATCCTGTGTCGGTTGGCCCGCAGCGTCCAACACCGCAACCTCATGCCCGGGTACAACACGCCCGATGCAGCCCGGTTTCGGGTCGAAAAGCACCTGACTGGAACAGGCCACCAGATTGCATTCCGTCTGGCCGTAAAACTCGTTGATCGTCAGGCCAAACGCCGCGCGGCCCCATTCCAGCATCTCCGCGCCCAGAGGTTCGCCGCCACTTGCCACGGTGCGCAGGCCATCGATACGCGCATCTGCCGCCTTGAGCATTCGGAGTGCTGTGGGCGGGAAGAAGATGTTTTTGACACCCGCCTCTTGGATGATCTGTTGGCATTCTTCCACGTTGAACTTGGGCAGACGCGCAGCCACCACCGGCACGCCAAGGGCCAGCCCCGGCATCAGGATGTTGAAAAGCCCGCCGATCCACGCCCAATCCGCAGGCGTCCAGAGGCAATCGCCGTCCTGCCCCAGAAAATCATGCGGCAATTCCGTGCCCGGCAAATGACCCGTCAGCACGCGGTGGCCGTGCAGCGCGCCCTTCGCACTGCCCGTGGTGCCGCTGGTGTAGATCAGGACGGCAGGTGTCTCAGGCGTGGTTTCTGCGGTCTCAAACGGGGTTGGATCCAGCACCAAGTCTTCGGGGAAAATCGGCGTTTGCCCGTCCAGCATCCGCGCACCTTCCGGGTCCGTGATGATAAATTGCGCACCGGCATCGATGACCCGGCTCAGCAGCGCGTCCCGCATGAAGAGCTTAAACAAAGGTATTGATATCGCACCTATTTTCCAGATCGCGATATGCGCTGCCGCCGTCCAAACGCCCTGCGAGCGCAAAACACCAACCCGGTCACCGGCGGTAACGCCCCGCGCCACAAGATCATGCGCCAGACCATCGGCCAAACGGCGCAATTCACCATAGCTTACATCGCGCCGCCCGCTATTCATCCCACTGGTCAGATCAATGATCGCCAAACGATCCGGCGCCCGCGCCGCCCAGTCATCACAGACCTGCGCGGCCATGTTCAACTGCGCGGGCAAATTCCACGCGAAACCGTCGCAAAGGGCGTCATATGTCGCAGCGCGTTCCAGCATCAGAAACGCGCTTGGATCTCTTCGAGATGCAGCGTTTGTTCAGCTGTCACTTGCAACAAACAAACATGAACCGCGGGAATGACCGAGACAACATAATTGCCTTCAAACCGACACCGCGCGTCACGAAACGACACCCAAGCTGTTTGCATTTCACGATAAGCATCTGCCTTTGGCGGCACCAATGCCTCCAGTCCCGCCGGTTGCGTGTTGTTTGCCTCAGCCTGCGCCAACCCAGTCGCGTATGTATCCGCCAATCGGCTTTCCCAATACTGACCTTCTTTCGAGTAACAACGCCCGACGCCGCCGATCAAAGTCGCGCCCTCGGACACGCGCTTGGTGCACGCTTCCGCAGATTTTCCGATGCAAACTCGTTTCTCCGAGATACTTTCCGCTCCATTCAGACACGTTTCCGTCGCAGCCAGAGAGAAAGCTGCTTCTTGTGCGCCAGCGCTGCACGCGGTCAATGTGGCGATCACGGCGAGATATTTCATGCCATCGCCCCCATCAATTCGCGTCCGACCAGCATGCGGCGAATTTCCGAGGTGCCCGCCCCAATTTCCATCAGCTTGGCATCGCGGAAAATACGCGCGACAGGCGCGTCTTGCAGGAAACCCGCGCCGCCCATGGCCTGCACTGCCTGATGCGCCTGCACCATGGCCTGTTCCGACGCATAGAGGCAGCAGGCCGCAGCGTCCTGGCGGGTCACATCGCCTCGGTCGCAGGCTTTGGCGACCTCGTAGACATAGGCACGTGCGGAATTCATCGCCGTATACATGTCGGCGATCTTGCCCTGCATCAGCTGGAAATTCCCGATCGGCTGACCAAATTGCTTGCGTTCGCTGAGATACGGCATGACCTCGTCCAGACAGGCCGCCATGATCCCAAGGCCGATGCCCGCCAGCACGACGCGTTCATAATCAAGGCCGGACATCAACACACGCACGCCCTTGCCCTCTTCCCCCAGAACGTTTTCGAAGGGCACTTCGACATCCTCAAAGATCAACTCGGCCGTGTTGCTGCCGCGCATGCCCAGCTTGTCAAAATGCGGACTTGTCGTGAAACCGGCCATGGATTTTTCGATGATAAAGGCCGTGATCCCTTTGGGTCCGGCCTCAAGGTCTGTCTTGGCATAGACCACCAGCGTGGTCGCATCCGGGCCGTTGGTGATCCAATATTTGTTGCCGTTGAGGCGGTAGTGATCGTTGCGCTTTTCAGCCCGCAATTTCATGGAGACCACATCGCTGCCCGCTCCGGCCTCCGACATGGCAAGCGCGCCTACATGTTCACCCGAAATCAGCCCCGGCAGGTATTTGTGGCGCTGTTCATCGGTGCCGTTCAGCTTGATCTGGTTCACGCAAAGGTTGGAATGGGCGCCATAGCTCAGCGACACGCTGGCCGAAGCCCGAGCGATTTCTTCCACCGCGACCACATGCGCCAGATAGGTCATGTCGGACCCGCCAAATTCTTCGGGTACCGTGATGCCTAAAAGGCCCAGCTCACCCATCTCGGTCCAGAGCTCATTGGGGAATGCATTTGAGGCATCCACCTCACCCGCCATCGGCTTCACGCGCTCCTGCGCCCAACGATGCACCATCTCGCGCAGTGCGTTTACATCTTCGCCCAGATCAAATTGCATCACCGCGTTGAACATATCGCCCCGCCTCCGGCATTTATTGAACACTTGTTCATTTATTACGCGTAGAAGTGAGTCGGGTCAATCCCGTGCCTGAAAAGCCTGTGATCAGGTCGCTTGGTACACGGCCCCCACTTCGGCCCGGATGATCCGTGCGATCAAAGCGCAATCATCGAGGCTGAAGGTCAGGGGCAGCCGCATGTCGATGATTCCTCGCAGGATACGGTCGGATTTGGGCATCCGCTCGGACGGGGCATAGCGCCAACTGTCATAGCGGCTGGTAAATCCGGTAGGCTCAGCACCGCCGAACCATTTCAATTCGACCCCGCGCTTCAGGCAGCGCCGGATCACATCATCCACGGCCTCATTGCTCCAATCCAGAAGCAGAAACTGGATCGATGAGCCGACATAGGTTTCCGCTTCCGGTCGATCAATCACCGTCAGACCGGGTGTGCCGCGCAAACCCTCTTCGACCAGATCATACCGTTCGTTCCACGCCGCACATTGTGCATCCAGACGGCGCAGCTGTGGTCGCAAAATCGCCGCGCGCAGGTGGTCCATCCGGCCCGAAACGTTGGGGGTTTCGTATTTGACGCGTTCGAACACCTCCGCGGGCGGCACCGTGCCATTGCGCCCATAAAGCATGTAGGAGCCCGAGAGGATAATGGCGCGGGCCATCACCTCATCATTATCGGTCACAAAGAAGCCGCCTTCGCCGGAATTCATGTGTTTGTAGGTCTGGGTCGAATAGCAGCCGATCAGCCCTTCGCGGCCGGAGGCGCGGCCTTTCCACGCCGCTCCCATCGTATGGGCGCAATCTTCGATCACGGTGATCCCGGCGTCGTTACAGATCTGCATAAGCCGGTCCATATCTGCCAGATGTCCACGCATGTGTGACAGCATCAATACCGACGCCTGATCTGCCTTGGTGGCCAGATCCTCCAGATCAATAGTCAGGTTTTCGCTGACACCGACAAAAACCGGAACTGCCCCCACGCTCGCAATCGACCCCGGCACCGGGGCCAGGGTAAAGGCGTTGGTCAGGACCTTGTCACCCGGCTTGACCCCGACGGCGCGCAAGGCAGTTGCCATGGCATAACCGCCCGAGGCCACGGCAAGTGCATATTTCGCGCCGACATATTGGGCAAATTCCTGTTCCAGCAGACCCGTTTCACCCACTTCGTCGGGCGCCAGATTGTACCGGTGCAACCGCCCGGATTGCATCACCTCCAAAGCGGCCTTGATCCCATCCTCGGGGATGGGTTCTTGCTGGGTGAAACTGCCATTGAAAATCTCTGTCATAGGATGGTTTTGAAACCCCGCCGCGCTCAGGTCAATGGCAAACGCCACCGAACACGGTTTGATCAAGAAATCAGCAACGTCTTTGCATGTTTTCTGAACACTATCGCCGCGGCACAGGGTGTATTCCGTTCACCCGATCAGATCACGCACCACGCCCTGCAACTCGCCATACGCATTGATCGTCGCTTCCGGCTTCAACGCCGTCACATCATCACCATTGGGGCCAAAAGTGACCAAGACAGAGGGCACCCCTGCCCGTTTGGATGTCTCACGGTCTGTTTCCGTGTCGCCAACCAACAAACACTGTCCCGGATCGCCGCCTGCCCGACGCACCGTTTCCAAAAGCGCTTCCGGATCAGGTTTGCGCACCGGCAGCGTATCCGCGCCGATCAACGCACCAAATGCATCAAGAACGCCCAGATTTCCCATCAACAGACGGGCGAGGTATTCAGGTTTGTTTGTGCAGATCGCAACGGCATACCCATCACGGCTCAAAGCCTCCACCGCTTCCATCGCGCCGGGGTAGAGCACAGTGTGCGTATCGATCGCGCTTTCATATGCATCCAGCAGGACGGGGTAATACTGATCAATCCGGGCCTCATCCACACCCTGTCCCAACCGCTCCAGACCCAGACGCAACATCGCCCGTCCGCCGCGCAACGCGGTGCCTGCATCGGTGGTTGCGGACAGCTGGTCACCCGCACCCATATCGCGAAAACAGGCGTTGGCTGCGGCAATTAAGTCACCACTTGTGTCCGCAAGTGTGCCATCCAGGTCAAAAACCACTGTCCGCATATCGCCTATTTCCCCTTTAATTCAACGCGGTAGGCGAATTTCTGCACACACCTGTCACATCCCGCAATCTTGTTTGATCTCGCCCCACCTTGCGCGGGGCCGCTTTCCGGATAAAACGGGCGCGACGTAATTACAAAGAGAAACCGCATGGGCACCGCGCTGATCATCCTGGCCGCAGGAAAAGGCACTCGCATGAAATCCGACAGGGCCAAGGTCCTGCACCATATCGCGTGCGCGCCGATGCTGGTTCATGCGGTACGCGCAGGTCAGGTGTTGGAGCCTGATGCGGCCGTTGTCGTGGTGGGCCATGATGGTGACGCCGTGGCCGCGGCGGCGCATGACTATGATGACACGCTGCAGATCGCGCGCCAGACCGAGCAGTTGGGCACCGCCCATGCGGTGGCGCAGGCCGCCCCCGCCCTGGCAGATCACGCCGGTGATGCCATCGTGCTCTATGGCGATACGCCGTTTATAAGCCAGGACACGCTGTTGCGCATGGCCGAGGCGCGCAAGACCCATGATGTGGTGGTGCTGGGCTTCCACGCCGCCGATCCGGGCCGATATGGCCGTCTGGTCATGCAAGGTGGAACGCTGGAACGCATTACCGAATTCAAGGACGCCGATGAAGCCACACGCGCGATCACATTCTGCAATTCCGGCGTCGTCGCAGCAAAGACCTCCGAGCTATTCGCGTTGATCGACGCGGTGGGCAACGACAACGCATCGGGCGAATATTACCTGACGGATATCGTTGAAATCGCACGCAAAAAAGGGCTCAGCGCCACGGCGGTTGCCTGCGACGAAGCTGAAACGATGGGCATCAATTCCCGTGGTGAACTGGCGCAGGCCGAAGCCGCGTTTCAAACCCGCGCACGTGCTGCATCGCTGGAAGACGGCATCACGATGCCTGCCCCCGAAACCGTACACTTTGCCTATGACACCGTGGTGGGCCGAGACGCGGTGATTGAGCAGAATGTGGTTTTTGGCCCCGGTGTCACCATCGAATCCGGCGCGCATATCCGGGCGTTTTCGCATCTGGAAGGCTGTCACGTCTCCCGCGGGGCCACTGTGGGGCCATATGCGCGGCTGCGTCCTGGAACAGAGTTGGCGGAACAGACCCGTGTCGGCAATTTCGTGGAAATCAAGAACGCGATCATCGACGAGGGCGCCAAGGTCAATCACCTCAGCTATATCGGTGATGCGCATCTGGGCGAGGCCACGAATGTCGGCGCGGGCACGATCACCTGCAATTATGATGGTGTGATGAAGCATCACACGGAGGTGGGCAAAAACGCCTTTATCGGCTCCAACACCATGCTGATCGCGCCGGTGAATGTGGGCGACGATGCCATGACGGCCAGCGGATCGGTGATCAACAAGGACGTGCCGGAGGGCGCATTGGCGGTCGCCCGCGCGGTGCAGGAAAACAAACCGGGTTTTGCCCGTAAGCTCTTCGAAATGCTTAAGAATAAGAAACAAAAACGCGACAAAGGGGCAGCATAATGTGTGGTATTGTAGGGGTTCTGGGTCATCATGAGGCCGCGCCGTTGCTGGTCGAAGCGCTCAAACGGCTGGAGTACCGGGGCTATGACAGCGCCGGGATCGCCACCATCAACAAGGATCGTCTGGACCGCCGCCGCGCGGTGGGCAAGCTGGTCAATCTGAACGATCTGCTTGTGCATGAACCGTTGGCTGGCAAGTCCGGAATTGGTCACACGCGGTGGGCCACCCATGGCGCGCCCAATGTGGCCAACGCGCACCCGCACAGCGCCAATGGCGTGGCGGTCGTGCACAATGGGATCATCGAAAACTACCGCGAACTGCGCGACGAACTGGCTGGCTATGGCATCGGTTTTGAGACCGATACCGATACCGAAACAGTCGCCCTGATGGTGCAGCATTTCTTGAGCCAGGGTCACTCCCCCGTTGAGGCGGCACGTGACACGATTGCCAAGCTTGATGGCGCCTATGCGCTGTGTTTCCTGTTTGATGGCGAGGATGATTTGCTTGTTGCCGCCCGCAAGGGCAGCCCCTTGGCCGTCGGTCACGGAGACGGTGAAATGTTCGTGGGGTCAGACGCCATCGCACTGGCCCCTCTGACCGACAGGATCACCTACCTCGAAGAGGGCGATATGGCGGTGATCACGCGCGACAGTTTGACGGTCACCGACGCACGCGGTGCGCTGGCCAATCGCAAGATCAAAAAGGTCCAAATTGACGCCGCCCGCGTTGATAAAGGTGGCCATAAGCATTTCATGGCAAAGGAAATTTCTGAACAGCCCACGGTGATCTCAAATGCCCTGAACTTCTATCTGAACAAGGATGGCAACGACATCACGTTGCCCGATGCCGGCCTTGATTTCACAAAAATCGACCGGATGGTCATGGTCGCCTGCGGCACCGCCTATTACGCCTGCCTGACCGCTAAATACTGGTTCGAACAGCTGGCCCAGATGTCCGTCGAAGTCGATATCGCCTCGGAATTCCGGTACCGCGAACCCCCGATCGGTGAGCGTACCGCAGCGCTCTTTGTCAGCCAGTCTGGGGAAACCGCCGATACGCTGGCTGCCTTGCGGTATTGCGAAGGCAAAGCCGACAAGATCGTGTCGGTGGTGAATGTCGCGGAAAGCTCGATTGCGCGGGAAAGTGATCTGGCATTACCGATCCATGCGGGTGCTGAAATCGGCGTGGCATCGACGAAGGCCTTTACCTGCCAATTGACCGTTTTGCTGTTGCTGGCGCTCAAGGCCGCGCATGATCGCGGCGCCATCAGCCGCGAAGACTACGCCGACAAGCTGTCGGCCCTGCGCGCCTTGCCGGGGACGTTTAACCACGCGTTTGAGAACAATGCGGATTTCAAAAAATCAGCGCGCCGCTTGGCCGAAGCCAGCAGCGTCCTCTTTCTGGGGCGCGGCCTGATGTATCCGCTGGCGCTGGAAGGCGCACTTAAGCTCAAGGAAATCAGCTATATACACGCCGAAGCTTATGCGTCTGGCGAGCTCAAACACGGCCCTATTGCCCTGATCGACAAGAAAATGCCGGTGGTCGTGATGGCGCCGCGCGACACCCTCTTCGACAAGACCGTTTCGAACATGCAAGAGGTGATGGCGCGGGGCGGCAAGGTGATGTTGGTGTCAGACGCCGCCGGTGCCAAGGAAGCGGGCGAAGAGGTTTGGCAAAATCTGATCATGCCGCATGTTGACCCGGTCCTGACGCCTATTCTTTACGCGCTGCCGGCGCAATTGCTGGCCTATCACACCGCCGTCGCCAAGGGGACGGATGTGGATCAGCCCCGCAACCTTGCCAAATCCGTAACGGTGGAGTGACCCATGGGCACACAATATGACAGTCTGAGCGATCCGCTGATCAAATTCATCGGCAAGCAGCATCTGTTTTTCAGCGGCTCAGCCGGACCCGAGGGCAAGGTCAATATCTCGCCCAAGGGCATGGACAGCCTGCGGGTTCTGGACCCGAACCGCATCCTTTGGCGCAATTTCACTGGCAGCGGCAATGAAACCGCAGGCCATCTGGCGCAGAACAACCGGATGACGCTGATGTGGTGCTCGTTCAGCAAACAACCGATGATCCTGCGCGCCTATGGCACCGCCCGCGCCATTCATCCGCGCGACGATGACTGGGCGGCACTGGCGGCGCTTTTCCCCGATCAACTGGGGATGCGGCAGCTATATGATATGAAAATCGACATGGTGCAGAAATCCTGCGGCTATGCGGTGCCCTTCTTTGAACATGCCGGTGAGCGCGACACGCTCGAAGACTGGGCGGCCAACAAGGGCGAAGACGGCATCGAAGCCTATTGGGCCAAGAGCAACACAAAAACGCTAGACGGTGCGCCCACAGGAATCGTTGAAAAATGACACCAGAACAAGCGCTTGACGCATTGCGTGGCTTGGCAGAACCAGGCCGCGCTGACGGGATGGCGGCCTATCACAAGGTGCCGCGCACGTATTTGGGCATCCCGAACCCGGCGATTAATGACATCACCAAGGAATGGCGCGGCGCTCTGGATGTCGAGGCGCGTGTGGCATTGGCCGATGGGCTCTGGAAGACCAATGTGTTCGAAGCCCGGCTGGCCGCGGCCAAGCTCCTGACCCAAGCCCGAATTCGACCCGATGAAAGCGCCTGGGCGCTGATCACCGCATGGGTGCCAGATTTTGACAGCTGGGCCATTGCTGATCACGCCTGTATGGCCGGGCAAAAACGCCTGAGCGCGGATCCATCCCGCGTCGATACGGTTGAGGCGTGGACCAAATCAGACAGCCATTGGACGCGGCGCGCGGCAATGGTGATCACCCTGCCCTGGACCAAACAGAACCATCCCAAACCCGCTGACGCAGCCATCCGAGAGCGCGTATTGGGATGGGCGGCGGCGTATGTTCAGGACGAAAACTGGTTCATTCAGAAATCTGTCGCATGGTGGTTACGCGATCTGAGCAAACATGACCCGGACCGCGTGCGCGCCTTTATGGTCGCCAATGGCCGTCATATGAAGCCGTTCGCCCGGCGCGAGGCGGAAAAGCACCTGCCGAAAGCGTAATCGTCAGATGCGTTTTGGCTGCGCAAACGAGTGCCAACCCTTCGGTCGGCACGTGTTTCGCATTCGGAAACAACAGCGAATCACGTGGCTGATTGTTCGGAATTTGCGCAAAATGGCGGTCAGATCTCGTGTTTTCATCGCTTTGCACGCCAAAATGGCCTGAGGACGCTCAGCAAAATCTCATCCTTACGTAGCGTAATTCGGTACCAACCCATCAAAACACAATCATGGGGCGAGTATTGAACACTAGCACCCTTTCAAAAAAATCAGTTTTGAGTGATCATTTGCCCGCGTCTGTTTTGAATGCTGGCGCTTATTTTAGAATATTTATTTCAAACCGGTTGTCCGCACGTTGCTCCAGCATGGTTTCAAAACGGATTTTTGGCGGGCTACCAGAAAGGTAGTAAAGATGTATTTTATTAAATCGACGGCAATAGCGGCCCTTATTTCACTGGCCGCCACAGCAGGATCAGCTGCGACAGTCAATCTCACAAATGTGGTCGGCACCTGGCAGAACACAGTGACTGCGGGTGATCCTGTGACGGGAGAAGGCACTAACGTGATTTCGTGGGGCGTCCCTGCAACCAGCAACGGGTCAAGCAGCTACGAATTCAATGCGGTACCAACACCTCAAAACGACGTATCGTCGCCCTTCAGCCTGGGTAAGTTCGTACACAACAACTTCCCCGTTCAGTCAGGGGATTCGTTGACATCAGCGGACCTCAAGGTTGATATCTCGGGCACGGTTGATGGCGAGATTTTCAACCTTTCACCTATCTTCTCGTTCACCCACTTTGAGACGCCCAACAATGCAAACCCTTGTGGTGCGGGCGGATCCAACCCGTGTCCTGACCTTGTGACGCTTGTAAACCAACAGGACCTGTCGCAGGTGCTGACACTGGCCAATGGTGACGAATTCACCTTGACGATTTTGGGCTTTGACGATGGCAGTGGGCCGTTCACCAGTTTCCTCACCAAGGAAAACAAGTCGAACAAAGCCAAGCTGATTGCCAGCTTTGAAATCGAACCCGGTGGAACAGGTGGTCAGGTGCCGCTTCCTGCCGCTGGTTGGATGTTGCTGGGTGGTTTGGGTGCGCTTGGCGCGATCAAACGTCGCCGTAAGCACAGCTAAGCGGCCGCAGCTTCAAAACAACGCCCCCGGACGATGCCATCGCCCGGGGGTTTTTCATGCGGTGGTTCAGCCTGCGCTCCAAAGCTCTTGATAGACCGCGTCAATACCATCGGCTTCGGATCGAATGCTGAAATGGGTCTGGGCCGTGTCTCGCGCCATCCGCGCCATGGCGGCGTAATGCTCCGGGTCTGACAACATCTTGCCCAAGGCGTGCGTCACGGCATCCGGGTCATCCTCCGGCACAATGGTACCGGTTTTCCCCTGGCCGGAAAAACTCCGGTAATAGCCCTGATCCGTAGCCACAAACGGCACACCGCTGGCCATACCCTCGAGCGGGGTCATGCCGTAGCCTTCATAGCGGGGCAATTGCACAACAGCCGACAGACCACGCATCAATCCGGGCAGGTCATCCGGTGCGACTTCCCCCGGAAACAGGATACGTTCGCTCAGGCCCGCCTCTGCGGCCTTGCGTTTGAGACCGTCAAGAAAAGCCTGATCCGACCGACCCGCGCGCCCCACCAGCAAAGCCGTTACATCGGGATGATCCGGCAGGAACCGCAGCATCGCATCCACAAAGCGGTCACTGCCTTTTTCCGGGCGGATGCGGCCAATGGTGGCGATGCCCCGCGTGCCAGGATAACCGGTCGCAGCCCAAGCCATGGATTGGTCCGGCGCGGGGGTAAACCGTTCGGTATCAACGCCATGAGGAACAACCGCGCGCACATGCGGCACAAATCCTGCTGCCGCCTCGGTGGTGGCAATCACCGCATCCATGCGCGAAATCAGCCACCGCGGAAAGGCGGAATGCCGTCGGATTGCCGCTGAGGTGAAGACGATTTTGATCGGCAGGCGCATCACATCCCGCGCCCAGATCGCGGCGCGCATTTCGGTGTTGCGCCGCACGTGCCAGAGCGCAAAGGGGCGCTCCGGTGGTGTGGTCCGCGTTAGCGCGCGGGCTTGTGCTGTCGTGACCGGATCCGGGCACCCCGGCAGCGCAACGCCCGCCAGCGCCATGTCGTAGCGCGTCATCTGTTGGCACACAACGCCCGCCGCCGTGGCCGAGACGCCGGTGAAATTACGGTTGAAATTGGTGACAATCAGTTCGGTCATGACGCAAGCCCCAATGCGTCGGTCAGTGTTGCGGTGATCTCTTCAAGCATATCGTCCTGCGCCACCGCGAAAGCGCGGGATTTTGACTGCATGTCGCGCAAGGTGTCGGGCTGTGACAGGAGGTCATGCACAGCCTGCGCCAATTCTTCTGCACCGGCCACCTGCCGTGCGCCGCCCGTGGCATCAAAATCCGCGTAGGTTTGGGCAAAATTCGCATAAAGCGGGCCATGCAAAACTGCGGATCCAGCATAGGCAGGCTCGTAAGGGTTGTGACCACCAACAGCGCTGAACGAACCGCAGAGGCACGTGACGGGGCAATGCGCATACCAAAGACCGGTTTCGCCCAGAGTGTCGGCCAGATAAACTTGTGTGTCCGGGGTGATTTCACCACCCTCAGACCGTCGCGCCAGGGTCAAACCCGCATCCGAAACAAGTTTCTCAATTTCAGCGGCCCGTTCCGGATGGCGCGGCACAAGGATCATCAACGCCTTGGGATGATGACGCAAGACATCAGCATGCGCCTTGATCACCACCTCATCCTCGCCCGGATGGGTCGAACTGGCCACCCAAACGGCGCGCGTGCCAATGACTGTCTGCAACTTCTGCTGCTCAGCGGCGTCAAAGGGCAAAGGTCCCGCCACGGATTTGAGGTTTTGCCCGGTATAGGCATGCGTGAGCCCGAGATCATGCAAATGATCCGTGGTGCGCGCATCCTGCGTGTGAATGATGTTGAAATGTCCCATCAGGTGGCGCGATGTGGCCGGAAAGCGTTTCCAGTTGCGCGCAGACCGGTCGGAGATGCGCGCGTTGAGCAAGGCCAGCGGAATGCCTGCATCCTTGGTCATCTGCAGCATCTGCGGCCAAAGCTCGCTCTCGACAAAGATCACGGCTGACGGCCGCCATCGGGTCAAAAACCGGCGCATGGCACGTTTGGCGTCGAGCGGTGCAAATTGATGCTGGCAGCGCGGCGGCAGCCGCTTGGCCACAATTTCAGCCGAAGTCGCGGTGCCGGATGTCAGCAAAAACTGCCAGTCTTCCTGCGCATCGCCCATATGTTCGATTAACCGTAGCACCGACAGGCTTTCACCCACCGACGCGGCATGAAACCAGATCAGCGGACCGTCAGGGCGCTGCGCGGTGGTATGTCCCATGCGTTCGCGGAACCGCGCGGGATCCGTACCATGCGCCTTGAGTTTAGCGGCGACACGGCGGTAGGCCAGTGGCGCGACAAGGTTTGCCACGAGGGAGTAGAGACGGACCGGTAAGGGGGTCATCAGCCGCCGGTATGGCTCATGTGGCGGGACATTTTGCCATCCACAACCTGGCGGGAATAATCAAAATCATGACCCTTAGGCTTGAGCGCAATGGCGGCGCGAATAGCATCTTCCAACAGCGCGTCATCGCCCGGATTGTTGCGCAGCGCGGGACGCAGATCCGCCATGTCTTCCTGCCCCAGGCACATGAACAGCTCCCCGGTACAGGTCAGGCGCACGCGATTGCAACTTTCGCAGAAATTATGTGTGAGCGGCGTGATAAACCCGACCCTCTGGCCGGTTTCTTCCAGCTCGACATACCGCGCGGGTCCACCGGTGCGCTCGGCAAGTTCGCGCAAGGTAAACTCTTCCGCCAGGCGGGCGCGCAGGTCTGACAGCTTCCAGTATTGATCAAGGCGATCTTCGTTGCCGATATCACCCATCGGCATCACCTCGATAAAGGTGATGTCCATGTCGCGCGTCTTGCACCATTCGATCAGCTGGAAAAGTTCATCTTCGTTAAAACCCTTCAGCGCCACGGTGTTGATCTTGACCCTGAGCCCGGCCTTTTGCGCGGCATCGATACCGCGCATCACCTGGGGCAGACGCCCCCATCGGGTGATATCGGCAAATTTCGTCTCATCCATCGTGTCGAGCGAGATGTTCACACGGCGCACGCCTGCGGCGTAGAGATCATCGGCAAAACGCTCCAGCTGACTGCCGTTCGTGGTCAGGGTCAGCTCCTTCAGCGCGCCGCTTTCCAGATGTCGTGTCATCGACCCGAAAAACGTCATGATCCCCTTGCGTACCAAAGGCTCACCACCTGTAATGCGCAGCTTTTCAACGCCCAAACGAATGAAGGTGGTGCACATGCGATCCAGTTCTTCGAGCGTCAGCAATTCCTTTTTGGGCAGGAACGTCATGTTCTCAGACATGCAATAGACGCAGCGAAAATCGCAGCGATCAGTGACCGAGACGCGCAGGTAGGAAATTGCGCGCTGAAAGGGATCAATCAACGGTGTTACCATGGGATGAACCTAGGCGCGCACGCGACCGGGGGCAAGCCAGAACTTGCCATTGAAGCATCCGGGGCACGTGGTTAAATTAACTTTATGAAACAGGCTTTGGTAACGTTTTCAGTACTTTTTCTGGTCGCCGGGTGCGCACAATTGCAATGGCCCGGCAAATCGCGCCCTGCCCCGGTTGAAGAACCGACACCCGCGGAAAACCCGGGTCAGACTGTGGCATCTGTTCCGCCCGCTGCGCGGACCGTGGATGATTTCGACACCACAACCACCGAGCAAAAAGCCGCGGCGACCGCCAAAATAGGCGGTGCCAGCGTGGATCTTGGGGTTACGATTGCATCGCTCGGCTCACCAAGCGAGCCTGGTTTCTGGCTCAAGACGCCCCTGGTGGATACGCCCGCAAAGGGCCGTGTGACCTATCCGGAAAACGGCAAATCGGTAAAGGTTGACCTGATCCCGATTGATGGACCCAAAACCGCAGGCAGTCGGCTCTCGCTGTCGGCGATGCGCCTGATTGAAGCGCCTTTCACCGGACTACCGGAAGTTCGGGTGGAGCGCGTGTCGAACTAAATCAACTCTCTGAAATTATTTGGTATTCCATAATTTTTTATGCCAAAAATCACAGTATTCTAACCTCCAGAAATTCGCTGAGTTCTTTCGAAACTGCCCTATTTTCGCCCTAAACCCCCCTAGGTTGCCCGGCAAATCAGTCCCATGTCGGAGACCTCATGTTGCGTATCTTGTTGTTTGTGTTTGCCTTCGTAGCCTCCGCAGGAATGGCCACCGCCGAAGACAGCACTTTGGAACGTCTCGACACCGGCGACGCAGGCCGCGCATGGGAAGCTGTCGGGCGCCTCGATATCGGAGGGCGCGGATTTTGCACCGGCGCCCTGATTGCGCCAGATCTTGTGTTGACAGCAGCACATTGCCTTTTTGATCGTCACACCGGGGACCGGATCAATCACACTAAAATCGAATTTCTGGCCGGATGGCGCAATGGCCGCGCGTCGGCCTATCGTTGGGTTAAACGCGCTGTGGTGCACCCCGAATTTGACTATGGCGATGCATCAAGCGAACTGCGTGTGCGCAATGACGTGGCGCTGTTGGAGCTGCATCACCCGATCAAAAACACCCGCATCACCCCATTTTTAACCGACAAACGCCCGCGCAAAGGCCAACGCATCGGCGTTGTCAGCTATGCCAAAGGCCGTTCCGAGGCACCATCGCTTCAGGAAGTCTGTGACGTTCGGGCCCGTCAGCTTGGTGTGTTGATCATGTCCTGTGATGTCAATTTTGGCTCCTCCGGCGCGCCGGTCTTCAGCTTTGAGGGCGACGAACCACGCATCGTTTCCGTGGTGTCCGCGATGGCAGAGGTCGATGGCGACAAGGTGTCTCTGGGCACGCTGTTACAGGAGCCACTGGTGGTCCTGAAGGCCGCGCTGGATGAAGGTCAGGGCGTCTTTCAACACGCCGCCCCCAAGATGTTCAGCGGCACGGAACGCCGCAACACCGGCGCAAAGTTTGCGAAACCATGATGTTCAAACGCTTCTCCCTCACCGCATTATTGCTGAGCTGCATGACCCTGCAGGCGACGGCGGGCAGCGGTTTGATCCGCCTGTCGGATCGCGATGACCTTTTTGGGTGGGAGGCCGTGGGCCGCGTTGAAATCGGCGGCAGCGGTTATTGCACAGGCGTTCTGATTGCACCTCATCTGGTGCTGACCGCGGCGCATTGCGTGTATGATCAGCGAAGAATGGCGATTGAGCCGGGCAACCTGACATTCCGCGCAGGACTACAAGACGGCACATCAATTGCCGATCGCCCTGTTGCCCGGCTGGTGGCACATTCGGGATATGATCCGCAATTGCCCTACGGTGACAATAACATCCGCCATGACGCGGCCTTGCTGGAGCTTGCCGAGCCCATTCCCACCTCAGTGGCCAACCCGTTTGTTCTCTACAAAGGGACCAGTGACGGGCGGCGTGTCAGCGTCGTGTCATATGGCAAAGGGCGTGATGAGGCGCTGTCCTGGCAGCGTGATTGCGGCGTCTTGGGCCGTAGCCGCGGCATGATCGCATTTGATTGCAACATCACCTATGGCTCTTCCGGTGCCCCGGTTTTTGTCCGTGACGGATCACGCGCGCGTATTCTGTCGCTGGTCAGCGGCGGCAATATGGAAGAAGGCAAAGGCGACCCGGTGGCCTTTGGCATGGATCTGCCCCCGCTGGTTGCCGATTTGAAACGCGATTTGCGGGCCGCCCCGGCGGCTGAGACCGCCAGCACCGGCATTCGCCGTGTCAAGGTTGGCCAGGGTGGCGGCGCATCCGGTGCCAAATTCGCCAAACCCTGAAAAATCAGGCGGTTTAACACCCATAATTTCGGGTCTTGAAACCCGGTTTTGAGCCCCCACATAAGGCATGTTCGACGCTGCAATGCAGGTCGCACATTCCACCGCCTGTCCCAAAGGGAAGGCATAAATATTGTTGTCGCTCAAATGGAGGATAACCCATGCGTAACTTTGATTTGGCCCCGCTTTATCGGGCAACTGTTGGTTTCGATCAGATCGCGGACATGATGGATCGTGTTCTGTCGAGTGAGATTAACCATCCCACATACCCCCCTTATAACATTGAAAAAACCGCCGATGACACGTATCGTATCTCGATCGCCGTGGCTGGGTTTTCTGATGAAGATCTTTCGGTAGAGGTCAAGGAAGGATCGCTTGTTGTCTCGGCCCGCAAGACGGACGATGACGAAAGCAAAACCTACCTGCACCGTGGCATTGCAACCCGCGCGTTTGAGCGCAAGTTCCAGCTTGCAGACCACGTGCGCGTGAACGGTGCCGCCCATGCGGATGGCATGCTGCATATTGATCTGGTGCGCGAAGTACCCGAGGCCCTCAAGCCCCGCCGGATCGAAATTGCCACGCATTCGGCCATCGAAAAAGACGTGGTCGACGCAAAAGCCGTCAACTAACCCGCTATTTCGAACGTGATACAGAAGGCCCCGGTCAACGCCGGGGCCTTTTTTGGTGTTTGACGCCTGTTGCACCAAAAGGTTTACGTTCGGACCAAGCGCCGACATGCCCGCCCTTGATGTTGCGCGCAAGACGCGGCAGGCTGGCGCATCATGTCCGGACCAGACGAACATTACGACGAGAATTTCGCGGCCTTCCTCGAGGAGATGTGGGGCGAAGGCTACATGTCGCCCGGGGGCCCCGAAGAGGTAGCGCGCGTCCTTGAAGGGCTGGACCTGACAGGCAAGCGCGTGCTCGATATCGGCTGCGGCACCGGCGCCATCGTCCTCGACCTCAAACAGACGCACGGCGCCGGAGACGTTGTGGGCATCGACGTGGAAGAAACGGTTTGCGACATTGCACGGATGCGCGTGGCAGAGGCTGGCCTGAGTGACACCACCCGGATCATCAAGGTCGAACCCGGGCCGCTGCCCTTTGGCGATAATGAATTCGACGTCGTCTTTTCCAAGGATCTCGATCATCCACATCACCGACAAGGAAGCATTGGCACATGAGATTTTTCGCGTGTTGCGCCCCGGTGGGTCTTTCGCCGCCTCTGATTGGCTGATTTCCCATGACGGCCCCCCGTCGGATGACATGGCGCGCTACATCGCGCTCGAAGGGCTCGATTTTGCGATGGCATCGCCGGAACGCTATCACCGGGCGCTGGAACAGGCAGGTTTCGAGGATGTGCAGACGGTCAACCGAAACCTGTGGTACCTTGGTGTCGCGACAGAGGAACGGGCCGTGCTTGAAGGGCCGCGCCGGGCCGAATTCGAAGATCGCTTCGGTGCAAAGCTCATCCGTGAAAACGTCGATATCTGGAATGCGATGATCAAGGTTCTGAAAACCGGCGAGCATTGCCCGCATCATCTGCGCGGGCGCAAACCCGGATCATAAAGGCGCTGGCTTGGCCCTCAGGCCGGCATCCGCTGTTCGATGATTTCCGCCCACCAGCTGCACCCTGTCGGGATCGCTTCGTCGTTGAAATTATAGTCCGGACTGTGGACCTTGGCCGTGTCGCCATTGCCCATCAGGATATAGGCGCCGGGCCGTTCTTCGAGCATGTAGGCAAAGTCTTCACCGCCCATGATCAAAGGCGCCTCCGGGCAATCGCCACTGACGGATCGGGCCACTTCGGCGGCAAAATCGGTTTGTTCCGGGTGGTTCACCATCACCGGGTAGTTCCGGTCATATGTCAGATCAACGTGCCCCCCAAATCCCGCACTGATGCTGTCGCAAAGCGCCTGCATCCGGGTTTCCGCCAGATCACGGATTTCGCCACTCAGGGTGCGCACGGTGCCCAGCAAGTCCACCGATTGCGGGATCACATTGAATGCATCCGATGAGCTTTGGATTGACGTGACCGAAACCACCACCTGTTCGGTCGGATCGGTGTTGCGGCTGGCAATGGTTTGCAGCGCGGTAACCAGATGGCTGGCCATCACAATCGGATCGATGGTTTCGTTGGGTTTGGCCGCGTGTCCGCCGCGCCCTTCGATTTTGATCTTGAACACATCCGTTGCGGCAAAAAACGGGCCCGGGCGGATCGCAAACGTGCCTTCCGGCACGCCGGGCCAATTGTGCATGCCATAAACTTCCTGAATGCCAAATCGCGCCATCAAGCCGTCTTCGCACATCTCGCGGCCGCCGCCACCGCCCTCTTCGGCGGGCTGAAAGATCACCACGCAGGTGCCATCGAAATTGCGCGTCTCGGTCAGGTATTGCGCGGCCCCCAGCAACATGGCGGTGTGGCCGTCGTGACCACAGGCATGCATCGCCCCGTCGGTTTTGGAGGCATAGTCCAACCCGGTTTCTTCGTGAATTGGCAGGGCATCCATATCGGCGCGCAGGCCGATCACCCGGCCCGACCCCGAGGCCTTGCCCTTGATCACACCCACAACACCGGTGCGCCCGATGCCGGTGACCACCTCATCACAGCCAAAAGATTTCAGCTTTTCCTCAACCAGTGCAGAGGTCCGGTGGGTGTCGTACATCAGCTCGGGATGTTGGTGAATATCGCGGCGCCATTCGGTGATCTGATCATGCAATTCCGCAAAACGGTTCTTGATCGGCATCGGGGCCTCCTGTTGTCGCGATTGGGTGTGATCAACCTGCCGCAATGCACGCGAACGGGCAAGGCTTGGTGCCGCAAAACCGATCACATTCGGCGGAACATGGCGCTTTTGACGCGTGCCCGCTCACATTCCGGGGCCCATCACCAGTTTGCTGCCATCGGTGAAGCGCGAAAAGCGGAACCGTGTCATATCATGCCCCGGCGCGGCACCCGTCATAATATCGGCCAGAATGCGACCAAAGGCCGGGCCGATGCCAAAGCCATGCCCGCACATGCCGGTGCCAATCCATAGGCCTGGAAAATCAGGAACGTGATCCACAATCGGCACGACATCGGGCAAAACATCGATCATTCCGGCCCAACTGGCGCGCATGTCGACCTGTCCCACCTGCGGGAAAAGGGATTGGAAGTCCTGAAGCAGACGCGCCGTGCGACGCCGATCCGGGATCGGGTTCAGGACGCGTGTTGCCTCAAAGGGCGACGGTGCATCCATCGCCCAATTGCGCGGTGTGCCCCATGCATCGGGGAAGCCCTTTGGAGATGCCGGATAATATTTGCGGCTGAACGGATCATTCATCAGTGGGCGCAGGTATTTGGGCAATCCACGCATGCCATCAGGGCCGATATAGAGTTCGTGAAACCCTTCGGGCGCCAGCGTATAGCCCCCGTCAACCCGGCGGCGAAAGGCCAGTTTGTGATCTGCGGCACCACCTTCGTGGATAGACGCCACTGGTCCGGTGGCAACGACGGTGGATTTCACGGATATCTGCGGGATCTTGACCCCGTGGCGCCGCAGGAAAAGCGATGACCACGCACCGCCCGCCACCAGCACCTGATCTGCGGCAATAGGGCCGCGTTCTGTGATGACACCGGATATCGCGCCGCCTGTTTGATCCAGCCCCCGAACCGCGCATCCCTCGATCAAAACGGCTCCGGCGCGCACGGCCGCCTTGGCCAGACGGGGCACCGCGACCCAGGGTTCGGCCCGGTAATCCGATTGTGTGTGCAGCGCACCCAGATAGCTGCGCGAGGCGCCCGTAAGCATATCAGCAACCTTGCTGCCAGAGAGGATGCGGCTGTCGACGCCGTTTTCCTTGGCCAGCGTCAGAAACGCCTCAAACCCGCTCATATCCTTTTGTGTGCTGCCCAGATAGGTCAGTCCACTCTGCACCAGCCCTAGATCTTCGTTGGTTTTGCGTTGAAGCTCAGGCCAGAGGCGATTGGCCTCAACCATGATCGGCAATTCCGCCGCGTCCCTTCCGGTTTGACGCACCCATCCCCAATTGCGCGAGGATTGTTCCGCAGCGATCCTGCCCTTTTCAAGAACCACCACCTTCTGCCCCTTGAGGGCGAGGAAATAGGCCGTCATTACACCAATGATGCCGCCACCCACAATGGCAACATCCACGCGCTCAGGCAGCGGCGCGTCATGCGCGATCGGATCATCCTTGGTGATCGGAAAGCCGGTCAATATCCGCTCTCGCTGCTGAGGACAAAGTGACCGGGTGCGACCTTGGCGTATTCGGACGGGCCGGGCACGTGTCCAACCGCATGAATTGGCGATGGTATTGCTTTGAAATTCATGTCTTTTTCCAGCTTTCTCTGGCTGGGATCGGCAATTGGTACGGCCTTGATCAGGGCCTTGGTATAGGGGTGCTGCGGGTTTTCAAAAATGGCAGATCTCGGCCCTTTTTCGACAATCCGGCCCAGATACATCACCGCCACATCGTGGCTGACACGCTCCACCACGGCCATGTCATGGCTGATGAAAAGATAGGAAATCCCAAGTTCCGCTTGCAGTTCCATCATCAGGTTCAACACCTGCGCCTGCACGCTGACATCCAGCGCGCTGACGGCTTCATCCGCCACGATCAATTTGGGTTTGAGCGCCAAGGCGCGGGCAATGGCGACCCGTTGTCTTTGCCCGCCAGACAACTCATGCGGATAGCGTCTGAGGTAGCTTTGCGGCAGGCCGACCCGATCAAAAAGCTGCGAAACGCGGGAATTCCTTTCGGCATGGGAAATCCCGAAATTGCGCATAGGTTCAGCAACTTGATCCACCAACTTCATCTGCGGATTGAGGCTCGCAAACGGATCCTGAAAGACCATCTGCATATCGGCCCGGGCGCGCCGTAGCGCAGCCCCTTGCAGACTGGTCACATCCACACCGTCCAGCGTCACGCGCCCGGCCATTGGCTCAATCAGCCGCAAAAGAGAGCGACCGACACTGGACTTGCCACAACCGGATTCGCCCACCAGCGCCAGCGTCCGCCCCCGGTTCACCTGAAACGAGACATCCTCGACCGCGTGCACATTGGCCACCGTGCGGCGCATGAACCCACCGGCCACGGCAAAACGTGTGGTCAGGCCTTCGACCTCCAGCAACACATCATCGCTGCCGGGGATGGGTTTTGGTGTGCTTTCCTCGCCTACCAATCGCATCGGTTCCGGCGCAGCTTTGCCCCGCATTTCGCCCAAACGCGGAACCGCAGCTAGCAAGGCACGGGTATAGGCATGCTGTGGGGCGTCGAATATCTGTGCCACCGGCCCTTCTTCCACCTTGCGTCCGCGATACATGACCACAACACGGTCCGCCAATTGCGCCACCACAGCCATATCATGGGTGATGAACACTACCGCCGTCCCGGTTTCGCGCTTGAGCCGGTCGATCAGTGCCAAAATTTCCGCCTGAATGGTCACATCCAGTGCGGTCGTGGGTTCATCGGCAATCAACAACCGCGGGCGACAGGCCAGCGCCATGGCAATCACCACCCGCTGGCGCATACCGCCCGAGAGCTCATGGGGATATTGTCGCAGGCGGCGTTCCGGCTCGGGGATGCGCACCTCCTGCAAGAGCTCGATGGCACGCGCCCGCGCTGTCGCGCGTGACGTTTTCCGGTGCAGGCGCAACCCTTCGGTCAATTGACGTTCAATGGTGAAAACCGGGTTCAGCGCCGTCATCGGCTCCTGAAAGATCATACCGATTTCATTGCCGCGCACATGCCGCATGATGTCTTGATCGGACCGGGCGATATCAAGCTGTCCGGATGCCTTACGGTCAAAAATCAGACGTCCGCCGCTGATGTGGCCACCGCCAAATTCCACCAGCCGCATCAACGACAGCGAGGAGACCGATTTACCCGAGCCGCTTTCCCCAACAATGCACAGTGTTTCACCGGGATAAACGTCGAAAGACACGTCCTCGACGCCCACCACCGGGCCATCACGCGTTGCAAATTCGACGCGCAGATTTTCGATCCGGGCGATAGGGTCGGCGGTCATGCTGAAACAGCGCCCTTTTTTCTTCTCTAAACTGTCATCACGCTACAGACGGACGCACACAGGGTCAAACTCCTAACACAACCTTAACCAGAGGGTAGTAAAGGAAACCTTGATTTTTACGTTCAATTCGGTCTGAAATGGACGTAACTGCAAGAAAATAAGGGCGTGCAAGCCATTGTTTACGTATACATTATGCTTCCAACATGCATGATATACTGCAATGGACATGTCCAAATCGCAGAGGCGGGAGCGCGCTCCACACCTCTGGCACAAACGGGGAGACAAAGATGAGACTAAAAGCCCTATTGGCTGCCACGGCCGCTTCGCTGGCATTGACCACGGCGGCGCAGGCAGAACGCGGCGCGGATGGACAGGTGAACATCCTCTATTGGCAAGCGCCCTCAATCATGAACCCCTACCTGTCGGGTGGCACCAAGGACATGGAGGCGGCCAGCCTCGTGATCGAACCATTGGCGCGGTATGACCAGGGCGGCAATCTCGTGCCATGGCTCGCCGAAGAGATCCCGACCGTCGGCAATGGCGGTGTCAGCGAAGATCTGACCACCATCACATGGACCCTGAAACCCGGCTTGCTGTGGTCGGATGGCAGCGCGGTTACCTCCGAAGATGTGCAGTTCACCTGGCAGTATTGTACCGCGGATGGCGGCGGATGTGCCCAGGCTGAAAAATACCTTGATGTGGTCTCGGTGGATACGCCGGATGAACGCACAGTGGTGGTGACCTTTGGCGTGCCCAAACCCTTCCCCTACGGTCCGTTTGTGGGCGGTCAGGCCCCGATCATTCAAAAGGCGCAGTTCGCAGATTGCCTTGGGCCCAAGGCGCCGGAATGTACCGACGCCAATTTCAGCCCGGTCGGCACCGGCCCCTTCACCGTCACGGATTTCCGACCCAATGACGTGATCCAGCTTGAGGCTAATGCCAACTACCGCGACCCGGCCAAGCCCGCCTTCCAGAACGTTCTTTTCAAAGGGGGCGGTGAGGCCGCGGCCGCAGGCCGGGCGGTTCTGGAAACGGCGGAATATGATTACGCGTGGAACCTGCAACTGGCGCCGGATGTCCTGGCGCGCATGGAGGCGGCGGGCAAGGGCAAGACCGTGTCGACATTTGGCACCCTTGTCGAGCGCATCATGATCAACTTCACCAACCCGGATATTGCCCTGGGCGACGAACGTGGCACACGGGCGCATCCGCATCCTTTCCTGACGGACAAGGCCGTGCGACAGGCCCTGTCGATGGCGATCAACCGCGAGCAATTGGTTGAAATCGGCTATGGCGATGCGGGTCGCGTGACCTGCAACGTGTTGCCAGCGCCGGAAATCTACGCCTCGACCGCGAATGACGCCTGCAAGATACAGGATATCGACGGCGCAAACGCGCTTCTGGACGAGGCCGGTTGGGTCAAGGGCGCGGACGGCATCCGTGAAAAAGATGGCGTGCGTTTGTCCTTGCTGTTCCAGACCTCGGTCAACGCCGTGCGCCGCGACTTTCAGGAGCAGATCAAACAATGGTGGTCGCAGATCGGCATTGAAACCGAGCTTCGAAGCATTGACGGATCGGTCTTCTTTGGCGGCGACCCCGGGAGCCCGGACACGTTCCAGAAATTCTTTGCTGATGTAGAGATGTATGCCAATAATTTCGACGGCACGGACCCTGAAAACTACATGGCCCGGTGGGCTTGTGATCAGGCCCCTGCCCCGGAAAACCAGTGGCAGGGCAATAACATGGGCCGGTTCTGTTCGCCCGAATATGATGCGCTGGTGGCAGAGATGGCCGTCACGGCGGATCTGGATGAACGCGCCCGTCTGGCCAAGGCAATGAATGACATGCTGATGCAGGAATATGCGATCCTGCCGCTGGTGGATCGCGGTCGCGTCTCTGGTCATTCCAATACGCTTGGCGGCGTTGTCCTCAACATCTGGGACAGCGAACTTTGGAACGCGGCTGACTGGTATCGCGTGAAGTAATCGCCTAAACCAAAAAGGGTGCTCCGCCCCGCGGGGCCCCTTTCCGGCCGGCTTACCCGCCGACGAAATCGAGGCGACGAATGCTGACTTACACCGTCCGACGACTGGTCTTGTCCGTTCCGACGCTGCTTTTTATCGCCCTTGTCATTTTTCTGCTGCTCGAACTGGCGCCCGGTGATCCCATGGCGCAGGTACCTCTGACCGTCCCGGCGGAAGTTAAACAACAGATGCGCGAGGCTCTGGGCCTTGGCGAGCCCACCCATATCCGCTTTGGTAAATGGCTCTACCAGTTTTTCGTGGTGGAACCATCAGTCCTGATTGATGCCACTTTTGGCACAACCCTGTCCGAAGGCCAGCAACGTGTGATCAGCTGGCAAACCCGGTCGCCGGTGATGGAAATTGTCATGCAACGGATGCCACAGACCCTCTGGGTGGTGGCCATGGCGTATCTGGTGGCCATTCTGATTGCCCTGCCGATCGGCATCTATTCAGCGTATCGTCAGTATTCCGCCTTTGATCAGGTCGGCACATTTGTGACCATGGTGGGCTATTCCGTGCCGCCCTTCTTTTCCGGTGTGCTGGTGATTGTGATCTTCTCGGTGCAACTGGGCTGGCTGCCGTCGATCTATGACACCACGCACCGCGTGGTCGATTGGGACAGTTTTGTCATTCAACTCAAACAGATGGTCATGCCGGTGATGGTGCTGGCCCTGCAGATTACCGCCCAGATCAGCCGCTTCATGCGCGCGTCGATGCTGGATAATCTGGGGCAGGATTACGTGCGTACCGCGCGCGCCAAGGGCCTGGGCGAAGGTGTGGTGGTCATGGTCCATGTGCTGCGCAATTCAATGATCCCGGTTGTCACGGTCATCGCACTTGGTGTGCCGCAAATCTTTGGCGGAGCCATCATCACCGAACAGATTTTCAAGGTGAACGGGCTGGGGCAATTGTTGATCACCGCCATTCAGGCCAATGACCTGCCCATGGTTCAGACTGTTACCTTCATGCTGGCCATCCTGATCGTTCTTTTCAACGTACTGGCGGATGTGCTCTACGGCGTCCTTGACCCGAGGATCCGATATGAGTGACCCGGCCATCAACACACCACCGCGCAGCCATTGGCATGATGTATGGGTGCAATTCCGGGCCCATCGCGGCGCGTTGATTGGCATGATCATCTTTCTGCTGATCATCGCCACGGTCTTTCTGGGACCTCTGGTCTGGCGGATTGATCCCACCTTCATTGACATCCCGTCGCGCAATCAGGGGCCCAGCTGGGCGCATCCCTTTGGGACGGATCAACTGGGCCGGGACACGCTGGCGCGTATGATCGCGGGCGGACAAAGCTCGATCACCGTTGGGTTGACCGCCATGTTGCTGGCCCTGATCCTAGGCACGTTTGTGGGCGTTGTTGCAGGCTTTTTCCGATGGCTGGACGGGCCGTTGATGCGCTTGACTGATCTCTTTTTGTCCCTGCCCTTGCTGCCCTTGCTGCTGGTCATGGTGATGCTGTTCCGCGAAGCGCTGAACACGGCCTTTGGCCCGGAAACGGGCATTTTCATCCTGATCGTTGTGGCCATTGGCGTGACCAGTTGGATGCCTACGGCGCGGATTGTACGCGGCGACGTTCTGGCGCTGAAGGAGCGCGAATTTGTACTGGCGGCGCGGTCCATCGGCACAAGCAACCTGAACCTGATCACCCGGCACATCCTGCCCAATGTGATGTCACCCATCATGGTCTCGGCCACGCTTGGCATCGCCAATGCCATCATCACAGAAAGCGCGCTCAGTTTTCTGGGGCTTGGCTTTCCACCGGATTTCCCCACATGGGGGCGGCTTTTGAACGATGCGGTTGTGTACCTGCAAGACTATCCCGAGCGGGTTATCTGGCCTGGCCTGGCCATTTCGCTGACTGTGCTCAGCGTCAATTACATGGGCGACGGTCTGCGCGACGCGCTGGACCCGAGGATCAGAGGCCGCTGAAGACCGCCGCATCGGCAAAAAATGGGGTGCCGTTGCGCCGCTGCGAAAATCAATCGAATTTTAAACAAGCGATGACATCACTCGAAAGAGCGGTGCCAATCTGACCGTTGGCGCCATCAGCATTTGCAGGAAAGGGATGCCATGGCTTTGAGTGTGGATCGCACGTTGCGACGGGCAAAAACCCATGAACGCGGGGGGCAGATGGCCGATGCCATCCAGTGTTACCAGCAGGTTTTACAGGTCTTTCCCGCCAACGCCCGGGCCAAAAAAGCGCTCGACCGGTTATCGCATGTGCAAAACACACCGCCCAAAGCCGAGCTTCAGGCCGTGCATGCCGCCTATACGCAACGGCGGTTTCAAACGGCCTTTGACGCAGCAAAGGGGCTGAGTGCACGGTTTCCCGGGTCCGAACCGGTTTGGACTCTTCTGGGCGCTTCGGCCGTGGGATTGGGGCGTTTGGAGGCCGCCCGGGAGGCGTTCGAGACTGCCGCACAGCTTGCCCCGTCGTCAGTTCAGGCACACGCAAATCTGGGGGCCGTCTACGAACGCCAAAAGAAGCCGAAAGACGTGGTGGCGTGTTTTACCCGGGCGCTAGATCTCGCCCCGGGCGCGGCCCCGTATCTGCAGGCGCGGGCCACTGCCTATGTGGCACTTGGTCAGAACGCGGAGGCGGTGGAGGATTTGTCGGCCATTGTGTCGACAGACCCCGGCAACATCGAAGCGCTGATCACGCTGGCAGAAACACTGAGTGACATCGGGCATGCCGAGGATGCAATTGCCCTGTTGTCAGAGGCGCAAGAAACGCATCCCGGTGACCTCCGCATTGCGCTATGCATCGCTACAACCACCCTAGAGGCCGGTGATCCGGCACGTGCCATCGTCACGCTGAAAGAGGTCCTCGCTCAAGACCCGGGTTCGGTGAAAGCACTGAACAATCTGGCCTCTGCTTTCTATGCCATGGGCGATTATCAGGGCGCGCAGGACGCCTGTCAGTCCGCCTTGAAAATTGATCCAACTCACGCGCGCGCGCATCACAACCTGGCGAATGTTCATCAACGGCTGGGTCAGATTGACCAAGCCATCCATCACTATGGCCAAGCCGTTGCGCTAAACCCCGATTTACATGCCGCATTGGCGCAGAAACTGCATTTTCAGGCCCAGATTTGTGATTGGCAGGCACAAAAGGAATTCGACGCCGTGGCCAATTCGCTTGGACTGCGCGGAGAGCCTGTATCGCCCTTTGCCCTATTGGGATTTGAAGATGATCCCGCCCGACACCTGCAGCGCGCGGCGCATTATGCCCGGCAATGGGATATGCCACGCCATTGCTTTGAACCATGTGCACCCAAAGAGCGCCTGCGGATTGGCTATGTGTCCGGCGATCTTTTTGATCACGCGACGCTGTTTTTGCTGAACGGTGTGCTGGAACAGCATGACAAAACCCGGTTTGAAGTCATCGTCTACGGGCTGAACGCGCCGCGTGAAAGCGCGCAGTTCGACCGGCTCCGCAGCAATGTCGCGCAGGTGGTTGATCTGCACGAGGCGTCCGATACTGACGTCATCACCCGGTTACGGCAGGACGCGCTCGACATCGCCGTTGACCTCAAGGGCTACACGTTGGGCGCGCGCCCTGCCCTCTTTGCCGCCGGCGTGGCCCCCGTCCAGATCAACTACCTGGGCTATCCCGGCAGCATGGGCATGACAGCAATGGACTACATCATCGCTGACCCGCAGGTCATTCCCCCTGCGCAGCGCCCGCATTACGCAGAACAGGTGATTTACCTGCCGCACAGTTACCAACCCAACGATGACCGACGGCTGATTTCTGACGTCCTGGTAAGTCGCACAGACATGGGATTGCCCGAGGATGCGCTGGTTCTGTGTTGCTTCAATCAGAACTACAAAATCTGCGAACAGGTGTTCCGTATCTGGATGCGGGTCTTGGCGCAGGTCGACAATGCCGTGCTGTGGCTGATGAAAAGCACGCCGGTGGCCGAGAAAAACATGCGGAATGCGGCCAAGGCACATGGCATCGAACCAGCACGTTTGATCTTTGCCGACAAACTGCTGCAGGATCGACACCTCGCGCGCCACCGCCTGGCCGATCTCTTTCTGGATACCTTTGCCTATAACGCCCATACTACGGCCAGTGATGCGCTTTATGCGGGGCTGCCCGTTGTCACCCGGCCCGGTGCACAATTTGCCGCGCGTGTCGCCTCAAGTCTGCTGCACGCGGTGGAGATGCCCGAGCTGATTGCGCAGGACAGTGAGGCCTACGAGGCGCTGATCCTGCGTCTGGCAACAGACCCGGCCGCCCTGTCGGACATCCGGCAAAAACTTGCGGGCAACCTGCCCGCGGCGCCGCTGTTCAATACACGCCTCTACACCCGGCATCTGGAGGACGGGTACCGCGCCGCGTGGGACAATTGGCAAGAGGGCCGCGCACCGCGCGATATACATGTGGCGTAACGCTTTGGCGGTGCCAAATGGCACATACGTGACTAATGGAGTTTGTTACGAATGCGGCGGATCATCCACCACACCAAACCCACAACAGGCAATGTAACCAACGCCGTGATCATACCCTTGCTCAGATTCAGCACATCGCTGAGCGGATAGAGAAGGTACCCGGCCAGCGACACCGCGTAATAGCTGATTGCCACAACGCTGAGCCCTTCGACCGTGCGCTGCAATCGCAATTGCGTGTCAGCCCTTTGGTTCATGCTTTCCAGCAATATCTGGTTTTGGGCGCTGCGCTCCACATCCACCCGCGTTCTGAGCAAGTTGCCGGCCCGGAGAGCCCGGTCGGACATGTTGCGCAGCCGGTCCTTGGAGGATGACACCGTGCGCATCGCCGGCGAAAACCGCCGCATCATGAATTCCGAAAATGTCTGGCGGCCCTCAAACCGTTCTTCGCGCAGGACCTGAATCCTTTGTGACACTAGTCGCGAATAGGCTTCTGTCGCCCCAAACCTGAACGACGATTGAGCAACCATCCATTCCAACTCACCGGAGACATCCAGTAATTCCTGAAGCGTATCTTCGGACCCCGCCAGCCCGCCGGACATATCCCCCATCAACCGGCCCAGACGCCCATCGATATCGCCCATATGCTTGCCCATATCGCGTACCCGGCTGAAGCCCAGCATCGACATGGTTTTGTAGGTTTCAATCTCACACAGGCGCTGTACCACGCGGCCAATACGGCGCGGACCAGTACCCGGCATGACGCTGACCAGAAATCGCAAATGACCCGCGGAATCGATCCGGAAATCCCCGGCAACAATTGCTGAATTATCCAATACCCGCGCCACGGCCACGCTTTCGGGAACAAACCATTTGGTCAGCTCCTCGCGCAGCACTTCATCACTGTTCCACGGGGCCACGCGGATCAGACCGGATGTGATGCGTTGCCCCGGCGCAGTTTCCAGCCAGTCTTCCGGAAAAACCTCAAAATCGGCGGGATCGAATGGCCGCTCGCTGATCCCGTCGATCAGTGCCGTGTAGGTCACAAACTCCGTGTGGCTTTCCCATTTCAGCATGAATTGACCGACCTGCCCGAAGTAATGCGTCGCCTCGGGTTGCGGATGCGGCGCGCCGTGCCGGTCCAGGAGTTCCAGCAGATGGTCCCGATCCGCCGCACGGTCACGCTTGGCCGCGTCAGTCGGGCGTTTGATGGCGAGATACACCGCCCGCGCCGGCAGGCCCACCGACGGGAACGGGCGCGCATGCAATTCATTGGCCAGCGCATAGCGCAGCGGGTGGTCTTGGATCGGGGGCATTGCAGCTCTCCTGGGAATCGGGGCACCATAGCGGCACACCCTACGCATTGAAACCTATTTTTTCCTTTATCCACAATAGGTTAAGTGAATACTACCGTATACAGGCCACCGACATGCTGCCAAAATAGGCAGAGCCGCCAGATTTGCCGCGCATCGCGTTTGGGTTTCGGCCTTTTGCGCCTGTCCACAGGTGTCGGGTACGGATGTCGGGCGCGGGGCACACCCGCGCCCGGAGAAACGAAAAAGGGCCCGCGCGGTGCAGGCCCTTTTCCGTGGTATTCTCCAAACAGGTCGATGCCACTGAAACACTGGCGACCGGTTTGCATGTCGAATGCGTCAGTCGATCTTGGACAACAGCGAGCTGACACTGTCTTTGGCATCGCCGTAGAACATCCGGGTGTTTTCTTTGTAAAACAGCGGGTTTTCGATGCCGGAATACCCGGTCCCCTGCCCGCGCTTCGAGACAAACACCTGTTTCGCCTTCCAGCATTCCAACACCGGCATACCGGCGATGGGGCTGTTGGGATCATCCTGCGCGGCAGGGTTCACGATGTCATTCGACCCAATCACGATGGCCACGTCCGTCTCCGGAAAGTCCTCGTTGATCTCGTCCATTTCCAGCACGATGTCATAGGGAACTTTGGCTTCGGCCAGCAGCACGTTCATGTGTCCCGGCAGACGCCCGGCGACCGGGTGGATCGCAAAGCGCACGTTTTTGCCCTTGGCGCGCAGCTTGTTGGTCAACTCGCTGACCGCCTGTTGCGCCTGTGCCACCGCCATACCGTAGCCCGGGATGATGATGATGCTGTCGGCCTCGTTGAGCGCCGTGGCAACGCCATCGGCGTCGATCGCGACCTGCTCACCTTCAACGGCCATCTGCTCACCCGCAGCGCCGCCAAAGCCGCCCAGGATCACGCTGACAAAGGAGCGGTTCATGGCTTTGCACATGATGTAGCTCAGGATCGCACCGGACGACCCCACAAGTGCACCCACAACGATCAGAAGGTCATTGCCGAGGCTGAAGCCAATGGCCGCCGCCGCCCAGCCGGAATAGCTGTTGAGCATCGAGACAACCACGGGCATGTCCGCGCCACCGATGCCCATGATCAGGTGATACCCGATGAAGAGCGCCAGCAGGGTCAGCACGAAGAGCGTAATGAAGCCGCCGCCCTGGAAATACCAGATCGCAAAAATCAGCGACAGACCCGCCGCGGATGCGTTAAGGATATGACCGCCCGGCAATTGCTTGGCTGCGCTGTCCACCTTGCCCGCAAGCTTGCCATAGGCAATCACGGAGCCGGTGAAGGTCACCGCACCGATCCAGACACCCAGGACCAGTTCGATCTGCAGGATGGTGATTTCAATGGGTTCTTTCTTGGCCACAAGCTGAGCAAAAGTGCCCTCGATCGTGTCACCTGCCGCTTTGGCTGCTTCAACGGCGGTGATGGTAAAGTCAGCGTTGAAGCCCACAAAGACCGCCGCTAGGCCGACCAGCGAGTGCATGATCGCCACCAGTTCCGGCATCTGTGTCATCTGAACACGCGTGGCCAGTTGGTATCCAACGGCCGCGCCACCCGCGATCATGACGAGCGAGACAAACCACAGGCCCGAACCGGGGCCAAACAACGTGGCTACAACCGCAAGCGCCATACCGGCAATGCCATACCACACAGCGCGTTTCGCGCTTTCTTGTCCTGACAATCCTCCGAGTGAGAGGATGAAGAGGATCGCCGCGACCACATAGGCCGCAATCGTGAATGCGTTTTCCATTTGCGTAATCCCCTACCTTAAGACTTTTGGAACATGGCGAGCATCCGCCGGGTCACGAGGAACCCGCCAAAGATGTTCACCGATGCCATGAAGACCGCCAAGGCAGCCAGCAAGGTGACCAGCACGCCGGACGATCCAATTTGGATCAGCGCGCCCAGAATGATGATCGAGGAGATCGCGTTTGTCACCGCCATGAGCGGGGTGTGCAGGCTGTGAGCCACGTTCCAGATGACCTGGAAGCCGATGAAGACCGACAGGACAAACACGATGAAATGCTGCATGAAACTTGCGGGCATTCCGGGGATTGCACCAATCCCCAATACCAACGCGCCACCGATTGCCAGGAGGCCCACTTGGGTTTTGGTCTGCTGTTTGAACGCGTCCATTTCAGCGGCGCGTTTTTCTTCAGGTGTCAGTTCTCTGGGCTCCTCCTTCTTGGGCTGAGCCGCAATTGCCTGCACCTTGGGTGGGGGCGGCGGGAAGGTGACCTCCTTGGCGTGGGTCACCGTGGCCCCGCGGATCACGTCATCTTCCATGTCATGCACGATCACGCCGTCTTTTTCCGGCGTCAGATCCGTCATCATGTGGCGGATATTGGTGGCATAAAGGCTCGACGATTGTGCCGCCATCCGGCTCGGGAAGTCGGTATAGCCGATGATCGTCACGCCATTATCTGTCACGATCTTTTCGTCCATCACTGTAAGCTTACAGTTGCCGCCCTTTTCCGCCGCGAGATCCACTATGACCGAACCGGCCTTCATGGATTTGACCATGTCTTCGGTCCAGAGCTCGGGGGCTTCGCGGTTGGGGATGAGCGCCGTCGTGATCACGATGTCGACCTCGGGCGCCAGTTCGCGGAACTTGGCCAGCTGTGCTTCGCGGAACTCTGGTGAGGAGACCGCCGCATACCCACCTGTGGCCGCGCCATCGGTCTGTTCTTCCTCGAAATCCAGATAGACGAATTCAGCGCCCATGGATTCCACCTGTTCGGCCACTTCTGGCCGCACGTCAAAAGCGTAGGTGATCGCACCCAGGCTGGTTGAGGTCCCAATCGCGGCCAAACCGGCCACACCGGCACCAACGACAAGAACCTTGGCCGGGGGCACCTTGCCCGCCGCCGTGATCTGACCGGTGAAGAAGCGGCCAAAGTTGTTACCCGCCTCAATCACCGCGCGGTAGCCCGCGATATTGGCCATCGAGCTCAGCGCGTCCATCTTCTGCGCGCGGCTGATCCGCGGGACCATTTCCATGGCCACTACGGTTGCGCCCTTCTTGGCGGCTGACTTCATCTGGGCTTCGTTGCCGCCCGGATTAAAGAACGAGATCAGCGTCTGACCGTCGCTCAACCGTTTCATTTCCGCTTCCGTGGGCGGGCGCACTTTCGCCACCACATCGGCTGCTTTCCAAAGAGCGGCGGCGGTTTTGACAACCTCCACACCGGCTTCTTTGTATTGTTTGTCTGAAAAACCAGCCGATGCACCGGCTCCGGCTTCGATCACACAGTCATGACCCAGTTTTTGCAACTGAGTGGCTGAATCCGGCGTCATTGCGACTCGGTTTTCGCCCTCGATGACCTCTTTAGGTGTCCCTATCTTCACTGTACCGTTTCCTCTTCTGGCAATTCCGCTTGCCCGACCGCCCTGATCGGTCGTCGCTCTCTTAACGTCAAACGTCGTTATTTCACAAGGCCACCCAAGGTAGGATGGTCACTTTGTCCCATCTCCGTCAGACCCATCGACGCGTTTTTTCGCAATACCGGGCGAAATCCGCCCGAAACTTGCGCCGCAAGCGATCTTCTTCTGCGATAATGAACCTTTTTTCAATCACCCAGATGAAAATAGGCACCAAAGGCAGCGATAAAACCGCATCCCACCGGAGAATCAGGCCCGCCAGGATCAACGCATCGCCCAGATAGATCGGGTTGCGCGTGCGCGAAAAGATACCACTGGTGATGAGACGTGCGGCCTCCATATGCGGGATAACGGTGGTCTTGTGGCGACGAAACTCTGCAAAGGACAGTGCCATCAGCACCAGACCGCCCCCCACCAGAAGCCCGCCTGCGAACCCGGCCCATGTGCCGCCAAACGTCAGCCCCATCGGGGTGTAAGCCGCCTGAGCCCAGGCCAATGCTGCAAAAAACCCCAGCCATATGGGTGGTATGTCAATCCATTTGAACATGGGTGCCCCCTACCCCGATCTGTCCGCAGACAAAAGCGCGCGACTTGTCACAGCCCGACGTTTTGCTAGGCTGCGCCCCATGTCTCTATCAGGCAAACACGCATTGGTCACAGGGGGTGGTACGGGGATCGGCCTTGCCATCGCCCGGGCGCTGGCCGCCGAGGGTGCCGAGGTGACGATCACCGGTCGGCGCGCCGAGGTGCTGGAGAAGGTCGCGGGCCCCGGCATGCATGCCGCCGTGATGGACGTGACCGACGAAGCCCAGCTGTGCCAGACAATCGCCGAGGCGGTGCGCCAACGCGGACCTGTTCAGATATGCATTGCAAATGCGGGTATTGCCGAAGGCCGCGCCGTGCACAAAACAGATGCCGCGTTTTGGCGACGCACCATGGCCACCAATCTGGACGGCGCGTTTTTCACCATTCGCGAGAGCCTGACATCGATGCGCGATACGCAGTGGGGTCGCATGATTGCCATATCGTCCATCGCCGGGCTCAAGGGGTTGCGCGGGGCCGCGGCCTATACCGCGTCCAAACATGGGATGGTGGGCCTTATCCGTGCCCTCAGCGAGGACTATCTGGGCACGCCCTACACATTCAATGCCGTCTGCCCCGCCTATGTAGACACCGACATTGTGACCCGGAACACGGCCGCCATTCAGGAACGCGCCGGCGTGAGTGAAGACGAGGCCCGCTCGATGATGGTCAATGCCAACAAACACAAGCGGCTGATCCACCCCGATGAGGTGGCACAAGCCGTGCTCTGGCTCTGCGGTTCAGGGTCTGACAGCATCAACGGGCAAACCATTGAAATTGCAGGCGGAAAATTTTGACATGACCCGCGACGAATTCAATGCCTTCTGCGGCGGCCTGACGGCAACCAATCACGTGGTGCAATGGGGAAATGCGGATGTCTGGAAGGTCGGCACCAAGGTGTTTGCCGTTTGCGGATGGAATGACGGGCGCGACGCCTTCACGTTCAAAGCCTCCGACATTGCTTTCGAGGTGCTGAGCGACCAGCCGGGCATCCGGCCAGCGCCTTATCTGGCCTCTCGCGGGCTCAAATGGCTACAGGTCTATGATCTGCCCGGTCTGTCGGACGACGAACTGCGCGATCATCTGATCGCATCCTATCATCTGGCGGCGGCAAATCTGAGCAAGAAGAAACGCACAGAATTGGGCATTCCTGAAAAAAGCTGAATGATTCAAGCTGCTTGCGGATTGAACTTCATAGCAAAAACCGCGCCTGCCTGCTGCTTCAGCTACAAACACCCCCTCCAGATTGCGCGCAGTATTCAACGCTACACTCTTCGATTGAAAAACCGCAATTAGAACAGATTTGGCCGAAAATTTACCCAAATCCATACGCAATTGCGCCGCAGCGCCCTCCTAAACTACGCGTCGAGAACGAGCGGTGATTTCCGTCACCCAAGCCCAAAACGGGCGCGAATGAACAGGTGCAAATCCTAGCTTTGCAAGACAGGAGGGCGTTTAATGCCCACATATACCGTTGGTATTTACGATGTTGATCCAACAACGATCTTCACGACGACGATCGGGTCAACCTTCAGCTGGACCGGCCCCGCCGATCAGGAGGGCACGGCCACCGTCACCGACAATGAGGCCAATTTCCAGGGCTACACGCTCGACGACGACAATAACGGCGCGGAAACAGCGACCGCGAATGTCACCATCGGTGGCAATACGTCCCTAGGTTCCAACGTCGATGCCGAACAAAGCTGGACAATCCGCGATACGGTGACCGGCGAAGAATTCGACGTTTCGCAGTTTCAGGTCGAAAACGGGTCTGCCGCCGGTTTCTATACGATTTCCGAACGCCCCCTCATCCCCGGGCGCAGCTATGAGGTGGTGGCCTTTGACAGCAACCCCAACGTGGCCATCGACGATCCGGGCTTCAATATTTCGAACTATGTCGGCACCGATACGGTTGTCACCGGCACGTCGGGCGATGACACGATCAACAACAGCTACCGCGATCAGGATAATGACGCGGTCAACGACACGACCAATAATGACAGCGTTCAGGCCGGAGATGGCAATGACAACGTCACCACCGGCGCGGGCAGTGACACTGTCGAAGGCGGTGGTGGGGATGATACGATTTCCGGCGGTGGCGGTGCGGATGTTCTGCATGGCGACAATAATGGTACGCCGACCACATCCTCGGAGTTCCTGAACTGGGAAGCCGCTGACAACGACGAAGATGACGTCTCGACCGGGATCACCCAGATCACCGGCGAAATCGAGGTGACAGTCGGCTTTAGCAACGATGGCAACAACTCGGCCACATTCACCATCGAAAGCTCCGATACCCAATACGAAGATACCGGTGAGCCGTTCAACACCACCTCCTCGCTTGCTCTGTTTGGAGACGGGGATGCCGCAACGTCGACCACAACAATCGATTTTGCCGCCGCCCCCAACAGCACCTATTCCGATGAAGTCGAGAATGTCAGCTTCCGGATCAACGACATCGACAGTTTCGCCGGCAACCACACGGATACGGTGACCATCAACGCGTTTGACGCAAATGGTGATCCCGTCACGGTGGTTCTGACGGCCGAAGGTGATGATACGGTCTTGGGCAACACAATCACGGCTGGTGGCGCGCTGGATGATCCCGATGACGCCAACGGCTCGGTCCTTGTCGAAATCGCGGGTCCGGTGTCGCAGATCGAAATCGTCTATTCCAACGGCCAAAACGGCACCCATGGGATCAACGTAACGGATATCCATTTCGACGCGGTGCCCCCCGAAGACGGCAATGACGTCATTGATGGCGGCGACGGTGCTGACCAGATTTTCGGTGAAGGCGGCGATGATACGCTTGGCGGCGACAGCGGCGATGACACGCTGGACGGCGGTGCCGGTGATGACAGCCTGACCGGTGGCACCGGGTCCGACAGCATGGTCGGCGGGGCCGGTGACGACGCGTTTAACGTGGCCCAGGGCGATACGGCAGAAGGCGGCGACGGCGATGATTTCTTCACGCTGACCGATCTGTCAGAGGCTGGCAACGACAGCATCACGATCATTGGTGGCGAAGGCGATGAAACCGACGGTGACACGCTGCGCCTGACCTCTGACATTTCGCAAGCCGACATAACCTTTACCAACACAGATGATGACGCGGGCGGCCTGTCGGGCAGTTTCACCATGGCCGATGGCACTCTGGTGACGTTCAGCGAGATCGAGAACATCATCTGTTTCACGCCAGGCGCGATGATTTTGACACCCCACGGGGAGCGCGCCATTGAAACACTGCGCGCCGGTGATCTGGTGATCACACGCGATAACGGACCACAGCCTATACGCTGGTTGGGCAATCGGGCGGTGCCGGGCCTGCAGCGCTTTGCACCCGTCCGGCTTGAGGCCGGTGCGTTGGAAGGCATCACCCAGCCCTTGCTGGTTTCGCCCCAGCACCGGTTTTTGTTCTCGGGGTACCGGGCGGAATTGCTCTTTGGCACGTCCGAAGTTCTGGTGACCGCCAAGCATTTGGTGAATGACCTGAACATATGCCAGATCGAATGCCCTTCAGTGACCTATCTGCATCTGATGTTTGATCAGCATGAGGTGATATACGCAAACGGCACGGCCACCGAGAGTTTTCACGCAGGTGACATCGGGATTTCGGCCATTTCAGATCAATCACGCGATGAGATGTTCGCGATTTTCCCGGAACTTCGCAGCAATATCGGCGCCTATGGCGGTACGGCGCGGACCTGCCTCAAGGCCCACGAAGCGCGCCTTTTGGCGCCAGAGCGACCGTCGATATCGGGGTAATGCCGGCCTCAGGCCGTTTTTAAGGCGGGTGAACGGCGTCCGGATTGCCACGCGCGCGCCGCATCGCCAAAGGCGGAAAAGAGCGGGCGGCTGACCGGGTCATGTGCGGCATTCCATTCCGGGTGCCACTGCACGGACAGGGCAAACCCCGATGCGCCTTCCACATAAATCGCTTCGGGCGTGCCGTCTGGCGCGTGACCATCGATCACAATCCGTGGTCCGGCCTCTTCTATGCCCTGACCATGCAGCGTGTTGGTCATCACTTCGGTGGCGCCCATCAACCGGTGAAACGGGCCACCCTCGCGGAAGGTCACCACGTGGCGCAACGCAAATTGCTCCTCCAGCGTGCCATCGGGTGGCATCCGGTGATTGTCGCGGCCGGGCAGATCCCGAATTTCGGGGTGCAATGTGCCCCCCATCGCCACATTGACCTCCTGAAACCCGCGGCAAACACCCAATATGGGTTGCCCCCGCTCAACGCAGGCCCGCACCAGTGGCAGGCTGAGCGCATCGCGTTCCCGGTCAAAGGCGCCATGCGCATCGGTTTCTGCGTGGCCATATTCCTCCGGGTGGACATTGGGGCGACCGCCAGTCAACAAAAACCCGTCGCACACGTCCAGCAGGTCATTGATGTCCGCAACTTCCGGGTCCGACGGTATGATCAAAGGCAAACATGTCGCGACCTCGGAAATCGCGGTCACATTGATCCGCCCGGAGGCATGGACCAGATACCGTTCTTCGATTTCATACCGGTTGCCAACAATACCAATGACCGGACGCGTCATGTTATTCCCCTGAACAGTGTCTCTGAGACTTTAGTATATGCATCAAATTGATAATAAAACACCAATCCCCGCACAGTGTTTCGCGCGCTCATGCACCTTATGGTAACGGCAGGATCTTAGGTTCTCCAGCCGTGGGCGGCGGCATTTGGTGCCAAAACGCACCCCTGTTCTGGCCACAAGCATCCCGGACAGGGCAGGATGTCGTCGTCCACACCAGCACATTACTTGCAGCCACGTGTCAGTGCGCTACACCTGTCAAAACCCCGATGACAGGAGAGCCCGCCCATGCGTGATGCCGCCCCTCAAACGATCTATCTCAAGGACTACACTCCGTTTGGTTATCTGATTGATGGCGTCACGTTGACATTTCGCCTGCATCCAACCGAAACGCGGGTCATCTCACGCATCAAATTCCGGCCCAATCCGGATGCGACGGATCATCGGTTTTTCCTGCATGGTGAAGAGCTTACGCTGATCAATGCCAAGATCGACGGTGCTCCGGTGACCCCGCAACACGTGGATGGCGGATTGACCTGTGACGTCCCCGATGCGCCGTTCCTGTGGGAGGCTGAGGTTCAGATTTCACCCCAGACCAACACCGCGCTGGAAGGCCTATATATGTCGAACGGCATGTATTGCACCCAATGCGAGGCGGAAGGGTTTCGCAAAATCACCTATTACCCTGATCGTCCGGACGTCATGGCCCGTTTTGACGTGCGCATCGAGGGAAAGGAGCCGATCCTGCTGTCCAACGGCAATCCCGGTGACGCGGGCGACGGTTTCGCCGAATGGCATGATCCCTGGCCCAAACCGGCCTATCTCTTTGCGCTTGTGGCGGGCGATCTGATCAACCATCCCGACCGGTTCACCACCAAATCCGGCCGCGATGTCGAATTGAACATCTGGGTGCGCCCCGGGGATGAACACAAATGTGCCTTTGGCATGCAAGCGCTCAAGGACAGCATGACTTGGGACGAAAATACCTATGGCCGCGAATATGATCTGGATATTTTCAACATCGTCGCGGTCGATGACTTCAACATGGGGGCGATGGAGAATAAAGGGTTGAATATATTCAACTCTTCCGCGGTGTTGGCCAGCGAAGAAACCTCGACCGACATGAATTTCGAACGGATTGAGGCGATTATCGCCCATGAATATTTCCACAACTGGACGGGCAATCGCATCACCTGTCGCGATTGGTTCCAGCTGTGCCTGAAAGAGGGTCTGACCGTGTTTCGTGACGCACAATTCACGTCAGATCTGCGGTCCGAACCTGTCAAGCGTATCTCAGACGTGATTGCGCTCAGGGCCCGTCAGTTTCGCGAAGACAATGGCCCGCTGGCGCATCCCGTTCGCCCGGACAGTTTTGTCGAAATCAACAACTTTTACACCGCAACGATCTACGAAAAAGGCGCGGAACTCATCGGCATGCTCAAAACACTTGTGGGGGATACGGCCTACTACAAGGCGCTCGACCTCTACTTTGAGCGCCACGATGGAGATGCGGCAACCATTGAAGATTGGTTACAGGTCTTCGAAGACGCCACCGGCCGCGATCTGACGCAATTCAAACGCTGGTATGAACAGGCCGGAACACCACGGCTGAGCGTCACAGATGACTTCAAGGATGGCACTTACACCCTTCATTTTGAACAAAAAACACCACCAACGCCCGGACAGGACACCAAAGACCCCAGGGTACTCCCGATTGCCGTGGGTCTGCTCGATCCAAACGGGGCTGAGGTACAGCAAACCACCGTGTTGGAAATGACCCAAGCGCAGCAGAGTTTCTCTTTCTCAGGTCTGGACGCACGCCCAACACCATCGATCCTACGTGCCTTTTCTGCCCCTGTGATCCTCGAGCGCGAGGTCACCAACGCCGAGCGCGCATTCCTGTTGGCCCATGACACCGATCCGTTCAACAAATGGGAGGCCGGGTTGAGCCTCGCCCGCGAGGGCTTGATTGACATGATCTGCAATGGTGCCGCACCTGATGCCGGCTATCTGGATGCGGTAGAAACCATGGCGCGCGATGATGCGCTTGATCCCGCATTTCGCGCGCTTGCACTGGGGTTGCCCAGTCAGGACGATTTGGCACAAACCCTGTATGACCGTGGCCACACACCCGACCCGCAGGCCATTTGGGATGCGCAGGAAACCCTGCGGCAGGCCAAGGCACAGGCCCTGCAGGATTTGGCCCCGCGCCTATACGCGCAATACCAGATCAGCGCGCCCTACCAGCCCAACGCAGAGCAATCCGGCGCCCGGGCGCTGGCCAATGCCGCCCTGTCGATGATCACCCGTCTGGACGGCGGCGCACAGGCCAAGCGCCAGTATGACAGCGCCACCAATATGACCCAGCAACTGGCCGCCTGGTCGTGTTTGTTGCAGGCCGGAAACGGCGCGGAGGCGACCGATGCGTTTTACGCACAATGGCAACATGACCGGCTGGTGATCGACAAATGGTTCGTGTTGCAGATCATTCATGCTGATCCCGCCGAAACGGCTGATACCGCGGCAGGACTAACGGAACACCCTGATTTCACGATGAAAAATCCAAACCGCTTCCGGTCCACACTTGGCGGGTTGAGTGCCTCCGCCGCTGGCTTTCATCACAAAAGCGGCAAGGGATATACCGTGTTGGCGGATTGGCTGATCAAGCTTGACCCGCTGAACCCGCAGACTACGGCGCGCATGTCCACAGCGTTTGAGACATGGCGGCGGTATGACAAGGATCGGCAGGCGCTAATCAAGGTCCAGTTGGAGCGTATTTTGGCAACGCCTGATCTGAGCCGCGACACAACCGAAATGGTCAGCCGCATCCTGTCGGCCTAAAGGGCGGGATCAGTTCAGATCGACGCTGGCCACTTCGATTGGGCGCGTTTTGGGCCGGACCGCGTTCATCGGTTTGCAATAGGTTTGGTTCCGGGTCCACTGGATCATGTCGTTTCGTTTGGCGCGGCTGTGGAACGGCCCCCAATCGGCGGCCACACCGCGCATGCCTTGTGACACAACGCCATCGCGCGGCACCGTCACGGTCATGATCCGGATCGCGCAGGAAAGGTTTGCCGCGCCGTCCTTCAGCGCAGCGCCAGAGCGCGCCCGGCACTTATAGCCACGCGCGGTCCCGGGCGAAATTTGCAACAGGCCAAACCATTTGCCGCCCCCGCCCACGGCGCGTGGCTTATAGGTGCTTTCGTGTTTTGCCAGCGTCGAGAGCAGCCCAACCCAGAATGCGCGGCGTTGCGCTTCGTCCGCACTGGTATAGGCCGGACACCAGGTTTCGATGTCGCGCGGAACGGTTTGCGGCAGTCGCGCCCCATGCTCTTTGAGGGCGGACAAGGCCGCCCGGGTCCACAATTGTGCCTCGGGGCGGTTTTCCCACCGTGTGCGCGGTAAATTGCCCTCCCGCGCGGGCGGTTTGGGCTTTGCCATGGCAAAGTCGCGTGTTTCAGTCTCTGCAGACATGGCGAATCCTGGCATCAGGGCCAGTAAAACAAGGGCGGCAGCGCGTTTCATCAGGGCATTCTGACCGGTTTGCCTCCCCTTGGCAACGCCCCTGCGCGGCCTGTATTTTTCCCTGCCTTCTCCCAAGGCCGGACATGTTTTGGCCCACAAAAATCGTCATTCTACAGGCGAAACACATGTTGGAGCCGCAATGACGACCCCTTTTGAAACCGGCAAATCCTTGGCAGGTTCTGTCTTCAAGACGCTGAAGACGGCTCTGCCAGAGCGCGCGGTTCCTTCCGTGATCCGCCGCAAGCCGGATGTCGACATGGATGTGCTGACCAAACACATCATTTTGCCCTCCCTGCCCGTCACCGATGAGGAGATGGCCCGGGCGGCGCATCAAGACAATGGTCAGAAGCTGGCCCGGCAGGAGAATTGGAAAGAGCTGTCGCGCCTGATCCGATATGCCGAAGATTGCCGCCTGAGCACACCCGGAGGCGAATCCGCGGCGATGCTCCTGGCCTTTGGCGCGCGCAGCGATGTCGTTGCCGTGGCAGAAGATGCGCTCTACGACGAAGCCGAACCCAGCCCCGACGGGATCAATGCGCTGGAAGAAATGCTGGCGGAGCATTACGGCGATTATGCTTGTGCTCTTGTGACCGCGCTTGCGCATATCGATATCGGATGGGCATGGCGCAACACGACGCCCGAAGGGGGCAGCGACACGCACACCTTGCGGTTCAAGGAACATTTCAAACGCGCCGATGACATTCTGGGACCGTTTGACGGGGTCGATCTGGATGCCCCATCCCTTGCGGCAGCGCAATGCGCGCTTCTGGCATCGCGGCGCCAGCCCGGCAACCGCGTGGCCGATGACTATGAAACACTGATCGACCTTGACCCTGACAGCCCGCGTCACATGCGGGCCCTCGGTCAACATTTGCTGCCCGCCTATTACGGTGACTACAAGAAACTGGAGCTGGAGGCCCGGCGCACCGCCGCACGCACTGGCGAGATTTGGGGCGCTGGCGCATATTCATGGGTGTATTTCGACGCTCTGGCACTGGACCGGTTGGCGCTGGACCACCTTGATTGCGATTTCTTTATCGAGGGGATGAAAGACATCCTCAACGCGCGCAAGGAACAGCACCTGACCAATCTTCTGGCGGCGTTTTGTGCAATCACCATGGGGCCAGATACAAAAGAACCACGCAGGTCCGCTCCGGCCGAAGCGTCGCGCAAGAAACTACATGAGTTCTTGGACTGGATCCTGACCTGCCACCTTCAGGAATTGCATCCCCTGATCTGGTCTCAGACCTTGCTCAGTCCGGGTTTGACGCCACCCCTGCCCTCCCGACGTGCTTTGGTGGCCAAGGGGCGTCAAACAGCGTTGCGGGTGATCGCTGAACGTTTTGCGGATGACATTGCCAGCGGGAATTCCATCGCGTTCTCATCGGCGGGCATGTACCGGCTGCCTGCGCTGTAACGCCACCAGTCTGTCAAGATTTCAGTCAAGATCGGGGGTGTGTTTTGTGCCCCAACTGCGCAATGCACTCATCACCGGTGCCAAGGCCTGACCCTTTTCCGTCAGCTTGTATTCAGATCGCGGTGGGTTGGTCGAATATTGATGGCGCACCAATATGCCCGACGCTTCCAGCCGCTTCAAACGGCCTGACAGTGTATTGGGCGACACCTCGAGCACGTCCTGAAGGTCCTGAAACCGCCGGGACCCTTCCAAAAAGAATTCGCGCAGGATCAGAAACGACCATTGGTCGCCCATTACGTTTGTTGCCCGCACAATGGGGCAGTTTTCTCGGCCATGCTTGGTCATGAATTGCAATATAAGATCTAAATTCAAAATGTGAATTGACTCCTATTTACGTAGTTACTACGTAAAACGTACCTTACTAGGAGCTCAAAATGCTAGACGTTTTCTTTCTCGGGTATGTTCACTTTTTCGCTGTTTTGTTGCCGGTGTTCACAGTCTCAATTGTAACCATCGGCGCCCATGAGGCCGGGCTGACAGGACCAGCTCTACGGCGCGCTATTCTGGTTCCATCAGCGGTTTTTGGCCTTTGGTTCGCGCTTGCCATGGCCCTGTCGGAATTCAACTTCTTCAATGTTCCCGATACCTTAGCCGAACCTCCTACCGTGCTTGGGTTTCTCTTTATCGGCGCATTTATCCTGTGGGCTTTGGCGCGGTTGACGCATACCGGACGGCGGGTCAGTGACCATGTCGATATTGGCCTGCTGAGCGCGTTTCAGATCCCGCGCGTCATGGGGGCGCTTTTCCTGATCGGGTGGGTCATGGGCGTCATCCCGTGGCAGTTTGCACTGCTGGCAGGTCTTGGCGATATCTGGGCGGGTATTGCCGGGTATCAGGCGTGGGTCGCCGTGCGACGGGGTGCCGCCAATGCGCGGCGCAAGGTTATTCAGGCCACAGTGATCGGCATGTTGGATTTTCTGGTCGCGGTTCTGGTCGGGATCACCACGTCAGAGGGGTTTTTGCACCTCTTCTCACCGGACATGCCCAACATCATCAACCTGCACCCGCTTGCCATGTTTCCGGGGTTTTTCGTGCCGCTGTTCCTGGCGTTCCATCTGGTGACGCTGAGCCGCCTGCGTCGCACCAGTGCATCTTTGGTGACCGCCTGAGGTGACAATCCACAAAAAAACGCGCGCATCTTGGTAGATGCGCGCGCATATGTGTTAGCCGATGTTGCGTCGATCAGAAGATGAAGTCGCCCGCATCCAGATCGCTGAGGTTCACCCGCTGCAAAAGGATCGAGCTGTCGTCCGATGTTTCGATCAGGACATTGCCGCTCTTCTGCTTGGCCGCATCGCGTACATCGCGGAAGCTGTCGAAGCCGGTCACGCCGCTCAGATCGATTTTCTCTGCGTTGTTACGCGCGTTGAAATCTGCGATCGTGTCACGGCCATGTTTATTGGTGAACACGAAGGTATCAGAGTTGTTACCGCCCTGCAGCCAGTCATTGTCCGACCCGCCGTTCAACGTGTCTTCGCCAGAACCGCCTTTGATCTTGTCATTGCCGCGGCCACCGTCGAGGTAGTCGTTACCGTTGCCGCCGAGCATGATGTCGCGGTCGCCCTGGCCGTAGAGTTTGTCGTTGCCAGAATTACCTTCCAGACGATCGAGGCCGTTGCCGCCGTAGATTTCATCATCATCGTCGCCGCCAAGCAGTCGATCCGCACCGCCACGACCAATAATCGTATCTTCGCCGTCGCGACCGGAGATTTTGTCTGAACCGCCGGTGCCAACAAGACGCTGATCCTCCGGATGTGGTCCATCATCATGCGGCTCGTCTGGCGAATGGCTGTGATCATCATGATCGTGGTCATGGTCGTGATCATCCTCTTCCGCTGGCGGAGGAGGTGGTGGCACGTCATCACCGGCGCTACCATCATTCTGTGGTGCACCATCTTGGACGCCGTAAATCTGTTGAATTCCGTTGATGTCATCCGCCTGCAGGCCGATTTTCCTGACGTTCGGTGTCATGATGGAATTGCCGGTGGTGTGACCCAGACCGAGCGAATGACCAATCTCGTGCAAGACAACCGCTTCAAAGAGTGCAGGGTCGTTGTTGAACTGGTTTATCGTGTCGAGCAGGATATCTCCCGCGATAGCTGAGCCGAAAGCTGAAGGGTAAAATGCGAAGCCGGCTGTGCCTCCCGGAATTTCACCAAAAAAGATGCGGATATCTGCGTTTTTGCCGGTTCCGGCCGCGCCGCCCCGATCTGCGACTTGCTTGAATTCGATATCACCGTATTTGGACCATTCCGCGAATGCGCCCGCAATCACTTCGGCGAAGTCGTAATCCAGAAAAGTATCCCCTGTGGTAGACTTCTTAGTGGACGTGTTAAAGCGCGAAATATCCAATCCCGCGCCTGCCAAACTCCACGTCACTGTTCCCCCTGGGGTACCAAGTTTGCTCGATCCCCACTTCGTTCCCACTACATTTGCCAATTCAGACACCTCAATGCTTATTGTCGTTCATCCCACGGAAACCCAAACCATTTCCCATGAAGACACTCAACAATGTTCCCATCGCCCCCCTCTATACTCGCGGGATTCCGCCAGCCGTTAACCATGTATGTGCGAAAAAAGGCGGAAATATGCTGGTTACGTCCCACCGGCGCCACATTCGATGAGAAATCTCTTGCGTTGGCGGTAATTTGCCCATTCGGAAATTTTTCGGATTCAACGGATTTTGACGCGGTGATTCTGGACCTGTTCGCCTTAAGCGTTAACCCAATTGGGAGGCCACTCGCTTTACCAGAGTATCGATTCGCGTGATCCGCCCATCAGTCCTGTTTGCGAGGGCCGTTGGCACAGATCAGAAGAGAAATTCATCCGCATCCAGCATGCCTAGCCGAACATTGACCAACAGGACTGAACTGTCTGCGCCAGTATCGATCTTGACCCCGAAGAGCGTGTTCTTGGAGGCCGCCCGCACATCTTCAAAATCATTGAGCGTGCTGACGCCGCTCAGATCAATCTGTTCTTCGACGTTAAAGGGATTGAAGTCGACAACCCTGTCATGTCCATGGCCGTCCGCAAAGATGAAAACATCGGGCTGAGTGCCCCCACCAAGGTTGTCATCACCGCCGCCGCCCTGAATTTCGTCGCGGTCCGATCCGCCACGCAGCTTGTCGGCGCCGTCACCGCCTTCCAGCGTGTCATCCCCCCGGCCGCCACGCACCACGTCCACACCGGCATCGCCGCGCAAAAGATCGTTGCCGCCATTGCCGAAAAGCTGATCGTCATCATCGCCGCCATTCAGGGTATCGTCACCGTCCTTGCCCTTTAGCACGTCATTGGCGCCGCGACCCGATAGATTGTCGTCGCCATCATCTCCTATCAGGCGGTTTTCGGCGTTATCGCCGGCAATATTATCGTCCCACGTGGAGCCCACGACCTTTTCAATGCTGATCAACGTATCGCCGCGGCCATCGCCAAAGCCACCGACATTCGGGTTGAGCATGTCCACCCCAACCCCGGCAAAAGCCTCCCGGTAATCGACCGTGTCGAGACCGTCTCCACCATCGAGCGTATCGGCCCCCGCGCCGCCGATCAGGAAATCCTGGCCGTTTTCGCCATTGATCAGGTCTGCACCGCCGCGGCCATAGAGCATGTCGGCGCCGTTGCCGCCGTTGATTGTTTCCTGCGAATGGCCCGCACGGATGACATTGTTCTGACCGTTGCCGTTCACGATCATGCCGTCCTGACCATAAAGATACTCGAACTTTCGCGCGCCTTTCAGATCGTAGACCGTGGGCGCGCCGTCCTGCACACCGTAAATGCCTTGGATGCCCTCAATGTCATCCGGCTGCAATTCGCTGACCGAAATGATGGGCGTCAGGACTGAATCGTCCTCCACATGATCAAGGCCCAGTGAGTGGCCCAATTCGTGAATGACCAGACCCCGGAAGAAATCCCTGTCATTATTGTAGCGGTCGAGCGCGTCCAAAAGGACATCACCAGCCGCTGCAGAAAGACCAAAAGTGGGGAAAAACCCGTAGCCGACGGTTGAGCCCGGAATATCACCAAAGAATATCCGGATATCGGCCTTCTTGCCCGTCCCGGCCGGGCCGCCGCCATCTTCGATCTGGATCAGGTCAAGCTCACCATAGCGCGACCATTCCGCAACCGCGTCGCGAATGACTTGCTCAAAGTCAAAATTCAGGAAGCTTTCACCAGCGATCGACTTGCCTGCGCCAACGGGGAAACGATCGATGTTTTCTCCACCACCGGCGATACTCCAGGTGACCGTGCCGCTCGGCGAACCGAAGGCCGAAAAACCCCATTTTCTGCCAACAAAATTTGGCATCTCAGACCCCCCTGTCTGACCCTTCAGAACTCGTTACCTGCGCATCAAAATGCGCCTTCTCAGCCGGGGCATGTCAAAAACCACGCTCACCAACCGCAAACTCAGAGGATCATAAGGGCACTGTGCTGGCGAACAAAAGGGCAAAATTAACCATTTGCAAAATGTGATCACGCAAAAAATGCAGGGTCTTGCAGATCTACATCTTTAGGTTGTTTTCAGCAAATTAAAGCAATTAATACGCTGATACTTATACTTTATTTTTGGTGGTCATATGTTGCCTGCCTGCAGAAAAACACCTCGGCAGGCAACAAAACACAATCATAGCATGAATTCGATATTGATGCCGAACGTCGTCGTGGCGAACGAAAAATCTTGCTCACTTAAATCCTCGAGACGTACGCCATTCAACAATATTGAGCTAGACGCACCGGTATTTAGCAATGCGCCATCGTCCGTATCTGTCGAGACAGCGATCAAGTCCGCAAGACCATCAAATGCTTCAAAGTCCCTTAGGACAATCACTTCAGACCGGCTGTGCGGATTAAAATCTTGAATAACGTCATGGCCGTGATTTTCGTTGAAAATGAATGTATCTGCGTTCATTCCACCATTCAGGATGTCGTCGCCTGAATAGCCGGTCAGTTCATCTTTTCCTGAACCTCCGCGTAGCTCGTCATTGCCGTCGTCGCCTTGTAACTCGTCGTCACCTCTGCCTCCATGCAGGAAATCCTGGTCATCGCCACCAATCAGCCGATCACGACCGCCGCCGCCTTCCAGCGTGTCGTTCCCTGTACCGCCACTTAGCGTGTCATGTCCACCTTGGCCACGCAGCCAGTCATCTCCACCGCGCCCCCCAAAAGATCGTGACCGGTCTGTCCATCAAACCGGTTGTCCGTGCTATCTCCTTGAATCACATCGTCTTTCAGCGAGCCAATCACGCGCTCGATATCAATCAATGTGTCACCCAATGCGTCGCCACCCACACCAAAGGGCTGTTCCAGGTCGAGCACAATGCCAAGCTTGGAATTACGGTAGTCAGCGGTATCGTAATCCGCACCGCCATTCATAATGTCAGCCCCCTCGCCGCCTTTGAGCGTGTCATCACCGGCTGCGCCGCGCAATTGGTCCTGCCCCCCGCGACCGACCAAAATGTCATTGCCGTCCGCACCGTCCATCGTCTCGTTGCTGCTGGTGCCACGGATTTTGTTATTCCCGTCACTCCCGATGGCCGCGAGATCATCATTCTTGGTCTTGAGCTGTACAAAGGCACCGGAGACGTCATAGGTCTGCTCGCCCTCATCCTGATTGCCGTAGATCGCGCGAATGCCATCGCGGTCGTCACGCGTGAGGTTCGACCGGCTGATCACGGGCGTCAAAACAGAACCGCCCGACACGTGCCCCAACCCCAGAGCGTGGCCGATTTCATGCAACACCAGCCCTTTGAAAATAGCGCGGTCGAAATTGTACAACCCGCGCTGATCCAGCAGAATATCACCGCCGATGAAGTCGTCCGGGTTCGGAAAGGCACCAACGCCCAATGTCTGACCCGGCAGCTTGGCGAAATAAATGCGGATGTCGCCGCTGCCCGAGCTTCCGGCGCTTGAGCCACTGTCGGCCACCTGCTGGAATTCGATATTGCCGTATTTCGACCATTCCGCGAACGCATCGGCAATCACCGACACGTAGTCGAAATTCATGAAGTCATCACCGTCGACGGACCGCCAAGGCCTTCCAAAAATATCGACCGGTCTTGTGAAGAAATCCGAGATGACCGTTCCGCCATCCGCCACGCTCCATGTGACGGTTCCACCGGGTGTTCCGAGCGTGGGGTCACCCCACTTTGTTCCAACGATATTAGGCACTTGTTACGACTCCGCTTAGTGTTGAGCCTGTATACCGACAATTCAACTTAAAAGACCACCCATACCGTGGCGGAAATTGCAAAAACACACCGTTTCCAACCCCTTGCCCGTACCCCTTTGCTGGATTAGAACCAGCGGGCAGCAATTGAAGAGGCACCCCTATGTTGGACCTGACCTATGAAAGCCCCAAACCGCGTGTGATCGCGGGGGCAAAACATGATTGGGAACTGGTGATCGGCATGGAGGTTCACGCGCAGGTGTCCTCGAACGCCAAGCTCTTTTCCGGCGCTTCCACCCGGTTTGGGGCCGAACCCAATTCAAACGTCGCCTTTGTGGATGCTGCAATGCCGGGGATGCTGCCGGTGATCAACGAATATTGCGTGGAACAGGCCGTGCGCACGGGGCTTGGCCTCAAGGCGCAGATCAACCTGAAATCCGCCTTTGACCGCAAGAATTACTTCTACCCTGATCTGCCTCAAGGATACCAGATTTCCCAGCTTTATGAACCACTTGTGGGTGAAGGCGAAATCCTGGTCGATATGGAGCCGGGCATCGCACGTCTGGTACGGGTCGAGCGCATTCATATGGAACAGGACGCGGGCAAATCCATCCACGACATGGATCCAAACATGTCTTTCGTCGATCTGAACCGCACCGGCGTCGCCCTAATGGAAATCGTCAGCCGCCCCGATATTCGCGGGCCAGAAGAGGCCGCCGCTTATGTCACCAAGCTGCGCCAGATCCTGCGCTATCTGGGCACCTGTGATGGCAACATGCAAAACGGCAATCTGCGGGCGGATGTGAACGTTAGTATTTGCCAGGCGGGTCAGTACGAAAAATACCGCGAGACCGGTGATTTTGGTCATCTCGGCACGCGGTGCGAGATCAAGAACATGAACTCGATGCGGTTCATTCAGGCCGCGATCGACTACGAGGCACGTCGTCAGATTGGGATCGTGGAAGCGGGTGGCGAAATCGTTCAGGAAACGCGGCTCTATGATCCGGACAAGAACGAGACTCGCTCGATGCGGTCCAAGGAAGAGGCGCATGATTATCGCTACTTCCCCGACCCCGATCTGTTGCCGCTGGAGATCGAGCAAGCTTGGGTGGATGACATCGCCGCTTCGCTGCCGGAGCTTCCGGATGCCAAAAAGGCGCGGTTCATGGGCGAATTTGGCTTGAGTGAATATGACGCCAATGTTTTGACGGCCGATGTGGCCAACGCGGCCTATTTTGAGGAAGCGGCGGGGGGCCGTGATGGCAAGCTGACCGCAAACTGGGTGATCAATGAACTCTTTGGGCGCCTCAAGAAGGATGACCACGATATCACCGAAAGCCCGGTCAGCCCGACGCAATTGGGCGGGATCATTGATCTGATCGCCTCCGACGCCATTTCCGGCAAGATTGCCAAGGACCTCTTCGAGATCGTCTATACCGAAGGCGGCGATCCGGCGAAAATCGTCGAAGAGCGCGGCATGAAACAGGTCACCGATACCGGTGCCATCGAGGCCGCGGTGGATCAGATCATCGCCGATAATCCGGCCCAGGTGGAAAAGGCCAAGGCCAACCCGAAACTGGCGGGCTGGTTCGTGGGTCAGGTGATGAAAGCCACCGGCGGCAAGGCCAACCCCAAAGCGGTCAACCAGATTGTGAGCGCCAAGCTGGGGCTTTGATGTGACGCCAGCTTTGCCGCTGAAGCTGTCTTTCCTGTTTTCTGATTTCGAAATGCATGCTTCAGTTCTTGACTGAAAGAAGATATTTGTATCCGTGGCTTACTCATCGGTTTAAACCCCGGCGGATTTCTACGTAAATGAAAGTATAAGTGTGCGCGTCACCGTTGTTTGAATGTAGATAAGTGAACCAATCTAAATGAAGTCGAACTTTTGACGTGTTAGTTGAGTTTTTAAAAGACCATAAAGTGATCGTTCATTTGGGCGCTCACAAGACAGCTACAACTTACATACAACAATCGCTCGGCGATCAGCGTGAGCGGCTCAAAGCTGCCGGCGTTTCATTGTTGTTGCCCAGTGATTTACGCGTGACTGGCCTGTTCCGGAAACTGGCAAAGCATAATGGACCGAAAGAGATTTCGGCGAGTTCTGATGTACGGCATATTGAAATAATCCAACTCCTAAATGGCATTGCAGCACATCCGGAGACGAAGCGGATTATTCTATCAGAAGAAGCTATACTTGGATCCACTAACAACAACCTCGACGAGAGATCTTTGTATCCAGATCTAAAGTCCAAGCTTGGCAAACTCCCATCAGAGTTCGACCACCCAAATGTGACTTTCCTTTTGGCGCTTCGCGATTATGGTGCGTTTATCTCGTCCAACATTACAACAGCGGTGAGAACCGGCGACACTTTCAACTACCAAGACTTGCGCACCGCTTTTTTGGCGCTTCACAGAACCTGGGTGGATATAGTCTCCGAAATTCACTCAGTCTTCCCGGCAGCCAACTTGAAAGTTTGGCGATATGAAGAGTTTCAAAATCTGGAGGCCACTGTTTTTGCCGAATTGGTAGCGAGTTTTGAGTCAAGATTAGAATCTCGCCCAAATATCAGCCTCTCACAGGATGCGATGAGGCGCATTTCTCATGTTCTCCGCAAACAGGGCCGTTTTGCCGAGCCAAGGAAAGTCGTCAGGAAGGCAACTCGAAAATTCCCAGTTTCAATTTCTAATCCGCCGTTCTCCCTGTGGTCTGAAAAACAGTTGGCTCATCTCTACTACTGTTATGAGATACATTGGCATGAAATTTGCGCTCGCTTTCCAGAAAGCACCTTGGGAAAGTAAAGCGAGGCTGTATCTTCAGGGATGTATACCAAAGGACAATGCCGGAATCGCATTTTCTACTGTTCGATACAAAACGCTTTCCTTGCGATTGGTCGCAATCGGTGCAACGTCCTCATTTTGGCATCTGTTCTATCTGCCTTCCTTTTAGGAACACCTAAAAGCGTCGCCAATATGCGGGCGAATAAAAGAAAATTGACGCCAGGGTCGTTCGGATCGACCAGTTTATAACCGTCGAAGAACGAAAAAAACGCGTCATCCGGAACGATATGACCGGGGCGCACATCGTTCGCATCTCGTATTATTGAAGTGTAATCGAGCAATACCTTTGCAATATCATAACCGACAGGCGCAGGGCCAGATTTGGAAATGTCGATACCTGCCATCTGAGAGTCGGAGACAATCAAATTTCGCATGTGAAAATCACCGTGCTGATTTGCCGAAACAGTTTTACGCTTTTCAAACTTAGGTGCAATTGAAACAATATGTTCAATGCCACGTAGAAAGAGACCTCTCGCGGCGACTTCTGTCGTACCAGACATAATTTCTTCACGTAGTTTCTGGTAGTAACTGACAGTGTATTTCGGGTTGAAATTTCGAGTTTCATCCACTTGGCATCTATGAAACGCATCAAGCCATGATCCAGCTCTCCGCAATAAGGCCAACTGCGCATTTCGATCGTGAATAACGTCGCGCATGACATCTGAAAATGGCTTACCTTCGATGTAAGTTAGAAGACTTGCTTGGTTATCAGGATCGACAAACACGGGCTCAGGCAGTGTGTTTTTTGCGGTATGCGCGAATTTGAGAAATGCTTGAGCCTGCATTTTGTAGTGATTGACAAATCCCTCAGGTACATAAGGTTTCATCTGGTGTTTGTATGTATAGCGCAAACCGTCGGGATGCTTTGCCAAAAACGTTGCAGTTGCGATTTCAGGACCGTCTTGTTTAGCAAGCTGCTCGAATGACCATTCATGTCTAGGCAAATTGGTCTTTGTTTGAACTTCTTTCCATGCTGCCGCGGCAGAGGACTCGAGCTCAGATTTATGAAATTTGGATATCATTCGAAAAACGCGGCCACCCGGAAAAGAATGATCAGTTTTGCATCATTTTGTATATCCACATGTTGCGAGTTAACCGACAAGAACTCAAGTTATTGCTGGTTGGATCACAACAAACATACAGCCAACCGACTAGTGCGCTGATCTCTATGCAATTGCATGCCCAAAAGCGATGCAACCTTACGTGCTTTGCTTCAAATCCCCCAGCGGGATATGGCAGCTTATGATATGGCCGTCATCCGTCTTGCGCCAAGGCGGGGTTTCTTCTTCGCAGATGGCCCCCAGTTTGCGGGTACAGCGGCGCTGAAAAGGGCAGCCGCGGGCGGGTGGGGAAAGCTCCACAACGTCTTCGGCCATCAGGTGCGGCGCCGCGTCCGGATCAGGCTCCAACACGGCGTTCAGCAACACCGAGGTATAGGGGTGTGAGAGCGGCCCATAGACTTTATCCGTAGGGCCAATTTCGCAAAGCCGTCCCTGATAGAGCACGGCCACCCGGTCCGACAAGGCACGCACCACGGCCAGATCGTGGCTGACGAACACATAGGTTGTGTCCTTCAGCTTCTTGAATTCATTCAGAAGTTCCAGCATCGCAGCCTGAACAGACACATCCAGGGCTGAGGTGATTTCATCGCAGAGCACAATTTCCGGGTTGGCCGCAAAGGCGCGTGCAATCGCCACGCGCTGCTTCTCTCCGCCCGAAAGCTGGCCGGGAAGACGGTCCAGATAATGCGCACCCAGACGCACGGTTTCGAGGATTTCAACGCTCCGGTCATGCAAGGCCTGCCCGCTCAGCCCGTCATAGAGCCGCAGGGGTTGCGCCAGAATTTCCGCCACCGTGTGACGCGCGTTCAGACTGTCATCCGGGTTCTGGAAAATCATCTGGATGCGGCGCAGCTGCTGTGGATGGCGTTGCTCGACCATAACGGGCAGGTCCGTATCATTGGCGACGCTGATCTTTCCGCCTGCCGGTGCCAGGAGGCCCGCAACGGCCTTGAGAATGGTGGATTTGCCCGAACCGGATTCTCCCACCAGACCAAGCGTTTCACCTGCCGTGATCGCGACTGAGATGTCATCGACCGTCGGCACATCCTCTTCCCCGCCCCCAAAGAGGCGTTCGAAAAAGCCCGGTGACGCGTAGCTGATCGACAGATCATCCAGTTCCAGCGCGGTTTCGCCGCCATCGCAATGGTGCAAGGGTACGGCGCCTGTGCCGCCTACGGCCAGCGTATGGGCATCGGCGTGGCGGAAACACCGCGCGCGGCTGTCATCGCCCGCTTTCATCAATTCCGGGCGGGCGTTGAGGCATTGGGTGTTGGCCAGACCGCAGCGGGGTGCAAAGGCGCATCCACCGCCCGCGCCGCCGGGTGGCGGGGGCGCCCATCCAACGCGATGGGCAGATGATCATCGCACAGCCGGGGGATCGAGGCGAGAAGCGCGCGCGCATAGGGGTGTGCCGGATCCTGCAAGACCGCGCGTGTGGGCCCTTCCAATACGGCCTCGCCCGCATACATCACCATGACCCTTTCACAGACCCGGGCGATCACACCCAGATCATGGCTGACATAGACCATCGCCATGTTTCGCTCACGGGCAAGATCTTGTAAAAGCTCCAGAATATGCGCTTGCGTGGTCACATCCAGACCGGTGGTCGGCTCATCCAACAACAAGGCGTCCGGTTCACCGGCCAAGGCCATGGCAATGGCCACGCGTTGCTGCTGACCGCCTGACAATTCATGCGGATAGCGTGTGTAAATCACCTCCGGATCAGGCAGGCGCACTTGCCCCAGCAAATCTATGATACGGTCATAATATGCGCTCTTGGCAAGGTTGCAATGCAGCTCCAGCGCCTCGGCCATCTGCGTGCCAATCCGGGCGGTCGGGGTCAGGGATTGTCCGGAATTCTGCGGGATCAGGCCCAATTGTCCGCCACGGATCGCCTCCAGCTCTTCGCGGGACCGGCTGAACATGTCCTGCCCGTTGAAACAGACGGATCCCTCGATGACGCGCAAACCCTGTTTCAAAAAGCCCATCGACGCCAGTGCCAGCGTGCTTTTGCCCGATCCGCTTTCGCCCACAATACCAATGCTCTCACCCGGGCAAATCCGCAGGTCTACATTGCGCAGAACCGGCAGGGTGTGACCGCCCCGCCCCGTGAACCCGACAGACAGGTTGCGGATGTCGATGATCGGTTCGACCATTTAAACCACTGCCTTTCTGGCACGGTCGATGCCCATGGCCTTGGCCAGCGCATCCGCGGTCAGGTTGATGCCGATGATCAGTGACGACAGCGCTACCACCGGGGCCAGAACGCCCATCGGGGCCAGAGGCATATAGGCGCGCTCATCGGCAATCATGACCGCCCAATCCGGCGTGGGCGGCGACACGCCAAAACCCAGAAACGAAAGGGATGAAAACGCCAGCAGCATCCAGGACCATCGCATCGCGCCCTCAACCATCATCGCGTCGCGCACATTGGGCAGCAATTCGCGCCACACGATGCTGAGGCGGCTGTGGCCCCGTGCCCGCGCCGCCAGAACAAAATCACGCGCAACCACGTCATGGGTTGCCGCGCGGATGACCCGAATGACCGGAATGCCAAAGAAAAACGCCAGTGTCGGGATCATCACCGCGTTTCCGGTGCCGAAAACCGCAACCAGCACCAGCAGCGACAAAACCCCCGGGATCGACAAAAACGCATCGACAACGCGCATGGCAATCTCATCGGTTCGCCCGCCCACGAGGCCAAGCCAGATGCCTGTCATCCCGCCCCAGAGCAGGGCAATCGGCGTGGCAATCCCGGTGACCAGCAACGCCACGCGCCCGCCCTGAAGCACGCGCGTCAGGATATCCCGCCCGAGGTGGTCCGTGCCAAGAAGGTGGTCCGCAGACGGGCCTTCCAAAATCAACGAAGAGTCCATGGCCTTATAGTCATACGCGGCCAACCACGGGCTGGTGATGGCCAGAACGATATGTCCAAAAACCAGTATCAGTCCGATCAGACCAGAGGGCCGGGAGGCAACGTCGCGCAGAATGACACGCAGGCGGCTCAGCAAACCCAAGCTTGGTTTTTGATGGGCGATATCCGTCATTTACGCCTCTGGCTTAAGGTGCGTAACCGCGGGTTGAGAATGATGGTGAGCATGTCTGCCGCCAGGTTCACACCCACATAAGTGGCCGCGACAATCAGGGCCAGCGCCTGCACCACCGGCAAGTCGCGATCAGAAATCGCGGCAATCATCGTGCGGCCCAGACCCGGATAGTTGAACACCATTTCAACCACGACAACGCCCCCTAGCAGCCAGGCCACCGTCAGCGCCACGACGTTGATTGCCGGCAAAAGCGCGTTGGGCAATGCGTGGCGAAAGACGATCCGCCAATAAGGCACGCCCTTGAGCGTGGCCATCTGAACGTAATCGCTGGCCATCACTTCGATCACCGAAGAACGCACCATGCGCATGATATGGGCGATCATCACCATGGTCAGCACCACGGCGGCCAGAATGAATTCCGGGAAGAAGTCGAGGGCCGGGGCATCCGCCGGTGTCAGCACGACAGCGGGCACCCAGCCCAGCCAGATCGCAAAGATCAGGATCAGCACGGTGGCGGACACAAATTCAGGGATGGTCATGGCGAAAATCGCGCCGGTCGACAGAACGATGTCGATCCAGCTGTCGCGCCACAACCCTGTGATAATGCCCAGGAATATCGCCAACGGAACGCCCACCGCCAACGCACCCGCGGCCAAGAGCATCGAGTTTTTAACCCTGTCCCCCACCAGTGCCGCGATGCTTTGCTGACCGTCCGCCGAGACGCCAAAATCCCCCTTGATGGCGCCGGACGCCCATTCCAGATACCGTGTCACGGCGGGTTTATCGAGGCCCAGATCAGCGCGGCAGTTTTCCAGCAATTTACCCTTGGCGTCGCGCTCCAGAAAGGCCGTGCAGGCATCGCCGGGCAGTGCTTCGACCCCCGCGAAGATAATCACCGATACGATCCAGACGGTCACAAACCCCAGGAACAGTCGGCGCACGAGCATTCTTAACATGTATCAAGCACCAGGTTGGCGGACAGATTGCAGACAGCCCCCAGACCGCCCAAGTGAGTTGGGCCAACCCTAACCCGCTGCTATTCGAAACGTCTAGGCATTTTGTATGCGGGCGCGATCACAACCACGCGGCATAGCTTTGCATCCACTCGCGGCGCAAATCTTCGCCCTGCCCGGCAAAGGACGCCTCCAGCAATTCATAGGCCATGATCCGATCCGGACGAAAGTTGCGAAAATCCTTGCGCAGCTCGCACCACGCCGCCAGCACGATGGCCTCGGAATGGTAGACGATGGCAAAGGGCATGATCTGACGTTCCGAGACATCGCCATTGCCATCGCAGTAGCTGATTGCCAGCTTACGTTCCAACCGGATTGCGGCCCGCAGATCGGACAGATCCACCGTGTCCGGCACCTGCGGGCCCCATGTTGACGAAAAAAGCGCGTTGCTGAGCTGGGTGGCCTCTTCCAGTTTGCGGCAGGCGCGGTGCCCGGCCTCTTTCAGCCCGCGGTCTCCAGTGCGCGCGATCATTGCCAACCCGACGGTCACCGCCTCGGCCTCTTCGATATCAAAGTTGATCGGCGGCAGGTCATACCCCGGCCGCATGATATAGCCCACGCCCGCCGCCCCTTCGATGGGCACGCGCATGGCCTGCAACGACGCGATGTCGCGGTACACCGTGCGCGGGGTCACTTCCAGAGCTGTCGCAAGCTGAGCCGCCGTGCGCGGCTGATCGGCGCTGCGCAGTATCTGAATGATCTCAAACATCCGGGTAGATCGCGTCACGGGGGTTTCCTTTCGCCGGTCAATTGCAGCTTATCATGACACTGCTGACAGATACATGTCAGCAGTGGTTTGGTAGCGTCGCCTGACTTCTTTAAGGATGAGGCATTCATGACCCGGACCCAGACACGCAAACCGATGACAGGCCACATGGCAGGCGTGGCGTTGGTGTGCATATCTGCCATCGTGTTCAGCACGGCCGGCATATTCACCAAAGGCGTCGATGCGAATGCATGGTCGGTCATATTTTGGCGCGGTCTGGGCGCTGCGGTCTTGTCGCTTGGATATGTGGCATTGCGGGGCGGCCTGCCCGGGGAAATCGCGCGATTTGGCTGGCCCGCCCTGTTGGTCTCTGTGGTTGCGGCATCCGGCACGGCGGCGTTTATCCCGGCGTTCAAGCTGACCAGCGTGACCAATGTTGTCTTGATATGGGCAACAGCCCCGTTTGTATCTGCCGCGCTCGCATGGTGCCTGATCGGTGAACGGCCAGGGTTGAAGGTCATGCTGAGCAGCGTTCTGGCGCTGATCGGCGTAGCACTCACACTGCGCGGCTCTCTGGGTACCGGAAATCTGGTGGGTGACATGCTGGCTATGTGGATGACACTGATGATGGCACTTTTCTACGTGATATATCGCATATGGCCCGACACACCCACGGTGCTGCCCAATGTTCTGGCCTCGGTCATCCTGTTGGTACCGAGCTGGATCTTCGGGGGGCCCATGGCCACCTCCGCGCCCGAGATCGGCATTCTTTTGATCTTTGGGTTGGTCTTTGCCGTGGCCTCCATCACCCTGACCGAAGGCGCGCGGCGCATACCGGCCGCGCAAACCGCGCTTCTGGGCGCATTGGAGACGCCGCTGGCACCCATCTGGGCCTGGCTTTTCTTACGGGAACTGCCCACGTCTTGGGCCATTGCGGGCGGCATTCTGGTCATGCTGGCAGTGATCTACTCGCAGCTTCCCTCCCGCAAAAAACTTCCGAAACCACTCTGAAAGGATCAACCGATGGGTATCAAGACCGACAAACTGAATCGCAGCTTTCGGGATTTCATCGAACGCCAGCCCCTCTTTTTCGTGGCCACGGCCGCCGCAACCGGACGTGTGAACATGTCACCTAAAGGATTGGATTCACTTCGTATTTTGTCAGACACTCGGATCCTCTGGCTGAGCCTGAGCGGGAGCGGCAATGAAACTGCTGCCCATATCCGGCAGCTTCCCCGGATGACATTGATGTTTTGCGCCATTGACGGGGACGCCTTGACCTTGCGGGTCTACGGCACCGCGCGTGTGGTCCATCCGCGCGACGCGGAATGGGCAGATATGCTGGCCCAGTTTCCCAAATATGCCGGTGCGCGCAATATCTATGAGCTCGACATCGAATTGGTGACCACTTCCTGCGGCACCAGCGTCCCCGAAATGACCATCACCCGGGATCGGGCCGGCACCGAGCTGGAGCCGTGGTACGCCAAAATGACCCAGGAAGAGATCGAGGCGTTCTGGCGCAAAAAGAACAGCATCAGCCTTGATGGCGCCCCTACCGGGCTCTGAATAGGCACGCAATGCGCGCGTGACGCCGTGTTCGGGCTTGCGCTGAACGTCTGCATAGCTAGGATGCGGCGCTTAGCAAAGACAGGACGGGTGTGGACAGGGTAATGGTGGGTTATGAATACAGGGTCATTCCGGCCCCGACCAAAGGGCAAAAGGCGCGTGGCGTCAAAGGGCCCGGTGCGCGGTTTGCCAATGCGATGGAACTGCGCATCAATGAACTCGCGGCAGAAGGGTGGGAGTACATCCGCTCGGATATTCTGCCCAGTGAGGAGCGTCAGGGTCTGACCTCGACGCAGACCGTGTATCGTTCATTGCTGGTTTTCCGCCGCGCCTTGGTCGCCGACGATGAGGTCGACGTTTTTGCGGATGATATCGAGGATGCGCACGACACAGACCCGGTGGAAGATAGTCCCGAAGCCGAAGACATGCCGGATGATTTGGACGAACCCACAACATCTTCCGAAGACGACATGTCGCAGGGCGACGATACCGAGAACGCTACATCCGACAGTGACGTGGAAAAGCAGCCGAGCTGACCCAAAACACGTCACGCAAAACACAACCCTGACGTTCCGACGCGCCATTATGAGCGGCGGAACGCCACTGGTCGGCCCGTCGGCAATTCGTTAAATTATTTTTCAAATTTTTTACCACCTGCCCCCTTCTATTCGCCGCGTTTTGGCCTAAACTCTCTTCTCCGAGTCGCAAAGGTGATCCTATGTCCAAATCTGACCCATTCGGTTTCGATATGTCCGTGTCTTCGGCAAAGAAGAAAAACCCGCGCGGGCGGCGGGGAATGTCGGGCGAATCTGAAACGTCGGTTCGGGTCTGTGAGCATGAAGGATGTGAGGAGGCGGGCAAGTTTCGCGCGCCAAAAGCGCCGGATGTTTTGGATGACTTCTATTGGTTCTGCCAGACCCATGTCCGCGAGTATAATCTGAAATGGAATTTCTTCCACGGGACCACCGAAGCCGAAATGAACGCCCAGATGTCGAAAGACAAGGTCTGGGAACGTGAAACCAAATCCTTTGCGGACCCCGAGGCGCGGGCATGGGCACGTCTGGGCATCGAAGACCCGCATCAGGTGCTGGGCGGCAATGCCACGCAAAATCCGGGCAAGGGCACCACGACCAGCAGCCGGAAACTGCCCCCGACAGAACGACGCGCCATTGAAATTCTGGAAGCCAAGGACCACTGGACCAAGGCGGAAATTCGCAAGTCTTACAAAGCGTTGATCAAAATTCTTCATCCCGACATCAATGGCGGGGACCGCAGTCAGGAAGAGCAATTGCAGCAGGTTGTCTGGGCCTGGGATCAGATCAAACCAAGCCGCAATTTCAAATAATCAGATCAACCGGTTCCGCATTGGGCGACGCACCGGAAAACTGCATCCCGGTGCATCACGATCTGCGCATATCAGGCGGCTTTGAACACCAGCGACACGCCGTTCAGGCAATGCCGTTTGCCGGTCGGGGCCGGTCCATCATCAAAGATATGTCCCAGATGGCTGCCGCAGCGGGCGCAATGGCATTCGGTGCGCACGCTGAACAACAGCTTGCGATCTTCTTTGGTGCCGATGGCGCCAGGCAAAGACTTGTAAAAACTGGGCCAGCCGGTGCCACTGTCATACTTGGTTTTTGAACTGTAGAGCGGCAAATCACACCCGCGGCAATGATACGTGCCTGGATCATAGACTTTGTCGAGCGGAGAGCTGCCGGCACGTTCAGTGTCTTCCTTGCGCATGACCCGGTATTCCAGATCGCTGAGCATCTTGCGCCATTCGGCATCAGTGCGGGTGACCTCAAACGTTTCCTTCGCGGCGCCCGCCTGCATCCCCAGAGAAATGGCCGTCCCGGAGGTCAAAACGGATAAGATAAAATGACGACGTTGCATCGGTTAAAGTCCTTTGTTGTTGGCGTAGATGTGAGCATCAACGGGCGGCATCGCAAGAGGACAGGCACAGATAACAGGGGGTGCACCCTTGCGCGGTCTGCCCATTCGAGCGGATGGTTTTGCGTCCATGTGGCCTCTCCTGTCTCGTAATCTCCTGGTGCTCACGGTGAAGACACGACCGCGCGATTGAAATAGTTTCGCCCAAAGACCCGGATTTACGCAAATCTTTTGGGATCCGTCACATTTTTCATCAAAGACCCTTTCCGCAGTGCGGACATTACAAACTGGATATTGATTGGCTTCAAACTGGCCCTAGCTGCGGTCAGAACGCAGGGGTATTAAAAGCACGTATATTCCAGTTGAAACTGACGTGTATTCTCGCCCCTTCCCCTTGCCCTTGGCTTTGAATTCAGGCACCACGGGGCAAATTACAACGACCCGATTGAAGGACCCTGCCAATGGCCGACGGCACGATTGATATGAACGCGAAACCAACCGAAGAGATTTCGGTGCGTGAGGTTTTTGGCATCGACACTGACATGATCGTTAAAGGCTTTGCCGAGCGAACTGACCGGGTGCCGGACCACGACAATACCTACAAGTTTGACCCGGACACCACATTGTCGATTTTGGCGGGTTTTTCGCATAACCGGCGGGTGATGATCCAAGGCTACCACGGCACGGGTAAATCGACCCATATCGAACAGGTGGCCGCACGCCTGAACTGGCCCGCCGTGCGCGTGAACCTCGACAGTCACATCAGCCGGATCGACCTGATCGGCAAGGACGCGATCAAGCTGCGCGATGGCAAGCAGGTGACCGAATTCCACGAGGGCATCCTGCCCTGGGCCCTGCGCAACCCCGTTGCGATCGTGTTCGATGAATATGACGCGGGCCGCGCGGATGTGATGTTCGTGATCCAACGGGTGCTGGAGCATGACGGCAAGCTGACATTGCTGGATCAGAACGAGATCATCACGCCGAACCCGAATTTCCGCCTCTTTGCCACGTCAAACACCGTGGGTCTGGGTGACACGACCGGGCTCTACCACGGTGTGCAGCAGATCAACCAGGCGCAGATGGACCGTTGGTCGATGGTGGCGACGCTGAACTATCTCAGCCACGACGCGGAAACCGCCATCGTGATCGCCAAGAACCCGCTCTTCAACAACGAGCAGGGCCGCAAAACGATCAGCCAGATGGTCACTGTGGCCGAACTGACCCGCACGGCGTTCATGAACGGGGAGCTGAGCACGGTGATGAGCCCGCGGACGGTCATCAACTGGGCGCAGAACACCCATATCTTCCGCAATGTCGGCTATGCCTTCCGCCTGACGTTCCTCAACAAATGCGATGAGTTGGAACGCCAGACCGTGGCGGAATTCTACCAGCGCTGCTTTGACGAAGAACTCCCGGAAAGCGCTGCAAGCACGAGCATGGGGTAACCCTTTGGGTCGCCCAACCCCGCGAGGTTTGGCATGCATATAGGTCTCATTGGCGGTATCGGCGTGGCGGCGACGGTGGTGTATTACCAGCGTTTGGCGGCGGCTGTTGCGGCGAAGGGCAAGCCGCTGGATCTGACCATTGTCCAGGCGGATGCACCGACGCTGGTGAAGAACAACCGCGAAGGCAATCGCGCGGCACAGGCCGCTGTCTATGCACCCTTGATCGACCGTTTGAAAGCAGCAGGCGCGGAGTGTGCGGCCATCACCTCGCTCGGCGGACATTTCTGTTATGCCGAGACCGAGGCCGTGTCTTCCCTTCCTCTGGTCTCAGGAGTGTCGCCTTTGGATGCGTTTTTTGCGGATCAGGGCATTGAAACTGTTGGGCTTTTGGGGACCGAAGTTGTCATGGCCACCAAGCTATACGGGCAATTGACCCGGACCCGCGCTGTTGCCATCGAAGACGACGTTCCCGAGCTGGGCCGACGGTATGTGGATATGGCGCTGGCGGGCACTGCGTCAGATGCGGATCGCGCCTATTTTCTGGAGGCCGGGCAACGGCTGGCACGGGATCACGGCGCCGATGCGGTGGTGCTGGCCGGGACTGACCTGAACCTTGCGTTTGACGGGCAGACGCCCGATTATCGCGTGATCGATGCGCTTGAGGTGCATGTGGACGTGCTGGCACAGTTGGCCTGTGATGAATTGGGTCTGAACGACCTGGAGACGGTGTGATGAAGAAACCCAACGACAACCCTGCTGATCCGTTCAAAAAGGCGTTGGCCGAAGCCACCAAGGTCATGGCCGATGATCCGGAATTGTCGGTCACCTATTCGGTTGATCCCGCCGGTGTCAGCGGCGACGCCATGCGCTTGCCACAGGTCAGCCGCCGGTTGACGCGGGACGAGGTGTTGATGGCGCGGGGCACGGCGGATGCGTTGGCGCTGCGTCACAAATATCATGACCCATCCGTCAGCGCCCGCTACAACCCGCAGGGTGAAATGGCGCGCGAGCTTTATAATGCAATGGAAACAGCACGTTGCGAGGCCGTAGGCGCACGCGTTATGCCTGGCACGGCGAGCAACATCGACACCAAGATCGAGGCCGAAGCCCTGCGTTTGGGCTATGATCAGGTGACCGATGCCGCCCAGGTGCCATTGCCGACCGCCGCCGGGTATTTGATCCGCCATCTGGCAACGGGTCGCGATCTGCCGCCCGCGTGCCAGAACGTCATGGAGCTGTGGCAGGGATTTATCGAAGAGCAGGCCGGCGGAACACTGGAAGACCTGCAAGACATTTTGGTGGACCAGACGGCCTTTGCCAAATTCGCCCGCCAGATTATCGAAGATTTGGGGTATGGCGATCAGCTGGGCGATGATCCGGACACGTTGGATGATGACGAAGACGATCAGGCCGACGACAATGGCGATGAGCAGGAAGAGCCGGAAAGCTCTGGCGAGGATGACGGTGACGACGATCAGGTCGACGCGGACCCCGAACAGGCGCAGGACGATCAACAAGATGACAGTCAGGCCCAGGTCAGCATGGATGACATGGCTGATCAGGAAATGGGGGACGAAACCGAACTGCCCGAAGGAGAAGCGCCGCTCGAACCCCCTGCCCCGCAACCTATTTCTGACGCAGATCCTGAATACAGCGTCTATTCCACCGAGTTCGACGAAGAGATTGCCGCCGAAGATCTGGCTGAACCCGTCGAATTGGAACGGTTGCGCGCCTATCTGGACCAACAGCTTGAACCATTGAAGGGCGCCGTCAGCCGTCTGGCCAACAAGTTGCAACGCCGGTTGCAGGCGCAGCAGAACCGATCGTGGGAATTTGATCTGGAGGAAGGCACGCTGGACGCCGGACGTTTGGCGCGCGTGGTGGCCAATCCGACAACCCCGCTCAGCTTCAAGGTCGAAAAGGACACTGAATTCCGCGATACGGTTGTGACGCTTCTGCTGGATAATTCCGGCTCGATGCGCGGGCGGCCGATTTCCATCGCGGCGATTTCCGCCGATGTTCTGGCCCGCACATTGGAACGCTGCAGCGTCAAGGTCGAAATCCTCGGCTTTACCACACGCGCGTGGAAAGGCGGCCAAAGCCGGGAAAACTGGCTGGCAAACGGGCGACCGCAACTGCCCGGGCGGCTGAACGACCTGCGCCACATCATTTACAAATCCGCAGACGCGCCCATGCGCCGGACCCGTCAAAATCTGGGCCTTATGATGAAAGAGGGCCTGTTGAAGGAAAACATCGACGGCGAGGCGCTGGAATGGGCGCATCGGCGCATGGTGAACCGCCGCGAGGCGCGCAAGATTCTGATGGTGATCAGTGATGGTGCGCCGGTGGACGATTCAACTTTGTCCGTTAACCCCGCGAATTACTTGGAAAAACATCTACGCGACGTGATTGCAATGGTGGAAAAACGCCGCCAGGTCGAACTGCTGGCCATTGGCATCGGCCATGATGTCACGCGGTACTATAACCGTGCCGTGACGATCACCGATGTGGACCAATTGGCCGGTGCGATGACCGAACAACTGGCCGCGCTCTTTGACAGTGATCCCCGCGCGCGGGCGCGTGTGATGGGCATGAAAAAGGCCAGCTAACCCACAAAATCAGGGCTCAGACCCGCCGCGGTGGGCTGGCCTCACCCCTCGCCCGCGCCGGGGCCTGTGGGCTCGAACCAGACCAGGAAGCCACCCAGAAAGCCTTGGGTTTCGTCGGCAACCACCTGTCGCGGAAAGAAGAGCTGCGCCTGTTTCGCCGCGGCCTCACCACGCCAGGGACGGTTAGTGACGCGGCAGTGTGCCTCCTGCCCGCCATAGCTTGGTGCGGGATCGACCCGGCGCATAAATCTGAGGCCACTGACAATGCGTTCCCGCCCGATATAGACCGAGCCCGACTCCAGCACTGGAAATTCAGCCAGGCTGGTCAGCGCCGATTGTTTGCCGATGGCCCAGACACCGCACACCATCGTCATCCCCGCATTGTTGCGCAGATCCGCCGCGACCGTAATGCCACCGCCAGACGTGTAGGTGCCGCCCCCGAGGATGGGTTGCGCACCCAACGGCGCGGTGATTTTGGGTTGCGAGCTGACACAGGCCGAAACAACGCCTGCCATCACCATAAGAGCCAAGCTTCGAAATTTCATGACAAACCCTCACTGGCTGTTCCTGCCTGATCCTACCGCAATCTGCTTTCGCCGCAAATTGATCCGCAGATAAACCCGCGACGGGCAAAGGCAACGCTGGTCATTTCCACAAGACTGGGCAAGTAATAGACCAGAATGCAAGCGGAGACCGACCATGTTTCAATCCTTCGAAGACACCGCCAGTCCCGACGCAGGCCCTGCCCGATTGGCAGCACTGCGCGATGCCATGCAGGCCGAGGGTGTGCAGGGTTTTCTGGTGCCTCGCGCCGACGCGCATCAGGGGGAATATGTGGCCGATCGCGACGCGCGGCTGGCGTGGTTGACCGGATTCACAGGCTCGGCGGGGTTTTGCATCGCACTGCCCGAGATAGCCGGGGTCTTTGTGGATGGGCGATATCGCGTGCAGGTCAAGGTGCAGGTCGATACCGCGCATTTCACACCTGTGGACTGGCCAGAAACCAAGCCTGCCGCGTGGCTGCGCCAGAACTTGCCGGCGGGCGGGATCGTTGGGTTTGATCCCTGGCTTTATACGGTGGAGCAGATCGAAACACTCGAGAAAGGCCTGGCGGGCAGCGACATCACGCTGCGCCCGATGGATAACCTGATTGACCGTATCTGGCCCGATCAACCCGCCGCGCCGCAAGGTCAGATCACGCCTTATCCGGTGCATCTTGCCGGTCGCGACCACGCGGAAAAGCGCAACGCGATGGCAGATGATCTGCGCAACTCCGGGCATAGGGCAGCGGTGATTACCTTGCCCGATTCCATCGCCTGGACGCTTAATATTCGGGGGCGTGACATTCCCAGAAACCCTGTTGCGCATGGGTTTGCCATTTTGCATGACACTGGCAATCTCACCTTCTTTGTGGATGAGGCCAAGCTGGATGACACCGTGCGAGCGCATCTGGGCGACGACGTCCTGACCCGGCCGCTCAACGCCTTTGGCCCGGCCCTGCGCAGCCTCACGGGCCCCGTGAGACTGGACAAAGGCTGGGTTCCGGTTTGGGTCATGCAGCAGCTTCAGGAAGCGGGCGTCGCGCATGAATGGGGCGATGAACCCCCGATTTTGCCCAAGGCATGCAAACATGACGCCGAAATCGCAGGCACGAGAGAGGCGCATTTGCGCGACGGCGCCGCTTTGTGCGAATTCCTGACCTGGTTCGAAGCGCAAGCGCCGGGGTCGATCACGGAAATCGATGTGGTCACCAAGCTCGAGGCCTGTCGCGCCGCAACGGGTGAGCTTCTGGACATCAGCTTTGATACAATTGCAGGTTCTGGCCCCCACGGCGCGCTGGCCCATTACCGCGTCACAACCGGCACCAACCGAACACTCGAAAACGGCGATTTACTGGTGCTGGACGGCGGCGGGCAATATCTGGACGGCACCACGGATATCACCCGCACCCTGCCCATCGGTGACGTGGGCGTGGATGAGCGAACGGCCTTTACCCGCGTGTTGCAGGGGATGATTGCGATCAGCCGTTTGCGCTGGCCTGCGGGGCTGGCCGGGCGGGATCTGGATGCGATAGCGCGCTATCCGCTCTGGCTCGCGGATCAGGATTACAACCACGGAACCGGTCACGGCGTGGGCGTTCATTTGTGTGTGCACGAAGGCCCGCAGCGATTGTCACGGGTCAGCCACGTGCCCTTCAAGCTCGGCATGATCGTTTCAAACGAGCCGGGATATTACCGCGAGGGGGCGTTTGGCATCCGCATCGAAAACCTTGTGGTGGTCACCGAGGCGCAGCCGATTTTGGGCGGGGATCAGACGGGCAAATTGTGTTTTGAGACGCTGAACTGGGTGCCGATTGACCGCCGCCTGATCGATGTTGGTATGCTGAGCACGGCGGAACGGGACTGGCTCGATCACTACCACGCAACTTGCCGCGAAAAAATCCGCCCGCGCCTCACGGATGCTGCGGCAAATTGGCTGGATCAGGCGACTGCCCCTTTGTAGAGTTCTGGTGTACGGTTGCATCCAACAGGATGCGAAGAGCGATCAATGGGGAGAAAACAGCCATGGCAACTATCAGGATACGCAAGGCCGACGGTGTCTGGACGGTACGTGCAGGCGGGGCTGTTCTGGCCGAAAGCAAGAACGCTCTGGAGCTAAGCGAAGGCGACTATCCTGCGGTGATCTACTTCCCGCGCGAAGACATCGCCATGGCCTTTCTGGATGCCACCGATCACAGCACCACCTGCCCGCACAAGGGCAGCGCCAGCTATTTTTCAATCATCACCAAGAGCCAGACGCTGGAAAACGCCGCTTGGAGCTATGAAAACCCTTTGGAAGATGTCGCACGCATCAAAGGCCATCTGGCGTTTTATCAAAGTGAAGCCGTGGCGGTGGAGCAAATCTGACCCCACCGGCAGCGGCGTTTCAGGACATCATTTCGATCATCTTCTTCACAATGGCCGGGTCATCCAGATACCCCGAAATCGAATGACGGTTGTCGCTGTCATTCCTGACCTTGTTGTTGTTGAAAATCACAGGCGATGTGGGGAAATGCCGATCATCCAGCGGATTTAGTGCCACCACGTCACGCTCGTCATAAGCATTGTACCATTCGCGCAAGGGTGCTGGATGCTTGGGTCTTCCCAGTTTTCCGCTGACTGCCTTGATGCCCAGAGGGGAGCCAAGCGTCAGAAATCCTTTGATGTTACCCGGGTCCCGGTCTTTGAAGATGTTGTAGCAGACCACCGTGCCCAGAGAGTGCGAGACGACAATTGTCGGCTCATCCGTGATCTTTTCTTCAACCACGGCATTGATCTTGCGCCGCATCCGCCGGCTGTTGAGATACAAAAACACATCGCGCAAAAAAACCTCGATCGTGAAGGAGGAAAACCCTGTCCAGCGGCGATCAATCACCTTGACGATGGCCTGGACCCATTCCCAGTTCTGCGGGCCCATCGCACCGGCACCTTCGGCCATTTCCGCCCTGATTTCCGCTTCCGGCAGGTTTTCGACCTCGTTCACCTCTTCCATGGCCTGACGCATGAATTCTTCGTATTCGTTGTCATCCCCGTCGCCCATCGCGTTGGCACCACCCGCCTGCGGCTCGGACATACGTTTGACTTCTTCGTCCAGCACATCGCCATAAAACGGAAACACAAGCTCCACATCAGACGGCATTTGAAGGCCCGCCGCCGTCAACCCTTCTGCCAATGTGTCTTTCCATTCCTGCGCCATTTCCTCCGGATCGCGTCCGCCCTGTGCGCGCCCATGGACCATCAATACTTTCATTTGGCCTTCTCCTCTCTCAAATATCCAATAAGTGTGTCTGCAAATTCGGGTTCAAATGTCGTGTAAAGCGCGTCCGTCAGATGCCGTTTTCCCCGCTCCAAACGCTTGGGTAGCGTGATCCCGCGACTGCCAAGAATGTGCCAGCCTTGGGTCAGGATCGGACAGCTTGGCACCAGGGGCGGCAAGGTGTCTTCCGGGGGCAGTCTGCGATAGGACAGCATGCGAAGATCGAATAGATCCGCGCCCAATTCGTTTCGAAGGGTGCCCAGAACATCATGGATCTTGCTCAGATATGTCGCCTCGGAATAGCTCCAGGCGGATAGCAGGCTCAGGATGGGGTCAAGCGCCTTCAGGTCTTGCAACGTGTTGCCGAGAGTATCCGCATCCTCGCTTGATCCGGCCTTGAGCTGCCCCCCTGCATGGCAACCGTGGCCGCCCCGCGCAATTGCTCCAGCATGTCGCGTTTGTCTTCGTAGTCGGTCCATCTGTCGGTATTGTCAGACGGGATGTAGGACAGTTTGTTGATCCCGACATGATCCACAACAGCGTGTCCCAGATACCCGTTCAGCGCGCCCAGCAACATCGAACGCCCGTCCTCCAGCACCACGGCAACCTGCGTGCACGGATCGGCATCCCAGACCCGGATCAACGCCGCCTCATCGCCGCCATCACCGGGGGTCGGAAGCTCCACAAAACAGTCATTACTGCCGGATTCAATACGGTCCACACGCGCGCCATTGATGCTCAGCCCGCAGGTCGATTCAAAGTGGCTTGGCAGGGTCAGCGGTTTTTGCCACCGGAAATCATGCACCATATAGGGCCCAAGCTCACCCGCGCGCAGGATACGGTGCGTCTCCGCATTGGCCTCAGCCGCCGGGTTTCGCGGTGTGGGCGGCGGTGGGGCTTCGGGCTGGAACGATTCCAATCCGAAATCGTGCGACAAAAGCTCATCTACAGCGTCGGCATCAAACTCATCCGATGGCGGGCTCATCGCAACCATCGCATCGATTTTCAATGCATCTTCGTCATCGGCCAGATCACGGGCCTGCGCCACCCATTGATCGCGCGTAATCCGCCCGATGAAGCCGCCCAAATTCGGCTCGATCCACTCGATTTCCTCTTCGCTCCAGTCCGCGATCTGCGCGAAAAAGTGGATACCAAGTGAGTTCAGTTTCTTTTCAAGCATGGGCCCGATGCCTTTGATCAGGGACAGCTTGTCCGCATCCTCCGGCTGGCCCGCCAACAGTTTTGGCGCCGCGGCCTTTGGTGCAGACGCCTTGGGCGGCGAAGACATCGCCGGTTTCTCCGCGGCCATTGCCACCGGTTGTTGCGGATCAATCGCGGCGATGAACGTGTCGTCGGAGGAAGGCACGTTGACATAAACAAACTGATTTACATCTTCGTCCGCGGCATCAATCGCGTCGTAGACCGCATTCTGCAGACAATCCTCGAGCTTTCGGTTAGGCACCACATCATAGGCACCGCCCGGCGTGGTGATGTTGCGCACCAGTCCCGGCGGAGGGGTGCGAAACGTATTGCGCAGCGCCTCGGACAACAGGGGCGTTTTGTTCGATCCTTTCGGCACCTCATAGGCCTTTGCCCCTTTGATCGTCGCCCGGATCAGATCAACCTTGCTGGACGATGCGGGCAATGCCGGATCATTCGGGAACACACCGCCCGGATCCAGACGGTTCAACGACAGCTTGTCCGACGTATCCCGGCACGCATCCGAGACAAAGACCACGGTTTCAATGCCGCTATCCTGCGCCAGATCAACCGACGCGTTGACGCTGATAACCTCACGCGATCGCCGCGGGGCCTTGTTCAACAGCCAGACATCATGGCCCTTGGTGTAAAGCCCGTGGCCGCAATAGTAGATCAGCAGCAGATCATAACGCGGCGGGACGGTAACAAAGGAATGAACCGCATCTTCGACCGCATCTATCGTCACCGGTTTGGGATCTTGGGGATCGCCTGCAAGCGTCAACCCCGCATCTGTGAGCAATGCGACGTCATAGGCGGGATCGCCATTTGCCAGCCATTGTCCAATTTCCTGAGCTGTTTTTGCGGCGGACACCAGGGGTGTTAACCCGCCCCCTTTGTTGACGCCAATAACGACCGCCGCACGACTATTCATTGAAATGCCCTTCTTAAAATCGACTTTAAGTTTACCCAAGATCATCGATCAGGCAAGTTTGAAGAGGATTTTTGGCAGCGGGTGGTCATCGCCTGCGACGTCTTCTGTTGGGCGCAATCATCGGCGCGCGTGCGTCAGCTGTGCTCTTCTTCAGAGACCGCCGCCAACGCAGAATTGTAGGCCTTGAGCGCATCGACATGAAACAACGCGCCCCAGAGTTCGGGCGGCTGATCTTCGCCTCCCAAGGTCACAACCGGGATAAAACGAGCATCTGAGCGATCAAAAATGGCCATAGCCGCATCCAGCGTTGCGTTGCCATCCACATAAATCCCGTCTTCGATCAGGTCCCAGCACGCGTGCTCCGGAGCGGCGCGCGGATGATCCGGCGCACGCATCAGTTTGGCCACCCGGAAGGTCGTCAGGAGATAGGCCTGAGGGCCCGCCGCCAGCCGGATGTTGCGGCGATCAAGTTGTGTCAGGAAGAACGAGCGCCGCACCAGTTTTGACCCCAGTGCCGTTGACATCGACACCGCGACCATCACGGCAATCCCTGTCTGCCAATCGCCGGTCAGTTCAAAAACGATCAGCGTCGTCGATATGGGCGCGCCCAAAACGGCGGCTGATACCGCGCCCATTCCCGCCAGCGCATAAAGCGTGTGCGAGCCGGACACATCGGGAAAGAGTGAGGTGGCGATCAGGCCGAAGGCAAGACCGGTCAGCGCCCCGACCATCAAAGACGGCGAAAACACCCCGCCCCCCATGCGCCCGCCAAAGGTGATCGCAACCGCCATCACCTTGAGCACCGCAAACACCACTGCTTCGTGCAACAACAACTCACCGCTGAGCGCGGCGGTTGTCGTTTCATATCCAACACCGATGATATGCGGAAACCAGATTGCCAGTGCCCCAAGCAGGGCACCGGATACAGCCGGGCGCAGATAGCGCGGCAGATTGATCCGTTCCTGCCAGCGATTGGCGAAATCTTCGGCGAAAAAGATCGATTGCATCAGCGCCGTCGCCACCAATCCGCACAAGAGGCCAAGGATCAGGAAGGCGGGCAGTTCCACGTAAAATTCCAGCACACCCGATTGCGCGAGGGTGAACTCGGTGATGTCGCCAAACTCCAAACGGCTGATCACCGTACCCGCAACGCTTGCGATCACAATGGGCGCAAAGGCATGGACGGCGAAATGGCGCAAAACGACCTCGAGCGCAAAAAGTGCCCCCGCAATCGGGGCATTGAACGAAGCAGAAACGGCCGCGGCCACCGCACAGCCCAACAGATCGCGACCAGTGATCCCATTGGCGTTGATCCGGTTACTGACCCAGCTTGAAATCACCCCCGCCATATGGACGACCGGACCCTCACGCCCCGTCGATCCCCCCGTACCCAACGTGATCAGCGAGGCAAAGGCCGAGGCGATGCCCGCCCGTTTTTCGACACGTCCCTCATGCAGGGCCGCACCTTCGATCACATCCGCCACGGATCTGACCCGACCGTCGGGCGTAAAGTGATGCAGGATTTGCCCCACAATTAGCCCGCCGATGATCGGCACGGTCAGCACAAGAAACCATGGCAATTGCGCGATGTGGGAGTGGATATGAGCCATATCTTCGGCGCCATAGGCCAGATATTGCAGCGCATGGATGCCCTTGCGAAAGAGGAGAGTGGCAAAGCCTGCCGCAATCCCCACAATCAGCGCAATGACCCAGAACTGGAACTGGCTTGGCCCATGGGTGCGCAACACGCTCCAGGCCTTGCGAATGGAAGCGGCGATGGTGCGCCGCGTTTCCGCCCAGCTCGAAGATTCCGGTTCAGACACTTACACGTACTTTCCTGCCATGCCGATCCACTTTCCCCGGAACGGCATCTCGCTTAGAATGACCCGGCAATCAGAAGAAGAGAAGCGCCTATGGGCATTAAGGCCGTCATTTCCGAGTTATCCACAAGTCTAGGCCAACGCGTCTCCTGCTCCAAGTCCGATCTGGACCAGCATGGACAGAGTGAAACCCATTTCCCACTGATGCCGCCGGACGCGGTGGTTTATCCGGAGAACACGCAGGAAGTGTCGGACATCGTCAAGGTCTGTGCCCGGCACCGCATTCCCGTCATCGGCTGGGGTGTGGGCACCTCGCTGGAGGGACAGGCGCAGGCACCGCGCGGCGGGATATGCGTTGATTTCAGTCGGATGAACCGCATCCTTGAGGTCCGGCAAGCAGATATGGATGTCGCCGTGCAACCCGGGGTCACGCGGGAAGCTCTCAACGAAGATTTGCGTGCGACGGGCCTCTTTTTCCCGGTCGATCCCGGCGCCAATGCCACCTTGGGCGGGATGGCTGCCACACGCGCCAGCGGCACGACGGCCGTGCGCTACGGCACGATGCGCCAAAACGTGCTGGCGCTGGAGGTGGTCACCGCATCAGGTGAGATCATCCGCACCGGCAGCCGTGCCCGCAAAACCTCCTCTGGCTACGATCTGACCGGGTTGATGGTGGGCTCAGAGGGGACATTGGGCCTGATCACGGAGCTCACATTGCGCCTGCAAGGGCAGCCCGAAGCCGTTGCCAGCGCCGTTTGTGCCTTTCCGAGCGTTGAAAACGCTGTGGCCGCGGTGATCGACACCATTCAGATGGGCATTCCGATGGCCCGGATCGAACTGGTCGATGTGACCACGGTCAAGGCTGTGAACGCCTATGCGGGCAGCAACCTGAGCGAAGCGCCGCATCTTCTACTGGATTTTCACGGGTCCGACAGCGGCGTGGCCGAACAATCGGAAACCTTTGGCGCAATCGCGGAAACCCATGGCGGCTCGGGTTTTGACTGGGCCACCAAATCCGAAGACCGTACCGCCCTGTGGGCCATGCGGCACAACGCTTACTACGCGCTCAAAGCCGCATATCCGTCATCCAGCGTGATGGTGACGGATATCTGTGTACCCATCTCGAACCTGGCTCAGGTGATCGAAGAAACCCGCGTTGATCTGGCAGAGGCGGGCATTGAAGGGCCGATAGTGGGCCATGTAGGCGACGGAAATTTCCACACATCCCTAATGTTTGACGAAACGGATTCCGCGCAGGTCAAAGCGGTCAAGGCCGCATCGGAACGGATGGTCGAACGGGCGCTGACCTTTGGCGGTACGGCCACCGGCGAGCATGGCGTGGGCATGGGCAAACTACCTTACATGGCACGCGAACATGGTGGCGGATGGGGCGTTATGGGCGCCATCAAGAAAGCGCTGGACCCCGACAACATCATGAATCCAGGCAAGCTGGTGCCGCCGCAAAACTAGCGGACAGGCACAGAAGTACCGCCTGAGCTTTTCCAGCCAAGTCTTTGGAAGTGCTAGATTAGTAGCACTTCTCAAATTTGCCGCCGGTGCAGATATCGTCTGACACCACATACCCGAGCGGGACGTCAACGGAGTTGGTGCGCGACTTGGTGACCTCGCCCCGGTTCTGACGGCCAGAACGGTCATCCTCGCGGCCGCTGTGGTCCCCCACATCGCCACCGCCAGAAGTACCGCCGCCAGACGTGCCGCCACCGGATGTTCCTCCGCCGGACGTGCCGCCAGATGTACCACCACCCGTGCCACCGGAATTGCCACCGCTAACGCTCGCGTGCGCATCGGAGACCCAAAGGGTGAACACAGCTACGAAAAGAAATGAAATCGCGGCGCGTGTATAGACAGCCGCATTTTTGCTTTGAAAAAGCATAATAACCCCACACAGTTTTACTCACTACTACCCTTGCGATACCACGAATTGAGACAAATTCAAGGCAAGTTTGCTGTAAATGCGTCCGAAATGTGGCAGGAATGGAGCAAAATTGCCGCGGTCAAATGCAAGCTGAAATGCTGTTTATTTACGTATTTTCAATTATTTAAGTAGCCAAGAGAGCCTGAGCCGCGCTGCGGGCCTCGGGGGTAATTGTGTCACCTGACAACATCCGGGCAATCTCATCGATACGATCGTTTTCCGCGAGTGCCACCACGGTTGAGAGCGTCTGATTCTGACTGACGCGCTTTTCAACGCGCCAGTGATGCGCGGCAAAGGCCGCAACCTGAGGCGAATGGGTGACCACTAACACCTGCCCCGCTTGCGATATCTGTGACAACCGCCGCCCGACCGCATCAGCCGTGGCCCCACCGACCCCGCGGTCAATTTCATCAAAGATGAGGGTCATGCCGCTGGCATCGGTCAAACAGACTTTGAGGGCCAAGAGGAACCGGCTCAGCTCGCCGCCTGATGCGATCCGCGCCAGAGGTCCCGATGGCGCACCCGGATTGGTGGCCACGGTGAATGTCACCTCATCCACGCCCGACGGGCCCGGATCCGTTTCCGATATATCGGTGATGAACACCGCGCGATCCATTTTCAACGGGGCAAGTTCGGCCATTACCGCCTTGTCCAGACGCTTGGCCGCCTTTTTCCGCGCGGCACTCAATGACCGTGCGGACTTGTCATAATCAGCCTGCGCCTTGGTCAATTCCTGCGTCAGAGAGTGGATATCCGCATCGCCCTGATCCAACGTGGTCAACTTACCTCTGAGCGTGTCGGCCAAGGCACTCAAATCATCGGGCGCCACGTCATGTTTGCGGGCCAAGGCCCTGATCGCAAACAACCTTTCCTCGGCTTGTTCTAATTCCAAGGGATCAAAGGATAAGGTTTCGAGACATCGTGTGACACCCACGGATGCTTCATCAAGCTCCACCATGGCACGTCCCAATGCGGCAATCGGTGCATCCAACTGCCCTTCCGCCTTGTCCGCCACATCCTCCAGCCAGCGCAGGGCGTCACTTGCGCGCCCTTCCGCGCCTTCGGCCCCCAATGCCTGTGCGGCCTTGCCAATATCTTCGCGGATCCGCTCTGCGCCCTGCATCATGCGCCGACGTGTATCCAGCTCGGCTTCTTCTTCCGGCTGCGGGTCCAATGCGTCAAGTTCCGCCACCGTGTGACGCAGAAACTCCTCTTCAGCCCGCACCTCGGCAAGCGCGGCCTCAGCCGCCTGCAAGGCGTTGCGCCGCTCAGCCACCTTGCGCCATGCCGCCCCGATTTTACCGCGTGCCGCATCCAACTGGCCAAATTCATCCAGCAACGCCCGATGCCCTTTCGGATCCAGAAGACCCCGATCATCGTGCTGCCCGTGCAATTCCACCAGGGTCTCAGACAAGCGGCGCAACACCTCGCCCGAGCACCGCCGGTCATTAACCCAAGCGGTTTTACGGCCATCAACCATATTGATGCGGCGCAAGATAAGCTCATCGTTCTCCGGCAGTCCCGCGTCGCGCAAAATCGCACGGGCCGGGTGATCCGCCGGTAGGTCAAAAACCGCCTGCACTTCACCCTGATCCGCGCCCGCACGTACCAATTCGGCACGACCACGCCAGCCCAGGACAAACCCCAACGAATCCAGAAGGATGGATTTCCCCGCCCCGGTTTCACCGGTCAGCACATTCAGACCTGATTGGAAGTCCATTTCCAACCGATCAATGATCAGCATGTCGCGGATATCAAGTGTGCGCAGCATTGGCCCCACCTGCCCGATACGTGGTTACACGCACGCCTCTTTGATCACAGCCACCTGCCTTGGATCATCTGGCGGTAAATCTGGCGCAGCCAACTGTCACCAGCGGCCTCCAACTCCAGCCCGCGACCGGTCAGCAGTTTGTAACTGTCCTCATACCAATCGGTTGATTTGAAGTTATGTCCCAAAATGGCGCCCGCTGTCTGGGCTTCATTCACCAGACCCAATGACACATAGGCCTCCACCAAACGGTGCAACGCTTCGGCGGTATGCGTGGTGGTCTGAAAATCCTCGACCACAACACGGAATCGATTGATCGCCGCGCCAAAATGGTCCCGGCGCAGGTAATAACGGCCAATTTCCATTTCTTTGGCCGCCAGATGATCAAACGCCAGATCGAATTTCAGAACTGACGAGCTGGCATATTCGCTGTCAGGGTACCGCTCGATCACTTCGCGCAGCGACTGCAGCGCCTGAAAGGTCAGCCCCTGGTCGCGGCCGACTTCGTCGATCTGGTCATAATAGCTCAGCGCCAGAAGATATTGCGCGTAAGCGGCATCTTCGTCGGTCGGGTAGAAATCAATGAAACGCTGTGCGGCGGACCGGCTGTTTTCATAGTCCTTGTCCTGATGATAGGCGAAGGCCTGCATGATCACGGCACGCTTGGCCCATTCGGAATAGGGATAGAGCCGCTCAACCTCAGCGAAATGCTTCGCCGCCAGTTCCGCATCCTTACGCGCCAGATCGTATTCCGCCCGTTCGAAAATCTGCTTCGCTGTGAAGTTTTCGAAATCAACGTCGCCGCGTTCAACCTTGCCCCTGTCGCTGCATCCAGCAACGGCAATCGCAATCGCCAACGCGCTAATCCAGTGTGCCCGGAACTTACGGACTGTCATCAGAAAAACCCACCCTAGTTGCGCCTTACAGGAGTATGTACCCCACTCTTGCATACGGTCCTAGCACAGAATTTTGCGGGGCAAAACGCCTTTGGCACAATTCGCCGTGACGGGTTAAGCAACGTCGGGAATTTCGCCCCAATGCACGCCCGCACCCGGCAGTTTGGCAGCCATGTCCGGATCACATTCGACCACTTCAAAAGCGGTCTTGTCCGCGAAAAGGGCGACCAGCAGATCGTTGGTCAATGAATGGCCGGCGCGGAACCCTTGGTAATGGCCCAGGATCGGCATGCCCGCCAGGCCCAGATCGCCCAGTGCATCCAGCATCTTGTGGCGCACGGCCTCATCACTGTACCGCAAGCCACCCGGGCTGAGCACATTGTCGCCGTCGACAACCACCGCGTTTTCCAGCGTGCCGCCTAGAGCCAGCCCATTGGCGCGCATCTGATCGACATCCGCCTTACGACAGAATGTACGGCTGTTGGACAATTCGCGCACGAAACTGCCGTTGGACATGTTCAGCGTTTTCTTCTGCTCACCAATCGCCGCATCTTCGAATTCGATGTTGAATTCAATGAGGAGTGTCTCATGAGTGCTGAGCCGCGCCCATGCCTGCCCTTTGCGTACTTCGACCGGCTTGAGAATTCGCAACGCCCGCACAGGCGCGCTGAGACGCTCAATGCCCGTGGCCAGGATGCCGCGCACAAAGGCGGCGGAACTGCCATCCAAAATCGGGACTTCCGGGCCATCCACCTCGACGATGGCATTGTGAATGCCACAGCCAACAAGCGCGGCCATGATGTGTTCGACGGTCGCGACGGACACGCCCTGGTCATTCACCAGACGTGTGCACAGCGGCGACTGGCGCACATGGTCCCATTGCGCCGGGATTTCATTGTTGTATTCGGTGACATCGACCCGCCGGAAAACCACGCCCTGCGACGCGGGCGCAGGCAATACGGTCAGGCGCGCTGCCGCGCCCGAATGCAGGCCAACCCCGTCAAAGGATAGTCGTGATTTAATCGTATTCTGCAAATCGTGCCTCAAGTCCCCACGCGGAGAGTGGTCCGCTGTCTTGGGATTTGTGAATAATGCTGCACCTGCAAATGCTCAACTCAAACTTTGCAACGGTCTGAAACATGGCGTATCGGCGCGTTGGCGGTAATCCGCCGAGTCCGTTTTTGCGCCACCTAACCCTCTGTAACTAAACGAAAAGGGCCGCCCGAAGGCAGCCCAATGGGTCAGTTTTATGTGACCGTCAATCAGTTGGCTTGACGCCGCAGGAAGGCCGGAATTTCGATTTGCTCGTCTTCCTCGTCGTGGCTTTCAACCGGTGCACGCTGCGCCTGCGGCGCTTGCATGGACGGTTGCTGCCGTGCGGGGCGAGGTGCTGCATGCGCTTCCGCCTCTCCCGAATGGCCCGTCATGCGGTTGATCAACGTGTTGATACCGAAGCGTGGACGCTCAGCGCCGGTTGCTTCCTCGGGTGCCGCCTGACGCTCTGGAGGGCGCTGGAAACCGCTTGCCGGCACTTTCGCCACGGCCGCTTGCAGGCGTGCCATCGCATCTGGTGTCGGTGTGCCCGCAGATGGCGCCCGTGGGGCCACGAATTCTTCCATGGTGCCGCGCTCTTCGCTGGCGACAGGATCGAATTCTTCTACGCGTGGCGTATACGCGGGTGGCGGCACGTCATCGTCTTGATATGTCGCACGCGCCTCGGCTGACCGAGTGAAGACCGGTTCGCGTTGTTCTTCCGCGGAGGCGCGCCGCGCATCCATCTCATTGAACAAAGAGGGTTCTTCGACTTCGCTGCGCGCGACCGCGACAGCGGCCACTTCTTCAGGTGCGGCGTCGCTTTGCTCGATTTCGGCAACCGGTTTCAGCGGCTCGGCCAGTGATCGGCGTGGGACGGGAATGTCCGACACAACTTCGGTCGCATCGATGCCTGTAGCGACCACGCTCACGCGCATGGAGCCTTCCATGCCAGTGTCCAGCGTCGAGCCGACGATGATGTTGGCATCGCTGTCGACTTCTTCGCGGATCCGGTTGGCGGCTTCGTCCAGCTCGAACAAGGTCAGGTCGTGTCCGCCTGTGATGTTGATCAGGACGCCTTTCGCGCCGCGCAGGCTGATTTCGTCCAGAAGCGGGTTGGCAATGGCCTTTTCTGCGGCCTGGATCGCACGATCTTCGCCGCTATCTTCGCCTGTACCCATCATGGCTTTGCCCATCTCATCCATCACCGCGCGGACATCGGCGAAGTCGAGATTGATCAGGCCAGGACGAACCATCAGGTCGGTCACACCTTTGACGCCTTGGTAGAGAACGTCATCTGCCATCGAGAAGGCTTCGGTAAAGGTGGTTTTCTCATTCGCCAGACGGAACAGGTTCTGGTTTGGAATGATAATCAGCGTGTCGACCATTTTCTGAAGGCTTTCAACGCCTTCTTCGGCCTGGCTCATGCGCTTGGCGCCTTCGAACTGGAAGGGCTTGGTCACGACGCCAACGGTCAGGACGCCAAGCTCACGTGCAGCTTGTGCAATGATCGGTGCTGCACCCGTTCCGGTGCCGCCGCCCATACCAGCGGTGATGAAGCACATGTGCGCGCCCGCCAGATGATCTACGATCTGTTCGATGCTTTCCTCGGCCGCCGCGGCACCAACGCTGGCGCGGGCCCCTGCGCCGAGACCTTCGGTGACTTTCACGCCCAGTTGCACCCGGCTGTCTGCGTTGCTCTGGCTCAGCGCTTGCGCATCGGTGTTGGCAACCACGAACTCCACACCATCGAGCTGTTTCTCGATCATGTTATTCACGGCGTTGCCACCTGCGCCGCCGACACCAAAAACGGTAATCCTGGGTTTTAGTTCTTCATGTCCTGGCATTGTCAGGTTCAATGTCATTTTTTGTTCCGCCTGCTGTTAGGCCTGCCCGCGCAGGCTGATGTTCCGCTTAATGAGGGGTATCATTACCCGTCGTTAACGTTTCAGTCATCAAAAAACCACCCTTTGGACACAAAATGTGGTTAGTTCATTGAGTTTCAACGCGTTATTTCGCCAAATCGGCAAGATATCGCGGATTTCGATTTGGTACACACAAGTACTCGCTACCACAAAGAACACGCGCAGGGCGTATTCATTCAACCATCAGATGTAAGGATGTCTGCTCATCCTTCGTGTCGGCCTCTTTGGGCCTTAAGGAAAAGTGTATCACAACAAATACTTAACGTCACCTGATTCTTATTTGGCGCGCCAAAATGCGTTTCTCCGAATCGGCGCGGCGATCTGAACCCCAAATTCGCCTCAAAAAACCACCACACGGCATGCCAAAACATGCTAGTTTTAACCCATTAGACTTTGTTGAAATTTGTGTTTCCGGTCCATTTTGGATCAAAAACTATATTTTGGGGGACATTTGAAAATGCTCAAAACACGCAAGTTTATTGTGTCAACGCGGTTGGCAATACTCGCCTTCACTTTGATGCTCTCGACAGGTGCGGCCCACGCTGTTCCTGTCAGTTTGGGCCTGCCATTCCTGGAAGGCGAGAAGAACAACCAATACACAAGAACCCTTTCGCCTCGCATTCCGTTAACTGGCTCGATCGTCAATTTTGGCGCAAGCCAGGGTGTCTTTGACCTGGCGCCTAGTTTTCAGGTTCAGAAATTCGATCCAAGCCTTGGCAAGCTGCTGTCGGTCGATATCGATTATTTCGGCATCGCGTTCGGGCGGATCGACAGGTTAAATCTGAGCTGCGGGGATACAGGGCTTCGCGATCCCAGTTGCAGGCAAGTCAGCTTGTCTTCGGATTACTCGGTCACCTATGGCATTTTTCTGAACGTTGGGAGCACGGACGAAATCTCGTTCAAAAGAAGCACCAGCATGTCGACGTCGCAAACCAGCACGTCCTTTTTTGGCATCCAGAATTTTTCAGCACGAGACGCGTTTACGAGCCCCGGCGATCTGCAAGCGTTTTCCGGCTTGGGCACGTTTGAGATCACACCGTTTTTCCTGCCGGAGATCGATCCCAACCTGACGTGCCGGCCCAGCACCCTCACCATTTTGACCGGGTGTAGCGCCCGGTTGCGCGGGTTCTACGGCGCGGAATACAAAATCGCGGTCAAATATACCTATGACGATGGCACGGTCGTGCCGCCAAATGTCATCCCGCTTCCTGCGGGCCTGCCTTTGATGATGGGTGCGATAGCGATGATGGGCGTGCTGCGGCGGCGCCGCTGATCACCAGTTATCTTTAAACCACTTGACCGCGCGTTTCAGCGAACGCGCGGGATAACGGTCGACCGGGATTTCGAAATCCCACCATTCGTCTTGCGGATTGGCCGCAAAAAGGCACATGCCGACGGCGCTGGCAAACCCGGGCCCGGTCGCGGCCTGTGGCAGGCCGTGCACCCGCAGCGGACGCCCCAGGCGCACCTGTTGCCCCAGAATTTTGCTGGCCAGACCGTCAAGGCCCGGTATCTGGCTGCCGCCACCGGTAAGGACGATCTGTTGGCTGGGCAAGTGTTCAAAGCCTGCCGCGTCCAAGCGTGCGCGCACTTCTTCCAGAATTTCTTCGACACGCGGCCGCATGATGCCGATCAATTCCGCGCGGCTGACCGTGCGGCGGTCATGTTCGTAATCGCCCGTGTCACCGCCGATTTCGATCATCTCACGGTCATCCATGCCGGTGGCAACGACCCCACCGTAAAAGGTCTTGATCCGCTCGGCCGTGGCCTTGGGCACCTGCAGGCCCATTGAAATATCGCCGGTCACGTGATCGCCGCCCATCCGCACGCTGTCGGCGTAAATCATGTGCTTTTTCATGAAGATCGAGACGCCTGCGCTACCGCCGCCCAGATCAATACAGGCGGCACCCAGCTCCTGTTCGTCCTCAACCAACGACGCGATCCCGGCCACATAGGCCGAGTTCGCCAGACCGGCCAGTTCCAGATCACAGCGCTTCACACAATGCGCCAGATTTTGAACTGCAATCTCGTCCACGGTCAGCATATGCATATCCGTCGAGAGCACCTGACCCAGCTGTCCCCGCGGATCTATCAGGCCGGACCGATGATCCAGCGCGAAATTAACGGGTTGGGCATGCAAAACCTCACGCCCCTCGCCGTAGTCGGGCACATCACAGGCGCTGAGCACGCGGCTCACATCCTGCTCATTCACATTCTCGCCTTCCAGCTCGATCGAACCGGCCAGCCCGTACGATCGTGGCTGCGCACCAGAAAAACAGGCGATCACGTGATCGACGCGGATATTGGCCATTTTCTGTGCCGCCTGAAGTGCGGTCCGGATGGCGCGCTCAGTCTCCTGCATCGCCTCAATCTCGCCGTAGCGAACGCCGCGAGATCGGGTGGTGGCCGCGCCGATGACCCGGAACCCGGCCTGCCCCGCCATGGCGCCGATCCCCTCGGCCTCGGCCAATCGGTCTGTACCGTCAAAGCGCAACACCAGACACGCAATCTTCGAGCTGCCCACGTCCAAAATCGCCACAACGCCGCGCTGCATCGCCGCTTTGCGCATGTTGCGCATGGCCCGTTGCGTTTCGTAAAGCTCAATCATCACTCGGTTCCCCTGCCGTAAATCCTTTGACGCGCCACCATTCTTCGACGGCTCTCGCGTTCATTCTGATGGTCGGTCGTGCGGCCAACCGCATATCAACGGCCACCAGATCGCGCTCCAACATGTCCTGGACGTCACCCAACACGATCACGCGCTCAACCGCGCGCACCGCCCCGTCTTCGGGCAGCAAAATGCGCTGATCGCGGTCCAGCACCAGATCCCATCGCCGCTCGCCCATGCGCACAAGGCCGCGCACCCGGCCCTCAAGCGGAGCAGCAGCGGCCAGAATTCTCAGCGCTTCTGGAATGGCGGCGTCCGCGCCCTCACCGGCCACAACGGGCAAATCCGCATGCGCCACACGGCTGTCGACCTCGGCGATGCGCACGCCTTCGCGGTCCACCACGGCCAGACCCTCGTGGCTACGCCAGAGCGCGGCGGGCTGACGTTCGGTCACGTCGGCCACAAGCACACCGCCCTGCCGGATGCGGACGCTGACATCAGCAACAGCCGGTAACGCTTTGATCAGGCTTTGTATTTCTGTGAGATCCAGATCAAATGAACTGATTGGGAACTCGATCGGGAAGATTTCGTGGATTTCGGTAGAGACGGCGGTGGTCGCGCCTTCGACCGCCAGCAGGTTGACCATGAATTCCGGGCGCGTTTCAATGTCCTGACGAAGTTCCGTGTAAGTCAGGATCAATTGCTCGCGGCGTTCTTCGTCCGCCAGGTAGGCCGAGGCCAGACCAAATGTCAGGCCAAACGGAATCCCAACCCGCAAAACCTGCCGGAACAACGGCGTCAGCATCAGACGCTGATAGCGATAGGACCACCGCGACGGGGCCGGGTCATTGCGAGGGCTCATCGGTCGCATGACGCGTCCTCCACCATCCAGCGGCACATATCGGGAAAAGAGATCCCAACCTTTTGTGCCTGTTCCGGGCTGAGTGACGTCGGCGTCATCCCGGGTTGCGTGTTGGTTTCCAGCAGGATCAGACCGTCAAGGCCGCGCGTTTCGTCCCACCGGTAATCCGTGCGACTGACCCCACGACAGCCCAGCACCTGATGGGCGCGCAGGGCAAAATCCATGCAGGCATCAAAAATCTCAGACGGGATCGCTGCAGGCACTTCGTGGCGCGACCCACCTTCGGCATATTTAGCGTGATAGTCATACCATCCGTCGGTGATGATATCCGTGACCGTCAACGCGCCGGGGTCACCGTCATTGCCCCCCATCACGGTTGTTGTCAGCTCACGCCCGGGCGCAAAGGCTTCGACCATCACGGTCTGCGGCATGTCATCGGCCAATTGCGGCGGCGCGTTCGCAGCCTCGTTGACGATGTAAACACCCACAGAGGAGCCTTCGTTGTAAGGTTTGACCACATAGGGCGGCGTCATCACATGGCGTGTGGACACATCGGCCTTGTCGGCCAGAACGCTGTCGACCACGGGCAAACCGGCGGCGCGGTAAACCTCCTTGGTCTTTTCCTTATCCATCGCCAACGCCGAGGCCAAAACGCCGGAATGCGTATAGGGGATGCGCAGCCATTCCAGAATGCCCTGCACACAGCCATCTTCCCCCCACCGACCGTGGAGCGCGTTGAACACAACATCTGGGGAAACATCCGCAAGCTGCACAGCAAGATCGTGGCCGGCATCAAGCTCAACCACCTCAAACCCTGCTTCCCGCAAAGCGACCGCGCATTCGCGTCCGGATGACAGTGACACCTCGCGCTCAGCCGAGGGGCCACCCATGATCACCGCCACTTTCGGGGTTGTCCTGCTCGAACGAACCACCTTGTGCCTCAATATGTCAGGCCGCTTTTGGCCCTTGTTATTGTTAACTGCCTACTGACTTAATCCGGGGCCGTTTCGCCGACCCTCATGATTTCCCAATGTAACTCTATTCCACTGGTTTGGAAAACCTTTTTTCGTACTTCTTCGCCCAATCCTTCCAGATCGGCGGCGGTTGCATCACCGGTGTTCACAAGGAAATTGGAATGCTTGGGGCTCATCTGCGCGCCGCCCCTTGTGGCGCCGCGCATTCCGGCGTCGTCGATGACTTTCCACGCCTTGAGATCGTGCACATCATCCTCGCGCCCGGTCGAGCTGAAACCCGCCGGATTGCGGAACGTGCTGCCCGCTGTGCGGTCTTTGGTGGGTTGTGTTTCATCGCGCTTTTTGAGTTGCGCCTCCATGCGGGCGTGCAATTCACCCGGGTCTGCTGCGCGCCCTTCGAACGTCACATGCGTAACCACCCAACCTTCGGGCAGATCAGTCTGGCGATATTGGAAATTCAGATCGTCAGCGGTCAGCGTTACCCGCTCCCCTGCCCGTGTGATGGCTTGCGCCTCGATGAAGTGATCCGCGGTGTAGCTGCCATAGCAGCCCGCATTCATCCGAACCGCCCCACCAATTGCGCCTGGAATCGTACGCAGAAAGGTCAAATCCACCCCCGCATCCGCGGCCTTGCGCGCGACGTGGGCATCAAGTGCGGCCGCCCCTGCGGTGACGCGGTTACCCTCGACCGAGATCTGGTTGAAGCCGCGCCCCAGCCGGATCACGACCGCACGCATACCACCATCACGCACAATCAGGTTGCTGCCCACCCCCATGGGAAAGACCGAAACCTCCGGCGCAAGGTTAGTCAGGAAGTCAGCCAGATCGTCAGCATCCGCCGGTTGGAACAGCCAATCCGCAGGTCCGCCAACCCGCAACCACGTCAGGTCATTCAGCGGCCGGTTTGGGGTCAATTTTCCACGTGTATCGGGCATTTCAAGCGTCATGGACCGGCTTTTGCCCTGTCACATCCCCGAGGTAAAGACCCGCAGAATTCTTCGAACTGATTGAGGTCGAAACGACACGCTTACGCGTCAGCACCGCCACTTACAAAAAGGGATTTCAACCACCGGCCCAGATAAATGACCGGCCAGCGCAGCATGCTCATGCCTGCGGCAAGGACAAAAAGGCCGATCCACGGTCCGTTTTCATAGGTCACAAAGCCCACGATCGGCACGCCGAAAGCGATCAGGAAATAGGCCCGGCGCCAGAGGTTGTCGCTTGACGGGATCATCGCCAAAACATTGGCGACCAACGCCCAGACACAAGCAAGAATCAGCGATAAACTCATTTTGGCACCTCCACCTTCTGGCCCATAGCGCGCTTTGCAAAATAGCGCAATGGATTCCGGAACATGGAGATGAAAGCTAACCCTGCGGCAATCCCCGCCCAGACGGATAAATCACGACCGATCAGATAGATCAGAACGGGGGCTGCCAGCAACAAGATGATGCCGGGAATATATTGGCGCCGCATCGGCAAAAACGCCACGATGGTCGCGGCCAAAACCCAAAGGCAGGAGAGCACCAAAAGCGTCATGCCGCCCCTTTCATGAGCCGCGCAGGCAAGGCATTGGCCCAGGCACTGATCGTACCGGCCCCAAGACAGACCACCAGATCCCCGGATTTGGCTTGTTCGCGCACCAACCGTTCAAGGTCATTTTCATCCTGAAGCGCGCGGGCATGACGGTGGCCATGACGGATGAGCCCCGCCACCAGATCATCGCGGCTGGCGCCCTCGATCGGGTCTTCGCCCGCCGAGAACACATCAGCGATGGCAACCACGTCTGCTTCGTTGAAGCAGGCACAAAAATCTTCGAAATGATGGCTGAGCCGCGTGTAGCGATGTGGTTGATGGACAGCAATCACGCGCCCGTCGGTCGCCTGACGGGCGGCCTTGAGCACGGCGGCAATTTCCACAGGGTGATGGCCATAATCGTCAATAATCGTCACGCCCCCAACGTCGCCGACACGGGTAAACCGCCGGTTAACGCCGCCGAAGCTTGCCAGAGCTTCGCGGATTTCATCGCGTTTCATACCCAGATGACGGGCCACGGCCACGGCGCTGAGCGCGTTCGAGATGTTGTGATCGCCCGGCATGGGCAAAGTACATCCTTCGATCAGCATGCCCTCGGCCTGCAACACGATGTCAAAATGCGCGACACCCTTGTCGTAGCTGACATTGACCACCCGCACATCCGCCTGCGCATTGAAACCGTAGGTCACAACACGGCGGTCGGTGATCTTGCCCACAAGGGTCTGCACATCCGGATCGTCGGTGCAACACACGGCCAACCCGTAAAACGGAATATTCGATACAAAATCGAGAAACCCTTGGTGCAGTGCTTCTTCGGTGCCCCAATGCTCCATATGCTCGGGGTCGATATTGGTGACAATCGCGATGGTCGCGGGCAACCGGTTAAACGTGCCGTCGCTTTCATCCGCCTCGACCACCATCCATTCGCCATCGCCAACGCGGGCGTTGGGATCGTAAGCATGAATGATGCCGCCATTCACAACCGTCGGATCAAACTGTCCGTGGTCCAGCAGCGCCGCAACCATCGTGGTGGTGGTGGTCTTGCCATGCGTACCGGCCACCGCAACGTTGGATTTCAGACGCATCAATTCGGCCAGCATCTCGGCGCGCCGCACGACCGGCAGCCCCCGGGCACGGGCTTCATCCAGCTCCGGGTTCCCGGGTTTGATCGCAGATGAAATCACCACGACCTCGGCGTTTTCGAGGTTTTCAGCCCGTTGACCCTCAAAAATCGCAGCACCTGCCTTTTCAAGCCGATCGGTGATTTTCGAGCGTTTCAGATCCGACCCCTGCACCGTGTAACCATGGTTCAAAAGCACTTCGGCAATGCCTGACATGCCGATGCCGCCAATACCCACAAAGTGGATCGGGCCAACGTCGCCGGGAAGTTTGGTTGCCGCATTCATGTGCCTGTCCTCGCTTCTGCCAGTTCTCTGCCGGCCAATTCTTCAACCATATCCGCCAAGCTTTGCGGCGCGTCGGGCATGGCGCAGGAAAATGCCGCGCGGGCCATTTTGGACGCCCCTTCCGGATTTTCAATCACGGTTGAGATCTGACGCGCCAATGTCTCGACCTCAAGCCGCCGTTCCGGGATCAGGATGGCGGCACCCGCTTCGACCAACCCGCGCGCATTTGCCGACTGGTGATCGCCGGTGGCCGCCGCATAGGGAACAAGGATCGAGGGGCGTCCGATCATCGCAATATCCGCAACGGATGAGGCGCCGGATCGGCTGATGACCAATTGCGCCTCGCTCATGCGGCGCGGGACGTCTCGGAAAAACGGCTGCACATCGGCATCAATGTCGTGATCAGCGTAAAACTGCGCCACACGCTCCGCATCCTCGTCACGCGCCTGATGGCTGACGCGGATGTTGCGCAACACCTCCATCGGCAATGCCGCAATGGCGGGCGGCACGACATCCGACAAAATTCGTGCGCCCTGACTGCCCCCGATCACAAGGATCGACATCGGGTAATCGCCCGGACTGATATAGGGCGCATTGGCCCGGTCCCAGACGGCGCCGCGCACCGGGTTACCAACATGCGCCCCCTCCACGCCATCGGGCAGTCTTGTGGGCCATGTGCCGCACGCGACCCGATCGACCCGCGCACTGAAAAAACTGTTCACACGACCCAGAACACCGTTTTGTTCATGGATCATCGTGGGTTTGCGCAAGAGACGGGCCGCTGACAGGGCCGGAATGGTGGGATATCCACCAAAACCCACAACAACCGCCGGGCTGTCGGACATCATGCGCATGCCCGCGCTGACGATGCCGCTGAGAATGCGAAACGGGGCCACCAGTTTGGCGGCGATGCCGCCGCGGGCAAACGTGGCACTGGCAATCTGTTCGATCTCGACGGAATGGGGAAACCCGCTGGTGTAGCGCGCGCCGCGCTCATCGGTCGAGAGTTTGACCCGCCAGCCCCGGCGCAACATCACCTCGGCCAAAGCCTGAGCCGGGAACATGTGCCCGCCGGTCCCTCCGGCGGCAATGACCAGCAAGGGCGCGTCGGCGTTCATCTGACCCGGCCTTTCAAAATGTCCCCTATTTCGCCCTGGGGTCGACTGCGCGTGAATGCAAAGAGCATGCCCATCGCGATCCCCATCGCGATCAGTGACGACCCACCGTAGCTGACGAAGGGCAATGTCATGCCTTTGGCCGGCAAGAGCCGCACCGCGACGCCCATATTGATCATCGCCTGTACGCCGAACACGGCAATCAGGCCCGTCCCTGCCAGACGGATAAAGGGGTCACGTTCACGCATCAGCCGCGTCAGCGACCTGAGCACAATTGCGGCGTAAAGCGCGATGATGCAGAGCACCAGAACCAAACCATACTCCTCGGCCGCGACCGCGATAATGAAATCGGTGTGCGCATCGGGCAATGACCATTTCACCTCACCTTCGCCGACACCAACGCCGAAAAACCCACCCTCGCGGATGGCGTTTGTGGCAAATCCAAGCTGCGTGTTGGGATCAACATCCGGGCTCAGGAACCCATCAATGCGCCGCGCAAAGTGCTCGGAATTGGAATAGGCAAAGCTGCCCGCCAGCACCACAAGCCCCGCCATGATCATCAGCAGCAGGATTGGCGCGCCGGCTACAAAATACATCACACCCCACGAAAAGAGCACCAGACAGGCCTGCCCGAAATCCGGCTGCAGCGCCAAAAGCGTCACGATCACGATCGCCAAAAGGAACGACAGGCGCAGGCCCGGCGGGCCATTGATCTCTTGTCCGGCGGCCATCATCCATGCGGCAACAACCACAAATCCGGGCTTGAGAAATTCGGATGGCTGGATGCTGGCGAAGCCAAGCGAATACCATCGCATCGCACCTTTGCCAAAGTCAGTGCCAAAAAATGGCAGGAATAACAGTGCGATAAACGCCACAACGAAGCCAAGTACAGCCAACCGCCGCACCAGCTGCGGGGTCATCATGGAGGTCAACATCATTGCCAGCAGCGCAAGACATCCGAAAAATGCCTGCCGCTGCACATAGTGGAAAGGCTGGAAATTATTGCGCTCTGCCAGCGGCGGCGAGGCTGCAAGCCCCAAGAGGATGCCAATGCCAAACAGCATCAGGATGCACGACACCGACCACTTGTCGATCGTGCGCCACCATTTCGGCAAAATGGGCTCTCCGTCCCGCACCGGGACCGCGCCATACACCATCTCTGTCATCTGCTAACCGCCAAACTGCCTCATTCGCCGCCCCGTTTGCGGGGTCGTTGAAGCTATACTAACAGCTAGGAGCCTTTGTGGGAAGGGTTCTGATGGCATTTTGCCCCTTATTTAGCGGGCGTTTTCTTGCCGATTACTAAATGCGCGATTTCCGCTTGAACGAGGTGAGGGTGCAGGCCCGATCAGATGCTCAAAATGGATGGAGAACTTGACGATATCCTTCCGCTCAGGCAGGGCACCTTCCATGCAGGTCGAGACGTTGATATTGGGCGCGGGTGCCGCCGGGATGATGTGCGCGGCGCATGCCGGGCCAAACACCTTGATCATCGATCACGCCAAGGCGCCCGGCGAAAAAATTCGCATCTCTGGCGGCGGGCGTTGCAACTTTACCAATCTGCACGCGGGGCCGAACAATTTCATCTCGTCCAACCCGCATTTCTGCAAATCCGCGCTCAGCCGCTATACTCAATGGGATTTCATAGACCTCCTGGCGCGCCACGGCATCACCTGGCACGAAAAAACACTGGGACAGCTCTTTTGCGACGGTAAGTCCCCCCAGATCATCGCCATGTTGAGGGCTGAAATGGCCGCTGCCGGTGCCGAACTTTGGCTGCAGACGGTGCTGAAATCCCTGTCGCATGACGGTCAGACCTTTACTGCCATACTGGAGCAGGACGGCAAGGATATTACCGTTACCGCACGCCATGTCGTCGTTGCCACAGGGGGCAAATCCATCCCCAAAATGGGTGCCACGGGCCTTGCCTACGACATCGCAGCCCAGTTCGGTCACAAGGTGACGCAGACCCGTCCGGCCCTTGTTCCATTGACGTTTTCCGACACCCCCTTTGCGGGTCTGTCCGGCGTGGCGACGCCCGCGCGTGTTTCGAATGACCGGACAGGATTTGATGAGGCTGTGCTCTTCACCCATCGCGGTCTTTCCGGCCCTGCGATCCTGCAAATCTCGTCTTACTGGTCGGAAGGCGAGGAAATTTCACTTGATCTTTTGCCCGAGATTTCACTGTGCGACGCCCTGCGCGCGCAACGACAGAAGGAAGGGCGGCGTAACCTGACAACCGAGTTGGCGCGCCACCTGCCCGCCCGGCTGGTTGAGTATCTTGCACCGCAGCTAGGTCTGTCGGGAAACCTCGCGGACCAATCCGATGCGCGTCTTGAGGCGTTGGAGCATACCCTCAAGCACTGGCGGCTCAAACCTAGCGGTTCAGAGGGCTACCGCACCGCCGAGGTCACATTGGGTGGTATTGATACAGGCGGGCTCTCGTCAAAAACAATGATGTCGAACATCGTGCCGGGCCTCTATTTCATAGGCGAAGCGGTGGACGTGACCGGCTGGCTCGGTGGCTACAATTTCCAATGGGCGTGGAGTTCGGGCTGGGCCGCGGGACAGGCCATTCGCAGCTCTCGCATCAATTAGATAGCACTGACGCGCATACCAAACGGCCCATGTGTGCGTTTCCCGCGACCTTGTCAGCGGCATAGGTAATCACACGAATACAAATTTTCCGGTTTGTTAACTATTGTTCCCCGTCGGCACCGACGGTGCCACGCAGGCGCAATTGGCATGTTGGAGTGAGGGATATGACAGAGGTGACAGATGCTTTTGTGGGGCGGCGCATCCGGTTTCGTCGCTGGATGGTTGGCATGTCGCAACAGGAACTCGGCGAACGAATTGGCCTCAGGTTCCAGCAAATTCAAAAGTACGAAACCGGTGGAAACCGGGTAAGCGCCTCTAAATTATGGGAAATCTCACGCGCTCTCGATGTCCCCGTGTCTTTCTTTTTCGACTCCCCGAGAATGATGACACGGATATGGAAGAGATAATGGCGGATCACAGCGCGGCCTTGCTGGTTTCGAGCTATTACAAAATCTCTGAGCACAAGCGGGCAGCGTTGCACAATTTGGCTGTGGCGCTGGCGGAACCTGGCACGCAATAACCACCCCGATCAGCCGGTTCCAACCGCCGCACGCAACGGGCGCGCGGTCAAAGGTGCCGTTCAACCTGCGCTATGAAGTCATCGCCGCGTTTTTCAAAGCTATCATACTGATCAAAACTGGCCGCCGCGGGGGCCAGCAAAACGGTCTCCCCGGCCTGAGCCTCTGCGACCGCGCGCGCGACAGCACGTTCCATCGTGGTACAGGTTTCGGTTTCCACGCCCTCCAGCTCGAGCGCAAAACCCGCCGCCTCGCGACCAATGACATATGCCTTGATTACATTGTCAAAGCCCGGCTTCAGCCCTGACATGCCGCCATCCTTGGCCAAACCACCGCAAATCCAGCGGATTTTGGAAAAGGCCTGAAGCGCCTTGAGCGCGCTGTCGACATTGGTCGCCTTGCTGTCGTTGACGTAACTGACGCCATTTGCCTCTGCGATCACCTGACTGCGATGCGGCAACCCCGCAAAACTCTGGAACCCGGCGGCGATCACCTTGGGCGCCAAACCCAATGTGCGACAGGCGGCATAGGCGGCGCAGGCATTCTGGTGGTTATGCGCGCCGGGCAAGCCCTTGATTGGACGCAAATCCACCGATCCTGCCTGTCGGCCCTTGCGATACTCCGACAAAAATCCCTTGCGGGCGAAAACAGACCACCCCGGGCCCGATAGCTTCCGCGACACGGAAACGCGTATCACGCTGTCATCCGTGGCACCTTGGCTGAGTTCACCGGCCAGATAGATGCCTTCCGCTTCATCCACGCCAATCACCGACCGGTCCGGCCCCCCTCTGCAAAAAGCCTGCGCTTGGCGGCAAAGTACCCGCCAAGCCCGCCGTGACGGTCCAGATGATCAGGGCTGAGATTGGTGAAAACAGCGACATCCGGCGTCAGTGCGCGCGCCAGTTCGGTCTGGTAACTGCTGAGTTCCAGTACCACCACGCCGCCATCCTCAGGCGGCTCGATATCTAGCACACCCCGGCCAATATTCCCGGCCAGTTGCGAGGGTTTTCCAGCCTCTGTCAGCACATGGTGGATCAGCGCCGACGTGGTGGATTTGCCATTGCTTCCGGTGACCGCGATCACCTTGGGCGGTTGTTCCATCTGGTGCCAATCGCCCGAGCCGAATGACCGGAAGAAAAGCCCGATATCATTATCAACCGGCACCATTGCGGCCTGCGCGGCCGCCACAATCCGGTTGGGTTCGGGGTAGAGATGCGGGATACCGGGGCTGACAATCAGGCTGGCGACACTGTCAAATGCGCCGTCGCGCGACAGGTCCCTTATGTCAAACCCGGCGGCCTCGGCACGGGCGCGCGCCTCCGGATTATCGTCCCAGCAGACCGGTTTCGCACCTCCCGCAGCAAGCGCATGTGCCGCGCTCAAACCCGAACGGCCCAAGCCCAGTACCGCAACCTCGCGCCCTTCAAACCCCCTGACTGGTATCATTTCCTGCCCTTCATTCCTTGGGACATATCGCTAGCGCATGATACTCATCTTGGCCAGAGGCACGTGAGATCAGGAGGTCTTGCCGCTGGTTTTCATCGGGCCCAGAAGTTCCGAGAACATCGACAACCATTCGCGCGGGAATGTGTCGGGCACAACGCAGTTCAAATAACACCGCCGACTTTGAACCAGCAAATAGACCGGGTCGGACTCGCGCACCGGCTGGGTCATGGGCTGCCCGGTTTTTTCGAGTTCTGTCAGCGCTCTTTCAAGATAGATCTTTTTGCCGTCGCCGGTTCTCTTCATCGCCTCGACCGAATAATGCGCCGCGAGTATCGCATCGAGCGGCGGACGGCGATGCCCGGCAAACGCCGGCCCCTTATGGGCGCCATGGTCATCATTGGCACTCACGTCATTGGGAAAAAGAAACCGGCCTGTATCGGCCAGGCTGGACAGTTTCGAGCTTAACTTGTCCAGCTCGCGCATATCCGGCTTGCCGCCATCAGTACAGGCCTGAACAGCCAGAGCTTCGGATACTGTGTCGAAGAATTTCTCCGAAAAATCGATGATTTCACTGCGGTACTCCGCCAGCAATGCATATTGCTGCGAACGTTTTTCCCGCCGTCGCAAGGCGCTGCCGATGGCGATACCGACGGCGGCGATCACAAAGCCCGATACCGCTGAAACCGCATCCCAGCCTATGGTTCCAAGCGCGAAGGTGATTGTGGGTAATTCCAAGTCGCTATCCAAAAATCATGCAAACCTGCGCCAAAGCTGCCAGCAAGCCATGCCTCTTGTCCAGCGATGTTTTGACCCGGAGGCGCGGGTTTACCGCACCTTGAGCGTGGCCAATCCGATCATTGCCAGGATCAGTGCGATGATCCAGAACCGGATGACGATCTGCGGCTCGGCCCATCCCTTTTTCTCATAGTGATGGTGGATCGGCGCCATCAGGAAAACGCGTTTACCCGTGCTTTTGAAATAGAGCACCTGAATGATCACGCTGAGCGCTTCGACCACAAAAAGCCCGCCCACGATGCCCAGCACAATCTCGTGCTTGGCGGCAACCGCAATGGCCCCCAACGCACCGCCCAGAGCCAGCGAGCCGGTATCGCCCATGAAGACGGCCGCCGGCGGCGCGTTGTACCACAAGAACCCAAGCCCGCCGCCACAAAGCCCCGCGACAAAGACCATGATTTCACCGGTCCCCGGCACGTAATGCACGTCCAGATATTCGGTGAAGTCAACGCGCCCGACAGCATAGGCAATCAGGCCCAACGTGCCCGCCGCGATCATCACCGGCATGATGGCCAATCCATCCAAACCATCGGTCAGGTTCACAGAGTTCGCAGCCCCCACAATGACAAACATGGCGAAGGGAATGAAGAAGTATCCCATGTTGATCAGCGTGTCTTTAAAGACCGGCAGGGCAAGTTTGTATTGCAGCGCCTCGGGATGCGCCAGCGTGGCCCAATAGGCGGCAATCCCGGCAATCAGGAACCCCAGCCCAAGGCGCAATTTGCCAGGTACGCCCGAGACGGTTTGTTTCGACACCTTGGCGTAGTCATCCAGAAATCCGATCATGCCAAAGGACATCGTAACAAAAAGAACAAGCCAAATGAACGGGTTATCAAGACGTGCCCATAGGATGGTCGAGGTCAGAAGCGCGCCCACAATCAACAAACCGCCCATCGTGGGCGTGCCTGCCTTTACGAAATGGCCCTCGGGGCCGTCATCACGAATGGGTTGACCCTTGCCCTGTTTGCGGCGCAACACGTTGATCAGGGGTTTGCCGAAGATGAAGCCGAACACAAGCGCCGTCAGAAACGCCCCGCCCGAACGGAACGTGATGTAGCGAAACAGGTTGTAGAAATCCCCACCATCCGACCACAACGTCAACCAATAGAGCATCTATGCGTCCCCTCTCTGGGCGTCTTTTTGGGTGTCGAGCACCCTGCCCGCCTTGCGCAGGGCATCCACCACCAGGCTGACACGGCTGCCTTTGGAGCCTTTGACCAGCACCACATCGCCTGCGTCGATGATGCGATGGGCCTGTTCTGCCAATTCTTCGGCAGTGTCAACCTGCCGACCCCGTATTGGCTCGGGCAGTGCCTGCCAGAGCGTCTGCATCCGCGGCCCCACGCAGTGGATCACGTGCAGCGCGCTGATATAGGGCAGATCAGCGATGTCGCGATGCAGGGCGGATTCCTCGGAACCCAGTTCCAGCATGTCGCCCAGAATGGCGATCCGCCGGCCCTTGGCCACGCGACCGATATCATCGCTTGGGGTTGCCGCCGCCAGGACTTCCAGAGCTGCAGCCATTGACGTTGGGTTTGCGTTAAAGGCGTCATCGATCAGGTCGATGGTCTTGTTTTCCTCGACCTCGTCGAGCGCAATGATTTCGCGCGTGCCGCGCCCTGCCGGTGGCACCCACCCCGCAATGTCCACGGCCGCCATGCCGCAATCACCGTCCAACGCGTCAACCGCCGCCAGAACCGCCAGCCCGTTCATTGCGAAATGTCGACCGGCACTGTTGATCTTGAAGAGCACCGGATCGTCCCGCAACAGCGCCTGCACAATGGTTCTGTCATTGCTCAGGGTCACGTTCGACAGGGCGAAATCCGCGTCCGTCTCTCCAAAAGTCACGATGCGGGCACCGACATGGTTGGCCTTTTCGGTCAAAATCGGCGTGGTATCGAGATCTGCGTTGATGATCGCAACACCACCCGGTTCCAGCCCGTCAAAGATCGCCGCCTTTTCACGGGCAATGCCGCTGATATCGTCAAACGCCTCAAGATGCGCGGCGGCCACCGTGGTGATCATCGCCACGTGCGGGCGCGCCATACGCGCCAAAGGGGCAATTTCACCGGGGTGGTTCATGCCGATTTCGATCACTGCAAACTGCGTATCCACCGGCATCCGCGCCAACGTCAGCGGCACGCCCCAATGGTTGTTGTAACTGGCCTCGGCCGCATGGGTCTTACCCTGGGATTTCAGCACGTCGCGCAGCATTTCCTTGGTCGATGTCTTGCCCACGGACCCTGTGACAGCCACAACACGGGCCTCGGTGCGGGCGCGTGCCGCCTCACCCAGTTTTTCCAATGCGGGCAACACGTTATCAACAATCAGGAGCGGTGCATCCGCCGCCACGTCGTCCGGAATATGGCTGACCATCGCGGCCGCGGCACCCTTGGCCAGGGCTTGTGCTACAAATTCATGGCCGTCGCGAATGTCCTTGAGCGCAACAAAAAGATCGCCGGGTGCAAGCGTGCGTGTGTCGATGGAAACGCCGGATGCCTGCCAATCGCCTTGGGATTTTCCGCCAGTGGCCGTTGCGGCGTCAGCAGCGGTCCAAAGGCTCATGCCAGACCTCCGTCCAACGCGGCCACAGCCACGCTGGCCTGTTCGCTGTCATCAAAGGGCAGAATGTCATCGCCCACGATCTGGCCGGTTTCGTGCCCTTTGCCGGAAATCAACAAGGCATCGCCAGGGCCAAGCGCATCGACCCCGCGCAGGATCGCCTCGGCCCGGTCACCTACATTGGTGGCCTCGGGGCAGCCTTGCATCACTGCCGCGCGGATGCTGGCGGGATCTTCGGAGCGGGGGTTGTCATCGGTCACGATCACCAGATCGGCGTTATCCGCCGCAGCCTGACCCATCAGGGGCCGCTTGCCGGGGTCGCGATCCCCACCCGCACCGACAATGGCAATCAAACGGCCCATCACATGAGGGCGCAGCGCCTGGAGCGCCGTGGCCACCGCATCAGGTGTGTGGGCATAATCCACAAAGACCGTTGCACCGTTCTCGCGCGTCGCAGCCAGTTGCATCCGGCCCCGCACGGTTTTCATATGCGGCAAGGTCTCGAACACACGGTCCGGATCTGCGCCCGCGCCAATGCAAAGCCCCGCCGCCAGAAGCAGGTTTTCGCCCTGAAAACCTCCGATCAGGTCCAGTTTCATCTGGTGGACTTCGCCGTGCCAGGCAAAGCGCACGCGCTGGCCCGTTGCCTCATAGCGTTGATCGGCCAGATGCAGATCAGCCCCCTCATCGCGGCCTACGGTGATGATACCCTGACCGCGCGCCTGCGCGATTGCCAGCATATCGGTGCCGCGGCTGTCATCGATGTTGATCACGGCGGTGCCATCCTCGGGCAAAACGCGGGCAAAAAGCCCGGCCTTGGCGGCAAAATACTCTTCAAAATCCGCGTGGTAATCCAGATGATCCTGGGTGAAATTGGTAAATCCCGCCGCCTGAATGCGCACGCCGTCCAGCCGCCGTTGTTCTAACCCGTGGCTCGACGCTTCCATCGCCGCATGGGTCACGCCTGCCCCCTCGGCTTCCGCCAGAACGCGGTGCAGCGTGATGGGTTCGGGCGTGGTGTGCATCAAGGGCGCGGTATAAGCACCCTCAACGCCGGTGGTACCCAGGTTGACCGCATCCAGACCCAGCTCGGTCCAGATCTGGCGCGCGAAACTGGCGACGGAGGTTTTGCCATTGGTGCCCGTCACGGCCACCATCACCTCTGGCTGCGCCTCGAACCACAAGGCGGCGGCAAAGGCCAGCGTCTGGCGCGGATCTTCAGCCAGGATCAGCGCGGCCTCGCTTTCGGCCAGCACTTCGTGTGCGATGCGGGCGCCATGTGTGTCGGTCAAAATGGCCGCAGCCCCCATGCGCAGCGCATATTGGATAAATTCGCCGCCATGCACGCGGGTACCGGGCAATGCCGCAAACAGATAACCATCTTTGACATCACGGCTATCCACCGCGAGCCCGGTCACGTCCGCCTTGCGTCCGGCCTGGGCCGTCAAGCCCAGTTCTGCCAGTGATCTACTCTGCCCCACCACCGAATTCCCCTAACCTTTGGGTCAATTGGATGTAAGGGTTATACTGCCTAACGCAGCAGGTTCAATCACAGGGCGCAATCCCAGAAGCGGCGCCACCCGGCGAATAACCTCGGCGGCAACGGGCACTGCGGTCCAGCCAGCGGTCCGGCGCGGTTCCCGACCCGAGGTTTCAACAGGTTCATCCAGCGTCACGACCAACACGTAGCGCGGGTCATGGGCGGGAAAAAAGCTGGCGAAGGTCGCGATGACCTTGTCCTTGTGGTACCCGCCCCCGCGTTCCTTGGGCTTGTCGGCAGTGCCGGTTTTACCAGCCACCGCATAGCCTTCGACCTCGCCAAAACTGGCCGTGCCTTCTGTCACCACTTCGCGCAGCATTTTGCGCGCCGCTGCGGCAGAGCGTTCGGACATCACTCGCGGCCCCAACTGGCCGCGTGGTTGCTTCAGCAATGTCGGCGTGACCAGCGTGCCGCCATTGGCAATCGCCGCATAGCCCGAGGCCAGATGCAGCGGGCTGGTCGACAGGCCGTGACCAAAGGAAATTGTCATGGCAGAGAGTTCGGACCATTTCGGCGGCAGGAGTGGTTTGCCGCCTTTGGCCTCGACAATCTCCAGCGGGGTGGCCTCGAAGAACCCCATTTGACGCAAAAATTCCTGTTGCCGTTTGGCGCCGATCATCTGCGCGATGCGGGCCGTGCCGATGTTGGAGGATTTCACGATCACGCCGCTGACGGCTAGCTCTTTGCCATAGTTGTGGAAATCGCGGATCTTGTGCTTGCCCCATGTCAGAGGGCCCTTGATGTCGATCACCGTGGACGGGTTCACCAGCCCCAGATCCATCGCCTGCACCACGGTGAAAATCTTGAATGTGCTGCCCAATTCATAAACGCCCTGCACCGCCCGGTTAAAGAGCGGACTGTCAGACGGGTTGCCCTCTACCGGAGGACGCGGGCGGTTGTTCGGGTCAAAATCTGGCAGGGATGCCAGCGCCAGAAGCTCGCCCGTGTGGATGTCCATCAGCACGGCCGCCGCGCCTTTGGCGTTCATCAGCTTCATGCCACCATAAAGCACGCGTTCGGTGGCGGATTGCACCGACATGTCAATCGACAGCTTCAAGGGTTCGTGACCACGTGCCGGGTCGCGCAGGCGCGCATCAAAATGCTTCTCGACGCCGGCCACACCAATGACTTCGGCCGCATCAACCCCTTCGCGGCCAAAGCTGGCACCGCCCATGACGTGCGCGGCAAGCTTGCCGTTGGGATATAGCCGCATCTCGCGGGGGCCAAACAACAACCCCGGCTCCCCCAACTCATGCACAGCCTGCATTTGCTCAGGGCTAATTTTCTTTTTGATCCACAGGAACTTACGCTTGCCAGTGAAATCCTTGATCAACCGCTCCCGGTCCAGATCAGGGAAGATTTCGACAAGCTTGTCCGCCGCTTTTTGCGGCTCAATCATCTGCTGAGGCTGAGCATAAAGACTATGCGTCTCGAAATTCGTGGCAAGCACGCGCCCCTTGCGATCCACGATGTCAGCGCGCTCAGCAATGATGCTGGCCCCGGCCACGGAACTGCGCGGCTCGCTTGGCTCGGAACTCGCCAGAACACCCATGCGCCCACCCACAACGGCAAAGGCACAAAAGAACATGGCGCCCATGACCAAAAGCCGCCCCTCGGCGCGGCTGCGCGCCTTGTCGCGCATTTCTTCATGGCGCAGACGGATGTTTTCGCGCTCGATCGCATCCGGGTTTTCACCCTTGTTGCGGGCATCCAGAATACGGGCCAGCGGGCGCAGAGGCGTTCGGATCATTCGGTGGGCTCCAGATTGATAACGTCAACAGGATTGGTGATCGGCAACGTCTCCTCAGGCGGGTAGGCCACCTGATCGATCTTGCCGAATTGCGAGGGCTGCAGATGCAACAGCCCGAGCTTGTCAAAATTGATTTCTGCCAGATCGCGCAACCGGTCGGGGCGGTTCAGATAAGCCCATTCAGCGTTCAGGACCCGCAGACGCTGGCGCGCCTGACTGATCTCGCGCTGCAGCGTTTCAGCCTCGCTCAGAGCTTCCTGGGTTTCATAGTTTTCATGATACGCCCAGAAGGCCAAACCAATCACCAGACAGGCGGTCATCCCAAGGAAAAAACTACGCATTACATGTCCCCTTTCAGTTGCGGCATGCCGATCGCTTTGCGATCTGTTGTGCCGGGTGCCGCGTCGGTGCGGATGGCAACGCGCAGCTTGGCGCTACGTGCGCGTGGATTGACCGATAGTTCGGTCTTGTCGGGCCCGATGGCCTTGCGGCTCTTGAGCGTGAATTGTGGCGCACTGACCGCCGTGGCCGGCGCATGACGGCTACCGCGCCCGCCCCCATCGGCACGCGCCTGCAGGAACCGTTTGACCATCCGGTCTTCGATCGAGTGGAAGGTCACAACCGCCAACTGCCCTTGTGGCTTCAGCGCACGTTCGGCTGCCTCCAGCCCGCCGATCAATTCACCATATTCATCGTTCACCGCAATGCGTATCGCCTGAAAGCTACGTGTGGCCGGGTGGGCCTGTCCGGGCTTGGCGCGCGGGAGGCATTTTTCAATGATTTCTGCCAGTTGCAGCGTCGTGTTGATCGGCGCGTCGGCACGGGCCTTGACGATGGCGCGCGCAATGCGACGGCTGGCGCGTTCTTCGCCGTAGAGATAGAGAATATCGGCCAGTTCGCCTTCGGATGCGTTGTTGACCAGATCGGCCGCGGTTCGCCCCTCCTGGCTCATCCGCATGTCCAGCGGGCCGTCCTTCATGAAGGAGAATCCGCGCTCGGCCTGATCAAGCTGCATCGAACTGACACCCAGATCCAGCACCACGCCATCCAGATCGCTGGCATGATCATCCATCTGCGAAAAGACACTTTCGACCAGCTCCAACCGGTTGCCATATGTGCCCGCCCAGGGGGCAGCCAGATCAAAGGCCAGCGGGTCGCGGTCGATCCCGATCACCTTGTCTGCGCCCGCATCCAGCAAGGCACGGGAATACCCACCCGCGCCAAACGTGCCGTCCAGCCAGATCCCTTCAATCGGGGAGCAAGCGGCAATCAGCGGCGCGATGAGCACCGGAACATGGGGGATATCGGCGGCAGCACTCCCCATTGATCACTCCCCGCCAGGCGGGCTGATCAAGGTGAGCGGATCGTAATCCTCGGGCATGCCATCGAGCCAGTCATTGGTCTCGGCGGCTTCGACCTCTTCATAGGTCTTGGCGTTCCAGATCTCGAAATAGTCGCCCATGGCAACCATCACCGCCTCGCCTTCCAGACCGATCTGCTGACGCAGACGCTGTGGCAGGACGATGCGACCGTCCTTTTCAATCTCAGTGTCCCAGGATTTGCCCAGGATCAGACGGCTGGCGCGCTTGCGCTCGACCGAGCCGCGGGGAAGTTCACGAATACCGGCTTCGATCTCGGCCATGGCATCTATTGTGTAGGCGTGCAGGCATCCCTTGAGATGGGGCCCATGCAGAACAACCAAGCGCGGTAAAGGATTTTCAGGGCAACGCGGGTCACCATCGGAGAGCACGGCACGAAAATCGGCCGGGATCGACATGCGTCCCTTGCCGTCAACCTTCTGGTTGAATTCGCCTCTGAAGCTCAGAACCACTGTCCCGCTGGCCTCTCTCTCCCCCAATTACCTCGTTAAAACGAAACGGCGGATTGAGCTGCTGCCACTGCCCAATCCGCCGCCCTCGTCCCGCTATGCGGGGTGTGTCCAGCTGCGCGCGCCACCTGGGGGGATGTCTGCTCGCCCGCGCGCCGGATCCTTAGTTTCGATGAAATCGGGGCCTGTATGAAACCTGACTTGGGAGTTTTGTTTCGGGGTTCTAAGTCGCCCCTTATTTTCCCGTCCTCATCGTGGTTATAGGGATGACATGGGAAATCATGGAAATCAACATAAATTTGACCTTTATTGACACATCATCTTGTTTTGAGCGCCCTCCAAAAACAAGATGATGTGGTCAAATTGCTGAATTTTGCACTTCAATTGGTATCTAAATTAAACTAAAACACTATATGTAGATTGCATCAGGCGATTTTTGACTGGGTAAATCGGTACCATAAATTCCCAAAATTTATTCAAAATACCATCGTTACCCATCACATATCGTATGATTTCCCGCGATCACAGCCCTTACATGGGCGCAATCCCACGGCGTGATTCGTTTGGAAAGGGCGGAATCGCAGCAAACACATGTTGTTTCCCACGAATTCCCGGAAATCAGACTTTATGGGGTTAGTCGACGTTCAGCTGAGACAGCTTTTGCGCGCCGGCCTGCAAAACCGGCAAAGCGGTCAGAAGGTCCTCAAGGGTGCGGCGCGGCACCGGCACGTGCACGGATAGGGTGGCCACAAGCCGCCCCTGCCCGTCTGTGACCGGCACCGCAATGGCGGTCATGCCGGTCATGAATTCTTCATTGTCGATCGAATACCCACGCTCCCGCGTGGCCTCGACCTCAGCCCGCAGCTCGTCAGACGACGTGATCGTGCGGTCGGTACAGGTTTCCAACCTGCTGGCCGACAGGAACCCTTCAAGGATCGTTGGTTTGAGCGAGGCCAGATACATCTTGCCGCTGGCGGTGCAATGGAACGGCACCTGTGAGCCCACTGGCAGCTGAATGCGCAATGGCCAATGTGTTTCGACCCGGTCGAGATAGACCATCCCTTCCCGGTCCGGCGTCGCCAGGTTGCAGGTTTCCCCAATCTCTTCGGCGACGGATTTGAGGATGGCCAGGCGCGCAGTGCGCATATGCTGTGAGGAAATGACGTTGACCGCCAGATCACGCAACCGGGGCCCCGGCCCATAGGACCTGCCATCCAGATCGCGTTGTAGAAATCCTTCCGCCTCTGCCGTTTGGAAGAGGCGGTGGACCGTCGGCTTGGGCAGGCCGACCAGTTTGCCAATTGTTGCTGGCTTCACTGGTACGCCTGCCCGTGCGACTTCTTCGAGGATGATAAGCAATCTGAGGTTGGTCGGGATTTGCCCGTCGTTTTCCATCAGATTGCTGCTTTCTTTCGGCATTTCACCCTACTGGTTTGGTAGCAAGAACAGTGCCAATTCAGGTGTCAACGCCACAAGGATCCACACTGCAATCAGAGAGAACAGGTACATCGTTGAGTAGCGCAACAACTTGAAATATGGGACCCCTGTTACACCAGATGCAACGTAAAGGTTCAATCCGTAAGGTGGCGTAATGAACCCAATCGATGCGCCGACGAGGAAGATGACCGAGAAGTGGATCGGATCAACCCCAACGGAGGCCGCGATAGGTGCAAGGATTGGTGCCATGATAATCGTCACCGGAAGACTTTCCAGGATCATACCCGCAACGAACACCATCGCCATCGACGTGAAGAGCACCGGATAGTAGCCGCCCATGCTGGTCACGAAACCACCGATGGTTTCCTGTGCACCCAGAAGGGACAGGATCTGCTGCATCACGACCGATACGGCGATCAGCGGCGCAAGAATACCGGTGATCTGTGCGGACCGTACCACGATTGACGGGATCTCGGGCAATGTGAAGCCTTCGACCACGAACATCGAGGAGATCGATTTTTGATCGATCGGTGTGCTGGAATCAGAGCCCATGAGCTTGTTCAGCGGGTAGCTGATCAGACCCACGATGATACCAAATCCAACTGTCACACCCGCAGCTTCTGTTGGTGAGAACTTACCGGTGTAGATGCCCCAGAGCACAAGACCAATGGCGAAGAAACCCAGCCAGGCGCCAATTGCCGTTTTGACAATGCGCGTCGGGCTGATGTTGATCAGGATGCCCCATTTGTTGAGCGTACACACAACAAAGCAGACCATCATCATGGCCAGAACCATCAGGACACCCGGGATGATACCCGCGAGGAAGAGCTGACCAACCTCAAGGTTCATCAGGAAGCCGTAGACGATGAAGATGATCGACGGTGGAATGATGATCCCGACTGTACCACCCGCCGCCGCGGTTGCCGCGGAGAAGCGTTCGTCATAGCCGCCTTTGACCATTTCAGGATGCAGCATCGAACCGATTGTCGCCGTGGTCGCCGAGTTCGATCCGGAGATCGCGGCGAAGAGGCCACAGGCCCCGATGGAGGCCATTGCCAGACCGCCGCGCAACCAGCCCAGACAGGCATAGGCATAATCGGACAGTCGTTTGGCGATCCCGGACTTGTTGATCAAGTCACCGGTCAGGATAAAGAGCGGCATCGCCAAGAGCGCGAACCCGTCTTTGAAGACGTTGAGCATCTCTGCGCCGGTGTTGTCCAGCGTCAGGTCGAGAACAAAGCTACAGCCCACAACCCAGTAGAAGATGATCAACAGAACCGGTGTGCCAAGCATAAAGAGAAAGGTCACGCCGAGCGAGATGAGTGTAATCCATGTTCCGTCGGTCATCAGACATCTCCCCCGATTACGGCTTGTTGAATAAGCGGTTTGCCTTCCCGGAAGTTCGCAAGATCTTCAAGCGTGTTTTCCAGAACGCGACCGGCCATCATGATGAAGCAAATCGGCATGGTCACCAGGAACCACCAACGCATGACGTTGTCGGTGCCCAAAACGATGGCGAAGTTGTCATAGGTGTTCACGGTCACGCGTGCCGTTGTCGTGACAACGATGATGCAGAAAATGAACCACAACACATTGTCCAGCATCAGGCATGTCAATTGACCCGAGCGGCCCATTTTGGTGCGGAATTCGCTGAAACTCAAATGCGTCCGCAGCTTGACGTTATAGGAACATCCGTACCACGCCATGATCATGAACAGGAGCGGCGGGATCGTCGTGGACCACGGCACCTGGGACGCAAAGACAAAGCGCTGGATCACACCTACAAAGATGATCAACGCGATGATGATATAGGTATAGACAATGACGGCCCGTTCGAAATTTCGATCAATCCAGGGCACTTTTTTGTACATGAAATACGTCAGTATGGCGCCAATAACTGTCAACGGCCCAAAAACAAACCATGCGGCATCTGATCGGTATGCCTGAACTACTTTGAAGTTAATGTCTCCACTCAGTGTCGCACTGACGATGGTGACCATGTCAGACCAGATAGACATCTGTTGCCCTCCCTAATTTGTTTTACTCGATGCTGCCCCAAACTCCCTGCAAGATCAAAGTACTTTTGGGAAAATGTTGAAATTCCGAAGGCTTGTGCCTCGTATTGGACAAAACCCGGAACGCATACATCTAGAGAAACTTGGTTCAGTTAAAAAAAACCGGCCCCTGATCCAGGGCCGGCTCTCTTTATCTGCGAAGCCTGTATTAGGCTTTCCACCAACGACGTGGTTCCACGTTTTCTGGCAACGTATCTTCTTCAATCTCACGCGCAATGTCGTAGATTTCCTGATACGTGTCCTGACCACCGGACCAGCCGTTGAGGCGCTCGCGCCACTCTTCCCAAAGCTGGGGCTGGAACTCTGGCGAGCACATTTCTTCGGCTTTCCGGCGCTCTTCCTTCGAAAGGAAGGCGTTGCGGACGTTGTTTTGCGCAAAGATTGTGCTCGGCAGTTGTGGATCCGACAGACCAACGGTCTTGACCAGAGCCGCTTCGTTCGCCGCCTGCACGTGTGTCTGTGCCCAGTAGGAGCTTTCCAGAACTGCATCCTGCAACTCGCCCGAGAGACCATCGAACACGCCTGCGTTCATGGCGGTGTGCTCGGTGCCGCAGAAGAAGTCGAGATGGACAGACTGGGAAACAACCGGAGACATGTTGGCATATGCCACGGCCGAGGCCCATGTTTCCGCACCATCGATCAGGCCCTGCTTCAGACCGTCGAGTGTTTCTTCCCAAGCCACTGGAACCGGGTTCAGGTTCAGAGCTGTCATCGCAATACGACCCAGCTGTGTGCCCGTGACGCGGTTTTTGGTGCCGAAGAGTTCTTCCACACTGGTGACCGTTGGCTTGTCTTCCCATGCCAGACCCAACTGGATCCCGCGCAATTCAGCGTGGCTGAAGAGGAATTTCAGGCCGTGACGCTTTTCGTAAGGGTCACGCAGCAAGTTCACGGATTTTGGATGATACAGGAAGTGGTACTGATCCGCCCGGTTCCGGAACATGAATGCATAGTCCAGAACGTTCAGGTACGGCGCACCGCCCGCTGAGTTCTGAGTCGATGCCGCGTAGATGTCCACAATCCCTTGCTGCGCTTTTTCAACGCAAGACACCTGACCACAGATCTGATTGTCGCCGATAAACTCGACGCGAATCTCACCATCGGTACGTGATTCGAGGTCACGAGCGAATTCCAGCGCACCGGCGCGTTCGATCAAAAGGTTGCGCGCGTTGAAGCCAGAAGCGCCGAATTTCAGCGTGTGTTTTGGCTCTTTCGCGAAGCGCTTTTCGTATGTCGATTCTGCCGCAGAAGCCAAGTTTGCAAGGCTCATCGCCCCGCCAAAGCTACCTGCTGCGAGCAAAGTCGAGCTCATACCGTAGCGCCCGGCGACTTTGAACAAGTCGCGTCGCGATAGGTGGTTGATCTTGTTGTGTGTTCCCATAGTTTCCTCCCTGGGTTTCATTGAATGAGACTTTTAGTTTCAAAAAACACTAGCTTATTTTTTCCAACCTGCCTAGAATTATTTTGAATCTTTTAGGAGGGTACCAGATGGACGCGGATTTCATAGTCATTGGTGCAGGGTCCGCCGGATGTGTTTTAGCTAATCGTTTAAGTGCTGACCCAAAGAACAAAGTTATCTTGCTTGAAGCCGGGGGGCGTGACCTTAACCCTTGGATTCATATCCCTGTTGGATACTTCAAAACCATTCACAACCCGTCGGTTGATTGGTGTTACAAGACCGAGCCTGATCCAGGGCTTAACGGGCGGTCCATCGAATGGCCGCGCGGCAAGGTGCTGGGCGGTTCATCCTCGCTGAACGGGTTGCTCTATGTCCGGGGCCAGCCCGAGGATTACGAACGCTGGCGCCAGATGGGGAACAAGGGCTGGGGCTGGGATGATGTCCTGCCCCTCTTCAAACGCGCTGAAAACAATGAACGCGGCGCGGATGAATTCCACGGCGACAGCGGGCCTTTGTCCGTGTCGAATATGCGCATCCAGCGTCCGATCACCGATGCCTGGGTCGCGGCAGCGCAGGCGGCCGGGTATGAATTCAATCCCGACTACAATGGCGCCAGCCAGGAAGGCGTTGGCTTTTTCCAGCTGACGGCCAAAAACGGGCGGCGCTGCAGCTCGGCGGTAGCCTATCTCAAACCGGCCCGTGGCCGTGAGAACCTCAAGATCATTACCCACGCCCAGGTCGACAAGATCGAGATCACCGACGGGCGGGCGACAGGCGTCAGTTACAAGGACCGCAGCGGCACGGTGCAAACGGTCAATGCGCGGCGCGAGATCGTGCTCAGCGGCGGCGCCATCAACTCGCCCCAGCTTCTGATGGTCTCGGGTATCGGCGAGGCCGAACAGTTATCGGAACACGGCATCGACGTGATCAAGGATCTGCCCGGTGTCGGCAAAGGGATGCAGGACCACCTGCAGGCGCGTTTGGTCTACAAATGCAATGAACCCACACTGAACGACGAGGTCAGCAGCCTCTTTGGACAGGCCAAGATTGGTCTCAAGTACCTGATGTTCCGGGCAGGTCCGATGACCATGGCCGCCAGTCTGGCCACCGGGTTCCTCAAGACCAACGAAGATCAGGAAACGCCTGACATTCAGTTCCATGTACAACCGCTTTCAGCGGAGAATCCCGGCAAAGGTGCAGACAAGTTTTCAGCCTTCACCATGTCGGTCTGTCAGCTGCGGCCCGAAAGCCGGGGCGAAATCAGGCTGAACAGCGCTGATCCGCGCACCTATCCCAAGATCATTCCGAATTATCTCTCGACGGAAACAGATTGCCGGACGGTGGTGGCGGGCGTGAATATCGCACGTACCATCGCGCGCCATGCGCCTTTGACCTCGAAAATATCCGAGGAGTTCCGGCCCCATGCGGATCTGGACATGGATGATTACGACGCCACGCTCGATTGGGCGCGCAACAATACGGCGTCGATTTATCACCCAACCGGCACCTGCAAGATGGGCAGCGGTAAAGATGCGGTGGTGGATGAAAAGCTGCGCGTGCATGGCATTCAGGGCCTGCGCGTGGCGGATTGTTCGATCATGCCGGAAATCGTGTCGGGCAACACCAACGCGCCTGCGATCATGATCGGCGAAAAGGCGAGTGATCTGATACTGGCGGACGCCTAGACGCCACCACACAAACAAGACAGCGCCCTACCCTTTGGGTCAGGCGCTGTTTTCATGCGCCGGGGCCGATGCGGCGCCCTACCCCGCCAGCCATTTATACATCACCAGCGCATCAACAAACCCGGCTGTCGGATGCTCAAACGCCAGCGGCAGATGCCCGACCGTGTCAAACCCCAGCTTGTGCCAGAGATGAATGGCGCCGGTGTTGGTGCTGAGGACAAGGTTGAACTGCATCGCCAGATATCCCAGCTTCAACGCCTCGGCCTGCGAATGCACACAAAGCTGCGCGGCCAGGCCCTGCCCCCGCGCTGCGGCGGCAACCATATAGCCGCAATTACACACATGCGCCCCGCCCCCCGCATGATTGGTTTTGACATAATAAGTGCCCAGAATGTCGCCACCCAGTTCAACCACATAGGTGGCGCGCGGCGCATTCATCCACAATTCGAAGGCCCCTTCACGGCTGATCTTTGGATCGATGGCGTAGGTCTCACCGGCGCGGATCACGTCCCGCAGAATCGGCCACAGCCCGTCGAAATCGCTGTCGCGCGCCAATCGGATTTTTGGTTTGATCGTCACAGATATGCCGCCCAGGTCATTTTTGTCGCGGGCAGACAATCACATTCGTCGCAAGCATGGCAATATGAGTTGCATACCGCTGAGGCACGAAATGAGCCGGGCTGGTATTTTGGCCTCAGCCAAGAACCATGCTGAACAAAATACCGACGGTCGACACCATCAACATGGCACCACCGGCGACAAGGCCAAGACGGGCGTAGGACAGTTTCCGGGGTTCCACGTGTTCCGCGGCCAGTACGGGATCAGATGCTTCTTCGAAATCATCCACCGGTGCAAACACCTGCGCCGCGGCTGACGGGACTGTGCCAATATCTTCAACCGGTTTGGCAGTCACAAGATGCGACAGGAATTCTTCAATACTGAAGCCGCCCCAATCCGCCTCGCTCAGGCCTTCCGCGGTTGCAATGTTATCCGCCAGTTTGCGCACACATTCGTTGCGCGCGTCTTCGTCATGCCCCGGATACCGCCCCTCGGGCGCGCCGCTGTCATAGACGTTGAGGCCAAAACCGGAGTCCAGGAAGAGGGTTTTGACCTGTTCATCCGCTGACGCAAGCGCCTCAACCAGAGCCGGATCGCGAAACAACGCGACCTGCTGGCTCATGGCATTGCCCATGCCAAGCTCATCAAACATGCCTTTAAATTCTTGCTGAACTTCGGCCGGCATGACCGAGAACATGTCGAAATCGTATTTGAAAGACATCACCTGCCTCCTAGAATTACGCGAGGCGATGTTGGACATTTGATTTGTCCGAAATAGGGCACAAAACAGGCGATTGTTTATCACACAAAAACAATACCGCCCGGGGCTTCCCACGGACGGTATTGATTGAAATCTGAAACCTGGCCTTTAAATTCAGGCGTTTACGTCGACAACAACACGCCCCTGAACCTGACCTTTGAGGATATCGCCGCCCAGTTGCGGCAAATCAGACAAGCTGGCCGGGTGGATCATCGCCTCAAGCTTGTCCATCGGCAGGTCCTTGGCAATGCGCTGCCATGCGCGCACGCGGTTGTCATAGGGCTGCATCACGCTGTCGATGCCCAAAAGGTTCACACCGCGCAGCAGGAACGGAATAACCGTCGCAGGCAGGCCGGCCCCACCGGCCAGACCCACAGCCGAAACTGAGGCCCCGTATTTCATCTGGCCCAGCACCCGCGCCAGCATGGCGCCACCAACCGCATCGACGCATCCTGCCCATGTTTCGGCCTCCAGCGGGCGCTTTGTGGTCTCGTTAATCTCGTCACGGGCCACGATTTGGGTGGCGCCGAGGGATTTCAGATAATCCGCGCTCTCCGGACGGCCTGTCACGCCCGCGACTTCGTATCCCAGATTGGCCAGGATCGCGGTGGCCACACTGCCCACGCCACCGGCCGCACCTGTCACCAGAACAGGCCCTTGATCCGGGCTCAGCCCATGATCTTCAAGCGCCATGACGGCCAGCATGGAGGTAAACCCGGCGGTCCCAACGGCCATCGCCTGACGCGCATCCAGTCCCTCGGGCAAGGGCACCAGCCATTCGGCGCGCACACGGGCTTTCTGGCTGTACCCGCCCCAATGGGCCTCGCCCACACGCCAGCCTGTCAGCACCACCTTGTCACCCGCCTTGTAGCGGTCATCCGACGACGCCTCGACCGTTCCGGCGAAATCGATGCCCGGCACATGCGGGTAGTTGCGCACCAGCCCGCCACCCGGCCCGATGCACAGCCCGTCTTTGTAGTTGACGGTGGAATAGTCGACCGCGACGGTCACGTCGCCGTCAGGCAGATCGGCATCCGTCAACTCGGTGACAGCTGCGCTCGTCTTGCCGCTTTCTTCATCTTTTTCAACAACCAGTGCCTTGAACATCTTGTTTCCTCTCATCTTTTCCAATCCGCAAACCCGATGGCATCGGGGCGGCATCGTTAAATCCAGAACGCTTCCTTGACCCGCGCCTTGCGCGTGCCGTCCGGCGTTTCAACGGTGAATGTCGTGCCCGGGGTCCAATGGGTCATCCGCACCATCCCGATGGCGACATTCGTATCGTAATCCGGCGACCACGCGGCTGAACTGACCCGGCCAATACGGGTTCCTTCGGCGGTCAAGGGCCACCAGCGATCGCAGGTTGGGACAGGTGGGCCGTCGATGGCCACCGGGCAGATTTTCTGAACCGGGCCTTCCTTGGCGACGCGCAACAAGGCATCCCGTCCGATACATCCAATGGCCGTATGGGTGTTGCAGAACTTGCCCAATCCGCATTCATGCGGGGTGTTATTGGTGTTCATGTCGTTGCCATAGCTCAGCAATCCGCCCTCGATCCGTTCGATCAGATTGGGACAACCGGCATGCACATCCAGATCCTTGCCCGCCTCAAAAAGCGCGTTCCAGAGCGGCATGCCAAGATCACTGCCCTCGACATAAATCTCGAACCCGCCCTGTTTGGAATACCCGGAACGCGCCACCACCAATTCAGTGCCCTGAAAGTCAAAGAGACCGTAGCGGAAGAATTTCACATCCCGCACACCGCTGCCAAAGACCCGCTCCATCAGATCATCCGCTTTCGGGCCCTGCACGCCCAAAGGCGAGACATCCGGCTCATGCACCAGCACATCCAGCCGCCAACCATGGGCAATCGCCTTGACCCAAAAGAGAAGATCACTGTCGGCAATCGATATCCACCAACGGTCCTCAGCCAGTTTGACCGCAACCGGGTCGTTCAACATCCCCCCCGTCTCATCGACGATCGGCACGTAGTAGCACTGCCCCACGGACATGCCGCGCAGATCACGCGGGGTGAGCATTTGCATCAGGCGGCCAGAATCCGGCCCGCGCAGCTCGATCTGTCGCTCGCAGGACACATCCCAGACCTGCACCGCCTCTTTCAGGTGGCGGTAATCCTCCTCGACGCTGCGAAACACCGTCGGCAGAAGCATGTGGTTATAGACCGTATAGGCTTTGACGCCCGCGGCTTCGACACCGTCCGAAAACGGGGTCCGGCGCAGCCGGTGCGAGGGGAAAGCAATGCGCTCATGTCTTAGATGTCCTCGGGCAGGATAAAGAGATCGGTATCGCCGGGGCGGGCCCCGGCGGCGGTCAGCATCGCGTGGATCTGCCCGCGATGATGGGTCTGGTGGTTGAAGAAATGCGCCACGCACAACCCAAAAGACTTGGTCACCTCACGGTCCAAAGCACCGGAATGCCACGTCAGGTCGCGTGCCAACGTCTCGGCCTCAACTTCTTCGGCCCAAGCGCGGATACGCGCATCCGTGGCCTGCCGCTCTGCCTTCAGCGCGGTCCAATCGGGGAACAACCGATCACTGCCTGGAATGCCGGAGGCCGGAGGCGTGCCGCCGTCAAACCGCGACATCCAGATCAGATCCCCCCAGAGAAGATGGCTGAACGTGCCGTGGATCGAGCCAAAAAAGGCCCCTCTGTCGGCCTCGCGCGCCGTGACGTCCAACCCGTCTGCGGCCGCGACCAAGCTCCGGTTTTGCCAGGTGTTGTAGCGCGCCATCAAAGCGCACCACGCGGGCGTGATTGGCATTTTACTTTGGACCTTTCCAATCAATCGGGCAGATCTCTGCCGATTTGCCGCCGAAATCCCAGACGCGGCCATAGTCGCGCACCTTGGATTTTGTGCCCACAGCCGCGATGATATCGGGGCCCATCCAGTATTTCGAATTGGACACCATCACCGGGTGATCGGGGCTCAGGCCGTCTACCATTTCGATCTCACCGGCGATCTTGCGGCCGATGTATATGCCGCGTTTCTTGCCTTCGCGGACAATCTCGACCTTCTGACGCTCGGCGCCGATGATTTCACTGACTAGCATGGTGAAGAGGCCCGTTGTGCCGCCCGCCTGACCGCTGAAAATCTGCAGGATGCCATTATAGGCCTTGCCGCTGGCGCGTTCGTCCACATAGGCCGCAACCTTCCAGTTGCCCTCCCCCATGCGACCGGGGATATCGACCAGCAAACCCACATTCAGACCGCCCAGGTCTTCACCCTCGAAATGACCCTCATCAATCGCAATCGCCATCCAGGCATGGCAATGTCCTTCGGTCGGCGGATGCGCCCCCAGGCTGACCACGCAGGGGCAGAAAACCGTGCAGGAGCAGTTCAGGAAAAGCTCGCCCTTGATGGCCCATTCCGTGGGCGACATCTTGCGCCGCTTCGGGTTGGGCATCCGGTTGTCGATCCGTTGTGAGACCGGCAGCTTATCAGCCTCCGGTTTGCGTTTGATCGCCATGATTTATCCTCCGTTGATGAACGGCAGGGCCAGCACGGCCAGACCGCCAAATATCAGCGCCACACCCATCGGTTTTGTCACATGATGACCGATCTGCGGCAATTTCTCCAAGACCATGAAAAACGTGGCCAGCCCCATCCATAAAAGGCTCATCACCCCGCCCACAAAGCCGAGCGCCATGAAGCCCCAGCAACAGCCGACGCAAAATGCACCGAGGCCCAGACCCATGCGCAATCCGCCTGCAAAACCCGTGCGCCAATGGCCCAGGAAATAGGTCATCGGGCTGTGGCAGACCCCGTGGCAGATTTCCTTGGCGCGGGTGAACTGGAAGCCCCCCACGACCAACAAGAGCAACCCGGCAAACAGAGGCGATTTGGCGATGCCCAGCATGTCGATCACACCGCCATAAAGCAGGGACAATTGCACCGCCGTGATCAACGCGGCGAAGGCCACCCAGACCACGAAGTAGCCCAGCAAGACGCCGAGCCACCCGGCCCGCGTGCCATCGGCACTTGTCATCAGGTCTTCATAGCTGCGCAGTGTCGGCACCAGTGTCGGCAGCATCATCGCGGCCATCATGATCGCCCACATCGCAAAAAGCGGGCCAAAGCGGGTCATCGCCATGGCCATGTCGCCACCCATGGCCTGCATGGCACCGGTGGGCCGACCGATCAGATCAAGGCCCATGCCCATCGCCATCATGTACATCATCCACCACGCGCCCAGAATGGTGGCGAAAAACGCCAGCCATAACAGGCTTCGCACGGGCGATTGCAGGATGGTGCGCACCGGTCTTTTCCTCCGACTCACAGGCTTCCCAAGGGCATCCTTGGGGTTGCTTTTAAAATGTCAGACATTTAAATGTAAGACAAATGAAAATTGATCCGGATAAGAAGGCAGATTTGTCGGCGCAGATTGCGCAAGCGATCCGTGATGCGATCATCGGCGGCGATATGATCGTGGATGAGCGTTTGCCATCCGAGGCCGAACTCGCTGATCAGTTTCAGGTGTCGCGCCCGACCGTGCGCGAAGCACTGAAACGGCTTGCGGCACAATCGCTCATTCGCACGCAGCGCGGGGCCTTTGGCGGGGCCTTCGTCAATCGGCTGAGCTACCAAGAAGCCTACGGTCAGCAGATCACAACCTCGACTTTGCTTCTGAGCATGAACGCGGTCAGTTTTGATGTTGCGTGTGAGGCCCGGTACGCGTTGGAACGCGCGTGCACACCCCTCTCGGTCGAACGCCGGTCGCCTGATCATCTGGCCACAATGCGCGCGGAAATCCACCGTCAGGGTCAGCCGGGCCTGAGCGATGAGAGCTTTTGCGCCTCGGACGTGACGTTCCACCGCGCATTGGTGGATGCGGCGGGCAACCCGGTGCTGTCGTATCAACTGGCCGGCGCGGTCGAGGCGATGCAGCCCTTGATGAACATGATCACTTTCACCGCCCGGTCCCGAGAAGAAATCGTACGCCTGCACACCCGAATTGCCGATGCGGTCGACGCGATGGACGCCGAAAAAGCAGGCCAGGCGCTGCACGAGTTGGAAGCCTATACGCTGACCCTCGGGCGCGATGTGATGGCTGCCCGGCAAAGCAAGAAATCAAGCTAAACAGTCTACCACGGCGCGGGTATTGGCGGGCCTGCAGTCCTCCAAAGGCGTCTCACCGCGAACCATCGGCAGGCACATCCGCGGTCGCCACTGGTTTCCATCACTCTCGATCTGGCGTAACGTTGCACCAACAAAACGTCCGGAGTTCCATTTGACTTTGTTCAATCGCCTCTCGGCCACTCTGCTTCTGGCAACGTCAATCGCGGCCTGTGATGATGCCGCGACCGTGGATGCCAGACGCGCCCTTCCAGAAGAAACCCAGAGGGCGGCGTTTGCGGAATGCGCGGAAGAAAAAAACCTGGCGCATTGGCTGCACCTTCACAAATTGAATTCCCGCAACGGGCTTCTTCATGTCCTGGGCTCGGACGGTAGTGGCGTTTTGGTCACCGAAGCACACGGCCTGAACCAATGTGCATGGGCCAAATTGGACGCCATCGTCGCATCAAACGGAATCTAACACGCGCCCAACGGGTCTGCCCACGCCTTCATATGCGCCGACGGATCGAATGGACAGTGTCTGGACAGCTGAAAACAGCACGGGCCATAGAAAAACCCCGCCGGCCACGCGACCAACGGGGTTTCTATCAATTGGTCGCCAGATCACATACGCGAGGCGACGTTTTCCCAGTTGACCAGGTTGTCGAGGAAGTTGGTCAGGTAGGCCGGGCGTTTGTTGCGGAAATCGATGTAGTAGGAATGCTCCCACACGTCGCAGCCCAGAAGCGCGGTTTGGCCAAAGCAGAGCGGGTTCACACCGTTTTCTGTTTTCGTCACCGCAAGACCACCATCGGCGTTTTTCACCAGCCAGCACCAGCCCGAGCCAAATTGCCCCGCACCGGCGGCGGAGAATTGCGATTTGAACTCATCGACCGAGCCAAAGCTGTCTTTCAGCGCGGCTTCCAATTCGGATGGCATGGCAGATTTGCCCGGCCCCATCATTTCCCAGAACTGGTTGTGGTTCCACAGCTGGCTGATGTTGTTGAAGATGCCGTTCTGGGCCACAGAGCTTGCGTCATACGTGCCGGTGATGATGTCTTCCAGCGATTTGCCTTCCCACTCGGTGCCCGCGATGGCGGCGTTGCCGTTGGTCACATAGGCGTTGTGGTGCAGATCGTGGTGATATTCCAGCGTCTCTTTCGACATGCCGTTATCGGCCAGCGCGTCATGCGCATAGGGAAGATCGGGAAGTTCAAAAGCCATTCTGGGCCCCCTGTTCATTAGCAGATTGTCTGACCCTAAATGGTAGGCTCGGGCCCGGAAGGTCAAGGGCCAACTGCCTGCCCGCCGGCAATTGGCAAGGAATTCCCGTACCCCGGAAATCTGCATTTGCGACGGAAACCTTCATGGCGCCCGTAGAAAATCTGTTGAGCAAAAAGGAGACGCCTAAAATGAAGACCACGATTTTAATCGCCACCGCCCTCAGCATGGGCACCGTTTTCACCACCCCGGCCGAAGCAGGACCGCGTCAGACATGGGACCGGATCGAAGACAGGATCGACCGGCGCGAGAGCATCCGGGATGAACGGGTTGATCTGGGCCGCCGCGACGTGATTGAGGACCGGTTTGACCGAATTGAGAGCCGACGTGATCGGGCCGGCAAACCCTCGCCCCGGTTCATCAGCGCCTGGGAACGCCGCAGTTGGCGCAAACGGTGGGGCAATCACTAACTTCTAGCGCCTTTGCCGCATCGGTTCCGTGACCGGAGCCGTTGCGGCCGGGCGCGCTATACCAGCGCGCCTACTTCGCTGCCTGGTGCGGCAGCACCCTTGAGCAAATCAAAGACATATTGTGCAACCGACCGGAAGCAAACGACCGTGATGTTGCCGTCCGCATCAATCCAGAACGCCGCGGGGACCTGTGCCATGCGCGTTCTGCGGATTTGACCGGGGCCAAACGCCTCAGGCGACATATCTACCGGTGAAAGCTTGGCAATCACCTCGCGTGCGCCAGCACCCGACACCCGAAAGACGGCCCGTGCGTCTGACACGTTGACCGCCAGATAATGCTGCCCGGCCAATGCCTTGTCGATTGCAGCTAATTTGGCGTCCACATCCGCATAGGGCACCATGGCCAGCAATTCATCCGGCGACATCCATGCCAATGCATGGCCCTTGTCGGTTTTCACTTCCCGCTGGCCGGGCATGTCTGTGCCGCTTGCATTGACGGCCGCCTTTTTGATCTTGGCCGCACTCACATCGCCGCGGATCGTGATCATGCCGCACAGGCCAACCTCTTCGACCTTGGCAAAACCTTCATAAACTGCGCCATCCAACGCACTGACCGGATTAGACATTCTGCTTCTCCCCGTCCTTATCGTAGAAGATGGGATCGACGATCTTGGCCTTCACCACAGCGCCATCCACCTTGGGAAAATTGATCACCTCTCCCATGCGGTCCGGTCCGTGCAGCACCAGCCCCATGGCGATGCCCTTGTCGAGCGTGGGGGAATAATAGGTCGACGTGACGCGGCCCTGCACATTGCGCTGGCCGTTTTCATTTTCACCCTCGGCCACGCAATAGGCCCCATCGGGCAGCACGCTGCCATCCACCGTCTCCAGCCCCACCAGCTTCCAGCGGTTCGGATCGGCCATGTGGCTACGCTCCTGCGCCCGTTTTCCCAGGTAATCGTCTTTCTTCTTCGACAGCGCCCATTGCATGTTCAGGTCCTGCGGGATCACCGTGCCATCGGTTTCATCGCCGATCATGATGAAGCCCTTTTCGGCCCGCATCACGTGCAATCCTTCGGTGCCATAGGGCGTGATGCCGTCCTCGGCACCGACGGCCAAAAGCAGGTCCCAAAGCTCACGCCCCCGGCTGGCAGGCACGGCAATCTCATAGCTCAGTTCACCCGAGAAGGAGATGCGATAGGCCCGCGCCGGGATGCCATCACCCAGAGTGATATCCGCCCAGGCCATGAACGGCAGCGCCTCGGCGCTGATATCCGCGTCGGTCAGTTTTTCCAGCGTTTTCCGCGCATTGGGGCCGACAACGGCGATCTGGGCGTATTGCTCGGTCACGTTGGCGGTATAGACTTTCCAATCCCACCATTCGGTCTGGAGCCATTCTTCCATATGGCCGTGAATGCTCTCGGCCCCGCCGGTGGTGGTGTGGCACAGGAACGTATCTTCGTCGATCCGCGCCACAACACCGTCATCCATCAAGAAGCCGTTTTCGTTGCACATCAGGCCATAGCGGCATTTGCCCGGTTTCAGCGTCGACATCATGTTGGTGTAAAGCTTGTCGAGGAATTGCCCCGCATCGGGCCCTTTGACGATGATCTTGCCCAGGGTTGACGCATCCAGCAGGCCCAGACTGTCACGCGTTTGCTTGATCTCACGGGTGACAGCGTCATGCACCTCCTCGCCCGGTTTCTGGAACGCATAGGGGCGGCGCCACTGGCCCACGGGTTCAAAGAACGCGCCGTTTTCCTCGTGCCACGCGTGCATGGGCGTCTTGCGGATCGGCTGGAACCGCTCATCACGTGCCTCACCGGCAATCGCAGCAAGCGAAATCGGTGTGTAAGGCGGGCGGAACGTGGTGGTGCCCGTCTGCGGGATCGGTTGGTTCAACGCATCAGAAAGGATCGCAAGACCGTTGATATTGCTCAACTTACCCTGATCCGTGGCCATGCCCAACGTGGTGTAGCGCTTGGCGTGCTCTACGCTTTCAAACCCTTCGCGCGCGGCCAGTTGCACGTCGCTCACCTTCACGTCGTTCTGATAATCCAGCCACGCTTTCATCCGCTTCTTGATGCCCGCGCCCTGCGGCATCATCCACACGGCCGCCATCGCGGCCTCGTCCACGGCCTCAACCTCCGGTGCTTTGCCCTTGCCGGGTTTGTGCCCCGTCGCCTTGGCGGCCGCTTTACCGGCTGCATCGGCATCGGCCAGAACCGCGCCCAGATCCATTGCGCCATTGGCGGACCCGGCCGGGATCACGAAACCCTCGCCATTGGCACCTTTGGGCGGGTTATCCACATCGGGCTGGAACATCGCAAAATCGTTGTTCCAAAGCAGCTTACCCCCGCAATGGGACCACAGATGCACCACGGGTGACCAGCCGCCCGACATCGCAACCGCATCGCAGTCAACGGATTCCAGCACCGCGCCTTCGCCGGCCTGACTGCAAATCTCAACGCCGGTGACGCGCTTGCCGCCTTTGACTGACGCAATGCCATGGCCCATCATCACGCGGATGCCCAGCGCCTTAGCCTCGGCCATCAATGTGCTGTCTTCAGGCAAAACCCTTGCATCAAGAATGACCGGCACGTCCAGACCCAGCGTTTTAAGGGTAATTGCCGTACGGTAAGCGTCGTCATTATTGGTTACGATAACGGTGCGATCACCGATGGAAACACCGTAATTCACCGCATAATCGCGCACAGCGGATGCAAGAAGAACGCCCGGAATGTCATTCCCGGCAAAGCTGAGCGGACGTTCGATGGCGCCGGTGGCGGTGATGATCTGACCCGCGCGAATGCGCCACAAACGGTGCCGTGGGCCATCGGACGAAGGCTGATGATCATTCACACGCTCATAGCCAACGACATAGCCGTGGTCATAAACTCCTGCGCCCATCATCCGGGTGCGCAGCGTGACATTATCCATTGTTTCCAGTTCGGAGACAATTTCATCCACGAACTTATCCACAGGACCGCCGTTAACCTTTCCGCCATCGACGGGAGCGCGCCCGCCCAAATGGGCGGTTTGTTCCATCAGCAATACCTTCGCACCGGATTTTCCGGCGGCCTGTGCGGCCTGCAAACCGGCCACACCGCCACCAATCACCACCACGTCGTAGAAGGCATAGAAATGCTCGTAGGTATCCTGATCGCGGTCCTTGGGTGCTTTGCCCAGACCGGCGGATTTGCGGATGATCGGCTCGTATACATGTTTCCAGAAGGGCCGCGGGCTGATGAAGGTCTTATAGTAAAAGCCTGCGGGTAGGAACCGCGACAGTTTGGTGTTGATCGCGCCCACGTCGAATTCGAGGCTTGGCCAATGGTTCTGGCTGGCGCAGGTCAGGCCATCAAAAAGCTCGGTTGTGGTGACGCGCTGGTTGGGCTCAAACTTGGCGCCATCGCCCATGCCGACGATGCCATTGGGCTCTTCGGCACCGCTGGCGACCACGCCGCGCGGGCGGTGATACTTGAACGACCGGCCAATCAGCATCTGGTCGTTTGCCAGAAGGGCCGAAGCGAGCGTATCGCCCGCATAACCAGTCAGGCGCTTGCCATTGAAGGTAAAGTTATACGCGCGGTCCTTGTTGAGAAGGCGGCCGCCCGTGGCCAGACGTGTGCTCATGCGAACTCTCTCCAGCTCCAGCCCGGCCGCTTGGCCGAGATCTTGTCCTTGATGTCTTGCGGGGGCTCATAGGTCTGGGCCGAATAGGTGCCGAAAACCTCAAGCGTGACGGTGCAGCGCGCGGCATGGAACCACTTGCCGCAGCCATTGTTGTGCCGCCAGCGTTCGAAATGCACGCCCTTGGCGTTTTCCTTGGCAAAGAGGTAGCCGTGGAAATCCTCTTCGGTTGAGCCGGGACCAAAACGTTTGATATGCGCCTCGCCGCCCGCGTGGAATTCGGTTTCCTCGCCAGTGACGCCGCAGCAGGGGCAGGTCAGGATCAACATATCAGGAACTCCTCGGATATCAGGAGGTCTCCAAAACCCCACTGTAGGGTCGACAAGACCAATAAGATCATTTGGAAGCGTTCAGAAAACCAACGTGTAGTCTCCACGTTATTGTTTGCCTTAATCGCTTCTGCATCCAACGACGAAAATGTCTCAATAATGTGTTCCGCCGACATATCATTCTCATCCAAACGACGCTCGTCTAAACACTTCGCCATCAAAGTTAAGCCTTCTGCTTCGGAGCAACCGAGTTCAACACGCGTACGATTCAAGTAAGCCGCGACAACTGAGGCATTTCTGTTGGCGCTCAAGATGGCTTCAGTGTGCAAGTGTTGGGTTTTACGTATCAGGGCTAATCTTTCCAGCAACAGAACTGGATGGGCAGCAGCGTGGCGAACGAAAGTGAAATACGCCACAACGGTTGCAACACCAAAAGCCCCCATTCTTTGGAAAAACTCAGCGTTCAAAGAAAAAGCAAAATAGCAAGAAAGAGACAGCCAAACTGCCAGACTTAGGAGGCCAATAGCGTCAGTGATCAGCGAGGAGCGCATCAGTGTGTGCTCCGCTTGGCATTGACGAACACGCCAAGGGCGGGCACCGATTGGCACCCGCCCGAGATAATCCCGTGAGTTTTGGTGTTATTCGATAGGCACTGTGCCGACTGCTTCGGCGCCGGTCGAACTTGTACCGCCGTCTGCCGGTTCAGTTGGGACAGCAACGGCATCCGCGCCGGCCCCACCGGGGTGTTGCGTGACAGTCGATCCGCCCCCGAGAGAGCCGACAAGCACGAGCACACCCAGAACCGCAACGGCCACGAATAGCCAGAGCAGACCTGAGCCTGTACTGCCGGTATCGATTGCGCCGCGCGAGTAGTTATGCGTGTCGCGCCACTGATCGTAATTTGACATGGCATGGTCTCCTTTCCTTGCACAAACAAAGATGGGGACGCGGCAGGTAGATGAGAAGAATAAGCGGAAAACCCCGGGCAAAACCGGCTAAAGCCCGCGCGTTGCGCAGACGCCTCTCGGCCAGTTTCCGCCCGGCGGGGTGCGACAGCCTTGAAAACATGGACGTTCATTAATGCGCCACCCCGGCAGCCACGCTCTCGTCGATAAATCGCCCTTCGTAGAAACGATCCAGACCGAAAGCGGCAGTTAGCGGCGAATACCCCTTGGCCATCAGCTCGGCAAAACCCCAGCCGGAGCCTGGAATCGCCTTGAAGCCACCGGTGCCCCAGCCGCAGTTGATGAAGATACCCTCAACCGGTGTAGTGCCCAGAATGGGCGAGCGATCCCCGGTCACATCCACGATCCCGCCCCACTGGCGCAGCATCTTGAGGCGCGCGACCATCGGGAAGGTCTCGACCAGGGCGCGCACGGTTTCCTCGATATGGTGGAAGGACCCGCGTTGTGTGTAATTGTTGAACCCGTCGGTGCCGCCGCCAATGACCATTTCGCCCTTGTCGGACTGGGACATATAGCCATGCACCGTGTTGGCCATCACGACGCAATCCATGCACGGCTTGATCGGCTCAGACACCAGCGCCTGAAGCGCCACGGATTCGACCGGCAGACGGAAGCCCGCCATGCCCGCCACATGGCCCGCGTTGCCCGCCGTCACCATGCCCAGCTTGTCGCAATCGATATCGCCCCGGTTGGTGGTCACGCCGACAACCTTGCCGCCTTCGGTGCGCACGCCGGTTACTTCGCATTTCTGGATGATGTGCATGCCCATGTCCGAACACGCCCGCGCGTAGCCCCAGGCCACCGCATCGTGGCGCGCCGTGCCGCCGCGCGCCTGCCAGAGGCCACCCAGCACCGGATAGCGCGGACCGTCGAGATTGATGATCGGCACGATTTCCTTGACCCGCGCAGGCGTGATGAATTCGGTGGTCACCCCTTGCAGCGCATTGGCATGGGCCGTGCGCTTGTATCCACGCACCTCATGTTCGGTCTGGGCCAGCATGATGACGCCCCGGGGCGAGAACATGACGTTGTAGTTCAGATCTTGGCTCATCGTCTCGTAAAGCGAACGGGCCTTTTCATAGATCGCAGCCGACGGATCCTGCAGATAATTCGAGCGGATGATCGTGGTGTTCCGCCCAGTATTGCCCCCGCCGAGCCAGCCCTTTTCCAGAACCGCCACATTGGTGATGCCAAAATTCTTGCCCAGGTAAAACGCCGTGGCCAGACCATGCCCCCCTGCCCCGATGATGATGACATCGTATTTCTTCTTGGGCTCGGGCGAGGCCCAGGCGCGTTCCCAGCCCATGTGGTAACGGGCAGCTTCACGGGCAACGGCAAAGGCGGAATAACGTTTCATGCGCGATCTCGGGTTTTGGGGTGGCAGCACAGAATTCTGCGTCAGGTTTTGTAATGCGCCGATTTGAGGCCAGATGGCACACTGACGGCGGCACAAAACATCAAAATCGCGACATCGCGACGTCGGGGCGCACCCCGCCTGACCCTGTTGTGATGGGTTAGGTCTTTTTCCCACCCCGCGCACCGCTACATGGGGGTGAACGGGAGAGATTATGGTTTTCTGGATTGTCGTTGCATCGCTGGCCCTCGGGGTGGGAGCCATTTTGGCTCTGGCGCTTTTGCGTGGCCGCGCGGGCGATGTCGCACCTGCGGCCTATGACCTCCAGGTTTACCGTGATCAGCTCAAGGAAGTGGACCGCGATCTGGCCCGCGGCGTGATGAGCGCCGAGGAGGCTGAAAAAGTCCGAACAGAAGTCTCACGCCGGATTCTGGCCGCGGATGCCGAGTTGCACGCCCATCACGCAGGTGACGGCGGTGCGCGCGGCAAGTCTCCCGTGGTCGCACTGGGTCTGCTGGCGTTGACACTGGCGGGTGCTGTCGGGCTCTACACCCAAATCGGCGCTCCGGGCCTGGGTGATCTGCCCCTCAAAGTGCGCCTCGCCGCGTCGGATCAGGCGCGGTTGGAACGGTTGAGCCAATCCAACGCCGAGTTGATGGCGCCGCCCCGCGCACCCGCCCGGGAAGCGGACCCGGAATATGCCGCCCTGATGGATCGCCTGCGCCAAACGGTCAAAGACCGGCCCGGTGATCTGCGCGGGCTAAGCCTTCTGGTGCGCAACGAGGCGGCGTTTGGCAATGTCGAGGCCGCGTATAAAGCGCAGGCGAAGCTGGTTGAGGCAAAGGGTGAGGATGCCACCGCGTCGGATCACGGGCTGCTGGCCGATTTGATGATTGCGGCGGCGGGTGGATATGTCTCGGTGGAGGCAGAATCGGCATTGCGCGCCTCTCTCGCTAAGGATCCAAACCATCCCACGTCGCGCTTTTATCTGGGCACCTATCTGATGCAGGTTGATCGCCCGGATGCCGCGTTCCGCATGTGGGAAGAGCTCCTGCGGCAAAGCGCAGCCGACGCGCCGTGGGTGCCCCCGATCCGCGCCCAGATCGAAGATTTGGCCTGGCGCGCGGGCGTGGAATACGAATTGCCCCCCTGCCGGGTGACGCCCCCATGACACCGGCGCGCGGCCCTACGGCCGATGATATTGCTGCCGCGGAGGACATGACACCCGAAGAGCGCATGGAGATGATCCGTGGCATGGTCCGCAATCTGGCAGACCGGGTCGAAAACGAGGCCGTGGCCCCCGTTGACTGGGCCCGCCTGATTTCGGCCTACGGCGTATTGGGCGAAACCAAACAGGCCGCCTCGACCTGGGAAGATGCGCAGAAAACCTTCTGGGATGCCCCCGAGGCGCTTGCGTTGATCCGCAATGCCGCGCAACAGGCCGGGGTCGCGGAATGATCACCGAGACAATCGAAGAGTTTGCCGAGGCCCTGCCCGGTCTGCGGGCGGTCATGGGCCTTGATCTGGGGGACAAAACGATTGGCGTGGCCATCTCGGACGGGATGCTGTCGGTGGCCAGCCCGTTTGAAACGATCAAACGGCGCAAGTTTGGCCTTGATGCCGCGCGGCTGCTGGAGATCGCCAAGGATCGGCGTATTGCCGGGATCATCCTGGGCCTGCCCCGTAATATGGACGGCAGCGAAGGCCCGAGATGCCAATCCACCCGCGCCTTTGCCCGCAATCTGGAAAAACTGACCGATCTGCCCATCGGCTTCTGGGATGAACGTTTGTCGACCGTGGCGGCGGAAAAAGCGCTGCTTGAGGCGGATGCGTCACGAAAACGTCGTGCCGAGGTCATAGATAACATCGCCGCGTCCTATATCCTGCAAGGAGTATTGGACCGGTTGAGCCATCTGAGAGCCACACCATGAGCGATGACATTCCCGTCTGGACCCGCGATGAGGTCGAAAGCCCCTGCGTGCGCATCTGCGTGGTGCATCCTGAGGCGCGGATTTGCACGGGCTGTTATCGGTCAATCGATGAGATCGCCCGCTGGTCGAAGATGAGCAATGACGAGCGCCGGGACATCATGGCGGATTTACCGGACCGCGCGCCTTTGCTGCGCAAACGACGCGGTGGCCGGGCCGCACGTATGGCGCGCGGGAAGTGATGAGAACCTAGTCGGCTCAGGAATGCCGAATGTCTGTTTGGCGTTCAGCTTACTAGCATGCCGCAATGTGGCGCATGTCCGGCTCAAAGAACTTGACGCATTCGCAATACCTTCGGGATCGTCATCCTTCTGGGCTATGTCGCACCAAGCTCTGCTTGTCGATGGCAACACGAATGCCCCGCATTAACATGCGGTATGACGCAACAGAATTGGTGAACCCGGTTTGAGCGATGAGCACGTTGGCAATCGTGGCTATGCCATCATGCAGCCCCGACAAAAAATCCGTATTGTTCGGCAAGCACGTGACGCGGATTCACGTCCAATTCTTTTGCCGCGTTAAAGGCCCAATGAGGGTCACGCATCATTTCGCGACCGAGCAATACGAGGTCCGCGCAGGAGTTCGCTACAAGCGCGTCGGCTTGTTTCGGATCGGTGATGCCGCCCACGGCCATGACGGGCAAACCCGTCCCCTTGCGCACTTCACCCGCCATGTCAGGCTGTTCCGCAGTGCGGTTCCCGATAGCGCCACGCGCCTCTGGCACAGCGCCACCTCCAGAACAATCTAGAATGTCGACTCCAAGCTCCTTCAGCCACAGGCCAACTTGTATTGTGTCATCAAGGGTCAGACCTCCATCAACAAAATCGTGCACCGAAAGCCGCACAGAAAGCGCCTTGTCCTGAGGCCAAACGGCGCGCACTTTTTCGACGGTTTCCAAAAGGAACCGCGCGCGCCCGCGCAGATCACCTCCGTAGTCGTCTGTACGGGTGTTGACCAAAGGTGTCAGGAACGAATGCAGTAGATAACCATGGGCGCAATGCACCTCCAGCAGATCATACCCGACCTCAAGCGCCAGCTTGGCAGACTGGACGAACTGGTCCTGAATTTCGAGGATTTCGGGGACTGAAAGGGCGCGCGGAGCCTTCCAAAGCCGGGTGCCATCTGGATCAAAGGCATCAGCGGTCGGGCCGACGGTCTCCCAGCCGTTCGGATCATCGGCATCCAGGTGGCTTCCACCTTCAAGCGCTGTGGCTGCGCTGCCTTTGCGGCCAGAGTGCGATATTTGGATACCTGTCACAGCTCCGAATTGGCGCTGCAACGCGACAATCGGCTTCAAGGCTGCAACTTGTTCTTCGTTCCACAGCCCGGCACAGCCTTGCGAAATGCGTCCTGTTGCGGAGACGGCAGTGCATTCGGTCATGATAAAGCCGACGCCGCCAACGGCCCGTGCGCCCAGATGCACCATGTGCCAATCGCTTGCGACACCATCGGTGGAGCTATACTGGCACATCGGCGACATACCGATCCGGTTTTTGAATTCTACATTCTTGATTTGGAACGGCGTGAAGAGGTTTGCAGACATGAATTTTCCTTAACGGATATTGATATTTTCGATCATCCAACGATCGGGGCGTGAGGCGTCTGGAATAAAAGGCGAAACTCAAATCAAAGAAAAGCTCTTTCGACACTGCGCCGTAGGTCACGTTCCAAAATGTGCAAAATACAAATATGCATGCCGCTGATCCAAGCAAACGTTGACGGCGCAGGCGGCAATTACCGCTTCATCCGCTTTGCGATCATCAAGCTGCAACGGCAGGCAAAATTCGGATACGCTCATCTTCTACGGTGCAGTCAGCCAATCTTTCGATCCGGTCGGCAATTCGGGGCGGAAATACGCGATCATGCGGCCTTCGGGTGGAGCTTTTGCGTCTTCCGCCCAAGTGGCCACTCCGTGCAACGCGTGGCGGTGCACCAGATAGGCCTCACCCGGTTTCGCTGGCAATGTGATGCGGGGGCAGGTTTCGAACACCGTGCGCCGGGCGGTCTGATACATCTCGGTCAGGTCGAAATCGGCCCATTCCGCCTCGGGCACATTGCCCAACGCGGCCTCAAAAGCCGCGCGCATAATATGGTGGCTGCCTTCCCAGACAACCAAAGGACTGGCATCCTCAGAGCATCGTGTCAGAGGCAGACCCAGAATATAGGCATGGCGTTCCTTCAGCATCCTGCGGCGATCATTACCCACCGCCAGAAGACCATCCACATGGGCCGCATCGCGTTTCAGACGGTAGTTAAACGCGCCCTGCCCTTCGCCCTGACGCGGGCGGGGATAGCCAGGATACATCACCGACACCTGCGCGCGGTGCAGAGGCAGCGCGCCGTAGGCCGCGCACATGGCGGCATAGGCCTCTCCGGACAAGGGACCTGCACCCGGGATTGCACCGTCCGGTATGTTGGGCAGCGTATCCACTCCCACAAACCACGTGCCTTCGCATTGCAGCCACTGGCGCTGCTCTTCCGGGTCGCGGACCCGCTCTTTGGCCAGATCGTGCGCCACGCGGACCCAGTCCATCACCGCAGGCTCCGCCGGAAACAGGGCCCAGCCCTTGTCGAAAAGGGCGGCTACCATCCCATGGCCTTGCGCAACATGTTGAGAGCCACAAGCGTCAGGAACACGGCGAACACCCGTTTGAGCGGTTTAGGATCCATCGCATGGGCCAGTTTGACACCCAAAGGTGCGGTCACAAGCGTCATCGCGATCACGGTGAAAAAGGCAGGCAGATTTACGGCCCCGATTGTGAAAGGCGGGCGATGTTCAGGCGCAATGTTCAGAAACAAAAAACCCAACACCGACGGCACGGCAATGGTCACGCCAAACCCCGCCGCAGTCGCCACAGCCCGGTGGATCACCGTGTTGTAAAGGCTCATGAGCGGCACACCAAAGCTGCCGCCACCAATGCCCATCAGCACCGAGAAAAACCCCAGAACCGGTGAGAATATGGCCCGGGTAACGCCCGTTGGCATGGCCTGTCCCAGACGCCATTCCGCGCGGCCAAACCCCATGTAGAGGCCGATCACCATGCCCAAGATGCCGAAAACACCCTGCAGGAAAACCGAGCTGAGGTTGGAGGCGACGCTCACACCGATGAGAGCGCCCAGAACAATGCCCGGCGCCCATGTTTTCAGGATATCCCAATCCACAGCGCCCTTTTTGTTATGGCTCAGGACAGACCGGACCGAAGTCACGATGATTGTGGCCAAGGACGTTGCCAGACAGATTTGCATGAGTTGCGGGCCGCTATAGCCCAAGGTTTGAAACGCATAGAAAAATGCTGGGACCAGGACGATCCCGCCGCCAACACCCAGTAGGCCTGCCAGCACGCCCGCAAAGGCTCCGATCACCAAAAGCAGCACCAGCATGGCAAAAAGCAAAGAAGGGTCCGGCATGGTGAAAGGTCCTGTTACGTATCTGCCGCCACATAGACCGGATTTGCGCCCCGCCGACAATTGGTTTTTGTCATGTCACGTGGGCCAGAGCCTCGCGGAGAAGCTCCGGACCCGCCCCCTTTTTGCTCACGCCTTCGGATAAGGTGCGTCGCCAGCCCCGCGCACCCGGCTGACCCGAAAAGAGGCCCAGCATATGACGCGTGATCTGATGCAGTCGACCGCCATCGCGCAGATGCGCTTCGATGTAGGGCAGCATATCTTCGACCGCCTGCTCGGGTGTCGTATCGGGTGTATCGGCGCCAAAAATGCGCCGGTCAGTCGCGCAGAGAATATCCGTTGGGTGATGGTACGCTGCCCGACCAAACATCACCCCGTCCATGCCTGCCGCCAGAAACTGCTCCGCCTGTTCCAGCGTTGTGATCCCGCCATTGATGCTCAGATGCAATGCGGGAAAGAGCCCTTTCATGCGCAACGCCAGATCATAATCCAGCGGCGGAATGTCACGATTTTCCTTGGGGCTGAGCCCTTTGAGCCAAGCCTTGCGTGCGTGAATGGCAAACCGGCCCACGCCTGCGGCACTGACCCGGGCTAGAAACTCAGGCAGGACCTGCTCGGGGTCTTGGTCATCCACGCCAATGCGGCATTTGACGGTCACGTCGATATCCACCGCTTCGATCATGGCCGCGCAGCACTCGGCCACAAGGCCGGGCTCCTGCATCAAAATGGCCCCGAACGTGCCGGATTGGACCCGGTCCGATGGGCAGCCGATATTCAAGTTGATCTCATCATATCCGGCCTCGGCACCCAGTTTCGCAGCTTGCGCCAATTCGGCCGGATCAGAGCCACCGAGCTGAAGCGCCACGGGATGTTCCGCCGCTGAATAGTCCAGCAAATGCATGGCCTGACCCCGTACCAAAGCGGGCGCCGTGATCATTTCGGTGTAAAGCAGGGCGTTGTGCGACAGCAGCCGGTGCAAATATCGGCAATGACGGTCCGTCCAATCCATCATTGGCGCAACAGACAGGCGCGCAGCACGGGTTGTCCTGGCCCGTTGACCGGGCACAGGCGCAGTTGTCGATGCATCCACCGACACTGCCAATTCCATTTTTTCTTGGGCACCCTGCGCCATTTCAGACCTTTTGATGTGCGAAGATGTCGTTCCCCGCGGCGGCGCATGGATAGAGCAGAACCAATCGCAGGTCCACAGCCAGACGGATTCCACGGAGCAAACATTTCGGATCAAAAAAAGGGGCCCGCAAAACGGACCCCTGTCGTCATAGCTGTATAAGTGCAGTCAAATCGACATGGTCAAACGCCCAATTCTTCTTTCACTTCTTCCCATTTGAAGTGGTAGATTTTGGAGGCCCGGCGCCACGCCCGGAACGCGATGTAGATACGGGTTGCCACAATCAACCAACCCGCCCATTGCGCCACGGGTCCGTGCAACAGGCCGAGCGCGTGGAACGACATGAAGATCATGACGCCGCAATCATAAAGCATGTTACGCTCCATTTGACGGAACATCATCACCAGTTCCTCCTTCTCGAAGGCCAGAAGCCACCCCGGCTTCATCTGGTTGTAATAGTGAAAAACGATGGCAATGGCGGTGGCGATCATGAAGATGATGGCAGCACCGTTCGAGAACATATGTTCAGAATGCATGGGGGATACTCCGCAGATTTCCATTAAGTCAGGCCGGGCGTACCGGCCGGGTTGAAGCCTGCGAATTCAGGCATCAACGTATCGAGATTGCCCAATTCAGTCGGGGCAATGGTGTTATATTGCGAGGTCGGCATGCGTAGCGCACAGGGCGTGTAGAAATAGGTGGTGGAGCCATCGCCGCGGTCTTGCGCAACATCCGGGATCAGCAGAACCTTGTCGCCCGCATTGGATGTGTAGACCCCTTCTTGCCGGATCATCAGGTCCATCTGTTGCTGGTCAATGATGGTCAGATGGCCCCAGGCCGATCCGATTTTACCGGCTGTTAGCGCCTCGGCTTGCGTCTCAACCCGGTCTCCGATGCCTCGCTCAGCACTTGGGCGTCCCGCATAGCGCGTCCGCAGGCCAAGGCTGTCCGTCAGGGTGAACGTCTCGGCAATCGTGAAGTTGTTGCCATAGCCGTTCCAGTAGCACTCATCCTCTGGGTACCCGGCCACGATGTTACCTGCACCGCCCGGCCCGAGGGCGCTGAGCGGCATCTCCCGCACGTCGATTACACCATTGTTTTGGCGACTGAAGGGAACGGTTATTGGCTCCGAAGGTTCATCGGCATTGCCGGTGATATAGTAGTCATCCGTGCAGTTGACCCAAGTGGGCGCGACAACCTCATTCTGCCAGTTGCTGTCAAAATTATAGCCCGAAGCCTTGCTAAAGCTCACACCTCGCTTAAAGCCTTCGGCATAGGGCTCGACCAGCGTGATCATCGATGTCAGCCGGAAGATAGCAATACCTTCATCCCCCTGACCGCCTCGATTGGCCTGATCAAACGCATAGGCGCGGAAACGCAACAGGCTATACTCAGCCGTGTATTGCAGGTGAAAGCCGATATTGACTTCCCACGCGGTAAATCCGTCCAGAACCGATCGCAAATTGTGGTGTTGGTTGCCCTGCTTTTTGGCCACAGACCCGCCCATCCAGCACGCATAGCTCTCGTTGTCCTCAAACCCTTCGATCACCGCGAACGCCTTGATCACTTCTGTGTCCGGCAAACTTGCAAGACCGTAAAACGCCCGGATTTCCTCGGTAATGCCCGGATAGACATTGGTCGAAAAACTCACCCGCGACGTCCATGACATGCCGTTTTGCACGCCACATGCAACGCACCTCTTGAGGTTCAGCGGTCGGCTGTTGGTCCAAAAGCCATGGCCCAGATCACCGATCTTATTGCCGCCATCCTTAGTATTCGCGTTGGAGTATTGCTTTTTGGGTTCACGCTGATGGCACGCCAAACAGTCTTCAAGTGCGCCAAAACTACCGCCACCCTCACCGGCAAAACCAACGGCTTGGAAATCATACGCGATACATTCACGCATAAAGCCGTGACTGTCATGATGAACAAACATCCAACCAGGGCAGTCCACGCCGACCAGTCCCTTGAAAATCGTGGGATCGAGCGTGGGGTCATCCGGGCCATTGCGGTGAAAGTGCCACGTGTAGCGCCCCGAATGGTTTGTGTCCGCGTTGATTGGGCCGCTGGTGCCCGGGACGATACCGCCATTTTCCATAATGGTACGCAGGCCAACCGGGATTTGACCATTGTTGTCATCCATGTCGGTGCGCCCCATTTTTCGGGCTTCGACGTAGAAAACGGCATTCGCATCCTTGTTTTTGAATAGCTGATGCGCACGGTGTTTGTTCAGCGGATTGCCGGCTGTGTATGTCTTGATATTGCGGGTCAGGTTGGCCACGTGCCCGGTCAACGCCGGGTTGAGATGTGAGGATGGATGCGGATAGGTCAGCCCTCCGGACCATGTCACAACCGGCGCCGATGGATTGGTGGTGTCGATCGCTGTAATCAGGCGCGTTTCGTCTTCTCCAGGCGTCCACGTGCCGCCAATAAACCCGCGGTACCGCGTGCCCGTGATCAGGATTTCATCGCCGACGCGCCACCCTGTCGCGGGGCCTGACAACGTGACCGAAGTGGCACCCTGTGCAAGTCCGGTCGCAGTGCGCAAGAACGCGGCTTTGGGTGCGCCATAAATGAACGATCGACCGAAACACACGAAGCCACGTTGCATCTTCACCGGATCATGCGTGACGTCCAAATCACCATTATCGGCATATTCAATGACAATCGTGTTGGACGCAGGCAATGGTGCCGCCTCGGTCGCGATTTTGAACTGACCGGTGTGATCAATGAAGAACGTGTCCAACACGATCTTCCGGTCTGCGGCGGTGTCAAACTCGAACGTGCCGTCGACGCGCACCCAATCGTATTCAGTATTATCGTTTTGATCGTAAAGTACTGAAATACCGATTGGAACCAATACTTTATCGCCCGAAACTGGCTTGACTTGGGCACCGCTGTTCACGTTGTACCAGGTGCTGTCGCTGGACCAATTACCATTTGCAACAGCAACCACATCCGCAAAGGACCGGCTGCAATGCGACTTGATACTGTTTACATCCGCGCGTAACCGGGTGTCGAAGTAAGCCGCATCATCGTAGTCCTCTTGCAAGGCTTGTGCGGCGGCGGAGAACGTCGCCGGATCACCCATCGGGGTTTCATTTTGGCTGTTAGCCACGATTGACATGGCAACCATGCCTGTGCCGTTAGTACCATTGAATTGCTCGTTCTGTGCTGACCGCATGGGGGCCCCCTAGACGAATGTTCCGAAGCTGGTGAAATCTGATTCCGTACCGATATTTGTCCCGGCGTTCATGCCCGCTGCCGTATCGAGCGGTTCATAGAGCGGCAGGCCGTAGAGACCGTGACTAACTGCCGGGTCAATGACTGAGCCGTTGCTGGCAAATTGAGCTTGCACCGACGGGTCTAAAACATTTGGAAAACCGGCAAAGGTCGTCCCGGCCCAAATGGCTTGGCGATAGACGGTACCAGACATTGGACGATTGCCGCCAACTGCCGCGAACATCGAAAAACCTGTCCCTGCGGTGGCATAGTTGATGGACAAAGCACCCGCATTTGAGGTGAAATCAATCGCTGTTTCCCAAGCCGCACCGTTTGCTGATATTGCGACTTTGATAACCGCAGTATCGCTGGCGATTTCCGCGCTGTAGAGACAATGCAAGCGGCTACCGGGCGCATAGGGATCGCCGATGTTCGACAGAAAATCCGTGGCCCCATTGATGGGAAACCGCATGGCCGATTGAGTATTGGGTGCCGCTCCGCCCCAGTCCGCGCGAAACGCATTGGCCCCGTTGCCAGATTGGTAGCTGTGCAGCAATTGCTTGCCAGACGCGGCAAGGGTCCAAGAAGAGAACCCAAGCACGAACTGGCTGTCTGGCAGGCTGGTAGGCGCAGCCAGATACTCCGCGCCGGACAAGGTGACCCCGGTCTCGATAAACGAAGGTGCCCCGCCCGCACGAGACTGCGCGATGCCCGTTGCGATAAGTTGGTTGGCAGAGGTAACCATCAGGAGATATCCCCCTGCGCGACCCATGCATCCGCAGCTGTCTTACGGATCACACATCCCGAGAATTGCGTGTTGATGGTCACGGTGCCAGCACTGGTTCCGTTCAGCGTTACACCAACATCTCCTGCAATGCTGGTACCACCTGCTCCAAGCTGTGTAATGGAAATGACGGTGCCAACAGGAAACAGAACCGAGGCATTTGCCGGTATCGTCACTGTTGCTGCCGCACTGCTGTCGATATCAAGATTAAAGCCCGCATCGCCCAATACCAAGGTGTAGGCAGTACCCGTTTGCGTATTGACGTTAGCAACACCGAAGCCCTGTCCGATCGCAATATCAAACGCGCCCATATTGGCCGGCAAACTTGCGCCATGGTTGAACCAGATGACTGTCTTGTCGCTTGCCTGCGTCGGTCGGGCTGCGTTGACGTCGCCAACCGCATCATAAACAACAACTTCGCGCTCGGATTTGCGGACGAAACTCGCGATATCTTGGGTAACGATGTCCCCGTGGGCATCCAGAACACTATAGATTTCCTGCAAGGCGCTTTCGGTTGTTGTGGCAGATGTGAAATCACCATTGTCGGCAATTGGCACATCTCCGGCCGAGATATTCAAAAACGCACGGACATCTGCCGCCGTCAGCTCTTCACTGTTGCCGCTTCCAGCCGAAGTACGGCCTAGAATGCGGTCCTGAGCAACGTCCGAGACTGAGGTTATCGGCCCACCGCCGCCGCTGCCGCCACTTTGCCAGGAAACACCACCCAGTTCGGTATCAATTGCCGAGACGATCTCAGCGCCCGATTGGTCAGCCGTCGCTCCGGTTTCTACACCGTCGATCTTGGCCAGTTGTGCCGCGGTCGCAAATTTGCGCGTGCTGGTGCTGTCGTCTATGTCGTCTGCGTTGAGTGTGACAGCGCCGGTTGCGCCATTGACACTGTCGACTGCGTTGGCCTCTGCACCTGCAGGAATACCCGCAAGCTTGCTCTTTTCCGCATCCGAAAACGCATTGGTGTTCGCGTTTGCCTCATAGCGGCTTTTGACCGCTTCATTCAGTGAGGCGTCGCTACCTGTATTGAATTCTGTCGCCATGTCTAACTCCTCATGCCGCGTTAAAGATCAGTTGATCGCCGTTCCACTCCAGGGGATCGCCATCCAATGCTAAATCTCCGGATGAAATTGCGAGATCTCCGCTCAAAATATTCGATGCGTTGCCCGCGCCATCCCGGACACCCACATGCACCCGCCAACTTCCAGCCGATGCACTTTCTACGTCCAACGGGACCACATTCACTCCCGGGGTCACGGCCTGAATGCTTGACGCCTCGCCTGCCGGCTTTGCCGCAATCAAGTCGTCCACACTCGCGTGGGTGGCTGAACCATCTATCAACCAATGCAGGACGCCGAATTCGTCACTCGTCACCGTCAGGCTGGGGACACCCTGATCAATGACCAGCGCGCTCAGAACAGGAGCCGTCGTATCGGGCGGGCCGCTTTGACCGCCTTGGCGGCTGCGCCTTCGTGGCGCGACAAAGAGACCGATCATTCCCAGGCCACCACAGTTGCGGTTGTGCCTGTCGCCAAAACGCGGACCGCGCGAAATTCCAGAATCTCGCCCGCCTCGACCGGATAAGTAACGTCCGTTCCGCCGATATCCCGAACAGCGACATTGCCCGATGTCAGGCATTTCAGCGCCCGCGGACGCGGATCAAGATCACTGGAATCAGAAGGCGTGATCACATAGTGCAATTCGCCCGGTGAGGTTAAACTTGCTGCAAACCCTGCAAAATTGTCGGCCATTTGGTCTTCCTTTCCATTGTTCTTAAAATTCAAAGCGGCACCCGGAACCTGGTGGTCACAGGTACGGGCACGCGTATTCTTTGGTGTTCGCATCCGGTCGTTTTTCGGCCTGCGCCCATAACGGGAACCGGCTTTGGGGGGAAAGACCCGTCAGCAGTCCAAGGACGGTGAACCGCCCACTGCCTCAGCTGTCGTTTTGGAAAGCGCGTCTCTCACGAGGAAGACGTCTTTTCACCTATCGCGCCAAACCCACCCGCTTTGGTTGCAAATCTCACGTTCTAAACTTGGTGGGTTCGGTGAAGAATTGGTAACCACACGGCACGGTGCTCGGGCGTGGTGGGATTAAGTGGTGAGATCACGGTCAGCGAAGACCGCAAGAACTTACATTACTTCGAAATTATACTATATATTTCAAAATTTTAACGCATATTCCGGCAACCGCAAGAAATGACTTCGCACACAGGTCTGCATTCTACACGGTCAAGAATTGTCTCTCCGCGCACGACAACGGAAACCCCTACCAACAGGGAATTCCTTAGCCGAAAAGCGCGCCGATGCGTTACTTTGCTTCGGCGCTTGGCCCCGTTTGCAGGAACATCACCGTGATCCCACCGTCGACGCCATCGCTGTCACGATAGACCTGTTGACGGGGAATTCGGAAATTCAGAGCGCGTTTTTCATCGTCCTTCTGCCAGGCGCGTTCGCTTAACCGACACGTTGCAGGATTTCCGCCATAAGAGCCGGTCGGGGCAACCTCTGCGAAGAAATTCAATCCTTGCGCCACACGTTCTTTTCCAAGGAACACACTGCCCGCGGCTATCACGTCGCGCGCCGCTCCCTTGGTCAAAATCGACTGCTGTTTGCTTTGTGCCCAGACACCGCAAACCAGCGTGTAACCATCCTTTTCCCGGATGTCCGCCGCAAGGCTCAATCCGCCACCGGACGTATACCGCCCTCCCGAGACAGCGGGATCTTCGGACAAGACAGCGCTGAACGTGTCGCCAATATAGGTGGTGCAAGAAGCGACGGCCAAAACGGAAACCATCGCCGCGAATGATCGTTTCATCAATTTGTCCTCCAGGAACGTGTGCGGTCTGTCTCAAAATGCGTCTGGATGCCCTGAAAGCAAGGCACAGACGATGACGTTATCGTCAACACCTAGGCACTGGCTGCAAAACTGGCTGTGTCTTCCAGCATCTCCGGATACCATTTTTCCAGCGCTTGCCCAAATTCCTCACGAATACGGCCAACTTGCTCAGGGGTCAGGTCTCCGCGCCATGCGCCTGCCTGACCTTTGGCAAAAAAGCTCTTCATGCCATCTGGCTTTTCAAAGAACCCCAGCTCATTTTCCTGCTTTTGCATAGCTTTAAAACTGGTCGCTTTGACCGCTCGGGCAAGCTTGGGTTTATCAACTTTAAGCTTGAGGAATTTCGAGAGAAGCTCACTGAAATTCTTTGCTGGTTTGGCCAGCAAATCTTCATAGCGCACAACATATCGTGGTAAGCCTGGTGCATTTGTCCAAGTATAGACATGCCGATCCCACCGACCCAGGGCTTCATAGATGCCTTGATGCGTGGCCATGATCGAATCCGGATCCGCCATCCGGTCAATTGCTGTATCGATATCTACCGAAAGGTGTCGCGCGAAAGAGGCCGCAAGATCGAACGGATTGCGGATGATATAGATCGCCGCTGCTGTGACTTCAGCCGGGATCAGATCCTGACCCAGATAATTGACGGCCTGACAGTGGGTTTTGACAAAGTGATGCCCGGTTTTTGATCCGGCAATCAGGCGCAATGCCTTGGGGCGCACCTTCAGCCAGTCTTCGATCGTATCGGCTTGGAATTTTCCACCCGCTGCTGCGTCGAAAAATCCTGACGCACATCGCCGGTGGTGAATTTTCGCAAATTGTTGATATCCGGTGCTTGTCCCGGCGGCATCATGTAGTGCGCCAGAAAACTGCGCATCCATGTATTGCCCGACTTGGGAAAGGACGAGATCCAGATGATGCGGTTGAGATTACTCATTCCAGATAGCCGTATTTTTGCATGACTTTACGATGCTCTTTTTTGACCCGTTTGATCAGCTTTGGTGCCAACTCGTCACGCCACTGCCCCGACGTGCCTTTGGCAAAAAACTTGTCCGTCTTATCTGACGCTTCGACAAAACCGCCTTTTTCTTCCTGCTTTGACACTTCATCGAAGCTCGAAAAACGAATTGCCCGGTCCAGACGCTCTTTTTCGAGCGGCACGCCAAAATGCTCGACCATTTTGGCAAATGTATTGTGAGGATCATCCATCATATCCTCATATCGCAAGGTTATCTGCGGATATGGGGCCTTGGATGTCCAGCTTTGGACGTGTTCGCTCCACGATCCGAGGAACTGATGCACAACACCCGCCCCACCCGGGGATGCATTATCGCTCCGACCGATGGCTTCCGCGGTTTCTTCAAGCGTTTTTCCAAAGTGACGCGCATAGGAAATCACCACATCCAGCGGATTTCGCATGATGTAAACCGCAGAGCGCGTCAGTTGGGCGGGGATCAGATCATGACCAAAGGCCTGAGAGCGTATATTGTGGGTTTTGACCAGGTTCACATCCGCATTATTGGCAACAATGCCACGCAAAACCTTGGGACGCAGAGCCAGAGTCACCTCAATTGACGTCAAATCCGCAGATGCCCCGCCAACCATGCGGTAAGTTTTCTCGATTGTGTCGCCAATACCGAAACGGTGCACCTGATTGATCGGTACCGGCTCGGTCTGATTCATCATGTAATTTGCGAGAAAAATGCGCGCCCATGTATTGCCCGACTTGGGATAGGAGGCCAGCCAGACGATACTTTTTTTCATGGGGTCTGCTCATGCATAAGGGGCGTGAAATTCACGCCCCTTATTAAAGAAACAGCAGGGGAATTAAAATCCCCTGCCGCTAATTTTAAAGCTTAGAAGCTCAGGTTGATCTGTGTACCGATGGCCAGACCATCGATGTCACCGCCTACAGCGTTTTCAGCGTCGAGCTGGATCGCGTAGATGTCCCAATCAACGCCTGGGCCCAAGTCACGGCTTGCGCCGAGTTTGTAGGCTTCATACGATGTTTGGTTCAGAGGTGCATCAGATTCACCTTGGTATGTCGACAGAGCGAACGACCATGGGCCAGGTGCATCGTAGCTGGCGCCGAGGCTCCAACCGGATGTGTCTGTAGCTGTACCTGGGTTGTCGTTTTCTGTGTACGAACCACCAACTGTGAAGCCACCGAAGCCAACATTCAGGCCAATGCCCCATGTTTCAGCTGTGCCACCGGGTGTAACCGGAGCAGGTGCAACACCTGTTGAAGCAACGTCACCTGTACCCCAGCGTGCGCCGAAGCTGATGTCTGCGCCACCGAGGGTACCGGAGTAGCCCATGCCGATGTCGAAGATGTCATGCAGAGCGCCTGTACCTGCAGCTGTGTTAGCTGCGAAGTTGGCGTCTTGGTTGCCGTCACGTGCATACGAAACACCAACGGTGAAACCGTTGAAGCTTGGTGTGCGGTACGAAATACGAGCTGCGTCGTTGTTGCCGCCAACTTCTGTGTACGACGAGATGATCGCTGTACGGAAGCCACCCAGCGCGCCAAGAGCGGCCGAGAACGGAATGAACGAAGAGATCGAAGGTGAGTTGATCCACATGGATGTCACGGCAGGTGCGCCGATCATGTGACGGTAGCCTTCTGAGTTTTCGTCACCAATGGTGATTGTACCCAGCTGATCACCGGAGATGGTGATGAAGCTTTCGTCGATCTGGTCACCGTTTTGCGATGCTTCCAGCTGAACGTTGACACCGAATGTCAGGCCGTTGTCCAGAGTGATCGATGGTGTGAAGAAGATCTCACCGGTGTTGTGAACGTCGACACCGTCGAAGTCACTACCCAGTGCCAGGGAGCCACCTACGTCAGCATATGCGACGCCGGCGTTGTAGAAACCGCCCCAGTCCAGATTCCATTCAGCGGCCGAAGCCGGAGCAGCAGCGGCAACGCCAAGTGCGATCGCGCTGGTGCAGAGAAGTTGCTTTTTCAAGGGTATCCCTCCTCATAAGCAAGAGTTTAAGTTCCGCCGCCCCCAACGCGGGCACGACTTGAATGATGGAATGAGGCAAACACCCCCCAAGTGTCAACGAATGCGCCAAGTGCGGAAACGTTGTTGTATTTGTTGTGACGTTTAAATCACACACTGTTGAAGCGGCTGTTTGAGGCGGCTCCAACCAACACCACAGTTTCGCCTTATTTTACTGGGCTTGCCTGAAAAAACAGGGCTTTGGCTGCGATAACGTGGCGCTCATGTCACTGTTTGGTTTCGTGTGGAGCATTGGTTTGGCCGTTGCGGTTTCGCCACTATCCGCGCAACCCGGATAGAATCGATTCTACCTGATCAGCCGCTTTAAGGGGTGGATCGCCCCACCCTCACGCCGCTGCGCGCAACCCCAGCAACGCGCGGGCCTCAGCGGGTGACGCAATAGGGCGTTCATACTTTTCACAAAGTGCAACGCAGCGCGCGACCAGTGCGGCATTGGACGGAGCCAACGTGTTCCGGTCTATACGGATGTTGTCCTCCAACCCGGTGCGCGTATGTCCACCGGCGGCAATGGCCCATTCATTCACCGCAATCTGGTTCGGGCCTATCCCCGCCGCACACCATTGAGCCTCGGGCGCACGCTCCTGCATCAACCGTACGTAGAAATCAAAGACCTCCCGATCCGCGGGCATCGCATTTTTGACGCCCATGACAAACTGCACATAAAGACGGCCGTAGAGCAGACCGTCCTGATGCATCCGAATGGCATGCAGAATGTGACTAAGGTCGAAAGCTTCAATTTCGGGGGTTACTTCATAGGTCTGCATTTCTGCTGACAACCACGACACCAGTTCCGGAGGGTTTTCATAGACGCGTGTTGGAAAGTTGTTCGAGCCCACGGACAAAGACGCCATATCCGGTCGCAAGGCCAACATTCCACCCCGCTCCGCCCCTGCCCCGGACCGGCCCCCGGTGGAAAACTGTACGATCATGCCCGGGCAGTGCTTGCGGATGCCCTCGCCCAACCGCTTAAATCGGTCAGGATCCGAACAGGGCAGCCCCGCATCATCACGGACATGACAATGCGCAATGGCCGCCCCCAGTTCAAAGGCTGCATGCGTGCTTTCGATCTGCTCATCTATCGTGACAGGCACGGCCGGGTTATCAGCCTGGGTCGGCACCGATCCCGTGATGGCGACACAAATAATGCAGGGTTGGCTCATGGGTTAACCTTTCAGAAGGGATCGAACAAATATGACCGCCTCACGCTTTGCTTTCTGCCAGGACCTTTTTGGCGGCCCGGAAGCACTCCAATGCCTGCGGCACACCACAGTAAATTCCAACAACATGAATGATGGCGCGAATTTCATCTTCGGTTACGCCATTGTTTATCGCACCCCGGCAATGAATTTCCCATTCATGCATCTTTCCCAATGCACCAAGCATCGACAGGTTCATCATCGACCGCGTTTTGGCCGGAATTACCTCGTCGCCCCATCCAAAGCCCCAGCACCATGCTGTCATAGCTTCCTGAAAAGGCCGGGTGAAGTCATCCGCAGCCGCCAGGTTTTTCTCAACATATTCGGCACCCAACGTGCCCTTGCGCTGTTCAAGACCCTTTAGGAACAGATCTTCGTCGAATGTACTCATGTGTTCAGCCTCTCCAAAATTACACATCTATAGGTCGCTGCGCGCGTAGATCGTCCGCCGCGGTTTGTATCTTGTCATGATCATACAGAATGGCACGCCATTCCTCCGGGATATTCGCGTGGCCGTAAACGCGGCCCGCCAGTTGCCCCGTGACCGCGCCAACGGTTGCGGCATCACCGCCCAGATTGACCGCCGCCAACACAACATCGCGGAACGTGCCTCCTTGGGTCATCGCCCAATAGGCCGCGTGTAGCGTATGCACCACATAACCCGTTGTTTCTTCGGGCGGCGCGTCCGGCTTTGGCAAAAGTTCCAAATCACCGGTGATCATGAATTGCGCCATGTTGGCTGCCGCGCGCTGGCACAAGGGGCTGCCATGTGACAGGCGGCTTTGCAGCTGTGCCACCGCCATCGCCGAATTGGCCACCGCGCCATAGCCCAGCACAACAGGTGCCAGCCGCGCGATACCATCACTGCCGGAAGTTTCGGCCTCCACCGCCCCCGCATACGGGTTGCCCGTCTGCTCGAAGACCGTCAGTGCCTTGGCTATCTGCTGACCCATCCCGAAACACACGCGGGTCGAGGACAGATAGCCATGATTGCGCCAATTGATGAACCGTTTCATCGCGTCCTCGGCATCCCATCCATTGGCCGAGCGCAACATCTGGGCAAGGCACATCGCCATCGATGTGTCGTCGGTCCATTGACCCGGTTGAAGGTCAAACGGCCCACCACCGACCATATCCGTGATGGGATCAAAACTGCCGCGTGGCAATGTTTCAACCGTCGTGCCCAAAGCATCGCCAACGGCCAGGCCAATCAGCATTCCGCGCGCCTGATCTTCGGTGAATGGTTTTTGCATTTGCTGCGTTTAGCCTTTCACCAACATGTTGATCGTAGAAACCTATTTGGCATCGGGCGTGAATGGCTCCGGGATGATATTTTGCGTCGAGAACGCCGGACGTTCATATTCCGGATGCTGCGGTCTTTCGTCAAAAACGATATCTTCAGGTGTTGTGTCCTCATACGGGATTTGATCCAGGAAATGCGAGATGCAATTTAACCGGGCGTGTTTCTTGATATCTGCGTTCACCACATGCCACCGCGCCTCGGGAATGTCCGAGCGCGCCATCATCTCATCTTTGGCCTTGGAGTAATCGACCCACTTTTTGCGGCTTTCGAGGTCCATTGGTGACAGTTTCCAACGTTTCAGCGGATCCGTTAGGCGCGATTGGAACCGTTTTTCCTGCTCGATATCGCTCACGGAGAACCAGTATTTGATCAAGTTGATCCCCGAGCGCACCAGCATGCGTTCCAATTCGCACACCGACGTGAAGAATTCTTCGTACTCGTCGTCACTGCAAAAGCCCATTACCCGCTCAACGCCGGCGCGGTTGTACCACGACCGGTCAAAAATCACGATCTCACCCGCCGCGGGCAAATGGGTGACGTAACGCTGAAAATACCATTGCGTCTTTTCGCGCTCCGTAGGCGCTGGCAACGCCACAACCCGCGCAACCCGGGGGCTCAATGACTGCGTTAAGCGCTTGATTGTACCGCCTTTTCCGGCTGCATCACGCCCCTCGAAGATCAACGCAACACGCAACCCTTCTTGCTTGACCCATTCCTGCAGCTTGACCAGCTCAACCTGCATATCGGCCATCGCGGCCTCGTAATCCTTATTCGAAATCTTGGCGCATTTATTTTCCGTGTCTTCCGCAAATGCATCTGTCATGACTTAAAATCTCCCTGAAACATCGCTCTTTGGCGATTGATCCAAGAATTGAACACGATCTTCCCGGCCTCGTGCAATGGTTGATTTAGGCAAAGCAACGGCGCAGTTCGGCATGCTTTAGGTTACGTCAACGCGCAGGCGGTGCTGAAAAAGCCTGTCGTAATGTGGCTTCATACGGCGATGCACTTGCTGCACGCGTGGCGGCATATCTTCGAGCGCTACATATTTGCGTTTTTGCGGGGTCAAACCGGTCGATTGCGCCAGATTTGCGTGGAAGGATCCTCCATCCCACCAGCTATGCTCGGACGGATTTCCGCCGGGTTCCCAGCTCAAAGCCTCCGGTACAAACGGAATGCCAACGGCTGCGCAAAAGGCGCGCGTCATGTCGTGCGGGTTTTCAAGCAGGTCATCACTGTCGACAACCGGCGGCGGTGATCCGTTCAGCGCCGAAAGCAGATCAAAAAGTGCGCGCTGTTCCGGAAACCCGACTTCCCCTTCGTGAAAATCCGGCCACTTATGGTGCATCGACGTGATGGTCTTGGCCGGGTCGCGGATCAAAAAGGCATGGGTGAAGTGCGACAGAAACTCCGGGTCCCACATGTGACTGATGTAGTGGGGGAAATCCTTGAGGAAAACAGGTCCGGATTGGGCGCGTTTCTGGATATCCTCCCACACGCTGCCCAACGTGAGACCGGGCGTCGTGACATCACCGGGCTGATAGCGCTGCCAAAGCGGTGCTTCGCCCTGATACCACGCTTCTCCGAATGGTTCATGCAGGCAATCCAGATCTCCACGCTGCCGCATCATCCATTCAAACGCCGTCGATGTTGAGCGCGGCACCGCCCAAAGGGCTACAATCTTATGCATTCAAACTCTCCAGAAGTTGGCCATTTGCGGACGTAGGTGACAGACCTAAACTTTTGAAAATACGCCAATAAAGGGCGGTATCATGGCCGATAACCGGCTTACCCAAAAGTGTTTCAAGCGCGGGCGTCAAATGCAGCGGGCGTTGCGGTAAACCGCCCTCTCCACTGCGAAAATTGCACATGCCATTGATCAGATAGGCATCCGCATCCGGGGCCTGTTCCGCGACATATTCAAACGATTTGAGCGCCAGATCGCCCTCAAACACCCACCGGCAGTCATTCACCGCTTCCTGGCTGTCAAACCACCCCTGATCATGGAAATTTCCGGCCCAAAGTACGTCAAATCCAGCCTCTTTCAGGAACCCAACCGTGCCCTGCCACCATTCCGGCCAATGGTAGGCGGCGTTCAGCGCAACTTTCTCAACATTCATCGCGCGCAAGGCCTCAACCATGGCGTAGCCAGCCATGTGAAACCGCACCCCGTGGCGATCGGAAAGGTCTTCGCAATGCTGGCGAATACCCTCGACCCCCAGACCGCTGGCATGCACCCAATTGCTGCCGACTTGCCCCGCCACATCCACGCCATTGCGCGCCATGCAATGCACGAAATCATCCATCATCCCAAAATTCTGCTTCCGCTGGTCCAGCCCATGCGCATAGTCCGGCACATGCAGCATCCAGCCATGCACGCCGACGCTAGCCGGGGCCATGCGCAGGAAATCCGAAGGCGCCGCATCGTAGTCAAACGGCGGACAGGTAAAACCCACCTGATGCGGGAAAAGTTTGTGTTCAGGCCGCCAGGTTTCAGGCATCAGCATGGTTAAATTCGCTCCTTCGGTGGCGCTTCAAAGCTTTGAAAACGAGGGATATTTTCCAATTCCTTCAACCACGGAACCTTTGAGCGCATCACAACCTGCGCTGTCGGTTCATAGACCGCGGGGTCTTCCAATGTGGCGGCATGCATATGAATTTCGTCAGGCCATTTATCTGATCGAAAATAGAGACGCGTCCCACAGGTAGGGCAAAACCCACGATGCGTGCCGGGTGAACTCTCGAAGTGGTTGGGCGCGCCAGTCCAAAACAATAATGGCATGCGCAGGCCCACAAAGGCGGTGAAAGGTGACGATGTGGCTTTCTGGCAATCGGAGCAGTGGCATACAAGGCTCCGCGTCACCGGGCCAGAATAGGCCCAACCGATCGCGCCGCACATGCAGGTTCCCTTTAATTCAGCCATCCACTGCCTCCCGCATCCAGCGCTGCAGATGCATGACCGAATGCTCGGAATTTACCCCACACTTTGGGTCCACGACCAGGGGCCCCGGCACGTAACCTCTTGATTTCAAACCGCGTTGCACGGATTCGACCAGATGAATATCTTCTTCAACGGTTGTCTCGCGATCCTGCACCGCCATCTGCCGCACGGTCTCATCTTCGGCGCCGCCGACGGAATACCAACCCCGCCAGACCACGACGTGATCGGCGTCAATCGCGCGCCAGTGATAGGTGTTCAACAGGTTGCCGGGATAGACCTGGAACGAGAACATCGGCCAGAGAAACCAGCTCGAATACTCCTCGTTATGGGCAAAACCCGAGTTGATGTCATAGGACATCTGGTCCAGCGCGTTGCATTCCGTCGTGTGACGCAGGCAATAACCCTGCGGCTGGATATCGTAGGTTTCTGGCTTGACCACACCGGTCGCAAAGGTCGGGTGATTGAGGCTGCAATGGTAGCATTCCGAGTAGTTTTCGACGCTGACTTTCCAATTGCAGTTTTCAGGGATTTTAACCCATTCCAGCGGCTTCAGATCGGCCCAGTGCGGCAGAAAACTTTCCAGCTCAGCGCGCGCATTGGGGAACCATTCATCCATCGGTTTGGCAGCGTCATCCAGATTGACAAAGATGAAACCCAAAAACTCTTCGGTGCGCACGGAGGTCAGGCAAACCTTTGATTTATCGAAACCTTCCACAACCTTGATGTTTGGCCCCGCGCGCAATTCGCCGGTCAATTCATAGGTCCAGGCATGATAGGGGCAGACCACCACGCGGGTCTGGCCACTGCCGTCGACCAATTGGTGCGCCCGGTGCTGACAGACATTGTAAAAGGTGCGGATCACGCCATCACGCCCGCGGATACAAAAGAGGCTTTCGCCTCCCAAATCGAAGGCAAAATAATCCCCCGGATTTTCAATCTGACTGGCATGGCCGGCAAACTGCCACGTCCGCGCCAAAAGTCCGGCGCGTTCAGCCTCAAAAACCGCCGGATCAGTGTAGTAGCGCGCGGCGAGAGAGCGGATCGGTTCGCTCATTCAGGCCCCTCCTTGTAGATGCCGAGCTGATGGCGGCGTTCGTGAAATTTCTCAACGCGTTCAACGATTTCCTCGCTCGACACGGCGATGACGAAACTCAAAAGCGTCTCCAGAAGAGCGATAGTCGACACCGAGGAGGGAAAGAATTGCGGCGTGTCAGCAGCCACGACAAACCCGTGCTGTGCGCCCAAAATAATCGGACTGGCGGGGCTGTCAGAAATGCTCACGATCTTCATCCCCTGTTCGCGTGCAATCTTGACGGCGTCGATCACCTCGGACCGGTAGGGATGGCAGGTGATGGCGATCAACACATCGCGCTCGTCCGCCCAGGCCAGATCATCCGTCGCCACGGACCCGGCGCGTGGAATCGTGTGAAATCGGGTCATTCCGGTCGAGGCCAGGTAGGTAAAATTGCGCGCGTTGGCGTTGTTGACGCCCACCCCCATCACGAAAACCTGTCGCGAATTCCAGATCGTCTCCGCCGCCGATTTAAGGGCCTCTGCGCTGATCCCGGCAAAAGTCTCCTCGATATTGAGAATCGCAGCGGCAACTTGATCGGCATAGAGCCCACCCAGATCGCCGGATTTGCGCACCTCCTGCAGCCAGCGCACGCGATCCGGATAGCTGACCTGCCCGCGCCTGATCGCTTCACGAAACGGCTCGCGGAAATCATCATAGCCCTCGAACCCGACCTGCCGCGCCATGCGCACGAAGGTGTTGGGCTTGACCTTGGCCGCCTCGGCAATTTCACGCACGGTCGACACGCCCACATCCGCCGGGTTCTCCAGCACATAGCGCGCCGCTTTCTGCGCCTCAGGCGTCAGGGCTGACCATTCCTCGGTCAGGCGCTCCAAAACTGTTGATTGTACATTTGTATCATTCATGATTGACGATGGTACATATGTGCGATTAGCCTGTCGAGGAAAATTTCGACTCAGGCCTCAGGAAAATGAACATGTCCGAAAAATCATTCCCGACCCACGCCCGCGTGGTCATTGTAGGCGGCGGCGTCATGGGCGTTGGGCTGGCCTACCATCTCGCGCATGAGGGCTGGGGGCCGGAGGTGGTTCTTCTGGAAAAAGCCGAGCTGACCAGCGGATCAACCTGGCACGCGGCGGGCCAGATCACCCATTCCACAAGCTCGTTCGGCTTGGGCAAATGCGTTGATTACAACATCGGGCTTTATTCAGGCGGGCTGGAGGCTGAGACCGGTCAGGCCGTGACATGGCATGGCTGCGGGTCGTTCCGGCTGGCCTATGACGAAGACGAGATGGACTGGTTGCGCCATACGCTCAGTGTGGGCCGCTCACTTGGTTTCAACATTGATCTTGTCGGCCCGGATGCGATTGCCAAACTGCACCCATTTTACAATCTGGATGGCGTGATTGGCGCGCTGCACACGCCCGATGATGGCCATGTGGACCCAACAAACGTCACCATGGCCATGGCGGCCGGTGCCCGCCAATTGGGCGCGCGGATTATCCGCCGCTGCCGCGCAACCAACATCACTCAGGCAGACACGGGCGAATGGGTTGTCGAAACCGAACAGGGCAGCATCACCTGCGAACATGTGGTCAACGCGGGCGGAACGTACGCGCGTCAGATGGGCGAATGGTCCGGGCTGCAACTGCCGATGACATCTATGACGCACCACTATTTCGTTACGGAAAATGTGCCTGAATTCAAAGACCTGGAAGCCGAACTTCCTGTCATTCGTGATGACAAATTGGTTTCGGGCTATATCCGGATGGAGCAGAAACGCGGTTTGATCGGCATCTACGAAAAGGAAAACCCCAACACGGTGTGGGAGGACCACTGCCCCTGGGAAGCCGAGAATGAACTTTTCGATGCCGATTATGATCGCGTCATGCCCTGGCTGGAGAATGCATTGGACCGGATGCCGATCTTCTCCGAACTGGGCATCACCCGCGAAGTGCATGGCGCGATCAGCCATCCGCCTGACGGCAACCCGCTGATTGGTCCCGCACCCGGCGTGCGCAACTACTGGTGCTGTTGCGGCACGCAGATTGGCATCGGGTGGGGCCCCGGCCTGAGCCGTGAGCTGGCCCGCTGGATGGTGCATGGCGCGGCCGATATCTCAATGCGCGAATACGACCCGCGCCGCTTTGGTGACTACGCGAACAAAGACTGGCAAGTCATTAAGGCCAAAGAAGATTATTGCCTGCGCCACGAAATTCCCTTCCCGCATTTCAACCGCCTCGCGGGACGACCCATCAAGACTTCTGGAATCTACGAAACGCTCAAGAACAAAGGCGCCGTGCATGAGGAAGTCTTTGGCTGGGAACGGCCCCGCTGGTTTGCCCGGGGCGACGTCGAACAGCGCGACTATTACGGATTTGGCCGCACGCCGGTGCATGACATCGTGGCCGAAGAATGCCGTGCCGTGCGCGAGGCGGCGGGTGTCATGGACATCTCTTCTTTTGCCAAGGTCGAGATCGCAGGCGCGGATGCCACAACATTTCTGGACGGCATGGTGGCCAACCGCCTGCCCTCCAAGGATGGGCGCATTATTCTGACGCATCTGCTCAATCACCGCGGCCGGATCGAGGCCGAGGTGACCATCGTCCGATTGGCTGAAAACTGGTTTTATCTGACCTGTGCTGCGTTCTTTGAACAGCGCGTTATGGATTGGCTTGCGCGCCATATCCCCGCCGGCGCGGACGTTACTCTGCACAATCAATCCGCTGAATACGGTGCACTTGCACTGCAAGGCCCCTGCGCCCGTGACATCCTTGCGCAACTGACCGACGCGGACCTGTCAAACGCCGCATTCCCATGGCTGTCGTCGCAAGACATCACCGTGGCGGGCCAGCCGGTGCAAGCGATGCGCATGTCCTATGCCGGTGAACTGGGTTGGGAATTTCATACGCCCATGGCCCATCTGGCCCCTGTTTATGACGCGATCACCAGCGCAGGCGAACCTCTGGGCCTGCGCGATACCGGGTCCTTCGCGATGAACGCCATGCGGATGGAAAAGATGTTCAAAGGCGCAGGCGAATTGACCAACGAAGTGACCCTGCCCGAAGCGGATGTGATGCGGTTTGCCAAGCTCGATAAGTCGTACATCGGCGTGGATCAGACCCGCGAGAGCGCAGAAATGGCAAGTAACGGCACGATGCCCTGGGTCTGCGCCTATCTCGAAATCGAACCCAACGGCGCGCATGACGGCCATGGCGGAGAGGCCGTGTTACTGGATGGCAAGGTCGTCGGTTCGACAGCTTCTGTCGCCTATGGGCACACGGTCGGCAAAATTCTGGCCTTTGCTTATATCAAGCCCCACGCCAACGTTGCGGGCACCGATATCGAGGTTGTCATCGCGGGTGAGCCGCGCCAAGGCCGCATTCTGGATGCGCCGGTCTATGATCCTGACAGCCTGAAACCAAGGACAGATGCATGACCGATATTCCCAAGACAATGAAAGCGATGGTCCTGATGGGTCACGGCGATCTGGATGCCTATGAATGGCACGAGGATTGGCCGGTGCCCGATGTCGGCCCCGACGACGTGCTGATCAAGGTGGGTGCCTGCGGTCTGAACAATACGGACGTGAACACGCGCTCGGGCTGGTACTCCAAGGCCGTGGATGATGCCACCACTGGGGGCGCTTTTGAGACAGTGAACGAAGACGACCCAACATGGGGCGGGCGCCCGCTGACCTTTCCACGCATCCAAGGCGCGGATGTGGTGGGCCGCGTGGTGGCCGTGGGCGCCAATGGCGATGCGAGTATCATCGGCAAACGCGTAATGGTCGATGGCTGGCAGCGCGATTGGACTGACCCCGATAACATGGACAAAACCGGCTATTTCGGGTCCGAACGCGATGGTGGTTATGCCGAATACACGACAGCGGACTACCGTGATGTGGCGGTTGTCGAGTGTGACCTGAGCGATGCGGAACTCGCCACATTCCAATGCAGCTATGCGACAGCCGAAGGTATGCTGGTGCGCGCCAATGTCGGGGCGGCAGATACGGTTCTGGTGACAGGGGCATCAGGCGGTGTGGGTGGCGCGCTTATCCAACTGGCCAAGCGTCGCGGCGCGCGTGTCATCGCACTGGCCAGCGAGAGCAAACATGCGGACGTGGCCCTCTCCGGCCCTGATCTCATCCTGCCCCGCGCGCCAGAGAACCTGCGCGCCGCTCTGGGAGACGAAAAGATAACTGTTGTTGCCGATATCGTCGGCGGTGACGCTTGGCCTGGCCTGATCGACATATTGGAACGTGGCGGCCGGTATGTTTGTTCCGGTGCCATCGCAGGGCCGATGGTCACGCTGGATTTGCGCACGTTTTACCTGAGGGACCTGACGTTTTGCGGCTCAACCATTCTGCCTCAGCACGTGTTCCACGACTTGATTGGCTATATCGAAAGAGGCGAGGTCAAACCCATGCTGGCGGCCACCTACAGCCTGAACCAACTGCGCGAAGCACAGGCGGCCTTCATCGCCAAAACGCACACTGGAAACATCGTAGTGACGCCATGATGGATGAACGGTGGACCACCTTGCTGAAAGAAGTGCGCGCGGCGCATGATCGCCTCCCCGATCTCAAGGCGTTTGTTGAAGTCCCCGAAACCCTGACCACGCAACATGTGACGCCCTATCATATCGCGGCGGCTGATCTGATGTGCAACGATCCCAATCTCTTTTCCGATGGGTTCGAAGGGTTCCGCGACGCGCTTGTTGCCGCGGGCCCGCTGGCGCAATGGCGTGAGCCCTACAAAGACACCTCGATCGGGCAGGAATTCATGGAGAAGTTTGCCTGTTACGAAATCATTGGCCAGGACGCGCCGTATGGCACGGACCAGATGCGCGGATTTGTCGTCTATCAGCCACCCGGCCTGCACTATCCCTGGCATCACCACCCGGCAGAAGAAATGTATGTCGTGCTTGCGGGCGAGGCCGAATTTGCCATCGAAGGCGAGGGATCGAAAACCCTGCGGGCGGGGGCCACGATCTATCACCGCTCCAACGTGCCACATGCGCTGACAACCCATGACCACCCGGTGCTGGCCTATGTGCTCTGGCGCAATCACTTCAACGTCAAGCCCGTGCTGACCTATCCCGAGGATTTGTAGTGAAGATCGCCCGTATCGACATTTATCAGGTTGATCTGCCCGTTAAAGGCGGGGTGTATCGGCTGTCGGGCGGGCGGGAATACACTTCTTACGATGCCACAATCGTGCGGGTGACCACAGCGTGCGGGCGCGTCGGCTGGGGTGAAAGCACGCCCTTTGGCGCAACCTACGTGGCGGCCCATGCGGGCGGCACACGTGCGGCACTTGACCTCTTGGCCCCTGCCCTTATCGGCATGGACCCGCGCCAGCTTGACCGTATCTGGGACCGGATGCGGGACACTTTGCGCGGCCACCGCGATGGACGCACGGCGCTGGACGTGGCCTGCTGGGACATCGCAGCGCAATCCGCCGGGGTACCGCTTTGTGACATGTTGGGCGGGCGTATCCCCGAACCGGTGCCAGTGATCTCTTCCATCGGCGGCGACACACCCGAGGCGATGCGCGCCAAGGTCGCTGCGCATCGCGCTGAAGGCTTCCTAGGGCATTCCATCAAGATCGGCGCGACAGAAGTTGAGGGCGGCCCCGCACTGGATGCCGAGCGCATCCGCGCCTGTCTGGCAGATCGTCGGCCGGGTGAATGGTTTCTGGCCGATGCCAATAATGGCCTCACCTCGGAACAAGCGCTCAGGATGCTGGCGCTTCTGCCCGAGGGGCTTGATTTCGTGCTGGAGGCACCCTGTGACACGTGGCGCGAAACCCAATCACTGCGCGCGCGGTGCGCCGTGCCAATCCTGCTGGATGAGTTGATCCAATCTGAAGGCGATCTGATCCAGGCCATCGCCAATGACACTTGCGATGGGGTGGGCCTCAAGGTCTCGAAACAGGGCGGTGTCACGCCGATGATCCGACAGCGCGGTATCGCGGCGGCGGCTGGCATGGTCATGTCCATTCAGGACACCGTTGGCAGCGAAATCGCCTGCGCCACCGTTTTCCACATCGCCCAATCCACACCGCGCCACCTGCTGCGCTGTGCGCTCGATACGCGCGCGATGGTGGATATCAACGTGGCAACATTGGACGCGCCGGTTGTGAATGGCGGCGTCACCGCGCCTTACATCCCCGGCCTGGGCGTTGTGCCTGATATGGACAAACTTGGCGATCCGGTTTCGCGTTACGGAGGTAACGGATGAAAATCACCCGCATCCGCATCTATAAGACCGACCTTCCTTATGTCGATGGCAGCTATGTCTGGGGCGCAGGCAATGCGATTTCGGTGGCCAAGGCATCGGTTGTGGTGATCGACACGGATGCAGGCCTGCAGGGCTGCGGGGAATTCACGCCCTGCGGTGAAAATTACATGGTGGCTCATTCCGAAGGGGTCGAGGCGCTCGCGCGTCTGGTCGCCCCACATCTGATCGGTGAAGACCCGCGTCAGGTCGCGCGGATAGAACGATTGATGGATCATCTGGTGCAGGGCCACGGCTATGCCAAGGCGCCGTTTGACGCGGCCTGTTGGGATTTGCTGGGCAAGGCCACCGGTCAACCGGTCTGGATGCTGATGGGCGGCAAGCTGACCGATGGCGCACCGATGTACCGCGTCGCACCGCAACGCGCGCTGGATGAAACCATTGCGGAACTGGACCGGCACCGGGCCAATGGCTATCGGCAGTTTCAGATCAAGGTGGGCGGCGACTGGTCTACGGATATTGACCGCATCCGCGCTACTGTGCCCCTGCTCAAACCGGGCGAAAAGGCCATGGCCGATGCCAATCAGGGCTGGCGCGTCGATGATGCCATCCGCGTGGCCCGCGCCACGTCTGATCTGGATTTCATCCTCGAACAGCCTTGCCGAACCTATGAGGAATGCCAGCAAGTGCGCCGCGTGGCCACCCAGCCCATGAAACTGGATGAATGTGTGACAGGCATCCACGCCGCGCAACGCATTGTGGCCGACCGGGGCGCAGAAATCTGCTGCCTCAAAATCTCGAACCTTGGCGGTCTCTCCAAGGCGCGGCGGGTGCGCGATTATCTGGTGGAAAATCGCATCCCCGTGGTCAGCGAAGACACCTGGGGCGGCGAGATCACAAGTGCGGCGGTGGCGCATTTTGCCGCCTCGACCTCGGCGGCATACCTCGTCAATTCGACCGACCTGATGAATTACAATACCCGCTCTACCGGGATTGGCGGACCGTTGGTCAAAGAGGGCAGGCTTTATGCCACTGACACGCCTGGGCTGGGCGTGACGCCCGATTTCGACAGCCTCGGCGCGCCTGTGGCTATGTATGGAGGCGTCTCATGACCCACTGCACCGCCACAGAATTGATCGACGACACCCGCACCCGCGTTACCCGGTTTGACTTTGAACCGGGTCAGGACACCGGATGGCACAGGCATGCTTATGATTACGTGATCACCGCCATCACCGACTGCCACATGCGCCTTGAACTGCCCGGCGGGGAGATCAACGAAGTGACCGTGCCTGCCGGAACCGCGTATCGCCGCGACGTGGGTGTCGAGCACAATGTCATCAACGCGGGCGATGCCCCGATGAGTTTTGTCGAGGTTGAGCTGAAATGAAAATCACCCGCCTCACCGTCTGGCAGGTTGATCTGCCCTTGTCCGAGCCTTACTGGCTCTCGGGCGGACGGCTGAAGTTTGAGCGGCTCGACAGCACCTTTCTCCGCATCGACACCGATGAGGGCCTCAACGGATGGGGCGAGGGGTGCCCCTGGGGCCACACCTACCTGCCCGCCCATGGCCCCGGTATCCGCGCTGGTTTGGAAACGCTTGCGCCCATTCTCATCGGCCTGGACCCGCGCAGCACGGATCATGTGAACCGGGTAATGGATGTGCAGTTGCCCGGGCATGAATATGCGAAATCCGCGGTCGACATTGCCTGTTGGGATATCCTCGGCCAATCCGCCAACATGCCGCTCTGGCAGATGCTGGGCGGCGATCAGGCCGCGCCCGTGGCGGTCAACTCCTCCATCTCTACCGGCACGCCTGAGGAAATGATCGCGCTGATCAACCGCGCCGCCCAAAAGGGCTACACCGTGCATTCCGCCAAGGTGGGCGGGACGGATATTGCCGCTGACATCGCGCGGATCGAGGCGATATCCGCTGCCCTGCCCGCCGGGCATCGCGTCACCTTCGACGTCAATCGCGCGTGGCAGCCATCCACCGCGATCGAGGTCTTGAATTCGGTCAGCGCGCGGGACTGGGTCGAACAGCCCTGCGAGACACTGGATCAATGCGCCCATGTGGCCGCGCGGGTGCAAAATCCGATCCTGCTGGATGAATGCATGACCACGATGAATGACCACCTTGAAGCTTGGAAGCGGCGCGCCTGCGAAGGGGTCAAGGTCAAACCCAACCGCGTGGGCGGGTTGACCAAAGCGCAGCAGATCCGTGATTTCGGCCTCTCTGTCGGCTGGCAGATGCATATCGAGGATGTGGGCGGCTCGGCCCTCGCCGATACCGCGGCCATTCACCTGGCTGCATCCACGCCCGAGGCAAATCGCCTGGCCTCCTGGCTATGTCACTATCACCTGTCAATCGATCCGGTTCCGGGTCAGGGCGCGCGCAATCAAAGTGGCTTTGCCACCCCGCCATCCGCGCCAGGTCTGGGCGTTGTGCCAAACCCCGAGGCATTGGGCGAACCCATCGCAATCTACGAGTAAGCCCATGAAGATAAACCGCATATCCCTCTGGCATGTACCCTTGACCGCCCATGAAACCTACCACATGGCAGATGGGAAAACCTGCGACACAACCACATCCGTTGTTGTGCGGCTCGATACGGATACGGGCCTGAGCGGTTGGGGGAGGTCTGTCCGATCCCCCATTACCTGCCCGCCTATGCAAGCGGCGTCGCCCCGGCACTTGAGGAAATGGCAAGCGTTCTTCTGGGCGGCGATCCCATTGGGCCAGAGGCCATGATGCACCGCCTCAACCACCAGCTCAAAGGACACGGATACGCAAAATCCGCAGTGGATACTGCCCTTTGGGACCTGACGGGCAAGGCGGCCAATCTGCCAGTTTATGTGCTGCTCGGGGGTCGAGCCGTGCAAGACATGCCGCTTTATCATTCCATCACCTGCGTCGACCCGGATGAGATGGCCCGCATGGCCATAGAGGCACAATCGCATGGCATGACGCAGTTTCAGGTCAAGCTGGGCCGGGATGCGGATTGGCAGGCGGACGTGGCGCGTCTGAAAAAGGTTCGTGAGGCCGTGGGCCCCGGCCCGCTGGTCTATGGTGATTGGAACTGCGGCGCGGATCGGCTGACCGCCACCCGTGTGGGTCGGGCGGTGGCGCATCTGGATGTCATGCTGGAACAGCCCTGCGCCACGATTGATGAATGTGCCGCCGTGCGCGCAGCGACCGGCCTGCCCATGAAGCTCGACGAAAACGCGTATGATATCGAGAGCCTGCTGGAGGGCCATGCAAAGGGATGCATGGACGCTGTTGCGCTGAAACTCAGCAAGTTTTCGGGGTTGAGTGCGATGCGCGCCGCGCGGGATATGTGCCTGACGCTAGGTACGCAAATGTGTGTTGAAGACACCTGGGGCGGCGATATCACCACCGCGGCTGTGCTGCATCTGGCGGCGTCAACACCGGCGCGTGGACTTATGAATACCTGCGACCTGAGCCATTATGTCGGGCCCCGTTTGGCCCCTGATTGCCCCACCCGCCACCAGGGTCGCATCGCCCCGCCTGAGGGCCCCGGCCTGGGCATCACCCCGGATCCAGACATCCTTGGCCAGCCTGATCTGGTCCTCGACTAGGAGAACACCATGCAGAAAATCAACACGCAGGCCGAATGGGCCGACCGCGCCCGCGCTGTGCTGCCTGCTGGCGGCTTTGGCAATTTCGACCCGTCTGTCTTTATCCGCGAGGGCAAGGGCAGTCGTGTCTGGGATGAGGATGGTACCGAATATATCGACTATCTGATTGGGTCCGGTCCGATGCTTCTGGGTCATGGCAATGCCGAAGTCGAAGAGGCAATATTCGAACAGCTGCCGCGCGGCATGACGTTCTTTGCCAACAACGTCGCAGGGGTCGAACTGGCCGAGGAAATCTGCCGCGCAGTGCCCTGCGCCGATCAGCTGCGCTATGTCACCTCGGGCGGTGAGGCCGACATGTACGCGATCCGCGCCGCCCGCGCCTTTACCGGACGCGACAAGGTGGTGAAATTCGAAGGCGGCTATCATGGCATGTCCGCCGAGGCACAGATGAGCCTTGCCCCCACGCAACTAGCCAACTTTCCGCAAGCGGTTCCCGACAGCGCGGGCATCCCTGATAGCGTCACCGCAGAGATGCTGATCGCACCCTTCAATGATCCCGACTACATCCGGTCGCTTCTGACGGAATGGGGGGATCAGGTGGCTGCGATCATCGTTGAGCCGTTGCAGCGGATCATCCCCCTGCCCCGGGCTTTCTGCAGCTCTTGCGGGACGAGGCGGACAAATACGGGATCGTCCTGATCTTTGACGAAGTGGTCACAGGCTTCCGGTTTGCCTATGGCGGGGCGCAGGAGCACTACGGGGTGACACCCGATCTTTGTACATTGGGCAAAGTGATTGGCGGCGGATTTCCCCTCGCGGCACTTGCCGGGCGGGCCGATATCATGGCGCATTTCGACAAGGCCGTTGTTGGGGCCGATCGCTGGTTGATGCAACTTGGGACGCTCTCGGGCAATCCAGTGGCTGCGATCGCCGGTTTGAAGACGCTCGAAATCCTGCGCCGCGACGGCCAATATGAGCGGCTGCGCAGCTTAGGATTGCAGATCATGGAGATGGCACGCACCGCGTTGAATGAGGCCGGCATTGCCCATTCCATCGTTGGGGATGCTACGTTGTTCGAGGTCGTATTCGCGGAACGTGAACCGCAAAACTACCGGGATGTCTTGCATGGTGATGCGGCGCGCACCGCAACTTTCAACGCGGTTTTACGCCAAGAGGGCCTCTTCAAATCGCCCGGAAAAACCTATCCATGCCTCGCCTTGACCGATGATGATTTGACCCAAACCCGTACCGCATATCAACGCGCTGCAGATGCGCTGAAAGCCTGAATTCAACGTCAGGTCGAACATCTCTGGCTTTGCGCTCCGGAGCGTCATTCAGAGCAAGTCTATGCTAATTTGCGGGCGTCGCCACTATATGTGGGATAAAAACCACAGTGGAAATTTGCACCAAAAATGAAAACCGGCACACAGTAGCTTGTTTGCGACACCACTGTTTCGTGATGAAAAGAGTCGAGTTAGGGGTATTGTTGGTGTAACATCGGTTTCATTGGTGGACCAAAAGTAAACCAAAATAAAATAAACGCCGGAAAACAGGGCACGGAGGTACGAACTAAGATGGAAGAACAAGTCGCGGAACTTGTGGCGAAGGTCGCCGCAATGGAAGCCAAGGGGAACATGACGAATACGATGTTCGCGGAGATGTACTATTACATCACAATTCCGCTGATGATCATCATTCACGCAGGTTTCTTGGCATATGAGATGGGCGCCTCACGCGCGAAAAATGCGTTGTCGTCAGGGGTGAAAAACATCCTGGCTTTCGCTTTTGTGATCCCCGCATTCTACTTTTTTGGATGGTGGGTTTATTGGGCTTTCCCAACAGGGTTTTCGCTGTCGGCGGGTCCCAACGGGATTTCAGGCGCTGAATATGCAAACAGCTTTGCGCTGGCATGGGGCGATGCCGCCGCCACGATGGGCCCCAATCTGGACGACCAGATTGACGGCGTGTTCTGGGGGGCCTTCACGCTCTTTGCAGCAACCACGGCTTCGATCATGTCGGGTGCTGTGATTGAACGCATTCAGACAGTTGGCTTCGTTATCTTGGCCATCGTTCTGGGCGGGTTCAGCTGGACATTGGCCGCCGCTTGGGGATGGCACGCAGATGGCTGGCTGGTGCAAAACTGGGGTGTGCATGACTTTGGCGCCGCCGGTCTTGTTCACGCAGTTGCCGCGTTCTTTGCGCTTGGTGTTCTGATCAACCTCGGTCCACGTATCGGCAAGTTCAACGCCGATGGGACGGCCAATCATCTGCCAGGCCACAACATGCCCTTCACGGCGACAGGTCTGATGCTGATCGTTGTCGGCTTCTGGGGCTTCCTGATGGCCTGTCTGGTTGTTGGTGGCGAAGCATGGTCCTGGGGTGCAAACTACTCGACGATCTATGGCACGCCTACCAACCTGGGTGCTCTGACCTTCAATATCCTGATGGGCATCGCGGGCGGCATCATCGGCGCATGGCTCTTTACGAAGGATCCATTCTGGATGATGTCCGGCGCTCTTGCCGGCCTGATCTCGGTTGCGTCGGGGCTTGATATCTACTGGCCATCGCTAACGCTGATCATCGCGTTCTCTGCCGGGTTCATGCTTAAACCCGCCGCAACCATCCTCGAGAATATGGGGATCGACGATGCTGTTGGCGCGGTCACCGTGCACGGTACGATGGGTATCTACGGTATGCTGATGCTGGGTATCTTTGCCAGCGGCTATCCTGCCCTTCTGGGTGAAGGTGCGCCAACGGTGAGCTTCATGGGTCAGCTTGTCGGTGCTGTGGTGTTCATCGCCATTGGCTTGATCACGGGCTTTGTCAGCTCGCTTGTTCTGAAAATGCTGGGAATGCTACGTGTTCCGGCCGCTGCAGAAGAAGCCGGTCTTGATACGGTCAAAGTGCCTGCACAGGCATACCCCGAAGGTATTGCGGCCTCAGCGCCTGCATCCGACTAAAGAGGAGAGACTGAAATGGGATATCCTTTCGACACCCCCACGTGGGACGCCGCAAGTGGCGCAATCTTCATGGGCGTGGGCGGATCCGCACCAGGGATCATCACCCTGATCGCGATCATCATCTGCCTTGTCGCTTTGCTAATGGGAAACAGCAGCGAAGCTGGAAAATACAAAAAACACAAGTAAGCCTTGTGATTTGACGGAAACGGCCCCTGCTTTGCGGGGGCCGTTTTCTTTTTGGGATGTGGCCTCGCGCCCAGATGCAGTCAGACCGTATCTGCCCGCCGCCATTTTCCGGAAAACAGAACTGCTACGATCACGCAGCACACAAGCGGCAGCGCCATCAGGTTCAGCGCGGTCCACCCCAACCCCGTGACAACCGCGCCCGAAGCAAAGGCGCAAATGGTCGATGCCAGAGCGATGATCGTGTCATTGACGCCCTGCACGCCGGATCGCTCATCAGCACTTAACGCGCCGTTCAGCATGGTGGTGGCACCGATGAACCCAAAGTTCCATCCCACCCCCAACAGAACAAGTGCCATATAGAAATGAAACGGTGTCATCCCGCTCGCGGCCACACCAGAGGACGCGACCAAGAGCCCCAGACCGCCAATCGCAATCAACCGCACACCAAGCCGTTTGATCAGAAAGCCGGTGACAAAACTGGGGGCAAACATGGCCACCACATGCCAGCGGATCACGTCACCGGCCAGCGTTTCGCTCAGACCACACCCGATCATTGCCAGCGGTGTCGGCGCCATCAGCAGCACCATGATCCCTTGGGCGGCTGAGGCGATGACAATGGCCTGCAAGACAGGCCCCCGCCGCAGGACACGGCGCGTGGTCGGCCAGTCAAACGGTTCAGGGCGCGATGTAGCCGTGCCCTCTGTCATACGCAGCAAGAGCAGCGGCATCAGGCCAACGGCACTCACCACGCTGATCGCGGCATAGGCACCGGCCAAGGGGACCGGCGCAAAGTAATCCTTGGCCAGAATGAAAATCTGCGGCCCCACTAATGCGGCCACCAGACCAGAGGTCAACATCAGCGATATGGCGACAGGCTGCCACGACGTCTGAACCACCTCTGCGGCCGCAAAGCGGAAATACTGGTAACAGGCCATCGCAGCTCCAAAGAAGACATGCGCCAGACACAGCATCAGGAAGCTGCCTTGAAACAGCGCGACGGTCCCAATGACACCGCCCAAAATGGCGACGGCACCACCCAATAGAAACCCGGCCTTGCGCCCGTAGCGCCCCATGAAAACCGAGAATGGGCCTGCCGCGCCCAAACCCGCCAGCATCTGAACTGATGGCGGAAAGGTCGCCAAAGCCGTCTTGGGCGCCAGCATCAATCCGGCAAGCCCGCCCAGAATGATAAGCATCGGCATGGCGACACCCAAAATGGTGTTTGACGCCATCAGGCTCCCGAAGTCGCGCGCGCCGCTGGCCCTGAATGCCATGGTGTTTCCCTTCGTACTCGTTCTTGACCTTTTGCTTTTTAGCTGCCAGACAAATTGTCTGAAATGTCATTTACCTATCAAATTCGGACAAACGCACATGGCGCGCCACATTGACGTTCTGATTTTTGAAAACGTGAACCTGCTGGACGTGGCGGGCCCGGTTCAGGCATTCGAAACCGCATCCCTTGGGGGGAAGCCTGCTTATTCCCACCGCTACGTCAGCCTGGAGGATGAGCCGGTCCGCGCCTCCAACGGGATGACACTTTGTGCGGATGCCACATTGGATGACCATTCTATTGATGCTGATCTTCTGATCCCGGGTGGCGTCGGCGTGGACGCCCTTTTGCACCATAAGCCGCTTCTGTCCGCGGTGGCCGACAAAGCCTCAGGCTCGCACGCACCACACGATGCGCGTCTGATATCGATATGCTCAGGCGCTTTGGTTCTGGCCGCGGCTGGCGTGCTGGATGGCCAAACAGCCACGACCCATTGGTCGCGGGAAGAAGATGCGCGCGCTTATACGGATGTCATCTGGGATCTGGATCGGATCAGCGCATCACACGGCAATATTTTCACCTCGGCCGGTGTCACCACGGGCATCGATCTGGCCCTCGCCATCATCCGCGCAGATTGCGGAAACACAGTTGCGTTGGAGGTTGCCCGCGAGTTGGTGGTGCAATTGCGGCGCACCGGCGGGCAAAGCCAGTATGCCATGCATCTGGCCGGGCAATTCACCCGTGATGATCATCTGAGCCGGTTGATCGAAGCTGTGGTCGCGCGCCCGGACCGGAACTGGACGCTCGAGACATTGGCACAGGAAGCAGGCATGAACAGCCGGACCCTGTCGCGCCATTTCAACCGACATCTCAACATGCCACCGGCGCAGTTTGTCGAACGCATCCGTGTAGATCATGCGCGCGGGCTACTGAACAACCGCCTGCCCCTGAAATCTGTCGCAACCGCCAGCGGATTTGGGGATACGCAACGCATGCGCCGTGCGTTTCAACGGCATTTCGGCGTTGGTATCAGTGATTACGCCCGTATTTTTGGGTGTGACTAAAAGCGACTTAATCAGGCTGACTTGACTTTTTGATCGTTTTGACTGATATTTCTGTCATGACAGAAACTACTGATAACACTGATTCATCGGCCAAGAGCCAATTCATCCTCTACTGGGGGGACATGGGCAGCCAATGGGGCGTGAACCGTTCCGTGGCGCAAATCCATGCGCTGTTGTTCCTGAGTGTCAGCCCGATGAATGCCGAACAGATTTCGGATGAGCTGGGCATTGCACGGTCAAACGTGTCGAACTCGCTCAAGGAATTGGTGGGGTGGAAACTCATTCGCCGTGTGCCCCTGCCCGGCGATCGCCGTGAACATTTCGTCGCCGAGGTGGATGTCTGGGAAATGGCGATGTTGATTGCCCAGGGCCGCAAGGAGCGCGAGATTGATCCCGCGATGGCCGCGATTGATATGTGCCTGAACCAGGCCGCGGACGAGCCGAACCTGAACCCCGTCGTGTTGAGCCGGATGCAGGAGATGCAGGCGTTTCTGAAGACAGCTGACCATTGGTCCAGCCAGATGTTGTCCGTACCCAAAGGCAAGCTGAATGCCCTGATGAAGATGGGCGATAAGGTGTTTTCCCTCCTCAAATTCACCGGCAAAAAGTCGGAATAATCAACAATACTTTTTATTTGCCCCTTAATTTCTCTCTATACAGAAATAAGTGACCTTACAGAACGAGTTGATATGATGCATATACGCACCCCACCCCACCCAAAACAGAAAATGGCCGATGGCCGGTTCAGCGCGCTTGTCGGTTCTGCCGCCTGGTCCAGCCTGCCCCAGGCGATCCGCAACCGCTTTGGCAAACGCGTCAGCGGCGGTGCGAGTGTGACCTATCAGGGCAAGGTGACCGTGATGGAGATGAACCTTGCCGGCAAATTCCTGGCCAATCTGGCACGTTTGGTCGGCGCGCCCCTGCCCTATGACATGACCGCCGTGGGACAACCCGCCGTGGTGACCGTGACCGAGGATATCGCCAGCGACGGCCAGTTCTGGATCCGGCAATACGGCCGTGCATCCGGGTTCCCGCAAGTGGTGCACAGCTCCAAACGCTTCGCCGGTCCCACCGGGCTCGAGGAATACGTGGGTTATGGCATCGGCATGGCCCTCAAGATCGAAACCGGCCCGGACGCGCTCTTCTTCAAAAGCGATCACTATTTTCTGCAAATCCTCGGCCGGCGCCTGCGCCTGCCCCGCCTGCTCAGCCCAGGTGCGCTGGTGATCGGCCACCATGATCTGGGCCACGGCCAGTTCATCTTTTCTCTCGATCTCAAGCACAGCCTGTTCGGTCAATTGATCCGTCAGGACGCGCTTTTCAACGACGCCAAGGAGTAATCACTATGGACAATCCCATTCTCTGGAGCCTCATAACCGTTCAGGTTTTCATGGGCGCTTTCGACACGCTGGTGCATCATGAAGGCACCGAACGGCTGGCCTGGCGCCCGTCGCAAAAACAGGAATTGCGCCTGCATGGCGTGCGCAATTTCTTTTACATCGTGATCTTTCTGTGCTTCGCCTGGTTTGAACCTCACGGCATCTATACCGTTGTTTTAGCGGGTATTCTGGCCGTCGAAGTGCTGATCACCCTGTGGGATTTCGTTGAAGAAGACCTGACCCGCAAACTGCCCGGCAGCGAGCGGATCAACCACACGCTTTTGGCGCTGAACTATGGCGCGATCCTTGCGCTGGCCGCGCCTTACCTTTGGGAATGGGCCTTCTTGCCTTCCGCGCTGATCCCGGTCAGCTACGGCTGGTGGAGCGTGATGGCCACACTGTCGGCCCTTGGTGTCGGCATCTTCAGCGCGCGTGACCTTCTGGCCGCCGCGCGCAGTGACCGGCTGGACCGGGGCGATCCCGCGACCCTCGTGGCCGGGCTGAAACCGCGTCAGCACGTGTTGATCACCGGCGGCACCGGCTTCATCGGCGCGCGGCTTGTCGAGGCGCTTGTCGCCGCCGGGCATCATGTCACCGTCCTGACCCGTGATGCGCGCAACTCGGACGTGCTTGCCCATCCGGTTCGCGTGATCACCAGCCTTGATCAGATCCATGATCAGGACAGGTTTGACGCCATTATCAACCTCGCCGGTGCATCCATCGCCGGGGGCTTTGGACCGCAAAGCGGCACAAGCTGTTGATCGCCTCACGGGTTGATATGACCAAGGCGATTGTTGCGCTGGTTGCACGCCTTGCGCACAAACCGGACTGCCTGATTAGCGGCTCTGCGGTTGGTTGGTACGGGTTGCAAGGTGATGCGAAATTGTCGGAGGATAGCGCGCCAGCTGCCGCCTTCACCCGCGACATCTGCACCGCATGGGAAGAGGCCGCCGCTGGTGTGTCCAAGCACGGCGTGCGATTGGTCCTGCTGCGCACCGGGCTGGTTCTGGGCGTGGATGGCGGGATGCTGGCCAAACTGCTAACCCCATTTGAATTCGGCGGCGGCGGCATCATGGGCAACGGACAGCAATGGATGCCATGGATCGAACATGATGACATGATCCGCGTGATCGCCTTTGCCATGGCCAATGACGCAATCACCGGCCCGATCAACGCAACCGCGCCCCACCCGGTACGCAATGAACGGTTTTCGCGTGATCTGGCACGCGCGTTGCACCGGCCGTTGTTACTGCGGTTCCCGTCCCGCGTATTGAGCGGCCTCTTGGGTGATCTGGCGCGGGAAACCATGCTTGGGGGTCAACGCGTGGTGCCGGCCGCCCTGTTGCGGCATGGATTTACCTTCCGCCATGTCGAACTGGCACCGATGTTGCGTCAGATCACCGGTGCAAAGGAGAAGCCGGTGCAGCCCGCGCAGGATCTCGCAAAGGCGCTGCAGTGAGACCGTGGTTCAACTTTGGGCGCGGACCGCGTCGGTGATCTGGGTCAGGACCTGGTCCAAAAGGGTCAGGTCCTCGGCTTCTCCCATCACGCGGATCAGCGGCTCGGTACCCGACTCGCGGATCAAAAGGCGGCCGGCATTCCCCAATGTCTTTTCTCCCGCCGCAATCGCCGCCTGCACCTGATCAGTCTCAAGCGGCGTCTTGCCCGGCTCAAAAGTGACGTTGACCAGTTTTTGCGGCACAGGATCAAACACATGGCTCAATGTGCTCGCCTTGTCGCCGGTTTCTACCATCGCTGCCAAAAATTGCAATGCGCCGATCAGCCCGTCGCCGGTGGTGGCATAATCGGTCATCACGATATGGCCCGATTGCTCCCCGCCAAGGTTGAAATTGCCGCCGCGCATCCGTTCCACTACGTAGCGATCCCCCACCGACGTGCGTTCCAGCCCGATATCTTGCGCCTCCAGAAAGCGCTCGAGCCCAAGATTGGACATCACTGTGGCCACCAGAGCGTCACCGCTCAACCGCCCTTCCTGCGCCCATCGTGATGCAATCAACCCCATGATCTGATCGCCGTCAGACACCCGGCCTTTTTCGTCGATCAGGATCACACGGTCCGCGTCCCCATCAAGGCAAATGCCCAGATCAGCACCGGTTTCCAGCACTTTGGCGGCGGCGCGTTCCGGATGGGTAGAACCGCAATCTTCGTTGATATTGAAGCCGTTAGGCTCCACTCCTAAGGGGATGACCTCGGCCCCCAACTCCCACAACACTTCGGGTGCTGTGCGGTAAGCAGCCCCATTGGCGCAATCCAGAACGACGCGCAGGCCATCCATACGCTTGCCGCGTGGAAAGGTGGTTTTGGCGTATTCAATATAGCGGCCGCGCACATCGTCGATCCTTTTGGCCCGGCCAATGTTTTCGGGCGCGGCAGGCGCCACACCTTCGTCTAGCAGCCGGGCGATCTCCGCCTCGGCATTGTCGCTCAGCTTGAACCCATCGGGGCCAAAAAACTTGATCCCGTTATCCGATGCCGGGTTATGGCTGGCCGAGATCATCACGCCCAGATCGGCGCGCAGACTGTGGGTCAGATACCCAATCGCAGGCGTGGGCACGGGCCCCAGCAGAAATACGTTCATCCCGGTGGAGGTGAACCCCGCCGTCAACGCGTTTTCGATCATGTAGCCCGAAAGGCGCGTGTCCTTGCCAATCACCACACGGTGTTCATTCTTGTCGCGGCGGAAATAGCGCCCTGCGGCAGCGGCCAGCCCAAGGGCCACCTCAGCCGTCATCGGCCAACTGTTGGCGCGGCCACGCACACCGTCGGTTCCAAAGAGTTTTTCCGCCATACGAATTCAATACCTGTACTGTTTTTGCCCGCATTCTGGGACGTGCATGTCTTTAGCCTTTGCGCCCCGCAACATCTAGCATCTTGTGGGCACGCGCGCTCGCTTAGTAGGACATTGTTGCCTCAACCGCGCGCTTCCACGCGGCATATTTGACCTCTCGCGCGTCCGTGTCCATATCCGGCTCGAACCGGCGATCGCGGGCCCAGCTTTTGGCGAATTCCGCCTGGTTTGGATAGATGCCCGCATACATCCCGGCAAGCCAGGCCGCGCCGAGCGCCGTGGTTTCCAGCACGACAGGCCGGTCAACGGGTGCGTCGATGATGTCGGCCAGAAACTGCATCGTCCAGTCCGAGGCGCTCATACCGCCATCGACGCGCAAGACCGCCTCGCCACCAGTGGCGGCCCAATCATCGCGCATTGCCTCCAAAAGGTCTCGCGTCTGATACCCCACGCTTTCAAGGGCCGCGCGCGACAGTTCCGCCGCGCCCGAATTACGCGTCAGGCCAAAAACGGCGCCGCGGCATTCGGCGTTCCAATAGGGGGCGCCAAGGCCCGTGAACGCAGGCACGATCACCACATCCTGCCCAGAATCGGCGCTCTCAGCGAGGGTTTTGGTCTCCCCGGCCTCGGATATGATCTTGAGCCCGTCGCGCAGCCATTGCACCACGGCCCCTGCCACGAAAATCGAGCCTTCCAGCGCATAGGTCGGCTTGCCGTCCAGCTGGTAAGCGATTGTTGTCAAAAGACGATTGTTGGACTCAACCGGCGTATCGCCCGTATTGAGAAGCGCAAAGCATCCTGTGCCATAGGTCGATTTCATCATGCCCGGGCTGAAACAGGCCTGCCCCACGGTGGCGGCCTGCTGATCACCGGCCACCCCAAGGATCGGGATGTCCTGCCCCAAATGCACGGCCTGCGCCTTGCCGTAGTCCGCCGCACTGTCGCGCACGTCGGGCAGCATCTGCATGGGAATGTTCAACAGATCGCAAATCGTCTGGCTCCACCGGCCTTTGCGGATGTCATAAAGCAGCGTGCGCGCGGCGTTGGTGGCATCGGTGGCATGTACCTCCCCACCGGTCAGCTTCCAGATCAAGAAACTGTCTACCGTGCCGAAAAGCAGCTCACCTGCCTCCGCCCGCGCCCGTGCACCTTCGACATTCTCCAGAATCCAGCGCAGTTTTGTGCCGGAAAAATACGGATCAGCCAGCAACCCGGTGCGTGCCGTAATCATGTCGCCATGCCCCGCCTCGCGCAGCTCGCGACAGAAATCAGCGGTCCGGCGATCCTGCCAGACAATGGCGTTATGAACCGGCTCACCCGTTGTCTTATCCCAGACCACAGTCGTTTCGCGTTGATTGGTGATGCCGATGGCCGTGATTTCACCGCTGGCCTGTGCCATCGCCTCACGGCAGGTTGCCAGCGTCGTATCCCACAAATCAGCCGGATCATGCTCGACCCAACCCGACGCGGGATAATGCTGTGCAAACTCCTGCTGCGCGACAGCCGCCACCTGCATTTGCGCGTCAAAGACAATGGCCCGGCTGGACGTCGTGCCCTGATCGATGGCCAGAATATTGCTCATCTGATCCCCTCCCCGTTCTTCGTGTTTCAGCCAGTCTGGCAAGGCGTGCGGCACTTGGCAATCCCGCGCTCAGGCGGTCTGCATCCATTCCTCCAACGCCTCGATTTCCGCCGCGCGCATCCGCAGACCCAGTTTCGAGCGCCGCCAGACCACATCGTCGGCCGTGCGCGCGAATTCACGGGCCATCAGCCAGCGAACTTCTGCTTCGCTCAGACCAGCGCCAAAATCCTTGCCCAAGTCATCGCGCGTCACGGCTGCGCCCAACAAATCGCGCGCCTCGGTGCCATAGGCCCGCACCAGACGACGCGCCTGCCGGGCGTCCAGAAACGGATAATCCCGCGCCAGGTCGCGCACTAGCCCGTCAAACCCATCCACCGGAAAATCACCACCGGGCATGGCCACCCCTGCCGTCCAGGGACCGGTTGCATTTGGAAAGAACGGGACGATCTTGTCCAATGCTGTTTCGGCCAGTTTGCGATAGGTTGTGATCTTGCCGCCAAAGATATTGAGCATCGGTGCGCCGCCTTCTTCGCGCAGCTTGAGAACGTAATCCCGCGTGGCCGCCGTGGCTGAGCTTGCCCCGTCATCATAAAGCGGGCGCACGCCGGAATAGGTCCAGACCACATCATCAGCCTCGATCGGCGTACGAAAATAGGAAGAAGCGAATTTGCGAAGATAATCAGCCTCTTGCGGGGTGCAAACCGGCTTTTCATGCACATCCGAGTGCTCCGCATCCGTTGTCCCGATCAGGGTAAAATCGCCCTCATAGGGAATGGCAAAAATGATCCGGCCATCTTCGCCCTGAAAGAAATAGCATTTGTCGTGATCAAAGAGTTTGCGCGTCACGATATGACTGCCGCGGACCAGCCGCACGCCTTCGGTCGCGTTCACACCCGCCACGTTGCCAATCACATCCTTGACCCATGGCCCACCGGCATTGACCAGCAACCGTGCCCGCACATCGCGCTGCCCCCCATCTGGCATCTCAACGGTGATTTGCCAGTAATCCTGCTTCCGCTCCGCCCGGGTCACACGGCTGCGCGTGTTGATCACAGCGCCCCGGGCCTGGGCATCTCGGGCGTTCAAGACCACCAATCGGCTGTCTTCGATCCAGCAATCGGAATATTCATAGGCCTTGGCGAAACGCTCTTGCAGCGGCGCGCCAACCGGGTCGGATGTCAGATCAACCGTGGCCGTGGCGGGCAGGATTTTTCGCCCGCCCAGGTTGTCATAGAGGAAAAGCCCCAATCGGATCAGCCAGGCCGGGCGGCGTCCGCGCATCCACGGCATGAAAAACCCGAGCAACTTGGATGTGGGCGTATCGCCGTCAAACCGCATATCTGCATGATATGGCAGCACAAATCGCATGGGCCAGCTGATATGCGGCATCGCACGCAGCAAGGTTTCACGCTCAATCAGCGCCTCGCGCACCAGCCGGATTTCGAAATATTCCAGATATCGCAGCCCGCCATGAAAGAGCTTAGTCGACGCCGACGACGTGGCAGAGGCCAGATCGTTCATCTCGGCCAGTTCCACGCGCAGGCCCCGGCCCGCCGCATCACGTGCAATGCCACACCCATTGATGCCGCCGCCGATCACAAAAAGATCGACGTCCCACGGCGTTGCGGCAGTTTTTGCGGATGCAGACACGTGAGGCCCCCTGCCTCGGTTGAAGAGCATTCACAAAGCCTGATACGGAAAAACTTGTCAATAACGCGCTTTCGTTTATTTTCGTTTTTCAGAAGTTTCGCGCGCAAAGGAGCGTTTATGTCGCAGACATTCCGCCATCCGGATATCCTCGAGATTGCCCGGTCCGAGGGCAAGGTGACCGTGGATGGCCTGGCTGGTCGCTTTGGCGTCAGCGTGCAGACCATTCGCCGTGATCTGACCGATCTGGCCAATGCCGGGCGTCTGACGCGGGTGCATGGCGGCGCGATCCTGCCCGCGGGCATCCGCAACATCCAGTATGAAGAGCGCCGGCAGCTCAACAGTGACGCCAAACACGCCATTGCCCGTACGGCCGCCGGGATGATCCCAAACGATGCCTGCATCTTCTTGAACATCGGCACCACGACAGAGGCTCTGGCGCAGGAATTGACCGGCCACGAAAACCTGATCGTGGTGACAAACAACATCAACGTCGCCCAAATCCTGGGGCAAAACCAAAATTGTCAGATCGTGTTGACCGGCGGCACACTGCGCGCGGCAGATGGCGGGATGGTGGGTGATATGGCCGCCGCGGCGCTTGAGGGATTCAAGTTTGACCTCGCGATCATCGGCTGTTCCGGCGTAGATGCGGATGGCGAGGTGTTAGATTTTGACCCGCAGGAAGTGATCGTCAGCCGACGCGCCCTGGCCCGCGCCCGCAGCAGTGTCTTGCTCGCCGATGGGTCAAAATTCACCCGAACGGCCCCGGTATGCATCACCTCCCTGAACCGGATCGACACTTTGGTAACGGATGCACCAGTCGCGCCAGAGTTGGCCCGCCTGTGCGACACGCTCGACACTGATTTGCGCGCAGCACATTAGCGCGGATTGTCCCTTGACGTGGACCTTATCGTGTCATACCAACCGGCTCGGTCCGGCGGAGTAGCTCAGGTGGTTAGAGCAGCGGAATCATAATCCGCGTGTCGGGGGTTCAAGTCCCTCCTCCGCTACCAAATCCCTCTCAAAAAACGATCCCATCGTCATCAACCCTCGGGTTGGTCAGGCCCAGACAAAGGTATGGTTCTCCATACTTGTCTGTCATCCCGGCAGCGCGCAGGATGGCTGCATTAACGATTGATTTGTTTATTTTGTATCAGCGCCCCGGGGGGAAATCGGCTCGGGGCGCATTTTCTCAAGACCTAATTTTTATAATGAAATCAAATTACCTCGACAGGAGGTTGCTATGTTGGCCATTACATTTGGCTTTGTATTTTGCCTGTTCACCGCGCTGCTGGTTATCATCGGCGACTATATGATCAAACTCGCCGCAGATGGCGGTCAGCCGGTGCATTCCGCTCTGGTGATGTCGGGGTGCCTGCTCTACGCCATATCGGCTGTGATGTGGTATTACGCGTTGCTGCATGTGACACTGTCGCAGGCGGGCGTTGCGTTTTCTATGATCACGCTGCTGGCGCTTTGCGCAATTGGTGCGCTGTACTTCGATGAGCCGCTGTATCTTCGCGAATATGCCGGGATCGGGTGCGCCTTGTTGGCCATGGTGCTCATGGTCCGTGTTGCCTGAGGCGGACTGCACGATCACACCTTGATCGCCCTTTCGCGCAAGCGCTCGTAAAACGGCGCGTGATGCATCAGGAATTCAGCCAGTTGTGGATGGTGTTCGGACCGCGTTTCGAATTCAGCGCGTTTTCTTTCGTGTTCGCCTTCCTTGACGGGGACGATACCCGAGGAGTTTTTAGCGCGGCTGTGCCATTGCTCAACCTGCGACCAATCTTCCGGAGGCGCGGCATCCCAGTCAAACGCCTCTGACCGAAAGGGCAGATCAATGGTTTGCCACACCTTTTGCATCACACCCTTGGGGTCACGTTGAACCGTTTCAGCCTCTATCACCGGCGGGCGTATGCCCATCGCCTTCAATGCATCAAAAAGCTGCCACTGTGCCTCCAATCCGACTTCCTCAAGCGTCATCTCCGGATCGAGTTTGTGGTAGGACAGGATCGCCGCAACGGGATCGCGGATCAGGAAAACATGGGTGAGCCGCTTCAGAAACGCGACATCGGACAGAATGCGCGGCATGACATAATAAGCCATATCCTTGAAAAACACCGGCGCGTCTGATGCCTTGGCCACAAGCATGTCACGGATGTCTTCGTAGCGCACGGGGTGGTCTGACTGGACGTCGAAATGCGGCATCCGTGCTACGCCGCGGTGCACGTAATAGTCATACATGAAGGGTTCATGGGCACACCACAGATCACCGCGCTCGCGCATCACCCTTTCGGTGGCGGTCGACATGGATCGCGGGTGTGACCAAAGAACAATCAGTTTATCCATGTGCAATCGTTAGCACGGGGCGGTTTTTTCGCCAGATCGAAAAAACGTGCCCTCATGCCAAACGTCCGCGCCACACATGGGAGACCCTTTCCATTCTGCGCTTAGCCAAACGTGGCCGCAACATCGTACATTACTGGCTCAAAGCTTTTGCACAGCTCATTGATTTCACGATTTCTTTTGCGCATCTCATCACTTCGCAACATGGCCTGAAAGTCTTCCCGCCGCTCCCATTGCGAGTAGTTTGCGATACGGGTTTGGGCGTCGTTGACGTGCAAACCGGCGGATACGAAACCCGGCTGTTTGGAAATAAACTGATCATAGGCAGCGGTCAGAAGCTCCAGCAGGTCCTGACAGGTCCCCGGGGTCATTTCAAAGGTGGTGATCACGGTCTGGTTGGTGTCGGATTTGGCTATTACGGGCATGGCTCATCTCCTTCTGCCTCGCAGCCTAGCAGGTTGTGACATCAGCGCAAAATCTCGAAGGCCTTAACACTCGCTTTACCCTTTTTAAGGATGGTTAACGCGGAGGAAACCAATTTGCGCGCATTCATTCTTTTGCTGCTGATGGCGGGGCAAGTACAGGCAGGGCCTTGGCCGCGCGGCAAGGGCAAGGTGTTTTACTCCGCGCATGCGAATGGGGAATATTCAGATGATATCGGTCTGGTCACACAGTTCGGCACGATTTACGCGGAATATGGTCTGACCGAAAACCTCACAATCGGCGTGGATTACAGCGGCAGTGAAATTCGCACCGATAAGGCCGTCGCGTTTTTACGCATCCCCATTTTGGGGACCGAGCGGAAGTTCCGGTATGCGGTGGAAGTGGGGGTGGGGTTGGTTGACGGTGCATGGGCGTTTCGGCCCGGGTTTTCGATTGGCCGCGGCCTTACGTTGGGCAAACGCACCGGTTGGATGACGCTGGACACCCGCGCGGTATTAAAGGACGGCCCTAGCGACATGCGGTTCGAAGCGGATTTCACCTTTGGTCTGAACGCGGGAAAACGATCGAAACTTATCGCACAAATACAAGCGGGGCTTGAGCCCAAGGGATCGGATTACATCAAATTCGCGCCCTCCTACGTCTTCGAACGCAAGCCCGGGCGCTTTTGGGAGCTGGGTCTGGTCGCAGATATCAGCGGCGGGTCAGTCTATGGCGCAAAACTCGGTATCTGGCGTGAATTCTGAACCGGTTTACATCTGCTTTTACGCCGTACCGCCGGGCTCAATTTTCTTTCGTACAGCGTTGATCTTCCAGCCATTTCCCTGCTCGATCATCTGGTATTCCAGAATATGGACAACACCTGCTTGATCCCGGATCATAACGTTTTGCCAAAGCATCCCGTCCACCGTATCGACCGCCAGAAAATCGACCTGCGCTGGCCGCCAGACCATTGGATAGCCTTGCCGTACCATCGTGCCGAAATTTTCAGGCGTGCCGAAAATCTGTTGTATGTTCGGACTTGCAAAGTCGAATGCCGCCACGAAATCATCCGCCTGAAATGCTTCGATCTGGGCGGAGATCACGGACCTGATGGCCGTATCATCCGCACGTGCCGGAAGGCAGAACACCAAGGCTGCCAAAAGAGAAAAAAGAAACTGTCGCATCGCGCACCTCCGAGCCCAAAGGTAGGCCAAGCGGCGCGCGGATCAAATAGCCCTTTGCTTTGCGTGTCTCCAGCACCCCGGCCCACCTGCGCCGTATTTGAACTGGAACCCGCCGCCGCCGCATGCCAGTTTGAGGCAAAACACTTGCCGGAGACATCCCCATGCCCCCCACAACGTCCTATGCTTTGGTCATGCTCATCGCCGGTATTGGCATTCCCATCCTTGCGGCGCTGAATGCCGCCCTTGGAACGCGGTTGGGATCACCGGTCGCAGCCGCCTGCATTCTGTTTGTCGTGGCATTGCTGAGCACGCTGCTGGTGCTGCTGTTCAACTCTCCCCGCGCCGTTTTGGGGGTCACCACAGCCCCTAAGCACCTGTTGCTCGGCGGGTGTCTGGTGGCGTTTTATGTACTGACGATCACCTTTGTTGCGCCGAAATTCGGGGTGGGCAATGCCGTGTTTTTTGTTCTGTTGGGACAGCTCATTAGCGCCGCCGCAATAGATCATTTCGGGTTGTTCGGCGCGCAAATCTCACCCTTGTCGCTGACGCGTGCCGGCGGCATCGCGGTCATGGCGGCGGGCGTTTTCATTACCCAGCAGGTTTAGTGGCCCGCAAGCGCCTGTACCTGCGCCCAAACGGCCTCCTCCAGCGGAACCGGATCCATATGTCGCTTGGTCTGACCGGGGATGCGGGCGCCTTCGTCCATGGCGACACCGTCGGCAACCTGCGCCAGACGGTCCAGAAAATCACCTGAAACGTCGGGATCCATCAACAGGTAATACTGCCCAAGGTCGTGGGGCGGACCATCAGGCGCTTTCAGGGGTTTGACGTCTCGACTGACCACGCCACCGGTCATGCCTGCGGCCAACAACTCGGCCATCAGGCCGAAGCCCCACCCCTTGTAGCCACCCATACTGACCAAAGATCCGCTCAGAGCCGCCTCGGGGTCCGTTGTGGGGTTGCCGTCGGCATCCACCGCCCAACCTTCGGGGATGCGTTCTCCGGCGGCTTTGGCCATGGTGATCTTGCCAAGGGCCACGGTGGTGGTCGATTGGTCAAACTGCATGGCAATGCCGCCCTTGCCGTCCGGCACGGAAAACGCAATCGGGTTGGTGCCGATGACACGGGTCTTACCCCCCGGCGGGGCGACGATGGGCGACGCATTCGTCAGCCCCAGAGCGATCAATCCCTCAGCCGCAATCTGTTCGGTAAAATATCCCAGCGAAGTGCAGGTATGCGCATGACCTACCGCGAGACTGGCCACGCCACATTCGCGCGCAGCAGCCAGCGCCTCGGGCAGACCCCGGGCGAACGCAGGCTGGGCGAACCCAAATTTGGCATCGACCTTAACTGCACCAGGACGCGGCCGTGTGACCACCGGATCGACGGTGCCATTGACCCGGCCCGATTTCAGCTGCGTGCAGTAGCTCTCGAGGTAATAAAGCCCACAGATCTTGTTACCCACGGCCTCGGCCTTGCGCACCGCATCTGCGACAGAGGCGGCAATCCACGGCGCGGCACCATGACGTTCCAGCGCTGCGCGGCTGGTTGCTTCGATCTGATCCAGAGATATATCTACCATGTCGCCTCCGATAATTTTGCGGGACTTTGGGCACTTGCACCGCCGGGGTCAATCGCTTGTTTTACACGCGCGACTTACAAACATACAGAGACCGCAATGGCGCAGCGCCATTCAATGCGTTAACACCCCCGTCAGCATCGTGACGGAGAGTCGGAATGGGCCAGAAAGACAAAATTATCCTACGTCTGTGCGCGACCTGCCTGCCCGAAGGGGACCCGGCGGGCGAAGCACTGGCCGCAGCGATCGACGCTGCCGCATTGACCGTGCCCATTGTTGTCAAAACGCAAGACTGCATGAACGGCTGTGCCGCGCCTGTATCCCTGGCCTTGCAAGGGGCTGGCCGCGCCACCTGTTTCTTTGCGGGGGTTGATCCCGCAGCGGATCAGAAAGATGTGATCAACACGCTGAAGGCCTATATCGACAGCCCGCGTGGTTGGATCGAAGACGCTCGTCCCTGTGGACGCCTGCGACACTGCCTTATCGGGCGCGTGCCGGCGTTGGATACGGACTAGTTTTTCAGGTCCACCACCTGTTCCAGCAGCCTATCACCCACGGCCAGCGGCCGGTGATCGTTGGAATTCAACGTGACTTTCACCTCAACATCGCCCTCGGGCAACTGACCTATATGCATCCAAGGGCCGTAGAGCCGTGCGAGTTTATCGCCGTTGATATAGACATGGGCGTGGCCTTCGCCATCCACATGATCAAGGCCGGCCCGGTCAGGGGCAAACCGAAAATTGCGCGGCATCACATGCAGGTTCCAGCCCAATACGGGATCAGCTGATATCTCGACCGCGAACTCGGGCGCATCGGGGCCCGCCGGCACAGAGAGCAGCATATCATGCGCGCTATGGTCCATGCCGCCACTGACATGCATGTCGTGATCGTGGCCATCCAGCGTGATGCCATTGCCAGCGGCAACCGTAAAACCGATGCCTCCGCCAAAAACCAACCCGATGATCAACAGAACGATTGAACGGTCCATGGTCGCCTTTCCGAAATGCACTGCCGTGTCAGGCGTTCTGGGTCATGCCTTCTGCCGCTGGATCGCGGGACCAGAAATAGCCCGCACAACAGCCCAAGATGATCCATGCCGCCATCCCAACGCCGTAGGCACGCGCCGCAAAATGCGCCCCAATTTCCGTGGGTACAGGGCCGGTGAAGACATCAGGCTCTGGCGCGCCAATCAGATGTGGGGCCAGAAGCAAAACGACAGCAACACCCCAGGCCAGCCAGCCACGTCCAAAGGCAATGAGCCACATAGCGACGCCTGCCGTGGCCACGGTTGCCAACCACCAGATTTGCCGTGCGTTTACATCCGCGGCGGCAACACCGGGCACTTCGGGTGCCAGAGAAAAGCCCGGCGCAAAGTGCACCGCCACAAAACCGGCCAGACCCCAAAGCAATCCCGTGCGGCCGTTGATGACAGCGCCACGGTCCTGCGCCTGAGACATCAGCGACACCAGCATCAGAGCATAACCGGAATAGATCAACATGCTGAAGATGATGCTTAAACCATCGCGCAACATGTCCATGCCACCCAGATCGGGATGTGCAGAAACCGTCGACGTCGCGCCGAAATGCACAAGCTCACCACTTTCATAAAGCTCGGCGTGCAACAGGACGGGTTGAACGAAGACAAGCTGCAGCAGGGCGGCAATCAGCCCCGCGGCAGCACCAGCAAACAACGCGCTGGTCAGTATGCGCGTAAACACGTGCTTAGTGGCAGGGGAAGCCGGTCGCGTGACGCACGTCATGTGCGGCCGCGTGCAGCGTCTCAGCCTGTGCAAGGCCTGTAACAGCAACAACCGCGAAGCCAAGGAAGGCTGCGAAAACGGCGGCGCCGAGGCCTGATTTGGTCTTTGTTACTGAAGCAGTGACAGCGTTCATCTCATTTTCCTTTCCGTCGCACCCGACGGGTTTAGTGGTCCCAGACCGGCAGGTCTCCTGGCTTACGGGTCGATGCATAGGCTGGCCTTCCCGGATTTCTCCAGTGGCGTTTTCAGCCCTGCTCACCGCTCACAGTTGCGGGGGCAGCCGCAGAGTCGGACGGATCCTCACTGCATTCCCTTTTACCCTCACCCCAGTATTGACGCGAAGGACCGGCCTTATCTCAGTGCCAGAAACATAGAGGCGCGGTCAATACGCATATTGCATCCGGCACCGGATCACGGATCGATTTTAACCTTTTGGCGGGGTAATCCGCGCGCTTCGCGCATCAGGCACGCACCAAAGCGCCCTTATCCAAACGCACCACGCGGTCCATTCGGGCAGCAAGTTCCATGTTATGCGTCGCAATCAGGGCGGCCAATCCCGTGTCCCGAACCAACTCTACAAGTGCCGCGAAAACCTGATCTGACGTCGCCGGATCAAGATTTCCCGTCGGTTCATCCGCAAGGAGCAACCGCGGCTGATTGGCAAGGGCCCGGCAAAACGCCACGCGCTGCTGTTCCCCGCCGGACATTGCTGAGGGTCTGTGACCCGCCCGTTCGGCCACACCCACCCTGGTCAGCAAATCCCGTGCGCGGTCCTCGGCAACACCACGCGCCACACCGTTGGCCAGTTGAGGCAGGACGATGTTTTCAAGCGCCGAGAATTCCGGCAGCAGATGGTGGAACTGATAGACAAACCCAACATCCCGGCGGCGCGCCACGGTCCGGCGCCGATCGCTCAGCCCCGTCATATCCGTACCCGCAATCTGCACCTGACCGGCATCGGCCGTGTCCAGCAGACCGGCAATATGCAACAAGGTCGATTTGCCTGCGCCCGACGGCGCGACCAATGCCACCATCTCACCGGCTTCGACCTCAAGCTGCACATCCTTCAGCACCTGAACGGCATTGGATTTGCCCGCGTTATAGGTCTTCTCAACACCTGCGAGACGCAGCATCACATCACTCATAGCGCAACGCCTCAACCGGGTTCATCCGGGCCGCGCGCCGCGCCGGGAAAATCGTGACGACAAAGGACAACCCGAGCGACAAGGCCACCGCCGAGAGCACATCCCGGGCGTTTAATTGCGCTGGCAGATGATAGATGCCGCGGATCGATGGATCCCATGCCTGCCCCCCCGACATCATGTTAACCACTGAAAAGATCGGATCGATGTAGACGGCAAACAGGCATCCCAGGATCACGCCAAAGAGTGTGCCGATCATGCCCGTGAACGCACCGCAAATGAAAAACACCCGCAAGATCGATCCTTCTGTCAGGCCCATCGTGCGCAGAATCCCGATGTCGCGGCCTTTGTTTTTGACCAGCATGATCAACCCGCTGGTGATGTTCATCGCCGCAATCAGCACAAGAATGGACAGGATGATGAACATCACGTTGTCCTCGATATCCAATGCCCGCAGAAACCCGCCACTGGCGTCCCGCCATGTCCAAAGCTGGCTCGTTTCACCCGCCGCGCGCAGCAGCGACACCGCGAGATCATCGACCCGGTCCGGATCGGTGGTCATCACTTCCAATTCATCGGCGCGCCCTTCGCGGTTGAAAAAGCTCTGCGCCTCGGCAAATGGCATGTAGATGCGGGTGCGATCGATGTCGTACCGCCCGGCCGAAAAAATATATCCGACATCATAGTTTTTGACCCGGGGCGTCGCGCCCAGGGGCGATTTTACACCGCCGGGCAGGATCAGTTTGATGCGATCTCCCACAGCAAGGCCCAACTCACGCGCCACGCCCGAACCGATGGCCACGGTAGCTTCCTGCGTGTCGGGAATGGGGCCAAAGCTGTTGATGTCACCAATGCCGGTGTCGGGATTGGCGATGCGGGGAATGGTTTTCAAATTCTCAAGCGTGATGCCAAAGACCTGGACGCCGGCATTGCGATCTCGCGAATTGGCCATCACCTGCCCTTTGACAAGTGGTGCAACCCGGGTGACGCCCGGCACCGCGCGCACACGTTCGGCCATTGCGTCGTAGTCTTTGAGCGTCCGGTCGATGCGACCGGTTTGATCATCCACGATCCCCGCATTGTAGACCGTCACATGCGCATTGGCTCCCAGAATGGTGTCAACGAACTCCGCCCGGAAGCCTGAGCGGACAGCCAGCGTAGCAATCAGCGCAAACACCGCAAGCGTGATGCCAATCAAACTGATCCATGTCATCACGCTGACGCCACCTTCGGCGCGTTTTGCGCGCAAGTACCGCCAGGCGATCATCCATTCAAATGGAGCAAAGGGGGTTGGGTTGGCTGCCAAAATGTGACCTCAGAGCGCGGATTTGTCTTGTTTTGCGCGGACAGTGACCGTGGGCACCGGCAAGGTCAAGGCTCAACCCGCGCGCGCCCTGTCATCCGCCGCAAAACCGCGCCCAAAGCGCCCATCACGCCAAGCCCGGCCAGAAAGCCGGCAATGCCAAATCCGATCCCGTCCGACGAGACAGGCACGGCAGGTTTGAAATCGGCCCAGGCTTTTTTCGCCACATCCATATCCGTCATACGCCAGATTTGCGCCGCCTGCGCCGTGACAGCTTTGTATTTCAACGCGTTCAGATCATTCGATAATCTATCATGTCGATCAAAAACGCGACGCATGGAATTGGCCCGTGCGGCCGACATGCCACGCGCATTGGTCATCTGTTCCAGCGCCGCTGCACGGGTGAGCCCAAGGCCCGCGGCGTCCGCGTCAAACGCCTGCACAACGCCCGAAAGCTCATCCACCGCGCCGGCAAGTCGCTGCGTATATTGCTGGGAATATTCCGGAAATTGCGAAAAAGCTGCGGCGCACGTCACACCGCAGGCCATTGCCATGGCTTTCATAAACATCTGCTCTGCCTCATTCTTTTTTGAGACAGTATAGCGATTTGTCACTCGTCCGGAAATCCCCAGAAAATCACAGAGTGTTTCAGATGCCCGTGACCCGGTGAGCCGCGTAGATTTTGGCAACCTTTTCGAGCGCCTGTTCCGGAGGCAGCTCTTCGCTTTCACCGCTGCGGCGACTGGTCAGCTCAACCACGCCGTTTTTCAATCCACGCGGCCCCACCGTTATACGCCACGGCAAGCCGATGAGGTCCATTGTGGCAAACTTACCGCCAGCCCGCTCGCTGCGATCATCGTAAAGAGGTTCCAAACCAAGGGTTTGCAACGAGGCATAAAGGCTTTCGCATGCCGCGTCGGCCTCCTCATCGCCTTGCTTCAGATTAACGATCCCGACGTGATAGGGCGTCACACCTTCGGGCCAGATAATGCCCTTTTCATCATGGCTGGCCTCGATGATCGCGCCGACAAGGCGGCTGACGCCAATCCCGTGGCTACCCATGTGCACTGGCACAGGTTTGCCGTCCGGGCCCTGCACCGTGGCGCCCATCGGCTCGGAATATTTGGTGCCAAAGTAGAAAATTTGCCCTACCTCAATGCCCCTCGCACTGCGCCGACGGTCTTCGGGGATCTCATTGTAGAGCGCCTCATCATGGGTTTCATCCGTGCGGGCATAGCGCGTGGTGAATTCCTCAAGGATATCAGCGCATTGCTCTTTGCTGTCAAAGTCAATCACGCGATCCCCAAAGGTCAGGTCCGTCACGGCGCTATCGTAAAACACCTCGGATTCGCCGGTTTCGGCCAGAACCAGGAATTCATGCGTGTAATCGCCGCCAATTGGCCCACCATCCGCGCGCATCGGGATCGCCTGCAGGCCCATGCGCTCATAGGTGCGCAGGTAGCTCACCAGATGGCGATTGTAGGCGTGCAGCGCATCTTCTTTTGTCAAATCAAAGTTGTAGCCGTCTTTCATAAAGAACTCACGGCCCCGCATGACACCAAACCGTGGGCGCACCTCATCGCGGAACTTCCACTGGATATGATAGAGCGTCATCGGCAGGTCTTTGTAGCTGCCCACGTGGCTGCGGAAGATATCAGTGATCAATTCCTCATTCGTGGGGCCATACAGCATATCGCGCCCATGCCTGTCGGAGATCCGCAACATTTCTTCGCCGTAATCGTCATATCGCCCGCTTTCGCGCCACAAATCCGCCGATTGCAGCGTGGGCATCAACATGGGCACATGGCCTGCGCGCATCTGTTCTTCGTGCACGATGTTTTCAAGCTTGCGCAGCACCTTGAAGCCCATCGGCAACCACGAATAAATCCCGGCGGTCGCCTGCTTGATCATGCCCGCCCGCAACATCAGACGATGGCTGACAATCTGCGCGTCAGCGGGATTTTCCTTGAGAACGGGCAAAAAATAGCGGGACAGACGCATGAGGCACCTCAAAGGGAAAGACGTTTTCATCCGTTTATGGCTTTGCGAAAGCGCATACAAGCCACCACACCGTGCTTTTCGCGCCCCGGCCCTTGAAAGCATGGCCGCGTTGGGCGATGTCTAGGGTTAACCAATTACTGAGGCGCGCATGGCCCTGCCGGTCAAAACACAAATGAAATACTGGGGCATTGCTTCAGCCGTTTTCCTTATTCTTCTCTGGTCTCTGGGCGACGTCATTTTGCCGTTTGTTCTGGGGGGCGCTGTGGCCTATTTTCTGGATCCCGTTGCGGACCGGCTGGAAAAGATGGGCTGCACGCGCGCCCTTTCGGTTACGATCATCACACTGATTGCCCTGCTGATCTTTGTCGTTATGGCGCTTCTGGTCGTTCCAACGCTGGTCGAACAATCCATCGCGCTCTTCAACGTGGCGCCGCAACTGGCGCGGGATTTACAGGGGTTTCTGACGCAGAAGTTTCCGCAATTGCTGGACGCAGACTCGACCGTTCACAAAACGCTTCTGTCTTTGGGTGAAACCATCCGCGAGCGGGGCGGAGAGCTATTGAACTCCGTGCTGACCTCAGCCGCATCGCTGCTGAACGTGGCTGTGCTCTTTGTGATCGTGCCCGTTGTGGCCTTCTACCTGCTTTATGATTGGGACCGGATGATTGCAAAAATCGATGATCTGCTGCCCCGCGATCATGCGCCGGTCGTGCGGAGACTGGCCGGTGATATCGACAAAACACTCGCCAGTTTCATCCGCGGGATGGGCACAGTCTGCCTGATCCTGGGCACGTATTATGCGCTGGCGCTGATGCTGGTGGGCCTGCAATTCGGCCTCGTGGTTGGCGCGTTTGCAGGGTTGATCACGTTCATTCCCTATATCGGGGCGTTGCTTGGCGGGGCGTTGGCTCTGGGCCTTGCCCTGTTCCAGTTCTGGGGGGATTGGCTTTCGATTGGGCTGGTCGCCGGAATTTTCATGCTGGGACAGGTCATCGAAGGCAATGTGCTGACACCCAAACTGGTCGGCGGATCGGTCGGGCTGCATCCAGTATGGCTGATTTTTGCCCTGTCAGTATTTGGGACCCTCTTCGGATTTGTCGGCATGCTGGTGGCCGTGCCCGTGGCCGCATCGATCGGGGTTCTGGCGCGGTTTGCCATTGGCCAATACAAGGACAGCCGCCTCTACCAAGGGCTTGAGGAACAGGACAACAACTGATGGCGCGGCAATTGAGCTTTGAGCTGCCGGTCCGACAGGCCTTGGGGCGCGATGATTTCTTTGTGTCGCCTGCAAATGCCGCTGCTGTGGGCATGATCGAAGGGTGGCAGGGCTGGACCTCCCGCAAATTGATTTTGACGGGTCCACCCGGTGCCGGCAAAACCCATCTGTGCTGCGTTTGGCGTGCCTTGGCCGGGGCAGAAATCATCGCTGCAAAAGATCTTGGCAACGCGGACATCCCCACACTTGCGGCAGGGCATGTAGCGGTGGAAGATGCACATCTGATCGCCGGAATGCGGCCATTGGAAGACGCGCTTTTTCACCTCCACAACCTGACCCTTGCCGAGGGTCACGCGCTGTTGGTAACGGCGGAAAAACCACCTCAGAACTGGGGGCTGACCCTGCCTGATCTTGCAAGCCGGATGCAGGGCACCGGGCTTGTGGCCCTTGAGGCCCCGGATGATGATCTGCTGGCCGCCGTGTTGATGAAGCTCTTTACCGACCGGCAATTGTCACCGGCGCCCGACACGATCCCCTATCTGATCCGGCGCATGCCCCGCGCCTTCGATGCTGTGGGACATGTGGTAGCCGCACTTGATGAGACGGCCATGGAAAGTGGCCGCGCCATCAATCGCACGCTTGCGCGGCAAGTGCTGGACAATATTGCGTTCTAGCGTCACACTCGTCACCTTCCTGTTACGTATTTTGGACAATAACCGGCTATGTCGCCTGCAGATTTTCTAAAATCCCCCTGCCCGCCCCGGTCGAGATGCCGGAGGTCGATTTGACCGGCCCAGCCCGGTTCTACAATCGCGAACTCAGTTGGCTGGGCTTCAATTGGCGGGTTCTGGATGAGGCCAAAAACCCCCGCGTTCCGCTGCTCGAGCGCCTGCGGTTCCTGTCGATCTCTGCCAACAACCTTGATGAATTTTACAACGTCCGCGTCGCGGGTTTGCGGGAGCTGGCCCGGGCCGGGAACACCACCCCGGCATCCGATGGGCTGACCCCGGCCGAACAACTGGTCCTGATCAACGAAGACGCGCGGAAATTGCTTCAGGCCCAGCAATCGACCTACCAGAAATTGCGTCTTGAGATGGAAGCCGAAAACATCTCGATCCTCGACAGCAACAGTGTCACCGAAGATGACCGGCCCTTCCTGGCCAAGGTGTTTTTGGACAAGGTCTTCCCGGTTCTGTCACCGCTGGCCATTGATCCCGCGCATCCGTTTCCCTTCATTCCCAATCTGGGCTACTCGCTGGCGCTTCAAATGGAGCGCAAGAAGGACAAACGATCCCTTCAGGCTCTGTTGCCAATTCCCGCTCAGATCGACCGTTTCATTACCTTGCCTGCGCCCGAAGGCTGCCATCGCACCTTGCCGTTGGAAGAGTTGCTGATCCTGCATCTCGACAGCCTGTTTCCGGGATACAAATACAAAGGCCATTGTGCATTCCGCGTGCTGCGCGACAGCGACCTCGAGGTCGAGGATGAAGCCGAAGATCTGGTGCGTGAATTCGAAGTTGCCCTGAAACGCAGGCGCCGGGGCGAAGTGGTGCGGATGAAAATCTCGACCGACGCGCCGGAAAATCTGCGCGCCGTGATCATGGGAGAGCTGAATGTAAACCCTGACGAGGTTGTCGAGGTAGAGGGCATGATCGGTCTGGCCGATCTGAGCGAACTGGTTCTGGATGCCCGTCCCGACCTGTTATGGCCCGCCTTCACACCGCGCGTGCCCGAGCGGGTGCAGGATCACGATGGCGATATGTTCGCGGCCATCCGGCAAAAGGACGTGTTGCTCCATCATCCTTATGAGACCTTTGATATGGTTGTGCGGTTTCTCAATCAGGCCGCCCGCGATCCGAATGTTGTGGCGATCAAGCAAACTCTTTATCGAACATCCAAGCTGTCACCCATTGTTGAGGCGCTGTGCGAGGCGGCGGAGGACGGCAAATCCGTCACGGCGCTGGTTGAGCTGAAAGCGCGCTTCGACGAGGCCGCAAACATCCGGCAGTCCAGACGTCTGGAACGGGCCGGCGCCCATGTGGTTTATGGCTTTCTGGATCTGAAAACCCACGCAAAGATCAGCACCGTGGTGCGCCGCGAGGGCGATAATCTGGTCACCTATACCCATTACGGCACCGGGAACTATCACCCGATTACGGCCAAGATTTATACCGATCTCAGTTTTTTCACCTGCAATCCTACGTTGGGGCGCGATGCCACCAAGGTTTTCAATTTTCTGTCTGGATATGCCCAACCGGAAACGCTCGAAAATCTGGCCATCTCGCCGCTGACCTTGAAATCAAGCCTGATTGAGATGATCGAGGCCGAGGTCGACCATGTTCGCAATGGCAAACCCGGCGCGATCTGGGCCAAGATGAATTCGCTGGTGGATGCCGATGTCATCGATGCGCTCTACAGCGCCAGTCAGGCGGGCGTGCGCATTGATCTGGTGATCCGCGGCATCTGCTGTTTGCGACCCGGGATTGCAGGACTTTCGGAAAATATCCGCGTGAAATCCATTGTCGGCCGCTTCCTCGAGCATTCCCGGATCGTGTGTTTTGGCAATGGCCGCGGGTTGCCGCACAAAAAAGCGCGGGTGTTCATCAGTTCGGCCGACTGGATGGGCCGCAACCTCAATCGCCGCGTGGAAACACTGGTCGAGATCGAAAACCCAACTGTCAAAGCCCAGATCGTCAGTCAGGTGATGGCGGCCAACATGGCGGATGTCGCCCAAAGCTGGGTGATGACCGGGGATGGCAGTTTTGTACGCAACCCAACCCCTGAGGGCGAATTTGCCTTCAACTGTCACCGCTTTTTCATGGAAAACCCGTCCCTGTCGGGGCGCGGGTCGGCCGGGGCGTCGGATGTGCCCAAATTGACTCATACCGAAGATTGACCGAACCGCCCGGCTGTCGCATACACTTAGCCAAGGTTTGCGGGGGGACGCATGGACGGCAGCAACGACAGCACACAAGGCGACGCCGGTCCGTTTGGCAGGCCGCTGTTTGACAAGCCCTCGGCACGCGCGCTCAGCCGTGTGGGTGTTGTCGATATTGGGTCAAACTCGGTTCGGATGGTTGTGTTTGACGGCGCCGCGCGGAGCCCTGCCTATTTCTTCAACGAAAAGATCATGTGTGGGCTGGGCGCGGGCATGTCCGAGACCGGCCGGTTAAATCCTGAAGGCCGGGAACGGGCGCTGGCGGCGATCACCCGGTTTCACCTCTTGAGCCAGACAATGGAAACCGGCCCGCTGACCATGGTCGCCACAGCCGCCGTGCGCGAGGCCGAAGACGGGCCCGAATTCTGCGCCGAAATCTTAGAGGCGACAGGCACCAAAGTGTGGGTGATCGACGGGCCCGAAGAAGCGCGGCTTTCTGCCCAGGGCGTTTTGTTGGGCTGGCCCGGCTCTTACGGGTTGGTGTGCGATATTGGCGGATCGTCGATGGAGCTTGCCGCGATCGACGGCGGCCGTGTGGGCAGCCGGGTCACATCGGCTTTGGGGCCGCTCAAACTTCTGGATGTGAAGGGTGGCAAAAAAGACCGCAAGGCATTGATAGAAAAAACAGTTTCTGAAATGCGCGCGGAAATGGGGCCACAAAACAACCGGCTGTTTCTGGTGGGTGGATCGTGGCGGGCAATTGCCAAGATCGACATGGAACGGCGCGGCTATCCGCTGCGGGTTCTGCACGAATACCGAATGTCGGCCAAATCCGTCCGCGAAACCGCGCAATATATCGACATCACCAATACGGAAGAATTGCGTCAGCGCGCGGGTGTTTCATCCGCCCGAATGGCGCTGGTGTCACATGCGGCCGAAGTCTTGCGCGAAATCGTCAAGGTTTTTAAACCGCGCGACATAGCACTATCGAGCTATGGAATCCGCGAGGGATTGCTCTACGAGCAAATGCCCCAGCAATTGCGTGACCGTGACCCCCTGATCGAGGCCTGTCGGTTTGCCGAGGCCAAGGACGCACGCGTGCGGGGTTTCGGCAAGATCATCTACAATTTCATCATGCCGATTTTCAAATCTGCGGGCCCGGAAAAGCGCCGCCTGATCAAGGCCGCGTGCCTTTTGCATGATGTCAGTTGGCGGGCCCATCCCGATTACCGTCCCGAAGTGTGCTTCGACAACGCGACACGGGCCAATCTGGGCGGGTTAAAGCATTCGGACCGTGTGTTTGTCGGTTTGGCCTTGATGCACCGGTATTCCAACAAGCGCGGCGGCACCCGGTTTGAAACCCTCTATGGTCTGATCCCACCGGAGCGGCAGCACGAGGCCGAAGTGCTCGGCAAGGCGATGCGTTTTGCGGCCATGCTGTGGTTGAGCAAAGATGCCAATCCCGGCGAAATGATCTGGCATCCACGAAAACGCGTACTGGAACTCAAACTGTCACCAGAGGCCACACCGTTGTTCGGAGAAGTGGCCGAAGCGCGGTTCATGTCGCTGGCGGCGTCTCTGGATGCTCAGGTTGTCGTCAAGCGGGCCAAGGCCTGAAAATCCGCGAAAACCGGTTCAAAGTTCGATTTCACCTTGCGGTTCTTCGGTCTCTTCCTTGGGTGTTTTGCGCCGCATAATGATATCTCCATTCGGCAAGATCTCCGGCGCATGGTACACGCTCAGATCATCGATTTTGCCCAGGATTTCGGCCAGTGCCGGGCCCATTTCATCCACAAAACTGCGCAATTTGGGCTGCATGTCGTCTGCCAAGCCGCGCAGCTCATCCATCCGGGGTTCCATCTCTTCAATGATGCCCCGAAAAAACAGGCGTGCGCCCTCTTCCATAAGAGAAAAACTGTCTTCGGAGTCCGCCTCTTGTGCGTGCAGCGGAACAGCAGCAGCACCTGCGAGGGTCAAGATCAGTGCAAAACGTCTCATTCCCCGAATATAGGGTACTTTTGCAACAATTGAAGGTCAGATATCGATATCCATCGTCACCGGGAAGTGATCCGAGGCGGTAATAAGCGCCTGTCGCAGCTCTGGCATGTTCCAGCAATCAGGATCATCGAACGGGTGCCAAATACGCCATGTTGGCCGTTTGGAGAGCAGACCCGGCGACACCATGACATAATCCAAAAGCGCTTGAATGTAGCGTTTTTCCTTGGACAGATAAAACCGTGAGGTTGTGTTGACCGCCCCGATTTTGCGCTGCAACGCGCGGCGGGCATGCGGGTCATAAAGGCTCATTTCAGGGGCGGCCCCCTCGCCCATCAAAATCTCAACCGAAGAGTGCCCAAAAAGGTTTTCATATTCATCCAGACCCGGGCCATCGTTCATGTCACCCAGAACAATCAGGTGGTCACCCGCCTCCAGATGCATCTCAACCCGCTGACGCAACCAGACCGCCTGTGCCTGTTGTTTGCGGCGGTTGGCGATGGCCTTGCGCATGACCTCATCCCGGCTACGTGCGCCATGGGGTGCCTTGGATTTAAGATGCGCGCCAATGAGGCGCAGTTCGGTCCCGCTGGCGGTTTTTGCCGCAACCTCAAAGGGCGGTTTCGAGAAGGTCACCAAATCTTCTGTATTGTCGATGTCCAGATCAATCCGGAAAACGCCGTCAAAACGGGGCGCATCGCGAGAACCCTTTTTGCCGGTTTCCCCGCCTTTTGGGTCATGGCGCACGGTCAGGGCTTTGGGATCATAGAGCAGTGCGATTTCCTGCTGGGTGTCATTTTCAAACCCGACCAAAGCCTTGCTGGTGCGCAGCTTCATCACCGACGCAAAATTCTCCAGCGCCGGCACGGTCGCGCGCTTGCCGTTATGATCCGGGGCCTCGATCACCATCACCGCATCCGCATCAATGGCTGTGAAAACGATACCCAACGCCGCCAGCTGATCAGACCGCGTCACATCATGACGACGTGACCATTCGCCATCATCCAAGAGGTTAGCCTCTTCATCGAAGAGCGCATTGAACCATTCCACATTATATGTGGCGATGCGCATATCAGGCCCCTTCGCTGATGTCTTCCCACGCGCGATTGATGTCGATCAACCGCTTTTCTGCCAGCTTGATTGCCTCCTGAGGTACGCCGCGGGCCATCATCCGATCCGGATGTGTGTCACGCACCATCCGCCGCCATGCCGCGCGAATGTCCTCAAGGGGTGTGTCGGGTGTGACGCCCAGAACGACGTATGGATCAGGCGTTGCATCGGGCACAAAGCGGCTGCGCATGCCTTTGAATTCCGTTGATGGGATGTCGAAAATCTCTGCGACGCGTTCCAGAAACAGGTCCTCGTTAGGATGATACACCCCATCCGCCATGGCGATGTGGAACAAGCCTTCGACCAGGTCATACAGGGCTTCGCGTTCTTCACCGAACATGCCGCTGATCCGCGTCGCATATTCCTCGAACCCGGCGACGTCCTGGCGGGCAAGGTTGAAAACCTTGGCCGCACCAGCCTCGTCCGCCTGTGCAATCTGGAACACTTCGCGAAAGGCCGTCACTTCATCGCGCGTCACCAGCCCATCTGCCTTTGCCATTTTCGCGCTCAATGCGATCACCGCGATGGTAAAGGCGACACTGCGTTCGGGCGGCGTGCGCAACCGGTCGAAAACCGCGCTCAAGCCTTCGCCGCTGGCCAGCGCCGACAGGGCCTCGGATATGCGTGTCCAGATCGACATGGCGATACTCTATCGGCTTTGCATTAACTTGTCAGGCGAGGCTTACAGGAGTTTCTGCAAGACAACCATATCCATCCAACGGTCAAATTTACGGCCCACTTCCGACAACGTGGCGACATGGCGAAATCCAATTTGCTCGTGGAATGTCACGGCCCGAGGGTTTTCACTGCTCACACTCGCGATCATGGCATGAATGCCGGCCGCGCGGGCGCGATCCTCAAGCTCCGCCATCAAGCGCCGCCCAATGCCGCGACCCGTTCTGCGCGGATCAAGAATAACGGTGTGTTCCATCGTCCGGGCATATCCCGACCCGCCCCGAAACGGGAAAAACGTGGCATGTCCCAGCACCGCGCCCCCATCCTCGGCCACCAGAAACGCCTGATGCGCGGCCTGTCTTTCGGGGATCAGGACCGCCAACGCGTCAGGGGTTTTGAGTTCCGATGCAAAAGTGACCGCCGTATCGCGGATCTGGGGATTCCAGTAGGCCACAATTTCTGCCGCATCTTCAGGGGTGGCGTCCCGGATGATCATCACAAAATCCGCAGTCCCGAAGGGGTGGAGAATGCTGCATGCAAACCGGGCTCACCTTGTTCAAACACAACCCGGTCATCCACAATCTCACCCGCAAACTCCGCGCTCAGTTCGTCGATCTGTGGGTGGCAGATGGTGAGGGTGCTCAACGCGCAGCCCGACGCGATCAGCCGTTGCGCGGGATGGTCATGCCCATCCCATTGCATCAGAGCCGGAAACATACCCTGCATCGGCAGCGCGCCAGTGGCCGGGACGGCCATGCGCCACCGCAGATCGCCACGGCTCAGCGATACCGGGTCCCCCGCACCGGGATGGCGCGCCACAGCGGCATCCAGATCATCTGATCTGCAAATCCAATTGGTTACCCGCGACGCGCCGGAAAACTGATCCAGATTGAACCAACGTGGATATGCGGGCGCGAGCGCTTCGGGATCAATGGTGATCACCTCCAGATACAATCCGCCCTCGAGCCCCAGCAACATGTTGTGCGTGCCAAAATGTGCGTGTTTCCCGCCGGATTGCAGGGCCACACCAAGTTTTTCTTCGACGTAATCACGACCTTCTTCCAGCGTCTGCGCCGCCACAGCCAGATGGTCCAATTCAAGCATAAATGTCTCCTGAAATTACCGATTTCCTGCCCGTCCAGCAAAATGATCAAAGCGGATACCAAAAGATAGAATCTTCGTTTACGGATTTGCAATGGGCCGTCGCACAAGATCATCGGCAGAACCACCGGCAAAACCGTTACTGTGCGTAGGTCGCCATGGCCCAGATCGTCCAACCAGCGACCAGAAGGGTGGGATAAAAGCTTGCGGCAAACCCGAATGCGCGCAAGTTGGGCGACAGGTGATACCCAACCCAGAACACCAAACGCATCAGCGCAAAGTTCAGCCCCAGCACGACAATCACGCCGGGCCCGGCCCCACCCAACAGAACCGCCGCAGCGGGCCAGATGCACAGGTTCATCGCAACATGTTCTACCGTGTTGGACAATACCCGCTGGTCAATCTCCGCACTGCTGCCTTGTTCGAAAGGCTGGCCGTCGATAAGCGTGGGATCGAAAAAACGGCGCTGCGCCAGACGCGCGATCATCAGTAAAATCACCAATCCCGGCGCCAGAAACGCGGTCATGATTGTGGGCATCAAGGTAAACACTGGTAAAACCACATAGGTTGCCGCCAGCCATAGCACCGCAACAGACCATGCCAGACCCGCCACCATTCCGACCATGATCGATCGGCGGCGGGTCATGGATTTGCGTGCCCGGCCAAGGGCATATCAGGCCCGCGCTTCCTGAATCAGGCGCAAAATATTTTGCGCCGCGTCCGGGATGTTGGTGCCGGGACCAAAGATGGCTTTGACACCTGCTTTCTTGAGGAATTCGTAGTCCTGCTGCGGAATAACGCCGCCGCAGATCACAATGATGTCGCCCGCGTCTTTTTCTTCCAACACTTTGATCAGTTGGGGTGCCAGTGTTTTGTGACCCGCCGCCTGGCTGGAAATGCCGATGACATGAACATCATTGTCGATGGCGTCCTGAGCGGCCTCATCCGGTGTCTGGAAGAGAGGGCCGACATCCACATCAAAGCCGATATCCGCAAAGGCGGTTGCGATCACTTTTGCGCCGCGATCATGGCCGTCCTGACCCATCTTGACGACCAACATACGCGGACGCCTGCCCTCAGTCTGGGCAAAATCCTCAACAGATTTCTGAATGGCCGCAAACCCTTCGTCGCCTTCGTAAGCGGCGCCATAGACACCGGCCAGCGTTTTCACTTCGGCACGATGGCGCCCGAATTCTTTTTCCATGGCCATGCTGATCTCTCCTACAGATGCGCGTGCACGTGCGGCTTCAACCGCTGCTTCCAACAGATTTCCACCTTCCGAACAGCGGCGTGTGACTTCGTCCAATGCGGCCTGACAGGCGGTCTCATCCCGGCTCGCCCGAATTTTCTCGAGCCGCGCGATCTGCGCGTCGCGCACCATCGCATTGTCGATATCCAGAATGTCGATCGGGTCTTCGTTGTCCTTGCGGTACTTGTTGACGCCCACAACGACCTCGTCACCCTTGTCGATCATCGCCTGCCGGGAGGCGGCGCTTTCCTCGATCCGCAGCTTGGGCATGCCGCTGGCCACGGCCTTGGTCATGCCGCCCATCTCCTCGACCTCTTCGATCAACTTCCACGCTTCTTCGGCCAGATCGGCCGTCAGTTTCTCCACGTAATAGCTGCCGGCAAGCGGATCGATCACATTGGTCACACCGGTTTCTTCCTGCAAAATCAATTGCGTATTGCGAGCAATTCGCGCGCTGAAATCCGTGGGCAATGCAATGGCCTCATCAAGCGCGTTCGTGTGCAGCGATTGCGTGCCACCCAGAACCGCGCTCATGGCCTCATAGGCGGTACGAATGACGTTGTTGTAGGGGTCTTGTTCCTGCAGGCTGACGCCGCTTGTTTGACAATGGGTGCGCAGCATTTTGGAGCGTTCATTCTTGGCCCCGAATTCCATCATGATACGGTGCCACAAGGTGCGCGCGGCGCGCAGCTTCGCAGCCTCCATAAAGAAATTCATGCCGATCGCGAAAAAGAAGCTTAATCGCCCGGCAAATTTGTCGACATCCATACCGGCATCAATCGCAGCGCGGACATATTCGCGGCCATCAGCGAGGGTATAGGCCAGCTCCTGAACAAGGTTCGCGCCAGCCTCCTGCATGTGATAGCCCGAGATGCTGATCGAATTGAATTTCGGCATGTCACTGGATGTGAATTCGATGATGTCGCTGACGATCCGCATGCTTGGCTCAGGCGGATAGATATATGTGTTGCGCACCATGAATTCTTTCAGAATGTCATTCTGAATCGTACCCGAAAGGACGGATTTGTCGTGGCCCTGCTCTTCGCCTGCCACGATAAAACTGGCCAGAACCGGGATGACCGCGCCGTTCATCGTCATACTGACACTGACCTGATCCAGCGGGATACCGTCGAAGAGGATCTTCATGTCTTCGACCGAGTCGATGGCCACGCCAGCCTTGCCGACATCGCCGATCACCCGGGGATGATCACTGTCATAACCGCGATGCGTTGCCAGATCGAAGGCCACCGAAACCCCCTGTTGACCCGCCGCAAGGTTACGACGGTAAAACGCGTTCGACTCTTCGGCTGTAGAAAACCCTGCATATTGGCGAATGGTCCAGGGCCGCCCTGCATACATGGTTGCCTTTACGCCACGCGTGAAGGGCGCGAAACCGGGCATGCTGCCCAAATGATCCAAGCCCGCCGTGTCGTCGGCCGTGTAAAGTGGCTTGACCGCGATCCCTTCCAGCGTTTGCCAGGTCAGGTCATCCAGATGACGTCCCCGCAGTTCTTTTTCCGCCAGCTCACGCCAGTCTTCGGTCTTCTTTCCCATCAGATTGTCCTCTTTGCACGTCGTCGGTTGGCGGGTGTTTCCCCGCCTTTTCCGCACCGGTTTCTTCTATCAATGTCGCCAGCCCATCTGCGCCTGCACGCAGCCAATACAGATCGTCCGCATAGGCCTCGCGCAGTGCCATGTTCTGTTCCCTGTCAAACGGATTCCAACGGCCATCGCCCGCTGGTAAAGGGTCCGGGGTTTCGCCCCGTGTCCCCAAAATTTCACGCAATTCGCCCAGGCCCGGTGCACGGTTCAACCATTCGCGCGCATGCTGGGCCGGAAGGTTCTGCACGCCTGTCATCGCTGCCAACCGACGCTCGGGCATACTGCAGAAGGTCTCGAACAAATGGATATCAATTGCCACGTTTGGCACGGCGCAGGCCAGATCAGTAATGACGTCGCGCCAGTTCCGCGAACTGGTGACCAGACTGTCCAACGCATCGTTGCCCGGGATACCTTGCCCTTCCGCCACAGCCGTTGCCGCAACCGAGCCCCAGTATCTGTCCTGCGACCGGATCGATAGTACAATGCGGTTCAGCCGTCCGCCGAATGTCTGCGAATACCGTGCCATGCGTTCCCCGACAGCGCCATAAAGCTGCTGGTCACGCAAATTGACCCTGGGATCACCGATCACGTTTTGATCGCTTACCACCAAATGCGAAATCCCCCGGGCCTCAGCCAGATCGAGGTTTGCGCACACATGATCGCGGGCCACAGCCATCTGCATATCGGGCGTTTCACCTTGGGTAGCTGGCGCCGGATCTTCCCCTGCCACGGCCTGCGGCCCCCAAAACCCTACACCGCCCTGTGCCAGACGTGCGTCATTGGCCCGAAGGTAGTGGTAAAAACTGGTCGAGGCCGTTCTATGGGCCCCCAAATGCAGGATCACATCCATCTCGAAGTCACCTTTTGTCGATCTCGCCCCAAAACACGGCGATTGAAGGGTCATGCGCTGCATTCTGACACCTCAATGCTATCAACGAGATTAATGTTAAAGTTTTCCCGACCTCCGGCACATTTATCGTTCGCAATCCTGTCGCGGGCGCTTATATTTTCATCGACAGGAGACATGATGAACAAGTTTACCCCGCTCATTTTGCTGAGTTTTTTGGCCACTGGCGCCATCGCACAAGACACAGACAGCACCGAAGACGCGCTGGAAGCCCCGGTGGTCATGTCCGGCGAAGACGCGGATTTGAGTGAATTTTTGTGGATAAACAGGCCGCTCATCGTGTTTGCCGATACACCTGCGGATCCGCGGTTCATCCAGCAGATGGAATATATCTCTGATCGCGCGACGGATTTGGCGGATCGGGACGTGATCGTCTTGACCGACACAAACCCCGAAGCCGCCAGTGCCCTCCGGAAAAAGCTGCGCCCGCGTGGGTTCATGATGGTGCTGATCGGCAAAGATGGCACCAAGTACCTGCGCAAACCGTTGCCGTGGAATGTGCGCGAAATTACCCGTGTCATCGACAAACTGCCCCTGCGCCAGCAGGAAATTCGCGATGGTCTCGGCGGAAGCTGAGGCGCACACATCACAGCCATTCCACAGCCCCCCGTGCCACGACCAAAAGGCCCGTATGGGGGTCCAGCAACATCAGGGTCGCCGTTTCCGTATCAAAGGCTAACACGGCGCGCGGGTTGTCGAGCGCGTAGCGAAAGGCGCTTTCCGTGTCTTCATTCATACACAACCGCCCTTCGAGCGCTGCGCGCCGCATGCCCATCCCCAAAGGTCTGTTGGCGTTGGCAACCTCCACCAACGCGGCATCGGGCGCCAATGCCGGGTCATCCAGGGCAACCGCGTTACCGCGCGATAATGCGCGAACCGCCTGTGGCGTTCCCTGAACCACCGGCAAAGGCGATTTGATTTGCCACTGCACCAGCCGGAAGGTCGCAGCAACGCAGTCCTTGGTGGCATAAAACGCGATCGTTTCGCCGACGGAAAACCAACGCTCCAGCCGGTCACGCAGAGCCGTCTCATCCTCGCGGATGCAACCGGAGAGCAGCGACAGGACGACCATGGCCAACAGAGACCTGCCCCGCCATCCCGGTCGTTTATCTGCGCCCCGATCGTGCATCAGATCATTCGAACTCCATAATCACATCATCAACCGCCAGACTGTCACCTGGTCCGGCCTTGATCGACGTCACAACAGACTTTTTCTCAGCCCGCAGGATGTTTTCCATCTTCATCGCCTCAACCGTACAAAGCGCTTGCCCTTCCTGCACCTCATCCCCTTCTTTCACGTTAACCGTGACAATCAGACCGGGCATCGGGCAGAGCAGCATTTTGGATGTATCAGGTGGCAGTTTCTCGGGCATTAACGCCGCCAATTCCGCCTGACGCGGTGAACGGACATGAACCTTGAGGTCCGCCCCGCGGTTGCGGATACGGAACCCGCCGCTGACCTTGCCGACCTTGAGCACCAAAGGTGCGCCATCGACCATAAGCGTTGCCAGTTTGTCGCCGGGGGTCCATTCGCTTTCGACGGTCATTTCCGTGCCATCGGCAAACCGCACGTTGGATCCGCCGCGATACGCGTCAATTGTGACGGGGTGGTTTTCACCCTGCAGCGAGACAACCCATTCGTCACCCACATGACGCTCGTGATTGTCCATGCGGCCCGATACGCGCGTGCGCCGAATTTCTGCCACCCGGTGCATGGCCGCCGCACTAGCCGCGATGCGGCGCAACGTGTCGCCTTCCAGCGTAACGCCCTGAAACCCTTCGGGATATTCTTCCTCGATAAAGGCCGTGGTCATATCCCCGCTGATGAATTTTGGATGGTCCATCACCGCCGCCAGGAATGGCAGGTTGTGGCCAATACCTTCGAGCTCAAAGCCATCCAGCGCCACACGCATTTCTTCAATCGCCTCGCCACGGGTCGGCGCCCAGGTACAAAGTTTGGCGATCATGGGGTCGTAATACATGCTGATCTCACCACCCTCGAACACGCCGGTGTCGTTGCGCACGGCGCGCGCCTTTTCGGCCACCTCGGCGGGTGGGCGATAGCGTGTCAGACGGCCAATGGATGGCAGGAAGCCCCGGTAGGGATCTTCGGCATAAAGCCGGTTTTCGATGGCCCATCCGTTGATCTTCACATCGCTTTGTTTCATCGACAGTTTTTCGCCATAGGCCACGCGGATCATCTGTTCGACCAGATCAACACCGGTGATCAATTCGGTCACCGGGTGCTCCACCTGCAGGCGGGTGTTCATTTCAAGGAAATAGAAGTTCTTGGCGCCGTCCACGATGAATTCTACTGTACCGGCGCTGGTATATCCCACCGCCTGTGCCAGCGCGACTGACTGATCACCCATGGCTTTGCGGGTGGCTTCATCCAGAAACGGGCTGGGGGCTTCCTCCACCACCTTCTGGTTGCGGCGCTGGATGCTGCATTCCCGCTCGTTCAGGTAAATGCCATTGCCATGGCCATCGCAAAGCACCTGGATTTCGATATGGCGCGGTTGGGTGACAAACTTCTCGATGAAAATCCGGTCATCGCCGAAACTGCTGGCGGCTTCGTTTTTGGAGCTTTGAAAACCTTCGCGCGCCTCGTCATCATTCCAGGCAATCCGCATGCCTTTACCGCCACCGCCAGCGCTGGCCTTGATCATCACCGGATACCCGATCTGGTTCGAGATTTTGACGGCCTCTTCGGCGTCCTCGATCAAGCCCATATATCCCGGAACCGTACTGACATCGGCTTCCTGCGCGATCTTCTTCGAGGTGATCTTGTCACCCATCGCCTCAATCGCCCCTTTGGGTGGCCCGATAAAGGCCACTCCCTCTTTCTCAAGAGCTTCGGCAAACTTGCTGTTTTCACTCAGAAAACCATACCCGGGGTGCACAGCCTCGGCGCCGCTCTGGCGGATGGCATCCATCACCTTGTCGATGACGATATAGGATTCGTTCGCCGGGGGCGGTCCGATATGAACCGCTTCATCCGCCATTTTGACATGCAACGCATTACGGTCCGCGTCCGAATAGATCGCAACCGTCTTGATCCCCATCTTCCGCGCGGTTTTGATCACACGACAGGCAATTTCGCCCCGGTTCGCAATCAGGATCTTTTTAAACATCTGGTGTCCCTTCCGTCAGGTCTTGGTGGCGTGACGCAGCACGCGGTATGGCAACAAAAAAACCACCGGCACGCCAGGCAGGCGCGTCGATGGTCTGTTCATGGTCAGGCGTGCCCGTCAGGGCCCGCGAAATGTGGTTAGCAGCGGTTTGGATAGGCCTGGCAATAGGCGACGTTGCCCGCCGCGCCGACAAGTGCGCCGGTTGCAACGCTTCCGCCCACAACGGCGGCCGTCCCCGCCCCGGCGCCCGCGCCAATAAGGGCCTGCTGGCCAAAGGTGTCGCCACAGGCCGAAAGCCCGATAAGGGCCAGGACGGGCAACATGAGTTTCGGTTTGCAATGCATCGGTTCGAGCCTCGTGTTTTGTTTTGATTTATTGTGCCACGATTCAACGCGATTGCGCCGCGCGGGTCAAAACGAAACGCCCTTTGTGCAGGTTTCTGGGCAACGCCCCGCCGATAGCACGAAACAGCTCGGCTCCAAGGAAAAAGGGCGGTCTGTGCTCAAACGCACGAGACCGCCCGTAAGGGGAAGGGTAACGGATTAGACTATGCGTCTCGGCCCATTGGGGGGGACCGCCACTACAGTTTTGATGCTGCCTGCAATCATGGGGCGATCCAAGGGGATAACACCCGCAATGAATGCATCGGCTATATTCCGCGTATTCCTGATTTCGATGGGCAGAAAGATGCCCATTTTACAACCAAAAGGCGAGTAATTGGGCAGTTCATGAACAAATAACGCATTCATTGTCCTCCCTCCTCCTCGTCAAAGGCATCCGGGAAGGCCGCTTTTGCGGCATTAACGTCCAAAATCAGCAATGCCTCGTAACTTTGCGAGATCAAAAGGATCTTCGGCGGGCACCACTTCGCGTCCAAAAAGCCAGCTGAGGCGGCCAGCATCAAGATTGCCGCGTTCAAACGGTTGATCGCCAAAATGCTCCCAGAGTGCCTTGAGGAATGCCGTATCCGCGCGTCGGTCCGCAGGTCTGCGATCGCGGTAGCGTTCGCGGCGCGTAATCGCGGTGACGCCCTTGGGATTGGCGCGGCGGATGGTGAATTGAAAGTCCGAACCGGGCAATCGCCCCGGAAACCCGCGATGCTTCAGCATGGTGCACCCTCCGGACCAGAGGGATGCGGGCAGATCAGAGCAGACCCGAAAGCCCGCTCTGACCGAGTTGTCTTAGTATTTGCCCGAATGCACAGGCTCGGTCGAGATCGGCTCTGGATCAACGACCACAAATTCTTCTTCGGCTGGCTGCGCACATGCCGCAACGATGCCAACCAGGCCCAGGGCCAGGATGCTTTTGATGGTGTTAGACATATATGTCTCCTGTATTTTTTATGCGACAGACACAGCGATGTTCGCCCCGCCTGCCATCTGCTCGAGGTTTGAGTTGCATGGGTGCAACCGTCCGGAAACATACAGAAATCGACTTTGTATTGATATGCGTGGCGCGCAAAGCCATGCGCCTGTGATCGGAAAGCCTCAAACGCCGCACCGGTTGAGCTTTTATGCGCAACATGTTGTGGGTACATCAAAAAACCTCCCATATGCAGGCATCGTTTTCGATCCGATATGCCTCGAAAACCTGCGCAACATCAGGATCAAAGACGCCAAATTCGCTTTCACGATCCGCCAGTGAAATGATGATCTGGGATGGCGTTGGACCGATATTGGCCACCCGCGGGATCGCAAAATCAGTGCATAGATGTTCCAGATCCGCGCGCACCTGCTCGAAATCCTCTTCCGCCACCGAAAGATCTGGCGCCACGAAACGAAAGCGGTAGGTCAATCCACCACCCGGGCGATCCCATAGCATTTCCTGCAAATGGGCGCTCAGACCAGAGGGCAAGGTTATGGGCTCATCTTCTGTGCCCTCAGCCGCTCGCACGTCCATCGCGCTTACCGCAACTGCCATCGTTGCCCCAACGATCCCGGCGGTCATATGCGTCAACCCGGGCCTCACCGCGCCCACCGCACCCAACGGGCCCGATTGGACGGGTCTTCCAGCACTTCGGCAATCCGTGCCTCGGCCTGAGCGCGCGGCAAAGCGCCCGATACTTGCCCCCCAGCCGTTACCTCCAGGCCCGATGCTGACCGCGCCACCTGCACCACCGGTGAAAAACCCCGAAGGCCCTGAAGCGCGCGCCACATGTCCTGGCGTACCTGATGCGCCACCCTGAACCGCGACCCATCGGGCAGCATGGTCTGTGCCATCAGATCAAATCGCACAGGTAAACGCCGCGCCAGCGTCAGCACGTTCTTATCGCGAATGATATGCCAGCGATTGCGGGACATGGAACTGAAGGCCTCCCCCGCGATCAGAGCGGAATGTTATCGTGCTTTTTCCACGGGTTTTTGACCTTCTTGTTGCGCAGGCTGGCAAAGGCCCGGCTGACCCGCACGCGGGTGCTGCGCGGCATGATCACCTCGTCGATGAAGCCACGCTCGGCGGCGACAAACGGGTTCGCAAACCGGTCTTCGTAATCCGTCGTGTGGGCGGCGATTTTCTCGGCATCGCCCAGATCAGCGCGGTGGATGATCTCGGTGGCCCCCTTGGCGCCCATCACGGCAATCTCAGCCGTGGGCCAGGCATAGTTGAAGTCACCCGCAAGGTGCTTGGACGCCATCACCACATAGGCACCGCCATAGGCTTTGCGCGTGATCACCGTCACCTTCGGCACCGTCGCCTCGCCATAGGCGTAAAGCAGCTTGGCGCCGTGCTTGATCACACCGGCATATTCCTGGCTGGTTCCCGGCAGGAAGCCCGGCACGTCGACGCAGGTCAGGATCGGAATTTCGAACGCATCGCAAAATCGCACAAACCGCGCCGCCTTGCGCGAACTGTCGATATCAAGGCACCCGGCCAGAACCATCGGCTGGTTCGCCACCACGCCTACGGTCTGACCTTCCAGGCGGATAAAACCGGTGATGATGTTTTTGGCAAACTCGGCCTGAATTTCGTAGAAGTCCCCTTCATCCGCGACCTTCTCGATCAGTTCCTTCATGTCATAGGGCGTGTTCGGATTGTCAGGCACCAGCGTATCAAGGCTGTCTTCGGCGCGGTCCGGTTCATCAAAGAAGGGACGCACCGGCGCCTTGTCGCGGTTGTTGAGCGGCAGGAAATCCACGAGGCGGCGCACTTCGGCAAGCGCCTCCACATCGTTTTCAAAGGCCGCATCAGCCACCGAGCTTTTCTTGGTATGCGTACCAGCACCACCCAGCTCTTCGGCTGTCACCTGTTCATTTGTGACGGTCTTGACCACATCGGGGCCGGTCACGAACATGTAGGAGGTATCGCGCACCATGAAGATAAAATCCGTCATCGCAGGCGAATATACCGCGCCGCCCGCACAGGGGCCCATGATCACGCTGATCTGCGGCACCACACCCGAGGCCATGATGTTGCGCTGAAACACTTCGCCGTAGCCCGCGAGACTGTCGACACCTTCCTGAATGCGCGCGCCACCAGAATCGTTGATGCCGATGACCGGCGCGCCATTTTGCATCGCCATGTCCATGATCTTGCAGATCTTGCGCGCATGGGTGGCCGACACGGACCCGCCCAGCACGGTGAAATCCTGACTGAACACATAGACCATGCGGCCATTGATTGTCCCCCAACCGGTGACCACACCGTCGCCCGGCATCTTGTTTTTCTCCATACCGAAATCGGTACAGCGGTGCGCCACGAACATATCGAATTCTTCGAAGCTGCCTTCATCAAGCAACAATTCCACGCGTTCGCGCGCGGTCAGCTTGCCCTTGGCATGATGCGATTCAATTCGCTTTTCACCACCGCCCAAACGGGCTTCCGTGCGGCGATCTTCGAGTTCTGCAAGAATATCCTTCATAGCGCTCCCCTTTTCGGTCATCGCGCGATAATAGAGAAAGGACCGGAGGGGATTAAAGCAAAAATCAGCAAATTTGCAAAGTTTTGAAAAATTAATGTAGCTAACTTGTAAATCTGCTAATTTCCGCCACAGGGCGTGGACTTCCCCAACCACCAACTTTACCGATACCCCATGGCTCACATTTCCGGCTCTCGGTTTCTCGATCGCCGATCAGCACCACACATTCTGACCCTGATTTTGCTCGCAGGTCTCTCGGCTCTGGCGATGAATATCTTTTTGCCCAGCCTGCCCGGCATGACCGCCTATTTCGAGACAGATTACAGGCTGATGCAGCTGTCGGTGGCGCTGTATCTGGCGGTCAACGCAGTATTGCAGCTGGTGGTCGGCCCGCTTTCTGACCAATGGGGGCGCAGGCCGATAATTCTATGGGGCATGGTGCTTTTCCTGCTGGCCACCGTGGGCTGTGTTTTCGCCACCAATGTCTATGTCTTTCTCACCTTTCGCATGATGCAGGCCACCATCGTCGTGGCCATGGTCCTGAGCCGTGCCATCGTTCGTGATATCGTGCCAGATGCGCAGGCCGCCAGCATGATCGGATATGTGACCATGGGCATGGCTGTTGTCCCGATGATCGGACCGGCCATTGGCGGGCTTTTGGACGCCCAATTTGGCTGGCAGGCCAATTTCTGGCTTCTGATGTTGCTGGGCAGCCTTGTGCTTTGGTTGACATGGGCCGATCTGGGGGAAACCGCACCACTATCCGGCCGTTCATTGCGCGACCAGATCCGCGAATACCCCGCACTTTTCGCCTCACCCCGGTTTTGGGGCTACGCATTGGCATCAGGCCTGTCGTCAGGCTCCTTCTTTGCCTATCTGGGCGGCGCGCCCTTTGTCGGGGATCAGGTCTTTGGCCTTACCCCGGCGCAGCTCGGGTTCTATTTCGGCGCCCCCGCCATCGGCTATTTCACCGGCAATTTCCTGTCCGGTCGCTTCTCCGTGCGCGTGGGCATCAACCGGATGGTGTTCTGGGGCACCGTGATCAATGCCTTGGGCATTGCCATCAATCTGTCGCTTTTCTACGCCGATCTTGGCACCCCGCTCAGCTTTTTTGGCCTGATGACCCTGATGGGCTTGGGCAACGGGATGGCCATCCCCAATGCCACCGCGGGCGCACTATCGGTACGCCCGCATCTGGCGGGTACAGCCAGTGGTCTGGCTGGCGCACTGATGATCGGCCTGGGTGCCGCGCTGTCGGCGCTGGCGGGCGCGCTGCTGACCCCGGAAACCGGTGCCTTTCCCCTGCTGTGGATCATGCTCAGCACCGGGCTTCTGGGCATCGTTGCGATCCTGCTGGTGATCCGCCGCGAAAGGGCATTGGAACAGGTCTAGGGGTTGCACAGCGGGGTTTGCAAACCTATTCTGCGACATCCGCAAATTTGCAAAGCTTTGGGCCACCTCATGCCAACTCAAAAACTCTACGCCGGGGCGAAACTGCGTGAAACCCGCCAGCGCCTTGCCCTGACACAAAAGGATTTCGCTGCAAAATTAGGGGTTTCCCTGCCCTACCTGAACCAGATGGAAAACAATAATCGTCCGGTCAGCACAACGGTCGTTTTGGCACTGGCGCAGGAATTCGGCTTTGACGTGACCGAACTCAGCACCGGGGATGCGGAACGGATGGTGAGCGATATGCGCGAAGCACTGGCCGATCCGGTCTTTGGTGACACCGCCCCGCCGCTGGCGGATTTACGACTAACAGCGTCGAACGCTCCGGCCTTGGCGCGGGCTTTTCTGGAACTCCATAGTGCGTATCGGCAAACCCATGAACGTCTCGCCTCGCTGGACGAGGCGTTGGGGCGTGAGGACAGTCGCACTCAAACGAGCCCCTGGGATGAGGTGCGTGATTTCTTTCACTATTGCGACAATTACATCGATGCCGTGGACCGCGCCGCAGAACATTTCGCCCAGCCCGGCGATACACAGCGCAGCATTTTCGAAATCGCGACCGAACGGCTCTCCGCCCTGGGCGTCAGGCTCGAAGATGCGGACACCGATCAATTGCGGGCCTTCGACCGCGCGTCAGGCACGCTTTATATTTCCTCCCGCGCGGCACCTGAAACACGCCTTTTTCAGATCCTTTTACAGGTCGCTTTGCTGACGCAGGACAAACTGCTTGAAGCCACGCTTAATTTGGCCAATTTCCAGTCCGACGCCGCGCGCTCCATCGCGAAAATCGGTCTCGCGAACTACTTCGCCGGGGCCGCGCTGATGCCCTATCGGCGGTTTCTGGAGGCGGCCAAAATAACCCGTCATGACCTTGAGGTGCTGGCCAATCAGTTTGGCGCGTCCATTGAACAGGTCGCCCACAGGCTGTCCACGCTGCAGCGTCCCGGCGCCAAGGGTGTTCCGTTCTTTTTTGTACGGGTGGATCAGGCAGGCACGATCACCAAACGCCATTCGGCAACGCGGTTGCAATTTGCCCGGTTTGGCGGGGCCTGCCCTTTGTGGAACGTGCACCGTGCGTTTGAAATTCCCGGACAGTTTCTGCGTCAATTGGCCGAAACGCCGGATGGCGTCCGCTACATCAGCCTGGCACGGGATGTGTCAAAATCCGGGGGCTCCTACGGTGCGCCGGTGCGCCGCTTTGCCATTGCCCTGGGCTGCGAGGTCAAACATGCGGAGGCGTTGGTCTATGCCGACAATCTGGACCTCTCGAAGGCCCGTGCGTTTGAACCCATTGGTATTTCCTGCCGCATCTGTGAGCGCACCAACTGTCACCAACGTTCGGTACCGCCGCTGGAACGCCGCCTGTCGATCACACCCGATGAGCGCGGCGTATTGCCCTACACCGTTGGATAGCAGAACCGCATCACTGCCGGGCTTTGCGCCACCCTGCTCGCCGCGCGTCTGCCTCGGTACAAAACCATCGCTCGCCTTTGTCAGTTCGGATCGTCGTGGCGTCGTAAAACCGCTGGCCGGGGCTGTGAAAAATACGGGTGCCCTTGCTTGATATGTTGCCTTTGATCCGGCACTCACCCGTAGGTGTCGCGCCTTCAGACCGCTGTGCCTTGCGAAACGCTGTGGGTCGTTGAAACACACCCGCATGCAGGCCAATACCCGCCCGTGCGGCGCGTTCTTCTTCCTTGATATAGGCGCTGGAATACTTCCGAAACGCAACGGCCATTCCTTCCCGCACAAGGGTGCGCGCCATGTCCTGCCCGCTAACCCGGCATACCGCAACGATCCGGTTGTAGCGATCCGTTTCGACCGGTGCGCACGCCGCCTGCGCGCCCTGATAACGCGCCCGCACCTCGCGGCTGACCCACGCGCCGCATTGCCATGACGTGCCATCGGTTTGTGTACAGGTCTGGCTGGATTCGGGCGCATCAATGCCGTGTAACCGCACACGCACGCCGCCCACATCCAGCGTATCACCGTCAATCACGCGGATTGCGCCCTCGACCGACGCCTGTGCCGGAACGGCCAGTACGAGCAGGACAAAAAGTGAACAAATTCTTAACACGCGCCCTATATCGGCGGTGATGGCGCCAAAATCAAGCGGCTGCGGCCAAAAAGGTTAACGCTGTGACGTTTCCCACCGCGGGTTGATCCAAGGCTCCGAATTGTCCAGCGGCAAGGGATCACGCGCCAGAACATGATCCGCCATCTTTTCGCCGACCATGATCGACGGGCCGTTCAGATTGCCATTGGTGATCTGCGGGAAAATGCTGCTATCGGCCACACGCAGCCCGTCCACGCCAATGACGCGCCCCTGCGGGTCCACCACCGCGTCGGGATCGTTCGCGGCACCCATCTTGCACGTCCCACAAGGGTGATAGGCGCTTTCGGCATGTTCGCGGATGAAATCATCCAGTTGGTCATCCAATTGCACGTCTGCACCGGGCTGGATTTCGTGTTTGGCGAAGGGTTTGAAAGCGTCCTGCGCGAAAATTTCCCGCGTCAGCCGGATACACTTGCGGAAATCAACCCAATCGCTTTCGTCACTCATGTAGTTGAAGCGGATCACCGGATCCGCCATCGGGTCCGAACTGCGCAGGGTGATCGCCCCGCGCGACTTGCTGCGCATTGGGCCGACATGGGCCTGATAGCCATGTCCCTCGGCCGCCGCCTTGCCGTCATAACGCACGGCAATGGGCAGGAAATGGAACTGCACATCGGGGTAATCCACCCCCTTGTCGGAGCGGATAAATCCGCAACTTTCAAACTGGTTGCTGGCCCCCGGTCCACCAAAACCCATCAGCCAACGCGCACCCACATAGGCCTTACCCGCAAGGTTCCAGTATTTATAGAGGCTGACGGGCTGGCTTGCGGCCATCTGGATGTAAAGCTCCAGGTGGTCCTGCAGGTTGCCCCCCACTCCCGGCCTGTCCGCCACCACGTCGATGCCATGCTCCGTCAGATGCGCGCCGGGACCGATCCCCGAAAGCATTAGGATTTTTGGCGAGTTGATGGCGGATGCCGCGATGATCACCTCCGCCCGCGCCCGGATCACGGATTTCTGCCCTTTGACCGTGGCTTCGACCCCAACGGCGCGGCCGTCTTCCATCACCACGCGGTGCACAAGGCCGCGCAGGATATCGCAATTCTCACGCTTGAGCGCCGGTTTGAGGTAGGCATTGGCCGCTGACCAGCGTTGCCCGTTCTTCACGGTCATTTCAAAGGGGCCAAACCCCTCCTGCTTCTGACCATTGTAATCATCGGTCAGCTCATACCCGGCCTGCCCGCCAGCGGTAACAAAGGCGCGGGTCAGTGGGTTTTCCATCGTACCGCGCGTGATGCTCAAGGGTCCGTTGCTGCCGCGCCATGCCGGATCGCCGCCATGGCCGGCATCGTCCCAGCCCTCCATCCGTTTGAAATAGGGCAGTACATCGGCATAACCCCATCCGTCCGCACCATGATCGCGCCAATGATCGTAATCACGGGCGTGGCCGCGCACATAGACCATGCCATTGATGCTGGACGAGCCGCCGATCACCTTGCCCCGCGGACAGGCCAAACGGCGATTATTGAGATGCGGCTCGGGCTCGCTCTGGAACCCCCAATCATACATCTTCATGTTCATCGGATAGCTGAGCGCACCGGGCATCTGGATGAATGGCCCGATGTCCGAACCACCATGTTCGATCACCAACACGGATTTGCCTGCCTCAGCCAGGCGATAGGCCATGGCGCACCCGGCGCTTCCGGCGCCCACGATTACATAGTCAGCTTCCATGGAACCCCCGGATCAGTTGAGGCGTCGCATTGGCGCGACGGGGTGGGTGGGTGGGCGGCGTGCCAATGCGACGGTCCCGCCGTTGAGGTGTCAGATCAAACCGTGTCACGCAGCACCTCATAGGAAATCATCACCGTCGATTGATAGGCGGGCCTGGCCGTCAAACGTTGGTAATACGCACGCACAGCCGGAAATTCGCGCCGTTCAATCTCAATATCGAAATACCGGTAGAGCACATGCCCGAACTGGATATCCGCAAGGCTCAGGGCATCGCCACAAAGGTAAGACTGTGTCGCCAATCGCGCTTCGGCAATCTCCAACTGACGTTCCAAGTCCTCAACTGCCGTTCCAATTGCGGGTAAGTCCCATCGGGCCTTCGGCGTACGCACAACGCGCCAGAATACTGGCCCGGTAAAGGCTTCGGCCACATCGTGCTTGGCCCATTCCGCCCACATGTCGACCTCGGCGCGCGCCAGTGGATCGCGCGGCCAGAACGCCTCACCGCCATGGACCTCAGTCAGATAGCGCAGTATCGCGGGCGTCTCAAAAAGCGCCTGCTCCCCCACCTTGAGAACCGGTATTTTGCCATGCGGGTTCATCGCGCGGAACTCCGGCGTGTCGAGGCCGCCGTAATTCTCACCGTAGTCCTGCCGTTCGTAGCTCAAACCAAGCTCTTCCAGCCCCCAGAGCAAGGCCTGCACATTTGACGATGTTGCCCGCCCCAGTACCGTCAGCATCATTCGCCCCTCGGGAACCGAGCGTTTTCTTCAACGACGTTAAGGTCCATGTGGTTGCGCATGTAGCGCTCGGAGGCTTTTTGCAGCGGCTGATAATCCCAGGGGTAATAGCCACCCTTTCTGAGCGCCTCATAGACCACCCATCGCCGCGCCTGGCTTTCGCGCACCTGCGCATCAAACGCCTCAAGGTCCCACCGCGCCTCGGCCTTGGCCTGCAATTGCGCCAGGGTGCCCGCATGTGCCGGGTCACCCGCCAGATTGGTCAGCTCATGCGGGTCCGCCTCCATGTCGAAAAGTTGATCCGGATCCAGCGCGCAGCGATTGAACTTCCACTTGCCATAGCGCAGCGACACCAGCGGTGCGTAAGACGCCTCCGCCGCATACTCCATCGCCACCGGCGCATCACGCTCCTGCCCCTGCCCCAGTGGCACAAGGCTCTGGCCTTCGGTCCAGGGTGCGACCTCTTCCATGCTGACACCGGCCAGCTCACACAGTGTCGGGCAGACGTCGATCGTACTGACCGGCGCGTCGATCCGGCCTGGCTCCATGCCCGGCGCCGACACCATCAACGGGACACGGGCCGAGCCGTCATAGAAACACATTTTGAACCAGAGGCCCCGCTCGCCCAGCATGTCACCATGGTCGCTGACAAAGAGGATCACTGCCTCTTGCCGGGTGGTCTCCAGCGCCTCCATCACTTCGCCGATCTTGTCATCGAGGTACGAGATATTGGCGAAATAGGCCCGGCGGGATTTGCGGATGTCCTCTTCGGTGATGTCAAAGGACCGCCAATCATTGGCATCAAAAATCCGCTGCGCGTGGGGGTCGTGATCGGCGTAGTCCATCGCCCGAACCTCTGGCAGCAGATGCTCGCAATCCTCGTAGAGATCCCAGTATTTCTTGCGCGCCACGTAGGGGTCATGCGGATGGGTGAAGCTGACCGTCAGGCACCAGGGCCGGTCATCGTGACCGCGCGCCAGATCATAGACCTTGCGGGTCGCGTTGTAGGCGACCTCATCGTCATATTCCATCTGGTTGGAAATCTCGGCCACGCCCGCGCCGGTGACTGAGCCCATATTGTGATACCACCAGTCAATTCGCTCTCCGGGTTTGCGGTAATCCGGCGTCCAGCCGAAATCGGCGGGGTAGATATCGGTGGTCAGGCGCTCCTCGAACCCGTGCATCTGATCGGGGCCAACAAAATGCATCTTGCCCGAAAGGCACGTCTGATACCCGGCGCGGCGCAGGTGATGGGCATAGGTGGGGATGTCGGCGGCAAATTCGGCCGCATTGTCATAAACCCGGCTGCGCGATGGCAAAAGACCCGACATGAAACTGGCCCGTCCGGGCGCGCAGAGCGGCGACGCGGTATAGGCATTGGCAAAGCGCGTTGACCGGGCCGCCAGTTTTTTCAGATTGGGCGCATGCAACCAATCAGCGGGGCCATCCGGAAAGAGCGTGCCATTCAGCTGATCCACCATAAAAATCATAATGTTAGGCGCGCTCATTCACGTGCTCCTTCGGCCAGGCTGGTGTCGAGGTAATGCAGCAAGACGTCGATCGCCGCCGCCCGCGACATCGGGTCCTCGCGCAGCGCCTGACGGATGTAGAGCCCGTCGATCATGGCCGCCAATCCGCGCGTCAGCATGCGCGCATCCGCACCGGCAATCTGGCGAAACGCATGGTGCAGGTTCGAGCGCAAACGCCGCTGATAAATGTGCAGCAAGCGCCGCGCCTCGTCCGACTTTTGCGCCTGAACGTAGAAGTTCAGCCAGGCTGATACGAATTCAGGGCGAAACTGCGCCGGTGCAAAACTGGCACGGATGATCGCCTCGATCCTGTCACGCGGCGTCTTGGCCATCAGCATCGCGCCCCGTACCTCGGCACCAAAAAGCGTCAGGATGTGGCGCATCGCGGCGGCAAAAATCTGTTCCTTGGAGCCAAAATAATGATGCGCCAGCGCGCTGGACATCCCCGCCCGTTTGGCAATCTGGCTTACGGTGACATCCAGCGTGCCCTGCGCACCGATTTCATGGATCGTGGCCTCGACCAAGGCCGAACGGCGTATCGGTTCCATCCCCACTTTTGGCACTGAAAACCCCCGTTTTTTGAATTGCCAAACCGTCGTATGCGTGTTTAATTGACTCGTCAATCAATAAAAAGTGAGCGCTGTTTGTTCGCCGTCTCTTTGCCGTCATGTTACATTGACCTTGCACATAGTTTGCGCATCGGCCTAAGCTTTGGCCGTTCAATCGACGTGGAACGTGTTAGGGGCTTTACTCCAAATATGACGAAAACAACCGCTTCTGTGACGCAAGTTTCCGCAGACACGCTGCTACGATCGACGAAAGTAACAGAAGGTCTGACCACGCCAATCCGCCGTGGCAGAACCCCAAGAACACCAAACTACCAGGGAGAAAACGTATGACACTTATCAACAATGGCGGCCTGAATCGGCGCCGTTTCCTACAAACTACAGCAGCGACCGCCGTTGCGGCATCTCTGCCGCTCAGCGGCGCACTTGCTGCCCCAAAGCGCGGTGGTCACCTGCGCGTCGGTAAAGGCCACGGCCAGACAACCGACACGCTGAACCCCGGCACATGGGAAAACGGCTTCACCATCGGTATGGCGTTTGCCATCCACGGTCGTTTGACCGAGGTGAAGGCAGATGGCTCGCTCGCGCCGGAACTGGCTGAAAGCTGGGAAGCCACGCCAGACGCCAAGACATGGCGCTTCAAAATCCGCCAGGGTGTGAAATTCCACTCCGGCAAAGACCTGACACCGGAAGACGTCGCCGCCTCGATCAACTTCCACCGGGGCGAAGATTCAACCTCGGCTGCGGGCCCACTGGTGGCTCCGGTTGAAAACATCGGCATCGAAGGCGACACGGTTGTGTTTGAACTCTCCGGCGGCAACGCGGACTTCCCCTTCATCCTCAGCGATTATCACCTGACAATCCATCCGGCCAAAGATGACAGCATTGATTGGGAATCCGGCGATGGCTGCGGCAGCTACATCCTGAAGTCCAAGAACTTCGGCGTATCGGTCACAATGGAGCGCAACCCGAACCATTGGCGTGACGATGTGGGCTTCTTCGACAGCATCGAAATGCTGGCGCTGGTGGACCAGAATGCCCGCACAACCGCGCTGGTTTCCGGCGACGTTGACGTGATCGACCGTCTGGACCTGAAAACAGTGGGTCTGCTGGGCCGCAACGCCAATATCAACATCAACTCGGTGGCAGGCACACAGCACTTCACCTTCGCGATGTCCACAAACCAGGCCCCGTTTGACGACAACAACGTACGTCAGGCACTGAAATACGCCATCAACCGCGAGGAAATGGTTGAGAAGATCCTGTTCGGTTACGGTTCGGTCGGGAACGACGTGCCGGTTGGCCAGGGTCAGCAGTATTTCAACAAGGATCTGGAGCAGAAGACATATGATCCGGACAAGGCCAAGTTCTTCCTGAAGGAAGCCGGTCTGGACAGTCTTGAAGTCAGCCTCTCGGCTGCGGATGCCGCGTTTGCCGGTGCCGTGGACGCGGGCGTTCTGTACCAGAACTCGGCCAAGGCCGCGGGTATCGACCTCAAGGTCGTGCGTGAGCCGAACGATGGCTACTGGTCAGACGTCTGGATGAAGAAACCATTCTCGGCCGTGTACTGGTCGGGTCGTCCGGTTCAGGATCAGATGTTCGCAACCGCCTACTCGTGTGGTGCGGCCTGGAACGACAGCTTCTGGTGCCACGACAAGTTCGAGGCCCTGATGGTCGAAGCCCGCGCCGAACTGGACGCAGCCAAGCGTCAGGCGATGTACTACGAAATGCAGGACATTGTCTCGAACCAGGGTGGTGTGATCATCCCGATGTTTGCAAACTACGTCTTTGCAACATCGAACAAGGTCAAGATCTCCGACAGCCTGGGCTCGAACTGGGATATGGACGGGGAACGTTGGGCGGAGCGCTGGTCGTTCGCCTGATCCTTCCACGATCAGACATAGCAAAAGGGGCCGGATTTCCGGCCCCTTTTTTGTGGATTGTCCCGTTCGGTGCCTGGGCCTAGTGCAGTTGGATATTGACGTCCGGTGTGGGGCCAACAGGGCGCTGCGCCATGACAGCCATGCGTTTGAGCGCAACACCCACATCCTGCGCCAATTCCACCAGCGTGATCGCAACATCCGGACGCACCATGTTGGTGGCGATCAAGAACGCGTCCTCCCGTTCGCCCTCGCTGGCATAGCCGATGAAATTGGCAAAGCAGGATTCGTCCGCCCCAACACAAGAGCAGCCAACGCTGTGTCGCATCATCGGACGGCGGGCATGGTGGGTGCAGAGACGGCAAAGCGTTTCAAACGATTTCAACGCCTTGCGCCCCTGCACCGGGCCAAGCGCTGTGGCAAAGTCATTCCAGACCTGCGCCTGCGCTTCGGCGCCATTACTCCATAGGCGCATATAGAGGATGGCACCCGCCTCCACCGGTCCAAGATCACCCACATGGCCCACCGGGGCTCCGCCCCGAAACGGCGTTGGCGTGCTCATTTGGTCAAAATCAACTTGCCCGCACGGGTGATGCGCAGGGTGTAGAGCTGGTCATTCAATTGGATATGCGCCACCCCCTCATTCTGGGTCAGGTCCATCGCATCATAGACAGGAACAGAATGTTCAAGCCGTTTTGTACTTTGTTCGATCACACTCACCACCATATCCCCTTCCATTCGTCTTTCTCGATTGCGTCAAGGCAGTGCTCGAGGTTGAAAAACGACAAGCTGCCGGTTTCGAAGGCCGAACAGATCAAATCTATTCGGCTGCTGTTGAAGGCACGTGTGCTGATTGGGTCTGGGGCTTGGTTTTGCATGAGCCACTCCAGTTCCAGGGATATTGAAATGCTGGCTTGTCCGGTCGTAACAGGATGGCTTGATTTATTGTTGAGTGATTAAGTCAGGTTTGTCAAGAACTCTATTGTTAACTTGACGGAACTCGCACGTTCGCGCCTTCCAAACGCAAACGGTACGGAGGTTTCCCCCCGCACCGCTCTCTTTGCATGGCCACGCGATCACGCGCGTGGTCGATGTGGCTTCAGTCTCCGCTGGCGATGAACCCGCCCGATTGCCGCGCCCAAAGGTCCGCGTAGATGCCATCCTGCTTCAACAAGTCGGACGGTGCGCCATCCTGCACCACGTGGCCTTCATCCAGAACCACGATCCGATCCATCTGCGAAATCGTCGACAAACGGTGCGCAATCGCAATCACGGTCTTGCCCTGCATGATGCCATAAAGGGCCTTCTGGATTTCGGCTTCGACCTCGCTGTCCAAGGCGGATGTCGCCTCGTCCAACACCAAAATGGGCGCGTCCTTCAAAACAACCCGGCTGATTGCGATGCGCTGCCGCTGACCACCGGACAGCTTCACGCCGCGCTCACCGACCTGCGCGGCATAGCCGACACGTCCTTCCGGATCACACAGATCCTGAATGAAATCGTGTGCTTCGGCCCGTTTTGCCGCCGCGATCATCTGGTCCTCCGTAGCCTCCGGCTTGCCATAAAGAATGTTGGCACGCACCGAACGGTGCAACAGGGAGCTGTCTTGCGTAACCATCCCGATTTCGCGGCGCAGGCTGTCTTGGGTGACCTCCGCGATGGATTGACCATCAATCAGGATACGGCCCTGTTCCGCATCACGAAAGCGCAGCAACAGATTGACAAGACTTGATTTTCCGGCTCCGGAACGCCCCACCAGACCCACCCGTTGCCCGGCAGGAATGGTCAGATCGACATGGCTTAACCCACCCTTGTCCTTGCCATAGTGGTGGCTCAGATCCTCGAACTTGATCTCACCACGGGTCACAACCAAAGGTGCCGCATCCGGGGCATCCAGAACGACTTGCGGTTTGGCGATCGACCGCAGGCTTTCGCGTATGGTGCCCGCGTTTTCAAAAAGCTGAATGGTTACCCAGACAATCCATCCGCTCATGCCATTGAGCCGGATTGTGAGTGCAGACGCCGCTGCAACTTGCCCAAGGGTGACACCCCCTGTGCTCCACAGCCAGATCGCGGGCGCCACAACGCCGACCATCAGCAAGCCATTGATCAGGTTCAGGCCAAACTCCATTTCGGTCATCAGTCGCATGAACCGCTGGAACCGCAAACGCAGACGCCGCATGGCCGACAGGGCATAGGCCTCTTCACGGTCGCCATGGGAGAAAAGCTTGACCGTCTCGATATTGGCATAGGCATCTACCACGCGGCCGGTCACCAGCGATCGGGCGTCCGACCATTTTTCGGACGCCTTCGCCACGCGGAGCGCGATTTTGCGTACAAAGAGCACGTAGACCACCAGCCAGAGCGCCACCGGAATGGCCAGCCGGATATCGACATCACCAAGGATCAGGATAGCGCCGACGATGTATGTCAGCGAAAACCAGATGCCTTCCAGCGCCAGATAAGCACTGTCTTCGACCGCCGGACCCACCTGCATTACGCGGTTGGCCAACCGACCGGCAAAGTCGTTCTGGAAGAACCCGGAGGATTGCCCCAACAAATGCGTATGGGCGCGCCATCTGGCCTGTTCCTGAAGGTTCGACGCCATGGCCTGCCCCAAGAGCAGATGGTTCAGCGCAAAGAGACAGGGCCGGAGCAGCAGGATAAAGAGCGCTGCGGCGATGACTTCCACTTTGTGGGTGGCCCAGAATTGGCCGGGTCCGGCCTCGGACATGAGATCAATCAGACGGCCCGCGTAGAAGATCAGCCAGATTTCCATGAACGCGACAACAAGGCCGACGATGAAAATACTGGGCAACCACTTCTTGAACGGGCGCATTTGCGACCGAAGGTAGGCCCCAAGGGCCAGCGGCGGCGTTCCACGGGGAACGGGTGCGAATGGATCAACGATATTCTCGAATTTTCGAAACATGATGCCCTCCAACGGGCGCAGGTAAATGACGATGTGAGTTTGGGGTAGCGCAAGCCACCCTTTCAGGACCGGCTTGTCAGCTCTGGCGCGGGATCCTGATCATTCTCATCGACATCTCTCCTTCATGAGTCGCAGCAGACATACCAAACAATTTGCGAAATGTCAGGCCCCTGAATTTGGACATGCAAACTGTTGCCGCTTTGCCCATGTGCCCGTGCCGATTTCAGTTGGTGTCATCGCCGGTGTCGGTGGACGTATCAGGACCGGTTCGTGCCTGCTGCAACTTCTGCAGGCTTTTGTGCCGCGCGGTACAGCTTTGGCATTCGTAAGCTTGATCAGCGCTTGGTTCATTAGTGTTTAGCGTTTCCGCATCAGGCGTCGGGTCGAGCGCCGTATCAGACACCTCCTGCGCCCAAGCCACCGATGACCACAGGACAAAAGACAGCATCAGACCGGCATGGCGCATTTCAGGCCACCCGCGCAACCCAGACCGCCGGGTCGGTTGCCAGATATTTTTGCAATGGGGCTGTGCTGGTCAGCGGGTCGCGCGCCTCTGCCGCCAAAAACGCAAGCGCCGCGTTCTCATGTTCGGTCAGGAAAGACAGGCGCGCGCGATCTGCGGCCGGGGCCATTGCCTCAAGCTTCTCGAAGGACACGAGGTAGCCGGGATAAGACGCCCTCATCCCTCCAATAAGTGCCGCCCAATCCGGTTTGGTCGCCTTCGCCTCGGCCTTCCCCAATGCGCGCAGTTCTGCACGTGGGCGCGATTGCAGCCCGTATTTCGCCAAAAGCGGCTCGACACTTTGGGCCGCATGCCGTTCGACATCGGCCAGAAGGCGCAGCTTTTCTTTGTGTTCAGGTGCATCAAACGCCTCGGCCATGACTTCGAAATAGGCCTCGCCCTCGACCTCTTCTTCATAGTAGAGAAGCAACGTTTCAAGATAAATTTTATCTGCAGGCATCTGCGTTCCTCACTTCCACTGGGCCGGTGCCGCGTCGTCCAGCCCCACATCGATGCGGTCGTGGCGCAGCGGCACATCGTGATCAATCTCCGCATCCAGCTCTTGCGCGTAGCGATGTCCGGCATAGACCGCAGCCGCGATAATAGCCGGCGCGTCGCAATCCCCGACCCGGGTCAGCGTGAAGGGCAAATCAGCAGGTTCTGCATTCCCGCGCAGCGCATGGTAAAGCGCATCGTTTGGCCGTCGGCCGCTGACCATCACGATGTTTTCGACCGGCAACGATTTCACCGCACCGCTATACGCACATTCCAATTTGGCCTGCGCGCCATCAAAGCCCGTCAAAATCTGGGCGGTTTCAATCTGAACGCCCTGCCGCATCATGTGCGAGCGGACACGCCAACGTTCCGATGTCTTGCCCGCCCAGGACGACACGCTGTCGGAAGGCGTGCAGTAGGTCACGGCCTGCCCGGCGGCACGCACCACCTCGGCCATCACGCTGCCCATGTAGTAGCCGTCTCCGTCATAGATCAGCGTCGGACCGTCCGGGAGGTGACCGGCCATGATGTCATCCGGCGTAAAGACATGCGTGGACGCATCGCCGGTGGCCACGGGGGCAAATACCTCACCGTTGAAGATCTCCGCGCGCCAATGCGCACCCGTTGCAAGTGCCACGTGATCCGCGCCGACGGCGATGACATCTTGCGCACTCATGTTGCTTTCGCGGAACACCTCGACATTGGGCATCTCGCTCAACTGCTGCACCCGGTAGTCACGCACACGGATGTATTCGCTCATGCCCGGTAGGCTTGCCTCTTTTGTGACGCGCCCGCCCAGATCCCGCGTGGCCTCGGCGAGCATGACGTCATACCCGCGCGCGCCCAAGGCCCGTGCTGCTTCCAGACCCGTGGGCCCTGCCCCCACGATCAATACGCGTGCATTTGATGCCTTTGGCGTGATCCCTTCGGGATGCCACCCGCGGCGCCATTCTTCGCCCATTGTCGGGTTTTGCGTGCACCGTATTGGCACCCCGATACTGTCGCCCGAATAGCAAACGTTGCAGCCAATGCATTCGCGGATCGAGGAAATCGCGCCCTTTTCGATCTTTTTGGGCAGGAACGGATCCGCGATCGACGGGCGTGCCGCGCCGATAAAATCCGTGATCCCGCGTTTGACCTGACTGACCATCGTGTCCGGTGATGTAAAACGCCCGACGGTCACAACCGGTTTGGACGTGACTGATTTCACCCATGCCATATAGGGCTCCAACGCGCCTTCCTTGACGAAGCGTGATACGCCCATTTCCAACGAGTAATCTGCGATGTTGATGTCCCAGAGATCCGGCAGATCGGCGAGCATTTCCAGCATATCGCGCCGCTCGCCGGGGATCGGATGCCCATCTTCGCCAATCTCTTCATCGGCCGAAAACCGGACCGCAACCGCGCACCGATCGCCGACCGCGTCCTTGGTTTCTTCGATCAGTTCGCGCACCAGCCGGACGCGGTTTTCAAGGCTGCCGCCATATTCATCGGTACGCGCATTGATCCGCGGATTGAGGAAGTTCGAGAGCAGATAGCCATGTGTGGCATAGACATAGACCACGTCGAACCCGGCCTCGCGGGCGCGCAGGGCCCCGCGCCGATGCCAATGCCGCAGCGTGCGAATATCGCTTTTGTCCATGGCCCGGGTCTGAAATGGGTGACCCGCCAGATTTGGCATGCTGGAGATGTCCATTGACGGTAATCTTGTAAGCAGATTTGCCGACCGCGCCCCACCATACCACAGCTCTGCCCCGGCCAGCGCGCCATGCGCGTGCACCGCGTCGGTCATCAGGCTGTGTGCGCGCACATCGCTGTCATCCCACAGCGACGCCGATGGATGGGGCAGATCATCGGAGGTTGGGTGAATGGAGTTGTATTCCGTGCAGACCACGCCCCACCCGCCCTCGGCTTTAACGCCCCGCATCGCGGCCAGCGTCCGGGGCCTGATATGGCCCATCCCGGTACAATGCGGTACCTGATAGAACCGGTTTTTGGCGGTCACGGGGCCAATCTTTACCGGCTCAAACAGGATATCGTAGCGAGGGTCGCGGGTCATGGCCTGTCTCCTTGGGGCCTATTCGGCGGCCAGATTTGGTAGTTCACGACGGAACGGCACAACATCGGGATCGTTGCGCGCCTCCCCCAACTCGCGGGCATAGCGATGGCCCGCATAAACCGCCGCCGCGATCGTGCCGGGTGCCAGGCAATCGCCAATTCGGGTAATGCTTTTGGGGCCACCGTCGCCTGTCTCCGGATGCGCCACCAGATCGTGATACAATTGATCTACCGGCCGCCGCATGGTGACGGGCAGGAACGTTCCACAGGCAATTTTGCGCGTCCTGTCGGTGTAGACGCAGGCCAGCGTTACGTTATCGACGCCGATATGGGTCACCGTGTGCAGCGGAATGATCTCCACGTCCATCTCAATCAGACGGGTCTGAATGCGTGCCTGTTCCAACGTATTATGCGTCCAGTGCGAGACATCTGCGGCTGGCGTCACAAACGTCACCGCATGCCCCTCTGCGCGCAACAGTTCCGCCATGAGCCCGCCCATGTAAAAGTGATCATCGTCAAAGATCACCACGGGTCCATTGATCGCCGGGCCGGACCCGAGCGCATCCGGCACGATGATACGTGCGCCGTTGTCGCGCGGAATTGGTTTGTGATGCGCCCGGCCAATGCCTGTGTCACACCAGGTTGCTCCGGTCGCGATCACCACGTGATCCGCCTCGAATTCTAGCACTTGTTCTGCGCTCAACCGGCTGTCCAGATAGGTGGCCACATTTGCCATCTGGCTGATCTGGTAGGCGCGGTAATCGGCAACGCGTTTCCATTCGGTCAATCCGGGCAAGCGGCTATCGGACACCACCCGCCCTCCGAGCACATCTGACCCCTCGGCCAGTGTCACCGCATAGCCGCGCTCACCCAGCGCCCGCGCCGCTTCTAGGCCTGAAGGACCGGCCCCCACGATCAACACGCTTTCATCCGCATGTTTCTGGGCAATCCGTTCCGGATGCCAGCCGCGCCGCCATTCCTCACCCACGGTTGGGTTTTGCGTGCAGCGCATCGGCACAGACGTGAAATCCGCCGACACACAGATATTGCAGCCGATGCATTCGCGAATGTCTTCCACGCGCCCTTCCTCGATCTTCTTGGGCAGGAAGGGATCAGCAATCGAAGGCCGCGCGGCGCCTATCAAATCGAGCGCACCTGATTTGATCAGCTTGACCATCGTATCGGGCGACGTGTAGCGGCCCACACCCACCACGGGCTTGTTGGTCACGGTCTTGACGAAGGACACATAGCTATCCTGAAAACCTTCACCGGCAAAACGCGAAGTCATGCTGTCATTGTCCCAGTCACTGACATTCACGTCCCAAAGGTCCGGGATATCGGCCAACATTTCGACGACATCGCGGCCTTCTCCCTTAGAGGTCAGTCCGTCATTCCCCATCAATTCATCAACGCTAAACCGGACGGCAACGGCGCAGGTATCCCCCACCGCCTCTTTGGTGTCGGTCAGGATTTCGCGAAAAAGACGGGCGCGATTTTCTAGACTGCCGCCATATTCATCGCCGCGGTCATTCCAGCGGCGCGAGAGAAAATGCGAGATCACGCTCAAATCATGGCCTGCGTAGACATAGATCACGTCAAATCCGGCCCGACGCGCCCGCTTGGCCGCCTCGACATACCAGTGGCGGACCTGACGTATGTCCGCCATATCCATCACCCGTGACTGGATCGGGTCCATGTAGTTGACCGGGCGCGCACTCGGGGCCATCGGGATTTCGCGGCTGAACCGGTTGGCCGTGTGCAGGCCGTCATAACAAGGCTCTATCCCTGCAAGGCTGCCATGTTCGTGGATCTTGTCGGTCATCTTTTTCATGATGGGAATGTCGCTGTCGTCCCACAGACGACCTTCGATGATCGGGGTCAGTTCGGAAGAGTGGTGAATTTCGACCTGTTCGGTGCACACCACGCCCCAGCCGCCTTCGGCTTTGACTCCCCGCATTTCTGCCATGGACGACGGATACGCATGCCCCATGCCATTGCAATGCGGCACCTGATAGAACCGGTTGCGCGTGGTGACAGGCCCGATCTTAACAGGCTCGAACAGGATATCGTAGCGCGGGTCGCGGACCATCTTGGGTACTCCGGTCGTGAGACGGCACAGGCATGCCCGGCCCGTCCTGCCTCCATCAGGCAAACGTTAAAATTCAGGCATCTCGAAATGCTGCGGGAACACGGTGGCCAAAAACCCGTGCACATGGGCGCGTGCGGAATCGCGTGAATAGCTGTCGGGATAGGTCAGAATATCCAACCACAACCCGTCATAAAGCGCCTCGAGCACATTCGCGATCTGGCGCGGCGACATGCCTTTGTACCCGCCCTCACACACGATCTCTTCGCAGAGCGCGATACAGATGTCGAAGCGTTCCTCATCGATGTCTTCGATCAATTTGCGATAGACCCGACGCCGACCGGCCTCGCCATAAAAGGCAAACCAAACGGCCAGTTTCTTGCGGGTGCAGATTTTGCGATGGAAATGCGCATCTACAATCGCCTGCAGCTTGGTCGTGGCACTCAACCCGGCATCTTCATAGGCTTTCAACCATTGATCGTGATGTTCGCGCGCCAAAAACACCAGCGTCTCTTCAAAAAGCTTTTTCTTGCTCTCGAAATGGAAATTCACAATGCCGATCGACAGGCCCGCGATCTCGGTCACAGTTTGCATCGTTGTGCCGCCAATCCCGTGCTTGGCGATGGAATTGATGGTGGCATCAATCAGTTGACCACGACGCACTTCCTTGGACGCGGTGCGCCGCTGTGTTTTGGGGCCGGATTTTTCGCTTCTGATCGTTTTGTTCATATTGCTATCCAACATGGCGTTGCGGCGGGTGGTGGGTGGCTATTCCCGGTCCAAAATCACAATGGCATCGGCGGACCAAGAGAGCCAAACCGGGGCGCCATTTTGACCGTTGTTTGCGCCACGTCCCATCCCCAGATTTGGGGAGGAAACAGCGACCGGTTCATCGCGCCCTTCGATGGTGACATAATGATGGCTGCGCTCACCCAGATAGGCCGATGTACTCAACGTGGCGGCCACGTTTAATCCGGTTTCAGGTTTGTCGGGAGACAAGGTGAATTTCTCCGGTCGCAACGCCACCTGCACCGGGGTCTGATCCGGTTTGACAAGGTGCTCAATCGGCATCGGAATTGTGCCTAATCCCTGAACTTCGACCGATCCCATCGCCGAACCGTTGCGATGCACCGTTGCATCAAAGAAGTTCATGTTGCCGATAAAGCTGGCAACCTCGCGTGACTTGGGCCGCTCATAAAGGCCCTCGGGCGTATCCACCTGAAGGACCTTGCCGCCGGACATCACTGCAATCCGGTCAGACAAGGTCAGTGCTTCCTCCTGATCGTGGGTGACGAACACAAAGGTGATGCCCACCTGGCGCTGCAACGCGCGCAATTCGAGCTGCATCTGATCGCGCAACTGTTTGTCGAGCGCGCCCAGAGGTTCATCCAGCAAAAGCACTTTGGGTTTTAGGATCAGGGCCCGCGCCAATGCAATCCGCTGGCGTTGACCGCCTGACAATTCGGTGGCCTTGCGATCCCCAAACCCGGGCAGCTTTATCAACTCCAGCATTTCGTCCACGAGGTCCGCCCGCTGCGCCTTGGACAGTTTTTGTTTGCGCAGCCCGTAGGCGATGTTGTCGCGGACGTTGAGATGGGGAAAAATCGCATAGCTCTGGAAAACCATGTTCACCGGTCGGTGGTGCGGAGGAACATCGGACATGGGTTGATCATCGATAAAAATCTCACCGTCTGAGGTGGATTCGAAACCCGCCAACATGCGCAGCAACGTTGTTTTGCCGCACCCCGAAGCGCCCAGAAGGGAAAAGAACTCGCCCTTGGCAATATCCATCGAAATGTCGTCGATGGCCTGGAACGACCCGAAATACTTGTTCACGTTTTGGATGGATATGAACGCATCTGCATTGGTCATGTGTCGTCACCGGTTATAGGTCATCGTCCAGCCCCACGCGCCCAATCCGTTGGGCGATGAAGACAAGTGCGAATGAAATGAAAAGGATCAGCGAAGAGAGTGCCAAGACAGACGGGAATTCCTGCGGAAACCGCAATTGACCCCAGATATACATCGGCAGGGTTGGGTCAGTGCCGGTCAGAAAAAACGCCATGATGAACTCGTCAAACGAGATCGTGAATGTCAAAAGCAGGCTGGCCACCACGCCCGGCAAGACCATCGGAAAGGTGACGCGCCAGAAGGTCCACCAGCCGTTTTCGCCGAGATCTGCAGAGGCTTCTTCCATCGACGGATCAAACCCTTCAAAACGCGGCAACAGCGTGGCGACGGCAAATGGCAGACACACGATCAAATGCCCCAATGTGACGGTGTAGAGCGAAAGCGGGATACCCAGACGGCTCATCAGCACCAACAAGGCCACGCCGAAAATAATCCCCGGGATGACCAGAGGCATCATGATGAAGGTTACGAGTGCGCTTTTTCCGGGCATCCGGTAACGGGTAATGGCGCGGGCGGCGATCACTCCCAACAGGGTCGAGATCAGCGCAACCACGATGCCCACTTTGATGCTGTTGAAAAGCGCATGCCACACCGGTTCGCGGAGCCACAGCTCGCCGTACCATTTGAGGGTAAAACCAGTGAGCGGAAACCGCACGTAGAGCGAGTCGTTGAAGCTGAACATCGGAATGAACAGCACAGGCACGTAGAGCACGATCAGGAAGATCACCGCATAAATCTGCAGCGGCCTGTTGGGGCGTTTGATATATGTACCACTCATGCGATCTTGTCCTGTGCTTTGCGGGTCAGGAAAAGGAACACCAGCGCAATGGCCGATATCCAGAGCATCAGAACGATCGACAGGGTCGCACCCATAGGCCAGTTGTTCACTGCCCCGAACTGAAGCTGGATGAAGTTACCGATCATCGCCCCGTCGGGCCCGCCCAGAAGCGCGGGCGTGATGTAGTCACCGGTCGTCGGGATAAAGATCAGGAATGACGCGGCAATCACGCCCGGCATCGACAAAGGCAAGGTGATGCGCAGGAACCGTTTGAACGGCCCATCCCCCAGATCAGTTGCGGCCTCAAGCAGGGATTTGTCGATTTTCTCCAGAGACACATAGAGCGGCAAAATCGCAAAGGCTGCCCAGGCATGGGCCAGCGTGATGATCACCGCCGTCTGGCTGTAGAGCAGAAATTCCAACGGGGCTTCGATCAATCCAAGCGTCATCATGCCCGAGTTGATCACCCCTTCGTAGCCCAAGATCACCTTCCATGCGAAGACCCGCAGCAGGTAGCTGGTCCAGAACGGCAGCGTCATCAGGATGATCCACATCATCTTGTTGCGGTGCACATGGAACGCGACGAAGTAGGCCATCGGGTAACACAGCACCACTGTCGCCACGGTCGCCACGCCAGATATCCAGAAAGACCGGGACAACAGCGCGCCGAAAATCGGCTCGGACCACGCCCGCTGATAATTCGTGAGCGTCATTGTGGTATCGAACCCAAAGCCCTCGCGGGTCCAGAAGCTCATGACCAGCAGGATGGTGGTCGGGATAATAATGCCGATGGTCATGATCAGCACGGTGGGCGACATCAACAGATACCCGCGCAGGGTTTCGTTTCGATGCAGCAGCGCGCCCAGTCTGGAACTGGGTCGACTGGCAGGGTCGGCTTTCGCCTGAGGGATGGAAGTATCAGCCATGTGTCAGGAACGCTCGCTCGCAAGAAAATGGCCCGCCAGCATCGCACTGGCGGGCCGAAGCAGATGAGATCAGAAACCGGCTTTGATTTGCTCGAAGAGCTCGTTCATGCGGGTTTCCCAATCCTGCGTCTGCGGCAGCTGGAAGTGACCAGCGCCGAGAACATCCGTCGGGTTCTTGCTCAATCCAAGGCCCGCGAGAGTTTCAGCGTCAAAACTATCGAAGGATTTCGCGTTGGAGTGACCGTAGCCATAATCATTGATCATGAATTTGCCGGTATCGACGCTCAGAAGCGAATTGATAACGTCATAAGCGCGGTCGACATTCGGTGCATCCTTGTGGACCATCACGCCGCAAACCCATGTCAACGCGCCCTCTTTGGGGTTCGCAAATTTGACGGGTACACCTTCGGATTTCAGCAAGGTGGCCGAGGCGTTCCAGGTCATCGCCGCAGCCATTTCACCGGAGGAAAGTGCCTGTTCAAGCGTTGTCGTATCGTCGGTGTAGACGCGGATCAACGGACGCTGCTCGCGCATGGCAGCCGCGATTTTTGTGAAGGCGTCTTCGGTCGCGATATCTTCCATCGCAACACCGGCCTTGATCGCACCGCACCACCATGCGTCTGCACCCGCCGCCAGTGAGCCAAGCCGCCCACCATAGCGTTTGTCCCAGAGCATGTCCCAGCTTTCCTCGCCTTCGAGCTCAAACAGGTCCGTCCGGTAGGTGATCGAGGTCTGGCCCCAGTCAAAGGGCACCATCCATACATTATCGCCTTCCGCGTCATTGCCGGGCAGTGCGACCAATTCAGGGATCACATCACCCCAATTGCCGAGGCGTGTTGTATCAATCGGCTGGAACAGGCCGGTCTGCACCCACCGCGGCATGCTGGCGTTGCAAGGATGCGATACATCCACAACAAACCCGCCGCGCATCTTGGTCAACGCTTCTTCCGAGCCGCCGAAAATGGCGAAGTTCGGAAGCTCGCCATGCTTTTCCTGGTACGCACCGAAAAGCTCCGGAATGTCGTATCCACCCCATGTGAAATACGTGGCCTGATCTTCAGGCGCGGCCATTGCGCCTCTGGTGCCGGCTGGCACGGTGGCCATCGCAACACCCGCCGCCATCAGCCCCTTGGTAAACGCGCGTCGGCTCAGCTTCCCTTCGCGAACAGCCCCTAGTTGGTCAAGTACATCCATGACAATCTGATCTCCCTTACGATGCAAATGCGGCGCCCCGGGACGTCGTTTGCATTCTTGTTTCTGATCCACCTCACCGCGTCGGACGCGCATTTGGCAGATTGACTTTTTATCATCTTGCGTTCATTCCACTGAATGACCATTCAATCATTCATTGGCCATTTAGCACGAGTCAAGGTTTTTGCCCGGATCGGGCTTGGCAGCCGCAAAAACGGATGAAAAACAGGCACAATGTGAATTTTTAGACAACGTGACCGGAAGGAAAAATCGAGATGAACGTGCCACACCGAATCATCCCTTTGACGCCGCCTACACCGCACGTATCCAATCGCCTATACCGGGCGGCTACCGATTTTGATGAGGCCCGGAAACGCATTTCAAGAACGTCGACCAAGGATCGCACTACCGCGGAGCGTGTGTCCAAAGCTATAAATCCGGAGGACATCACATGTCACAAAATATCGGACGCCGCGCCGTCTTGGCCGGTTTGAGCATGGCCAGCGCAACGCCTCTGTTTGCTCAGAATATCCCAAGTGATCCGGACGTTGTGATCATCGGCGCGGGGGCCGCAGGATTGCAGGCCGGCCGGACACTCCAACACAAGGGCGTGTCATTTGTGATCGTCGAGGCGGCGGACCGCGTGGGCGGGCGCGCCTATACTGAAAGCACGACGTTTGGTGCACCTGTGGATCACGGATGCTCGTGGATTTCAGGCTCGGACAACAACCCCTTCACGCGCATCGGCAACGAAGGTGGCTTCACGCTAGTCAATCACACCAGCGCCGACACCGATCTGTTTGATCTGGAGGGCAACCGAGCTGATGACGCGGAATGGGCCGCATATGATCGCGCCTGGGGCGCGATTGAACGCGCGCTCAACAGGGCGGGCAGCGCAGGCAAGGACGTGGCCGCATCAACAGTGGTGCCAGATATCCCCTACGGCGCCGCGATACAGTCCTGGTCCGGCGCCATGGATTACGGCGTCGACTTTGATCAGGTCTCCACCGCTGATTACTGGGACAGCGCATCAAGCCAACCCAGCTTCATCGTCAAGGAGGGCTTGGGCAGTATCGTCGCCACCCTTGCGGAAGGCCTGCCGATTTCATTGGGCACAACCGTCACCGGCATTGATTATTCCGGCCCCGGTGTTTCGGTCGAAACCAACACCGGGACGCTGCGCGCCAAAGCGTGCCTTTTGACCGTCTCAACCGGTGTGCTGAATGCCAACAAGATCAAATTCACACCCGCCCTGCCCGATTGGAAGCAGGAAGCTGCAGCAAATATTCCCATGGGGTTGTTGATGAAAGTGCCGCTCTTGTTTGACGGGGCACGCCTGGGTCTGGGCGAAAACAACTGGGTCACCTACCGCATCCCCGAAGATCAAGCTGGCCGGGCCTGTTACTTTGTCGCCTGGCCATGCGGGCACGATTACCTCTTTGGCAATATCGGCGGCAGGTTCGCTTGGGAGCTTTATGGTCAAGGTCAAGACGCGGTGGTCGATTATGCGCTCGAACAATTGGTGCGCAATGTGGGCAGCGACGCCCGCAAACACTTCGTCAAAGGGTTCGCCACGGATTGGGCTGATAATCCGCTCACGCTCGGGGCCTATGGCGCGGTCAAACCCGGCGCGCTTGGTGCACGTGAAAAGCTGGCGGAAACCCTGGATGAAAAGCTCTACTTCGCGGGTGAGGCAACCGGTGGTCCTGTGTCGGCATTGGTCAACGGCGCCTATTACAGCGGCCACGCAACGGCAAAAAAAATCGCAAAAGCCCTCGGTTAATCGCGCTGCCAAAAGGTAAAAACCGGATCATGCACCTGCCCAAACACAGCCGCATGCAACCGCCCCAAAGGCTGGGCACGGGTTTCAATTGCCTGCCACGCGACATCGGCCTGGTTCTTGTCGCGAAAATCAATCGTCGACATCAATTCATGTGGGCGGTCGGCATCCGTGTCGTATCCCGTATCAGAATGGCGATTGAAAAGCGGGCTGAAGGAAACCGCCAGATCCTGCGCAACAAGGTAGTTGCCAAAGACTGCCCATGCCGCATCAAACCGGGCGCGGTCCAAGCCGGGTTTGAGGCTAAACTGGTTAAGCAATTGGTATGGCAAGTGGCGCATCCTTATGTGGTCTTCCCCGCCAAGGCTTATGCGAAAACCCCGGCAAGACAAGCGAAATGGCGACACCCATGATCCCAAACGAACGTCCTGTCATTGCCAATTCCCTTTGGACCGCGACCGCCAATCGCGTGCCGGACTACGCGCCTTTGGCAGGGGCACAAACCGCGGATGTGGCCGTTATTGGCGGCGGTTTCACGGGCCTGTCTGCGGCGCTTCATCTGGCCGAGGCGGGGGTGAAAACCGTGCTGCTCGAAGCCGAACAACCCGGCTGGGGCGCGTCAGGTCGAAATGGCGGCCAGATCAATGTCGGTCTCTACGATGCCCCCAGTGTCATCCGGCAAAAATTCGGCGATGCACAAGGGCAACGGATGATCGACATGTCCGGGCGCGCGGGTGATCTGGTGTTCGAGTTGATCGAAAAGTATCAGATCGATTGCAATGCCCTGCGCCCGGGCTGGATACGCGCCGCGCATACCCCAAAGACGCTCGCGAAACTGCATGGCCTTGCGGCGGAATGGACGGACCTGGGTGCGCCTGTCGATGCGTTGGACCGGGGCGACATGATCCGGCTGACGGGCACTGATGCTTATCTGGGTGGGTTGATGGACTACCGTGGCGGCAACCTTCAGCCCTTGAACTATGCGCTTGGTCTGGCAGAGGCTGCGGCGCGTTTGGGCGCCATCCTGCACGGGCAGTCGCCGGTGACATCCATTGAACGCAACGCCAAAGGATATGTCCTGCATGCCACGGACGGGACGGTCACTGCGCCGCAGGTATTGATCTGTACCAACGCCTATTCCGGGGATCTTCAGAAACCCCTTTCGAAATCCGTCCTGCCAGTGCGGTCGGTTCAGGTCGCGACGGCGCCCTTATCCGACAACATCCGCGCGTCTATTTTGCCGGGACTTCATGCACTGTCAGATGCTCGCCGGTTGCTGCTCTATTTCAGGCTGGATGCGCAGGGCCGGTTTCTGATGGGAGGACGCGGCACCTACAATGACACGTCAACGCGCCGCCAGTTCGAACGGCTCAAACGGGTCAGTCGCGAGTTTTTCCCGCAATTGGCGGATGTGGATTGGGAATATGCCTGGGGCGGGTTTGTGGCCCTGACACGTGATCACTATGCGCATTTGCACGAAATCTCACCCGGGCTTAAGGCCGGGTTGGGTTACAATGGCCGCGGTGTTGCGATCGCCACGGCAATGGGCCGCGTGCTGTCGAAATGGGCCATGGGGGCCCATGCGGATGATCTTGATTTTCCGGTGACCGCCATCAAACCATTGCCCCTGTCCTTTGCACGCCAAACCATGGTCGAGGCGGAAATCCTGCGCCTTCGCATGCTCGACAAGCTTGGGTTATGAAACGCAACGCCCCAGAGGCCCGCGGGGAAGGATTGCCTGTTTGCACGTGTGACGCGGCATGGGTTCAACCGGTCAACACGTGTAGTTGAGGCCCAGACGACCACCATCGACATAGATCGTCTCACCGGTGATGTAGCTCGATTTTTTTGAACACAGGAAGGCCGCCACATCACCGATTTCACGCGCGGTTCCCGAGCGACCAAGAGGGGTGCGCGACATCGCCACACGAAATGCCTCGGGGTTGGCGTTCACACCTGCCATCATTTCGGTATCGATCGAACCCGGCCCGATGGCATTGACGCGGATGTTATGGGACGCCAGCGCCAGGGCTGCCGCCTTGGTCAACTGCATGACACCGCCTTTGGTCGCGCAGTAAATCGGAATGGCCGGGATCGCGACCTGGGCGTTGATCGAAGACATGTTGACAATCGCGCCTTCGATACCTTTTTCAACCATCGTTTTGGCCGCACGCTGCGTGGCCAGAAAAACCCCGCGCAGATTGACGTCAACCACCTTCTGGAACGCATCAACTTCGTAGCTCAGAAAATCACCGGGCTTTGCGATACCCGCATTGTTGACCAGCGCAGTCACCGGTCCGTAATCTGCCTCAATCGTGTCGAACATTGCGGCAATATCATCGACATGACCCATGTCGCAGATCAGGCCTGCGCCGCCGATCCCTTTTGCGGCCCCATGCACGGTTTCCTTAATGTCGGCCAGCACGACGAAAAACCCGTCTTCCGCCAGCGCTTCACCGCAGGCGAGACCGATGCCCTGCGCCCCGCCGGTTACCAATGCAATCGGTTTGTCTGACATGTTCAATTCCTCAGCTCTCAAAGCCATAAATTTCCTTGGCCTGTCGTTTCGTGATGAAGCCGTCTTCCAGATCTTGCCGGACTTTTTCGGGGTCACGCGCCTTGGGATCACCATAGCCCCCACCGCCCGGCAGGCTTAATCGCAGGCGCGATCCGTTCCCAACGTGTTGCCGACCCTTGCTGTTGAGCCTTGTGCCATCAGTCAACGCCACCACACCCGCAGCACCGTGCGCGCCGCCCTCGCGACCGCGTGCCGGGTTCTCGACCCGGTCAAACATAGCGTTGAACCAAAACTCATAACCCTCTCGCGCCTCAATCTCGATGACCTGCCCCAGACCACCGCGCAATGCTCCTGCCCCACCAGACCCTTCGCGCAGGTCTTTGCGCCAAACGGTGATTGGACCAACCTGTTCGGTTGCCTCGACGCTCATTGTTGATACGCCGGATGGAAACGCCGTGGCGGAGAGGCCATCCACACCGGGGCGCGCGCCGGTTCCGCCGGAATTGAACATCAATATCTCCCGGCTTGGCAGGTCACTATCGGGGTCAAGTGGACGGGCTGAAATCTGGATATTCCAGAGTGCGCTGGCCCCCTCAGCAGGCACAACACCCGGCATGGCCTGATGCAAAGCGCCCAGCACAACATCAGGCACCAGATGCCCCAACACGTGCCGGACTGACACAGGCGCCGGTCGTTTGGCCGCCAGAATGCATCCTTCGGGCGCGGTGATCACAAAGGGTTCAAGCGAGCCGGTGTTGTTGGGAACATCGGGGGCGATGGCGCATTTCAGGCCGTAGCAAGCATAGGCGCGGGTGTAGACTTCGGGCACATTGACACCGAAACGGCTCATGCCAGATGTGCCCGTGAAATCCGCCGTCAGGCTATCGCCGTCAACGCTGAGGGACACTTCCATATGAACCGGCGCATCGTACCCATCGACCTGCATCGTATGGCGATAGGTCCCCGAAGGCACGGTAGCGATGGCCGCATGCGTGGCTTTGCGTGAGCTTTCGATGATGAAATCCGACAGGCCATGCAGGTCATCGATGGAAAACTCATCCAGCATGGCGTGCAGTCGACGCTCTCCGGCCTCATTACACGCGGCTAGTGAATACATATCCCCCACGGTCTGATCCGGTGTGCGCACATTGGCGCGGATCATTTTCACCAAAAGGTCCGAGACCTGTCCGCGCTCGGCAAATTTGGTGATGGGGATCAACAGTCCCTCTTCAAAAACCTCATTGCCATCGGGTCCAAAACCACGCCCGCCGATGTCAACAACATGGGCGGTGCAGGCGAAGTAACCGATATGGTTGGTCTTGCGGAACACCGGCGTCACAACGGTGATGTCATGCAAATGACCCGTCCCCAACCAAGGATCATTGGTGATAAACACATCCCCTTCGAACGTGTTTTGCGCACCGATTTCCCGGGCAAAATGGGTGACACTCTCGGCCATGGCGTTGACATGACCAGGCGTGCCCGTCACCGCTTGGGCCATCATCCGGCCCTGTTGATCAAAAAGCCCGGCTGACAGATCACCCGCCTCACGCACCGACGTGGAAAACGCCGTGCGGATCAGGGTTGTGGCCTGCTCTTCAACCACGGCAATGAGGCGGTTCCACATGATCTGGTAGTCGATTGCGGTAGGGGTCATGCGACCTCTCCCTTGCGCAGCAACAACAGGTTTCCGTCGGATTGACCGATGGCGCGGAACCCGGATGTCACGATTGTCGATGTTTCGCGTTCTATGATGACGGCGGGCCCGTCGATGATTGCGCCCGCGGTCATGGCATGCCGGTCGATCTCCGGGGCTGAGACGCTGTGGCGCAGTGCAGCGTCGTAAAAATCCCGCTTGCCAATTGCAGGCACAGGTGTTGATCCCGCGCTTGGTGTCACAGGGCGCGCCTCCGGCAAAACGGTTGCAACAACCAAAGACCAGTTGGTGATCTCTACGGCCAGACCTTCGATGGTGCGGCCAAAGAGCGTGCGGTAGACCGCTTCAAAGGCGGTCTGGATCTCGGTCTGGTCGGCTGCGGCAAAATCCCGGTACGGCAGGAGAACCGGGATTTCCCATCCCTGCCCCGCGTAACGCATGAAGGCGGTCAGCCGCGTGGTGGTTGGTGCCCCTTTTGCACCGGCATCGACAAACGCCCGCGCCTCAATTTCGAGGTCGCGCAGGGCGTCGTTGACCGCGCCTGGATCAAACGCTGCGAGGCGCTGGAACAGCCCGCGACTGGCCGCGTAGCTGAACGGCGCTTTGAGAAACCCGATGGCCGATCCAACCCCGGCTCCCGGCGGCACCAAGAGTGCCTTTATGTTGAGTTTTTCGCACAGCCGGCATGCATGAAGCGGCGCGCCACCGCCAAAAGCGATCATGGTGAAATGCTCGATATCCCGGCCATTTTCGACCGTGTGCACGCGCGCGGCATTGGCCATGTTTTCATCCACCATTTCGGTGATGCCGAACCCCGCATCCTGCACGGACATATCCGGCAGGTTCTGCTGTGCGGCCTCGCGCGAATTCGCAAGGGATAGGGGGATTTCACCGCCAGCGAAATTATCCGGATCCAACCGGCCCAGCAACAGGTTGGCATCCGTAACCGTGGGTTCGGTGCCGCCGCGTTGGTAACATGCCGGGCCGGGTTCGGATCCTGCGGACCGCGGCCCCACCTGGATGCGCCCCATGCTGTCAATCGATGCGATAGACCCGCCCCCGGCACCGATTTCGACCATCTCCACCACTGGCGTTGAGACGGTCATGCCCGAGCCTTTTTTGAACCGGTACGTGCGCGCCACTTCGAATGTGTTTGCCGTTTTCGGCGCGCCATCTTCGATCAGGCAGATTTTGGCCGTGGTGCCCCCCATGTCAAAGGACAGTACCTTGTCCAACCCGTGGGAGCGCGCGACATCTGCGGCAAAGATTGCCCCACCCGCTGGACCGGATTCCAGCAATCGCACCGGCTGCTCCGACGCGGTCTCGACCGAAATCAGCCCGCCCCCGGAATGCAGCATGAAAACCGGCGCGGTGATCCCGGTATCGCGCAAACGGGAAACCATCCTGCCCAGGTAATCCGCCACCTTCGGCTGCACATAGGCGTTGGCTATCACGGTGTTGAACCGTGGCAATTCGCGCATCTGGGGCGAGATCACTGATGAGATCGAGATCGACAGATCAGGCGCCGCTTTGCGCAATGCGTCCGCCATCATCTTTTCATGCGTGTCGTTGGCATAGGCATGCATAAACCCGATGGCGACGGCGTCGAATGCGCCCGCCAGAACGGTCTGAACCAGCCTGTCGATATCGTTTGCTTCGAGCGGCAGGAGGACATCGCCATTGGCCGCAACACGTTCATGCGCAGTAAACCGATGCGCGCGCGGCACCAGCGGCTTTGGCAATTCGAGGTTCAGATCGTATTGTTCAAACCGGTTTTCCGACCGCATTTCAATGACGTCTCGAAATCCTTCTGTGGTCACGAAAGCGGTCTTGGCTCCGCGCCGTTCGATCAATGCATTTGTCACAAGAGTCGTGCCGTGGATCACCTGCCCGATGTCTTGCAAGGGGACACCCGCATCATCGGCGGCCATTGCGATCCCGTCCAGAATCGCCTGTTCCGGTTGGCTGTAATTTGTGAGCACTTTGCTGGTCGATAAACCGCCGGGGTGGCTGAGGACGACATCCGTAAAGGTACCGCCAATATCCACGCCAACACGGATCGAAGGAAGGGTCATGGTCAGAGGCTTTTCATGAATTGTTTACATGTGAACGCGGCCTGATAGCACCGCGACAGAAGCGGCGCAGACATGATCGGCTTTGGTTCCGTTATCGGAAGTGGCAATTCGTTTGGCGCCATGCCCGTCAACAAATCCGCCATGGCCCGGCCGAACACCGTCCCGGTCGTGATGCCGCGTCCATTATAGCCGATGGGCGTATAGAGACCTTCGGCCAGATTATAGATGCGTGGTAAATGGTCCGGCGTCATTGCAATTTGCCCATGCCACGCCTCCTCGAATGCGACCTCCCCAAGCGACGGGAACATGTGTTTCAGCCGTTTGCGGGCCCATCGGTGCGACAGCCCGGCATCCGCCTTTCCGATAACCTTGCCCATGGAGCCGATCAGCAAGCGGTCAAACGCATCCCGCCGCAGTGAGAACATGACCTGACCCGTATCCCAAAGGCCTTGTCGTTCGGGCAAAACCTTTTCGATGTCGGCCCCAAGCGGCTGCGTCGCCATTTGGAAGTAATGGATCATGGTGAAATTGCGCTTCAACGACGGCCAGAGGTCATCGGTGTATGCGTTTGTTCCCAGGACAACGTATTTGGCATCGACCACGCCTTTATCGGTTTCAACCCGCCAACGATCGTTGTTCCGCGTCAAACGGGTCACGCGGACACCGGTGCTGATCGTGGCGCCCGCTGCGCGCGCGGCACGTGCCAATCCACGGCAATAGCCCATTGGATTTATCGTCCCTGCGCGGTGGTCCAACAAAGCGCCATAGAATGCATCAGACCCAATTTTTTCTGCCGCCTCTTCCCTGTTCAACAAATCCACCGGCGCGCCCAGGCGTTGCCACTCGTCATAGCGGTCCTGCAGGTTGCGAAAGCCGCTTGGTGCATGGGCAGCATGCAAGGTCCCGGTCTTGGTGACCTCACAGCGAATCTGGTGTTTTTCGATCAGAGAAAAGACGTATTCTGGCGCGTCGCCAAATATCCGCACGAAACGCGGTCCGATCTCTTCACCCAACACCTCTCGCACTTTGCGCGGCGGCAGCCACAGGGCGGCGTTTACCAGCCCGACGTTTCGGCCGGAGCCGCCAAAACCGATCTGCTTGGCCTCCAGAACATGCGCATTCAGGCCCTTTTGCGCACAATGCAGCGCCGTCGACAAACCCGTGAAACCACCGCCTACAATTGCGACATCCGCGACCGCATCGCCCTCGAACTCGGCCTCATACGGCTCTTCCACTGCCGAGGCATCCCAAAGCGAAATCGGTGTTTTTGTTGCCATTAATCCGGGTGCTTTCGGCGTTCAAATCGTGGTAGAAAACTCGCGACAAATGTTGCTCCAAACCAAATACAGTGTCAATATATGACATGTTTGTTCCACATATCAGCACAACTTGGATAACCGTATGAAAAAGCTCAACAAGTCTGCAGCCGAGATGGTGGCGGATGCACGGTCCGGAATCGAAGAGATCGACACAAAAGACCTGATCGCGATGCTAGACAATCCTGACGTCGTTGTCGTCGACATAAGAGACATTCGTGAACGACAACGTGGCGGATACATTCCTGGAAGCTTTCACGCCCCCAGAGGTATGATCGAATTCTGGGTTGATCCAGACAGCCCCTATTTCAAGGACGTGTTTGACCAGGACGGGAAAAAATACGTGTTTCATTGCGCGTCAGGCTGGCGCTCAGCGTTGACCGTCAAAACCTTGAACGAGATGGGGTTCGAAGCAGCTCATCTCAAGGACGGGTTCTCAACCTGGGAAAAACAGGGCGGCCCGGTTGAGCGGCCTGATTAAAGGTTGTTCCGGTCAGAGCCGCGCCAGTTTTCTAGAAACGCTCTGCGCTGCTGACTGAACCGCATGTCCGATTTTTTCCTCCCCGATATCCTCAAGGTGGATCTTGGGGAGTGATACGCCCAATGATCCGATCGCCTCACCATCCGGCAGCACGATGGCACTGCCAAAACTGACAACCTGTTCGCGGAATTCTCCGCGGTCATAGGCGTAGCCACGCTTGCGCGTCAGCGCGATATCGGCATCCAGCGCCTCCAACGACGTCAGTGTGTGGTCCGTATATTCCTGCAGGTGCCCGGCAATCTTGTCGCGCAGCATTTCGTAATTTGCCGCCAGAATGGATTTACCTGTGCCCACACAATGCAATGGCGCGCTGCCGCCAACCGGGTTCCACGACCGTATGGGTTTCTGGCTTTCGATCTTGTCGATGTAAATGACTGACAGGTTTTCGAGCACGGCCAGATAGATCGTCTCACCGGTCTCCTGCGCCAGAATATTCATCTCGGGTGCCGCCAGCCCGCGCAGGTTCAAGGTTTCCACCGACGCCCGCCCGATTTGCCAGGTTTTGAGTGTTGCCGCGTAGGTCTTGTCCTCACCATGCTTCACATAGCCAAGCGTTGTGAGGGTTTGAAGAAGACGAAACGTGTTGGACTTGGTCAGGCCCAATTCCCTGGAAAGCTCCGTGACACCTTTGGCGGTCTGCGCCTTTGCCAGATGCTCCAGAATGGCCAATCCCTTGGACAAGGTCGAGATCGACCTTTGGGGCAGGTTTGTCTTCGGCTTTCATGCCTTTGGTTTAAAGGAACTCCGTTTCGTTGGCCAGACAACGGCCCGATACCGGGCGGCCTGCTGTTTCTGGGAGATTTGTGTCCCGATTGCGCGAGAATACGTCGCGCTGACGGTCAGCTTGGTTGAGTTTTGCGGGATGGCGCATCGTTTCCAAATATTGACACATGCATCGGAGGTGTCATCCTCTGAACGAACTCACGAAAAGGACATATAGTGACGGGACATTCGTTTTCGCCTGACGATCATCTGGTACAGGCCGGTCGTCCCCCACGTGCGGAGGGACGTCATGTCAACATGCCCCTCGAATTGGGCTCGACCATGGTGTTTGACACGATGGCCGCATTTGAGGCCGCGCGCGACGACCGGTACGAAAGCGGCACGCTTTATTACGGCCGGTACGGCAATGCGGCCGTCTACCAGTTGGAACGCATGCTCGCTGAAATGGAAGGCGCTGATGGCGTAACGCTCACCTCATCCGGCGTTGCCGCGATCACCATGCCGTTGATGGCCTGCACCACACCCGGAAGCCATGTTCTTGTGGCAGACAACGTCTATGGGAATACCCGCGCCTTTTGTGACGGATTGCTGACGCAGCAGGGTGTCGAGGTGGAGTATTTCGATTCCATGCTCGGTGGCGCTGTCGCGGATTTGATCCGGGAAAACACGGCCGCTCTTATGTTCGAATCCCCCGGCTCTGGCACATTTGAAGTTCCTGATATCCCCGCCATTGCCGCCGCGGCCCGAGCGCGCGGTGTCACCAGCATCATCGATAACACCTGGGCGTCACCGCTGCTGGTGCAACCGCTCAATCTGGGCGTCGATTTTGTTGTCTATTCCGGTTCAAAATACCTGTGCGGCCATTCGGACGGCATGATTGGCGTCATCGCGGCGCGGGGTCCGCATGTGGCACGCATCCGCAAGGTCGTGATGGGCATCGGTGACAAGACCGGCGGTCAGGAAGTGTTTCTGGCGCTGCGTGGATTGCGTACGTTGAAAATGCGTATGGAACACGTGGAGAAAGCCGGACTGGACATGGCGCATTGGTTCGACACGCTTCCGCAGGTCAAAACAGTTCTGCACCCTGCCCTGCCCGGATGTCCGGGCCATACCCATTGGAAACGAGATTATAGCGGTGCGTCCGGCCTCTTTAGCGTGGTGTTTCACCCCTGCTACGACAGTCAAATACACCAGTTCGTCGATGCGCTGCAGCACTTTGGCATTGGCGTTAGCTGGGGTGGGTTTGAAAGCCTTGTACTGCCGGTTAAACCCGTGAGAACCGCCACCCATTGGGACGAACCGGGCCAGCTTGTCCGGTTCAGCATTGGTTTTGAAAACCCCAACAGCCTCAAGGCGGATATCACGGCCGCTCTTGGGCATCTCAACACCGCTTAGGAGACATCTGTGCACAACAAGATTGACCATTTCGCCGTTGCCACCTCATCCCTTTCCGATGGGAGGGCCGCCATGAAAGAGGCGCTCGGCGTCGAGATCCCGATGGGTGGGAAACATGCTGCCATGAGCACGCATAACTGCGTCATGCAGACCGGTAACGAGAGCTTCTTTGAGCTGTTGGCAATTGATCCCGATGCCTCTGATCCCGGTCGGACCAGATGGTTCACAATGGATGATCCGGTGACGCAAAAGCGGATCGCTGAGCGCCCCCGCGCGCTGTGCTGGGTGGTGAACACGGACGATCTGGATGGCGTCGTTGCTGCGAGCCCGATCGATCTTGGGGAAGTCGTGAACTTTACGCGCGGGGATCGCTCGTGGCGCCTCACGGTTCCGGCGGACGGACATTTGCCGGAACGTGGTCTGATGCCCGCATTTATCGAATGGTCACCCGGCCCGCATCCCAGCACAGGCCAACAGGACCTTGGCGTCCGTTTGACGGGCATCAATTTGCAGCATCCTGACCCTGATCAGATGCAAAACTTGCTGCGCGCTGTGACCGCGGATCATCTGGTCACAATTACACAAGGGGATGATCGTGCATTGAGTTTCGATTTTTCCACGCCAAATGGTACAGTAACGCTAGACTGACGCCTGCACAGGAACACGATCATGATGACACCCCCTGTTGAGCTAACCTGCAATCCGGACGTGACTGGCTTTTTCGACGACCAGTCCAACACGATCAGCTACGTGGTGCGCGACCCGGACAGCACTGCATGTGCGGTCATTGATGCGGTGATGGAATTTGATCAGGCCGCTGGTCGTCTGACCTATGATGGCGCGGATCGCATCATCGATTTCATTCGAGCGCAAAAGCTGGATCTGGAATGGATCATCGAAACGCATGTTCACGCGGATCACCTCTCGGGGGCGCCTTATATCCAGCAGGAGCTGGGCGGCAAGATCGGGATTGGGGAACATATCCTCAAGGTTCAGGATACATTCGGCAAAATCTTCAATGAAGGCACGGAATTCCAGCGTGACGGCACGCAGTTTGATGCGTTGTTCAAGGATTGCGATGAATACATGGTTGGCAAAATGCGGTGTTTTGCCATGCATACGCCGGGCCATACACCTGCCTGCATGGTGCATGTCATGGGCAACGCGGCTTTTGCGGGGGACACGTTGTTCATGCCCGATGGCGGCTCTGCCCGGGCGGATTTTCCGGGCGGCGATGCGGGCGAATTGTACGACTCCATTCAGCGCGTTCTGAGCCTGCCGGATCAGCTGAGGTTGTTCATCTGTCATGACTATGGCCCCGGCGGCCGCGCGATTTCATGGGAGACAACAATTGCCGAACAGCGTGAGGCCAACATCCATGTGGGCCGGGGCAAGACACGGGACGAATTCATCAAGTTTCGCACCGAACGTGATGCACAGCTTGCCATGCCCAAACTGATCATCCCGTCCCTGCAGGTGAACATGCGGGGCGGGGAAGTTCCGCAAGATGAACGCGGCAACATGGTTCTGAAACTGCCGATCAACAAACTCTGAGATCTGCGCGGCGCACTACCCCGCCCACGGCAGTAGGAACACAGGGTGCGTGAGCCAAAGCCAGGGGTCGTAGTTCATGAACTGGCCCACAACGATCATGACCGGAAGCGCGGTCCACACCAGCATGGCGCATATCAGCCAGATTGTAGCGCTTAAACGGGAAGGCACAGCGCCCGTGGGTGCCACGGTTTGCGCGGCATGTTCCGCCCAAAATGGGGCAAAGCGCCCGACCGCAGCACGTGGAGCCGCCAGCGCATAAATCACGGCAGCTCGGTGTCGAAGGAACCAGAGAAACACAAAAGCAAGCGCGGCACCAAAGAGGTCAAGCGATTGGGACACCTGAATCTGCTGGTCCGATGTCATGTCGGCAAAACCGGGTATAAATTCTTCGATGAAAACCGGGATTGCACGCAACCCCATGAACGGAACGCTGAGAACGACCGACAACAGGGCCAGCCAGACACTGCGCCATCCGGCGGCGGCAACAACACTGCGGATACGCCGGAATTCAAAGAAGGCGCTGAGCCGGTTTTCATGTGCGGCATGTGCCAATCCAAACGGCATATGCACCAGCAATGGCAATGCCAGAACAGCACCTAGAAACCAGACGGCGGGGCCGATTGATGCTTGTTCATAGCCTTTGTTGAAGGAATTTTCCCACCCTGCCCACCATGCGCCAAGCCATAAAACTGTAAAAGGTGCGCTGAGTAACGCGAGACCAAGGCACGATATCAGGCCACTGCGGATATTCCCGGCAAGCCCCCCGGTCAATCGGATGATCCAGCTCTGATGTGGTGGGCCCAATACCCAACCGGCCCGCGCCGCGGCAGTTCCCCATCGCCTGCGGATTGTGGCATTCATCCGGCGGGTTTGCCAGCCGAGGGCCAGAACCGCCGTGAGCGGCGCGATACAGAGCACCATGCCGACCGCAAGATCACGCAGCAGTGCCAGAAACCGAAGCGGTCTGCGGGCCAAAAGTGGGCGGGCCGCCACTGAATTCATGTGAAAATATCTGACAAGACGTCACCTTCGGATCGCGACGCCTGAAAGCCCATAAGGGCTGCTATGGTGGGGGCGATGGCGGATTGATCGACCGGTTTGTCCAGCACCCTGCCTTGTTCAACACCCGCGCCAAAAATCACGGCCCATGTCTCATGTGCGGTGCGGGAGTTGAAATGGTGCTGGTAGGGCACGCCCATCAACGGATTGTCATCCCGACCGCAATCAGGGGAAATGACAAACACGGTGTTGTCGCGATAAAACGGATCTGCTTCGACGGTCTCGACCAACCGTTGCAAGCCTTCGTCAATGACCTGGATCGCGCGTGTATAATGGCTCGGGTTGCCCCAGTGCACGTAGTCCGGATCCTGATAATTGACCATCATCAGCCGGGGTTTCAGTTCATGCAAAGCCCGTGTTGCCAGGGCCGTCAGCAAACGATCCCCGCGGGGGTTGCGGAACCCGTCATCGCCGTAGTGTGCCCGCCAGCCCTGCCAAAATCGCGTGACTTCAGGCGATTGGTCCGGGGTGATGGCCCGCGGGTCGGCGGCCAATAGTTCGGCATATCGAAGGCGCGCATTTTCAAGCGTTTCCTCATCCGCTGCGCCATCTGCCAGGATTTGGGCAAATTTGTACAATTTGAACCGGTGCAGGCTCAGCATTTCTGACCGGTACGCGATGCCAAAATGTTCAGCGACGCCGTAGGTGAAAAACTCCTCCTGGGGTCGGTCCTCACCATTGATCAAAAGCGCCTGATGTGACGGGATATCAAATACTTCCCGCAAATATTCGAACAATGTTGGTTCTGTCGGTTCCAGACGATCCTGCAGAAATTTGGAACCGGCATCGCGGTATGCCAGATATCGGCCAGTCAGGAGGTTCAGTGTTCCTTCAGCGTGACTCGTGTTCACACCGTCCAATTGCGCGATCTGCATGTCCGGGATGAAAACGCCGCGTTTTGCCAACACATGTCGAAGATAGGGGGCAAAGGTCGTCGCTTCGCCAATGGTCTCAGCGCGCCTGACCCCGCCACCAAAGCGAACGAGAATGACATTGGGGCCTTTGAAATCGCGGGCTGCAACCGTTTTGGGGGCCGCTACAGCCGCGATACTTGTGCCCAACCCCAAGTTAAATGTGCGTCTGTCCATTTTTGAACCTTGCCGATGCTTCCCCACGCCCAATGTAAAAGATATTAACATTTTTGACGCTTTGGTGCAATCCTGTGGTTGGCCGCCAACAAAATATGGGAAATGATGGTCTGCCCTTACCGGATTTGCCGAAGCTCGTTGGTCAATCCCTTCGCCAGGCTCTGATACCCCCGGCGCTCGGCCTCGCGACGTGTTTCCGTCAGAATTTGCACCGCAAGATTGATCTGACCGCGTTGCCGCAACGCCGCGCCGTAGTGGCGAAGCGCCTGCAATTTGTTGAGCCGCAGACCGTTTCTGTTGGCAATGGCTGCGGCTTCGGCGGCAAAGGACCCGGCCAGCATGCGTTCCCCTTGCTTCAACATGATCGCCGCTTGCAGGCACAACGCCTCAGATTCCAAACGGGGGATACCCATGGATTGCGCGAACTGCACGGCTTCGGACAGTGCAACACCCACCAGTTCCTTGTTGCCGGCAGGGTCAGAAATTTCGATATGCGCCTGCGAAACTTTGGCAAGGTGCAAGATGTCCCGCTGCGCGCAGTTCAGCGAGGCATTTATCGCACGGTCAATCGCATCGCGCGCGCCGTTGAAATCTGATTTCCGGCGCAACAAATCTGCCATGTGTTTGCTGAAAATCGCCACAACACGCATCATCTCTCGGTCCTGCGCGCGGCTGATCACCTCTTCGTAGCTTTGGGCCGCCAGTCCCTGATCACCAGAGAGATGTTGCACGAGGCCCAAATACCCATTGGCAAGCCAGCTGACCTGACTTCCCGAATGGCTCGAAAAATCCTCGGGTAAGTACAAATCGCTCAAGACATTGCGTGCCCGGTCCAGATGACCCCGATCGATCAACGCAGCACTCATGTTCAAACGCACGCGCCTAACCGCCGCATGAAGCGAGGGATCATAGGCGCCATTGACGTCGTCATGGTGCATTTCATCCAAAGCGCGTTGGAAAAGGGGAATGGCGTCAAAAACTTTGCCCTGCACCAGTGACACCACACCGCGCTCGTTCAAAAGCCAACCAATCTCATCGCGGTAAAGCGGCCGGGCAAACCCATTGAACCCGTTTTCCGTTTTCAGAGACGGTGTTTGCGGCGCAAGTCCGGTGATTTCGGATGCTTTTTTGAAGGTGGGCTTTGTTTTTTCTTCTTCTAGAGCATCTCTATTCAGAGCTGCGCCATCATCGGGCTTCACAAAACACTGATCCAGCACATAGTCCCACCCCACCGCCGCATTGGTGATCCCACGAAGCCACCCGCGGAACCGCTCATAAGGCTGGTCAAACTCCTGATCGTCCAGCGCATTGAGGCGCGAAACTGTGCCAATGGAAAACCCGCTTCTCAGCAAGCCATAGAGCGCCCGAATTCTCTGGGGGACCGCGTGAAGGGATGGGAAAAACTCGTCAAATTTTTCAGTTTCGTGCGCCAGGTTTATCAATCGACGCCGCAAACCTTTTTTCAAAAGTGTTCGTTCAACCTCATTGAGCTTTTCCTTCTCGAAAACACCGGGACTGAGCTGCATCAGACACCAGATCGTATTGCGGGCCTGAATGATCTGACGGTCCATGATTTTGCGCACCAGCGTGTAATGATCTTCGCGGGGCGCCGGCAGATCACGCGGCTGATCGCAATAAACCGTAACCTGAAAGAAATTTTGCTCGCCTTGGTCCGGCAGCGATAGGTCCATCAGCCGCGCGGAGAAATCACGGAGTTGATGCTGAACAGTGTACCGCGTGTGAATGTCTTCTTGCGTTCGTTCTGCTTGGCCAACATTCAATTCGTGCCGGGCCTTGGCATCCGCCTGTTGCAATTTCCCCTGCACCGCAATGATCAGGTTCGCTTCATGCAGATACGCGAGCAATTGGTTGAGCACACGCAACCGTGCTTCGCGCATCGATGCGGCCCATGATCCTTCACCGTTAAGTTTTTTGACCACATCTCGCGCATTTTTGTGACGCACAGCGCTTGAGGGTTTGCAAATCCGGCACAGCATATCGTGGATTTCATCGCAGCCGTAAAGAATGCGCGGTTCGACAGGCATTGGAAACAGCGACAGATGCGACAGCACAAGATAGGTTAAATCCACTATTCGATTTGCATCTTCCGGCGATGCCTCTTCCAACGTCTCCGACTTGAGCAGCTTAATTGGGGGCCAGCTTCGGATTTTCTTTAAATCTGTCTTGTCGATTTTCCGCGCAAGGCGCGCGCCCCAGGCGCGGAGTACAGGTTTGTGAACTTCGAGGATTTCATGCAGCAGATACGCAATGTCACCGCGGGCCGCGGCCGCGTTCATGGTTTGCAGGAAATCCTTCATACCCGTAGACGCGGGAATATCCTCAGGATCGTTGATATGGGCGATAGATGGTAAATTTTCCAACGCGCCGGTGACCCAGGAATGCAACGCCACACTGTTGGAACACAGGCGCGCTATTTCGCGGGGCGGGTTTTTGTCTGGGGTAACCTGCGCATCGAGCGCCTTTAAAAACTCAGTGCGGAGCGCAATCGATTGCGGCGATTGCAACCAGTAGCGCTCGCCCAGTCGGATTGCCGGAAGAGGATCCCACACCCGAAGGAACCGATCCCCCGCGAGGCAACGGTATTGCGCATAAGAAGCATAGTGATCGCCGTCTTGTGCCCCCGGGTTGCGCTCCAGATCAACTTCGATCTGATTACGGGATAGTTCATCGCTCAAATATCGGGTGGGTGTATCCTTGGCCCCGCTGATCAGGATCACGTCCATCGGCGTGGTGATGTCACTTTCCGACGGATATTTTGCACCGCATCCTGTCAATAACCGGAAAAGCGCCCTAAACATCGGATTGAAGGCAACGCCTTGCCCATCGCACAGTTTGTCAACGCCCGATACCACGAAACAAATGCGCAGGTTTTTATCCCCCAGCAGATCCACCATATCCGTGAAAGCAGACAGACGCGTCCGTAATTCTTCCAATCGGTGCATACGCCCGGCACCGGTTGTGTATTGATATTTGGACCAGTGCTTGTCGTAGAGAATCTTGCTGATGGATGTCCTTGCATGCTCAATTTTGGCGTCGTCAACATCGGCCGGAACAAGACTTTTCAAAAGCGCTTTTAGAGAGCGCGCACCTGTCTCGCCCTGCTCACGGCGCAACATCTGCAGGAAGGTGCCATCAACCCCATCTGCCTGCAGGCGTTCCAAGCCCTTCAAGACACTTTCCGCATGCTCCGTGAAGACACCCAGAATGGCCTTTTCGACAAAAATCTTCAGCGCGGAGATGACGGAGGCAAACTCCATAGAGAAACTCAGATGAAGACAAAATGTTCCAAAGAACCGACCGTCATGCAACGCCGCCTGCGGCATATCAAACAGACTGTCGACATAGAGACATTCCTGTTGCGGCATCTTTTGCTGAAGGATGTGCAGCAACGAGCCTTTGCCATGGCCTCGTGACATGACCCCCCGCACAATACGCCGGGGTGGGACGCGTTTGAAATTTCGCTGCAAGCCTGCATTTGCGCCCTCAAAATAGGACAGTTGGTTTGTATCCAAACCCGCCAGATGCCCGCCGCACAGGGTCAGGTCGCCTTCGTCTCGCGCATTGACCTTGCCGGTTGGCACCGGAGGCGTTTTGCCAAATTCGTCGATCTCGCATTGCGCCTCTAATGCCCGCGTTTTCAACGCATCAATGACATCGAACGACAAGGGTTTGTTTTGTGGGATTGCCTGATAGACCGGCCGATGCCGTGCGACCGAAGGGGTCGTCTTACTTTTGTCATTCTCGAGATACGCAGAGCGGAATTCCGGGTTTCTGTTTTTCGGCGAGGTCCGCCATTCGTCCCACCATTTGTCCTTTATGCTGCAGTGCTCTTTGAGCGCCACATCCAATGCGCGGCTTCTCAGCTCTGAATCCATGGCCCGCAGGATCTTACTGTCCACTGTTAAGGGTTCTAGGGAAACGGACGCAAAGTCGTTATTTTTGGCGGATGCCTTCAATTGTGTGTCAACCTGCGCAAGCAAATCTACGATTGTGTCAAGCTCAACCTGGTTCAGCAAATCCTTCGTGACACCTGCTTCGTGATCTGTTGGTGCCGGGTTGAGCTCAGCAACGGCCTTGCGCAAGGCCGAAACCGCCGCCCGGTATCTTTGCGGGTCATACTTGCGTTCCAACGCACCTTCGGCGCCTACTTTGGTGTCGATCGCCTGCAACAATTGAATGGCCATACGCAGTGTGCGCAACGTCTGGTCCCCGTGAAAAAGGCTGTAGACGCCATATTCGGTCCGGTATTCGACCGCTGTGGTTTCATCTGTCGAATAATCCGCGCGAGCGCTCCCGCCGTACTCGCCGTCACTTGGCGACCAGATGTTCAGGTGATCGCTTATGAATTCTTCCTCCAGATCTTCCAACGACGTACCGTCGCTTTTCTGGTGCAGCCAATCCTTATCCAGCGTTACGGTCGCCTCTCGCATCGCAAAAATGTGCCGCTTGGCAAAATCCGGCGATTTGTCCTGACTGATGAATTGGCGAAGGGGGCGCAGCAGGTCCTGTTCGGTCATCCCAACACCCACAAACAACACGTCGTTGCCGGACATCAATGCCGCGAATGCTTCCTGGAAGGTGTTGGACTGCTCTTCGGATTTGAGGTAGGTGCGCCTGTAATCCGCGTCGGTCAAAACCATGTCCGCAGGTTTGTCGAACCGGCCATGCAAGTGAAACACCTGCCCCACATACTGGCGCGGTTGCAGCGCAAAGTTCACCAGCTCGCCAATGTTTTCCGAACTCATCGAAACGCTGAGCACTGAGCGCGTTGTGCCATCGGTATATTCGACCCGTTGTGGGACATCCCGGGCCCGGTCAAAGTCTTGCGAACAGAGCACATCAAATGCAGACATCGGTGGCGATTGATTGTTTTTGCTCAGCGCAGTCGGGTCAGGCACCACGTTCCCGCTGTCATCGGTCTTCACGATTTTTGTCGTCGGTGTTCTGGGCATGATGGAACGGCGAGACGTACCGGATGTGCGATAGAGCCGACGAAACTCTGCCTCGATCTCACAATCATAGTTCAGGGTCAGCAACCTGTTGACCCGCATCTTTGCTATCAATTGCCGCAACGGTTCTGATTTGCGTTCGAAACCGCCTGCGGGTTTCTCGTTTTCCGATTGGCGGACTTTTGAGAAATAGAGCCCAATCTGATTTCGAAACTCTTCACCACGACCCAATTCCGCGGCCACGCGTTCAGCCAAGCCCAATGTGTGAATGGCTTTTTCGTCTAGACGCTTTTCGTTTTTGAGGCGTTGCAAGCGGGTCAGAGCGGATGTTGCTGCGCCGGTCATTCGGACGGGCCCGTCGTCAGACAAGGTCTCTGCCAAATCGACGGCGTGTTCGATCAGGGATTTCCAATCGGGTTGACCATAACTGACCGTGGCACCGGATGCGACAAAGCCGACCACACGTCCGATACTGAGTGCGCGCGACAAGGCCACGCGCCCTCTTTCATCAATATATTCTTTGGTGAGTTCTTCCGCCCCGTAGGGTTGTTTGTACGTCCACATATTCCAATTTGACCAAACTTAAATTGTCTTTTTTCAACCATGCATAGCTTGCGCCTCATTCTTCAAGCTAAATCTACGGTCGTATTATGACCCGATGTCCGGCTTGCACATCACGTACCAAGGGGTAAAACCCGCTCAAGAACGCGGGCCTTTGCGCTACCCGGCTTTGACGCTCCATCGGATTTCGGGCAGTGTCTGTGAATGACACGCATGCCTCTCATTGAACGTCTGCTGCCGGAGCTCAGGGCTTATTCGCGGTCAATTGCCGACAGCGTTGATGAGGCCGAAGATCTGGTTCAGGACGCCATCGAACGGACCATTCGCGCGCCCACAAAACCGGATACTCTCGACGCGCTTCGTCCTTGGATGTTTCGCGTCATGCGAAACCTCCACTATGACGAGCTTAGAAAAAGACGCGTTCGGCGGGAATATACCGCGGGGCTGGGACGTCTGTCTCGCGAGGCTGGTCAACATGGCGATCACGCCCGCGATGTGCTCATCCGTCTGGCCTTCGAAAAGCTCCCTCCGGAACCCCGGGAAGTGCTGTTTCTCGTGGATGTGATGGGCCTGAAATATGCAGAGGTCGCTCAGGTGTTGGATGTCCCAAACGGGACTGTTATGAGCAGGGTCAGTCGCGCACGACGACTGTTGCTGAGTGTAGTGGAGGGGTCTGGTTCAGACCGCAAAGAAAAGAAAGAATGACAGTTTTATCTGATCAAGACTGGGATTTGGTGAACGCCTGGGCGGATGGCGAGCTGTCCGAGGACGAAGCGGCCAATCTGTCTGAACGGCTGAAGGCCGAACCGGCACTGGCCGATGCCTTGGCTTCGGTCAAACAGGTGTCGTCGTCTCTGGCCTCCATGCGGCCGGAAATTGACGCCGCCCCGCCTGCTGCCAACCTGTCGCGCCGCCCATGGATGTGGGCGTCCGGTGGTGCCGTGGCGGCGGCGGTTTTGTTTGCGGCTGTCATGGCATTTGCACCTGCACAAAACCCCGGGCAACACATCCACCGGATCTACCTCTCGCAAAACTTCGAACTCGACAAATTATCGGACACGCATCGCGTGGCAGGCACCGAAGTTGATGGATTTCCGGCGTTGCAAGAGGCGAACCTGACACTGGTTGTAACAAACCTGGAAGGCCCCACAGCGTCGGCGCATTATGTCGGCAAAAACGGATGCAGACTGACCGTTTTGCGGGGCCGTGGTGAGGCGCCGGATATCCCGGCAGACCTGCAATCAGCCGAATGGCACCTGGAGGACATGTGGTTTCAAACCGTGGCGTCGGGTATGGATCAGAGTAAATTCAAGGCCGTGTCTGCATATCTGCTGCAAGCAACCCGCCAGCAGCTGCACCAAAACACGGTTGTTGCGCTGCAAGGGGCAGTTCAAAATTCGGCCCGCTGCGCGTAATCCGTGCGCTACTCCAGAGGTTTCGGAAAGTTAGGTCGGTCTTCGCCGTAATGCGCCGCCAGATAGTCCAGGATCATCGTCCGGTCGGGTTCGTCCAGCTCGGACATGCCCTGCTCTTCGACCATCCACTCCAACAGGTCGTCCCAGTGTTCGCGGCTCAGGCCTTGCTGAGCGACAATCATCTCCGAATGGCATGCCGTGCAGGCATAATAGGTTTCTTCAGCGCCGGGCGCGACCTTCAGCACGCCGAATTCTGAGGCGTCAGAAGCTGGTACGGATGTTGCTGCAAAAGTGGCAACCAGTGCGAACACTGTCCCAGACAAAAAGCGTTTCATAGATATCTCCTTTGAGGGGCGGAGCGTTTTCAGACGCTCCGCCGCGCACTGTTTAACTCACACGCAACCCGACGCGATGCATCGTGTTGTTGAGATATCCCTTGGGATTCCAATCAATTGCAAAGGGCTGCATCGCCCCCGCGCTATCGGTGGCCCGCGCCCATACTTCGTAATAGCCCGCTTGCGGGAAGGCCACGGTGGCACGCCAGTTTTGCCAGGCCCCCTCATTGACCGGTGCATCGAGTTCCGCCGGTTGCCAGGACGCGCCGAAATCGATTGAAACTTCGAGCGTCTCGACGGTTCTGTCGCCCGACCAGGCGTGGCCGCGCACTTGTGTCTCCATGCCGACATCCGCACCATTTGCCGGGAAGGTGACCAGCGATTTCACGGGCATCCGCTCGATGATCACAAAATCCTCCTTCGCAACCTCCTCGCCCGCAGAGACAGGGCGATTGGGCACGCGGTAAGCTGTTCCTGTCATTTTGGGCCCGTCATGAACGATGTCACGCAGTTCAATGCGTTTCAGCCATTTCTGTGCCGTTGACGCGGGCCACCCGGGAACCACCAGACGCAGCGGCGCCCCGTTCATGGGGTGCAGCTCAGCGCCGTTCATTTCAAACGCAATCAGGACGTTATCGGTCATGGCCTTGGCAATTGGCACACCGCGCGAGATCGGCAGTTTTTCGGGATCACCGGACAAATGCCCATCGGCGCCGTAATGCGCGGTGTAGACCACATTGGATTGAACGCCCGCCTTCTCCAACACGTCCTTCAACCGAACACCGGTCCATTCCGAACAGGCGACCGCGCCATAGGTCCATTGATTGCCCTTGGCAGGTGGGTTGAAGAACCCGCGCCCGTTGCCGCCGCATTCAAGCGTCAGCGCCATGGTGACAACCTCGAACTGTTCGCGCAGATCGACAATCGTGAGCGTCAGGGGCGTGTCAACAAATCCGTCAACGGTCAGGGTCCATGTCGAGGCGTCCGTTTCTTCAGGCGGAATGCCGTTGTTGCGGATGAAATGCCGGGACGTTGGCGTAATGGCATCGTCCAGCAATTCCGGCGGTGTTTCGGCGTTGACGGGCCGGTCATTCAAAAGCGTGAGGCCATCCTTGCCGACCAGAACATCCTCCTGCGCCATGGCCGCCGGGACAAACCCGATGGGCATATTGCGATGAAATGGAATGGATGTTCCGACCATTGCCGCCATGGTTGCCAGCCCGGTGCGCTTCAGAAATCCGCGTCGGTCCGGGTTGGCGACACGCCCAAAAAACGCTTTGTCCGCCTGTTCCGGGTCCGCGGCGAAAAAGCTGTGGATGTCCCGTTTCTTGTCGTTGTCGAATGCCATTTTGTCCTCCCTTGGCAAGATCGCGACGTTCAAAGGCCGCGCAGTGTTTCGACATTGACGTGCCAAGCCCCCGGTTTATTCCCTCGGTGGAAAAGAATACTTCTGGCTTTGGTGGTGCGGGCAAAAATTAATGCCACTTTTGCAAAATCCTGATCAGTGGGCTTTGAGTGACTTACCGCTGTTCACGCATCCGCAAAAGGCGACTGTGGTCAGCCAACCGATACGCACGGCCTGAAATGTGCTTCGGGAAAGAGAAGCATCTTGTACGAGCGGCAATGTCGAACAACTACCTTATTCTACGTGGTCGATGTCCTTGGACTGCTTGTACGTGCCCGCTTTCAGTTTCAGACAATCTTCGATAATCGATGCAACCGCGGCCACGCAAACCAGAAAGCCCGAAATAGGCACGATGGCGATGGCGTATTTTTTTGGCATGTAATTCGGCTTGAAGACAAACCGGCCATCCTCCCATGCGAAGTACCACATCTCCCAATATTTTCCGCCCATGGTCGCCACCGCCTCAATCCCCCAGATGATCATCACCAATCCAAGACAGAAAATGACCGCCGTCCAGAATTGCTGGACAAAGAAGGCGGCTTTGCGGGGCAGCCAGTTGTAGATCAGATCGAGGGCAATGTGGTCTTTGTCGCGCACCGTCAGCGCGAGTGCGAAAAACACCAGCCAGATGTTGCTCAGAACCGTCAGAAGATCCCCCCAGATCGGCGGGTTCTTGAACACGTATCGCATGACGACAGAATAGACCGTGAAAGAGACCATCATCAAAAGCAGGACAGCGCAGAAGGCGGTCAGGGTTTTCTTGACCGCCTTGTCGATAAACTTGATCGCTGCAATCATGTCATTCCCTCTCGATCCGTTAACCGCCAAAGCCCAGAACACGCGGCAGGAACATGGTGATGTCCGGCACGACGATCAGCACAAAGAGCAGCGCAAAAAGCGCGGCCAGATAGGGCAACATGGCGATGGCGACCTTCTCCAACCGGACTTCGGCAATGGCGCCCGCCGTGAAGAACGCAACACCCACAGGCGGGGTGACCGATCCGATCAGGAAGCCGACAACAACCACAAGAGCGGCCTGCACATCCGGGTAGCCCGCCTTGACCATGACATCCACCAGGACCGGGCCGACCACAATGATATTGGCCGCCGAGTCCATGACCATGCCCAGAAGACAGATGAACAGGACCAGAACCAGCGCAAACATCAGCGGATTGTAAGTGTACCCCAGCAACCATTGTTCCAACTGGCTTATGGCCCCGAGAGAGGTCAGCAGCCAGCTGAACGGACCAGAGGCCGCGATGATGATGAAGACCATGGCAGAGTTGCGAAACGCGCGCACGAAAGCGCTTTTGCAATTGCCCCACGTGATGGTGCGGTAGACGAAAAGCCCCACCAGCAAAGCAATCGTCGCGGTGAGAGCTCCGGCCTCCACCACACCGGCAATGCCAAAGACGACCGATCCGACCAACACGACCGGAATCAGCAGGGCGAAGGAGGATCTGTACCCGGCGACAGCGATGCCTTTCAGGCTGAACGGCTCCTCGCTGCGTTCGAAGTTATTGCGCCTGGCGATGATGTAATTGATCACCATCAAAAGCGCGCCGATCATCAGGCCGGGAATGATCCCGCCCGCAAAGAGCGCGCCCACCGAAATGCCCCCGGCATTGGCCAGAACGATCATCATGATCGAGGGCGGAATGATCCCACCGATGGTGGAGCTGACCGCGGTTATGGCCGCGGCAAATTCCGGCGGGTATCCGGCCTTTTTCATGCCCGGCACCAGCAAAGAGCCGACCGTGGCGGTATCCGCCACAACCGAGCCGTTCATTCCAGCAAAGAACATGCTCACCAAGACATTTGCTTGCGCCATGCTGCCACGCATCCGCCCGATGATCCGCTGGCTGAGGTCCACCAGACGGTCCGTGATGGTGGCGGATGTCATCAGCTCACCGGTCAGCATGAAAAACGGAATTGCCGTCAACGGAACTGAATCTATGGCCTGAAACATCTGGCTTGGGATCAGGATCATCGGTGCCGCATCGGTGATGAGGATATAGACCACCGGGATCAGGATCATGATAAATCCGACCGGCGCCCCCAGCATGATCAGCACGACCAAAATGATAAGAAGCACAATGCTTTCCATGGAGCTTGATCCTAGTTGCGGCGGTGGCTTGTCAAGCAAAAGCGCGGAAAGTCATTCCGCGCTTCTGTCACTGTTTAGGTGGGCCGGGACCCTAGAGAGCGCCTGCCTCTTCGAGCTGGGCGATGAAGCCTGTCATGCCCTGTTCCTCGAGCACCCGGCGGGCAGTTTCGGGATCATAGGTGCCCTTGGCATTCAGCCAGGCATCGATGGCACCGGCACGCCATTTGGTCATTTCTTCCTCGGTCGGAACGTACCATTCCTTGGCGGTTTTCTTGATCTCGGCCTCCCCGGCCTCAACCCATGCCCGGTCAAGCTCCTGCACCTTTTGACCAAAGGCTTTGGCAGCCGTGTGCAGCCATTCCTTTTCGTCGTCGGTCAGTTCGTCATATTGACGTTTATCGATGGAGAGCTGGTTGCCCGACCACGATCCGCCGATCTCGGTGAAGTAGGGGGCGACCTCGTGCAGCTTGGCCACATGCTGCCAGGGCGTGGCGACATACTGGCCCGAGACGACCCCGGTTTGCAGCCCCTGATAAAGCTGACCCCAGTCATAAGGCACGGGCACGGCACCCCAATTCTTGACCAACGTGTATTCGATCGGGCTCTTGGTCACCCGCCATTTAATGCCTTCCATGTCAGCGGGTTCATGGACCGGGCCGTGGGCATTACCCAACTGGCGAAACCCACCACTGGAATAGACCGTCAGGCAGACATGCCCGGCTTCTTCCGCTGCCATCTGGCATTGCTTTTCGGCCAGCCATTCCGAAGAAATCCGGTCCGCGTCTTCGATGCTCTTGAAGATATAGGGCAGGTCAAAAATCGCCAGCGACGTGCCGAAATTTCCGAAATTCGCGGTTGAACTGGTCCAGAGCGTCAGAAGCCCTTGGTTCGCCTGCTCCCCACAGGTCTGCTCGCTGCACAACGATTTGCGATAATGCGGTTCGATCTTGAGTTTGCCACCGGACACTTCCTCCAGTGTCGGGATCAGCGCCTGATCAATTGCGTCGCCAATCGGCATGCCGATAAACCCAACTGTCCCAAGTTTCAGTGTTTTTTCCGCGGCAGCGGTTTGTGCGGAAACTGCCAGCGCGCTTGCAAGGCAAAACGCCTTTCCTATCGTCATAAGTCTCATCTTCTTCCACTCCCAATCGTTGGATTTTGATTGGGCATATCTTTCACCTCAGGTCAGGGCAAAGAAAGTGACAGATTGTTTGAAAGAAGGGGACAGATGGGTTTGGACCTGACAGTCTGTCGCCGTTGCCGATAAAGTCATCGACACGTGACACTCAACACCGGGGGCAAAGCGTGGCGTCCATCACACCAAGATTTCTCAAGCTGCCGGAAAACTCCCAGCTCAGTCTGCGAGATCAGATTTGCGAAGTTGTGAGCGCCGCGATCACATCGGAATCGCTTGCCCATGACCGTCCCCTGCCCTCGTGCCGCGAATTGGCCGAGCAGTTGGGCGTTTCCCGAAACACCGTTTTCGCTGCCTATAACCGCCTGGTCGATCTGGAGCTCTTGGTGTCGAGGGACCGTTCGGGATACTTCGTTGCTCCCCCGATGGCCGCGCTGAAGAAAGCGCAATCGCTCAATGATGCCACCGCAACCCCGGCTGTGCCCTGCCCGGTGACGTTCCCTCCCAACAACCTCTTGCCGGTCGTCAATCCGCTGGACTGGAAGGACTACCCCTACCCGTTCATCTACAATCAGATTGATCCGGATCTCTTTCCCGTCGATGGCTGGCGCGAGTGCACGCGTCAGGCCCTGGGGCGCAAACACATGCCCGTTTGGGCCAGCGACTCGGTCGAAAGCGACAGTCCTCAGTTGATCCAACAACTACGCCAAAGGTTGCTGAATACGCGCGGCATCTACGCTGACGATGATGAAATCCTAATCACTCTGGGGTCCCAAAACGCGCTCTACATCCTCGGCACGATTTTCGCGCGCTCCGGCAAGCCGATCGCGTTGGAGGATCCGGGGTTTTTTGGCGCCCATAACGCCTTCCGCCTGGCGGGAAGTGAAATGATCGGCGTGGCGATTGACGATGACGGGATCATTCCAAGTGCCATTCCATCGGGGTGCAAACTGGTCTTCACGACGCCCAGCCATCAGTTTCCCACGATGGTTACGATGAGCCAGCGGCGGCGCGAGGAATTGCTGGAAGCTGCGCGTATCAAGGATTTTCTGATCATCGAAGACGATTACGAGGCCGAGATGAACTATGTCGCCAAGGCGTCGCCTTCGATGCGGTCCATGGATCAAAGCGGGCGGGTGATCTATGTGGGCAGCTTGTCCAAAACCGTGTCACCGGGAATTCGTTTGGGCTTTATCGTCGCGCATCGGGACATCATCCGCGAAGCGCGCATCGCGCGGGGCGTGATGATGCGTCATCCGCCCACCATTGTGCAGGAGATTGTCGCGCTGTTCTTCCAACTGGGGCATTACGACTCGCATTTGCGCAACATCGAACGACGCTACAACAAACGCTGGCATGCCATGCACAAGGCGATCAGCAAGCATCTTGGCATGTTGCAGCGCACGGAGTCCGAAGGCGGGACATCCTTCTGGCTGACCGGGCCGGAGGGTTTCAACGCATCGGAACTGGCCGTGCGTCTGCGGTCCAAAGGCGTGCTGGTGGACCGCGGCGAAGACTATTACCTCAGCAAGAACGATTTCCGCAGCTTCCGCCTCGGATTTGCCTATGTCCCGGTCTCAAAACTCGAAGCCGGCGCGAAGATAATCGCGGATGAAGTCAATGCGATGCTATGACATGGCTCACCCATCTGTCCCTTCGAATTGCGCAACCTGTCTCTCGTCGTTTCGGACGCTTCTGGTTAACTGATCCGAACGCAGTCGAACCAGAGCACCACCGCAAAGGGTAAGCCATGCCGGAAAAGTTAAGTGTGAAAGATCGAGCAGTTGCGGTCCAACACGTCACACCTTTCGAATGCCGGGTGCCTGAGGATGTGCTGAGGTCGATCCTGACCCGCGTTGCCCAATATCCCTGGCACGAAATGCCCGATGATGGCGGTTGGGATTACGGCGCCAATTTGGATTACATGAAAGAGCTTTGCGCCTATTGGGTCAGCGATTTTGACTGGCGCGCGCAGGAGGTCCGGCTGAATTCCTTCGCGCAATTCAAGGCCGAGGTCGATGGCATCGACATGCATTTCATACATGAGCCCGGCAGTGGCCCCAACCCGACCCCGCTGATGATCAGCCACGGCTGGCCCGGATCGGTTGCGGAGTTTTTTGATCTGATCGAGCCTCTTGCGCACCCGGAACGCTTTGGGGGCAATGTCGAGGATGCGTTCACCGTGATTGCGCCGTCCCTGCCGGGTTTCGCCTTTTCCGGCCGCCCGGCGCGCCCTTACGGCCCGCGCAAGATGGCATCTGTGCTCAACAGCCTTATGACCGATACGCTCGGCTTTGACAGCTACATTGCGCAGGGTGGTGACTGGGGCGGCGCGATATGCTCCTGGCTTGGCTATGAACATGCGCCCGTATGCCGTGCCATTCACATCAATGTCCTGACGATGCGCCATCCCGATGGCCCGCAAACCCCCGAAGAAGCCGCCTGGGCCCGGCAGTTTGACGATGATCAGATCATGCAGAACGGCTACCGGACGCAGCAAGCAACGCGCCCACAAACCCTAAGTTACGCGATGATGGACAGCCCGGTTGGCATTGCCGCCTGGCTGATCGAGAAATTCCATGACTGGTCCGATGTACCTGTGGGGGAGATCGAGCGCGCCCACAGCAAAGATGAACTTCTGACCAACATCATGATTTATATTGTGACGCGGTCGTTTAATTCTGCATCGTGGATTTATTACGGGCGCCGCGAGGAAGGCGGCCGCATTCTGTCACCGGACGGCCGACGCGTTGAAGTGCCGACCGGTTGCGCGGTCTTTCCGGCCGAAATGCTACGCTGGCCGCCGAGGTCCTACGCGGAGCGCATCTATAACATCACTCACTGGACGGAAATGCCTCGTGGCGGCCATTTCGCCGCAATGGAAGAACCTCAGATGCTGTTGAACGACATTCGGAAATTTGCCCGCGCCCTTCGCAACTAGTCGGGCCGAGGTTTTTGTGACGCGTACCCTAATGGCCGTGATCATCGTCGCCGCCGGGATCGAGATGTCATTCTGGAATGCAATTGTGACGCCGCAAGCAATCTTGCTTAGTATCCATACCGTTCTTGACCTTAGTGGTTGTCTCGAGGCAGTGATTTGCGCGCAATGTCGCGATAGGCGTCAGCGTCGCGTAAAGTCATGCCCTTGTCAAAGGGCTGCACTAGATCACGGAAATACTGTTGCCAAGGCGATTGGTTTGCGGGCACGGGATACCCTCCGTTTTGCATTAACTGGTCCTTGCGTCGTACCAGTTCTTCGTCGGAAATCAGAATGTTGACCGCGCAGGCGTTAAGATCAACGCGGATCCGATCCCCTGTTTGCAGTACTGCCAGACCACCGTTGTCGGCGGCTTCCGGTGCAGCATTCAGGATTGAGGGCGAGCCAGACGTGCCAGATTGGCGCCCATCACCAATGCAGGGCAATTCATGCACACCTTGCTTCAAGAGATAGGATGGAGCGCGCATATTCACGACTTCTGCACCACCGGGATATCCTTTGGGTCCCGTGCCCCGCATAACGAGGATACAACTGGTGTCGATTTCCTGAGACGGGTCATCAATACGCTTGTGAAAGTCTTCGGGGCCATCAAAAACAACTGCGCGGCCCTCAAAAGCATTGGGATCATCGGGATTGGAAAGATAGGCTTGTGCAAATTCCGACCCGATGACACTGGTTTTCATCAACGCGCTGTCAAATAGATTGCCTTTCAGGTTGATGAACCCTGCCTTGTCTTTCAGTGGGGCACTGACGGGTTTGATGACGTCGGCATTTGTGCTGCGCTGTTGTTGGCAATTTTCCGCAATGCTTTGACCATTGGCAGTAACCGCTTCCGGGTGCGGCAGGCGATCTGCGTCGATTAGTTCGGCGATCACGGCAGGAACTCCGCCTGCGCGATGATAATCTTCCCCCAGATAATCACCCGCAGGCTGTAAATTGACCAAAAGTGGCACATCATGCCCCAAGGTCTGCCAGTCATCATTATCTAACGGCACACCCAAGTGGTGGGCAATCGCATTGAGGTGGATAGGTGCATTGGTGGATCCACCGATGGCGGAATTGACTACGATAGCATTCTCAAAAGCCGCGCGTGTCATGATGTCGGATGGGCGCAAATCCTCCCACACCATTTCAATGATGCGCTGCCCTGTTTCATAACTGATCTGACCACGTTCGCGGTAAGGGGCCGGGATGGCGGCCGCGCCGGGCAGTTGCATACCAAGCGCCTCGGCCAGACTGTTCATGGTGGTGGCGGTTCCCATAGTGTTGCAATAGCCCACCGAAGGCGCGGAGGCTGCTGCGACTTCCATGAATTCATCGGCGGAGATTTCTCCGGCAGCAAGACGTTCGCGCGCTTTCCAAATAACAGTGCCAGAGCCTGCACGCTTTCCCTCGTGCCAACCATTGAGCATCGGCCCCACGGAAAGAGCGATGGCTGGGATGTTGACCGTTGAAGCCGCCATCAGAAGCGCCGGTGTGGTCTTGTCACAGCCAATCATCAGCACCACGCCATCAATTGGGTAGCCATACAATGATTCAACCAAACTGAGGTACGCCAGATTGCGGTCCAGCATCGCGGTGGGACGTTTGCCGGTTTCCTGAATGGGATGGACCGGCACTTCGATGGCCGTACCGCCTGCTGCGATGATGCCGTCGCGCACCCTTTTGGCCAATTCCAGGTGATGGCGGTTACAGGGGCTTAGATCACTGCCTGTCTGCGCGATTGCGATAATCGGTTTGCCGGATTGCAATTCCTCGCGCGTGAGCCCGTAGTTAAGATAACGTTCCAGATAAAGCGCGGTCATTTCCGGGTCATCCGGATTGGAAAACCAATGGCGTGACCTAAGGTCTTTCGGATTTATGCGTGACACTCGTGCCTCCTGCATCTTGCTCTTGTGCCGATCAGGGCTTGCGACCTTTGATCATACCGAACAGCATACTGAACTAAGCGAAAGGCCTATACTCTTTGTTGCGCCGTTGGCGGTATCTGACATTTGTCAGGGCCGGCGTATTGAATACGAATGCGCCCAACATTCTATGCCAGTTCGTCGCGTACCTTTGCCAAAGCCTCTTTTGCGGCGGCGGCCATCAAGCGGGCATCCGATGCGATGGTAACGAACTGGAATCCTGTTTCGATGCGTTTCAAAGCGTATTGGGGTGTCCCGTTATGGCAGCCTGCGAATTTACCGTATTCCTTTGCTTTGGCGGCGACCAGTTCAATGGCTTCGGCCACAGGAGGCTCAACATCATCGAATGACGGGCGGCAACCGAGCGCCAATGAAAGGTCTGAAGGGCCGATATACACGGCATCAAGACCCGGTACCGATAATATCTCTTCAAGGTTATCGAGACCTTCCAGCGTTTCAATCATCGCGAAGACGACGATGGTCTCATTGGCATGTTGCGGGTAATCCGGACCACCGTAGAGCAGCCCTCGGATCGGGCCAAAGCTCCTTGTGCCTTCGGGTGGGTAATGTGTCCACGCCACAAGTTTCTCAGCATCTTCACGGTTGTTGATCATGGGGCAAATTACCCCGTAAGCCCCGGCATCAAGCACCTTCATAAGAATTCCGGGCTCAAGCCATGGCACGCGCGCCACCGGGACTGTATCGGTTGTGGATATCGCAGTGAGCATCTCAACCGCTTTTTGATAGTCGATCACACCATGCTGGATATCGACAGTAAGCGTGTCCCATCCCTGATGCGCCATAGTTTCAGCTGAAAACCCGTTGGGGATCGCCAACCATCCATTGATTGCAGGATGTCCTGCTGCCCAAAGCTTTCTCAATTTGTTCGGTCGCATCGATTTACTCTTTCCACATTGCCCGGGCATGTGACACGCTTCGTATCGGCCCTAGTCTTCAAAAATGTCTTGCCCGCAAAATTCACCACCCTGGTATACTGCGGTTACGTCGTCGATCGCTGGTCGCGAGCATTTGGCGTCAATACCGGAGCGAAAAACCTCGGCGTTGTCCTTTGGCTGCCACCCAAGAAAACCTACCTCACTATTGTCCCACCAGGACGCGTCATTGTTGGAAGCACCGTAGATAATCGGACATCCCAATCGCGGAACGGCGAAAACTCTTTCGATCAACGATATCAGATCATCATAGCTCAACCAGGTTGATAGCATCCGATGGTTCTTTGGCTCCGGAAAAGATGACCCGATACGGACGAGGGCTGTCTCGATCCCGAATTTTTCGAAGTAAAGCCGCGCGAGAGCCTCTCCGAAGACCTTGGAAACGCCATAGAGACCATCGGGCCTAACTGATGCGTTGGCATCAAGCCGCGTTGTCTGTACATGAAAACCAATTGTATGGTTGGAACTGGCAAAAAAGACCCTTGGTGTCACCGACGACTTTCGGGCAGCTTCGTACAAATTGAATACACCGTCGATGTTGGCCTGTTTGATGATGTCCCAAGGGGCCTCAATGGATTGTCCCCCCATGTGAACGATCCCATCGCAGCCTTCCACCATAGCCGCGACGGCTTGTTTGTCGCCCAGATCGCAATAGACAATTTCTTCGTTTTCACCCGCCGTTCCCAACCCTTCCAGCGCGCCAAGACGCACTGTTTTGGCAAGACCTTGCAGTCGGGATCGACACATGGATCCTAGATTGCCATTTGCGCCCGTTATCAGAAGTCTGTTCAGCATGATACGTGTCTCGCTTTTCAGGCAGGCCGCGATTGGTCTGCCACAGGTGGGAAGCCGTAGAGTTCTTCAGCGTTTTTGACGAGTGCAAGGTGACGTGCCTGATCATCCGGCAACCAACCTAAAACAGTGTCGAGCAACACAGCATCGTCAGGGTAGTCTTTGGTCGATTTCGCCAAGTTGTGAGGAAAGTTGGTCCCCCAGACAATACGCTCGGGGGCATAGGTTGCGATGATCTGCGAAACCCCGGCAACGTCGGAATAGTCGGGGGCTCCTTCAGAAGAAGATTCGTAGCAACCGGCAAACTTGAACCAACACTTTCCACCGTCGATGAGACGCTTGAGCATCGCAACTTCCGCTCCACCAGGTGCGCCACCACGTGAAAATTTGCCATGATGGTCAAAGACCCATCTGGACCGCAGTTTTGAGAGCCTTTCGAAATGCTCTGCGATTTCCGAGCCGTTGAACTGCACCGCAATCATCCAGCCCGCTGCACTGGCGCGTGCGTCAATTTCTTCGAGTTGGTCCAGACCGACCGCACCGCCCGGTAAATCCACAATGCGCGTACCAACGACCCCGGCGTCCGTGAGCGTTGCCAGTTCGGCATCAGAGGTTTGCTCGTTTATAGCAGCCACGCCACGCGCCGCCTCTCTGGTTTCCTGAAGTGCGGCAAGCAAATTTGCGTTATTCGTCTGATGCGCATTCCCTTGCGTGATGACAAACCTGTCAATGCCGAGCCAGCCCATGAGCTGCCGGTACTCTGTCAGCTCAGGCAGACCCTCTGGCAAATCAGGCCCACCCGGCATTGCCGGAAATCCGGAAAGATAGACGTGAAGGTGTGTGTCAATGGCGCCGGCAGGCAGTTTGATCTCTGGGGCACGACCGGTGAAGTGGCGCTCGATCATTCGGTTTCTCCCATGGCGAACTCTGCCAATGCGTCGCGATTGATCTCTATACCTAGCCCCGGTTTGTTCGGAATTTCGATCACTCCGTTTTCATGTTCGATCGGACTGGTGATAATCGTCTGCCGGAACGGATTATGGGTCCGGTCAAACTCGAAGATTGGTTCAATAGGGTCGCGCCGGGGCGGGTCCGGCAGCATTGCCGATACAAACTGAAGGCTCGCAGCAATTTGTACTGCTGTGCCCCAGACATGTGGAACGACACGCACGCCTCGAAGCGCGGCCATATCAGCGATACGGCGCATCTCCGAAAAACCACCAGTGCCACACAAATCTGGCTGTGCGATATCAATGCATTCTGTTTCAAGGGGTTCACGGAACGCGAACCTTCCATGCCAGGTTTCACCGCCTGCAACCGGAATAGGTTGCCCAGCTCGTACACGGCGATACGCGTCAAGCTGTTCTGGAAGGACAGGTTCCTCGAACCAATCGATGTCGAACTCTGCCGCGCGTTTACCCAGGTTGATGGCTTCCTGGATTGTATACCCGTGGTTCGCGTCAATCATTAGTCGCGTCTGCGGACCAATCGCGTCACGCACGGCCCTGATAACGGCAAGGTCTTCCGCCACGCCGAAGCCAATCTTGATTTTGACGGCGTGAAAGCCCGCCGCTACATGGGTCGCGCATTCTTCAGCATTGTCGGAAACACGGTCGACACCGTCGCTCCGAAATGAGCCGGTTGCATAAGCCTTTACGGTTTCCCGAACGCGCCCTCCAAGAAGCGCGGAAACCGGAACGCCGAAATGATGCCCCTTGATATCCCACAAAGCGACGTCGATTCCTGAAAGCGCGGTCATGGTCAAACCGCGCTGACCTTGATCTCGCAAGAGATTATAGAGGCTTTGCCAGAGAATTTCGGTATCCAGCGGATTGCGACCAATCAAATGCGGCGCATAGGCGTTCACGACCGACGCATTTGGTTGCGCTGGCCCGAGACATTCCCCCCACCCCGTTGTCCCATCATCACAGACGATTTCGACCAATACATGCTGCCGCCGGGTGAAACGCATCGATGCGCTCTCGAAAGCGGTGTCGAGTTTGTAATCCAACAGATGCGTATGAACTTCGGAAATTTTCATGGACAAGAAACGAAAGAGGACAAGCGAATGCCCGTGATCCAAGATCCACGTCTCCAGCCAACGGAGCCGGAAAATCTTGGCTTAAATGTGTGTGGCATTCTTTGGTTATTCATGCTCCCCCCTCAACTGCGCTGCTTCTCGCGCCAACGCTTCAATACCCGCCCAATCGCCCGCAATGGTCAGGTCCTTCGGTGCAACCCAGCTGCCCCCGGCGCAAAGCACATTTGGAAGCGTAAGATAGGAGCCTGCATTGGACGGGCTTACACCACCTGTTGGGCAAAATGAAATCTGCGGCAAAGGCGCGCCAATGGCCTTGAGTGCTGGTGCCCCGCCCGACGCCTCAGCCGGAAAGAACTTGAGCATGTCATAGCCACGGGCCAACAGGCGCATCGCCTCAGACGCGGTCGCGGCACCTGGCAGCAACGGCAGGTCTTCAGCTTCACAAGCGGCAAGAAGCTCGTCTGTCGCCCCAGGGGAGACACCGAAGGACGCGCCGGCCTCTTTGGCGGCCCGGACATCCTTGGCGGTGATTAGCGTGCCGGCCCCCACATGCCCACCTGTGACGTCTTTCATGGCCCGGATCACTTCGAGAGCGCTAGAGGTGCGCAATGTGACTTCCAGCGAAGGAAGACCGCCCGCGACAAGTGCCTCGGCAAGTGGCCGGGCTGTCGCGACATCATCAACCACTAAAACTGGGACGATTGGAGCAAGCGCGCAGATATCTCGGGTCCGTCTGCTTGCGTCTTTTGGAGAAACGGTCATCTGGATCAATCATCCTTTTGCGGGTGCATCATTTGTCCGATCCAATTTTTGTGCGGAACGATTTGAATAGCGCGTTCTGAGCCCGACGAAGCAGCAGGTAGTTTGGCGGTGGTACCCAGGATGTCAAGAATGCTGGGTCCTTCATGTCAACGCTCCAAAATCAGTTATTGGTGGCAGTCCAATTTGTCCGTGATCCAATTTCTGAAACTAATCTGAGTGACGCGCGCGCCAGGCTTCAAATCGTTCGAGAACATCTGGGTCGGTTGCAGGATAAAGTCCGATCACTGGGGTGTTTTTGCGCACCTCCTCCAGAACGAAACGTTCGAAAAACTCCATTGGACCTGCCTCATTCGCGATGTCATCGGCAAGGTGACGAGGAATAACCATAACACCATCGCTGTCACCCAGAACGATGTCACCAGGATAGACCGCCACGTCGCCACAGCCGATTGGCAAACCAATATCGACCGCATGGTGTTTCGTAAGGTTGGTGGGGGCAGACGGTTTGGCAGCAAAGACTGGCATCTCGAGCGCGGCAACACCCTCAGCGTCGCGGATGCCGCCATCGGTGACAACACCTGCTGCTCCGCGCATTTCCAATCGTGTCAAAAGGATCGACCCTGCCGAGGCCGCGGAAGCATCCTGCCGACAATCCATAACCAATACTGAACCTTCAGGACACGTCTCCACGGCCACGCGCTGCGGGTGATCAGGTTCACGAAACGCCTCGATCGGGTCTGTATCCGGTCGCGCAGGGATGTAGCGCAGCGTAAAGGCCGGGCCAACAAGTGGCGGTTTACCATGACCCAAAGGGGCAACGCCCTGAATGTAGGCGTTTTGATAGCCGCGTTTGAAGAGCAGTGTTGCGACAGTCGCTGTGCTGACCTTTGACAACCGATCCAGTGTTTTTGGATGCAGCTTAATTGTTTCGGCAGGCTGGGGGTTCGGCATGGCTGGATCCTTTTGCAAAGGTCATTGGGAATGGTCGAGCAGGCTTTGGCTGATTGGAACAAGCGCGCCTTTGCCTTGCACGACATGCCCTGCCAGTTTGCACGCCAGTGCTATGCTGTCTGGCAGTGGCGTATCCGTTGCCAGCCCCGCCAGAATACCAGCATTGAAACTATCACCAGCCGCCGTTGTATCCACAACCGAGGTTAGGGGTGGGACATCGACAGTGCCCTCTCTATCACCGGCGCGATAGAGGACCGGCTCCGCGCCGTTCTTGACTACAATCGTTTCCGCTCCCGCCCTTGCATAGCGCTGCAGCGTGGCGGCTGGCGTCGCGTCGCTGAACCAAAGTGCCTCGTCCTCGAAAGACGGCAAGGCGATATCGCTGACGGCGGCGGCTTGCATGATGTTCTCGGTCATCTCTGACGGGCTGCCCCAAAGATGCGGGCGTAAATTTGGGTCGAAGGCAATCCGTTTTCCAGCGCGCCGCACCGACCGGGCAGCATCGAGCAGAGCCTCACGCCCTTCCCGGTCTAGGATCGCCAGAGTGATACCAGAAAAATAGATCAGATCTGATTGCTTCATGGCATATTCAAGCGCTTGCTTGTCTTGAGCCAACAGGCGTGCAGCAGACTGACCGCGCCAATAGGTAAAACTTCGTTCTCCGTTGTCCAGCGTTATAAGATACAGGCCCACCGAGCGGTTAGGTACGATCCTCACCTGTTGGGTGTCGACCCTGCTTTCACGCATGACACTCAGCATCCGAGAGGAGATGGCATCATCGCCAACGGCTGTGAAATAGGACAAGTGCGTATCTGATGAAAGTTGGGCCATATACCAGGCCGTGTTAAACGTATCTCCGGCAAAGCCCATCTGATACGAACCCGGCGCATCAGACGGGGCCATTTCGGCCATACATTCACCAATAGAGAGAACACGCATCTTGCGGTTTCCTATGCTTTGAAGGCAGCGGTGTTCGCCACTGTCCGACACGTATCGTCGCCTGCCTCTGCGGTCACGAGAATAGCATTCCGCCATTGATATCGACATTTGTGCCCGTCAGATAGGCCGAGTCCTCGCTCGCCAGATACGATACTAGGTTCGCAACATCTTCCGACAGACCTTGCCGTTTGAGGGGTGCTGCGGCTTCCAACCCGCGGCGGCCGGCATCGGGGGTGTGGATGTTATGGAAATCCGTGTCGATCATACCCGGGCAGATGGCATTGACACGGATATCCGGCCCCAGTTCCTTTGCGAGACTGCGGGTAAATGTCATGACCCCACCTTTTGAGGTTGCATAAGCTGAAGCGCCAGGTCCGCCGCCGTCGCGACCGGCCTGGCTGGCGATGTTCACAATCGCCCCGGATTTCATATGCACCAATGCCGCTTTGACCATAAGAAAGGTACTGGTCAGGTTGAGATCCATGACGGCCTGCCAATGCTCTAGCGACATCTCAGTGATTTTCTTGCGCGCGATCAAACCGCCCGCATTGTTCACAAGGATGTTCAGGCCGCCATAGTTTTCGACCGTCCTGGTGATCAGCGCATCGACTTCTGTGGGTTTGTTCAGGTCGCCTTGCATTGCAAACCCCTTGCCACCGGTCTTTTCAATCTCAGCCACGGTTTCCTCGGCTCCTGCACTACTGGAGAAGTAGTTCACCGCGACATTGGCCCCCTCAGACGCGAGCTTAACCGCGCAAGCACGCCCGATATCGCGACCGCCACCGGTAACAATTGCGGTTTTTCCCTGAAGTCTCATGGTTATTCTTTCCCGTTCAATTGGTGTTGCGTCTTGTGGTGCTATGCGCAGCTGATGGATCCGGTGCTATAGCTTGGCAAAATAGTCGAAAATCTCTGGCACGTTGCCATCGCCCATGCCGGCATCTGCGGCTGCCTGAAGGTTGTTCGCAGTTCCTTCAGCGATCTCGGCGCGCGTGCCCACGTCCTCGGCCAGCTTCAGGAAATAACCAAGATCCTTACTGGCATTGTTAATCGAAAACCCCAAATCGCTGACACCATCCACCGCGTAATTCTTGCAAAACTGCATAAAAGGTGAATTGGACGGACCAGCTGACATGATGTCAAAAAGCTTTTGTTTATTGACCCCTGCGCGTTCAGCCACGGCAAAGGCTTGGCTCATGGTGCAAGCGGTCGTCATACCCATAAAGTTGTTGATGAGCTTAGTCACATGGCCCGCGCCTAGCGCGCCGAGGTGAAAGACATTTTCGCCCAGCACATCCAACACAGGTTTTACCTTTTCAAACGTCTCCATGTCTCCCGCCGCCATGATGTTCAGCAGGCCGTCCTTGGCATGTGCGGGCGTTCGCCCCAGCGGCGCATCAATCATGCCAGCACCCTTGGCGGCCAGATCAGCGCCGACTTTGCGCGTGGAAGCAGGGATTGAGGTGCCAAAATCAATGACGACTGCACCGTCTTTGATACCCGCCAGGATGCCGTCATCGCCATAAATTAGGCTTTCAACAACCTCTGAAGTCGTCACACAAAGCATCACTATATCGCTGCTTGCAGCAAGCTCTCTTGGTGTACTGACTTCCACCGCGCCACGGTTGACTGCTGTCGCAACCGCCTCTTTGTTGCGGCCCATGACAACCAGATCAAGTCCGTTGTTTTGCAGGCATTCTGCCATGTTGCCTCCCATAAGACCGAGGCCGATGAAACCGATGACGGGTTGTGTCATATCTGACTCCTTAAACTCTTCGTAGTTAGATTTTGCAAAGCGCCATGACCCCGGCCTGCGCAACGTCTAAATCCTGCGCCGGGGAACCTGAGCTCACCCCGATCGCGCCAACGACCTGACCGTCAAACACCACGGGCAATCCACCCGCAACGGCCACCATGCGTCCTCCCAACGTGGAGGATATTCCATGTGCGGCCATTCCCGGTTGATTGGCTTCGCCAAGCGCATCCGTGCCCTTTTGAATGCCTGCTGCTGTAAAACTCTTGTCGATCGCTAGATCGATGCTGGTGGTCTTCCCCCTTTCATCCGCTCAAACGCGATCAGGTTGCCACTTTCATCTGTGATGGAAATACACATGGGCACACCGATTTCCTGCGCTTTGGTGCGCGCACCTGCGATCAACATGTACGCGTCATCTATGTCCAGTCGCTTGATTGTCAGCATCGTCATTCTTCCTGCGTTACGGGCCAATGATCAGGTTTGGCAGTGTCAATGAAATGGCTGGTACGAATGTGATCAGCATGAGCGCTGCAAAAATGGCGAGGTAAAAAGGCCAAATCGTTCTCACCGCTTTTTCCATAGGCAGTTTTCCTACAGCGCATCCAACAAACAGACATGTCCCGACCGGCGGCGTGCAAAGACCAAGTCCTAGGTTCACCAAAAGGATCATGCCGAACTGCAGCGGGTCGATGCCCAGCATATTCATGACCGGCATGAAGATCGGCGTGCAGATCAGGATCAACGCGGCCATGTCCATGATCATTCCCAATAGCAACAACACCGCATTGATCATTAACAAGATCAGGATCGGGTTTTCTGTGATACCCAACAGGAATTCGACCGTTTTGGTGGGCACCCGGTTGAATGTCAGCATATAGGCAAAGGCACCTGCACATGCGATCAGGATCATCACCATCGACGTTGTGCGCACGGAAGATACGACGGCGATTTTGAAATTGTCCCAAGTCAAGCTGCGGTAGACAACAAGAGTTACCACAAAGGCATACATTGCACCGAACGCCCCGGATTCAGTCACAGTGAAGACGCCCGACAAAACTCCGCCAACAATGATCACCGCTGTTAGCAGGCCGGGGATTGAGCCCACAAATGCAATGGCAAGAGCGGTCCAACCTGGAAACTGCTCGGCTTGATACCCGCGTTTAACGGCGACTACGTAGGCGGCGATCGCAAGACAGCAACACATCAAAACGCCCGGCACAACGCCAGCAAGGAAAAGTTTGGAAATTGACACCGCCCCGCCTGTTGCAAGGGCAAAAATGATCATGTTGTGGCTGGGCGGAATGATGATCCCGGCAATGGATGATGTCACCGTGACATTTACCGCATAATCGGCGTCATAGCCTTTGTCTTTCATCACAGGGATCAGGATTGATCCCAATGCCGAGATATCGGCAATGGCCGAACCCGAAATGCCACCAAACAACATGGACGAAAAGACGTTGACGATACCAAGTCCACCGCGCACAGCGCCCACTGCTGCTTGCGCAAACCGGACCAGTCTGATGGCGATGCCCCCATGGAACATCAGTTCGCCAGCAAAGATGAAGAATGGGATCGCCATCAAGGAAAACACGTTGATCCCCGACACAATGCGCTGAAAGCCTACAAACAGAGGCAACCCTTCAAACCAGAAAGCCGACAATGCAGCGATACCCAACGCGTAGGCCACCGGCGCGCCGATAATGACACTAAGGGCGAATACCCCCAACAGAATCATTAGTCCCATGACTATCCCTGATCTATATTATCTTGGCGCTTGTCCTGGCCCAGAAACAGGCGGATCAGATGGCCGATTGAAAAAAGGAAAACCAATGCGCCGCTGATCGTCAGAGGCAATGAACGTAAACCCTCTGACCATTGGATAAGTGGAATCAGCGTGTTCCATTTGAACTTGGTCAGCTCGATCCCGTACCAGAACATCATGCCGCCAAATCCTGCCATCAGGACATCAGAGATCACGACAAAAATCGTTCGCACAGAAGATGGAACAATATTGCGGAACACCACTACAGACAAATGCGTGTGATTTTGCACGCCTGCGGCTGCACCTAGAAATGCAATTACCATGACCAATAGCAACGAGACCTGCTCGACCCATGTGGGTGTGTTGTTCAGGACGTAGCGACCGAACACCAACCACGCAAAGATAGCAGTCATGCCGACAATGGCGATGCCAGCCAAAAAAACACAAAGCCGTGCCAAAAGATCAAGTATGCTGTCCATGGTGCGCAGGGCGGCATGTGAGGTTTCAGGCTCTTGCATGGGGTTTCCTTTGAGACAAAACGCCCGGCATCCAATTGGTGGAGCCGGGCGCTCTAAGTCGATTTAAAACAACTTACTCAGTGGCTTGCGCCATCTCAACAAGAGCTTTCATGTCGGGATTTGCTGCCAAGTAGTCCGCATAAACCGAATCCATCGCGGACTGGAATGGACCTTTGTCGGCAATTTCGTTGACAGCGATGCCTGCCGCCTCAACATCTTTACGCGCTTGCTCAGAACCGACTGCCCAAAGCTCACGCTGTATCAACGCGGCTTCTTCCGCTGCACCGCGAACAGCGGCTTGCATCTCTGCGGACAGGGCATTGAACTTGTCGGTGTTCACGCAGATGCACTCTGGAATGATCAAGTGCTCGGACAAAGAATAGTGAGTGGTCACTTCATAATGACCAACATTCTTGAACGACGGGAAGTTGTTTTCGGCACCATCAACGACACCGGTTTTTAGCGCTTGCTGAACTTCCGAAAATGCCATCGGTGACGGGTTGCCGCCCATTGCAGAGATCATCGAGGTGTAAAGATCGTTATTCATGACGCGGATCTTCAGGCCCGCAACATCATCAGGCGTGTTGATCGGCTTTTGGCTGTAGAAAGACCGCGCGCCAGCGTCAAACCAGGCGAGCGGCAGAACGCCTGCATCACCCATCGCGCCCGCGACGACTTGACCGGCCTCGCCCTCTAGAACGCGGAACATGTGTGGAACGCTTTTGAAGATAAAGGGCAGCGAGACAAGGTTGGCTTCTTTGACCATCGGGCCTATGGGGCCGAGGTTGAAGTTGCCAACTTCGATTGCGCCAATGCGAACCTGTTCAAGTGCGTCGGGCTGCGAACCAAGGACGCCGCCGTGGAAAACATCGACGGTAATCTCACCGCCGGTTGCTGCGTCAACCAATTCGGCAAATTTGTCCATCGCAGCTGTGTTGGGATGGCCTTCATTGTGGATATTCCACGCTCGCCAGTTGTCGGCAGCAGCTGAAGTTGCAATGAGAGCGACAGCTGTTGCCGTCGCAAAGAACGATTTCGTGAAAGTCATGGGTTCTCCTCCCCGATTAATTTTTGGACAGGACTTGGCCTTCAAGGAATAGGGTATGACTTTGGCCGCAAAGCTTCAGTCTCCCCCAGAGCCACAATCGCTGCTTCCAATATAAGGACACTAGTATCCAAGTTCTGTCAACTGTGGGCGTCTAGTATGTCAGATTGCTTGACAGCCGAACCCACAAAGCCTTTGATGGGCTGGGGGCATACATTGGTTCACATCAACGGTGATCAAGTGAACATCACAGTGGTTTCAATACGTTACCAATGAAACGGCAAATTGGAATCTGATCAGATACAGAGGGCGCAAGCAAGAATCCTTGGAAGACATTGTCAGACGAACCACAACCGATGCGGTCTATGAAACACTACACGACGAGATCGTTTCACTTGAAATTCTTCCCGGAACGAAGCTCTCAGAGACTGAGGTCGCAAGCCGATTCGGCGTATCGCGCCAACCAGTTCGCAACGCCTTCACAAAGCTCGGCAACGAAGACCTGCTTATCATTCGACCGCAAAAGGCAACCGTGGTCCGGGGGTTTTCAATAGAGCGTGTGGCGCTCGCGCGTTTGGTTAGAATGGCCGTCGAGCTTGAGGTCGTCCATCGTGCCATTGCAGTCTGGGACGCAACAAGTGAAGCAAAACTCGCAGAAAACCTCGCCCTACAAGAGCAGGCGATCAGTGCTGGCGATCTATCGGCATTTCACGCGCTTGACTACGATTTTCACAAATTGATCTACGTACTCAGCGGCAATCCGATGGCATTTGATGTGATGCTTGAATCAAAGCAAAAGGTCGACCGGCTTTGTATGCTAAGTCTTGAAAAGGGCAGTGCCGCAGGCTCCATCCTGGCCGACCATCGCGAAATTGCAGAAGCCATGGCGGCGGGAAGTCTGGAACGGGCGCAAGCCTCAGTCAGAAAACACCTGTCCCGCCTCGACGAAACCATAGACTTCATTCACAAGACGCACCCAGACTACTTCGAATAGAAGTTGCCAATCAGTCTTTTTGATATCAAGCAGTTCCCCGCTCCGGACGGTCATTTTCGATATTGAATTTCATGCCATCCAAGAGTTCTTCCAGATCAGGGCGAGCGGCAGGACCGTTTGAGATATCGACCAGCATCAGCGTCCCATTCGGACGGATGCCAAACGCACCGGGCTCGGCAAACAAGCCAGTCGTTTCTGCATCCGATAAAGGTAATGAGACGTAGAGACCAAGCGCGCGCATCTGCGCTTCGGTCAATCCATAGCAAAGATCAAAATCCCAGCCAAACTCTGCTTGGTCTGCCGAGGCCTTTTCTTTGGTGTCGGCAGAGACAACCAAAACATCCATTGCGTCGGTCCAAGCGGGCAGCATCGCATTCAACTTGTTCAAAAAGCGCTTGCAGCGTGGGCAATGCTTGCCCCGATAGACAAACAACATGGTCCAACGGTCTTTTGCCTGACCGATGGTAACCGTGCCTTCGGACCCCAGCCTTAAAAAGCTCATTTGCTCAATTTGCGCGCCGACATTTGGTTTGGCTGAGGTCATAAGTAGTTCCTTTGTTCTGCAAAAATGGATTGGCGCGGATATCCGAACGAACCACTCCAATGATCCGCGCCTCGGGCGGCATCTGTCCAACCACAAAGCTGTGAAACAAGTTGGGGATGATTTTGCTACGCACCAGATCGCTGATTGAGCCGACGATGACGAGATCGAACGGACAATAGGTATGACGTGCGAGACCGTGATCTTAGCAGGCGATTTTCAAAGGGGTCGCTTTTTGAAGCAGTTCACCGATCCGGCGGCCAGTGTCGACCATCCGGTTGGAAAAGCCCCATTCGTTGTCATACCAGCTAATGATGCGCACCAGCCCGTCTTCGGTCACCGATGTCTGAGCGGCGGCAAAACAGGACGAATGCGGATCATGGTTGAAATCGACTGAGACAAGCGGGTCCTCCTCATAAGCAAGAATGCCCGCAAGCTCGGCTGACGCCGCATCCCGGATTGCCGCGTTGATCTCGTCGCGAGTGGCCGGGTTCTGGGGCATGAAGCTGAGATCAACCAGCGAGACATTGGGGGTGGGTACGCGCACCGCAGAGCCTTCCAGCTTTCCTTTGAGCCGAGGCAGCACGAGCGAAATAGCGCGCGCAGCGCCGGTTGACGTAGGCACCATCGACAGCGATGCCGCACGGGCGCGGTAAAGGTCCGCGTGGCTGGCGTCGTGGCTGGGTTGATCTCCGGTAAAGGAATGGATCGTTGTCATGTAGCCGGTCTTGATGCCAAATTCACGGTCAAGCACCATCGCCACCGGTGCAAGGCAATTGGTGGTGCAGGAGGCATTGGAGACGATTACGTCATCGGCCGTCATATCCATGTGGTTGACACCATAGACAATGGTGCGATCTGCATCCTTCCCTGGTGCTGAGATCAAGACACGTTTGGAGCCGTTTTCCAAATGCAGAGCCGCCTTGTCACGATCGGTGAAAAGGCCCGTGCACTCATAGGCGATATCCACGTGGTCCCAGGGCAGGTCCGCAGGATTGCGGATCGACGTTAGGCGGATGCGCTGCCTGCCGACAACAAGATCGCCATCCTCAACCCCAACACGTGTCTTGAGCCGCCCATGCACACTGTCGTATTTCAGCAGGTGCGCGATGGTCTCGGGGGACGACAGATCGTTGATGGCCACGACCTCGACATCGCCTACCTCATTTTCTATCAGGGCACGCAGCACGCCCCGGCCGATCCTTCCAAAACCGTTGATGGCAATTCTGGTTGTCATGTCATTTTCTCCTTTGCAGCGCCGCAACATGCGCCAGTCAGCAATTATATGGTAGCGCTAACATATTTGCTCCCATAAGGGAATACCGTGTCATTCAGATGGGCCATTTTAGAGTTCTCCTGCCTAGTGAGGATTGCCCCTGGCGCGGACAACAGTAACGGCGACAGTAACGGCGGCGGCCCTGGTGTCATGCGCCATGGCCTTTCGCAAGGCATCAAGTGACAGCACGCGCAGATCGGCTTTGCGTAGTTGAATCATCTCGGACAATTGGGGCAAAACACTTTCCAGCCCAGTTTCTATGTGCCACTTCCAAAATGAGTTTCGGGGACTTTGAGCTGCACCCTGTTTCCGCTCCTCGATTTTCGAAGCTGACTGCGGCGAAACGGCGGAGAGAATATTGAGCTTCAAAATGGTCGTGAATAACTTGTCCGAAGGTATCGACTGCAACGAAGCGGCGAGCGTGCCGCACTTGCGAGCGGATGCTGCGTCAGCACACCCCAATGGGCAACGACGGTGAAGTCCGTTTTGCGGTTACTCATGTATCCGAAATGCTGCACCGTGATCCAATGTCAGCTTTCGAGAAACAGCTGGAGAAATTTGACGGGCGTCGAATGGCAGCTCCGGGCCGAATATCATCAGGTGGTAAATAATTAATACATTGTTCTCGCCTGGCCGGTGCATGAACTTGAGGTATTGCGACCGCCTGACTTTGGTCGAAACAGTTTTTCTCGATATGTTAACTTTTCAAAAGCTGTTGATCTGATCTCAAACCTGACACTGCCAAGAGTTTCTCGATAACGCTTTCCAGACCCCCGCGTGATTTTAGGCACGTGAAGAAGAAGGGCCGACCGACACGAATATGGGTCGCGTCACGTTCCATGACCTCCAAAGATGCCCCGACATGGGGCGCCAAATCGGTCTTGTTTATCACCAAAATATCTGAGCGCGTTATCGCCGGGCCACCCTTGCGTGGAATTTCTTCTCCCGCGGCCACGTCGATGACATAGATGGTCACATCGGCGAGTTCCGGACTGAACGTGGCCGACAAGTTATCGCCGCCGCTTTCGATTAGGATCAGGTCCAGATCTTGATGGCGGTTTTGCATTTCTGACACAGCTGCCAGATTGATCGACGCGTCCTCGCGAATGGCCGTGTGTGGGCAGCCTCCCGTTTCAACACCAATCACGCGATCAGCGGGCAAGATCTGCATCCTCATCAACGCTTCAGCGTCTTCCTGGGTGTAGATGTCATTCGTTATAACACCCAATGAGAACGTGTCTTTCAGTTCAGACGCAAGGCGGGCGGTCAGGGTGGTTTTTCCTGCACCGACAGGTCCCCCGATACCAACGCGGACCGGGCCATTGATCTGTGTCATGAATGAAAAATCCTTGGTTGAAGGGTTTCGTGACGCATCGCCATGATGTCAGACATAAATGCCGTGCTGGAAATGTTCTCAGTCCGTTGACCCGCGCTGGCACGGGACACACTGATGCTGGTGGGGTGAAGGCTCGACAACAGCCTTTGCCCTTCCGTTTGCCCCAGTGGCATCAGGCGTTGCGCCACAGCGATCAGATTTGCGGTAAAACTCTGCAGGTACAGCGGAGTGACAAGATCTACATCGATGTCCCGCCTGCGCGCCGCTGCACCAATCGCCAATGGCAGCAACAAATCCGGCAGATCGTATTTCCAGACGGCATTGACGGTTTTCACAAAGGCCAGCCCTTGTTTTTCCGCTTCGACCAGGCGTTCGAAAGTGGGTAAAAAAGCGCGCGCATGGGTGTTCAGATCGCAAAGTTCATCGTCATCCACCGCTGCATGGCCCAGCCTGATCCAGATTGCATCTGTGCGACCAGTGCCATGCGTCAAGAGGCCATCTAACCAGTCGCGCAGGCTTTCGGCGTCGCTCACGTGACCGTCGGCAATGGCCATCTCAAGACCGTGGGAATAGGCAAATGCGCTGACCGGAAAGCCCGGGGACAGCCATTGCATCAGCGTCATCAGGTGGATGTCAGTGGGCATGGGCAGTCGCTCCATGTTCGTGGCTGTGGGTGCGCCCGTGGCCATACGCGCCACCTTCGGGCGTGAAGGGTGCCACGATTTTTTCGACATCCGCGCCGAGATGATCCAGCATATGCGCTATGACAGGATCGCGCTGGATCAGCAGATTAGTCCCGTTGATCTGACAGGGCGTGTGCCGGTTCCCGATATGCCAGGCCAACCGGGCAAGGTTCATGCCAGTGACCTGTAAGAGCGGTTCGGGTGCAGCCTCAATGGCTACCAGGCCGCCGCCGTCAAGCTCGAAGGCGTCGCCGTCGTCAACCGAAGTTGTCTGGCGCAGGTTCACCACGAACTGTTTTCCGGAAACAGCTTCGATCACCTTGCGGCGCAGGAACCGTTGTTCGTAATCAAGCTGGCAAATATCAGCTGCGCCAGACCAATGGCCGCGGCGCAGGACAGTTAAACATATGGGATGCTGCGTCATGGGACTCCTCAAAACAGAAAATATCGCTGCGCCATGGGCAGCACTTCAGCAGGTTGGCAGGTCAGCAATTCACCGTCCGCGCGCACTTCGTAGGTTTCGGGATTGACCTCGACCTGGGGGGTTGCATCGTTCAGCTGCAGGTCTTTCTTGCCGATTTTCCGGGTGTTTTCGACCGCAAGGGTCGATTTGGCGAGGCCGAGTTGGTCACCAATACCCAACTCTTGCGCAGCCGCTGAAACGAAAGACACGGCCGAGCGTTCCACGCTTCTCCCATAGGCCCCGAACATGGGCCGAGAATAAACCGGTTGTGGTGTCGGGATGGACGCATTGGGGTCGCCCATCTGGGCGCAGACAATCGTGCCGCCAATCAGAACCATTTCGGGCTTCACGCCGAAAAACGCCGGATTCCAGAGGCATAAGTCGGCGCGTTTGCCTTCTTCTATGCTTCCGATGTGGGGCGACAGACCGTGCGCAATGGCCGGGTTGATTGTGTATTTGGCCACGTAGCGACGAACGCGCAGATTGTCATTCTCACCAGTTTCTTCGGATAGTCGTCCACGCTGTTTCTTCATCTTGTCCGCGGTCTGCCAAGTGCGAATGATGACCTCACCCACCCGACCCATCGCCTGACTGTCCGAAGCGATGATCGAAAACGCGCCCATGTCGTGCAGGATATCCTCGGCCGCAATAGTCTCGCGCCGGATACGGCTTTCGGCAAAGGCGATGTCCTCGGGGATCGACTTGTCAAGGTGGTGACAGACCATAAGCATGTCCAGATGCTCTTCGATCGTGTTCACTGTAAATGGGCGCGTTGGGTTCGTGGACGAAGGCAACACGTGCTCTTCTCCGCAGATCTTGATGATATCCGGCGCGTGCCCGCCACCTGCGCCTTCGGTGTGGAAGGCGTGGATTGTTCTCCCTTTCATTGCGGCCACGGTGTTTTCGACAAAGCCACTTTCGTTAAGCGTGTCGGTATGGATCATGACCTGAACGTCCATGTCATCGGCAACACTGAGGCAACAATCGATGGCGGCAGGTGTCGTGCCCCAGTCTTCGTGCAGTTTAAGCGCACACGCCCCAGCCTTGACCTGTTCTTCAAGCGCGCCAGGCAGTGAGGCATTGCCCTTGCCAGCAAAGGCCAGGTTCATCGGAAAAGCATCCGCCGCCTGCAACATGCGCCCTATGTGCCAGGGCCCAGGCGTGCAGGTCGTGGCCAGCGTGCCATGGGCGGGTCCCGTGCCGCCGCCCAGCATCGTGGTCAGCCCGGAATGCAGCGCATCTTCGATCTGTTGCGGACAAATGAAATGGATGTGGCTGTCGAACCCGCCCGCGGTCAGGATCCGTCCCTCGCCTGCGATGGCTTCGGTCCCGGGACCGATGATGATGTCCACGCCCGGCTGCGTATCCGGATTGCCCGCCTTGCCGATCTTATAAATTTGCCCATCCCTGAGGCCCACGTCTGCCTTGTAGATGCCCGTGTAGTCCAAGATCAGCGCATTAGTGATGACCGTGTCCACAGCCCCATCGGCACGGCTAACCTGAGATTGGCCCATTCCGTCCCTGATCACCTTGCCACCGCCAAATTTCACTTCTTCGCCGTAGGTAGCCGCGTTTCCGCCTGAGCCACCACTGATGGCAGCACCGACGCGGAGCGCGGTCAGGTCACGCTCCACCTCGATGATGAGGTCCGTATCGGCCAACCGCACCTTGTCGCCCGTGGTGGGGCCAAACATGGCGGCATAGTCCGCACGTTTTATCGTCGCTGGCACCTAGAGATCCCCCATCACTTTCTGATTGAACCCGAAAATGCGCCGCCCGCCCGAGATCGGGATCAGTTGCACCTCGCGCCGCTGTCCGGGCTCAAACCGCACCGCCGTTCCCGCCGCGATATCCAGCCTGTGACCACGGGCCGTCTCGCGGTCAAAATCCAGCGCCGGATTGCTTTCCGCAAAGTGATAATGACTGCCCACCTGAACCGGCCGGTCACCGGTATTGGCCACTTCAAGCACTACCGCCTGGCGACCCGGATTCAGTTCCAGCAAACCCTCGGCGGGAAAGAACTCACCAGGGATCATTTGCGCAGCTTCACGGCCAGGACCGTTCCGACGACCAGCACCAGCGCCGCGACAAGCCAGATGTCACCGCCATGCGGATGCACATGCGCGCCGGGGTGGGCCAAGGCAGGTGTGGCAAACAGAACTGCAGGAAGGACGTATTTCATTGTGGTCTCCTTAGCGGATGGGTTCATGAACGGTGACAAGTTTGGTGCCATCGGGAAACGTGGCCTCGACCTGCACCTCGTGGATCATTTCAGGCACGCCTGGCATGCATTGATCGCGGGTGATGACTTGCGCGCCGGCCTGCATCATGTCGGCAACCGACCGGCCGTCGCGCGCGCCTTCGACCACCGCATCGGTGATCAGAGCAATCGCCTCGGGGTGGTTCAACTTGACGCCGCGAGACAGGCGCTTTCGTGCGACCTCGGCAGCCATGGCCACAAGCAATTTGTCTTTTTCCCGTGGGGTCAGGTTCATGCCTTATAGCCTCCAGCAAGCGGGCAGCGTGTGTTGAGTTAGATGGTCCAGCAGCGGAACAAGAAAGCGGCGCATCTCCAGGCTGTCCTTGGACAGTGCGCGAACGACCAAAACACCAGTCTTCAAGAGTGACGCACCCGCTGTTTCGGGCAGCAACTCGCGCACCCGTGTCAGTTGCGCCTCCGCGTCCGGTGTCACAAGGAGGATCGTCACCATCGCACCTGCGCCCGCTGCGGTAACTTGGTGTGCAAAATGTGCATCTGCATCGCCAAGAACATGGACCACGTCCCGAAAGATTGGTTTGCCGCCGGATGTGACCAAGATTTCGTCCCGGAAATCCACATATTGCAGTGTCTCCCCCATCGCCGTACGGCCAAACACGATCGGTTCGACCAAAAGTGCACGCGATGAGGGTTCAACCACACACGTCAATCGACGCGAAAGCCGTGCACCGTCAAACAGAATAAGTTCTTGCGGCAGCCAGAACAGCGTTGCCGCATCGCCGACTTTCAAATTCGTCGTGACGTGCGCGACATCATCTTCGGCGCGATATGCGCGTTCTGCAGCTTGCGTTGTCAGGGACAGATGGGCAGCGTCCAGCGCCTGAGCTTCCAGAGTGATACGGTCGCCACTTGTCAGGCCACCCGAGGTGTTCAACATTACGGTCTCAACACGATCTCTTGCGCGGGAAAACAGAAGTTTCAGACAACCCGACATGCGCAGATCTCGCAGGCGACTGCCATTGGCGACCTGATGGGCGGACACAAACCCATGGCCCAGGGCGCGAGGCACCTGAACGCATGCATCAATAGTGTCTTCTGCTACTTGATCGTAAATGACACTGGCTCCTGTCGTAACGGCCTAAGTGTTTCTGGGGGATTGAGGGATGCAAGAGAAAGGCAAGGCCGATTGACGACTTTTCAGGCAAACGCCGAAAATTTATACAGCGTAACCGCGTAAATTCGGAAAGTTCCGGACAGCGCTGACGCCGCATTCGCGCAACCTGTTGTAAACAAGGGTCAGAACGTGACTTTTCCATTTTGCCCGCTTGTTCGGCTCTTTTTTGGGTGCAAAGCTCAAGAAATGAGCGGTTTGAAAACTATTGCGTCTGCGGTGTTTTTCGCGGGTTTCCTGGTTTCGGATGCACAGGCTGATACGGCCGATCTGGCAACCACGATTGCAGGATGTGCTGGGCGTTTTTCAGCAGAGCTGGAGCACGCATGGTTGATGCAGAATGATCGTAGCGAGACACTGAAGGTGCAGCGCGAAAACTTCATTGCAATTCTGGAAGCCATTATGCCTGTCGGGTCCGGACGCGAAATTCTGGCCCATCGGATCGACGCCAAAATCGCCCAGGCGCGGCTTTTGACCATTGCGGATTTCGGCACCGATCCAACCCGGATGAGCTGGGCGCGGCAGCAGTCGCGTTACTATAAGGACCGTTGCGCCAGTTTGCTGTTGGAAAGCTGATCCTCCACCCTGACGGCTTTCGTCTAAATTATGATCGCCCTGAGGCATTCGGCCCAAAAATTGGGCGCAGTCCCCGGATTCTGGGGATTGGTCGGGGCTAGGACTCGGCATTTCCGGTGGGTTTGCTACTCAACAACCTCGAAGGTGTTTCCCTTCGATGTTGTGCGATGGTGCCGGCCTAGGAACCAATACACCACCGCACATCGCAACTAAATTGCGTGGGTTTGATATGAGCGCGCCTGACGCGCAGCGCAAGACCCTCGCCGACAGGAAAGGACGATCAATGTATAAATCTGTCATGGGCGTTGCTGCTGGCTTGCTGCTCTCATCTGCTTTGCCGACCCTGGCACAAGACTGCCCGATCAAGGTGGGCGTGCTGCATTCTCTCTCCGGCACGATGGCGATTTCGGAAACCACACTCAAAGATACGATGGAAATGCTGGTGGAACAGCAGAACGAAAAAGGCGGCGTTTTGGGATGCCAACTCGAGGCCGTCGTGGTCGACCCGGCCTCGGATTGGCCGCTTTTGCTGAAAAAGCACGCGAATTGCTGACAGTGCACGAGGTTGACGTGATTTTTGGCAACTGGACCAGCGTCAGTCGCAAATCCGTTCTTCCGGTGATCGAGGAACTCGATGGGTTGCTCTTCTATCCGGTGCAGTATGAGGGCGAAGAAAGCTCCAAGAACGTGTTCTACACCGGTGCCGCGCCCAACCAGCAGGCCATCCCGGCAACGGATTATTTCCTGGATGAGCTTGGTGTTGAGAAATTCGCACTACTCGGGACCGACTATGTTTATCCTCGAACAACCAACAACATCCTTGAATCCTATCTGCAATCCAAGGGGATTGCAGCGGACGACATCTTTGTGAACTACACGCCTTTCGGCCATTCCGATTGGTCCAAGATCGTGGGCGATGTCGTGGCGCTTGGGTCTGATGGCAAGAAGGTGGGCGTGATTTCCACGATCAACGGTGATGCCAATGTGGGTTTCTACAAGGAACTCGCAGCTGCTGGTGTCAGCGCCGATGACATTCCCGTTGTGGCATTCTCGGTAGGTGAAGAGGAGCTTGCTGGTCTCGATACATCGAGCCTCGTGGGCCATCTGGCCGCGTGGAACTATTTCCAGTCTGCAGAATCCGAAGCCAACGAGGCATGGGTTGAGGCGTGGAAAGCCCGGATGGGTGAAGAACGCGTGACCAACGACCCGATGGAAGCGCATTACATTGGCTTCAACATGTGGGTGAACGCCGCGACTGAAGCAGGCACGACAGAAGTCGATGCCGTGCGCACTGCTATGTATGGCCAGGAATTCCCGAACCTGACTGGTGGAACCGCGGTCATGTTGCCAAACCACCACCTGGCCAAGCCGGTCCTGATCGGTGAAATCCAGGAGGACGGTCAGTTCGACATCATCAGTCAGACCGAGGAGGTGCCAGGCGACGCCTGGACAGATTACCTACCGGAATCGGCAGTGCTGAAATCCGACTGGGCTGAACTGGGCTGCGGTATGTACAATACCGAAACCGAGTCCTGCGTTCAGATCAAATCGAACTACTGATCTGACACCAAATTCCGGTGCGGGGGGAACCTCCGCACCTTTGCCTGACCTCCGCCCCAAAGGATTATGTCGATGCTATCAGCTCTCAGGCTCTGCCTTGCGTGTCTTGTTTGCCTGATCGCCGTTCCTGTACAGGCACAGCAACAAAACTCCCCGATCCAGCAGCTTTTGCAGACACATGGCGAGGTCATCACGAAATCATCGCGCAAAACGATACAACCCGCAATTGATGCTCTCGCGACGTCGACCCTGCCGGATGCACAGATCGTTCTGGAGCGCTGGCGCGACAAAGAGATGTGGGTCAACAAGGAGACTGGTTTTTTTGTCTTCGCCGAAAAGGCACCAGACAAAATGATCAAGCTGTTTGATGTGGCAGGTGGCGGTGAATTTGGTCTGGCTGAAGCCAAAGCTTATAAGCAGCTCAAACCAAATTCCGGTATACGCGGACTGATTTCCGCCGCGCTTGTACAATTCCAATTGTCCGATCCGAACCCGATTGCTCGGCTGGAGGCGCTCAAGGCCATTGAACGCGATCCTGATGCGTCTCATCTGGCAGCCCTACGCTCAGCAATGGACAGCGAAGACATGCCCAAACTCCAGACCCGGACCGCGCGGTTGGAACGGCTGTTGACCATCCAGTTCGACAAGAATGTGGACGCGCGTATTGATGCCATTGCGCATTTTGATGGCGACCTGGGTGTTGATTTGCGCGCCGTTCTCAACCCGCTGTCGGCCACCAAAATCGACGTAGCAGAATATGCGCCCGAAGATGCGCGTGTCATCACACCGGGTGATGATCTTTTGTCGCGCGACGAAGCCTATGACATGCTGGTGGCCAAGGCCCTTGCTCCTGCCCGGGTGAGTTCTGACGCAATACGCAACGCGCTGGTCGAAAATATTGAGGGCTCCACTGTGGCAGGTATTCAGGTGGCCTCGCTAGACACGGATCAAGCCCGCCTTGCGGCCTATGCTGAATTGGCTCGCGAGGGGCGCGTACCACCCGTGATCGGGGATGCAGACATCGCGCAATCCCTGTCAGAATTCGTCTTTTTCCAAAGCTTTACCGGCGCGCCTTTACCGGTGGCCCTTGCGGCCGAACAAGCCTTGAAGAACATCGAAGCCAAGCTTGTGCTGAACCAGACGGCCGATCTCGCGCTGGATGCGCTGTCGCTTGCGTCGATCTACTTTCTGGCGGCCATCGGGCTGGCGATCACCTTTGGCGTCATGGGCGTTATCAACATGGCACATGGCGAGTTCATCATGATGGGCGCGTATACGGGCTATGTCGTGCAGCTCTTTGTACCTGACCATACGCTGTCGATCCTGCTGGCCATTCCACTGGCCTTTGCGGTCACCTTCAGCGCGGGCGTGGCGATGGAGCGGCTGGTGATCCGCTGGCTTTATAATCGCCCGCTTGAAACGCTGCTGGCCACGTTTGGCGTATCGATCGCACTGCAGCAACTGGCCAAGAACATCTTTGGCACGCAGGCCCGCCCATTGACCGCGCCTGATTGGCTGGATGGGTCCTGGATCGTCAATGACGTGATCGCGATCAGCTATATCCGTATCGCGATCTTCGTGCTGGCTTTGCTGTTCCTTGTGCTTTTCCTCTTTGTGATGAACCGAACCCGTCTGGGACTTGAGGTGCGTGCGGTCACGCAGAACCCGCGCATGGCGGCGTCCATGGGCATCAATCCCGACAAGATCAACATGCTGACCTTCGGGTTTGGATCCGGCATTGCTGGCATTGCCGGCGTTGCCATCGGACTCTACGCAAAAGTCACGTCCGAGATGGGCACAGACTACATCGTGCAGTCCTTCATGACCGTGGTCGTGGGGGGCGTGGGCAACATCTGGGGTACGCTTCTGGGCGCGTCACTGGTGGGCGTGCTGCAAAAGAGCATTGAATGGTTCAACCCGTCCAACACGCTCGCAGCGCAGACCTATATGATCCTCTTCATCATCCTCTTCATCCAGTTCCGGCCGCGCGGTATCATCGCGCTCAAGGGCCGCGCAGCCGAGGCATGATGCATGGCTGATCTCACGCTGAACCCGCCCCGCCGCCCGCTGATTATGCGAAACCCGTCTGTGGTGATCTTCATCGGCCTGCTGGGGCTCTTTACCATCGGCGTCACGGTGCTGGCCGAAGGCTTTGGCATAGGCGTCATCTCAACCAGCTTCGTCAAGACGTTGGGCAAGACGCTCTGCCTTTGCCTGGTCGCCTTGGCGATGGATCTGGTCTGGGGCTACACTGGCATTCTCAGCCTTGGGCATATGGCGTTTTTCGGAATCGGCGGCTACGCAATCGGCATGTGGCTCATGTATGCGCGCACCGAAATCATCGTCGTGCAAAGCCTAGCCTCAGCGCCGTTACCGCCGACACCGCAAGAGATCACTGATGGGATCGCCACGCAGATTTTCGGCGTTGTCGGCGCATCAGAATTCCCGCCGATTTGGGCCTTTGCCCATTCTCTGCCGTTGCAACTAGCCGCCGTGGTCCTGGTTCCCGGCCTGCTGGCACTGATCTTCGGCTGGTTGGCGTTTCGCAGCCGGGTGACGGGCGTCTACCTCTCGATCCTGACGCAAGCGGGCACGCTCGCTCTCTCGCTGTACCTTTTTCAAAATGACAGCGGATTGCGCGGCAACAATGGCCTCTCGGGCTTGCAGAATTTGCCCGGGCTGGATGCAGTGCAGCAATCTACAGTGTCGATGTGGTTTTTCTGGGCCTCAGCCGCGGCCCTGGGCGGTACCTATCTGCTGTGCACCTGGATGGTGTCCGGCAAGTTCGGCTCGGTCATAAGAGCGATCCGCGATGACGAAGCGCGCGTACGGTTCCTTGGCTACTCGGTCGAGGCTTACAAGCTGTTTATTTTCACCTTCACCGCCGTGATCGCGGGCATTGCGGGCGCCCTCTATTACCCACAAGCCGGGATTGTGAACCCGGCAGAGCTTGCGCCGATTGCGTCGATTTACCTCGCCGTATGGGTCGCGATTGGCGGTCGTGGACGGCTTTATGGCGCCGTTATCGGCGCAGCCTTTGTGTCACTTCTGTCTACGTGGTTCACAGGCGGGCAAGCCCCGGACATCCACCTGGGCGGCTACACGATCCAATGGGTGGATTGGTGGACGGTTCTTTTGGGCCTGTCTTTTGTCTGCGTCACGCTTTTCGCCCCGCGCGGCATTGGCGGGCTCTTTGACCGCCTTGCCAACCTGCGCAATCCGATCCGCCACGGCGCCGACCTTGGACCTGATGCCGGGTCACTGCGGGAAAAGGAGGCCGAGAAATGAGCCAGCTTCTCGAAGTGTCAGGCGTTTCTGTCTCATTCGATGGGTTCAAGGCCATCAACAACCTGTCCTTCCAGATCGGCCCGGCAGAAATGCGCGCGGTGATTGGCCCCAATGGCGCAGGCAAGACCACGTTCATGGACATTGTTACCGGCAAAACTAAGCCGGACGAGGGCTCAGTCCTTTGGGGGGAAAAGTCGCAATCCCTATTGTCGATGAACGAAAGCCACATTGCCCAGGCAGGCATTGGCCGCAAGTTTCAGCGCCCGACCGTTTTCGAAGATCAAAGCGTGGCAGATAACCTGATGCTCGCGCTCAAAAAGGACCGCAGCCCCTGGTCTGTACTGCGGTTCCGACCTAGCCAGGCCGATCACGACCGTACCGCGCAGCTAGCGGATGAAATCGGCCTTTCAGGTGTGCTGACCCGTAAGGCGGGAGAATTGAGCCACGGGCAAAAGCAATGGCTAGAAATCGGGATGCTGCTGGCACAGGACCCAAAACTGCTTTTGGTCGATGAACCGGCCGCGGGTATGACGCCGTCGGAACGCGAACATACAACCGACATATTGGTCGAAGCTGCCAAAACGCGGGCTGTGGTTGTTGTCGAACATGACATGGAGTTCGTCCGCCGCCTTGGATGCAAGGTCACTGTTCTGCACGAAGGGTCGGTTCTGGCCGAAGGCTCGATCGAGCATGTGACGTCGAACGAGAAGGTGATCGAGGTGTATCTTGGCCGCTAAAACCCTGGAAATCTCGGACCTGACACTGCATTACGGCGGGAGCCAGATCCTTTATGGTGTTGATATCGAAGCGCAAAAGGGCGCGGTGACCTGCGTCATGGGCACCAATGGCGTGGGCAAGACCAGCCTGCTCAAGGCCATTTCCGGCACGCATCCGCGGAGTGGTGGCCAATACGTCCTGGACGGAGAAGTCATCGGCAAAGCAAGTGCTCAGCTACTGGCGCGTAAGGGTGTGGCTTACGTACCCCAGGGGCGCGATATCTTTCCCTATCTGACGGTCAAAGAGAACCTTGAAACAGGGTTTGCCACTCTGCCCAAAGCGGACCGCAAAGTGCCAGATGAGATCTTTGATCTTTTCCCGATCCTGCGGGATTTTTGGGGCGCCGAGGTGGGGATCTATCAGGAGGACAACAACAGCAATTGGCCATCGCGCGGGCGTTGGTGACGCGGCCAAAACTTCTATTGTTGGATGAACCGACCGAAGGCATCCAACCCAATATCATCAAGCAGATTGGCGCAGTGATCGAAAGTCTCAAACTATCCGGCGATATTGCGATTATTTTGGTCGAACAATATTTCGATTTTGCATTCGAACTCGGCGATGAGTTTGTAGTTTTGGAACGGGGAAAGCCAAGGTATTGCGCAACAAAAGCGCAAACCGAACGGGACGATCTATTAAGAGCTGTTGCGCTCGACTCGTAACACGACTGAGCGCTATTTGCCTCAATTGGGGCAGCAGTCTTTCCAGAGGTAAAGACCACAGCTTTGCTTCACGTCTGATTGCCGAAAGCGAATGTCTGCTTTGGGAAAGCTGCAGTGCAGCAAATTAGTTAGATGTGAATGGTTGCTTTGGGCCGATGCCAACTTTCCAGTATGGGGCATTCGAAGCAACTAAAGTGAACCACATGCAATAAATCGTATCGTTGGATTCGAATGACCATTTCATACGTTAGAGGGTTAGTGCACTTTGTTTTTCAGTCGAATTTTGATATCCTCATTCAAATTCTCTTAGAATACAAAATTGTATATGTCGCATTTTTCAAGGCTTAAAACCTGCATTATAGCGCTGCTGGTCGCTCTTTTGTCAGTGTGTGGCGGCGCGAGTGATGGTGCGGCAGAGAACGTCACCAAAGATTTTGTGACGATAACTGTGGCCAGTCCGCCCCCCATGACCGGAACGTGGCAAGACTATTCCAGCGTCATTCAAAAGACCTCGCCAGATGTCTTTGCAACAGCCATGAAAAAGGCGCTGCAGGATTACCTGACAGCGCAGATGCTAGCGCCGAAGCTGGAACCGAACGTGGCTGGCAAGGCTGGCATTTTCGTCGTCAGCAGGCAAAGTCAGATTAAGATGAACCCCGGCGAGTTCTTCTCCAAAAGATGCATGCTGGTATCAAGAGATTATATCGTTCTTTCAGTCCGTATTGGCGACGGTGCAGAGGCGGTTACGCCTGATGAAACGAAAGCGATTTTTGCAAAACACGAGTTGTTTCACGCGGTACAGTACGAACACCCCTGGACTAAGACAGGAAAAGATGGCCGACAGTGCACTACGCCCAGCGATTGGATTATGGAGGGCACCGCGGATGCTGCGGCCATGTTCCTGCACGAAAGAGATAACGGCAAACCCAAGCGGCCAATTGAACTGTTTGAAGATTACAAAAACATCGTCGGTCTTCGGCCCTACTATGTTTCATTGCACGAAAACACGGCCAACTGGAGACAGTGCTATACCGACGAAAATCTATGCCCATACCGGTTTGATAAATACGCCGAATTGAAAGGGTATCTGGACTATAATGTCAGCGCATTTTGGCGCCATATGATGGAGCGCATAAAGGGGGCCGGCACCAAGGAATATAGCCTGAAACGGCTTGAGGCGCTGACACTTCTGATGAACCATAAGCCCCTGACCAAGGCCGAATTGACACACTACTCCAACCCGTTGTCGGGAGAAGATATTGCGAGTGCAAATGCGTTTTCCAGACATGGTGTCTGGCTCGACTGGGTTGCGCGCTTCGTGTCTCAATATCATGGCGATTTTCATTATGCGTTTGCCGAGTTTGTCACTGAATTCGCGTCCTGGCCTGTCTCGAAGTATTCCGCAAACAAAGAGGACTGGCTTTCAACCGCATTTGGCGGATGTCACAAGCAAGAGCTGAACCCGACGACCCAAACCCATTCCTTCGAAATAAAGAAAGTCGAGGGAAAGCCATCAAACCTGCTCTATCCGGTCGCTGCGAGGTGTTTTGAAATCACGCTATCGGGGTTTCCCAACGAGGTGGAACTCTCTGTCGAAGTGCACACCCAGAATGAAGGTCAGGCGGATCAGCTCAACCTTGGAATGGCCTTTGAAGAGGTGCCAGCTTTTCAAGGCGGTGGGCGTTTGGACACCTGCTACGACGCCGCCAAGGGCGTAAAGCGTGGGGAGTTTAAGTGTCTCTACTTCGGTAAGGTTGGAAAATGGGAGGGTGACGAAAAAACCAAGACGGCGAAGTCTTGGCGATTTGAACCACGACAACTGGACGGCGGTACATTGCAGCAGACATTTGTACTGGCGAACGTGAAACCCGGCACACCGTCCGAAACGGAAACGGTTGAAGAAGCAACGGTGCATTTTTCTGTGAAATCAATTACCGAGTCCGGCAAAACGGGTTTCCGCGTCCCAAGCGGCCTTGAGACAGGGTCAATACCGGATCTGAAAACACCCAAACGTGATCTGCTTTATGGCATCGGAAATGGCGGTGCATTGTCCGGGATTTACCCAATGAACATGGCGCCTTTGTCCTTTGTACGCGATGATACCCGCAAGGGTAGCCTTGATCCACATGCCATAGCGTCCGCAAACGTTCAGAAAATCAACTTTGAACAGCGCATTCGGGAACCAAAAGACGAAAGACAGCCAGACTACAAATACACCCTTTTACCCTTGGAAATTATTGATTTCGGTCGGACGGGTGATTTTCATGCTGTTATAGAAAGACGGTCGACAAATGATAGCGAACCGCCCGTCCTCAACATGTTATGTGCGGGTGCAGAAGATCAGAAAGCACTAACGATCACGCGGTCCGATGACGCCGCTTTGCACATGCGCGTAAGAACCCCACTTTGCAGTAGCAAAACCGGCGATTTCATGGATTGTATCAATGGATGCCCGGTATTTGAGACATTGGATATCGATGTGACTCTTGGCGGTGGGTGGCGGTATTTTGCGGCGAACAAGCCAAGGGATATTATAACCCCGGGAGTGCGGCACGATATCGACCGTTACCACCAGACTGTCTTTGGCGAGCCTGTACGTCTCACACCACTTCCGGACCTCAAATCTGTACCGGAAAAAGGGTTTCCTACGGTTGCGCCCACGGTCAGGGCCACTGTGCAAGACGAAGTGTCGACCTGCGATTGTTCGTGCAAGTCACTCGAAGAAATCGAAGAGTTGCAGGGCAACGCTCTGGCCATGCTCAAGCCCGGCACTCTGACCAAGCTCCAATGCATCAGTGAATGTATGTCCGAGTTCACAGTGTGCAAACAATAAAGACCGGCCGGCAACCACCAAACTGCTCCGAGCTTCGATCCATCGTAGTGTCCGACGTCAGCGTGAACTGCACACTTGAAGGCGATATGACAGGGCATTTTTTCTGGCGCATCGCTAATCGTAAATGCTGCAAAAGGCACGAACGGTCGGTTCCACTGCCTGCAACACAACATGGCTGGGTCATGACGAGCGTCCGCTCTAGGCCGCTGGCTACGCAAATAAAAAGCTCCCGTTCGTCAATTCGGAATCCTTCACAATCGCACTATACTGTTGAGCATCTTCAACCCGACTCACTCGAGTTTGAAAAAGTCGCCACGACCGAAAGGAGAGATCAACATGACATTCGTATTGCTCAACCGCCGCACTGTCCTGTCCGTTGCGGGCGCCGCTTTGGCGACTGGTTTCGCTTCAGCCGCTGTTCCCGCTCGAGCGGAAACTGTCGCTCCAACACCTTCAATGCGAGGTGGGTCCAACAACTACCTTCCCGGAGCGCCAATCGTGGATCGGATCGGGGGAGGCGGCTTCTGGATGACGGGGACCGTGCGACGCGCTGGTGATGGCACACCGCTTGCAGGACAACGCATCCAGATTTGGGCACATACGACCGAAGGGCATGAGCGTGATCCCCATAGTCACGGCGCCACGCTTACTGACGAGAACGGAAAATTCCGACTTGAAATGCCACGGATCGTGCCGGCCTTTGGCCAACCTCACGGCCATCTCGCCTACGATAGCGGTGAGTTCGAAACCGTCTTCCTGCGGCCGGTGATGCCGAGCGCGACAGATACCAGCCTTAGCGCCCATTTCGTCCTACAACCGGTGTGACAGGGTGGGTCCAAAAACAAAGGTTTGGGCCCGCAGATCATTGATATGGGCTGCTCTTTCGACAGCCTTGGTACTACCCGTCGTTGTTGCAGCACAAAGCCCACTGCTTGCTTGGCGGGACCCTATCTACATCGCGGCTGGTTTTGCGGGCATCATCGGGTTGTGTCTTATGGTCGTCCAACCCCTGCTGGCAGCAGGATACTTGCCCGGCCTTCCCTTTCAACGCGGGAAGCGCACACATCGCTGGATAGGGATGACTCTGGTATTGGCGGTGGTGATCCATGTTGTGTCCCTGTGGATCACCAGCCCGCCAGACGTGATCGACGCTCTTCTCTTTGTCTCGCCGACATACTTTTCAGCTTGGGGTGTTGTTGCCATGTGGGCCATCATAGCGGCTGCCGTTCTGGCAGGATTCCGTAGGCGATTGCGTTTGCGATGGCGCATCTGGCGTCTGGGCCACACGACACTGGCGGCGACAGCGGTGGCTTGTAGCGTTGTCCATGCCGTGCTGATCGAAGGTACGATGGAGACGGTCTCAAAGGTGGCGTTGTGCATGCTTGTGATTGCAGTGACCGCGAAGGTGTATGTCGATCTCAAGGTTTGGGTGGTCCGAGAGCGCCGACAGAGATGAAAGCCAAATCGATGACACTTAGCGCGATCCTCGAAAGGCACATGTGTTGTCCCATATGATCGACGTGATAACGGTTAACGCCCTTCCAAACGGAAATTTCGGGATTTAGCGCATGAAAGCGATCACACAGATTCCCGGAAAGACACGAGGTGGTCTAAAGGGTAGCTCACTCGTCGAGTCAAAATGCTGCGACGTTGGTCAGTAACCGGTCTCGGGAATAGGGTTTGGCGAGTTATCCATATCCTAAATCTCCGCCATGGGTCGGACATTAACTCTGAAGCGGTATTTCAATGCAACCGAATTTGTTCATACACTTGACGTCCCAATAGCGATCAAATAGGTGATATTTCTGTTGAGCGGGCGTTGTGTAGTGGTAAGACCTTAGCCTTCCAAGCTAATGACGCGGGTTCGATTCCCGCCGCCCGCTCCACCCCAACATCCTCGAAAATTCAGCCTGGCGCGGCGATCTGGCACTTGACCCTTCTGCGTGTCATCGCCAAACACTTTTTCGAGGAACGAAGGGAAGCTGATGGTGCGCAGATCGTCCGAGGGGGCGGATCAAATGGACCGGGAAACGTCGAAGCGTGTGGGTGCTTTGGCGCATCTTTGGCCGTTTTTGTCCCCCTATAAAATCCTGCTGGGATGTGCGGTTCTGGCCCTTGTACTGACGGCCAGCGTGTCACTTGTTTTGCCGATGGCAGTGCGCCGGGTGGTGGATAATTTCGGCGTTGAAGACGGCGCAATTCTTGACCTTTATTTCACGGCTGCACTTGGTGTCGCAGCGCTTCTCGCGATCGGCACCGGGCTGCGATACATGCTGGTGACGCGCCTTGGGGAGCGTGTTGTGGCAGATATCCGCAAAGCCGTTTTTGGCCGGGTCATCGGGCTCAGCCCTGCGTTCTTCGAACGGCTGATGACCGGTGAAGTGCTCAGCCGGATTACCACTGACACCACACTGATCCTCAGTGTGATCGGATCCTCCGTTTCCATCGCCCTGCGCAACCTGCTGATCTTCGCGGGTGGTTTGATCCTGATGCTTTTCACCTCCGCAAAACTCACCGCGATGGTTTTGTTGATCGTTCCATTGATCATTGTACCGATCCTTACATTGGGTCGGCGGCTGCGCGTTCTGAGCCGGGAAAACCAGGATTGGATTGCCGCGAGTTCCGGCAATGCCTCCGAAGCGCTGCTTAGCGTTCAAACGGTGCAGGCCTTCACCCACGAAAACGCCAGCCGCGATGCGTTTGGTGAGGTCACCGAGCATAGCTATGCCGCGGCACGCAAACGCGTCACGACCCGCGCCTGGATGACCGTGATCGTGATTTTCCTGGTCTTTACCGGCGTTGTCTGTGTGCTGTGGATCGGGGCGCGTGATGTGCGCGCGGGTGGCATGAGCCCGGGCACCCTTGTTCAATTCCTGATTTACTCCATCATGGTTGCGGGCGCGGTTGCAGCACTTTCGGAGATATGGGGCGAATTGCAGCGCGCAGCCGGCGCCACCGAACGTCTTGTCGAATTGCTGAACGCCACGGATCAGGTTCTGGATCCGGCCGCCCCGGTTGCATTGCCGCGTCCGGTGCAAGGTGACATTCGGTTTGAGAACGTGAATTTTACCTACCCGTCACGCCCTGATACGCCAGCGCTCGACGCGCTGGACCTGCATATCAAGCCGGGGGAAACCGTTGCACTTGTCGGGCCGTCCGGTGCAGGCAAGACCACAATCATTCAGTTGATACAGCGATTTTATGACCCCGATGCGGGCCGGGTGACACTGGATGGGCTGGACCTGTCTGAAATGGCACGCTCGGATTTCCGGCAGGCGCTGGCGCTGGTCCCACAGGACCCGGTGATTTTTGCCGCCTCCGCGCGTGATAACATCCGCTTTGGCCGGCTGGACGCCACCGATGCGGAGGTCGAAGAAGCCGCACGTGCCGCCGCAGCACATGAGTTTGTGACCGCACTGCCCGATGGGTACGACAGTTATCTGGGAGAACGCGGTGTGATGCTTTCGGGCGGTCAGCGGCAGCGGATTGCCATCGCACGCGCGATTTTGCGCGATGCGCCGGTGCTTTTGCTGGACGAAGCCACGTCCGCGCTGGATGCGGAAAGCGAGCGCGCCGTGCAGGGAGCCGTTGACGCCATGGCCCAATCCCGCACGACGATCATCGTGGCGCACCGGTTGGCCACCGTCAAAAAGGCCGACCGGATTATCGTACTGGATCAGGGTCGCATCGTGGCGCAAGGCAGTCACGATGCGCTGGTGGCCGAAGGGGGCCTTTACGCCCGGCTGGCCCGGCTGCAATTCACCGATGGTCACGCCGCCTGAAGCGTCAAAAATTGCCGCCAAATAATTTGATCAAATTATGTTGGCAAGTTCTGTCAAACTCAGTATTCTCTCGGAAAAACCGATGGGTAACCCCTGATGGACCTCAGCACATATCAAACGTTTCGCGTCGCGGCCTGCGACCTGAATGGCCGTATGCGGGGAAAACGCGTGCCTGCGGATTATGCCGCCAAACTTTCGAAGGGCGCGGTGCGCATGCCCCTTTCGGCATTGAATGTGGACATCTTTGGCGCGGATATTGAGGACAGCCCATTGGTGTTTGCCTCTGGTGATGCCGACGGGATCTTGATGCCCACGGACAGAGGTCCGATGCCCCTGCCCTGGCTTGCGGTCGATCAACCTTTGGTGCCGATGATGATGTATCACGATGACGGCGCGCAGTTCATGGGCGACCCGCGCCATGCGTTGATGGCCGTTCTGGATCGCTATGCGGCCCGCGGCTGGCAGGTGATCGCGGCAACCGAACTCGAATTCACGCTGGTAGATGACAGCGGCGACGCCCTCAACACGGTACGTGATCCGCGCAGCGGCCGCAGATTGACCGCCCCCGGTGTCTTGTCACTGGCGCAGATGGACGCGTTCGATCCGTTTCTGAGCGCGCTCTATGACGGCTGCCAGCAAATGGGCATCCCGGCCCAAACCACCACCAGCGAAGCCGGAATCGGCCAGTTCGAGATCACATTGAACCACCAAAACGCCCTGCGTGCAGCGGATGACACATGGGCCTTCAAATCGCTCATCAAGGGGGTCGCGCGGCAGCACGGGTTTGCCGCGACCTTCATGGCCAAACCATTTGCTGAGGATTCTGGAAACGGGATGCACCTGCATTTCTCGGTTCTGGATGCCAACGGCAGGAACGTTTTTGATGATGGCACGGAAGTCGGCACGAACGTGATGCGCGCCGCCGTGGCCGGATGCGTGGCCGCCATGCCCGGCTCGACCCTGATCTTTGCCCCTCATGCCAATAGCTACACACGCTTGGTGCCGGACGCCCATGCACCCACCGGTGCCGGTTGGGCCTATGAAAACCGGACTGCGGCCATTCGCATCCCCGGCGGGCCGCCCGCCGCGCGACGTATCGAACACCGGGTCGCCGGTGGTGATATCACGCCCTACCTGACATTCGCCGCCATTCTGGGCGCGGCCATTTCAGGCATCGAAGACGAGTTGACGCCCCCTGAACCGCTCAGTGGCAATGCCTATGAGCAGGACCTGCCGCAACTGGCCTCTGATTGGCGCTCGGCGATCGATCTGTTTGAAACCGACGCCATGATCGCCCGAATTTTCCCGCCCGAGATCATTGCAAATCTGCTGATGACCAAGCGCCAGGAAGCCCGTCTGATGGCCGAAATACCCGAAGCGGATCACTGGAAGACCTATCTTGAAACTGTTTAACCTCTCTGCAATCGGGCCGTATCGCGCCCAAGCCACGATCACTTTACGAGACCAAGAATGAAAATCGGTATCCTTGTTACTGGCCACGCCATTCCTGAATTTACCGCGGATTACGGCGGCGATTACGACGCGGTTTTTGCCCATATGCTGCGCGGTCACGGGTTTGAATTCGAAGGCTTCAACGTTGTCGACAATGAATTTCCGGACGGCCCGGAAGCGGCCGATGGCTGGCTGATTACCGGATCAAAGCATGGTGCGTATGAGGATCATGAGTGGATCCCGCCGCTGGAGCAATTGATCCGCGATATCTATGCCGTTGGCAGGCCTCTGGTGGGGGTTTGCTTTGGCCATCAGATCATTGCCCAGGCCTTGGGCGGCACGGTTGAAAAGTTCAAAGGCGGCTGGTCTGTCGGGCGCACGACCTACGACATCGAAGGTCAAGACATGGCGATCAATGCATGGCACCAGGATCAGGTGACGGAACTGCCGCCCGGCGCCACGGTGATCGGCTCATCAGACTTCTGCGAGAATGCGGCGCTGGTCTACGACAACCGCATTTACACCATCCAGCCGCATCCCGAATTCACCTCGCGGATGGTCGGCCAATTGCTGGACACGCGCGGGCGCGGCGTTGTGCCCGACGCGTTGATTGATGAGGCAGCCACCAAGCTGGACGCGCCCATCGACAGCGACAAAATCGCCACCCGTGTGGCCGAATTCTTCAAGCAAGGAGCCTGAGACATGGCCGACTGGAAAATGAACCTGCCCGATGCGGCCAAGACCTATCTGGAGGGGCGGCGGCTGGACGAGGTGGAATGCATCGTATCCGATCTGCCCGGCATCGCGCGCGGCAAGGCCGTACCTGCCAGCAAGTTTGCCAAGCAGGCCTTTTTCCACCTGCCGGATTCAATCTTCTTTCAAACCATCACCGGCGGTTGGGGCGAAGCAGCAGATGAAAACGAAGGTTTCATCGAAAAAGACATGATCCTGCGGCCTGACTTCACCACGGCAACCGCAGCGCCATGGACGGGCGACTGGACATTGCAGGTGATCCACGATGCCGAAGATCGCGATGGTAACCCCATCCCGTTCAGCCCCCGCAATGTGCTGCGCCGGGTGGTTGATCTTTATGCGAAACGTGGCCTCAAGGCTGTTGTCGCCCCGGAGATGGAATTTTTCATCGTCGCCCCCAACATTGACCCCGCGCATGAAATCAAACCCATGATGGGCCGCTCAGGCCGCCCTGCTGCCGCGCGACAGGCCTATTCCATGACTGCGGTCGATGAATTTGGCCCCGTGATCGACGACATCTACGATTTTGCCGAGCATCAAGGGTTTGAGATTGACGGCATCACCCAGGAAGGCGGCGCGGGCCAGCTTGAGATTAACCTTTTGCATGGCGACCCGATCAAACTGGCGGATGAGGTTTTCTATTTCAAACGCCTCATTCGCGAAGCCGCATTGCGCCACAATGCCTTTGCCACCTTCATGGCCAAACCCATCGCCGAAGAGCCCGGATCCGCCATGCATATCCACCATTCGATTCTGGATTTTGAGACCGGCGAGAACATCTTTGTCGGCCCGCAGGGGGGTGAAACCGACGCGTTCTATCACTTCATCGGTGGGTTACAGACTCATATGCCCTCGGCCATCGCCGTGCAGGCACCTTATGTGAATTCCTATCGCCGCTATGTCAAAGACAATTCCGCGCCGATCAATCTGGCCTGGGCGCGCGATAACCGCACCACCGGCATTCGTGTGCCGCTCTCCAGCCCCAAGGCGCGACGCGTTGAAAACCGGCTGGCCGGGATGGATTGCAATCCCTATCTGGCCATCGCGGCCTCGCTAGCCTGCGGATTGCTGGGGATCATGAACGAAACGCGGCCCGACAAGCAGTTCAAAGGTGATGCCTATGCGGGCACGTCCGAAATCCCGCAGGTGTTGGGTGACGCGCTTGATCTTTTTGATGCCAACACGGCCCTGCATGACATTCTGGGCCCTGAGTTTGCACGGGTTTATTCTATCGTGAAGCGCGCCGAATATGATGAGTTCTTGCAGGTGATCAGCCCGTGGGAGCGCGAGCACCTGCTGATGAACGTTTGAGCATCGTGACCTGATGAACCTGCTTTATGCCAATGACCGTCCGGGCACTTATCCCGACAGCTGGTACGCCGCCACGGCGCGCCCGTTAGAGCCGTTCGGACGCCTGAAAGGCCGGACAAAGGCTGATGTCTGCATCGTCGGTGCGGGGTACACGGGCCTATCCGCCGCGCTGCACCTGGCCGACGCCGGGCGGGACGTGGTTTTACTCGATGCACACCGCGTCGGATTTGGTGCCTCTGGTCGCAATGGCGGGCAACTTGGCAGTGGACAGCGTCAGGATCAGGAAAGCCTTGAACGCTTGGTGGGAGCCGAGGATGCGAGGAAACTTTGGGCACTGGCAGAGGATGCGAAAACCCTCGTTAAATCGTTGGTCTCAAAACATAAAATCAAGTGTTACCTTAAGTCTGGGATCGCGCATGCCTGTCTATCCACACGCGAAGTTGACGAAGAGCATGCGTATGCCGAACACCTGCAATCGCGCTACGACTACGCCCAAATCGAAACGCTCGACCATGATGCGATGCAGGCCATTTGCCCCTCGCCTGCTTACATGGGCGGCACGTTGGATATGGGGGCGGGTCACTTGCACCCGCTGGCCTACGCCTTGGGTCTTGCGCGCACCGCGGCCACGGCGGGCGTTCGTATCCACGAAATGTCGGAGGTGCATGATATCAAGCCCGGCCCAAAAACCGTGGTGCGTACCAACCACGGGCAGGTTGAGGCGGACCATGTGATCCTGGCCTGCAACGGGTATCTGGGCGGGCTGGATCGCAAAGTCGCGGCCCGGGTGATGCCCATCAATAATTTCATTGCCGCCACCAAACCCTTGGGCGAAGAGGCCGCGCGTGTCCTGACGCGGGACATTGCCGTGGCGGACACCAAATTCGTGGTCAACTATTTCCGGCTGAGCCACGACAACCGGCTGCTGTTTGGCGGTGGCGAAAGCTATGGCTATCGCTTCCCGGCGGACATCGGGGCGACCGTCCGCAAACCAATGAGCAAGATTTTCCCGCATCTAGCCGATGTCGAGATTGACTATGCCTGGGGCGGCACTTTGGGCATCACCATGAAACGCATGCCCTACCTGGCCCGGTTGGCGCCCAATATCCTGACCGCATCGGGGTATTCCGGCCATGGCGTTGGCACAGCGACCCATGCCGGTCAGTTGATGGCATTGGCCATCGCCGGGCAAACCGACGGGTTTGACACCATGTCGCGCATACCAACGCCGTCCTTCCCCGGCGGCACGCTCATGCGCTCTCCCCTGCTGGCGCTGGCCATGACCTGGTACGCGACGCGCGACAAACTGGGTGTCTGAACGCTCACAGCCCACTCTTTTACAATCGTAATTCCAACAGTCAGTCAGGCAGGCAGGCAGGCAGAATTTCTGCCGATCGAGAGCTGTCACAAAACTTTATCTTTCCTGACACATTAATTTGTTTTAGAAAAACCGAAAGCCACATTCAGGAAATCCGAAACTATGACACTTGCTCCGAATGTTTATGACGCCGAACCCATCCCCGACGCCGCCCGTGCCGAGATTGACCGGATGCTGCAATCTGGCGACCTCTTTCGCTATACCGCGCCGGAAAATGCGCCGGTGACGCTTCTGGAGCACGAGTTTGCACAGATGATGGGAAGCAAATACGCGCTGGCTGTTTCATCTTGCTCGGCGGCACTCTTTTTGTCGCTCAAGGCGCTTGGCCTACCCCGCGATGCCCGTGTCCTGATCCCGGCTTTCACCTTCGCTGCTGTGCCGTCATCGGTTGTGCATGCCGATTGCATCCCGGTCCTGTGCGAAGTCGCTGACAATTACCGGATTGATATCGGTGACTTTGAGGCCAAACTGGATGACACGATCAGCGCCGTCATCATCAGCCATATGCGCGGTCACACCTCGGATATGGATGAAATCATGGCCCTTTGCCATGCACGCGGAGTGCCGGTGATCGAAGATGCCGCACATTCGCTTGGCACAACATGGAACGGTCGTAACATCGGCACCATCGGACGGGTTGGATGTTTCAGTTTTCAGTCCTACAAGCTGGTGAATGCCGGTGAAGGCGGCATCATGATCACCGATGACGCCGACCTTATCGCCAGCGCTGTCATCATGTCCGGCGCGTACGAGCATAACTGGTCCAAGCATATCGCAGGCGATGACCCCAAATTGGACTCAGCATTTGCAAAAATGCAGAACCAACTGCCACTCTACAACCTTCGGCTGGGAAATCTGTCGGCCGCCATTATCCGCCCGCAATTGGCGGAAGTACCCCGACGTGTGCGTGACGGGCGCAGAAATCATGACTATGTCGCGGCGCGTCTCAACATGTCTTCCTGGCTGCAAGTACCTGAAAAGCTTGAGAATGAAGAGCGTGCGCCGGATTCTATCCAATTCAATCTGGTCGGTCTGAATGCCGAGGAAACGCGTGCCTTTGCGGATGCCACGGCCGCGGCCGGTATCAAAGTTCAGGTCTTTGGCCTGAGCCAGGACAATGCACGTGCTTTCTGGAACTGGAACTTCTTGCCCTGTGAGGCTCCTGAACTTCCGCAAACCCGAGCCATGCTGATCAAGGCCTGCGACACGCGCCTGCCCGCCCGATTGACCACACCAGAATTGGACGTGATCGCCGACACTATTGTCAATGCGGTTAACGATGTGATGGCACCCGCCCGCGCCTACGGCACTTGATTGAAATAGGTTGAAGCGGACCATTTACCGTTCAGTTCAGGCGGACCCCATTTCTGACAAGAGCCGCCGCTGGATTTTTCCCGAAGGGCCCTTGGGAAGGTCATCCAGAAAATGGATGTGGTCTGGGCATTTGAATTTTCCCAGTTTTTTCAAACAAATAGCCATCAGCTCAGCCTCTGAAAGAGACGAGGCCGCGTCGACCTTGACCGCCGCCTCGATACGCTCGCCGTAGCTGTTGCAAGGGCGTGAAAAGGCCGCCGCTTCGATCACGTCGGGGTGCGAATAAAGCGCCTCGTCAATTTCGCGCGGGGCGATGTTTTCGCCACCCTTGATGATCAACTCCTTGAGCCGCCCGGTAATGAACAGATACCCATCGCCGTCCATGCGTCCCAGATCGCCGGTGCGCAGCCAGCCATCAGGCGTGAATGTATCGCGCGTGGCTTCCGGGTTTTTCAGGTATTCAAGCATCACATTCGGGCCCCGCACGGCCACTTCGCCTTCCTGCCCAACAGGCATGGCGGCAAAATTCGGGGCGAGAATACGTACTTCGTTGCCGTAGGCGATGCCCGGTGACCCGATTTTCCGCACACCGGGCGGCAGCGGGTTGGACAGGATCTGGGCTGCGGTCTCTGTCAGCCCCATGGTTTCGACAATCGGCACGCCAAATCGCGTCTCGAACGCGGTCTGGACGTCCGGTGACAGTGGGGATGAGGCTGAGCGACCAAATCTTAGCCGGGCCTTGGTCGCAGCATCGGGATTGAGATCGGAATGCAGCAGGTGCGAAATGATCGTGGGCACCACAGAAAACCACGTGGCGCCGGTGCGCGCGGCGTTCGCCCAAAACCGGCTGGCGGAAAACTTGGGGCACATCGCGAGCGACCCGCCCGAGACCAACGCCCCCATGACCGTGACGCAGAGCCCGTTGATATGACAGATGGGCAGCACGCAAAACCCACGATCCTCAGACGTCAGCGCATGGGCCACAGCAGTGGTCCAGCCGCCGGCCAACAGGCTCGATTGTGTGTGTACCACGCCCTTGGGACGACCCGTGGTGCCAGATGTGTACATCAAAAGTGCATGATCACCCGGCATGACCGCGTGCAATTCGGCGCTGTCAGCTTCACCTGCGTCCAGTCGCGCAATCCGTCCACCAGAGGCCGCCTCGAACATCTCCATCTGGCCGTCGCCCACAAAGGCAAACCGGCTTTCTGAGTGCTCCAGCGCATAAGCGATGGCCTCCTGCCCGGCGACAAGATTGATCATCGTGGCGCGGAACCCGCCATAGAGCGCCCCAAAAAGGCATTCGACTGCCGCCCGCCCGTTGGGCATCATGATCGCAACGCTTTCGCCATGCGAGATGCCACGCGCCGTCAGAGCGCCTGCGATGCGGGCAGCAGTATCGCGCAAGTCAGCCCAACTCAGGTCTTCCTCTCCTTCAGGAAAGACAAAGGCCGTGCCACCCCAATTTGCGCGGTGATCGATCCAATCGCGCAGCGTGCCCGCCGGCGGGGTATCCGGGGAAAACTTCATTTTCCCACATGATCCCAATAGGATGCAAAGATATCTTCAACCGCTGGCTCACGCGATGGAATTTCGCGGATCACTTTGGTTGTCTGCATGAAATGGCGCCAATGCAGGTTGTCATCAATCGAATTGCCGCCCCAAGTGCCACAGCCCATGCTGAGCGAAAACGGCATGCCGTTGTTGAACGCACCACCTGTGGCAAAGCAATGCGCCTGATTAACGATCACGCGGCAGGTCGGGATCGCGGCCCCCAGAGCCATGGCGCGGCTGTCATCCTTGGAATGCAGGCCAATCGAGTGCCCCGCCCCCATATGGCTCAGAATGCGCGCCGCAATGGATTGCGCATCGGCAAAATCGCGCGCCCGATAAAGGGCCGCAACCCGGCTCAGCTTTTCGCCTGAGAGCGGATGTTCCGGGCCGATGCCATCGGTTTCCACCGCCAGGAATTTTGTGTCCGCCGGAACTTTGCCCGCCATATCCAGCGCCTCAAGCATCGGGGCCGCATCCTGCGCGATCACAGCGCGGTTCAAATGCCCGTCGGGCCAAAGCTTGGCAATAATCCCGTCCGCATTGGACGCAGGGACCAGCGCGCCGCCCTTCTTCGCCAAGGCCGCTACGAATTCATCATAGATCGCATCGACCACCACGATTTCATTTTCGGACGAGCAGGAGGTCGCGTTGTCAAAACACTTGGAGGCCGCGATCTTGGCCGCGGCGGCGCTCAAATCCGCAGTCTCATCCACGATCACGGTGACGTTGCCTGCCCCCACGGCCACGGCGGGCGTGCCGCTGGTATAGGCGCGGCGCACGTTGTCCTGACTGCCGGTGACGACAAGTAAATCTGCAGCTTCGAGCATGCGTTGGGTTTTGGCCTTGGACCCCGGCGCCGGGACCATCTGGACCAGATCATGATCGAGCCCGATCTTGTCGAACTCGGCATAGATGTAGCGCAGCAGCAATTCACAGCTCGGAATCCCCTTGGGCGACGGCGAGAGCACAATCGCATTGCCGCATTTGAGCGCATTGATGATGTTGTTCGCAGGCGTCGCCGCCGGGTTGGTCGACGGTACAACCGCGCCGATCACCCCCACGGGACGTGCAATTTTGGTGATGCCGGTGGCCGGATCATCCTCGATCACGCCACACGTCTTGGCATCGGCGATATCGCGCATCAGGCCAAGCGTCTTGCGGTGGTTCTTGGTAATCTTGTCGGGCACATTGCCCAAGCCCGTTGTCTTGACCGCCAGCTCGGCCAGAGCCTTGTTGCGGGCGGGTTCCATGATGGCCCAACCGGCCGCGGCGGCGGCGGTGTCATAGCGTTCCTGAGTGGCATCTTTTTCATAGGCCTTTTGCGCGGCACGCGCACGGGCCATGACTTGATCAACACTGGCAAGATCGTCCTGGGCGTTCATGGGAATATCCTATCTGGTTGGGGAAAGGGCGGATGCCGCCCCTTCCAGTTTTGCGTTTTGTTTCAGAGGCCTGCAAGCAGTTCCGCAAGCGTTTCCTGACGCGCGGCCCACATGGCCTGCACCTCTTCGCGGGTCATGATGTGCATGGGCGATCCGCCGGCTTTCATCTTTTTCGCAACCCGGTCATTGGCAAACATTTCGGGCACAGTGGCCGACAGTTTGTCGATGATTTCCTGTGGCGTGCCCTTGGGCACCATCACACCGCGAAAGTTCACGCTGGCATTGTCGATATCAAGACCCTGCTCTTTCATCGTTGGCACGTCTGGCAGGAACTCATTGCGCTCCAGATCAAACACGCCAAGGATCTTGACGTTGCCCGCCTGCTGCGCGCGGAACGCATCGCTGAGATTGTTGACACCCGCCATCACTTCACCCGCGATCACGGCTTTCATCGCCGCAGCACCGCCGCCCTTGGTCGGGATATAAGCCATTTTCACGCCTGCTGCTTTTTCAAGCTGCAACGCTGCGATGTGGTGACCCACGAACAGACCTGCGCCTGAAAACGTGAGCTTGCCGGGGTTTTCCTTGGCAAAGGCCACGGCGTCGTCCATCGACCCCATCTCACTGTCTGCGGCTACAACGAATACCGCCGGGTCCGCGCCCCAGTTGGCAATCGGCTCAAAGCTGTCGGCGGAATATTCCACGCCGCCCTTGATCGACTGGGCGATGAAATGCGGGATGTTGTAGGCGGCCAGTGTGTAGCCGTCACTCTCGGCTTGCGTGGCAAACCAGTTCCAGCCCACGCGCCCACCGGCGCCCGGCTTGTTGATGATGGCGATTGGCATGCCAAGCGCATCCTCATTGCCCGCCGTCATGGTCACGATACGCGCCTGAAAGTCCGTTGCACCCCCCGCGCCATAGCTGACCATCATCATGATCGGTCGGTCCGGGTAATCTTGGGCCACGGCGGCGCTGCCACCCAGGGCCATCAGGGTCATGGCGACCCCTGCCAGTAGTTTCTTCATTGTCGTTTCCTCCCTTGGAACTCTGGTTTTCTTGGTTGTTTAGAACAGTATTTCGCGCGGCGTATAGACCTTGAGCAGAAGCCCGAAGACCGCATACATCACCGCGATGAAGCAGGCCGTGATGATTGCCCGTTTGATCCAGCTTTTGACCTCATTATGCGGCGCAGGATCGTAAAGCGACAGCAGAACAAAGAATGCCAACGTCGTGGCCGTGTAAAAGCCCAGCGCCTTGGCGAGCCAGAACACATAGATCAGCGACACGATCAGCCCCGGCGCAAGGTTTATCGCCATTTGGGCAGATATGCCGCTGCCCACCTTGGACCAGCCCATCAGCGCCTTGAAAAACGTCCACCCGGCGAGCGCCACAAAAGCGGTCGAAATCAGGCGCGGAAAGAGGAACGCATCGGCGGGCTGTTGCGTGTAGCTGACCCAGGCGATCCAGCAACCAACGGCAAAGACGATACCCGACGGGATGATATGCTGTGTGCGGCTCATGCGGGTGCCTCCCCTGTTTGGGCCCGGTTCTGGCGCAGCTCCATCACCACGGAATAGGCGATGGAGGCGATCACGATGGCAATCAGAACGATGTTCAACGCGCCGCCCAGGAAATAGGTGCCCATGCCGTCTGTGGCATTCGCGATCATGCTGCCCTGGATGAAGTTCGCCTCGGCAATCGGCCCGAGGATCAGGCCTAACACGAGCGGAGCCGCGGAAAATCCGAACCGTTCGAGGAAGAACATCATCACGCCCAAGCTGGCCATGACATAGACATCACCCATTGAGCTTTGCACCGAATAGGCGCCAAAGACCGACAGACCCAGAACCACGGCGGCCATCACGCATTGCGGCACCTGCGCGACCTTGGCGGCCAGACCCGCCACGTAGAGGCCAAAGAGGCACATCAGAACCTGCCCGATCAGCATGGAATTGATGAATGTCCAGGCGACATCCGGGTGATTGTCAAAAAGATCCGTGCCCGGGAAAATCCCGTGGATCAGCAAGCCGCCGAGCAGAACCGCCGCCGTGGGCGAGCCGGGGATGGACAGTGTAAGCAGGGGCACGAGGCTGGGCCCAACCATCGCGTTATTGGCGCTTTCGGCGGCAATCACACCTTCGGAATGACCGGTGCCGAACTTGTCGCGTTCCGCGCTGAATTTCTTGGTTTGGTCATAAGCCACAAGCCCTGCGATCTGCCCGCCAACGCCGGGGATGAGGCCGATGATCGAGCCCACAGCGGTGCCGATGGCCATGGCGCGTTTGCGGCTGAAAAGCTCTTTGATCGCATCGCCAATGGCGTGCTTTTTGACCTCGATCACCTCGATATTGTCGTTGCGCCGCCCCTTGGCGAACATCGTCAGAACCTGCGGGATGGCAAAGAGGCCAATCAGCGCCGCGATGATGTTGATGCCACCGCCGAGCGACGGGTGGAAGATGAACCGCTGCGCGCCCATGATGTCGTCAAATCCGATGGTGGCGAGCCAGAGGCCAATGCAGCCGGACAAGAGCCCTTTGACCACCGACGCGCTGTCGAGCGAGCCGATGATGGTCACGCCCAGAATGGCCAGCCAGAAGAGGTGCGAGGGCCCAAATGCCAGCGCCCATTTCGCCAGCAACGGCGTCAGGAAAATCAGGAGCAGAACGCCAAAGATGCCACCCACCGCAGAGGCCAGGAACGACAGCTGCAATGCCCGCGCGCCTTCGCCCTTCTTGGCCATCGTATGGCCGTCGAGCGTGGTGGCGATATTCGCAGGCGCGCCGGGAATTTTCAGCAGGATTGCGCTGACCGCCCCCCCGGCCACGGTTGAGGTGTAGGCCGCTCCCAGAAGGATCAGGCCCTGCACGGCCTCAAGATGGAAGGTGAAAGGAATGAGTAGTGCCACTGCCATTGTCGGAGACAATCCCGGCGTCGCGCCGAGGATCAATCCGCCGATTGTGCCCACCAACAGCAGCAAAAAGGATACCGGTTCGAAGACATTGCCGAAGTAATAGATGAATTCCATCTGGTCCCCTCCCACCGCGCCCCTCTCCCCAGGGGCACCTTGATTGACAAATCAGGGTAAGCGATGAAAATAGTATTGCAAATGTTTTCATAAAATTAGGAATTTTGACGATTAAATGCCTGATACAAAAAAGATAAAAGCCGATATTGTCGCTGTGGCAAAGGCTGCGCGTGTGTCGGCCTCCACCGTCTCTCGCAGCTTCAATCACCCTGATCTGGTCAATCCGGCGACTCGCAAGAAGATCAATCGGGCGGTCGAAAAACTGGGCTACATCCGCAATCGTGCGGCCCAGACCATGCATGGGCGGCGCAGCGGTACAATCGGGCTGATCGTGCCCACCATCAACCACACGATCTTTTCCGAAGTGATTCAATCCTTTTCGGATGCCATTGATGCGGCGGGTTTTACGCTGCTGATTGCCTCACATGGCTACGATCTCGACCGGGAATATGCGATGATGCGCAAATTGCTGGAACACCGGGTGGATGGCATTGCGTTGATCGGGCTGGAGCACACCGAAGCCAGTTTCAACCTGATCGAACAACAAGGCATCCCTGCCATCGCCATCTGGAACCACAGCCCGGAGGCTCCGATGTCCTGCGTCGGCGCCGATAACCTTGAGGCCGGGCGCATGGCGGCGCAGCATCTCTTGTCGCTCGGGCACCGTGACATCGGGCTGATCTTTCCCCAGACCACGGGTAATGACCGGGCCCGCGAGCGCCTTCAGGGCGCCGTTGAAGTGGTAGAAGCGCATGGCATCTCGATCACCGACCGCTGGCGATCAGAAGCCCCCTACTCCATCGCGCAGGCCAAACGCGCGACGCTTGACTTGTTGAGCGAGCATCCACACCCGACAGCGTTGCTCTGCGGCAATGACGTCATCGCCCAGGGGGCTCTCTACGGGGCGCAAAAGGCGGGTCTGAAAGTGCCGGACGACATTTCGATCATCGGGATCGGGAATTTCAAAGGCTCGGAAGATCTGGAGCCCGCGCTGACAACCATCAGCATCCCCGCTCAGGATATTGGGACATTGGCCGGGCAGAATTTCACGCGCATGATTACGTCAGGCGAAACCGAAATCCGGCGCCTGAAATGCGATCTGGCTTGCGTTATCCGTTGCACCACGGCCCCGATCAGCATCACCCACTGAACAGCAACAAATAATTGTTTTAGTACAGCGCCTTAAATGCGTCCCGGATGTCCACATCGTTCTGAAGGCGACACGCTGTCGCAAATAAGCGAGAAGAATGCCGGTTTCCGCGCCACGCTCTGGGCAATGGGCGGTATTCCCCGCCCCCTCCAACACACCGGACCGCAGTGATGTCTACCTCCACACCGGATACGCCATCGGCGCCGTCGCGCACGATCCATGGGCTGATTTGCATCGAAATCGGCATGCTGTTTTTCGTGGTGCAGGACGCCATGATGAAATCGCTTTTGGCGCTCTACCCGGTCTGGATGTTGATCTGCATCCGGTCGCTGGTCGCAATCCTGGTGCTAACGCCAATCATCGTCGCCCTGGGCGCGCCACATCGGCTCCTGACACCACTTTGGCCGCTGCATTTGCTGCGCGCCGCCCTGTTCGCGCTTGGGTTTTCACTCTTTTACGCGGCCTTTCCGTTCATGGGGCTTGCCGAGGTCACGACGATTTTCTTCTCTGCGCCGCTGCTGACGGCGCTTCTGGCATCAATCCTGTTAAAAGAAACCATCGGCCCGCACCGGATTGCGGCTCTGGCCGTCGGCTTTGTCGGGGTTTTGATTGCCATGAACCCCACGAGCGACGCATTTACATGGGTCGCGGTCCTGCCATTGATGTGTGCATTGGCCTATGCATTTGGCCAGATCTTGGCGCGCCATATCGGCGACAGGGAATCAACCCTGACCCTTGGGCTTTACACGCTGGCCCCGGCGGCACCGATGATCCTGCTGATGGGCTGGTCTTTGAACCAGATCGTGGATGTTGGCCCGGAATTCCATCACCTGCGATGGGACTTCCCGCTCGAAGCCCTGTCAGACGCACCGCAATTGGTACTTCTGGGGGCTGTCGGAATGGCCGGGTATCTTTTCCTGTCACGGGCCTATCAGGTCGCCAATGCCGGGTTCATTGCGCCGTTCGATTATACATATCTGCCGATGGCCGTGGTTCTGGCCTATGTGCTGTGGGATGAGGTGCCACCCGTGGCCACGCTGATCGGGATGAGCTTGATCATCCTCAGCGGGCTTTATCTGGGGTACCGCGAATTGCGCGCCGCACGTTATACCGATGATCAACCCGTCGTCGCCGAAACCGTGTTTGCCCCGGGCAATCCGATGACACCGCAAAGCGTTGACGAGGACAGCCCGCTATGAGTGATGTGGCCCAACCTCTCGCTGCGGGCGGGTATGACCGGCGCGGCATGTTTTTCGTGTTTCTGGCGGGCGTCTTCTGGTCAACCATCGGCCTTGGTATTCGCCTGATCGAGGAAGCCTCGGTCTGGCAAATCCTGTTTTACCGGTCTTTCGCCCTCTCGGCATTGCTCTACGTTGTGATCCGGTGGCGCACGGGCCAAAACCCGTTTCGCCTGGCGCAGCGTACCGGCATGCCCGGCATCATCGGCGGCCTTGCACTGGTTGCGGCATATGCAGGCGGGATTTATGCGATCCAATCCACATCGGTCGCCAATGCCATGCTGCTTTTTGCGACCGCACCGTTCATGGCCGCGATCCTCGGCCTTTTGATCCTGCGTGAACGGGTGCGATCGCATACCTGGCTTGCCATCCTTGTGGCTTGTCTTGGGATTGGCGTGATGGTCTGGGACAAATCCGGCAGCGGCGCGATGATCGGGAACCTGGCAGCACTCGGATCAGCACTTGGGTTTGCAGTGTTCACCATCACCTTGCGGTGGGGGAAATCGGGGGAAATGCTACCGGCCGTTTTCCTGTCTGGCCTGTTTGCGATCGTGATCATGGGGGCGATCTGCCTGAGCCTGAACCTGCCGCTGGTGTTGACCCCGAATGACAGCGCAGTGGCCATGTGCATGGGCATTTTCCAAGTGGGCGCGGGGTTGGTGCTCTACACAATCGGGTCCAAAACCGTCCCGGCGGCCGAACTGACCCTTTTGTCGTTGGCCGAAGTTGTCCTTGCACCGCTATGGGTCTGGTTGATCCTCGGCGAGACCGCAACGCTCTTTACCATGGCCGGTGGCGCGATTCTGCTGTTGGCACTGGCGGGCAACGCCATCCTAGGGGCCCGACGCAAACCACCGGTAACTTTTGTCTGACGGATCCTGTTGCTTGGCGCAGCAGCAGGATCGGGGCATAAGGTGTCATGATACAAAAAGACGTTGCCTTTGATCTTGCGCCAATTGGCCTGGCTCTTCTCGAAAACCGGATCATCCGCGATTGCAATCACATGTTCGCCACCACGTTCAACGGGGTTCAAGCGGATTTCATCAACACGCCGATTGCGCATTTTTACCCCTCGATCGAAGAATATCACAGGATTGGCGAACGCGTGCTGTTGGCCATGCGTGAAACCGGGCGCTATGAGGACGAGCGCATCATGAAACGCCGCAACGGGCAGCTCTTCTGGTGCCGGGTCCGGGGGCAGTCCCTCTCGCCGGAAGACCCATTTTCGCAAGGGGTCTGGTCATTTGCTGATCTGTCGGAGGAACGCCCGGTGGTCAGCCTGACCCGGCGCGAACGCGAAGTTGCCATTCTGACCTGCCGCGGCATGACCTCCAAGGAAATCGGGCTGGAACTTGGTCTTTCCTACCGCACCATCGAAGTCCACCGGGCCCGATTACTGAAAAAATTTCAGGCCCGGAAACTGGCCGAACTGGTGGCAAAATTATCGGGGATGCCCCTCTAATCCTGACGTAGGGGAAAGAATTTCGTATCTCCCCTCGCAATTTACCGAAAGATACCCCATTTTGCTTTGCAATTGCCCGCTTTTATCGCGCCCTCGCTTGGCCTATAAGCGGCGAAAAACAACGCGGTGGCCCGCCTGATGGGAATGACCGCAACTGGCCGAGGACACTGATGTCGAAGAAAAACCACGAAGATGACGTCGCCTTTATCAAAGCGCTGGCGGAAATGCTGAACGAAAACGATCTGACGGAATTGCAGGTCAAGCGCGAATACGGTGATGCCGACAGTCTGAATGTCCGGGTCAGTCGCCGGCAGGAAGTTGTCGCCGCCGCCCCTGTGCAAATGGCGGCCGCACCTGCCGCATCCGCACCAGTCGCCGCAGCTTCATCAGCGCCGGCCGATGCCGGAAACGACGCGGAGGATCCCGCCGATCACCCCGGTGCGGTGACATCGCCCATGGTCGGCACGGTTTACATGCAAGCCGAGCCTGGCGCGCCTTCTTTTGTCAGCGTGGGACAGACAGTCAGCGAAGGCGACACATTGCTGATCATCGAAGCGATGAAAACAATGAACCACATTCCGGCCATGCGCAGCGGCGTGGTCAAACGCATTCTGGTGGATGACGGCGCGACGGTCGAATACGGATCGCCGCTGATGATCATCGAATAAGGGCCGACCCATGTTCGAAAAGATCCTTGTGGCCAACCGGGGCGAAATCGCCCTTCGCGTGATCCGCGCTGCCCGCGAAATGGGCATTGCCTCGGTTGCGGTGCATTCCACCGCCGACAGCGACGCAATGCATGTGCGCATGGCCGACGAAAGCGTGTGCATCGGCCCGCCTCCGGGGGCTGAAAGCTATCTGTCTATCCCCTCGATCATCGCCGCATGCGAAGTGACCGGCGCACAGGCCATTCATCCCGGCTACGGCTTTTTGAGTGAAAATGCCAATTTCGTGCAAATCGTCGAAGATCATGACCTGACCTTTATTGGCCCCACGGCAGAGCATATCCGCGTCATGGGCGACAAGATTACCGCCAAGGACACGATGAAGAACCTTGGTGTGCCATGTGTTCCGGGGTCTGATGGTGGCGTACCGACGCTGGCCGAAGCCAAGAAGCTTGGCAAGGAAATGGGATATCCCGTCATCATCAAGGCGACCGCGGGTGGCGGTGGCCGGGGCATGAAAGTGGCCTTGGATGAAGACGAGATGGAACATGCCTTCATGACCGCGCGCTCCGAAGGCAAGGCGGCCTTTGGCAATGATGAAGTCTATATCGAGAAATACCTGACCACACCGCGCCACATCGAAATTCAGGTTTTTGGCGATGGTAAGGGCAAGGCCGTGCATTTGGGCGAGCGGGACTGTTCGCTTCAGCGCCGCCACCAGAAAGTCTTTGAAGAGGCCCCCGGTCCCTGCATCTCACCCGAAGAGCGTGACAGGATCGGCAAGGTCTGCGCCGACGCCGTGGCCCGCATAGATTACGCAGGTGCAGGCACAATCGAATTTCTCTACGAAAATGGCGAATTCCATTTCATCGAAATGAACACGCGCCTGCAGGTTGAACACCCTGTGACCGAGGCCATCTATGGCGTTGATCTTGTGCGCGAACAAATCCGCGTGGCCGAGGGCCTGCCGATGTCGTTTTCGCAAGACGACCTGCGCATCAACGGCCATGCGATCGAAGTTCGTATCAACGCGGAAAAACTGCCGGAATTTGCCCCACGCCCCGGTCGGATCACGCATTTCCATGCGCCGGGTGGATTGGGCGTGCGGATGGATTCAGCGCTTTACGATGGCTATTCGATCCCGCCCCATTACGACAGTTTGATAGGCAAGCTGATTGTGCATGGCCGGGACCGCGAAAGTGCGTTGACGCGCCTCAATCGTGCCTTGGGTGAATTGATTGTGGACGGCGTCGACACAACCGTGCCGCTGTTTCATGCGCTGCTCCAAGAGCCCGATGTCCAGAGCGGCAATTACAACATTCATTGGCTTGAAAAATGGTTGGAAACGAACCTTCAGGACTAAGCACGGGGTGCGCCGGGCGATATGGATGACCCGGAGTTTGATCTGACCCCCGAAATCCTGCTGCGCGCCTACACACAAGGCGTCTTTCCAATGGCTGAAAGCCGGGATGATCCGGATGTCTTTTGGGTTGATCCACGCAGACGGGGTGTTTTGCCTCTGAACGGGTTTCATCTGTCCCGGTCGTTGATCCGAAACATCAAACGCGCATCATATCAGGTTGACTTGAATGTGGATTTTCTGGGGGTCGTAGATGCGTGTGCGGATCGCGACGAAACCTGGATCAACGCGGAAATCCGTGACCTCTATGCCAAGCTTCATGCGATGGGCTACGCCCATTCGTTGGAAATTCGGCACGACGGCGGTTTGACCGGTGGCGTGTATGGCGTTGCGATTGGTGGGGCGTTTTTTGGGGAAAGCATGTTTTCACGCCGCACGGATGCCTCGAAGCTCGCCCTTGCGCATCTGGTGGACCACCTGAAGCGCTGCGGCTACGTGCTCTTTGACACGCAATTCATCACGCCGCATTTGCAATCACTGGGTGCCACGGAAATCAGTCGCGCGGCCTATCATGTATTATTGCAGGAAGCGTTGCAGATTTCGGCGGACATTAACTCTCAACCGCTGTGTTGCGACCCTCAGCTGGTTTTGCAGCGAAGCACCCAGACATCGTAACGTGGATGTTCCAGCGCATTCAGCGCCGGCGAAGAGGCAACCATCCAGCCTTCAAAAACCACATTTTGGCTTTGCACATCCCTGATCGTCAAAAATGCGTAGGCATCAACCGAGGTTCCTTCGGAATAGCGGCATTCGCGCAATTCCACATTCAGCCTGCCGAATACGGTGCTCTGCCCATTGGACAAAGAGACGTCCTGAACATCGCCGTCCACCTTGTCGAGACCGCGCAGCACGACGCCGGAGCCTTGTGCCACAACCTGTTGCCCTGCTGATGCGCCCGCCCATATGCCCAGTGCAAGCGCCAGCGGCCAGGGTTTCATTCCGCCGATCCTTCTTCTTCGTCACCTGCGACGAATTTCATCAGAAGCGATACAAGGCTGATCGACCCTTGGGTGAATTCAATTTCGGTACCGGGTTCCAGAAAAAACGGCGAACCGCCTGGCAATACCTCAACGTAATTGCCGCCCAACAACCCCTCGGATGAGATCGCAACGGCGCTATCATCCGGCACTTCAATCCCGTCTTTCACACTGAAAACAGCCGATGCGCGATAGGTTTCGGGGTCGAGCTCGATGCTGGTCACACGACCAACTTTTACGCCCGCCAAACGAACGTCGGTGCCGACGTTAATGCCATCAGCGCTACGAAAACTGGCAGAGAGCTCGTATTCCGTACCGCCGCCGGAAAGACCGGTAATCTGGCCCGCATAGACCAAAAACCCGATGGCCACCGCAAGAACTGCGCCGCCAACAACAACTTCTGTAGCATTTTCAGACATTTAATGGCCTACTCAGGTGTCCACGCTTCGTAGTCGCGGCGGTCCGCAGGGGCCCCGCGCCGGATCGACCCCGCAGGCGCATAGGCCAAGGCTGTGCCCGTTTGGTTTTCTTCGTGGTCTTTTTCCCAGGCCTTGCGCGCCAATGGTTTTTCAGTGGGCGGCTCGGCAAAGGTGTGATGCAGCCAACCGTGCCAATCCGGACTGACCCGGCTAGCTTCGCATTCGCCGTTGAAAATCACCCAACGGCGTTTGTCATCTCGCGTGCGATAAAAAATGTTGCCCTGCTCGTCTTCGCCCACTTTGACACCCTTGCGCCACGTATAAAGCTGGGTGTTGAGCGTTTGCCCATTCCACCAGGTCGCGGCGCGCAGAAGTGTGCTCAGAATGCCCATCAGGTTCTCCGGTTTTCTCACCCTCTGATATGGCGCAAATAGGGGGAAAGGTCCAGTGCTACCGACCCTTATCCAAACGATCTTGCGGACCGGTTCAGACTTAAACCTGCGGCACATAGTGCCACATCAGCGGGTTTCAGCAGATGTCTCTTGGAACGCAACGCAATAGCGGGCCGTTTAGCCCGCGCTTGCCTCTTCCTTCTTGGGATCAGAATAGATCATCAGCGGATTAGCATCTGCGCTCACGGCCTCTTCGTTGACCACAACCTCTGCAACGTTTTCCATGCCTGGCAGATCGAACATCGTGTCGAGCAGGATATCCTCGAGAATTGAGCGAAGACCACGTGCACCCGTCTTGCGGCCGATGGCGCGTTTTGCGATCGCGCTCAGCGCGTCATCGGTGAAGCTCAACTGCGCATCTTCCAATTCGAAGAGACGTTGGTATTGCTTGACCAGCGCGTTCTTGGGCTGGGTCAGGATGGTCACCAGCGCATCTTCATCCAGATCTTCAAGCGTCGCAATCACGGGCAAACGTCCCACGAATTCCGGGATCAGACCGAATTTCAGCAAGTCTTCCGGCTCAAGGTCTTTGAACACTTCGCCTACGCCGCGGTCATCCTCATCGCGCACATCCGCGCCAAAGCCCATTGCGCTGCCCTTGCCGCGCTGTGCGATAATTTTGTCGAGGCCCGCAAACGCGCCACCACAGATGAACAGAATGTTGGTGGTATCCACCTGCAGGAATTCCTGTTGCGGATGTTTGCGCCCACCCTGAGGCGGCACCGCCGCAACAGTACCTTCCATGAGTTTGAGCAGCGCCTGCTGCACGCCCTCACCCGATACGTCCCGTGTGATCGATGGGTTCTCGGACTTGCGGGTGATTTTGTCGACCTCATCGATGTACACGATGCCACGCTGCGCACGTTCCACATTGTATTCGCTGGATTGCAGCAGTTTGAGGATGATGTTTTCAACGTCTTCACCCACATAACCGGCTTCGGTCAATGTGGTGGCATCGGCCATCGTGAAGGGCACATCCAGAATACGGGCGAGCGTTTGGGCCAGCAATGTCTTGCCGCAGCCGGTTGGGCCGATCAGCAGGATATTGGATTTTTGCAACTCAACCTCACCGGCTTTGCCGGAATGGTTCAGACGTTTGTAGTGATTGTGTACCGCAACGCTCAACACGCGTTTGGCCATTGCCTGGCCAATCACATAATCGTCCAGAACTTCGCAGATTTCGCGCGGCGTCGGGACGCCCTCGCTGGATTTCAAGCCCGCACTTTTGGTCTCTTCGCGAATGATGTCCATGCAAAGCTCGACACACTCATCGCAGATAAAGACCGTTGGCCCTGCGATCAGCTTACGCACCTCATGCTGGCTTTTGCCGCAAAAGCTGCAGTAGAGAGTGTTTTTGCTGTCACCGCCGGAACTATTCGCCATGACGTACCTTTCAGGGTCCGAACTGCAATTATGGCCAACTTACTGACCGTTTGATCCTTTTGTCGCAGACAGCTTAGGCCAGCAACTTCGGGTCCACAATCTCAAAATGTCACAGCCCGGTGTGGGACCGGGCCGTTAACTTATTTTTCATCATCGTCGGATTTGACCCTGTTTTCGACGATCTCATCTATCAAACCCCAGGCTTTCGCATCCTCAGGCGACATGAAGTTATCGCGCTCCAGCGCCTCTTCGACTTTTTTCAACGTTTGACCGGTGTGTTTGACGTAGATCTCATTCAAACGTTTTTTGAGTTTCAGCGTTTCTTCGGCATGGATCATGATGTCCGTCGCTTGGCCCTGATACCCACCAGAGGGCTGGTGCACCATCACGCGGCTGTTGGGCAGCGAAAAGCGCATACCTTTTTCGCCTGCGGTCAACAGGAGCGACCCCATGCTGGCGGCCTGCCCGATAACCAGCGTGCTGACCTTGGGTTTGATGTATTGCATCGTATCGTAGATCGACAGGCCGCTGGTCACTACGCCGCCAGGGCTGTTGATATACATGGAAATTTCCTTGGACGGGTTTTCCGCCTCGAGGTGCAGGAGCTGCGCCACGATCAGACTGGACATGCCGTCATGCACCGGACCGTTGAGGAAAATAATCCGCTCCTTCAGGAGGCGCGAAAAGATGTCATAGGCCCGTTCGCCACGGCTGGTTTGTTCAACCACCATGGGCACGAGCGTGTTCATATATGTCTCAAATGGGTCGTTCATATCCGCCTGCCTGCTGCTGTCTGTGCGATCTTTAGAGATCATGTCCTAAAGGAGTCTTAGTGTTGCGCCCAAGGGGCTGCAAGGGGTGGTGCATCGTTTTGATATATCAACCAATCGTTAACAGTTTCTGCATCAGGCACGGCCCGGCATTCATCCATTGACGATAACGACTGGAATTCACAGCTTTTCCTGCGTGTATTTGCGCAATTCGGCCCGCGCCACTTGCCGGCGATGCACCGCGTCGGGGCCATCTGCCAATCTTAACGTCCGGACATGTGTCCACATTGCAGCCAGCGGCACGTCCTGACTGATCCCTTGCGCCCCAAACATCTGAATTGCTTCGTCGATGACCTTCAGAGCCATCAGCGGGGCCACAACTTTGATCTGGCTGATCCAAGGTGCCGCAGCGCGCGCATCTCCCTGATCCATCATCCATGCCGCTTTGAGACACAACAAGCGCGCCTGTTCGATGTCCATCCGGGCCTGCGCGATAATGTCGAAATTCGCTCCCAGCTGGGCGACTTTCTTGCCAAAAGCCTCACGGTGAAGTGAACGACGACACATAAGCTCCAACGCCGTTTCCGCCTGTCCGATCGCGCGCATACAGTGATGGATCCGACCCGGCCCCAACCGGCCTTGTGCAATCTCGAATCCGCGCCCTTCTCCCAACAGCATGTTTTCCGCAGGAACGCGTACTTCCGTAAATCGGAAATGCATATGCCCATGGGGCGCGTCATCACCGCCATACACTTCCATGGGGCGCAGTTTTTCGATGCCCGGTGTGTCAGCAGGCACCACAATCATAGAATGGCGCTGATGCTTGGGCGCGTCTTCACCGCCTGTGCGCACCATCACGATATAAACGGCACAGCGGGGGTCACCGGCACCCGTCGCCCACCATTTCTGTCCGTTCAGAACATACTCACTTCCGTCCCGTACGCAGGACATGGCGATGTTGGTGGCATCCGAGCTGGCCACATCCGGTTCAGTCATCAAATACGCGCTGCGGATATCGCCGGCCAACAAAGGCGCGAGCCAGCGGGTTTTCATGTCTTCGCTGCCGTAGCGTTCGAAAACCTCCATATTGCCCGTATCCGGCGCGTTGCAGTTAAAAACCTCGGCCCCCATCGGCGTCCGGCCCATTTCTTCGGCGAAATAGGCATATTCCACCGTACTCAAACCGATGCCGCGATCACTGTCCGTCAGCCAGAAATTCCAAAGCCCTTTCTCGCGGGCCTGCGCTTTCAACCCCTCCAGTATGTCGCGTTGCCGCGTTGTGAATTGCCAGCGATCACCCTTTTCTATCTCGGCATGATATTCGGCCTCCAACGGCATGATGTCATCGCGCACCATGGCGGACACTCTGGCCAGTAACGCCTTGATTTCCGGCCTTATCTCAAAATTCATGTCCGCCCGTCCTTTTTCCCAGCCAGCACAATAGCCCGCGCTCACTCACCTTTGATGCGTCATCCCGCGTCGACCTGTATGGCTGCAGGTTGCATTTTTGTAAAATTGTCAAAACCTGACCGCTAAATCCACACAGTCCGGCCATAAATTTCAACGATACTCTCCTGAGTTCGCCTTAGATGCCAGTGTTTGGTGTCTTCCACTCAAAACGGCGGATTTGTGTTTTATTTGAACGAGTTACAGGACAAACCATGCAGGTTCCTAGTATCAATAGCGATTTCGAATCGCCCCAAACGCCAAATGCCCAAGTGCATAAAATTGGTGAATCTTCCGTATCCGGCCTCGCTTTGCCGCAATCGTTAACGTCGTCTCGCGACATTCAGGCGATCACCTGTTTCACGCCCGGCACAGGGATTGTAACGCTTCACGGCCTGAAAGCCGTCGAGGATTTAGTGATCGGTGATCGGGTCCTGACGCGGGATCGTGGCTTTCAACCAATCCGCTGGTTGGGACAACGGCACGTATCCTGCACAAATGTTCCTAACACGCCAAATTCACTACCCGTTCTGATCCGCGCGGGTGCCCTGGGGTCCGGACGTCCTGAACGTGACATGATCGTTTCGCCACGCCACCGTGTCTTGACCACGGATCAAACGTATTTGTCCGTCACGGGCGAAACAGAGGCATTGATCGAGGCAAGCGCCCTGGTCGGTCGTCCCGGCGTGATGTGCGTCATCCCCCATTACCTGACCTACATTCATGTGCTTTTTGACCAGCATGAAATCATCCTGTCGGATAATTTGTGGTCGGAAAGCTTCTACCTGGGGCGTCCTACAGTTACTGCCCTTTTGAAAGAGCAAAACACCGCAATTTCTGAGATTTTTCCTCAGATCGCATCGAATCCCGACGCGCAGGTGCAAAGCCTGGCCCGAACCTGTCTGAGCCCGGAACAACTCCGCTTGCTGTGCGCCTGAGCGCGCTCTGAGTTCAGGTCATATCCGGGGTCATGTAGATCAGTGTCGGGCCGTCGGCCTTGAATGCATCACGCGTCGCAGTACAAAGCGCCTCAAGGGTTTTGGGATGTGCTGAATAGGCCCCATAGGCCTCCGCCAAGGCACAAAAGTCAGGATTTCGGGCAATCACGGCGTTTGGCGCAATCTGGGCCCCAACCATGCTGTCTTCAATCTCTTTCAGTTTGCCATTGTCCCATAGCAAAATCGGCAACGGCAATCCCAGCTCCACGGCAACACCCAACTCCTGAAGCGTAAACTGAAAGCCGTAGTCACCCGCAATACAAACTGTCGGGCTGTCTGGTCGCGCAACCGCGCCGCCGATGGCGGCAGGTAGGGCATACCCCAGGGTGCCAAACCCATAAGGATGATGCCAATGCCCGGGGCGCGGCATGTCCCATGTTTCCAGCGCGACATAAGCAAACTGCGTCATATCGGAGAAATACATCGCGTCGTCTGGCAGTGCGCCGCGCAACGCCTCGCAGATACGGATAATGCCGGGCCGCTCGGCCTCAACTTCGGACTTCCACCGGGCGCGGGCATCTGCAACTTCCTTGGCAGTCCACTCGGATGTCGTCTTGCCTGTCGTGCCGTCACGTAACGCCCGCAACACGTCCGCGGCGTCCGCCAGAATGCGCCAATCGGCATTATGCCAATCCGCCAAAACCTCGGGATCCCGATCCACACGCACCATCTTGCAGGTTTGACCCAATTGGCTGCGCCACAAATCGTTCTCCGACAGTTCCGATCCGATCACTACGACCAAATCCGCCTTAGCCAATTCGTCGAACGACGACGGCCGGGCAAGGTAGCTGCCAAAATTCAATTCATAGCTGTCGGCGATACACCCACGTCCGGCATAGGTCGTAAACACAGCGGCTTGCAATTTATTGACCAATTCCCCAGCCAATGTGCTGCAGGCCCGTGATGTTGCACCGCCGCCAAAAACAAACAGCGGTCGTCTGGCGTCTTGCAAGGTCGCCGCCAGATGCGACAGATCCATTCGGCGCTCAATGCCATAGTCTTCTTGTGTCGCCACGCAGGGAAAACCGGGTGCGGATGCTTCCAATGCCGAGATTGGCACCTGAATATGCTTTGTTCTGGGGCGCGCCGATTTAAATTCGGTCAGGGCGCGATCAACCAAAGTGTAAACCGCCTCGGGCGTTCTTGCGGTGTAAGACCAATCACAAACCGTTGCCGCAGCGGCTTCCTGATCGTGCATCTGATGCAATTGACCGCGGGTTGCGGCCGTTTCGTCAAGACATGACGAGATCACGAGCACCGGCACGGAATCGGAATAAGCCTGCCCCATCGGCGTCATCACGTTGCAGACCCCGGGCCCGGTGATCACATATGCAACACCGGGTGTGCCAGTCGCCCGCGCATAGCCATCCGCCATAAAGCCAGCGCCCTGTTCGTGCCGCGCCAAAACATGGGTGATGCCCGCCTCTTCGATGCCGCGATACATCTCCTGATTATGCACGCCTGGTATCCCGAATATGGTGTTCACCCCCCGCGCCTTCAGCATGTGCGAGATTTGCGCGCCCAAAGGGCGATTTTCCGACGATTTCGACATTGTTACGCTCTCCAGAACGCCATGGTGAAAATGGCATAGACCGCCAGCAGTTCCAGCCGTCCGATCAACATTGCAGCCGTCAAAACCCATTTCGCCGTGTCGTTCAACGACGAAAAGTTACCAGCCGGTCCTATCGTATCGCCAAGGCCTGGCCCGATATTTGCCAAAGCGGCGGCGGCCCCGGAGACTGAGGTGGTGAAGTCCAGGCCCGTCAGGCCAAGAACCACAGCAATCACGCCCAATGTGACCACGAAAAACACGAAGAAGGACATCACCGAATTCAGGACATCGTCGCTGATCGCGCGGCCCTGATAGCGGGGGGTAAACACGCCATTGGGCGAACGTATCCGGCGCAGTTGCGCCCCGATGGAGGCAAAGAGCAATTGGTAGCGGAAAATCTTTATCGAACAGGCGGTTGACCCCGCACAGCCACCGATCAGGCCCACAAAAAACAGCAAGGCAATCGGGAATGCGCCCCATTGCATATAGTCATCGCTTGCGTAACCCGTTCCAGTCAGGATGGAGACCGTGTTGAACAGCACCTTGCGAAAAACCGGTTCGGTCAATGTGTCCAATTGCACGAATTGCCAAAGGGTGAGGAGCAAAACCAGCATCAGCGCGGTCACGAAAAACCCTCTGACCTGCGGATCGGTTAGGAGCGGTTTGGCGGTGCCTGCCGTGATCTGCACAAACCGGACAAAGGGCAATGCGGCAATCATCATGAACGCTACGGCTGCGTATTCGGTGCTGGCCCCAAATGCCGAGAAGGACGCGTCGTAATTGGCAAATCCGCCAGTGGCGACCGTCGTCATCGCATGCACCGTGGCATCAAACGCGTTCATGCCTGTCAGAATGTAACTGAGGATGCAAAACAACGTCAGGCTCAAATAAATTACCGAGATACGAGATGAAATCTCAGTGGCCCGTGGTAGAATTTTGCCAAAGGTATCAAAGCCTTCGCTTCGGAAAATCTGCATCCCACCGACGCGCAATTCCGGCAGGAAAACCATGGCAACAACGATGATACCAATACCGCCCAGCCATTGCATCACGCCGCGCCACAACAACAGACCCTTCGGCAATTCGTCCAGACCGGACAGCACGGTAGAACCGGTGGTTGTCAGCCCTGACATGGCTTCGAAAATGGCGTCGACGAACCGCGCTTCCGTCGCACCCAGATAAAATGGCAAGGCCCCGAACAGGGGCAAACAAACCCAGACACCGGTGGTCAGCAAGAACGTCTGCTGGATTGTCAGCCCTTCTTTCACACCATTGCGGCAGGCCAAAGCCATAAGTCCGCCGATGAGGATGGTCAGAATGCAACTTTCGGCAAAGACCGGCCAATGGCCACGGCCCTCGGCAATATCCACCATCATCGGCAAAATCATGGCCAGGCCAAGCGCCGTAACCATCAGACCGATGACGTATCCGACAGGTCGCAGATCAATCATGAGGCGCAGAGTTGTCCCCACGCGGCTCAGGTGTCAAGCGAGATTGCGCGGTGCGAGGCCTTGCTTCGCACCGGCGTTGTTTCAGGTCTTGGCTTTGGTCTTCGGAGAACTGGGAAGTCCGGGGGTGTTGACGGCGCCCGGTGACGTTTTGCGCCAGCCTCAGATGCTTTAGGGGCCGCAGCGGTCACCTTGGCTTCAGGCTGCGCCGGTTTCGCCGGTGCCTTGGGCTGAGGTGCTTTGGGGGCAGCCACCGGGGCCGTCACGGATTTGACGTCAGGCCGCGCGACCCGGGATTTGAACTCCGGTGACACCGTGGCAGGCTTGGCAGAGCGTTTCACCGCTGGTTTGGCCGCCGCCTTTGCAACGGGTTTCTTGGCTGCTTTGGTCTTCGCCACCACCGGCGCTTTCGCAGCTTTCGGCGTGTCCGGCTTCGAAGGCGCGGCGGGCGCCGTTGTTTTCACAAGCTTCGGACCGGTTTTGACTTGCGCTTTTTTCGCAACTGGCTTGGGCATTGGTGCCTTGACCGGGGTCGCATTCGCCGCCGTTGATTGCGTGCGCGCGGGCTTGGCCGCCGTTTTTTGAGCGGTCGTGCGCTTGGCGACAGGCGGTTTGTTTGCGCGGGCGCGCGCAGGGGCCTCAGATGCGCGCGGTTTGGTACGCATGCCCGAAGGGATGGCAAACGGATTGGCTGTCATGGCTGCTTCGCCAAAGACCTGAGCCACCCGCAGGTTGTTCTCGATCATGTAGCCAGCAAGGCGGAAACCGGCGGCAGAGATTTGAAATTGGGATGCGAGAGAATTCATGTGCAATTCCTGATTGTTGATCTCGACGCAGAAGTAATCGCATGCCGGGAGTCACATTCTTGCAGGGCCAAGATCAACCGGAAAAAGAGTTAACCGCAGGTTTCCGCTTGCCAATGACTTTAGATGCCCAAGGATTGAGCCAAACGCCCGTGCCAGAGGCAGGCGTATTCACCCCACGTGGAACAAAGTGTTGAAGAGTTTGGGGTCCAGACTGTCGGCTGAAAACGTGGGGCCATCAGTTAAAATACTTACCGCGTCATGGCTGTGCAGGCTCTCCTGATGGCTCGCGATCACGCGAAAATCCCCGATGCGTTCATCCGCCTGCATCCGTTCGCAAAAGAGGCGTGCGGCATCTTCGACAAAAATGGGATTGGCCGCGTTCAGCTCGGCAAAGGCCTGTTCGTCCTCGCGTTTCACCATGACTTGTGTCTCGGTCTCAACGGCGTCACGGGCCATTTCGATCAGATCCTCAAACCACAGGCATTCTGTGCCCAGAACCTCAACCGACAACCGTGCAACCGACCGTTGCGAATGCGGCGTCGCCAATTGTCCGCGGGTTTGTCGGGCATGTTCACTCAGCTCCAGTGAGCATGGACATGTGGATGAATAGACATAGTCGAGATGCATGAACTTGCGCTGTTCGCCATTTTTCTCAACCAGTTCCATCGCGATGTCGTAAAACTGGAAACCTTCCAACCCAGACCGCAAAGACATGGTTTTGAGCGGATAGGAAAAGCGCATCTGAATGCGTGCATCAAAACTGTCCAGATCGGTGATGTAATCCTTGAGCGCAGTTTCGATCACTTCGAAGCTGAAGGTTTTTTCTGCGTGCTTGTAGAAGGATCGCATAATCCGGGACATGTTGATGCCCTTTTTGCCAGCCTCAAGGCTGACAGTCCCCGTGACCGATGTTTCCAGCGTCAAATCGCCGTTGTCGCGGGTGTGGAACCGGATGGGCAGCCGGAAATTCGAAATCCCGACATGTTGCAGATGCTGTTTGGCCCCACGGATCAGCGAGCTCGGTCCGTTCTGCAAATCAGGCAGCGACGCGCGATAGACCTCATCCACGGTGAAATCTTCGGGGTAGGCCCGGGCCAAGGCGGGATAGTTCGATACTTCCTGCTCCGGCAGCAAACGCGCCACGGCAGGATCAAGATCAGCCACTTCTTCCGGTGACGCATTGCGTGCCCATTCCCGCAAGACAGCCAACGCACGGTCGGCATCATCGCGTTGAGGCATCTGGTCAACATCGGTGGGTTGCATATTCATGGTCGATCCTTAGCTGTAGCTACCGGCTGATATATAACCCGGCTTGGGGAAAACCAAATTTAGTTTGAATTCACGCGAAAACACGCGAATTGGCCGGATTTGCCAAAATGCCGCGGTAGTGCCTTGGTGTCGCCGGCCTTATATCCTTTGTTTTCAAGCCCGATTCAGCCTTGTTCAAAACTTCATGAGAACGTGAAGCATGCGCCTTTATGCGCCCAAAACGTCCGTGTGAAACCGGGTAATTCGATCAAAGGCTATCGAGTGCCTGAACCACGTCTTCGATCAAGTCATCCGTGTCTTCGATCCCCACGCTGAGCCGGATAAGCCCTTCTGTGATCCCCAGAAGAACCTTTTGATCATCGGGCAGTCTTTGGTGTGTGGTTGTTGCCGGATGCGTGATGATCGATTTGGCATCGCCCAGATTGTTTGAAATCAGCACGACTTTGAGGGCGTTGATGAAGCGGAAAGCCGCGTCTTTTCCGCCCGCCAATTCAAGCGCCACCACCGTGCCGCCCTTGCCCATCTGGCGTGCGACCAGGTCTTGTTGCGCATGGCTTGGGTGACCGGGGTAAATCACGCGCGTCAATGCTGCGCGTCCTTGCAAGGCATCCGCCAACGCAAGCGCAGAGGCCGCCTGCGCCCTGACGCGCAGATCAATCGTCTCCAATCCCTTGAGCATAACCCAAGCCGTAAAGGGCGACATCGATCCGCCGGTGTGTTTCATGTAGGGCTCAACGGTACCGCGGATAAACTCGCGGCTGCCGAGGATGATACCCCCGAGCGCGCGTCCCTGCCCGTCGATATGTTTCGTGGCCGAATACACCACCACATCCGCGCCCTGTTCCATTGCGCGAGAAAACACAGGGGTGGCAAAGACGTTGTCCACGACCACAAGCGCGCCCACATGATGCGCCAGATCGGCAACAGCCTGAATATCCACCACCTCTAGCGTCGGGTTGGCGATGGTCTCGAAAAACACCAGCTTTGTGTCGGACCGCAGGGCATCGCGCCATGCGTCCAGATCCGTACCGTCGACAAAGGTGACCTCCACCCCGTAGCGGGTCAGGATTTCATCCAACACGTAGTGACACGACCCAAACAGTGCACGGGCGGCAACGACATGATCCCCGGCCGCCAACATGGATGTCAGTGCACCCGAGACGGCCGCCATTCCACTGGCCGTTGCGAAAGCATCTTCAGCCCCCTCAAGGCCCGCAATGCGTTCTTCGAACATCGCGACCGTCGGGTTGCCATAGCGGGCATAGATAAACTCATCCGGGCCACTCTCCAAAAACCGCGCTTCCGCAGCTTCTGCATTGTCGTAGACAAACCCCTGGGTCAGGAAAATCGCTTCGCTGACCTCATTATACTGACTGCGCCGGGTTCCCCCGTGAACCAGTTGCGTCCGTGTCTTCCACTTGTCTGCCATCGTCGTCCTCCGGGCGCGCCGCCCACAAAAAAACCCCAGTCGCGGTCAAGCGAAAGGAGTTCCCTCGTCTGACCTCTTTAGCGGTGATATTTAACGTGGCCCGCAATCCGGTAACAAATCGCCACGTGGGTTGTTTAGCCGCCTGCGAAAGGACCGTCAACCGGGTGCGTACGCCGCGGTATCATCCCTTGGGGTATCGACATGTGTGTTGAATAACCGCCGATCAGGCGCGCGATTGCGGCTCGTTCACGGACGGCAAAACCGACAGAACCATAAGCCAGTAAAACGCGTGCAATGCCAAAAACAGAAGTGGCATGACGCTGATCCACACGGCCAGCGTTTCAAAAGCAATCAATGCTTCGTTCACGGCGATCAAAACGGCGGCGACGATCGCGTTTACCCGCAGGAGGCTGACCGGTGCGCTGACCTGTTGTGGCAGGCGGTCTTTTGGCACGACACGGTCCAGCATTTCCCGTTCGCGCAGGATGCCCCAGACCATGATTGCCAGAAACAGAACGCCAAAAAATGTCAGGATGCGTTGGGTGAATAGCGGGCTTCCGACCCACAACTGAACGCCCGCGACGACGATGATAACCGAAACCGGAAAGATCAGCATTTGCGGTTTCCCGCTCTGGACGTTTTCAAGGCTGGCCGCCGCATTCGGCAGGTTGCGCCAGATCGTGTAGGCCTGTGCGGTAACACAACCGATGACGAAGGATTGATCATCGGACATGCCGTTGAAGCGCAGCCCAACCCAGAGCATCACCATCACCAGAACAGGCAATAGATTGCCCGGCTGAATAGGTGGAATGGATGTGGCCAAATGCCAGAAACGGTTGGTGACACGCTTAATCATGCAATCGGGATAGACTGCAAATGCGGCCTAAAGTCGGCAATCCCATGGGTATTCGTAGAAGTTTACCTATTTTTCGGATCGCGGCGGATTGGCATTCGCGTCTATTTGGCGTCGTCCTCGCCGGTGCCGTGTTCACTGAAAACACGCCCTTGGGTCATGAAAAACACGAATATCGCAGCCGTCAAACCGAAGGTTTTGAAGTACACCCATATCTCTTCGGATTGCGTGCGCCAGATAATTTCGTTGAGGGCGGCCAGAGCGAGGAAAAAGATCGTGAGACGGCGGGTCAGGATCATCCATCCCTCATCAGTTAGCGGCATCATGCCATCCATCAATGACTGCAGATAGGATCTTCCTTGCATCAAACCAAAGCCCAACACGCCACCGAAAAGAACATAGATGATGGTGGGTTTCATCTTGAAAAACTTAGGGTCATTGAACCACACGCTCAGACCACCAAACACCACAATCAGCACCGCGGTAACCACCTGCATTTTTGACAAATGGCCCGTCAATTTCCACAAAATAGCTATAGAAATCAGAAAGATGGGGATGAAACCTGCAGTGACCGCAACGAAACCCGCGTACTCTGTTCCACCAATGGTGAAAACCCGGTCCTTTAGCCACAGATAGGCAATGAAAAAGCCTAGGATAGGGCCCATTTCCAGCGCGAATTTCAGCTTTCCGTCGATCTCTTTACCGGCCATTGCCTGTGCGTCTCCTCGAGTTACCCGCCCATTTCAACTATTACCGCGCCGATGGCAATCAATGCCATCAGTGCAATTCTTCGGGGCCCGACGGTTTCGCGCAATACCAGCCACCCGATGATCGCTGCAAAAACCACAGATGTTTCGCGCAAAACGGCTGCCTCACCTACTTTGTCCAGCCGCGTGGCCAGCATGATCGAGCCGAAAGACGAAAACGCAACCAGAGCACCAATCAGACCCCGTTTCAGGAGCGGTCCCAAGGGTGGCGCATCCGCCATACGGCGCCAACGCATGTAAGCGTATGCCGGAAGGGTCATCCCCTCGAACATGAAAAACCACGCCAAAAAGGTAAATGGGTCAGCCGTCGCGCGGATGCCATAGGCATCATATGTGGTGTAAAGAGCCACCATCAGGCCGGTCAAAACGGCCAGCACCAAGGCCGTGGGCAACGTGTCGCGTTCGGTGACCAGAAACATCAGATTGTAAACTGCCAGCCCGAAAATTCCGGTCAACAGAACCGCCACGCCGAGCCATTGTACCCCTGTAAATGTCTCACCAAAAATCAGATAAGCGCCGATCACGGTAAAGAGCGGCCCTGTGCCACGCACGACCGGGTACACCACCGTGTAGGCACCGCGCACATAGGCTTCGGCTTGCAGGATTTTGTAGATCACATGGATCGCAACCGCGCCGGCAAATATCGGCCACATATGCGGCTCGGGGAATGGCACAACAAAGAGCGCAAGCGGTGCGGCAAGAATAAACAGCCAGATATCAATGGCCCCGCGGGTCAGCCACGGATCAAATCGGCCTTTTTGCAGTGCACCGAAAACCGCGTGCAGAAAGGCGGCTACCAGGGCAAGGATCAGGGCAACGCGGTGCCCCTGCTCTGTCCCCTCCAGCGAAATGAGCCACTCGCTCATACGCACTGCCCGGTTTGGAAAGGCGTGAGTTTGACCCTCACTGCACCTCGAGCCCGGTCAACGCTGCGGCAAATTCCTCTGGGTCGAAAGGCGCGAGATCATCGATTTGCTCGCCCACGCCAATGGCATGAATGGGCAGTCCAAACTTGTCCGCAAGTGCCACCAGAACGCCTCCCTTAGCGGTGCCGTCCAGTTTGGTCATGACCAAGCCCGAGACATCCGCGAGGTCCTGGAAGGTTTTGACTTGGCTCAGTGCGTTCTGGCCAGTGGTCGCGTCCAGTACCAACAGCGTGTTGTGCGGCGCGGTTTCATCCTGTTTGCGGATCACGCGCACGATCTTGGCCAGTTCTTCCATCAGATCGGCGCGGTTTTGCAAACGCCCGGCAGTGTCTATCATCAGAAGATCCGCTCCGTCCTTGCGTGCCTGTTCCATCGCGTCATAGGCGAGGCTTGCAGGGTCCGACCCTTCGGGCGCGGTCAGGACAGGCACTCCGGCGCGGTCGCCCCAGATTTGCAATTGCTCCACCGCGGCTGCGCGGAATGTATCGCCCGCAGCAATCACGACCGATTTGCCCGCCGCGCGGAACTGGCTGGCCAGTTTGCCGATGGTCGTGGTCTTGCCCGACCCGTTGACACCCACCACCAACACCACTTGAGGCGTTTTGGGATAAAGCGGCATGGGGCGCGCAACCGGCTCCATGATGCGGGAGACTTCGGCGGCCAGTAACTCTTTGATTTCCTGAGTGGAAAGCTTTTTCCCCATGCGCCCTTCGGCCATGTTTGCCGTCACGCGCAGCGCCGTGTCCACGCCCATATCCGCCGTGATGAGCAACTCTTCGAGCTGCTCAAGCATATCGTCATCCAACGCCCGGCGGATAACTGTCTTCTTCTCTGTCCGCCCGAGTAGTCGACCAAAGAAGCCGGGCTTCTTGGGTTCGGGTTCGGGTTCGGGTTCGGGTTCGGGTTCGGGTTCGGGTTCGGGTTCGGGTTCGGGTTCGGGTTCGGGTTCGGGTTCGGGTTCGGGTTCGGGTTCGGGTTCGGGTTCGGGTGAAGATACCACCTCTTCCAGCTTGGCAATATCTTCTTCGATCTCGTCCAAAGAGGTATCGATCGACGCGCCGATGCTATCGTCGGGCTCAACCCATGGCTCAAGAGCCTCCGCCGCCGCGGCCTCTTCCGGCGTGACACTTTCCATATCCGCCTTAAGAGCTTCATATTCCGCGTCAGACTTGGCCTGCCACTCTTCCAGTTCTGGCTCTGGCTCTGGCTCTGGCTCTGGCTCTGGCTCTGGCTCTGGCTCTGGCTCTGGCTCTGGCTCTGGCTCTGGCTCTGGCTCTGGCTCTGGCTCTGGCTCTGGCTCTGGCTCTGGCTCTGGCTCTGGCTCTGGCTCTGGCTCTGGCTCTGGCTCTGGCTCTGGCTCTGGCTCTGGCTCTGGCTCTGGCTCTGGCTCTGGCTCTGGCTCTGGAATGGGATCGGCTAAGGGCGGCTCCGCGTCAAGGGTGGGCACCTCGACTTCGACGATTTCTTCCTCACCGCCCTCTTCGACGATGGCATCCAGACCCTCTTCGATCTTGGATGAAGACCGGAAAAGCCGTTCCTTGAGTTTCTTGAAAAACGCCATGCGTCCCCCGAGCAAATGGTTCACTCTGACCTAATGCGCTTTGGCGGGAGATGGAAGAGCGCGAGGGCGCCTTACACCTCGTCGGGAAAATGCTTCATGGTCAGGCGGATCGGATTGGGCGCGGCCTGCCCCAGACCACAGATCGACGCATCGGCCATCGTAGTACACAGCTCTTCCAACAAAGGCTGGTCCCATTTGTCGGCCTGCATCAGCTTGACAGCCTTTTCACAGCCCACGCGGCACGGCGTGCACTGACCACAGCTTTCATCCTCAAAGAACCGCAGCATGTTCAGCGCAGCCTCTTTGGCACTGTCCTGATCTGACAGAACCACAATCGCGGCCGAGCCGATAAAGGTGCCATGTTCCTGCAACACGTCGAAATCCATCGGAATATCGGCCATCGACGCGGGCAAAAGACCCGCCGAAGGGCCACCTGGCTGGTAAGCCTTGAAGCTATGTCCGTCCAGCATCCCGCCACAGGCGTCGATGATATCCATCATGGTCGACCCTGCGGGCAGCAGATGCACGCCCGGGTTCTTTACACGTCCGGAGACCGAGAAGGAGCGCAGCCCCTTGCGGCCGTTTTTCTCGACCCCGCTCAGGATCTCCCCGCCTTCACGCAGGATGCGGCAGACCCAGTGCAGGGTTTCAATATTGTTGACCAACGTGGGCCGGTTAAAGACCCCCACCTGCGCGACAAATGGCGGTCGGTGTCGCGGCAGACCACGCTTGCCTTCGATCGACTCGATCATCGCGCTTTCTTCGCCGCAGATATAGGCGCCAGCGCCCCGGCGGAGATCAATATAGCCCTCAGCGACGATGCCCGCGTCTTCCAGCGCCGTGATTTCGCGGGCCAGGATTTCCAGCACGGCCGGGTATTCATCACGCATGTAGATAAAGCAGGTTTCGGCCTCCACCGCCCAGGCGGCAATCAACATTCCCTCAAGGAAAACATGGGGTTCTCGTTCAAGGTAATAGCGGTCTTTGAATGTCCCGGGCTCACCTTCGTCGCCGTTTACGGCAAGATATCGAGGCCCTTCGGCCGCGCGCACAAAGCCCCATTTGCGACCCGACGGGAAACCGGCACCGCCCAATCCACGCAGCCCGGAATCCAGCAATGTCTGCTGGATCGTTTCGAAATCGCCATTGGCGCGCACATCTGCCAGGGTCTTGTACCCTCCGTCCGCGGCGTAGGCGTCATAGGTCTGATAGTCGGGGATATGCACGTGCGTGTCGTCCGCCGCAATTGCCGCGTTCACCTTTTCCGGTGTGGCGTGGTCAATATGGTTGTGACCCAACTCCAGCACAGGCGCGGTATCACATCGGCCCATGCACGGCGCGCGCAATACGCGAACTTCGCCGGCGTCCAACCCGTCTTCCAGCGCTTTTTGCAATTGCTGTGCACCAGCCAGTTCGCAGGCCAATGAATCGCAGACCCGGATCGTCAAAGCCGGCGGCGGCGTCTCACCCTCCTTGACCACATCAAAATGCGCGTAAAAGGTAGCGACTTCATAGACTTCCGCCTGCGAAACCCGCATCTCCTCCGCCAAAGCCCGCAAGTGCGCCGCTGACAGATGGCCGAATTTATCCTGGATCAGATGCAGATATTCGATCAGCAGATCACGGCGCCGCGGCGCGTCACCCAACAGCTCTTGCACCTCGGCCCAGGGCTGGTCCTCCAGCTGACGCCCCTTTGGCGTATGCCGACCCTTGCCCTTGCCCGATTTCCAGACGCCCTTGCGCTCATCCAGTGCCATGCGATGTCCTCTGACCTTTTGTGCCCCGACAAATACCTGCCCCAAAGGGGCAACGCGAGGGCAAAAGCGACATTCATCCCTTCGGAAACGTTGAGCCTTGCGCAAATTCCACTCGATTTCGCCGCGAATGTGCCGAATTCAGGTTTTAGACCTTCAGGCACCGTGATCTGAGGTCTTTTGAATGCGATTGTTTGCCAGTGCCACGATCAGCCCGGTTTTGCTGATCCTTGCAGCCGCCTTCTGGGGCGGGTTTTGGGCGTGGCTGGCGGTCGGATACATCACACTCATAGCCTTTTTGCTGGATCGCCTGGCCCCGGAAGAAATCCACAACGCAGACCCCGATGCAGAATTTCCGGCCAGTACCGGCTTACTGTTCGTGCTCGGCATGTCGCATCTTCTGCTGCTTGTCATCGGTATTTGGGCCGTTGGCGGGCAAACCGGGCTGAGCGCTATGGACCGGACATTGCTGGCCGCATCGATCTCACTGCTCTTCGGTCAAATTTCGCACCCTGTGGCGCATGAGTTGATTCATAAATCGGCGCGTGGCGCCCGTTTTGTGGGGCGCTTGATTTATACATCTATGCTGTTTGGGCATCACGCCAGCGCCCATTTACGCGTACATCACACGCATGTTGCCAGCGACGCGGACCCCAACAGCGCCCGGATGGGGGAGGGTTTCTATGTTTTTGCCCTGCGCGCCTGGCCTGCAGGTTTTATGGCCGGGCTTCGGGCTGAAAACCGTTTGCGCAACGGTCGACCCATCCTGCGCCATCCTTATATCTTCTACATTGTCGGGGCATGTCTGACCGCATTGATGTCTCTCCTGCTTGCCGGACTTCCCGGCCTGTCAGCGCTTGTGATGATTACGCTTTACGCACAGTTGCAAATCCTGATGTCGGATTACGTGCAGCATTACGGCTTACGTCGGCACGCATTGGCAGATGGCCGGTTGGAACCGGTGGGACCGCAGCACTCTTGGAACACGCCGCATTGGTTTTCCGCGGCGATGACGTTGAATGCGTCACGACATTCTGATCACCATGTCACGCCGCAGCGCGCCTTTCCCGGGCTGCAGCTGGACGAAGACAAAATGCCCTGCCTGCCCTTTTCCCTGCCCGTCATGGCGGGTCTGGCCTTGGTGCCGCCGATCTGGCGACGGGTGATGGATCCGCGATGTGCGCGTTGGCAGCCGGTGTGGTTCAAACCGCCGGCGCATTCTGTTCGCGACATTCCGCCCGCCATCTTGAACAAGGCGAAATCCGGTGGCGTGCCGCAGGCCGATCTGCCAAATTCAGGCCATGCAACGGACCCCTCGGATTCTGACAAGTCTGATACTCTGCGCCCACGTGATCCCAACGGCCGCACTGGCCAGTGACACGATGAGCGCTGAGGAATTCGACGCCTACACGAAAAACAAAACGTTCTACTATGGCAGTCAGGGTCAACCCTACGGTGCGGAAGAATATCTAAGCAATCGCCGGGTTATCTGGTCTTATCTGGATGGGCAGTGCCAAAATGGAACGTGGTATGAAGATGGCGACCAGATTTGTTTTCTTTACGAAAAGCAACCAGAGCCACAGTGCTGGAGTTTCAAACGCTCCTCCAATGGGTTGATTGCGCAATTCGAAAACGACCCGGAGCAATCACCGCTTTATGAGGTGGAAAAGCGTCACGAACCTCTGATCTGCCCTGGGCCAGACGTTGGTGTATAAATGCACAAAGTCGATCTGAAATTTCAATTTACACCCATAAATCGAACTTAAGTGTCACAAATACGATATTTTGCATCCATCACGGCGCAAGCCGCATGGGGACGTACAGTCTAAAACAGACTTCCTTGGTCAGGCGCATCCGATTTCGGTTTTGACGTCTTCCGCGTGGGTTTTTCCGACTTGCTCAGCGACAAACGGCCGTCAGAGAACTCAATTTCAAGCGCTTCGGCTTTTGCAGCGGTGGATTTGCACGTCACAACATCGCCATCGCCGCGCACCACCGCATAGCCACGCTGGAGGGTTGCCTTGTACCCCAGTGTTTCCCGCAACCGGTCCATCGCGGCAATTCGGTCCCGCCATCCGGTGGTTTGGCGTGTGGCGACATCTCTCAATCGCTGCGTAAGGCGCGTCAGATCGTTGGATTTGCGCGTGGTATCGGCCTGAAGCGCGCGCAGGTTGAGCCGCGCCGCCGTGTTGGAGAGGCGTTGGCGATCCCCATCAATCTTTCGTCGCAAGATACTTGGGCGCAAAGCGCCAGCCTTTTCTGATAGTTTCACATGTCGCGTCTGAACCAACTTCATAAGCGCCGCAGGTAATTTTTCTGCCCAAAGGTCAAATCGCTGGCGTGGTCCGTCCAGCAGCGCATCCTTGCGCGGCAAAGCCCGCGAAACATCCCGCAACCGCTGCTGGCGTGTTGCCACACCGGATGTCAGAGCATGGGTCAAGCGCGCTTCCTGTGCTTCAAGCCATGCCAACAGTTCTAGCCGGACCGGTACCGCCATCTCTGCCGCCGCGGTTGGGGTGGGCGCGCGTTTGTCCGCTGCATGATCAATTAGCGTGGTGTCTGTTTCGTGCCCAACGGCGGAAATCAGGGGAATGTCGCTGGCCGCTGCCGCGCGAACGACGGCTTCTTCGTTAAATCCCCAGAGGTCTTCGATCGAACCACCACCGCGCGCAACAATGATCAAATCCGGACGCGGCAGAGCGCCACCGGGGCTGAATTGATTGAACCCGTCGATGGCACGCGCCACTTCGGGTGCACAATAGCTGCCCTGTACGGCCACGGGCCAAATCAGCACCTTGCGCGGAAACCGATCGCGCAACCGGTGCAGAATATCCCGGATCACAGCGCCGGACGGAGACGTCACAACGCCGATAACTTCCGGCAAATACGGGATGGGTTGCTTGCGTTCGACATCAAACAGACCCTCGCTGGCAAGCTGCTTTCGACGCTTTTCCAGCAACGCCATCAACGCACCCTGCCCAGCGACCGACACCTCATCCACGTTCAGATTATATTTCGATTGCGCGCCAAAGGACGTCAGACGCCCGGTAACGACAACTTCCAAACCTTCCTCGGGAACAACCGACAAGGACGCCACCTGCCCCTTCCACGTGGTACAGGCCAGCACGTTTTTGTCATCCTTGACGTCATAATAAAGATGCCCGGACCGCGCCTTAAACACGCGGCCAACCTCACCCTTCACCCGGACACGGCCAAAACTGCCCTCAAGCGTGCGTTTCACTTCGCCCGAGATTTCAGAGACGGTGTATTCCGGCAGGTTCTGTCCCGGTTGCGGGTCATCAATCAGGTCTGACATGGCCTATAAATGACCGATACCGCCCACAATGAAAAGATCACTTCTCCGGCCGTCTTGCCTCTGGCTCGTGTCACGCCTATTCAGGCCCAAACCAGTGGAACGGAGGGGCGGATGAACATTCTGATCTTGGGCAGTGGCGGGCGCGAACATGGCCTGGCCTGGGCAGTGATGCAAAATCCGAAATGCGATAAACTGATCGTCGCACCCGGCAATGCTGGCATCGCGGACATTGCCGATTGCGCGGATCTGGACATCATGAACGGCGTAGCTGTTGTGGCGTTTGCCGAAGAGAACGCGATTGATTTTGTCATCGTGGGCCCCGAAGCGCCGCTTGCAGCCGGTGTTGCGGATGATCTGCGCGCGGCTGGTTTTCTGGTCTTTGGTCCCTCTGGTGCGGCGGCCCAACTGGAAGCCAGCAAAAGCTTTACCAAGGAAATCTGTGATGCCGCCAATGCGCCCACCGCGGCGTACGCGCGTTTCACCTCCGCCGCACCTGCGCGCGACTATGTCCGCAGCCAAGGTGCACCGATTGTGATCAAGGCCGATGGTCTGGCCGCGGGCAAGGGCGTGATTGTAGCAATGACCGACGACGAGGCATTGGCCGCAATTGACGACATGTTTGACGGGGCCTTCGGCGGGGCCGGGGCTGAGGTCGTGGTCGAAGAATTTCTGGAGGGCGAAGAGGCATCCTTCTTTGTGCTTTGCGACGGCACAACCGCTCTCTCCATTGGCACGGCACAGGACCACAAGCGCGTCGGCGAAGGCGACACCGGGCCCAATACCGGCGGTATGGGCGCCTACAGCCCGGCGCCCGTGATGACAGACGCCGTCACGCAAAAAGCGCTGGACGAGATTATCACACCGTCGCTGGAAGAAATGGCGTCGCGCGGGACGCCATTTCAGGGCGTGCTTTTTGCCGGGTTGATGATCAAAGAGGGCCAGCCAAAATTGATCGAATACAACGTGCGTTTCGGCGACCCGGAATGCCAGGTGCTGATGATGCGTTTGGGTGCTCAAGTGCTGGATTTGCTGCAAGCTGCCGCCGAAGGGCGACTAAGCGAGGCGCGTGTGAATTGGGCAGAGGATCATGCATTGACGGTTGTCATGGCCGCCACAGGCTATCCGGGCAGCTACGAAAAAGGCTCTGTGATCAACGGGTTGGACGGCGGCATCGAGGACAGTTCCAACATGATTTTCCATGCCGGTACATCGCGCAAAGACGGGAAGCTTGTGGCCACAGGCGGGCGGGTCTTAAACGTCACCGCACGCGGCGATAATTTGGCGGAGGCGGCAGAGCGCGCTTATGCAATGATCGACCAGATCGACTGGCCGGAAGGGTTCTGTCGTCGCGACATTGGCTGGCGGGCGCTGTGACCGATCGGCGCCGTCACTGACAGTTTAAAGCGGCATTCAAGCCATCAGGGTTCACATATCTGCCAATATCGCGCGTTTGGATGGAGCCGTTTTTCACCATTGATGCGATGATGCGCGTCCACTGGCCATTTGCGGTGATCAGTTCCAGCGTCCCGTTGCAGAACCGCACGCCACCTGGGATAAAATCCCATCCGATCCGGTGATTGGTCAGTCCTGCGTGTTCCGCGACCTGCTGCAGGTTTCCGCTCTTATACCGCCATATGCGCAGCGTTTTGGCCAAATGAGGCCGATCGATATAGGCCAGTTCGACATGTCCGTCCCCGTCCAGATCGCCCGCTCCTATCGGCGCAAGCCACCGATGTGCCCGCCCGATATACGGTGTGGTTGCCAGAAGGCGCAGGGTGCGTTTGCCCGGTACGTCACGCCATATCGCCAATTGCGCGCCTTTTTGGAAATGGCTTCTGACAGTAATGATTTCGACCCTGCCGTCGCCATCCACGTCAACAAGCCGGGGCGCGATATCTTCAAAGACATGCCGCTTGTCCAGGGTTGCACGCTTGGCGCCGCAGCTGTCGCGCGCAGAACTGTTGGTGTAGACGCTTAATGTCGACGCCTCAATTGCATCGCCCAAAACGCCATGTTGGTAGACATCTGTCGGGCCCGCGTACCAGGCGGCAGAAACACCTTTGGCCCGGCAAGGCTGGCTCGACTGCGGATCGCACTGGGGCAGTGCGACGAAACTCTCCAAACGAAATTCAGTCGCCGAATGCGGCGGCGTGCGACACGCGAAAACTGCCGTGGGTATGGCAAGTACAAGGACGGCGATTAACGCCGCCCGCATCAGATTTGCTTTTCGGGCATCTGTACGATCAGGCCGTCCAACGCATCGGTGACCTTCAATTGGCAGGTCAGGCGCGACCGGGTCGGATTTGGCTCATAGGCGAAGTCCAACATGTCTTCTTCCATGTCTTCTTTGACAGGCAGTTTCTCAACCCATTCGTCAACAACGTAGACGTGGCATGTTGAACATGCACAGGCCCCGCCACAATCGGCCTCGATACCCGGGATATTATTGTCGCGTGCGCCTTCCATCACGGTCAGGCCATTGGCGACCTCAACGACATGCTCCGTGCCGTTATGCTCGATATACGTGATTTTCGCCATGCGATCGCACTCCTCTTGCCACGTGTTGCACTGCGGTTCCTAGCCAAGCGATGTAGGTCTTGCCAGCCCCATTTGCGACCCGGATAGAAAAGAGTTGCGACAAAATACATATGTTCTATTTTTGTTCTTATGAAAATTGTCGCACCGCCCCAAAATACGCCGTCACCCCGCTGGCATGGCCCATCGGTTCGCGTTGCCTCAGCGCTGGACCATGTGGAGGCAGGCGCGCGGATTGCCGTGGCCGGACTGGTGATCCTGCGGCAGCGTCCTGGCACAGCAAAGGGCGTTATTTTCCTGACGCTTGAGGATGAGACCGGCGTGGTCAATGTCGTGGTCTGGCGGGCGCTTTATGAGAAATATCGCCGAGCCGTGATCTCCGGGCGCTTGTTGCGTGTTGTTGGCCGGCTACAACGCGAGGCTGGCGTTGTGCATATCATCGCCGAGGAAATCGAAGATATCTCATTTATGCTGGATCGTTTGCTCGAGACAGACACCACGCTTTCCCCGGCAGGTGAAACCCGCTAAGGTGCCAATAAAACAAGGCTTTGAGGCCCGAGCGATGATGCGATCCCTGCCCTATCTGCTGATAGCAGGCTACCTGTTGGCTGCCTGCGATGCGTCGTCACCGGTTGCCGAGCCTGAACTGGTTCAAACCCTGGCCACGGCGCCACCCGGCGCGGCGCCGGGCAGCTGTTGGGGCAAGGACGCCACACCCGCCGTTGTCGAAACCGTCACCGAACAAATCCTCGTACAACCGGCACAAGTTCTGGCGGACGGGACCGTCTATCAACCCGCCATCTACCGGACCGAAACCCGGCAGGCGATTGTCAAAGAGCGAAAGGAAACCTGGTTTGAAACCCCGTGCGCCGCTGTTCTGACCCCAGAATTCATCGCCTCGGTACAGCGTGCACTAAAGGCCCGGCAATTCTACCGCGGCGCCATCACGGGTCAGATGGATACGCGCACCCGCGCCGCAATCCGCCGTTATCAGGCACCCCAGGGCCTCAACAGCAGTATCCTGTCGCTGGCCGCCGCCAGACGGCTTGGGCTCGTGGCCGTGAAAAGGGAAGAATGAGCAAAAGGTTACGCGCCTTACCTGATCGTTTACGCAAACATCAGGCGGCCTTTCTTGTGGGCTCTACTGTTCCCGACCCCAATTGAAAAAGGCCAGACGCGCTGTCCGGCCTTTTGTCATTCCGCTTGCCGATCAGCTCAGCCGTCGATGCGGATCACTTCGTTCTTCGGGTCATATGGGCTGTCGCAGGTCACCACAGCATCCCAAAGCTTGTCCTGCATTTTCACCTGAAGTTTTGTGCCTTCTATCGCCAGGTCCGGTGACACATATCCCATGCCGATGGACTTGCCGAAAGCAACGGAATACCCGCCCGACGTCAGACGCCCCACGCGGGTCCCGTCCATCGTGTAAAGCACCTCACGCCCCCAAGGGTCCGCATCATCGGGCCCGTCAATCAGGAACGTGCAGCATTTGGCCCGGATGCCTGTTTCCACCAGCTTGTCCTTGCCATGGAAATCTTTGTCGAGATCGACGAACCGGGGCAGATCAGCTTCCAGAGGGGTCGCATCACGGCCCAGTTCGGTACCAAACGCACGGTAGGATTTTTCCTGACGCAGCCAGTTTTGCGCCCGAGCGCCTACCAGCTTCATGCCATGCTTTTCACCTGCCTTTTCAAGCAGATCAAAGAGGTAGTTTTGCATTTCCATCGGGTGGTGCAGCTCGTAACCCAGCTCGCCCGTATAGGCCACGCGGATCGCATTCACCGGGCACATGCCCAGTTCGATCTTGCGCGCGCTGAGCCACGGGAACCGCTTGTTCGACAGCGCCGTCGTCGGATCAGCATCATTGATCACCTCGCGCAGAACATCGCGCGATTTAGGGCCTGCGATGGCAAAGACACCCCATTGCGTGGTCACATCATGCACCCCAACCCAATCATTGGAACTGCCGGTGCTCCAGTCTTCAATCGCCTTGAGCAAATAGTCCTGATCGTATTCCGTCCAGGCGCCTGCGGACACAAGGTAGAACTCGTTTTCGGCTTCGCGCACGATGGTATATTCGGTCCGGGTGGTGCCAAAGCTGGTCAATGCATAAGTCAGGTTGATACGCCCGACCTTCGGGAGCTTGTTGCAGGTAAACCAATCCAGAAATGCCGCGGCACCTGCCCCAAAAACACGGTGCTTGGTAAAGGCGGTTGCATCGATCAGGCCAACGCCTTCACGGATCGCCTTGGCCTCATCCACCGCATGTTTCCACCACGCGCCACGGCGGAAGCTACGGCTGTCATGGTCGAAATTGTCCGGCGCATCCAATGGGCCGAAATAGTTCGGACGCTCCCAGCCATTCACAAACCCGAACTGCGCGCCACGTGCCTTTTGCCGGTCATAGGCCGGGGCGGTCCGCAACGGGCGGCAGGCCGGGCGCTCTTCATCCGGGTGGTGCAGGATATAGACGTGGTCGTAGCATTCTTCGTTCTTGCGCGCCGCGAACTCGGTGGTCATCCAGTTTTGCGAATAACGCTTCGGGTCGAGCGAGGCCATGTCGATCTCGGCCTCGCCATCGACCATCATCTGCGCCAGGTAATACCCGGTACCACCCGCCGCGGTGATGCCAAAACTGAACCCTTCCGCCAGCCACATGTTGCGCAGGCCCGGTGCGGGACCCACCAGCGGATTGCCATCTGGCGTGTAGCAGATGGGGCCGTTGAAATCGTCTTTCAGACCGGATTCCTCGCAGGACGGGACGCGGTGGATCATCGCCATGTATTGCTCTTCGATCCGCTCCAGATCGAGCGGGAAAAGATCAGCACGGAAACTGTCAGGCACACCGTGTTCAAAAACCGCAGGCGCGTTTTTCTCGTAAACGCCCAGGATCCAGCCGCCACGTTCTTCGCGTACATAGGATTGCGCGTCCGCATCGCGCACAACCGGATGCTCCTGCCCGCCTGCTTCGCGGTATTTGACCAGCTCTGGGTCCGTATCCATGACGATGAATTGGTGCTCAACCGGGATCGCGGGCATTTTGATGCCCAGCATCTTGGCGGTGCGTTGTGCGTGGTTGCCCGAGGCGGTCACAACATGCTCGGCGGTGATGGTGATCTGCTCGTCGGAGGGCACAAGATTGCCGCCCTTTTCGACCATTTTGGAACAAGTCACTTCCCAAGCCTCACCATTCCAATGGAACGCATCCGCCTGCCATTTACGTTCGATCATGACGCCACGCTGACGGGCGCCCTTTGCCATCGCCTGGGTGACATCCGCCGGGTTAATGTAGCCATCCGTATGGTGGTAAATCGCCCCTTCCAGGTCGTCTGTTTTAATCAGCGGCCACCGTTCTTTGATTTGATCCGGGGTCAGCCATTCATAGGGCACATCACAGGTTTCGGCCGTCGACGCATAAAGCATGTATTCGTCCATGCGTTCCTTGGTCTGTGCCATCCGCAAATTGCCTACCACGGCAAAACCCGCGTTGAGGCCCGTTTCCTCCTCAAGCGTTTTGTAGAAATCGACCGAATATTTGTGAATGTGTGTGGTGGCATAGGACATGTTGAAGAGCGGCAGGAGGCCCGCCGCATGCCAGGTGGAGCCCGAGGTCAGCTCGTCCCGTTCCAGAAGCATCACATCGTCCCAGCCTGCCTTGGCCAGATGATATGCAATCGAGGTCCCGACGGCACCGCCGCCGACGACAAGAGCTTTGACAGTGGTTTTCATGTGATGCGACTCCGTGACATGACTTCACAGAGTTTTATCAATCCTGTCGAAATGCGCACAGCCCAGCCGACGCTCGAATGTGCAAAACCGACGCGCGTGCGCCGGTCTGGCCAAATTACCGGTTCAGTTTTTGCAAAAACCGCCTACGGCATTTTTCAGACACGACTTACCGCCCGAAAGCTGCAAGCGCTTGGGTTTGGCGGCCGGACTGGGTTCTTTGGCATCACTCCCGGCCGAAAACTTGTTCAAAATGCTTCCAAGAACGCTTTCTTTTTCTGTTGGTTGAACAGATGCTTGCGTCTCGCCACACTCGACCCGGTAGTTTTCCATCGAAAAGCTGCATGAGCCTTCGGCAAGGCCGTTTTTCTCTTCGAATTTCCGCACCGATACGTTCAGGCCCATCATTGCGATTGACCGCTCCGACGCGCTCATCGCTTGCAACTTACTTATTTTTTCTGCGCTCAATGGCTTAGAGAACAATTCCTTCTTTGCGCGCTGTGCGACATCCTCGTCTTTTGGCTCGGCAATCTCAGCCGGCGCAACGCTTGCTTTTTTCACGGGTTGTTCAACGGGTTCCAGCGTGGGTGGTTCATCCAACTTCGCCTCAATCTCCACGGCAACCGCGCTTTCAAGCGCGAGCGCTTTTTGAGTTTCTTCAAGGGCTGCGTCTTCCTCCGCCATGGACCCTTTTATGCCAAACCCAGCCTGACGCAGGGCGAGCGTCATTGCATCCTCGGGCGAGGACGCAGACATCAACCAGTTCTCAGCGGCCTGAGTACGTTTCGAAATAAGGTCATCCCGAATGTCGATCATTTTCTTGGCCAGATCGGCCTGAAGTTCCGCAGGTACTTCCGGTGCGTCTGCACCCACATGGTCCAACGGGCGCGGTAAAAGCCCGTTCAGGCCATCATAGTCAATCAGGCTGAGGATTTCGCGGGTGACTTCATCATCCGCCGTTGTGCGCACATTGATCTTCACCTCGTCGCCGAAACCGACAACGGCGCTAAATACGCGGTAGGTCTTTTGGATATCTGGCTCCCAACCGGGGTAGAAGCCATACGCCACCCCCTGAATAACGCTCCACCCTTCGATCAAATTCAGCGCGCTCATATTGCCGATGACCATGGTCATGGCATTGTCTGAGATTGTATTGCCCTTGGGCAGCTCTGTATAAAACGCCCGGATCGAAATAATTTCGTCACCGCGCTCATAAACCCACGTTTGTGAGTTACGTGTTTCCAGCGCCTGTTTCTCAGACTTTTTGGCCATATTTCTCAACAGTGTGCTGCTCTGAAGCAGCTCTTGTTCGGTTTCGGACACTTCGCGGGCGGGCGGGGAAATCAGACTGTTGTCGCCTGCCACCAGTTCACGGCGGGTCCATCCTTCCGGGGCTTCGGGCAGATACATCCGCGCCCCGCCCCGCACGCGGGATTTGCGTTCTTTTTCAGCAACTTTAGCTTCCTTGGCGTCTTGCACATCAGCAAATCGACCGGTGATCGTGCCAACATAGGCACCCGCGGTCAATTCGCCCAATTCGAGGCCGGATTTCTGCGATTGCTGTTGATAATCAACACCCAATCCGACCAGCGCCAGAATGAAACCAAAGCCGACAACCTGAAAGTTAAGCATGAAACCCCTCGCGAATATGCGTTTTTTTCGAGGGTAAACTTCGCCACCAAATCGGGCGGAACTGTGGTGGTGTTTCGATTATTTTGCGTGAGCGCCGTCGTTTCCGCAGGTCAGTCCGACAATCCGGGCTCGTCCAGAAGGTGCCGGCCTTTGCTGTCTTCCACTTCGATGACCCACAAATCGGGATCAAAACCGCGCTGTTTGGTGATTGCCGCATCCACGTCAGTCTCAGGCCCTTTTGACAGCTCAACCCACTGGCGCGCGCCGCTCATCAAATCAAAACTGCGCTGAAATGCCGTGGCTTGGCCATCAAGCGTGTTGAGTTTGACCAAAACCGCGCCAGCCGTGTCATCGCCATGGGCAACAACAAAGGCGGGGATATCCTGCAGGCGCAAACGGGTCAGGTAGGCTTGCACCCAAAATTCGGCCGTCAGGCGCGTCACGCGTTACCATCCTTGAAATCAAGGCCCATTTCCGAATACCGCTCCGCCTCCTCCAACCAATTGGGTCGGACTTTAACCTGCAAAAACAGATGCACGCGGCGGCCCAGAAACTCTTCCAGTTCTTCGCGGGACGCCTTCGAGACCGCCTTGACCGTTTCGCCCTTTTTGCCCAGTACAATACCCTTGTGACCGTCGCGCATGACATAGATCACCTGATCAATCTTGGCGGATCCGTCCTTGCGTTCTTCCCAGTTTTCCGTCTCGACCGTCAACTGATAGGGCAATTCCTGATGGAGCCGCAAAGTCAGTTTTTCGCGCGTCATTTCCGCAGCAATCATGCGCAGCGGCAGATCAGCAATCTGGTCCTCCGGATAGAGCCACGGCCCCTGGGGCATCTCACCGGCCAGCCAGGTGCGCAGCGCGTCCACACCATGCCCCTTTTCTGCAGAAATCATAAAGGTTTCAGTGAATTCAAACCGATTGTTCAAGTCTTGCGTCAGCGACAAAAGTGCTTCGGATTTCACCCGGTCGATCTTGTTGATGGCCAGCGCCACCTTGCGACCTTCCGTGACCTCACCCAACCCGTCGAGAATACGCTCGACCCCTTCCGTGACACCGCGGTGGGCTTCAACCAGCAACACGACCACATCCGCGTCCGACGCACCACCCCAAGCGGCTGCGACCATCGCACGGTCCAACCGGCGGCGCGGTTTGAAAAGGCCGGGCGTGTCGACAAACACCAGCTGGCTCTCGGCTTCAATGGCGACGCCCCGGATGCGCGCACGCGTGGTTTGGACCTTGTGGGTCACAATGCTGACTTTCGCGCCAACCATACGGTTGAGCAACGTGGACTTGCCCGCATTGGGCTCTCCGATCAGGGCAACAAAGCCGGCGCGGGTTGGCATATGACATTCCTGTTGTGGTACCGGCGGCGGTGTAGCCCATATCCGCACGTCCTACCAGTTTAAACCGAAGGTCCAAATCGTGGACAAAGTAAGCTTTCGCTGCGCGTGGGGCCAACGCCCGGTAGTACAAGTTCCTGGAACCGTATGTTTGGGTCAAAACGTGATTTAAGCGCGTAGGCCACGGACCGGATCATTCCTTCGTCCGATTTCTACTGGGGTCTAATTTCCCTGAATTCCATCGGATCAGCATGCGCAGGAACATAGACTTGTTGGAAAAACAGCGGCCGATCTGATGACGCAAAACCAAGAATATCACAGATGATCCCGCGTGCTGCAGACGGAAGGTCAAGTCGCAGACTAACAGGGTCCGGAAAAGCAGAGCAGACGACCCGATTGTTAGTGCGTACCGTGCCAATACCGAATTCTTGCCGGATAACCGCATGCAGATGCACACCCTCAAAGGCGGTCGCATCAAGATCGAGAACAGATCCAAACTGTTTGTCAGACAGGTAAAAGAAGTTGAGCAGTTTGTACCGATGATCGACGTCGATTTCGCGGGTGATCCTGACGTAGGTGTCTTCGTTACCCAGGAAATCGCTCCAAGGGCCTTTTGCATGAATTTTCTCCAGGGCGGTGACCCTGCTGTAGACTGGCAACAGCGCGTTGGTTGCATTGTTTACAAAACGAAATTGCCAGAGATCAAAAATCTCTTCTGTCTTCTCAGCAATGACCGTGCCGATCCCTGTCTTACGATTGACGACGCCTAACTCAGACAAGTTGCGCAGTGCCTTTTGAATTGTGCCTAAGCTGAAGGGCAGTTCTTCGGCCAAGATTGCCTCTGTTGGCAAATGGTCGCCAGTTCGAAGGGTGCCGTCATGTACCAGTTCCAATATGGCTTCGGCCAAAAGCCGATGCTTGATGCGTGTCTTGGATGCCTTGGACACACGCGCCAGTCGGGCTTTGATTATGTCGGGCGTTGTGGGCATGATCGGGGTTTCCAGACTTTGGCGGAGGCAATTACTACATAGTAATGAGTTTATTTCTGTGATTACTATATATCAACTGCGCGATTCCGCACCTGAAATTCGGTACTGCTTTGTAGGGGTATGATTCATGGACAAACGAAACCTGTTTATCGACGGCGAATGGTGCGAAGGCAGCGGTGCGCAGACGATCGAGGTCGAAAACCCGGCGACGGGTGAAGTCGCTGCACTGGTGTGTTGCGCCGAAACGTCTGATTTGGACCGCGCGCTTGAGGCGGCGGATCGTGGATTTAGAGTTTGGTCTAAAACCTCCCCTTGGGAGCGTTCCAAGATTCTCAACCGCTGTGCTTCACTGATCGAAGAACGCATGGAAGATCTGGCTGTTTTGATGACGCTGGAGCAAGGCAAACCTCTCGCGGAATCGCGCGGCGAACTGGACCGCACTGTCGATGTTTTCCAGTGGTGTGCGGGTGAAGCGATTAGAACCTATGGCCGTTTGTTGCCACAGCGGCAGCCAGGGTATCGCCAAACAACAATCAAAGAACCGATTGGCCCCGTCGCTGCGTTTGCCCCTTGGAACTTTCCGGGCGTGATGTTTGGCCGCAAGATTGCAGCGGCTTTGGGCGCGGGCTGTTCAATGATCATCAAACCATCCGAGGAATCGCCAGGCGTCTCATCAGGGATTGTAAAAGCGTGCCAGGATGCCGGCGTGCCGGACGGTGTTCTGAACATGGTGATGGGTGATCCGGCGATGATTTCGGACTATCTGATCCGTTCGCCCATCATTGCAAAAGTATCTCTGACCGGGTCCGTCGCTGTTGGGCGGCAGCTCAGCAAACTTGCGGGCGAGTTGCTGAAACCGGCCACGATGGAACTGGGTGGGCACGCGCCTGTTTTGGTCTTTGGCGACGCGGATGCAGAAAAGGCGGCGGATATGACTGCGGGGTTCAAATACCGCAACGCGGGCCAGGTCTGCTTGGGGGTCAGTCGCATCTATGTGCACGACTCCGTCTATCAGAAATTCCTGTCCCGTTTCACCGAGCGTGTGAATGCGCTGAATGTGGGTAATGGCATGAAGGACGGGGTAACCATGGGTCCATTGGCCAATGCGCGCGGCGTCCGGAACATGGAACAGATCATGTCGGATGTGCAAACGCGCGGCGGCAAAACTGTCACTGGCGGCAATCCCATTGGTGGTAAAGGTCACTTTTGGCAGCCGACAATCGTTACTGATCTGGAACATGACTCAACGCTGATGACGCAAGAACCCTTTGGTCCGATTGCACCGATTGTTCCGTTTTCCACATACGATGAAGCGATGAAGCTGGCCAATGGGCTGGATTACGGCCTTGCAGCTTATGCGTTCACCCGTTCGCTGGACATCGCGACCAATGTGGCAGACGACCTTGAAGCGGGCTGGATCGGTGTGAACAACTTCTCGCCTGCCTTGGCAGAAGCGCCCTTTGGGGGTGTCAAAGACAGTGGTTTCGGCAACGAAGGTGGCCCGGAAGGGTTCGATGCCTACTGCAAGACAAAATTCGTCAGCCAAGTGAACATGGACGGATAATGCAGCGCGTTGTGAAACAATGATCCTGAGAATGATTGGACTTTGAGATGACCAAAATCGGGTTTGTAGGGCTCGGAACAATGGGCCTCGCCATGGCGAAAAACTTGATAAAGGCCGGACACACGGTTGTTGGTTTCGATCTGGCTGACTCAGCGATGGACGCGCACGTGTCAAACGGCGGGCAAGCGGCGACATCTCCCGCCGATGCGGCAAATAGTGCTGACTTCGTAATCACAATGCTACCCAACGGCAAAATCGTACGGCATGCGATCTTTGATTTCGGCGGTGTTATCGAAGGCATTTCGGAGCGTGCAATCCTGATCGACATGTCAACGATCCACCCATCCGAGACCGACAGTATTCGCACAGACCTGGCGGCAAAAAACATCGCGATGGTCGATGCACCTGTTGGACGCACATCAGTTGAGGCTGCATTGGGCACGTCATTGTTTATGGTCGGTGCAGAAAAGGACGACCTTGAAACAGTGCGCCCAGTCCTTGAATGCATGGGTGACACGATCATTGATTGCGGTGGGCCAGGCACCGGGTCTCGCATGAAGATCGTCAACAACCTAATGACCACCAGCCTTAATGTCCTGACCGCTCAGGTCCTTACATTCTCGGATGCAACCGGCCTTGATCGCGATCTCGCCATCAGCGTGATGAATGGCACGGCTGCCGGTCGTGGGCATTTGAGCACGACCTATCCCGCTAAAGTCTTGAAGGGCGATTTGACCCCTGCCTTCATGATCAGCCTCGCGAAGAAGGATTTGGATATCGCATTGACGTTGTCCAAAGAGCTTGGCGTCTCCTTGTCGCTCCCGACACAGGCTGAAACAATTTACGCCGAGGCCCAAAATGCTGGGCGTGGCGGGCAGGATTGGACGGCGATCTACGATATGCTGCACAAAAATCACTTCCCAGCCGACGGAACCTGAATTTCGACAAGCCAAAAGGTATCGCCAATGTCAGATCCAAACTCTTTGATGACACCGCTTGAAATGCATAACGGCGCGTTGCGCACACCAATCGACCCATCACATCTGGGCACTGCCGTTTTGGACAAGTCTGGAGAGTTCGATGCGGGAACCCACCATAGCTTTACGCTGACCTATACGGCCGGGCGTTTCGGCGTTGATGACAGCGGCAGCATCCGCGTGGTCTGGCGCTTTGCCACCGACCAGACCAATCCGCAATTCGAAGATCCAAAAGCCGCGGGCTATACCGAGTTTCTAGCTTCGAACAATGCCGTCTTGCAGGCCCGTTTTGATCCGAAAGGCAACATTCGCCCATGGGACCGAACGCTACAGATCAAAGTTGTCAAAGGCTTCATGAAGGAAGGTGACACAATCACGGTTCGCTTTGGTGTGACCGATCATGGTGGCCCCGGTATGCGCCTGCAAACCTTCTGCGAAAGCCGGTATGAATTTCGCGTCTTGGTCGATCCAATCGCCACCTACAACTTCCAAACGTTAGCCATGCAACCAGCGATATCTATCGTGCCCGGCGTACCGGAGGCATGGGTTGCTGTGGTGCCGTCAACAATTGCCAGCGGCGCGCCATTTGCGTTGAAGATCAAAGCCGAAGACACTTGGGGTAACCCGACGAACAAGGCGGCGATGACGCTGACACCTAAAGCAAATCAGCCGATCGAAAATCTACCAGATTCAATTGAGGTGGTGGGGGGAACTTTCTCGACGGTGCTCGATGGGCTTGTGGCGCGCGAGAGCGGTCCCTTGGAGATCACCCTTCACGCCCCAGACGGATCGCGTGTCACAACCTGCAATCCGGCGATTGTTTCAGACGCCCCGCCACTTATGAGTTTTTGGGGTGATCTGCACGGTCAATCGGACGAAACTCTGGGGACCAACAGCGCCGCTGATTATTTTACATTCGGGCGCGATAAAGCGTTCTTGGATGCCTGCGCCCACCAAGGCAATGACTTCCAGATGACGGATACGTTTTGGAAAGACCTCAACAAAGTCACCGCGCATTTCAACAAGGATGGAGAATTCGTCACGCTACCCGGTTATGAATGGTCCGGAAACACGGCGCTTGGTGGAGACCGGAACGTGTTCTTCCCCGTTGAAGGGCGCACGATGCGCCGGTCCTCTCACGCATTGATCGAGGACCAAAGCGACATTGGCACTGATTGCCACACGGCGGGCGAATTGTTCGAAGCTTTTGCCGAAAACAAGGAATGGGACGTCATCTGTTTTGCCCATTGCGGCGGGCGCTATGCTGATATCACCATGGCCCATGACGGCCGTTTCGAAAAGTCCGTAGAAGTTCATTCCGCCTGGGGCACATTTGAATGGATCGTGCAGGATGCATTCAAAAGCGGATACCGCGTTGGCATTATCGGCAATTCCGATGGCCACAAGGGCCGCCCTGGAGCGAGCTACCCCGGTGCCGGTTGGTTTGGCGCGGTCGGCGGCCTCACTTGTTTTCTGATGCCGGAATTGACGCGAGATGGCTTGATCGATTGCATCAATGCGCGCCACCATTATGCGACGACCGGTGGGCCAAGTGGTCGGCTTCGGCTCGAGGTCACAGCAACGTTTGGTGGCCCCGCGACGCAGTATCTTGATGATCCGCTACTGAGCGCTGATTGCGAAACCAAGCCGTGTACAGCGGCGATGATGGGCGACATTGTCCATCTCCCCGCCGGTAACGTTCACCTCAAGGTAAGTGTGGACGCGGCTTCACCCGTGCGCCGCATCGATATCTTCAACGGTCTCGGTCATCTGGAATGCCATCGCCCTTACACCGAAGAAGACCTTGGGACTCGGATCTGTGTGATATGGGAGGGTGCAGAATATCGCGGGCGTTTCCGTGCCGTGCCATGGGATGGGTCTGCGGTTTTTGACAAAGCCACTGTGACTTCTGCTGTGCCCGTGAACTTCTTTAATCGCGACAAGACACTCGAGCTCAAAGACGGAGCTGAGCTGTCATGGCAATCGGTCACAACTGGCAATTTCGCGGGTTTCATCGCCGATCTGAAGGATAGCACTGCTGGTGAAATCACGCTCAGCACGGCATTGATCAATGAACGCGTCGCATTGGCCGACATCGGATATGAAGACACCGTGTTGGATGCATCCGATATCCTGCCGCGCGGTATCCGCCTGTTCCGGCTGCCCGACCAAAACCCGCATACTTCGGTACAGATTGAGCGCAACCTGAGCCCACAGACCGGCAGAGACAACCCGTTTTATGTGCGCGTCACCTTGGAAGACGGAACGCAGGCTTGGTCCAGTCCGATCTACGTGCTTCGCGAAGTCGCGGCTTAGTGCCGATATGGTGAAACTGTCTCCGCAAAGCGTAACCTGGCCTGAGGACGGGCTCTAGGCAGCTCGCCTTTCTGATGACTACACTGCTCCAGCTGGGCATGTCATTCAGGCCGAACGTACGTCCGTGCGATGGCAAAACCCTCCTGTCGGGTCCAGTCGGATCATGCTTTTCAAGCTAGATTAACCAAAGAGCCTGCAACAGCCGGGCATTCGTGAATACTTGGCGCCTTTGGTTCTTGCAATGACTGGCATCACCATGCTGTTCACGACCACTTTGCCGCTATGAAAGCAATTACCGTATTTGATCTGGCGCGGGTCTCTCGGGAGACGGAAACGCTTCGGCTTTCAAGCTAAACTTCCAACGATACAGCAACGCCAGTTGTGACCCTTCTCGACAGTCGAAAAGCGGACAGTAAGCCAATCCGATGCTTGAGTCATTTTGGGCTCGAAGCGGGTACTCAACCTTGCTCAACGCGTCCTAAAAGTGCCTTTGCCGCGGCTTGTTCCGCCTGGCGTTTTGACCCGGCAGTGGCAGATTCCGGATCGTGCCCTTCAAGCTGCGCCTCTATCGTAAACTGCGGGGCATGATCCGGGCCTGTGCGGGCGGCCTCGACATAGCGTGGCGGCTGCAATCCCCGGGCCTGCGCCCATTCCTGCAATGCTGTTTTGGCATCGCGGGCATCGGCCTCGACCTTACCCACCCGGTCTCCCCACAGACGCAGGATCATGGTTTTTGCGATATCAAATCCGCCGTCCAGATAGACCGCCGCAATGACCGCTTCCATCGCGTCACCGAGCAGCGCCTCCTTGCGCCGCCCTCCTGACATCATCTCAGACCGGCCCAACTTGAGCACGGCCCCGATATCGACCTGACGCGCGACGTCGGCACAGGTTTCCTTGCGGACCAATGCATTGAAGCGCGGGGCCAGCTGCCCTTCGGTTGCCGCAGGGTCATGCTCCAACACCGCCTGCGCCATGACGAGGCCTAACACACGATCCCCCAGAAATTCTAGGCGCTGATTGTCATCGCGGGTCGCCGAAGACATCGAAGAATGCGTGACCGCGCGAACCAACAACGCGGGGTCGGAAAAATGGTGACCCAACCGCGCCTCAAGCGCCTTTAATTCAGCCCCAATCTTCAATCCAACGCCTTGAAGAAGCGGTCCCCGCGCCAGGTCCAGAAAAACAGCATGGAGCGGCCTGCGGATGAGAACATCACGCGTCCGGCGCGGCCAATCAGGTTTTCATATGGCACAAAGCCCACACCGCCCACGGCCGGAAGATAGCGCAGATCCGTGGAGTTATCGCGGTTGTCTCCCATGAAGAAATAATGCCCCTCCGGCACGGTGAACACGCCGGTATTGTCGGAGCGTTGCGGTCTGATGTTCAGAATGTTGTGCGAATGTCCGCCGGGCAGTGTTTCGATCTGCCGCGACTTCTGGCAATTCGCCCCTTCGCCAACCACGCCGTTTTCGCATCGCGGGCGCGAGCGGATCGGGCCTTGCGCCTCGAAAATCTCCTCAAAGACACCTGCGTCTTCAAGCTCCACCGGCTCACCATTGATATGCAGAACCGCATTCTTCATCTGCAGCTTATCACCGGGCAAACCCACAAGACGTTTAATAAAGTCAGTACCTTGTACCGGGTGACGGAAGACGATGATATCACCGCGCTCTGGCTCGGAGCCCATCAGGCGCGTGTTATCCCCGTCCAGAAAACCGCAAATGTCCGCGGCATCGATATCGATCCCCAAACGCTGAATTCGGATCGACGGGCAGGACGCATAGGAATAGCCATAGGCCATCTTGTTCACAAACAGGAAATCGCCAATCAGCAACGTGTCTTTCATGGAACCGGACGGGATCCAGAACGGCTGGAAAAAGATAGTGCGGAAAACACCGGCAAGCAGCAGTGCATACACCACCGTTTTGATCGTCTCGACGATGGAACTGGTCTCTTTGGCGTCCGAGGCCATATGGCATCTCCGATCATTGGGTCTGACGCGCTACATGGTCAGCAACGTCGTGGGTGTCAAGCAGCGTTTCCCCGATGATCCGAAGAGCGCCAAAGGTCGGCGGACCACATCGTGATGACGTGATCCGCTGTTAGTGTTATCCCAATGCTGCGTTGCAGCGTTTGCACGTGCCCGGATGCGCATGGGTGCCTACATCGGGCAGGATTTTCCAGCAGCGTTGGCATTTTTCACCGGTTGCAGGCTCGAACACGACGGTCACGCCATCAATTTCGGGCAAGCGGAAGGCTTCAGCCGGGCTGGGATCTCCGGTCAGAGCGATGTCAGACGTAATGCAGATATCATCGAAATCGACCGATTTCAGCACGGCCAACATCTCCGGATCCCGGACGTGAACCACAGGCGATGCCTCAAGCGAGGCACCAATGACCTTGTCCGTGCGCTGCACCTCTAGCGCTGCGGTCACAGCACGGCGGGCTTGGCGAACCTGCGCCCATTTGGCGGCCAGCGGCTCATCCAGCCAATCGGCGGGCGTCTCCGGGATGTCGGTCAGGTGGATCGAACTCTCCTCACCGGGGAAACGCTCCAACCAGACCTCCTCCATCGTAAAGACCAGAACCGGGGCCAGCCACGTGGTCAGACGGGCAAAGAGCAGATCGAGCACGGTGCGGGCCGCCCGACGGCGCGCCGTATCCCCGTCGCAATAGAGCACGTCCTTGCGGATATCGAAGTAGAACGCGCTGAGCTCGACCGTGGCAAAGTTGAAAAGCGCCTGGAACACGCCTTGGAAATCATAGGCGGCGTAACCGGTGCGCACCTTGTGATCCAGCTCGGCCAGACGGTGCAGGACCCAACGCTCCAATTCAGGCATGTCGGCAGGCTCCACCCGGTCGCTTTCATCAAAATGCGCCAAGGCCCCCAGCATGAAACGCATCGTGTTGCGCAACCGGCGATAGCTGTCTGCGGTCCCCTTTAGGATTTCGGGGCCGATCCGCTGATCATTGGTGTAGTCCGTCTGGGCCACCCAGAGGCGCAGAATGTCGGCGCCGTATTGCTTCACAACCTCCTCGGGCACAATCGTGTTGCCCAGAGATTTGGACATCTTGATGCCCTTCTCGTCCAGCGTGAACCCATGGGTCAGCACACCGCGATAGGGCGCGCAGCCTTGGGTGCCACAGCTTTGCAGCAATGACGAATGGAACCATCCGCGATGTTGGTCGGTGCCTTCCAGGTATAGGTCCGCACGGCCATCATCGCTGCCATCCTCACGGTCGCGCAAAACAAACGCGTGGGTCGATCCTGAATCGAACCAAACGTCGAGAATGTCATCGACCTTGATCCAGTCTTCATGGGCGTAGTCATTGCCCAAGAACCGCTCTTTGGCGCCGTCCTTGTACCAGGCATCTGCTCCTTCGGCCTCAAACGCTTCAAGGATGCGGGCGTTGACCTTTTCATCGCGCAGGAGGAAGCCGTCATCGGTCGGCAGCGCCCCTTTGCGCACGAAACAGGTCAGCGGCACGCCCCAGGCACGCTGGCGGCTGAGCACCCAGTCTGGTCGCGCCTCGATCATCGAATAAAGCCGGTTGCGACCTGTCTTGGGCGTCCAGTTGACGTTGTCGATCTCGGTCAGGGCACGTTCGCGGATCGTGGTGCCGTGGGTGTCCTGCCCGTCACCAACGGCCTGATCGATCGCGGCAAACCATTGTGGCGTGTTACGGTAGATCACCGGTGCTTTGGAACGCCAGGAATGCGGATAGGAGTGCTTGATCTTGCCACGCGCCAGAAGGCCACCAACCTCGACCAGTTTGTCGATCACGGCCTTGTTGGCATCGCCTTCCCCACCCTTGCGGCTGAGGATGTATTTGCCACCAAAGAACGGCAGGTCCGCGCGGAACGAGCCATCATCCATCACGTTATAGGTGATGACCTGACCCAGCATGCCCAGATCACGGTACAGCTCGTATTCCTCCATGCCGTGGGAAGGTGCGCAATGCACGAAACCGGTGCCTTCTTCATCGGTCACGAAGTCCGCGGCGCGGAAATCACGCAGATCATCCCACTCGCCATTGCTGCCCTCGGCACCAGCCAGCGGGTGTTGCAACGACAGACCGGAAAGCTCATCCGCCGTCACATCGCGCACACGTGTCCATTGATTGTCGGCCAAGCGCGCACGACCCAGCACATCCGCCGCCAGTTTATCGGCGAGGATGAAACGATCCCCCGGCGCGGCCCAGCATTCCTCGGGCGTCGCGGTGACTTCGTAAAGCCCGTAGGAGAAGTTTTCGCCAAAAACCACGGCTTTGTTGGACGGGATGGTCCAGGGGGTGGTTGTCCAGATGACAACATTTGCGCCTTCCAGATCCCCGGCAGTTACCACCCGGAACTTCACCCAAATGGTGAAGCTATCCTTGTCGTGATACTCAACTTCGGCCTCAGCCAGTGCGGTCTGTTCGATGGGCGACCACATGACAGGTTTGGAGCCCTGGTAAAGCGTGCCGTTCATCAGAAATTTCTGGAATTCTTCCGCAATGATCCGCTCTGACCGGAAATCCATCGTCAGATAAGGCTTGGACCATTTGCCGGTCACGCCCAGGCGCTTGAACTCATCGCGCTGGATGTCGATCCAGCCATCGGCGAACTTGCGGCACTCCTGGCGGAAGTCGACGATATCGACCTCATCCTTGTTGCGGCCCTTCTTGCGGTATTGCTCCTCGATCTTCCATTCGATTGGAAGCCCGTGGCAGTCCCAGCCGGGGATGTAGCGCGCATCGCGGCCCATCATCTGCTGTGAACGTACCACCATATCCTTGAGGATCTTGTTTAGCGCGTGGCCGATATGCAGATGCCCGTTGGCGTAAGGAGGGCCGTCATGCAGGGTGAAGCTTTCGCGCGCACCACCCGTCTCGGCGGCCTTTTTGCGCAGGGTGTCGTAGATGCCGATCTTGTTCCACCTCTCCAGCCATTCAGGCTCGCGTTTGGGCAGGCCCGCGCGCATCGGGAAATCGGTTTGAGGCAGGTTCAGCGTATCTTTGTAGTCAGGTGTCTCGGCGCACATCAGTGGCGTCCTTCATATGCGGGTATGTTGGGAAAATCTGGGGCGGCGCGTGAGCTCATACGCCTTGTCCCGGCGGCTCGATGGTCTCAGAGCGCCGGGCATATAATTCGAATAATGATCGCCAGTATCCGTGTCATGTCCGGCGTTATAGGCAGCCCGGCGGAGCGGCACAAGATATATGACACACAGCCAACGGCATCATCATGCTAGACTGGACACAGACACCACGAAAGGACGCCCATGTACGAGCCCAAAGATGTGCTGACGTCGATAGACCACGTTTATAGTAACCAGCGCCAACCCTACGACAGCCAGACGCAGAAATTCATCGACCATATTGATGATCTCTGCCGCATCTGGATTGAGCATTCGACGTTTCTGACCATGGCCACGGTGGACAAGGCAGGCAACATGGATGTCTCGCCCAAGGGTGATCCTGCGGGCTTCGTAAAGGTGCTCGACCCAAAGACGCTGGCCATTCCCGACCGGCCGGGCAATCACCGCTATGACGGCTTCCGCAACATCATGGAAACAGGGCGCGTCGGGCTGATTTTTCTGGTCTCTGGCCGCAACGAGGTGGTGCGTGTGAACGGCAGCGCCGTGGTGGTCGAAGACATGGCCGTGCGCGAACAATGCGCCATCAAAGGTCGGGTGCCGGATTTTGCGGTGATCGTGCGCGTAGAAGAAGCGTTTTACCATTGCGGCAAATCCATTATCCGCTCGCGTCTGTGGCACCCGGAAGAGCAAAGCGAGGTGACCGCGTTGCCAACCTATGCCGAGGCGCTGATTGCGCATGGAGAGCTGGACATCGCCTATGACGAGATGACGGCCCGGCTGCGGCATAACGACGAAAACAGGCTCTACGACGAATAGGGCGAACCACCCCCTTGCACGGCGCGCTGTGCCGGTGCAGGAAAGGAGTATGAACACCGCCCTGCCCCCCCGTTTTGACATCGCGCGCCCAGATATCGAGCGTGTTGTGGCGGTATTTTACGCGGCCGTTCGCGAGCATCCGGGTCTGGCGCCCGTCTTTGCGGCACATGTAGAAGACTGGCCCGCACATGAAGCCAAAGTGGCAGATTTCTGGGCCAACACGATCCTGCACGAGCGCAGCTACGATGGCAGTCCTGTGGCAGTGCATGTGAACGCGGGCAACGTCCAGCCGGGCATGTTCGAAAGCTGGTTGGCGCTGTTTGACAGCACCTTGAAAGGGGAATTAACCGAGGATCAGGCGGTCAGATGGTCCGCGCTGTCGCACCGCATCGGACGTAGCATGCGCGCGGCCGTCGTAGACCGCGAAAAACTCCCAGGCGGTGTGCCGAAACTACGGTGACGCCCGATTTGCCCAAAGACATCAATTAGCTTTGATGTTGAGCGACGCCTTGAGCCACGCGGCGTAATCCGCCAGCGCTGCCTCGTTACGCGAACAATATGTCCATTTCTGCTGCCGTTTGGCTATGATGAAACCCGCGCGCTTCAAAAGCTCGATATGGCGACTCATCGTGGGCTGGCTCACCCCGAAATGCGCGGCGATAAGCTGCACACAAACACCCGTTTCAACAGGATCCGCGGATTCCTGACCGCTGAAATGCTTCATCGGCTCATCCAGTATGCGAAGCACCTCGATCCGCGTTTCATTCGCGAGCGCCTTGACTTGATCTTCTCTGTTTGGCATATCAATAGTTATATCGCAATATTGCTATTTGTAAATACGTAAATGGAGAGAAAAATGCGTCTGGCGCTTGATGAACGGTATTCATTTGAAGGCCAGTCCGTGGCCTGGGGATCGATCGGCAAAGGTGATCCGATTGTCCTCGTGCATGGCTTTCCGTGGTCGTCTCAATCCTGGCGGGCGATCGCGCCATGGCTCGCCCATACGCATTCTGTCTACTACTTCGACATGCTCGGCACGGGGCAATCCGAAAAGGGTGCTGCGCAAAACGTCACCGAATCCGTGCAGAGTGATTTACTGGCGGCTCTGTTTGATCATTGGGGTCTCGACCGACCACAGGTTGTCGGCCACGATTTCGGCGGTCTGGCTGCGCTGCGCGGTCATTTCATCAACGGGTTGGACTATGGCAAACTTCATCTGGTGAACTCGGTGGCGATTTTGCCGTCCGGCTCTCCGTTTTATGCCCATGTGGCGCAATATGAGCCGGCCTTTGCCGGGCTGCCCGATTACGCACATGAAGCCTTGTTTCGCGCCTATATCCAGGCTGCAGCGCACCATCCGCTGCGCGAAGAGGCGTTTCGCACCTATCTGAACTCGTGGTCCGGCGATGACGGCAAACCCGCGTTCTACCGACAGATTGCCCAGGCCGATCTGGCCAATATCGAAGCGGCGCAAAAACTCTACCGTCCCACGGATTTTGATGTCCATGTCACCTGGGGCATGCAGGACACGTTCATCCCGCCCGAACGCGGCCGAAAAATTGCCAAGCTCCTGAATGCAAAGACATTCACCCCGATTGAAGACGCTGCGCATCTTGTGCAGGAGGATGCACCTGCCGCTCTGCTCGGGTCGTTGCTTGGCAACATCTGACCCCGGGTCAGCCCTTGCCAAACAGCCCTGTCAGCGCGCGTTTGACCAACCCGGTGACAGAGGGGCGCTTGGTGCGGTTAAAGGGCAGCGGACGACAAACCTCGATCGCGGCCACACCGACACGGGCGGTCAACGCGCCATTCACGATACCCTCGCCAAACCGGCGGGACAGTTTGGACAGCACACTGCCACCCGCCACAGAGCCGATCAGGTCATCGCCAATTGCCACTGCACCTGTTGCCACCAGATGGGTCATCACCGCGCGGGTCAGTCGCCAACTGCCCAACGTGCCGGAACGACCACCGTAAATCTCAGCCACCCGGCGGATCATCCGGATGTTGGAGGTAAGTGCAGCCACCACATCGGCCAATGCCAGCGGCACAATAGCTGTAACGGTCGCAACCTGCCGCGCCGCGGCTTCAACCTCACGCAAGGCCGCCTGATCCAGCGGCTCCATCAGTTCCGTCTCAGCCAAACCCAAAAGGCCTGATGCGTCAAACTGATCCGCGCCATATTCCGCCAGCCGGTCACGGCCCCACCGGGTTTCATCGCGGTTTTTATAAAACGACGTCAGCCGCGATACCACTTTGCGCGCTTTCCCGAGATCCTGTTCTGCAAGGGCAACTTCGGCTTCTGTCTGTAGCGTATCGATGCGTTTGAGGCGTGAAAATGCCGCCAGTTCGCGCAGTGCAATCGCCAGCATGACCAGAGCCAGCACACCCAACAACCCGGTGACCGCCCACCCCAGAAGCGGCGCGCGCTCCAGAAGGCCCGTCACAAAGTCCCAAGCCGCCACAGAAAGCGCAACGCCCAAGAGTGACATCAGAATGCCCCAGAACCACCGCGCCAATCGCGAGGGGCGGCGCGCCGTCAATGCCGCAACGGTTTGCATCGCTTGACCCTTTGGGGCGGGCGCAAGATCCGGCACGGGGGGCAGTGTCCGGGTTGGCAGCAGGCGCGCTGTCTTCCAGATCAATCAGAACCGGACCTTTGGTCATAACCTATCTCCCAAAAGGAATTGCGCCGCGCGGTCCAGACGGATGTGGGGTGGACCTTCGCCGGGTTTCAGCGTCAGTTTCGCCGGCGCGAATTGCATGACCTGATAATCTGCATCCAGCCACTTTTCCGCACCGTCACGGGCGGCTGACATCAGTCGTTGCGGGTCTTCGGGCAGATCACCGGGATAAAATGCGGCCTGTTTGCCTGTCTCTAACAATTGCCCCCGCACACAGGCCAGATCACTCCCCTCATGGGGTATGGTTTCTTCGACCGTGGCCCGCAGGGCGGCGATGGCCATGGCATGTGTCTCGGCACCGGCAAAATCGGCCTTGTCCCGGGCATCACGCGTCAGCGTCTGCATAATTGCGGCCAGACGATCATGTTGCGTGTGGTGCAGATGATCCGCTTTGGTGGCGGCAAAGAGGATTTTTTCGACCCGGCGCCCCATCAGCAACCGGGTCAGAAAATCGTTCCGCCCAGGACGGAAGGCCCCCAGAATATCCGCCATGGCGTGGCGCATGTCTTCGACCGCTTGCGGCCCTTTGTGGATGGCACCGAGTGCGTCCACCAATACGATCTGGCGATCGATCTTGGCAAAGTGGTCGCGAAAAAAAGGTTTGATAATCTGGGTTTTATAGGCCTCAAACCGGCGTTCCATCTCGCGCCAGAGCGCACGGCGCGGCGGACGGTCAGGATGGTTCAGCGGGGCAAAGGTCAGGGCTGGCGAGCCTGCCAGATCGCCCGGCAACAAAAAGCGCCCCGGCGTGCAATCATAAAACCCGGCACTGCGCGCGGCCTGCAGATAGGCGGTGAACGTTTCCGCCAAAGATTTAGCAACGGTTTCGTCGAGCTTTTCTGCTGCGTCCGTCCCCTTGGCTTGCGCCAGAAACGCCTGAGCCTCCGGCCGGTCCGCGATGCGGGTCAACACCTCATCGGACCATGCCGCATAGCTTTTATCCAACAAAGCAAGGTCCAAAAGCCATTCACCTGGATAGTCCACAATGTCCAAATGCACCGTTTGGGGCCCGCGCAATCCGCCAAGCAGGCCGCTTGGGCGCACTCTGAGCGACAGGCGCAGTTCCGAAACAGCGCGGGTGCTGTCGGGCCAGTGGGGCGTGGTTGCGGTCAATGCCCCCAGATGCGCCTCATAGTCAAACCGCGGGACCGTATCATTCGGTTGTGGCTGCAAAAACGCGGCCTGAACGCGCCCATCGCTGGCCGCCAACAGGCCGGGCATACGTGCGCGGTCCATCAGATTGGCCACCAGAGACGTAATGAACACGGTTTTGCCCGAACGTGCCAAACCGGTCACGCCCAGGCGAATGACCGGCTCAAACAATGTCTCGGAAATGGTGTCGCTGACGTTTTCAATGCCCCGCGTTACGCCATCTGCAATCGTGGAAATGACCAATTAACTGCCCTTTCAGCCCCTATCGCCCATAGATAGCTATGCCCGCCGAAGGTTGCCAGAGGGGAGGTTTGGGGGATTGTTCCCCTGCCCGCCCCGGTTTATGTGGCTGCCATGCCCAGATACGCCCTCAAAGTCGAATATCACGGTGCGCCCTTCGCTGGCTGGCAGCGACAAGCAGATCAGCCCTCGGTTCAGGGCGCGATCGAGGCTGCGTTGGCCAAATTGGAACCCGGGGCGCATACGATCGCGGCGGCCGGACGTACCGATGCTGGCGTGCATGCGCTGGCACAGGTGGCGCATTGCGATATGGCGCAGGACTGGGATCCGTTTCGGTTGTCTGAGGCCCTGAATTATCATCTGAAACCCGCGCCGATTGCCATTCTGGCCTGCACAGAAGTTGCCGAAGACTGGCATGCACGTTTTTCTGCGTTGGAGCGGCAGTATTTCTTTCGCTTGCTGACCCGCCGCGCCCCTGCGACCCATGATGCGGGTTTGGTTTGGCAAGTATCGCATCCGCTCGACGTCGATGCGATGCGCGCCGGAGCGGCCCACCTGATCGGCAAACATGATTTCACCACCTTCCGTTCGAGCATCTGTCAGGCCGCCAGCCCGGTCAAAACCGTTGATGCGATCACCATCGAACCTGTCCAGACGCGCGCCGGAGACGAAGTGCATTTTCATGTCCGCGCCCGGTCCTTCCTGCACAATCAGGTGCGCAGTTTCGTGGGCACGCTGGAACGCGTTGGGGGCGGTTCGTGGCCACCAGAGCGGATCAAAACGGCGCTTGAGGCCTGTGATCGGGCCGCCTGCGGGCCGGTTTGCCCACCGCAAGGTCTCTATCTCGCAGAGGTCACCTACCCGGAAGACCCCTTCGTCTGATTTGCCTTTGATCTTGGCCTTGGCCCGCGTTAAAGCTGCACCTCAAGCGGTCCCGTAGCTCAACTGGATAGAGCAGCTGACTTCTAATCAGCAGGTTGAGGGTTCGAGTCCTTCCGGGATCGCCATTGGTTTCCACTTTTCAATGCCATCGCGCGCAATCGTTTGTGACCTTCTGCGCCATGCGACCTCCGCGTTGATTGATATCATCCATGGGTCGCATCATAAATTTAACCATTTAAGGCAGATGGTTAAATCAGTTCAAGCGCGTGACGCAGAAGGAAACACAGCGATTGACCGTTGGTCCTCGCGCCCCATTGAAATCAGGACCGGAGAGGTTGCCTGCTGGTTTTGGAAGGCGGTTTTGCTGTCCATCCCCTGCCAATCAATGGCTATCAAAGACTGTGCGATGGCGCCGCCCAAGGTGCTGCCGGGGCCGGTCAGAATGAACAAGTCGGGCGCAAATTCGCGTGCGGCGCATTGGACCGCGCGCGCAAAGTCATAGGGTTTCACAACCTGATGACCCAATGTGTAATCCCAGAGGGCCGATGTATCGCTGGCACCGGGCCACCAGATCGTCCCTCGCCCGTCAATCAGCGGCAGGTTTGGTTGCCCCTGGGTCAGATGACCAAGCTGCGCGCGTCCCGCACTGGCGACAGGTGCGACAATGTCCGTATGAAACGCTGCGTGATGCGGCAGCGGCGCAAGCGGTGTGCCAACCCACGCCTCGATGGCCTTCAGGCCCGGTTCGTTCCCGGCCAAAACCAGAGCACCGCCGAGATCAATGGATAAGCCAAGCGATTGATCAGACGTTGTATTGATCCGTTCGATCTCTGCCATCAATCGGGCCCGGCGGTCAGGATCGGGTTGCCAGTTTTCATCTGTGATCGGCACGATAACCTGCCCACCCTGCCCCTGCTCCTCCATCAACCGGCCCATTGTGTTGACCAGAGAGAAACCATCATCCGGTGTAAGCGCCCCGGCCACGGCCATCGAAATGTACCAGCCCATCGAGTTTCCGGTTACCGCAACCACCTCTATATCCTCGGCCAGCTCCTGTGCGTCGCACCAGGCGGATGCGTAAATCAGGGCAGATGCGGCACTGCCGACCATGTGCTGGCCTGGCGAAAACCGGGCCGCGGCATCAAGAGCACGGAGGGGCGGTTGATCCTGCGCACTACGCAGCGCATCGAAGCGGTCCAACGCGTTGGCGTGATGTCCGTGATGGCGGGCCAGATAGCCCAGTTCGGGTTTGTTGTAGCTCCCGCGTCCAGGGCAAATCAAAACGGCAGTGCGGCTCATGATGAGCGCTCCAGCTTTTTCAGGGCGGCGTCGATGATCCCTTTTGTCGACGGCAGCGTGGCGCCGTAGGCAGGTCCGGTGGCGATGAAACTATCCTGAGCGGTCAGGCGCGTGGCGCGCTGTCCCGTCTCCGCGAAATGGGTGATCAATGCCTCGGACACGTTGCCACTTTGGCGGCATTCATCCACCACCAGCAGGTTTTCGCTCCCGGCCACGGCCGCATCCAGCGCTTCGAGCGGTAATGGGGCCAGCCAGCGCAGGTCAATTATCCGTGTCTGGATGCCGTGAGTTTCTTGCAGGATTTTGCAGGCCTGGCGGGACAAATAATAGCCGTTGCCATAGGTCACGATAGCCAATTCATGACCAGCACCATGAATTCCAACCTCACCCAGTCCGATACGCGTTTCGCGCGGTGGATAGGTACCCATCCAGGCGCCATCGCCTGCCTCATGCAGGTCGCGCATTGGATAAAGGGCTATCGGTTCGACCACGACAACGAGACGCTGTTCTTCACGGGCCAGACGGACGGCCTCGCGCATCATCCCAACAGCATCGGGGCCATTTGAGGGGCACGCCAGGATCAGGCCGGGTATGTCACGCAGAACACTGAGCGAATTGTCATTGTGGAAATGCCCGCCAAAACCCTTTTGATAGCCAAGCCCGGCGATGCGCACGACCATGGGATTGGTAAATTGCCCACATGAAAAGAAAGGCAAGGTGGCGGCTTCGCCGCGCAATTGATCCTCGGCATTGTGGAGATAGGCCAGAAACTGGATTTCGGGGATTGGCACAAAGCCGTTATGCCCCATCCCAATCGCCAGCCCCAGGATGGATTGTTCGTCCAGCAAGGTATCAATGACACGGTCTGCGCCAAATCGGGATTGCAGCCGTTGCGTGACGCCGTAGACACCACCTTTACGGCCCACATCCTCGCCCATCATGACGATCTCACCATGATCCAGCATCAGGTCGCTTAGCGCCCAGTTGATCAGCTTGGCCATAGGCTGCGGCTGCGCCATTGCTTTGATATCATTTCCGAAAACGGCGTTTCGCGCTGCTTCTGAAGGTCCATTTTTGGGCGCGCAATGTCGGGGCGGTGGCACGATACTTGCCATCACGTCCGTCGCGGACCCGAGATGAGGGCGGGTGACAACTTCTGTCGCAATGCGGTCCGTTCGTTCGCAGGTTTCGGTGTAAATGCGCAGCGCATCGTCGGGAGTTAGAGCCGCTGCCTGCGAGAGCAAGCGAACGGAATGCAACAACGGATCGTTGGCCTCGTCCGCCTCAACTTCTGCGCGGCTGAGATAGCTTGTCGGCACGTCCGCACCCGCATGGCCATATAGACGAACCGTTCGGATATGCAGGAAGGCCGGTTTGCGCCGGGTCCGAACGTAATTCGCTGCCTCAACGGCGACCTTGTAGGTGTCGAAAATGTCCAACCCATTGGCGCTGAAATACCGGATGCCGGGCCGGTTTTGCATCGACGCTTTTACCCAACCTGTTGGCGTCTTGACGGAAATGCCTATTCCGTTGTCTTCGCATACGAACAGCAAGGGCAACGGAGTGGATTGCACCGAGGTCCAGCCCGCCGTGTTGAAGGCACCCTGCGCCGTTGAGTGATTTATTGATGCGTCGCCGAATGAGCACAACACGATGCCGTCATCCGGTAAGGTCCGGTGCTCGGGTGCGTGCCGACGGGCGAGCCCGAGGGAAAAGGCCGCGCCCACCGCCTTGGGCAAGTGGCTTGCGATGGTGGAGGTTTGAGGCGGAATGCAAAGTGCCTTTGAACCCAATACCTTGTGGCGCCCGCCTGATGTGGGATCGTCCGAAGAGCACGCAAAACTCAGCAACATGTCCCATGCGATTTGCTGTCCGGGCACCTGTGCTGCCCGCGCGATTTGGAAGGCCGCGTCGCGGTAATGCAAAAACGCCATATCTGTCGGGCGCAGGGCATGCGCAACAGCCGCCATGCCTTCGTGACCGGATGACCCGATGGTGTAAAACCCGGTACCGTTTTTCTGCATGTTGCGGCTGGTCCGATCCAGCGCACGGCTGAGGCATTGTGCGCGGTAGAGCGCTACGCCATCCTCCGCTGACAAAGCCGGTATCGGGGCGTTTCCTGTTGGGAAATCCTGTGCGGCCACCCTTTGCAGAAAAGCCTGATGTACAATCTCGGCGCGATCCATCGATGTCCCTTTTTACATCTGTGTGGTGCGTAGGCAGGCCTCGCGTGATGGGCCGTTGTGCAGCCCATCGTCGGCACAGGCAATGGCCAGGCGAACATTGCACGCGTATCGGGTGGCGGCACCCTGTTTCAGCTCCGGTCGTCCACCGGTGGGAAGGCCACCGATTTGTCCACCCCGCACTACCGTGCCCCCCACAAGATTTGAACGATCGTTGACATCTCGATGCCTCGCATGCCGTTAACGTGAATGAGGTGATCAGGCGGCAAACCGGGCAACCCGTTACATTTCGCCACAAGCTACGCTGCAAAAATACAAAAAACGATGGAAACAAAGTCTCACATATGTGAGAAAAACTCACATGACTGGTTCCAGAAGATTGATCCCATCCACCGCGTCACTGCGGGCGCTGGAGGCCGTTGACCGCCTCGGAAGTGCCAGCGCGGCCGCCCAGGAATTGTCGCTGACCCACGGCGCCATCAGCCGTCAGATCAAAGTATTGGAAGGACAGTTGGGGCTGACACTCGTGCAGCGGGGAACATCCGGCCTGATCCTGACGCCCGCGGCGCAAGAGTATTGTGCGGTCACCCGCGCGGCTCTGCTGGATATCTCGCGGGCGTCGGTACGGCTGCGATCCAACCCGCGCGGCGGAAGCCTGCATCTGGCGGTCCTTCCTGCGTTTGCCATGCACGTTCTGGCTCCCCTACTGCCAGAGTTTGCAACCGAACATCCCGAGATTACCGTAAACCTGTCCACGCGGCTGGAGCCCTTTGACTTTCACCGTGAAGAGTTTGACGGTGCCATTCATTGCGGCCAGCCAAACTGGCAGGGTGCGCATCATCTGGAGCTCAAAAGCGAAAAGGTACAGGCCGTGGTCGCGCCATCCCTGATCAACAACTCCCTTGAAAGCGCATCTGACGTTCTCAACCTGCCATTGCTGCAACTTGAAACGCGCCCGCATGACTGGCCGCGCTGGTTCTCGGCCCACAACATCGAAACCAGGGCGTTGCCGGGCATGTTGTTCGATCAATTCTCCACAATGGCAGCGGCGGCCGCGCATGGATCGGGTGCGGCATTGTTACCGGACTTCATGGCAAAAGCTGAAATTGAGACCGGACGGCTGGTACCTGTGTTTGGACCGGCTGTCGCCGTGCCCGACAGTTATTTTTTTGTTTGGCCGAAATACAAACCCGACCATCCTGCCCTGTCCTCCTTTGTGGCCTGGCTTGGCACGGCATTTTCAAAATGACCGGCGCGCGCGGCTGATCATTGCGCTCGTTTCGTCATCACTGGGCGTCTCACTGCCAATGATGCTTCACTGCTGGTTTAAATTAATATTCCCCACGATCAGCCTGGCACGTTCAATGGCGTCCGTCAGAGGTCTTGCAGAAGCCTCCGCGCCGTAGCCGGGTACTTTTCACGCAACCCGGCCCACCGCTCTTTCTGATTTTCAACGCCGGCGCGGGTTGTGATCAACGACCATTCCTGTGCCACACGTTCCAAAGCCTGTTTCGGCGTGACCTGCGCATTCAGGGCGGCGTCCAGCCAATTGTTCAAAACACCAAAATACTCGCTCTGGTTGGCGATGTAGAGATCAGGAATCGAGGATTGCAGGCTTTGCCGATGCTCCGACAAAAACGCGTCGGAATAGACCTGCCGTATGGTAGGGTCCGCGTAGTGTTCATCTCGAAACGGATCGAAATACCCGCCTCGGGCACGAATAGACAAAGTTGAGATGTCCGGACTGCTGGCGAAAAGCGAAAACAGATAGGCAATTTCGGGTTCCTGGCTGGCTTGGGTCACGACGTAGTTCCAGCCCCAATTGAAGTAAGGCGTCTTCAAAACCTCACCTTGAACCAATCCGCCCGGAGTTGGGCCATAAGCTAACCTACCGCGCATTTTGGACGTTGGACCGTTCAGATACTTCTGCGTCCCACCCCATCCGATATTGCAATAGACATCGCCGCGCGAAAACCGTTCCCAGTTTTCAAACAAACCCTGCATGGACACCTCTGGCACCAGATATTGCGATGCGTCGATCATCTCGGTCAGCGCTTCGACACCCTGTACCGAGGCAATTTGCGGCTCCATTTCAAGCGAGAATGGCCAGAGGCCCTTGGCATGGAACCGTACCCACCATTCCCAAGCCAGATACCCTGAAACGCGAAACAGAGCCCCGCCGTAAAGCCCCCGCTCAGGCCGGTGAAAGAAGGCCAATTGCCGGTCAAGCTCTTGCCAGGTGTCCGGAATACCCAACGCGGCCCCGGTTTCTTCGGCGTAACGCTCCTGCTCACCTGGATCGTTCAAGAGATCCGCATTGTAGAACATGACATATGTGTCGCCATCCGTCTGAAACCCATACAGGTCGTCATCAAAACTATCGCCGATGTCATAGAGCATTCCACTGCGCAATGTGGGGGGTTCATAAATGCGCGCAAAATCGGTCAACGGGCGCAGCACACCCGCGTCCACAAGATCGGGGAGACCAAAAGTTGCTGGCAACGCAAGATCAGGAGGGTTTTCGTTGGCAAGCGAATTGAGGATCAGTTGGGTGTTGATATCCTCCAAGGGCACCCGTTCGATGGCAATGCGGATGCCCGTACGGGCAGTAAACTCGGCCACCACGGGCGCCACATTGTCCTGCGAGCCATCCGGGATCAGAAACCGCAATTCCACGACGCGGCCTGCGGCCAGCTCCTTGGCTTTTTCAGCGGCCTTGTCACTCAGCCCGTCCAGCTCCATAGCGCTCAGCCTTATCGGCGCGCATGCATAGGCACCGATCGCCAGTGAACCCGCCATTACCTCGCGTCGGCTTGGCCTCAACCCCATGGTGCTTTTGATTTTCACGTCGCTCTCCCCAATTCATCGGGCCTGGCAACAGCACCCGATTAGGTTGTATAACACCAACTGATGTTCTAGTAACGTGTATTGTCACCGCAATTTTGGGGTCGAGGTTGCAGCAAATACAGCTTGGATTCTCAAGGATCGCGCTCCGATTACGATTGGTACTCCTACTGATTGTCCTGCTGGTCCTATCCCAGCCCATCATCGTCTATTTTGCGACACGCGAAATTATCACAGAGCAAACACAGGTGTCCGACAATTTGGTTGGAACCGCATTTCGCACAACGCAACTGAACGATGAAGTCAACCGGATTGCCGTGGATGTTGAAAACCTACAGTTCGTTAACGACGTTGATCAATTGCGCGACGCGTCGGAAGTGCTTGAGATCGAAATTGATGTGTTGAGCACGACCCTGGCCTCCTCGGACACAGGCACGGAAGAGCCTGCGAATGTTATCCAGATGGTCGACAGTCTAAATCTGTACAAAGCGCTGATCGCCGAGGAAACAGACGCCAAAATTATCAAGCTAGAGACCGAAAACCGCATCAAGGACCAGGCTTTGGCCGCCCGTGCGGCATCAAGTTCGATGCTTGCCCTTTTGGGTTCTGAAATTGCGACACATAAGATTTCGCTGGATAAAAACATCAGCCGGTTGGGCGCACGGGACGAAACTGTCGACGCAAACCAAACGCGGGAGATCTTCGGAAATCTGATCATCTTGAACAGCATTGCAGACCTGGTAGGGACCGAACGATTTTCCATTGCCGCTGTCGAGCAAAATTTTTCGGCTGAATTGCCTCTGGTCCGGCGCACAAATCTGCAGTTCCACATGCGTAACCTTGCGACGCAGATTGCCAAATTGCGTCGCGGCGAAACCCAGACTTTGTTGGCAAAGCTTGCCATCGACATGAACGATGCCACTTTTGGAAGCAGCGGCATTTTCAACCAGATCGACGAACATGAAGCGGCAACATCCAAAGTGACTGCAATTGCCGAGGCGCGCCAGGTACTGGCCAACAACTTGTTGGCTTTGTCCCAGTCGCGCGTTACCGACGCCCGATCCGAACTGCTCAATACTAGCAAAAGAGCCGGCGCGTTGGTCCAACGCACGCGTTTTTTTATCACGTTGATCACGGCGATTGTGGCCGCGCTCGTGATCGGTGCACTTGTGTTTGTTGTCGAGCGTCAGTTCAACCGCCGCATTTCCAGGCTCACCCGCCGGGTGCTTGCAATCGCACGCGGAGAGCAAGACACCGAGCAGCAGGTTTTGGGAAATGATGAATTGAGCGCCATGAATGATGCTCTGGCGGTTTTCAAGCAAAACGCGACCGAGCTTCGGGACGCAAACGAAGCGCTCGAGCATCGCAATGATGAAATCCGACAGCTTGGCGGGCGCCTCGAGACCATCCTTGATACGACGTCCAGTGGCATCATTGCGTTTGACCGGGAGGGGAAAATCGTCGTTGCCAACTTGCCCGCGCGACATTTCATTGGTGGCATTTCACATGAGGCCCCTTTTGAGCGCCCAAGCAATGTGAAGTTTCTGGATCGCGAGGATCTCTCCCCGCTTGATGCGTCTTCCGACCCGATCAACCGGGTGATCGCAGGTCAGGATCTGAATAACGAGATTGCCCTGATGGAGCGCGCCGGGCGCGGCGATGGTCGCTACGTGCGATTGACCAGCAACAAGGTCGACGACCCTAAGTCTGTTGTGCGCACGGTGTTGGCCATTGATGACGTGTCGGTGGCCGAACAGAACCGCCAACAGATCGAACGGGCCAGCAGATTGGACGCCTTGGGGCAACTTACGGGCGGCATCGCACATGATTTCAATAACTTACTGGCCACAATTCAATATGCCGTTCAACTATGTGCCCATGGCAAAAACGAGGAAAAACGCGCCAAGTTTGCCCAGATCGCCCTTGATTCCGTAGATCGGGGCAGCCAGCTTTCGACCCGTTTGCTGTCTTTTGCCAAACGCCAGCCCGGTATTGCGAAGTCCCACAAGGTTGACAAAATTCTGAACGAATTCCGTGGCTTGGTTGAGCCAACGATTGAGGAATTCATCACGCTTGATTTCAAAATTGATGAACCCGACATGATCGTTTTTTGCGACAGCGGACAGCTTGAAAATGCGATCCTCAATCTGGTGCTGAATGCCCGCGATGCGATTTTGCGCACTGGGACCGGCGACAAGATTTCAATCGCAGTTCGCGGTGTGGCCGAGCTGAGTGCGACCGCCACCGAGGCGGGCAGAGAACCCAATCGTTACATCACCAACACGCTCGCGTCGGAGCTTCGCCAACAGCAAAAAGATGAGAATGTAGCCTACCGGTATGTCGAGTTTTCCGTGTCGGATAACGGACCTGGCATGACCAAAGAAGTGAAACGGCGCGCGCTGGACCCTTTCTTTACGACGAAATCAACCAATTCTGGTTCTGGACTTGGTCTTTCGATGGTCTACGGCTTTGTCCAGCAGTCGGGCGGGGAATTGCGGATCTATTCGGAAGAAGAACGCGGGACGACAATGCGTCTCCTGCTGCCCCGAGGCTCCATCGGCAACAAGCGCGAAGACCCGATCGGTCGCCAGTTGCCCGTCGTGGGGAATGGCCAGCGCATATTCCTTGTGGAAGACGAAGCGCATCTGCTTGAGGCGATGCACGCACTGATCGAAAGTCTGGGCTACAAGGTTCTGACGGCGCCGTCCGGTCGAAAAGCGCTGGAGATGGTGAAAGACGGGTTGGAGTTTGACCTTTTGCTGACGGACATTGTGATGCCCGGTGGCGTTGGCGGTTTCGACCTTGCCGCCGAAGTCCGCGCGTATCACCCGGATATTCCAATCATCTACATGTCAGGTTACGCGGCCTATTCTTTGCGCGACATGGGCGTCGTCAACGCGCCATTCTTGCAAAAGCCAAGCGCGCCGGGTGAATTGGCAGAGCACCTGAGCAATGCGTTGACCCAAACGGCATAACGGGCGCTAGGGTTTATCCGGCCAGACCGATGTCGCGCAAGATCTGCGGTATTTTCTTTTTCAATGCGAAAAAGCCGCGGGTCGCATGGGGCCATGCCAGCGTGTCGTAGTCACGACGAATTTGGTGGAGTTCGATGCCCGAGTCCTTCAACGGGGTTTCGGCATCCCTGAGGCATGACGCCACGGGGCCGATAGGGGCGTAGCCCGTGATCACCGTTTTAGTGTCTGCCGCGTCAGCGGCGTTGATAATCCGCTCGGCCCAATTTGCATCCTCGTGAGAGGTATCTGCGCTTTGGACTGCCCGACCGCAGGCGTCGGCGATAGCGCCTCTCGCGAAAGCTCGCACATTGTCCGGCACATCCATTGGGGAGCGCGCATCCGTCGCATGCATCCCCAATACGGCAGATGGTGCGCGCGGCAAATTTGCTTGGATTTCGGCATCTTCTTCTGTGATCAACAACAAATACCCATCCGCGATGGCATCCGGCAGGCTCTGCGCCAATGGCAGCGGCACCCTTGGATGCACGGTGAGTTCGTCCAGAGGAGCTGCAAAACCGGCAAGCTGTTGGTCCGGACAAAATTGACCACCTGTGTATTTTGCAATGTTTGACGCGCGGGCCAGATAGGTTTTTCCCTTGGTGTGCAGTCCACCCACCCATCGCCAGCTTAGGGTATTTGACGCCGGATCCCCGTCTAACAGATGACGCAGGAAAAAATCCGCGCCCAATTCCCAAGGCAACCGAAGTGTGAAGATCCAAATCGACGCGAACCACATGCGCGTATGGTTGTGCAGGTATCCGGTTGCGATCAACTCCTGCGACCAATGGTCAAAACACGCAATGCCTGTGCGTCCGGCAATGGCATCGGTATAGTCCGTCGCCAATGACGCATTTGCTTCGACGTCCTCCAACGCCCGGCGCACACCATCCTGATAGGCCAGCCAAACGCTCGGGTGCTGCTCCAGCCAGCCTTTGAAATAGGTTCGCCAGAACACTTCCTGCACGAACTTCTCGGCACCCGACAGCGAATGGCGTGCAAGTGTCGCTGTCAAAACTTCTTCTTCAGTGATCAACCGATGGCGGATCCACGGGGACAGAGCAGACACATTGCTGCGCCGTTCAGGGCCGAAATCGAAATTCCGCTGGCTGGTATAGTGTTTTCCCATGCGCGCTGCGAACTGGTCGAGCCGCGCCAATCCTGCCTGCCGTGTGGGGGTAAATGTCAACTTTTCGGATCCGGCATCCAAGTCTTCAAATTCGAATTGCGTGCTCATGATGTCCGCCTGCATTTTTGTGAACAATAGCGCACCTCATCCCAAACCTTGGCCCATTTCTTGCGCCATGCAAACGGGCGGCCACATGTTACGCAGATCTTGGTCGGCAGGTCGGACTTTCGCTTCATTTTCATGGCCTCAATCCCCAAGCGGCAAAGACAATTGGGCGGCGTTCTTCTTTCGGTGACGCTGCCCCCTGTTCGGGATGCCACTTTTGCGGCTGCCATGCTTGGCCATCACCGCGGAAGCCTCCTCGCGAAACGCATCGCCTCGACGCACCGCCCAGATACGCGCGCGTGCCTCTTTGGCGGCCGCAATATGATCAACAATTGGAACGGGATAGGCGGCCCCCAACACAGCACCGGCGTTCGGGGCCTTCCAGGGCTCTTGCAGGAATTTGTCGTCAATCGACCCCAATTCCGGCACCCAATTTCGGGTAAAGGCACCGGTCGGGTCCTGATCATGCCCTTGTTTCACCGGGTTATAAATCCGCACCGCATTGATGCCTGTTGTGCCCGATTGCATCTGCACCTGGCTCCAGTGAATGCCCGGTTCGTAATCGGTAAAATACCGCGCCAATTGCTGACCGGGTGCGCGCCAATCCAGCCACAGATGATAACTGGCGGTTGCCATGACCATGGATCGCATCCGGAAGTTCAACCATCCCGTGGCGCGCAGATACCGCATGCAGGCATCTAAAAACGGCAAACCGGTTTCACCTTTCGCCCATGCGTCAAGTGTGGCCTGATCCGGCGAAGACGGCCGCACGCCATCATATTTGCTGTGGAAATTCCGGTATTCGATCCGCGGGTCATCCTCCAGTTTTTGGATAAAGTGACAATGCCAGTGCAGCCGCCCGTTAAATGACGTCAGAGCCCCACGCCAGGTTTTGTCCGCCGGGCGCGCGGCCGCTTTAAAGGAGCGCTGGCGGGCCCATGTGGCCTGCGCCACCTCCCGTATCGACATCGTGCCCCAGGCAAGATGCGGCGACAGGCGCGAACAGGCATATTCGCCCGCAATGGGCGAAGACATCGCCGTTCGGTAGGTCTCGCCCCGCTCGGTCAGAAAACTGTCCAGCCGTTCGCGGGCGGCGCGCCAACCTCCGATCTGGCGTTGCGGACAGATATCCGGTGACAGGCCCAGCTCACGGGCTGTCGGAATGCCGCCCTGGTCAATGGCCAATGGGGCCAATGATGGTGCCGGCGTGAGCGGTTCACGCATGAAGGCATCCCAATCTCCGGCCCACCCATCGCGCGACGCCAGGCGGCGCTTTACCCCGTGATTGCGGATCTCATTCCACGCGATACCGTGCACCCGACACCATGAAGCCACCTTCAGATCGCGCTGAAACGTCCAATCATTGCCGGTTTCCTCATGGGACCACAGCGCCGTGATGCCGTGTTGCGCCAACACATTTTCCAATACCTGCGTGACATCCCCGACCCGAACAATCAGCGGCTGACCACAGGCGGCCAGATCCGCCCGAAGTTCGTGCAAAGACTCCTCGATAAACGCCCATTGACGGCCTGACATATCAGGCGCCTGCCACAGCTCCGGTTCCACAACATAAATCGGCAGGACATCCCCCTGTTGGGCGGCCTGCGCAAGCGCGCGATTGTCGCTGACCCGGAGGTCGCGTTTGAACCAGACAATATGCACGTGGTCTTCCCGAACTGAGAGCGTGTCTGGCACAGAACCTAAAGCGGTTGTGGCAATTCTCAAATCCGTGGCGCTCAAACGGTCAGATTGAGGAAGACACCTGCGCCCCTGCGGCTTTTCTGATCTGCACAGGGCTCACCCCGTAGGCCTGCGACACGGCGCGGCTAAGCGCCTCCGTCGAGCCATAGCAGTAGCGGGCTGCAACGCGCTGTACACGTTCGCCCCGCTCAAGGTCCTGTTTTGCCAGAACCAGACGCCATTTGCGCAAATAGGCCAGTGGCGTGATACCAACCGCCTGACGGAAGAGTTCGGCAAAGCGGCTGACAGAGAGGCCTGCCTCATCCGCTAGCGTTTCGACCCGCCATGCGTGCTCTGGCTGATCATGCATCGCAACAATGGCACGGCTCAGCCTGAGATCAGCCAGTCCACCCAACAGCCCGGTTTGCATCGCGCCTGCTTCTATTTGCGCGCGCATCAAGCGCACGATTAGTACCTCGCCCAACCGGTTTAAAACCGATGCCGCCCCGCAGCGCGACACTTGCTGTTCTGTCAGCAATAGTGTCACCACACCCAACATGTCAGGATCGTCCCGCAGCGGATGCCAAATTGCCGCTGGCAGTGCCGCGAGAAGCGGGTTTTGCGGCCCTCCCCAACTTACATATGCGCTCAAAAGCGGCTCGTATTTGTGTGCGTCGTATTCCGGTTTGCGGCCATCCGTTGCCAGCACAAGCATATCCGGTTCTGGCATATCACTGCGTGCCAGGATCAGAAAATTCGCCTCTGCAGCAAGGCAAGGCGTAACAGACAGTTCAAACCGGGCCATCAGGGCCGACAGGCGATCAAATTTGGACATTTTAGGTGTTTGTATCAATTTATTCGGGTTTATATGACATTAATTTCAGTTATCTCCGAGGGCAAGATGAAAAAACAGGAGATTTCATATGTTGATGCCACGCCAAAAAACCCCGAACCTTTCCCTGCCCACATTGGACCATGGTGACTTTGATCTTGCGACGGATGGATCAGAGCGCGGCACCGTGATCTGCTTTTATCGCGGTCTGCATTGCCCACTTTGTGCCACGTACCTAACGGAGTTGGAAAAACGCGTTGGTGACTTTGCCGATCGTGGCGTCAAAACCATTGCCGTCAGTTCAGATGGCGAAGAGCGCACCCGCGCCATGGCCGATAAAATCAACGCATCGGGTCTGCGCTTTGGCTATGACCTGTCGTTGGAAAAGGCCCGTGAATGGGGGCTCTATATCTCGACCTCACGCGGCAAGACATCCATCGGCATCGAAGAACCCGCACTCTTTTCTGAACCCGGCCTGTTCATGGTCACGCCGGAACAGGCACTCTACTACGGCTCAGTACAGACAATGCCCTTCGTGCGCCCACATTTTTCGGAACTCGTCGGCGCATTGGATTTCGCAATCGCCAACGACTATCCCGCACGCGGCGAATATCAGGGAGCCGTCTGAACCCCCGTCACTCGTTCAGGGACCAATCATATTCGGTATCGTCAATCTCACCGATACGTTTTAGCGCCTCACCGGTTTCTGGTGGGGCGTATTGCGCGATATGGGCGATGACTTCCGCCTCGGCATTACCAAAATCATACGCGAACCATTGGAAGATCGAAGACACAGTCACATGATCATCTTCGATTCTGAGCCCACGCGGGTGGCTGAGGTAATCGCGCGCCAACCGGTCCAAAAGCGCGGGTGTATTGCTGGCCGTGAAGGCCTGATCGTGCAAATTCGGGCATCCAACGGAGGCGCAGTTGATTGCATAATGTAGACGAGGATCCTGCCAGATGGGTCGCAGAATTTCATGCTCAATGGCATTTAATGTCATCGGCTCGCCTTCAACCTCGATCAATTCCCCGTCCCACGGACCGCGGCTCAACAACCCACCCAACCGGATGTCGCGAATGGATTTGACCGGGTAATGATCCAGGATAACTTTGACCGTCAGGGCATTGTAAAGATTGAGCCAATAGGCCAACTGAACGGGCCGCGCGTGTTCGGTGATCTCGATACCCGTCAAGTAATCAATATAGCCGTCAAGTGCGGCGCGATCCAGTGCCGAGACAGCACCATACGCCACGGTGTTGTAGCCCAGGCCGTCTGAACGCACGTAGGTTTGCAAAAAAGCATCCCATGCGCTGTGATCCAGCGGCTGCGTGTTTTCGGGGTTGTTGTATTCCCAGTATTCCCAGCTTTCGGGTGCGCTGGAGGACCAGCCTCCCAACAATCCAGCCGGCAAGAACAACAAGCTGGCAGCAAGTATCAAGAAACGTGTGGGCATGTGGTGTCCTTCTGGTGGCTCAGCGGCAAGACGCGGGTGACGTGTGAACGCTCATATACGTGCACGCGCCCTCAAGTTCTTCACACTTAACCGTGAACCAAAGTTCAATTCAAAATCGACCAATGATGCCTTAATGCTGATCACCAACACAAAGTCTCATTGGATAGGACACAGCATGGCGCATGTAACGAAATCATCGCTCGCAGCACTTGTGGCAGCGGCCGTTTTGGCCACGTCAGGCACATATGCCAGCGCCGCGGAGACGGGCAAAGGTCTCTTTGGGTTCAAGAGCGCACAGGACTCTGTCGAGGAACTCTCGAAGTCGCGCAGCAACAAGGTTGCCCAGAACGAGCAATCGACAACCAAGGCCAAAAAGAAAAAGAAGAAAAAGAAAAAACGCCGCACCAGCACGCGTCGCGGCAGCTTTGACTATTAACCGCAGCCCAGACGCGATGCTTGCGCATGTCCACTGACGCGCCCCGGCCCATTTGGTTGATGATCTGGTGGGGGTTGGGCGCCATCCTTCTGCTGTGGTCAGTGGCACTACGCTTGGTCGCACCCTCATTCGGCTATGATGTGGACGTGGTGGACATGCCAATTGTCCCCTTTGTGGTCATCTATGTTGGGATGGCGGTACTGATCAGCCTGGGCTTGCCGGGTCTTGTGGTCCGGACACCGGCCGTCGCAACGCGCAAACTTCTTCTGCTCGTGTGCCTCGTGGGTCTGGTTGCCCGTGTTGTGCAGATCGGAGGGCCCACCATTCTGGAGGATGACTACAACCGGTACCTCTGGGACGGCGCGGTTGTCGCGCATGGATTTTCGCCCTTCGAATATGCGCCGCTCGACGTGGCTCAAGGCGATGCAGCACCCGAATTGCAGGGCCTGACCACAAAGGGTGCCGATGTGCTGGAACGCATCAATTACCCGGAATACCGAACAGTCTACCCGCCTGCCCTACAGGCGGTTTTTGCCGCTGCCCATGTGATCGCGCCATTCGATCTGGACGGGTGGCGTTGGATGTTGCTGATTTTCGAGGCTGTGTCCTTGGGCTTTATCCTGATGATTTTGCAACGTCTGGGTCGATCTCCGCTCTGGGCGGCGCTTTATTGGTGGCACCCGCTGGTGATCAAGGAAGTTGCGAATTCGGCACATATGGAACCGGTCCTGATGCTGCCGGTCCTGATTGCGGCGTATCTGGTACTGCGCGGTCGATCCATCGGGGCGTCAGCGGTGTTGGCCGTGGCGGCAGGTGTCAAAATCTGGCCAGTTATTCTTGTCGCACCGATCCTTCGGCAAAACCTGCAACGCCCCCGGATGGCCTTGGCCATCCTGACCGTTACTGCGGCCATTTTGCTGATCATGATCGGCCCCATTCTGGCGGCGGGCTTGGACGAAACGTCGGGATTTGTGGCTTTTGCCCAAAACTGGAAGGCCTCGTCAGCCGCGTTTTTGGTCAGTGACGCGATCACGGGGGTGGTTGCCCCGATGCTGGCGCGGCCGGGTCTTGGCGTACTGCTTGTTTTGACGATATTGGCCGTGTGTTGGCGCATGTCCCCGGATCCGGCCACCATTCTCTTCCGGATGTTTGTAATTGCGGCCGCGATTTACGTGCTCGCCCCGTCACAGACGCCTTGGTACTTTGTGTGGATGGCGCCGTTCATGTGTTTCTTCCCCGTACGCGGCATTATGCTGGCCGGTGTCTTGATGCCCCTGCACTACCTCTTTTTTCACTTCGCAGCGCGGGAGGCCGCCGACATCTATCGGTACGGCATCGTCTGGGCGATCTGGTTGCCCGTATGGGGCATGCTCATCCTTGATCTGGTCCGCCCGCCTTCATCACATGTTCTGCAGCGGAGGGCTGCCTGATGCGAAATGGTGCGCGCATTGGGCTTGTCATTCCCGCGCTCAACGAAGCGGGCGCAATCGCCAAGGTTCTGGGCGATGTTCCCGATTGGGTGGATCATATCGTGGTGGCCGACAATGGATCGACCGATCAAACGGTTGATATTGCGCAATCGCTTGATGCCAAGATTGCGGTTGCCCAAGAACAGGGCTACGGCGCGGCCTGTCTGGCCGGGATCGCCGCTCTGCCCGCCTGCGATATCATCGTCTTTCTGGATGGCGATTATAGCGATTTCCCCCAACAAATGGATCGTCTGATCGATCCGATTGCCACAAAGGGCCTTGATCTGGTGATTGGGTCTCGCCGTTTGGGCGAACGCGCACGCGGCTCACTCACCCCGCAACAACAGTTCGGCAATTGGCTGGCTTGTTGGCTCATTTATGTGTTCTGGTCGGTGCGCTATACCGATCTGGGCCCGTTCCGGGCCATTCGTGCAACAGCCCTGCGGCAGATCGATATGCAAGACAAGGCGTTCGGCTGGACCGTCGAAATGCAGTTGCGCGCCATTCAGGAAGACCTGAATATCACAGAAGTGCCCGTGGATTACCGCGTGCGCATTGGCGTCTCGAAAATTTCTGGAACGGTACGCGGCACCCTGTTGGCCGGTCACGCGATTATCGGGACGATCCTGCGCACCGCCATTGCCGACCGGCGCCGCAAGTGGCAGGCCGCCGAACACCCGACGCGCTGAGTGCGATCCTTACGACATCATCGACAGAAAAAGCCGTTTCGGCAGGAAGCGACCGATACGGAAGAACAGCGAAAACAGCGTTGGAAAACTGGTTTGAAACCGGTCTTTGCGCATCGCATTCAAGGTCAATTCCGCTGCCTTTTCCGCTGTCACGATAAAAGGCATGTCAAATTCGTTTTTCTCAGTCAGGCGGGTCTTGATGAAACCCGGATTGACCAATTGCACTTTGACGTTTGTCTGGCGCAAATCGGCATAAAGGTTCTCAGCCATGTGCATGAGCGCTGCCTTGCTGGATCCATATCCCGTGGCCCCGGGCAGGCCGGTAAAGCCAGCCAAAGAGCCAATCATGACGATATGCCCGTGATCGCGCCGGGCGAATTCGGGCGCGACATGGCCCATCACCCGCATGGCACCCATGTAATTGGCCTCGCATATCCATTGAACGGTTTCCGGGTCCCACTCCTGCGCCTTCATGGGCTCATACGCCCCCACAGAATACACGATGCCGTCGACTGGCCCGGCGGCCTTTACGGCTGCGGCGACGGATGCAGCATCCGTGACATCCACCGGCACAACATCCGCGTCCGAGAGGCCCGCCGCCAAATCCGCGAGGCGCGCCTCGGTGCGTGCGGACAACACAAGCCGCGCGCCTTCCCGGTCAAGCGCTTCGGCCAGAGCGCGCCCCAACCCTTCACTGGCACCTACGATCCAATATCTTTTTCCCTTGAACATTTCAGCTCCCAACCGGGCGGATGGAGGCAATCAGCTCCGCCACCTTGACGCCAAACTTGCGCATTTCGGACCGATTGAGAATGGTGCCGTTTTCCATCAGGTACATCCAGTCCGTTACATCCAGCTCGTGCCCACCACCGGATTCGTCGACCTTGATGCGGTAGAAAAGTTGCACCGTTGCCCCCGACATGATGCCGCGCGCCTCACCAATGATGTCATCAGCCGTTGCGGTGAAATGACCGTTTTTCCCCATGGTGAGGTACCATTTGCGCTGCACCTTGAGGCCGGTCGCATAGGTGAAATCTTCAGCCAGCGTGCCCGTGTCACCGTCCCATTCGCCCATGAAATCGGCCACAAATCGCGATACGACCTGCCCATTCGGCCCGTAGATGATCCCTTCAGACAAAAGTGGCCCGGCCAGGTGCTTTTGAATGTCAAACGCAGGACCTGTTTCGGCGTAATGTGCCGGTTTCTGGCTGCGAAATCCAAAGCCTGGCTTCCAAATCACAATCGCCAGAATGAGGATCAGAATGACACATAAGGTATTCATTTACTTAAATCCTCCTGTGGTAATTTCCAGACCATCGCGATGGCCAAGAGCTTGAGAATACATGGTAAAATTGCATATGCGGCCGTCAGCGTCGTGAGCGCCCCGGCTGAATTTTTTCCACCCGGGACAAATCCACTCACCTCCAGCATTGGCAGCAACGCCAAGGCGGCAAGTGCCAAAGCGAACTTTGCGGCAAATGACCAAACGCCAAAAGCCTGGCCTGCCTGAAGGCCCGCGCGCGACAAGGTGGTGGCAAAAAGTGCGGGCAAAATGACCATGTCAGCCCCCAAGGCAGCGCCGGAGGCCAGGCAGATCAGGGCAAAGCCCCAGGCCGCACCCGCCGGGAGCGCGGCGGCGCCTACAAAGCTGAGGATTGCCAAAATCATCGCCGGGATCAGAACACGCCGCGCGCCGAACCAGGCCACGGCGCGAGACCAAAACGGGACCGACAGGCCCGCGGCCAGAAAGAACAGGATCAAAAATGGTCCGGACAGGTCGGGCAGTAACAGGCGGTCTTCGACAAAGAACAAAAACAGGGTTGAGGTGATTGCGACTGGCAAAGCATTGACGAAGGCCAACAGGACAAGACGCGCCGCACCGGAGGTTTTCAGCGCCTGCCAGGTCAAAGCCTCTTCGGGCGTGGATGCCTCTTGCCAGAGCGTGCGGGTCTGGATGGCAATGATGACCGCTACGACCGCCAGAAGGATGCCAAAGGGCGCGTAGCCGGACGGCGCGCCTGTCAGGCTGGCCAGAGCGACGGGTGCAATGGCGGCAAGAACGATACCCGTGATCATGCCGGATTCGCGAAAGGCTGCGAGGCGATACATGTCGCGCGGTGAACCGCTGCCCGCGATCGCGGCGCTTTGACCGTAAAAAAGGATGCTGCCGATGGAATAGGCCGTAAACACCAAAACCAGAGACAGGGTCAGCCACAGCTCTGCGCGGATTGGCGGGGCAATGGAGAAGAGCATCACAAACCCGGCCGCCATTCCCAGCGCCGCCATCCACGCAAAGACGGTATGTGACCGGTTCCAATGGTCAATGGCGCGGCCAATCAGGGGGTCTTGCAGAAAATCCAGCAGGCGGATGCCGATCAGGATCAGGCCAACCGTGGAGAGGCTCAACCCCATTTCCGTCGTCGCAAAGCGCGGCAGGTGAATATAGAGTGGCAAGCCTGCCGCAGCCAGCAGCATGGCGAAAAGACTGACGTTGAAATACCGCATCAGCCGCCCCTGAGCTGCCGCGACAAGTCAGGCGATCTGCTGTTGGATGAGAGCCAGATGTTCAGGAAACGGGCGCTGAGGTCCGGATGAGATACCCGGCATGTGCGGGCGCCGTTGAAATATAGTTCAACATCGTTTGGTCCCGTCGTTGCGGCCAGAAAATGATCGCCCGCATCGACATCGCGAAAGCACGGCTGGAACTTTTCGCCGATGACCGCGTGATCGGCCTGCGAGCCTTCGAGGCGTTCCAGCTCAGACACGGTGGCATTGATCAGGCTGTCGCGGCTGATTTTGCGGGCATATTCCAAATCGAGCGCCACCGGGCGCGTGCGCGAATAGGCGGTGCCATCCATCGTGTAGAGGCGCGCAGTATAAAGCGGTATACCCAGCCACCGAAACGTGGCCTCCCCCCGCACCTGGGGATTTTCAATTGCTTTGGTGATCACGGCCATGCCATCGGCGGCGCGCAATGGCGCTGCAGACAGCAACAGCGTGACGACCAAGAGCAATTTACGCATGTGCAAGCTCCACCTGCACCACGTTGCTTTGACCGGTCGAAAACGAGGCCGCGCAGATTTCCAGGTAATAGCGCCAGGTCCGCAGAAACGCGTCATCGAACCCAAGCGCATTGATACGCGGGCGGCTCGCTTCAAGCTGGGTTGACCATTCGCGGCACGTGCGGGCGTAGTGATCCCCAAACGCAAAGTTGTCCCGCACCTGCAAACCAGCTTTGCGGGCATGCCATGAGATCATCGCATCGGACAACAACATCCCGCCCGGAAAGGTGTATTGGCGAATGAAATCCGAGCAGTTCCGGTAAATGTCAAAATTGCTATCTGGCACGGTGATGGCCTGCACAACGGCCCTGCCCCCATCCGAGAGGCGCGATTTGAGCGTTGAGAAGTAGGTTGGCCAGTATTTCTCGCCCACGGCCTCAACCATTTCAATAGAAACGATATTGTCGAATTTGCCCGATGTCTTGCGATAGTCCTGCAACCGGATATCCGCCCGCCCATCAAGGCGCGCGTCGGCAAAGCCTTTTTGGCTGGGCGATATGGTCAGCCCGGTAACATGACGCCCCTGATCTGCGGCGCGTTCGGCAAAACCGCCCCAGCCGCAGCCAATTTCCAGAACCTGTTCGCCATCGCCCAATCGATCAAGAATGCGGTCGTATTTCCGGTTTTGTGCACGCTCCAGATCATCATCTTCCGGGGTATAAAGCGCCGATGAATATGTCATGCTGGGATCGAGCCATTGCTGGTAAAACTCATTGCCCACATCGTAATGCGCGCGGATGTTGCGCGAGGAGCCGCGCAAGGAGTTGGCCCGCATGATCCGGTCGATCGCGCGGAACTTCAAATTGCTCCAGAAATTCGGGAAGGCATAGGATTGCAGGTGATCCATGTTCTTGATGGCCACGGTTGCGAAGGTTTCAATCGATGGCGTGTCCCACAGGCCCGCGACATAGCATTCGCCCATGCCGATATCGCCCCGCGCGGCCATGGCGGATACGACGGACCAATCGTGAATGATCATTTCCGCATGCGGTTCGCCCTTGCCAAAATGATGCACTTCGCCTTCTGGCGTGGTGATTGTCGCACTGCCCCACCGGATGCCTGCGCAGCTCTCCAGAAAGTCGTGTTTCAGGCGTTTCGTCAGGTAGAACATTAACTTACCTCAGTTTCAGGTGGGGTGGGCCGGGTGCGATAAACCGCCCCTTTGAGCTTCAGGCGCAACGCCTGCCAGTGAATAAGAGTGATGGTGCGCAGCGCACCGGTGGGGCGGCGAACCAACGCGCCCAGGATTGACCGGTTCGACAAGGGTTTGCGCGCGCCGGTCAGAGTGGCAATCACACCGTCGTCTCCATTTTTGAACCCGATGCGGATGGCAATTTTCTGCGGCGTGACGTCAAAATTGAACTGATAGTCGCCCGCCACATCCTGAAACGGCGACACATGCATCAGCTTTGTCGCATGCATGCTGGCGCCCGGCGTGATGGGTGTGAAATCCGGCAAATGACACAGATAGCTGTGGCGATCCCCCCAAGGGTTGTTGACCTCGGCAATCGCGGCAATCAGGTGATCCCCGCGCATCGACAGCCAAAAACTGACCGGGTTGAATATGTATCCCGCAAAACTGGGCTGCGTCAGCAGGTGGATCGCGCAATCCTCCGGCATGCCCGCTTGTTCGAAGATATCGCTGGCCCAGTCCACGCCACGGCCCTGTCCCACCGGGCCGCCGTGGTCTTTGTCATTTACAGCCGTCAGGTTAAACCGGTTGCGGGAAAACAGCATCGGACCGCGACGGGCCTTTGGATCAATCAAGACGTAGTCGACGCCATAGGTGAAGGCGTTTCCAATGCCCCCGCGCCGCGCATGGGTTGTACTGCCCGCGATATGATCCGGCCAATCACTCATGCGAACTGACGGTTCAGCTCTTTGGCCACGCGCACCGCACTGGCAAATCCGTCTTCGTGAAATCCGTTGCGCAGATATGCACCGGCAAACCAGGTATTGTTATCGCCCTGGATACCAGCCAACCGCTCCTGCGTGCGCAGTGCGGCCATATCGAACACCGGGTGCCGGAAGGTTTTCGTGTCATAGACATGCGCATCGTCGATCGGGCGCAACGGGTTCAACGTGACAAAAAGCGGATCGTTTTCAGGGATATTCTGCAGGCTGTTCATCCAATAGGTCACGCTGACCGGCGCGTTCATCGGATCGCCATCGGCGCGACAGACCCAACTGGCCCAGCATGACCGGCGACGCGGCATCTGGGCGGTGTCGCAATGCAGGACCATTTCATTGTCCTGATACCGCATATCCGACAGAATCGCGGTTTCGTCTTTCGTGGGTGCTGCCAGCAATTTCAGCGCCTGATCGGAATGGCAGGCCAGGATCACCTGATCAAAATCCCTGCTTGGCTGTCCGGCCACATGAACACGGGCGCCCGACGGCGTACGATCAATGGCTGCAATCGGCGTATCGGTATGCACGTGGCACCCCCGCGCCTCCAGACAGCTCTGCAGGCGGCGGACATATTCAATGCTGCCACCTTTGACGGTCCACCATTGATGCTGGCCGTAAACACCAAGCAGCGCGTGGTTGCGGAAAAACCGTAGCAGCGATTTAGCTGGGAAGTTCTGGATTTCATCCGGCGGGGTTGACCAGATTGCCCCGCAAAAGGGCAACAGATAGTAGCGCTGGAACCAATCTCCCAGGTTCAGTTCTTTGATCAATTCGCCGATCGTCAATCTGTCATCGCGCGCCAGAGCCTCGGCATTGGCGTTGAACCGCAGGATGTCGCGCACCATGCGCAGGAACGCAGGTCGCGTCAGGTTACCAGGTTGGGCCAAAAGCGCCTTAAGGCTGGTCAGGGCATATTCCACGCCGCCCGCGCCCCCCACACTCACGCCGAAGCTCATGTTGGAATGCTCAACCGGCACATCCAGATGATGGAACATGCGCGTCAGATGCGGATACGTCACGTGGTTGAAAACAATAAAACCGGTATCCACGGGCTGATCGCCGTTGCGCCCTGCAACAACCGTCCGCGCATGCCCGCCCAGCCGCGGCTCAGCCTCGTAGAGCGTGACATTGTGGTGGTTTGACAGCAGATACGCCGCGGCCATTCCGGATATGCCCCCGCCGACAATTGCAATGTTCTGACCGCCAACCCGCAGGGCATCAAATGACATACTGGACTTCCTTTATTTCACACGGTTACGCCCCGCACGATCCGCTGGATCAAAAAAATGATCCATCCCAAATCCCGCGACGTAACAATGGCATGTCGAACGTGGTGCAGCAAATTTCCGTAGAAACCCGGCCACCTGCCGGGTATCATTTGTTTGCAACATCAGTGACTGATGTAAATGGGCAGGACGTGAGCGAAATTCCATCTCAGACAATGTCGGATCAGACGCTTTGGATGCTTGCCATTCGCGATGATCGCGACAGACAAGCATTCTCGCAACTCTTTGATTTCTTTGCGCCAAAGCTCAAAGGCTTCATTTTGCGGTCCGGCGTTTCTGCGGCTGAAGCAGAGGATATCGTGCAGGATGTCATGCTGTCGGTCTGGCACAAGGCCGCGTCGTTTGATCCGCATCGGGCGCAGGTCTCAAGCTGGATCTATCAAATCGCCCGTAACAGGCAGATCGACATCATACGCAAATCTCGCCGGCCCGTGCCGGAAGAGCTGAAAGAAGAGACAACGACCGACGTAGATTCGGTGCAGATCATCGCACTCGAGCAAGAAACCACGCTTTTGCGTGACGCTCTTGCAACACTGACCGAAGATCAGCGTGACATGGTCGAGAAAGCATACTTGGGCGAGCTAAGTCATAGCGAGATCCAGGAACAAACAGGGTTACCCCTAGGGACAATCAAATCACGCATCCGTCTCGGATTAGAGCGGTTGCGCCACGAGCTAAAAGGTACAAGGCAAACATGACGGACATTATCCATCATATCCCAGACCACATATTGCTCAGCTATGCGTCCGGTGCATTGGCTGATCCTTTCGCGTTGGTCGTCGCCGCACATGTTTCGATGTGCGACGAATGCCGTGCCCGGTTGGGCGCGCATCAAAGCGCAGGCGGCGCTCTTTTGGAAACGGGTCAGGCGATCGACGTGTCGGACGCGGCCAAGCAAAACCTGTTTGACCGGCTGGATGACGCCGTTGAGACCGCACCGGTTTATGCCCGGTCAGGCGTTTTTCCGGGCCCCATCATGCAGGCGCTGGACGGGCTTCCCCCAAAGTGGAAAACCATTGGTCTGGGCGCGCGGCAATCGATCCTTTCGCAAAACGCGGAAGGCAGCGTCAGGTTGCTTTACATCCCACCCGGACAGGCCGTGCCGGATCACGGCCATAACGGCTTGGAAATGACATTGGTGCTGCAAGGTGCGTTCAGCGACGAAACCGGGCGGTTTGGCGCCGGTGATGTTGAAATTGCCGACTCTGATCTGGAACACACACCGGTCGCCGAAGATGGCGAGCCCTGCATTTGCCTTGCTGCAACAGATGCGTCGCTGCGGTTCAATTCTTGGATGCCGCGTATGCTGCAACCGCTCTTTAAAATCTGATCAGTTCACTCTGGTCAGGGCAAAACGGGCATCTTCTGATGCCCGTTTTTTGTTGAATGCGGCTGTTGTTACAGGGGTCAGAAATCGACCTCGACCGCGATGCCTTGTTCGATCGCGCGTGTCAGCACCGCGTCGGCCACAGCCAAATCCTGCAGGCCCACGCCCGTTCCATCAAACAGCGTAATTTCGTCTTCGGACGTACGCCCGGGATGGTCACCGTTGATCACCGCACCGATTTCGTTGACCTGTTTTTGATCGATCAATCCTGCCGCGATCGCATGCTGGCATTCGCCGATGCTGATCGATTGCACGACCTCGTCCGTAAACACCGTTGCCCGCGCCACAAGCGCGGCTTCAACCTCCTGTTTGCCTTTCGTGTCCGTCCCCATGCAGGCGATATGCGTGCCCCCGGTGACATGTGCGTCCTTCAGGATCGGATCGAAGCTAGACGTGATCGAAATGATCACATCCGCATCAGCGCCCAACCGGTCCAATTCAACCTGTTCGAAGGGTAATCCCGCCTCCTTGGCCACCTCTTCCAGACGGCTCAACATTTCGGGGTGGTAGTTCCAACCGATGATTTTATCGAAATCGCGCTGCTCCAGCGCCGCGCGCAATTGGAACGCAGACTGGTGGCCTGCGCCGATCATCCCAAGAACCTTTGCGTTTTTGGGCGCAAGATGGGTAATCGACACCGAGGACGCAGCCGCGGTGCGCAGCGCGGTCAATAGGTTACCGCCCACCACCGCACGACATTTCCCGGTATCTGCATCAAAAAGGAACACCGTGGATTGGTGGTTGGTCAGGCCCTTGGCCGCATTTCCGGGCCAGTATCCGCCTGATTTCAAACCTAAATTCAGGGCATCCCGGTCAAAACCAGATTTGAAACCATAAAGCGCATCCGCATGACCGATGGCTTCGCGGATCACAGGAAAGTTGTAGGCGGACCGTTTCGACATGGATGCAAACACTTGCTCGACTGCGGCAAAACTATCTGCCCGCGTCACCAGATCGGCGACCGCACTTTCAGGGACGATATACATATTCACCTCTTTGAAAATTTACGACGGGGATGACCGCAGCCACCCCGCTAATTCAGGACGCCTTCAATAGGCCTTGCCGCGCGCTGAAACCGGCCAGAGTGTCTCGACCTTGCCCCCACGCACGCCGACATACCAATCATGCACGTTGCAGGTTGGGTCGCAGTGCCCCGGCACCAAATGCAGCTTGTCATTGACGTTGAGCACCCCGTCAGGATCGCCGACAACGCCGTGCTCATCCGAACACTTCAGATAAGCCACGTCGTCGCGTCCATGGATCATCGGCAGACCACTATCGACCGATTGCGCCTTCAGGCCGGCATCAACGATTGCCTTGTCGGCCTTGGCATGGCTCATCACGGTGGTCAGGATGAAGAGCGCGTTTTCCCATTCGCCCTCGTCAATCCGGTTGCCATCCTTATCGCGAATACGACCGTAATCCGCATCCATGAAAGCGTAAGAGCCACATTGCAACTCGTTGTAAACGCCAGAATTTCCCTCGAAATAGTAGGATCCTGTGCCGCCACCGCCCACAATGTCGCAATCCAGACCAGCGGCTTTCAAGCCTTCGACCGCATCAGCAACCTGCGCAATTGCGACGTCCAATTTCGCCTTACGATCCGCGTAGCTGTCCATGTGCTGCATGGCACCCTGGTAGGCCTGGACACCGCTGAATTTCAAACCTTCGGCGGCATCGATCAACCGAGCGATCTCCAGAACCGCATCGGTTGTCGTCACACCGCAGCGGCCCGCGCCACAGTCAATTTCGACAAGACATTCGATTTCCGTGCCATGCTTTTGCGCGCCCGCGGACAAATCGGCCACATTGGCCGGGTCATCCACGCAAACCAGCGTCCGTGCACCGAACTTGGGCAACCGGGCAAGCCGGTCAATTTTGAGCGGATCGGTGACCTGATTGGACACCAGCACGTCTTTGATCCCGCCGCGGGCAAAAACTTCTGCCTCCGAGACCTTTTGACAGCACACGCCGCAACTGCCGCCAAGTTTTTCCTGCAACAGGGCCACATCAACCGATTTGTGCATTTTGCCATGTACCCGGTGCCGCATGCCGTGCGCTTTGGCCCAATCGCCCATTTTCTTGATGTTCCGCTCCAACGCATCCAGATCAAGAACCAATGCCGGTGTCTGGATGTCTGCGGCATTCATACCCGGCAAGGCGGGGACGTCATAGCCAACTTCGAGTCGTGAAAAGTCCGTTTGTGCGTTCATGTTCGTGTCCTCTTTCAGGTTAGCGTGTCATCCAGGGAAGCTTGTCGAGATCGACATTTCCGCCGGTGATCACAACGCCAACGCGTTTGCCGGCAAAAACTTCCCGATTTTTCAAGATTGTGGCCAATGGCACCGCGCAGGATGGCTCCATCACGATTTTCATCCGGGCCCAGGTCAGTTTCATCGCCGCGATGATCTCGTCTTCGGAGGCGGTGAAAATGTCCGTGACATGGTGCGATACAAAGTGCCATGTCAGCTCTTTGAGGGGGACTTTCAGCCCGTCCGCCACGGTCACCGGCGCGTCATCGGCGATAATGCGACCCGCTTTGAAACTGCGATAGGCGTCATCGGCCTGCTCGGGTTCGGCCGCATAAATCTTAATGTCCGGCGCCAGGTTAGAAAGCGTCAGACAACTGCCGGAAATCATCCCGCCGCCGCCGATAGGGGCAACCATGGCATCCAGACCGTCGACCTGTTCAATCAGCTCTTTTGCACAGGTACCCTGCCCGGCAATCACACGGGGGTCATTGTAGGGGTGCACAAATTCAGCACCGGTTTCGGCCAGCACATCGGCGAACACCGCCTCGCGGCTGGTGGTTGACGGCTCGCATTCCACAACCCGGCCCCCGTAACCACGAACCGCGTCCTTTTTGGCCTGTGGTGCAGTATGGGGCATCACTACCGTACAGGGAATTCCACGCCGCCCGGCGGCATAAGACAGGCACGTGCCATGATTACCGCTGGAATGTGTCGCCACACCCTGCGCGGCCTGAGCATCTGTCAGCCCAAACACCGCGTTCGACGCCCCGCGCGCCTTGAATGCGCCGGCTTTTTGCAAATTTTCGCATTTGAAGAACAGCTCAGCGCCCGTCAGGTCGTTGAGAAAGGTCGACGTCAAAACCGGCGTCCGGTGCACATGTGGTGCGATCCGATCGGCAGCCGCCAGCATGTCATCCAGCGTTGGCAAATTCAGGGGGGCCATGTCATCCATCACGCAACCGCCCGCAAAGCCGTGGCCCGGTTGGACCGGTAATAGTCCTGCGCCGCAGCAACACCCGACCCAAGCGTGATATCCAGACCCAGATCGACCATCGTCATCTCTGCGGTTGCGATGCCGGACAACGCCAACACATCCGTAAGCTGCCCCAGATGTCCGATCCGGAACACCTTGCCTGCGACGTCGCCAAGTCCAACGCCAAAGGCCACGTCATATTTCTTGTCCGCGTGGGTGACGATGTCCGTGGCGTTGAAACCCTCGGGCGTGCAGATCGCGCTCACCGTATCGGAATAAAGATCCGGCCTTTGCGCACAAAGATCAAGGCCCCAGGCTCGGGTCGCGGCGCGCACCCCTTCGGCAATGCGGTGATGGCGGGCAAAGACATTGTCCAGCCCCTCCTCCAACAGCATTTCCGTCGCCATTTTCAACCCGTTGATCAACCCAACCGGCGGCGTGTAGGGAAATGCATTGGCAGCGTAGCCGTTGGCCATGTCGCGCACGTCAAAGAAGGTGCGCGGCAGATCAGCATGATCTAGCGCCGCCATCGCTTTGGGTGAAAACCCGATAATGGCAAGACCCGCCGGAAGCATGAAGCCCTTTTGGCTGCCTGTGACGGCAATATCGACGCCCCAGTCATCCATTTGAAAATCCATCGATGCGATCGACGAAACACCATCAACCATGAGCAGCGCCGGATGGGCCGCCGCATCAAGGGCGCGGCGTACGGCCGCGATGTCAGATTTGACGCCCGTGGCGGTTTCGTTGTGCGTGGCCAAGACCGCTTTGATCTTGTGTCCGCGATCTGCGGTCAGAATTTCTGCGTACCGGTCAACGGGCACGCCCTGCCCCCACGGCGTATCAACAATTTGCATCTCCAGACCGTGGCGCTCGCACATGTCGATCCAACGGTGCGAAAACATTCCATTGCGGGCGGCCAGAACCGTATCGCCAGCACTCAACGTATTGGTCAGGGCTGTTTCCCAGCCACCGGTGCCTGTTGACGGGAATATGAAAACCTCTGCCGTCGTGCTCTTCAGAATTTTCTGAACGCCCGCCCGTGCGGGGTGCAAAATCTCACCGAACAACGGTGAGCGGTGATCAATCGTCGGCATATAAGTTGCGAGGCGCAGCGCCTCGGGCATATTGGTCGGGCCGGGAATAAATACAGGGTTTTGAAAGCTCATTTCGATGCCCTCCTATGGCGAATACACATCACAATACGGGAAAGGGCATGCAGGATAAATTTTTTTGAAAGTGTTTTTCATTTTGATTGATAATTACAAAAATTCAATAATTACAGTGTTTTGTATTTTTTCACTGGCTAAAAAATATTTTCAATATAGAAAGAGCGAAAGTGAAATTGACTGTTGGAGCGCCCAAAATGACCCAAGTCCCCCGCAAGAAAGGTCGGCCCAAAGCATTCTATGCAAAGCCAGAGCAATCCACGATACAATCGCTGGATCGCGCCTTTGACGTGCTTGATCTTCTGGCGGCACATGCGGGGTTGACCTTGACCCAGATTGCCACAAGCCTGGATCAATCCCCCGCAACCATGCACCGCGTCCTGTCTACGTTGGAGGCAAGGGACGTGGTGGAAATCGATCCGCAAACTCAAACATGGCATATCGGCGCGGCCGCGTATCGTCTGGGTTCTGCCTTTTCACACCGCAGCGGGGTGTTGGAACGAAGTCGGCCGGCCATGCGGCGATTGATGGAGCAAACGGGCGAGACCTCAAATCTTGGGATCGAAGTGAATGACAAGGTCATGTTTGTGGGCCAGATTGAGACCAATGAAACCATTCGGGCGTTTTTCCCGCCTGGCACGGTTTCTCCCATGCACGCGTCAGGGATCGGCAAGGCGCTTTTGAGCCAATACGCACCAGACCGTATCGAACGATTTCTCGACACCCAGGACCTGGAAGGGTTCACGGCCAAGACCGTCATCACATCCGACGCGCTCAAACAGGATTTGCAGGCGGCGCGCGACCGGGGCTGGGCCTTTGATGATGAGGAAAAAGCCACCGGTATGCGGTGCGTCGCGGCACCCATACTCAATGTGTACGGAGAGGCCGTCGCTGGCATTTCGGTGTCCGGCCCAACCAGCCGCATGTCGCAGGATCGGATCGACGACATTGCAAAACAGGTGCGTGAAGCCGCACACGAAGTGTCACGCGGCATGGGCGCGCAGATACCTGCCGATCCGTCAGACGGCTGAGCTGCGCAACGCACGCGGCGTCGTACCGTAATGGCGCCGGATTGCTCGCGTCATCGCGGGGGAGATTCATATCCACACCGCACCGCAATTTCGGCAACACCCAGCTTGGTGCCTTCCAGCATCTTGCGGGCAGAGGCCAGCCGCAGGTGGCGATAAACTGTGCCCGGCGGCGCGCCCAGGCCGGCGCGAAACCGACGATCAAGCGTGCGAGGCTGACAGGACAGCTGACGCGCCAAGGCCTCCAGCGGCAATGGGCGTTCCAAATTCTCTCGCATCTTGGTCAGCGCACGGCTGACCAGCGGGTCGCGCACCATCATCTTGTCGTGGCTCATTCCAATTGGCGGATCGCCGTGAATGAAAAGCGCCTCAACGTCCAATCGCGCAGCAATACCCAGATGCTCACTGATCAGGTCGAGCGTCATATCCAGCGCCGACATCGCACCAGCACAGGTCATCATCGGGCCATCCCGGACCACACGGGCCTGTTCTGCATCAACCTCCAGAAAGTGTTCGGTAAATCCGTCCAACAGGTCCCAATGGACCGTCGCCCGGCGGCCATCCAGAAGCCCGGCAGACGCCATCAGCCAAGACCCTGCGTCCAACCCGACCGTGACGCGCGCCAAAGAGGAGGCACGCAATAACGCGCGACGATTGGCCGGCGTATCATGCCTGTCGTGGTCGTAGCTTGCGGTAACAAACAGGTAGTCGCATTGTTTCAGCGACGAAAGCGGCCCGTGGGGCAAGATTTGCATCGCGCTTGAGGACAAAATGGGCTGACCGTCCGGGGTAAATATCTGCCACTCAAATGCCTGTCGCAAGGTCTGAGTGTTGGCCGCCCGCAAGGGTTCCAGACAATTGGCCAAGCACAGGTTGGAAAACTGATCAAAGATCAGAAAGGCGATGCGCACCGGGTCGGAGGATTGTTTTGACCATTCAGGCATGTTTTTTGTCCTATTCGGCAAGCTATCGATAGGTATCACGGCGCTACGCTTGCGCCAAGTTTTATTCAGGGAGACTCAGATGCCGCTTGCCATGAACCGAGAGGTTTTCATCACCTGTGCCGTGACCGGATCGGGGTCGACCCAGGATCGCAGCCCGCATGTGCCACGCTCACCTGAGCAGATCGCCGCAAGTGCCATTGCCGCCGCCAGGGCCGGTGCGGCCATTGTGCATTGCCACGTGCGTGACCCTGAAACCGGCGCGCCGTCGCGCGACCCCAAGCTCTACCGCGAACTGACGGACCGGGTGCGCGATGCTGACGTCGATGTCGTGTTGAACCTGACCGCCGGGATGGGCGGTGACATGGTCTTTGGCGGGGTTGAAGCCCCCCTGCCCACGGTGGATGGCACCGATATGGTTGGCGCGACGGAGCGGATGGAACATATCGCCGAATGCCTGCCAGAAATCTGCACGCTTGATTGCGGCACGATGAACTTTGCCGAGGCCGATTACGTGATGACCAACACGCCCGGCATGCTGACAGCCATGGGCGGGATGATGACCGAACTCGGTGTAAAGCCCGAGATCGAGGCGTTCGATACCGGTCATCTGTGGTACGCCAAACAGCTCGTGGCCGATGGCGTGCTGGAACCCGACGCGTTGGTACAGCTTTGTATGGGTGTTCCCTGGGGCGCGCCCAATGATCTCAATACCTTTATGGCCATGGTAAACAACGTGCCAAGTGATTGGAATTGGTCGGCTTTCTCGCTTGGGCGGGATCAGATGGCCTATGTCGCAGCCTCGGTTCTGGCGGGTGGCAACGTACGTGTCGGGCTCGAAGACAACTTGATGCTCGACCGCGGTGTGCTGGCAGAAAACTGGCAACTTGTGGCCCGCGCGCGGGAAATCATCGAACGTCTGGGCGCCAGTGTCATTGGCCCAGATGAGGTTCGCAAGAAACTGCGCCTGACCAAACGGGCCCCACGGGGATGAGTGGCCGCCGCGTCCTGATCACGGCGGGGGCGTCGGGCATTGGTCTGGGGCTGGCGAAACGCTTTGCCGCCGAGGGCGACCGGGTTGCGGTCTGCGACGCCGATGCGAGCGCGGTGGCCGCGGTGCGGGACGCGCATCCGGATTTCATCGCAGGTGAAGCCGATGTGACCGATGAGGCGCAGATGGATGCGTTTTTGGCAGAGGTCGAGGCGGAATGGGGCGGCGTCGACGTGGTCTGCGCCAATGCGGGCACGGGCGGACCGGCGGGACGGATCGAGGATCTGGACTACGCAGCCTGGCGCGATTGTGTGAGTGTGAACCTGTTCGGCGCCTTCCTGACCTGCCGATGGGCGGCACGCGTAATGCGGGCGCAAGGTTCGGGCCTGATCATCCTCACATCTTCGACGGCAGGACAATTCGGCTACCCGCTGCGCTCCCCCTATGCGGCGGCAAAATGGGGCATCGTGGGCCTGACCAAGACACTGGCGATGGAGCTTGGCCCGGCGGGCGTGCGCGTGAATTGCATCTGCCCCGGTGCGGTCGAAGGCGATCGGATGGAACGGGTGCTGGCCAATGAAAGTGCCGCGACCGGGACGCCTGTCGAAGAATTGCGTGCCTCATACGTCGCCTGCACCTCGCTCAAAAGCTGGGTGAGCGTCGACGATCTGGCGGATATGGCGCTCTTTCTCGCGTCGCCGGCCGCCAGCAAGATATCGGGCCAGATCATGGCCGTGGACGGACATACGGAGAGCATCAACTGATGACCAGAACAACAGCAATCATTGGCGGGGGCGTGATCGGCGGCGGATGGGCCGCGCGGTTCCTGCTCAACGGGTGGAACGTTCGGGTCTTTGATCCCGACCCGGAAGCAGAGCGCAAAATCGGTGAGGTCTTGGGCAATGCGCGCCACGCGCTGCCGATGCTTTATGACTACGCCTTGCCGGACGAAGGCACGCTAAGCTTTCACGACACCATTGCCGAAGTGGTCGAAGGTGCCGAATGGATTCAGGAAAGTGTACCAGAACGACTGGAGCTAAAACATAAAGTTTATCAAGAGCTTCAGGCGCATTGCTCAGAAAGTGCTGTAATCGGCTCCTCTACGTCCGGCTTCAAACCGTCAGAATTGCAAGACGGCGCCGCGCGACCTGAACAGATCGTTGTGACGCACCCGTTCAACCCGGTCTACCTGCTGCCGCTGATCGAGGTTGTTCCCACAGCAAAGAACGCGTCAGAAACGATTGAAAAGACAAAACAAACCCTGACAGATATCGGCCTCTATCCTTTGCTGGTGCGTAAGGAAATCGATGCGCATATCGCCGACAGGTTCCTTGAGGCCGTGTGGCGCGAGGCGCTGTGGCTGGTCAAGGATGGCATCGCCACCACGGAAGAGATCGACAATGCAATTCGCTACGGGTTTGGCATCCGGTGGGCGCAGATGGGGCTTTTTGAAACCTACCGCGTGGCCGGTGGCGAGGCGGGTATGAAGCATTTTATGGCGCAGTTTGGCCCGGCGTTGAAATGGCCCTGGACCAAATTGATGGACGTGCCGGAATTTACCGATGAACTGGTGGATTTAATCGCCGGGCAGTCCGACGATCAATCCGGTCACCTGTCGATCCGCGAATTGGAACGCAAACGCGATAACAACCTGATCGCCATGATGCGCGCACTTAAACAGCAGGGCAACGCCGCGGGTCGTTTGATCAAGACCCACCAGAATACGCTGCGGCCGACACTGGAGGACACAAACCCGATCATATCCATGCGCCGCACGGTTCCCGTGGACTGGACGGATGTGAACGGTCACATGAACGAGGGCCGCTACGGACAACTTTTTTCCGACGCCGCCGAAGAAATCATGGCCCATGTGGGCGCGGATGATGATTACATCGCGGGCGGCCTCAGCTATTTCACCGTCGAGACGAAAGTGAACTACGTGCTGGAAACCCATGCTGGCGAACCCATTGAGGTCCATACCCGCGTGACGCAGGGCGAGGGTAAAAAACTGCGTTGTTTTCACGAGATGAAGCGCGCGAGTGACGGGGAACTTCTGGCCACCTGTGACCAGTTCATGCTGCATGTCAGCCTGGAAACCCGCCGGACCTGTGAGCCTTTGGACCATGTTCGTGAAAAAGTCGAGGCGCTGGCCGCCCTGCATAAAGGACACTGATATGCATTTCGGATTGACCGATGAACAAGAGATGATCGTCTCGACCGTGCGCAGTTTCGTCGAGAATGAGATATACCCGCACGAGGCTGAAGTCGAACGCACCGGCAGTGTTCCAGAAGAAGTTGCCCAAGCGATCAAGCAAAAGACAATTGATCTGGGGTTCTATGCCTGCAACTTCCCCGAAGACGTTGGTGGCGCCGGTCTGAACCATCTGGAATTTGCACTGGTTGAGCGGGAATTGGGGCGCGGCTCCATGGCGCTCAATCACTTCTTCGGCCGTCCACAGAATATCCTCATGGCCTGCGAGGGCGAACAGCGCGAACGCTACCTTTTGCCGGCCGTGCGCGGCGAGCGAATGGATGCGCTGGCCATGACCGAACCGGGGGCAGGATCGGATGTGCGCGGGATGAAATGCAGTGCGCGGCGTGAGGGTGGTGATTGGGTGCTGAACGGCACTAAACACTTCATCTCCGGTGCGGACCACGCTGATTTCATTATTGTTTTTGTCGCCACTGGCGAAGACGATACACCGCGCGGCCCGAAGAAACGGATCACGACCTTCCTGGTCGATCGCAGCACGCCGGGCTTTACCATCCGGGACGGTTACAACTCTGTCAGCCATCGCGGGTACAAGAACTGCATTCTGGAATTTGACGATTGCCGCCTGCCTGATGCGCAGGTGCTGGGAGAGGTCGATGGCGGTTTCGCGGTGATGAACGAATGGCTTTATGCCACGCGGATAACGGTGGCGACTATGTCCGTCGGCCGCGCCCGCCGCTGTTTTGACATGGCGCTGGAATATGCCGCCGAACGGGAACAATTCGGCCAGGCCATTGGTAAATTCCAAGGCGTTAGCTTCCAGATTGCCGATATGATCACCGAGATTGACGCGGCTGACCTGCTGACCCTGTCGGCGGCATGGCGGCTGGATCAAGGTCTGCCGGCCAATCGCGAGATCGCATCCGCCAAGGTCTATGCCAGTGAAATGCTGGCGCGGGTCACCGATGCCACGCTGCAGATTTATGGCGGCATGGGCCTGATGGATGACTTCCCGATCGAACGCTTCTGGCGCGACGCGCGGGTGGAGCGTATCTGGGATGGTACCAGCGAAATCCAGCGCCATATCATCAGCCGCGAATTGCTGCGGCCATTGGGGGCGTAGGCCACGACGTGAATACCAAAGAAAAATTAACGCCGGACCTATCGCGCCTTTTGCGGCCCAATTCCATTGCGGTTGTCGGCGGCGGCGCGTGGTGTAATTCCGTGGTGGAACAATGCCTTAAAATGGGTTTCGACGGTAAAATCTGGCCCATACACCCCAAAAAAGAAACCGTCGGCGGGCTGCCGGCCCTGCCTTCTCTGGATGATCTGCCGGAGGCACCCGACGCCACATTTATCGGCGTAAACAGGCATCTGACTATTGAGGCCGTGCGCCATCTGCAAAGTATCAACGCCGGTGGTGCTGTGTGTTTCGCCAGCGGTTTTCGCGAAGCGCAGGCGGAAACCGGCGATGGTGACAATTTGCAAGCAAAACTGCTTGAGGCCGCTGGTGATATGCCGATCATCGGGCCCAATTGCTATGGCTTCATCAACTACCTCGATGGCGCATTGCTCTGGCCTGATCAGCACGGCGGCACGCGGGTCGAAAAGGGCGTGGCAATCCTGACCCAAAGTTCGAATATGGCGATCAACCTGACCATGCAGGCACGCGGCCTGCCGTTGGCCTATGTTGTGACGGCCGGAAATCAGGCGCAAATCGGTCTGGCCCAGATCGGCCGCGGCCTGCTGGCCGATCCGCGTGTCACGACATTGGGGATGCATATCGAGGGTGTTGGCGATCTGCGAGCGTTCGAAGCGCTGGCGGCGGACGCCCGGCGCCTTGGCAAGGCATTGGTGGCGCTGAAGGCCGGAAAATCCGAACAGGCCCGCGCCGCCGCGGTGTCCCATACCGCATCCCTCGCGGGAAGCGACGCTGGCGCGCGCGCCCTTTTGGCCCGGCTCGGTATCGCGCAGGTAGATAGTCTGACTGCGCTTTTGGAGGCCCTCAAACTTCTGCATTTCTCCGGGCCTCTTCCCTCATCCAGCATCGTGTCGATGTCCTGCTCAGGCGGAGAGGCCAGTTTGATGGCAGATGCCGCAATGGGTCGCGAAATCACCTTTCCGGCGCTATCGAAGGCGCAGCATGATGGCCTGCGCGCGGCTCTCGGCCCGATGGTCGCACTGGCCAACCCTTTGGATTACCACACCTTTATCTGGGACGATGTCGAGGCGATGACGGCCACATTCACCGCCGCTCTGTCCGGCGACGTGGCGCTTGGCTGTCTGATCACCGATTATCCGCGACCGGATCGGTGTGATCCGGCGGCGTGGGATTGCACCATCACCGCGGGCGCACAGGCCAGCAAAGCCTCCGGCACACCGCTTGCGATCGTGGCCACCCTGCCCGAGGCCATGTCAGAAGAAACCGCCCTGCGGATCGCGAACGCCGGGCTGATCCCGATGCACGGTCTGGATGACACGCTGAGCGCAATCGAAGCGGCGGCATTTGTGGGACAGGATCGCGCGGAGCCGGCGGACATCCTTCTGCCCGGTGACATATCAGGTGTGCGTTTGCTGTCGGAGGCTGAGGCAAAGGCAGCCTTGGCCGAACACGGCCTGACCGTGCCGCGCGCGGTACAGGTGCCAACGCGAGACGCATTGTCAAGAGCGACAGAAGGTTTGACGTTCCCCGTGGTGCTGAAGGCCGAAGGATTGGCGCATAAAACCGAAGCAGGCGGCGTGATCTTGGGCCTGCAAAGCGTCAAGGCGTTATGCACAGCAGCGCAAATAATGGAAACGGAAAGCTTTCTGGTCGAGGAAATGATCACTGACGGCGTGACCGAGTTGCTCATCGGTGTCATCCGGGACCCGGCACATGGTTTCGTGCTGACAATTGCAGCCGGGGGCACGTTGACAGAACTCATGCAGGACAGCACATCGCGCTTGCTGCCCGTGTCAGAAGCCGACGTGTTTGAGGCGTTGGATGAATTGCGCATCGCCCCGGTTCTGAACGGCTATCGCGGCGCGCGCGGTGCGGACAAGCAAGCGATTGTCACCGCTATACTGGCCGTGCAAGCCTATGTTACCCGTCACGCCGACACGTTGGACGAAGTTGAAATCAACCCGCTTGTTTGCACACCGGAACGGGCGGTTGCCGCAGACGCCCTGATCAGGATCGGAGACACACCATGACAGACAGCCCCATTAAAACCGAACGCCGGGGTCCGGTTTTCGAGGTCACGCTGGACCGGCCAAAAGCAAACGCGATTGACCTTGTGACCAGCCGCATCATGGGTGAAGCGTTTAAGGAATTTCGCGATGACCCGGATTTGCGTGTGGCGATCATCACCGGTGGCGGCGACAAGTTCTTTTGCCCCGGATGGGATCTCAAGGCGGCGGCAGACGGCGACGAGGTTGACGGCGATTACGGTGCCGGCGGGTTTGGTGGCATCCAGGAAATGCGCGCCATGAACAAACCGATCATCGCGGCGGTCAACGGTATTTGCTGCGGTGGGGGCTTGGAGCTGGCCCTTTCGGCGGACATTATCCTGGCGGCAGATCACGCAAGCTTTGCGCTGCCCGAAATTCGGTCTGGCACCGTGGCGGACGCGGCATCGGTCAAGTTACCCAAGCGCATTCCCTATCATATCGCCATGGAGATGTTGTTGACGGGCCGGTGGATTGACGTCGAAGAAGCGGCACGATGGGGGATGATCAACCGGATTGTTCCGGCCGCAGATCTGATGGCCGAAACCCACGCTTTGGCGGATCATTTGGCCTCTGGTCCGCCGTTGGTCTATGCCGCGATCAAAGAGATCGTGCGCGAAGCCGAAGCGATGACATTTCAGGATGCCATGAACCGCATCACGCAACGGCAATTCGGCACCGTGGATGAACTTTATGCGTCTGAGGATCAGATGGAAGGGGCGCGCGCCTTTGCGGAAAAACGCGACCCGGTCTGGAAGGGGAAATAAGGCCGCCCTGTCGCAGTGCTATTTGTCTGCACGGCGCAATTGGTTGACCGGGCGGTTTTTGGTGCTGACATTGGTGCGATGTTGTTGACGTTTTTTCGCCAACACCTCATCGCGAGGCATCCAGTCATATCGCCGATCCTCCGACGTTCGTGACCAGAACAGGACACCACCCTTGCGCCAAGGATCAAGGACAATGCCATTTTTGAAGTGATCGCCCTTCTTGCTGATCAACGCGGTGCTATGTTCCAGACGGAGGTTGAAGGAATTGGCAACGGCGCGATGCAAATCGAGGGTCTTGAAGTTTTCCTGCTTAAGACGTGCTTCAATGTCTTGCGCCCAATGCCAGCATAATCCGCGGGGCCGCGTTCCCATATTCACCTTGGTGTTGTGGATCAATGGCCCATCTGTGATCTGGTATTCACCCGCCAGCTGGTAGGTATGCTGGTACGTAATACGTGCCGCGCGCAGTGCTTCTTCCGGGTCAACCTCATCGCCCAGAGCCAAAATGGCCCGGGCAAGTGCGTTGATTTCCTGTGGCGTTCCAGGGGCTGGCCCGCCCGACCGCGCGGATACGTTCGTTGCCGCAAAAACCAGCGACAAAACACATAGAATTCTGGTTAAAACTATCATTGTACCCGCAATTCCTGCCCTGCTTGGCGTCAGAATTACCGTTTTGGCTGTGGCTTGTCGAGGCCATGCGGCCTGTACCAGAGATCACGATTGCGCGTGGCGGGTATTTGCCAAAGGCTCGTATTGCGTGGGCAGTTTTTGAATTTTATCCGTGGCGCGGCAAGGCGACTACACTGGACTCCTGGCGCAATGCCTCTTCGTAAATTACATGCTGGCCGCGTCCCCGCGCTTTGGCTTCGTAGAGCGCGACATCCGCATCATCCATCATTTGGTCCAAATCCGGCGTCTTGTAATCACAGCTGAGCGTCGCCCCGATGCTGGCGGAAATACGGCATTCCTGGCCGTTGAAAACGATAGGCTCTTCGAGACGCTGGATTAACCTTTCAGATATTTCCTTGACCCGTGTTCGGCTCGTCAGGCGATCAAATATCAAGACGAACTCATCGCCACCTGTCCTGACGATCGTATCGGAATCCCGGGTTTCGTTGACCATGACTTCCGCCACATGTTGCAATACATGGTCACCCGCGGCGTGCCCCATATTGTCATTCACCAGTTTGAAGTAATCCAGATCCAGGTTCAGCAACGCAAAATCCTGTTCGGATTCCATCAAACGCGTCAGCACCTTGTCCATTGCGCGCCGGTTCTGAAGACCGGTGAGCGTATCGGTAAAGGCTTGTTCTTCTGCCACTATTTTTGCGCCCTGAAGACGCAGGTTCAGCTTGCGCGAGGCTTCCATCGCAGCCGACTTGGCCTCTACCAGATAGAGCATTTCAACGGCTAAATCCGTGGGCGCAAAATCAGCACTGGTCAACGAGAAATCATTCACCGCATCGAGGACTGAGATCCCATAGGATAAGTTCACAATCGCCCCGCTTTTGGGGCCGAAAGAAGACGTCTCGCTTAATGGAACGAGAATGCCCTTCAATTCGGTACGCGGCAACGCGCGCAATTGCAGGTGCAATTTAACGCCCGCCATATTCCTGAGATCAGACATGGTTGCCGCAACACGCGGGCGCTTGATTTCAAAAAACTCCAGGAACCGCGCCCCTACGGCATTGCCAGTTGCATGAAGTTTGTGCACGGACGCGCCAGCATGAACGATATGACCCGTGGCGTCGAGAATGGCATGCATCGGGCACAAAGCATCCAACAAAGCGCTGATGTCATGGAGATTATGTGATTGAGTCATCCGGCTTTGGCCCCCAATTCAAACGTGCGTCCCGAGGCAAACGCTGTTTCCAGCAATTTGACGTCAATCAGCTCGTGATCTTCACCACCGCCCTTGTGTTCCAGGAACACGAGCGCACCGTAATCATCCGCCATGGCGCGCAGCAGGCCGGTGACGACATGGCCGAAACCCGGCAATTTTACTTCGCGGGAATACACCGACAAACAGAAACTATCGGTTGCGAATTCCCGCAATTCCAGCCGTGGCAATTCAATGTCGGAAACGGCCAGCCTTGCTCGTGCGGGCAAATCATCCAGAGAATGCAGGAATTCTTCGTACGTGACGCCGCTGAACCGCAGCAACCGTCGAACGGACTCGAAATTTGGATGCGACACCAAATACGTGCCGATATCTTCGAGAATGTCCGAAACGGGTTTGTCCAGAAGATTTGCCAGATCCTTCAGGATTTCGCCGGTAAGCTCATCCTCATAGGTTAGCATCGATTCGAATTCAGTGTACCCAAGATCCAGCCGTTGTGTGACGCCTACCCAAGCGTCGCGACCATATGTATCGCGTACAAATCTCTCGATCGATCTGTTGATCAAGCCGTGCATAGCCCACTCCATTCAGTTGCGGGCAGAATGGCAGCGCAGAGTTAACACCAACTCTACATCTCAAATTGTCGTAATTTTCTCTGTCGGGATGCCCCTGAAGGATCAGCTCACACGGGACAGAATGGCCAGCGCTTGGGTATGCTGCTCGGCCCCTGCTGCCGCCACGACACGGCCGCCCTGATGCGCGCGGCCTCCCTGCCAGTCCGTGACGATACCGCCCGCGGCCTTGACAACGGCCATCGGTGCCTGAATGTCATAGGCCTGCAACCCCGCTTCGATCACCAAATCAATCTGCCCTGCCGCCAACAAGGCGTAGGCATAACAATCCATGCCGTAGCGCGTCAGTTTTGCCTGTTTGGCGATCTCCGCAAAGGCCGCGCCCTCTTCGGGGCTGCCAACTTCGGGAAATGTCGTGAAGAGAACAGCATCCGCCAGCCCGCAACTACCCCGAACCGCCAATGCCTTTTCTCCGCGTGGCCCAACAACACGCGCCTGCCCCAGGCCCCCTTCGAAACGCTCGCCAATGTAAGGCTGGTCAACGATGCCATAAATCGGGCCGGACGCATCCGACACTGCGATCAGGACACCCCAAGTTGGCGTGCCTGACATAAAGCCACGAGTGCCATCAATGGGGTCCAGCACCCATGTCAGACCGCTTTGGCCCAGTTGTTCACCGTATTCTTCGCCCAGAATGCCATCTTGGGGGCGCATTTGAGCCAACACGTCACGCATGGCCCGTTCGGTGGCCCGGTCCCCTTCTGTCACAGGATCAAATCCGCGACCGGCTTTGTTTTCAGCCGTCAGGCCATCGGACCGGAAATAGGGAAGCACCGCAGAGCGCGCGGCATCGGCCACCGCATGAGCGGTGGCGATAATGTTTTCAATGTCCATAGAAACTCCGTCCCCACGCTGCGTCATGCCGCATGATTAGACAGAATTCAGCGGTGCCTCAAGCGACGTCGCTGAGAACGCGCGCCAGATCAAAGAGACGGCGACGCTGGTTTTCCGGGATCGCATAATAGGAGCGCACAAGATCGAGTGCTTCCTTGTCACCCAACAGATCGGAGGGAACCGAATTGCCTTCGTGACGTTCTGCGCTTTCACTGTCGAGCCCTTCGAAGAAGAAGCTGACTTCGACATCCAGCGCATCAGCGATATCCCAAAGCCGTGACGCGCTGACGCGGTTGGCTCCGGTTTCGTATTTCTGGATTTGCTGGAATTTAATTCCAACGCTTTCCGCCAGTTGTTGCTGAGTCATTCCGACAAGCCAGCGACGGTGGCGAACACGTTTACCGACGTGTACGTCGACGGGGTGCGGCATGGTTATTCCTTCCTTTAACTATCCCAAAACATCCGGCCCTGAAAATTCAGGATCGGTGGGCCTAATATTTACCGTTCAGTGCGCCACGCATCCCTGCAGCGCGCTGACAGGGTAACATTGTGCCACTAAAATACAAGAAAATTTGCTAACCGAAAACGTTATCTATCCGGAAGAGAAACAATCTAGACGAGCACCTATACTTTAGGTCAGGGCATTTGACCGGCCCCCAAGAACGTTTGACGCGCTTCCGTCTTTGGATTACGCCCGCCGCAACGCTCGCGCCCGAGCCTGTTTCATTCCACGAGGACCCTATGCGCGCCTTTCAAGTGACCACGTTTGACACGCCCCCGAAGCTGGAAGAATGCGCTCTGCCCGAACCGGCAACCGGCGAAATTCGGGTCAAGATCGGCGCGTGCGGATTGAACTTTGCCGACCTTCTGATGATGAGCGGTAAATATCAGGATACGCCGCAACCGCCTTTCACCTTGGGCATGGAAGTTGCGGGCACAATTGACGCTGTCGGCCCAGATACTCAGGCACCACCTGTCGGGACGCGGGTTGCAGTTTTTGCCGGTCAGGGCGGTTTGGCGGAATACGGCTGTTTTCCCGCCGACCGCGCCGTTGTTTTGCCAGAGACGCTCAGCTTCACCCAGGCGGCCGCGTTTCAGGTCGCCTATGGCACAAGTCACGTGGCGTTGGAGTACAAGGCACGCCTGCAACCGGGTGAAAACCTGTTGGTTCTGGGTGCCGCGGGCGGCGTCGGCCTGACGGCGGTTGAGATCGGCAAACTGATGGGGGCCAACGTCATCGCCTGCGCCCGCGGCGCGGACAAACTCGACGCCGCCCGTGCTGCCGGGGCCGATCATCTGATCGACGCCAAAACGCAGGACATCCGGGATATCTGCAAATCATTGGGCGGGTTGGACGTGGTCTATGATCCGGTCGGTGGAGACCAATTCACCGCCGCCTTCCGCGCCTGCAACCCCGAGGCGCGCATTTTGCCCATTGGCTTTGCCAGCGGCGACGTGCCGCAAATTCCGGCCAATCACCTGCTGGTCAAAAACATCACCGTCATGGGACTGTACTGGGGTGGATATCTGAAGTTCCGCCCCGAGATCGTCACCGAAAGTCTTGCGACCCTGATGACCTGGTTCGAAGCCGGTCGCATCACACCGCATGTCAGCCATGCCCTGCCGCTTAACGAGGCTGCGGACGCGCTTGAGCTTTTGCGCAGCCGGCGCTCAACGGGCAAGGTTGTGGTTACAATCGATTAACGCTCGACGCCTCACCCGCGCAAAACCCGCTGCGCAGCATCAGGGCCAGTTGTTCGACCAACTCATTGCGCGGGGTGCGGCCGCCATACATGTTGATCAATTGCACCCCAAGATCCGGCAGGTTGGCAGCGGCTGGTACAAGTTCCAGATGACGCGGCGCGCTGCCCTCCAGAATGGTGGTGACCGCCAGATCCGCACTTACCGTTGCCTCAATGGCGCCGTCTGAATTCGAGTCGATCGCGCTTTCCCAGTCAATCTCGGCCTGTTCCAGCTTCGCAATTGCGCCGGGCCGGAACATGCAGTTGCGACAGTTGGCCAGCGGCAGAGGGCGTTGTTTCCAGGCAGCACCGCCCGGGGCGCCGTACCACCTGAGTGGTGCCCGCGATAACGTCTCGCCGCCGGGTCCTACGATCGTTTCGGTGGTCAGGATCAAGTCAACCTCGCCCTGACCATAGCCCTCGATCAGGGCCGTTGAATAGGATGCATTCAGATGCACGCGAACCCGGGGGAAAGCCGCGTTGAATTTCTTCAGCACGCGCGGGATCACCGGGTAGATGATATCATGTGGCACACCAAAGGTGATCTCACCCTCCCAGACCTGATCGGTCAATCGCCCCACAACCTCGTCGTTCAGGTCCACCAGACGGCGGGCATATGTCAGTAGTTGCTCCCCGGATGGCGTCAGGCTGATTTTGCGGTTGCTGCGATCCAGCAGATCAAGGCCGAGCATTTCCTCCAGACGTTTCAACTGCATCGACACGGCAGATTGCGTAAGGTTCAGCGCCGTAGCCGCACGGGTCACACCGCCATGATCAGAAACCGCCACGAAGGATCGCAGTGTGGTTATATCAAGATTTCGCATTCATCACATTCCTTGATGATGATCTCCATAAACATTCATTTTCAATATGAACGCATTTCTGCGAAAAGATCAACATACGAAATACTAAATGACTGAACCATCAGCAAACCGAAAGGAAACGACATGGCATTTCTGTCCAACACACATCAAAAATGCAGCCCAGTTCCAACACGGCGCGTCTCTTTGTTTGATCTGATTTCTGTCTACCGGCAGCGCCGGGCCCTTGCCCGTCTGGACGACGCGGCTTTGCGTGATATCGGATTGACCCGGCACGACGTGGAAACAGAAGCAAAGCGACCCTTTTGGGATATGCCCGCAAAATAACGTTCGAATGCCGTCGAAATACTCCGTTTCCACCTCCGGAATGCCTTGAAAAACGGGCTCAAGTGACCAATATAACAGGCGAACCCCCAATATTTGGGGCAGTCAGGTCACGTATCGGAGGTTTTTATGGCTGAATTTGACACAATCCGGAGCACCGCAGGCACGCGTACCGCCCAGATTGATGAGGGTCTTCGCACCCATATGAACAAAGTCTACGGCACAATGTCCGTGGGCATGGTCCTTACATTCCTTGCTGCATGGGCCGTAGGCAACAACGCGGCATTGATGGAAACGTTGTTCACAGGCATGACACGTTGGGTCGTCATGTTTGCCCCGCTGATCATGGTCTTTGCCTTTAGCGCAATGATCAACAAGCTTTCAGCAGCCGCGGCGCAATTGTTCTTCTACACATTTGCGGCCGTCATGGGCGTTTCGATCAGCTACATCTTTGTGGTCTTCACCGACTTCTCAATCGCACAGGTCTTCTTGACCACAGCGATCGCATTTGCGGGTCTGTCCCTCTGGGGCTACACGACCAAGAAAGACATCTCCGGCTGGGGAAGCTTCCTCATCATGGGCGTCATCGGTCTGATCGTCGCATCGATCATCAACATCTTCCTGGGCTCACCAGCGATCATGTTCGCAATCTCGATCCTGGGTGTGCTGATCTTTGCCGGTCTGACAGCGTATGACACGCAAAATATCAAGAACACCTATTTGGCGCACGCCCATCACGGCGACACCGAATGGTTGGGTAAAGCCGCGATCATGGGCGCGTTGGCCTTGTATCTGGACTTTATCAACATGTTCATGTTCCTGCTGCAACTGCTCGGCAACCGCGAGTAAACCAGCAAGCACATTATTCCGATCAGGGCCGGTCACAGCGACCGGCCCTTTTCTTTTGGGTCCGCGCCAAGGCCGAGCGGCACCCCGTCCAAAGCCCCCAAGATCACGTTCTGTTAAGGATTAACCCGGGGTTAACCATGCCCAGGAAATACTTCTGACGATTGGTGATGCGGGCAGTGTCTCTGCCGCGTCACCGGGTTGCGTGTCGGAGATGCCATGGGTGAAAAACAGAAAATAGACAAAACGGATCGATGGGCGCGCGTTAAGGAACTGACGGGGCTGTCCGCACGGTCGCCAAAACAATCGCGGACAAAAGATGGGTTCTCCGAAGATGCCATGGCCGGTCTCGCGGATCTGGATGCGCGTAGCGCGCCACCGGGCGTGGAGACGCGACCTGCCTTCGAAAAGTCCTACCAACGCACCACACGGCTCGAGGCATCCGAAGCCGCAGGCGGCGGGCTGCTGACCCAAGCGGATGGGTCCAAGCGGCCGCATTATTGGGGACACCGCGAACGCCTTCGCAATCGGTTTTTGACGGGCGGGCACAAAGCGATGCCCGAATATGAGCTTCTGGAGTTACTGCTCTTCAATGCCATTCCGCGCATCGACGTGAAACCGTTGGCCAAGCGCCTGCTGGCGGCCTTTGGTGACCTCAACGGCGTGGTGGCGGCTTCGGAACACCGGCTGCTGCAGATCGACGGCGCCACGCCACAGGTCTATCTGCAATTGCGCATCGCCGAGGCATTTGCCCACCGGATGGGTCAGGCCAAGATTTTGCAACGCGATGTGGTGTCATCCTGGAAGGACCTGATCGACTATTGCCGCACGTCAATGGCGCATCGCGATACCGAGCAGTTTCGCGTGCTGTACCTGGATCGCAAGAACACGGTCATCGCCGATGAAGAACAGGCCGCAGGCACCGTGGATCACGTGCCGGTCTATCCACGCGAAGTGGCCAAGCGCGCGCTAGAGCTGAATGCCAGCGCGCTCATTCTGGTACATAATCACCCGTCAGGAGATCCCACGCCCAGCCCCGAAGACATCCAAATGACCAAACTGATCGCCGCCGCCTGTGAGGCCATTGGTGTCACGATCCATGATCATGTGGTCATTGGCAAAGAAGAGGAGTTCTCCTTCCGCACGGCCAAACTTTTCTGAGCCCCCCGAATAGAAAAAGCCGCCCCCGAAGGCGCGGCCCTTTAGATACGTCATCGTCAGGCGATCTTATTTGATCTTGCCTTCTTTGTATTCGACATGCTTGCGCACAACCGGGTCATATTTCCGCACAACCATTTTTTCGGTCATGGTGCGCGCGTTTTTCTTGGTCACGTAGAAGTGGCCGGTTCCCGCGGTCGAGTTCAGGCGGATTTTGATTGTGGTCGGCTTCGCCATGATAGTGCTCCTGCGTCGGGCACGCCCTGCGGCCCGTGAAAATCTAGAACCCGCCTTTTACCCGGCGCGGCCCCCGAGTCAACCGGCATTCGCCCCTGCCGGTGCGAAATGCTGTCACATCCGTCGCACCCGATTGCAATTGCGCGGCGTATCGCGTCAAACTGCCGGTGTTTCCTTGGCAAGGACGGACCGATGATCGCGAATTTGATGATGTATGCCCGCCCCGAATTGGCACAGGCGCATGACCGCTATTGGGCGCACATCCGGGCCGAACTGAGCTTGCGTGGCGTGGACGGCCCTGAGGCATTGTCACAAGAGGCCGAGGAGTTCAGTGTCTGGCACTCCCCTGATCTGGTGCTCAGTCAGACCTGCGGCATGCCCTACCGCCTCTGGCTGCACGATCAGGTCACGCTCATTGGCACGCCGGATTTCGGGCTCAACGACTGCCCGCCCGGTCACTACCGCAGCGCCATCGTGGTGCGCCACAATGATCCGCGCGCCGACGTGACTGCCTTCGCTGGTGCGCGCTTTGCCTATAACCAAACGTTTTCACAATCCGGCTACGCCGCCCCTTGGGCCCATCTGCAACCCCGCGGCATTTGGTTTGAAGACCGCGTGCAAAGCCACGGGCATCTGATGTCCGCGCGGATGGTGGCAGAGGGCGAGGCCGACATCGCAGCGCTTGATGGAGTATCGTGGCGGCTGATGCAGCGGTACGAGGCCTTTGCCTCCAAGCTTCGCGTGCTGGAATGGACAGCGCCGACCCCCGGCCTGCCCTATATCGCCGCCGCTGGCGCCAACCGTCAGGCCACGTTTGATGCGGTCTCAGCCGCGATTGCAGGGCTCGACGCCAAGGATCGCGCAGCGCTTGGCATTCACGGGCTGATCGATATCCCCAAATCGGCCTACCTCGCCGTTCCCAGACCGGATGAAGAGATCACAAGATAAACACGCGGAAGGCCTGTAAGCCGGATTTTGTCCAAGGGGTTGCCCCCTCTGGATGACCATTCATCTTGATGCCTTGTTGCCAAAGCACCTCTAGCTGCCAACCCGGACCGCCGGGCCAAAGCTGCCTGCGGGCGGTATCGGTTGCCCGACCAAACCCCGCCTGCGGTCCCTATTTGGCATTGCTCCCGGTGGGGCTTGCCGTGCCGCGTCTGTTGCCAGCCGCGCGGTGGGCTCTTACCCCACCGTTTCACCCTTACCTCCGCAGGCGGAGGCGGTCTGATTTCTGTGGCGCTTTCCCTCGGGTTACCCCGGCCGGGCGTTACCCGGCACCGTTGCCTTGTGGAGTCCGGACTTTCCTCGAGGCCAGAGCCCCGCGGCCATCCGGCCTTCCGCGCAGGGTGGGCTTAGGCGCTAAAAGCGGTGCGGTCAACGGGATAGCGGCTTGCCAAATCATGCATCAAGGCGCGGTCCACATCATCCAGTGGGCCTGTTGCCCATGGTCTGAAGCGGAGCCGAAATACCTCGAGGCAGTCCTGAGGGCCTCCCTCCCACGCATAGCCAAATGCGCGTGCGTCCGCTTCAAAATCACCCGCACAGCCTGTGGTTTCCGGCCATATGCTCAAATTCTGCGCCGCCAACCGACGCCAGTCAAACCGGGAACCGGGATCACTTTTGCGCCCAATGGCCATGTCCGAATGACCAATCACGCGCTCCGGCGGAATGTGCCAGCGCTCAATGATGCCATACATCACGGCCTCAAGCGCTACCATCTGAGGCTCGGGAAAGGGATGTGCGCCGGTGTTGGCCAACTCTATCCCGATGGAGCGCGAATTGACGTCCGTTACGTCGCCCCATTGCCCCGCACCCGCATGCCAGGCGCGTTGATCCTCGGCCACGAGTTGCCAGATATGGCCCTGTTCACTGATCAGGTAATGGCTGGAGACTTCGGCGACTGGATCACATAAGCGATCGCGCGCGGCAAGTGCTGTCTGCATCGCTGTGTAATGCAGGACGATCATGTCGGGGCGCGCGCCATCGCGGCGCGGGCCACAATTGGGAGAAGGAAAGAGTTCTGCCGAGGGGTGGTCAGACCCCACGTTCAGCCGCCCACCGCCTTGCGAAACGGTGCCGGATCCCACGCGCAGGCAAACCCATCGCCATCCGGGTCAAGGCCCAGACGATCTCGCTGCGGGCCGCCCTTGGCCAGAAACTCGCTCTGGGCCTTATCGGGTGACGGGTATTTGGCACAATTGCGTTGCGCCTTGCTCTCGAGGCTCAGACCAATACGGCGATAGACCTGCGTGCCACGCGGATGTTTGGTTGCCAAAGCATAATCCACAATGTTCGGCCCCCCATTGCCCGACCGTTTGGGCAATGCTTCAGCCTCGATCACTTTGTACTGCGATCGGTTTTGCGCGATCTTGGCGGCATCACTTTCGATCGAGCGTTGCGCGCCCACGGCATCAAAATCGTTTTCCGCAGAAATACCCGTGGCACTCACGGCCTCAGGCGCCGGGTTCGACGGGCTGGCATGCACAATTGCTTCACCAGAATTGACCTGACGTTCGTTCAACGCCGCTTGGGTTTGGGCCGCCAGTTCCGAGCCATCATCGGCCACGACAACCGTTGTGCCACTATCAAGCGTTTCTTCCGAGACCGCATCCGGCGCGGGCAAGGCATTGCCCGTCAACTGCGCGTCGCGCGCCCGTTGCTGTTGTTGATATTCTTCGTAATTGCCAAAGCCCACGCCTGCCCCACTATCGGGAACCGGGGGCGTACAGGCCGTCAACGCCACAGCGGCGGCTGTCATCATTAAAAAACGCATTTGCTCATCCTGCCGTCTTTTTCTTTTGGCCGGTTTTTACCACCATTTTTCCGGTTTGGCTACAAAACCGGCGGCCCCCTCAAGGGCATAAGCACAATTCAGCAGATCGCCTTCTTCCCATGGACGGCCGATCAGCTGCAGCCCCAAGGGCAATCCGCGCTTGTCCAGACCGGCAGGTACGCTGATGCCTGGCAGGCCCGCGAGGTTGACCGTCACGGTGAAAACGTCGTTGAGATACATCTGCACCGGGTCAGCATCTGCCATTTCCCCCAGCCCAAAGGCAGCGCTTGGCGTGGCGGGTGTCAGGATCGCGTCGACACCCTCGGCAAAGACATCCTCGAAATCTTTCTTGATCAACGCGCGGACCTTGCGCGCGCGATTGTAATAGGCGTCGTAGAACCCGGCGGAGAGCACATAGGTGCCGATCATCACGCGGCGCTGCACCTCGGGGCCAAAGCCTTCGGCACGGGTTTTTTCGTACATCTCGGTGATGCCGTCGCCCTGCGCCAGCTTGGCGCGATGGCCATAGCGCACACCGTCATAGCGCGCGAGGTTCGACGACGCCTCAGCCGGGGCGATCACATAATAGGCGGGCAGCGCGTATTTGGTATGCGGCAAGCTGATGTCGCGGATCTCGGCCCCGGCATCGCGCATCATTTCGGTGCCATCGGCCCAGAGCTGTTCGATCTCTTCCGGCATCCCGTCCATGCGGTATTCCTTGGGGATACCGATCACCTTGCCCTTGATGTCGCCGGTCAGCATCGCTTCAAAATCGGGCACGGCCAGCTCAGCCGAGGTCGAGATCCTTCGGGTCATGCCCACACATCGCTTCCAGCATGATCGCTGCATCCCGCACGGATTTGGTCATCGGTCCCGCCTGATCGAGGGACGAGGCAAAGGCCACGATGCCCCACCGCGAACAGCGCCCATAGGTGGGTTTGATCCCGGTGATGCCCACGAAAGCCGCCGGTTGGCGGATCGAGCCGCCCGTGTCGGTACCCGTCGCGCCCAGGCAGAGGTCAGCCGCCACCGCGCTGGCCGAGCCGCCAGATGAACCACCTGGTGTCAGCGCCGTGTCTTCATTGCCGCGCCGCCACGGGTTAACCGCGTTGCCATAGGTGCTGGTTTCATTCGACGAGCCCATGGCGAATTCGTCCATGTTGAGCTTGCCCAGCATGACCGAGCCCGCATCAAAGAGGTTCTGCGACACGGTGGATTCATATTCCGGTTTGAACCCGTTCAGAATGGCACTTGCCGCCTGGCTCGGCACGCCTTTAGTACAGAAAAGATCCTTGATGCCCAAGGGGATACCGCACATCGCGGGCGCATCGCCCGCCTTAATCCGTGCATCGGCGGCGTTGGCTTGCTCCATCGCCAGATCGGGCGTGTGGTGCACAAAAGCCCCCAGAGCCCCGGCGCCCTCAATCTGCTCAAGACAGGCGGTCGTCAGCTCGGCACTTGTGATGTCCCCGGCACGCAGTTTGTCGCGCGCATCGGCAATTGTCAGTTTGTTGAGATCAGACATTATTCAACCACCTTCGGCACCGCAAAAAACCCTTCACGCGCATCGGGCGCGTTTGACAAGACCTTGCCCTGCTGGTCCCCGTCATTGACCACATCCTCACGCCGTTTCAGCCGCATGGGCGTGACACTGACCATCGGCTCCACGCCGTCGACATCAACCTCATTGAGTTGTTCGATGAACCCCAGGATGTTGTTGAACTCCTGCGCCAATGCGGGCAGCGCATCTTCTTCCACGCGGATGCGGGCCAGCTTGGCCACTTTAGCGGCGGTTTCGGTGTCGATCGACATGGCATGTCTCCGGGTCAATTCTGTCGTTTCTGCGTTTACCGCCGCACGCGCGCCCCCGCAAGCCACCTGCCCCCTTTTCGTAGGCCATTCCCGTGATAGGCTGATCAAAACTTGATCCGGAGGACATCATGAACATCACATGGCTGGGACACGCGTCATTCAAAATCGACATCGGCGGGCAAGTTCTGTTGATCGATCCATGGCTCAACGGCAATCCGATGCTGCCCGAAGATGCGCATGAAGAGGCGACATCCGGCGCAACGCATATCCTGCTGACGCATGCGCATTTTGACCACGTGGCCGATGTGCTGAACATCGCCAAGGCGCTGTCGGTGCCCGTGGTCGGGCAATATGATCTGATGTCCCACTGGGAGGAGAGCCAGAAGATCGCGACCGTGGGCTTCAACAAGGGTGGTACGGTTGATCTGGGCGGTGTGGCCGTGACGATGGTGCATGCCACGCATTCCTCCAGCGTGGCTGGCCCCGACGGCCCGAATGTGCCCGGCACCGAATGCGGTTATATGATCACGGCCGAGGGGCACACGATTTACCTGTCAGGCGATACGGATGTGATGGCAGACATGAAAGTGTTCAATGATCTGCACGCGCCGGATATTGGCATCCTTTGTGCTGGTGGTCATTTCACCATGGACATGCGGCGTGCGGCCTATGCGGCCAAGGAGTTCTTTGATTTCAAGACGTTGATCCCCTGCCACTACAAGACATTCCCAATCCTTGAACAATCGGCAGAGGTGTTGATCAACGCATTGCCGGACGTAAAGGTTATCGAGCCGGACGTGTTAGTGCCAATCTCGATCTGACGACGCCCTTATCGCCGTGCGCTGAAAAATCCCGTCAGCAAGGCCTCGGATGCGTCGGCGGCAATACCGTCGTAAACCTCGGGCACATGATGGCTTTGCGGGTGCGTGAAGACCCGCGCTCCATGCGCAACGCCTCCTGATTTGGGATCGGCAGCCCCGTAGTAGAGCCGCGCAATGCGGGCAGCTGACAGCGCAGTCGCGCACATCGCGCAAGGCTCAAGCGTCACATAAAGATCATGGCCCGGTAACCGCTCGCTCCCCGCAGCGGCGCAGGCCGCACGGATCACCAAAATCTCCGCGTGCGCGGTTGGGTCATTCAGCTCACGGGTGCGGTTACCGGCCTGCGCCAAGACCTTGCCTGAGGGATCAACCAACACAGCACCCACGGGCACTTCGCCGCGTTCGGCGGCGGCCTGGGCCTCGGACAGGGCCAATTGCATATGGCTTTTGAACGTCATGGGGCGTCTTTGCCCGCTGATCAGCGCTTTCGCAAGTCCTGCGAATGGTCTAATCGGGGGCCATGAGCACCAAATCCCCAGCAGGCGACCGGATTGCCAAAGTGATCGCCCGTGCCGGCATTGCCAGTCGGCGCGAGGCGGAGCGTATGATCGAAGCGGGTCGCGTCACCGTCAACGGTGAGACTATCGCGCGCGCCGCCCTCAATGTAACCGACGCAGATAAAGTGACTGTGGATGGTCGCGAGTTGGGCGAACCTGAACCGCCACGCCTCTGGCTTTATCACAAGCCGTCCGGATTGGTCACAACCACGCGCGATGAACAGGGTCGCACCACGATTTTTGACGAATTGCCCGAGGATTTGCCCCGCGTTCTGTCCGTTGGGCGTTTGGATCTGAACTCCGAAGGCCTGCTTTTGCTGACCAATGATGGCGGCATCAAGCGCAAGCTGGAATTGCCCGCGACCGGGTGGGTGCGCAAATACCGCGTGCGCGTCAAGGGCCGCCCAAGTGATGATACGTTCGAACCCTTGCGCAAAGGTCTGACGGTCGAGGGCGAAAATTTCCAACCCATGACGGTGACATTAGACCGACAACAGGGCGCCAATGCCTGGGTTACGGTGGCCATTCGTGAAGGGAAGAACCGCGAAATTCGGCGCGCGATGGAGGCGGTGGGCCTGAGTGTGAACCGCCTGATCCGCACGTCCTACGGGCCGTTTCAACTGGCGCAGCTCAAACCCGGCGAGGTTCAGGAAATCCGCCCGCGCATCTTGCGCGATCAATTGGGGATAGAAGCACCAAAGCCTGCCGACGCCCAAAAGAAACGCCCCAAACCTGTGCGGAAACGTCGCCGTTGAAGATGCAAATCGTGCGCATTTAGAGCGAAAATCCGGTCATTCCGGCAGGTTCCTCCGGTCGCCCCCTTTTCACCCACCATTCGCAGGTTATATAGACTGCTCATAACAGCTTCTTTTCAAAGCGCCTTTGTAGAACATGATCCAGCACACTGTAACGATGGCAGGCAATGACGATGACGACCAGGATACCTCGGTTGTTGTCGAAACGCGTCCCAAAACCAAGCGGCCCCCGCTCTACAAGGTTATGTTGCTCAATGACGATTACACACCGATGGAATTTGTCGTGGCTGTTCTGGAACGGTTTTTCGGCATGTCACATGCACAGGCGTTCGATATCATGCTGACCGTCCACCAAAAGGGTGTGGCCGTGGTTGGGGTTTTCAGCCACGAGATCGCGGAGACCAAGGTGGCGCAGGTCATGGACTTTGCGCGGCAACACCAACACCCTCTGCAATGCACGATGGAAAAAGAATAATTTGACGAATTCGCGTCTCTCGCTGGCCTTGGAAAATGGTGACGCGACCCTGCCCGATTCCGGTCGGATTGCTGTGTTTGCGCCGCGAGCTGGCGCGCATGATCTGGGCGATTTGCCGCGTGATCGTGTCGATGTGATCACCGGCTTTAAACCAGATGTCGATCACTACACTGCTCAGGGCCAGACATGCATGACGGCCCCGGAAGGCCGATACAGCATATCGGTAGTTTTCCTGCCACGTGCCAAGCAACTGGCCCGTGGGTTGGTTGCACAGGCCGCTCAAATCACCGACGGGCCGATCATTGTGGATGGCGCGAAAACCGACGGAATCGAATCTATCCTCAAGGAATGCCGCAAACGCGTCGATGTGTCTGCACCCCTCTCCAAAGCACATGGCAAACTCTTCTGGTTCAACGCGACCTCTGCTTTTGAAGAGTGGCTTTTGGGCGAGGCAGTAGACATTGGCAGTGGATTTCTCACCCAGCCCGGCGTCTTTTCCGCCGACGGGATTGACCCCGGCTCCTGCCTGCTCGCCGACACGCTGCCGGTCAAACTGGGCGCACATGTTGTCGATCTGGGTGGCGGTTGGGGCTATCTGAGTGCCCGCGCCTTGGAACATGACGGCATCACCCATATCGATTTTGTCGAAGCGGATCATGCCGCATTGAATTGCGCACGCCTCAACCTTAACGACCCGCGTGTTCACCTGCATTGGGAAGATGCAACGCGGTGGCGACCTGCTGCCTTGGTGGATTGCGTCATCACCAACCCGCCTTTTCATACCGATCGCAGCGCCGACCCGGCATTGGGGCGCGCCTTTATTGCGGCCGCCGCCGCGATGCTCAAACCCTCCGGTCAGCTATGGCTGGTGGCCAATCGCCATTTACCGTATGAGGCCGCAATCGCCGGTCTTTTTGCGTCCGTAAGCGAAGCTGCTGGCGACAATAGGTTTAAAATCCTGCACGCCACGCGACCGTCTCGCAAGGCGCGTTGAATTCGCATAGCCTGCCTTTGGCAGAATCACCCTGAAAGGCGCATCCATGTCCTTCTCAATCTCTGGCAAAACCGCGATTGTCACCGGCGGAGCCAACGGCATCGGCCTTGCCATCGGCAGACATTTTGCCAACAAAAGCGCAAATGTGATGTTTGCCGACATCGACGAAGAGCATCTGAAAAAGGAAATTGGCAAAAATGAAGAAGGTAGCAATATCAGATACTTCGCGGGAGATTTGCGCGAAAAACTGACCCAGGCAAATTTGCTGTCAGCGACAATCGACGCTTTTGATCAGGTCGATATCCTGGTCAACGCGTCCCGGCAGGTGGTCACCTCCGATCCCCTCAACACTGATGACGATGCGGTGGTCATGCTGCTCAATCAAAACCTGATCACAGCGTTGCGTTTGTCGCAATTGGTGGCCAAGCGCATGATCAAACAGGCCGAAGACCAGCCGGAAGGCAATATCGGAACCATCGTCAATTTGTCCTCGATCGCCGCGCGGCGCACACATCCAGAACTGATGGCCTATTCCGTGGCCTCCGCCGCGCTGGACCAGATGACACGGAGCCTTGCGGTCGCCCTGGCACCGCACAGAATTCGCGTAAATGCTGTGGCTTTTGGCTCGGTCATGAGTGCATCTCTGAAAGACACGCTTCGCGAGCAGACCGAGTTTCGCGAGGACATCGAGGAACACACTCCGTTGGGACGGATTGCATCACCAGCGGAACTGGCCGAGGCCGTGCAATATCTGGCCTGTGACGGGTCGGGCTTCATGACCGGACAAATTATGACCGTCGACGGTGGCCGCTCGCTGCTGGATGCCGTCTCCGCCCCTGCCCACTAACTGGACATTCCGATGACTGCTGATTTTACCGAAGAGAAACAAAAAGCCGCCGCATGGTTCCGGACCTTGCGCGATCAGATCGTCGCCGCGTTCGAAACCCTGGAAGACACGCATGACACTGGCCCGTTGTCAGACCGGGGGATTGGCCGGTTTGACGTCAGCGAAACCAAACGCAGCTCTGATGATGGGTCGGATGCCGGCGGCGGCCTGATGAGCGTGATGCGTGGCGGACGGGTATTTGAAAAAGTTGGGGTCAATGTGTCGGAAGTTTATGGCACCTTGGGGGAAGCGGCACAGAAGTCGATGGCTGCGCGGGGCGTTCCCGGAATTGCCGATGATCCACGTTTCTGGGCGTCCGGCATTTCGTTGGTCGCGCACATGCAAAACCCGCATGCGCCTGCGGTGCACATGAACACGCGTATGTTCTGGACCCCTCATGCCTGGTGGTTCGGTGGCGGCTCTGACCTGAACCCGTGCATCGAATACGCCGAAGATACCACACATTTTCATGCAACTCAGCGGGCGCATCTGGATCCGCACGGCACAGATTTTTATCCGCGCCTCAAGGAATGGGCGGATGAGTATTTCTACATCCCGCATCGCGGCCGTGCGCGGGGCGTTGGTGGGATATTTATGGATGATCACAATTCGGGCGATTGGCAGGCTGATTTCACGCTGACCCAAGATATCGGGCGCGCCTTCCTACCTGCTTTTGTACCGCTGATCGAAAAGCGGCGTACGCAGCCCTGGACCGAAGCGGATAAGGAAACGCAACTCATCCACCGTGGTCTCTACGCTGAGTATAACCTTGTTTACGATCGCGGCACCAAGTTTGGATTGGCGACGGGGCATGATGCGAACGCGGTGCTCATGAGTTTGCCGCCCATCGCGAAATGGACCTGATCAGCCCGGCATTCGGGGTAAACCAGTGCCAATCATCGAATCCCGTGTGACCAGTTCGGCCAGTTGCGCTTCGCTCAAATTTTCTGTGCCTTCAGGTCTCGCAGGCAGCACGACATAGCGCATGTCGGCGGTGCTATCGTGCACCCGCACCTGAATTTGATCCGGTAGATCAACGCCGAATTCGCGCAAAACGGAACGGGGTTCACGCACGGCACGGCTGCGGTATTCGCGTGTCTTGTACCAATCCGGCGGCAAGCCTAAAAGGTTGCGCGGGTAGCAGGAGCAGAGCGTGCAGACGATCAGATTATGCGTCTCATGCGTGTTTTCAACGGCAATCAGATTGAGCGGCCCAATATCAAAACCCATCTCATCGCTCGCGGCACCCGCATCTTGCAACAAACGCGCTTTGAAATCCGGATCGACCCAGGCGCGCGCCACAACGGCCGCCCCATCCGCCGGACTTCTGGCATCCATGGCATCGATCTGCGCGGCGATTTCAGCCGGAGTCATCACACCCTTTTCGATCAGGATCTCGCGCACGGCTATTTCCATCCGCTGCCAATAGGTCAACGGACCGTCATTATCGGCGCGATAGGGGTGGCCGGAGGGGCTCAAGTGGTCTGGATGATCATGTGGCATCGGATATCAGGCCTTTTCCAACCAGTGTTCGTAGATTTCGGCATCCAACGTGTCATTCGGCACCTCGGCGTCATCACCCCAGATTTCAGCCATGGTAAAGCGGACGCGGTAAAGGTGTTTTTTGTCCGCCGCATGGCCGTAAGCCAATTGTTCCGGGTTGCCAAAGGGGCCAAGACTGCGCTCAACGATGCCTGTTTTTCCGCGCAGATAAGCGGGCGCCCGGACATGGCCCGGTGGCATCAGGGATTTGACACGCACACGCTCAGTCATTGTTCTGCGCCTCGCCATAGCTTGCGCCACGCGCGGCAACTTCTTCCATCTTGGTGGCAAGCTCTTCCAGTGTGTAGGTGCCTGCTTCAATCAGGTTCTGGTTCACCGAAGCGATCCAGCGTTCGTAATAGCTGTGCTTTTCGAACGCGTCTTCGCCCATGTCTTCCAACGCACGCCGCAAACCATCCACGGTAAAAAGACCCTTGCCGCCGCAGAGCACCATAAGTGCATCAACACGTTTCTCCCAAAGGGCAAAATCATGGCCTTCCATGGGAACATCCCCGGCGGGTTGCCCGCCCATGTCATGCCAGCGGCGTCCATCAATATCACTCATGGTCTGCAGCCTAAGCCGACCTCAAAGATGTGTCCACCGCTTTGGCCCTCGTGACTTTCGGTAAATGATTTTGTGACTGATCTCGCGGTTGTTCAAGCCCTCAAGGCGCAAGGTCTTGAGTGTTGAAACCACTAGAAATTGGCAACGCAGCTAAATGCGATGCAAAACAGCTGCTGCGCCAAGCGCGCCAGAAGTAACGCGTTCGCATAATCGCACGCGCCAAAGCGGCGGTTGCCGCTATTCCTCGTCGTCTTCTTGTTCCGGCACGATGAGCATCACTTCGCCATTGGCTTCAAGCGTTCGGATTGCATTGACGACCTCAGTCATCGCCTCCTCGCCGTCCTTCGCTTTCACCTTGCCGCGTTCTTCGATCTCTTCGCGGATGGAATCGGCCATTCGCTTGGACATGTTCTCAAACAGGAACTCCGCCACAGATGCCAATTCACCATCCGCGGCCGCGGCCAATGCCGTCACCAGCACGACCTGATCCACTTCGCGCAACACTTTGGGCACGTCCACCGGGTTCAAGCGATCGGGAATATTGATGAAGGTAAAGATGGCCTTGCGAACCAAGGCCGCAAACTGTTCATCCGTTTCGTCCAAACCGACAAGCACGTCATCACGTGTGGCCGCTGGTGAGAAATTCAGAATTTCGCCAACCCGTTCCACTGGACCACTATCAAAGGCCGTTTCGGGTACATCATGCAATTGCGCCGCCAACGACAGACCAATGCGATCCACTGCATCCGGCGTCACAGCGCCAGTTTGCGATACTGCATATGTGATCCGCCGCGCCTTGTCGCCCGGCAATTTCCCCAACAACTCCGCCGCCTGTGCGACATCCAGCTTGGAGAGCACAACCGCCGCAACCTCGATGCTTTCCTGTTCCAGAATGGGGATCAAATTGTCAGTACCCGCATTGAAAATCTGCTCCCACGGATCGCCGAATTGGCGCACGCCCGCCTCTTTGCGCAGCCGCGCCGCAGTCTGGGGGCTTATCTTGCCATCCAGTGCGGTCAATGCGCCGGCTACACCGCGAGGAAAGGTCAACCCCATCGCCTCAAGCTCCCGCGCGAATTCCGCGACAACATCCGCAAGTGTTGATCGATCAACATACCGCATCGAACCCATTTGGGTGGTCAAAGACGCCTGCAAGGGCTCGGGCAAATCCGTCAAAGGCACCTCAGCACCTTCGTTCAGCAAAAAACGCACCACGATGGCAGCCTTTTGACGACGCGTCAGCCCCGCAACCGTAGCCCCCGGCATTTGCGGTGGCGACAACCGGGCAAGTGGTGTCATGTCGTTCATCCTGTCCCTCATTCCTGGAGTGGCCCCCAGAATACGTCAGGAAGAGTGAACATTTATCTAAGAACAAAAGAAGAATATTTACAGCTATGAACGCTGCTTATCCTGCCTCAAATCCAGAGGTCAGATTTTAGCTGTTAACCTGCGACACGCAGCTTCCGCTTTCACTGTCCCAGACCAAACCAGCGGCACAGGATTGAACCTGTTGCTTGTGGCCGCCCTTACACCCGGCTCCCGCTATCGCGGACGTACCAAAAGTTACTGCGACAAGTGCAACGATGATCTTGAATTTCATACCCGGACCTCCTGCAAATCTGGATACATTGTATCACAGATTTGCAGGTTTCGCGATGACGATTGCAATTACTGCCCATTGGCCCGGGCCTGAAGCGTCATTCAGTAGGTGTAGGTTTTGCCAGTGGTGATGGCCTGATCAAGAGACGTCTGCGCCCAGCTACCTGTGCCGCCTGCGTCTTCAATCGCCTTCAACTGTTGCTTTGCACCGGCCAGATCGCCCTGTTCAACCAAGGCCTGTCCCATATAGGAGCGGGCGAGAATATTTGTGGGGTTCGTGGCAATTGCCTGACGGTAATATGCCATGCCGGTCTCTACATCGCCCATTTTGCGGTGTGTGAAACCCCAATAGGTCAGGACGCGGTCGTCTTTCTGGTCAGACATCGCCGCCAGAACAGTCTGCGCATTTTCATACTGTCCCGCATAGGCAAACTCACGGACCGCACCGTAAAGCGTGTCATCATCCAGCACTTCATTGCTGGCCTGAACGCAGGATTTGCTGCCTTTGTCCCAGATTTTACCATCAGTACACGACTTGGTCGTTTCCGAGGGTTTGGGGGCAGATGAGCTGTCGCCTCCCGCTGCAAATGCGACGGCGGGAAGCGTGAGGGCAAGTATAAGTGTTGTTCGAAACATAATAGCTCCTGATACTAATGATTTCATACTGTATTAATGGGAAAACACGGGCCGTCGAATTTTATTCGCCGAAAAAGTTTCGAACCGGATTTTTTTGCTCAATCCTCGCCAAAAACCCGCGCAAAGATCGTATCCACATGTTTGGTATGATAGCCCATGTCGAATTTCTCTTCGATCGCGTCGGCGCCCAAGGCCGCAACCACATTGGCATCCGCCAGAAGTTCCGCCTTGAAATCCGTCCGTTCTTCCCAAACCTTCAGCGCGTTGCGTTGCACCATGGCATAGGCGTCCTCACGGCTCACGCCCGCCTGGGTCAGCGCCAGAAGCACCCGCTGAGACATCACAAGTCCGGGGAATTTGTTCATGTTATCCAGCATGTTGTCCGGGAAAATCAGCATTTTGTCGACAACGCCGGTCAGCCGCGCCAAGGCGAAATCCAGCGTGATGGTGGCATCCGGCCCGATCATACGCTCGACCGAGGAATGCGAAATGTCGCGTTCGTGCCAAAGCGCTACGTTCTCCATTGCCGGGACCACGGCCGAGCGGACCAACCGCGCCAGACCTGTCAGGTTTTCGGTCAGCACCGGGTTTTTCTTGTGCGGCATCGCGGAGGAGCCTTTTTGGCCCATCGAGAAAAATTCCGCACCCTCCAGCACTTCCGTCCGCTGCATATGTCGAATTTCTGTGGCGACGTTTTCGATGCTGCTGGCAATCACGCCCAGTGTCGCGAAAAACGCCGCATGGCGGTCACGCGGGATGACCTGGGTGCTGATCGGCTCGGGCACAAGGCCCAGCTTGTCACACACATGTTCTTCGACCGCTGGATCAACATTGGCAAATGTGCCTACGGCGCCGGAAATCGCGCCGGTTGCGATCTCCGCCCGGGCATCGCGCATGCGGCTCAGGTTGCGGTCCATCTCAGCATAGAAGCGAGCGAAGGTCAGACCCATCGTGGTGGGTTCTGCGTGAATGCCGTGGGACCGGCCAACCCGCAGTGTGTCTTTATGCTCGATCGCCCGGCGCTTGAGCGCGGCCAAGAGCCCCTCAAGATCGGCAATCAGGATATCCGCCGCGCGGGTCAGCTGTACGTTAAAGCAGGTATCCAGCACGTCCGAGCTGGTCATACCCTGATGCACAAACCGCGCCTCTTCACTGCCCACATGCTCCGCCAGGTGGGTCAGAAAGGCGATCACGTCATGCTTGGTCACCGCCTCGATCTCGTCAATGCGGGCGACGTCAAACTCGACATCTTTGGCTTTCCACACGGCCTCAGCGTTTTCGCGCGGGATCACACCCAGATCGGCCATCGCATCACAGGCATGCGCCTCGATCTCGTACCAGATGCGGAACTTGGTCTCGGGTGACCAGATGGCAACCATGTCGGGGCGGGAATAGCGGGGAATCATATGGCGGTCCTTACGCGATGCTTGTATCGTTGCGCGCGGTTTAGACCGCCCGCGCGGCAGCGGCAAGGCAGGAGCAGCCAGATGAGACGGAATGCCCACTCCAGCGACGCCCTGACACGGCAATGACCCGCGTTCTGGACGATTTCGAAGGGCGTTGGGCGGTGTCGCGACAGATCACGCCGGCGCGGGACCCGGCGGGTACGTTCACCGGCACCGCCACGTGGACACGCACGGAAAGCGGGCTTGCCTACCACGAAACCGGGCAATTACGCGTTGGCACGCATCCCCCGATGCAGGCCGAACGGCGGTATTTGTGGCATCCCGATCTGACCGTCTGGTTCGACGATGGCCGATTTTTTCACCAGGTTCCGGCCACGGGTGGCGCAACCAGCCATTGGTGTGATCCCGACCAGTATGATGTGACCTATGATTTCGACAGCTGGCCAACGTTTCGCGTCATATGGCGCGTCACAGGCCCGGCCAAGGATTACGTGATGGTTTCGGAATACAAACCCGCGCCCTAAAGCATTTGGACGTACCGTTTCGTTTTGTTTTCGCGGGCGACCCGCGCTATAGCAGCAAAAACAGTTCAAAACGTGCGAGGACAGACCAAATGGCTGAACTTTTGACAGTGGAAAACCTGGGCAACCTGCTGATGCTATGCTTTTTGCAGGCGGTTCTGGGGTTCGATAACCTGCTTTACATCTCGATCGAAAGCCAACGCGCGCCCGTCGCGCAGCAAAAGGCCGTTCGGTTCTGGGGCATCATCCTTGCGGTGGTTCTGCGGGTTGTACTTCTCTTCACCATGATCCGGCTGATCGACGCGATGGCCGAGCCGTTTTACGTATTTAACAGCCCCGGCCTGATAGAAGGCGGCGTCAATTTTGCGACCTGTGTGTTCATTATCGGCGGCATTTTCATCATCTACACGGCGGTGAAGGAAATCGGCCACATGCTGACGATCGAGCATCTGGACACGGATGTGGAAGGCAAACCGGGCAAATCCGCCTTCCGGGTCGTGATGATGATCGTGATCATGAACCTGATCTTTTCGTTTGACTCGGTCCTCTCGGCACTGGCGATCACCGATGTTTTCCCCATTCTGGCCACGGCGATCATCCTTTCGGGGCTGGCGATGTTGGTGCTGGCCGATGGCGTCACGCGGTTTCTTGAGAAAAACCGCATGTACGAGGTGCTCGGTCTTTTCATCCTGCTGATCGTCGGCGTGGTTCTTCTGGGCGAATCCGGTCAGGCAGCGGCTCACGCAATGCATGACGACAGCCTCGCGCTGAAATTCTTTGGCTATGAGGTCGTGCCCATGTCCAAAACCACCTTCTACTTCTCGGTGATTGTGCTTGTGGCGGTTGAGGTTATCCAGTCGGGCTATACCCGCAAGCTGAATGCCGAACGGCGCACGGCGTCAAAACACTAAAAGGATTACCGACAGCACTACAATGGGCGGCCACTAACCATCTGCCGCCCATTGTGCGACATGTCTACAAGGCTATGGAACTTGCTGGCAGGACACGCTGATGTCATGCGCTATCGGTACGCGGGATACTGGTAGGGCGCCTCTAGGTCACTTTCCAGACATTCGAAACAAACAATCGACGCATTAGAACAAAAGATGGCCGCTAAGCGGACATTTTGAACTTTCGCCGCAACTGCGCGAAAGACTGCTATCGCTCTTCTGCGCGTTTCCAGATATCAAAAAATTTAAATTTGAAGTGGAAGGCGACATGAGATTTCTCGATTGGATTAAATCACTGTTTTCTCGACCAGCTCCTAAAGGCGAGATCACGGCAGGAAACATGGTCGAGGCTAATGCAAATCAGCGCGATCCCGATGATCCGGCAAACCAAAAAACTTATGATGCTCTGCAAGCTTACTGGGAAAAAATCGGCGCGGTCGATCCTGATGTCATCACCTATATCGTCAATCCAATGTTCCTGGGATCTCCTCCATGGCCAGGCGGCAGACAGGCATTCAAGATTATCCGCGCAACAGAAAGCCTGATTATCGCATCAGACGGGCTTTCTGACCCGTTCGAGGAAGATAAGAACGAACTGCGAAACGGCTTCGAAATGGAAGTTTTCATCGAAGTGAAAGGCCACCAAGATATGGCCTTCGAGGACATCCAATCCTCCGCCGCCTTTGCGCTGATTGAGCAAACAGCCAGACAGGTCGCGGCTTGGGGCGGTATTACTAAGCTTCTTGAGCAAACTAATGTTGCGTCTTCGGAAATCCCGGTATCAAGCGACGCCATTCCAGATAAATTTCTAACCTCTGATGGCGGTATCGGTATTATCTTTGGAATGGTTGCAAAAGGCCGACCAAAAATAGTGCTTGATACCCCGTTATCACCTGTTCGAATGGTGCCAGTGACCGCCTTGTTGCCCAGCGAGGTGCAAGAAGTTTCGCAAAGCAAAGCGGGGCGGGATCGCATTGCAAAAAGGCTCAGAGATACAGGCTATCGGCATATAACTGACTTCGAACGCGGTAGCCTAGTATGAACGGTGATCCGCCGGATCAGCCTGATGAATTTGTTGCTACATTGACCGAGTTGGCGGACATTCATGCGTCGTGCAGAACTCGTCGCTTAGGGCTCAAAGCTGCCATTCGAGCCTGACTGACCAAAATCAGGTGCAGCAAATAGCTTGCTTTGCTGGCTTTCACCCTCGCACCACATTCCTGCAATGAGCCGCGCATGGGAATCTTCCCCCTAGTATGCTGCGCCTGCATCCCCTAGATTTACACCTGAATAAAGGACACCGGGGATTTTCATGACAGAAACAGGGCTGCAAAAGCTTGCATTCTTCCTGCTTGTGCTTCTGATCCTCTTCGTTTCGATCTCGGGGGGCGTCTGACATGGCACAGCGCTACGGTGGCAAATACAGCCCTGATGGCGGACCTCCGGGCACTCCACGCCGTGGATCTTACCAAGGCGCGCGGCGTACCCGTGCTGGTGGCCGCATCAATCTTCTGTTTCTGGCGCCTCTGCCCCTGATCTGGTCCGCTTTTGGCAACGGCCCGGTGGCCTTGGCGCTTAATTTGGCCGCACTTGGCCTGCTGCTCTTGGCCGCGTGGATGACCCGCGAGGGTGTTCTGGCGCAAGAGGCCTTTGAGGCCCGCAAGGTGGCGCGACGACCTGGCATTCCGCGCAAGATGTTCGGCTCCGTACTGACCGGTCTGGGTCTGGCTGTCGCCGGGTTTGCCGCCAGTGGCGGTATCGTGGCACCGGTGATTTACGGCGTGATCGGCACGCTGCTGCACAGCTTTGCCTTTGGTCTTGATCCGATGAAGGACAAGGGCCTCGAAGGCGTGGACCAGTTTCAGACGGACCGCGTGGCGCGCGCCGTTGAAAAGGCCGAAACCCATCTGGCGGCCATGTCCGATGCGATCAAACGCGCGGGCGACCGGCAGGCCGAGTCCCGTGTTGAGCGCTTTCAGGCCAGCGTCCGCGACATGCTGCGCACCGTGGAAAACGACCCGCGCGATCTGACCGCAGCGCGCAAGTACATGGGCATCTATCTGGTGGGCGCGCGCGATGCGACCGCCAAGTTCGCTGATATCTATGCCCGGTCCCGCGATGCCGGGGCGCGGTCGGATTACATGATGTTGCTGACCGATCTGGAAGAGAATTTCGTGGCCAAGACGCAAAAGCTTCTGGCCGATAACCAAACCGATCTTGAGATTGAGATCGACGTGCTGCGCGACCGGTTGCAGCGTGAGGGCATCCGCCCTGAACAACAGCTCAACCAACAGAATTGATAAGTGAAGGGGAAGTCATGACCGAGAGTATTCGTGAAAAAGCCGAGGCCACGCTGGCCGCCGTGCAGGAAGTCAGCGCCGTTATTCTGCCAGAACCCGCAGATGCCAATGCCATCGTCCCACTGAAAGATGCGGACAAGCCGGTGGGTGCGGAAATCAAGAAACGCATGGCCGAAATTGACATGACAGATACGCAATCCATCGTGTCTTTCGGCTCCAATGCGCAGGCCGAGCTGCAAGAGATATCGCAATCCATGCTGCAGGGCGTGCGTAACAAGGATGTGGGCCCGGCCGGCGACAGCCTGCGCGGCATTGTCACCACGATCCGCGGCTTTTCGGTGTCGGAACTCGACGTGCGTCGCAAACGGACGTGGTGGGAACGTCTTTTGGGCCGCGCCGCGCCAATTGCAAAATTCACTGCGAAGTTTGAAACCGTTCAAAACCAAATCGACAAGATCACCGAGGATTTGCTGGGCCATGAGCACACGCTGCTCAAAGACATCAAATCGCTGGATATCCTCTATGACAAGACGCTGACATTCTACGACGAGCTGGCGCTGTACATTGCGGCCGGTGAAGAAAAACTGAGCGTTCTGGATACAAAAGACATCCCTGCCGCCGAAGCAAAGGTGGAAAAGGCGCCTGAAAAGGATCAGGTGATGAAAGCGCAGGAGTTGCGCGATCTGCGTGCCGCACGGGATGATCTGGAACGCCGTGTGCATGACCTGAAACTGACCCGGCAGGTGACCATGCAATCGCTGCCATCCATTCGTCTGGTGCAGGAAAATGACAAATCGCTGGTCACGAAAATCAATTCAACGCTCGTGAACACGGTGCCGCTGTGGGAAACACAACTGGCACAGGCCGTGACGATCCAGAGATCCGCAGATGCGGCAGCCGCGGTGCGTGATGCCAATGACCTGACCAACGAGCTTCTGACCGCAAATGCCAAGAACTTGCGCGAATCTAACAAGATCATCCGCGAGGAGATGGAGCGTGGTGTCTTTGACATCGAAGCCGTGAAACAGGCCAATGCCGACCTGATCGGCACGATTGAGGAAAGCCTTGCCATCGCCGATGAAGGCAAAGCGCGTCGTGCCACCGCCGAAGCGGAACTCAAGAAGATGGAGGCGGAATTGCGCGATACGCTCAGCGCGGCCAAATCACGCCGTGACGGTGTGGGCGACAACGCGGGTACCGCGGTACCGGGAGCCTGAACCGCAGGTGGATTGGCGCGGGCTATTTCATAAAACGGGCTTGGGGCTGGGGCTGATCGCCTTGGCCTCTTGCGATGTGGTGCCACTGGAGCCCACCGCCAAACCCCGCGCGCGTCCGGCTGGAATTGCCGCAAAACCTGTGCCCGCCGAACCCTCCGCCGAAAGCGTCGCATTGGCGCGGTTTTATGGCCGGATGCAAGCGGACCTTCTGGCTCAGGGCCTGTTGCGCACGGGCGGTGGCGGGGTCGATACGCCCTATACCGATACCGTGTTGGCCCGCAATTTCGAACGCATCGCTTTCTATGATGAATATGCCCGCGATCAGGGCCTGAAGAAGTCCAACGGCGTTGCGGGCCGTTTGCGCAAGTGGAAAGGCCCGGTGCGGATTGGCATCGAATTTGGCGGATCTGTCTCAGAGGAACAACAGGCTGCCGATCGGATCGTTGTGGCAAACTATGCCGCGCGTCTGGCGCGGATCACCGATCACCCGATTTCAGCCAATAGCCGCTCGCCCAATTTTCACGTCTTTTTCATGGGTGAGGATGATCACGAATTTGCCCGCAAACGCGCACAGCAAATTATTCCCAGCATCAGTCAGGCCTCGCTTGACTTCTTCTCTGATTTGCCGCGGTCGATCTTGTGTTTTGTGATCACGGCCGGTTCGGAACAGGAATATGAATATTCGCGCGCGATTGCCTTCATTCGCGCAGAACACCCGCAATTGATGCGCCAATCCTGCGTCCACGAAGAACTGGCCCAAGGCTTGGGTCTGGCCAATGACAGCCCCAATGCGCGGCCATCGATCTTCAATGACGATGACGAATTTGCGTTTTTGACCACCCATGACGAGGAGTTGCTGCGCTTGCTTTACAATCCTGCGCTGCGCCCCGGCATGACCGCGGACGAGGCCCGCCCGATCCTGCGTCGCCTGATTGCGACGCGCGGCGGCCCAAGCTGATGACAAAGGAGACCTGAGATATGGGTATTTTTGATTTTTTAACCGGTGAATTTATCGACGTCATCCATTGGGTGGATGACACCCGCGATACGATGGTCTGGCGGTTCGAACGCGAAGAGCATGAGATCAAATATGGTGCCAAGCTGACCGTGCGCGAAGGCCAGGCGGCTGTGTTCGTGCACGAAGGTCAGCTTGCGGATGTTTTCACCCCCGGTCTTTACATGCTTGAGACCAACAACATGCCCATCCTGACGACGCTGAACCACTGGGATCATGGCTTCAAAAGCCCGTTCAAGTCTGAGATTTATTTCGTCAACACGACCCGCTTCAACGATCTGAAATGGGGCACCAAGAACCCGATCATGCTGCGCGACCCGGAATTCGGCCCCACCCGCCTGCGGTCCTACGGCACCTATTCCGTGCGTGTCAGTGACCCGGCCAAGTTTTTGGTCGAAATCGTCGGTACCGATGGCGAATTCACCATGGACGAGATCAGCTACCAGATCCGCAATATCATCGTGCAGGAGTTCAGCCGTGTGATCGCGTCATCGGGCATTCCGGTACTCGACATGGCGGCCAACACGGCCGATCTGGGCAAGCTGGTCGCATCGGCCATCAGCGGCACAATCGCTGAATACGGCCTGTCGATCCCCGAACTCTATATCGAAAACATCTCGCTGCCTGCGGCGGTTGAGGCCGCGCTGGACAAGCGGACCTCTACCGGTATTGCAGGCGATCTGGGCCGGTTTACCGAATATTCCGCCGCCGAGGCCATGACCGAAGCCGCCCGCAACCCGAACGGAGGTGGCATGGGGGCCGGCCTTGGTATGGGGATGGGCATGGCGATGGCAAATGCCCAGATGCAACAGGGGCCTTGGGGCACACGCCCTGCCGCGCCACCGCCGGTCGAACATATCTGGCACATCGCCGAAGGTGGCAAATCACATGGCCCCTATTCAAAGGCTGATCTGGGCCAAATGGCCGACAAGGGCAAACTGACCCGTGACACGCTGGTTTGGACCGCTGGTCAAGACGGTTGGCAGCGGGCCGAGGATGTGCAGGAGTTGGCGCAGCTCTTTACCGTCATGCCCCTCCCCCGCCAGATGCGTAAGGTCCAAACCAACCTGTAAGGCCCGCCCATGCCCTTTAGACGCCAGATCACGATTGCCACCCACTGGACGCTGGTCGTGCTTCTGATGGTGCTGATCTCTGACGCGCAGGCACCTGTGTTTTTCTGGGCTTTCGGCGTGGCGGGGATTTTGATGGTTTTGGTTGGCCTTATGGACGGGTTGATGTCCGGTCCCGGGCCCAAGCTTGAGGGCATGATGCGCACGCTGCATCCCTGGTCCAACAGGGCAATGTATTGCCTGCTGGCCTGGGTTGCCGGTCTGACGATCTATCACCAGGTGACCGGCACGACGATCGGCGCACCGATCAAGACCTGGCACCTGATCCTGACAGCAGGCATGGCCTTCCACGCCATTTTCCACCTCTGGCGCCATACTGCATTGGGTGATGGCGCGCTGCGCCGCATCACGCCGCGCCGTTTCCACAACATCCTGTAGGGTCCATGAACGATATTACGCCTTCTTCCACGCAAGAGCACCGGTTTCCCTGCGACAATTGCGGGGCAGATTTCCGGTTTGACCCAAGTGAGGCGCATCTGACATGTGATCATTGCGGCAATACCGCCGAGATCGAACATGCAACGCCGTGGCATGCCCCGATCAAGGAGTTGGATTTGCGCCGCGCGCTCAGTCAGCAACTGCCTGATCTGGAGATCGAAGAGACCCGCGTCCTGCAATGTCCGAACTGTGCGGCACAGGTGGAGTTCGATGCCGCGACCCACGCCACGGAATGTCCGTTTTGCGCCACGCCCGTGGTGACGGATACCGGCACGCATCGCCACATCAAACCACGCGGTGTCTTGCCCTTCGCGCTGGAAGAACGCACCGCCCGCGCTGCGATGACCGATTGGTTGGGCAATTTATGGTTCGCGCCCTCCGGCTTGCAGGAATTTGCGCGTAAGGGGCGGAAAATGCAGGGGATTTACGTGCCCTACTGGACCTTTGATGCGGATACAAAATCGAGCTATCAGGGCGAGCGCGGCACGGTTTATCATGAAACGCGCACCGTCATGCGCGATGGCAAAAAACAACAGGTTCGCGTGGCCAAAGTGCGCTGGCGGGGCGTTTCGGGCCGTGTGGCGCGGTTTTTTGATGATGTGTTGATCCTGGCGACACGCAGCCTGCCCAAACGCTTCACTGATGCGCTGGAACCGTGGGATCTGGCCGCTTTGGAGCCCTACCGGCCAGAGTATCTGGCTGGGTTTCGCGCCGAAGGGTACACCGTCGAATTGGAAGAGGGGTTTGCCGAAGCCCGCCAGCATATGGACCGGGTGATCACCCGCGATGTGAAATTCGACATTGGAGGAGATCGGCAACGCATCCACGACATCCAGACGCAGGTCGGTGATGTCACGTTCAAACATGTGCTGCTGCCGGTCTGGCTGGCCGCGTATAAATACCGGGGCGAGACATATCGCTTCGTGGTCAATGGCCGCACCGGGCGGGTTCAGGGCGAGCGTCCTTACTCGGCCATCAAGATCGCCGTTGCCGTGATCTGCGGCGCGCTTCTGGCCGGGGTTGTGGGATATTTTATCGCCCAGAATCAGGGGAGTTTTTGAAATGTCGGATGACGCGGCCGCGCTGACCCGCATCCTTGAGACGCGTTATAGCTGTCGCGGGTATGTGCCAGATCCCGTGCCCGAAAATGTGGTGCAGGACATTATCACGGCCGCGGGACGCGTGCCGTCATGGTGCAACGCACAGCCCTGGCAGGTCACCGTGACACGCGGAGAGGAGACTGACCGGTTTCGCAACGCGTTGCTGACCCATGCCGAGGCAAGCCAACCCGCGGCTGATCTGCCCTGGCCCAAAGGCTATCCCGGCGCCACGGGTGAACGCCGGCGCACCTGCGGCTATCAGCTTTATGGCGCCTTGGGCATCACACGCGAAGACTACCCCGCACGACATAACCAACATGTTGAAAATTATCGACTTTTCGGAGCACCACATGTGGCCATTATCAGTTCTGAATCGGATTTGGGGCCCTATGGCGCATTGGATTGCGGGGGCTTTGTCACCGGGTTCACACTGGCGGCGACGGCCCATGGCGTGGCCACGATTGCCCAAGCCTCCGTCGCGGCCTATCCGGATATGATCCGTACGCATTTCGGGCTGCCGGAAACGCGACTGATCCTGTGTGCCATTTCATTTGGCTATCCGGATCCGGACCATCCCGCCAACAGTTTTCGCACGGAACGGGCATCCTTGTCCGAGATCTACGACCCCCGCGGATGACGCATAAGGAGGCCTTCAATGCGCGCATTGCTGCAACGCGTTTCACACGCCAGTGTCACCGTAGATGAGGCCATCATTGGCCAGACCGGACCCGGCCTTTTGATCCTGATCTGCGCGATGCAGGGCGATACCGAAGCCCATGCCGATCAATTGGCCGCCAAGATTGCCAAGCTGCGGATTTTCACGGATGAGGCGGGGAAGATGAACCTGTCGGTGCGCGACAGTGGTGGCAGCGCTCTTGTGGTCAGTCAATTTACGCTGGCAGCCGATACATCACGGGGCAACCGCCCCGGCTTTTCGACCGCCGCACGCCCGGAAGAAGGCAACAGGCTCTACGAGTACTTCACACAGCAACTGGCGGCTCAGGGCGTGCCCGTGGAAACCGGGGCGTTTGGCGCGGATATGAAAGTGGATCTGTGCAATGACGGGCCGGTGACGATCTGGATGGACGTCTAACGCTTACGAAAGGTCAGGTAGTGCGGTGTGCGATCTTCGCGCAGGGCCTTTTCTTCGTAGCGCGTTGAAATCCAGTCCGACCACGGCGTTCGCCAATCCGCCGGGCGCTCTGCCAGCCAGTCAAAACCGTGCTGCGGCACTTGCTCGAGCGTCTGGCGCACGTAATCCGGGATATCCGTCGCAACCCGGAACATGGCACCGGGTTTCAGGGCGCGTGCCAAGGGCTCCAGATGCTCGGGCGTCACAAACCGGCGGCGATGGTGGCGCTTTTTGGGCCATGGATCGGGATAGAGCAGAAACGCGCGGGCAATGGATTGATCCGGCAACACATCGAACATATTGCGCACGTCCCCGGGATAAACGGCAAGGTTACCCACCCCCGCATCCCGGATTTTCCCCAACAGCATCGCCACGCCGTTGATGTAAGGTTCGCAACCGATGATGCCGATCTTCGGGTTCTGGACGGCCTGGTGCACCAGATGTTCACCGCCACCAAAACCGATTTCGAGCCACACTTCCCGATCGCCAAAATATGAAGTCAGATCAAGGGGGTCACGGTTTGGGTTTTCATCCCAGCCCACGGCACCCGGCGAAAGCTGCGCCAGATCCTGATCCATATAGGCCTCTTGCGATTTGCGCAGGCCCTTGCCTTTGAACCGGCCATAGAAATTACGCCACGGCGCGCCGGAGGGATGTTTGTCGCTGCTCATGGGCCGTCACATGCCCTAATTGGACCACCCGCTGCAATCCCCAATCGCGCACCCTGTCAGCCCAGATAATCGCGCAGTGCAGGCGGCGGGTTGTCCAGCAACGTGCCCGTGGGCATAGGCGGATGTGCCATGCCTTCGGCCACCAGCACGGCCTGATCGGCGATGCGCCGCGCGTCTTCGGGGTCATGGCTGACCATCAGCAGAGTGGTGCCGTTTTCGCGAACCAGCTCTGAGACCAGATCGAGCATCTCGACCTTGAGTGCGGGACCAAGAGCCGCGAAGGGTTCGTCTAACAGCAAAAGATCCCGGCGTTGCACCAGAACCCGGGCAAGCGCCACGCGGCTTTGCTGTCCGCCAGAGAGCGCTGCTGGCTTGCGTGATCCCATGTCGGCCAGCCCGACACGGGCAAGAGCCGCCTGAACCGCGTCTTTTTGCTCAGGTGAAAGCCGCCTGTTGGGCTCAAGGCCCAGAGCGACGTTCTGCGCCGCATTGAGATGCGGAAAGAGATTTCCGTCCTGAAACAGCATCGCGACGGGTCGTTTGCCCGGGTGCAATTCCGTGAGTGGCGTGCCGTGCCAATGGATTTGTCCGCGCGACACATCCCGAAACCCCGCAATGGCTTCGAGCAGTGTGGATTTGCCGGCACCTGACGGCCCGATAATGGCGAAGGTGCTGCCTGACGCGATGTCCAGATTGGCGGACAAGGCGAAATTGTCATTTGTTATGACAACATCCTCAAGCTTCAGCATGCCATTTCCCCCGCGATCCAGCACCCAGAAAGCCCCCATCGACAATACCAGCAGCAGCAATGCAGCGCCCGCCGCCGCGTCCATCCGGTAGGCCCCCATCAAACGATAGATCTGGAGCGGTAAAGTTGCCAGTTCGGCGTCGGCAAAGAGGGCGATCACGCCAAGATCACCCATGGACAGGGCCGCCGCGAGACCGGCGGCAAACCCGATCTGCGGGCGCATTCTGGGGATCAGGACCTGCCAGAAAAAGCTACCATTTGACATGTTCAGCGATGCGGCGAGGCGTCCATAGCGTGCGACCGTCTGCCGGGCAGCGGGGACAAGAATGCGCAGCGCAAAGGGGAGCGCCATGACCGCGTTGACCACAGCAGTGACCGGCAAGGCCAGCGCGGACGGATCAGCCACGGGCCGGATCATGATGAAAAGCCCTGTGCCGATGACAAGCGGTGAGGCCGCAAGGCCCAATATGCCGCTCAACTCCACCCAGCCTTTTCGGCCTGCGGCGATGGTTGCGGCCATGGGCAGCGCCAGCGCCAGCAGCAAAACTGTGCTGGCGGCAGAAACAAGAAGTGAAACAAGCGCCGCGCGAAAAACCTGCGCTGGCATGTCCCAGAGGCCTGCAAGACCGGTCAGGACAATAGATGTTAGAGGCAAGAGCAAAAACAGCGCCGCCACTATGACCCAAAGCGTATCCCCGAAACGCGCCAAGCCCCCTGCCCCATCCCACCGCCTGACCGCTCGATCCAATCCGCCGCCAAATCCATCGCCGCGCGACAGGCGCAAAGCAGCCAGCGCAGCAACGGCTGTTAGTACCAATTGCAAGGCCGAAAGAAGGGCCGCGCGGCCCAGATCAAAATCATAGGTGAAGGACTGGTAGATCGCCAATTCGATGGTGGTCGCCCGGGGACCGCCACCAAGGGTCAAAGCGACGGCAAAACTGGTCAGGCAAATGGCAAAAACAACCGCCAATGCACCCGGCAGGACACGCATCAACATCGGCCCCTCGATCAACCGAAACAGGGCGTGACCGGTGCATCCCATTTGCGCCGCAAGGCGAAAACGTTCTGATGGAATTTCCTGCCAGCCTTGCAGGATCAAACGCGTGGCAAGCGGCAAATTGAAGAAAACATGCGCCAACACAACACCGTGCAACCCGTAGATTTGCACCGGAGGCAAGCCGACAAGTGCGAGAAGGTCAGACACCCAACCCGCCCGGCCAAACACCTGCAGGAGGCCCAAGATAGCCACGATCACAGGCAGGATGAAAGGCGCCCCGAGCACGGCGACGAACGCTCTGCGCCCGGCAAATCGCCGCCGGGCAAGTGCGCGGGCCACCGGGACGGCCAGACCAACGCTGATCAGCGCTGACAAAACGGCCTGAAGCAGTGTAAAGCGCAATGCCGAAAGATCGGCAGGGCCGAAGCCAAGACGGCCCGCAGAGCCCGCCTCAGCCCTGAACGCGACCGCGGCGAGTGTGCCAAGGATCAACACTGCAACACATACCGCAGCGCCGATCCCCGGCCATGGGTTCACTGGCTGAGCGCGCCCAACCATTCAGACAACGCCTCGTCCCGGGCCGCAGCCGCATCATCGGCGCTGAGCAACAGAGATTTTTCCGGCGTGACCAGCGTGTCGAACCCGTCTGGCAACCCACCCGAAGGTGTGACCGCCGGATACATCCAGTTAGTTGTCGGGATAATGCTCTGGAACGTGTCGGAGACCATGAAGGCCAGAAACTGGTCGGCCAACTCACCCTGGTCGCTACTGGCAAGTTTGGCCGCCACTTCGACCTGCATGTAATGGCCTTCGTCAAAGGCCGCAGCCGCTTTGCTGGCGTCTTCTTCTGCTATCAGGTGATAGGCGGGCGATGTGGTATAGCTGAGCACCATATCTGCTTCGCCTTCGAGGAAAAGTCCGTACGCTTCGGACCAGCCTTTGGTGACCGTCACGATATTATCCGAAAGGTCCGTCCAAATCGCCGGGGCCTCATCGCCATAGGCCGCTTTGACCCACATGAGCAAACCCAGACCGGGGGTCGATGAGCGCGGATCTTGGATCAGGATTTTGGTGTCACTGGCGGCCAGATCGCGAAAGTTGCTGGGCACGGTTGCGTCGGCATTGTGGACAAAGGCAAAGTAACCCCAATCATAGGGTACAAATACCGGGTCATCCCATGTCACTGGCAATGTGAAATCGGCCGACACCGAATGCGGCGCGAAAAGACCTGTTTCCTTGGCCGCGGTGATCAGATTGGTATCAAGGCCCAGAACAATATCCGCGTCCGAGTTTTCCCCTTCCAGGCGGACGCGTGACAGAAGCGCTGCACCGTCTTCAACACCCACTAAGTTGAGATCACAATTGCAGACCGCTTCAAAGGCCTCTTCCACCTGTGGGCCTGGACCCCAGTCGGAAACGAAGCTGTCATAGGTATAGACTGTCAGTACGGGCGCATCGGCCGCCACGGCCGTAGATGCACCCAGAAGTCCTGCGGCAAATACAAGATGTTTCATATCATCCTCCAAATGGCCGCGCCGGGACAGAAAAGGAGGATCAGTGTCGTATCCTTCCCTCCGCCGGTGCTAACCGGTTCAGGTTCAACGGGTTCATCAGAATGACATCTCAGCACAAATATCGTGCACCCCGAGGCAATCCGGAAATTAGGTCGAATTCCACGCGAACACAACCGCAATCAACAGGGGCAGGTCGCGCAGTTTGTCACAGATATCCGGTAGGTGACGATGGGCGCGGCGCTGGCAATCCCTATGGCAGTTGGAACGCCCGATGACGGCCGCGCCACGCTGTGGGACCCACGTCATGAACCGACGCGCCGGATGTGTCGACGGCCACCATCACGGGCATGTCTCGGACCTGCAATTCATAGATTGCCTCCATGCCCAGATCTGGCCACGCCACAACCTTCGCGTCGCGAATGGCTTGAGACACCAGATAGGCCGCGCCGCCCACAGCAATCAGATAGACCGCGCCGTTATCTGCAATGGTTTGGGTCGCCGCTGGCCCCCGCTCGGCCTTTCCCACCATAACGCGCAGCCCGGAGGCCGGCAAAAGCGTATCCAGATAGCGATCCATGCGGGTGGCCGTCGTCGGGCCTGCCGGGCCGATCACCTCATCTCCCACAGCATCGACAGGGCCAACATAGTAAATCGCCTTGTCGCGCAGATCGATGGGCAATGCTTCGCCCTTGGCCAGCGTTTCGATCATGCGCCGATGGGCCGCGTCACGTCCGGTGTAGAGCGTTCCGGACAACAGCAGTGTTTCGCCCACCTGAAAATCCGCGACAACATCAGCGTTGAGGGTATCCAGATCAACGCGCCGCAAATCCGCGTCATTGTCGCCGGGCAGGTCCGGCCAAGCAGCAAGATCGGGCGGTGTGAACCGCGCCGGACCACTGCCGTCCAACGTGAAATGGACGTGACGGGTGGCCGCGCAATTGGGGATCAGCCCCACGGGCAATGAGGCCGCGTGTGCCGGAGCAGTTTTGATTTTGACGTCCAGCACCGAGGTCATGCCGCCAAGCCCCTGCGCACCGATACCCAATGCATTGACCCGGTCATAAATCTCGATCCGCATGTCCTCAAGGGCGGATGCGGGACCGCGTGCCAAAAGCTCCGTCATGTCCAACGGCGTGTTCAGTGCCTCTTTGGCCAAAAGCATGGCCATCTCCGCACCGCCGCCTGCACCGATGCCCAGGATACCCGGCGGGCACCACCCGGCACCCATGGTCTGGATCGTTTCGACCACCCAGTCAGCGACATTCTCACCAGGGTCCAGAACCGTAAATTTAGATTTGTTTTCTGACCCACCGCCCTTGGCAGAAACGTCAATGTCGATCCTGTCCCCTTCGACCAGTTTGACGTGCACCATGGCCGGGCTGTTGTCGCCGGTGTTGCGGCGATCAAAGATCGGATCATGCACCATCGAAGCCCGGAGGGGGTTATCCGCCGCCTGATAGGCTTCGCGCACCGCATCGTCGACGATGTCCTGAACGCTGCGGCGGCTGTCAATCCGGGCATCCATTCCGATCTTCAGAAACACATTTGCCACGCCGGTATCCTGACAGATCGGGCGGTTGCCCAACGCACACATACGCGAATTCCGGAGTATCTGGCCCATGGCGTTGCGCGCGGCGGGGCTTTCTTCACGTGCATGGGCCGCGGCCATATGTGCGATGAAGTCAGGCGGGTGGTAGTGGCTGATGAATTGCAGGGCATCCGCGATGCTTTGGCGCAAATCCTGTTCTGAAATTACTGTCATCCAGATCTCTCCCCCAGCCCGCGCATGTGTGGCCCTGTCTACCGATATTTGATCACTATCAACCCTATGCGCTGTGATCCGGGATTTCCAATGCGACGGTTCACGGTATCAAGATCACCGCGCCTTGATGATCCGGAAAAAACGGACCATGCTGCCAGTCCAAAGCGTGGCCCTGCGTGCTGCAGAGCAACGCACCTGGTGTATCGGCCTGTGAAAGAGAGACGTTCCATGAACAAAGTAAGCCCGTTTCAGAAAGCCGCTGGTTGTTTCATTGATGGTGCGTGGCAGCCCGCGACCGGAAACGGCACGATTGACGTCATCTGTCCCAGTGACGGCAAGGTTTTCGCCCAGATTGCGGCGGGTGGTGCAGAGGATATCGACCATGCAGTCGCCGCCGCTCGGGCGGCGTTTGATGGGGGGCCATGGTCGAAACTGACCGCCGTCGAACGTGGGCGTTTGTTGATGGCCTTGGGTCAGAAGATTACGGAGAGTGCCGAAGATCTGGCTCAGCTGGAGGCCCGCGACACGGGCAAACCTGTGACCCAGGCGCGCGCTGATATGGTTTCTGCCGCGCGGTATTTCGAATATTACGGTGCCGCGGCCGATAAAGTGCACGGTGAAACCATCCCGTTCATGGCGGGTTATCATGTGCAAACCCTGCTGGAGCCCTATGGTGTCACGGGTCATATCATCCCCTGGAACTACCCGGCGCAGATGTTTGGCCGCACGCTTGCGCCCGCACTGGCCATGGGCAATGCGGTCGTGCTCAAACCCGCCGAAGAGGCATGCCTGACACCGCTGGCCATCACCGCGTTGGCCGCCGATGTCGGGTTTCCTGCTGGGGCCATCAATGTTGTACCGGGCTTGGGGCATGTCGCGGGTGCGGCCCTGAGCACACATAAATCCATAGATTTCCTGTCCTTTACCGGCTCACCGGATGTAGGCGCCCTGATCCAGTCGGAAGCGGCAAAGAACCATATCGGCGTGACGTTGGAACTTGGCGGAAAATCCCCGCAAATCCTGTTCGCGGATGCCGATCTGGAGGCGGCGTTGCCTGTCCTCACCGGTGCGATTGTGCAAAACGGCGGTCAGACGTGCTCTGCCGGATCGCGGGCCCTGATCCAGCGCAGCATCTGGGATGACGTGATATCCCGCCTAAGCGCGCGATTTGAAACTCTGACCGCAGGGGCACATGACGCAGATCACGATCTGGGAGCGGTGATATCGGCCAGACAACGCGATCGGGTGCAGGCCTATATCGACCAGGCCGGGGGCACGGACGCGCCCATTCTGGCACGCGGCAAAATTGCCGACGATGCCCCGACAGACGGGTTTTTCGTGGCCCCCATTTTGGTAGGCACCTGCGATCCGGGCCATGTGCTTGCCCAGGAAGAAGTCTTTGGTCCCTTCCTGACTTGTATCCCCTTTGAAGACGAAGCAGAGGCCATTCAAATCGCCAACAACACCGACTACGGGTTGGTCGCCGGGGTGTGGACGGCCGATGGCAGCCGGCAAATGCGCGTGGCCAAAGCCATGCGGTGCGGCCAGGTGTTCATAAACGGCTACGGTGCGGGCGGTGGCGTTGAATTGCCTTTTGGCGGCACCGGAAAATCGGGGCATGGCCGGGAAAAAGGTTTTGCGGCCCTGATCGAATTCAGCCAGATCAAGACAATCGTACACAATCACGGATGACGATATGAGACTTGCAAACAAGACCGCAATTGTGACGGGCGCTGCGTCAGGATTTGGCAAAGCCATCGCGCAACGGTTCGCAGCCGAAGGGGCCCGCGTGGCCATTCTGGACCTCAGCACCGAAGCCGCACGGGACGTAGCCAAAGATATCGGAGACGCCGCAATTGCCTTGACCTGCGATGTATCTGATGCCGCAGCGGTCAGCGATGCTGTTGCGCAAACACGCAAGGCCTTTGGTCAGGTGGATATTGTCGTCAACAACGCCGGATGCACCCACAAAAACCAGCCCGCGCTTGACGTCGACTACGAGATGTTTCGCAAGGTCTATGCGGTCAATGTCGACAGCATCTTTCACATGACCCACGCCATCGTGCCCCATTGGCGCGACATTGGGCATGGTGTGATGATCAATGTTGGCAGCACAGCCGGTCTTCGTCCGCGCCCCGGGCTGAGCTGGTACAACAGCACCAAAGGTGCCGTGAACACGATGACCAAAACACTGGCCATCGAATTTGCGCCCGATAACATTCGGGTTTGCGGATTGGCACCGGTAATGGGAACCACGGGATTGTTGGAAACCTTCATGGGCATGCCCGACACGCCGGAAAACCGGCAGAAATTCCTGCCGACGATCCCACTGGGGCGCCTTTGCGCGCCGGAAGACATGGCCAACGCAGCGCTTTATCTGGCCTCTGACGAAGCAGAGTTCATCACTGGCACGATGCTGGAAGTCGACGGCGGACGCACAATCTGATCCGCAGACACGCCACAAAAAAACGGCACGGTAACCCGCGCCGTTCCTTTTGATTTTTTAACGTTTCAGACGGCCTTTTTGAGCGCCTCGACCAGATTGGTCTGCTCCCAGCTAAACCCGCCATCCGCCTCCGGATCGCGACCAAAATGGCCATAAGCCGCAGTGCGTTGATAGATCGGTTTGTTCAGGCTCAGATGTTCACGGATGCCACGGGGGCTGAGGTCCATGCACTGCGCAATCGCTTTTTCGATCGCGGCGGGTTCCACATCACCTGTGCCATGGGTATCGGCATAGATTGACAGCGGCTTACTAACCCCAATCGCATAGCTCAGCTGGATGGTGCAGCGTTTGGCCATGCCCGAGGCCACAACATTCTTGGCCAGATAGCGCGCAGCATAGGCCGCAGACCGGTCAACCTTTGTGGGATCTTTGCCCGAAAACGCACCGCCACCGTGTGGGGCCGCACCACCGTAGGTGTCGACTATGATCTTGCGCCCCGTCAAACCGGCGTCCCCGTCAGGGCCACCAATGACGAATTTACCGGTCGGGTTCACGTGCCATTCCGTCTCCGCAGTGAGCCATCCATCCGGCAGAACTTCCCGAATATACGGCTCGACAATGGTGCGGATATCGTCGCTGGTCAGTGTTTCGTCGAGATGCTGCGTGCTCAGCACCAGCGAGCTGACACCCATGGGAATGCCGTTTTCATAGACAACCGAAAGCTGGCTTTTGGCATCCGGTCCAAGCGCGGGTTCAGTACCGTTTTTGCGCACTTCCGCGAGGCGCCGCAGGATGGCGTGACTGTATTGGATGGGCGCGGGCATCAGGGCAGTGGTCTCATCCGTGGCGTAGCCAAACATGATCCCCTGATCCCCGGCGCCTTCGTCCTTGTTGTCCGCAGCATCAACCCCTTGGGCGATATGAGCGGATTGTTCGTGCAGAAGATTGGTAATTTCGCAGGTTTTCCAATGAAACTTGTCCTGCTCGTATCCGATATCGCGAATACAGGCGCGCGCGATCTCGTCGATCCGGCCCATGTAATCGGTGAGTTTGTCCTGATCTGACAGACCCACTTCGCCGCCGATGACGACGCGATTGGTTGTTGCAAATGTTTCCGCAGCAACGCGTGCCTGCGGTTCTTCCGACAAAAAGGCGTCCAGAACGGCATCAGAGATGCGGTCGCATACTTTGTCCGGGTGTCCCTCTGACACGGATTCAGAGGTGAATACATAGTTATTACGGGCCATGAAAAGCGCTCCATTAAAGTTCACCGCCACGCCAGGAAGCCGTTGTGACGGGTTTTGGCACTGGTTAAGGCCGGGCCGGGCCCGCGTCAATCGATAAAGCAATTTGACGTTAATTGTCGCTTTATTGGGTGCACGGCGTCCACAAAGCGACCGGTTTGCCCGGATTAGTGCCGACTGGGAAATAGCAGCGCGCTAGGCACGACGTCTGCCCCAAAATAAGCTGCCACCAAGGACAAAGGCCAGCAGCGCCAGTATCAGCGCGTCCCCTGTGTGTGCATAAAACGTGGGTGCGTGCGGAGGTGGCAGAGGCGCGTCAAGCCAACCCGCTTCCCCCAATGGCAAATGTGATGTGATCCGGCCGGTTGCATCGATCACGCCCGAAATGCCGGTGTTGGCCGCGCGGATCATCGGCAAGCCCTGCTCCACGCTGCGCAACCGCGCCTGTGCCAGGTGTTGATACGGGCCCGACACTTTGCCGAACCATGCATCATTGGTGATCAGCATCATGAAATCCGGACGTTCCGGTGCCGCCATCACATCACGCGCGAACACGCCTTCGTAGCATATCAGTGGCAAGGCTTTGCCAAGCGCGCCCATGTCAATCACCTGCGCACCCGGCCCGGCGCTGTAGCCGTTGCCATCACGCGACGCCAATCCGGAAATCCCGAACCGGGATAACAGATTGCCAAACGGCATATATTCGCCAAAAGGCACCAGATGATGTTTGTCATAGACGGCGCTGATTTCTCCGCCCTGCCCCAGCACGGCCATCGTATTATAGAGCCTCGGCCCGTCGCGCCGTTGCAGACCAATCACCACTGGCGCGCCACGCGCGGCATCTGAGATGGACGCAAGGGTCGATCCCGCCCCTTCGAGCAGAACCGGTACAGATGTTTCCGGCCAGACCACCAGATCAGGTCGGTCTTCGCCCGCCGCTGAAAAGTCCAGCTGGCGGTTGAAAAAGACCGGTATCATCTCCGAATCCCATTTTTCATGCTGCGCGGCATTGGGCTGGATCAGACGTACAATAGGCGCATCCTCTGGCACCGCACTGTTTTCAGTCAGCATGGTGGGCAGCACATAACACAGGACCGGCAGTCCAATCAGGATAGCCGCGCCCGCTATCCGCTTGCCTGCAACAACGTGCCAAAGGGCCGCTGCCAAGGCCACAAGTGTCGCGGTCAGGCCCAGCGCTCCGGTGATCGAAGCCCATCCCAAAAGAGGTGTTTCGATCAACACATGGCCGATTTGCGCCCATGGGAACCCGGTGAAAAGCACACCCCGTGTTGCCTCCGCCAAGGTGATGGCCGCGATCAGCCCGACGGCTCCGGTGCCCACCGCACGCGCCACGCCAAAGGCCAGCGCCCAAAAGAGCGCCATGCCCGCCGCGAGGCCCAGAAGGGCAAACGGTGCCATCCAGCCATGGCGCGCGACATCAACCAAAAAAGGTTCGACGATCCAGCTGAGCGCCACCATGAAATAACCACAGCCTGCGATCCATCCCAGCCAAGCTGCGGCACGTGGTGTTTGTGATTGGCGGTGCAGCGCAAAGATCAGCGCCATGGCGATAAGCGTAATCGGCCATAGCCCCCATGGGGCCTGCCCCAAAGCCGCCAAAGCGCCCAGTGACAAAGTAATGAGCCATCGATACACCCGCGCCAGCCCGTTTATCCGGGTGACAAAGCCAGGTTGTACGATGTCAGTCATCTTTCTGGCCAGGCAAGCTGACCTTCAGGCGTTTGATCCGGCGCGGGTCCGCATCAACGACTTCGATCATCACACCGGTGGGATGTTCGACAACTTCGCCCCGTGCCGGAACACGGCCCAAGAGCATGAAAACCAGACCGCCCAAGGTGTCGATTTCTTCTTCGTCCACTTCATCGGCATCGGTGAGAGAAAATCCAATTTCCTCTTCGAATTCGTCCAACGGTGTTTTGGCCAGCGCCTGATAGCAACCGGTGGGTTCCTGGGTCCAAAAACCGCCCTCGTCGATATCATGCTCATCCTCGATCTCACCAACCACCTGTTCGATCAGGTCTTCGATGGTCACCAATCCGTCCACACCACCATATTCGTCAATCACCAGTGCCATGTGGCGCCGCTCGCTCTGCATTTTCTGCAGGAGCACCCCTATGGGCATGGACGGCGGCACAAACAGCAAAGGACGGAGCATGCGTTTGAGCGAAAACCGCCCGCTTGCCCCGTTAAAGCCGTGCTTGAGCGCCAGGTCCTTGAGGTGGACAAAGCCAATCGGTGTATCGAGCGTACCCTTATAGACCGGCAAGCGGCTCAGCCCGCTATCCCGAAACACCTGAACCAGTTCATCCTTGGTGATGGTAGAGGCCACAGATACGATATCCGCCTTCGGGATCGCCGCATCTTCAACCGCCATACGGCGCAGATTGCCGATACCCGGTTGCCCTTCGGACATATTGCCCGGGACAAAAGTGTCTGAGGTCGTATCTTCGTCAGTGGGGCCAAAAGCCCCGAAAATTCGGCGGAAAAATCCGCCCTGTTCCTCTTCGTCGTTGCCATCAGGCTGCGCGCGTTGCGCCGCGTTAGAGGATCCGTCTATACTGTCGCCCATTCTCTCTTTCCAAAAATTTGCAGTGCCGTTACGCCCCACCGCGCTAATATGGGTCAGGCACCCCCAGTTTGCCAAGTACCTGGCGCTCGATTGATTGCATCACGGTGGCATCTTCGTCACGGATATGATCATAGCCCAAAAGATGTAACACCGCATGAACGATCAAATGCGTGACATGGTCGGTCAGCGGTTTTTGGCCTTCTTCAGCCTCTCGAACACAGGTCTCATAAGCGATGGCAATATCGCCAAGTTCGTTATCCGGGCCGGGTTGCGGCACTTCGGACGGTGCACCTGGCGATGTCGGGGCTCGGTCCACGCTTGGCCAGCTCAGTACATTTGTCGCTTGGGGTTTGTCCCTGAATTCGGTGTTCAACGCCGCAATTCGGGCATCATCACAGCCCAGAACGCTGATCTGCCAGGCATCGGGGTCCATGCCGAAATGTGCCAATGTGGCAAGAGATGCCCGCTCGACAACGGCAGACAAGTCCATCGCTTGCCAGCGCGCCTCTTCAATCAGGGTTTCGGTCAGCATCAGGGATCCGCTGGTTTCAGGTATCGGCCTCATAGGCCTCGATGATTGCGGCCACAAGCGGGTGCCTTACCACGTCCTTGGAGGTGAAGTAACTGAAGCTGATATTGTCAATGCTCTTGAGCAGACGTTCCGCATCCTGCAAACCGCTTGTCACACCACGGGGCAAATCGATTTGCGTGCGGTCACCCGTGATCACCATGCGGCTGCCTTCGCCCAACCGGGTCAGGAACATTTTCATCTGCATGGATGTGGCGTTCTGGGCTTCATCCAGAACCACAAACGCATTGGCCAGAGTTCGACCGCGCATGAAGGCCAGCGGGGCAATCTCGATCCGCTTGTCTTCGATCAGCTTGGCCAGTTGTTTGCTGGGCAGAAAGTCATTCAGAGCGTCATAAAGCGGCTGCATGTAAGGATCGACCTTGTCCTTCATGTCACCGGGCAGATAGCCGAGCTTTTCACCCGCTTCGACCGCCGGGCGCGACAGAATGATGCGATCAACATGCCCTTCGATGAACATCGACACACCAGCCGCCACGGCAAGATATGTCTTGCCCGTACCCGCAGGACCAATGCCAAACGCCAATTCCTTTGAGAACAGGGAATGCACATACGCCTTTTGCGCGTCCGTGCGCGGTTCGACCAGTTTTTTGCGGGTTTTGATCTCGACCTTACCGCCTTTGAACATCTCAAGCTGGTCGCCGTCTCGCGTGCCCGTCCCCTGATCCGACCCGCCCATGCGCAATTCGCGGTCGATATCGCCATGTTCCACGGATTTGCCCGCCTCGAGCCGTTCATAGAGCGCCTGCAAAACGGCAATGGCCTCGCGCGCCTGCGCTTCTTCGCCCACGGCCACCAACTGGTTGCCGCGCCGCACAATCTGCACACTCAAATTCTGCTCGATTTCCGCAAGGTTTCTGTCGAATTCGCCACACAGGTCGATCAGCAGGCGGTTATCGGGGAATTCCACGACCTCTTCGTGATGCGTGGCGGGGTCGAGGGGTTGAGACAACTCGGTGCTGATCAATCAAATCTCCTGGCTAAAGTAGCTTTTTGCCAAATGGTGCCAAGTTGCGCAGGGGCGTGCAAGAGCAACTCGCGCTTTGTTGCGTGATCTTAACGAAAAAAGCCGCGGGCCCCGGGGGCCTGCGGCTGATTTTTGCTGATGTTGCACGGCTCAGAACGTGTCACTGACAGTTTGGTTACCCTGAAACGGCCCGGTCACGGTGGTCGGCGGGGCCACACCGGAACACACTGGCTTGCCGTTGCGGTCCAGTCGTTGAGACAGGTATCCCTCGATACCGTCGTCAATGATCCAGTGGTCACAGCCATTTGGGTCCACCCAGATACCGGCCTGCAACTGGCTCAGGTGTTTCTTCTTGAAGCCATAATCGATGGTCTTGTTCTCACCCACCTGGCCGCCGCCGCCTTCTCCACATGCTGTTAAAAGACCAACGGCGGAGAAGCACAATATCACTGTTTTCATGGTCATGTTCTGCCCCCTCACCGGATACACATGATTTCGACGCGGCGGTTCTGCGCCTTGCCGGCCGCCGTGGCGTTCGATGCCTTGGGCTGGCGTTCGCCATAGCCGCGGATCGCGTTGATCCGTGCGCCGGATGCCTTGGCGATGCGCGCAACCGCATTGGCGCGGCGCAAGGACAAATCCATGTTATAGGCGTCAGATGCGCGGCTATCGGTGTGGCCGGTGATCACAAAGGCCTGGGCGCGTTCAGATTTGAAAAACGCCTGCAACCGCGCCCTGCCCGCATTGCTGATCCGCGCGCTGTCGGTGGCAAAAAGCTGGTCCGAGCTGACCACGCCGCAGAGGTTACCCCGCCGACATACCGGTTTGCCGTCACGGGTCACATGCGGCGTCATGAAGCCTTCAAACCCGTCATCCATCACCCAGTGTTCGCATCCATCCGGGTCGACCCAAATGGTTGGAATATACCGCTCTGTCTTGGTGCCGCCTGCGCCGCTTTGCGCCCAGCCTGCCCCCGCGCTCAGCGCGATGCTGCAAACGGTCACGGCAATCGCTTTCATCATGTCGTTCAATGCCCCCATCCTCGTTTTTTGTATTTCACCACCTGGGCCCGAAGGCACCAACTCACACTGGGCAAAAGTTTAACGACTCTTGGGAATATGGGAAGAAAAATTACAAGATATTGTGTCCGCAACGGAAACAATAGCCAGTCATTGCGCTGAATTGGCCGCAGGACCGCCGGATTATTCGGCCGCGTGGCGCAAAATTTCACCAGAAAGAGAATTGGTGCCGCTGTCGACAATTTTAACGGGCAGGATGTCACCGCTTTGAACCGCATCATCGGTCACATGCACCGCATGCAGGTATTCTGATTTGCCCACCATCTGCCCTGCGTCACGGCCTGGCTTTTCGAACAGCACATTGACAGTGCGGCCCACCATTGCTTCCTGAATGGCACGTTGCTGCGTCGTGATCAGACCTTGCAACCGCTGCAGTCGTTCCGATTTCACATCCTCATCCACCTGCGGGCGCTCGGCGGCTGGTGTACCGGGGCGGGTCGAATATTTGAACGAATAGGCATAGCCGTAATTGACCTCTTCAATGAGGTCCATCGTGGCCTGGAAATCCGCGTCGGTCTCTTCCGGAAAGCCGACGATGAAATCACCCGACATCAGGATATCGGGACGCGCTTCACGAATGCGTTCGATCAGGCGTAGGTAACTTTCCGCCGTATGGCTGCGGTTCATGCGCTTGAGGATGTGATCGGAGCCCGATTGCACCGGCAGATGCAGGTAAGGCATCAGTTTGGAACATGTGCCATGCGCCTCGATCAGATCATCGGCCATGTCATTGGGGTGGCTGGTGGTGAACCGAATGCGGGCCAGACCATCGATCTTGTCGAGTTCCCAGATCAGTTGTGCCAGGGTCATATCGCCATTCGGACCAGCACCATGATAGGCATTGACGTTCTGGCCCAAGAGCGTGATTTCACGCACACCGCGATCCACCAGCTCACGCGCTTCTTCGACGATGCGATCTGCCGGGCGGCTGACTTCGGCACCACGGGTATAGGGCACCACGCAGAAGGCGCAGAACTTGTCGCAGCCTTCCTGCACTGTCAGAAACGCGGTTGGTCCGCGCTTGGCCTTGGCCCGCTTGCGCAGGGTGTCAAACTTGTCATCCTCGGGGAAATCCGTGTCGAGCGCCTTGGCACCTTCGCGGGTCTTAGCTTCCATCTGCGGCAGGCGGTGATAGCTCTGAGGCCCCACCACCAGATCAACCAGCGGCTGGCGGCGCATGATCTCTTCGCCCTCGGCCTGGGCCACACACCCCGCCACGCCGATCTTGAGGTCAGGCTTGGCATCCTTCAACTCGCGGAACCGACCCAGTTCGGAATAAACCTTTTCGGCAGCTTTTTCGCGTATGTGACAGGTGTTGAGCAGAATCATGTCAGCATCATCGGGAGAGGATGTTTCGACATACCCTGCCCCGCCCATGGCCTCGGCCATGCGTTCGCTGTCATAGACGTTCATCTGGCACCCGTAGGTCTTGATGAACAGTTTCTTTGGCTCCGCCATCTGTCGCAGTCCCTTTGCGTTTCAGGGGGTCTGACTACATCAGTTTTAGGGTCTCTTGCAATGCGGCACAAATTGTCAGATTCTATCGCGTAAACAACACGGGCAACGATGCAGTATTCCAGCCTTGATCAATTTTTAGCCACGGGTAAACCGTTGCTGGCCAAGGGGCCGGTGGCGATGATTTTCGTCGAAGACGAGGTGGAGGTGGATACCACCATTCGCCACCACCTCGATTCGGGCTTCAATCAGGTCCTCGTTCTGATGCCGGAAGGGTTTTCACTGCCGGATGACGTGATTGACCGGGTGCATCGCATCAACTTCGACATCGTCGCGGGACAGGATTTCACCAAGGCGGTCAATATGGTCAGCGATGCCGCGCCGGGGACGTGGCTGTTTTACTGTTTCAACGCGGAATATTTGTTCTTCCCGTTCTGCGAGACGCGCACGATCGGCGAAATGCTGGCCTTCCACGCGGAGGAGCGGCGCGACGCGATGCTGACCTATGTCATCGATCTTTACGCGGGCGATCTGCATCATCATGCCAACGCCGTTTCGCTCGAAGACGCTCATATGGACAAATCCGGGTATTATGCCTTGGCGCGCAACGATCCGGGCAATCACAACCACCCGAAAGAACGGCAGCTCGATTTCTTTGGTGGCCTGCGCTGGCGTTACGAAGAACATATTCCAGCACCGCGGCGCAACATTGACCGGATCGCTCTGTTTCGGGCCAAACCTGATCTGCGGATCGATGCAAATCACCGCTTTAACGACGAAGAATACAACACCTATGCCTGTCCGTGGCACCACAATCTAACGGCGGCAATAGTCTCGTTTCGCACCGCCAAAGCGCTTAAACGCAACCCCGGCTCAACCTTTGATATCGAAACGTTCAAATGGCATAACTCGACCCGGTTTGAATGGCATTCGCGGCAATTGCTGGACTTGGGATTGATGGAACCTGGGCAATGGTTTTAAGGCCAGTTGCGCCAACTTAGTCTATTTTCTTCATAGCCTTAATGTCTTGACGCCACAGACCTTTTTGCCCCTCAATGTGGCCATATGAAACCGAGCATACCGGTTGCTCGCTTCATTGAAGCGTTTCAAAACTGTGCGTAAAACCGTGGCCATGGCTTACCGCGTATCCGAATTTCACACCGCTTGTTGAACTGGCAAAAATAATTTAGTCCATCACAGATGCAAAGCTCAATCATCGCCAAAATCCTGTCGCTTCTGACCGTGATCAGTGAATCGCGAAAGCCGCTGACATTTTCGGAATTGGTCACCGAAAGTGGTCTGAACAAGAGCACAATCCACCGTCTTCTAGCGATTGGAATGGAAGAAAAACTAGTTCAGTACGACAAGCAAAACAAAGTCTACATGCTGGGACCAAAAGTCTTTGATCTCGTGCGGCACGCCTATCAGGGCTATGATATCCAGAACCTGGCGCTTGACGAAATGACGCGCTTGCACGGGATGCTCAATGCCTGTGTCACAATTGGCGTTCCCAGCGGCATGGAGGTTGTGTATCTGCGCGCGCTGGAAGCGCCACAGGCGTTGGGCGGCAGCCAGCGCACAGGCATGCGCGAACCGGTACATTGCTCGGCCTCAGGGAAGGCACTGATGGCCTTTTTGCCGGATCAAATCATCGCGTATAAACTCGAAGGGTACGATTTTGAGCGGTTCACAGATCGTACAATTACAAGCCGCGAGGCGTTCCAGACGACGCTTGAAAAAGTCCGCAAGGACGGATTCGCCACCAATGACCGCGAGCAGTTCGAGCATGTCGTGGGAATATCGGCGCCGATTTTCAACTACCTTAGTGAACCGGTGGCCGTGATGAATATCTGGGCCGACCATTCGCGTCATAAATTGCCGGAACTAACGGCGCTCACCGAAGAGCTTATGAACTCGGCAAATCGTGTCACGTCACTGGTCGGCGGACAGGCCCCGGACATCAAGAAACTAACCGCAGCCTGACACAATCCGTCGATTTGATCAGACGGCGCAGATCACGAAGTGCTTTTTGAAGTAATCGTCCACGGTCCATTCGGTTTGCAATCCGCTTTCCATGACAAATGCGTCCCCCGCCGCAACGGTATAGCTTTCCCCCGTTCCCGTCTTGATCGTCGCGCCACCTTCCAGGATGTGACAAAACTCAACCTGATCGGTCATAGCCGCCCGAAACACACCTGCGGTGCTTTCCCAGACACCCGATTTGATCGTTTCGTCATTGCCCAAAAACTTCAATTGCGCATGTTGTCTTGGGGTACCGCTGACGATGTCGCCTGTGATGTCCTTTTCGACTTTTGGCACATCATGTTCTCTGAAAAGAGTGAATTTCACTGGAATATCTCCGAAGTTAGGAACAGTTTCTCTTGCGGGTTCGTCAAAGCGGGTCGATCACCGTATCCAGCTTGTCCCGGAACGTCATCGCGGGCGCCGCGAATGGCAACACTTTCCGCGCCGCCCAGTGCATCGGGATTGGCCGAATGGGTGTGACCGGAAACGGCAATGTATCATCCGAAGCGCCAAGGGCTTTTTTCACGACACTCCGCGCCATTACAGATGTCATGGCGATGCCACGCCCGCTGAAACCCAGTGCCGCCAGCACTCCGGGTTCCGGTTCGTGCAAATGCGGCATCATCTCTGGCGTGACCGCAATCCGGCCTGCCCATGTGGCCTCAATCGGTGTCCCGCTGAGCTGAGGAAAAACCGTCTTCAACCCGCGCTTCAATCGGTTGACCCCGCCCAAGGTCGCGGCATTATCCGTGCTGCCCACACAGCCAAACACAAGCCGCCCATCACGGTCATAGCGGCAATAATAAATCGCCCGGCGCGTATCTGCGAGCGTCACGGATTTGGGCAGAATTGATTTTCGCAGGTTGTCAGACAAAGGCTCCGTTGCCAGCGACACGCTGACCATCGGGAAAAACGTCTGCTTCAGGTTGGGCCACAAGTCATCCGAATAGGCATTGGTGGTCAGGATAACGCGGTCCGCGGTAACAGATCCCTGCGGCGTACTGACCTTCCATTTGTCGCCCACACGTTCCATCGATTGAACCGGGCTCTGGTCATAAAGTGCGGCGCCAAATTTGATCGCTGTTCGGGCAAAACCACGGGTCAGAGATAGAGGCTGTACGTGACCACCGCGTGGATGAAACAGCGAAAACCCATAGGCCTCAGAACCCAACGCCTTGGCGGTTTGTGCGCGGTCCTGAAATTCAATCTGCGCTCCCGCCGCATTCCAGGCGGCACCAAGTCGCTCCAGGTCTTTCTGCGCTGATTTGCAATGCGCGGCCTGCACCCAGCCCGCCTGTTCCGGGTCACAATCAATCTCGTATTTGCGGATATCGTCAAAAAGCGCATCGGCGCATGCCAGCGTGGTGTCCACCAGACGTCCGGCGCAGGCGTCTCCCAGCCGCTTGGCCAGATCGTCCGGGGTGGCCCGCCAGATCGGATTACACTGCCCGCCACTGCGCCCACTTGCGCCAAATCCAATACTGCGGGCCTCCAACAGGGCAACCCGTGCTCCGTTTTCCGCCAATCCAAGGGCTGTGCGCGTGCCGGTCAACCCGCCACCTACGATGACAAAATCCGCTTCAATGTGATCGCGCAATTCGGCGCATTGTGGCGCCTCGCCAGCGGTTCGGTGCCAGTGGATGCCTTGCGTCGCTATGTTCCCGGTTGAAGAAGCCGCGTTCATTTTCCGTATCCCTGCAGATTTGTTTTACAATTCAAAACTTTAATTTCACATAAGGAAACTAAAACAAATCGCCAAGGTGGGTCAATAGGTTTTGCCTCCGGTACCGAACAAACGCCCGCACGCCTGGATAGTCGGTTGCGCTAACTACTTCTTTTGCGCCGAATTTCGGTTTGCCAACCCATTGAAACGACTTTAAACCTCTGCAACTAGCGCCAACAAAATAAACAATTGACGGAATCGCGCTTCTGTCCTTAATCTTACTATGCGAAATAAAAGTTTTGCAATGCGGAACTTTTCATCAGTATCGTTAAGAACCTAACTACGAAACCACCAATGGGGATTAGAAATGATCAAAAACACAACTCTCGCAGCAGCGATGGGCCTGACGGCAGCATTGTCGACACCTGCCTTCGCGGCTGACGAAATCACGGTAGGCTACTTCCTGGAATGGCCGATGCCGATGATGGCGGCCAAAGCGTCGGGCGCTTACGATGAAGCACTGGGCATGAAAGTGAACTGGGTGTCCTTCGAAACAGGTACAGCCATGAGTGCCGCAATGGCATCCGGCGACGTTCAGATGTCCGTATCGCAAGGTGTTCCACCTTTCGTTGTTGCGGCATCCGGCGGTCAGGATCTTCAGGTTGTTGACGTGGCCGTAAGCTACTCGGACAACGACAACTGCGTTGTGCATTCCGATCTGGAAATCGACAAAGACTCGGCGGGTGAACTCGCCGGTAAGAAAGTTGCCGTGCCTCTGGGCACCGCGGCACATTACGGCTTCCTGCGTCAGATGAGCCATTTCGGTGTTGACCTTGCCAGCCTGCAAGTTGTTGACATGCCTCCGCCCGAAGGTGCGAACGCACTGGGCCAAAAGGCTGTTGATTTTGCCTGTGGTTACGGCGGCGGTCTGACGTCGATGAAAGAGTACGGCAACGTGCTTCTGACCGGCGACGAAAAAGAAGAGCTGGGCATTCTGGTGTTTGACGTCACAACGGCGCCTGCGTCTTTTGTTGCGGAAAATGGTGACATCGTTGCCAAGTTCCTGAAAGTAACAGCCGATGCAAACGCAGAATGGGCTGCAAACCCAAGCGACGAAATGCTGGCGGTTATTGCTGAGCAGGCCGGTATGGATGTCGACGCGGCCAAAGGCGCGATTTCGACCATGAAGTTCCCATCAGTTGACGATCAGCTGTCGGACAAATGGCTGGGCGCCAATGCGGCAACCTTTATGAAGGGTGTTGCGGACGTGTTTGTTGAAGCAGGCTCGATCGACTCGGCTCTGGACAGCTACGAAGACGCGGTAAACACCGGTCCTCTGACAGCTGCCAGCGGCATGTAAACTCTGATCGGCTGGCGCGGAGATTTTTCGCGCCAGCCATCCAATAAAACCCAAGAGCGGGGTCAACCCTGCTTGAACTTCCGCCACGGCGGGCAACAGGTGGGGACCTTATGACCGGACTTTCCATACAAAATTTATCTATGCGATTTGAGCTACCGGATGGTGGCGCAGTGCAAGCATTGGAAGATGTCTCGCTTGATCTCAAAGCGGGCGAATTGATGAGCGTGCTGGGGCCTTCGGGCTGCGGCAAGACAACATTGTTGAATATTGTTGCCGGGTTTTTGGCGCCCACCAGTGGCAAGCTGGTTTTGAACGGACATGACATCAGCGGCCCCGATGCCGAACGCGGCATGGTGTTCCAGAAAGGCGCCCTGTTCGAATGGATGTCGGTGCGGGAAAACGTGGGCTTTGGCCCGTCGATGAAAGGCACACCAGCGGCCGAAAAGCGCGAAACTGTGGATCACCTGCTGGATGTTGTTGGCCTGCAGGATTTCAAGGAAAAGGCCGTTTACGAGCTTTCGGGCGGGATGCAGCAACGCGTGGCCCTTGCACGGTGCCTCGCGAATGACCCCGATGTGATCCTGATGGACGAACCTTTGGGCGCTCTTGACGCCCTGACCCGTGAAAAGATGCAAAGCCTTGTGCTGAAGCTCTGGAAGGAAACGGGCAAGACGATCATCCTGATCACCCACTCGGTCGAGGAAGCGCTGCTGTTGGGCGAACGCCTGATCGTGATGGCGCCCCGCCCCGGTCGCATCCACAAGGAATACCGCTTGCCGTTTGCCGAACTGGGCGTCGGCGCGGACCTGCGCGAAGTCAAGAAACATGAGGAATTCGGACCGCGTCGCGAAGAAATCCTCTCGATGATCTGGGACATGGAAGAAGAAATCATGGGCCGGACGGAGAGTGCAGCATGACCGGGTTTTTCGTTCTCTTCATCTATATTGCGATTTTCATCGCCGCATATCTGATCGTGACCAAAGTAATCCAGGGCGCCGGTCTTTCGGATTACACCTCGCTCAAAACAGTGACGTTCGGCGACGAAAGCGCCGTGCGTCCCAACCGAATGGCCGGTGTCATTTCCATCCTGACCCTGTTCTTCATCTGGGGCATGTTCACGGGCTCGGCGTTGTTGCCGAAGTTCATGCATGCGCCGGCGCCTTTTGTCGGCACGGCCGAATTTACCTACACGGTTGAGGCAAATGGCGAGCGTGACGATGCGAACGTCACCGTGATCGTACATCCGCGCGAAGAAGAAACCAAAGCGCCAGAGGTTGAACCGGGTGACGGGTTTGCCAAAAACGACTCTGCCGCCATTGCACAGTGGCGCTCGGGCCTGATCCGGGTGGACAGCAATGACGATATCTCGAAAAAAGACGGCTCGGAGGTGGTTGCGATCAACGGGCAACCCATCAAACGTGGGGAAACCGTAGAGATCGAAAGCGGCACCGTCACGCTGTCGGACAAGGGCACACCCAACTATGCCCCAAGCCGCGGCTGGCAGATGGAACCGCTTTACTTGCCGCCGCCCGAAGATGTCTGGACCCGTACGATCAAGGTGATCAGCGAAGGGTTCAGAAACTTCACGCTGTGGGAGCACCTCGGATATTCACTCTTCCGCGTTGTGGCGGGCTTCCTGCTGGGGGCACTTATTGGCATTCCATTGGGCTATGCCATGGGGCTGAGCGACTGGTTCCGGGGATGGTTTGACCCCATCGTGGAATTCATGCGCCCTGTACCACCGCTGGCCTTGATCCCGTTGGTGATCATCTGGTTTGGCATCGGGGAGGTCGGCAAGATCATCCTGCTCTTCCTTGCGGCTCTCTGGATCATGGCAATTGCTGCACGCTCTGGCGTGTCGGGTGTGGCCATCTCCAAAGTTCACGCCGCCTATTCTCTAGGTGCCAGCAAATGGCAGATCATGCGCCACGTTATCATCCCCAACAGCCTGCCGGAAATCTTCACCGGTGCGCGGGTTGCGATGGGCGTCTGCTGGGGCACGGTTGTGGCCGCCGAGCTGGTGGCCGCGGAACAGGGTGCCGGGATGATGATCATGGTCGCTTCGCGTTTCCAGAACACCGATATCGTGATCCTGGGCATCATCCTGATCGGCGTCATCGGATTTGGCATCGACATGCTGATGCGGTGGGCAGAACGCCTGCTGGTGCCGTGGAAAGGCAAGGGTTAAGCGTCCAGCCATATCTTTGGAAAACAGGCCTCCCTCGTGGGGCCTGTTTTTTTGTGTGGTCGCAGAACGGCTCCGGGCCTTACTCGGGCTCAGGCAGATGGCAGCAAAGGCAGATTTTATTGCCATCAAGGTCGCGGAAATACGCGCCATAATAGTTGGCATGATAGTGGGGGCGCAGGCCCGGGGCGCCTTCGTCGGCCCCGCCAAACCGCATGGCGATCTCATGGCCCTGTCGCACGGCCTGACGATCCGGCGCATTGAGCGCCAGCATGCCGCCATTGCCCGGCTGGGCCGGTTTTTCATTCAGCGGCTCTGTCAAAACCAGCATTGGACTCTCGGCATCAAGAGGCACCCAGCCCATCCACCCTTCACCGTCTTCATCGACGATCTTGCGCCACCCCAGACACTCCAGAAGCGCGTCGTAAAACGCCCCTCCCGCTTGGATATCGTTGGTGCCTAATGTGATATGTGAAATCATCATGCTGCCCTGTACTGACGCACACCTGACGACTGCCACGCGCGTGGACAAGCCTACGCCGGAACGCAGGATGTACAAGTCACCGGTGCCACAAGACTTTTGGCAAGCTGCGGTATTGTTAGCGATTAACGGGTTGGAACGGGGTCAGGGATCAGAGGTCAAGCTTGCTGAGTGCGGCTTGAACGATTTTACGGCTGGCGCTGTCTTCGTCCGTTGCATCCTCAAACTTCTCAATGGCAATCCGAGCGTATTCCTTCATCTGCGGACCATAGTTTTCGTCCTGCCATGCGGCGGCAGCCGACGTCCCGATCAGACACAAAATCACAAGACGAGCATAAAACCGGGCCTTCTTTGCCCGCATTTTATAGCGCTCCTGACGCTCTTGCTTTTTTACAAACTTGAGTTCCATGCCCAACGCATGTCAGGCTCTCATGGCATTTTTGGGGCGCTGGTCGGGCAACATTCAGATGTATTTCTTTGTGCAACGGCACCTGTCTCCGCGCTCGCGGCGTATAGCACCACCGGGACGGGTCAGAGATGTTCAGGCTGTGGCATGCCCAGAACGTGATACCCGCCATCCACGCGGATGATTTCGCCAGTTGTGCACGCCCCTGCATCAGAGGCCAGATAAACCGCCGTGCCGCCAATCGCCTCGAGCGTGGCGTTGCTGCGCAGCGGTGCATTCACATCTGTATGTTTGTAGGTCTTGCGCGCCCCGCCAATCACGGCACCCGCCAGCGTCTTCATGGGGCCCGGTGAAATGGCATTGACCCGGATGCCGTCTGGCCCCAGATCATTGGCGAGATAGCGGGTAGTGGCCTCCAACGCAGCTTTTGCCACACCCATCACATTGTAATTGGGCACAACGCGGTTCGATCCCTGATAGGTCATCGTCAAAAGCGTGCCGCCGTTCTCCATCATCATCGGATGGGCCCGGCGGGCGACTTCGACAAAGGAATATGCCGATATATCCATCGAGTTTTTGAAATTCGCGCGGCTGGTATTGAGAAATCTGCCCGTCAATTCGGACTTGTCTGAATACGCAATGGCATGGACCAGAAAATCAATAGTTGGCCATCGATCTGCCAACGTGGCAAAGCAGGCATCCAGAGACGCATCATCGCATACATCGACATCCAGCAAGAGATCAGAGCCCAACGAGGCCGCCAGAGGCTCGACACGTTTGCCAAACGCATCCCCCTGATAGGAAAACGCCAGTTCGGCACCGGCCTCGTGCATTGCCTTGGCGACACCCCAAGCGATCGAGCGGTCATTCGCCACCCCCATGATCAGCCCGCGTTTGCCCTTCATCGCATCATTCATAGGTGCTTATCCGTTATATTTGCTCAGAAGCATCGATCCGTTCGTGCCCCCGAAGCCAAAAGAATTGGTCATCACCGTATCGATGCCTGCGTTGTCTACGCGGGATGTCGCAATTTCGGCTGCGTCCAATGCAGGATCCAGCGTTTCGACATTGATCGACGGGATGATGAAATCATTGTGGAGCGCCAGAAGGCAGTAGATTGCCTCTTGTGCGCCGGTGGCACCCTGACTGTGCCCGGTCATTGATTTTGTGGACGAAATGGGTGGTGTTTTACCCTGTCCGAATATTCGGCGCACGGCCTCAACCTCACCAACATCGCCGACGGGCGTCGATGTTCCATGCGCATTGATGTAGCTGACGCTGCGGCCCTCGGGGAGGGTTTCCAGCGCCAGGCGCATCGCGCGCTCTCCACCTTCGCCGCTTGGCGCAACCATGTCGGCACCGTCGGATGTGGCGCCATAGCCCGTCACTTCGGCGTAAATGCGGGCCCCGCGGGCCAGTGCATGTTCCAGTTCCTCAAGCACGATGATGCCACCACCACCGGAGATCACGAACCCATCGCGATCCGCATCAAAGGCACGGCTGGCGCGTTCCGGCGTGTCATTATATTTGCTCGACATTGCGCCCATGGCGTCAAACAGACACGAGAGGGTCCAGTCCAACTCCTCGCCGCCGCCCGCGAACATCACATCCTGCTTGCCCATCATGATCTGTTCCGCCGCATTGCCGATGCAATGCAGGCTGGTGGAGCAGGCCGAGGTGATGGAGTAGTTGATGCCCTTGATCTTGAAGGCCGTGCTGAGGTTGGCGGATATTGTCGAACACATGGTTTTGGGCACGGCAAAAGGCCCGATCCGTTTGGTGGCACCGGTTTTCAGAACCGTCTGATGTGCTGCCAACATGGCGGAGGTCGACGGGCCGCCAGAACCGGCCACAAGACCTGTGCGCGGGTTGACCACATCGGCTTCTTCCAGCCCCGCATCTGCAATGGCTTGCGACATTGCGATATGGGCATATGCCGCGCCGGGTCCCATGAACCTCAGGGTGCGTTTGTCGACATGCTCACTCACATCAATCTTCAGATCACCCGCGATCTGGCTCCGAAATCCATGTTCGGCCATATCCGCATTTGCAGTGATGCCAGACCGGCCCTCTTTCAAAGAGCCAAGCACCTCGTTTGCATCATTCCCAATGCTCGAAACGATACCCAGGCCGGTGACCACGACACGACGCATTAGCGATCTCCTTCGTTCAGGGGGTCAGCTTTCTGACAGCGCAACCTTCATGTCCTTGACTTGATAGATGACCTCGCCATCGGCCTCAACCCGACCATCGGCCACACCCATCGTCAACCGGCGGGTTTGCACGGCTTTGGTAAAATCTATGTAATACGTCAACATCTTACGGTCTGGACGTACCATACCTTTCAGTTTGACCTCTCCAACACCAAGCGCATAGCCGCGCCCCTGCCAGCCCCGCCAGCCGAGGTTGAAACCGGTCAGCTGCCACAGCCCATCCAGACCCAGACAACCGGGCATGATCGGATTTCCCGGGAAGTGGCAGCCAAAGAACCAAAGATCCGGTTTGATATCAAATTCAGCCACCACATGGCCTTTGCCATGCGCACCACCATCGCCGCTGATATCGGTGATCCGATCCATCATCAGCATGGGGGGTTCTGGCAATTGTGCGTTGCCGGGGCCAAAAAGCTCGCCCCGGGCGCATTTCAGTAGGTCATCCCGGTCAAAGCTGCTTGGATAGTCAGCCATTCAGGCGGCCCCTTTCAATTCTGCAATATTCCGTTACTTCCCGTGTAGCACCCGGTAAAAGGCGCTTGCAAGCCTGAGTGCGGCACCTTGTCCGCCAGATGTGTATGAATTTGTTTGAAATCATTGGGGCAGCGGCCCTATATTAAAGGTACAAAAAAAGGATGGCAGCTGTGGCAACCGAAATTGCGACGACCCGAGGCACTGAATGGCTTACCGGCGCAGGTTTACGCCCGACCCGTCAGCGGGTTGCCTTGGCGACATTGCTGGTGGGCGACGGCCAACATCGCCACGTTACTGCCGAAAGCCTTTTTGCCGATGTGCAAACCATGGGCGAAAGCGTTTCACTGGCCACGGTCTACAATACGCTCCGCGCGTTTTGTGATGCTGGCTTGGTTCAGGAAGTAACAGTCGACGGTTCGCGCAGCTATTTCGACACCAACACGCATGATCACCCGCATTTCTTCTGGGAAGATGAAAACCGGATTTCCGACGCCCCGGCGGAACAGTTGGAGATCACCAGCCTGCCCAAGGCCCCCGAGGGTGCCGAAATTGCCAAGGTTGATGTTATCATCCGCTTGCGCCGCACCTGAAATACGTCATTCTGACCGCTGAACTTCCCTGATCAGCGAGACCTGCCATGCGCGCCATCACCTATTCCCGTTTCGGTACCTCGGCCGATGTGCTTGAGTTGGTTGACCTCCCAACACCGTCACCCGCCGCGGGCGACGTGCTTGTCCGATTGGCGTTTTCGGGTGCAAACCCCTCTGACGCCAAGGCCCGTGCAGGTGCGCGGCCGGGTGTAACCAAACCCGCCTTTGACCAGATCATCCCACATTCCGATGGCGCAGGCGTCATCGAGGCTGTTGGGGACGGGGTTGATGCGGCCCGGGTGGGCGAACGCGTTTGGATTTGGAACGGTCAGTGGCAACGCGCTTTTGGCACCGCAGCGACCTATATTGCCCTGCCCGCCGAACAGGCCGTCTCCCTGCCCGACGGCGTGTCTTTGGAAACCGGGGCCACGCTTGGCATCCCCGGGTTGACCGCCGCGCAAACGGTCTTTGGCGGCGGCGATGTAACAGGTAAAACACTGTTGGTCAGTGGCGGCGGTGGGGCCGTTGGCCACACTGCTGTTCAACTGGCCAAATCAGGCGGCGCGACGGTGATTGCCACGGCCTCGGCCGCTGGCGCCGCACGGGTCAAGGCGGCAGGCGCGGATCATGTCTTTGACTATGCCGATCCCGATCTGGCGGCAAAAATCACCGAAGCGACGCATGGCACGGGCATTCATCGCGCGGTCGAAGTGGAGTTTGGTGCAAATGTCGATCTGTTGGCGGCGGTGATGGCGGAAAACGGCACGATTGCCGCCTATGGCTCTTTCATCAACATGTCACCAGAACTGCCCTTCGGCCCGTATCTATTCAAGGCCCTGAAAATAGATATCACGCTGATATACATCTTGCCTAAACCGAAGCGGGACGCAGCCATCGCGCGGCTTCATGCAGCACTGGTGGATCGCGCGTTGCAACCCGCCGTGCACGCCACCTATCCGCTGGATCAATGCGCCGCCGCCCATGATGAGGTGATGACCCCAGGGCGCGCAGGGGCCGTGTTGCTGAAAACGGACTGAGATGGGGCTTACCGGCGTAGTGTCATAGGCAACGCGTCGTTCGCCGACGCAGGCTACCTCTATTCAATCGATACGAGTTCGATCGCAAAGGTCAGGTCCTGCCCCGCCAAGGGGTGGTTAGCGTCAAGCGTTACCGTGTCGTCGGTCAGACCTACAACACGCACGGGGATTGCCTGCCCGTCGGGTGCTTGCATCTGCAACTGAATCCCAACTTCTAGCGGGATATCATCCGGAATTTCACTGCGGGGTACATCTTGCCGCGCATTGGGATGCGGCTGTCCATAGGCCTGATCTGCAGGCACTTCGACAACCTTTTTATCCCCCACTGCCATGCCTGGAATGGCCTCATCCAATCCCGGAATGATCTGCCCTGACCCAACGGTGAATTCCAACGGATCACGGCCTTCACTGCTGTCGAATGTGTCGCCATTGTTCAGCGTTCCGGTGTAATGTAGGCGGACTTTGTCGCCCGATTTGACCTGCGTCATTGATATTCCAATCGTGGGAGTGTGCGGCTTTGCACGGGGTGCAAATGGCTGCGTGAATTTGCAAGGCCGCACGGTTTGGCGCGGGGTGCTTGGGCGAATTTTGCAATACGCTACCTGCTCCCTTGACCGATTGCAAATTGCGGCTGGCCCGCGACGCGAGGGCACAGATTGCGCCTTTCCCTCCTTCATCTTCCATGCCAGTCTGGCGCTGACGTGGACCGGGAGGCCGTTTTGACCATCACAACTTGTGTTTTTGATGCCTATGGAACGCTATTCGACGTGGCAGCAGCGGCGCGCCATGCCGCGGCAGAACCGGGCCGAGAAGCCTTTGCAAAAGACTGGCCGCAGATCGCCGAGCATTGGCGGTTAAAGCAGTTGCAATATACGTGGCTGCGGGCGGTCATGGGCACACATACGGAGTTTTGGCAGGTAACGCAGGACGGCCTGGATTGGGCTCTGGAAGCCAACGGTCATGGGGAAGACCCAGAGTTACGAGAACGTCTGCTGCAGCTCTATTGGGAGCTTGAGGCCTATGCCGAGGTTCCCGCGATGCTGTCTGCCCTGAAAGCCGCCGGAATGAACACAGCGATCCTTTCGAACGGCTCGCCCCCCATGCTGGACGGTGCTGTTCAATCCGCGGGCATTGGGGACGTTCTCGATGATGTGCTATCGGTCGAAAGCGTGGGCATCTTCAAACCTGCTGATGTCGTCTATGACCTTGTGGGACAGCGCTTTGGCTGCGCGCGCGACGAGGTGCTCTTTGTCTCTTCAAATGGCTGGGATGCCGCGGCCGCTGCGGGCTATGGATTTATCACCGCATGGGTCAATCGCGCCGGTGATCCGATGGATCGGTTGCCCGCAAAACCGCATCATGTCCTAAGTGATCTGACCGGCATCCCGGATTTGGCGAGCAGCAAGGGATGAGCACTTTTCAAACCTCTGACGGGCTGACGCTCTACTATGAGGATGTCGGAAAGGGCACGCCGGTTCTGTGCTTGGCGGGCCTTACGCGCAATCTGCGCGATTTCGATTTTCTGGTACCTCATATGACCCACACGCGCCTGATCCGCATGGATTACCGCGGCCGGGGAAAATCAGATTATGCCACTGATTTCATGACATATTCCATCCTGCAGGAGGCTCAGGATGCGATTGAATTATTGGATCACCTTGGACTGAACAAAGTCACACTGATGGGGACGTCGCGGGGCGGCTTGATCGCCATGGTGCTGGCCCATTTGCACAAAGACCGGCTTGGCGGCGTTATCCTCAACGACATCGGCCCCGTGGTTGCACCCGGCGGGCTGGAGCGGATCATGGATTACGTCGGCAAAGAACCGAATTTTGCGACCTATGCCGAGGCAGCGGACGGGTTGAAGGCCGTTTATGCGGACGCGTTTCCGAATGTGACACTGAACCGGTGGTTGGTTCAGGCCGAATTCATGTGGGCCGAACAGGGTAAGAACACGCTGGCGCTGCGGTATGATGCCCGGTTGCGCGACGCGCTTGTCGGGCAGGCTGGCGCGGGAGAAGCGCCAGATTTGTGGCTGTTATTCGATGCGTTGAACGGGCTGCCGCTGGCGTCGATCCGGGGGGCCAATTCCGATTTGCTCACCGCCGAAACACAGGCAGAGATGGCCAAAAGACACCCCGGCATGATTTCCACGACCGTACCGGACCGGGGTCATGTGCCGTTCTTGGACGAGGCCGAGGCCTTGAGTGCCATCACAGACCTTTTGGAACAGGTACAATGACCGATATCTCCATGATCCGCGCGGCGGCGCAACGATTGCATGGCCACGCGCGGCGTACCCCTTTGCTCCATTCGCCGTTTATCGACGAGATCGCGGGACGGCGCGTGTTCATCAAGCCCGAATGCCTGCAACACACAGGCAGCTTCAAATACCGCGGTGGTCGATCTGCCGTGTCGGCATTGGACGACGAAACCCGCGCGCGCGGTGTCATTGCATTTTCCAGCGGCAACCACGCGCAAGGCGTGGCCTTGGCCGCGCGCGAATTTGATGTGCCCGCTGTGATCATCATGCCCGCCGACGCGCCTCAAATGAAGATCGAAAACACCCGCGCACTTGGGGCGGAGGTTGTGCTCTATGATCGCGTTGGCGGGGAAAGTCGCGAGGCAGTAGGGGACGCTTTGTCCGCCGCGCGCGGGCTGACCCTGATCAAGCCATATGACGAACCACAAGTGATCGCAGGCCAAGGCACCACGGGGCTCGAGATTGCTGAGGATGCACATGCGCTTGGCATAACGGATGCGGACCTTCTGGTGTGTTGTGGCGGCGGTGGGCTGACCTCGGGCATTGCACTGGCGTGCGAGGCCGAGGCGCCGGGATTGCGTGTGCGTCCTGTCGAGCCGCAAGGGTTTGACGACGTGACCCGCTCGCTCAAGTCCGGCCATATCGAGACCAACAACCAACAATCTGGCAATATCTGCGATGCGATCCTGACGCCGTCGCCGGGCCAAATCACATTCCCGATCCTCAAGCATCTTTGCGGCCCCGGTCTGGCGGTCAGTGAAGACGAATGCCTGCATGCCATGGCGGTTGCCTGGGCACGCTTGAAAACCGTGGCGGAACCCGGTGGTGCCGCCGCACTGGCCGCCGCCCTGTTTCACAAAGACCAGATCGAAGGTGACACGGTACTTGTCACCATTTCCGGCGGCAATGTGGATGCGGATGTGTTTCAGACCGCCCTTTCAAAATACGGGAACGATGTATGACCGAGTTCACAATCGCCAGTTTCAACGTCAAAAACCTGATTGGGCCAGACAAGGAATACTACGAATTCCAGACCTACACGCCCGAGGAATACGCCTGGAAAGAGGACTGGATGGCCAACCAGCTTCTGACCATGGACGCAGACATTGTAGGCTTTCAGGAAATCTTTGAAGAAGATGCACTGCGAAGCGTCGTGGAGGAAACCAACCGGCGTGCAGAGGTGTTGAATGCCGCTACATTGCCCGACAAGTCCAAAAGTTACCGACGCAAAGTGATCTTTCGCAAACTCGCGGTAGAGCCTTACTCGGATGCCGCAATCGCCTTTGCCCCCAACAGCGCGGATGGTGGCATGCCGGGGCAACGTCGACCGGGATTGGCGCTGTTGTCGCGGTTCGGTTTTGAAGGCACGCCCGAAATCATACAGGACCTGCCAGAGCCCTTTACCATCCCGTTTCAACCGCTTCGGGGGCTGGACGGCGCGCAGGAAGCCGGATTTTACAGGCTGCAACGGCTCTCCCGGCCCATCCTCAAGGCGCGAATTCGGATCGGCGAGCGCGTCATCACCGTGTTCAATTGCCACCTCAAATCCAAATTGGGCGAACACCTTAAGCCCGCAGGTGCGGATTTTGCACCGGAAGAGGATTTGACGAAATACGATCCCGTTGGCCGGGCCTTGGGCAGCCTGCGCGCCGCAGTGCGCCGCATGGCCGAAGCCTGGGTTCTGCGCCGCGAGATCGTTACGGAGATCAAGGCCGGTAACCCGGTGATGGTCATGGGCGATTTCAACGATGGCGAACACGCCGTCAGCTCCGAAATCATCGCCGGCGAGGTTCCGTTCAAGAACTACGCCTGGATGCTGCGCCATGATGCCAAGGCCAAAAATGATCGGTACTCAGAAGAACAGAGCGCCCAGATCACCGACGACATCGAAACGGTTCGCCTGCATTCGGCCGAAAAACTGTTTGTTCGGAAATCCCTGCGTGACATGGTCTACACGTCTGCTTTTGGTGGCGTTTACGAATCCATCGACCAGCTTTTTCTGTCGCGGCATTTCCACCCCGACAATCCGGATCGTTTGGGCGATATGACCTATTTCAGCGTTTTCAACGACCATCTGACCGATGGCTCCCACCCCGAAGCGCCGTATAACAAACTCGCGTCTGATCACGGTCAGATCGTTGCCCATATGAGTCTGCGCTGATGGCGTTGCTCGATCTCGGGGATGTGCGGCTTGAAGTTCGCGAAGATGGTGACCCACATGGCGCGCCACTGGTTTTCGCCAATTCGCTCGGCACGGATTTACGGCTGTGGGACAAGGTTGTGCCGTTGTTGCCCCCCGGTTTGCGGATCATCCGGTATGACATGCGCGGCCATGGCATGTCTGATTGCCCACCCGGCCCCTACACGATGGGTCAACTGGTGCACGATGCGGAACAGGTATTGGAAGCATTGAAGGTGCGTGAATGCGCCTTTGTTGGACTGTCGATTGGCGGTCTGGTTGCACAGGGCCTGGCGATCAAACGGCTTGATCTGATGCGTGCACTGATCCTGTCGAACACAGCCGCCAAAATTGGCCAGCCCGATATGTGGGCAGACCGGATTGCCGCCGTACGTGCCGGTGGCATCGAAGCGCTGGCGAACCCCACGATGGAACGGTGGTTTGGCCCCGCTTTTCGCGCCAGTGACGAATTGCAATTCTGGCGGGACATGATGACCGAACAGCGCGCTGAAGGGTTCATCAGCTGTATGTCCGCGATCTCCGGCACGGATTTTTACACACCAACCAGTGGTTTGCGCCTGCCCGCCCTGGGCATTGCGGGATCAGACGACGGGTCCACCCCGCCAGATCTGGTGCGCGAAACGATCGACCTGATCCCCGGTTCGCAGTTCCATTTGATCCGCAAGGGCGGACACTTGCCCTGTGTTGATCAACCCAAAGAATATGCCGCCGTGCTGACCGAATTCCTGCGCAAAACCGGGCATATTCCCGCGGATCCGGACTAGGGGATCGGTTGGATCATGCAGCGTAACCTGCCCACGATCTTCATCCTGATTACATTGGTGATCAACGCCATGGGCATTGGCCTGATCATTCCGGTCATGCCAAACCTCTTGCTTGAGGTTGGCGCGGGCTCACTGGCGGATGCGGCACTTTGGGGTGGTATCATGTCGACCTGTTTCGCCGTGATGCAGTTCCTGTTCGGACCGGTGATTGGTAATCTCTCCGACAGGTTTGGCAGAAGGCCTATTCTGCTGACGTCCCTTTTTGTCATGACGCTGGACTATCTGGTAATGGCGCTTGCCGGGTCCATCTGGCTCCTTCTGATCGTGCGGATCGTGGGTGGCATCACGGCCGCCACGCAATCCACCGCCGCCGCTTTCATGGCCGATACAACGCCGCCTGAAAAACGCGGTGCGCAGTTTGGGCTAGTCAGTGCCGCCTTTGGTGTTGGTTTTATTCTAGGGCCTTTGATCGGCGGGGTCTTGGGTGATTTGGGCACCCGCGCACCGTTCTACGCTGCTGCCGGACTGGCCGCGGCAAATTTCATATTCGGATGGTTCATCCTGCCTGAAACCGTCACCGATCAAATTCGGCGGCCCTTTGACCTGAAACGCGCCAACCCGTTGGGCGCGCTCAAAAATATCGCCACCCTGCCTGGCCTCGGTAAATTGCTGACGGTCTATTTTCTGTATCAGCTTTCCTTCAATGTCTATCCCGCGATCTGGGCGTATTACACCCAAGCCAGTTTTGATTGGGACACACGTATGGTCGGCCTCTCGCTTGCTGCCTTCGGTATTTCGATGGCCGTTGTTCAGGGCGGATTGATCCGTGTGGTTCTCGCCAGGCTGGGAGAGATGCGCACCATTATCGCGGGCTTTGGATGCGCCCTTCTGTCCTTTGTGTTGCTGGCCTTTGTCACCAACGGCATCCTCGCGCTCTGCTTCACACCCATAGCAGCACTGGCTGCGATGGCGGCACCCGCCCTGCAATCGCAGATGTCACGTCAGATTTCCGCGGATGCCCAAGGCGAGTTACAAGGCATCATCACCAGCGTGAATGCACTGGCGCTGATCGTCTCTCCGTTGTTGATGACGGGCGTCTTCGCGGCGGCCACGGCGCCCGATGCTGGCATCTTTATGCCCGGCGCGCCCTTTCTGGCGTCATTCGCGCTGGCATCTGCGGGATTACTCCTCTTTCTCTACTGCCGCCGCGCCCCGGCTCAAAGCCGACCCGGCTAGGTCGCATTCCGCATTGCAACCCGGCGCGAGATCCGGGTCAGGCTGTGCAGATACGCCCGGTGTGGGGTCTGCACGAGGTTAACACATGCAAAAAATCAAGGCCGCGGTCTGCCACGAATTTGGCAAGCCACTTGTGATCGAAGACGTACAATTGCGCGCACCCGGCACCGGCGAAGTTCAGGTTGATCTGCACGCCGTTGCGATCTGTCATTCCGATATCATCTTTGCCGAAGGCGGATGGGGCGGATCTTTGCCAGCGGTCTATGGGCACGAAGCGGCGGGCCGGATCAGCGCGGTTGGCCCGGGCGTGACAGGCGTATCACAGGGTGATCCTGTGGTGGTGACCCTGATCCGGGCCTGCGGACAATGCCCCACCTGCGGCGCAGGCAAACCCACCGCATGCGAAACGCCATATGACGGCGATCTGGGTCCGCTTAACACGGCGGATGGTAGGAAATTGCATCAGGCCATGGCCTGCGGTGCCTTTGCTGAAAAGGTCGTAGTCGATCAAAGCCAGGTGGTGAAAATCCCCGAAGATCTGTCGATGGACACGGCCAGTCTGTTGTCCTGCGGCGTGATCACCGGCGTGGGTGCCGTGGTCAATGCCGCTGGTCTGCGCGCCGGTCAGGACGTGGTTGTGATCGGCGCAGGCGGCGTCGGCCTCAACGCCATTCAGGGCGCGCGCATTGCCGGTGCCCGCCGGATCTTGGCCGTAGACATGAGCGAGGACAAGCTGGACACAGCCATTGAATTTGGTGCGACAGATGGCGTCCTGGCCACAACGGACAAACCCTGGCGCGCCGCGAAGCAGGCCATGGGACGTGGGGCCGATGCGGTGATCGTGACCGTGGGGGCGATACCGGCTTATGATCAGGCACCGCGGTACCTTGGTGGCGGTGGCAAGGTGATCATGGTGGGCATGCCGCATTCCGGCGCGGAATCGCATTATGAGCCAGTCAATTTTGCCGCCACCGGACAGGGCATGGTCGGCTCAAAAATGGGCGACACGGTCATCCGGCGCGATATTCCGTGGATGATCGACATGTACGCGCAAGGCCGGTTGAAACTGGATGAGCTGATCTCGAACCGCTGGAGCCTGGAGCAGATCAATGAGGCCATTGAAGACACGAAATCCGGCAGTGCACGTCGCAACGTGATCCTGTTCTAGGACGCAGGGAGCCAAAACATGCGCCTTCAAGATCTCGATATCATCGTCACCGCGCCCCCTGCCCCCGGCTGGGGCGGGCGGTATTGGATTTTGGTCAAACTGACCACGGATGGCGGCGTCACGGGATGGGGGAGTGCTACGCCTCATCCATCGGGCCGGAGGCGATGAAAGCCGTGATCGGAGACGTTTTTGAGCGGCACATGCAGGGCGAAAACCCTGAAAGCATTGAACTTATGTTCCGCCGCGCCTATTCCTCCGGCTTCACGCAGCGGCCTGATCTGACGGTTATGGGCGCGTTTTCGGGCTTAGAGATTGCCTGTTGGGATATTCTGGGGAAGGCACGGGAAAGGCCGGTTTGGGCGCTGCTCGGGGGTCGGATGAATGACCGCATCCGGGCTTACACATACCTCTATCCCCTGCCCCATCACGACATCAACGCCTTTTGGACATCGCCAGACATGGCGGCAGAAACGGCATCGGCGATGGTTGATCTGGGCTACACCGCGGTCAAGTTCGACCCGGCGGGCCCTTACACGATGCGTGGCGGGCACATGCCCACGATGGGCGATATCGACCTCTCGGTGGCCTTCTGCAAGGCGATCCGCGACGCCGTTGGCACCAAGGCCGACCTGCTGTTTGGCACCCATGGGCAATTTACCACGGCGGGTGCCATCCGGCTTGGCAAGGCGCTGGAGCCTTATGCACCGCTTTGGTTCGAAGAACCCATCCCCCCGGATAACGTAGCCGAAATGGCCAAAGTGGCCAGCGCCGTATCTATCCCGGTTGCCACCGGAGAGCGGCTGACCACCAAGGCGGAATTTGCACCTATTCTGCGCGCCGGTGCTGCCACGATCCTGCAACCGGCCTTGGGCCGTGCGGGTGGTATCTGGGAGATGAAAAAAGTCGCTGCCATGGCCGAGGTTTATAACGCGCAGATGGCGCCGCATCTTTATGCGGGCCCTATTGAATGGGCCGCCAATATCCATTTCGGTGCGTCCATTCCAAACCTCCTGATGGCCGAAACGATCGACACGCCGTTCCACGCTGCATTGATCAAGAATTCAATCCGGGTGGAGGACGGATTTATCACGCCCCCCGAAACACCCGGCCTTGGCATCGAGGTCGATGAGGAGCTTGCCCTCGCGCATCCTTACAGCGGGTCCGGCCTTCATCTGGAAATGCAGGAAGCGCCCTGTGATTACGCCAACGGGAATGCATTCACCGGCGGGGCACCCCCAAGTCGGATTAGGGCAAGAGCCCCAGCCACACCCAAACAGTCAGGATCGACAGCGCGGTGCCAATCAGCACGCTGGACGCCGCGACGCGTCGTGCCGCCCCGTACATGTTGGCAAAGATATAGGTGTTGATGCCCGGCGCCATGGCCGCCGTCAGGACTGAGGCGCGGACCACCTCGACCGGCAGGGCAAAGCTGGCCACCAGACCGCGGGTGATCAGCGGGTGAACCACAAGGGCAATGGCACAGACAAAGAGGATGACGCGCAAATCACCCTCGGGCCGGTAACGCACCAACACACCACCGAGACCGAATAGCGCCGCAGGCAAGGCCGCGCGAACCAGCAGATCCAGCCCGTCATTGAGAACACCCGGCAATGTGATGCCGGTGAGATTAACGGCAAAACCAAGGGCGATGCCGACAATCAGGGCGTTCGAAAACATCGCCTTGAGTACCTTGCCCGTGAGCGCCAGACCGGAAGAGCCGCGCGCGCGCGTGATCTCCATTGCGGTGATGCCGACGCCGTAACAAAAGGGGGAATGCAGTGCGATGATGGCGTAATTGACGCTTAGTGCATCCGCGCCATAGGCGCGTTCCGTCAGGGGCAGGCCCAGCAGGACGGTATTGGAAAAAAGGCAGCAAAATCCGATAGCTACCGCATCCTCCCAACTCCGCCCGAACACATATCGTGCGCCCAGAAAGCCCAGCAGGAAGCCTGCCATGGCGCCGGTATAGAAACTGATCAATAGCCGCCAGTCAAAGCTTTGACCCAGATCAAGGCGCGCGATGGCGGTGAAGAGGAGACTGGGAATGGCAAACTTCTGGGTGAAATTCATCAACCCATCGACACCCGCATCGGAAAACCACCCGCGCCAGACCGCCAGATACCCAAATCCGGTCACAACAAAGACCGGCAGAATGACATCCAGCAGAGCCTGCATGAAGGATCAGACCGTGAACCGGATCACCATGCCGTCATAGGCAGCGGTGATCCAATCGGGCGTCTCGTCAATAACGGCCTGATAATCGAGGTCGATATGCATATTGGTCAGCACACCCTGTTTCGGGCGCGCGCGTTTCATCCATTCAACGGATTGTTCGAAATGCGAATGCGTGGGATGCGGCGTGCGGCGCAGCGCGTCGAGCACCCAGCACTCAAGATTTTCAAGCACGGGCCAGACATCCTCGGGGATCGTTGCCACATCCGGCAGATAGGCAAGCCCTGCCACCTTGAAACCAAGCGCGTCGATCGAACCGTGGCCGACTTTGAACGGCTCCAGCGTGATCGTACCTCCGGCCCCGTCAATCACCACGTCACCACTGATCGTGTGCATGTCAAGGATCGGCGGATAAGGTGAGCCTTCGGGCTGCACAAAGGCATAACCAAAGCGCGAAAAAAGTGCGTCCTGCGTGGCCCCATCGGCCCAGACGGGCAAACGACGTTTCATGTTGAAAACGATCATGCGCAGATCGTCCAGCCCGTGCACGTGATCCGCATGGGCATGGGTATAGACAACCGCATCCAGCTCACCGATGCCCGCATCCAGCAATTGCATGCGCAGATCAGGTGACGTGTCGATCAGCACGCGCGTAGTGCCGCCGGCGGTTTCACGCTCCACCAGCATCGAACAGCGGCGTCGCATATTGCGCGGATTGGTAGGGTCGCAATCGCCCCAATGCCCGCCAAGCCGCGGCACGCCGCCAGATGATCCGCTGCCCAGAATGGTGAAGCGTAGCTCTGCCATCAGGCCGCCGCCTTCCAGAATAACCGGTCGAAATTGGCTTGCGTCTGGGCGGCAAAATCAGGCCATTCCATGCCGAAAACATCGGCGCCCACCTGGGCCGTGTAAAGCGTGTACGCCGGCTCGTTGCGTTTGCCCCGGTGTGGCGGCGGCGCAAGATAGGGCGCATCAGTTTCTACAAGAATGCGGTCAACCGGGGCGCACGCAAAAATGTCACGCAGTTCCTGGCTTTTGGGAAACGCCGCAATGCCCGACATCGACAGGTAAAATCCCAGATCAAGGGCCGCCTTGGCAAGGGCCGCGCTTGACGAAAAACAATGCATCACGCAGGTGTACGCGCCGTTGTGAAATTCTTCGGTCAGGATGCGGGCCATATCGTCATCAGCAGCGCGCGCATGAATGATCAGAGGCAGGCCGGTCTGGCGTGCAGCCTCGATATGAATTCGCAAAGATTTCTGTTGAATTTCAGCACTTTCAGAGGTGTAGTGATAGTCGAGACCGGATTCACCAATACCCACAAACTTTGGGTGCTTGGACAGCAAAATCAACTCATCCACACTTGCCAATGGTTCATCCGCTGCGCTCATGGGATGGGTGCCAGCCGCGTAAAAGACAGGCGCATAACGTTCAGCAATTGCCCGCACCTGAGGCTCCAGCCGCAGCTTGGTGCAAATGGTGACCATACGGGTTACGCCGCCGGTGACCGCCCGCTCAATCATTGCATCTCTCTCCCCGTCGAAATCGGGAAAATCCAGGTGGCAATGACTGTCAGTGATCTGGATTTGGTCTGTCATGATCGGGGCCCTTGGCGAGATTATCCCGCGGCGGTTTGCTGTATCTTGAACACCGTATCTAGGACGAGCGCGGCAGGGTCAAGGTTGACCGATCGGCCGTGCCGGGCACGTGCGCTGATCTCTTGCGCGCATTCTGCCCAAGCGCGGCCCTGCGACGGAGTAGCAGACAAGCGTGCGAGCATATCTTTCTCTCCCGGCGCGGCCTGCACCTCGGGGGTGGCACCTGCGGCCCCGCTGCGCGCCAACCGGGCCAGCAGAAGATCCGTCAGGCCGAGCAGTAGATCGAGCCTGTTTTCCGCGCCCCGTGTCGCGGCAGCCTCGGCCAGTTTCAAGGCACGGGCACGATCCAGGCGCGGCAAGGACGCGACAATCGCCACCAATTCGGCATAGATTTTCAACCCACCCAAATTGATCAACCGCACCGCCTCACCAACGGAGCCACCTGATAACTCGGCCAGCGCCGCCGCGTCTTCGGGTGCATCGACATCCGCTTGCGCCAGGGCCTGCGCCATATCTGCGGCGTTCAGCGGCGCCAGACGCAATTCGCGGCATCGTGACCGGATTGTCGGCAAGAGGCGCGAGGGTTGATGACTGACGAGCAGCAGAACTGTTCGCGCGGGTGGTTCTTCGAGCATCTTCAGAAGGGCATTTGCGGCCTGAACGTTCATCTCATCCGCGCAATCCAGGATCACCACACGTCGCCCGCCATCCGTCGCGCTGAGTTGCAGAAACTGGTTCAGACGGCGCACATCGTCAGCAACAATCATGTCGCGCATACGACCGGTCTTTTCGTTGGGCGTCCGGGTGATGTGAAACAACCCGGGATCAGAGCCCGCCAATAACCTGCGTGCGACGGGATGGTCTGGCGGGATGTCCAGTGTTTCAGGCACGGCAGCGACGTCGCCAAAGAGCCCGCCCTCTTCTGCATCCGGGGTCGCCAGAAGGAACCGGGCGATGCGCCAGGCCAGCGTGGCCTTGCCCACACCGCGTGGCCCGGTGATAAGCCACCCGTGATGCAACCGACCCGCGTTGAATGTCTCGAGGAATGTGGTTTCAGGCCCCGTTTGGCCGATCAGTTGCGCGGTTTCGCGCGGATGCGGCGCGCCCTCAACCCTATCAGGTTCAGGAAGAGCATCATCTGCCATCACAAACGTCCTGCAACAGCGTTTTGAACGTCTGCGGCCACATCCTCAACCGCCTGCCCACCCTCAATCACCACGAAACGGTCAGGAAATTCCCGCGACAATTCCAGAAACCCGTCGCGCATGCGTCGCTGCATCTCTGCGCCAAAGGATTCGAACCGTTCCTCGCCATCCCCGCGCGACAAAGCACGTTTCAAACCAGTTTCCGGATCCATATCCACCAGCACTGTCAGATCTGGCTCGCGACCGATCATCAGCCTGTGCAATTCGTCGACCAGACCACGCAAATCAGCACGTCCCAAACCCTGATACATGCGCGTACTGTCAGCAAAACGGTCGCTAATTACGATCTTTCCCGCCGCAACGGAAGGAGCGATTGTGCGTTCCAGATGATCCCGGCGCGCGGCCGTGAACAACAGCAATTCCGTTTCCGCCGACCATTTGTCTGCGTCGCCTTCCAGCACAAGTTTGCGGATGTCTTCGGCGCCGGGGCTGCCACCCGGTTCACGCGTCAGAACCACATCGTGACCTTGCCCGCGCAGGTGATCCGCCAAGAGACGCGCCTGGGTGGATTTACCCGAACCGTCGATCCCTTCGAATGTGATAAACCGTCCCTGCCCGCTCAAAGCGCGCCCTCGGGCCCCTGTTGCAGCCGCGTCAGTAACAACCCGGACACGGTCCGCAGTCGCGCAAGAAAGCCACCTTTCGGCACGTCCACCGTGGCAACAAGTTTGACCCGCGTTTCCGGCAATCCTTCCGGCGCAAACACCAGCTCCGCCAGCTCATCACCCGCGGCAATCGGTGCCTTGATCGGTCCGGTATAGACCACTTCGGCCTTGAGATCGCTCGACCCCAACACGGGTACCAGTGTCACCACGTCTTCAGACACGGTCAGACCTACCGCATTTGTACTGCCCATCCAGACGTCGGCCGTGGCAACCTGCGTGCCGGCTTTGACGACGGATTTTTCGACAAATTGGCGAAAGGCCCAGTTCACAATGGCCGAGCTTTCTTCGGCCCGCGTCTTGATGCTGGGCAGACCTGAAACAACAAACACAACGCGTCGGTCCCCCTGTTTGGCCGATCCGACCAATCCGTAGCCCGCTTTGACAGTGTGGCCCGTTTTCAGACCATCCGCCCCAATGCCAAGCTTGAGCAAGGGGTTACGGTTTTGCGTGTTCTTGGGCGCGCGTCCGTCAAATTCAAACTCGGTTTCAGCGAACATCGGGTAGAATTCGGGGAAATCCTCGATCAGCCGCGTGGCCAGCAAGGCCAGATCACGCATGCTCATCGCGTGTCCCGGCGCGGGCCAGCCGTTGGAATTCAGGAAAGTCGAATTTGTCATGCCCATCTGTTGCGCACGTTGTGTCATGAAGCGTGCAAACCCGGCTTCGGTGCCATCCGGGCTCAGCGCTTCGGCAATCACCGCACAGGCGTCGTTGCCCGACAGCACGATGATTCCGCGCAGCAGATCATCGACGCGCACTTTGTCGGTTGTATCGAGGAACATGGTGGATCCCCCATAGCTCATCGCATGGGTCGACACCGGCAACCGTTCTTCCATCGACAGGCGCCCTTCGCGGATCGCCTCGAACGCCACGTAAAGTGTCATCAGTTTGGACATGGACGCGGGCGGCAAGGGCGTATCCGCGTTTTTGTTCAACAAGATCGTACCGGTGGTAATGTCGGTGACAAACGCGGCTTTGGCCTGTGTATCAAACGCTGCGGCAGGCAGTGTTGTAGTCACCAAGATCAACGTCGGGGCAAGAAAGCGAAGAAAACGGTTCATGACGCGTGCTTTTAGTTGGTTACAGGGTAAGCGTCGTCAAACCCGACGCCCTTGATCTTCGACAGCAGAGTGCTGCGCTCGGCCTTGGTTGCCGCCGGGCCGACAATCACACGCCAGAATTTCTTTCCTTGCGAGCTTTGTTCAAGCACCGTGGGCACCATACCCGCCTGCCGCATGGCGGCGGCTGTGTTATTGGCGTTCTGCTCTACGCTGAAAATACCGATCTGCAGGAAAGGTTTCTCCAGCGATGAATTCGACTGCGGTGCCGCGGCGGGTGCTGCAGCAACCTCTGCTGCGGGCTCGGGCAACGGCTCGCTTGCCGCCTCGGCGGTACCGTCGGTGCCATCAAGGGCGGCAGCGGCACCTGCAACAGGATCGAGCGTGCTCACTTCCACATCTTCGGGCGCCTCAGGATCAACAGTAGGCGCAGGTGCTGCCTCTGGATCAGGGGCTTTTTCACGGCGCAATGCTGTGACGTTCAGCGCGGCGGGTGATCCGGCCAAAAGGCCAAGTGCCGCAGCTGCGTCCGACGAGACCTGCAAAGATGGGCCCGGATTGGCCCGCTCGCGCCGGAAAAGCGCGCCGATGACAAATTTCGAATTGTCATTGTTTCTGATAATCACCCGTTCCGGTTCGACCACATCAGGATGTGCCACCCAAACGCCGCCCAAAGATGGTCTGCCATCCCAGAGACCCTGATCTGTGACCTGAAACACCTCCGGTGCTTCAACATCACGTTCAACAAGTTTGACCGAAGCATCCGCGCTTGTTTCCGCCGCTTCCGCCGGTTTTTTGTTTAGGTTCAAATTCTTAAAGGGGTTGAATGTCGCCCCTTCTTCACATCCCGCCAGCAGTAATATGCTGGCACCAGCCAATGCTGCCCGGCGCCAATTGGATGTGCCGCTTGTGCATTGTAAATTCATGCCTCGCCCCTTGCCTGTAGTCGCGCCTGTTAGCGCTGTTCCCCGGTTCAGTCCGGCCTTTTGCTCTGACGGCTTTTCCGGCCCTGCAAGCGCAGTCTAGCGAGTTGTCGCCTACAATAAAAGTCCGCACATTAAGGCTCGGCGATTTTCCACAGAAAACAACGTCTTTCAGAATCAAATCTGTTTGTTTAGGGAAGAACGCGTCGGAGGAGTGGCAGAGTGGTCGAATGCACCGGTCTTGAAAACCGACGTAGGTGAAAGTCTACCGTGGGTTCGAATCCCACCTCCTCCGCCACCTGCACTCTTAGTCCGCCAGTTGCGCGCTTTTGCCGGGCGACACCCTGTAGGTCAATTCCGCGTCATCCTGCGCCGCGTGGGCATCGGCCTGCTGTTGCAACCTGCCGTGATGGGGAGATTTGACGCAAACCGGATCTGTTGCAGACGCCTCACCCACGATCGCCATGGCCTGACACCGGCACCCGCCAAAATCGATCTCCTTGCGATCGCAGCTCCGACATGGCTCGGCCATCCAATCAGTTCCGCGATAGGCATTGAACGCCGCACCGTTGTACCAGATGTCTGACAAACCCTTGTCCTGCACCCGGTCAAATTTCAAATGCGGGATGGATTGCGCCGCGTGACAGGGCAATACCTGACCATCGGGCGCCACATTCAGGCCAGAGCTTCCCCACCCGCCCATACAGCGCTTGGGGAAATCTTCGTGGTAGTCGGCAGGCACGTAATCAATCACCAACGTCCCTTTGAGCGCAGCACGGGCCTCGGCCACAATGCGCGTGGCTTCCTGCGCCTGCTCTCGCGTTGGCATCAGCGCATCGCGGTTCTTAAGCGCCCAGCCATGGAATTGAACGGTAGCTACTTCGATCCGCCGCGCGCCCATTTCCTGCGCCATTTCAATTGCACGGGGCAGTTGGTGCAGATTGCGGCGGTGCAAAACCGCATTCAGCGTCAAGGGAAAGCCAATTTCCCCAATCCATTCAGCGACCTGCATCTTTCGCTTAAAGCCACCGTTATACCCGCCAATTTCATCTGCCATTTCAGGATTAGTGCCCTGTAAAGACAATTGCACGTGATCCAGACCCGCTGCATCAAGCTCCTTCAGACGTCGCTCGGTCAGGCCAATGCCGGAGGTGATCAGGTTCGTATAAAGCCCGGCATCTCGGGCTGCGGCAACCATCTCAACCAGATCACGTCGGGACGCGGGCTCGCCGCCGGAAAAGTGCAACTGCAAAACACCCAAGGCGGCCGCTTCCCGAAACACACGTATCCAGGTTTGTGTATCAAGCTCGGCATCTTGCTGCGCCATTTCCACAGGGTTTGAGCAATAAGGACACGAGAGCGGACAGCGATGCGTCAACTCCGCCAACATGGCGATGGGGGGCGGCGCCCTATTCATGCGGACACATCCAGAAATCGACGGTTGCGCAATGCGTCCAGAAACCCGGCACTGTCCTGCGTGATCTGCTGGGCAGACGCGTCATATTTTTGCGCCAGCATCTGGGTGATCTCCCCAAAACTTCGGGTGCCGTCGACTTCCGACAGAATTGCATGGCCAACAGGGTCCAGCGTTACCGCCCGCTCCGGCGCCAGCAGCACCCATTTTTCGCGCACTTTGTCATAATGCAACCGGACCCCACGGGGCAGAACGGGAATGTCGGCGCTTTCCATCATGACGCCCTTTGCAGCAACAAACCTTCACCGGGCTGCCACGCGCCAGGCGGAATGCGCGCAGGGGCAACATATGCGCCCCATAGCGCATCCAGCTGTGACCAGAGCACATTTGTTTTAAAAATCAGCGCTTCGGCTGCCGCATCTTGTTTTTCGGCGGTATCGGCATGGTCAAGCACCCACGCCAGACCAAAGGCCACATCCTTGGGTGCTTCTTTCAACCGGTTCTGGAAATACGACAGCGAGCTGTCATCGGCAAAGTCGTAATTCTGCAAGAGCCCTTGAATGCGATTTGCGTGTATTTTCGGGGCAAACAGCTCGGTCAGGGACGAGGCAACCGCCTCCAGCAAGGTTTTTTCCCGCACAAAACGGACATAGGCATCGACCGCAAATTTGGTGGCGGGCAATACTCCCGCCGTGGAGGCGACATAGTCCGGATCGAGGCCCACAGCTTCGGCCAAGCGCAGCCAGCGGCTGATGCCGCCTTCATTGGTGTCGCTGCCATCGTGATCTTCGATGCGCGACCGCCATTGCCGCCGCAGGGCCGGATCTTCGACACGCGACATGAATGCTGCGTCCTTCATCGGGATCGAATGCTGATAATAATACCGGTTGATCACCCATGCCCTGACCTGATCTGGCGAGCATCCCCCACCGTGCAATATGTCATGAAACGGGTGCAGATCGTGGTACCGTTCCGCCCCAATCTGGCGCAGGCGCGCTTCGAAATCTGTGCGGCTTTGGGTCATATGCTGATCTCCATTCCGTCTTGTCCAATGATCCATCCCGCCGCTTCCGCTTCGGCGCGTTCATCCGAGCTCGGGCGCAGGACCGGGTTGGTATTGTTCATGTGAACAAAAATCTTCTGTCCGATATCCAGACCATGGAACGCAGCGATCGAACCATCCGCACCGGACATGGACATATGACCCATCCGCTTGCCGGTCTTTTGCCCCAACCCTGCCTGGATCATTTCATTATCGGCCCAGAGTGTTCCATCAAAAAACACCAGATCCGCACCCGAAATACGTTCGTTCAGTTCTGGCGTCAGCATGGCACAACCCGGAATGTAATGCGCGGTTTTTCCGCCTGCCGTCAGTGCAACGCCGACAGTTTGATCGCCGATCAGATCGGTTTGAACCGTTTCACCTTCGAGATACAAAGGCACTTTGCCGGGGACCGGGTACAGCATGGCCGTCAATCCGGGGGATAGTTCGAATTCGGTTTCCAGTGCGATTGTCGTGCGCGTGACCACAGCGCTGTTGAGTGCATCAAAAATGGGGTTTTGAGACAGCACCTCGTGAATGCCCTCAGTCGCAAAAAGAGTAAAAGGTTGCATCTCGCGCAGGGTCAACAGACCCGCGATGTGGTCGATGTCGCCGTTGGTGACCAAAACGGACGTCAGCGGGAGTTGCCGCAAGCCATGGGGGAAGAGAGACTGGGCCTGCGACATCTGGAACCGAATGTCGGGAGAGGCATTCAGTATCGCCCACGCGCTTCCGTCCGCTGAAACGGAAATAGATGATTGGGTCTGTGATGGAATGTCACCGGCCCGCGCAAGCACGCAGTTTTGGCATCCACAATTCCATTGCGGAAGGCCACCCCCGGCAGCGGCACCGAGAATCTGCGCGCGGAAAGTCATGTTACCCCCGCGCGCTGATCAATTAGAACAGTACTTCGCGCTCTTCGTCGAAGTCAGGTCCGTACATGTTGATTTCCATGCCGCATTCGATTTCGCGGATGATTGGTTTCGACCATGCCATGATAAATCCTCCAGTCACGCATCGTGTGTACGATCTAAGTTGGCAGAAGGGCGTCAAGCAAGCTACTCTTATTTTATAAGAAATGCCTAGACTTTGGTCGATGTTTGGCGGGCTTCAAACACTGGTGCCAGCCCTATCAAACAGAACCCTTTGTTCCGCAATGTTTTGATTTCGAAATGAAATTCACCTTCCGAAAGCTTTTTCCGCAGATATCCAATGTAGACATCGACCACATTTTCGTTACCTGACCCGTCGCCGGACCAAAGAGCGTCAAAGATATGCCCCCGGGGCATCGCCGTCCCCGCATTTTGCGTCAAAAGCGTCAGCAATTCGCACTCACGCTCCGTCAATGAAACCGAAAACTGCGCGGAACTGAGGACACGTGTTTCTGCATCAAGATGCGGTGGTTGCGGCCGTTCCGCCTTGGCGCGATGCTCCTGAACCCGTAGACGGGCAATCAATTCATCGAAGTTGAACGGCTTGACCACATAGTCATCAGCACCCGCTGCAAGACCCGCCGCCCTGTGTTCGACATCCGACAGCGCCGAAAGCATCAGGATCGGCAGCGTAATCTGCGCATCGCGGATGCCGCGCACCAGATCAAGACCGCTGTCAGCGCCCAGCATGACATCCACGATGGCGGCTGAATACCCGCCCGTGCGGAGACGTTCGAGCGCACGGTCCGCCCGGTTTTCGGCCTCTGCGGAATATCCATGCAAGGTCAGTCCCCGCACAAGCGCCGAGGTGATTTCCGGATCGTCATCAATGACCAGCAAACGTGACGTCATGGGGATATCCTATTCATCCCCGCTCGGAAAACGAACCGCGATTTTGGTCCCGGGTGACGCCCCGAGTGCCGCATCGCGCGGCACAGGGCTTGTGATGGTGATCTCCCCGCCCTGCTCTTCGATGACCCAACGGGCGAGTGCTAAGCCTACACCAAACCCTTCGGCCTGTGTTGGTCCGGCCTGCGCAAAGCGATCAAAAATGTGGTCCTGATCCGACAGCTCAATGCCTGCGCCATTGTCGATGACGTTCAGTTCGATCCCTTGTGCATCAACGGCCACGGTCAGGCTGACTTTTCCCCCTCTCGGGCATGGCGAATGGCATTGCGTAAAAGGCTGCTCAACACTTGCCGCACCCAATTAGGGTCGCATGTAAGCGTCCGGTCCGGCACGGTGGATGTGATCAGCGTCATGCCAGCATTATCGATTTCTGCCTGTATCTCAGCCACCACTTCTGAAATTAAATCAGGTACTTGGATGCTTTTACTCTCGAGTGCCAGTTGCCCGCTGTCGGATCGGGCCACACGAAGCAAGTCATCAATCCGCCGGTTTAACCGGGCAGCACGAGTTTCGATCGTGTTGAACGCCTCTGCCGCCTCCGGTGCAGCTTGCCGCCCGATCTGCGCCTCCATCAAAATCACGGTCAGGGGTGTACGGAGCTCGTGGCTGACATCGGCAAAAAAGCGGCGGCGGTTTTCATCGATTTCCGACAGCTTTTCATTGGCCGCACGCAAATCTTCCGTGCGTTGCGCAATGGTTTCGTTCAAACGGTCCCATTCTGCCTGCACATCGTCCTGACGCGCGGATAGGGCGGCGGCCATGCGGTTGGTTTCACTGGAAAGCTGGCCGATCTCATCGGGTCGGCTTACGGGCAAGGCCACATCAAAATGCCCCTCGCCAATCCGGTGCGCCGCCTCACGCAATCGATCAAGGCGCATGAATTGCGGGCGGATGAGGCCGAGATAAAACAGCGCGACCACCAAGATGGTTAGGGCGGCGATTGCAAGTGCGGCAAAAATCAAAGACCGGCGCAACTCTCCGATGCTCGACAGAATGGCGTTGCGAAACAGCACTTCCGTATTGACGGCCTGGCTCAGCAGCGGATCAAAACTTGAGGCGAAGGTATCAATATACGCGCGCAATCGCGCGGTATCGGTCGTATCCATGCGCAGGCCCGTCAGCGTGTTTTGCAACATCGCCTCCATGCGCGCCAGACCGAGCGATTGGGTCCCATACCGTGATTGGGCATCAAGCCCCAAATCCTGCGCTGCGATTACGGCGTCTTCGACATCTTCGCGCAGCTGCACAAATGTACCGTTTATCTGGTTGATAACGGGGTCCAGACGCTCCATGCGAACCTCCGCCGATCTGCCGGTTTGGATGGCCTCCGTACCGATGACCAGAAAGGTCGCGGCCTGGGTCGACAGGGTTGCGTAGCGCGCCATGCGCTGTTCCGACGCCAATGCCGTATCAAGACGTTTCGCCACATGTTGCATTCCCACATAGAGGATGCCCACCGTCAGCAATGTCGCCCCGCCCAAAGCGGCCGCGCCAAGACCAAGGCGCAGTTTGAGGGACAAGGAACGGGTCAGAGACAACACGGGTTTCCAGTGCTTGTTGGGGCATATCCAGGTTTGCCGGGTGCCCATTTGCAACGGGATTTCCGGTCGAGAGCGAGCCGATAACCTTATTTTTACGGCTCTTAGATTTTATGGACAACACCACAAACTACGACTAACGTATTAATTGACAAGGAAATAACATGATCGAGCTGTTATTTATTGCCTGTCTTTCAGGCGCACCGGAAAACTGCCACGAGCGCAGTCTGGTGTTCACAAATGTCACGCCGATGGCGTGTATGATGGGTGCTCAGCCTGAATTGGCGAAATGGGTTGCGTCCCATCCGAACCATCGAATTCAGAGCTGGAAATGTCGCATGGTCTCCTTTGCGGAGGTTGAAGCCTAAGACGGCATCACGTCTTTCGTTTCATCAGACCACGGGCGGGGTCATACCCCCAAACAGCGATGGCACCGAGCGCAATTGTGCTCAGGAGCACCCACAGGAATGCCGCCATGTTGAACTGCAGATAGAGCAGAAAACGGATCAATTCGACCACATGCGTGAACGGATTGAGTGCGCAAATGTCGCGCAAGAACGGCGAGCTTTCAGCCATTTTCCACAGCGGATAGAGCGCTGAGGACAGGAAAAACATGGGAAAGATGATGAAATTCATCACCCCGGCAAAATTTTCCAATTGCTTGATAAAGCTGGACAATACCAGGCCAAGCGCCCCCAACATTAACCCGCCAAGGAAAAGACCCGGCAAAACGGCAACGTAGCCCCATGCCGGCATGGTGATCTCGAAAAGTGCGGCGATGCCCAAAAACGCATAGACCTGCAGCACCGAAATCACTGTGGAGCCAAACAGCCGGCAAAAGAGCAGCCACCATCGTGGGAACGGACTGGTCAACAGCAGGCGCATCGATCCCATCTCGCGGTCGTAAACCAGGCTGAGCGAGCTTTGCATGCCGTTGAACAACAGCACCATCGCGCACAGCCCCGGAACGATATAGGTCTCGTAGGTGATATAGGTTTGGTAGGGTGGAATAATCGACAAACCCAACGCTGCGCGAAACCCGGCTGCAAACACCAAAAGCCAGACCAGCGGGCGCACAAGGGCCGCGATAAATCGTTCGCGCTGGTGCACGAACCGCAAGAATTCCCGACCTATGATTGCGCGTGCAACGCCCCACCAGCCGGTCATGCCGTGTCCCTTGTTTGCGACAAGAACCAGTCCGACAAGGTATCGCCACCTCGCAATGCCCCCGCGTTTCCTTCGGTCAAAATCTGTCCGCGATGCAAAACAACCAATTGGTCGGCGTCCTGCACCTCATCGGTCAGGTGTGTTGTCCACAGCACGCACAAACCCTGCTCGGCCAAGGCATGCACATGTTCTGTGATCGCGCGCCGTGCCGCTGCATCAAGGCCCACTGTCGGCTCATCCAGCAACAAAACTTTAGGGTCATGCAGCAAAGATCGGGCAAGTTCCGTCCGGCGACGGTGGCCGCCATTGAGGGCCCCTGCCTTTTCATCGGCCCGTTCGCGCATGTCCAACCTGTCCAGCACCGTATCGATGCGACCAGCCACCTCGCTGCGCGCCATGCCGTGAAGCGCCGCGAAATACGCAAGGTTTTGGCGCACCGTCAGATTGAGATCGAGCGTGGATTGCTGGAACACAACACCCAGATCGGCCAGCGCCCGCCGGGGGTGCGCACGCAAATCATGCCCGGCGAGGTGAATGTCGCCCTGTGGTGCAACCAAAAGCCGGGTCAGTAGCGCGATCAGGGTGGATTTCCCGGCACCGTTGGGGCCCAATAGCGCGCAAAATGTTCCACCAGACACGGTGAACGACACGTGGTCCAGCGCCTTTTTGGCCCCGTATTCAAAGCTGAGATCGCGTACGATCAGACCGCCTGTCATCTCATGCTCACCCTTCTGCGCCTCCGCCAACCGCCTCGTTCCCCGTCTTGCAGCTTGCCCGCAAAGTGCGGGCACCTCAAGGGTGCCGGATAGCGCCGCCACAAGACAAAAGTATGCCTGCGCTCACAGAGATGTTATATGTCGAGCCGCGTAGGGACGATAGGATGCTATAGCCAAAGCAACGGCCTGCGACTTGGGAATTAGGCACGTATGATGACGCTGAAACGACGCGATATGATCAGGGGTGGTACAGGCGCTTTATGCCTTCTGGCCCTGCCATCGCATGCTCAGACCCATACGCTGCCTGATGTGGGTCCCAGCACCGAAGAGGTCATCGCGGAGTTTGTAGGTGACGCGACGATCACAGACGGCGGTGTCGAACTCACTTTGCCGGACGTGGCCGAAGATGGCTACAGGGTGGCTGTCGCAGTCAATGCACCCGGTGCTACTGAAATTGCGTTGATTGCCCCGGGCAATCCCTTCAAACGTATCACACATGTGCATTTCGGGCCGCTATCCGCCGCGCAACAGCTATCAACGCGCATGCGTCTGGCACAAACCCAAGATGTCGTGGCGCTGGCCCGCATGGCCAATGGCGATATACACAGAGCCGTTGCCCATGTAGACGTTCTGGTTGGCGGGTGCGCGTGATGTCCACGAGGAGGTCCGCATGGCAGACGGGGTAAAGACACGCATCAAGCTGCCCAAAACCGCCCGGGCGGATGAAGTCATCACCATCAAGACGCTGATCACTCATCGGATGGAAAACGGGTTGCGGATGAATGCGCTTGGCCTGCCTATTCCGCGCGGCATCATCTATCGGTTTGAATGCAGCTTTGAGGGTGAAACGGTTGTCGATGTCACGATTGAGCCTGGCATTTCGACAAACCCGTTTTTCGAGTTTCAGGCACGTGTGCCCAAATCCGGCGTGTTTTCCTTTGCATGGCACGACGAAGACGGGGCCGTTTACACCGCGCAGAAAGAGATCACAGTGGTCTGAGCGCGGCCATGAGTGCCGACTAAAGTGTGGGTTTTGGCGCGAGGTCAAATTGGAAAGACTGGTCAACGCTCCGGGTTGGGGCCTCAGAAATGCAAGCGCGGTGGCACATATGAAACGTGCGGCTTTGATTTTGAGCGTGGTTTCTGGACTTCCGGCAATAAGTTTTGCCAGCGACAGTTCAGTGCCACAGGACGTGTTGGCGATAGAAGGTGATCCCGAATTTGGCGCGTATCTGTCAGGGGAATGTGTGGCCTGCCACAGCCTGGACAGCGGTGCAGCGGGGATACCGGTGATCAAAGGACAGGAGCGCGAAACAATTGTCGAAGCCCTGCACGACTACAGATCAAAACGGCGCACGCATCCTGTGATGGAGATGATCGCCAGCCGATTGAACGATGAAGAGATTGCGGCACTCGCGGCCTATTTTGCCGGCCTCGACTGACACCAGCAACGAGGGGAGAGATCATGGGATTGAACAGACGGACGTTTTTAGGAACGGGCGCCGCGGCCACCATTGCGGCCCCGCATGTGTTGGCAGACGGGCACGGCAGGCCGCGGGTTGTCGTCATTGGCGGGGGTGCCGGGGGAGCAACCGCCGCGCGGTACATCGCCAAGGACAGCGAGGGCGCGATTGATGTGACACTGGTTGAGCCGTCGCGCACGTATTTCAGTTGTTTTTTCTCGAACCTCTATTTGGGTGGTTTCAAGAACATCGACGATATTAGCCATACCTACGGTCAACTTGCCGCGAACCACGGAATTAACGTGATCCACGACTGGGCGGTGGATGTGGATCCTGCGGCGCGCACCGTCACGCTGGCCGGTGGGGCGACGCTTGGCTACGAAAAGCTTATCCTGTCGCCCGGCATTGATTTTGTGGACGGCGCCGTTGATGGCTGGAGCATTGAAGCGCAAAATGCCATGCCACATGCCTTCAAGGCGGGATCGCAGACCGAACTGCTCAGAGCTCAGGTCGCGGCGATGCCAGAGGGCGGAACCTATGCGATGGTTGCCCCGCCCAACCCGTATCGGTGCCCGCCCGGCCCATATGAACGGGTGTCGATGGTGGCGCATCTTTTGAAACAGACCAATCCTACCGCCAAGATCATCATCGCTGATCCCAAGCCCAAATTTTCGAAAATGGCGTTGTTCGAAGATGGCTGGGCGACGCATTACCCCGGCATGATCGATTGGATCGGGGAAGAGTTTGGCGGCGGGGCAGTCTCGGTTGATCCGCACGCGATGACCCTGACCATTGATGGCGAAGAAACAGCGGTGGATGTGTGCAACGTCATTCCGGCCATGAAAGCGGGGCGGATTGCGGAAATAGCAGGCGTCACCGATGGCAATTGGGCCCCGGTCACGGCGGCAGACATGTCCAGCAAGGCCAACCCCGACATCCATGTGCTGGGGGATGCCAGCCAACAGGGTGACATGCCAAAATCAGGGTTTTCGGCCAATTCACAAGCCAAGGTTTGCGCCAATGCCGTGCGCGGTGCGTTGACCGACTCCAAGGTTTTTCCCGCCCGTTTTGCCAATACCTGTTGGTCGTTGATCGCACCTGATGATGGCGTCAAAGTGGGCGCGACCTATGAGGCGACGGAAGAAAAGATCGCCCGCGTCGACGGGTTTATCAGTCAGACCGGAGAGACCGCCGCACTGCGCAAGGATACGTATCTGGAATCCGAAGGGTGGTATGCCAGCATCACCGCCGACATGTTCAGCTAAGCGTCACCACGTCACCCATCGGGTCCATAGATTTATCGTGGAATGACTATTCCAGCGTAGCTCCAGTGGCGCTTGCGCGGAGCCGTAAGACCCGATTTGCCAGCCTGTCGGCTTCCTGCATCGCGTGGGTCACAAAGAGAGTGGCCGGTTTATGCTCCGCAATTAGGGCCTCCGTCAGTTGCACCATGCTGTGAGCTGTTTCCGGGTCAAGCGACACGAAGGGTTCATCCATGATCAGCAACTCTGGCCGCCCGGCAAACGCGCGGGCCAGTGACAATCGCCTTTGTTGTCCCAATGAAAGCTGCCCGGGAAATACGTGTGATTTGCCCGTCAACCCGACTTGATCCAGCGCGCGATCGATGTGTTGCGCGTTCAGTTTGGGATGAACGATGCGCAAATTGTCCCGCACAGATCGCCACAACAACAGGGTTGGCTCCTGAAAGACGATGGCCAACGCCTCGGGGCGCTGAACACGGCCTTCGAATTCCGTGTCAATGCCCGCAACGATACGCAGGATCGTGGACTTGCCGATGCCCGACGGGCCGACCAGTGCTACGGTTTCTCCACCTGAGATCGAAAATTCGACCGCGCCAAGCACCTGCAATGCGCCGAAGTGTTTGGATTTGATGGCAACATCAATCATGCGCTGCGCCACCGCCCGACCCGGCGCTCCCACGGCTGCAGCAAAACCCATTCGACCAGCAGCATCACGCAGATGAAGGATACCGCGTAGACGAGCACCATCGACACATCAAAAAGCTGAAAATAAAGATGAATCTGAAAGCCAACGCCGGAAGATCGGCCCAGAAATTCGACCACAAGCACGATCTTCCAAATCACAGCCACGCCGGACCGTGCAGCGGCCGCGATGAAGGGGGCCAGTTGCGGCAAGATCACGTGACGCAGACGTTGCCAGTACGACATGCGATAGACCTGCGCCAGCGCGTCATAGGAAGGATCAAGTGCCCGCGCACCTTCACGCACAACCGTGGCGACGTTGGGCACTTTGTTCAGCGTAACGGCAATGATCGCAGCAGCTTCAGTCAGTCCGATCCAGAGATAGCAAAGCACAATCAAGACGAGGGCGGGGAGGTTCAGAAAGACAACCAACCAGGGGTCCAGCCACCGGTTCAACGCCGCCGACCGCCCCATAGCCATGCCGATGGCCGCGCCAAGGGTCATGGCAAGGCCAAATGCCCAGATCACCCGCAGGATCGTTGCGCCAAGATGGGTCCATAACTCACCCGACGCCATTTCCTGGGCAAACTTCGGCAGCAAAGCCCAGGGCGTGGGCAGCAATTGCGCGTCATCTGTCAACATCGCCGCCACGACCCAAAGGCTCAGCAGCCCCAGAATGGAAAACACAGGCGTGAGGCGTGTATCCGTCATTTCGCGTTACTTCACATCCGCAAAAAGGCCGGGCGGGATTTGTGTTATGTCGCCGACAAGGGCCGAACCACCGACATCAACCATCACGGCCAACATCTTTCCCGCAGCTTTTTCGTTGATCGGCGCGCGCTCTGGGATGCCGTCGATCCAATCCGCCTTCAGTCGTTCGAATTCCTCTTCGGTGGCCGCATTCATGCGCGGCCGCAACGCACCCCAGGCGGCAGGATCATCGGCCAGAATGTCTTTGGCTTCCCGGCTGGCATCATAGAAAGCCTGCGCCAGATCAGGATGTTCCGCAAGGTAACTCTCCTTGAAGTAATAGCCCACAAGCGGCGTATCCGCGTCGAGCCCCAGGGCGCGCGCCGCCTCTTCTACGGAGATCAGTTCGCGCATCCCTGCAGCCTTCATTTTGGACAGAAAGTGCCAGTAGTTTACCGCGCCCGCATATTCCGCGCCCAACGCGGATTTGAAGATCAAGGGAGGTGCGCCGTAGACCTGTTCCGTTTGCGCGATCAGGTCCATACCGTACTGCTGTTGCGCGTAGGCTTGCAGGATCAACCATGATTTATCGAGCGGCCCTCCGGCAATTCCAATCTTGCCTCCCGCCAGGTCCTTGAGGTTTGTGCTGGTCGAGTTGGCGGGCACCACCACGCCGCCCACGGCGCGCGAATACGGGATAAAGGTGTAATCCTTTCCGGCCGCGCGTTGCCGCGCCAGCCAAATCCAATCCGCCACAGCCATGTCGGCCGCGCCACCCGCCACGGCAATCCGGGTGGCGCCATTGTCGGCATAGGGTTGAATTTTAAGGCTAAAGCCGTGCTTTTTGTCGAGGCCCTGATCGGAAATGACGGCCAGTTCCCAATTGACCGTGCCAATTTTCAGCACCGCGGCGCGCAGAACGGGCGCATCGTCCGCCCAAAGCGGGCCCGCGATTGCAATGACAATGACGTGGACCCACCAAAATGGTTTCATGGGCCCCTCCCCGGTCTATTCCGCCCGACGTCCGACCTCGTTCAGGTCCTTGTCGAGCTCGATGTCGAACTGGTTGCCGCCTTTGCAGATCACGTCGTCCAATTCATACCCGTCATCCTCAACTTCAATGTCGTCGGGATCCATCTGGCATTCCATGGAGGCCAGAAGAGCTTCGATCTTGGCAATGGTTTCCGCGTCCAGGTGACCATGCGCAAAGGCGGGCGCCGTGACTGTTGTGGCAAGGATAAGGGCGATAAGATGTTTCATCAGGACCTCTCAATTACTGGATGGAAAAAGTGACGGATTGCGCACCGCCGGTGGAGCCGGGAATGCGCAATGTATGGCTGCCGGGCTTGATGGCGATAAACGACAATTCAACCACGCCCGCTTTGTCAAACTCGATGGAATCGATCGCCATGGGACGAATTTCAATCTTGTTGATGACGATCTCGTTCATCCAGATCGCGCGAAAGAAACTTGGCCCTTCGACGGCCAGTTCGGCCGAGCCGTCCGCCGTGATCTCAAGCTTGTAATAGGCCCCCGATTGCAAAACCACGTCCTCGCCCAAGGGCTGACCTGACGCCAGTGTCAGTTTGATGGTCTCGCCGCGATTGCACTTGGCCAAAAGACCGGCAAATCCAAGGTCATCGCATAGAGGGGCCGCACTGACCGGCGCTGCAATCCCCGCCAATGCGGCTGCTAAAATCCACTTCTTCATCCTTATTTCTCCCTTACCTTATTCAATGGTCACCACGCCCCATGGCTGCTGGCCAACCTGCACAGACCGCACCGCCTTTTCGCTGGCAACGTCAATGACAGTGATATCGTTCGAATTTCCGTTGGTCGTCAGAAGGTATTTTTCATCTGGCGTGAAACTAAGCTGCCAAACCCGCTGACCAACCAGAATGTAATCCAGAACCTCCAGGCTCTGGGCATCCACAACTGCAACCCGATTTGCAGGGCCAAGTGCCACGAACAGACGTTTCCCATCCGATGTCACCTTGGCGCCGACGGGCTGCAGCCATTCAGGCAAAACGCCGGGCACCTCAAAGCTGATCTTGCCAACGACACTGGGCGTTCCGTCCTCGGCAATGTCCATCACGGATACCGTCCCGCCGATTTCAGAGGTTACAAAAAGGCGCGATCCGTCGGCGGTGTACTGTGCGTACCGCGGGCGCTGATCGACCAGAATATTGTGTTTGATCTGATAGTCTTCGGTGGAAATGAAATGCGCCATATTGGTCGTTTCAGATGTATTAACCACCCATTTCGCATCCGGGCTCATTCCCATGCCTTCGGGCTCCACACCTACGGGCACTTCCGCCAGAATGGTTCGGGTTTCGGTGTCCGTGACGGTGACCAGATTGTCATCTTCATTCGCGATATAGAGCCGTTTGCCAGAGGGTTCGATGATGAACAATTCCGGGTCCGGGCCCGACGGAAGGCTGGGTAATTCTTCGTAGGTTTCTGTGTCAAAAACCCGGACGATATTGTCGTCAGACGCGCAGACATAAAGCTTGGTGCCGTCGGGGCTTACCGTGATGCCGCGCGGGCGGTTTCCTCCGGCAAATTCCGTGATCACTTCCCAGGTATCCGTATCGAGAACTGTGATCGTATTGCCCCTCTCGTTTGAAACAAAGGCTTTGCCCGCAAGTGCCGGACCGGCCATGGAAACCGTCAGAAGTGTCGTCAGGAACAAGGATTTCATCAGTTCTTTCCCTTAGTTGAACGCGGTGCATCGGGATTCAGGTCGATCAAGACCCAATGTATCGAGCGGCGAGACTTGGTGCAGATAGCCATCCTGCGGGCTGACACTAACGGTGATTGATCCATCATGGAGCAGCACCGGTTGACGCAATTGTCCGTTCCAGTCCCGGAAAGTGACCTTTTGCCCCTTGAACGCGGCCAGCTCAAATGCGTCGGACAACGCATAGTCGCGTACGCCTTCAGGTGTTGCGGTGTTGGCCCGCGTGACAGCCTCGCCCACAACCCGCAGGGCGAGCCAGACATTGTAATCCTCGGCCATGGCATAGCGGCCCGTCAGGTCTTCGAACCGCGTGTGATACTGGGTTGCACCCCAGGCCTCATGCGCGCCGTGAAACGTCACAGGGCGCAACCCACCAGAGCCCATAACCGTGCGCGGTAACCAAAGATGATAGGTCAGATACCGCGCAAAATAATCGTTTTCATCTGCGGCGATAAGCACATGGTGGTCGTCGGCATCTTGCAAAAACAGGGGCAATTGGCGTTGCACCAAAACGTGACCGGAGTCCGTGCGTCGCGATCCGCCCGTGTCTTCGAAGGTCAAATCATCCACAATCTTTGCGCCAAATTTCTTGGCAGCGCGCCGGTAGGCTTCGGTCAGCGCAATATCGTCGGGGTTTGAGCCACCGACAAGAAGCCATTCATTCCATTTCTTCCACATCGCAAATTGTGCAACCGCATCCGCTTCCATCGCGTGCGAAGGTGCCGTGTGCAACAGGTTACCCCGGCATTCGGCATCGCGCATCGCAACGTCCGGGGCCTGCGCATTGAACACAAGTGCCCCCGCCGATGCTGCGCGATCCGTTAGGCGCAACACATCCTCGCCCCTGGCCAAAACGACAAGCAAATCAATGCCTTCACTCAGGAGTTTCTCGAGCGCCGCGTCGGCCTCCTCCGGGGACGCAGCGACCGTTACCGTTTCGTAGGTATGGCCCAGAAAACTCCCCGTGGTCCCATTGTCTTCGTCGGCCAGCGCTGCACCCGCAAACCCCAGATCATCCGGTTTCAGGTCATAGCGGGAGATTGGCAGAAGCGTTGGATAATCCACCCGCAGCACAGCCGCACGCACATCGATCGCAGCTGCAGGCAAGGCACTGGCGCACCAGATAACGATCGCCAAAAGCGAAAATAGGCCTTTCAGCACATGATCCTCCCGTGTTGCGCCCTCGGCATCCGGGCGCGGCCTTTACTAAGCTTGCGATTTTTTTGAATGAAAACCGATACTTTTGGCCGTCTTGTTATGTGAAGCCTAACAGCCTCATCATGAAGCTCGACTCTTATTTTTTAAGAATAGGACCATGCGGCAGTCGCTGCTTATCCTATCTAAAATCATGCGCGCTGGCTGCCTTTGGCGTTTCAGGTGTCACAGGGGTTGCCGCGCTTCGGGAGCGCTCAAAGGAGGGATGATGCAAAAACGTGATTTTCTATTGGCAATGACCGCCGCCGCCGTGATGCCCGGAAGGGCACTGGCTCATGGCCCCACACGGCAAAAAGTCACAATGACAACCGAAGTGACCGCAGACCCCGAAGAGGTTTGGGCCGCGATCGGTAACTTTCAGGACATGTCGTGGCATCCAGCGGTTCATGGCTCCACGGGTGAGAATGGCAATGATATCGACGCCACGCGCCTTTTGACGCTCGGTCAGGAAGGCGGTCCGACCGTCGCGGAGGTTTTGTACAAATACAGCGCTGAAAAGATGAGTTATTCCTACCGGATCACGGATGTGAAGGTCGAGGTGCTGCCGGTGACCAACTATTCTGCTCATCTGACGGTGAAACCGCGCGAGGGTGGCGGGTCGATCATCGAATGGCGCGGCGCGTTTTACCGGGGTTACCCCAACAATGACCCGCCCGAAAACCTGAATGATGCGGCCGCCATTGCCGCAGTGACGGGTGTCTACCAGGCCGGTCTGGACGCGCTGACGGAACGTTTCGGTGCGGCGGGCACATAGCGCCTTTCTGACGCTCGGCCTGCTGGCAACGCAGGCAACGGCAGATACGGCCTTTGTCACCTGCCAATCGGGCGACGCGCTCAGTGTTGTCGATCTGAACAAAGGCGCTGAAACCGCGCGTTGGACTCTACCCGGGAAACCCGCTGGCATTGCCGTTGGCCAAAACGGCCATGTCTACACCGTCTCCGCGGACAGCAAGACCATCCGTATGCTGCAGGCCAAAACCGGCGCGATTATCACACAAACGGAGTTGGACGGCGGACCTATCGGCATTGCACTTGATGCGGATCGTGACCGGGTTTTTGTGTCGGATTGGTACAACGCGCGCCTGTGGGTTTTGTCCGCAAAGACGCTTGAAATTGTCGCGGAATTGCCCACGGGGGATGCGCCGGCGGGAATCGCAATATCGGCGGACGGCCGCTACGTCGCATCGGCCGACAAAAACGCCGATCAGGTATCAGTGTTTGACGCGCAAACCCTTGACTTTCTTTTGAAAATTCCTGTTGGCACCCGCCCCTTCGGCTTGCAGTTTGCGCCGGACGGGCGGTTGTTTGTGGGCAATGTCGGGTCCAATGACATCAGTATCGTGGATGTCGAGGCAGGTGCCGTTCGTGCCACCATTGCAGTGGGCGAACGACCCTATGGCGTATCCTTCACGCCGAGCCGCGCATTTGTGACCAACCAATACGAAAACACCCTGAGCGTTATTGATCTCGAAACGCTAAGCCACACCGACAAGATTGATGTTGGGGAATACCCTGAAGGCATCGAGTCAACATCTGACGGTCAAAAGATCATCGTGGCCAACTGGTTTGACAACACAATCAGCGTCGTAGACGCAAAAACCCTTTCTGTGCTACAAGAAATTGAGGTTTGCGATGGCCCTCGGGCCTTTGGCGCATTTCTTCTCGGAGGAGACCAATAATGAGACTACCTGCACTAATTTCGGCGTTGCTGTTTGCATTTGCGCTGCCGGCCCAAGCATCAAACGAGGCATGGGACGCGGTCAAGTACCAGCTCTATGGCGAACGCATGATGCTGAATGGCAACCGGGTGGTCGCCGTGGATGCACCTTACCGGACCTTTGACGATGCCCGCACGGATATCGCGGCACAGATCACCGCACCGGATGGCGCGAACATCGCCAAGGTGACGGTTGTGCTGGATGAAAATCCGATGCCGGTCTCTGCGGTTTTTGATCTGACCGACCCGCAACCCAGCTTCTTCTTCGACATCACGCTGCGCATCAACGGGCCGACGCCCATGCATGTCATCGCCGAAACCGATGATGGGCGGTTGTTTGTCACAGAAACCTTTGTGAAAACCTCTGGCCAGGGGGCCTGCGCGGCCCCTCCCGGCACGGATCCGGAACTGGCGCTTGCCTCGCTTGGCCAAATGGACATTGCCGTAACGCCCGCCCTGCCCGGCGTGGACACCGGCTTGTTGACCAGCCTGAAATCCGGCCTGAACCGGATGGACGTGGACATTTCACACCCGTCACATTCAGGCATGCAAATGGATCAGATCTCGCTTCTCTTTATCCCGATGCGGTATATCGAAACCGTGGATATTGCGCTTGATGGCGCAGGCTACGTGGAACTGTCGGGGTCGATTTCGCTGTCGGAAAACCCACGCGTTGCCCTGTCGGTGCCCGGCCGGACGCAGGAGGTGGATGTGACGATGACAGACACCAGCGGCGCACAAAGCAGCGTTCATAAGAAACTGGCTGGTTTCTGAAACTAAAAACGAAAAGCGGTCAGCCGCCTGCTTGTGGCTGACCCGGTACGGGTTTCACCCGTTCCAGCGGATAATCCCACAATTGCCAGCCATCCGTGCCTTCCGGGAACCAATAGACATCCGTGTGTCCCCATTCGACCGCACGGCGCGCGGCATTCCAGCTCATCCAGCAATCTTCAAGACAGAAAAAGACCACCGGGTGGGTGATGTCACCCTCAGTCACGACGTCCAATCCAGCGCGAAAATAGTCCGCCGTCGCGTCGGCAATTGCGCCGTAGCCTACATTGGGCAACCAGATGGCACCGGGGATCGAATGGCGGGGTTTATCGCGCCAGATCGTGCCTTCCGGTAGATTTGATGGTTTGGGGGCTTGCGGTAACACGTCCACGAAACTGGCGGTTTTCTTTTCCCAGAGCGCGTATGCTTCTTCGGGGCCGATGGTGGTGGCACCCTCTAATGCGCCCGGGACAGGCGCCCGGTAGTGATCCATGCGGTAGTCTTCCGGCTCTGGAACCGTTTGCGCGGCGGCGGCTTGCATCATCAGACAGAATGCCCCTACCGCGCTGAAACGGATCACTGAGAGAGCTCCAGAACCTCGGTGCCCAGATCATTGACCAACGGAACGCCTGCTTGCCACAAGATGGCGTTGATGTCCTCCTGTCCGCGTCGGATGAGCGAGTTGAGTTTGCGTTGCCAGACCTTTTCGCCCTGACGCACACCCATCGTGATCCGGAAGAACAGGCGCGGCGGAAGCTCTTCCTGCACCAGCGGCGTGACTTTCATGTTGGGGTAGTCGGTTTTGACCAATGGTCCGCCAAGAGGCCCCCACAGAATAGCCGCGTCAATGTCACCCGCGGTCAGATCATTCAGCATATCCAAGACCGGGCTTTCATGGCGGCGATCCACGACCAGATTGTAAGCCTTCGCTTTGGCGATCAACCCGTTGCGCGCCATGTGTGCGGCGGGCGGCGTGCCTGCAATGATGCCGATCCGCAGCCCTTTAAGCGCAGGGTCGCTTAACGCGCTGACCTCCGCAAGCGGGCCGTCTTGAGGCACAATCAACGTATAGGCGGAGGTGAAATAGTGATTGGTGTTCAACACCAGCTCGTGGCCCTGCGCGTAGCCCATCACGATATCGCAGCGCTTGGCTTTGAGCGTGTTTCGGATGAACCCGGTGGCCTGCGGGTACCATGTATATTGCACCGGCAGTTCCAGTTTGGCACCCACATACTCGGCCAGCTGGTTTTCATACCCAGTGCCGTCCTGGTTGGACATCGGGTCATTGGCCGGATCCGCGCAGACCCTCAGGGCATTGTTGGACACAAGGTCAGAGGTCTGCGCATGTCCGGCGCTTGCCAGAAAAATCCCAGCAAAAATGGCGCGAGGTAGTCTCGGGTCTTAGCCCAGACAGGCATTTTCATCCTCTCGAATAACTTCGTTTTTCGGTTCTTTTTTGCCGGGTCGCCCACGCGGCACAACCTCTGCGCCACGGGCCTTGAGATATACATAAATATCGTCGAGATAGCACATCACGTTTGGGTTTTCACCGAAACTGGGCATCACCGAATTTTCCGCAGCACCCACGCGTTTGCGACCGTTCACAACAACGGACACAAAGTCGTAGTAGTCCATATCAATCGCTGAATTCTTCAAAGCCGGGGCATAGGTCGAGCCTTCGCCCTCGGGGCCGTGGCAGACATGGCATTCAGCATGGTATCGACGAAAGCCCGAATAGGTCGGCCAATCCACCGTACCATCCTCGGCAATATTGTACGTCGGCACATCATCTTCCGTGAAATACTTGCCGTCTTCCGAATAGGCAGCGGTCAAATTATCTACATCCTGTGCGGCAGCGGCCAGCGGTAGTCCTGCAAGAAGGCAAGCAACCCAAAAACGTCCTGTCAGTCTCATAAATCTCACCTGTTTCTTCGTTGGAGAGGCGCGACCCAAGGGCCGCGCCAATCAGTTGATTTAAAGGCTCAGGGAGCCAATCAGTTCGGCAGTGCGAACACGGTCAGCTGACCACCCAGAGCGGTGTAGTCGCTGAGTGCAGCATAGCCGCCCACCGCGCCAAGGCCGTCATTGGGGTTGGTCAAGCCAGCCGCAAGGCCGATACCGGCCCAGCCGCCAACACCGGACAGAATGCCGATGTATTGCTTGCCGGCTTGCTCGTACGTCATCACGTTGCCGATGATGCCCGACGGGGTTTTGAACTTGTAAAGCTCTTCGCCCGTGTCAGCATGTACAGCTTTCAGATGACCTTCCAGCGTGCCGTAGAAGACCACGTCACCCGCGGTTGCCAAAGCGCCCGACCAAACAGAGAATTGCTCGGGGATGGACCATTTGATCTCACCGTTGATGTTGTCCCAGGCGATGAAGTTACCCATACCGCCATGGCTGTCCGGTGCAGGGTACATCGCCAGTGTCGCACCCACATAGGGCTGACCTGCGGTGTAGCTGACGCGGAACGGCTCGTAGTCCATGCAAACGTGGTTGGTTGGCACGTACATCAGCTCGGTTTTCGGGCTGTATGCCGCAGGCTGTTGGTCTTTGGTGCCCAACGCCGCAGGACAGATACCGGTAGAGTTTACATCCTCGCCATTCTGTTCCGTAGAGTATTGAGCCACAACCGCCGGACGGCCATATGTTTCCGAGTTTGGATCCATATCAACGCCGGTGGTCCAGTTCACAACCGGATCGAATTTTTCAGCGACCAGAAGCTCGCCGGAAACGCGGTCCATTGTGTAGCCAAGACCGTTACGGTCAAAGTGGGTCAGAAGCTTGCGCATCTCGCCATCAATTTCCTGCTCCGAAAGGATCATTTCATTGATGCCGTCATAATCCCACTCGTCATGCGGGGTCATCTGGTAAACCCATTTCGCCATGCCGGTGTCGATGTCACGCGCCATGATGGTCATCGACCAACGGTTGTCACCAGGCCGTTGTGCCGGGTTCCAGGTCGATGGGTTCCCTGTACCGTAGTACATCAGGTTCTCTTCGAGATCGGCAGAGTACCAACCCCAAGTCGTTCCGCCACCGATCATCCACTGATCACCTTCCCAGGTGTTCGTGCCTGAGTCAGCACCCACCGGTGTGCCCAGGTGTGTGGTGTTTTCGGGATCCATCAGGATGTCCGAATCCGGTCCCATCGAATATGCACGCCAGGCCAAATCGCCAGTGCTCATGTCATAGGCCGTCACCGAACCGCGTACACCAAATTCACCGCCTGAGATACCGACGATGACTTTGTCTTTGATCGGAAGAACCGTTGCAGTGTTGGTTTCACCAATGGCCGGATCGCCGTTTTGAACTTCCCAGGCAACCGCACCGGTTTTGGCGTCAAGCGCCACAAGCTTGGTATCCGCCTGATGCAGGAAGATCTTGCCGTCGCCATACGCCACGCCACGGTTCACCGTGTCACAGCACATCACCGGAATAACATCCGGATCCTGCTTGGGCTCATACTTCCAGATGATCTTACCTTCATTGGCCAGATCCAGCGCATATACGATATTCGGGAACGGTGTATGGACGTACATCGTGTCGCCGATCACCAGCGGCGAACCCTCATGCCCGCGCAATACGCCGGTCGAGAATGTCCATGCCACCTGCAAATCACCGACGTTTTCAGAATTGATCTGGTCAAGTTCCGAATATCGCTGGTTTTTATAATCGCCCGTCTGGATCGCCCATTGTTTTGGGTTCTCCATCTGAGCAACGAGATCGTCATTTGCAAACGCCGCCGGCGCTGACAAAAAGGCGAGCCCTGAGGTCAAAAGCAGTAGCTTCTTCATTTTTTCCTCCCATGGATGCGGCAGGCTTGCCGCTAGTTTGATACCTGACCCGGGATAGGGTCAGGTACCATTTTTTGTCCGGATTGCAGGGTCTCTCCTCCCGCGTCCCAGACAATTCGAAAATTACGATCCGTCACCCCCGAAGGTGGACAGATACGCAATGACATTGGCCCGGTCTTCTTCCTTACGCAGACCCGGAAAGGCCATGCTGGTGCCCTTCGCATAGTCACGCGGCTTGGTCAGAAAAGCCGACAGTTCATCAGCACTCCAGGTCTTGCCCTCCGCACCAAGTGCAGCCAGCGTTTTGGAGTATTTGAAACCCTCTGCGCTGGCGACCGGACGATCGACAACCCCGGTCAGCGCCGGACCTACCTTGTGTTGCGCGCCCTCGCCAACTTCGTGGCACGCCTTGCATTTCTTGAAGACCTTTTCGCCCTTAGCCTCATCACCGGCCGCGCTGCCGAGTGTCGGCAGGGCCATCAGGCAGATGGTGGTGAGAAGCTTTTTAAACATACGGTCTCTTTCCAATTTCAGTCGTTTCAGTTCAGTTGCTGGGCATGCCACGCAACGTGGTCGCCCGCGAAGGTGTTCACGAAGAAATACGAATGGTCGTAGCCCTTTTGCATGCGCACCTGACCGGGCTGACGCCGCTTGGCCATCATGTCCGCCAGGGCTTCGGGTTTGAGCAGGTCGAGGAATTGGTCGCTTGCCCCCTGATCAACCAGCAGATCGCCTTTCCAGCCGTGTTCTTCGAGCAGCAAGGTGGAATCGTGGTCCGCCCAGGCGCTTTCATCATCGCCCAGATAGGCGCTGAGCTGTTTGCGTCCCCAATCGGACTGGGTCGGGTTTGCAATCGGGGCAAAGGCCGACAGCGAGTCGAATAGATCCGCGTTGCGGATCGCGATCGTGATCGCACCATGCCCACCCATGGAATGCCCGGTGATGCCGTGGCGGTCCTGTAGCGGCAGATTATTCATCGTGATCGAACGCAATTCGTTCACCACGTAATCATACATGCGGTAGTGCGCCCGCCACGGATCCCGCGTGGCATTCACGTAAAATCCAGCCCCCTGGCCCAGATCATATGCGCCGTCATCGCTTACCCCGTCGCCGCGGGGCGACGTGTCCGGGAAAATCAGCGCCAGCCCGTGTTTCGAGGCATGTTCCTGAAACCCACCCTTGGTCATCGCGTTTTCATGGGTGCAGGTCAGGCCAGACAAATACCACAACACGGGGACAGGACCGTCCAACGCCTGCGGCGGCAGATAGGCCGCAAAAGTCATCTCGCAGCCGCAGGTGTTTGAGTGGTGCTTGTACACCCCCTGCGTGCCCCCAAAGCTTTGGTTTTTCGAGATGACCTCAAGCTCCATGGATCAGAACTCCACCACGGCGCGGATTGATTTGCCTTCGTGCATCAGATCAAACCCATGGTTGATTTCATCCAGCGTCAGCTTGTGCGTGATCATCGGGTCGATCTCGATCTTGCCGTCCATGTACCAGTCGACGATCTTGGGCACATCCGTGCGGCCCTTGGCACCACCAAAGGCGGTGCCTCTCCAGCTGCGGCCGGTGACCAGTTGGAATGGACGCGTCGAGATTTCGGCACCCGCAGGTGCAACTCCGATGATGATGCTTTCACCCCAGCCTTTGTGCGACGCTTCAAGCGCGGTGCGCATGACGTTCACGTTGCCCGTGGCATCAAACGTGTAATCCGCACCACCTCCGGTCAACTCGACCAGATGCGCCACCATGTCTTCGTTTACTTTCGACGGGTTCACGAAGTCCGTCATGCCGAAATGGCGGCCCATCTCTTCTTTGTCGTCATTCAGATCAACGCCCACGATCTGATCGGCGCCCGCCATTCGCAGACCCTGGATCACGTTGAGGCCAATGCCGCCCAGACCAAAGACAATCGCCCGGCTACCGATCTCGACCTTGGCGGTGTTGATGACGGCACCGATGCCTGTGGTTACGCCGCAGCCGATGTAGCAGATTTTGTCGAACGGTGCGTCTTTGCGGACTTTGGCCAGCGCAATCTCGGGCACGACCGTATGGTTGGCAAAGGTCGAGCAGCCCATATAGTGGTGGATTGGTGTGCCATCGAGCATTGAAAACCGGGTAGAGCCGTCGGGCAACAGCCCTTGACCTTGAGTGGCACGTACCTTCTGGCAGAGGTTGGTTTTCGGATTAAGGCAGTATTCGCATTCCCGACATTCCGGCGTGTAGAGCGGGATCACATGATCGCCGACCTCGAGCGTGGTGACCCCTTCGCCCACTTCGATCACCACGCCCGCGCCCTCGTGCCCCAAGATGGCCGGGAAGATACCCTCGGGGTCGTCACCCGATCGGGTGAATTCGTCCGTATGACACAGCCCTGTCGCCTTGATCTCGACCAATACCTCGCCAGCACGTGGCCCATCGAGGTTGACTTCCATTATTTCAAGCGGTTGGCCAGCAGCTACAGCAACAGCAGCGCGTGTTTTCATCATTTATGACTTCCTCCCTATGCATGTGGCGGCAATAAGCCCATGCAGCAGGGTTCCAGTATGTATGTGGCAGCCTTACTCAAACAACTTAGACAATAGTGTGTATTCGGCGGGATAGACTTGGCCTATTCAGGCGGGCATAGTTCGTCGATCACCAGCGAGGTTCGATATGCCACTTAACCGCCCCATGATCTTGATCTTGTGTTTGGCTGCCACATCCGGACACGCTGCCGACTTTTCCGATCCTACCTGGCCGTGCATACAACGCAAGGTAGAAAATCTGTCGCTTGGCCTCATGTGGCCCCTGCCCGTGGACAGAAGCCTTGCCGAAACGGATGAGGCCCTGAACACTGACGTTTCTGAATTGGCTGAGACGCTTGTGCTACGGCGCATTCCGCTGGAGGAGCTGCAAGACGAGGTCGCCAGTTTCGCCGATAAATACGATGGCAAGGCTGACACACTTGGACTGGTTTTTGCGCGGGTGTTTGACACGCTCTCCAAGCGACGCGGACGCATCATGAAGGGCATTGGTGATTTCTCGCTTGGCCAAATTGCACTTGCCGAAAAGATCGATGGCGCCCGAGGTGAGATGAATACGATCATGGCTGCGGCAGAACCTGATTTTGATCGTGTGGACCTGCTGGAAGAGCAGATCGATTGGGATCAGGTCATCTACACGGATCGGCAACGCTCAATCACATATCTATGCGAAACGCCTACGTTGTTGGAACGGCGGTTGTTTGGCATCGCGCAAATGCTGCAACAGGTCGTGAAAGAGGAAGGGTAAGCCGCGCACTGTGGCGGATGGCTCACTCCCACTCGAGTTCCGTGAAGGCGACCGTTGCGTTGCGGGGATTATAGGCGTCGAACAATTGCCATTGGTCCGCTTCGCTTTGCGCGATCTCCTCCACCGCATCGCCTAGCCTTTGACCGCTGTCGATCGCGGCGCGGGTGTCGGTTTCCAGCACGTTCAGGTAGCGCTGCATCGGTCGGGCGCTTTGAGGCCAATCCAGCACCGGTCCACCATGACCCGGCACGATCCGCGAAATATCCATCTGCGCCATTTCATCCAGCACCACTTTCCAGCCCAGCAACCGACCATCCAGTGCTGGCGTATGCACATGAAACACCAGATCGCCAGTAAACATCGTGCCGGTGCTGCGGTCCTCGACCGTGACATCCGTACCGGTATGGGCAACTTGCCAGGCCCGTAGATGCAAAACCCTGTCCCCCAGATCAATGTCGGCACGGTCTTCGACACGTTGTGTGACGGCCACAGAGCGCGTGCCCAGAAAATCCTCGAGGCCAATCAAACGCTCGAGGCTTTCGAGGTAATTTTCCTGACGGTCCGCCAATGCACGCGGAAGCGCCGCGTGGCCCACAATTGCCGCGCCAGATTCGGCAAAAAACTGCGCGCCCAGCATGTGATCCGGATGCATATGGGTCAATACAACATGGCTGACCGGCAATTCCGTACGCGCCCGGATGGCGCGCCACGTCGCCTCACCCATCCACCTTGCCGTGCCCGTATCGATCACCGCAACGCTGCGCGCGCCGATCACGAAACCCAGATTGGTGCCATCCCCCTTGTTGCGCATATTTGGCTCTTCGATTGCCCCACGATGGGCAAAAACACCATCCGCAACCTCCACGAATTCCAATGACTTCCCAACGGTTTGGCACCGGGCAGGACCTTTCGCCACCAAATCGTCCAAATCAGGCATTGTGACCTTTGCCGCGGCCAGATTGGCTTTGCATTCTGCCTGTGTCTGCGCCTCTGCACCGGGCAGCAAATGATCCCTGCACGGCCCGTCAGACAGGCTTGCACACAAGGTCAGGACGGCTTCGAACATGTGCTTTCCTCCGCACGGCACGCTACCATAAGAGCGCACAGCGCCTATTCAGCCATTCGTAGCAGTATCTTTTTGCGAGAATTTATGGCATAAACCGCCTTGTTTTAAGAAGGAGGAGAAATCATGGCTCCCAAACTTGCAACTCTGGCGGTTGTGACCAGCTTGATTGCCGCCCCATTATGGGCTGGCGAAGAGGTCAAGAACCCGCTGACGGAAAGCGAGACGTGGCTGGATTTGCGCGGTGATGTACTGGGTGATGTGGAAATCGCCGGTGCCGAGCAACTATTGTCGGTCGAAGCGCCCTACCGCGCTCATGATGCGGCAACGGTCCCCGTCACATTGCGCCAGCTGGATCCCAACGCACGGATCACGGCAGCGACAGTCGTTGTAGATGAAAACCCGGCACCTGTGGCCGGCGTCTTCAAATTCCTTCCCGGCATGGGCCAGCTTGATTTCGAAATGCGCGTGCGGGTGAACCAGTATTCAAACGTTCGGGTCATCGCGGAAACACCTGACGGGTTCCACATGACCGGCCGGTTTGTCAAAGCATCCGGCGGCTGTTCAGCGCCTGCGAGCCGCGATCCGGAGGTCGCGCTGGCCTCCATGGGTCAGATGAAGCTTCGCACGTTTGATGGCGGCGCCATGATGTCAACGCCGCGCCGTGAAGCACAGATCATGATCCGGCATCCCAATTATTCGGGTCTGCAGCGCGATCAGGTCACACAGCTTTTCATTCCGGCGCATTTCATCGACCATATCGAGGTTTGGCAGGGCGAAGAGCTGATGTTCACCATGGATGGTGGCATTTCGATCTCGGAAAACCCCGTATTCCGCTTTTCGTACAATGATAACGGGGCGACGTCCCTGACGATCAAAGCGACTGATACCGAGGGCAACAGCTTCGAACGCGACCTGCCCAAGACAGCCGAGAGCTAAACCACAGAAAACTGTCAACAAGAGCGGTCAGAAGCAGATTATTTCTGCTTCTGCCTGTGCGCGCCTGAGATCAGCCACCAGATTTTCGGCCATTGCCGCCGAGTTGAAAAACGCCATGCGTTCCCCACCAACCCGGCGCATCGACAAAACAGTTTCGGCCTGCAGGTACTGCTCATAGGGCAAGATGCCCGCGATTTCATCAATGGAACACGAGCACCGGTCAAGCATTTCGCGGCTTTGCCCATTGGTGACCATGCAGGCAAACACATAATCCGCCCGCGCGGCAGTGGGGTAGTCATTCAGCTGTTCTGCCACAGACTGGCCATGGCTCTTGTCAGGGGTCCAAGCGATCAGCGCCAATATGGCCAACGGCGCGCCATACCTCATTCTGCTACGGCCTCAAGACCATCAAAGCGCAACTCCGAACGGTAGACGGGCGCGCCCTTCTCAACCGCCTCCGCCACAAGGCTGATATACCAGCCCGGCACCTCTTCCGACATGGTGACACTCAATTCCAACGCGCCGAAGCCCTGCATACGGTCCTTGTTGGGATCATCGGCAAAGGGATAAAGCCGGACAGTGCGGGTCACAACGTTTTTGCCCGCCACCATGGCCTCGCCTTTTTCCATGTCAGAGGGCTGGATCAACGCCTCCTTCACGCGGTTGCGGATGTAATAGGGGCTGCCGCCGGCGAGATTCAGCCATGTCCCGGATCACGGTTTCATAGAAATACATGATCATGGGATTGCCGACGCTGGCCGGGAAAACGCCCAAACTGCGGTGCTTTTCCTCCCGGCGGAATTCAAGCTGAGCCAGCTCTTTCTTGGGTTCGCGAAATGACAGCGCGATCTCACCCGTATCCCGCTCAGCCGCCTCCGGCTTGAGGGTATTGGTCACTTCGCGTTGATACACCAGTTCCTGCTTGCGGTCGATTTGGTCCAGCGTTCCATCCCGGAACAACAGGTTATAGGTTTCTTCTCCATCCAACTGCGACGCCAGCGTGACGCTCGCCGCGCAGATGCCGGCAATTATTGATAACACAAACGGTCTGCTCATCGCTTTCATCCTCCGACTTGTGATCCTATGCGTTCAGACAACCCTGTCATCGCCGACTTTTGTCGGTATGCTCAACGCGCGTATCCGTTCTTCGCTCTGGACCACTGAATGCCACCGGATTTTCCAATCAATCAGGGGGCGCAGTTGCGAGGGCTTTACAGGTTTGGTCATGACCGAGATATCATTTTGTATCCCCGATTGCCGCAAATCCTTGCTGCGGTTCGCGGTGATCAGGATAGCCGGCACATGGCTGCCGGAAACCTCTCGAATTTTTGCAATCGCCTCAACGCCTGTCGCCCCGTGATCCAGGTGATAATCCGCAAGGATGATATCCGGTGGCAGGCCCATGTCCCGGACGAAATCGAGCGCTTCTTCGGTTGAACTTGCGGGCAACACGCTTGCGCCCCATTGTTCAAGCCACCGGGTGGTGCCGTAGAGAACGTCGCGGTCGTTTTCGATGACCAGAACGATATGTTCCAGCAAGAGATCATCATGCGGCTGCATCAGCGTTTCGGTTTCGGCCCTGTCGTCATGCCCTTCGACCTGCTCCAGTTCGATGCCAAAAACCGATCCGACGCCCGGTTTCGATCTGACCGACAGTTTGTGCCCCAAAAGACGGCAGGCCCGGTCGACAACCGACAGGCCCAGCCCGACACCCGAGCCGATGGGAACATCATCACCCCGGGCAAACTCTTCGAAAATACGGGCCTGATCCTTGCGCGCAATGCCAATACCCGTGTCCCAGACCTCCAGAAGAACCTTCCCCTTGTGCCGCCGACATCCCAGCAAGACCCGCCCGCCCGGTTTGGTGTACTGGATGGCATTCACGACGAGGTTCTGCACCGAGCGCAGCAGATACACCGGATCCGAATGCACAAAGACCGAACAGGGAATGACCGATAGTTTGACGTTCTTCTCTTCAGCGACCAGCGCTTGATCGGCAAAAATGCCGCCCATCAATGGCGCAAGGCTGACCGTTGTCGGGGACACCGCATCCGGGTCCGGACTTTCGAGGCGTGAGATATCCAGAAGCGAATGCAACAGATGCTCGGCCGAGCCAAATGCGCCATCCAGCCGCTCCATCATACCGTGAAATTCGGTTTCGCGGGTGATTTCCTTGAGCGTCGATATCAGAAGCTTAGCAGCATTGATCGGTTGTAAAAGGTCATGGCTCGCCGCGGCCAGAAACCGGGTTTTGGAGGATACCGCGGCCTCGGCGCGTTCCTTGGCCAGCCGCAACTCTTCTTCGACCCGAGCCTTTTCCTCGTATTCCTCGACCAGTTTCGCATTGGCGCGCGTCAGCTCCGCCGTCCGCGCCATGACCCGGTTTTCCAGATGTTCTGTGGCGCGCGCTTCGATCGTCACGTCCATAAGCTCGACCAGATATCCACCATCCGGCAGCACATTGGCGTGTATATCCATCACCCGGTCCGCGCCATGACGCACGCGGCGGTGAAAATGACCCTTGCTGCGCAGAATATGACGCCACTTCTCAACCAGATCGCCATCCTCGAGCTTCACCAGATCACGTGCGGCCATAAATTCAAGCACGCGCTGCAACGGCATACCGGGCTCAAGGATCGTCATCGGGATGCCCAGAATCTCGCGGAAACGGGCGTTTTGCATCATCACTTCGTCGGAGGCGGAGAAGGTACAGACACCCGATCCCATATTCTGGAAGACCGCTTGCATGTAATCGGCCTGCCGGTCGATCAGCGATTCCTTTTCGCGCCGATTGCGCCGTACGATTGCGGTGATTTCCGTCAGCAACAGCACGACGTTTTCAGTCGACGCATATTGTGCACTCATCTGGTACCAGCGGTCTTGTTTGAGCTCGATCACCATCGAGACAATTGCCACATCGTCCTGCGGGTCCTTCAACGCCGCGGCAACCAGCCCCAGAGACCGATCGGTCGATACCAAATGCGCGCTCTCGCTCATCAGATTGAAGTATTGTTCGATCCTGAGCCCCGGCACGACCTCATCGGATACATCAGTCAAAAGATAGCGAAAGAGATCGTTGCAAAGGTCCAACCGGCCGGCCGAAAAAAGAGCAAACCCCTCTTCCATCGAAGACAGCGCCTCGACCAGGCTTTTGCGGCTGCGTTCACGCTCGTAGCGTGCACTTTCGAGTTCGGTTGTGGCCCGTTCCAGATCGCGGCTCTGCTCCACCATCTGTTCTTGCAGGTCAATCGCGGTTTCAAATGCCCGAAAAGCCGACGGTCCGACATCATCCTGTCGGCTGGCGCGGCGTACCAAAGCGTCGATGATCTTGGCCTGTTTGGCAATCTGTTCCGCAAGAGGATCGTCCGGATTGATCATGGTCATGTGAGCGCCCGCTCTTCGGGTTCAAAGAAAGCAATGCCCACGAAGGTCTGGTTCATATGCACACCGGATTGCTGCTCGCCATACGTGTTGAATCCCAGAACGCGGTGGGACTTCAGGCAATCGGACACCTCGCTGCGCAATTGCTTCTGCTCGATCTCCAGTTTGCGCAGCACGCAATCGAACCCAAGAATGAAATCCGGCTCACTTCCTTTTTGATTACGCACGTTCAGACCTGCTTCCAGTGTCTCCAGGATTTCCTGGCCTTGCCCCAGTGTCATGATCAGCCCGTCGTCTATCGCGGCGAGAAAGGACAGGGCATGACCCGCACCGGCATCACTGATGGCACGCACGTAGTGGTTGGATTTGTGCTGCACCAGCAGCGGGTTTTCTGCAAAAACCTGGGGTGACAAATGTTCCGTTGGGCAGCCCACCAGCCGCGCGTATTCCAGCGCGGCCGGCGCGCCGTTGATCTCGTAGACCAGCCGTTCGTCGGGGTTTGCGTCCGTGATGACGATGGGCGTGCCAACGGGCAGGAAGTGGTCAAACCCAAGCCCCTGAAACTCCAGATTGGTTTCAATCAGGAGCAACACGGCGGCATTGGTGTGCGCACGCCCTTCGTGCAGAACGAAGGTTTTTTCGAACAACAAGCCATCCCCGGCTGAACCGCCGAAAATGGGCAATCCGTCGAGGGCGAGTTCAAGGGTTGCTACCAGAACGTCTTCCTGTTTCGAAAGCCCATCAGAGAAGATCAGCGCCAAGCGGTTCCAGCCCGCGGTGTAACGGAATTTCTCGGCGTGACGGCGGGCTTGAGCCGCGATAGTTGTTGTCGACAGAGGGTTGAGTTCGTCAAGCAGCGTTGAGGCGCAGCGAAAATTTGCCTTGGGGAAGGCCAGCAACAACAACGCGTCCGCCTCGTACCCTTCCGATGTGATCTGGCCAGCTGTCGTGCAGCCAAAAACCGGCACCCCGCCCAACCTGTCATCCAATGCGTCGATCGTGTCGTCCAAATCCAGCGCGGTTGGCACGAAAGCCATAACAAAACACGCATCGCGAGGTTGGATATCAAGCGTGGCTTCTTCAACCGCCACACGTGCAACTGGATTGTCAGAGCGGCCAACGGTCACATAGGAGGGGCGTGAAACGGTGTCGCGCATCGCCCCGACCTAGTGCTGTAGAAAGGCGCGTGCTTCAGGCTCCGTTCCACTTTGCCGCGCCAAAATCCCTTCGACATGAACGACCGCCTGAGTACGGTTCCGGACGCCCAGACGACGCAACAACGCGGTGATATGAGCTTTGACGGTGGCTTCGGCCAGCGACAGCTCGTAGGCGATCTGCTTGTTGGGTTTGCCCACGCAAATCAGCTTCAGGATACGCACCTGTTGCGGCGTCAGCGTGGCCAGTTCCGGGATATCCTGGAACGGGCAATGGGCCGATTGATCATCATCTTCGGCACGCTTGTATTCATTTGGAACGTACTCACGGCCTGACGAAATTTCGTTAATCGCAAATTTTAATGTCTTGGCGGACGTGTCCTTGGGCAGGAAACCCGCAGCCCCTTCTTCGAGCAGGGATTGCACCAGTTCGACCGATGCGAGCGAAGAAATCACCAGCACCTGAGTGTCCGGCAAGCGTTCGCGCAGTTTCTGAAAACCCGAGATGCCTGTGACATCCGGCAACTTGAGGTCAAACATGACCAAATCGGGGTCAAACCCCTCTTCCAAAGCCGCAAATGTTTCTTTGAGAGTACCCGCTTTTCTGATCCGACAATCGTCGAATACAACCTCAAGCGCTGATGCGAGCGCATCGCTGTAAAGCGGGTGGTCGTCGACGATCAACATCTTCGACATCTTCCGCTGCGTATCAATAACACGCGAATGCTGCATAAAATTTCCTCCCACCCGTAAGCTAACCCAAACACAGATCAAATCAATTGTTTTAGTTACATGTCGAAAAACCACCCTGAAAAATCAGATAGATAGGCAATCTTTTGCCCATTAAATATCATGAGACCACAGCCCGCCCAAGTGGTCAACTGAGCGTTAGTTTACAGCGTTTTTCGTAAAAACCGGGTGGCAAATCCCGGCAAATCAAAGGGCGGTTTTTTCGGGTCAAAAACTGCACGGTCCAGTTGTCCCAACAATGCGCTGCGGATCTGGCTTTTGCCATCACGCCCCACCATAGCCACCGCAAGCTTTCGCACGATGGCCGGATCACCGCGCCATGCATGCCAACGCAATCGCCATGCCAGCGGATCGAGGGCGGGCCGGCGCGCCAAGGCGGCGGCACCGACAAATCTCCATCCTGAAAGGGCCAGAACCAGCCCGCCCAGAAAGGTGATCACCCCGATCAGTGCAACAGGCCAACCAGGTAGCGTGGACGGAGGTTTCTGGACTGTTGTCTCTGGGTCCGCGACCTTGGGCACAACGTCCCCATACGCAATGCGTTGCGCTGTGATGGTCACATCGCGGGCTTCGCGGTGGAACGTGTCGAAGTATGAAAATGAAAGCGGTTCCACAATCGTTGAGACATCGTTGGATGGGCGGATGGTCCAGCGCCAGAAGGCATAGGTGACAGGCCCCTCTGGCGTCAGTTCAACAAGGCGCTTTTCCGGGTGTGGAAAGATCATTGCCGAGGGAGATGTAAGCTCGGGCATTGGCGGGATCATTTCGGGCGTAACCCCAAGCGCTTCCAACCGTACGACCCGCAAGACCCCTTCGCCGGGGGTGAGTTGATCAGGCGCATTTGACCATTGATCCGACACTTTCAGACTGCGCACCGGAAACCACCACCCGTTCGTTTCAGGTGCTGCGGTCACCTCAAAGCTGATCGGTTCGGACGTGATTTGGTGATCGAACCAGTCATCGCCTTCATCGGTCAGGGTCAGATTGTGGGTAAATGCACCGATGGTCAGCGTGCCCGCGCGATCCGGATAAACGGCCATGCGCCGCGTAAACACCTTGACCTTTTGCCCCGCCAGTCGTTCCTCTGACCATGTATCGGGGCCCAACTGCGCCCAACTGAACCCTTCGAAATCCGGCTGCATCAAGGTTTCGCGCGTAATGTGGCGCCGGTAGACGCCCCGAATGTTCACCAATATCATTTCACGCACAAATGGTAGCGCTTCGGTTTCTTCCACGCTGACGCTGATTTCAAGCTCGTGGGGTAACACGGTGCGCGATTGCGCGGCGGCAAATGCCGGAAAGACAACCAAAACCAGTAGCGCAAGCCCCCTCATTGCGGATCCTCCGGTGGCATTGGAGACAATCCGGCCTTGACCCGTCGTTTATATTCCTGCGCGATACGCGCGGCCATATATTCACCGGGCACGTCACCCAGCTGGCGCAGCCACCGCTCATCTGCGACCATGAATTTATCATCGAAAATGCGCCGCACGCCGAGCCGCCCGCGGCTGTCCAGCTCTGCCAGACCCAGCATGGTATTGGCGTTGGTCACTTCGCTGCCTGAGCCCGCCGCCCGTGCATCGCCGCGCGCAATGAAGCTTTCGGCCTCAGGGCCCGATTTGCGCTCGGGAAACAAACCCAACGCCTCCGGGTCAATTCCAAGGCCTGCATAAAAAGCGGCAACAACATCGAAATTCGCCTGGGCATCCGGATGCCCTTGCGCGATGGCCAGATCATACGCCTCCAACGCTGCTGCATAGCGCCGGGACTGGACATGCGCATTGCCTGCGTTGAACGGATCAGATGCGGCATTGAATGCCTCGGCCGCTGCATCAAATTTGCCCGCGCGGTAAAGCGCCACACCGCGCCAATCCGGCGGATCAAACAGGCCATGTGCGATGCCCGGAAGCCCCAAGGCCAACGCCATCCGTCCCAATGGGGCAGACCCGCCCAGGGTCACCGTCAGGACCAACGAAACCGCAGCAATCAATGCGAGAATTCTCATGCGACCTCCTGACGGAACAGGAACAGGATCGGGATGAGGGTCAACACCAAGAGATACCGGCCAAAATCATGCCAGAACAAGAGCGGATAGTCCTGGCGTTCAAGGCGCGTTCGCGCGTCCTGTGACAACCATTGGCCAAGGGCATCGGTCTGGTCGAGCGTAAAGACTTTGCCGCCCCCAAGACTTGCATGGGTAGAAAAAACTGGTTCAGGGAGGTTTAACGAGACAAGAGACAGTCGTGCGCCGGTCTTTGTGATGCTTTCGACAGCCTGCAAGGTTTCGGGGCCAAGCCCGGCGCCATCGGTGAACAAAATCACATCGCCGGCAATCACGTCGGCATTGGTCAACAAGTCCGCTGCCAACGCGAGAGCACGCGCTGGACGGGATCCCGGATCAGGTACGGTATTTTCATCAATCAGCGAAAACGTTTGACCCAGTTGCAGATGATCACGGGTCATATCCGTCGCAACATAGGCATCACCGCCAAAAACGATCAATCCGCCAGGGCGGGTTTGCAGCGCTGCAAGGCCAAAGCGCCCCATGGTCAGCATTGCAGGCCAGCGCGCATCCTGCGTGACACTGGACGAGGTATCGACCACAAAAAGCACCCCATCAAGGTTCCGAAACGACAGCGTGTCACGTCGCTCAAGCGCTGGGCCCGAGAGGGCCACAATGCTCAATCCCGCCGCCAAAAGGATACTCATGATGGCCCGGCGTCCGGTTTGTGGATCAATTCGGCCAAGGGCCGCCATTGCCTGCATCAATGCCGGGTCAGATGCCTTGTGCCAATCACCCAGCCCGCCGCGACGCGCGAGGAGCCACCAACCCAGAACGCCAACACCCGGTAACGCCAAGAGCCACAGGGGCCGAAGCAACGTGATGTCGAGCCCGCTCACGCGTGATCCCTCCAGGCAAGGCCCAAGCATAACACTACGGCGATGCCAACGGGCCACGGCCAATAATCACGGTAGACCTCGGCGGCTAGGCCATCACTTTCCGTGGCTTCCAACCGGTCCAGAGCCTGCGTGACGGCCACGAGATCATCTGTTGTTTTGACGCGAAAGCTTTCTCCGCGGGAAATTTTCGAAATCGCCTGCAGGGTTGCGGCATCAACGACGCCGCGTTCTCCGCGTTCGGCGGTGGCGAGATCTTTGGGACCAAGCGCGATGGTATGCACCCGAACGCCCATATTGGCCGCCAGTTCTGCCACGCCACGCGGATTTGTGGCGCCTGCATTGTTGACCCCATCCGAGAGCAGGATAACGACGCGGGTCTCGGCCGTGCTGTCGGCCATTCGTTTGAGCGCGAGGCCCAGACCGTCGGATATATTCGTGGCCCGGCCCGAAACACCGATAACGGCCTCCTCGATCCGGCGTGCGACCGCTTCAGTATCAAAGGTGAAGGGGGCGGCAAAATAGGCCTCTGACCCGAACACGATCAATGCGACGCGGTCCCCGCCCCGGCGCCGTGCAAAATCCGATCCGACCGTGGTCACAGCCTCCAGGCGGGTCACTTGCCGGTCGTCGAGGTAAAAATCGTCGCGCACCATCGAGCCGGACAAATCCAGCACAATCGCCAGATCGCGGCCTGAGACCTTGAGGGCAGGCACAGGGGCCAAGTCGCGTGGCCCCGCAAGTGCCAGCAGGATCAGACCCCAGATCGACCACACCATCACGTTGCGCCATGGCAACCGTGCGCCCTTTGCCGTTCTGTGCCCTGCGTCCAGCAGCGCGTCTCCGATACGATCGGGAACGCGCAGGGCGCTGCCCGCCAAGGCGACGGGCCCCAGGAGCCGCATCACCAAAAGCGGCAATGGTAAAAGAAGCAGAAAAATCGGATCAGCAAACTCAAGCAAGGCGGGCGACCTCCGCCTCCAGCTGCGCCAAGTTCGGCCCACCATTCGGTTGATAAAGGCCTTTCGCGGCTTTTGCATACTCGTCCGGCGACAGCTCGCGCAGCAGATGCAGCAATGCGACCCGGCGTTCCGGGGGCGGCAACGCTGTCAGTGCGGCCAAGCGATCGGCCGGCGTCTGTGCGGTCTGTCTTGTGCGTTTGCGGCTGAGCAATCGCAGCACCCCTGCCACGCTCAGCGCCAAAAGCGCGGCCACACCGATTGTCAAAAAGACATCGGCCCAGACTGCTCCGGGGGACGCTGGTGGCAGGCGAATGTCGATCAGGGAGGCCCGCATCGCCGCTTCACTCAGGGCTCCCTCGCTCATAACCGCTGCCCAGCTGGAAAATGTGTGGTTAAGCGGCGTGCCATCTGTTCGCGGGTATCGCCGGCATCCAAGACCAGTGCGGGTCGACCGGCGATCTGTTCCTGATCCGGTAACCCATCTAGCGATGAGGCCCCCAAATGCAGGCGGACCCGGCGCCCATCCTCCAGTCGAATGGGATAACGACCCTTGGGAAGATGTACGGCGGTGGCCTCAGTGACATGCAAAAGCTGCGGATGGCGTCGACGCGCCAGCGCATCCAGACGGTCGGCCAACCCATCGCCGGGCGTATCGAAGCCCGACGCGATGACCAATTCTGCGCCGGATGGAACCAACCTCTCAACGCGCACCAAAGCCTGATCAAGTGGCGTTTCGTCGACGGGCCCGGCCTTGATGGCATCCATGGCGGCGGCGTGGGCGTGCACCAATCCACCGATGACGTCCAGCATCCCGCGTGACCGGCCCCGGGGTGCAACGATCACCGGTGCCGTCGGTGTGATGGCCAGCAGGCCCACGCGTCCACCGCCCTCAACCACGTTCCAGCCGATCATCGTCAGAATTTCCGCCGCTGCGACCGAGCGGAACACGCGTCGCAACCCCCAGAACATCGAGGGCCGGAAATCTGCGATCAGCAGGCAAATCCGATCCCGCTCCTGCTGGAATTGGCGGACATGCAGACGCCCCGTGCGAGCGGTGGTGCCACGGTCCAAATGCCGCATGTCGTCGCCCGCCACGTATTCGCGCATATCGGCCACTTCCAACCCATGGCCCTTGCGGTGCGTTGAATAGCCACCCGGCAGCGCCGCCAGCAAAGGGTCTTTACCGGCCGCAAGGATAATGCGGCGCAGCGCAATCAGATCGTCCGCCCCCAGCATGACGCCAGGTTTCTGAAGCGCAGCCGTCACAGCGCCTCGACATCGTTCAGAATGTCAGCCACCACGTCCCGGGGTCGGCGGCCTTCGGCCACGGCGCGCCAGGACAACACCATGCGGTGCGATAAGGCATCCGCGGCCAGTGTGGCAACATCCTCGGGCACCGCGAAATCACGGCCATGCAGATAGGCCCGGGCCTTGGCCGCTGCGGCCAGCGCCAGCGACCCGCGTGGTGACACGGCGTGTTCAATATCATCCGACCGCGCCCCTTCACGCGTGGCGGTTACCAGCCGCACAATGTAGTCGCGCAACTCCGGCGCAAGATGCACTGCCCGCGCCGCGGCCTGCGCCTCGGCAAGCGTCTCAAGGCTCATACGTTCCGGGGCCACGATGCCCATCTGGCTCTCCGTTTCAACCAGATCGAGAATTTCGCGCTCAGTTCTGATATCCGGCAGATGTAACACAACATGCAGCAAAAAACGGTCCAATTGGGCTTCGGGCAGAGGAAACGTACCATCGTGCTCAATCGGATTTTGCGTCGCGACAACCAGAAAGGGCTTGGGCAGCACATGGGTGTCGTTGCCAGCGGTCACCTGATGCTCAGCCATTGCCTCAAGCAGCGCGGATTGAACCTTGGGCGGGGCGCGGTTGATCTCATCTACAAGGACCAGATTGTTGAAAATCGGCCCGGGCACAAATTCGAAACTGCCATCTTTGGGATGATAGACCGGTGTCCCGGTCAGGTCAGAGGGCATCAGATCGGGGGTGCATTGAATACGGGCGAAACTCCCGTCGACGGCGCTTGCCAGCCATTTGACCGCGCGGGTCTTGGCAAGGCCCGGCGGCCCTTCCACCAACATGTGGCCACCGGCAAGAAGGGCGATCAACAACCGTTCTATCAGGTCCTGGTGTCCCACAAGCCCTTGGGACAGATGCGTTTTCAGAGCGCCCATGATCGGCGGTAATTCGTCCGGTCTTGCATCCATGTTTTGTCACTCCTGCTTCGCAGGCTAGTGGAAGTCGCCCGGCGCGCAAATACCCCCTAAGGTATCATACCACGGGGTTTTGATCGATCAGGCGCAGGAAGGATCAAGGATCGAGGCAAAGCGCGGATCAGCCATCGTCCGCTGCGCCAGTGACAGCAAACCGTCAAATTCGTTCTCGATATATTTGATGAACATTGGTTCAACTGTCTGATCGACCGGCGCCTGTGCGACCGCATGCATCATGAAGACGTCAAAGGCGCATAAGCCACCCGGATTGGACCCCAAAAGGGCGCGCATATAGGCCTGCGACCCCCAGGGCAGACGCTGAAGATTGAGCGGCGTTTCCTGAAGCTTGGATAAAAATCCGGCATTGCGATCGAATTGCAGGATGTCCATGCCAAAGGTGAAAGACTGAAACAGTTCTTCAATCAAAATCGATTTATAGAAACTGGCCTCCATGCGGCCGGGCCGTTCAAACGCTGATTGTTTGACCATGATATGCGTACCCTGTCCGCGCCGGCCAAAAAAGGTCTGCGCCATGGCGGGCGAAGTGGCCGCGTAGACCCGCCCCTGCGGCAGGCCAAGTTGGTAGGTGTCATTCATCCAGCGCAAGTCGGCCGACAGGGCTTTGTTGGGCGGATAACCAGAGTAGAGGCGCAGGATCACCGTGCGGCCCGCGCCACATCCGCGCGCCTCGGGGCCCGCGTAGCGCATTGGTAGCGGTTTGCCGAAGCTGTGATGCGCCAGCGCACGAAAGGCGTTCAGGATATCAAGCGAATGCGGGTGCGGACGCTCTCCCACAAGGCACAGCGACGCGCCCGCCAGATCGCGCCCATTGATATGCACCGGTATCGACAGATCGCGTCCGATCATCGTCGTCCGCAATTCGTAATTCCACCCACGCTCGGCCAAATCCAGATAGGCTTTCTTGTCAGCCTGGGCGGTGACCACGGAACACATCGCGATCGCGAGGGCCATTAATACTAAGCGCATAAACCTCTCCTGTTCTTCGGGAAGGTAGTTCGAAGGATGCGCTGCGTCCACATGACATTGCATTTGCCGCAAGCACGATTGCGATTTTCTGGTGATCTACCTCCCCACTGCATAGGCCTGCTGACCGCGCGGGCTGGCGGCCGCAAAAAGCTGCCCTTCGGGCGAGATGGCGGAGGCGCAAAGCCAACCTTCTGACCATGCATCTGCCTCAGTGACGTCGTGACCCCGCGCGCGCAAACCATCGATGACCGACTTTCCGGCGCGGCTCTCAATCGACATTTTACCCCGCTCGGCCTGTCGTGGAAAAAAGGAGTTGGGCCAATGGGTTGAACTGAAGCCCGGCGCATCAATTGCCTGTTGCAAACTCTGCCCGAACATCAAATGCCGGATCAAAAAGGCCAGTTGCCATTGGTCTTGTTTATCGCCACCCGGGGTGCCACACGCCATGTAAGGCGACGCATCTGAGTTCAGAACCAGGGTTGGCGTCAATGTTGTCCGCGGACGCTTGCCGGGCTGCAATGCATCAGGTGCCGCCGGATCGAGGCGCATCATTTGCAATCTTGTGCCCAAACAGACGCCCAATTCGGGAATGACCGGGGACGATTCCATCCAGCCGCCCGAGGGCGTGGCGCTGACCATATTCCCCCACTGATCGACCACGTTGATGTGACATGTATCGCCATTGACCAACCCCGCAACGGCGTCGCGCGTCTGGCTCTTCGAGGTCGGCTCACCAATGCCAGCGGCCACCAGTGCCTCATGGTCAACCTGCATGGCGTTTGCAGCCTCATAATCCACATCATAGCCGAAGCCGGGCACCGCGCCGGGCCGCCACGACAGGTCCGCCTGATCCCCGATCAACGCCGCACGGGCTTGCGCGTAATCGGTGCTCAGGAGTGTCGCCAATGGCACATCGAGGAACGCGGGATCACCATAAAACGTCTCGCGATCTGCGTAGCTCAGTTTCATGATTTCGATGAGGTTATGGTAAAACGCTTCCGACCCGGGCGGGATGTCCGAAAGCCCAACAGCCTCTGCCAACGCCAGCCCTTGCAGCAACACAGGCCCCTGCCCCCACGTGCCGGTTTTGCAGATCGTTTTGCCACAAAACTCCGTGCTGATCGGCGCCTCGTATTGTGCCGACCAGTTGGCGATATCATCGCCGCTGATCAACCCGCCGTTTTCTTGCCCGGTGATGTCCAGATGGCGGGTCGTCTGACTGAACTGGTGAATGGCATCTGCTACAAACCCGGTTTTCCAGACATCCCGTGCAGCAGCGATTTGCGCCACCCGGTCCGCGTGACCCGCCGTGGCTTCGGTCACAATACGGCGGTACATCCGGGCAAGCGCCGCGTTGCGCAAAACGGAACCGGGCCGGGGTAAAGACCCGTTTTCAAGATATATTGCTGCATTTTCAGGCCATGCCTTGGTGAACCAGCCCTGCAATTGGGCGATGGATTTCATCAATCGTGGCACCAGCGGCACACCATTTTCAGCATAGCCAATCGCGGGGGCCAGAATGGTTTCCAACGGCAACGTGCCATGGTCCTGCACCATCAGCATCCACGCATCAAACGCCCCCGGGATTGCAGCAGCCAATAGCCCCGTGCCGGGAATTTGGTCGAGGCCCAAGGTTGTGAAATGTTCGATGGTTGCGGCAGCCGGCACAGTCCCTTGGCCACAGATGACGCGCGTTTGCCCGGATCCGGCCGCATGAAACAGGATCGGGACCTCGCCAAGGGGGCCATTGAGATGGGGCTCGGCAACCTGCAAAACAAATCCCGCAGCGGCGGCCGCATCAAACGCGTTGCCACCCAGTTCCAACATCCTGAGCGCCGTCTGGCTGGCCAACCAATGTGTCGAGGCTGCCATTCCGAAATGGCCGGAGAGGTCCGGTCTGGTGGTGAATTCAGAGCTCACAAAACATCCTGACGGTTCGGCGGAAATACGTGCTGAAAAACTTACGCATTGATCGCGGTAGAAAGCAAATACCACGGGGTAGGCCCGCGTCATCAGGCACAAGGATTTGCAGTTTTCCGATGCCTGACGCAGAGTTATCCCGGATTTGAGCAGATGGAATGTCACATGTCGGAAAGAACTGGGCCGGAAGGGAACGCTGACCGTCGCCTGTGGCCTGAGGAACTGAGCGAACCTCTCCAGACCTATCAGGCCCGGCTCAAACTAATCCAAACCGATCTTGCCGCCCGCAAGCTAGATGGCGCGCTGATCTTCGATCCTGAAAACATGTTCTGGCTCACCGGATATCAGACCATCGGTTACTTCACGTTTCAGGCGATGTTCGTACCGGCATCCGGGTTACCCTTGATCATCACACGGGTCGTCAATCGGGACATGGCGCTGGCTCTGCCCACTATTGGCGATGTGGCGGCCATCCTGGACACTGAAGATCATGGCGCGCGGTTGATCGACGTCTTGCACCGGTTGAACCTGAAATCCATAGGCCTTGAGACCCGCTCCAGACATCTCAACGTGCAGGATTATCGGCGATTGATCGACACGGGCCATAACTTTGTGGACTGGGATGGCGTGATCGAGGCCGAGCGCATGATCAAGACGCCCTCACAGATCGACAAGATGCGGCAGGCGGCGCGCGCGGTCGAGGCTGGCATGTCGGCAGCACTGGGCACCATTGCACCTGGGCGCACGGATAACGACGTTGCGGCAGCACTCTATCAGGGGTCCATCGCGGCAGGCAGTGAGTATATCGGCCATCCCCCAATGGTCGTCAGTGGCGCGCGCAGTGCGCTGTGCTTTGCACTTTGGCGCCGAAAGCTGATCGAACGCGGGGATGTGGTGTTGCTCGAAGGGGCCGCCGCGATTGACCGATATCACGTGATGATGTCCCGCTCCGCTGTGGTCGGCCAGCCGACAGACGCCCACAAAGCCGCTGCCCAGGCGTTGATCGGGATTTTGGAGACGGCGGTGGAGATCATCAAACCCGGTGAAACAGCGGGAGAAATTGATCGTCGCTGCCGGGAGGGGATCGCGAAGCTGGGGCTTGGGGCGTATTTCAAAAGCCGCGTTGCCTACGGCATCGGCATTGGCTTTCCGCCGAATTGGGCCGAGGGGCATATTTATGCCATTCGCCCGGATGATCCCTTGATATTACGGGAAAATATGACGTTCCATGTGATACCGACCGTGTTTCAGCAGGAGTTCGGCATAGCCATCAGTGACAGTGTTCGCGTGACCGAAAATGGCTGCGAAGTCTTGACGGAATTCCCGCGCGATTTGGTTGTCGTGGACTGAACGCGTACCGGTGGACCCACCAAGAAAAATGGTTCCTTAGCTGATTTGGTCACCCTAAAGACTGCCGGGAAAAAGGACGGATCAGAGCAAATCGCGCGGGGTTTTCCCGGCGAAAAAGGCATCCAGATTGTCGAGGGCGCGAAACCCCATGGCGTCGCGTGTTTGCACCGTCGCACTACCGATATGCGGGAGCATGAACACGTTTTCGTGCTGTGCAAAGGCCGGGTTTCCACCAGGTTCTGTGACGAAACAATCCAGACCAGCGGCAGAAACCTTGCCTGCTTCCAGCGCACCGATGAGAGCGTCCTCGTCAATCAGCGCCCCGCGCGCCGTGTTCACCACAACGGCGCCGTCCGGCAACATCGCAAACCGGTCGGCATTCATCAGCCCTGTGGTTTCGGGGGTGGCGGGGCAGTGCAACGACAAAAAATCCGCGACGTTCAAAAGCGCGTCAATCGTTTCGCAGAAGGTCGCCCCCTGCTCTTGGTCGGGGGGCAAACGGGTACGGTTGTAATAATGGATTTCCATGCCGAAACCGCGCGCCTTTTGCGCAAAAGCGCGACCCACCCGGCCCATCCCGATGATCCCAAGACGTGCGCCAGTCACTTGCTTGCCCACCATAAAACTAGGGGACCAGACATCCCATGCACCGGTGCGCACCAGCCTGTCGCCTTCCACGGCGCGCCGCGCGGCACCCAACATCAACAGCATGGCAATCTCAGCGGTGGCGTCCGACAGAACATCGGGCGTGTTTGTCACAGTGATCCCGCGGGCTTTGAGCGCGGGCAAATCACAATGATCGACCCCAACGGAATGATTGGCGATGATCTTGAGCCGCGGGTCCAGCCGCGCGGCGACCTCAGCGGTAAAGAGCTCGGAATGGCAGGGGATCACGCCATCCACCTTGGCGCTCATCGCAACGATATCCTCAGCGTTGCTGAGCCCATCTTCCCAATTGATCACACAGTCGTAATCCGCCTCGGCCCGCGCCAGCGTTGCATCAGACAGGCGGCGGGGAATCCACAGAACCGGGCGCGACATTTATTCGCCTTTCTTGACGGCTTCTTCCCAGAAATCGTAGAGCGCCATGCCGATCACAATGATGGCGATGACCATGAAGGGCAACCCCCCGGAGAACCCGGCAAACCCGGTGGAGATCGAGTGTGCAAGGCCAATGACGAAGGTCATCATCAATGCCGTGCCCAGGGCCGCAACGATTATCGTGGTGGTTCGGGACATACGTGTTCCTTTCCTATTCCTCTTCGGCCAGCGCGCGTTGCACCCAAGCGGCGGTGCGCATTAGCCTGTCGTCTTCTTCGACCCCGCCGATCAACTGCACACCAACCGGCAGGTCATTCTCGCCCACCAACAGCGGCAGGGTCAAGGCGGGTAATCCGGCCAGACTTGCCATACGGCAAAAGACGGGGTCGCCCGTTCCCTCACTCAACGGAGGGGCCTCTCCGGTGGCACTCGGGGCCAGAATGGCGTCGAAATCGTTAAAGTGCTTTTCAAAAAACGCGATGGCCGATGCCCGCACAGACATCGCATCTTCGTATTGGTCCCGACTGATCGCCTGCCCACGTTTGACAACGGGTTGGAGTGTCGGGCTGAGCTGATCCCAGTGGTTTTCAATCACTTCCGTCAAATGCTGGCAGAACTGGTATTCATGGATGGTGATATGCACCTCAACCAAATCCGCAAGCGTGTCTGAAACCGGCAGGCGCGTGACTTGGGCACCAAGCGCATCGATCACCGCCTCCATTCCCTCGCGGGCATCGGCATTCAGGCGGTCATGAAACGGAAACTCGAACCAAGCTATGTCTGGTTCAATTGGTGCGTCGCTGCCAGCGCCCTTTTGCATGTTGGGCCGGGGCCGCGCCAGACTTGCGGGGTCGGTTGGATCAAACGAGCCGACCACATCGCACAAGAGCGCGGCATCATCCAATGTGCGACCAAACGTGCCCAGATGATCAAGCATTTCGGAGGTTTGCAACGCGCCGCTCCGCGAGATCACGCCGCGCGTGGGTTTGATGCCGTAGATACCACAATACGAAGCCGGTCGGATTACCGATCCGCCGGTTTGCGATCCGATCGCCAACGGCACCTGATACGCGGCGACCGCAGCGGCCGACCCGCTGGATGATCCGCCGGGACTGCGGCTTGGATCAAACGGGTTTGTGGTATCCGTCGGATGTACAAACGCCATTTCCGTGGTTTTGGTCTTGCCCATGATCACCGCACCGGCTTCCCGCAGGCGATTTACGATGGTGGCATCCGCGTCGGGTTTGCGCCCGGCGAAAATTGGCGAGCCGCGTTCCGTGGGCAAAAAGCGTGTGTCGATGATATCTTTCAGCCCGACAGGCACGCCGTGCAGCGCACCGGTCGCCTTGCCCGACTTTCGGATGCGGTCCATTTCACGCGCCTGCACCAACGCCAGATCCGAATCCAGATGCGCCCAGGCCTTGAGAGTGCCATCTGTCTCGGCGATCCGCTCAAGACAGGACTGCACGAGGTCGGCAGACGACAGGCGCCCGCCCAGAATGGCCGCAACTGCATCAACGGCCGACAGCTTGTAAAGGTCGCCCTTCATCAGGGGATGTATTCGCCAAAGAGGTAATCAGGGAACCACAGCGCAATGCCCGGGAACCGGTACATGAGCACCATACAGAGGATCACAATACCAAGGTAAGGCATCAGGCCCCGGAAGATTTCCATCAGCTCGATTTTGTTCTTCAAGACCCCCTTCAGATAATAGGCCGACATGGCCATGGGCGGGGTCAGGAAAGAGGTCTGAAGGTTCAGCGCCACCAGCATCGCGAAGAAGTACGGATTTACCCCGAAGGTATCGAGCATCGGCAGGAAGATCGGCACGAAGATGATCAGGATTTCAGACCATTCAAGCGGCCAGCCCAGCAGGAAGATGATGAGCTGCGCCAATACCAGGAACTGCCAGGGCTCCAGGTTCATTGCGAGGAACCAGTGTTCGATCACATCGTGGCCACCGAGGAAACTGAAGACCGACGCGAAGGTCCACGAACCGACGAAAAGCCAGCAGACCATCGCCGTGGCCTTGGCCGTCAGGAACACGCTTTCCTTGATCTTTTGCCAGGTCAGTGAGCGGTAGATCGCGGCCAGCACCAGACCCCCAAGCGCGCCCATCGCCGCGGCCTCGGCCGGGGTGGCGAGACCGCCAAGGATCGAGCCCAGAACCAACATGATCAGCACGGTTAGCGGCACGAAGCTGATCAGGAGATCGAGGTAAATCTTGGAGGGCGGCGGGATGTCTTTTTCCTGGGGTTTCGGAGCGATGGACGGATTGAAATAAACGCGGATCATCACGTAGACGATATACATGCCCGCCAGAAGCAGCCCCGGGAAAACCGCCGCCGCATAGAGACGCAATGGCGACAGTTCGGCAATGGCCGCGTAAACGATCAGCATGATCGACGGCGGGATCAGGATGCCGAGTGTGCCGCCCGCGCAGATCACACCCGACGCGAAGCTTTTGTTGTAGTTGGCGTTGGCCATTGCCGGATAGGCCAAGAGGCCCATCAGCGTCACCACGGCACCCACGATACCGGATGCGGTTGAGAAAACGGCGCAGGTCAGGAGGGCGGCAATCGCCAGCGATCCCGGAAGATTGCGCGCGGCCATGTAGAGCGAGAAAAACAGCCTGTCGACAATGTTGGCGCGTTCTACCACGTATCCCATGAAGAGGAACAGCGGGATCGCAACCAGCGTGTCGTTTTCCATCACCGAATAGGTATTCTGGTTCAGCAGATAGAAGATATTGTTGTCAAAGATGCCCGAGAAACTGTCCGGCGCGCCTTGGTAGTAGGCGTAGTAGCCGAAGCCCACGCCCATCGCGAGCAGGGTGAAGGCAATCGGAAAGCCCAGCAACACCAGAACGATGAAGAGGCTCAGCATCATAATTGCGACTTGGGGGTCCGTCATTGGATGTCTCTTTTCGCTTCGTTTTTTGACGGACTACGACTTGGCGTCGTCCATATGCATCAGCATGTCTTCGGTTTCACGCACGTCGTTGAGGCGCTCGAGCCAGTAGCCGTTTTTCATGGCCAGCCAGCAGCGCATCATCTCGGCCAGGCCTTGCAACATCAGCAGGAAACCGGCGACGGGGATCAGTGTTTTGAAGAAATAAATCTGGATACGCGCCGGGCTATTCCAGCTGACTTCCTTGTAGCGCCAGCTGTCTGAGGCGATTTCCCAGCCGTACCAGAACAGCGCCAGCATCCCGGGGAAGAAGAAGAGGATATAGAGGACGAAGTCGACCCGAGCCTGCCAGCGCACCGGAAAGAGGCGGTAGAGCACGTCGCCGCGCACATGGGCGTCCTGTGCCAAAGCATAAGGCCCGGCCATCAGGAACAGCGCGCCATACATCTGCACCATCATGTCGAAGGCCCAGACCGTCGGAGCGTTCAGCACATAGCGCACAAAAACTTCGTAGCTTACGGACAGCGTCAAGATCAGAATGCACCATCCAAAGGCGCGTCCGACCCATAGGCTAAGCCCTTCAATTGTATGGATGAATTTGACCACCCAGGCCCCTCCCTTAGAACGCGCATCGCTCAGAGATACGCAGATGACAGGGGCCACGCAGGCGGCCCCCCATCAGGTTCGTCATTTCAAACGAAGTTAGCCAAAGTAGTGATTATAAGCGAGCTTATAATCTGGCTGGTTCAGGTTGAGATAGTTCATCACGTTCTTGGCATATGCCTTCTGGCTATCGACAACCTTGGCAAAGAACTCGTCTTCGCCGGAAATCCGGTCAACCACGATGTCCCAGGCCTTCAGCTGTTCCGCCATCACGCTATCCGGTGTACGGTAGACATTCACGCCCTGCTCGTCGCGCAGGGTTGTCAGGTCATCCGCATAACGCTTGGTGTTGTGCCAGTAGAAGTTCGAGTTTTCAGCTTCCGATGCGTATTTCAGGATGGCCTGAAGCTCGGGCGCCAATGCGTCATACTTCTCTTTGTTGAACGTGCACTCGAAGAATTCCTGGCTCTGGTGGAACGAGGCCAGGTGATAATGCTTCGACACGTCCTGCATCCCGAAGTCACGGTCAGAGGTCGGGTTGTTGAACTCGGCCGCGTCGATCAGACCTGATTTCATCGCAGGCTGAATTTCACCACCGGGCAGCTGTACAACCGACATGCCCATTTCCAGAAGAACGTCCGCCGCCAGGCCAACAGTCCGGTACTTAAGGCCCGACATCTGGCTTGCGTCTTTGATTTCTTCTTTGAACCATCCCATCGGCTGCGCCGGCATGGGTGAGTTGAAGAAGGATACAACGTTCAGGCCCAACGAGCCCATCAGCTCATCAAACAGTTCCTGACCGCCACCGTAGTGGATCCAACCCAGCACTTCCTGGCTCGACCAGCCAAAGCATGGGCCCGTGCCAAAGAGCGAGGCCGCTTTGGATTTCGAATACCAGTAGGCAGGCACGTAATGTGCTGCATCCAGAACGCCGCGGTGAACCGCGTCTTGCATCTGGCTGGTTTTCACAACCGAGTTCACCGGCAGCAGGTCAATTGTCAGGGCGCCGCCGGACATCTCATTGACGCGGTTTACATAGGATTGCGCGTTTTCCAAAAAGATGCCGCCGCCCCAGGCCGCTTGCATCTTGAGTGTGACGCCCTCGCTTGCTGCGATGGCTGGCGTGGCCAGTGCACCTGCTCCCGCAAGTGCTGTTCCACGCAGAAATTTTCTGCGATTCAAAGATTTAGACATAGTACCTCCCAGTCTTATTTTTCGCGACTTTTCATGCTTTGGCCGCTTGCAAAACAAACGGCCATTGTTTTGTTTTAGGTTCGGGCTCCCCAAAAACAAATCGCACTTATCGCATTGCTTCGGCGCATGCACCGACCCGTTGCGATGCATTATGCGTCAAAAAACCCGCATGTACAGGCAAAAGTGGACAAGGAAAGTGACCAATTCGGCCGTTGGATCAAGGGGCGGAGGAATTTAGATTCCGCGTAAGTAACACTAAAACTCACGCGTCAACCAACTCTGCGTATGGGCAATGGCACTCTGACAGGCTTGTTGCAGCTCACGACATTTTGACAGGTTGCACGCAATGGCAGTCGACAATGTACAACCAGTCCCGCGTTTCGTTTTATTGAGGCGGGGAGAATCAAATTCGTGGGTTTGATCCTTTAGGTAAAGCCGGTCTGAACACGTGTCTTGTGATCCGTGACCCCCTTTGATCAGAACGGATTTGGCCCCGGACGCCAGCAACATCCTTGCCTGATGGGCTTGGTCATCAGGGGCTTCTGTCCAGCCCGTGCCGGTCATGGCGGATGCTTCATCAAGGTTTGGTGTGAGCACAGACACCAGCGGCAAAAGACGTGCCAGATCTGTCTTTGTCTGCAATGTCCCACCGGAGGACGTGTTCAAAACCGGGTCCAGAACAATGGGAATATCGACATCCGCAAGCGCGAGCGCCACGGCATTGGCCGCTGCCTGCGATCCCAACATCCCAATCTTCACCGCAGTTGGGGTGTGGCTTGTCATAGCGGCTTCAATCTGCGCCGCGACGACATTGGCCGGCACTGGAAAGACCTGCCGTAGCGCCGTATTTGTTTGAACCGTAACGGCTGTGACAACCGGCAGGACATTGCAGCCCAATGCCGCGGCTGTGGCCGTATCGCGGGTCAGCCCCGCGCCGCCACTGCTGTCACTTCCGGCAATGACCATCAAACGGGTCATGTGGGATCGCCCGCCGCATAGATGGCCAGGTTTTGATGCCCCCTCGCCGCAAGGTCCGTGGCGGCACGCCACGCGCGCAACCCGCTGGCACAGCAGATCACCGTTCTGCGCTCCGACGGCTCCATCTCCAACACCGCGGGCAAAGCGATGCGTTCCGCGCGTTCATGTGCTGCTTGCGGCGCTTCGGACCGGTCGCGCACTTCAATGATACGGTCTGAGGCTGACAGGTCTGCGCATGCCAGAAACGGGATAGGGTCGTCAGGTTCAGGCGCATCCCCGAATTGAAATCCACCAAAACCAAACGACGCCAAATCGATACTGATCAGGCGACCCATCGGCGACGGGGTGTGCCCTAGCAGAATTTGTAAGGCGAGCTGCGCCTGCAGTGCCCCAACAAGACCAACCACCGGGCCCAGGACTCCCGCAGATGCGCATGTGCGCCCATCATCCGGTGGGTCGGGAAATACAGCCCGTAACGACGGCTCGTCACAGCAAAAGCACCCCACATAACCCGACTGGCCCATCACACTGGCCGAAACCAAGGGAACGCGTAGGTCCCGGCAAATGTCTGATAGGGTGTAGGACACGGCGAAACTGTCAGCGGCATCCAAAACGACATCAGCCTTTCGGATCACCTCCGGCGCATTGCACGGATCAAGCCGTTCGACGCGTGCGTTCAGCGTGATCTCTGGATTGGCGGCGCGTATTTGGTCACACGCCGCTACGGCTTTTGGTCTGCCCAGATCTGCCATGGTGAATATCGGTTGGCGGTGCAAATTACTTTCCTCCACCCGGTCCGGGTCAAACAGAGTGATCTCGCCAACACCTGCACCCCCCAGGTATTGCAGGATCGGACACCCCAACCCACCCGCGCCAACCACCAGAACATGCGCATCCCGCAACCGGCTTTGACCGATCTGACCCACACCGGGCAGGATCATTTGACGGGCATAGCGGTTCATGACTTGCACGCTGCGAGCCACGCGCGGGTCTGCGCTTCGGGGTCTTGGGCGGCCTGGATATCTGTGACGACCGCCGCGCTGTCCGCACCTGCGCCAAACACATCCTGGGCCAGTCCTGGGGTCAAACCGCCAATGGCCACCAGCGGTGTTTTCCCAACCACGGTTTTCCAGTGCCGCAGCTTGTCCAAACCCTGTGGCGCCCATTTCATTTTCTTGAGTTTCGTAGGGTAGACCGGACCAAGCGCCACATAATCCGGATCCTGCGCCAAAGCACGATCCAGCTCGGCCTCATCATGCGTCGACAGCCCAAACCTAATACCATCCCGGCGCAAAGCAGCAAAATCGGCCCTGTCCATGTCTTCCTGACCCAAATGCACAAAGGAGCAGCGCAGGTCTAACGCTAACTCCCAATAGTCGTTAACAACCAACTGAGCACCATGAACTGCGCAGAAATCCCGCGCGCGCATAATCTGACGCCTGATTTCGGCCTCGGGTTCCTCTTTGATACGCAATTGAACCAGTTTCACACCTTGCGGCACCAAACGTTCCAACCGGTTCACATGGCCCACGATCAGATAAAACCGCTCCATCACATCAACTCCGCCAAACCAAGAAGGGGTGTTGATGGCACCGCCATATCACGGGGCTCAATCGGATCGGCGGCATGGGCCATGCGACCTGCGGTAACGGCGCCGGCCATGGCCTGCGCCATAGCGACCGGATCACCCGCCTTGGCCACGGCCGTATTCAGCAAGACCGCATCAATGCCCAGTTCCATCGCCTGTGCTGCATCCGAGGGTCGTCCGATGCCCGCGTCGACGATCAGGGGCACATCCGGGAAATGCGACCGCATCGCGCGCAGCGCATCGGGGTTTCGCAGCCCCTGTCCCGATCCGATGGGTGCCCCCCAAGGCATCAGGAGGTCACACCCCGCCGCGATCAAACGTTCGCCCACCACAAGATCATCAGTGGTGTAAGGAAAAACCTTAAACCCATCCGCACAGAGTTCTTCCGCCGCCGCCACCAGCCCAAACACATCCGGCTGCAACGTGTCTGAATGGCCGATGACCTCCAGTTTGATCCAATCCGTTTCAAAAACGTCCCGCGCCATGTGTGCCGTTGTTACGGCCTCTTGCGCTGAATGGCATCCGGCGGTGTTGGGCAGAATGTGACATCCGCTTTCGCGCAGGATGTTCCAAAATCCATCACCCGACCCGTCCGCTGTCTCGCGTCGTAGAGACACAGTAATGATCTGCGTCCCGCTGGCGGCGATCGCCTCGGCCAAAATCGCAGGGCTGGGATATTGTGCTGTGCCCAGCAAGAGACGTGAGGTCAATTCAAAACCATATACCTGCATCGCTCACCCTCCTTGCATCGGGGACAAAACCTCGAGGCGGTCTCCCGGTTGCAGGCACGTCTGGGAACGCGCTTCGCGTGCAACGAAAGCCCCGTTGAGTGCCGTGGCAATCGCGCGGCCAGTGAAACCCAGTTCGATCAGCGCCGCCTCCAGACTTGTGGCATCAATCTCACGCGGTTCGGCATTGACGATGATGTTCATGCGCATTCTCCTTGGTCAGATGGTCCGCCACCCGCGCCGCCATGGCAGGTGCCAGCAAAAATCCATGCCTGTAAAACCCGTTGAGGTGCAACTGTCCCTCATGTTCCATCACGCGCGGCAGATTGTCCGGGAAGGCCGGGCGCAGCCCTGCACCAGTCTCGACAACGGACGCTTCGGCAAATCCGGGGTGGATCACGAAAGCAGCGCTGAGCAACTCTGTCAGGGATCGCACCGTCGCGGGACGCGACGAATTGCTTTCGATCATTGTCGCCCCAATCATGTAGAGGCCATCGCCGCGCGGCACGAGGTAGAGCGGAAAACGCGGGTGCAGAAGCCGCAGCGTGCGCGTGATGTTGACATCCGGCGCGTGCAGCAGGGCCATTTCACCCCGAACCGCCCGTAAATCCGGCAGGTTTGCGGCCATGCCGGTGCAGGTGAGATCAACCCGTGAGGGCGCGCGCGTGTCATAGATAATCTGCACGCCGCTTTGGAATGCTTTTTGCGCCAGATCCCGCAGCGCCGCGCGGGGATCAAGGTGCGCTTCATCGGGAAAAAACAAGCCCTGCTGAAACCGCCCGGCAAGCGCGGGCTCAAGCGCGCCCAATGCCGCGCTGCACATCCGCTGATGTCGATCCGTGCGCCGTGCGAAACGGTTAATCTCTGCACGGTCGCGATGGGGTGCAATCACCAAAGTTCCGCGCCGCGTCACCTGCGTCACATCATGCCACCAGTCCACGGCAGCCGCCCCCAGGGTGACAACCTCCTGTTCCGCGCTTTCCGCTTCACACCAAGGGGCAAGCATGCCGCCTGCGTACCGAGAACACGCGGCCACGCCGGGGCCCGGCCCGGCTTCATACACCGTTACGTCCGTGCCGCGTTTGGCCAGCTCCAAAGCGGTGGCGAGGCCGGCAACACCGGCCCCCGCAATGGTGATCATTCGCCGTCTTCCGCGGCAGGCACATAAAGCTCACCACCTTCCCGGAACTTGGCGGCCATGGCTTCCATGCCCTCTTTCTGGGCCTCAGCGCGAATATCATGACTGATCCGCATCGAGCAGAACTTTGGCCCGCACATGGAACAGAAATGCGCCACCTTATGCGCCTCTTTCGGGAGGGTCTGATCGTGAAAATCACGCGCTGTGTCCGGATCAAGGGAGAGATTGAACTGGTCTTCCCACCGGAATTCAAACCGCGCCCGGCTGAGCGCATCATCGCGCCGCTGTGCGCCCGGCAGACCCTTGGCCAGATCCGCTGCATGGGCCGCGATCTTGTAGGTGATGACGCCGGTTTTGACATCATCGCGATCCGGCAGGCCCAAGTGTTCCTTGGGAGTCACGTAACACAGCATCGCGCAGCCGAACCAACCGATCATGGCCGCGCCGATGCCGCTGGTGATGTGATCGTATCCTGGCGCGATATCGGTCGTCAGCGGCCCAAGCGTATAAAACGGTGCCTCGTGGCAGCATTCCAACTGCTTGTCCATGTTCTCCTTGATCTTGTGCATGGCGACATGGCCCGGCCCTTCGATCATGACCTGACAATCCTTGGCCCAGGCGATTTTGGTCAATTCACCCAGTGTTTCCAATTCGGCAAACTGTGCTGCGTCATTGGCATCCGCGATGGATCCCGGGCGCAAGCCATCTCCCAGACTGAATGACACATCATACGCACGGCAAATGTCGCAGATTTCGTCGAAATGCTCGTAGAGGAAACTTTCGCGATGATGATGCAGGCACCATTTAGCCATGATCGACCCACCACGAGAGACGATGCCGGTCACCCGATTGACCGTCATCGGCACCATATGCAGGCGCACGCCCGCGTGGATGGTGAAGTAATCCACGCCTTGTTCGGCCTGTTCAATCAGCGTGTCGCGAAACACTTCCCAGGTCAGGTCTTCAGCAATGCCGTTCACCTTCTCCAGCGCCTGATAAATCGGCACTGTTCCAATAGGCACAGGGCTGTTGCGGATAATCCATTCGCGCGTGTTGTGGATGTTGCGCCCCGTGGACAAGTCCATCACTGTATCCGCGCCCCAGCGAATGGCCCAGACCAGCTTGTCCACCTCTTCTTCCATCGATGAAGTCACAGCAGATGTGCCCATGTTGGCGTTGATTTTGACCAGAAAATTCCGGCCAATAATCATCGGTTCAGACTCGGGATGGTTGATGTTGGCTGGTATTATGGCGCGGCCTGCGGCCACCTCATCGCGGACAAATTCCGGCGTGACGTAATCGGGAATATTGGCGCCGAAATCATTTCCATCGCGCGCGACCGCTTCGTTTTCGCGCAGCTGGTTTTCGCGGATCGCAATAAATTCCATCTCAGGTGTTACAATGCCAGCCCGGGCATAGGCCAACTGGGTGACGGCCTGGCCTTCCTTGGCCCGCAGCGGCGTTGGTTTAACTGGAAATTCGGGCGTCAGGCGCGCACCATCGACAAACCCGTTATCCGCCGCTTGGATTTTGCGGCCTTCATATTCCTCAACATCACCGCGCGCTTGGATCCAGGCACTGCGCAGCCCAGGCAACCCCTGTTTTATATCGGTCAAGACCGTCGGGTCCGTGTAGGGCCCCGAACTGTCATACACAGGCAAGGGCGCCTCGCCCGCCGTGGGGTGCACGGATATTTCACGCATCGGGACACGGATATCGGGGTGACGTGTGCCGTTGACATAGATCTTGCGCGACGCGGGCAATGCATCTGTTGTGATTTTGGGATTTGGGACGTTCATGTGGTGCTCCTCAAGCATAAAACTCAAAAAGACACAGACGAAATTTGGCTTGGAAACGAAGGGACGGGCCCTCCTCACGGTCTCAATCTCTTGGATCAGACATTGCGACCTAAGCTTCCTACGCCAGTATCAACTGGGTCAGGTTCAAAGGGTCGCGTCACCGTGCGCATGCACCGTCAGCCTCTCAGTTCCCTAGGCGGAACCCCCTGCGTATGCTTGGCGTACTCCAGCGTTGTCCTAAGGTCAAGGCGGGGCTCGGAGTGTATTGTGCGGTTCTATGCCACACCGCGCCTGACGCAGAATCGCGCCCGAGTGATGGCTGATTTTCGATCAATAAGCGCTGCTTTTGAAAGTGGTGCCCCCAGAGAGACTTGAACTCCCGACCTACTGATTACAAATCAGTTGCTCTACCAGCTGAGCTATAGGGGCACGCGCGCTTGGATACGCAGGAATAATCTCCAATTCAAGCGGAATTAAGCCCGGAATCTGTGCAAATTTGCGAAATTTGTCTGGTCGGGCTGTTCTTGCCACACCCTTGCGTCTGTCAGTGAACCGTTAACCGGTTTTACTGCGGGCAAAACACCGTATATTGCACCAGAATATGAAACAGAACCGGGGCCGGGATGCAGGTCGTTCTACACGCTGGCGCGCATGCAACTGACGAAGACAGGCTCATCTCTGGTCTGATCAAGAACCGTGAACTTTTGAATACGCAGGGCGTCGAAGTTCCCAACCCCGGCAGTTACCGCAAAATGATCCGCGTTTTGCTGCGCAAGGCCGACAAGATTTCTGTCACCGAAGACGCTCGTGACGTGGTTATGAATGCGATTGCTGCCGACCAAGACCCTGACCGTCTTGTCCTTTCCGGTCCCAGTTTTTTCGGCCCCCCGAAAATGGCAGCCAATGGCGGCACGCTTTATGCATCTGCCGAGGCGCGGATCGGTTACTTTCGCCAGATCTTCGTTCATGATGAGCTTGAGCTGATGTTTTCGATCCGCAATCTGGCTTCCTTTCTGCCGGCCGTGCTTCAGGCCACCAGTTTTGCGACAATGGATGAGTTTTTGCAGGGAAAAGATCCGACAGAAATCCGGTGGTCGGATATGATTGCCAGGTTACGCGCGGCTTACCCCAGCCTGCCCATCACCATCTGGTGCAACGAAGACACGCCATTGATCTGGGCGCAGGTTTTGCGGGAATTGGCCGGGCTGGACCATGTAACGCCGCTTGAAGGTGAATTTGCCCTGCTGGAAGAGATCATGACAGCGCCCGGGCTGGAACGGTTCTATGCCTATATCGCGTCACGCCCCAATATGACCGAAATCCAAAAACGGCGTGTCATTGCGGCCTTTTTGGACAAGTTCGCGGATGATGACGCCATTGAGGAAGAACTGGATGTGCCGGGCTGGACAGAAGGTTTGATCGATCAGATGACCGAGCTTTATGACGAAGACCTCTTTGCCATTCAGCGTATTCCCGGTGTCACTATGATTTCGCCCTGAAGCACGCGTTCGGCGTTACATTCCCAGCGCTTCTTTATACATCTCCAACACTGCCTCTTCTTCGGCAATGTCGTCCTTGTCGCGCTTGCGCAGCGCCACGACCTTGCGCAAAACCTTCGTGTCATATCCGCGCGCCTTTGCCTCGGCCATCACTTCTTTCTGTTGTTCGGCCAAATCCTTCTTTTCCGCTTCCAGCCGCTCGAAACGCTCCACAAACTGGCGTAATTCGTCTGCTGTCACGCGGTAACTGGTGTCTGATACTGTCTCGTCCATGGCCGGAACCCCCTTGGTTGGAAATCACTGACTACCGCCCCTGCCCGCGCCCTGCAAGACGCATCTTCACGGCCCGCATCTTGCAGTTTTCTGTCGCATCCAGTACGCGATCTTTACGCGTCGGTCATCCACAGAGGAATTTGAAAAATGGAAGCACTTGTTTGGATTGGTGCTGTGGTTTCTCTCCTCGGTTTGGCCGGGTTGGTGTGGTGCATCGCTACCGTCTGGAAAGCCCGCAAAGCAGGCTTGGACGACGAAGCCCTGCGCGCCGAATTGCAACGGGTAGTTCCGATGAATACCGGCGCTCTCTTTTTGTCGATGACGGGTCTGATGTTGGTCGTGGTCGGAATTTTGCTGTCCTAGGACACGTTTGCCTCGGGGCGCATGAAAAAACCTTCGCCGTTTTTGACCATATCCTCGATCATTGGGTGTGGTCGCCAATGAGGCGCCGATATCTGCTCACAGGTTTTCATCGCCGTCAGAACGGCAAAGAGACCCCTCATATCCGCCTGAAAAAGCGGCCCGCCCCGGCCCCAGTCAAAACCCAGCGCATGCACGGCAACCACGTCGATATCTGACGCGCGTTGAACCACGCTTGCGGCGGTCAGCCGGGCAGCCTCGTTGATCAACGCGCTTTCCAACGCGGCCCGCGGTTCGGGCCCCGGCGCCTCTGATCGTGCCACGGCCGCTTCCCGAAGATCAGGATCGGGATGCACACCCTGCGCATCGTAAAAATAGTACCCCCGCCCCGAAGACTGCCCGGTTGCGCCGTCGGCAATTCGTTTGTTCAGGGCAATGCTGGCCGGTGTTTCCTGTCCCGCGGCGCGGGCACGCAGGCGGTCGGCCACCTGGGGCAACCCTTCGCGATCCATCATGCGAAAGGGTCCCGCTGCAAAACCGAGCGCGCGCGCGGCCGCGTCGACCCGGTAGACGCCAACACCGCTTTCCGCCAACGCCAGAGCGGCAGAAAAGAAGGTTGATGTCAGGTTGCCGCCCACCAATCCGTCCACACAATCGCAACGCACGACCGTGCGGCCCATTCGACCAAAAAATTGCGCCAGACTTACGACAGCGTCTGCCGACGCCTCCACCGGCACACACATTTCAACCAGTTTCGTACTCAGCACCGGACGGTACACTCTGATATCGAGGGCCTGATGGTTGATCTCATTGGGTGCCGTCACTGGCATCGGTCCACCGTCCGAGGCGCACACCCAAATCGTGTCGGGCGCGACGCGAGAATGATGTGCACGCATATCAATTTGCCCGATATCCAGCACCATGTCCGCCTGCTCAATCAGGTCACCTGGCCAGCCGGTTGCGACGCGCGCCATCAAGCCATCTCGTGTCGCCGCGGGTAGCACGTTGCGCGCGACGGCGCCTTCGTAAACGCCAGCGATCTGATCGCGGAGTTTGATCGTTTCTGCTTCGTCATCCGCCGTCAATGATACGCGAAACCCGCCATCCAGACATGCGATTGCCAATTCGGCCACCAACGCGCCGTGGCCGGGAATCAGGACGCTTTTGACAATTCTCCCGCGGCCCTGCGCCCGTTCCGGCATGATCAGGGTTCGGCGCTCCGCCATGTGAAAATGGCGCTTTGCGCGCGAATCCGCGGCGGTGCGGCGGTCTTCGAATGTTGTTTGTTCCAGATCCAATCCGCGCCGATAAGGCAAGAGCTGTGCGGCCTCAACGCAGTGGACGATCTCAAGCTCCGCCGGTGCAAGATCGCGCCGTTTTCCCAACAAGGATGCGACGATCTGCTGGTATGCATGTGGGTCGGAAAGACCTGCAGTGTGGTCCTGCGCGCGCATCCATTGACCGTCCCGGGCCATGTCCTGCGCAATCTGACGGGCCGCAGCAAGAGGATCATCCGGCACGACCTTATCAATCAGATTTTGCATCATGGGATCGCTGACATCTACGACTTGCCCGGACATCAACAAATCTAGTGCAACTTGAACACCCGCCAGTCGCGGCAAGCGCTGCGTGGCCCCGCCTGAAGGCACGAGCCCAAGTTCGACTTCGGGCATGGCGACCTGTGTACCACGTTTCGCAACCCGTTTATGCGCCGCAAGCGCCAGTTCGAAACCGGCCCCTGCTGCAGCGCCATGCAATGCAGCCACGACCGGTTTCGCCGACATTTCGATCTGCAAGCAAAGATCACTGATCGTTGGCTTGGCGAGGGGCGTGTCATATTCCATGACATCCACACCAGAGGAAAATTCATTCCCGGCACCGCAAAGTACAATCGCATCGACCTGATCGTCGGACAATGCCGCATCGAGTTCTGTCTGTAATTCAGCGCGCAGAGAGGCAGAAAGGATGTTGGCGACGGGCCGGTTCAACGTCAAAATCGCAACATTTTCCTGTCGCTCGCGACGCAGCTCGGCCATCCCTGTCCCCTTTTGGCAGTCGTTGTTTCCCCACGGGATCAATTACTACGAAGATTTGGGTTTCACGCAAGCGCTGGACGACCGGTTGAGGCGTTAAACGGGCATATTGTCGAATTGCGCTTCGATCGCCTCAGTCTGCAGTTCTTCGTTCAGGCGATGGGTGTCGGGGATAACTTTGAGGCCGTTTTGTTCGAATTCATGGATCAAATGATCCAATTGCGGTTGTAAACGGAAACGCGCGCTTGGGCTCTCCTGCTTGATTTTCTGAAGGAGCAGATCCAGACGCATATTGAGGTCAGTCATGAGTATTCTCCCAGGCAATAATACAATCTTAGCGGTATTTTATTGAATTTGCCAGTCATCAAACCAGCACTGATACATCCTGTTTTATGTGGTCTATGTTCCTTTTTGCACAGAAACCAAACAAACATATGTCGATTTGCAATGATGGTTAAATTCTACCCAGACGGGAACTGGATGATCGATGGCCGCGCAGGGTTCGCTATTGGGGGGGCAAAGAAACATGCAGCGATTTTGGACTGTTACTCAACGGAGCAATCGCCCAAGCACTTTGGCGCATTTGACGTGTCAATCACGTGCATCACATTCGTCACGTGCTGCTCATGACCGTCTAGATTGGATGGCAGTGTGCAAAACCTGAGCGATCTCAGGCATCTTCACGTTGGCTTTGGTCAGAAGAATCTGACGCCGACGTTGCCAACAACAAATCTGCTGCGCTGAGCGTTTCCGGAACCTCGTTGCCCGCGGCAGGCGGAGCGCTTGCAGCATCCTCATCCAAGGACGCAAGCTCGTTGGAGACAGTTTCGTCGGGTACTGAATAGACCACACCATCAACAACATCATCAAAATCTTGGGTGGGTGTTTCGGGTTGAACTCCAATAGCGCGAGGAGCGGCATTGGCTCCAGCAGCCTCCTCTTTATGGACGCCTCTGTCAGGGGAAGACAACGGGATAAACCGCAGTGCGCGCATGCCGTTCATCTGGCCCAAACGCACCTTTGAGATGACCTGGCCACCCGGCCCGAGAACCAACGCCTTGGACAGGCATTCCGGGTCCAGCGGTATGTGCATTCCGGGCTCCAGCGCGCACACTTTTTTCAATGGCATTTTGATCCGCGGCAGAACCGCATCCAATACCGCCTGCGCAGCAAGTGCGCTGTTTTCAAGGCTATTGATACCTTTGGCATCCATTCCATCGGTATCTTTGGCATGAACGGTTTCCGCCCGTTTGGGCAAAAGCAATGTCAAAACACCGTTTTTTGCCCCTTCTTCAATATCCAAAGACAAACGAAAAAGATCGAATTCAGGCGCGTCCAGATTGAGTGACAATGTACGCGCGTCGTCGATCATGTCACCGAAACGATAACTCTGGTTCACGTAATTTGGATCGGCTTCACCCAGTTGCGTATCGTAGCGCCGCAAAATTGCATCTAGAAGTGGCGCCACGATTGCGGCATCCGTGCGCGTCACCGGGCGGCCCTCAGCCGCCGCGGAGCGCACTTTTCCGGTTGTCTGCACTTCGATAAGGGCGGCCAGAAACTGCTGATCTACTTTGGCGGCCCCGCGTGCACCGGCCAATCCGTCGAGTAACAACAATAGCCCGTCATTGCCCGCTTCCGACTGAATTCTGGCGTGCGGTATCACCAGCTGTTCCACCGTGGTGACCGTGAGCGCCATGCCAAACATTTTATCCGCGGTTTTTGCCAGAGATAAACGCAATGCCTTAGCCGGCGACATGACCCGCGCGTCAAATTCATTGCGTGCGTCAATCGCCTTACGATGAATGACTGATGTTTTTGCGTCTGTGCTCATCCGTTCCGCCGCTGCACGAGAAAGAGGCCGTGAAACCGCAAGGTACAAGACAGATGGTTACGAATATCTTTAATTTGCAGATTTATTGCGCGGCTACCCGCTGCGCGACGGGCAAACTCACGCGGAAGGCCGCACCCCCTGCCCCGGCAGATACGTGATCGCACCACCCAATCGCGCCGTGATTTCGCGGCAAATCGCAAGGCCCAAACCAGCGCCGCCCGCCTTTGTATCGCCAATGCGTGAAAACTTCTCGAAGATCACATTCTGTTTTTCGGTTGGAATGCCTGCGCCATTATCGATGAAATCGACCAGTAACATGTCGCCGGACATGCGCGTCTCAATGGTCAACACCGGATCAGATGCGTCACAATATTTGCTGGCATTGGCGATCAGGTTGATGAAAACTTGGGCCAACCGGTCCAGATCGGTTGAAAGTTGAATATTCTCATTCTCTCGCTTTCGTTCGATCTTCAGGCCATCCGGCGTGCTGATCGCCACGGCTTGTGCGCGGTCCAAAAGATCCACCAACAGCCCGGTTTGCGTGTTCAGGTTCACCTGCCCGTTTTCCAGAACACTTAGATCCAGCAGATCGTCCAGAAGACGGGTCAGACGGATCGCCTCATCATGAATAACAGACGCGTATTTTCCCGCCTCCTTGGCCTTCAGCCCCTGTGAGTCGCGCAGGATTTCCGAAAAGGCACGGATCGACGTCATCGGTGTGCGCAATTCGTGGCTGACCTGGCTCAAAAACGCATCTTTTTGCAGCGACAATTGGGTCAGTTTCTCATTTGCTTCACGCAATTGTCGCGCCGTTCGCGTCAGTTCGGCCGATTTCGCCTCCAGCTTGCTCGAATACTCCATGATCTGCGCCGTTTCATCGGCAACGGCCATCAGGTCTTCGACGGAGACAGATGCGCCGCCCACGATCTGCCCCACCATGGCGTGGGCAGCCGCCCCGCCCACAGACCCTGAAAGCTCGCGTTCCAATTCCTGCAGGAAATCAGGCGACGGTTCCGGCAGATACCCAACGATCCCTTGCCGACCAGCAGCGCGCGCAAAGAAAGACTGAGCTTGCGATGCCCCCATGATCCGCTGCGCCATGACGAGCAAGTCTTCGGTTTGGGCCAGCCCCCCGTCCATCCACCGGGCGTGGGGGAGTGATCATACACATTGACGAATTGCGCCGCCTGAAGGCGTTCGATCGGCTTGGGAAAGCTGAGCAGGGACACGATCACAAAGCTGCCGGTGTTCAACAACATCGACCACATCACCGCATGCACCAGAGGGTCCATGCCTTCGGCGCCAAATAGGGCTTGGGGTCGTAACCAGCTCAGCCCCCAGAGGCCCTCATTCATCACCGCATCTGACAACACGGTCGACGCGCCAAAGCTGGGCAGAAAGAGGCAATAAAGCCAGACCAGAGATCCCGTGACCAATCCGGTCATCGCCCCGGCCCGCGTGGCGCCCCGCCAGAACAACCCCCCCAGAAGCGCGGGCAGAAACTGAGCCACGCCGGCGAACGAAACCAAGCCAATTTTGGCCAGCGCCGTGCCGCCACCGGATATCTGGTAATAAAAATACCCCAACAGAACGATGCCCGCGATGGAAAGGCGCCGTGCCAGCAATGCCACCTGACGCACATCGCCGGATATCACCGCGCTGCCACCGGTCATGTTCAGCCAGATGGGCATCACGATATGGTTGGAGACCATTGTACTGAGCGCGATGGCCGCGACGATCACCATGGAGGTCGCCGATGAAAACCCACCCAGGAACGACAGAATGGCCAGCCCATCCTGTCCCTGCGCGAGGGGCAGGCTGAGGACAAAGAGATCAGGGTTGGTGCCATCAGGCAGCAGATCTAGACCAACGGCGGCAATGGGCAGCACAAAGAGGCTCATCAACATCAGATAGGCCGGAAACGCCCAGGCGGCGGTGCGGATGTGGTCTTCATCCTCGTTCTCGACAACCATTACCTGAAACATCCGGGGCAGGCACAAGAAGGCCGCTGCCGACAAGGCCGTCAAACCGATCCAGCGACTGCCTGATACCTCCCATTGCGCGATTTCGGACGCATCAATCCGCGCCAAAGTTTCGGCGATACCGCCTGACAGGCCCCACACCACAAAAACGCCGACCGCCAGCAGAGCAAACAGTTTTACGACGGCCTCGAGAGCAATCGCCATGACAACACCGTGGTGCCGTTCATTCGCGTCGAGATTTCGCGTGCCGAAAAGGATTGTGAAGAGCGCCAGGCCCAAAGCCAGCCAGAAGGCCGTGGCCTGACGGTTCAACGCCGGTCCGCCGCTTGGATCCGTCTCGGCAAAAGCCGCAAACGACAAGGTAACCGATTGCAATTGTAGCGCGATATAAGGCGTGGTTCCGACAACGGCCATCAGTGTCACGAAGATGGCCAGCGAATTGGATTTGCCATACCGCGAGCTGATCAGGTCAGCGATCGAGGTGATCCGCTGGCTGCGCCCCACGCGCACCATTTTGCGCAGCGCCCACCACCAGCCGATCATCACGAGCGTAGGACCCAGATAAATCGTCACGAATTCCAGACCGGACCGCGCAGCAAATCCCACCGCGCCATAAAACGTCCAGGCTGTGCAGTAGATAGAAAGTGAAAGCGTGTAGATCAGTGGCGAGCGCAGCCATTTACCCTGTCCGCGCAGTGCTGCCCGATCTGCCGCAAACGCCACAACAAAGAGCAGCGCCACATAGACCAGGCAAACCAGGACGAGGATGTTGAGCGTCGCCATCTATGTCGCCTCATCCGCCTCTTTGGCGTCCGCGTCGTCATCCATGTTCACCGCGCTGAGGTAACGGGACAAAAAGGCAGCGGCAATGACCAAGGCCACCCAAATGGTGAAGAAATAGATCATGGTGTAGGTGGTGGAGGCCGGGACCTCCCGCGGCCCGGTCCACAATAGTGGCAGGCACACCAACGCCACGCCAAGAATGGGCAAAAGCCGGGCCGCATCGACAAGCCTGCGCCGACGATAGGCGTGACGTTCGACAAATACAGGGCCCGGCTCTTGGCTCATGATGGCACCAGACGGCGTACCGTTTCCAGAATTTCCGCGTTGGAAAACGGTTTGGTCATGTAGTGGCTGGCCCCGGCCCGTTCTGCCATTTCGCGGTCCTTGGTCTGACCGCGCGCGGTCAGCATCAACACCGGCATATCTGCCAATGTCGCATCGGCACGAATTTCAGTCAGGATATCAAAACCGCTTTTGCCCGGTAGCATGACATCCAGAATGATCACATCCGGCATCCGCGTACGCACGGCATCCACAGCATCCAGACCATTCGCATGCGTTCTGACCTCCCAGCCATCGCGCGATAAAATGAACCGGATCGCTTCGATGATGTTCGGCTCGTCTTCAATCAGTAAAACTCGTTTGCCCATTCAACCGGCCTCCCTCTCCGATCAAACAGCGGCTCCCCCGCTGGCGTAACTATCTGCATTGTTGGGGGCGCTGTCAAAACACTCCGGATATCAGCGACGGCTCACGTCGAGCGTCACATTCGGCCAAAGGGCAAATACGGCAGCTGACCCCGACATCGCGCGGCATTTCGGGCGGCGCTACAGGCGCGGGCAAGACCAACATATGTGCACGCTGCAACCCGGGCTGTGCAAAACTTGCCGGGCGAACCTCCTGCGATGCTGCGAAGACGATCACAGCCTGTGCATCCCGACCAACCTGCCTGAGACTGGCACGCACCGGCGCCTGTGGTTGCGCCAAAACCTGATAAAGCGGCCAGAGCGTACAGGCCCCTGTAACCGGCGGCATGGAAAATTCCGGCAAAGGTTTTCGCAGGATCAAGGCACCCGATCCGTCGCACATGGCCAGACCAACCGGGCCCACCTCGCTTTCTGGCAAAAAGGCCAACCGGCGAAAGAGCCGCGGCATGTCTACGCCAAGCGCCGCTGAAAGTTCTGCCGGATCCAATCCCAACCTGCCAGTGGCGCGCAAGATCTGCTCCAGTGGCAATTGCCGCGCATCCTCGAGGTATTGCACCAACACGTCGCGGGCCAGGTGGCGCGCGGCGTCGGACTGCAACGTGTCTGCCGCGTTCACAACAGTCTCAACCATCGAAGCTGACGTTTCACCTTCAAGAGCGGGGAAATGGTATCCTTTGTCGGCCAGAAACACATGCAGTTCATCTTGCGGTGATTTGATTTCGGCGTCCGTATCTGGTGCAGCCTCGAGATACCGCACCAGATCTTCTGCGCCTTCCGCCAGACGCTTGCTGTCTTCGTTAATGTTGCGATGAAACCGCCCCTGCCATTCAGGTTCCAACGCCTCGGTTTCGACCAGAATGGATGATGTAGACCGGATCGCCGTCACGGTTGAAATTACGTCATGCAAGGAGGCCGCCAGATGTGGGTCATGCGCAAGCCGGTCCGTCAGAGTGCGGACACTTTGTTCCAGCGTAGCCGTTTCCTGATGCAGCTCGACCAGCAAATGTGCCCAGGCTGGAAAGCGACCTGCGAATTCTTCTGCACGGGTTGGCGCCGCTCCTTTCTGACCGGATCGACCGGCGGCAGCCTCGTTCAGACTGGCGATCAAAGCTGCTTCGGCCCCGTCTGACAAAAGCGATGGCTCGACGTCCAGCACCTCAGCCAAACGATTCAGGATCTTGCCGCCGATTCTGCGACGGTTATGTTCAATCAGGTTGAGGTATGATGGTGAAATTCCAGCACGCATTGCCAAATCCGATTGCCGGATTCCCTGCTGAACCCGCCTTTCGCGAATGCGCGTGCCAATGATCGAGCTTTCCGACATCGAAAATTTTCCAGCAATTTACGCCACTTCCCCCAGTGTTAATAAATTTTTTTACAAAATACCACGTCCGTTTGTTCATTTATTTACAAAAAAATTGTTTTACCAAAAGCATTTGTTGCGAAATTTTCTTACTCCGGGCGATAATTGATTTGCACAACTGTGCCATTTGGGGAGGCGCAGAGGAGCCCCTCCCCAGAAAATCTTTAAGGGAGGATATCAATGTCCAAATCGAACCTGACGCGCCGTGGGCTGCTGAGAAACAGCGCCGTTGCGGGCGCCGGTCTTGCACTGCCGACAATCTTCACAGCGTCATCGGCTGCAGCCTATACAAACGAACCAACTGGTGGCTCTGTCACTCTGGGCTTCAACGTGCCGCAGACCGGACCATATGCGGACGAAGGCAGCGACGAACTGCTGGCGCAGCAGCTGGCGGTTGAACACCTGAACGGCGAAGGCGATGGCGGCTGCCTGAACACCTTCACGTCGAAGGCGCTCAAAGGCAACGGCATCCTGGGCAAGAAAGTCGAATTTGTCACCGGCGACACGCAGACGAAATCGGATGCGGCCCGTGCTTCGGCCAAGTCGATGATCGAAAAAGACGGTGCGATCATGATCAACGGCGGTTCGTCTTCGGGCGTGGCCGTGGCTGTTCAGGGTCTCTGCCAAGAGGCTGGCGTCATCTTCATGGCGGGTCTGACCCACGCCAATGACACCACCGGTAAAGACCGTAAAGCGAACGGCTTCCGCCACTTCTTCAACGCCTACATGTCGGGTGCCGCTCTGGCGCCGGTGCTGGCAAATGAAATGGGCAAGGATCGCCGCGCGTATCACCTGACAGCCGACTACAACTGGGGCTGGACACAGGAAGAATCGATCGTTGCCTCCACCGAGGCTCTGGGCTGGGAAACCGTGAACACGGTCAAAACTCCGCTCGCATCGACCGACTTCTCGTCCTACATCACGCCGGTTCTGAACTCCGGTGCTGACGTGTTGGTTCTGAACCACTACGGCGGCAACATGGTGAACTCGCTGTCGAACGCCATTCAGTTCGATCTGCTGGCTAAGCAGGTCAACGGCAAAGACTTCAAGATCGTCGTGCCGCTCTACTCCGAGCTGATGGCCGCTGGTGCGGGCGAAAACATCAAGGGCGTGTTGGGTTCCATGAACTACAACTGGCAGCTTGAAAACGAAGGCTCCAAAGCGTTCGTGAAATCGTTCGGTGAAAAGTACGGCAAGCCACCATCCAACTCGGCGCAGACATGCTACGCGCAGGTCCTGCTTTACGCGGATGCCTGTGAGCGTGCTGGCACGTTCAACCCATGTGGTGTTGTTGAAGCGCTCGAAGGCTTCGAGTTCGACGGTCTGGGCAACGGCAAGACGCTCTACCGTGCCGAAGATCACCAATGCTTCAAAGATGTGCTTGTTGTGCGCGGTGCGCAGAACCCGACATCTGCCTACGACACGCTGGAGATCGTCGAAATCACGCCGGTTGAGCAGGTCACCTATGCTCCGAACCACCCAATGTTTGGTGGCGACGAAGCAACTCTGGGGTCATGCAACGCAGGCGCCTAAGCTCTCTGTTCCTCGGCCGCGTGTTCTGCACGCGGCCGGGTAGTAACGCCTTTTTCCGGTACAATCGCTACATTTCTTAACCCACGGGTGGGAACGATGGACGCAATCATTCTACAAACACTCAACGGTCTCGACAAAGGCTCGGCATATGCGCTGATCGCCCTTGGTCTGACCTTGATTTTCGGCACACTTGGCGTTGTGAACTTCGCCCACGGTGCCCTCTTCATGATCGGCGCATTCTGCGCGGTGTTCCTGCAGCGGCTTCTCAGCCTCAGCACGGTCACAATCGATGAGACGCAAAAGGACTTCCTCGGCAACCCGCTGAAGGTTGAAACGCCTTATGTCCATAGCTGGTTCGGACCGGAAACGGGCAACGCGATCATAGACTGGTCTGTCCCACTCGCGATTTTCTTCGCCATCCCCGTGATGATTGCCGTCGGCTTCATCATGGAACGCGGGCTGATCAAGCATTTTTACAAGCGCCCTCATGCGGACCAGATCCTGGTGACGTTCGGCCTCGCCATCGTGCTGCAGGAGATCGTCAAGTATTTCTACGGGGCCAACCCTATCCCGACACCTGCGCCCGATGCGCTCTCCGGGGCTGTGGATCTGGGCGTCTTGTTCGGGTTTGACCCGAACATCATCATCTATCCCTACTGGCGGATGATCTACTTCTTCTTTGCGATGCTGATCGTGGGCGCGGTGTTTGCGTTCCTTCAGTTCACGACCTTTGGCATGGTTGTACGTGCCGGCATGGCAGACCGCGAAACCGTGGGTCTGCTCGGTATCAACATCGACAAACGCTTCACCATCATGTTCGGCATCGCGGCGGCGGTCGCGGGGCTTGCCGGGGTGATGTACACGCCGATCAACCCACCAAACTACCATATGGGCATGGACTTCCTGGTCCTGAGCTTCGTGGTGGTGGTTGTCGGCGGCATGGGCTCACTGCCAGGCGCGGTTGCGGCGGGGTTCCTTCTGGGGATCCTCGAAAGCTTCGCCTCGACCACCTGGGCCACGACAACGATCCCCGGGATCAACCAGATCATCATCTACCTCGTCGCCATTGTCATCCTGCTCACGCGTCCACGCGGCCTGATGGGCAAAAAAGGCGTGATGGAGGAATAAACCATGCTCGGACTGACCAAAAAAGACTTCAACCTTTTCTTGCTCGTTGCCGTGCTGGCGATGTTCGCACCCTTCATCCTGAATCCGTTCCCGGAAGGGTCAGCCATGGCGCAGTTCAACGCGGGCTACCCCGATCTGATGCAGAAGTTTGTGATCTTCGGCATCTTCGCCATCGGGTTCAACATCCTCTTTGGCCTGACCGGATATCTCAGCTTCGGCCACGCAGCGTTTCTGGGCGTGGGCTCTTACTCTTGCGTCTGGATGTTTAAGCTGCTGGGATACAACGTCCTGCCGGGCATCTTCCTGTCGGTCATCACATCCGGCATCTTTGCCTGGTTGATCGGCATCATCAGCCTGCGCCGCTCGGGCATCTACTTTTCGATCCTGACACTGGCGTTCGCGCAGATGTCTTTCGCTCTGGCCTACTCCGTCCTGTCGAACCCCAAGTTCAACCTGACCAATGGTGAGACCGGGCTGCAGGTTTATGCGGATGATCCGCAAATCTTCCACTCGGCCAACATGCCGGACCTGCCGCATCTCTTTGGCCTCAGCATGCGCGCCACCGAAAAGGTGCAAATGGGGGCTTGGGAATTCCAGTTCAACGCGGGCTATTATGTCTGTGCATTGATCATGATCCTGATGTTCTATCTGTCGATCCGGATTTTCCGTTCACCCTTTGGCATGATGTTGCGGGCGATTAAATCCAACAACACGCGGATGAATTACACCGGACTGAATGCGCGTCCTTACACGCTGGCGGCCTTTGTGATCTCGGGTATGTATGCCGGTCTGGCCGGTGGCCTGTTGTCAGCGGTCGATCCGCTGGCGGGTGCCGAGCGGATGCAGTGGACAGCCTCGGGTGAGGTGGTTCTGATGACCATTCTTGGCGGGGCCGGTACACTTATCGGGCCCGTTCTGGGCTCCGGATTGATCAAGTATTTTGAGAACATCTTCTCCAAGATCAACGACAACGTCCTGCACAGCTGGTTCTCGTTCCTGCCCGAAGGCATGGAAAACCTGATGGTCACGCTGATCCACCCCTTCGTGGGCAAAGGCTGGCACCTGACATTGGGCGTGCTGTTCATGATGATCGTGATCTTCCTGCCCGGCGGACTTGTCGAAGGCGGCCAACGCATCAAACGGATGTTCGGCGGCAAAAAGAAGTCGCAGTCGGACGAAGAAGCCACTCAATCCACCCCTGCGGAATAAGGAGACTGAACCATGGGCATCCTTGAAGTCAAAAACGTCAACAAGCGTTTCGGCGGTCTGCAGGCGCTCGGCGACGTCAACCTGAGTGTCGCGGAAAACAGTGTGCACGCGATCATCGGCCCCAATGGCGCGGGTAAATCCACGCTGCTGAACGTCCTGATCGGCAAACTGATCCCGGATACGGGCAGCGTCAGCTTTGACGGTCAATCGGTTCTGGGGCGTAAGCCCTACGAGATTTGCCAGATGGGCATTTCCCGCGTGTTTCAGACACCCGAAATCTTCGGTGATCTGAGCGTGTTGGAAAACATGATGATCCCGATCTTTGCCAAACGGGATGGCGCGTTCCGTATGCATGCGATTGAAAACTCGTCGAACGAAAAGTCGATCATCGATCAGGCCGAAGATATGCTCGAAAGCCTGAACATGGCCGACAAGCGGCATATGCACGCCGCCTCGATGAGCCGGGGCGACAAGCGTCGGTTGGAAATCGGTATGTGTCTCAGCCAGAACCCGCGTCTGTTGTTGCTGGACGAGCCAACCGCCGGTATGGCGCGGGCGGACACCAACAACACGATTGATCTGCTGCAACAGATCAGCGACGAGCGCGATATCACAATCGCGATCATTGAACACGACATGCATGTTGTGTTCAGCCTGGCGCAACGGATCACCGTTCTGGCTCAGGGGTCGCCATTGGTTGAAGACACACCAGACAACATCAAGGGCCATCCCAAGGTGCGCGAAGCGTATCTTGGTGAGTTCGGCTTGATCATGGGGAGTGAAGAGATGAACGCTAAACCTGAATTCTCCAAAGGCCAGAATGCGGCACAAACGGCCCCAGCCTTTCTGTCGGTCTGGGGCATGCAGTCCTATTATGGCGAGAGCTATATTGTTCAGGATATCAGCTTCAACGTGCACGAAGGCGAAATCCTGGCTTTGCTTGGCCGGAACGGTGCGGGCAAAACCACGACGCTGCGGTCCATCGCGCGGATGGATGACCCTCAGTTGAACCACGGCGAAATCTGGCTGGACCATCAGCCGCTGCACAAGATGAAAAGCCACGAGGCATCCACCGCGGGTATCGGTCTTGTGCCCGAAGATCGCCGGATCATTCCGGGCCTCACGGTTGAAGAAAATCTGCAACTGGCCCAGATCGCACCCCCTATTGGCTGGTCGATTGAGCGTCTGTACGAACTTTTCCCGCGCCTCAAGGAACGCCGCAAGCAAGAGGGTGTGACCCTTTCGGGCGGTGAGCAGCAGATGCTGGCCGTGGCGCGGGCCTTGGCACGTGACATCAAGGTTTTGTTGCTGGATGAACCCTATGAAGGGCTTGCACCGGTGATCGTGGATGAGATCGAAAAAACCCTGCGCATCATCAAAGAACAGGGCATCACAACAATCCTCGTGGAACAGAACGCCGTGCGCGCGCTGGAACTTGCAGATCGCTGCATCATTCTGGATACAGGAGGCATCGCCTTTGACGGTACCGCCTCAGAAGTTCTCGAGAACGAAGAGTTGCGCGCCGAATATCTGGCGATCTAAAACATTTAACGTCGCCCCGGATTGTTGACCGACGGGTTCGGGGCGCGTGCATATACGGCCACGCGGCCGACACCTGCAAAAAAGAAAATTAAGGGACAGAGATGACCGACACTATAAATCCGCCCTCCGCCGATTTCGCAAAAAACGCCCTGATCGACACCGCCAAATACGACGCGATGTATGCTGCATCGATCAAAGACCCCGATGCCTTTTGGGCCGAGCAGGCCAAACGCGTTGACTGGATCAAACCTTTCACCAAGGTCAAAGACGTCAGCTATGAGTTTGGCAATGTCTCGATCAAATGGTTCGAAGACGGCCAGTTGAACATCGCGGCCAACTGTGTGGATCGCCATCTGGCCACGCGCGGTGACCAAACCGCCATCATCTGGGAGCCCGACAGCCCCGATGAGGCCGCGCAGCACATCACCTATAGCCAGCTGCATGAAAACGTCTGCAAGATGGCCAATGCCTATAAGGCGCTCGGCGTGGGCAAAGGCGACCGCGTGGTGCTCTATATGCCGATGATCCCCGAGGCCGCCTATGCCATGCTGGCCTGTGCCCGGATCGGTGCCATCCATTCCATTGTTTTCGCCGGGTTTTCGCCCGATGCCCTGGCCGCCCGCGTGGGCGGATCAGAGGCCAAGCTACTGATCACTGCCGATGAGGCCCCGCGCGGCGGTCGCAACACGGCCCTCAAGGTCAATGCCGACAAGGCGCTGGCCAATGTGGACCATGATTGCAAGATGCTGGTGGTCCAGCGCACCGGTGGCGATGTGGCCATGCAGGAAGGTCGCGATCACTGGCTGCATGAGGTGCAGGCCAGCGTCAGCGCCGATTGCCCGCCCGAGCCGATGGATGCCGAAGACCCGCTCTTTATCCTCTACACATCCGGCTCCACCGGCGCGCCAAAGGGCGTGGTGCACACCACGGGCGGCTATCTGGTCTATGCCTCGATGACGCATGAGATAACCTTCGATTACCACGATGGCGACATCTATTGGTGCACGGCGGACGTGGGCTGGGTCACCGGCCACAGCTATATCGTCTATGGTCCGCTGGCGAATGGTGCGACCACGCTGATGTTCGAAGGCGTGCCGACCTATCCCGATGCCAGCCGTTTCTGGCAAGTCTGTGAAAAACACAAGGTCAACCAGTTCTACACCGCCCCCACCGCCATTCGGGCGCTGATGGGTCAGGGCAATTCCTTTGTCGAAGGGTGTGACCTGAGCAGCCTCAAAGTGCTGGGCACCGTGGGTGAGCCGATCAACCCCGAGGCCTGGAACTGGTATAACGAAGTTGTCGGCGGCGGGCGTTGCCCCATCGTCGACACCTGGTGGCAGACCGAAACCGGTGGCCACCTGATGACCCCCTGCCCGGCGCGCATGCGACCAAGCCCGGCTCGGCCATGAAGCCATTTTTCGGTATCGAACCCGTCGTGCTGGAGCCGACCTCCGGTGAAGAGGTAAGCGGCAATGACGTCGAAGGCGTGCTCTGCATCCGCGACAGCTGGCCCGGTCAGATGCGCACCGTTTGGGGCGATCATGAGCGGTTCGAGAAGACCTATTTCTCGGACTACAAGGGCTACTATTTCACCGGTGATGGCTGCAAACGCGATGCCGATGGCGACTATTGGATCACCGGCCGAGTCGATGACGTCATCAACGTTTCGGGCCACCGCATGGGCACGGCCGAGGTGGAAAGCGCCCTGGTCGCGCATCCGAAAGTGTCGGAAAGCGCCGTGGTGGGCTATCCGCACAAGGTCAAGGGCCAGGGCATCTATTGCTACGTCACCCTGATGGGCGGTGAGGAATACACCGATGAACTCAAGACCGAGCTGCGCAACTGGGTCCGCCAGGAAATCGGCCCCATTGCATCGCCCGACCTGATCCAATGGGCCCCAGGCCTGCCCAAAACCCGCTCAGGCAAAATCATGCGCCGCATCCTGCGCAAGATCGCCGAGGATGACTATGGCGCACTTGGGGATACATCCACTTTGGCCGATCCGTCCGTCGTGGATGACCTGATCGAAAACCGAATGAACCGCGACTAGTCAAGTTTATCTGGTTAAATTAGAAAGCCCCGTCGATTTCGGCGGGGCTTTTTTACGGTGAATTTCTACTTCGAGCCAACAGGCACAGGAGGACGGGACTGCCCCTAATTTGGCTTTAAAGAACTGTTTGAGTACGTGGTTTGGGTCAACGATAATGCGAAGTGAATGCATGTAAAATGACGTCCAAAGGGAACGATACAGACCCTTCCGACCTGGGAAAGCGCCCCAAAACGCGTCCAAACGCGCTGCGAGCGCTAACGGCGCCATATTCGCTTTGCACCCGAGCGGTCACCGTTGTTTTTCTTGTCAGTCAGCTTTGGTAGGTCATGAAATTCACAGTAAAAAATCTAGTAATCTGACTTTGTTACCAGAAAAAGTTTGGGCGAGATTGGTCATAAAATTGCTGTTGGCCGCTAGGGGTCGATCACCAGCTTTCGGCAAAATTTCGCTATGACTGAGGCCGCCTAGAGTCATATTTTATTGATGTTTGAGCCGAAATTTCTAGACAGGATACGTTGGTTGACGCTAGGTTAACCTGTGAACTGGATGAAACAATGCCGGACCTAGAGTCTCGCCTGTTTAAAACTTTGATTTGATTTATCCCGTCCCCAGGACCAGCAACGGAACGCATTGTAGCAACGAATTTGCGGGAGGCTAAATTGGTTGATATTTTCTCGAAGAGTGATGGGCCAAGGCGCGAAGATGTCGCGTGCAAGCGGATCATTGATGAAAACAAAGCAACTATTCACAAACTTGCCGATCAGATCAGCGGAGGTCAGTTTTCGCGATCTCGCGCCGCCAATGCAAAAGCAAAGGAAGGCCCGAAGCCCGATGGATTGCATATACACATTATGGGCGACACACGTGAGCCCTCGGCGCCAGATCCTGTCGCTCGGGTCACCCTGAATGGACGCGTGATCGTGGTGGACAACAATACCAGCAAACAAATGCGATTTCTTGGACAGATGCGCACGAAAAGTGGTCAAAAATTCTTTGCTCTTGCCACAAAGGAGAATGGTTTCGTCTCGCCGTTGGACGAAGAAACCGAAAGACTTCTTGGTGACCTCAATGGGGTCATCATTGAGTCCGACGACATTGAGAAGAAGTTCGTTTGCGTGATTTCGGAGCGCCTCGATCTTTGAACAGAGGCCACGGTTTTGCTGTCTCGCGATAGGCGAAGCTATGGTCACTCAACTAAAGGTGACGTATGCGAACAACCTACTTTGACACGAAAAGACGCTTGCAGGCAGAAATTGCCACGCCAGAGGTTCGACAATCTCAGCACAAAACGACCAACGCATGGGAAAAATTTGTTGAACGAGGGCATGCCACCGCAGAAATAGAGAAAGCGGTTCGCTCAGAAATCCTTGAATCTTGGGCGCGCTGCACGGATTCCGGCATTAGCGCACTGGCTGTTGCCACTCCGGAAAAGGTCGACAAAGACGATGTTTTTGTGCTCCGCCGAAAAAACCGATCACTCTGCCAGGCCGCCAACGCGGCCTTTTTGCGTTTGGCACCGCATCTGGCAGAATCTGGTGCAATTCTGATCCTAACGGATCACACAGGAACGATCATCGACGCCACGGGCGACCACAAGACACTAGATGCCGGCCGGGAAATCCAACTGGAAATTGGTGGCGTCTGGAACGAGGATGTCATCGGGACAAACGGCATTGGCACGGCGTTACGAACCGGCAAACCCACTTATGTCCATGCAAGCGAACATTTCTGCCAGGGCATTCAATCCTGGACATGTGCCGGCGTTCCCGTATTCGACCCATTGGACAGATCCATCATCGGGGTTGTTGATCTCTCGGGGCCACCTGACATTTTCCAACCGCATAACGTCGCGCTTGTCGTCGCAGCGGCGCGGGAAATCGAGATCGCTTTGGCTGAACAACAGCGCGAAGAACGCACAAAACTATTGGAAGCCTACATAGACTTGCCCAAGACCCATGATGCTGATGAGGCAATTGTGATTTTGAATGGATCCGGACGGATCGTATTCAGCCGGAATACCGATAAGGCGCCGGACGATAGCAAGGTTGATTTGCCCATCGGTCGGCAATTGCTGAACTTCAAACCCAATATGACCGACGGCGAACTGGCTGCGGCTCTTCCGGCGAACCTAACCGCGACGGCAATTGACCTCCTGAAATCTGGCGGCGAAGTTCAGGGCGCAGCGTTGATCCTACCGAACAAATTCGCCCCACCGTTACCTGCCAGACCCAGAGGCATTACGATCAAACCGCGTGCTGGTATTCAGGAGGATGAAATTGCCATTCTCGGCGAATGCCCCAAAATGCTGGAAGCAATCGAATTTGCACGCCGGGCGGCCTTGGCCAATGTGACGGTTCTTGTGCAGGGTGAAACCGGTGTCGGCAAAGAACTGTTTGCGCGGTTGATCCATAGTCATCATGCCAAAGAAAACTCGCCCTATGTCGCTGTGAACTGCGCGGCGATTTCCGGTGAGTTGATCGGCGGAGAACTTTTTGGTCATGTTGCTGGCGCGTTTACCGGGGCATTGCGTGAAGGCAAGTCTGGTAAATTCGAACAGGCTAATGGTGGCGTTCTGTGTCTGGATGAAATTGGCGACATGCCCCCGGAATTGCAGACCTACCTGTTGCGAACGCTGGAACAGCGCGCGGTCTATCGGATCGGCTGTGACAGACGTCGCCCGATCAGTGTTCAGCTGATCGCCATGACCAACCGGAATTTGCGCCAGGATATCGAATCCGGTCAATTCCGCCGTGATCTATTCTACCGTATCGGCACAATCGTTATTGATGTGCCGCCACTGCGTGAGCGCGGCAGGGATATCAACATCCTGATGGACCATTTCAATTTGACGCTTTCGGAAAAGTTTGGCCGAGCACCGCTGATCTTTGACATGGACGTCATCAAGGCGTTTCGCGAATATTCTTGGCCGGGGAATGTCAGGGAGCTTCGGAACACAATCGAACGTATGTGTCTGTTGCACAGTGGCGATACGGTTGCTTTGTCTGATCTACCGGACGAAATATCGCAGCCCGAGAGCAGTGTTTTCCTTTCTGGGGATGTCAGGCCCAGAGCAAATACAAATCTTGATCTCAACGAGGTCGAGTCACTGGCGATCCAACGCACGATTGACCAGCAACACGGCAATCTGACCAAAGCGGCGGCGCAGTTGGGAATTTCCCGCCCCACTCTTTATCGGAAAATTCGGCAGTACGGTCTGAGCCGCGGGAAGTAAGCCACTGAATTGCTTGGCGGTACAACAGAGTTTGGTTGGGGTTTTCAGGACGTGCGCGCACACCCATCTGGCGTTTGCGTTAGCGATTTCAGAGATAAATTGTTGATCTGGCTGGTGGGAAAGTGGCCAGCCAGATCAACGCCACCAGGTCACTTCAGGGGACTATGACCCCGCGACCGGTAAAGCGACGGTTCTTGAAGTCATCGATGGCTGTGTTGATATTCGCAAGTGAATACTCGGTGTAATGCATCTTCACCAACCCGTCGGCATTCAGCTCCATCAATTCTACAAGCTCTGTATAGTCACCAACCAGACTGCCGCCGATTTTGATCTCATTGACCACCAGTTCCACGGTCGGCACTTCGATCGTTCCGCCGTAGCCGACAACAATCAACTCACCACCCTGCCGCAGAAGTTTCCAACAGATATTTTCGACACCCAGTTCGCCGACAAAATCGATGACCACATGACTTCCGCCACCGGTGGCATCTTTAATCTGTTCGATCAGGTCGGGTCCGCCGTCCAGAACAATGTCCGCGCCCAATTCCTTGGCCAGGGCCTGTGCGCCTGGCTCACGGTCCACCGCAATAACGCGCGCACCGCATAAGTGTTTGAGACATTGAAGTGCGATATGTCCCAGACCACCGACGCCGAGAACCGTGACATAAGCTCCCGGATACACAAGTCCCGCCGCGCGTTTTGCAGCGCGGTAGGCGGTGATACCCGCATCGGCCATCGGGGCCACATCAAGCGGGGTTATATTGGTGTTCAGCTTGATCAAAGAGCTTTCATTGGTGATGAAATACTCAGCAAAACCACCATCCAGCCCCAGCCCCGGGAATAGGCCATGATCGCAATACATATCATGTCCATAGCGGCAATTGAGGCAGATACCGCAACTCCGATGCGGGTGGCAAATGACGGCATCTCCCGGCTTGACGGAGGTCACATTACTACCAACATCCTCCACCCAACCTGCGTTTTCGTGACCCATGACATAGGGCAAAAGGCTGCCCTCAACGTCCATGATATCCTTCCAGACACCTTCGATAATATGCAGGTCCGTGCGGCACAGCCCTGCCGCACCCACTTTCACAATCACCTGATCTGCAGAATTGACCGTGGGTTCCGCGACGTCTTCGATCTTGAGTTCGACGTTCATTGCGGGATCGTATTCGTATAGCCTTGCCGCTTTCATGAGAGGCTTCCTCCTATTCCTGTTGGGCTAAAGATTGGGTCAAGCCCGACCAAGCAACTCAGCACCGCCGCCCAAAGCCGCCCCCGCCGTGGGATCGGCTTCACCTTCTTCGAGATCACCAACCAGAGTTTCCGTTGTCAGGATAAGCGTTGCGACCGAGGTTGCGTTCACCAATGCGCTGGCTGTGACCCGTGCAGGGTCGATGATCCCTGATTGGAACATGTCGCGAAATTCGCCACTATTGGCGTCATACCCGTGCCCGGCCTGCGCCGAGATCACCGAAGCCACAACGGCGCATGGATCGGCGCCGGCATTGCTGGCGATCCGTTCCACCGGCCGGGTCAGAACCGACCGCACCAGATCAACGCCCTTGCTAACGTCGCCTTCGTTGGCCAGGGTCAGATCATCTAAAACCGCTCCGATCTGGGCCAGCGCCGTACCACCGCCGGCCACTACGCCGTCTTCTGCGGCGGCCTGAACTGCGCAGAGCGCGTCTTCGATCAACTGGATTTTGCGCTTTTGCTCCACCGGTGTGAAACCGCCTGCATAAATCACAGCGGTGCCGCCAGACAATTTCGAGATCCGTTCGCGCAACTTGTCTTGTTCGATGTTGGGTGGGGCCACATCGTACTGGCGTTGCACCTGATCGCGGCGCGCTTTGATATTTGCCGGATCACCTTCACCCCGGATGATGCTGGTCTGGGACGAGCTGACCTTGACCTTCAGCGCGCCACCCAATTGGTCGGGTGTCACGTTTTCGATCTTCTTACCAAGGTCGCGGGCCAAAACCTGGCCTCCGGTCAGAATGGCCAGATCGTCCATCATTGCCGACCGCCAATGGCCATATTCCGGGGGGTGAACAATCAGGTATTTTCCAGCTCCGCCGCTGTCCATCAGGCTAATCACGACTTCGGGCGCTATTTCTTCTGCGATGATCAGCAAGGGGCGGTTTTTCTCATCGGCTATCCCGCGCGCATTTTGCAGGATATCCGGATGCAGGATTTTCTGATCCGTCATCAGGATCAGCGGATTGTCCAAAATCGCTTCCATGTTGTCCTGATCAGTCACCATGTGATGCGAGATATAGCCACGATCAAATGACATGCCCTCGACAACTTCGAGTGTGGTGTCGATGGTGACCGAAAAATCGGCGCTGATCACACCCTCTTTGCCGACACGCCGATAGGCTTCGGCCACGAGTGAACCCAATTCAGGATCCGTCGCAGAAACCCGCGCGACCGCCGCGAGGTAATCGGGATTGTCGTCACAGGATCGCGAGGTCTCATCCAGCCCCTCGATGATCCGTTCAACGGCAATTTCGATACCCCTGCAAAGATCAACCGGCTTCACGCCCTGCTCGGTGATTTTGACGCCTTGCTGAACCAGCGCATTGGCCAGCACTATCGCTGTGGTCGTTCCATCCCCGGCCACTTCGTTGGTCTGCATGGACACTTCACGCACGACTTGCGCACCCATATTTTCAAAGCGGTCCTTCAATTCGATTTCGGACGCAATCGTAACGCCATCCCGAGTAACGAGCGGCGTTCCGACTGGCCGGTCGATCATTGCGTTCAGCCCCTTGGGGCCAAGGGTGGGCTCTACCGCTGCCGCTAGTTTCAACACGCCTTGGGCCAGCGCCTGCCGTGCGGTTCCGTTATGAGTAAGAAGTTTGGCCATTGTGTAATCTCCCTGACAGGCGCACAGGCCCGATTTGTTGATTTTCTATGTCTGGCACGTGGTTTTCGGTTCGACTAATTGGTTGCCAATGGGTTCTTGTCGCTATCCCGAGGCGGGACACGGTTCTGGATAAAATCGATCAATCCTGGCCCATCTTTGCCAATCTCGACCTCTTTGTAGCGGGTTGATTGCAGCCCTCGGCAAAGGGCTCCGTTAAATTCCATATTGATCCGGACACCGCGCAGCCGGGCCATGTAATCGCGCAGTCCAGTTTCGGTCAGTGGCTCACCGTTCCAGGTGGGAAATGCCAGATCTCCTGGGTTTTCTGCCAATCGCCGCGACATCAAAAGTGACCGGTATCGGGGTTTCTGCTTGGCTTCGTCGTGGCCGCTGAATGGGATTGCGTCAAAGGTCTCCAGCGTCATGCCGACAATATCAGACGCGGGAAATCCTCCGGCATTCAACGCCAGCAGAATGGTTTCCTGACGCCGCATGTAAGCTTTTTCCAGAAACTTGAGGCGTACCGCTTCCAGATTTTCGCCGTCGCAAAACTCCGAGAAGACGTTTGCGAAATCCCTACCACCATTCACGCCGTCATTAACCCGGTCAGCAAAGCAATGGTCATTGAGCGTCACCCCAACCCCCGTAACCCAAGGTAGCACCGAGACGGCATTGTGGATGTCGAACGCCATGAGGAACGCGAAGTTTGGCGAGCACCAGTAGGTAGGAAGCCGAAACTCGACTTCCACCCTATTGTCTTGTTGATCAACCGAGATCTTCTCGACGAAGCCCATATCCGTGACGGGCTCGTCGAGTTCGGGGTCTGTGACATGCTCAAGGCATTCCCAGATCTCGGCAACCAACTCAGTTTCCTGAAACTTCAGAAACATCCGACTATTCCGCCGCGATCTGAACCGGGGCGCTGCTCAGTTCCTTTTTCTTGGCCTCAACATCTATGTCGTAAAGTGCTGCCGCGTTGAGACCGAGGATTTTTTCCTTGACCTCATCCGTCAATTGCACGCCGACGCGTTCAGCTGAAATGTCCTCGTGAATTTGGAAATCCCAGAACTTTTCGACCAGCCATTGTGGCGTCCAGATCGCATAGTCCGACCCGAACAGGATCTTGTCTTCACCAATCCAGAAAAGGAGTTCCGCCATCACTTCGGCGAAGTAGCGCGGCCGGGTGTGGATGAACGGCATGGCGACAGCGAGGCCGGCATAGACATTGGTTTCCTGCGTCGCGATCCAGCAGAAGTCATCCAGCCGCGGCAATCCGCAATGTTCGATGATCCAGTTGAGGTTCTGGAAATCGGTGGCGGCATGATCCACGTCGTGGACATCAAATGCATCCTTGTTGAGCGGGATGATCGTCGGCCCCTTGTGAACATGAATGTTCTTGATGCCCAGTTTGTCACAAAGCTCAAAACACTTGTAAGCCTCCGGATCGTTCAACGCCCAGCCTTTGCTGTCTCCGTTCCATTCGGCGGTGTACATTTTCACGCCCTGGATATCGAAGTTTTCCTTCATGTAGTGGATGTATTCCAACGCCTTGTTTCCGTCGCGCGGGTCGAAGGAACCGTTCACGATAAAGCGTTCGGGATGGCGGGCGGCCATCGTGGTGCTGCGTTCAATGCTGGAAAACCCATTCTTGTAGAAGTCTTTCAGATATGTTGACTGAATGATCGCCACATCGTCGGGGCCATCGATAAACAGATCGCGGTAAACATCATCCTCGGAATATTTCTCGAACCGGGATTTCTCCCACAACTGCTCGGGCGGGCTCAGGTTTGTGTGATAGGCGTAAAAGCAATCAATGAATTGCTTGCCATGAACATTGCTTTGGTTTTCCGGGCTTCCGTCCCAGAAATGGGTGTGGCCGTCGACGATGAAAATTTCCTTGCCGGATTTCGTTTTGAACATTTTGTCCTCCAAAGATCGTGTAGGGAATTCGGGCGTTGTAAGATCTGGCGCGCGCCCAGGGTCGAGCCCGGAAGCGCGCCAACGGGCGCCGTTACTCGACGTATTCGAGCACGTCATCCATGTTGCCAAAGAGAACGACGGTGTTGTCATCAACCCGGACCATCCGCCCATAGTGAGTAGATGTGTTCACTTCGAAGGTTTCAGCCGTCATCTCACGGCCCAGAAAGTCACTGATTTCATCCATTTTGAAGACCAGTTTTCCCTCTCCGTCGATGCGGATCGTCGCCGGGTTATGGGTGATCGTCACCTTGGGGTCTTCATTCATGAATTCAGCGATCGCCCGCGCCTCAACCGAGTCGTTCATGGTCACGCCGCACTGGTGCGAAATGGTTTGTTCGAACCTGATATCCTTCATGGATTTGAAGATGTTCGTGTTTGTCGCGTCACGCGCTACATTTGACATTTACGGTACTCCTTTGAATTAGCGGCTCAGGCCGAGTTCGGTCAGAATTTGACCAACACGTTCGTTCGAGACGGCTTTGACATCTTCGAATGAGACAGGCTTGGAATGCGGTTGCGACCAGATCGGCTGAAGCGCCAGCGCGGCTTTGTCAGCCAGAGCACCGTGTTTCTTGACCCATGACTGGAACAGCGTCTTGTTATGTGCGCCATGTTCTTCGTCACTGGCCAACAGGTACATCAGGTCGATTGTGTTCGCCAAATTCCGCTCGTAGTCCGCCTCGGCGGCTGAAATCACCGGTGGCGTGACAAAGTCGTTATTTGCCGCGGCGGCTTGCATCAGGAAACCCGAACGGAACAATTCACCGACCAGTGGTTCAAAGACGAGGTTGATCGCGAAATATTGCTCCAGATAATCTTCGGACCCCATGATCGATTCAATGGCTTCCCGGGTCGGTTGCCAAATGGGATCTTCCAGCCAGAACTTTTTGCCCAGTTCGTCATCCCATCCGTCGATATCCATCCCGATTTCGGCAAGATAGAGCGTGATGTCCTGCGCCAGACGCAGCTTGTAGGAAGAGTTGGTCAACGTCGCGTTGTTGATCATCTGGGTGTAGCCATAGCGCTGCGCTTGCATCAGCGATGTACCGAGACCGAATTCGGCATGTTTCCACGCACCAAGATGGGCTTGCAAAATACGATTCCAGGTTTTGTCAAAAGCGGCGTGCGCCCCTGCTTTACGGGCGTTTGCAATGACGGTTTGAACCATCGTGCAAATCTTCGACTGACGCTGGTAATGGGTGCGTTCCCATTCCTGATCCGGCGCACGGAAAGCATGCCAGTTGGAACTGCGTGCCTGGGTAAATTCTTTTTGGTATGCGCCGCCGCCCTTGCCACCATCGAACTCGATAATCCAGTTCTGAATCAGGTAGCGTTCGGGATCCGGTTGCACGTCCACAGTGACGTCTTCGTAATGCGTCGCGCGTTTGCCCCTGGGTTCGTAGTAGTTGTATTTGCGGCTGTTCGATCCAACGAATGTCGCAGCACCCGCTGCACCGGAACCGACGGAACTTGATGTAGCTACCATTGTAGCCTCCCTTGGTTGATTTCATTCACATGACTAGCGATCAGCCCAAACATCAGTGAGCCGATGAACCGGAAGTCGGTGTGAACTTGTCGAAGAAAATGCGCTCCATTTCGAAGTCGTTCATAAAAAGTACAGGCGTCAGAGCATCAATCATTGGCGGCGGGCCGCAGGCGTAAACGTCACCTTCGCCTTCGAGGTCCATCTCCTTGAGACGGCTATCCACGCATTCATGCACAAAGCCGCGCTCCCCACTCCAGCTTGCGTCATCATCTGCGTGGCTAAGTACCGGGATGAATTCGACCGAAGGGTTCGCCTTGATCAGTTCATCAATTTCCTCAAGCTTGAAGAGATCGTCCTGAGTACGCGCACCGTAGAAAAACAGGATCGGACGGCCTTCTCCACAGGCCAGTTGGTCATGCAGGATCGACCATACCGGCGACATCCCCGATCCGGCGCCGACCAGAATTACGGGTCCTTCTCGGTCTTCGCGTCGGAAACACATTCCGTAGGGTCCTCTGAGGCTGACTTTGGCGCCTTTTTGGATGCCTCCTGCGTCGAGCTCGTTCGAGAACCGTCCGTCCGGGTATTTTTTGATGATGAACGAGAGTTTTTGGGCTTCGCCCGGCGAATTTGCCATGGAGAACGAGCGTGTAATCTCCTCCCCATTTTCGGGGGTAACCGTGATGTCGACATATTGACCCGCCCAAAATTTGAGCGGTGTATCAATTTCAATTTCAACACCGCGGATGTCATGGGTTAGTTTTTGGAAATCAACAATCTGACCGTCAAACGACTTGACCGGAATGGATTTCGACAAAACCTCTTCGTCGTAATTCAGAAGCTCGATTTCGACATCACTATAGGCAAGCGTTCGGCACATCAGGATGTGCCCGCTATCTTTCTCAAAATCGTTGAGCGCAAATGTGGAGTATTTCAGCATCTCCGTTTCGCCATCAAGCCGGACGCATTTGCAGGCGGAACACTGTCCTTCCTTGCAGCCATGCGGCAAAGCGATGCCTTGTCGGAATGCTGCGTCCAGGATGGTTTCATCTTCTTCCACCTCAAACTCGACGCCTACCGGCTCCAGCCTGACGTTGTATACGTCGCTCATGTATCGAGTTCCCCCATGCCCCAGCTCCGCTTCGGCTTGCGTCAATTCAGTGGGTGGCAGGGGCCAGTTCAGGCCCCTGCAGTTGGTTTAGTTGCAAGGATTGATGGTGAAACCAGCGCGATACTCGGCCAGATGGGCCTCGCGATCGGTTTCCGACATCCCGCGCAGGGCGTTCAGTGGCGACCCAAGGGTGTGGCCACGTACATCGTCCAGTGTCCACATGTCCTTGTCGTCGAAACGCAGATGCGGTTGCGGCACCAGGGTTTTGCCGTCATCACGAACAAAGTTGAGATCCGTAATGGCATCTGCCAGATCCCAACCGTCATAAACGGTTTCCCACTCCCGCTTGCCCGAGAATTTGCCCATGGCCGGTGTTGGGCGGCCCTGATATTCGTCAGCAAATGCCTCGACAGCAGTCCACCGATCCAGTTCATGCGCAAAGGTGTGCAACTGCCCGTCGATTTCATCGACCACCATGTCCTCACGGATCAGGCATGGCACCAGGCATGACCAGCACCGGTGCGGATAGACATATCCGACCTCTTCGTTGAAGGTGATGACCTTCTGTCCGGGAACGCTCAGCTTGGCATACCATTTCCAGAAGTCGCCGAATTCAGCGTACCAACCCGGATATTTGTGCTCAAACCATTCAAAGTCTTTCTCGGTCTGGGCTTCAATCCGCCAGAAGTTGACCGGCCAGCCGACCGCGAAGAACTGCGCCACCTTGTGCACATAGTTCTTTTCGGTAATCCGCTTCCAGGCTTCCTGTACATCGTCGTGATGTACTTTCACGCCATACTTCTCAAGCGGCAGCATGTACGTCCGGTAGTAATCTTCGAAGATCCAGCGATGCCACATTTCCGCGTAGGATTCCTTCTCCTTGTCGCGGTTGGTGGTGCCGTATTCGATGAACGTACCAATTGCGGCGTCAACAATGGCGTGGTTCTGCCAGAAGGCATACCGCAGATCGCGTTCAAGCAGCAAATGGTTCTCTGGCTCTTTCAGCGCAGCCATCAGCAGCGAATGCCCATTGCCAATATGACGGCTTTCGTCCGATTGAACCGACAAGAACACCGTTGGAAGCGCATAGTCACCATTCCGGGCGGCCTCCGAAGGCATCGCAACAAACAGCGTATTGGTGAACGCGGTTTCGGCCACAACGGTCAGATACATGCACGCTGCGGTCATCGTGTCGCCGGTCAGGAACCCTTCGCCAAACTGACGGCCAATGGTTGTCGCGTAGCACTTACCGAACGCTTCTTCGGTGATGTCGAACCCCGCCGGGTCGATATAGTTTTCCATGTACCATTTCTTCAGGTTCATCTGAATCGTGGAGTGACGGAATTCATCGACCATCTGCATTGTAAAGCCGGTGCGCAGGTCTTCGCCCGGTGCCAGACGCGCTACCATCGCCATCGAGCGGGCAGCCGAAATTTCTGGGAACGGGATGATCGCCAGGAACAGCTTCATCCATTCGATCCAGCGCGGTTCAACATTGCGGAACATGTCCCCGCGAAGGGCGGCATCCAATGCGCCATAAACCCGGTTGTCCTTTTCCTCTTCCATCGGAAAGTAGGAGCGCAGAACCTGCTTCATCGGGTCGCGCGGGGCTTTGGTAATTTTATAGTCCGTCGGGAATGTACTGGCTTCCTGCACATAGCTGGGGTTCCAGCCCAGATCTGAGATCTTCTTGGTGGCCTCCCCCACCGAGATTCCCCGTTGGGATGTTATTTTGTTTAGCGTAATCGCCATGCCATGAGACTCCTTTAGCTTTGACCGGTCTATCGGTCTGTTGGCGACAGCGGATGCTGTCATTTGGGTCGACCGAAGTCCCGAAACCCAGCTCTATCGCTGCGGTCACGGGACCCGGTCGTTCGGGTCACGGCAAAGGTTTGAGAGTGTGACGACCCACGTGCAGAGCGACAATTTTGCAAGCCCCGGTTTATCCGCGGTCGTCTCCTCCCTGTTCCTTCGTTCTTGGTGGTTTCCTTTGTCGTCGGAAACACGGCGTTATGCTGGGGTAGTTGCAAGTGCCGTGCCAAAACGGGGGTGCGAGAAGGAAAAACTTAAAAAAAGATCAAAAAATCTTTCAAGTAATTGTTTAGAATATATTTTTTTAATTTTTGGTGATCGCCCGAGCGTGCATCTGTTCAAAATGGGTCAATCCAGTGCCGCGCGTTGCACGAAAAACCGTTCCATTTCTTTACACATTTTACAGTGCGGGAGCTGTTACAAGCCAACACCTTCCCCAGCGTTACACCAATTTCCCGGCCCCGTTTGGCGGGCAGTTTCACGATTGGTCAGATGGCGACATCTGCTTCAAACCTTGGTCCAGTTTTTTGGGCCGCGCAGAACCTTTTTGAGAACGGTGTAAGTGATAACGCAGGAAATCGACCGCGTGCCCGTGCGCAAACGAAAACCTTCTGAAAGGAAGGTCCGTAGCCTCAAACCCAAGTCTCTTTAAAATCGCGATCGCAGATAGGTTTTCGCGCATACAGCAGGCCGTCAAAGTTTCAGTCACAGCTGGCTGCTGCTCGAGAAAACGTCGCACAGCCCATAAGCCCAAACCCTGCCCGTGACATTCGCGCTTCATCCAGAAGGATAGCTCAGCCCCTAAACTGACCGATCCCACCGGCGCATCATCCAGACATATGACGCAGGCACGCACGTCCGGGTCACCGAGGAAATTCATGTACTTTTCACATGCCTCCGAATCCAAAGGGATCGGCAATGCCGCAAGCCAGCTCAGCAGTTCGGGGTCCTCAAGGGCCTGAGCGAGCGCCTTGGCATCCGCGTTTGTGTAGGGCCTCAGAGTGACATGTTTTTCAACCATTCAAACAGCACCTCCGCGGTTTCTAATTCTCGGTATGACTGTCAACCGGTGGCATTTGGATCAAACATCAAACCCAACATCCACGGCGCTTCCAGATTGACCTCATTCGGCGTTGTTATGGCCATGCAAATGCTTTGGACCACCAGCAGATCGTGCGTGTCCCAACAGTTGAGACAACCTGGCATTTTTTCGTCGAATGGCCGGTGGCGCAAATCCCAGCGACTGGCGGTATTTGGACACCGTGCGCCGTGAGACTTCCAGGCCGGAAGCCTGTACCAAATAGGTGATCCGACAATCACTGAGGGGTGATGCCTTATCCTCACTGGCGATCAGGGTCTTAATAATGTTCAACACCACGTGCTTGGTACGGGGTTGGCTGCTATAGGACACTGAACTGCAAAAAAGAGATTTCAATATGATGCGCCCCTGTGGGCATTGAATGGTCACGCCAGATACGATGCGGCTTACGGTGGCTTCACTCACATCAATATCGTCGGCTATGTCACTCATTTGCATGGGCGTTAGGGCGCCGTAACCATGACGGAGAAACTTACGCTGGCGGGCAAAGACCGCCGCGACGACCGCCAATGTGGTGGCCTTTCGCATCTCAACGGCGCCTTGCACCGCTTTGGCTTCGGCTAGCAGTGCTTTCAACTCGCCCAGACACGTACCCTTGTCATGCACTCCAAATTCGATCCCGGATGACGCGTGAACTGTTGGATAGCTGGATATAGGCAACTCACAAGTCACACCCTGATCTGTGACATTCAACACAATATCACTCTCAGTGAGTTGAGCATCATCGAACCCGAAGATCGCGCCGGGCTTGGGGTTCATGCGGCGAATTTGGTCCAGACGCAGCGCCACATTCTTAACGTCTACTTGCAGCCGTCTTGCCAGACTTTCCAAACCCTGATCCGCCAACGTGTCAAGATTTGCGATCACGCTTGCCATGACGTCATCGAACAATTCCTGGTCAATCGCCTGAAGTCGCAGACATTCTGCCAGATTGCGCGCGAAAACCCCCGCAGGTTCCAACGTTTGCAGGCGCGCCAACATAGTGTTGCACATCTCAAGATCAAAACCGTTGATCCTAGCGATGTGTTCAACAGGCACTGTTAACCATCCATTTGGGTCGATCTCATGTAGGAAGGCGAAGGCAACCCGTAATTCATCCTCTGGCGGCGCTATCCGCCAAAATTGATCGGCAAGATGGCGATAAAGACTGGTCCGGGTTTCGCTGGCAATCTCCGGCAGGTCTCCGTTTTCCGATCGCTGCAAGATGGCCAGTGTACCGTCTTCAACTTCCAAAAAGGGGTTACGTTCAATGGTTTCCGCCAGAAACTCATACAGATCGACCTGACTCATCCGCATGATCTTCACGGCTTGCATCATGGTATGATTGAGCATCTTGCTCTGCCGCGTCGCATAGACATACCCTGATCGCATCACGTTACCCATGCAAAAGAATCTGGCGGCTGAAGTGTTGCAGCTGCATGCGCGGTAAGACTCGCCCGGCATTTCAGGCATTGTCGCGTCTCTGATCGCTGATAGTCTTGGGTCACCCCAATAGGATCGAACTTACGATGCCAGCCCGTTTCAACTCTTCGACCTTCGTGCCTTTTGAGGCAAACTATCCGGGCGTATCTCCGCAATTGATGGCCCGCACCCGTCAAATGTGGTCGTCCCGCGGGTTGGACCTCGACAAAATCTGGCGCAACACGATCGGCCGTTTCAGAGGGGCTGACAGTATTGGATGCCAAAGCTCTGAAGTAGACAGCGGCCCGGTCGATCAGTTTTTCATGTTCGAACAGGCCGCGATCTGGGTGGCCTCGCTCAATGCCAGTGCCGAGCTGGCGATCAAAATGACTGATACCAGATTGACCACCCCGCAATGGCGCGCCTTGCATGCGCTGACATTTCGGATGATCGAACAACTCGATGCAATCAGGTTGCTTTTCCTCGTCGAACTGCCAACGCCATCCATGCAAATAGCCCGCAGCATTTCCGAAGACATCGACATGGCATTGGCGTTTATTTCGCGCCCGAAACTGGCTGCGCGATTTACCGAATGCGCAACGATTGAAGAGGCTAATGAATTCTGGCGGCGCCATATTGCGGGCGGACGTGCGTTTAAGGCCGTGAGCGAGCAGCTCTATCGCGCGGGTCTGGAATTCGACCAAAGCGGGGAATACGCGGCGTGGTGCAAAAAGGTGAAAGCGATCCTGGGCACGGCGGTTCATTCGTCGTTTCGTGCGCCCGGCGCAAAAGGCAAGGGAATGAACGCGGGAAAATTCCGCGCAACCCAAGACTGCCTTTATTATGTGACCCTGCGTCTTCAAGAAATGTGTGCCTATTCCCATGGCTTGACGAAAAATTTTGGCGAGGATCTGAAAGCGATCAATCAGAGTGCCCCGTCAGTATCCGACGATGAGTTGGGGCGCTTGACGGCGCGCATATCCGAAATCACTGTCGATCAACTGCGCTGGACGCTCACAAACAGCGAGTTGCAGGATGCGCCATTGTCGCATCACATTCACTAACGCGTCCCGAAACCCACCTGCACAAAAACCCGTGCAACGCCTTAGTGTTCGGTTTGGGTATCTGCGCCCATCCGGCCCTGCGCGATCCATTGTGCGGCCATGATCAACGCACCAGTTGCAAAATCCTTGCCATGTTCTTCGATCATTTCGGTCGAAATGGTTGATAACCGGGCAAAATACTTGTCTTTGCTCTGTTCTTCGGATGACAGTTTTTCGGTCATGGTTCCTCTCCTTTTTGTCGTTTGTTCTGGTTCTGGTCATTTGAACATTTGTGCCGGGAACGTGATGAGTGCGGCCTTTCCCGAGGCATAGCCAACTGCAAGATGCTCACCGGTTTTTGACCAACACAGGCAGCTCACCTCGGTTGCGTTTTCCTGGTGCAACATCATTTCCTGCTCACTCCCGATGCTGGCGATCGTCAGCAAGCCGTTGGTATACCCGCTCGCCACCAGCGGACGGTCGGGGTGCGCCGAAATTGTGTTGATCGCAACAAAACCTGGCTTTCCCGTCGTCAATGGGGTGCCGGGCAAATCATTCGCAGGTAGGTCGTTGCTGTCCCAACCAGCCAGCCGAAAGGCCCCGGACGTCACAAGAGCATTGCTCGGCTCACTAAAGGCGGTGTTGCGGACCGCCATTGGATAGCCTTCGACCCGTTGAGAGGCTCCGGTGGTGCAGTCCACGATGTAAAAGCTGTTGTCAGCCGACGCGCATGACAGGTGGCTTCCCGATTTTCGCCAACTGATTTCGGTGATATCGCCATCACATTCGATCTCGCGTGGGCTGGCGGTCGGGTTTCGAAGGTCAATCAAACTCAGTTTTTTGTCGCCCCATGCCGCAAGCGTGCGGGCATCTGATGAAATTGCCTTGCAGTTTACCGGATGATCCAACGCCAGCTTCGCCACAACGTCCATGTCGCTCGTGTCATGGAGTGTAATCTGGTTTTGCCGCGCCAGAGTCAGCGTCTCGCCGGCATTGCTGCTGCACATCGACGTAATATCGATGCTCTCTGGTTTAAGACGGTCCACCACGTTTCCCCCGGCGGTGACTTGCTGCACAGCACCGTTCAGATCGACAATCGCAAAGCCTTGCGACCCAAAGCGCGCGACAGGGAGATCCGTCCGGGCCTTGGTTTGCGGTGTTATGAGAGGAGTTACGGGATTTTCCCTCGGTCGGATTGTGGTTCGTCCGGTTTCGAGATCCATGCGCGTCCGAATTTTCGGGCTTTCGGCATCCTTGATCGACGCCAGACTTACTTGACCCGTACCCAGCCTGAAGATCGCGGCTGTATCATCGTGGTTGAAGACAACCTCTACAACCTTTCCGTCGACGCTCCAGTAACGCGCAAGTAATTCAAATAGAGATAGCCCTGCTGCGCTGTTCTCCACCATTCTATCTCTCCTTCTTCGCAGCCGCTTCGATCTGTTCATCGATCCGGGAAAGTATGAGTTGCAAATCGTCTATCCGGGCCTGACACCCCTCAAATTCGACTTCTGTAGCAACTTGGCTTTCGGTTGTTTCCTTTGAATCCGGGTCTTTCATCATGAGCACTTCCTGTCCGCTGCGCAGTTGCAGCAGGCGCAAATAGCCAGCGTTTTCTTTGGAAAGCTCGTTGATCACCTGCATCCGGCGCTCAAACAACATGGAGATTTCGTCGGATTGACCGGGCATTCAACAATCCTCTATGAAATTGCTGGCGGACTGTTTTTGCACTGGCAGGAGGATCGCCAAATGATGAAAAATGACGCGACCCAGGTTTTCTTTTCCAAGCTGGCGCAGGTCAGTTTCGACGTCACCGGACCAAACAGTGTGCTCACGCTCGCCGCCCAAGAGGCAACCAACAATCCCTGCCCCACTGCGTTTGTTCGAACCCAGGAAGAACTGGCCCGTTTGTCCGATGATCTGCGCGACCAGATTTTGAGCGACGTACATATGAACATGCGAAATGACATCGGCCTGATTTGGGAAAACCTCCCCAATGCCCCGGCTTCGGGTAGACCCAACTGACCGCCCGGCAAGCCCCGCAAGAGCGGCCGATGGGAATCTGTCCCGACGCGGTTTCTCCATTTATACTCCCCCGGGGCGAAATGCTGGTCGGACCGATTTTCCCAAGAACGCGTCGCGTCCGTTTTCCAAGTCGGGTTCGCCCCTTTGACTACGTTCGGCTCGCGGTCTGTGCATGCCGAAACAGGGTCAAATGATTAACATTTCACCACTCCGGGCAAAAGTTAAACGTTTAAAATACAACATTTTTTGCGTTTTCCCGCGGGCCGCACGGAAGTTTGGCAACAAACGTTACGAAGGTGTAAAATGGGATGGTTTCATAGTTTTACAAATCAAGCGTTTTTGCTTCAAAGTGAGAATCGCTAAATCGAATCAGACATGCCTGCCACAGCCGCACAGACATTCAACGCGATCAGTTTTTTGCGCCAGCGGAAGTGCGCAAAATGCTCGCGTCGCTCGTTAAACCAGACGACTGCGAAATATTGATTTGGAAGTCACCTGCCAGGGTAAGTTGAATGACTGCTCCAACAAAATTAGCCGCGGCGCCACAATTGCCTTGATGCAACCGCAAAGGATTTCTGCGCGGGCAATAGCTTGCATATGCAAAAGGCAGTGATGTCCTCTTAGCAGAATTCGAGAAGACCTGACTTTCAAAGTTTTCCTCTACTAACCGAAAACGGAATTCTCCGGCGCTTCTGAACACACCGCCCATAGGCGTTCCGCATGATCCGGGTTGCAGGACGGTGGCTATGGCATCACATTGCCCTCATGCCATCTGCAAGCCTTGATACCCCCGTTGGTCCTCTGACCGTTGACGCCCGTGACGGCAAGATCATTCGTGTTCGGTGGGTCGACGACCCGTCGGGCGATCTTACGCCCGAGCTCGAGGCCGCACTTGTCCAGCTCAAAGCCTATTTCGACGGTTCCCTCACCGAATTTGACCTGCCGCTCCATGTCGACGGCTCAGATTTCCAGCGTGATGTCTGTGACGCGATGTCCACGATCCCTCTGGGCGAGACAAAAACCTATGGCGATCTGGCCGCAGCGCTTGGCGTGCCCGCGCAGGCCATTGGCGGGGCCTGTGGCGGCAATCCGATCCCGGTGATCATTCCCTGCCACCGGGTACTTGGTGCCTCAACTCTTGGCGGGTTTTCCGGCATGGGCGGGGTGGAGACCAAGGTCTGGCTTCTGAAGCATGAAAAAGCCGGTGGGCTGTTGATCTGACACGCGACGTGCCGTTAAGTGCGGGCCGGGATGATCTGTTGCGCGATGCCCGCAAACATCAGGTAAATTGACGTGCTTACCAAACCCCAATGCGCCCAACTTTCCGGGTGAAAATCCACCCACGCCGCCCATGCCGCAAAAAACGTCCAGGCCAATGCAATCGGTAAGGTCAACACCCGCCAACGCTCCGTGCGCACCGGGTGTACAAATTTGAGAGGCGTGAACATGGCCGCAGCCAATACCGCCACCAGCACCAGGCTGATCCAGAAATTGGGTTCGACCGCAAAGAGAACGAGCACCAGCATGTTCCAGCACGCCGGAAAACCGGAAAAGGAATTATCCTTTGTTTTCATGCGTGTATCGACAAGGTAAAGCGCGCTGGAAAAGGTGATGACGATAATCGCGAACCACCCGGTCCACCCCGGCAACAGCCCCGATTTGAAGAGCGCAAAGGCCGGAATGAAGATGTAGGTGAGGTAATCGATGATCATATCGAGGATATTGCCATCGAACTGGGCCGCGTATTTCTTGACCTCGTATTTCCGCGCCAAGGGTCCGTCTATGCCATCCACGATGAAGGCAACCACCAGCCAGAGGAACATCAGGCTCCACTTACCGTCGACGGCTGCCAGCATGGCCAGCATGGCAAAGACTGCGCCTGTGGCCGTGAACAGATGAACGGATAATGCGCGGATTTCTGGTGTCATCCCAAGTACATGCAGGATGGCGGCCGGAGATGCAAAAAGAAAAAGCCCGGCACCTCTTAATGCCGGGCAGTTTTACAGATTTACCGCTATTATTGCGACAGGCGGACGTCTTCCAGAGGGTATGCCATGCTGTCTTGATCTTCCCACGCTGAGTGGCAGTTGTGACAGAAACTCTGTTTGAACTTCATTGGCTTACCGTTCGGCTGCACACCGCTATAAAGCCAATCATCCGTGTCCGGCGCGCCGCCAGCTTCCAGCTTGGTCATGATAAAGAGAGGGCCCACGATGCCTTTTTTCTTCTTGGTGCTGACCTTGATGCTTTCTTTGGCCAGAACAGAACCAACAGGCATTTCCACGCCTTCTTCGGCAAATTTCAGGTATTCCTCGGCGGCAATGTCATTGGCAAACGTGAAAAGAAGGCGATTGCCATGGGCACCGGCAACCGCGGGACGTGTCGCGGTCACGGCCCAATCCCGATACGCTGCGGCCACTTCGTTGTCGCCTTTCGTGTAACCGGTGATCATCTTGTCCTTGATGCATTCGTACAGCGTGTTCACGCCCGCCTCATCCAGATCGAACGGATCCTCAACATCAACCGCGCAGTCAGCGGCATATGCTGTAGAAGACATTGAAAGTGTTACTGCAAAAGCTGCAATCGAGAGTAGCTGGCGTTTCATCGCTTTTTCCTTTTGGCTACGGAAACCCTGTTGTCAGATACATGCTGGCACGTTTGGACAGAAAGGCGCAGTAAACTATGCGTGATTTCAAGTCGGTCTAGCGGCCGCTGCGGGGGTGGCTGCGCTCGTAAACCTCAAGCAACCGGGCCGTATCGACCGCCGTGTAGGCCTGTGTTGTCGACAGGGATGCATGGCCCAGAAGCTCCTGAATGGCCCGCAGATCACCACCCGCATTCAACAGATGGGTCGCAAAGCTGTGGCGCATCGCGTGGGGTGTCGCGGTCGCCGGAAGGCCCAGTTGCAGCCGCACGTTTTCAATCAATTTTTGTACCGCACGTGCGTTCAGCGCACCCCCGCGTATGCCGCGAAAAACCGGGGCATCGTCGGCTTGCGGATGCGGGCAAAGCTTTAGATATTGCACCATTGCATCCCTAACCGCCGGAATGACGGGGACGACACGTTCCTTGCCCCCCTTACCCACAATCCGGAGTGTCTCTGTCAGCGGCAGGTCGCTGCCTTTTAGCCCCAATGCTTCGGAAATGCGCAGCCCGCAGCCATACAGCAACGTGACAACTGCCTGATCACGGGCACCCACCCAGGGGTTATCACTTTGATATTCAACAGTTTCGAGCACATCTTGAGCGGCGTCCGCAGACAATGGACGGGGCAGCTTACGTTGAAACTTTGGTGATCGAGTGGCCAGCACAGCGGTGGGTTCAAACCCTTCGCGCTCTGAAAGCCACCGGTAGAAACTTTTGACGGCCGATAGTTTGCGCGCCAATGATCGTGGCCCCACGTCCTGACCGCGCACCGAGGCCATCCAACTGCGCATATCACTCACCGTCACCCGCGCCAGCGCGCGCAGCCCTTGGGTTTCGCCCTTGTGTGCGGTCATGAAAGTCAGGAAACCGGCCACGTCGCGCCCATAGGCCTCAATCGTGTTCTCAGCAGCACCGCCAAGTGCTTTGCGCGCGTCCAGCCAGCCCTGCAACGCATCACGGGCGGCCGGGGAGATCATGAAAGCCAGCGGCGCATTGCCCGTTCAAAAACACCCGCAAAAAACGCCAACAGGTCCGTGCCATGCTGAGGTGTGAACTGATGCGGGTCTTCCGAACCAAGCGCCAGCATGCCAGGCAACCGGCCTTCGCCAAAATCCAGAAGTAGACAGGCCTCTGAGCGCACGAATTCAGCATCACGGCCATAGATGCGCATGTCACCCTCATGGATTTGCCGCAACGTGACCTGCCGCGTTGCAGCCGAGCGTCCGTGGTTGAGATACTCGTCCACAAAGCCCGGCTCCGCCACGGTCAAGACATCACCGAGCTTTTTGACAGCCGGGTCGCTCTCATCCTGAACAGTTTCCAGCACGAGGCGGATCGTATCGACCCGCAGAATGTTGGCAACTTCACCACCGAGGTCCATCAGAAAGGATTCGAATTCCACAGGATCAAGCATCCGCAGCACAGCGCGGTGCACTTGGTTGGTCCCGGCAAGGTTTTCATAGGCGGCTGCGATGACACTGCGATGGGTGTCTTCAAGGCGGTCCAGACGCGCTTCGAGACGTTTCATCGCGATGCCGCGCAGATCGACGATATTATCGCCCATTGCGCGTTCATTCGCCGAGATCAGGACACGCATAAGGTCTTGATCTTCCAAAATAACATCAGGCTGCGCGATGATATGTTCGCGCAGAGATTCTTCAATCTCGGGCTTGCTACTCATTAAATGCCTCGGTCTTTTTTGCCCTTATACCATGAGATTACAGGATTTGCTGCCCTGTTTTTTCCCAATCTGCCAAAAATGCATCCAATCCTTTGTCGGTCAGCACATGGTTCGCCATCTGCTTGATCACCTTGGGGGGCGCGGTCATCACATCGGCGCCGATCATGGCGGATTGGTACGCGTGGTTCACCGTGCGGATTGAGGCGGCAAGGATCTGCGTCTCGTAGCCGTAATTGTCATAGATCTGGCGAATGTCCGAGATTAGCTCCATGCCATCCAGATTGATGTCATCCAAACGGCCGATGAAGGGGCTGATAAACGTGGCCCCCGCCTTGGCGGCCAAAAGCGCCTGATTGGCCGAGAAGCACAGCGTGACATTCACCATATTGCCTTCGTTCGAGAGCACATTACACGCCTTGAGGCCCGCCCACGTGAGCGGCACTTTGACCGCGATATTATCCGCAATCTTGGCCAGTTTGCGCCCTTCGGCGATCATCGCATCCGCGTCCGTTGCCACAACTTCGGCACTTACCGGGCCTTCGACCATATCGGCGATTTCCCTGGTCACCTCCAGAATATCGCGACCTGATTTCATGATCAGCGACGGGTTGGTGGTCACACCGTCGACCATGCCAAGGTCATTCAGTTCGGCAATTTCATCGACTTCGGCGGTATCTACGAAAAATTTCATGTCAGGGATCCATATGCGCGGGTTGGAGTTTCATTCTCTAGCGTTTACCTCATACTGAGAAGTGCCGAAACCCCTGAACCGGAGCGTCTGTTGTCCGCTGATCTGCCCAGCTTTTTTGACCCCGGTACGCTGGTGGCCGTGCTGACCACGCAACCGTTGGGCGGCACTCTGGACTACAAGGCGCCCGAAGGCGGCTGTCACCTGGGCGCGTTTGTCGAAGTCCCGCTTGGGCCGCGGAAATTGCCCGGGGTTGTCTGGGGGCCGGGGATTGGTGGGTTCGACCTCTCGAAGGCACGTAGCATTCTGCAGGTGCTGGACGTGGCCCCGATGCGGTTCGAGATGCAGGAGTTTCTGCGCCGCGCGGCGGATTATACGCTCACACCGATGCCCGCGATGCTGCGGCTGGCCACGCGTGCCCCGGGGTTGAGCAACCCGCCTTCGATGCAGAAAATCTACCGTCTTGGCCACGGTCAACCGGACCGTGCCACGGATGCGCGCCGACGGGTGATTGAGACGCTGGAAGGGATTGGCGGGCTATCGTTCACGCTCAAGGAATTGGCGGAACAGGCGGGTGTGTCCAGTTCGGTCATAAAGGGGCTGGTCAAGCAAGGCGTTGTCCGGGAAGAAGCGACGCCACGTGATGCACCTTACCCACGGCTTGATCCGACACTGGCCAGCAAGGATCTGACCGAAGATCAGAGCACTGCGGCCAATACATTGATATCAAGCGTAAAATCAGGCGATTACGGTACAACTCTTTTGCGTGGCGTGACCGGTTCTGGCAAGACCGAAGTCTATCTGGAAGCCGTTGCAGAAACACTCCGGCAGGGCCGTCAGGCATTGGTTTTACTACCTGAAATCGCGCTGACCGCCGAGTTTTTGACCCGGTTCGCCGCACGGTTCGGCGCGCCTCCTGCCGAATGGCATTCGGGCGTGACCATGACGGAAAGACGTCGGGCGTGGAAAATGGTCGGCCAAGGCGCGGCCCAGGTGGTGGTCGGCGCGCGGTCCGCGTTGTTTCTGCCCTTCCAGAATCTGGGTCTGATCGTTGTCGATGAAGAACACGACACATCCTACAAGCAAGAGGATGGCGTGCTGTATAATGCGCGTGACATGGCCGTTTTGCGCGCATCGATCTGCGGTGCGCAGGTCGTTTTGGCCTCCGCCACGCCCAGCCTTGAGACATGGACCAATGCCGAGGCGGGCAAATACACGCGGCTGGAGCTGGCATCCCGATTTGGCAAGGCGGTGATGCCCGATATCCGGCCCATCGACATGCGCTCTGAGGCCTTGCCCGCCTCCCGTTGGATTTCGCCGACCTTGCAACAGGCCGTCACCGCGCGGATCGCGAAGGGGGAACAAGCGCTTTTGTTCATCAACCGCCGTGGGTATGCGCCGATCACGCTCTGTCGGGCTTGCGGGCATCAGGTGGGGTGTGACCATTGCGATGCGCGTATGGTCGAACACCGTTTCCTCAAGCGATTGGTCTGCCATCAATGTGGCGAGACAAAACCCATGCCTCAGGCATGTCCGTCCTGCGAAGTCGAAGACAAACTGGCCGCTGTGGGTCCGGGCGTTGAACGCCTGACCGAGGAGGCAGCGGCCCTCTTTCCGGAAGCGCGGATCGCAACACTATCGTCGGACATGTTCGGATCCGCCCGCGCATTAAAGGCGCAAATTGAAGAGATCGCAGAGGGTGCAGCGGATATCATCATCGGCACGCAACTGGTGGCAAAAGGCCATAATTTTCCGTCTCTTACGTTGGTCGGTGTGATCGATGCGGATCTCGGATTGCAGGGTTCAGATCTGCGCGCCGCTGAACGGACGTTTCAATTGATGCGCCAGGTGGCCGGGCGCGCTGGACGGGGTGAAACCAAGGGCACGGCCCTGTTGCAGACGTTTCAACCTGAACACCCCGTCATCCGCGCCATTCTGTCGGGCGATGAAGAAGGGTTCTGGCGCGCCGAGGCCAGCGAGCGGCAACACGCGGGAGTGCCGCCCTTTGGCCGGATGGCCGGTATCATCCTATCATCTCCGGACATGCAGGAGGTGTTTGATCTGGGCAATGATCTGGCACGGCGCGACGCGCCCTTGCGAAGGATTGGCGCGCAAGTCTACGGCCCTGCCCCCGCCCCCATTGCGCGCATCCGAGGAAGGCACCGTGTGCGCCTTTTGGTAAAAGCGCCCAAGGGCGTTGCCTTACAAGGCGCCGTTGCGGATTGGATCGCGCAGGTCAAACCATCGAACCAGTTGCGCTTGAGTGTCGATATCGATCCGCAGAGCTTTTACTGACGGTCAGAAAACCGTCAGCGTTTCTTGCAAGAACGGATGCTGCCGGATCGCCGGAGCTACGATGCTGTCAGACAGAATTGGGCGCAGTGCGGCGGCAACCTTTTCCGGCATGTCCTGAAGGATATCCTTGCGCGCTGTCAGAGAAATGGTGCGCGACAACGGCTCAAACGGCAAGTCAAACACGTCGATCTGGTCTTCAAAGCGACGCGCCCGCATCAGGGCCAGCGGTGTCAGGATCGACCAGCCTGTGCCCTGGCCCACCAGAGCCAAAATCGCGTGATAGCTGTCCAGTTCAAAGCGGTGCGGCAGTGAGATGTTTTGGCGTGCCAGATGCGATGTGATCAGCCGGCCCATATAGTGGCGCTGTGTGTATTGAATGAGCGGCAAGCGTTTGAGTTGCCGCAAGACATCCTTCTCCGGGTTGATCACACCGCGTGGTGCGGCCACTACAAATCCTTCCCGTAGCAACGGGTGCACTTCGATCCAATCGGCCTCAATGCCCAATTCGGCGGCAACAATCACGTCCAGCGATCTGGCGTCCAGCTGGTCATAGAGATAGTGACTTGCCCCGGTTTCGAGCAAAAACTGGCAGCCTTTTAACTCACCGGCCATATGAGTTAGCAATCGCGGCGTCACGTCAGCTTCGAGGTCTTCGATCATCCCCAACCGAAATCGCGTTAACATCGACAGATCGGACATGGCCAGCTCGGCCCGCGCCTGTGCGGCTTCGTTCAAGATGGCCTGTGCGCGCCGGTGCATGATCTCCCCGGCCGGGGTCAGACGAATGGGCCGCGCGTTGCGTTGTAACAACGTGGCACCCACAGCGGATTCAAGATTTGTGAGTTGTTGACTGACCGCCGACGGGCTGGCGCCAAGCCTGCGTGCCGCCGCTGAAATAGAGCGCTCATCCGCCGCGGCCATGAACACTTCGATTCCCCAAAGGGTTATCCGGCCAGGGCTATCAACCATTGGTGCCTATTTGCTTAGTTTCGACAGCTTATTCTGCAGATCCGCCAGCTGCTTTTTGATCTCATCGAGGTTGTCGTCATCCGCGTCAGCTTCTGGCTCTTCGGTGGCAGCTGTTTCAGGCTGCGTGCCCATGCCGCCAAGACCGCTGGTCATCGCCTTCAAAAACGCTTCTTGCTGCGCGCGCATCGCTTCCATGCCCGGCATCCCCGCCAGCGGGTTTGCCTTTGTCATGTTCTCCATCATCTTGGATTGGCCTTCGCGCAACATCTCGAAACTGTTTTGGAGGAATTCCGGCACCATGCTTGTGGCATGGCTTGTGTAACTGCGTACCAGATCGTTCAGCACATTTATGGGCAGTACATTTTCGCCCCTGCTTTCGTGCTCTGCGATGATTTGCAACAGATACTGGCGGGTCAGGTCATCGCCCGATTTCAGATCGATGATCTGGACTTCGCGGCCGTCGCGTATGAACTCGGCAATGTCTTCGAGCGTCACGTAGTCGGACGTCTCGGTGTTGTACAGCCGTCGACTGGCATACCGCTTTATCAGCAACGGTTTATTGGTGTCAGCCAAGATGGGTACCTCCCCGAAATGCAGCGCTGCAGCATAGCTTATGCTAGTGCAGCACAAAAGAAAGAGCGAGCCGATCTGGCTCGCTCTCACTAGATGTACACGCCAGGGAGGAGGCGGTACGAAAAGCTGTCTTACTTAACAGTTGCGGCTTTCTTGGCAGCGGCTGTTACTTCGTCTGTCGCTTTTTTGACGGCTTTGGCTGCGTCTTCTTGCAGGTCTTTGCCAGCAGACATCAGCAACTCAACAGTTTCCATCTGAACTTTTTTCGCAACTTCAGCGAAGGCGGCCATGTTTTCGGCGGCAACTTCGGCGCTTGCAGAAGCGAAGTCTGTCATGGCTTTGGCGTAGTCGGCAGGCTCCGATTTCGCTTTGGTCATGTCGTTCAGTTTGGCCAATGTGTCTTTGGTCCATTTGTTCGAAATCTCAGCCGACTGCTCAGCAGCTGTCAGGGCAACGCCGGACAGTTTTTCGTTCAGAGCGGCTTGGTTCTTGAACGCGTCTTCCATTGCTTTTGTGTCAACGGGGAATGCGCCCATGATGTCTTTCATTACGGTGTTAATGTCTTGTGCTTTAGCCATTGTATTGTTCCTTGTGCCTTGGTGGGTCATCCCACCTTTTCTGCGTCTGCAAACAATATGCATGCTGCAGCGCAGCATTTCAAGTATTTTTTCTGCACTGCAGCAAAATAATTTGAAAAAGCACCTAAGGCATTGATTATAAATCGTTTGCTTTGCGTCTCACATAGGTTCCCGGCGCAGGACTCAGTGGTTGATAGGTCGAATCGCCAGGTTCTCTTGCCTTAACTTGGGCGCCTGAACGCTTTCGCAGCCATGTTTCCCACTGCGGCCACCATGAGCCTTCACTGTATTTGGCATTCTCCAGCCACTCGTCTGCAGACGTGCTCAGATCCGTGTTTGTGTAATGGCCGTATTTCTTTTTCGACGGGGGGTTCACAATGCCAGCAATATGACCGGATTCCGAGACCACAAACGTTTTGTCTTTCGCACCTGTCATCTGAAAGCCGCGATAACAATCCTTCCATGGGGCGATATGATCCGACTGGCATGTGACCGACATAAGCGGCACTTTCACATCTGAAATGTGAAGCTTTTCTCCCATCAGCTCTATGCCGTCTGTGACAAACTCATTGCTCTGGCACAGGCCCCGCAGGTAATCCATCGTCATTTTGGCGGGCAGGTTCGCCCCATCGCCATTCCAATAGAGCAGGTCAAACGCGGGCGGTGTCTCCCCCATCATGTAGCTTTTGATCGCGGGATTGTAGATCAGGTCATTAGAGCGCAGGAAGGACATCGTGCGCCCCATGATGAAAGACCGCAGGATGCCCTGTTCTTTCACTTCTTCTTCGATGCCATCGACAAAATCGTTCTGCAAAAACGGTAAAAACTCTCCCTGCTCCGAAAAATCTGTCAGTGACGTGAAGAACGTCGCTGATTTGACACTCTTGTCTCCACGCTTGGCCATCAACGCCAAGGTCAAATGCAATGTTGTGCCGGCAATACAATAGCCAACTGCATTCACCTGCTTTTGTTTGGTGATGTCTTTGGCAACGCTGATGGCCTTTAAAAACCCGTCTTCAATGTAATCTTCCATGTCGACATCGGCATAGGTCGGGTCCGGATTGACCCAGGAAACGACAAAGAGCGTGTATCCCTGATCGGTGATCCACCGGATCATGCTGTTTTGCTCTTTCATATCCAGAATATAGAATTTGTTGATCCATGGCGGGAAGATCACCAGAGGAATGGCATGTACCTTTTCGGTGCTTGGGGTGTACTGGATCAGCTCCATCATCTTATTGCGAAAAACCACCTCTCCGGGCGCGGTCGCAATGTTTTCGCCCAGTTCAAAGGCCTTTTCATCGGCCAGGCGCACGACCAGTTCGCCACGGTTCGCTTCCAGATCCGCCACGAGGTTCTCCAGACCTTTGACCAGCGACTCACCTTCCGTCTCCACGGCCCGTTCCAAAGCATCAGGGTTCGTGCCCAGAAAATTCGTTGGCGACATCATATCGATGATCTGGCGCGAAAAATAAGCCAATCGTTGCTGGTCACGGGCATCGAGGTCATCGGCCTCTTCGACCGCCTTCGCGATCGCATCCGCGTTCAGCAGGTATTGTTCTTTGACGTATTTGAAATACGGGTTGGTTTCCCAAAGCGGGTTGGCAAAGCGTTTGTCGGTAACAGGCGTTTTTTCTGCACCTGCGTCCGCATCCATGCCGCCTTGCAGCAATAATTGTTGCGCATCAATGTAGTGACGCACGGATTTGCCCCAGAACTCCAACTGGTTCTCAAACAGTTTTCCGGGGTTCTCAAACATTTCCGACCAATAGGACGTCGCCGCTTTGGCAAATAAATCAGGGGCCGGGCCGCCTAGTGACGGGTTCGCCGGATTACGGTCAGAAAAAGCGTTAACCAACCGCTTCGAAAGCATTTCAACTTTGGCAAGGTTTTCGTTCAATTTGTCGATATCCACGGCTGCGACATCCTCTTGCGTTGCCATATTGAAAGAATCCTTCTAGAATTTCTGCTATGCAGCATAGCGTAGCATTGCGGGAGGGGCAGTGCGACGAATTAAACCGGGTAGCTGCCCCAAGGAGAACAAGATGCGCTATATGGCCACGTACGACCTGATGGAAACCCTCCGGAATTCAAATCAATGGTGGGGGGCGACGGCCCTATCCTTGGCATCTTATCCGGTTTTCAGCCTTGCGCCAAATCCGGCCATGCAATGGATGGCCGCATGGGGTGAAGTGACGGAGCGCACCTTCCAGCGTATGGTGACCAAACCCGACTGGGGCATTGAAAGCATCACCGGTGAGGATGGGCGCGACCATCTGATCAATGTTGAGACTGTCGTAAGTCGGCCCTTTGGGGACCTGATCCATTTCAATGTGGCGGGCCGTGCCGAGATGGCGCGCCGGGTTTTGCTGGTTGCTCCGATGTCTGGCCACTATGCGACCCTCCTGCGATCAACGGTCCGGTCACTGTTGCCAGATTGCGAGGTTTTCGTGACCGATTGGCACAATGCCCGTGATATTCCGGTCTCGGCGGGTAAGTTTGATGTCGAAGATTATACGCTCTATCTTGTCGATTTTATGAAGGAGCTCGGATCAGACCTGCACGTGATTGCGGTGTGCCAGCCTGCGCCGCTTGCATTGGCAGCTACGGCATATCTGGCCGAACAGGACCCTGATGCGCAACCCCGGTCGATGACCCTGATCGGAGGACCTATCGATCCTGATGCCACGCCCACAGACGTCACTGATTTTGGGCGCCGCGTCACAATGGGTCAGCTTGAGGAAACCATGATCCAACGGGTCGGATTCAAATATCCGGGCGTGGGGCGGATGGTGTATCCGGGGCTTTTGCAACTGGCGTCGTTCATGTCGATGAACAGCGAACGCCACATGAAGGCGTTCACGGATCAAATCTCGCGCGTGGCGCAAGGCCATGCCAGTGACCATGACGCGCATAACAAGTTCTACGATGAATATCTGGCGGTCATGGACATGCCTGCCGAGTTTTACCTCTCAACAGTAGAGCGCATTTTCAAAGGCCTCGAAGTGGCACGCAACCGTTTCACGGTGAACGGCCACAGAGTAGATATGGGAAAGATCACCCGCGTTGCGGTTAAAACCGTCGAAGGCGGCAAGGATGACATTTCCGCGCCCGGCCAGTGCATTGCAGCACTTGATCTGTGCACAAGCCTGCCTGACAACAAAAAGGCCAGCTATGTTGAGCCTGACGCAGGTCACTATGGCATCTTTGCGGGCCGCAGCTGGCGCAACAATATCCGGCCGTTGGTGCTCGACTTCATCGATGCCAACAGCGACGCGCCGGAACCGCGTAACCGCACATCGCCGCGCAAGAAGAACAAGACCAAGACGTCAAAAGCAGCCAATAAAAACGCGGCCTAATCGCAGATCTACGTGTCTGCGCGCGTGTGCAGGACAAAAGGCTGCTTCAGCCAGCTGTGCAGTGCATCGTTTGTGCCACGGGGATGTTCAAGCGTTGGCATATGGCCGGCGCCTTCGATGACCGACAGCTCGGCATAGGGCACCAGTTCAGCCATCAAACTGTGGCGCTTTACCGGTGTTGTGGCATCCTGATCACCGCACATGACCAGCGCTGGCGCCTTGCAACGTCGTAAAACGGATTGGTAATCGCGGCGACGCTGCAGCGCCCGTATCTGGCGAATGATCGCTTCAGGACCCATGTCGCGCGCCATATCCAATACTTCCGAGAGGACCTGACTGCGTCCCGGCCCTGCCCCGATCCGTTCTGGCGGCAGCAAGGCGTTGACCGCCTCTTCCAGGCGACCGGCGCGCAATTTGATGATCATTGGTTCGTATTCGGCCGCGCTTTGCGGTGTTTCAGCCAGCGAATTTGCATTGATCAATGCAATCCGAGTGATCCGGTCCGGTGCGCGGCGCAGCATTTCCATTGCCACGATGCCGCCCATCGACGCGCCCACCAAGGCAAATTTCGGCGGGACACGATCCAGAATATTTGACGCAATTTCCTCGATACGCTCTCCCATGGTAATCGGCGCCACGGTGACCGTGCGGCTGCGGCCAAACTCCAGCAGTTGCATTGCAAAAAGGCGCAGATCGCACATCATGCCCGGCAAGAACACCACTGGGTTTTCCATCTTCTAGCGTCCTCAATTTTTTGGCGTAGCGCCTGATTTGCCTCACGCCAACTTGCCACAGACGCGACAGAGGTCAACACTCGGTGTTTTAGGTGCGCGCCAAAACGTCTTCGACAGACCGTTCAATAAGCGCAAGGCAGTCTGCATCCGAAAACCGGTGGTCCGCGCCATCCACAAGCGTCAGGCGCATATCAGGACCCTCGGCATGATCCAACAGGCGCAATGCCACCGACATATCTACATCCGCATCCGCAGTGCCCTGCAAGAAACGTGTCGGGAAAGGCAAAGCAAGCGGATCGCGCAGAACCAGTTTCCTCCGCCCTTCTTCGATCAAACGCTTGGTGATGATGTAAGGCTCACCATAGTCACTTGGTAGGGCCACCTGCCCCTCGGCCTCCAACGCTTTCCTTTGGTCCGCATTGAAGCCCGACCACATTGAATCTTCAGTGAAATCCGGGGCGGCGGCAATGGTGACGAGACCCGCCACACGTTCAGGTATCCGGCGTGCACAGAGCAACGAAATCCACCCACCCATAGAGGAGCCAACAAGAATTTGCCGACCTTCGGTCAACGCCTCGATTGCACTTACCGCATCTTCGGCCCAATCGCCGATCGCCCCATCGGTAAATGCGCCGGATGACTGACCGTGGCCTGAATAATCGAACCGCAGGAAGGCGCGGTTGTTGCGGGCTGACCATTCTTGCAGGTGCAGTGCCTTCGTGCCCTGCATGTCAGACTTGAACCCGCCCAAGAACACCACACCCGGGTTTTGCCCCGGTGTTTTGTGGTAGGCGATTTCCCGCCCTTGCGGCGTCGTTAGAAATTCTGTCCGGGTCATGTAGAGCGCCCTTCTTGCTGGATTGTGTTCCAGCGAGTTGGCCGCATCACACGTGGAGTTTCAAGCCGTCATAGTGGCAAAAAACGATCAAATGTCGGGAAAGTCTTTAACTGATCGACCCAAGCGTGGATTCGATACGCCCAAGCAATCCATCGCGTCCTTTGGTGACGCCCGCCCAGTAAGGACGCTCTGTCATGCTGGTTTCCTGCCAGGTTATCTGACGGGAAGAACTATCATCGCTTTCGCCCTGGCTTACCTGCTCGCCTTTTGCCGGTTCACCAAATTGGACCATGCTACCCATTTTGTGGCTCCTGATGCCTCATAACGCTTCACCCGCGCCTCTTTATGCCGCGCTGTAAATCACGTTAACCACAAAAATTTTATTTGGAAATATCTTTTTCTTTCAGGATGTTACAGTGAACAATCGCATACTTATGCGCACAAAGGCATACCATGTCATCAAAGCCAGATTGCATTTGGGTAAATCCCTTTCCGCAACAAAAAAGGGCCGGAAAAAATCCGACCCTCGTCAAAACTTTTTAGTTTTTATCCGCCGATATATGCGCCAGCACGGGGGCGGTAGAAGACCTTTTGGTTGTGCAGGCGGCCAAGCAACTCGTGGATTTGCCGCACTGTTTCATCCATGTCCTGCTCACAGTGAACGGCATTGTTGTCATTTGCTGCGCTTGAAATCAGTTGGCTGGACAGCTCTTTTTTTGAAGAGCGCAAAGCATCTTCGATCAATTCCATATCTTCAACTGACAATTCAAAATTCACATTATAAGCGGTCATTTCAAGCTCCCTACTGCTTTTCGAATGGCCTCATCTTTGGCGCTGATATGCAAGTAAGATAGGCACGATCCGACAGATGTCCACCAATTTTATCGTTGTGCGTCAATATGTTACGCTTCATACCGTGTACAATTGCACACCGAGTTTGGATGCCATTGCACACCCAACGGGAGTCCTCATGTTATATCAGCCTCTTGGCGGATTTAGGTGGTAGTGCCGGAATGCCTCAGGCGTCACAGTTCCGCGCGTTGTAATCGGGCCTGCTTGACTTGTTTTCGCAGTCGCGCCACACACGCCACACCGAAAATACCCGCAATCGGGCGTTCCGTGGGCGCCAAACTGACGAGGAGAGTCACACCGATGACCCAGATTTCCCTTACCCTTCCCGATGGCAATGCCCGTTCCTATGACGCTGGTGTCACACCGGCCGAGGTTGCCGCCGATATTTCGAATTCGCTGGCAAAGAAAGCGATCTCAGCGACCGTTGATGGACAGCACTGGGATTTGCAATGGCCGATCACGCAAGATGCAAACATCGCGCTTCATACGATGAAGGACGAGGCACAAGCCAATGAGCTGATCCGTCACGATCTGGCACATATCATGGCACGCGCCGTGCAGGATATTTGGCCTGATGTGAAGGTCACAATTGGGCCGGTCATCGAAAACGGCTGGTACTATGATTTTGACCGGTCTGAGCCGTTCACACCCGAAGACCTGGGTCTGATCGAAAAGAAGATGAAGGAGATCATCAATCTTCGCGATCCTGTCAAAACCGAAATTTGGGAACGGGCCCGTGCGGTCAAACACTACGAAGACAACGGAGAGCCGTTCAAGGTCGAGCTGATCGAAGCGATTCCCGGTGACGAACCCCTGCGGATGTATTGGCACGGGGACTGGCAGGACCTGTGCCGTGGCCCCCATCTGCAACATACAGGTCAGGTGCCCGCAGATGCCTTCAAACTGATGAGCGTCGCCGGTGCCTATTGGCGCGGGGACAGCAATCGCCAGATGCTGCAACGCATCTACGGCGTGGCCTTTACCAATAAGGATTTGCTGAAAAAGCACCTGCATATGCTTGAGGAAGCCGCCAAGCGCGACCACCGAAAGCTGGGACGTGAGATGGACCTCTTTCACATGCAGGAAGAGGCACCGGGGCAGATTTTCTGGCACCCGAATGGCTGGCGTATCTATACCACGTTGCAGGACTACATGCGGCGCATGCAAAACCTTGGCGGATATGTCGAGGTCAACACGCCGCAGGTTGTGGACCGGAAACTCTGGGAAGCCTCCGGGCATTGGGAAAAATATCAGGAAAACATGTTTATCGTCGAAGTTGACGAGGAACACGCCCGCGAAAAGGCGATCAACGCGCTCAAGCCGATGAATTGCCCCTGCCATGTGGAAATCTTCAAACAGGGCCTCAAATCGTATCGTGACCTGCCGCTTCGCATGGCGGAGTTCGGCTCTTGCGCGCGGTATGAGCCCTCAGGCGCCTTGCATGGCATCATGCGGGTGCGGGGATTCACGCAGGACGATGGGCATATTTTCTGCCGCGAAGACCAGATCGAGAGCGAAACCGCCGAGTTCATCCGTTTTCTGAGTCAGGTTTACAAGGATCTTGGGTTTGAGAGTTTCAGCGTCAAATTCTCTGATCGCCCGGACGTTCGTGCCGGATCGGATGAGGTTTGGGACAAGGCTGAAGAGGCGCTTTTGTCTGCAACACGCGCAGCGGGAATCGAGCCGGAATTGAACCCCGGCGAAGGTGCGTTTTACGGTCCGAAACTGGAATTCGTGCTGACCGATGCAATTGGCCGCGATTGGCAATGTGGTACGCACCAGGTTGATTTCGTGGTGCCCGACCGGCTGGATGCAAGCTATATCGGCGAGGATGGGGCCAAGCACCGCCCGGTCATGTTGCACCGCGCAACGCTTGGTTCTTTCGAACGGTTCATCGGTATCCTGATCGAAGAGCATGCAGGCAAACTGCCCTTTTGGCTGGCGCCGCGCCAGGTGGTTGTGGCCTCTATCATATCTGACGCCAATGAATACGTGGATCAGGTTGTGGCAACGCTACGTGCCGTGGGTATCCGCGCCGAGGCGGATTTGCGCAATGAAAAGATCAATTACAAAGTGCGCGAGCATTCGGTTGGAAAAGTGCCCGTCATCCTGGCCTGTGGCATGAAAGAGGTTGAAGAATGCACCGTTTCGGTACGCCGCTTGGGTGAAAAACAAACCAGCGTGCAGCCGCTTGATGCCTTCACCGCAACCTTGGCGCAAGAAGCTACGCCACCGGACCGCGTTTAGCCCGATCTGCGTTGCGAACTGGATCTGCAGCCTGCCCTTGTGCGGGCTGCAAACACGTTCAGCGTCCGTTAGAAATGCGACTTCGGCTCGTCTGGTTTGCCCGCAGCAATGGCGAGAACGCCACCGAGAACCGTGCAGCCGATTGGGAACATCGTGAAGACGTTGAAGCTGAAGGAATAGTACATCAGCCCGGCTGAGATCAGCATCAAGATACCGCCCCAAAGCGCCCGCGATGTGGCCATTGACCCTCCTGCAATCGCCAGGAGCGGTGACAGGAAACTGGCCGTTCGGATCAAACCGACATTGTCGACTTGTTCAGCAATACCTTCGATTTCGCCATAGCGTTCCACGACTTCCGTGTAGCCATAGCCGAAGAACCCCAAAATGATGGCGAGAACGCCCCCAATGATACCCAAAACCAACGCCGCGTTACGCATCTAACCCTCCGATTCACCCAACCCAGTTAACCATGTTTACGCACTTATCCAACTAATGCTGCCTGAACTTCCTTTGTCCATCCCAGAAAAAGCGCATCTCCTTTGGCAATCAAAGGCCGCTTCATGAGCGTCGGGTGGTCTGTCAACAGGTCAAGCGCGTCGCGGGTGCGCTCTGTCTCGTCCAATCCCCGCCAGGTTGTAGATCTCGTATTAACCAATGCGTCGCCAAATTGAGCATAGGCGGATTTCAGCACGTGTTCGGGAACGCCATCGGCACGGACATCACAGAGCTGCGCATCTGGAAGCAATTTCAATGCCTTACGACACGTATCACAATTTTTCAGGCCATATAGAACCACGGATTCCCCCCAACTTTTCCCGTTTCTTTACCGTTCATACACGTAAACGTCACGGGGTTTCCCTTGCTTTTTGCAAGCGCCGTGCAATCATCAAGGGTGTGGCGACGCGCGCTACATGGCCCGGCATATTCCCCGGGGACTTGAAAGTGAAGAAGGAGAAGCGGCATGCCAAATGGCACCGTGAAATGGTTCAATACCACAAAAGGCTTCGGGTTTATTGAGCCGGAAGATGGCGGCAAGGATGTGTTTGTGCACATCTCAGCGGTTGAACGCTCAGGCCTGACGGGTCTGGCAGACAATCAAAAGGTCTCTTTTGAACTGCAGGATGGACGCGACGGGCGCCAGATGGCAGGGGACCTCAAGTTGCTGTAAGCCTGAAAGGTTATTTTAGCTTTGAAAATCAAGGCCTTCGCCAAGGGACTTACCCTATGGCGCGGGCCACCATAACGCCCGCCCAGGCAGCCACCCCCGTCAGAACAGTCCCCCAGGTCAGGTCTACAAGCACCATCTGCCAGCTCCAGCCCTTGAGCGTGGCCAGATTGGTGAATTCGTAGGTGCCATACGCCATCGCCCCCAGAAGTGCCCCTGAAATCAACGCGTTGACTGGCGCGCCCTCCCGCAGAGCCGGAAGCGACGCAAACCAGACCACACCGCCGATATAGAAGAGGTAAAACACGATAGCGGCTGGGAGATTGAGGCTGTCGGCCAGCATGTCCGATATGTGCCGTTCAAAGACTGGTTTGATCACATTTTTCAACATGATCGCGTCAAGGCCCAGGAAAACCACAGCTGTGGTAAGGTATAGCGTCAGGATTTGCATGGGTGAGTGACCTTATTCAAAAACACTGAAGTTGATACGTTGGCGCGTGGAATACCGATCAATCATTGCGGCCGACGCGGCGCGGTTCAGCAGCCCGAGCGGCCCAGCATCATCACCCAGATATCACCCCGCCCCCGTACCAGCGCGAATTCCGTGACCTCGGCATTCAGCAAGTTGGCGCGGTGGCCGGTGGATGCCATCCATGCCGCCAGCACCTGCTGCACATCAAGATGCCCCTGGGCGATATTCTCGCTGATCACGCAAAACCGGTAATTCTGTGCGCGGGCGCGTGTGCCGATGGTTGATCCGTCAGAACCGGTATGGCTGAAAAATCCCTTGCGGATCATGTCCTTGGCATGGGTCTCCGCCGCGCGGGTCAATTTGCGATCCGGTTTGATGGCTTGGACGCCATGCTCGGCCCGGATGGCATTAACGGCCGCGGTGGCGGGCGCGCTGACGTTGTCCACCGCCTTTTTTGCCAAAGCGGGGTGGGCAAGAAACAGGGCGAGAGACAAGCAAAGAATGAAACGCATCTTGCGGCTCCGGAGTGTTTGACGAACCCTCTCGCATTTGTGGGTTCAGTTCAACACACAGCCGCGCGAGTGCCAGACCACATTGACGCAACAGAGGGCCGCGCCCGACCCGAGGCTGGCGCGTGGATGGGATATTGTGGCAGGGTCAGTGCGTTTCAGAGCAATGTCGGTTTGGGAGGCTAACGGTGCAATCGCGCCCGCCCATGGGGCGGGTCGGGCGCGGCCCGGCGATGCCGGCCGGGAAAGAGAAAAGCCTGATCGCTTTCTTTCGTGGAAACTAAACTCTCTCAGAAACCATTTGCAAAACTAACGCAGCAAAGCCAATCAGCAGCGGTATTGCCAAAAACCAGATGAAAATAGTGAACTTTGCCATACGATCGGTTTCTGTGAAATTTTGTGGTATCTCTTCTAAGATTTGCGTAAGCCCACTCATTTCACTTCTTAGCGACTCCAATGCATTGTGTTCTCGATCCAGCGCAGTTCTGACACGCTCTAGTAAAAGCTGGTTTCTCATCTCCACATCTTTTTCGCGAACTTGCTGCCCTTCTATTTCTCCAATCTTTTCCGCAACTTCTTCTAATCGGGTGTTTTCAGCCAACAATCTGTTTAATCGACGCTCTAAACCGGCAATAGTCGGTTCTGTAGATTTTGGAGCGCTCATAGCTCCAAGAGTGCCTTGGCTTACCTCATTGGACTTAAACCACTTGGTGTAGGCAATGTAGTCTCCCCACCAACTTACGGCCAACGAAACAATGCTAAAGCCGACAACTATTATAGCCGCTACTCTATAGGCCTCTAGAGACAAGTCACCTTGTAACAAAGGCCACTTGATTGGCCTTAGGTCATAACTATCGATAAAAACGACAACTGCCGAAACTATGGTTAACGTTCGCGCGGAAAACTGTGTCTGTCGACTTATCAGATCGTTGGCGCTGACCTTCACCCAATAACCCCTTCAAACTCCCGCCATTCGCCTTTGCTCATGCCGGAGTTTTCCTGTGTGACGGCTTCGCCTTTCAGCATCCGGCGGACACAGTCGAGGGCGGTGGAGGAGAGCGTTGCCCCACCCATGCGGTAATCCTCGAACGCCTTGTAGGCAAATGGCACCCAGTCCGCTGTGATCTTGCAGATGGCGTCGGCATAGACGCGGATTTCATATTGGGCATGGGCGTCGGCGCGCAGGCGCAGGAAGTGCAGGAGGTTGTGCAGGTCCACCTTCCAGTACCATTGCGTATAGACGTTGGCAGGCAGGTTCATGCGCGCGAGTTCCCGGGCTAGGCCCTGCTGGCCGTCATCCGAGATCATTTCCTCGTAGTGGTCGTAGCAGCGCATCGCGTCTTCGGTCAGGTATTTCAACACGCGTTCGGCCTCGGCCCCGCTCAACGCCTCGCCCCGGCCCTGATTGTTGATCACTGATTGCGCGTTCAGCGCGTCCGGCGCGGGGATATAAAACTCGCGGTCCAGGATTGAATAGCGGGCGGAGTATTCGTTGACGTTGGCGGTGCGGTGGCGGATCCACTGGCGGGCGACGAATACCGGCAGTTTGACGTGCAGCTTGATTTCGCACATCTCGAAAGGGGTCGAATGCCAGTGGCGCATCAGGTAACGAATGAGCCCTTCGTCATTCTGCACCGATTTTGTGCCCTTGCCGTAGCTCACGCGCGCGGCCTGGGTGATGGCGTTGTCGTCGCCCATGTAGTCAATGACCCGGACAAAGCCGTGATCCAGCACGGGGTATGCGGTGTAAAGGTGCTGTTCCATGCCGGGCGCGGTGGCGCGAAGTGTCTGTGTGGGTGCGCTGCGCAGGTCGTCGATTTCGGCCTGCTGTTCGGGGCTAAGCGGCATGGGCAGTTTCCTTTTTCTGGCGAGCGACTCGGGTACCACTATATCTGGTGGGCGATGCTGAGGGTACAGACAATATCAAGGGATTTGGTCAGAGCAACCATTGTTTGGTTAATTCTGCGCGAGCTATGGGTGTCTGGGGTCGACATGAGGGCTGAGGCGGCTATCCTTTGATCGGTAAACGCGAAGGAGCGCTGTGATGAAAGTCAGGTATTTGCACACGATGGTTCGGGTCAAAGATCTTGAGGCGTCGGTTAAATTCTTTGAGCTGTTGGGGCTCAAGGAAACACGGCGATGGGACAACGAAGCCGGGCGATTCACGCTGGTTTTTCTGGCACCTGATGGGCAAGAAGAATGCCCGGTTGAGTTGACGTATAACTGGGATGGAGATGATGCATTGCCCAGTGACAGCCGGCATTTCGGTCATCTGGCCTACAGCGTCGGCAACATTTACGAGATGTGTCAGCATCTGCAGGACAATGGCGTGATCATTAATCGACCCCCGCGGGATGGCCGAATGGCGTTTGTGCGCAGCCCTGACAATATCTCTGTCGAATTGCTGCAGGAAGGCGACGCACTTCCCCCGGCCGAGCCCTGGGTCAGCATGGAGAGCACCGGGCATTGGTAAGAGCCGCGGTCATATTTTTCGCTGTTATGATCGCCGGCAGCGTTCAGGCGCAATGTCGTTTGGCATTGGCCTTGGCATTGGATGTATCATCATCGGTCGACGACGCTGAATATGACTTGCAGCGGCGTGGTCTGGCGGCTGCGTTGGATTCACCGGATGTTCGTCACGCCATATTGCGCGGTGCTTCGGGTGACGTCGCACTTGCGGTTTATGAGTGGAGCGGGCGCACCCAGCAAAAGCTACATTTGGATTGGCTGGCTTTGCGAAGCAGCGCGGATATCGATCGCGCCGTTGTGACACTGGCGGGAATGACGCGTAGCCATGACGAATTTCCCACTGCGCTCGGGCATGGCGTGGCCTATGGCGCGCTGCTTTTGAAACGGGCGCCGGATTGCATACGTCGCGTGATCGACGTTTCCGGCGACGGCCGCAACAACCACGGGTATGGGCCGCGCACAGCATATCGTCATTTTCCAATGGAAGGCGTGACTGTTAACGGGCTGGTCATTACCGGCGGGCCGGATGGCGTGCTGGAGTTTTACCACAGTCAGGTGAAACATGGCCCCGCGGCCTTTGTCGAAGTTGCCAATGGGTTTGATGATTTCGAAGCGGCCATGACGCGGAAACTCTACCGCGAAATCAGCGATTTGATTTTGGGCGAACCAAAGCAAACGACGGCTACGCCGGACCCTCGCGGATGATTTGGCGCGCGGCATTTCTGATATTTTTTAGCGCTTTAGGCAACGTCGCACACGCACAAGACAGGCAATGCCGCCAGGCCTTGGCATTGGGTCTTGATGTCTCCGGGTCTGTAGATGAGGATGAATATCGTCTTCAACTCGACGGGCTCGCCGCCGCGCTGTTGGACCCGCGTGTCAGGGAGGCCTTTCTGGCCATGCCGCGGGCTCCAATCGAATTGGCAATCTATGAGTGGAGCGGTTTGAACCAACAGCGGCTACTGGTCGATTGGACGCCGGTCATGGATGAAACTGTCCTAAAACTGATTTCGACCCGGTTGCGCGGGACCTTTGGCAGCTACACGGATCCTTCGACCGCTATTGGATCGGCGATGGTTTTTGGCGCGGGCCTCCTGCAGCGGCGCGAAAACTGTTGGCAGCGCACTTTGGACATATCAGGTGATGGGCCTGCGAATATCGGTCCTGCACCTGGTCTGATCCCAGATGCGGCTGTTGGCGGCATCACAATCAACGGGCTTGTTGTGGTGCCGAATTCGCGCGCCAACACGACGAAAAACCTGCGTAACGTGAAGACGCTTTTTGAATATTACGAAGCGCAAGTGATCCGAGGGCCAGGAGCGTTTGTGGAAGTGGCAGGAGATTTTGAAGACTTCCAAAATGCCATGACCCGCAAGCTCTTGCGTGAGCTTGCGGGCCTAACCGTGTCCCAGACCTCTCCGGACATCACATCCAAAGAGGCTTCACTGCCCTAGTATCAGTAGATGTAACGGATTTGGTCCGCCCAGTAGCGCTCGACCCGGCGCAAGGCTGTCGTGATCTGATCGATCCCGTCTTCGCCCAGTACGCCTTTGTTTTTCAGACCATCGGCATGACGTTCAAAAAGACCACCCACCACATCGCGGATGTTACGCCCTTTTTCGGTCAGGCGCACCCGAACCGAGCGGCGGTCAATTTCGCAACGCTGGTGGTGCATGTAGCCCATTTCGACCAGTTTCTTAAGGTTGTAGCTGACATTGCTGCCTTGGTAGTACCCGCGCGTTTTCAATTCACCGGCCGTGACCTCATGGTCACCGATATTGAAAAGCAACAGGGCCTGCACCGCGTTAATTTCCAGAACGCCGACGCGTTCAAATTCATCTTTGATGACATCCAGCAAAAGCCGGTGCAGGCGCTCTACCAGCGCCAGTGCATCCAGGTAGCAAGTCATAAATTCCTTGTTGCCAGCTGGCGTGGGGATCGGGGTTTGCACACTCATTATTTGTCTCCGTGACATACTGCTCGGAAACAGACATATGCGGCAAATGCCCAATATTCAGTTAAACGGAGACAATAGCAGATAAAATGCAATCTAAATTGCGCATTTTCGTGGCTTTAGCGCACAAACCTCTGTTTCAGCTTTGGGATGAGCCGGATGGGGAAAGGGCCTTTTCCATGATATCCCCAACGATCACAGAAAGATTTTCAGGCGCGGAGACCTGACCGGTGACCCATTGATAAAGGTCCTGATCGTTCTCCCACAAAAGCGCGTCGTATTGATCCAAGAGCTCACCATCCAACTGCGGCAGGCGTGTTTCGGCGTAGCGTCCAAGGATGATATCCATCTCTTTGATGCCGCGCCTTATTGAGCGCATGTGGAGGCGCTTCAGCCGCGTCGAACGTGGTTCAGTCAACCGGTTCTGCCTTGAGCATATCGCGCACAGTGTCTTCCAGTTTGGCCAGACGCCCGGTCGACGCGGTTAATTGCGCGCGCACATTGTTGATCTCAGTCAGCACGCTAGCGGCGTCCTGCGACAACCGTGACCGGTCATCCGGTGCCATCGGGCCATCGCCTTCACCGGTCAGAAGCCAGGGTAGAGAGACGTTCAGCAATCCTGCCATCATCGACAGCTTGTTGGCGCGCGGTTCGGACAAATCATCTTCCCAGGACTTCAGCGTCTTGACCTTGATGCCCATGCGTTTGGACAGTTCTGTCTGTGTCATGCCCGCCTGCTCGCGGGCGCCTGCCACACGGTCTCCAAAGGTCGTGGCCTCTGGGTCGAACCAATGTTCGATGGTTTCGGCGTTCATAACAAATTCCTTTCCTGCAAACGTGCTTGATCCAACTTCCCGCACTACTTATGAGATGCGCATACACAATACAAACCGGAGTCTCCGATGAACCTGCTTTCCGCGACACTATCACGCGTCAAACCGTCGCCAACGATCGCCGTCTCGACAAAAGCCGCCGAGATGAAAGCCGCCGGAGAAGACGTTATCGGCTTGGGTGCAGGGGAGCCGGATTTCGACACGCCCGACAACATCAAAGCCGCCGCTATTCAAGCCATCAACGATGGCAAAACCAAATACACGGCGCCAGATGGCATTCCCGAACTAAAGAAGGCGATTTGTGCCAAGTTCAAACGCGAAAACGGTCTGGATTATACCCCGTCTCAAGTCAGTGTGGGGACTGGTGGTAAACAAATCCTTTACAACGCCCTGATGGCCACGCTGAACCCCGGCGAAGAGGTTGTGATCCCGGCACCCTACTGGGTCAGTTATCCGGATATGGTTCTGCTGGCCGGTGGTGAGCCAGTTATCGCCGAGGCATCGATGCAAACCGGGTACAAGCTGACACCGGACCAGTTGGAAGCCGCGATCACGCCAAAGACCAAGTGGTTCATTTTCAATTCGCCGTCGAACCCTACCGGTGCCGGATATAGCCGCGAGGAGTTGAAAGCACTGACAGATGTGTTGCTGCGCCATCCACATGTCTGGATCATGACGGACGATATGTACGAACACCTCGCTTATGGTGATTTTGAATTTTGCACACCGGCGCAGGTTGAACCACAGCTCTATGACCGTACGTTGACATGTAACGGCGTCTCCAAGGCCTATGCGATGACCGGTTGGCGGATCGGCTATGCGGCGGGACCCGAAAAACTGATCGCTGCAATGCGCAAGATCCAGAGCCAGAGCACATCCAACCCCTCGTCGATCAGCCAGTGGGCGGCGGTTGAGGCCCTGAACGGGAAGCAGGATTTTCTGGCCGCCAATAATGACGTGTTCATGCGGCGGCGCGATCTTGTGGTCAAAATGCTGAATGACGCGGAAGGCATCGTCTGCCCGACGCCGGAAGGCGCGTTTTACGTCTACCCATCCATTTCAGACCTGATCGGCAAGACGACAGCAAAGGGCACCGTGATCGAAAACGATGAGGTGTTCGCAACCGCTCTGCTGGAAGAAACCGGTGTGGCGGTGGTGTTTGGTGCGGCCTTCGGGCTCAGCCCGAATTTCCGTGTCAGCTACGCGACATCGGACGAAGCGCTCAAAGAGGCATGCACCCGCATTCAGAACTTTTGCGCCAGTCTGAGCTGATCAAACGCATCTTTCAAAAATGAACAGAAGGTCCCGCGGGGGCCTTCTTTTTTGCGCTGAGCGTCACACCGCCAGTTTGCGGACCAACCGACGAAACCCACTACGCATTGCCTGAGCTTCGGGTACATTTTCTGGCATTAGAAGATTCGCATTTTCAAAACCCGATTTTTTTTGAGGTTCACACTATGAAACTGAACAAGACATGCCTCGCGCTTTGCGCGATTTCATTTGCGATACCCGCCCATTCAGCCGTTGTCGAAATCGGCATGGGCGCGTTTGACCCCGCTGCAACCATGTTTGATTTTGATGCAGAAGCACTGGGTGACGCCCAGGGACGCGATTTTGGCGACTTCACCACGACAATGGGGGACGGCCCGTTCAACAGCCTGATCGACGGCAATGCCTATGGTGGGGGGTCCGCAATTGATCGACAGGTCGTTGCCTCCGACGAATTGACTGTGAGCTTTGATTTCAAGGTCACGCAGTTCGGCTTCAATTTTGGCGGCAACCTGATCTATGACGTCGACCTTTCATTTTTTGATGGCGCCACTTTTTTGAACACACTCACAATCGGCAATCCAATTGGCGACAACTGGGGATTTGAGGGCTTCGAAGACTTGGGCGGATTTGATCGCGTCGTGTTTGACAGAGACGCCAATAACGACGGCACCTACGGGGTGTTCGACTTCAAATATACCGGGGCTCCAGCAACAATCCCCTTACCAGCGGGCCTCCCTCTTTTACTGGGCGGCTTTGGCGTTTTGCTGGCTGTCGGGCGGCGTACCAAACACATCTGATGGACGACCGCCCTGCCCCATCCGCCTGTCCCGTTCGGGGATGAGCCATTCTTCAGGCTTCCCCCATCCTGCTGGGTCCGCTAGGTTGTATTTGACGTGGCACAAAAGAGGCCCGCAAAGACCAGATGGGAAGAGGGCAGCATGGCCGGAGACCTGCCGGAATACTATTTCAGAGTGCGCGAGAACGGCGCCTTTGTGTTCCGTGTGGACACCGAAAATCGCCAGCGTCGGATCGACATGGATCAGATCGCCGCGGTCAATATCCGCAAAGGCGAGATTAAACCACATGGCGAGCGAGAGCTAAGTGCACGCGATCTGGAGGTCATCGAAGAGTGGATGGCGGAGCGGTTGGAATTGGTGGAGTACCGCGATATTGACGACATTCACCGCGCCGTTGACTACCTCAACACCACAACCCATTGGGTCCAGGGCAAGGCAACTGATGAGCAGCTCGACGAAGTGACAGACGCGCTCCTGCTGGCCATGCATGATCTACGCACTGTGCTGGTCCGCAAAAAGGCGGACCGGTTGCTGTCGGATGACGGCTGACACACGCACCAATTTTTGCCATTTAAAGCGCCGCTTCTAGCACTGACGTCTGCACAAATTTTAAGGCACCGCCATCTGTTCCCGGTTTCCCGGTCAGCGGCGATGCCTGTATCAGAGGACCGTCACAGCCCATCATATCGGTTAGAAAGGCGCGCGATCAGTTGAGTTTCGCAACACCCAGACCAACGCTGAATTTCTCACACCAGATCCAGATTTCATTTGCCTTGGTGACGTCCACACCGGCGGGCACTTCATATGTTTGCGCGCCATTGTTGCTCTTCAAAAGTCCCATCAGTGTTGAGCTGTCATAGCCGTTGGTGCCCAACGCAACCTTGGGATCAGGCGCACCGTCAAAGGTGAAGTCCGATTGCAGCTCCACATAGGATTTGCCATTCTTGGTGACCAGCTTGGCATGTCCGGTCGTTACGTGGCCACTGACGCCCTTAAACTTGCCCGAACGTTCGCTACCCGCCAGCACGGGAGTGGCAATTGCTGTTGCGACAAAGGCGGCGCCGGAGGCCAGGAATACTCTGCGGTTGGTCATGTCTTGTTCCTCATCAGGTTATGGTGCTGACACAAGTACTCAAAAATTGTCTGAATAGAACCCACATGACAGTGACGTGATCCGTTGGGATAATTTCGTGTGAGTTTGTCACAATTGATCGATCAGGCTCAAATCGCATTTGAGTGTTGGTACTGCCCGCAGCCTTTGCCATATGTGGAACGCTGGCCTTTTGGGCTGTTCAAAATTGAAATTTTCAGAGAAGCGCGTTCAATCGCCAGGCCATATGTTACTGGTACTTTAGGCCCGGCCATTTCGCATTGGCATCCTTGATGTAGCCTGGAATATTACGTTTCCATGTCCGGTCAACCGAGCGGTTGATGTTCAGATAAAGCTGCCCATCGACGATATGCCACAGATTTGGATCGCCATCGACCTTGGCGCCCACAGCGGTACCATAGGCGCAATATCCGCCATAGGCTGGGAGGTATTTGTCGGGGTCGGAGAGGAACAAAGCCTTGTTTTCTTCAGACGTGAAACGGTAGGTGCCACCGGCGTGTTTGACGCTGATTTCCTTGCTCCCGCGTTGCGGCGCGCCAACGGTAAAATAGGAAACCGGATCGACGCCGCGCAAGGCCAAACCCGATTTTGATAGGTTGAGCTCGGGCAGGTTTTGGGCAAACGCGGCGGTCACGCCCAAAGCAAGCGCAAAGATGGCGGTAGCAATGTAACGCACGAACATCGTCATGGGGCAGTCCTCTTCATCTACAATCGGCCACAAAACTAGGCGCAGGTCGCGACCAAATCAAATCAAGATGGAGACGGGCAAGATCACCTTTTGTTGTGCAAACGCCCCCAAAACAGGTCAGTTTGTGGCGGATGGCCCCCCAATTTGCTGGAAGATTGCATTGCAAATTCCATCCATTTCTAGCGCAAAGAAATTTTCAGCGGCATCTTGGTTGGGGTGATACGGGTCCTTCACAAGGCCTTTCTTGTTCAGCCTGAAATAGTGTTTGTTGCCTTGATTGGCGGCGACTGTTTGAGGCGTCATACCCGGCACAAATGTGCATCGGTTACCCGTTTCCTTGAACGCATCCATCAGGTTTTTTTGCGCGCGCAGGCGACGATCCACGATCTTTTTGGAAAACGCAGGCGCGGTCGTCATAAAGATGCACGGAATATCTTCGGGAATTTGGTGCATCATCGCCATGACATCTTTGATGGCCAGGTCCTTGTTCTCCGACCACCGCCGGGTCGAATTTCCCAAAAACGAAAGTAACAATAGCTTTGGACGATAATAATTGGGGTCAAACATGGCCTCAAATGGCGATGTATTTGCTTTGCAGAACTGATATTCTTTGCCCCGGCCAATTTGTACATATTTGTTGCTGGTCATGTTCAGAAACCCGTAGGAACCCGCATTGACGCGCCATTTCGGATCGACTTTGCAAACTGCATCCTTGGCCTTGCCAGATCGCGCCGTCCACGAGTGGATAGAGGTGGAGCGCACGCCGATTACGGCAACGGTCATATCGCCCAGGCGTTTCAGTGACCTCGCCTGTTCAGCGTTGGGATGACAGTGTTGTTTGATATCTGTGAAAAATTCGAGGAACGCGGGGCCGGACCCAAAAGAAATCTGACTGTCCCCCAGGATGAGGATATCGGGTGACACGAACCCTTCTGCATGGGCCGTAGGTGCTGCGCCGATGAGCAGCGGCATGGCAAGTGTTACGCGTTTTACTAAGGTAATGATCGATTTCAGGTAGTTCATTCTTGGATCTTTCCTGCCTTCATGCCCGGTGGGTCAATACCGCCCTGATCACTCTAGGGCCTTCAGAACCGCGCTGCATAGCCTTGGTGTGTTGATTTTCATGAACAGCTTCACCGCCGCCATACTGGGATGCAGCGGGTCTTTGACACTTCCATCGCTGCGCCTGGAGAAAAATCGCGCCTTGCCTTCGATGGCATTGCGGGTTTCTTGCGTGAAACCTTCGACCAGATGACAACGGCCGTTCGTCCCTTCAATGGCCGCCTTAAGACTGTCCTGAGCCCGACTGCGCAAATCATTCGTCTTTTTCGAAAAGACCGGCACCGTGGTCATAAAAACACAAGGGACATCCTGAGGAACCTGCCGAAGGGCCCGCGAAAGATCCGATTTCGCGGCCGCCGCATCCCGGGCCCAATCCTTGGCAGAATTGCCGAGAAAGTTCATAACGATCAATTTGGGATTGTAGTAACCATCCGCAAACAACGCCTCAAACGCCGAGGTGTTGGCCTTGCAAAACTGGTAATCGCGCCCCTGTCCGATTTGCACGAAATCTCTACCCGGATTGCCAGCGATGCCATAAACGCCAGCATTCACGCCGTATTTTTTATCGACATCACAAATGCTGGCTTTGGCAGCACCGCGCCGGGCTGCCCATGATCCAATCGACGTAGAACGTACGCCGATCGCCGCCGTGCGCCGGTCACCAAGCTTGCTCAGGCGATCCTGTTGCGCACCCGTCAAACTGCAATGCCGCGGCAGGTTCTGAAAGAAATCAAGATATACTTCGCCTGCCCCAAATGAAATCTGGCTATCGCCCAAGATCAAAATGTCAGGTTTGGGACCCGCCGCAGCCGACGAAGGCACTGACAACAGGCTGAGTGCCACGGCCAGGAAACACAGCGCATTCCTGATATGCCACACGGGCTTTATCGTATCGTTTGATCGCATTGCCACCAGAAAGGGCAATCTGGCCTGAAAAGTCCAATCACGAGATTGCAAGCGATGATCGCTTTTGCGATCGCGGCATTGAAGTCATCCGCGTTCGGCCCGGCTTCCTCAAGATGCACCAAAACTGCAATGAAACAGAAAAAACGCTCGAACGACCCGGTATCATTGCCCCAAGCATGCAAGCTGGGTATTTCTGGAGGTGCTTATTTGGCGGGCTTCATGCAGTACCGATAACACCGGTGCACGTTACAGAAGCACGCTGGCGAATGACAAGGCAAGACGTCGTCGATACGATCTGGATACGTGGTGGAAAATGCTTAAAGTTCAAGTGGTTGTGCCCACGTTCAATCACGCACCCTTTATTGCGAAAACGCTGGATAGCATTCTCGCACAGCAAACGACGCACGACTTTCAGATCCTGTTGCATGACGATGCCTCAACGGACGGCACGCGCGAGATCGTCGAAGACTACGCCACCCGGTATCCACATCGGTTCAATTGCATCCTGCAAACTGAGAACCAATTCCAGCAGGGCCGCCGGATCGCCACGCTGCTGTGGCCGCATTATTCTGCAGAATACATTGCCTATCTCGACGGTGATGACCAATGGACCAGCGCGCATAAATTGCAAACTCAGATCGATTACATGGACAGGCATCCCAGATGCATGATCTCGCAAACGCTGTCGACGTTTTTCAACAGTGAAACCGGTGAAACGATTCAGGAGTTTCCAGCAGAGGATCGCCGAAACGACCGCCACTATTTTGAGGACATGGCCCCGGCCAATTTCCTGCTGTCCTCCGCCGTCATGCACAGACGTTCCGCATTGCCAGAGCTGCCATCGGATTTCGATGAAATCGGCTTTGGAGACTACGCCAAATTTGCTCTCATCGCCCGCAGCGGCTGGATCGGGCTGGTCCCGGAATTCATGACCAAATACCGCATTCATGAAAACAATATGTGGTTCGGGAAATCATATGACGAGCGGTTGGCAAAAACGCGCGTTGTTCAGAAATACATTGCGCGTAATGCACCGGCACCATTCAACGCGCTCTGGACTGCGATCAGCCACGAAAAACCGATCCCGCGAAACGTCCGCGTTGCCTGTCGTGTGGCCCGACACACCCGCAATCTGGCGGACCGGATGATGGAGCTTACCGCCCCTGTGTTCGGATCGCGCGGATAATCGCATAGGATAAAATGATGCATCTTGGTATTCAGGGCACGATCCTGGCACGCAGGCAGGCGGGATTTCATGGGGGGGCGCACAGGCATGACATCTGACCGCACAACGAATTTCCAGCGTAACCCGGCACTTGAAACGCTGTTGGCACAATTGAACACCGCCATCGCCGACACGCAGATTTCCGTTCCTGACATACCCAAACGGCCCCCGTTGATCGTGCTGGGACCGCCCCGCAGTGGGACCACATATTGTTTGCAGTGGTTGGCCGCCAGCGGCGCGTTTTGTTATCCATCGAACCTGATGGCACGGTTTTGGCAGTCGCCGGCTATCGGTGCCATATGCCAGCAAATGCTGACCGATCCGGCCTATGATTTCCGCGGCGAATTTACCGACCTTGAACTCGCCATAACAGAGCAAAGCTCGGAATTGGGCAAGACAAAGGGCGTGTTGTCGCCAAACGAATTCTGGTATTTCTGGCGCGCAATTTTTCCGTCAGATGGCGATATCGGCATTGACCTCTCACAGGCCGCGCCTTCGGATTTCGAAGCCTTTGCCCGGAAAATCCATGAGGTATCGCATGTGTTGGGTAAACCATTTGCGACCAAGGGCATGATCATCAACCATCAGGTCACGGCATTTGCGCAAAATTCACCAGATGCGTTGTTCCTGTGTCTGGACCGTGATCCGGCAGACGCCGCATGGTCATTGCTGCGCGCGAGGGAGCGGATGCATGGAGACCGGGAGACTTGGTATTCCTTCCAGACGCCCAATTTTGCCGAGCTGTCCCGCCTTCCTGCCGCGAAGCAGGTGATGGGACAGATTGAAACCATTCGGCGCGATTTACGGCAGCAAATTTCCGATCTGCCGACCGACAGGTGCCTGTCATTGGATTATTCCCAGCTCTGTGGTGATCCGGACGGTGCCTTTAGTAAACTCAGGTCTCTTTACGCCGCGCGCGGTGTTGATCTTTCCGGCCAAAACAAATTGCCCAAAACAACGGTGTCGCAGCCGGAAATTCCAAGTGACATCAAGGCAGAGTTCAACGCCTATCTGGCCCGCTAGAGGCTGTTTGCGTAAATCAACGTTGTCAGGTCTTCCACGATCTGGTCTTTGGTCGCACCCGCCATATCGGGATGGGTCGGGATGTTGAGAATATTGGAATAAACACGCTCCGTCACCGGAAGCGGCGCTAGCGGCTTGTAATACTTGGCAAAATTTATGTGCCGCGTCATCCGGAGCCGTTCCAGCGGGATCGGCGTTTCCGCCAAAAAGGCGCAGCTTGTCTTTGGGGTCATACCCCCCACGGGCAACAAGGGGCGCAGGCCCATTTCTTTGGCAATACCTTCAATTCTCAGCTCCTGTTCGTGGTAGCGCGGGGCCCACTCGGCCACCTTCTCCAACCGGCTGAGATGAAACGCACAAGCAATATCCGAAATCTTGCCATTGTTCATCCACAGATGGGCTGGTTGAGGCGGCGCATCATAGTTCAGGAGCGTATATAGAGGTTCTGCCTGATCAGCGGGTGTAATGGCCAATCCACCTTCGCCCAATCCGTAAGGTTTGGTTTGATGCAGGCTGAAACTTTGCCACGGCCAATCCGGCACACCAGCCCGTATGCCCGCGGCATTGTCGAACAAAAGCGCTTTACCGGTCTCGCGCGCAAAGGCGATATAACGGGAAAAATCCTGCACCATCCCAAGGGTATTCACCACAACAATCCCGTCGAACGCATCCGGATCCAGTGCCTGCACTGCCTCCAAATCGAGCAATCCGGTTTCATCACAATCCACAAACTGCACATCCGCGAAATACCCGCGCCCCATGTTTTGGAAACTGAAACTGGAGGAGACCCAACGCAGCGGTTTTCCTGCCGCCTCTTCATGCAGACGGGCCATTGCTTCCAATGCCACGCCGCCATTTGCGCAAGGTGTGACCTGAGCGCCATCCGGAATCTCAAGATGTTCGGCAAATGCTTCGGCCATTCGGTGATAAATCGGGCCGCGATTGGCCCACGTGTTGTCCCGTGCGCAATCCTCCAGAAGCGTTGCCACACGCGTCAGATCAGGCACCTTGTTTTCGACGAATTTTACCACGTTCTGATCCTTGTCATTTGTGCGATCCGGGTCACGCAGACAGTCACAATCTGGCTATCAGCCAGAGGGATTTGGCGCAAGGCGTGCCGCTGAAACGCGCGGATTTGTCAGACCAATTTGTAGCAGCCCAACATCTCCTGGATGGCGGCCACGTCATTGAACATCATCACATCCAGAATGGATAGGTTCGGCACAAACTCATTGCCAAACTGTGGATACGTGATTTCGCCCGTTTGAATGAAATAGAGGTCAATACCTTGCGCTTTGAAATCGTCTTTGTCGTAAAGCTCGCGCCCGCCAGCCGCATTGATATAGGTCTGCGCGCCGCGCGCCCGACACAGCGCCAAGATACGGTCAGCCGCCCTTAAATGATCATCCACGGGCATATATGAGGCGCGCTTCAATGGCGTGTTGATACCCAAATAGGCCTGCACGTGCCGCAAACCATCAAAAAGAAAATCCGCAAGATTGGCCTTGTCGGTTGTCAGTATGGCATCGACCAACGGCATAACCTGCGAAAAGAAAGGGGCTTTCGCATAGGCATGGGTGATTTTTTGCGCCAGCGCGGTTTGCGCCTCCGGCCACGCATCCGTCAAAAACCGTTCATTGATGGAAACCCGTGTGCTGCCTTTGAGCAACGGCAGTGTGAACGTATCGGCCTCGCCATTCCACAGCAGCCGGTTCCGGTTAATCCAGCCGCGTGAAAACTGAACATCGTCGTAGACCACAAACTCATCCACCGCCTGCATCATCTGCCAATAGCCAATGTAGGGCAGGAAATAGGGCTGCATTATTGCCACTCTTTTGCCGTTAGGCTGGGGCGGTATGGTGCTGTTGTGTTGCAGCAGAAAGCCGATCTACTAAACTAATTGCATTGGGTCTACGCAGCGCAGATATGGGTCGCACGCTAGGGGTTTTTAATATGCACCACAAGCAACTGATCGACCCTGTGATCCTGCTTTGCTCGGAACGATCCGGTAGCAATCTGATCGCGCGAATCTTTGGCTCTCATCCGGTTTTTTCGCCCCCAGCCCTGCGCATTTGTTCCGTGTTTTTGCAACATTCGACGACCAACAGGACCTCAGCCATGATCTTTTGCGGATGTTTGATGCAAAACTGGGTGTCTGGCAGATCGATGCGTGGCCCCGCGCTGATCGTCTCGCACTTTTTGATGACTGCAAAAATACGCCCGAGCGGATCGCCGCCCTGTTGAACGCCGAGGGCGCGTTGCAAGGTAAACCCCATGTTTTCCTGAAGGAAAACATGGTGCATGGATTTATCGAACGTATCGAAACTGTGGCAGTTAATCCGCGATACCTGCGCATGATACGTGACCCGCGGGATATGGCCGCCTCATGGGTCAAAGCGCCAACACTGCGCGGCGGGGTTGTTCGGGCCGTAAGACGGTGGTGCAGCGATCTGGAAGGGAGTCTGGCCATCGAAAATGCGGATAGAAAAATCGTAACGCTAACCTACGAAGACCTGCTTCGGGCACCGGCCAAGACGTTGCAAAAGGTCTGCCATGAGATGGAAATTATCTTTGATGACAGCATGTTATCACATGTATCGAAAGGGGTTGGCATTGCCGAAGACGCGCAAAGAACGACACTTTGGAAAAACCTGTCGCGTGAGATCATGAGTGACAATTTCAATAAATTCGCAGACCAATTGAATGACGATCAAATCGCCTATGTCGAGGCCGTCTGTGGCCTGTTAATGGCGCGTTTTGGCTATGAACTGTCCCGTCCCGCTGACGCGCCTTCCTTTGGATCCTACGACAACCTTGCAGCGCTTGAGGCCGCTTTGGAGGCGCAGGAGCCCTGGACCAAGCCCGCATATCTGGAACTACCAGCCGATGAACGCGCGCGGCTCGAACATTGGTCCGCGTTGCGCGAAGAGCTTGTTACCCGCCACGGGGCGTCCCCGGACGCGGCCGGCAGATAGCCTGATGTGTTCATTGCATTTGGGTGGAAAGAGCGCATGCTTCGCGTTACCAAATTCATCAAGCCAAATGTCCAGAAGCCCAGAGAGATCGCATGACGTGCCGCCCAAAATTTTGCGCCCGAAAACGCAACGGCGCTCACCCGCAGAATAGAGACCAAATGGAGATGCCCAACAATTGCGGCCTTTACAGAACGAAAGATCGGCGTGCCGATCCGTCAGTGCTGCAACGCAGTAAAGCCGCATGATTGAACCCGAATCCAATGGCCCATGCCCCGTGAGCGTGGTGGTGCTGACGTATAATCAAGAGAAATTTGTCGGCGAGGCCGTGCGAGCCGTGCTGGCGCAGGATAGCCCGCCAATCCAGATCGTTGTTTCTGATGATGCATCGACGGATGGCACATATGACGCCATCGAAGAGGCCCTTGCCGACTACAATGGGCCGCATAGCGTTCAACTGCGCCGCAACACGGCGAATTTGGGGCTGGTGGCGCATCTCAATCTGGTGCCATCTCTTACCACCGGCGACATCATTGTCCCGGCCTATGGCGATGATATTTCAATGACCTCCCGCGTGAGCGAGGTCATCCGGGCGTTTGGGGATGGCAACCCGTTGCTTGTGCATTCGGATGCCATTGCAATTGACGCAAACGGCCAAGAGACGGCATCGAAGTATCGCAAAGCCGATTTCTACCGCACAACCGATCCTCTTGCGACCGCAACATCGATGTCGCTTTATCTGGGGGCTGCGGGTGCCTGGCATCGCGACCTGTTCACGAAGTATGGCCCACTGGACTATTCCAACATCTATGACGATCACATTCTGGGGTTCCGGGCCGCACTGGAAGGGCGCGTTGCATTCATCGAAAAACCCCTGCTCAAATACCGTGAAGGTGTTGGCATTTCCCACGTGCTTGGACGCGCGCAGGCGCACCGCGACGCCGCATCGGCACGCCGGAAAAAGATCTTGGATATGCGGGTGGCAACCTTCAGCCAACGGCTCAAGGACGCAAAAACCTTTGGCCTACCTTCCGATCATCCAGTGGTGAAAAAGCTCGAGCGCGCGCGGCTTCAGGACTTGATGCGGCGATCCTGTCATGACGGCATATTAGGGATGATCCGCGCCAATTTTCGGCATCCACGGCAGGCGATTTCTGCGGCCCTTGCGGAAGGTCTGCGGATTTTGCGACGGCGCTGAACATCCGGCTACTTTTTGTCGTAGCCGTCCTTTTGCGCATTATAGAGCTGGGCGTAGAGACCATTATCGCTCAGCAGTTTTTCATGTTTGCCCTGCTCCACCAGTTTACCGGTTTCCAGCACGTAAATCTGATCCGCATCCGCAACCGATGACAAACGGTGGGCCACAACAATTGTGGTCTTGCCCTTGGTCAGACGGTCCAACGCCGTCTTGATACGTGCCTCTGTCGCCTGATCCAAAGCCGATGTCGCCTCATCCAGCAGCAGAATTGGTGCATCCCGCAAAAACGCCCGCGCGATGGCAATCCGTTGCTTTTGACCGCCAGAAAGCTGCGCCCCCTTAGGGCCCACGGGTGCATCGCCACGCTGTCGCACGAAATCAGCGATCTCGGCATCTTCCGCAGCCTGCCATACCTCTGCATCGGTGGCATTCGGGTTCACGTAGCGAATGTTTTCCCAGATTGAATTGTTGAAGATCACGATGTCCTGCGCAACGACGGAAAACGCATCCCGCAGGCTGGTGATTTTCAGCTGATCAATTGGTTTGTCACCGATGGTGATCTGCCCGCTTTTGACATCATACAAGCGCGACAAGAGCGAAAGGATGGTGGTTTTACCCGAACCGGTAGAACCCACAATCGCCGACACCTGCCCCCCTTGAACGTCATGTTCAACCCATCAAACAGCGGCTGGTCCTTGCTGTAGCTGAAACCAACATCGTTCAAAACGATATCTGCGCCCGTATCGAATTCCGTGACCGCGCCGGGTACATCGCGGATGGTCGGCTGCTCTTCGTAAAACTTTCGGATACGTCCCAAAACGACCAGATTGTTTTGCAAACCGCCAAAGAACTGCGCCAACAGCCGCGCCGGGTCAAAAATCATTACCATGCCCAGAAGGAAGGTGATGATACCCGCGCCATCCATATCAAAACCGGGGCTGAGGACCATATATCCACCGCCACCAATCACCAGCACATAAACAAATGCAGAAGACAGATCGATCGACGGCATCAACAGAGCCTGCGTCGTCTGGGCCCGGATCATCAGATCGCGGATCGCAGTTGTCCCCGTCAGCATCCTGTCGCGTTCAACCGGTTCCTGACGTGCGATCTTGACCGTCCGCATGCCGTTGGTCATTTCCTCAATGCCGTTCATGTATTCGGAAATCGAGTTCTGGATTTTCTCCTGCGCATCTTTCACCCGGTCGGCCACGTAATTCATGATCCAGATGATGAAGGGTAAAACGATCAGGGCTGTCGCGAACAACACAGGGTTTTTCCACACCAGATAGGCCGAGACGATGATGACCGTGACAGCGTCGCGCAGTGCATTTGCCGTGGCAAGGCCCACGAACATACCCAATTGCTGCGGCTGCCCCACAATCTGCTGCAGTATTTTCCCTGATTTTGTGTGCTCAAAATAGGCCAGATCAAGCGTCATGAGATGCGCAATCATATCGCGACGCATCTCCCAGACGATTGCGTTGCTCATCCGGACGGACACAACGGGCACGAAATAGGACATCAAGCCCCGGATAAAAAACAGCAAAAACACAAAGGCGCAGACATAGGCCAGCTCGCGCATCGTGCCGGATTCGAAAATGACACGCAGGCCGCTTTCGGTCATGGTCAAAAACTGCTGATACACCAGGCCCTGAATGATGATCATCGCCAGGACCAGCAAAAGCGTTTTGATACGTTGCTTGCAATACGTGTGCCAAAGCCAGCTCAGATTGGTGCGATCTTCTTCCGAAAAGAACGGACGCCGCTTTGGGGTATCGGTATTTTGCATATGCTTCAGGTCATCCGTCGCGGTCGCCGAGAGTGGTCATCTACGCCAGCATTTATCAGCTGGGCAATTACATAAATACGCCTAAATGACAACCAAAGCGCCACGCAAACGCCGCTTGTGTCATTTACGCCGGATGATATAATTTACCTCCGAAAGCATGGCCCGCATGCCTTTCATACCGCGTGTTGCAAGGAATTTCAGTCGGGGTTTTTCGTAGAATTCGCCCCGTAGATTAACCTTTTCATACTCGTGGTGCAGAACCTGCATGATCTCGTCCTGCTCGGTCAGACCAAAGGTTTTGGCATCTTTAATCCGTTGTTCCATCAGGGTTTTTCTGGCTGTAACTTTGATTTTCCGGCGTTTTTTGGATTCTGCTCATCGTATCAAGCCGATAGCGTCGGTTCATCGCGTTGGAAATGCCGACATCGTTGCGGTAACTGACCAATGGCTCGTCAATATATGTCACGCGGCCCTCCAGCGCGGCCCGAAACCCGGTGATCAGGTCCTCAAACGCTTTGCTGTAGCTCGGCAACGGGCCGTATTTCGTAAAAAGTTCGCGCCGATAGGCCGCCGTCGCACCCAGATAAAGCGCATCAGACGCCGCCGCTGCAACCGGGTCCGTTGATATGTAGAAAAGTGCAATTTTGTGCCACGCTTCGGTTCGGTTGCCGTTTGCATCCATCGTGGTCGCGTCAGAATGAACCAAAAGGGCGTCGTCGCGTTCCATGACCTCCAGCAGGCGCGATACCCGGTGCTTCACAGATGTGTCGTCACCCGGGAACGGAATGCAGATGTCAGACGACGCCAAATCAACGAGAAAATTTATGTGGTTGTTTACACCCAGATTCTTCGTGTTTTGGTTGACCCGAACGGTATTGGGCCCGTCATATTCGGCCGCCATGTCACACATGATCTGATAGGTTTTGTCGGTCGAACAATCGTCGGACAAAATGATTTCAAGCCCATCTGTGTCCTGGGCAAACGCACATTCCACTGCCGCGCGCACAAAATTCTCTTGGTTGTAGGCAAGAACCAGAAGGCTTGCTCTAAATTTGGGTACGGTCATGACAGTTTTAGCGCCGCGAATTAAAGTGCTCCATCCGCTACAAGGGCTCTTCGGGATGTTCAACCGGTATCCTGGAAAAGGCCGGTTTCTTTAGCTCTCGTGTACCATTTTCGCCTTCAAGGGCAAATACCTGTGGAGGCGCGGCAAGCACGGTACCGCTCAGGTGATAATCCCAGGAGAAAGATTTCTGACTTTCTTCCCGTCGTGGTTTTCTACTATGTCTGGTGAGACCCGCGATCCGGGCCCAACGAAAAGGACCGCCGAAATGCATGCCGTATTGAGAAGACCTTTCCTATATGCTTGTGTCCTCCTTCTGGGTTTGGCCTCCTGCGGTTTCACGCCGGTTTACGCGCCCGGTTCACAAGCAGCGGCGGCCCTGTCGAACATCCTTGTTGCGCCGCCAACGAACCAGGCGAGCTTTCTGTTTGTTCGCGAAATGGAGGAACGTCTTGGTCGTCCCGCGGACCCGTCAAAGCTACTCAAATATCAGATCACGGTAACGCCAGAAGGGGTGGAAAGCGAAACAGAACGGCGCCGATTTGTGGGCGTTGTGACCTACGAACTTGTATCGCGTGACACAGATGTCGTTCTGACACGGGGCGTCGTCGATACATTTACCGGGTACTCCGTTTCCAACGGCTTGTTTGTAAGCGCCCGGCAAGATGCGCTGGAACGTCTGATTGTGATTTTGGCGGATCAGTTGACCCGCGAACTGACTGTCAAACTGTCAACGCAGTAAACTGCATTGGGTCCTGCGGAGCAGCTACCCCTCCCAGGTCACGCGACCACCGCATAGCGTTACACGCGCCCGCGCATTGTCCAGTTGGCCGGGTTCCAGTGTTTCCAGTTCATGCGACATGACCGCGATATCAGCCATCATCCCGGGCATCAGCTTGCCCTTGCGGTCCTCATTGAATTCGACCCACGCATTGCCCGCCGTGTAACTTTCAAGTGTGTCCATCAGGGTTTGGCTTTGGTCCGGCCAGCCCGGCAATTGCGTTGGCGCCACGGCAGATTTAACGCTCAACATCACATCCACAGGGATCACCGGCCAATCCGTGGAAAACACAACGCGGGCGCCGCTTTTCCGGATGTCATTCCAGGCAAAAGCCAACGGCACCTGATGATCATGCAGCACTTCATTCACGCCTGTGGGTGGGAAAAATGCGCCAAAGGGCGCGTGGCCCGGCTGGATCGAGGCGACGACGCCAAGATCGGCAAAACGCGGCAGATCATCCGGGTGCAACACTTCGATATGTTCGACCCGGTGGCGGGCATCGCGTTTCCCGTTGGCCTTTTGTGCGGCCTCGTAGCCATCCAGCGTGGTGCGGATGGCCTGATCGCCAATCGCGTGTGTGGCAATCTGCAGACCCATTGCATCTGCGCGAACGCAGGCCGCGATGAAATGATCCGCTTCGAACACGGCATCCCCGATGTGGTCCGTGCCGGGATAGGGGTCGATCATCAACGCAGTCCGGCTTTCGACCACGCCGTCCATGAACATCTTGACCCGATTGCACCAGACATTGTCGCCCTGAAACCGGCGGCGCATTTCTTCTGCCTCTTCAAAACGCTCCATCGGATCGAAACTCTTGTAATGAAACGGCACCTCGGTGCGGCAAAGCAGGTTGCCGTCCTCCTCCATCTCGGAAAGCAGTTCGAGTTGGTAGAAGTTGCCGTCCATGTTGTGCAAACCGGTGATCCCATGGCTGGCGCAATGCTGCATGCCGCGCGCAATCGCTTCTTTATCCAGGATGCGTTCCGCAGCGGTCGCCGCTGGATCAGGATTGTTGCCCGTGACCAGCCCGATCATGTCGCGCCCTCCGTGGCGCGTGAGCTTGAGAACCGGCGCATATGCAGACGGTTCTTGCAGTTCACCCGTAGCCAGACCATCCGATCCCATGACGATCTGCGCCCCTTTGTCGACGTCACCGCCATGCAGAATTCCCGCCGCTTCGAGGGCGGCGGTGTTGGCCCAGATTGTGTGGTGATCCGGCGCAAACATTGCAAAGGGCCTTTCAGGACACACCCGATCAAGATCATGCCGCGTTGTACTACGCCCCTGCCCCAGGATCGCGTAATCTGCCTGCACCGCGAACACCACGCGATCATTTTCGCATTGGCCCACCCAACCCTGCACCGCAGCAGTCAATTGTTCCTCGCCTTCAACGCCGTAGAGGTCGAGATATCCCAACTCAACCGAACCGCCAAAAAGATGCACATGGCTGTCGATAAACCCCGGCAAAACCGTGGCCCCGCCTGCATCGATGATCCGCGTAGCGGGCCCCGCCAGATCACGCATCTCTGCGGTATTGCCTACCGCGATGATCTTACCCGAACTGATGGCCAATGCCTCGGCACGGGGACGGTTCGGATCAAAGGTGATCAGGCTGCCGTTCAGGATAACGGTATCAACGGTGTCAGACATGAGGATGCTCCGGCAAAAAAGATGCGCAACCGCCCATAGATTTGCGGGCGATCGCGCGGAGTAGCGATATTACTTGGTCAGTTCCGTCCAGATCGCGCTGTAGATTTTCTGTACTTCCGGAGCGCAGGTTTTGGCAATGTAGCCCGCCCCTGCCAGCTCCTCCGGGATCACAACCTCGGGTGCTGTTGCCATGATTTCATCCATATACGCCTCAGATCCTTTGATGCCGTTGGCATAGCGCGCGAAATTGGACAGCATTGCCGCGTTTTCCGGATCCATAATGAAGTTCAAAAACGTTTTGGCGTTGTCGACGTTCTGCGCATCCGCCAACACGGCCGCATTGTCCATCCAGATCGGAAAGCCTGTTTGCGGATAACCAAACGCAATATCTTCATTTTCCAGTCGTGACCGCAGGCTGGCCCCGTTCCAGTTCACTCCGGCTGCCAGATCGCCCTTGGCGAATTTTTCGATGTTGCCGTAAGCCATCGACAACCAGTGTTCCTTGGCTTCGACCAGCTTGTCGCGGACCTTCTTGAGCACTTCCTTGTCGTCAGTACATTGCTCCCCGCCCATGTAGTTGATCGCCTGACCCATCACGTCGCTCATTTCGGGCACGACGTTGATCTTGCCTTTCAACTCTTCGGGTGGGTCGAAAATCAGCGATGCATCATGGATGTTACCAGAGTAGACGGACGTGTTGACCGTGATGCCCACGGTCCCCCACTGCCATGGCACCGTGTAGTTGCGGCCAGGGTCAAAATCGACATCGACCCAACGCGGATCCATATGTTTGAAGTTTTCCATTTCGTTAGGCTTGGCTTCGAGCAACAGACCTTCTTCGACGAAGATGGGAATGTAAGTTCCTGACGGCACTACAATATCGAAGCCATGCCCGCCGGCCTTGATTTTGGCCAGCGCTGTATCGTTGCTGTCGTAATCCGTGATGGTGACCTTGATGCCCGTCTCGGCTTCAAATTTTTCGATCATTTCAGGGCTGGTGTAATTGCCCCAATTATAGATGTTGAGCACACCTTCGGCCCAAGCAGCACCAGTTGTCAGTGCGACCACTGCGGTCGTTGCAAACAATTTTTTCATTTAGTTTCCTCCAGTTGGCAGTTTTGGTTTAATTTTTCCGGATCACTTCTTTGTCCGGTTCAGAAAGAAAAAAGCGATCACCATAAGGACGGAAATCGCCAGGAGAGCGGTTGAGATTGCGTTGATTTCGGGCGTCACAACGCGCCGCAACTGCCCCAGCATATATGTGGGCAGCGTATCCTGACCTGCGGATTTTACAAATTCTGTGATCACCACATCATCGAGCGAGATCACAAAGGCCAGCATCGCACCGGCCAGAATGCCCGGCCAAAGCTGTGGCAGGGTGATCCGGCGGAAAACTTTGAATGGCGTCCCATAAAGATCTGCGCCAGCCTGTTCGAGGTTCAAATCCATTCCCTGCAATCGCGCGCGAATTGGCATGTAGGCGAAGGGAATGCAAAAGGCCGAATGGGCCAGGATCAAATAGCCAAGCCCGGTATAACCAGTCCAGACTTTTACGGCCGCAAAGACGATCAAGAGCGACACGGCTGTCACGATCTCAGGGACCATCAAGGGCTGGTTGATCAGTGCAAAGGCAACCGTTTGCCCGCGCCATGGCTTGGATCTGGTGGTTGCCAGTGCTGCCAAAACGGCCGCTGACGTTGCGATAAGGGATGCGGACACCGCGATCACCAAAGAACGCACCGTCGCGGCCTGAACCTGTTCGTTTTCCCATGCGGAGACATACCAGCGCCACGAAAACCCTTCCCAGATTGCAATCGAGCTTCCCGCGTTGAAGGAATACGCCACGAGCAGGAAAATTGGCATGTAGAGCAGCAGAAAACAAAGTACTGCCATTGTAGTGAAGCCGGTTTGGCGGCGAACGTCAAAGCCCCGATCAGCCATGCCGGACCTCCTCGCGACCGACCGCGCGGACATAGAAAATCAGTGCCACCATAACCACCACCAAGAGCGTCAACGACAAAGCCGCGCCCAGGGGCCAATTGCGCAATTGTCCAAATTGCAATTCTATCAGATTTCCCAGCATCAACTGCTTGCCGCCGCCCAACACGCGCGGCGTCACATAAGCCCCCAGACACGGGACAAAGACCAGAATGGACCCCGCCACAACACCCGGTTTGACCAACGGAAAAATAATCCGGCGCAGCACCTGAAAGCGGTTGGCGTAGAGGTCATATCCGGCTTCGACCAGGCTGAAATCAAGCCGCTCCATCGAGGCGTAGATCGGCAATATCATCAGGGGCAGATAGACATATGTCATCCCGACGAGCATGGCGAATTCGGTAAACAGCATCTGGATGGGCTGGTCAATCAGACCGGTCGCGATCAGCAGGGTGTTTATTGTACCCTGATTTCGGATCAATTCCATGATCGCAAAAGTGCGGATCAGCAGATTGGTCCAGAACGGAATCATAATCAGCAACATCCACATATCGCGTTTACCAGGAGCGCGGGTGGCGATGAAATAGGCTGTCGGAAACCCAACCAAAAAGGCCAGTACCACTGTCATCAGGGCCAGTTTTACGGATCGCCAGAGCACGCTCAAATGCGCGTCGGCCAATGTCAGTTCATCGGTGAAGAAGTCCCGCTCGACGACCACGTTGAACCACGCCTTGGTGGAAAACTGCCATTCGACGCCGCCGTAATCTCCGGGCGTCAAAAAGGAGTAGATCAAGACAACGATGAGGGGGCCGCTTGCCGCAATCAATAGCAACAGCATCGCGGGTCCCAGCAAGAGAAACCGATCACGGCGCTCTTTTCTCATTCGGATATCGGTGAGACTGCGCATCCGGTTCAGTCCCTCAATACCTGGCCGATGCCAGCTTCGAAACTGACACCAACCCTGTCACCTTGATGGCGCGTTTGATTTTGGTTCGGTTGATTTTGCTGGCGGATCACAAATTGCCCGCCATCATCAAGCGCCACGTGAAAATGCGTATCTGTGCCGAAATAAACGACATTTTCCAATGTTCCGGGCAAAAGCGCATCCTGTTCGGCTTGCAATCGCGCATGTTCCGGACGGATCGCAAGGGTGACGCGCCCGGAGGATGTGTCCTGACCTCCTGTTGCGGCACGCGCCGTCGTTTCCCGGCCGGACGCCAGACGTATCTGCGCCACATCACCCGCGGTGCTGATCACATCAGCCGGCAGGAAATTCGTGTCGCCGATAAAATCAGCAACGAACCGTTCGGCCGGGTGGTCATAGATATCGCGTGGGCCACCCACCTGGCGAATTGTGCCTTGGTTCATCACCGCAATCCTGTCGGACATGGTCAGCGCTTCTTCCTGATCATGCGTGACAAAGACGAACGTAATCCCGGTTTCTGATTGAAGGCGCTTCAACTCCAGTTGCATTTCCTTGCGCAACTTGAAGTCCAACGCGGACAAGGGCTCATCAAGCAACAGAACTTTCGGCCGTGGTGCCAGGGCGCGCGCCAATGCAACACGCTGTTGCTGGCCGCCGCTGATCTGGGCAGTTTTGCGATCGGCCATTTCGGTCATTTGCACCAGGGACAACATGTCTTTCACCGTGGCATCGATTTCGGCCTTGGGTCTGCCCAGCATTTCCAACCCAAACCCGATATTTTGCGCCACGCTCATGTGCGGAAAGAGTGCGTAGGATTGGAAAACCGTGTTCACCGGGCGCGCATGTGGTGGTTTTTCAAGCAGGTTCTCACCCTCAAGAGTTAATTGCCCGTCGGTGGGGTCGAGAAACCCGGCAATTGCCCGCAAAAGCGTGGTCTTGCCGCACCCAGATGGACCCAAAAGCGTAAAGAATTCATTGGCTTCGATTGTTATTGAAACGTTGTCCAGCGCCGTGAACGCGTCCGATCCTTCGCCAAAAATTTTGGTCAGGTTCGCAATTTCAATCATTCAAATGGCCACTTCCAATCCCAGGATTTGATCAGAATTGAAGCGTACCGTTCTGTCAAGACAGCCATCCGGTCTAACCGTAAGCTAGAAGAGACAGCTCATCGCGCTTCGCGGGAAAAAGTGCCAGCCGGGCAATTTTTGGGCTGCGGCGCAAACATGCCCATAGGATATCTCCGTATTCGGCGTCACCGGCGAGCAAATCCAGATATTGTTTTCGTACGTTTGCTGAGCTGCGAAAAGCGCGTTCAAACGCACCCTGCAAGCCGGGCCAAAAGATCAGCGGGCGCAGGATATTCGCCATCCGAAGCGCGCGGTGAACGGGCTTCAACTGTCGCCGATACACCTGCAAAGCTTGGTCCGGTTTTCCAAATGCCAACACCTGCCCGGCCGCCTGCGCCGCCAATTGACCGCTTTTCATGGCATAAGCGATGCCTTCACCTGTGATCGGATCTACCAAACCGGCGGCGTCGCCGCACAGGAGAACAGACCCCTTGCCTGGTCTGTCCCGAACATCGCCAAAAGGCAAAAACTGGCCCTTGAATGTCGCAGGCGCGGCAGTCACGCCCAATTCTTCAAGATAGGCGGACATCGCTGCCTTCATGTCCTCATTTTTTGAAAGCAGGCCACCAACCCCAATCGTCGTGCTACACTTCTTGGGAAAGCTCCAGCCATATCCCCAATCGGCCGCACCGATGTTGACGCTGATCGGCTGTTGTGGGTCTGCTTCAGCACCCTGCAATTCGATTTCCAAGCCAAATCCGATGCGCGCGCGGTTGAAACTCTGACCAAAGAGCGCGCGGGCGACCATGCTATTGACCCCATCTGCACCGATCAGGACACGGTAACTCAGTGCACGTCCGTCCTTGAGGTCTATACTTTGCTGGGCGGGATCGATTTGGGCAACGGCACAACCCGTCATATCCACGGCCCCGCGCGCGATGGCCATGTTTGACACGTGATGGTCCAGATCCCAACGCATCGAAAGAAACATAGGCGGTGCACCATCAATCAAACCGATGGGTCGGCCTTGGAACTGGAAGGCGATTGTCTCCTTGAGATCCAGCAGCTCGTCCGACAATTCCTCATCAAAAATTTCCCGGAAGTAGCGCCTTGACCGACCTGTGATCAGGCCGCCACAGAGTTTCTCACGGGGAAAAGCCTTGCGGTCAATCAGGGCAACGCGCAAACCCAGAGACGCTGCCGTGAAGGCCGCTGAGGCCCCAGCGGGACCGGCGCCAATTACCACAACGTCAAATGCCTCGGGTTCCATGTTTGCCTCTGTTGCGACACGCATCTTCGGGATAACAGGGTTTCAATCTGGGCGAAACGGCGGAGACACAAACGCTCGTGGGAAATCCGGCCATTACCCCACGGCCTCGCCAAAGAGCTGAAGTACAAATTTCGCACCACACGGCTGCAGCTTTGTGCGCCACAATGCGCCGGGTTCGGTTCAATTGGTTGAGAGACCACAGATTGCTTGCTACGCTTAAGCCCTCAATCGTGCAGGTCGTTGTGAGGTGGTCATGAAGTTTGGAACTTTGATTTTCGCGGCGTCGATGGTGACACTTGCCGCGTGCGCGACCGGCAGCGGCCAGACGAAACACCAGTTTAGTACCGAACCGGCGCAGACAGGCGGGACCTATTCGACAGGCGGTGGTCTCACCATCGCCAGTGAGTTCAAGCAGATCAACGGCAAAACGGCGTTGTGCGGTCTTTGGTCAGAAAGCCAGTCTCAAACGGCATACACGCGCGGCCGCGCCAGAGATGTACTGGCCAGCAGCGCCGTATATCTGGACGGTCAAAGAACCCTCAGCGGGCTGACGTTCCTGCAAAAATCCCAGGCAGGCGTCACATACAAAGGAAAGAAGGCAACCTGCGCGCTGACCCAGCAGAATTGGCAAGAGGCACATGCAACCCGCGTGCCGGACATCCGCATGCCACGTCAATTGGTCTACCAAGACCCCGGGGACGTGTCGGGCCCACGCGTTGAATTTGGCCAAACTGGTCCGGGGGCGTTGAGTAGATCGTTAGATTTGGTAGAGGCCCTTTTTGGCGACACTGTGCGCCTGCCCTTGGGGCAATCACCCATCATGGGCGGTGGCACATACAGCTCCGGCGGCGGCATCACGGCCGCGGTTGAACTTCGTCAGATTGGCGACATGGCCTATGCTTGCGGCATCTGGGCCAAATCACCGAAGCAATCTCAGTTCACAGAAATGCAAGCGCCGGAAGTGTTGGCGCGGGCGTCTATTTTGGTGGATGGCAAACCCGTCAAGCAAGATTTGCGGTTCATGCGCCAAGGATCCCGCCGCAGTTCTTATGCCGGACGGTCCGCACATTGCGTCGATACCGGGCACCCATGGACTGCCTCCATTGAGACGAGCTCTGTCACGCTGCAATTTCCACAGTTTGTGGTTCATTCAGGACAGCGCCGCTCGATCACATTTTCACCAACAGGACCCGGCGCGTAAATGCGACGCGACGAACGAATTGAAATTGCCGTTTGAATGCGGCATGGATCAAAACAACAAGAATAACGAGCAAAAGCAGGCGGGGTACTCACCGTGAAATTCATTCTGATCTCAACGGTACTGGCGTTCACACTGGCCGGTTGTGGCGGCGCTTCGAAGTCCCAACGTTCGCCTGCGCAAGCCCCGATGCCGCTTGCGTCAGGCCCGATCAACAGCGCATGTCTGGCCTCGGGCAGGTCCGCTCGATCCCGAAGTCTCTGCGGCTGTATTCAGGCCGTCGCCAATCAGTCGTTGAACGGATCAGAACAGCGTCGTGCGGCCACATTCTATTCCAACCTGCAACTGGCCCAAGATACCCGGCAGTCAGACCGTGCCTCAGATGAACGCTTCTGGAAAGCCTACAAGGCATATAGCGAACGTGCGGCTCAAGTCTGTCGGTAAACGACTGGGGCGGCGTCCCCGAGGGCAGACTACAGCGTCAGTTTTCGCAAGAGAACGCAACAATTGCCGATGTCAGACAATCAAGGCTGTCGATCCATGGCGTGCCGTCCGGAAGATCGCTGACCAAAAGAGATAATTCGGTACAGGCAATCAGCAAATGATCTGCCCCCTGATGCAGCAAACCTTGTGCCAAACGTACAAATTCCGTGCGTACCGGTTCCGTCACACCACCAGCTTTGACCGATTTGATCAGGCGCAGCATGGCCTCTTCATCGGTTGACCACACTGGGTGGATCGACCGGTGGGTAAACGCGTGATCAAAGACACCTGTTAGGCGCGTCGCCGGAGAGGCCAACATACCCACGTTTTCCGCACCCGCACTGGCCAGCGCGTCTGCCGCAAGATCGATCATATTCAGAAAAGGTAGCGCTGAAGCACCCTGAACCGTCGCGGCATAGTGATGCGCGGTGTTGCATGGCATGGCCAACGCCTGCGCACCGGCGTGTTCCAGGCCCTGCGCCATCGCAATCAGCGTTGGTCCTGGGTCTTCGCTGCCACCCTCGATCAACGCTGCAATCCGCGATGGAACTTGCGGATTTTGATGTACGATCAACGGGATATGATCCGCATCACCCTGTGCCGGAACCGCGGCCAGAACCTTTTGCATCAGCAGGATGGTGGCCTCGGGCCCCATCCCACCGAGTACGCCGACTGGCTTCATTTTGGCACGTCAAAGCAATGCGTATAGCCGGTCAATCCGATTGCACCGCCAGTGTGCAGGAACACCACCCGCTCGCCCTTTTTGAAATGGCCCTTGCGGATCAGATCGATCAGGCCGGCACCGCCCTTGGCCGAATAAACCGGATCGAGAAGGATCGCCTCGGTCTTGGCAAAGATATCGATGGCTTCAAGCGTGTCGTCGCCGGGCATGCCGTAGCCGGGGCCCACGTAATCGGTGTTGGCTATTACATCTTCGCGTGCCACCACGCCGGGGCATCCCAGCTTTTCAGCCGTCTTCACAGCGAGGTTATAGACGTTTTCCTCTTGCTTTGGCTTGGGCGCGCGAACGCCGATGCCTAGCAATGGAATGCCCGCGTTCATGGCTTTGAGGCCGGTGATCAGTCCCGCCTGAGTACCCGCGCTGCCCGTGGCATGTACGATATGATCCACATTCAGGCCCATGGTCACGAACTGGTTCATCATCTCGAAGGCGCAATTGACATAGCCCAACGCACCTGTCGCGTTCGATCCGCCGCCGGGGATGGTGTACACCTTTTTGCCCTCGGCGCGGAACTTGTCGGCAACGGCCTCCATCTCGGCGTTCATATCCAGATCGGGGCCGCGATGTTCCATCGTGGCGCCATGCAGGTGATCCAACAGAACGTTACCGTTATATTTGTAGTTCTCGTGGTTGTATCCGGTGCGATCTTCCAAAAGGATGTGGCAGGCCATCCCCAGCTTGGCCGCCGCCGCCGCCGTCTGACGCGCGTGGTTGGATTGCGTCGCGCCCTGCGTCATCACCATCTCGGCACCCTCGGCCTGCGCTTCGGCCATCAGGAATTCCAATTTGCGGGTTTTGTTGCCGCCTGTGCTGAGACCTGTGCAATCATCCCGCTTGATCCAAATTTCAGGCCCGCCCAGATGTTCGCTCAGACGCGGCATGTGCTCCAGAGGTGTGGCAAGATGGGCCAGACGCACACGAGGGAATTTGGCAAGGTTCATGGGATCGCTCCTTAATTGACGTTTTCCGACATTAATCACATCCCTCTCGCGGTCACAAATTCGAAATTCCGACTTCTTTTTGCAAAACTTGCAAGTTATGGTGCCTGATGCGGTTGGAATGGATCGAAGATATATTGGCGGTTCTAGACGCCGGGTCTTTCAGCGCGGCGGCGGAACGACGGTTTCTGACCGCGTCTGCTTTTACACGTCGCATCCGCGGCATTGAAGCCGCATTGGGATGTCAGCTATTTGACCGGGACCGCAAACCGGTTACCCTTTTGCCACATGTCCGCGCAATGGAAACTGAATTGCGCGCCGCCGCCCGGCGGTTCCGGGAAGTTCAAACCGGGCTTGCCGATATTGACGGGCGTAACCGCAAACGCCTGACCCTTGGGTGCCAACACGCGCTGACAACCATGGTATCACCGCTTCTGGCACGGAGCCTTATTGAGGGGCGTCAGGTCGAACTGCGGATCCGTTCCGGCACGCGAAGCGAATGTCAGTTGATGCTGTTGCGCCAGGAAATAGATTTTGCACTGGTCTACCAGATCGACGGCGAAGCATCGGCCTCCGACAGTGCCCTTTTTGAGCAAATTGCCATCGGAAAGGACCGCTTATTGCCCGTTGCAAACCTCCGCGATCATCCGACAATGGCCACGGGTTTGCAGCGGATGGAATTGCCCCTGATTACATACCCGGCTGATATCTATCTGGGCGAGATCTTGCAGTTTCACATTTTGCCGGCGCTGCCGCGTGACGCGGTAACGCACAGCGTTGCGGAGACTGGTCTGACCCCCGCCATTCTGCAATTTGTCCGGCAGGGATTGGGCATTGGCTGGCTACCGCGCTCGGTTGTGCACGAAGCCCTGACGCGTGGCGATGTAACCGATCTCTCATCCGACCTGCCGAGCGCGGAGCTGCATATTCGCTTGATGCGAACGCGCACTGGTGGGAATGCCCTGACAAATGAGGCCTGGGGGCGGCTCAATGATCAAATATCCACATTGCAGGTGGATGGCATCGATATGAAGGCCTCCCGCTGAGGCGCTTTTTTAGTATGGCATTGGGTGCGCGCGATGCACCTTGTCGATATCACGGATGATGTCTTCGGTCATCTCAACTTCGACGGACCCCAGTGCGGTATCCAGCTGCTCCATCGACGTGGCCCCGAAAATCGCAGAGCACATGAATGGGCGTGTCCCGCACCATGCCAAAGCCATTTGAGCCGGATCAAGCCCATGGGTACGTGCGACGTCGAGATAGGCATCAACAGCAGCAAAGGCCCGCGGCCCTTTGCGCCCCCCAAGATTATCCACCAACGACATACGCGACCCGTCCGGGACCGCGCCGTTTTGATACTTGCCAGTCAACAGTCCCGCCGCCAGAGGTGAAAACGACAGCAGACCGACGTCTTCGTTGACGCTCAGCTCGGCCAGATCCGTGTCGTAGAGGCGGCACATCAAAGAGTATTCATTCTGGATCGACGCCACACGGGGCAAATCGTTGTCTTCGGCAACGCGCAACCATTGCGCGGTGCCCCAAGCACTTTCATTCGACAGGCCAAAGGATCGTATCGTGCCCTTATCAACCTGCTTTTGCAGCGCTTCGAGCGTTTCATGCATATTCGCAACCGTTTTTGCCCGATCCTGTGACGAAGGATCATAGCGCCAGTTTTGCCGAAACATGTAGCTGCCCCGGTTGGGCCAGTGGAATTGGTAAAGGTCAATGTAGTCCGTCTGCAAGCGCCGCAACGAACCTTCTATTGCCTCGGGGATGGTCTGTGCGGAAATCTCGGCCCCGTCGCGCACATGGCGCATTCCTTGCCCCGAGTGCTTGGTGGCCAAAATCACCTGATCACGACGTCCCGACGTCGCATTCCATTGGCCAATGATCTCTTCCGTGCGACCCGTCGTTTCCGCACTAATGGGATTAACCGGATACATTTCCGCCGTGTCTATGAAATTGATGCCGCGCTCCAGCGCCCTGTCGATCTGTGCATGTCCTTCCTCAGCCGTGTTTTGCGTGCCCCACGTCATCGACCCCAAACAAAGCTCACTGACCATCATGCCGGTACGGCCCAGCGGTTTCATCTTCATCACAAAATCCTTCTTATCCCTCGGCGGGCAACCTAGCGCAGCCATCCAAGGACGCAAGAGCCAGCTCCGTTTGCTGAAGGTACCAATATGTTCCTTCCCGCGCTTTTGCCGCCGCCACGTAGGGCACATTGCTGCAGAAAGATACGACCCAATGCGCTGCAATTAGGTTTCAAAAAACCTCTTTTACACCAACACCTTGCCGCGCCGAAACATGGCCGAAACAATTGATACCTCTTGATACCGTTGGCGAAATCAACCGGAAACAGGCCGTGCCTAGGTTCTGCGCAGTTCAGAATGATGGAGCGCGGTTATGCGGTCAGGTACACAACAATTTATCGAAACTCTCCCGGTTGCTAAGATCGGGATGGCCTTTGCCTGGTTGGGCGTGCTGATCTATGCCGCATCCAATTCCATCGTCACGGCGCTGGTCGATATTGGCACTCAATCCCCTCTTGCATCCGGTCGCAACGCCATCACATTTGCCAACCTGCTTTTGCTGGGATCGCTCATTTCCGTGATCCCGCTGACGCTGATGTTTCGCCACGACTGGACCCGCGCGAACCTGCGCAAGCTCTCGTTCAAGGACTGGGGTCTTATGCAGGTTGCCGCGCTTTTGTCATCCGCCATCACACCTGGCTTGTTCTTTTTCGCGCTGGATCATTCCAGCGTGACGAATGTTGTATTGGTCAGCCGTGTTGAGCCACCGCTTTTCTTGTTGGCCGCGGCGTTTGCCCTGAAGGAACGGATTGACCCACGCACATTTGCGGCCGGATTGATCGCGCTCTTTGGGGCCATGGTTATGGTCAGTCTGCGGGACCCAAGCGGAAGTTTTCAGTTGGGCATCGGCGAAATTGCAGCCTTTGGCGCGACCCTCTCTTACATCGCATCCGCCATCGTTGCCCGCCATGCGTTACGCAGTATCCCGATTGGCTTGTTCACGATCTACCGCGCGGCAATGGGCAGCGTTCTCTACTTTGCATTGGTCAGTTTGTTGCAAGGACCACAGACGTTCCAGGACATATTTTCACCGGTCCTTCTGACCTGGGTTTGGGCCTATGCCATCCCTGTGATCATCGTGGGTCAATTGGCGTGGTCGTTCGCCCTGAAATACGCAACCGCGCGCGACATGTCTTTGGCAACGTCCTTTTCACCCCTTGCCGGTATCGCCTTTGCCATGCTGCTTTTGGGTGAAAATCCCGGCCCGGGCTTTCTGCCCGGCGCGGCGTTCATCTTGCTGGGCGTTTTGATCGGTCAAACCCGGATGCCCGTCATGCATGCGCTGCGTCAGGCATGGGCCATGCGTCCCACCTTCAGCGTGAACGATATTGCATCAAATCTGGTGCCGGTAGCGGCCTTTCCGAGCGGAATGCGGCGGCAATACAACGGTAGTTACTAAATACTGGCAGCCTCAGTCGGGATCGTAAATGTAGCCGATCCCGCGGACGGTTTTGATAATCTGCGGCTTTTGCGCATTGGGTTCGATCTTGCGACGCAGGCGCGAAATGCGGATATCAATACTGCGGTCGAACGGATCCCAGGAGCGATCATGGGCCTGTTCGAGGATCTGGTCCCGGTTCAAAACCCGGCCACGATTGCGGGCAAACAGGCTGAGCAGATTGAATTCCATGGCGGTCAGGGCCACCTCTTCCCCGTTTTCGGCAATCAGCTTCGCCGCGGTTAGGTCAAGTGTAAACGCGCCAAACTTCGCCGTATCAGGTGTCTCTGCTTTGGCGGGCGCTTGTGCTGGTTCCGCCTTACGGCGCAACACGGCTTTGATCCGTGCTTCCAGCTCACGCAGGTCCACTGGTTTGGCAAGATAGTCATCAGCGCCCATTTCAAGCCCGACAATTTTGTCGATGACTTCGCCTGCCGCGGTGAGCATCACAACGGGCACCTGATTGGTTGACCGTAATGACCGGAGTGTCGTCAGCCCGTCTTCGCCCGGCATATTGATATCGAGCAGGATCAGGTCAACTTCTGATGCTTCCAACGCAGTTCGCAACTCATCGCTGTTCGAGGCTGGTAGAGTTTCAAACCCGCGTTTGCGCAGATATTCCTGCAGCATGTCGCGCACATCGGCTTCGTCGTCACATACAAGTATGGTTGTCGCCGCACTCATGCGTTGCTCTTTTCTGCATCGGACAGGATGCCCGCGACAAAAGCGCGTAGCTCTTTGGGTGAAACGGGTTTTTCGATGTAGGGACGTTCGGCTTCTAACAGAAAACTCTGCGAGGACCTGCCCATTGTGTCGCCCGTGACAAAGCCGATACGGTCAACCATCTGCGGATACTCCTTAATGATCTTTTCAAAAAAACCACGCCCATCCAACCCCGGCATATTGAGGTCACTGATGATCAAAGCATAATCGTGATGCTGCAGGCTTTCCAAGGCCTTATCACCTTGGTCAAAGACGTCCACCTCATAGCCCCCTCTGACGAGGATTTCGGCATTGAGCTCAGCCACGTCGTCCTCGTCATCCAATATCAAAATACGGGCCGATTGCGGTGCTTCGGTTTCGGCTGTTTTGGCAACCGGCACTGTGGGTTGATCCGTCTCAAATGGCAGGAAAATCTTGAAGGCCGTACCACCATCGCGGCCCTTGCCGACTGTGATCCGTCCATTATGGGTTTGCACGATCCGGTGGCATAAGGCCAAGCCGATGCCGGTTCCCGTGCCCACTTCTTTGGTCGTAAAAAACGGCTCAAAAACCCGACCGCGTATGTCATCCGGGATGCCCGGCCCATCGTCTTCGACCAGAATTTCAACTCCATCCGCGGCATTTGAAAGCCGTGAACTGACGAGAATTTTTGTGCCAGTATCACTGTCGCGCATCGCTTGTTCGGCATTCAGGATCAGATTGATAACCACCTGTGTCACTTGATCCGGGTCCGCGTGGACCAAGCCAAGTTCGGAGCTAAGCTGACAGTCGATCATCTGGCCTTGCTCAGCATCACTATACCGCGCCACGTCTACGGCCGTTTGAATAACTTCATTGATATCAACCCGGTGCATTTTGACAGGCTGCTGGCGTGCCATGGTCAGGAAAGTTTTGACGATCTTGGCGCAACGTTCTGCGGCACTGCTTATTTTCTCCGCCTGGTGCAAGACATCTGGGTCATCACAATCTTCACGCAACATCAGCGCATGGCCGACAACTACAGAAAGCGGGTTGTTCAATTCATGCGCCACACCGGCCAGAAGTTCGCCCATCGCAGACATTTTTTCGTTTTGAAAGAGCTGATCGCGCTGTTGCGAAAGCTCTGCTTCGATCGCCATCTGTTCGGTCAAATCGCGGGTGTGCGAAACGATCACATCTTCGCCGTTGTATCGGATCATGCGCGCCGAAACCGAGCCCCAGAATTCTTCGCCCTTGGCGTTCACGTATTCGGCCTTGAACTCCGATACCATCCCATTGGCGCGTAACTGTTTCAGGTACCGTTCCCGGGTTTTCGGATCTGCGTAAAACTGCTTGGCCTTGTCCAGGGTCCCAAACAGCGTTTGCGTCTCGGGGCTGGTAAACAGCACATCACCCGTGTCAGCCTTGGTCATTTGAATGGGCGCCGGACACGCCTCCAGAACGCGTCGGATCAAATCCTCCTGCGCCTGACGTTCGCTCATGTCCACAATTGCACTGACGACGTAAAGCTCGCCGTCAAATTCGATCACGCGCCCCCAACATGATGCTGCTACAGGCTGGCCATCGGCATTGATAATCGTAATGCGAAAGTCATCCGCCACGCCGGTTTCCATAAGCCTGGCAACATAGGCCTCCCGCTCCGCCGGGTCAGCATAATGCTCAATGGCTGTCTGCTTGTCCCCGAATAACGATATCGCGCTCGCCGATCTATAGAGGATACGGCCATCCTTGAGACGCCCCATGACAACCGCCATCGGGCTTGTTTCCAGAACCGTGCGAAGGATGGTTTCCCGCTCACGCGCGACAGTCTCTACCTTGCGACGCTCAGAAATATCCGTGTTGGTGACAACAAATCCACCTTGCCGGGTCGTGCTGAACCGGACTTCGTAGACCTCACCGCTCGTTAGTTCGACTTCAAGCTGCTGATTAAACGGGGTTTGGTGCGAAAAACGCTCTTCCAACCATTCCTCCACCCGGCCAATCGCGGCCACATACTGTCCCCGTTCGGCCCCCGCCCGCAAAAGATCATGCCAGAGAACGCCGGGCTGAATCAGTTCCGCGATCATCGGGAACATGTCGCGGTAGCGTTGGTTGCACGTCACCAATCGGTTTTCCGCGTCGTAAATGGCCATGCCTTCCGACAACGCTTCGATGGCATCGACCAAAAGATCGGCGGAAGGAACGTCGAGCGTGGCGGTGCTATCTGAACGATTACTCATAGGCATTTTTTAATTTGCGAGTGTTTCAACTCGTTTTCAATCCGTCAGTGTTTTGTTTCAATTGTAACAGCGACGCATACACTCAATTCCCCTAGTTCGCCCTCAAGCATCTGAATTAGCTTCATAATTTTAATTTCCGAGAATTGATCTCTCCGTTTCCAAGCTGAAACACAAAACCGTTTGTCACGAAATCCGATTGCAACACGCGTCTTCCAAAAAAAGCGGCATCAGCAACGCGGCGCTCTTTCGGAACTGCCGCACAACGGAAAGACGAAACCAATGAAACACAGCTTACCTCAGTCTGACTCAGTGTTCGGCAATATGCGCCGCTTCCGATGCGACCCAAATGAGGTTCCGTCCGGCGGGCTGACGAACAGCCGCACATGGCGCCGTGTTCTGGCTGCGTCGATCCAATAATTTCCACTCACGGTCACCTCATACAAAAACCCTACCAAAAGGTACTCACATGTCACAGATCAAAGCCTCCATCCTCGATACCATCGGCAACACGCCGATTGTGAAAATCAACAACCTCGCGCCCCAGGGCGTTGACCTCTTTGTAAAGCTCGAAGCATTCAACCCTATGGGGTCTGTCAAAGACCGCTTGGCCCTTGGCGTGATTGAAGCCGCCGAACGCGATGGATCGCTGAAACCCGGCCAGACGATTATTGAAGCCACCAGCGGCAATACGGGCATTGGCCTCGCGATGGTTTGCGCGCAAAAAGGATATCCGCTTGTTGTTGTCATGGCCGAAAGCTTCAGTGTTGAGCGCCGTAGAATGATGCGTTTTCTGGGGGCGAAAGTCATCCTGACACCGGCCCCCCTGAAGGGCAGTGGCATGGTTGCCAAGGCGCGCGAACTGGCGGAAAAGCACGGCTGGTTTATGTCACGACAGTTCGAAAACCCCGCAAACACTGACGTGCACAGCCGTACGACGGCTCAGGAAATCTTGCATGACTTTGGCGCAAACCAATTGGACTACTGGGTCACCGGTTTCGGAACCGGCGGCACGCTGACTGGTGTTGCCCGCGTGTTGAAATCACAAAGCCCCAAAACAAAAGTCGTCGTCGCCGAACCTGAAAATGCTCAGTTGATGAGTAGCGGCATGGTGCAACCCTTCAACGACGATGGCAGCGCCGCAACCAGCCATGTGGCCTTCAACCCGCATCCGATGCAAGGATGGTCACCCGATTTCATTTCCGACCTCGCGCATCAATCCATGCAGCAAGGCTTGATCGATCAGATGCTCCCTGTCACCGGACCGGATGCATTGCATCAGGCGCGCGAACTGGCCTGTAAAGAGGGCATCTTCTGCGGGATCAGCAGCGGCGCGACCTTTGCCGCAGCGCTGGATGTCGCAAGAACTGCAGCGCCCGGATCGAAAATTCTGGCAATGCTGCCAGATACCGGAGAACGCTACCTTTCAACGCCGCTCTTCGAGCACATTCCGGCCGAGATGACAGAAGACGAACAGACGTTGTCGCACTCGACACCGAATGCTCAATACCCAGCACCCGTACCGGCCGCAGCGGCCTGATCATTGGACCGGGCAAGGCAACTGCGCTTTGCCCGTCCTCCCCAATCAAATGTTCTGGCAGGCCCTTCTGGAGAATTCTGCCGTCTCAAAAAGCCAGATAGGAATTTTAGAAATGCAACATATTCACGCCTTCCCCGCCCTCGATGGTCCTCTGGCAACGGCCTCCGCCTATGCCTCGACATATCGGGAACGCAAAACCAATTTGCACGCCACAGCCAGTCACGCGGAACTGCACCAAGCCTTTGGCGGCGACCTGCCAGCCCAGGGACAAGCCGCAGAGACAGTGATTGCCGAGCTCATCAAGGCGGCTGAACCCGGGCTTGTGGGTTCTACACAGCCTGGATTTTACTCCTGGGTCATGGGCGGGTCCAACATCGCGGGCGTTGGTGCCGATTGGCTCACCTCGATCTGGGGACAAAACGCAGGCATTTATCAATGTTCGCCTGCCGCAGCCACCGCCGAAGAAGTGGCCTGCGAATGGATGCTGGATATTCTCGATCTGCCGCGGGACGCATCCGTTGGTCTGACCACCGGCGCGACAATGGCCGGATTTATCGGATTGGCTGCTGCGCGTGACGAGGTTCTGCGGCGTTTGGGATACGACATCGCGGAAACCGGGTTGCAATTTGCACCAACGATCACTGTCTTTCTGTCGGAAGACACGCATGTGTCTAACCGTGCGGCATTGCGGTATCTGGGCTTCGGCAAACGCAACATCAAGGAAATTGGCGCCGATGACCAAGGGCGGATCATCGTCGAGGAACTGGCCACATCAATGGCTAACATATCCGGACCCAAAATCGTGATCGCCACCGCAGGGCATATCAATTCGGGCGCGTTTGACGACTTCGAAGCTCTGGCGGATATCGCGCAAGCAGAAGGCGCGTGGCTGCATGTCGACGCGGCGTTTGGTCTGTGGGCGCGGGCCAGCACAAGCACGCGAAGCCTGACCAATGGGATTGACCGCGCAGACAGCTGGTCAACGGACGGGCACAAGTGGCTGCAAATTCCATTTGATGCCGGATTTGCCATTGTTCGGGACAAAGATGCGCATCGCCGTGCCATGAATATCTCGGCCAGCTACTTGCCGGAAGGTGAGAGCGACGGCCGTAACGCGACAAACTACAACCCCGAATTGTCGCGCCGGGCCCGGGGGTTTGCTGTCTGGGCCACTTTGAAGTCTTTGGGCCGCGATGGCATTTCCGATATGGTTCACAACCATTGCAACTGTGCCAGTTTGCTCGACTACAAGCTGCGTCAACTACCCGGCGTGCAGGTTCTGAATGACGTTGTTCTGAACCAACTGGTTGTTTCGTTTGATCGTGGGCATGGACAGGCAGATACCGACCTTGCAACACAGGCCATGGCCGACGCATTGAACGCGGATGAGGGATATCTGTTTCGCACCGCACAATGGCAGGACCGGTGCGTATTGCGGGTTTCGGTCATCAATCAAGACGTAGGGCCACAGCACATGCAGGAACTTGCAGTGCGCATTAAGGCGCTCTGGGCGGATCTGTGCGCTGCGTGATAACGGTGTTTTTCTCGGATTAGTCTGCTTTTCCCGTCAACCCCGCCGATACCATCGGCGGGGTTTTTCAGTGCGGAAACTGGCCCTTGTCCGGCTTGTTTGCACCTGAAACAGTTGAAACACGATGCCGCGTTTGCAGACCGCAAGCTGAAACATCGGCTTGGTAAGTTTTTTGCAGGGAAGGAGTTATCGGAACCAGACGTTCCAGAGCTCCGCACAAAGGCCAGAAATGGCATGAACCAAACTGGAAAGGACAACCCAAATGGCACGCTTTAGAAACTCAAACCAGCACGCTTTTTCTGACATGACGTTGGCGCAGGTGCGCCGGTCGCGACCCAAGGCGAAACAGGGCTATTTTGAACGCATTGGGTTTGATGCAGCCATGATCTGAGCCATGTGGACCTGATCACAAACATTGACCGGCTTGAGTAATCCTGCATAAATCTCGCTGCATTGGTAACCAAGCCAAATTTTAAAGACGGTCCAAACCGTCACGAGGGGCGAATGGAAAAGTCACTTTTTGACAAATACGGCGGTTTTTCTGCCGTAAGCCGGATAGTTTTGAAGCTGTATGACCGGCTATTGGAAGATGATGATGTGGGGCCGTTTTTCGATCATGTCGACCTGCCGCGCCTGATTGATCATCAGACCAAGTTTGTATCATCCCTGATGGGGGGCCTGCCTCATTTACCGATGAGCATATTGCGCGGGCGCATCAGAGCATGACCATCGAAAATCATCACTTTGACCGTTTGAAAACAATCGTCGGCGAGGTCTTGACCGAGTTTGACGTTTCAGAGGCTGATGTGACAACCATTGTAGGTGCTTTTGAGGCCCGGCGCGCGCTTTTGACCGAGGCGCCACATGTCGATTGAAGCCATAAACGAGCAACTGCTGCGCGCCATCGGCGTAGGTGTGGCCCTGATCGACCTGGAAACCCAGGCCTTTCGGTTTCGAAATGATACATTCAACGAATGGTTCGGTGAACCAGATCCGTCCACCCGGCTGACGCATGTCTTTCCGGACATCGCGATGGATGAATTGGTGCGCGAAATGGAAGCCGGCGGGCATTTGACCACGGAGGCCTCCTTCAAACTGCGCCGTCGCAGCATGACAGTTGCGATGGAATTCAACCGGGCCGACGACAAAACTGGCAATATTGCCGTTCTGGTTTGCCAGAACATCACACGGATTAAGGAATTGGAATCAATGATTGATTCCTATTCCATGATGGTCGAACGCAACACCCACGAGATCAAGCGCGAGAAGGAGCAGGTGGAAAAACTGCTGCTCAACATGATGCCCCGTGCGGCCTATGAAGAATACAAAACCTTCGGCGTTGTGTCTCCGCGCCTGTTTGATCCTGTTTCCGTGTTGGCATTGGATTTCATCGGCTTTAATGCCCTGTTGGGTGAGCATGAACCTGCGGTTATCCTGAGCGATCTGAACGATATTTACAGTGCTTTTGATCGTATTGGTGCGCAGTTTGCCTGCCAACGCATTCGCACCAATGGGGACAGTTATGTAGCGGTCTGCGGCGTTCCGGATCCGAACGAAGATCACGCAATGGCCGTGGCCAACTCTGCCGTGCGATTTTTGCGTTATCTGGAACGGCGGAATGCCTCGCACCCGATCAAATGGAGCGCCAGGATAGGTTTGGCCAGCGGGTCGGTGATCGGTTCCGTCGTCGGCAATCAGAACTACATCTATGATGTGTTCGGCCCCACAGTCAGCGACGCCGTTTTGCACCGGTCTGAAGCCGGGCCAATGTCGGTGCTTTCCAACGCCCATTTTGGCTCGCTGGTATCAGAAAAATTCACGGCAAGCCCTTGGCAAACGGGTGACTTTATCCTGATCGAGGATGCCACCGCGACCGCTGCGGATGGCTGAGATCGCATGACCCGCGACCCGGATATTCTAAAGGAAGCCCTTGATCTGATCGATCACGGGGTCGCGCTCTTTGACGCGGATGCGAAGCTGACAACCACCAATTCGAGCTTTCGTGGCATGTACCCGGCATTGCCAGATATGTTGGAGCCGGGGACGCCATGGGGAATGTTTTTGCACGAGGCCGTCAACCGTGGTGCCATGCCTCAACCTGTCAGCTTGTTGCTGAGCAAGACCGAAGCGCGTCTGGACGACAATACACGGGTTGAAGCCGTTCAAATGCCAGTGGCCGGCGGCGCGGCCTTCAGTATCCAATTGTCGCAAACGTCGGATGGTGGATTTGCGATGACCCAGTCTGCGGGCGCAGTTGGTCTGCGTGAGGCTGACGCTATCCGCGAGGCGGAATTGCTGTTGCGCAAGGTGCTGGAGGCCTGCCCAACCAGCCTGACAATGTCGCGAGTGGCCGACGGTATGATCCTCTATCGTTCGCCTTCGGCGACGGAATTGCTGGGGGTTGCCAAGAGCAGTTTTGCGCATTTCGCCCATGTCGAAGAGCGTGCAGATTTTGTGACCGCTTTGCTACCGGATGCCCGCGTCGACAACATGCGGGTGACCTGTCTGAGCGCGGAGGGACAAGCCTTTCCGGCAGATATCTCCGCCCGTCTGATTGATTACCATGGCGAGGATGTGATCGTTGCTAACATCGAAGACCTGACGGACGATCTGGCGGTGCGCAGCGAGCTTGATCGCCAGAAAGAGCAATTGTTCCAATCCGAAAAACTTTCGGCCCTTGGTGAACTTCTGGCCGGCGTGTCGCATGAGTTGAATAATCCCCTGTCTATCATCGTCGGCAACGCGGAAATCCTGCAAGAAGAGTTGGAGAATTCACCACTTGAAAAGAGGGTCAACAAACTATCCCTGGCGGCCCACCGATGCGTCCGGATTGTGCGTTCATTCCTGTCACTGGCACGACAGGAACCGCTCGACCTACAGCCCCTCTCACCCAGAAAAATAATCCATGCAGCACAAGAGGTTATTCAGGGCGAAGCCGAAGCGCTTGGTATTCAGCTCACCTCTCAGCTGCCCGAAAACTGCCCAGATGTGACAGCGGATGAAGTGCAGCTCATGCAGGTTGTGATCAACCTGCTTACGAATGCGGTTCATGCCATTCGGGATGCGGAAATCGGCGATCGAATTACTATCGACGGGACGCATGACGATACGACACTGCGTTTAACGATATCCGACAACGGACCGGGTGTGCCGGACGCGCTGAAAACGCGCATATTCGACCCGCTCTTCACAACAAAAGAGGTCGGCAAAGGAACGGGCGTCGGCCTCGCCTATTGCCACCGGATCATTGCGGCGCACAAAGGCCGCATCCAACTCGACTCCAAGGCTGGAAAAGGCGCAACCTTCATCGTCGAGCTGCCGTTGGCATCTTAGGTCGTGTTAGATGCTGTTTGCCTGCCGCTCCGTCCGCAGCGCAAACCGCTCCAACCGGATATCAGCAGACCGGGCATGCCCCTCCATCCGCTCTGCACGGCTCAGACTGGCTGTGACACGCGCCAGATCTGGCAGGCAGCGTTCATCGACGTGTTGCCACGTCACCGTCTTCAGAAACTTATGAACGCTCAAGCCGCCCGTGTATCGTGCGGCGCCGGATGTTGGCAGCACATGGTTGGGACCAGCTGCCTTATCGCCGAAAGCAACGGTGGTCTCTTCACCCAAAAAAAGCGACCCGTAGGCGCGCAGACGGTCTCGCCACCATGGCAGATCTTCCGCCTGCACATGCAAATGCTCGGGCGCCTTGTCATCGGCAAATTGCGCCATCTCTTCTGCCGTGTCGCACAGGACGATCTCCCCAAGATCGGCCCATGCGGTGGCGGCGGCACTGCGGTTCGGCTCGGGCAAATCTGCAATGATCGCAGGAATGCGCGCCACCACCTGATCTGCCAGTTCTTTGTGAGTGGTGGCGAGCCAAACCGGTGAATTCGCGCCGTGTTCTGCCTGACCGATCAGGTCGACAGCAACGGTTTCCGCATCTGCCGTGCGATCCGCCAACACCAGGCTGTCTGTCGGGCCTGCGAACATGTCGATACCTATGGGTCCGAACAATTGTCTTTTTGCTTCAGCCACATAGGCATTTCCCGGCCCCACCAGAATATCCGCCGCAGGTGCCCCAAACATACCAAACGCCATGGCCGCAACACCTTGCACGCCGCCGATCGCCAGAATACGCGTGGCCCCGGCCAAATCCATCGCAAACAGCATCGCATCCGGTATGCCGTCTGACCCGTTGGGCGGTGAACAGGCGGTGATATCAGCGACCCCGGCTTCGCGTGCCGTGGCAATCGACATGAGCGCAGATGCAATATGCGTGTATCTTCCGCCCGGGACGTAGCACCCGGTGGCCGAGAGTGGAATCTGCTGTTGCCCGGCAACCAGACCGGGGCGCAATTCAATCTCCATGTCCTGTGCGGTCGCGCGTTGGGCGGCGGCAAAGCGCGAGATGTTTTCATGCGCCCACCGGATGTCTTCCTTAAGCGCATCAGGCACGCGGTCCACCGCCGCCTCGATTTGGGCTTTGGAGACGGTGATTTCACCCTGCCAACCATCCAATTGCCGCGCGTATTCCAACGCAACCTGTGCGCCACCCGTGCGTAATCGCGCCAGCATCACCTGTACGGTATCGGCAATGTCTGCTGCCGTTTGGGGCGGCTGTCCAGGGGCTGTTTTGAGGCATGAGATTGGCATATGCGTACTCCTTACCCTCTCAAATGCGCCTGATACGTGGGCCGGGCAAGTGGTTCTCATGGCGATGGCATCGGTTTTTTCAAGCGCCGAATTCCCCTTTCGGATTTCCCGAAGCTGCGAGGCAATTGACCGTACGAGGTAAATCAACCCGCACATTATTTTCCAGTGAAGACTGGTATTCTTTTGTCCAAATCGATGCGATTCCTGTCAGACAGGGTAAAAAAGGTGGCCCATGGGAAAAATCGTGATCCTGACCGGTGCGGGTATATCGGCAGAAAGCGGGCTGAGTACGTTTCGCGACGCCGATGGTCTTTGGGCAAAGCATGCCATCGAAGATGTGGCGACACCCGAGGCGTTCGCGCGCAATCCGGAGCTTGTTCATCGGTTCTACAACGCCCGGCGTGCCAAGGCCGCCACTGTCAAACCAAACGCTGCGCATAGCGCTTTGGCGCGCCTGTCGCGCGACTACAAAGATGAGGTTGTGCTCATTACGCAAAACGTCGACGCCCTGCATGAAGCCGCAGGCTCACCCGATGTGATCCACATGCATGGTGCTCTGACCGGTGCGCTGTGTGCGACCTGCGGGCATCGATGGCCCGCACCCATGGAAATGCACGTTAGTGATCCCTGCCCCTCATGCGCGGCCCCCACCACCCGTCCAGATATCGTCTGGTTTGGTGAAACCCCTTATTGGTCCGAGGCCATCTGGGCGCATCTGGATGAAGCGGACATCTTTGCCGCCATTGGCACGTCAGGCAATGTTTATCCGGCGGCCGCATTTGGTCAACATGCGGGACGTGCAGGCGCGCACACGGTTGAACTGAACCTCGAAGCCTCGGTCAATGTGCGCGACTTCTCCGAAGTGCACCACGGCCCCGCCACCCGCATTGTACCCGCTTGGGTCGACAAGATACTCGCCACACAAACCGACACATAAAAAAAGCCCCGCCGTTTTGGCAGGGCCTTGCGGTCTTCGTTTGAAATTCGCTTACGCGTTGGCTGCTTGGGCCTTGGCGATTGCTTTTTTGACTTTTAGCGCATTGGCCGACAGTTCAGTGTCTTTGGCTTTTGCCAAAAACGCATCCAGACCACCACGATGATCAACGCTGCGCAGGGCTGCGGCCGAAATACGCAGCTTGATACCGCGCTTCAGCGTTTCCGATTGCAGGGTCACATCGTTCAGGTTCGGCAAATACCGACGGCGTGTTTTGTTGTTGGCGTGGCTGGAGTTGTTGCCAACCATCGGGCCTTTTCCGGTCAGTTCGCAGCGGCGCGACATGGGGTCATCCTCTTCCAGGGTCCAGGGCGCATGCGGCCCTCTTCAATACAAACGGGCGCGTGCGTTTCGCGCAGCGCCCCGAATTCCGTTTGCGGTCTTTAGGCTCAAAGCCTTCGGTCGTCAAGGGATTCTGTAGCGATTATCCGGCTGATCAGCACCCCTTTTGCAGGCCTACCAAACAGAACCGGCTCAGCACCTTGTCATCGCGCTGGCCACATGTACCGAAGAGGAGGCCGCAGGCCCGACGACGAGGTATCGAGCGTGCGCTTCAGCGCACTCATTTTGACAACTGTTACGTCCACCACGGACCGTGATGTTTGCCCTCTTCACCCAGACGCTCGAACCCATGGTGACCAAAGAAATCACGCTGCGCCTGAATGATATTGGCGGTACCGTAGCCTTGGCGCATTGTGTCGAACCAACTGAGCGCCGCAGCCATTGCCGGAACCGCATGCCCCGCCGTTACCGAGGCCGCAACCACCCGCCGCAACGCGGGAATGCCCGACTCCAGCATTGCCACCAGCTTGGGCGCCAACATCAGCTGTCCCGCGGGCAAGTCACCGTCAAAGGCTTCTGAAATATCATCCAAAAGCGCCGAGCGAATGATACATCCGGCGCGCCAGACCTCTGCAATACGGGCGTAATTCAGATCCCATTCAAACTCCTGCGAGGCCGCGGCCAACACGCGGAAACCCTGTGCATATCCCAAAATTCGCACCGCCAGAAACGCGTCCGACAATTCCGCCTCGCTGAGGTCCAGCGCACCGCGTGATCCACCAAGCACGTCTTGCGCCGTGACACGTGTTTGCTTTTCGGACGACCAACTGCGCGCGCCGACCGCCGCTTCGATCATATTGGCCGACTGGCCCAGCTTGACTGCCTCTACCACCGTCCAGCGCCCAGTACCTTTTTGACCCGCCGCGTCCAGAATCACATCCACCATGGGGTGACCGGTTTGCGGGTCCTCGAAAGAGAGTGTTTTCCCCGTAATTTCAATCAGGTATGACTTCAGCTTCCCTTGATCCCACCGGGTAAACATCTTGCCGATATCCGCAGGCGTCCACGCGGACCCATACCGGAGCAGACCGTAAATCTCCGCAATGACCTGCATTTCCGCGTATTCAATGCCGTTATGCACGGTCTTGACGAAATGACCCGCGCCGTCGGGTCCGAGGTGGTCGACACAAGGGTCACCCTCAAACCGGGCAGCAATGGCGCGAAGGACATCACGCAATTGGGTCCAACTGTGTTTTGTGCCACCCACCATCATCGAAGGACCGTGGCGCGCTCCTTTTTCACCGCCCGACACCCCCATGCCGACATAGTGTATGTCTTTGTCGGCCAGTTCCTTTGAACGCCTGCGTGTTTGGTGAAAATCGGCATTTCCCCCGTCGATGATCGTGTCGCCGGGCGCCAGAAGCGGCGCAATAGCCTCGATCATCATATCCATCGGCTTGCCCGACGGGATCATGAATAAAATCACGCGCGGCGTGGTCAGCGCGCCCACAAAGTCGCCAAGCTCTTCATGTGCGAAAAGGTTTTCAGCCAGAGGGCCTGCCTCGGCGATGAAATCGCTGATCCATGAGGTTTCACGGTTGGTCACAGCCACACGGAAGCCTTTGTCAGCCATGTTCAACGCCAGAGCACTGCCCATTGTGCCCAAGCCATAGACCCCGATTTGTGCTTTGGACATGAAAACCCCTGTGACCTGTTCTGCTATCTGCAGGCTAGGGACTGCTGCGGGATTTGCAAGCGCCGCGCCACGGGTGATATCCGTTCGGATAGGCCGGTCTCCTGCCGCATGTTTCAGCCAGTGTTATTTCTCTGCGATCGCATCTATTTCAAGCAACCACCCCTCTTCGAACATACCGGCCAAAACGACGGTCAGCGCGAATGTGTGACCGCCCAACATGGCCTGACGCACGTCGCGATTTTCATCGCGGTGTTTACGGTCCACCAGAAATGTCGTGGCTTTCACAAGGTTCTCGGCGGTCATATCGGCCGCGTGCAATTGCGCGAGAATGTTGTGCCAAACGGCTTCGGCCTGCGCTTTGAAGCCCTCCGGAACATGACCATCCGCCGTCATCGGTGCCTGCCCGCTGATGTAGAGCCGGCGCGATGTGCCCGAAACCTCAAGCGCCTGAACATACGCGCCCGCCGCTTCAGCCCCGTCTTCTGCATTGATGCGTTTAATCACCATCTTTGGGTCCTCTCTTGCTCAGCACGTCTCGGGTGCCAGATCAAACACCCAGGCACCATCGCATCACGGCCTTTTGCGCGTGCAATCTGTTTTCGGCCTCATCAAAGATCACGGAATTCGGGCCGTCCATGACCGCAGATGTGGCCTCTTCTTCGCGGTGGGCAGGCAAGCAATGCATAAACACCGCATCCGGTTTGGCGGCGGCCATCAAATCCTCATTCACCTGATAGGCGCGCAGCATGTTATGACGCCGCTCCTTGGCGGATTGGCTGTCATGCATGCTGATCCAGGTGTCTGTCACCACAAGGTCTGCTCCTTCAACGGCTTTGAACGGGTCGCGCTCCACCGTGATTGTCCGCCCGGCCTTGCGGGCCAGCCCTACGAATTCGGCCTCTGGATCCAACTGGGCAGGACCGGTAAACGTCAAATCAAACTCAAACTGCGCAGCCGCGTGCAAAAACGAAGCGCATACATTGTTGCCATCTCCGCACCACACCACTTTTTTGCCAGCAATCGGCCCGCGATGTTCTTCATAGGTCAGGACATCCGCCATGATCTGACAGGGATGTGTCCGATCGGTCAGCCCGTTGATCACCGGAACATCAGCATATTCCGACATTTCCATCAAAACAGCTTCGTCGAAAGTCCGGATCATGATCAAATCAACATAGCGGCTCAGCACGCGGGCCGTGTCGGCGATGGTTTCGCCATGGCCAAGCTGCATATCTGTACCGCTGAGCACCATCGTTGTGCCCCCCATCTGCCGAACGCCCACATCGAAACTGACACGCGTCCGGGTTGAGGGTTTTTCGAAAATCAAAGCAACCACATGACCGGCCAGAGGTTGATCGTCATCCGCCGTGCCGCGTGGACGGCCCAGACGTGCGGCCTTCATGGCCTTGGCCTGATCGATGATAGACCGCAGGTCATCGGGTTGAGTTTTGTGAATATCTAGAAAATGATTCATGGAACACGTCGCTTCTAACTAGTCTAAATTTGGAAGGATCAGCCGGGAATTCAGGCCGTTTCAATTGCACCGGCGGCTTTGACCGCCGAAGCCGCAGCGGCCAATCGCGAAACAGCCTCAGTGATCTCTTCTTCGCTCAATGTCAGCGGCGGCAGCAACCGGACCACGTTATCGGCGGCAGGCACTGTGATAACCTCAGCGCGGTAGCCTGCATTGACCACATCCATATTGGACGCTTTGCACTTCAGCCCCAGCATCAAGCCTGATCCGCGAACCGCATCGAACACGTCAGCATGATCAGCCACCAACCCCTCCAGCTTTTGCCGCAGCAGGCCCGCCTTACGGTTTACATCCGCCAGAAACCCGGGCGCTGTAACCTCATCCATAACAGCGCAACCCACAGCACATGCCAATGGGTTGCCGCCATAGGTAGAGCCGTGTGTGCCAGCGGTCATGCCACTGGCCGCATGTTCATTGGCCAGCACGGCACCCAAGGGAAATCCACCACCAATACCCTTGGCAACCATCATGATATCGGGGTCAACGCCCGCCCACTCATGTGCAAACAGACGGCCCGTACGGCCCATACCGCATTGCACCTCATCAAAGATGAGCAAGAGGCCGTATTGATCACAAAGGTCGCGCAACCCCTTCAGGCATTGATCGGGCACTGGGCGGATACCACCTTCACCCTGTACGGGTTCGATCAAAATCGCGGCAGTCGTATCGGAAATCGCTGCAGTGATTGCATCATGATCGCCCCAAGGCAGCGTGGTGAACCCCGGAAGCAAGGGACCAAAACCCTTGGTCATCTTTTCCGAACCCGCCGCCGCGATACCCGCCGAGGACCGACCGTGAAACGCGCCCTCAAAGGTTATGATTTCCGTGCGTTCCAGATGCCCGGCATCATGGAAATGCTTACGTGCCATTTTAACAGCCAGCTCACAAGCTTCTGTCCCGGAATTGGTGAAAAACACCGTGTCTGCAAAGCTGTGTTCAACCAGCTTGTCCGCCAGCGCCTGCTGCTGTGGGATATTGTAAAGGTTGGACGTATGCCACAACGCCGCGCCTTGATCGGTCAACGCCTTGACCAATGCCGGATGCGCGTGCCCCAAAGCGTTCACGGCAATCCCGGCGCCCAGATCAAGAAATCGGCGGCCATCTGCCTCGATCAGCCAGCTGCCTTCGCCTTTGACAAAAGTTAGAGCGGCACGGTTATAGGTCGGCAGAACGGACGGGATCATGTCTTGCATCCTTTTGGTCAGGAAGGCCGCAGAATTGCCTGAGGGCAACGGCCAAGTCAACAATGGTGGGGTAAAATGCGCTTGGTCAGCGCGGGATCAAACGAAAGGCGGGACGTCAGGCGCTTTGGCGTCGGCGTCGGTTCATCGCGTATGGTTGGCGTTTGATCATGCACGCCACTTAGCGGGTTCGCGGCGCAAGGTGAAGCAAAAAATCCACGCGTGACGTTTCGGGGGTTGTTGTTGCCTAGCAACGGGGTCATGGCTGAGACCATGAAGACGACTCAAGAACAGAACCCGCGTTTGGCCGCCGTGTTGACGCTTCTGGCAGCAGCATTTGCCGCGGGCACAATGTTGCTGGCAAAAGCATTGGGTACCGGCGTTCTTGGGCCTGAAATTCCTGCACTTCAGGTCAGTTTCGGGCGGTTTCTCTTTGCGTTGATAACCATCGCAAGCTTTGTGGCCATTGCCCGACCCTCCTTCACGCGACCCAATTTCAGGATGCATACGGCGCGTTCGGCACTCGGTTGGGGCGGCGTCACACTGATGTTTGCCGCAGCCGCATTTATTCCGCTGTCGGATGCCACCGCGATCAGCTTTCTCAACCCGGTCTTTGCCATGATCCTGGCGATCCCGTTTCTGGGTGAAAAAGTAGGGCCCGTGCGGTGGGGCGCAGCCCTCATCGCGCTGCTCGGCGCGGCCATCCTGACGCGACCCGGGGGCGGGGCACTCGAGGCCGGCGCCCTTTTGGCCCTGGGATCCGCTGTGCTTTTGGGCACGGAAGTGATCTTGATCAAGCAATTGTCGGCGCGCGAAGCACCTGTTCAGATCCTTCTGGTCAATAACGCCATCGGACTTTGTATCGCGGCTTTTGCCGCCAGTTTCGTCTGGGTTTGGCCTAACACCGCTCAATGGGCGGCTTTGGCAGGAATTGGTGTGCTTATGGCAGGCGCACAGGCGTGTTTTGTCAATGCCATGGCCCGTGCCGATGCCAGTTTCGTGGCGCCGTTCTTTTACGCGGTTCTGGTCTTTTCGGCATTGTATGACTGGGCGGTTTTCGGCGTTTGGCCTGATACGGTTTCTGTTGTCGGTTCTGCGATCATTCTAAGCGGTGCCGCCCTGTTGGCGTGGCGGGAAGCGCGTTTGGTTCGCAAAGGTTAAGCCTTGAGGCGATAGCCCCGCGCCACCATCATCCACGCACAGCCTGCAATGGCCAGCGTTGCCAGCGTCACAACGACCAAACCCAATTCTGGTGCACTGTCGGAGACACCGATCATGCCGTATCGCATGCCGTCGATCAGGTAAAAGATCGGGTTGAAATGGGTGATTTGTTGCAAGACCGGCGGCAGCGCTTCGACCGAATAGAATGTGCCGGACAAAAACGCGAGCGGCGTCACGATGAAGTTTGTGATGGCGGCCATTTGATCAAACTTGTTGGCAAAAATCCCGGCGACAATCCCCAATGCGCCCATGAAACTCGCGCCCAGAAGCACAAACGCAAGCGCCCAGAGCGGGTGTTGCACGCCAATCCCGAGAAATACCCAAAGCCCGGCCCCGATAGCTGAGGCCACCACGAAACCGCGTCCAACACCCCCCGCGAGATAGCCCAACACCATCTCCGCCGGGCTGAGGGGGGCATCAGCGTATCAACGATGTTTCCCTGAACCTTAGAAATCACGATCGACGAGGACGTGTTGGCAAATGCGTTCTGAATGACCGTCATCATCAAGATACCCGGCGCGAGAAAGGTCGTGAAATCAACACCCATCACATCACCGCGCCGCGGCCCGATGGCAATGGTAAAGATCATCAGAAACAGGGCCGCAGTAACCAACGGCGCCATCAGGGTCTGCGTCCACACAGACATAAAGCGCTGAACCTCACGACGTGCCAAAGTCCATAGACCCAGCCAGTTGACACGTCCGAAGCGGCGTGTGCCCATTTCAAATTCGTTCGCCATGTGATGTGCCTGCGTATAACCCGAATCGATGCCTTGTAACTCAGCCGTGAGTGACTAGAATAGAGCGCTGATGGAATTGTACAGGGCGGCACGCAAATCGATGCCGCCTTTTGAGATAAGGAACAGGCCATGTCCTGGAGCGACGAGCGCGTAGAACTTCTGAAAAAGATGTGGGGCGAAGGCCAATCGGCCAGCCAGATCGCCAAGGAGCTGGGCGGCGTGACACGCAATGCCGTGATCGGCAAGGTGCATCGTTTGGGTCTGTCGAACCGTAATGGCGGTGGCTCGGACAAATCTGATGCCAAGGCCAAGACAGCAGCCAAAACGGCCAAGCCAAAGGCCGCACCAAAGGCAGCGCCGAAGCCGCAGCCCAAGACCGAATCCGCGGCACCACCACCCCAGCCGGTTACGCGGATCAAACCGATCATTCCGGCCGGTCAGCCATTGCCGCCGCAACCTTCGACAAATGAAATTGACCCGGCTGCGCTGGCCAAGGTCAACGAGATCGAGAAGAAGGCCAAGAAGCTGAACCTGATGGAGTTGACAGAACGCACATGCAAATGGCCTGTGGGTGATCCAGCGACACCAGATTTCTGGTTCTGCGGTTTGCCAGTGCAAGCAGGCAAACCCTATTGCGAAGCACATGTCGGCGTGGCGTTTCAGCCAATGAGTTCGCGCCGCGATCGCCGCCGGTAATTGTGCAAAATGGCCGCCCCGAGAGCGCGCCGTTTCATTCAATGTGACGTCTTTTCTTCCGTGCCGACCAAAGGCAACGGCCTGGCGGTCGTAGTGGATGCGGACGGCTTGAGCGATGCACAAATGCAGGACTTTGCCGCCTGGACAAATCTGGCGGAAACCACTTTTCTATTGCCGCCGGTTGACCCTCGTGCGGATTACAGGGTGCGCATTTTCACACCAATGAAAGAGATGCTGTTTGCGGGTCATCCGACCTTGGGCAGTTGCGCGGCATGGCTCCACACCGGTGGCATTCCGCGTGACCCCGATATCATTCAGCAAGAATGCGCCATTGGGCTTGTGGCCATCGATATGCGTGGTGCCGTCCCGGCTTTTGTCGCCCCGGAGACGCGCATCGCACAGATGCCGCGCGATACCCGTGAGCGATTGTGCCAAGCGCTCGGCATTGCGACGCAGGATGTGGTTCGATCCGCCCTGTTGGAAAATGGCCCGAAATGGCAGGTGTTGGAACTCGCCACAGCGCAGGCTGTGTTGGACGTAGATGCCAGTGCCGTGCGTTGGCCCGCGTTTCAGGGTGTGAGCCTTATTGGCGCGCATCAGGCAGGGTCAGAATGCGACTACGAGGTGCGCAATGTGTCACCTTCGAGCGGCATGGATGAGGACCCGATCACAGGGTCTCTGAATGCAGCTCTGGCACAGTGGATGCACAAAGATGGCCGCCTGACGCACGATATCGTGGTGGCGCAGGGAACGAAAATGGGGCGCGAGGGCCGGGTCTATATATCGGCCACCACAGATGGGTCCGTCCTGATCGGCGGCGCCACGCAAATTATCATCGAAGGTGCAGTTCAGCTCTGATCGCGGTACCCGATGGCTGCGCTTGCTTGGCTTTCCAGCCATGCGGTCATTTGTTTGTACGGCACCGGGCCATAACTGACCCGCGCCACGCCCAGTTCCGCCAACCGCGCAGGACCGGGCACATGGGGTAGCGCGATGATATTGATTGGGATGGGGCATTCCGCACAGAGACGTTTGATCAGCGCCTCATCCGCCAGACCTGGTGCGAAGAACCCACTGGCCCCGGCCGCTGCATAATCCGTCGCCCTCGACAGGGCTTCATTCAGCATATCATCGGTATGTGTATCTGGTTTGGCCTTGAGGAAAATATCCGTTCGCGCATTGATAAACACGTCGGACACAACCGCATCTGCCGCATCACGCGCCGCGGCGATCCGCGCGGATTGTTCGGCGCTATCATAAAGGTCATGGGTTCCCACGATCTGATCTTCGAAATTGAACCCTACTGCACCGGCGCGAATGGTTTTGGTGACGGTTTGCGCCACCTCCGCGGGCGCTATGCCATATCCGCCCTCAATATCTGACGTGACCGGCAAATCTGTTGCACTGACAATCCGGCTGAGATTGTCCAGCATCATTTCCAGCGGGATTTTTTGCCCATCGGCAAACCCGTGGGCCATTGCCACAGGCGCGCTTCCTGTTGCCAATGCTTTGGCCCCTGCCGCTTCGACGGCTTTGGCGCTGCCCGGATCCCAGATATTGAACAGGATGATCGGATCAGATTTCACGTGAAGGGCGCTAAATGCGCGCGTTTTGTCGGAGTGCGTCATGTCAAATACCTTTGCTGTTTGACGCAGTTAAGATGCCTGAGCGACGGAAACAAAAGCCCAAAACGGCAATCTCCGGAAATCGTTACTGCGTCGCGCAAAAAGACGCTCAGTCGAAGAGCTTCAAAAGCTCCTTTGCCGCGTCTTTTTCGAGCTTTTCCCGGATTGCCCTTTTGGTCGATTGACCTTCTTTCTTTTGCACGCCCAGCTCTTTTTCAAGCAGTTTGTTGACCTCTTTTTTGGCCTTTGTTTCCAGCTTCTTTTTCTCATCCTTGAGATTGAGATCGATTGCTTTCTCGAGGTCCGGCGTGAACCGTGGATTGGCCCAGGGGCCGTGAATACGCACAGGGATGGCGATACCTTTGGAATTCTCGCCCTCCAAGAGCGCGGGCGTAAAGAGGTAATCTATATCCTGCGGTCCAAGGCCGATCCGCCCTTGCCCAGACGCCCGCGCCAGCGGCATGGGCATCAAGAGGTCACTGTTTTGCATCTGTCCGCCCGCGATGATGAAACTGGCACTCAGGCTGTCAAAAACCGTGGTGCCGCCCGTGCCGTTGCCGGACCGCATCAGCTTGTCGAGGTCAAATCCGCTGATATGTCCGTTCGTGGTCTTGACCGAGGCTGAGCCCTGGAGGCTGTTCATAATCGCATCGACCGACTGACCCACACCCAAAAACTTCAGCTTTGCATTGCCGGATGTTGAGAAGCGATTGATGCCGGCGGCATCCGTCATAAGCGCCTTCATATCGATGCCCTGGGCCGCCATGTCGCCGCCAACCGAAAGCCCGTTTCGGTTATTTGCAACGAACTGACCTGTGACCAAGCCGCCATAGCCCTGCAATTCGCGCAACGAAAACACGGCGCGTGAATTGTCGATGGTCGTCAGAATGCGTGTCTTGCCGAAATTGAATGTGCCAAAGTCAAGTTTTTCGGCGACAAGCGCGACTTCCCCATCCAGAAGGCCAAGCGCGCTGACATCAATCGGGTCTTTTGACCAGCCTGTGCTGACGGCCGTTCCGGTGGTGGTTGCACCGCCCGACCCGCCACCAGAGCCGCCTCCAGACCCTTCGGTACTGTTGCCGCTGGCCAGCGCCGAGAAATCAAGCGCTCCGGCACGCAGCTGCGCATTGATCCGGGGCCGGGGACCCGCCATGCTGACATCTGCCGCGATGTTGAGCGTGTTGTGATCCAATTGCAGGCTGCCGTCGCGCAACGACACACTCATGTCTTCGGTGATGGTCAATTCACCCGATGCCGTGACCGCCCGGCCCAGCCCTTTGGGAATATCGATCCCGCTCAGGCCGAGAGCCGCCAGAAACTGTGCTGTGTTTTTCAGGTTTGCCGAAAATTTGCCGGTCAGTTGGGGCAATGTGGCCCCGCGACCGTCAAAACTCAGACTGCCGCCGGGTGCGTTGACCGTTGCGGTCATCTCTGAAACGCCACCTTCAATGAAATTGGCAACTGTACCCAGTTGCCCGCTGATCTCAACCACCTCGCCTGATGGGCGCAGCACCGCATCAAATGTCGCCTCGCCCTGATAGGCGGGCCAGCGCAGGTCAAAATCGGAATTCGCCAGTGTGGTGCGCTGACCCGTGCCGTGATCTACGTAGTTGAGCGTCGCGCCCGTGATCAACGCGCGGTCAAGCGTAAGGGCCAAAGCCCGCGATTCTGCCGGTTTGTCCGGTGAGGCTGTTCCGGAAGGGGCCACGCCCTCGACGCCCAGCTCCCAGTTCACGCGACCGTCTGCAGCACGTTCCATCAGGATGGATGGCCCAACGGCCTCAAGGCCCGTGATCCGAATATCGCCCCCCACCAAGGCGCGGGGATCGACACCAATCTTGAAACTTTCCGCTGTCATCATCGGCCCGGCATCGGACCAGTCCGCGTTGGCCACGGAAACCTTGCCCGTGCTGATGCCCAGAACGGGATAGAAGCTCAGCTTGGTCTCACCCGACATTTCGACCTGGCGACCGGTCATCGCGCTGATCTGATCGGCGGCGATTTTTGCAATCCGGTCACCGGGGAGGAAAAACAACGCTCCGGCAAAGACGGCCAATAGCACAAACACCAGGCCTATCAGGCGAATGATCCATTTCATGATACGCTCCCACACCGCTCGTTGATTGGAATGTAGGGTGCGGCCCCGCCCCCAACAACCGCTTTCCCCTTCCCCGGGGCAATTGCGCGATGTATAGGCGGCGGCATGAGCTCCAATCCACCAGATCTGCGCCCGGACCTTGCGCGCGCCCGTGTCGCTGAAACCACACGCCGGGGTCAGCCGACCATCGGCATGGTGTCGCTCGGTTGTCCCAAGGCATTGGTCGACAGTGAGCGTATTCTCACGCGGTTGCGTGCAGAGGGGTACGGCGTATCACCTGACTATGCCGGTGCCGATGCGGTGATCGTGAACACCTGTGGTTTTCTCGACAGTGCCAAGGCCGAAAGCCTTGATGCCATTGGCGAGGCGCTTGACGAAAACGGCAAGGTGATTGTGACAGGGTGTCTTGGGGCTGAGCCGGATTACATCACCGGCGCGCACCCGCGTGTTCTGGCCGTGACCGGTCCGCATCAATACGAACAGGTGCTGGATGCGGTCCACGCGGTAGTGCCTCCCAGCCCTGACCCGTTTGTGGATTTGTTGCCATCCTCCGGCGTCAAACTGACACCGCGCCACTTCAGTTACCTAAAGATTTCAGAAGGGTGCAATCACAAGTGCAAGTTCTGCATCATCCCCGACATGCGGGGATGGTTGGCCAGCCGCCCGGCCCATGCCGTGATGCGCGAAGCCGAAAAACTGGTCGATGCCGGCGTCAAGGAGTTACTGGTCATCAGTCAGGACACATCAGCCTACGGCGTCGATATCAAACATGCCGAAGACCGCGGGCACCGGGCGCATATTACCGATCTGGCACGTGATCTGGGCGGTTTGGACGCGTGGATCAGGCTGCACTATGTCTACCCCTACCCACATGTCCGGCAGTTGATACCGCTGATGGCAGATGGGTTGGTATTGCCTTATCTGGACATTCCTTTTCAACACGCCCACCCGGAGACATTGCGCCGAATGGCCCGCCCGGCCGCTGCCACCAAAACACTAGATGAAATTGCGGCATGGCGAGACATTTGCCCTGAGATTACCCTGCGCAGTACGTTCATCGTCGGCTATCCCGGCGAGACCGAGGCGGAATTTCAGACCCTGCTGGACTGGATGGACGAAGCGCAGCTCGACCGAGTTGGGTGTTTTCAATACGAAAACGTGGAAGGCGCCAGATCCAATGCCTTGCCCGACCATGTACCGAGCGAGGTGAAGCAGGAACGTTGGGATCGCTTTATGGAAAAAGCGCAGGTCATTTCGGTGGAAAAACTGGCCGCCAAAATCGGTTCAGTGCAAGACGTGATCGTGGACGATATCGACGAAGACGGCATCGCCACCTGCCGAACCAAGGCAGATGCCCCGGAGATTGATGGAAATTTGTTTATTGATGCTGATACCGAAAACCTGTCCGTCGGCGATATGGTTTCCGTCACCGTCGATGAAGCCGGTGAATACGACCTGTGGGGCGTGTTGACCCCTTCCAAAGGTTAACATCCGTGCTTATTCCCAAGCAACGCGGTTCTCTTTTCACACCCGGGAAAAGAGCGTGCGCTCTGTAAAGAGAGCCAGTAAATCCTGTTGTCGTGAGTTGTCCACAACACTAGATATGCCTGTTTTTACTGACCCAACCACAAGTTGCCGTTGCGGAAACAAAGTATTGACACAAATTCGTTAGGCTGAACGTCGATAATTGGCGTAAAAAGTAAACAGGAGTTGTGGTTAGTTATGTCGTACCCAGTATACACCAGAGCGGAGCGTATTGCCGATGTGGCAATTCACGTACTGGGTGTTGTGGCGGCTCTCATCGGCGTAAGTCTTATCTTCAAAAACCTGTCTGCGCAGTTATCAGGACCCAGCTATTGGGCTGCATGTGTCTATTCCGCAGCGCTGGTGACCATGCTTACCGCCTCTGCAACCTACCACATCGCGGCCTACACGCCCGCACGGCCCATTTTGCGCCGAATTGATCACGCGGCTATCTACTTCAAGATCGCCGGAACCTTCACACCGCTCAGTGTTGTTTTGAATACAACCTTTGGCTATGTGGTGTTGATTTTCGTCTGGGCCCTCGCTCTTGCGGGCGCGATTTCAAAACTGATGGCGGCGCGCGGCAAGATGACAACCGGGTGGGTGCCTTATGTGGCCCTGGGCTGGATTGGCGTGGCACTCTTCGCGCCTCTGGCCAGCGTGTTACCTGTGTATAGCCTGACACTGGTTGTGGTCGGCGGGCTGCTCTACACGACAGGTGTTGTATTTTATCGGTGGGAAGGTTTGCGATACGCGAATGCGATCTGGCACGGCTTCGTTCTGATTGCCTCCGCATGCGTTTTCTTCGCGGTTTCTACGGCCTTGGCTGTCGCGGGCTGATCTCGTCAAACGCATTTCCCGCGTTTCAACAGTGAAAACAAATCGCTATTGCGGCACATCTCCGGTGCCATTGCGACTGGCGGTTTTTGCCGTGCCAGCCATTTTCCGCATCCACTGGCATTTGCACATCCCGTGCAGGCCAGAACCGCATCTCCCAACGTATCGATTTGCAATTGACCTGCCATGATCGTCTCTTCCAGATCGAGACCAAGAGTTGTGGCCATTCGGTCCATCAGATCAGCATGTTGGCGCAATGTCTTTTGGTTCGGCATTTCGTAACTCCCTTCGGATGAAAACGCCCGCTACCTCGGGCCGCGTCATCTCAGGAATAAGGCGAAATGCCCGTAGTCACTTTGATCTCGGTCAAACCCTTACGGGTGAGATCTGTCTTCCAGATAGGCGTGCACGCAGTCTTGTACGTGGCGAAACCTGTCGCCCCCCAGATGTTTACCGCCATACCAGCGGGTCACAACGATGATATGATCGTGTAATTCGTCACGTTCGAGCATGCGCAGGATCACCATCCCAGCCCCTGCTTCGCCGTCATCACCTTTGAGCGGTGTGCCGTCCGATTGCAGGACGGCCCACGTGTTATGTGTAGCGCGCGCGAATTTTTTGTCTTTTTTCAGCTCTTTAAGGAACTCATCTACATCGGCCCGATCAGCAGCGGGACCGCCCGACACAGCGTATTTCGACCCGCGATCGCTGATCACACCAGTGAGCTGGCGCATCAAAGACTGTTGTTCACACGGATCACCGTTTCAAGGCGTTTGGCATTGGGCGGGTGGGTGCCCAGGAACCGATCACCGGGATCGGGGATCTGGGTGAAGAACTGTGCACCGCGTACCGGGTTATACCCGCCCCGTTTGGTGATGACCGTGCCCAATGCATCCGCTTCCAGCTCAAAGTCTTTGGAATATGTTCTCGCACCCACAGACGCACCGATATCCTGTGCCGTACTGATCGTTCCCGACCCCGCACCGGTGATTGCGGCGATACCACCCAACAGAATCGCACCGGCGGCGGCATTCTGGCGTTGCCGTGCGATATGACCGGAAATATGGTGCGCGGCCTCATGCCCCATCACAAATGCCAATTCATCCTGATTTCGAGCCGCAGCAATAAAGGCGAGGTTGAAAGCAAGAATCGGGCGGCCCGTTCTGTCGAGTGTCTGGAAGGCGTTGGCAGGCTGGCCCGGACGATCATCCACCACGATTTTGAAGTCACAGTTCATGTTCGGCGCCCGGCGGCGACATTCCCGTTCGGCCACCGGCTCCATCTTTCGAACAACACGCGCAAAGGTCTGCATTTCCGCTTTGGTCGGGATCACACGCTTTTTGGCGGGTTTTTTCTGCGCGGTTTGCGTTGGCGCGGGTTTGTTGGGCGGCGGCGCTTGAGTGGTCGCAACACAACCGGCCAAGGCCACGCTACAGGCTAGAACAATCCAACGCATATCTGATCCTCACTGATAACTGCCCGCCTATATTAGTCGCGGAGCGGCACCTGCGCCACCCCGTTTGCTCTCTGCCCTATCGCAGCTTGCAAAGACATGCCGGTCAGGTCAGGGTGGCCGCATGTTTTCTATCGAGCACGAATTTGACGCAACGGTGGTGACGCTTGTTGATGACGGCAAGGCCCCGCTGCAAGAGGATGTTATCGTGAACGCATTCGAGGAATGCGTGACGATTGAGCAATATGACCCCCGTCACGACCGGAGCCAGAAGGTCACCCTGTCGATGGCGCAATTGCGCGATTTGGGCGCGGCGCTGAACCTGCCGGAGGGCGTCTATAGCCTGAACCGGGACACCCCCTAGAGTCGTGCCGCGCTGCCAGGAAGGCGCTTGCCGGCCCAATGCTGGATCGCCTGTTGAAATGACGGAGTAATTGGGTTCTGAAGCGTGAAATCACGTCGGTTACGCGCACTGAGGCTACGCAGCCCTCTTGACCCCACGGCGGCAACTCCCGACATGTAGAGCATGAATTTCAGTCAGAGGTCGTAATGCCTGATCCCAACCCTGCTGCGCTTGAATTTTTGCAGATGCGCCGGTCCCGCCCCGCGAAGACACTGACCGGCCCTGTGCCCACCCGGTCGCAACTGGCCCCCATCCTGACCGCAGCCTTGCGCAGCCCGGACCACGGAAAACTGGAGCCGTGGCGGTTGATCGTGCTGGAGCGCGCCGCTCTCCTCCGGCTGGCCGAAGCGGTCCCCGCGGTTGGCAACCGTCTGGGGCGCAGTGACGAAGAGGTGATCAAGGCGCAAGGTCAATTCGCCAATGCGGGGCTGGCTGTCGCCGTGATCGAGGTCCAGAAACCATCGCTTAAAGTGCCCGCGATCGAACAATCCTACTCGGCCGGAGCCGTTTGCCTGGCCTTGCTGAACGCGGCGCTGGCCAGTGGCTGGGGGGCAAACTGGCTAAGCGGTTGGGCGAGCCACGACCCCGATTTCGTGGCCCAGACGCTTGGTCTTGCTCCGCATGAGCGTGTTGCCGGATTTATCCATATCGGCACCGAAACCAATGCCCCGCCGGAACGGCCCCGCCCGGACCCCGCGCACATCATCACATGGCTCGAAGAATGATATTTACGTCCTTTTTCAAAGCACTAGGACAACTTGGCGACCCACGGTTCCGAAAGGTTCTGATGCTTGGGGTTGGTTTGACGATTGCGCTCTTGATCGCCGTCTATCTTGGTTTTCTTGGCGTTTTGCAGTGGGCCCTCGGCGACGGAACAGAGTTGCCCTTGATTGGGACCGTGACATGGATCGACGATTTGTTGGGCTGGAGCAGTCTGCTCCTGATGTTGGTCTTATCCGTTTTCCTGATGGTTCCCGTCGCGTCGGCCATCACGTCCATGTTTCTCGACGAGGTCGCCAAAGCCGTTGAAGATCGCCATTACCCCGGGCTGCCGGCCGCACCCAAAGTTCCGCTTTGGGATTCGATCAGGGACACGCTGAATTTCTTGGGCATTCTGATTGTGGCCAACATTCTGGCCTTTGCCTTGTATGCAATCATGCCCCCCGCCTCGATTTTCATCTTCTGGGCCTTGAACGGGTATTTGCTGGGCATGGAGTATTTCCAACTCGCCGCCATGCGTCGTCTGGGCCGGTCCAAGGCGGCCGCCCTGCGCAAGGCACATCGGGGCACGATCTGGCTCGCGGGTATTTTGATGGCCGTGCCGCTGTCACTTCCATTGATCAACCTGCTGATCCCGATCCTGGGGGCAGCCACGTTCACGCATATCTACCACGCTACTCGGTCGCAGACGGCGCCATCCGGTTGAACATGTCGATATCACGCACAGTGATTGAGCCAGTGATGATGACATAAGCGGCCACTGCCCACAGAACACCTGCGATAATCGTGGTTATCCACGCCTTTTTCTTAAGGTGATGTTGTTGCGGCGAACCATGATGGGTGCCAGGCACTGTGGTGCCGGCTTCGCCTTGGGTCTGGATGCGAATGGGCAGGGCGACCAAAAAAGTCATGAACCAAATGACCAGATAGAGCACAAGGCCCGACGCGATACCCATCAGACTTGCTCCAGCTCAACCAGGCAGCCGTTGAAATCTTTTGGATGCAGGAAGAGAACCGGCTTGCCATGCGCCCCGATTTTGGGCTCCCCGCTGCCGAGGACACGCGCACCGGTCTCTTGCAAATGGTCCCGGGCGGCAAGGATGTCGTCAACCTCGTAACACACGTGATGAATACCGCCCGATGGGTTTTTCTCCAGGAAACCATTGATCGGGCTATCATCACCCAGCGGATACAAAAGTTCGATCTTGGTATTGGGCAATTCGATGAAAATGACCGTGACACCGTGATCCGGCTCGTCCTGTGGCGCGCCCACATTGGCGCCCAAAGCGCCGCGATACTGGGCTGCGGCCGCCTCGAGGTCGGGCACAGCAATGGCAACATGGTTCAGGCGTCCAATCATGGGTCAATTCCTTCTGCAGAACATTTGGCGTTGTTATGGGCGCGTCTGGCGCCGCTGACAAGCGACAGAGGGACGCAACCCCGCGATTAACCAAGCGTTAGGCATGTCCGCGTAATTCTTGAATGGAGAAAGCTGCCTGAGGAGCTGAAACATGGATGATTTAAGCGACCTGCCGCCGCTGCGGATGCCCACAAGCAATCGCCCGCTTTTGGGCATGACCGTACTTGTGGTGGAAGATAGCCGTTTTACCTGCGAAGCATTGCGGCTTATGTGTTTGCGCAGTGGTGCGCGGATCAGGCGCGCCGATAGTCTGCGCTCAGCGCGACGCCATCTGCGCGTGTATCGCCCCTCGATTGCAATTGTTGACTTAGGCCTACCGGACGGGTCCGGCACCGAGCTGATCGAAGATCTCAATGCCGCCAACCCACGTGTGGGTGTGATCATGGCCACCAGCGGTGACGATAACCTGCAAGAGCAGGCAATTGAATCAGGCGCCGATGGATTTTTGCCCAAACCACTGAGCAGCGTTGGCGCGTTTCAACAGGCAATTTTGGACAAACTGCCAGCCGATCGTCGGCCATCTGGTCCACGTGTACTGAGCGAAGATGTCGTCGATCCGGATCCGTTGGCATATCGCGATGATATGAGCCATGTGGCCAACCTGCTCGACGATCATCAGGATGGGCCAGTGCTGGAATATGTGTTGCAGTTTCTGGGCGGCGTTGCCCGCAGTGCTGAAGACAAACAACTTGAAAAAGCCACTCACGATCTCGCGGGAAGTCTGACGGACAAATCTGACCTGAAGGCTAAAATCTCGCATCTGGCGGGCCTGGTTCAGGATCGCCTGAACGACCGGGTTGCCATGTAGACCCTAGAGCGTTGGATCACCTGATGCGCGCACAAGGCTTGTCAAATCGCTGAGCCTTTCGCGCTGCCGGCCGTCGCCATCAAAGTTCCCGGGCGCCAACCAAAGCTCAAATGCCTCCCGCAAGGCGGGCCATTCGCGATCGATTGCGGCGAACCACGCCGTGTCACGGTTGCGGCCTTTGACCACTGTTGCCTGCCTAAAAATGCCCTCAAAACTGAAACCAAGCCGCTGAGCCGCGCGGCGCGACGGCTTGTTGAGCGCATCGCATTTCCATTCATACCGGCGATATCCGGCCTCAAACGCCCATTTCATCATCAGATACATTGCGTCCGTTGCCGCACGTGTCCGCTGCAATTGCGGTGACATGGCAATATAACCCACCTCGATCGATCCTGACGCCGGTTTGATCCGCAAATACGATGCAAACCCACCATACGCTTGCTGTTCCTTGTCAAAAATCGCGTGGAAGACGAGCCCGTCTTCAACAACCGCTTCCCGCATCCAGCGATGGAATTGCGATGACGACGCGAAAGTCCCGGCTGGCATGTAATCCCAAACCCAATCATGCCCATCAAACGCCTTGTACAAAAGGGCGGCATGCGCATCTGCCGACAGCGGCTCAATCCGCGCATACTGGCCCTCAATCACCAACCCTGCGGGCGATGGCGGGACCGACCAATTTTGCACAATTGGGCCAACGGGCCGTGTCACATCTGACATGCTGCCTCCAAAACAGAACAGGCAGACGTTAGACCGTTACCCTACCAGTGGCAAAAATTTTTCTACAGGATCAGACCAGGATTACTTCCCAGATCCAGGTCGGGGAAGACGACGGAATCGATGAGGTGACGATCAAAGCCAAAATGCTGGTGCAGCACCCAACCGGTATGTGCCCGTAAATCCCGTGTCGGCATCAGGTCACGTCGGTTGTAAAGATCCGCTTCCTCCAGTCCGGGCCATTCCGTCACCACCCGTCCGCCCCTGATTGCACCACCCGCCAGCACCATCGCACCTGCCGTTCCGTGATCAGTACCGCCACTGCCGTTCAGTTGCACAGTCCGGCCAAATTCCGTCATTGCGACAACGGCTGTTTTTTCCCAGATTGGGCCAAGGTTTTCCTGAAGGGTCAGAATGGCCGTTTGCAGCTGGTCAAGCGCGCGGGGAAAAGCCGTACGCTGGCCTGCATGCGTGTCAAAACCGTTGAGAGAAAAAGCCGCGATGCGTGTGTCGCCACGCAACCGTTCGGCCGCAAACTTGGCAATAACATCAGGTTTACCCGCACCTCTCACGGCACGCATGGAATTTTCCATGCCACTCATCATGCCGCCGTTCTGATCGCTCATACCATCCGCGTTACCGCCGGAGAGATCAGCCACTGAAAGGGCAATTGCCTCGACCGCTGCGTCCCGAAACAACGGATCATCATGCATGATCTGTTCCAGCAAACGTTCTGTTTGTGGACTGAGCGTCAATGAGGCATCCGGTGACCAATTCGCGATTTCGGCCTTGCCACGGGTCAGCAGCATGTCAGATCGGCCAATCGCATAGGCGGTTTCGGTTTCGACTCCGGGCACATGTTGCAGCATCCGGTTCAACCATCCATCCCGGATGCGGCCCTGTGAGGATAGGCCGATGCCTGATTCGAGAATGTCCTGACCGTCAAAATGGCTGCGCTTGTCGCGGTAGGGCGTCGAGACGGCATGCACAAATCCAAGGTCCCCGGCCTGCCAGAGGGGCATCAGCTTTGCGAGCGCCGGATGCAAACCAAAGAAACCATCCAGATCATGCAGCGCGTTTAAGTTAGTTGAGCGCATTCCTTCAAATGCCGGGTCGCCGTAAGGCTGGATCGCATCCAGACCATCCATGCCGCCACGCATGATGATCACGACCAGTCTGTGTTCCAAAGGTGCACTGGCCAGTGTCACGGGCGTGAGAATTGGGCTTGCCGCCAGCGAGCACCCCAAAGCAAGGCCGTTGCCGAGGAATTTCCGGCGGGTATGTGGTCGAGATGTCATGGCTCGTCTCCTTTCACATGCGCTGGAACGCGGGGGACGCAAGGATCAACCCGATCCCTTCGCTGCGGTTTTCGGCGGCGCGGGCCGCAAAGCGAACAGCCTCCGGCGCAAAGCGCCCCAGAGCCGTGTCCACAAACGCGCGTGGATCAGGCAAGGACCGCTTGAACCGAACGGGCATATTCATTGACCATTGCAATCGCGCCGCCAGACGTTGCGGCGTGATCCACTTGTCATCCTCTTCGGGAAAGCCGTCCGGCGCTGGCGCATTACCCCAGTTTTGACCCATCATGATCATGGGGAGCGTCAAATGGCCGACTAATCGTGTGGGTTTCGATTTTGGAATGATCTTTGGAGAGATATCCAAGGCGCGCAAAGCCGAACAAACGAAATCCATCGGTTGCTTTACGTTGCCCGTCGAAAAATCCCACGCTGCCGGGTGCGCAAGCATAACCTCGTATACCGCATGCAAATCGCCATCGGTTTCCGAATACCGTGCTGTCATATCAGCGATCATGCCCTTGTCCGGCTGGTCTGAGACAAAATGCACCGCCAGCTTGCGCGCCAAATGGGCAGCCGTGCTGGGATGACGCGCCACATCGTCCAGAAACGCGTGCACATCCGCCAATGCGGGCGTGTCGCCACCGTAGGTTACACCTAAAACAGTCTCTGCATCCGGTTCGGCGAATTTCGGATTGAATTCAAACTCTTGCGCGCGCGAAACGCGCAGGCCCGTCAATAATTCGGCCAGTTGCCGAACATCTGTTTGCGTGTAAGGGCCATCCACGCCCAGCGTGTGCAATTCCAACAGTTCCCGCGCCAGGTTTTCGTTCAACCCCCGTTTACCTTGGCGGCGATTGAGAGCGGCGGGGCTGTTGGGTCCCTGCGACCGGTGCTGATCGAGGTAAATCATCATGACAGGATGCGTGATCGCCGCCTTCAGCATATCCGCAAACCGCCCGGAAACATGCGGGCGGATGGCCTCATCTACATAGATCGGCTGGGCCATGACCGTAATCACGTCGCGGCCCACTGCCGTAAAGTGATCCGCCCAAAAGGCCGTCAGTCGTTCGCGAAACGGGTCTTCTCCCAGCGCTCGGCGCAAAACTATCCGACCAAAGAAGCTCAGCCCATCCAGCCGCATCTCGCGGCTTTGGGCTTTGAATTTCTTTTTGACACTTTCTTTTTGGGCTTCAGAATCCGGTCGAAAATAGATTTTTCGAAGCTTATCAAACTTCCGCGTGCGCGGCAGTAGGCTTTTCATGGTTGGAATGTCGAACCGTTCGGCCGCCGTATCCGGCCCCTTAAGGCGCGTCAGCATATCACCCACCGAAGATGCAGGCGCAATTCGGGGGGACAGGCCGCAGCCAAACCTAATTTCTGCACGTTCGGGATCAAACACCATGATAAAGCACCATACTTTGCCAGTCGTAACTTAGCATAGTACGGGTCAAAGTTCAGGTTCCGTCGAAAAAATCGGCGAAAATCCCGTCACAATGGCGTGTGGGTTAGTCCTGCGGGATCACACGCAAGCTCAGTTCCATCAACTGATCGCTGGTCGGATCGCTTGGTGCGTCCATCATCAGATCCTCGGCGCGCTGGTTCATCGGGAACATGATGACCTCGCGAATATTGGCCTCATCCGCCAGAAGCATCACGATCCGGTCGATGCCCGCAGCACAGCCGCCGTGAGGGGGGCGCCGTATTGGAAGGCGTTGACCATCCCGCCGAAGCGCTTGCGCACTTCGTCTTCGCCATACCCTGCCAGCTCAAACGCCTTGATCATGATATCGAGCTTATGGTTCCGGATCGCGCCGGAAACCAATTCATAGCCATTGCAGGCCAGATCATACTGATAACCTAAAACGGCGAGCGGATCACCGTTGAGCGCGTCCAGCCCACCCTGAGGCATAGAAAACGGGTTATGGCTAAAATCAACGCGGCCGCTTTCCTCATCGGCCTCATACATCGGGAAATCGACGATCCAGGCAAAGGCAAAACGGTCTTTGTCTGTCAGGTTCAGTTCTTCACCGATCACTGTGCGCGCCTTGCCTGCCACGGCTTCAAATGCCGTTGGTTTACCACCAAGGAAGAACGCCGCATCGCCCACATCAAGCCCCAGTTGCTGGCGAATGGCTTCGGTGCGTTCCGGTCCGATGTTCTTGGCCAGCGGTCCCGCGGCCTCCATCCCTTCACCCTGATCGCGCCAGAAAATATAGCCCATCCCCGGCAGACCCTCTTTCTGGGCGAAAGCGTTCATTCGGTCACAGAATTTGCGGCTGCCGCCGGTGGGGGCCGGAATGGCCCGGATTTGCGTGCCGTCCTGCTCCAGAAGTTTTGCAAAGATGGCAAAGCCAGAGCCGCGGAAATGCTCCGAGACATCCTGCATCTTGATCGGGTTGCGCAGGTCGGGCTTGTCGGTGCCGTACCACATCGCCGCGTCGGCGTAGGAAATCTGCGGCCATTCGGCGTCGACCTTGCGGCCTTTGCCAAACTCTTCAAAAATGCCCGAGATCACCGGCTGGATCGTGTCGAACACGTCCTGCTGCTCAACAAAGCTCATCTCCAGATCAAGCTGGTAGAAATCCGTGGGCGACCGATCAGCGCGCGGGTCCTCATCGCGGAAACACGGTGCGATCTGGAAATACTTGTCAAAGCCCGAAACCATAATCAGCTGTTTGAATTGCTGTGGGGCTTGTGGCAGGGCGTAGAACTTGCCCGGATGCAGACGGCTTGGCACCAGAAAGTCGCGCGCGCCTTCGGGGCTGGAGGCGGTGATGATCGGCGTCTGGTATTCGCGAAAGCCCGTGTCCCACATGCGGCGGCGGATCGAGGCCACGACATCGGAACGTAGCTTCATGTTTTCCTGCATCGCCTCGCGGCGCAGATCGAGGTAGCGATAGCGCAGGCGCGTTTCCTCGGGATATTCCTGATCACCAAAGACGATCAGCGGCAATTCCCCGGCACCACCCAACACTTCCATGTCGCGGATAAACACTTCGATTTCACCGGTAGGTATCTTGGCGTTGATCAGGCTCTCGTCACGTGCCTTGACCTCACCATCGATGCGCACGCACCATTCGCTGCGCAGCTTTTCAACGTCTGCAAAAACCGGGCTATCCGGATCACACAAAACCTGCGTCATCCCGTAGTGATCGCGCAAATCGACAAAGAGCACGCCACCGTGATCTCGGATGCGGTGCACCCAACCGGACAGGCGCACTGTGTCGCCCACATTGGTTTTGTTCAGCTCGGCACAGGTATGGCTGCGAAAGGTGTGCATGACGTCCTCATCTGGCCCCACCGGGAGCCGCTGGCATTGGTTCGGGCCGATACACCTTGCCTATGGGGCAAAGTCAAGGGGGCGCAGATCGGCAAGCCCCCGCGCAAGTTGGCAAAATCGTTTACAGGTCTGCCGTTTTGCGCGAAAATCACGGCCACTTGGCGCCTCGACCTCAAGTTTTGTCACGCGAGGTTGATTTTGCATCGCCAGGAATATGCGCCATCGGTGGGCGCAGAAAAATACGGGGGTGTGGACAATGTGGACCACAATTCTGGACCGGCTTCTGACACATATGATGCGGCAGGGGTCGCTGACGGTTACGTATCCGGATGGCATTGCACGGCGTTATGGCTCTGGGCAAAACGGCCCAACCGTCGCCATTACACTGCACGATGAAACCTTGCCGCGCAAAATCGCCTTTTCACCGGAAATGGCCGTGGGCGAAGCATATATGGACCGGCGCCTGACAATTGAAGATGATGACCTATACGGGTTTTTGACCCTGTCGATCACCAATATCGCCGCCAATGGTCAACCCTGGTTCCGCCGTCCACTTGAAATGGGCCATCACATGCTGCGCCATCTGCAGCAATTCAATCCGACCGCCCGCGCACAGGCCAATGTGGCGCATCACTATGATCTGTCCGGTGAGCTTTATGACCTCTTTCTGGATGAAGACCGGCAGTATTCCTGCGCTTATTTCCGCGATCCGGACATGACGCTGGACGCCGCACAGGACGCCAAGAAACGCCATATTGCAGAAAAGCTCCTGATTGAGCCGGGCATGCGCGTGCTCGATATCGGGTGCGGATGGGGCGGCATGGGACTGACACTGGCCCGCGACTATGGCGCGGATGTTCTCGGTGTCACATTGTCAAAAGAACAGCACGCTCTGGCCAACGAACGGGCCGAAAAAGCGGGTCTTGCGGATCGTTGCCGGTTTGAGCTGAAGGATTACCGCAAAGTCACGGGCCAGTTTGACCGCGTTGTCTCGGTTGGCATGTTCGAACATGTGGGCGTGCCGCATTACAACGAATATTTCGCCAATGTCCGGGACCGTCTGACCGATGACGGAGTATCGCTCATCCACACCATCGGACGCGCGCGGCCGCCCGGCGCGACCAGCCCGTGGATCACCAAATACATCTTTCCCGGCGGGTATTGCCCCTCCTTGTCGGAGGCCATGAAGGCCGTTGAAAATCAGGGTCTTATCCAAACGGATGTTGAAATCTGGCGGCTGCACTATGCCGAAACACTGCGCCATTGGCATGACCGATTTATGGCCAATATCGAAAAGGCCCGCGCGCTTTATGATGACCATTTTTGCCGCATGTGGCGGTACTACCTTGTGGCAAGCGAATTGACCTTTCGGCTCAATCGGCAGGTGGTTTTTCAAATGCAGCTGACCAAACAACAGGATGCGGTGCCATTGACGCGCGATTACCTGTACCGGCGGGATGACAAGCTGCGCCACGCGGCGGAATAGCGCGTTACATCAACTTGATCGGGATCAACCCGCGTAGGGAATTGCCCACATATGCGACTTCCGCCCGCCTGAAGTCCGCGCGTGTCAGAATGGCTTCTGACGCACGACCGGTCTCGATCAATTCTTCACGCAAAATGCCGGGCAGAACCCCGCTGGAGAGCGGTGGAGTAACCAAACCCTGACCTAGATCAGCAAATAGATTGGTGATTGTGCCCTCGCAAAGCGCGCCCTTTTCGTTTGCAAACAGTATTTCGTCTACCCCATCGGGCAATTGCGCGCGGGCGGTATCGTAGATGTGCCTTTGGGTGGTCTTCACGCGCAGCCACGGATCATCCGACGCCAGCAGGATGTCCGAAACGCACACCCGCCAAACTGCACCCGCCGGCAGAGGTTGGTAAGCCGCATGGCTGATCTCTGTCATGCCTTTGGCATCCACGGTCAATCGCACACGCAACGGTCCGGTGCCACTTACGGCGTCCAGAGCGGCCTTCACGCCTCTGGGCGAAATACCCAACCTCTTGGCACTACGTGCCAGCCGCGCCTCATGTCTGTCGCGGCGAATGATCCCCCTGCCCGGCTCCCACCGAAACGTTTCGATCAGACGAAATCCGAGATCAGCTGGTGGGCAAAGCGGGCTTTCCACAGCGCTTCCTCATATTCACTGGTCGCGGTGCTGTCATAGACCAGCCCACCGCCAACATTCAGCGTTGCCTGATCATTTTCCAGCAACAAAGTCCGGATTGAAACATTGAATTCCGAACGTCCATCGGGTGCTGCCCAACCGATCGTGCCGCAATAGATTTCGCGCGGATCAGGCTCCAGATCACGCAATATCTCCATGGCCCGTACTTTGGGGGCGCCGGTGATTGATCCGCAGGGAAAGAGCGCATGGAAAATATCCGACAGCCCCGTGCCCGCCACCATTTGCCCCGTGATGAGCGAGGTCATTTGATGCACGGTCGCGTAGGTTTCCACCGAAAACAGTTCAGGCACCTGAACGCTGCCCGGCTCACTGATCCGCGAAAGATCATTGCGCAACAAATCCACAATCATCAGATTTTCGGCGCGGTTCTTTTCGTCTGTCTGCAAGAAGAAACGGCGGCGTGCGTCCTCGGCGGCGTCCCCGCTGCGGGGCTGCGTGCCCTTCATCGGGCGCGTCTGAATCGCGCCTGTGGCATCTGTTCGGAAAAACAATTCCGGAGATCGCGAAAGCAAGGCGGGCTGTCCCTCCGCCTCGACCAGTGCTCCGAACCTGACCGGTTGCACCTGCGTCAGCGCGTTGTAGAGCGCCTTGGGCGTGCCGGTTGCAGAGAGGGAAATCGGGAAGGTCAGATTGGCCTGATAGATATCGCCGGCGCATATATAGTCATGCACGGTCCGGAACCCGGCCGCATAGCGCGCATTGTCCCATTCCGGTGCAAACGCCCCCAACGCGGCTGCGTCCTGGTCCAGTTCATCTGCAATCGATGGCCAGTCATACACGCCGAATTGCAGCAGAGGCAGGCGACGGTTTTCGGGCATCAACGGGGCCAGTTTAGGCTCGAGCACATAACCCAGTTCATAGGTGGCGTAGCCCGCCAGCCACATCCCAGCTGCACGTGCCTCGTCCAATGCCGCCAGTGCTGCTGGCACTTGCTCGGGCGTCTCAGCAACGATCAACCGCTGTGCCCGCGCAAAACTGCAGGCTGTGCCGTCGGGGCCATGATCAAAGCGAATCTGCACGCAAACGGTCCTCTGCCGCGGGTCTGGCATCGTATCTAGCCCCCTCACCGGCGAATGACACCCTAAAAAACGTCCTTTTCCTGCGGATTTGCGATGCCTCCCACGGCCCCCCTTGCACTGGGCCGGATGATGGATATAACCCACAACAATTTGCGTACGCGGGCCTTGGCGTGCGCCGATATAGCTGCCGCGCGAATAGTTGCCCTGGGGATCACCATGCCAAAAAGAACTGACATCTCGTCCATCATGATCATCGGGGCGGGGCCCATTGTTATTGGTCAGGCCTGCGAGTTCGATTATTCCGGTGCCCAGGCCTGCAAAGCGCTGCGTGAAGAAGGCTACCGGGTCATCCTGGTGAATTCGAACCCTGCCACTATCATGACCGATCCAGAACTGGCGGACGCCACCTATATTGAGCCGATCACACCCGAAGTTGTCGCCCGCATTATCGAAAAGGAACGCCCGGATGCGCTTTTGCCAACGATGGGTGGGCAAACCGGGCTGAACACCGCCCTGGCGGTGGCCGATCTGGGCGTTCTGGAAAAATTCGGCGTCGAGTTGATCGGGGCCAACCGCGAAGCCATTGAAATGGCCGAAGACCGCAAGCTCTTTCGCGAGGCAATGGACCGTCTGGGCATCGAAAACCCGCGCGCGACCATCGCCAACACGATGGATGAATGCATGGCCGCCCTCGAAGACATCGGTCTGCCTGCGATCATTCGGCCAGCCTTTACTCTGGGCGGCACCGGCGGTGGCGTGGCCTATAACCGCGACGATTACGAGCATTTCTGCAAGTCCGGGCTTGATGCGTCGCCGGTCAATCAAATTCTGATCGATGAGAGCCTGCTTGGCTGGAAGGAATACGAAATGGAGGTTGTCCGCGACAAGGCCGACAACGCCATTATCGTCTGCTCGATCGAAAACGTTGATCCGATGGGCGTGCATACCGGCGACAGCATCACCGTGGCACCGGCGCTGACGCTCACGGACAAAGAATACCAGATCATGCGCAACGAGAGCATTGCGGTACTGCGCGAAATCGGGGTTGAGACCGGCGGGTCGAACGTACAATGGGCGATCAATCCCGAAGACGGCCGCATGGTGGTGATCGAAATGAACCCACGGGTGAGCCGCTCATCGGCGCTGGCCTCCAAAGCGACCGGGTTCCCGATTGCCAAGATCGCCGCGAAACTGGCCGTGGGCTACACGCTGGATGAGCTGGACAATGACATCACCAAGGTCACGCCCGCGAGCTTTGAGCCAACGATTGACTACGTGGTCACCAAGATCCCGCGCTTTGCGTTTGAGAAATTCCCGGGCTCTGAGCCTTACCTGACGACAGCCATGAAATCCGTGGGCGAGGCGATGGCCATTGGCCGTACCATCCACGAAAGCTTGCAAAAAGCGTTGGCGTCGATGGAAACCGGCCTGACAGGATTTGATGAGATTACAATCGACGGTGCCCCTGACAAGGCGGCAGTGATCAAGGCGTTAAGCCAACAGACCCCCGATCGTATCCGTGTAATCGCGCAGGCCATGCGCCATGGGCTCAGCGATGATGAAATACAGCACGCCACGGCTTTTGACCCGTGGTTCCTTGCCCGTATCCGCGAGATTGTGGAGGCCGAAGAAGATGTCCGTGCAAATGGTCTGCCCAAAGATGAAAAGGGCCTGCGCGCATTGAAAATGCTGGGCTTTGCGGATGCGCGGCTGGCCACGCTGACGGGCTTTACCGAGGCCGATGTGCGGCGCGCGCGTGTGGCACAGGGCGTGACCGCGGTGTTCAAGCGCATCGACACCTGCGCCGCCGAGTTTGAGGCGCAAACGCCATATATGTATTCCACCTACGAGGCCCCGATGATGGGCGAGGTTGAATGCGAGGCGCGCCCGAGTGATCGCAAAAAGGTTGTCATTCTGGGGGGTGGCCCGAACCGGATCGGCCAGGGGATCGAGTTTGATTATTGCTGCTGCCATGCCTGCTATGCGCTGACCAAGGCGGGCTATGAGACGATCATGATCAACTGCAACCCGGAAACGGTGAGCACCGATTATGACACCTCGGACCGGCTTTATTTTGAGCCACTGACCTTCGAACATGTGATGGAAATCCTACGCGTAGAGCAGGAAAACGGCACGTTGCACGGTGTGATCGTTCAATTCGGCGGGCAGACACCGCTGAAGCTTGCCAATGCGCTGGAAGCCGAAGGCATCCCGATCCTGGGCACGTCCCCCGACGCGATTGATCTGGCGGAAGACCGCGAACGTTTTCAGGCTCTGGTCAATCAGTTGGAGTTGAAACAACCTAATAACGGTATCGCATCGACAGATGCACAGGCGCTGGCCATTGCGGAGCAGATCGGCTTCCCGCTGGTCATCCGCCCATCTTACGTATTGGGCGGCCGCGCGATGGAAATCGTACGCGATATGGCGCAACTGGAACGCTACATCGCCGAGGCCGTGGTGGTATCGGGCGATAGCCCTGTGCTGCTGGACGGGTATCTATCGGGCGCGATCGAATGCGATGTCGACGCGCTGTGCGATGGCGAAAACGTCCACGTCACCGGCATTATGCAACATATCGAAGAGGCCGGCGTACACTCGGGCGACAGCGCCTGTTCGATACCCCCTACTCCCTGTCGGACGATGTAATTGCCGAAATCAATCGCCAGACCGAAGCACTGGCGCGGGCGTTGAACGTTGTCGGTCTGATGAACGTGCAATTTGCGGTGAAGGGCAACGATATATACTTGATCGAAGTCAATCCACGCGCATCACGCACCGTGCCTTTTGTTGCCAAGGCCACGGATTCAGCGATTGCATCAATTGCTGCACGGTTGATGGCGGGTGAAAAGCTGACAAGCTTCACCCACCGCGGGCCTTACCCGGCAGATGCCAAGCCCGGCACGATGCCAATGGCAGACCAGATGACACTGGCCGACCCGGCAATGCCGTGGTTCTCAGTGAAAGAGGCCGTCATGCCCTTCGCACGATTCCCCGGTGTTGACACGATCCTGGGGCCTGAGATGCGATCAACCGGTGAGGTGATGGGTTGGGACGTGTCTTTCCCACGAGCGTTTCTCAAGGCGCAGATGGGCGCAGGCACGCAATTGCCCGAAGGCGGCAAGGTTTTCTTTTCCATCAAGGATGATGACAAGACACCCCAGCTTGTAGAAACCGCGCGGATGCTGGTTGATATGGGCTTCGCGATTGTTGCCACGCGCGGCACTGCAGCCTTCCTTGAAGGTCACGAAATTGCCTGCGAGGTGGTCAATAAGGTCTATGAAGGCCGTCCGGACGTTGTCGATATGCTGAAAGACGGGCAGATCAGCCTTGTGATGAACACCACCGAAGGGGCGCAGGCCGTTCAGGACAGCCGCGAAATCCGGTCCGTCGCGCTCTATGACAAAATCCCCTACTACACCACTGCCGCCGCTGCGCATGCCGCAGCTCAGGCCATGCAGGCACGTCTGGAAGGTGAGATACAGGTGATGCCACTGCAGGGGTAGAGTGACGCTCGCGTTCTGTGAATTTTGCGACGCGAGAAGGGTCCGGACCAATGGGTTTTGCAAGGGATCGCCCCTCATCACGTGTTGCAATGAATTAAACTGAAATAAGTTCGTGTCATTTTGGCAAATAGCGACGGCAAATGCCACAATTGAAACACTATTTTTTACATATTTAACAACTACTTGCGTTGAGTTTTGACCGGTATGCTGGGAACGCGGATCAGGGTTGCAGAAATTGCATAGATTTTTTCAGAAATTTTGATTGCAACATAAGATTTTTTGCCTATTTGAGGATCATCGAGGCAGAGAAATCTGCATAACAACCATCGTCAGCTTTAGGAGGCCTTCATGACCCGCGACGAACTGAACCGCGAACTTCGTATGCACAGCGCCACCTTCCCCGCCGTGCTTGTTGTCTATGGCATGCTGGTTGGCACGCTGGTTGTTTCAGCGATGGCGATCGTCTAAATAGCATCGGCCAAAAATGGCCTGACGACAAAATCACATGTAAAGCGCCGGTGGTGGACATGCCATGCGGCGCTTGTTTTTCCCAACCGGAACCGTGACAGGGCGTTCCCTTCCGATTGTAACGGAGGCACCCAATGAACCGTGACGAACTCATCCGCGAACTGAGAATGCACAGCGCCACATGGCAAGCTGTTGTGATTGTCTATGCACTGATCGTCGGCACGATGGTCCTGTCGGCTATGGCCATCATGTAATCAGCCGGCATTGGCTGTTGGTGCACAAAAAAACGGACGGCCCATTGGCCGCCCGTTCCAATTTGTATGCGGGATGCCGAAGCATCTGCCGCAGGTGTCAGCCACCCATCTTGGCGCTTGCCGCGTCGCCCAGATTGTCGATGCCCCGCTCTTCGAGCAGCGTGCTCAACCAGTTGGGATCCATCTCGGGTACCGAACTCAGCAACAGATCGGTATAGGGGTGGTGCGGCGGCGTGAACATGTCGTCCTTCGGCCCCTGCTCCACAACTTTACCCTGCTGCATCACAATCACCTCATCGGCAATCGAACGCACGGTTGCAAGGTCGTGCGTGATGAACATGTAGGCCAGGTTCAGCTCGTTCTGGAGCCTGTCCAGAAGCCGCAGAATACCTTCCGCCACAAGCTGATCGAGTGCCGAGGTGACCTCGTCACAGACGATAAATGTGGGGTTGGCCGCCAGCGCCCGGGCAATACCAATCCGCTGTTTCTGACCACCTGAAAGCTCGGGCGGATAGCGGTTGTAGTACTTGGCCGGATCCAGTTCGATCAGATCCAGTAGTTCATCGACCCTGTTCTTCAGATCCGCACCTTTAAGGCCGGAATAGAATTGCGCCGGACGTCCGATAATTTCCGAGATCTTGACCTTGGGGTTCAGCGCCGTATCCGCCATCTGATAGATCATCTGGCATTGACGGAGCTGGTCCCTGTCGCGGTTCCGGTAGTCATGTGGGAACGGGTCACCCTTGAAGAGCACCTCACCCTTTGACGGCGGCAGAAGGCCCGTGATGACCCGCGCTGTCGTGGATTTACCCGATCCGGACTCGCCAACAACAGCGACGGTCATCCCCTCGTAGATGTCAAACGAGACATCATCGAGAATTTTGGGACCGGCGGAATAGGATGCATCCACGTTCTTGACCGAGATCAGCGGCACGGTGTCCTTGGGACGCTCGCGCTGCGGGCTTTCGAAGCTGCGCACCGCCCAGAGGGATTTGGTGTAATCCTCTTTGGGGTTGTTCAGCATTTCCTCGGTCGATGCTTCCTCGACCTCGTTGCCCTTGAGCAGCACCTTGATGGTATCCGCCATCTGCGCCACAACCGCGAGGTCATGCGTGATGTAAAGCGCCGCAGTGTTGAACTGATCCACAATGTCACGGATCGCGGCCAGAACCTCGATCTGTGTGGTCACATCAAGCGCCGTGGTGGGCTCATCGAAGATGATCAGGTCCGGCCGGCACGACATGGCCATCGCCGTCATCGCCCGCTGCAACTGACCACCGGACACCTGGTGCGGATAGCGGAAGCCGATCTCTTTCGGGTTCGGCAGACGCAACCGCTCATAGAGGTCCATCGCATCTTCCTGCGCCTCCATGCGCTTCTGGATGCGATAGTGCAGCGGTGCTTCGGTGTGCTGATCGATGATCTTGTGCGCCGGGTTGAACGAGGCCGCAGCCGACTGAGCCACATAGGCGATCCGAGAGCCGCGCAAAGCGCGCTTTTCGGCCTCGGTCGCCGTGGTCAGTTCCATCCCGTCAAACTCGATCTTCGAGCCTTCCACGATGCGCGTGCCGTCACGGGCATAGCCCATAGCACCCGCCCCGATGGTGGATTTACCTGCACCGGATTCCCCGATCAGGCCCATCACTTCGCCGCGGTGGAGGGTCAGGTCGACACCCTTGATGATGTCGACCCATGTTTCATCCGAATACCCCTGAATCTTCAGGTCGCGGATTTTCAGAAGAACTTCTTTTTTCTTCGTCATGATTATTGCTCCTTCAGACCGGAGGACCGGAACAGCATCCAGTCAACCACAAAGTTGACCGCCACCGTGAGCAGCGCGATGGCTGCCGCCGGGATAAGCGGTGTGATGTCACCGAACGAGATCAGCGTCGCGTTTTCACGCACCATTGATCCCCAGTCCGCTGTCGGTGGCTGGATACCCAGACCCAGGAACGACAGACCAGCAACCAGCAGGAACACGAAGCAGAATTCCAGACCAAATTCGGCCACCAGAGGGGCAGTCGAGTTGGGTAGGATTTCGCGGCGGATCAGATACCCTGTACCTTCACCGCGCAGCTTGGCCGCTTCGATGTAGTCCATCACCACCACGTTGCCCGCCACCGCCCGTGTCAGGCGGAAGACGCGTGGCGCGTAGATGATGGCCACGGCGCAGATGATGACAAACGTGCTGGAACCAAAGATCGACAGCATCAGCAGAGCGAAGATCAGCGACGGGATCGACATGATCACATCGGCGAACCGCGCTAGGAACTGGTCAAACCAGCCGCCTTTGGTGGCTGCGAACAGACCCGCTCCGGCGCCCAGAATGAACGCGGCAACCGTGGCGCTGAGCGCCAAGCCAACCGAGTTACGTGCGCCGTAGATAATCCGGCTGAACATGTCACGTCCGAGCTGATCTGCACCCAGAAGCATTTCTGCATCAGCTGGTGCAAAGGCGGACGAGATCACTTCGGCCTCACCATGCGGTGCGATGTAGTTCGCAAAGATGCCCGCAATTGCATAGGTGAAGATCACGAACATCCCGAACGCCGCCGTGAGCGGCGCAGTGCGTAACTCCTTTGCCACCTCAGTGGTCATCGCCATCAGAAGGATGACAATGATGACGAGTGCGAAGGCAATCTCACCCAGAGGCCAGCCCGCAAGCCATGACATGATGCACCAGATGATCGGAGCGATCAGGCAAAAGTACATCACTGGCGGATTGTTCACGAAGGCGCTGCCGACGTTGCTTTCTGCAAGTTGGATCAGGAACTCACGGAAGGCATAAGACACCATCGCGGTCAGACCCAGAAGTGCGGCACAGATCGCCACTGCCCTGAGTGCGCCGGTCCCACCGACGATCCCCAGGATGAACGACACCAGCGTCAGCGAGAAGGCCAGCAGGAAGACCTGCCGCTTGTTGAAATACGCTGCCAGGCAGGACACCACCAAGAGCAGGGTGTAGTAGCCGATTACGAATATACTCATCTCTCTACCCCCTTATTTCGGATGCCGCAGACGCGGGTTGGTTAGAATTGCGCCAACGTCCGCTGCAAGATTCAGCAGGATGAAGGTCGCGGCGAAGATCAGACAACAGGCCTGTACAACCGGGAAGTCGCGTTTGGAAACCGCGTCCACCAGGGCCTGGCCGATGCCCGGATACACAAACACCACCTCAACCAGAACAACACCGGTGATAAGGTAGGCAAGGTTCAGGGCCACAACGTTGATGATCGGTGCCCAGGCGTTGGGCAGTGCGTGTTTCACAATCACCTTCCAGGGCGGTGTGCCCTTGAGCCGGGCCATCTCGATGTAAGGGCTGGCCAGCAGGTTGATGATCGCGGCACGTGTCATCCGCATCATGTGAGCCACAACCACCAGAACCAGCGTAAGGGCTGGCAGGAAGGTTCGGTTCAGCAATTCACCAAAGCTCATTCCGTCACTCAGGCTCGAGATCGCGGGGAACATGCCCCATTTGACCGAGAAGTAGAGGATCAGGATGTAGCCGAGGAAAAACTCAGGCGATGAGATCGATGTCAGTGTCGCAACGTTAGCCACCCGGTCAAAGATCGAGTTACGCAGCAGCGCAACCAGGATGCCCAGTACGATAGCAACCGGAACCGCGATCACAGCAGCGTAAGCCGCCAGGAAGAGCGTGTTCATGAAGCGCTCACCAATGAGCGCAATGACCGGCTCCTTGGTGACGACGGATGCTCCGAAGTCGAATGTCACGGCGCCGGACAACCAGCCCAGATATCGTACGATTGCGGGTTTATCTAACCCCATTTCCTTGCGCAGTGCTGCAAGGTTGTCCTCGGTCGCTCCCTGGCCCAGAACCGCTTGGGCAATATCGCCCGGCAGCAGTTCGACCATGAAGAAAATAATGATTGAGATGACTAGTAGAATCACCAATCCGAGACCGAGCCGTTTACCAACGAGCCCAAGTATGTCTCCCATCTGTCCCTCCTGTGATGGCACCTTAGCCCTGCGATAAAGGCGCAAGCAGAGATAAGGCGTTTAATTTTATTGGCCTAATGCGGGCAGAAATCAGATTAAATCTTTCCGCAGTCAGGCAGGTTGTTCTGAAACCCTACACAATTTTTGGGTTCCGAAAAGCGAAAACCCGGCGCATCTAGCGCCGGGTTCGTCGAAATCAGCCTTATCCTTCGAACCACCAGCGGCTTGCGTGGCGGTATCCGTCCATCTGCCAAGCGGGCGAAAGTTGACCGATATGCTTCACGTTTTTGCGGCGTCCGTAGATGAAGTTCGGGAAGTACGGAATGACCGTGCCGCCCTCATCGCGTGAGATCTGACCCATTTCGGTGTACATCTCAGCGCGCTTCGCATCGTCCAATTCCGCCTTGGCCTGCAAGAGCAATTCGTTGAACCGTGGGTGCTGCCAACGCGACTCGTTCCAGGCCGCATCGTCCTTATAGGCCAGCGTGTACATCACATCCGGCGTTGGGCGCGCGCCCCAGGTGACCATGCACCAGGGCTTGTTCAACCAAACATCCGACCAGTAGCCATCGTTCGGCTCACGCACGACGTTAATGTTGATGCCAGCCGGCTTTGCGTGTTCGGCATAAAGGATCGCGGCATCCACGGCGCCGGTCGTGATGGACTCAGCCGTCGAGAAATCGACGTTCAGGCTGTCCAGCCCCGCTTGCTTGAGGTGGAACTTGGCCTTGTCCGGATCATACGCACGCTGCTCGATGCTTTCCGGGAAATAAGGCATCGCGGGCGAATGGTGGAAATCATTGCCGATTGTGGCCGCACCGAATGTGATCTTTTCGACCAGTTCTTCCCGGTTGATCGCGTGCTTCAGCGCCAGGCGAACATCGTTGTTGTCGAACGGCGCCGTGTCGCAATGCATCGGCATCGTGATCGCCTGCGACGACGACACATTGTCGATTTCGACGTCAGGGTGGCGACCGAGCAGTGCCAGCGTCTTGTTCTCCAGCAAGCTTGCCGCGTCCACATCGCCGGTTACGAGGGCCGTCTGACGCGCGTTCGGGTCGTTGATGACGATGTATTCAACTTCGTCAAAATACGCGCCCTCGCCGTGCCATTCTTCGTGGCGCACCAGACGGGCCCCGACGCCGAATTCCAGATCAACAATCTTGTAAGGGCCACAACCGTCGCCGGACTGCCAGTTGGCCGTGCCGTCTTCATTGGCCGGTACAATCGCGAGGTGATAGTCAGGCATGATCCAAGGCAGATCGGCATTGGCGGCAGACAGTTTGAACGTCACGCTACCATCCCCATTGTCGACGATGTCTTCAACCGTGGACAACAGTGCTTTGGCCGCAGATGTCGAGGCATCGCCGCGGTGATGGTTCATCGATGCCAGCACATCCGTTGCCGTCACTTTGTTGCCGCTGTGGAACGTCGCCGCAGGGTTCAGGACAAAGGTCCATTCCTTGGCGTCCGGCGTCGCCGACCATTCCGAGGCGACATCACCACCCAGAGTACCATCCTGATTGATCATTGTCAGATAGGCCCGGAACGTGTGGCCCATCGAAATTTCGAAGTTGGACTGGTACTGACCCGGATCGTGTTGATCCGACGTGTTCCCGTCATGTTGCGCCATGCGGTATTTGCCACCGCGTTTGGGTTCGGCTTTGGCGGATGTACCCCATAGGCCCGTCGCGGCCGTTGCGGTCATCCCTGCTGCAACCGAATAGTTCATGAAGGACCTGCGCGAGATTTTGCCTTCGCGGGCAGCGTCTGCAAGGCGGTCAATCATCATCTGATTGTGGGCGTTTGTCATGTTTTCTCCCTGTGAGTGCGTCTTTTTTTGGTCAGTTAGACGTGTCGATGGTCTGGCCGCTCGGTCGAACTTTCTCTGACCATAGCGCCAACAGACGGCCTGTTTGCGACATATTCGATATGAAACCACAAATTTCAGGCCATCCCCAAGCCATATCCAAAAGTATAATAAATTCTCGCCTATTTTCAAATTTTTCTATATTTTCAATGCCAATTTTTGTCACCAGGCCGCTGCCCATGGCCAGGTACAATCTGACCGAATGGTCAGAAAACGACACCCCTTGCTTAACCGCGATTGCGTCTACAACAACGGGGACGTGCCCATCACGGTCGCTTTGCGCGCAATTTACTGAAGTAATCCAACCGCCGCTTCAACTCGCGTTCGAAGCCGCGCTCTACGGGCTGGTAAAGCACAGGGCGCTTGAGACCGTCGGGAAAGTAATTCTGGCCGGAAAATCCATCTTCCGCATCGTGATCGTAGGCATAGCCATCTCCGTACCCCTGCTCCTTCATCAATGCCGTCGGTGCATTGAGGATGTGTTTTGGGGGCGGCTCAGACCCTGTGCGCTTGGCCTCCTTCGTTGCGGCCTTATAGGCCACGTAGCCCGCATTCGATTTCGGCGCCAACGCCAGATAGGTTACAGCCTGGGCAAGTGCCAATTCACCTTCAGGGCTACCCAGCCGTTCATACGTCTCCCACGCCTGCACGCAAATGCCCTGCGCTTGCGGATCCGCCAGACCGATATCTTCAACAGCCATGCGGGTGATCCGACGTGCCAGATATCGGGGGTCTTCCCCCCTGTCAGCATGCGAGCGAACCAGTAAAGCGCCGCATCGGGATCGGAGCCCCGCACGGATTTATGCAGGGCGCTGATCAGGTTGTAGTGTTCATCCCCACCCTTGTCGTATTTGGCTGCGCGTCTCATCAGGCGTTTGGTCAGAGCATCGGTGTCGAGTTTGCCGTCGACCTTCCATGCCGCAACCTGTTCGATCAGATTGAGGAGCGCCCGGCCATCTCCATCCGCCATCTCCAATAGCGCCTCGCGCGCTGGTCCATCCAGCGGCAGCGCCATACCCAGCTCTTTCTCCGCCCGCTGCGTCAACCTTTCCAGATCCGCCAGATCAAGCCGCTCAAGCACCAATACCTGTGCCCGGCTCAGAAGAGCGGCGTTCAACTCGAAACTGGGGTTTTCAGTTGTTGCACCAACCAGCAGGATGGTGCCGTCTTCCATATGCGGCAGAAATCCATCCTGCTGTGCCTTGTTGAAACGGTGGATTTCATCGACAAAAAGCAGCGTCCCCTGCCCGTTCGAGCGCCGCAACCGGGCCGCCTCAAACACTTTGCGCAGTTCTGGAACGCCCGTGAAAATCGCGCTGATCTGAACAAAATGCAGATCGGTTTCATCCGCCAGCAGACGGGCAATTGTGGTTTTTCCCACGCCCGGCGGCCCCCAGAACACCAAAGAACTCAGCGAGCCCGAAGATAGCATCACGCCAAGCGGCGCGTCGGGCCCCAGGACCTGGGCCTGACCGATTACATCCGCAATCTTGCGGGGCCGAAGCCGATCCGCCAGCGGGCGCGGCGCGGTGTCGGGAACAGCGGCCCCCGGCGCGGTATCGAAGAGATCAGCCAACCCGTTACAGCCTGAACCGCAGGACACTACGCTTGTTGCCGCGTTGCACGTCCAATGATAACCAGCGTGTGCGTTCTTCCAGCAGTTCTTTGGCGCGACTGGTGTCCCGGACCTCTTCTTCGTTAACCCCACGCAAAATGTCACCTCTGCGAAGGCCAGCCCGCGCGCCAACCGGGCCGGGATCTGCCACAACCACACCAGACGCCGTCAGCGGCAGGCCATATTCCGCAATCACCGCCGGGTTTACATTGGTCAATTGCATGCCGGGAATGGTCGATGCTTTACCTGTTTTGATCAGCATGCGGTCTGGCATATCCGGGGCCGGGATCAAAGATACCGTGACCGTGCGCTCGGTGCCGTCGCGCAAAAGATCAACCTCGGCCTCGCTGCCCATGCCGGCGACAGACATGCGAAAAATCATTTCTTGCGCCGTGTTCACGGCAAGCCCGTCGACGGCGGTGATCACATCACCTGGCAAAACGCCTGCGACCTGAAACGGGCTTTGGGGATGGATTTGCGAAATGACAATCCCGCCCGGGCGATCAAGACCCAACCCTTCGGCCATATCTGCCATCACCGGCTGTCCACTCAACCCGGCCCAGGGGCGTACAAACGTGTCATGGCCATGCTGGGCCTGCGCCACGAATTCAGCCACCAACGCGCTGGGTATGGCAAATCCGATACCGTTTGAGCCACCCGACCGTGACAGAATCCATGTGTTTATTCCGATCAACCTCCCGGCCATATCCACAAGCGCGCCGCCAGAATTGCCTGGATTGATCGGCGCGTCGGTCTGGATGTAATAGCCCCGCTCGGTCCCGACCGCGACGCCGGAGCGCGCCAATCCCGAAACAATTCCGCTGCTGACGGTTTGCCCAACGCCAAAGGGATTGCCGATGGCCAGAACCAGCTCGCCAACCTCTACGCTATCGCTGTTGCGGAATTCCAGCGTTGGCAACACGCCGTCCGCTTCGTCAATCTGCAGGATCGCCAGATCGCTTTCCTGATCCGCAAGCAGAACACGCGCAGAAAATTCGCGCCGATCGGTCAGCACCACGCGGATTTCCGTCGCCATGCCCACCACGTGGTAATTGGACACAACGATGCCGTCTTCCGACAGGATCACACCGGAGCCCAATGAATTCTCGACCCGTTGTTTGGGCATCCCGAAATCGCGAAACAGCCCGTCAAATGCCGGATTTCCCCTGAATGGGCTAGCGCGGGTGCTAACAATCCGCTTGGCGTAAATATTGACCACAGCGGGTGCGGCACTTTTGACAACCGGCGCGAAGCTGAGCTGAATCTGTGCCTGAGAATTGGGGACTGTGCTTTGGGAGTCGCTGGCAGCGGCTATGCCACCAAAGGGCATTATCAGCAGGATCGCGAATAGTCTGAGCATGGCCACCTCCCAAATCTTACCTAAAGATATGCGTGCGTCGGTGCGGCAACGCAAGCAGACACAAATGCAATTCGCGCCGCAACCACAAGATTTTGAACACGGCGTCAGAACATGGCCCAGACGCCGCCCGATAAAAAAGGCAAAAGAAAACCCCCGCCCGGGAGGTCCGCGCGGGGGTTGATCGAAGGGCGAATGGCCCGGTGATCTTATTCTTCTGCGGCCTCTTCGGCTGCGACGCGGGCTTTGTCGCCTGCGCCCTTGGCATCCAGATCGCGCTCGACGAATTCGATGATCGCCATCGGCGCCATGTCACCATACCGGAAACCGGCCTTGAGGACGCGGACGTATCCACCGTTACGCTCTTTGTAGCGCGGGCCAAGGACGTCAAAGAGTTTCGTGACGTATTGGTCCTGCTTCAGCTGGCTGGCGGCCTGACGGCGCGCATGCAGATCGCCGCGCTTGCCAAGGGTGATCAGCTTTTCCACGATACGGCGCAGTTCTTTGGCCTTTGGCAGCGTGGTTTTGATTTGTTCGTGTTCAATCAGCGAGCCGGCCATGTTGGCCCAAAGCGCCTTGCGGTGCTCATGGGTACGGTTCAGGCGGCGGTAGCCTCGTGCGTGACGCATTTTCTTAGTTCCTTCTCAATTTTGCTTTGTCCGGTGGTCTGATGCGTGTCAGCCACTCTCCTTGGGGCGGGATTGCCCATGTTGTCCCCGGCTCATCCCGGGCAGTTGTGAAGACGCGCTTTAAAACGCGTCTTCGAATTTCTTGGCCAGATCTTCGATGTTGTCCGGCGGCCAGTCCTCGACATCCATGCCCAGATGCAGCGCCATGCCGCTCAGGACTTCCTTGATCTCGTTGAGCGACTTGCGGCCGAAATTCGGCGTGCGCAGCATCTCTGCTTCGGTCTTCTGGATCAGATCGCCGATGTAAACAATGTTGTCGTTTTTCAAGCAGTTAGCCGAACGAACCGACAGTTCCAACTCGTCCACTTTCTTGAGCAGAAGCGGGTTGAACTCGAGGCCATCGTCTTCGTCCTGACGGCTGGCGCTTTCGGGCTCTTCGAAGTTTACGAAGATGGAAAGCTGATCCTGAATGATCCGCGCGGCATAGGCCACGGCATCATCGGGTGTGATCGAACCGTCGGTTTCGACCTTCATGGTCAGCTTGTCATAGTCCAGCACCTGACCTTCACGGGTCGGCTGCACGTCATAGCTGACTTTCTTGATCGGCGAATAGATCGCATCCACCGGGATCAGGCCAATCGGCGCATCCTCTGGCTTGTTCTTGTCGGCAGCAACGTAACCTTTGCCCTGGTTCACGGTCAGTTCCATGAACAGGTCTGCGCCCTCATCAAGGTGGCAAATTACGTGATCCTTGTTCAGGATCTCGATGCCCGCGCTTTCCGAGATGTCACCCGCTGTGACAACACCGGGGCCCTTGGCATTGATCGACAGACGCTTAGGCCCTTCGATTTCCATGCGCAGGCTTACGCCCTTGAGATTCAGAACAACGTCAGTGACGTCTTCGCGAACGCCCGCAACGGATGAGAACTCGTGCAGAACGTTGTCGATTTGCACACTGGTGATGGCCGCGCCTTGCAGCGACGACAGCAAAACGCGGCGCAGCGCGTTGCCCAATGTCAGACCAAAACCACGCTCCAGCGGTTCGGCCACAACAGTTGCCTGGCGGATCGGGTCATTGCCCGGTTTGATCTCCAACTGCGTTGGCTTGATCAGTTCAGCCCAATTTTTGTGGATCATATGTCCCTCCATTCCTGTTCAGCCCTCATGTCCAAAAAGGCGGAACGCCCGAGGTTAAAATGACGAATTGGGGCCGTGTGAAAACACGCAGCCCCAAAGGTAGGAATAGCTCAGACCCGGCGACGTTTCGGCGGGCGGCAGCCATTATGTGCAATCGGTGTCACATCACGGATCGACGTGATGTTGAACCCAACAGCCGCCAGCGCGCGCAATGCGCTTTCGCGGCCAGAACCCGGGCCCTGCACTTCGACTTCCAGCGTGCGCATGCCATGCTCTTGTGCCTTGCGGCCCGCATCCTCGGCGGCCATCTGAGCCGCGTAAGGGGTGGATTTGCGCGAGCCTTTGAAACCCATGGTGCCTGCGGAAGACCATGCGATGGCATTGCCTTGCACGTCCGAGATCAGGATCTTTGTGTTGTTGAACGAAGAGTTTACATGAGCAACGCCTGTGGCGATGTTCTTGGAGACCTTCTTTTTGGTGCGTTTGGTATCGCGTGCCATTGATCAGCCCTCCCTTATTTCTTCTTACCGGCAATGGCCTTTGCGGGGCCTTTGCGGGTACGTGCGTTTGTGTGGGTGCGCTGACCGCGGACTGGCAGGTTACGACGATGGCGCAGGCCACGGTAACAGCCCAGATCCATCAGGCGTTTGATGTTCATCTGCGTCTCACGGCGCAGGTCGCCTTCGACGTTCAGGTTGGCATCAATATGTTCGCGAACGGCCAGAACCTCGGCATCGCTCAGCTCATTGACGCGACGGGTTTCGTCGATCTTTACGGCTTCGCAGATGGCCTTGGCGGTCGAATGGCCAATTCCGGTGATATATGTCAGGGCGATTGGGACCCGTTTGTTGGTCGGGAGGTTTACGCCGGCAATACGTGCCACGTGTCTTTTCCTTTCGTTGCGGTTCCGTAGCTCCAGAACCTTTTTTCACAACGTAGGCCCGAGGCGTTTTCGCTCCGGGCCGCAGCTGAATTTCTATGATCTGATCCGTCTTTGGGCGCGACCCAAATCAGAATCAATTCTCATGCGAGATGGTGGTGAGTATGAGGAATCGCCCGGCCCGTCAAGCCCGTGTCAAGGATTTTCGCTTCCGTCACAGCCAATGGGTCGTATCACCGCGAACCCAACGGTTTTTAATACCCGGTTCTACATGACACTTTATCCCCGATACCTGCGCCGGAACAGGCCAAATCCTCCAAGCGCAGTAGCAAGAAACCCCAGGCTGGATGGCAATGGGACAACCGAGGGCGGCGTCAGGTTTGTGGCAATAAACAGATCGATGGAACCGCCATATACACCAATGGTTGTCTCGTCCCCCCATCTGATTGACATGTCGCCATTGAAACTCGGCATCGCAAGAAACTCTTCGACCGTCGGCATATCACTTGCAAACATTGTTTGCGAAAAATCGTTGAAACGAAACTCGAACATCAGCGGCGACAGCCCGTCAAGATCGGGACCGGTGATGTTGTCCAACCTCAGCCGGAGGAAATCCGTCGGGCCAGCCGGGTTTATCGCTGTATCGTTCACAACAAAGGTCGTCAGGTTACTGGAATTAGTCGTCGCATAGGAGAACCCGCCTATGGTCATATCGGCCGAGACAACCGAGAGCGTGTCTGGATCACCATCATACTCGACCCGCAGGTTGCCTGTGAATGGCGCAAAATTCGCGATGGGCGGGTCAGCGACGTACGGACCAGACCGAAAACCTATACTGGCGATGAAAAAGAAATCGAGCGTGGCGGCGCTGGCGGCGATTGGGTTCAGGAACAACACTGCCAAACCAAGAAATAAACGAATACGTTTCAAAACAATTCTCCTGTCAGATATCAAAATTGCTTTCTAAAATAATGTCCTACCTTAGCATTTATGCCCGTTGTGGTCGATCTTGCCGCTGGATCAGGTCATGGTGCCCTGGGTATTGCCTGGGTGAGATACAGCCCTGATTTGGCTTGATCCGTACTGCACCAGAACGGAACCCACGGTATTTAAATGAAAAAGGGCCCCGGCGATTTGCCGCGACCCCATCAAGACTACAATAAGCGGTTTTTGACCGTATCAGCCGTCCAAAGTGGCATTGATCTCCGCATGCACCTCGTCGATTTCGCCCAAGCCGTCGACCCAACCGAGATTTCCCTTGGCGTGGTAATAGCCGATCAGCATCGAGGTTTTCTTGTAGTATTCCATCAGCCGGTTCTTGAGGCTTTCTTCGTTGTCATCGGCGCGGCGCTTGAATTCGGTGCTGCCGCAATTCGCGCATTTGCCATCTGCCGGGATCGGCTTGGTGATATCGTTGTAGACAGCGCCACACCCGCCACAGGTCGAGCGGGCGGTGATCCGGGCCACTAGGGCGTCATCATTGACTTCCATCGCCACGACCTTGTCGAGCGTTTCGCCGGTATCTTCCAGCAACTCCGCCAAGGCATCGGCCTGTGCCAGCGTCCGGGGGAAGCCATCAAAGATGAACCCGCCCTGCTTGTCGCCCTGCAATTTCTCGCGGATGAGGCCAATCACGATCTCATCGGTGACCAGATCGCCGCGCGCCATAACATCGGCCACAACCTTACCCATCTCGGTCCCACTGTCCTTGGCTTCACGCAGCATATCGCCGGTTGAAAGCTGGATCATGTTGCGCGCTTCGACCAGAAGATGCGCTTGCGTGCCTTTTCCGGCACCCGGTGGTCCAAGAAGAATAATGTTCATCGGCGAGATGTCCCTTTCCTGCGCGCACGCTTGCGGCCTTTACCGCTGAGCTGTGATTTTTCAATCAGACCCTCATATTGATGCGCCAGAAGGTGCGACTGAACCTGCTGGATTGTATCCATTGTCACGGAAACCACAATCAGAACAGACGTACCGCCGAAATAGAACGGGATTTGCAGCTGGCTGCGCAGGATTTCCGGCAGCAAACAAACCGCCGCCAGATAGGCCGAACCCAACACCAGAACACGGGTGACCACGTATTCCAGATACTCTGCGGTTTTCTTGCCCGGACGGACGCCCGGTACAAACCCGCTTTGGTTCTTCAGGTTTTCCGCTACCTCTTCCGGTTTGAACGACACGTTGTAGGTATAGAAATACGCGAAGAACACGATCATCAGCGTAAAGAACAAAAGGTAGAGCGGCTGACCCGGTCCGAAATAGGCCAGAACCGTGGACATCAGCGGGCTTGTCTGGTTGCCCGAGAATGTGCTGATCGTGATCGGCAACAGCAAGAGCGAGCTGGCAAAGATCGCAGGGATCACGCCCGCCGGGTTCACCTTGACCGGCAGGTGGCTGGAGCCGCCATCATAGACCTTCATCCCCACCTGACGGCGCGGATACTGAATGTGGATTTTGCGCAGAGAGCGTTCCATGAACACCACGAAGGCGATCGTGACAACCACCAGGATCATCACACCGATGATCACAGCAGGGCTGATCGCACCGCTGCGGCCACTGGCAAAAAACTGCGCCAGAGCGGCAGGAAGTTCGGCGATGATGCCGACGAAGATGATCAGTGAGATACCGTTGCCGACGCCGCGTGCGGTGATCTGCTCACCCAGCCACATCAGGAACATCGTGCCACCCACAAGGGTGATCATGCACGAGACAATAAAGAACATGCCCGGATCGGTTGCCAACCCGCCGGATTGCAAGCTGACCGCCATACCGTAGGATTGCAACGTCGCCAGAAACACCGTCCCGTATCGGGTGTATTGGTTGATTTTCTTGCGGCCCTGTTCGCCTTCTTTCTTCAGCTGTTCGAGCTTTGGCACCATGGCCGTCATCAACTGCACGATGATCGAGGCGCTGATGTAAGGCATGATCCCGAGGGCAAAAATGCCCATCCGGCCCAAAGCACCGCCCGTAAACATCGACAGGATACCACCGATGCCTTGCGAGGCTTGTTCCATGAAGGCGCGCAGTTCGGCCCCATCGATCCCCGGCACCGGAATATAGGTGCCCAGACGATAAACGATCAGCAAACCAAGCGTGAAAAGGATGCGATTGCGAAGATCGGTTGCCTTGCCAAGTGCCGACCAGCTGGTGTTGGCGGCCATTTGCTCTGCTGCAGATACCATTCGCGGTCTCTCTCTAAAATCAACGCCGCCTCAAGCTGTTTTCCAGCTCGGGCGGCGTCAAATGGAAAACTTAAAGGAGTATGTAAGGCGCGGGGGCGCCTCTCACAACCTCTTATTCAGCCGCAGGCGCGGATGTGACTGTCAGCGAACCGCCCGCTTTTTCCACCGCTTCGACGGCAGATTTGGACGCACCGGTGACTTCCAGCTTCACTTTTGCGCTGATTTCGCCCTTGGCGAGGACACGCACGCCGTCCAATTTGCGGCGGATAATGCCATTCTCGAGCAGCACATCTTCGGTGATGGCTTTTTTCGCATCAAGCTTCTTGGCGTCGATGAATTTCTGGATCAGGCCCAGGTTTACAACGGCAAATTGCTTGCGGTTTGGCTTGTTGAAGCCACGCTTTGGCAGGCGTTGATAGAGCGGCATTTGCCCGCCTTCGTAACCGCCGATTGCCACACCCGAACGGGATTTCTGACCTTTGATACCACGGCCACCGGTTTTACCCATGCCCGAGCCCGGGCCACGACCAACGCGCTTCCGTTTCTTGGTGGCGCCTGGATTGTCACGCAGTTCATTCAGTTTCATTTCGCTTCTCCTAAGCCGGATGTGACCCCCGAAGCGTAACGGGTCAACCACGGCATTTCTTGATTTTTGAATCCATGGCCTGAGAGACCACCGGGGGCGTATAGACCCAACCGAAGCACGATGCAAGACATCTCGCGATCCCTTGGTGTGCCAATCAGCCCGTTGGGAAAAAGGTAAGGAAATCCAGACTTACGCTAGGGCAACTTTTCATCGCAGATTTGTCGCATAGAGACATCAAGAGAGGCCCAATTTCAAATCACCTTCCGCACGGCTTTTTCCGCCCTGCAATTTACGAATACCCCCTAATATCAGGACTATTTCTTTGACGGATTTTTTCGCCTCTCCTCTGGCCCTTTTTGGGCTGATCTCCGCCTCTCTCTCGACCGTTGCCTATCTGCCCTATATCCGCGACACGCTGCTCAAGCGCACGCAACCTCAACGTGCCTCATGGCTCATCTGGTCGGTATTGGGCTCTATTGCCTTCTTTTCGCAGCTCTATGAAGGGGCCTCCAATTCTCTGTGGTTTGCCGGCGTGCAGGTCAGCGGCACGATCACCGTGTTCCTGCTGTCCATCTGGCTCGGTGTCGGCGGGTTTCTCAATCGTCAGGATGTCATTGTCCTGCTGCTTGCAGCGGGCGGACTGGTAGCGTGGTATCTGACAAGCACTGCAATCTATGCCTTGGCCATCACCATCACAATCAGCCTGTTGGGCGGGGTCGTAACCATTCGCAAAGCGTATCTCGACCCTGCAAGCGAAACGCTGTCGACTTGGGGCTGCTCATGTATCGCATCCGTTTTCGCAATTTTGGCGGTTGGGAAATTTGATCCGGTGATCCTGGCATACCCGCTCTATCTTTTCTCTTTGAACGGCGCGATCGTCTTGGCCGTTCTTTTGGGCCAGAGAGAAACCTATCGCACGGTCAATCGCGAGAAAGCAGCGCAATCTTCTTATTCCGGCGCCGCATAACTGCCATCTGCGTCATGTTTTTCATGACCCGTCAGGGCGGGCGTGAAGACGCAAATGAAACGCAGATCGCTTTTCGTGGCACGAATGATATGCGCGTCATGCTGGTCCAGCACATACATCGTGCCGGGCCCCAACGGCCAGATGCGCCCGGTCGCCACCTCTTCCACCTCTCCCTCGCCTTCGATGCAATAGTTGGTCTCGACGTGGTTTTTGTATTCCAGAACCTGCGTGCTGCCCTTTTTGACGATTGTATCGTGGAAGGAATAACCCAGCCCATCACGTGCCAACAGCAACCGCCGACTTTCAAAGCCTTCGCCGGTCACATGGTCAGGCGTGTCGATCGTCTTTGACAGGGATTTGATGAACATCGCACGGTCCTTTCATTGCTTTTCAAGGCACTCTAGTGCCAGACTTGGGGTATGAAAACCGTTCCCAACCGATCTGCGGCATGTCTGTGCGCAGCACTGGCACTCTCGCTTGTTGCGGGGGCGCCGCCCCCTGCCGGTGCATCGTCAGGCTGCGCTGCGGATGCCATGCTGGTCTTTGATGGATCGGGATCCATGGCCGAGGTGGGGTTTGATTTAAGCGCCCCAACCCGCATTGACGACGCCCGCGAGGCCATCCGCCGTGCCATGCCCCAGATCGCGCCAATCCGGCGCATCGGGCTTCTGGTTTACGGGCCTGGCCCGGAAGGGTCGTGTGAGGGCGTCAACCTGCGTTTCGCGCCGGTCCGGGATGCGGGACAGAGGATCATCGACACAATTGACACGGTTGATCCCAACGGCCTGACCCCCCTGACCGCCTCTGTGCGCAAGGCGGCCGACGTGCTGGAATACCGGTCCAAACCGGCCATTGTCGTTCTGGTGACGGATGGCAATGAAACCTGTGGCGGGCGCCCCTGTGCAACGGGCAAGGAATTGGCCCTTTCGGCGCTGGATCTTACGATCCATGTCATCGGATTTCGCGTTGTCGCTGACCCGTTTGCCTGGGACAGCCCGGAGGCGGGCATCTATTCCGATGGCGCGTCCGTCGCCAAATGCCTCAGTGATGGTACCGGTGGCACCTATGTATCGACGGAAACTGTGGATGAACTGGCCGAAGCACTGCAGGACACGCTTGGATGTGCGTTGATTGGGCAAATTCCCACGCTTAGACATCCCACATAACAACACAGGGCAGCGCCCGACCCTGGGTGGGCGCCCAAAACGTTGTTTCTCCGCGATCTCGTCGCCAATTCCGCTAACGTTTATTCCATGTGAAACGTCGCAAAAGCGCCCTTCGGTGTGGAGGGTCGGGCGCTGCCCGGGCAAGCTGGGCGGAGCCAATTCATTTGGCAGGAAGCTGTAGAGAACACGAAAATTTATCTTCGGAAAACCGTCTTTGCAACACAGCGATACCCTTCAGCAGAGGTTGAGCTAGGTGAGTCGGAAGTTTTTCGTAAGTTGCTATGCCAATGCTTCTCATACGGAAGTCCATGTAGTCCATGTGATCTCTTTTGATGTCATCAATCAGCAACAAAGCCGTAGAAACTGCAAACGCCTCTTCGCAGTCGGGCGCATATACATGAGCCCTAAGTTCAATAGCTTCCAAAGGGTACCAGTACATTTCATCATCCATAACTTCACAAGCCTGTTCTTCGATGAGCTTCTTGAGCGCCGAAAAGTGTTGTTGGCGCTCGTAGGTGTCTGCATGACTGTCCGCCGTAGCGATTTGCCATAACACTTCATCGGGTACCGAATGAATCAACCGTTTCAAGTCGCGAACGGCAATTTCCGTTTCTGATAATAGTTCGGTCACTCAAACCTCCTCACGAAAAAACCCCAGCCATTTCTGGCCGGGGTGCTCTATTTTGCAAGGCCGGGGCTCCGCCCGTTCGCACCTGAAATCATCCGCTGGATGATTTCCTAGTCGGCGCTCACCCCTTTTCCTCGACGATCTCAACCATATGCGGGATCTTAGCGATCATGCCGCGCACGGCTGGGGTGTCTTCCAGCTCGCGGGTTTTGTGCATCTTGTTCAGACCCAAACCGATCAGCGTCTGACGCTGTTTGCCCGGACGGCGGATCGGGGAACCGATCTGTTTGACGACGATAGTCTTTGCCATTGGTCGCTCTCCTTACGCTTCAGCTTCGGCAGGGGCAGCCGGTGCGTCATCTTTTTTGAGGATGTCGGCAACCTTCTTACCACGGCGTTGAGCTACCATGCGCGGGCTGGCTTCGCGGCCAAGGCCGTTCAGCGTGGCGCGGATCATGTTGTAGGGGTTCTGCGAGCCGATTGATTTGGCCACAACGTCCTGTACACCCAGCATCTCAAACACAGCCCGCATCGGACCACCGGCGATGATACCGGTACCGGTTGGGGCGGTACGCATGACCACTTTACCGGCGCCGTGACGGCCTTCGATGTCGTGGTGCAGCGTACGGCCTTCGCGCAGCGGCACACGGATCATCTGGCGCTTGGCTTGTTCTGTTGCCTTGCGGATCGCCTCGGGCACCTCTTTGGCTTTACCCTTGCCGAAACCGACGCGGCCCTTTTGGTCGCCAACAACGACCAGAGCAGCGAAGCCAAAGCGCTTACCGCCTTTAACTGTTTTCGATACGCGGTTGATTGCAACCAAACGATCGGCGAATTCCGGCGCTTCGTCGCGATCGCGACCTCCGCGGCGGTTGTCATCTCTTGCCATGATGGCGTCCTTTCAATGTGGCGCTTGGCGCCTCGTTTGTCTCGATCCCAGTGAGCATGAAGCTCCCGGATCATCGAGGTGGCCCAGATGCGGGCCACCTGCGCTGTTTTAGATTTTCAAACCACCTTCACGGGCGGCGTCGGCAACGGCCTTGACCTTACCGTGAAAGAGGAAACCGCCACGGTCGAAATAAGCTTCGCTTACCCCGGCCTTCTTGGCGCGCTTCGCAATCTCGGCACCCACTTTCGTGGCCGCTTCGACGTTGTTTTTACCAACCAAACCCAGGCCCTTTTCAAGGGTCGAGGCCGAGGCCAGTGTCACGCCGTTGACGTCATCGATCAGCTGAGCGCTGATGTTCTTCGACGAGCGGTGAACGCTGAGGCGTACACGGCCCGCATTGACCTTGCGAAGTTTGTTCCGAACGCGCAGGCGGCGCTTAAGGAACAGTGTTCTTTTGCTGTTTGCCATTTTATCGCGTCCTTACTTCTTCTTGCCTTCCTTCTGGAAGATATACTCGTCCTTGTAGCGAATGCCTTTGCCCTTGTAGGGCTCGGGGCGACGCCAGTCGCGGATGTTGGCCGCGACCTGACCGACGAGTTGCTTGTTCGTGCCCTCAACGACCAGTTCGGTCTGTTTGGGGGCCGTCACAGTCACTCCAGCAGGTACTTCAAAATCCACGTCATGGCTCAGACCAAGGTTCAGTTTGACAATATTGCCCTGAACCGTTGCCCGATAACCCACGCCGCGGATCTCAAGCTCTTTCTTGAACGTTTCGTTGCAGCCTTGAACCATGTTCGCGATCACGGTGCGGGTCATGCCCCACTGTTGGCGCGCACGTTTGGATTTGCCGCGCGGTGTCACGGTGACCTGATCGTTTTCAACGGTCAGTGTGACATCGTCGGTGGCGGTAAAGCTCTGCGTGTCTTTCGGGCCTTTGACCTCGATGGTCTGACCTGAGAGAGACGCAGTCACGCCACTTGGCAATGCAACGGGTTGTTTTCCGATACGAGACATTTCAAAGCCCCCTTAGAATACGGTGCAGAGCACTTCGCCGCCAACATTCTGGCTACGGGCACTTGCATCCGACATCACGCCTTTCGACGTAGAGACAATCGACACGCCCAGGCCCTGACGGACAACGGGGATGTCATTGACGCTCAGGTAAACGCGACGACCGGGTTTGGAGACCCGTTTCATTTCGCGAATGACAGGCTCGCCTTCGAAATATTTCAAGCTGACTTCGATCGCAGGGTGACCATCCTTGCCGGTGGTCGCCTCATAGCCACGGATATATCCTTCGTCCGCCAGAACATCGAGAACGCGTGTGCGCATTTTCGAGGCAGGCATCATGACGGTGGATTTACCGCGCATTTGGCAGTTGCGGATACGGGCCAGCATATCGCCGATAGGATCATTCATATCAAATCTCCCTTACCAGCTGGATTTCACGAGGCCGGGGGCCTGGCCGTTCGAGCCAAGCTCGCGCAGCGCGATCCGTGAAACCTTGAGTTTGCGGTAATACGCATGTGGACGACCGGTCAGCTGACAACGGTTGTGCAGCCGGGTGGCCGAGCTGTTGCGCGGCAGTTTCGCCAGCTTCAGGGAGGCGCGGAAACGCTCTTCCATAGGCTTGGCTTCGTCATTCACGATCTCTTTGAGCGCAGCACGCTTGGCAGCATACTTTTCAACCAGCTTCTGGCGCTTCTTCTCGCGTTCGATCATTGCTTTTTTAGCCATAAGTCTTTCCTCCCGCCGCTCAGCTGTTGAAGGGCATGTTGAAATGCTTCAACAGCGCCTTGGCTTCAGCGTCGGTTTGCGCCGTGGTTGCGATGATGACATCCATGCCCCAGATCTCGTCGACCTTGTCGAAGTTGATCTCGGGGAAAACGATGTGTTCCTTGATGCCCATGGCATAGTTGCCACGCCCATCGAACGATTTGCCCGATACGCCGCGGAAGTCGCGGATACGGGGCATCGCGATGGTGGTCAGCCGGTCGATGAATTCATACATCCGGTTGCCGCGCAGGGTAACCTTCGCGCCCATCGGCATGTCTTCACGAACCCGGAAACCAGCGATCGAGTTGCGGGCTTTGGTGATCACAGCATGTTGGCCGGCAATCGTGCTCAGGTCTTCCTGGGCTGATTTGGCTTTCTTGCTGTCTTTCACCGCTTCGGCACCACAGCCGATGTTCAGAACGATCTTGTCCAGACGTGGGATCATCATGTCGTTCTTGTAGCCGAACTCTTCTTTCATCGCGGGACGGATCGTCTCACGATAGGCGGTTTTCATCCGCGGGGTGTAGTTTGCAGTATCAAGCATCGATCACGTCCCCCGTGGTCTTGGCAAAACGCACTTTCTTGTCGCCGTCCATTTTGAAGCCGACGCGGGTTGCTTTGCCGTTCTTGTCCAGAAAGGCCAGATTGCTCAGGTCAACCGGCATCGCTTTGGGGATGCGGCCGCCCTGGCTCGACTGGCTTTGCTTGGTGTGGCGCACAGCCATGTTCACCCCGTCCACAACGGCCTTGCCGGCGCTTGGGTCGACGGATGCGATGGTGCCTTTCTTGCCCTTGTCCTTGCCGGACAGGACGATGACCTCATCACCTTTTTTCAGTTTCGCAGCCATATCACAGCACCTCCGGGGCAAGTGAAATGATCTTCATGAAGTTCTTGCCACGCAATTCGCGAACAACCGGCCCGAAGATACGGGTACCGACCGGCTCACCTGAGTTGCTCAGGATCACGGCGGCGTTACGGTCAAAGCGGATTGCTGTGCCATCTTCACGACGGACTTCTTTGGCGGTGCGTACGACAACGGCCTTGCGGACGTCCCCTTTCTTTACGCGACCGCGTGGGATGGCTTCCTTGACCGAGACAACGATAACGTCGCCGACGGATGCGTATTTACGCTTGGAACCACCCAGGACCTTGATGCACTGAACACGGCGCGCGCCGCTATTGTCAGCAACATCCAGATTGGTCTGCATCTGGATCATATGGTTTCTCCCGACCTTTGGGGGCTTCATTGCCTTGTCCCCAGGGTTTCGATTAAACCGAAAGGCTCAAAGGCTTACGCCTCCAGAACCTCCCAGCGTTTCGTTTTCGATTTCGGTGCGCATTCGATGATGCGGACTTGGTCACCGACCTTGAAAGCGTTCTTCTCGTCGTGAGCCCGATATTTCTTGGACTTACGGATCGTTTTGGCCAGAACCGGGTGCTTGAAGCGACGTTCAACCGATACGGTTACTGTTTGTTCGTTGGCATTGCTGGTCACGGTGCCAGTCAGGATACGCTTGGGCATCGATATGGCTCCTTATTCAGCGTCTTTGGCTGCGTCCGCAGCTTTTTCGTTCAAGATGGTCAGCACACGGGCCGCGTCACGGCGCGCCTGGCGCATGCGTGCGGGGTTTTCCAGCTGGTTCGTGGCCGACTGAAAGCGCAGGTTGAACTGTTCTTTCTTCAGAGCCACCAACTCATCGCGGAGCTGATCAGGCGTTTTATCACGTAGTTCCTGGGCGTTCATTCGCCTTTTTCCTTCTCTCAAAACACCAGCAAGCCCCTGACATTGGTTCAGGGTAACCCGAGACCTGGTGGATCAATGTAAAACAAGACGAATCCCGGTCACCCGAGATTCATCAGATGGGGCCGTATAAGGGAGGCGGTTTGAGAGGGCAAGGGATAAGTTTCCATGTGCGGCAAAAACGCCGAATTCGCGTGGAAACATGAGCACTTGGGTGCAGAGGGCCTCACCCGATCCAGCGGCCCGCGCCCTTCAATCAAACTTTCGGTTGCAATGGTAAATGCACGGATGAAATTGTCTTTCCTTTACAATCCATCGCAACAAGTATTCGCATACCAAAAAAACAAACGGCGCCGGGTTTCCCCGACGCCGCGTGCGAATTCAGATCAGGTCGAGTTAGGCGAGCGCCAGGTTCGATGCTGACTCGCGGCCATCACGGCCAGCTTCCACGTCGAAAGTCACTTTCTGATCGTCGGCAAGGCCGGTCAGACCAGCGCGCTCAACGGCCGAGATGTGTACAAACACGTCTTTGCCGCCACCTTCAGGTGCGATGAAGCCGAAGCCTTTTGTTGCGTTGAACCATTTTACGGTGCCATTGGCCATATCCGTAGTCTCCTATAAACGCTGTCCGCGTGAGTGCGACAGCCCGGCGTGGTTGGTCTGGATCGAAGGACTGAGCGCCGGTGTTAAGGGAGACAGAAGGTCGAAAAAGAAGAACGTAAGCAAGGGCGTCATGCGCCACATCTGTCGAATATGCAAGTTAAATCACGCCCAGGCGTAATTGAAACTGACGCTTATCCGCTCATTTTCGGACATATTCATCGGCACTTCGTGGCGTAGCCAGCTTTCCCACAAAAGCACATCGCCCACCGTCGGGGTAACATAAACAAAGCTGCGCAGTTCTTCGGGCGCGTCTTTTACGCGGGCGGGTGCAGCCATCATCATTGCTGACCGCGGGTCCTCCAGTTTCAGCGCACTGGCGCCGTCTGGCATGGCGACATATGTCGTGCCGGAAATGACCGAATGCGGGTGGATATGGCTCGCGTGACTGCCACCTTCAGGCAGGATGTTGATCCAGATATCCTCCAGCTTGAGGTCCCGCCCATCCAGATCAAAAGCCAGATCCTCAGCGAAGGTCGAAACGTGCGTATCCAGAATTTTCACCAGGTCAGCAAAGATCGGAAACCGCCAGCCGAGATCCGTCAGAGAGGCATATGATGTATAGCCCGGGTACCCGTTTTCCTCACACCACGCTTGCCCCGCCGCGTCATCCTCGGCAATGGAATAGCATGACGCCTCAAGCTCGGCCTGATCAGGTGCGTCTCCCAACTCCGACAGAGCGGCGCGATAAAGACGGGTGACAAAAAGTGAATCGATCTTGGGCATGACCTGAGCAATACCTCAGGCGTTCTCTTTTGGCGAGGCAAGACGAATGCCGCGTTGTGGACGACGTTAACTTTCAAGCCTTGCTCACGTGGATGTATAAATCACTTGGGTCGTCATCGAGTTTTGCTCTCCACGTTTCTTTGCATCCTTCAACTCTTTTTAGTCGAAGTCGCCGGATGTCGCCCGCGCGCCGCAACGCTATTTCAGGAAACGTGGCTTCCACCGCTTCAAGCAGCCAACCTTGAGGGTTGCTCTTTCTCAGTTTAGTAGCCCTGGTGTCATCCTCACACTTTAAAATGTAGTGAAACAACGGCAATCCCATCTCCCTTAAATCTTGGATGAGCATTTTAGTTGCGCAATTGGATGTCTGCAATGAGCGCAAAGCCGTCTTGGGCGACTATGAGAACAAAGCCGCCTTCTGAAGTCACACCCCGCCCGGAATCAAGCCGCAGGCGCCGGGCGAGCGCCGGACCGTCCGGACGGGCTGGCGCTTCTCAGAGGTTGCGTATGCCAGAGAGATTGGACGAGGTTGGCTGCGATAAAGTGACAGGCTGATACCGTACGGCGCCACCCCACGGTCCGTCGCTCGCCCTTTTAGCTGCGCCTTCTTTGGACTCAAACCAGACAAACGCAGAAGGGAAAAAAGTCAAGCCGCGTTCGGGCTCCGCCCCGGCACCAAAAAACCCCCGCCAGTCTCCCGGCGGGGGTTTGATTAGTCAGCGAAGACCGAAAAAGGCTTCTGCCCGCTTACCAGTCCTCGCGGACCACGACGCGGGTTTTGACCGGCAGTTTCATCGCGGCAAGGCGCAGGGCCTCCATCGCAACGGCTTCGTTCACGCCGTCGATCTCGAACATGATCCGACCCGGCTTGACCTTGGCCGCCCAGAAATCGACCGAGCCTTTACCCTTACCCATCCGAACTTCGGTTGGCTTCGAGGTAACAGGCAGATCGGGGAAGATCCGGATCCAGACACGGCCCTGACGTTTCATGTGACGCGTCATGGCACGACGTGCAGCTTCGATCTGACGGGCAGTGACACGCTCTGGCGTGGTTGCCTTCAGGCCGTATGTGCCGAAGTTCAGGTCCGAACCGCCTTTGGCCAGACCGTGGATACGGCCTTTGAACTGCTTGCGGAATTTAGTGCGTTTTGGCTGTAGCATCTAATCTCTCCTTAACGACGGCCGCCGGCGCCACGGGGCGCGGGACCATCCTGGAGTTCCTGGGCTTTGCGATCACGCGCACTTGGATCGTGCTCCATGATCTCACCCTTGAAGATCCAGACCTTGATGCCGATGATGCCATAAGGTGTCGTCGCTTCGACATTGGCATAATCGATATCGGCACGCAGGGTGTGCAAAGGCACACGGCCCTCGCGGTACCATTCGGTTCGGGCGATCTCGGCACCACCAAGGCGGCCCGCGACGTTGACCCGGATGCCCAATGCACCCATGCGCATGGCGTTCTGAACCGCGCGCTTCATCGCACGACGGAACGACACACGACGCTCGAGCTGTTGTGCAATGCTTTCACCCACCAGGGCGGCATCCAGCTCAGGCTTGCGCACTTCGACGATGTTGAGGTGCAACTCGCTGTCGGTCATCGCGGCAATCTTACGACGCAGACCTTCGATGTCCGCACCTTTTTTGCCAATGATCACACCCGGACGCGCGGTATGAATGGTCACACGGCACTTCTTGTGGGGACGTTCGATGATGATACGACTGACACCGGCCTGTTTGCACTCTTTGTTGATGAACTCGCGGATCGCGATGTCCTCAAGCAACAGATTGCCATAGTCCTTGGTGTCGGCGTACCAGCGGCTGTCCCAGGTGCGGTTCACCTGCAGGCGCATGCCAATCGGATTTACTTTGTTACCCATCAGGCTTGCTCCTCGATTTCACGGACCTTGATTGTCAGCTCAGAGAACGGCTTGCGCAGCGCGCCAAACCGGCCCCGGGCCCGAGGACGACCACGCTTCATGACCAGGTTTTTGCCCACATAGGCTTCGGCCACGATCAGTTCGTCCACATCCAGGTTGTGGTTGTTTTCAGCATTGGCGATGGCAGACTGAAGACATTTCTTCACGTCTTCCGCGATCCGCTTGTTCGAAAACGTCAGATCGGTCAGCGCCTTTTCAACCTTCTTGCCACGGATCATTGCGGCCACAAGGTTCAGTTTCTGCGGGCTTGTACGGAGCATGCGCAGTTTTGCCATTGCTTCGTTGTCTGCCACGCGGCGGGGGTTCTTTTCCTTGCCCATGACTTACTTCCGCTTCGCTTTTTTGTCGGCGGCATGACCGTAATAGGTGCGGGTTGGGCTGTATTCGCCGAACTTCTGACCAATCATGTCTTCGCTGACGTTGACGGGGATATGTTTCCGGCCGTTATAGACGCCAAACGTCAAACCCACGAACTGGGGCAGGATCGTCGAGCGGCGCGACCAGATTTTGATGACTTCATTACGCCCGCTTTCGCGCGATGCTTCGGCTTTCTTAAGCACATAAGCATCCACAAAGGGGCCTTTCCATACAGAACGTGCCATGTGTTAGCGGCCCTTCTTCTTGGCGTGACGCGAGCGGATGATCAGCTTCTGCGACGCCTTGTTCTTGTTGCGGGTACGTGCGCCTTTGGTGGGTTTACCCCAAGGTGTAACAGGGTGACGACCACCCGAAGTCCGGCCTTCACCACCACCATGAGGGTGATCGATCGGGTTCATGACCACACCACGCACCGATGGGCGGATGCCCTTGTGGCGCATGCGGCCCGCTTTACCGTAGTTCTGGTTCGAGTTGTCGGGATTCGACACGGCACCAACAGTTGCCATGCATTCCTGACGCACAAGACGCAGTTCGCCCGAGCTCAGACGGATTTGAGCGTAGCCACCATCACGACCCACGAACTGAGCATATGTGCCAGCCGCACGGGCGATCTGACCGCCTTTGCCGGGCTTGAGCTCGATATTGTGAACGATGGTACCGATGGGCATGCCGGCGAATGGCATTGCATTGCCCGGCTTGATGTCCGCCTTGGCGGCGGCGATGACCTTGTCACCCACAGCCAGACGCTGAGGTGCCAGGATGTAGGCTTGCTCACCGTCTTCGTATTTAACGAGGGCGATGAACGCGGTCCGGTTCGGGTCATATTCGATCCGCTCGACGGTGGCCGCCACGTCGAATTTGTTCCGTTTGAAATCAACGATCCGGTAGAGGCGTTTTGCCCCACCACCGCGTCGGCGTGATGTGATACGTCCGGTGTTGTTCCGGCCACCCGATTTCGTCAGACCCTCGGTGAGGGCTTTGACAGGGCGTCCTTTCCACAGCTCCGAACGGTCGATCAGCACCAGCCCGCGCTGGCCCGGCGTCGTTGGCTTATACGACTTGAGTGCCATGCTTTCTGTCTTCCGTTTAGCAAACGGCAGAAACCTGTTCTGCCTATGTGATTGGGCGGCTTGGCCACCCAGGGTATAGGGCCCCGAAGGTCCCCGGCTTTGGCGTTCTTACGAACAATAGCTAAGCCCCGGACGAATCCGGGGCTTGGCCGATGGGGTCGTTTACGAGAGAGAATGCTGGGGGTCAAGCCTTAGCGCCAAGAAATCCTGCCCTTTAGCGCATTTCACACCACCCAACGCAAGCCGCGCGATTTACTCAAAGCCCCAAGAGACTGCATTGCGGATTTTGCTGCCGTTGGCCAAACACTGACCAACGGCAAAACTTTAGAGCAACCGGGTAGCCATGCCGCCATCTACTGCCAACGGAGCGCCCGTGACGAAGCTTGATCGGTCAGACAGTAAGAACAGAGCGGCCTGAGCAATCTCTTTCGGCTCCGCCATCCGCTTCACGGGATGCAAACCAGCAATGAATTCGTGCGTAGCCGGATCGTCGCCCGCCATATTCGTTTTGGTGCCTCCCGGTAGAATCGTGTTGATGCGAATACCTTGAGCTGCGTGCTCAGAAGCCAGCGATTGCACCAATCCGTTCAACCCTGCCTTGGATGCGGCATAGGCTCCCATACCGGGCATACCGCCGTTGCTGAACCCAACAAACGTACCTGTAAACACCATCGATCCACCCCCCGTTTCTGCATCGCGGGAAGCTGCGCTTTGGCCGCAAAAAATGCACTGGAGAGATTGGTTGCAACGACAGATTGCCAATTCTGAACTTCCATCGCAGGAATCGGGGCCATCTCACCCATCATACCTGCATTGTTGAAAGCACCATCAAGACCGCCGAAACGCTGCTCGGCCAACGCGACAAGTGCCATTGCATAGTCATCATCCTGAACGTCTCCAGCAAGGTAGGCTGCTTTCCCATTGCTTTGCGTGATTTGCCCGACCAAGGTGTTCATCTCCTTGTCGCGCCTTGCGCCAAGCACAACATTCGCGCCTTCTTGCGCAAACAACAGTGCTGCTGCCGCGCCAATACCGCTGCTCGCCCCCGTGATGATTATCGTTTTGTCTTTGAGTTCCATGCTCCTGCCTTTCATTAGTTGCATCCTTGGCACCTAGTGAATTTAACGAGGATAGAACGACCCGTTTCATGCGCCTCTAGAACGCACCACGTCGAAACAGCAAGAAACGGGTCGGATGAGTGGGGCAACCGAATGCCGCCGTTCATGCTTCATGCAGCATCGGTCGACGTAGGCTCAAAGCGGACCTTGTCAAAAATGAAAAAGGCCCCCGCACATGCGAGGGCCTCCTAGATTTCAATCAGGCGCTAGATTAAAGACCGGTGGTCACGTCGATCGTGTTGCCTTCTTCCAAAGTCACATAGGCCTTTTTCACATGGTTGCGGCGTCCGGTCGAGCCGCGGAACCGTTTGACCTTGCCTTTAGTGATCGTGGTGTTGACCGCTTTGACCTTCACACCAAAGAGCGCCTCGACGGCCTCCTTGATCTGCGGCTTGTTGCTGTCCATCGCCACTTCAAAGACAACCGCGCCGTTTTCGGACGCCATGGTGGCCTTTTCGGTGATGATCGGCTTGCGGATCACGTCGTAATGTTCTGCCTTCGCGCTCATTTCAACCGAGCCTCCAGTGCTTCGACACCCGCCTTGGTGATCACCAGTGTGTCACGCTTGAGGATGTCATAAACGTTTGCGCCCATGGTCGGCAGCACGTCCAGACCTTCGATGTTGCGGGCCGCCTTGGCGAAATCAGCGTTCACCTCAGCCCCATCGATGATCAGCGCGCGCTTCCAGCCCAGATCCTTGACCTGTTTGGCCAGAGCACCTGTTTTGCCGGCTGACTTCAGTTCATCAATCACCACCAGTTCGCCCGCCGCCATCTTGGCCGACAGAGCGTGCTTGAGGCCAAGCTTGCGGAACTTTTTGGTCAACTCGTGGCCGTGGGACCGGACAACCGGACCCTTGTAGACGCCACCACCGCGAAAGATCGGTGCCGAACGGGCGCCGTGGCGTGCGCCACCGGTACCTTTTTGGCGATAGATCTTCTTGGTCGAATAGTTGACCTCTGAGCGGGTTTTGACTTTGTGTGTACCGGCTTGCGCGTTGTTGCGCTGCCAGCGGACGACACGGTGAAGGATATCCGCGCGCGGTTCCAGGCCGAAGATCTCTTCGCCCAGATCGACCGAGCCGGCCTTCTTGCCGTCCAGTTTGATCACGTCGAGTTTCATTCGTCGCCTTCCTTCTTCTCTGCTTCAGCGGCTTCCGCTTCGGCAACCGTATCTACCTTGGCTTCTTCTGCCTCGGCGGCCTCAAGTGCGGCCTGTTCTGCTTCGGCGGCTGCGGCTGCGGCGGCTTCTGCTTCGGCCGCAGCTGCGGCAGCTGCTTCTTCAGCAGCTTTTTCGGCTTCAGCAGCCATCGATTTCAGACCAGCGGGCAGAATGGCGTTTTCCGGAAACGGCTTCTTGACCGCATCCTTGACTGTCACCCAGCCCCCTTTGGAACCCGGTACCGCGCCCTTGATCATGATCAGGCCACGGTCGGCATCGGTCTTGACCACTTGCAGGTTCTGCGTGGTCACCCGCGCAGCGCCCATGTGGCCAGCCATTTTCTTGCCTTTGAAAACCTTGCCCGGATCCTGACACTGACCGGTCGAACCGTGCGAACGGTGGCTGATAGACACACCGTGCGTGGCACGCAGACCGCCAAAGTTGTGGCGTTTCATGGCGCCCGCAAACCCTTTACCGATCGAGGTGCCGCAGACGTCTACGAACTGACCCTCAAAGTAATGGTTCGCGGTGATTTCCTCACCCACGGCGATCATTGCATCGGGGGCCACGCGGAATTCAGCGACCTTGCGCTTGGGCTCCACCTTGGCAGCCGAGAAATGACCACGCATGGCTTTCGAGGTCCGCTTGGCCTTGGCCGTGCCCGCGCCCAGTTGCACCGCGGCATAGCCGTGGGCTTCGGGTGTGCGTTGAGCAACAACCTGCAGTTTGTCCAGTTGAAGAACGGTCACCGGCACTTGCCGTCCGTCTTCCATGAAAAGCCGGGTCATGCCGACTTTCTTTGCGATTACTCCAGAGCGCAACATATCAGGTGCCCTCCTTAAACCGAGATCTGAACGTCAACGCCCGCAGCCAGGTCGAGCTTCATCAGCGCGTCCACAGTTTGCGGCGTAGGATCAATGATGTCCAGCAAACGCTTGTGCGTGCGGATCTCAAACTGATCACGGGATTTCTTGTTCACGTGGGGGCCACGCAGAACAGTGAATTTTTCGATCTTGTTGGGAAGCGGAATAGGCCCCCGAACGTCGGCGCCTGTACGTTTCGCGGTATTGACGATTTCCTGAGTGGAGGCATCAAGCACCCGATAGTCAAACGCCTTGAGGCGAATGCGGATGTTTTGGCTAGCTACGGCCATATGCATATCCCTTACTTTGGGATTTCAACGGATTGGAGGGGGCACGCTCATCGCACCGCCTCATCGCGTCCTATTTGGTCGAAACATTAAAGGGCGCGCGAACGCGGCCCTTGTTTCGTGGGCGGGGTATAGGGGAGTCGTTTTCAAAATGCAACGACCTTTCGCTACCAAAGCGCAAGCTTTTTTGCCTGTTCCAACCGTTGTGCCATAGATGGTTTCTGTAGAGAGAATTGCGCCCTTTGATACCCGGCAAAAAATCCAAGCAGAACCACTGAAATGGCAAATTCCCAATGTGCCCTGACAAAGTTGTTTCTGCGCGGGAAAATCTGCTTTGGTCTTCAGATGTGACCTTCGCACTCATGTGACGTTTTCGCCGCCCAAGCCTCACGCAGGCAGGGATCAAAATAGTGTTCACAATCCCGACTGGGATGAAGCGTACAAGAGACCAACATGCCTACGTAAAAGCTCAAATAAAATGAAAAGACGAGCACGCAAATGATAATCGCTGCCAGCTTGGCGAAGCTTGAGAATGACCGTATGCGTCTGTTTTTCCACCGTCGCACTATCGCGTAGATTAGCACCACAGGCGTGAACAGCCCGACACACAATTGTGCAATAATGGGATAGTAAACGGTCATTTCATCGAAAAATACTTTGCTGCAGAGTGAAAACCTTTGCGATTCCATCCCCCTGCTCCCACGCAGGGTTCGGTACGGGGTGGCGCAACTAAACGGATGCGCTTTCGATCCGGGAGTAGCCGAATTGCTCGACCAAACCGAAGTCCAATTGCGCGTTTATGACATCCAGACTTGGCTCATTAAGGTCTGACCGCCATTTCTCACCAAGATAATAGTCCCGGTAAAATTCGCGATTTCGGTCCGCATCCTTTGTGGACGCCTGCACGCCGTGCCACGCGTCCGGGCGAAACAATTGCCATGCATCCGCAAGCTCATCCAGAACGCCGAATTCGTCTTCCAGAAAGTCTTCGTAGCGGCGGATTTGGGTTGTCCCCAATTTTTCCTGAAGCTCACAATATGAGGCGACTTTTTCGTTCCAAAGCTCAGCCGGCGTTAACAATTGCCGGCTGAGTAGTTCGCGTTTATGCGGCTGGTAGGGCTGCTTTACAAAGGCTTCGAAACTGCCCTGTGACTTACCATGATAGGGCCGCCTGTAAAGCGACAGGATAAAAGAATAAGGGTTCTTGATCAGTGCAAGAACCCCCAATCCATCTGGCGCGTTTTGGCAGACCCTGTCCACCGGAATCCGAGCATGTTTCCAACCGAGTGTTTCATCGAAATGTTGCTCGAAAAACCGATCCGAGTTGCGGCGCATAAGCCAATTCGCCAAACGCAGTTGCCTGCCATAGCGAAGTAGCTTCACCGTCCGAAGCAAAAGTTCCGGACGGCGTTCACCGCCGGGCATCTGTGGTACAGCGAAGTTCTGGGCGAGAAGCTGGGAGACGTAATTCGTCCCCGTATTCCTCTCGCCATAGAGCTTTATCACTGTTACCGCGTTCACAAACTTACCTCGAACGAACTCAGATGCCCGAAGGCAAAGCCTTACTCGATGATTTTGGCGACGACGCCGGCGCCGACGGTGCGGCCGCCTTCGCGGATCGCAAAGCGCAGGCCGTCTTCCATCGCGATCGGCGCGATCAGTTCAACCACGAACTTCAGGTTGTCGCCCGGCATCACCATCTCGGTGCCGCTTGGCAGTTCAACCGTGCCGGTCACGTCCGTTGTCCGGAAATAGAACTGCGGGCGGTAGTTCGCGAAGAACGGCGTGTGACGCCCGCCTTCCTCTTTGGTGAGGATATAGGCTTCGGCCTCGAACTTGGTGTGTGGTGTCACCGAACCCGGCTTGCACAGCACCTGACCACGCTCAACACCGTCACGGTCGATCCCGCGCAGCAGCGCGCCGATGTTGTCGCCCGCTTCACCGCGATCCAGCAGCTTGCGGAACATTTCAACGCCCGTGCAGGTGGTTTTCGCCGTGTCGCGGATGCCGACGATTTCAATCTCGTCGCCCACGTTGATCACGCCACGCTCCACCCGGCCGGTCACAACCGTACCGCGGCCCGAGATCGAGAACACGTCTTCCACCGGCATCAGGAACGGCTGATCCACCGCACGCGCAGGGGTCGGGATGTATTCATCCACGGCCGCCATCAGCTTCTTGATCGACTCTTCGCCAATCTCTGGGTTGTTGCCTTCCATCGCCGCCAGCGCCGAGCCGGGGATCACAGGAATGTCGTCGCCAGGGAAGTCATACGAGCTCAGAAGCTCGCGGATTTCCATTTCAACCAGTTCCAGCAATTCATCATCGTCAACCTGATCGACCTTGTTCATGTAGACAACCATGTAGGGGATGCCCACCTGACGGCCCAGCAGGATGTGCTCGCGGGTCTGGGGCATCGGGCCATCGGCCGCGTTCACCACCAGAATGGCACCGTCCATCTGCGCCGCACCCGTGATCATGTTCTTCACGTAGTCGGCGTGGCCGGGGCAATCCACATGCGCGTAGTGGCGCGCATCGGTCTCATACTCAACATGCGCCGTCGAGATCGTGATCCCACGCGCCTTCTCCTCCGGCGCGCCGTCAATCTGGTCATACGCCTTGAAATCACCAAAATACTTGGTAATCGCCGCCGTCAGCGTCGTCTTGCCGTGATCAACGTGACCAATGGTCCCAATGTTCACATGCGGTTTCGAACGATCAAACTTTTCCTTTGCCATATTGGGCACCTTTCCTTCGATATCTGTTTCTTGTCTTTGTTTTTCAGTTGCTCTCTAGAGCGGCTTCTCTTCGAACGCGTTCTTCGGCTTCCTTGCGGGAGCGCTGGATGTCCGTTTCGCACCGAACACTTATGCACGGTCCGCTGTGCCGCCGGCGGGCTTCGCGTTCGGCGGCGCGTTGCGCTTCTCTTACCCTGGTTTCCAGATCCTTGGGTTCATTATCATCCGAGCTTGACGTCGCAGGTTTTGCAGCGGGTTTTGGCTTGCTGGCCGTGCCAAAAAGGCGTCGCTCAACGTCACTGGAAAATCCCGCGACCGTTGCGGCGTAGTCATTATCGACGCTGCGTGTAGACAGCGCCCCAATCACACCGCCCGGCGCATATGTGCCTTTAGCGGTTCCATAGACGTCGGTGGGATCAAGCACAGGCTTGCCCGTTGCGGCATCTTTGACCCGCATGACGCCAGTGATATTACTGGTGCCGCCAATCAGAAGGGATTGGCCGGGAGAGACAAGATGCACGCGCGTGATATGGACGGTCACATCGACAGGCCGCGTGCCGCGCGACCCATTTTTTAACCGGTTGGTCAGGCTGGCGCGCACGTCACGCGCAACCTTGTCTTTGGAAAACGCATTCACCCGACCGGACACGCCAGCAAAGGCAGCGGTATCAACGTTAACCTGACGCACGGAATACACATCCCGTGCGTCCACTTCGAGAAGAGGCGTAGTCTCGCACCCCATCAGCACAAGTGCCGATGCAAGTCCAAGAAACGTTCTGCGCCCAATCATCCCAAACCGATCCTTACGCGTATTTCGCCTGGATCTCTTCCGAGATGTTCGACGGAACAGGCTCGTAATGCGAGAATTGCATGGTGAACTGGGCGCGGCCCGAGCTCATCGAACGCAGCGTGTTGATGTAGCCAAACATGTTGGCCAACGGCACGTTTGCGTCGATTGCAATTGCATTACCACGGGGTTCCTGACCCGAAACCTGACCGCGACGGCTGGTCAAATCGCCAATGATGCCACCGGTGTATTCTTCCGGCGTAATCACTTCGACTTTCATGATCGGTTCCAGCAGTTTCGCACCGGCGTTGCGCAGACCTTCGCGCATACACATACGTGCCGCCAGTTCGAACGCCATGACGCTGGAGTCAACGTCGTGGAACTTCCCGTCGATCAGGGCAACCTTGAAGTCGATCACGGGGAAGCCTGCCAACGGGCCGCTATCCATGACCGAGTTGATGCCTTTTTCAACGCCCGGGATGTATTCCTTGGGAACGGACCCACCAACGATGCGGCTCTCAAACGAGTACCCTTCGCCAGGCTCCGTCGGCGAGATGATCATTTTCACCTCGGCGAACTGACCTGAACCACCCGACTGTTTCTTGTGGGTGTAGGTATGCTCGATCTCGTGGCCGATGGTCTCACGATACGCCACCTGTGGCGCACCGATATTGGCCTCAACCTTGAATTCGCGCTTCAGACGATCCACCAGAATGTCCAGGTGAAGTTCGCCCATGCCCTTCATGATGGTCTGACCGGATTCCAGATCAGTCTCAACACGGAACGATGGGTCTTCGGCGGCCAGACGGGCCAGACCTTGCGACATCTTCTCTTGGTCGTTCTTGGTTTTTGGCTCAACCGCGATCTCGATCACTGGATCGGGGAAGGTCATGGTTTCCAGAACCACTGGATCGTTGACCGCACAGATCGTGTCACCTGTTGTGGTGTCTTTCAGACCGGCCAGCGCAATGATGTCACCTGCAAACGCTTCGGTGATTTCCTCACGGTTGTTCGAGTGCATCATCATCATCCGACCAACGCGCTCTTTCTTGCCCTTGGTCGAGTTCAAGAGGGTATCACCCTTGTTCAAGGTGCCCGAATAGATGCGGGTAAAGGTCAGCGAGCCCACGAAAGGGTCGTTCATGATTTTGAACGCCAGCGCCGAGAAGGCCATGTCATCATCCGCACGGCGGGCAATGTTACGCTCTTCGTTTTCGTCACCGGGTTTGAAGCCCATGTAATCAACAACGTCCAGCGGGCTGGGAAGATAGTCAATCACAGCGTTGAGCAGTGGCTGTACGCCTTTGTTCTTAAACGCGGACCCGCCCAGAACTGGCACAAAGCTCAGCGACAGACAGCCTTTGCGCAGCAACGCGCGCAGGGTTGGAACGTCGGGCTCATTGCCTTCCAGGTATTCCATCATCGCGTCGTCGTCCATTTCGACGGCCGCTTCGATCATCTTGCCACGCCATTCATCGGCCATGTCTTTCAGGCTATCACGGATAGGTGCTTTGACCCAAGACGCACCCAGATCTTCACCTTGCCACAACCATTCTTCCATGGTCACCAGATCAACCAGACCTTCCAGCTCGGTCTCGGCACCGATTGGAATGCCAACCGGCACAGCCGTCGCACCGGTACGATCTTCGATCATGCGCACACAGTTAAAGAAATCCGCGCCGATCTTGTCCATCTTGTTGACGAAAACCATCCGCGGCACCTTGTACCGGTCGGCCTGGCGCCAAACGGTTTCGGTCTGCGGCTCAACACCAGCGTTGGCGTCGAGAACACAGACGGCGCCATCGAGAACCGCCAGCGAGCGCTCAACTTCGATGGTGAAGTCCACGTGGCCGGGTGTGTCGATGATGTTCAGGCGGTGCTTGGGTGTATCGGCGGTTTCGCCATCTTCGGTGCGTTCCCAAAATGTGGTGGTTGCAGCCGACGTGATGGTGATCCCACGTTCCTGCTCCTGCTCCATCCAGTCCATGGTGGCCGCACCATCGTGCACCTCGCCAATGTTGTGGGATTTGCCGGTGTAGTACAGGATCCGTTCGCTGCAGGTTGTTTTGCCTGCATCGATATGGGCCATGATGCCGAAGTTACGGTAACGGTCGAGCGGATAATCGCGTGCCATGGGTTTCTTGCCTCTGAATTTTTACCAGCGGTAATGGCTGAAGGCTTTGTTCGCCTCGGCCATTTTGTGAGTGTCTTCACGTTTCTTCACGGCGGAACCGCGCGATTGCACGGCGTCCAGCAATTCACCGGCCAGACGTTCTTCCATCGTGTTTTCGTTGCGGCCACGGCTGGCTGTAATCAACCAGCGGATTGCCAGAGCCTGACGGCGCTCGGGGCGCACTTCGACAGGAACCTGATAGGTGGCACCACCCACGCGGCGCGAACGCACTTCGACCGAGGGCTGAATGTTGTCAAGCGCTTCGTGGAAAACTTCCAGCGGAGCGCGCTTGATTTTGTCCTCAACACGATCCAGCGCGTTGTAGACGATTTTTTCTGCGACCGATTTCTTGCCATCGATCATCAGGTTGTTCATGAATTTTGTCAGAACCAGATCACCAAATTTGGCGTCGGGCAGGACTTCGCGTTTTTCAGCGGCGTGACGACGGGACATTGACTATTCCTCTTACTTCGGACGCTTGGCGCCGTATTTCGAACGACGTTGTTTACGGTCTTTAACACCCTGGGTATCCAGAACACCGCGCAGGATGTGGTAACGGACACCCGGAAGGTCTTTTACCCGACCACCACGGATCAAAACGACCGAGTGCTCTTGCAGGTTGTGACTTTCACCGGGGATGTAGCTGATAACCTCAAAGCCGTTGGTCAGGCGCACTTTGGCAACCTTCCGCATGGCCGAGTTCGGCTTTTTGGGTGTGGTTGTGTAAACGCGCGTGCACACGCCACGTTTTTGCGGGCACCCTTGCAGGTGCTGCGATTTCTGGGTTCTTACTTTAGGCTGCCGCGGTTTGCGGATCAGCTGCTGGATCGTTGGCATTCCGGTCTCTTCCCGTCTCTCAACATATCGTTCTGCATGGGGGCCCCCATGCGGGTTTCAGTCGTTTCTTGCACATCACGCGTCCGCAAAGCGCAAACGCCGCTATCGTTTCCATTCCGAGGCAAACGACGCGGCTGGCTATTCAGAGGATCGGGGCACACAAAAAGGCCCGGATCGTGACCATCTCAATTTTGATTTCGGCTGCCGGGGCGACCCCCTTGGCCGGATGAAGGCGCGTATAGGGGGTTGCTGATTACTTGTCAACAGCGCCAACCGGCATTGACGTGGCTTTATTTTAAGGCCTTCCGAGCACTTACAGCACCCCGATTTTGCAACGCAAATCAGGGCGCGATTCTGACTTCTACAATCGCAATGGCCGCCTCGATCGCCGCCTCGATTGACATCTCGGTTGTATCCAAAAGCACGGCATCCTCAGCGGGTTTCAGCGGTGCAGCGGCGCGGGCCCGGTCGCGGGCATCGCGCGCGCGCAAATCTTCCAGAACGTCTTCAACCGTCAGGACGTGCCCTTTGCCTGTCAACTCCGCGTGCCGCCGGCGCGCCCGTATCGCATCACTGGCGGTGACAAACAGCTTCACCTGCGCATCCGGGCAGATGACCGTGCCGATATCGCGCCCATCCAGCACAGCCCCACCATCGCGGGTCGCAAAGGCACGCTGAAAATCCAACAGGGCCTGGCGCACTTCTGGTATCGCCGCCACGCGGCTTGCGGCCTGCGCCACTTCGGGCGAACGCAGATCATCCGCTTCCAGATCTTCCGGGCTGAGTGCACGTGCGGCATCCGCCGCATCGGTGCCATCCAAAGTGCGACGACCCGTTGCGCGATAGAGGAGGCCCGTGTCCAGATGCGCAAAGCCAAACCGTTCCGCCACGGCGCGCGAAATGGTGCCTTTGCCCGCGGCGGCGGGTCCGTCGATTGCGATGGTGAATGCCATTTGGTCTCCCCCGATCCTTGCCTAGAGGATCAACGCGCAGGTCTCAAGATCAGGGCCGGATAATCATGCGGCGACCGCAAACCGCGCCGGGCTGAGTGTTGAAACGACCTCTGGCGCGACATTTGGTTCGGTTTTGCAGCACAAGGCATGGGTAAGCGCCGCCATTGCAGGTGATGTCTGCACACCGTACCCGCCCTGCCCCGCCAGCCAGAAAAACCCATCGGCACCCGGCGCAAATCCAACCACAGGTGTCCGATCAGGCGCAAAGCTGCGCAACCCGGCCCAGCTATGGGTGGGTCGCGTGATGGGAAAGGTTGTGGCTTCTTCAAACCGGTGCAGACCTTCGGCAAGGACCATGTCGTCGGGCCACGCATCCTGCGGATCAACCGGATCTTCGTCGGCGGGCGAAATCAAAAGCTTGCCAGCATCGGGTTTGGCGTACCAGGTTTCGGATGCCGAAGCGACCAGCGGCCAGCGCGCCGCGTCCAGACCCTCTGGGACCGCCATCAGGACAGCCGAGCGACGATAGGGCTGCAAACCGATTGTTGCAACACCCGCCCTCTGTGCCATCACATCAGCCCAGGCCCCGGCGGCATTGATCACTATGGGTGCACTTACTTTTCGCGTGGGCGTGGTGATCTGCCATATGCCGCCCTGATGCGCGATCTCTGTGACCTCTGCATTGGTCTCAATCACGCCACCACGTGACCGCAACAAACGAATATACCCCTGCAACAACCGATCCACGTCTATGTCCTGCGCGCTGTCTTCAAAAAGCGCCGCTACAAGCCCTTCCGATTTCAGCACCGGCATCATGCGCGCAGCTTCTTCGGGCGAAATGCGATCAACTCCTTGTGCCCCTGCGGCATAGTCTTCGAGTGCGTCCATCTCATCCGCGCGCGCGACCAGCAACTCTCCGCGCGGTGACAATAGCGAACTGTCGGCAATGCCGGTGGGATCTGTCAGGACCGGCTCGGATGCGGCATTGAGCGCACGCAGCGTGGCATTGCCGTAGTTGCGGATGTATGTTGCCGCCGACCGGCCGGTGGAATGGTATCCCGTCTGCTCTTCGCGCTCGAGCACGAGCACATTGGCATCCTGCGCCAGCATCGCCGCGGCGCTGATCCCCGCGATACCGCCGCCAATCACGACTATGTCTGGTGTGCTCATTCGACCTTTTCACACAAAATGAGAGCTTTTATCCCTGTATAAGGCGTGATTTGCCTCAGGAATTCAATCTCGATCGATCGGTGGGCCGCTCAGCTGTTGCCACGTCTGATCTGCGCCCCGAGCGAGGCCATCAAAGGCTCAAAAATCGGGAAGGAGGTGGCGATAGGACCGCCATCATCCACGCTGACAGGTTTTTGCGTGGCCATGCCAAGGATCATGAACGACATGGCGATGCGATGATCAAGGTGGCTGGCGCAGGTGGCACCACCGGGCACATTGCCGTGGCCAAGACCTGTGACTGTCCACCAATCGGGCCCATCGTCGACGGTCACGCCATTGGCACGTAGTCCCACGGCCATCGCGTCAATTCGATCGCTTTCCTTGACGCGCAATTCCTTGACGCCGCGCATAACCGTGTCGCCCACCGCAAAGGAGGCGACAACGGACAGAACCGGGTATTCATCAATCATGCTTGCCGCCCGTTCGGGGGGCACTTCGATCCCCTTGAGGTCGGGCGAGAAGCGCGCGCGCAGATCTGCCACCGGCTCACCGCCTTCGGTGCGTTCATTCTCGAATGTCAAATCCGCGCCCATCTCGCGCAGCGTAGTAAAGAGACCCGCCCGCGTCGGGTTGAGGCCAATACCCGGCACCAAAACATCCGACCCTGGCGTGATAATCGCAGCACAGACAGGAAAGGCAGCAGAACTGGGGTCACGCGGCACCGCGATGGTCTGCGGTTGCAGCTCTGGCTGTCCGGTCAGGGTGATTTGCCTACCCTCATCGGTCACCTCAACGGTAATCTCGGCACCAAACCCGGCCAGCATACGTTCGGTATGATCACGGGTGGCTTCTTTTTCAATCACCACGGTTTTGCCCGGCGCATTCAATCCCGCCAGCAAAACGGCTGATTTCACCTGAGCCGATGGTACGGGCACCGTGTACCGGACCGGAACCGGATCTAGTGCACCGGTGATGGTCATTGGCAAACGCCCTCCGCTGCGGCCCACGGCGGAGGTACCAAACAGCGCCAAAGGGTCCGTGACCCGCGCCATTGGCCGGCCGTTGAGGGATGCATCACCCGTGAACGTGACCGTGATGGGCGCCGTTGCCATTGCCCCCATGATCAACCGCACTCCGGTGCCGGAGTTGCCACAATCAACAACCTGATCGGGCTCGGCAAATCCACCGACACCGACGCCGTGCACAGACCATTCACCGCCGCCGTGATCTGTTACCTCGGCTCCAAAGGCGCGCATGGCCTTGGCCGTGTCCAATACATCTTCACCCTCCAGAAGGCCCATGATGCGGGTTTCGCCAATCGCCATCGCACCGAGGATCAGCGAGCGATGCGAGATCGACTTGTCCCCCGGCACATCCGCGGTGCCCTTCAGCGGCCCGCATTTGGCGGAAGTCATGGGAATCGGTGTGCCGTGGCCAGACATTGGCGCGCCTTTCGAGAGTGGTTATCACCTGCCTGATAGCGCAACCAGCTGGTCGCGTCCATCCAGCGAAACAGGTGTTGCTTAGCGCTGACCGGTACCGGTATCCACGTGCTTTCTGCCCGGCAGAATGGTATCAACCTGATCGTTTGGAGAGGCCGCTGCTGCCGCCACAACCAAAATTTCGACCTTGAGTTCAGGCCGGGCCAATTTGGCTTCGCCGCATGCCCGCGCCGGCGCATACCCTTCCGGCACCCACGCGTCCCACACCGCGTTCATTTCGGCAAAATCGGCCATATCAGCGAGCCAGATCGTGGTCTGCAAAAGCCGCGATTTATCTGTGCCCATCTCGGCAAGAAGTTCCTCGACCTTTTCCAGACAGGTCCGCGTCTGATCCGCAACGCCGTCTTCGGCGTTTCCAACCTGACCGGCCAGATAAATCGTGTCACCGTGGCGAACGGCCGAACTCATGCGTTGTTTTGTGTCGTGGCGGGTAATCAAAGTCATGCCGGTATCCTCGGATTTACGGTGTCAGTATCGAAATTTTCTGGAACGTCGCGTGTGATGGCACGCTGCCGCCGGGTTCAGACGCTTTCGTCTTCCAGATGCAGTTTCATATCAATCAGCACCTGTTGCAGCATCGTGGTTTCCTTGAGCAACCGCTTGGCTTCATTGACAGTGATCACGCCATCATCAATCGATTGCTGATATTCGGCCATCAACATCGCAAACCGCTGGCTCAACGCGATGACATCCGCATTCACGCCGCCCTTGTCATCCGTGTTCCGGCGGCGCTCGTCAAAGGTCAGGTTGATGCCCTTCAACTCAGCCAAGGCACTGGTGACATGCGGGTAAGATGAGGCCTCTTCCAGCGCGGCGACCGCATCGATCGGCATGAACCGGTCGGCGTGTTCGTCGTGATCAGAATAGTACCGCCCAAGTGTCGCCTTGGATTTACCAGTCAATTCACAGGCCGGTTCGATTCCCACATCCTTGACCAAAGCCTCGGTGTGTTTTTTCAGATAACTTCCCATTTTAGACATGTACGCATCCCCAAGGTCGTGCACCCTGCCGACGGCAGGGGAAAGCACCAGACGTTTTCCCATTAATGGCTTTATCGCGAAATGTCATTTGTAAAACAATCCCAACGTTTTCCGGGATGAAAGGGTGCTCAACGTCCCCAAGATTGGGCACATGGGTGAGACCGGGGTGTTTTGGGAATGTCCTTTCCCCATCACCCACAAGGCCGGCACATATAGTGCCATCACGTTCCATCCCCGGAAGCTTGCTTCCAGTTGATGGCACAGGCCCGGCTGCAACGGTCTCACCCTCATTCCACACTTTCAAACGAAGCACGCTCCGATGGGTCATGCCTTTTCAACCAGCACTGACCCGACCGAATACCCCGCCCCGAACGAGCAGATCAGTCCGGTATCGCCCGGCTCAAGATCATCCGAATACTTGGAAAACGCGATGATCGACCCGGCGGACGAGGTGTTTGCGTAATCCTGCAGAATGTTGGGTTGCTCATGTGCTTCGGGCACACGCCCCATGACCTTGCGACCAATAAAATCATTCATCGCCTTATTGGCCTGATGCAACCAAAGCCGTTTGAGATCCTGCGCTTCAACGGCCTCGTCGGCCATGTGATCAGCAATGTGTTTGGACACAAGCGGCAGCACTTCTTTAAAAACCTTGCGGCCTTCCTGAACGAAAAGCATGTCACGACGATCCGCCATATGGCAGTCGCGTGTGCGCCGTAAATATCCGTTATTATTGCGAATATTGTTGGAAAACTGCGTGGCACAGCGCGTGGAGCGGATCACGAAATGTGCGCCTTGCGCCTCCTCGGCGCGTTCCAAAACAGCGGCCGTGCAGACATCACCGAAGATGAAGTGGCAGTCCCGGTCGCGCCATTCCAGATGGCCCGAGCAAATCTCAGGGTTTACAACCAGCGCGCATCTGACGGACCCCGCGCGGATCATGTCCGCCGCCGCCTGCATGCCAAACGTTGCCGACGAACAGGCGACATTCATGTCAAAGGCAAATCCCCCGGCGCCCAATAGCTGCTGAATTTCCACAGCTATCGCGGGATAGGGGCGTTCATGATTGCTGGCAGCACAGATCACCAAATCAACCTCGTCTGCAGTGCGCCCGGCTTGCGCCAAGGCCTTGGCACAGGCATCAAGCGCCATTTCGGCCATCAATGAGGGTTCGTCATCCGCGCGCGGCGGCAAATGCGGATGCATAACCTGCGGATCGAGCACACCGGTCTTGTCCAGAACATACCGCTGATGAATACCGGAAGCGCTGACAATGAACTCCGACGATGAATGCGGCTTAGCGTCCACCTCTCCGGCTGCAATCGCATCAGCGTTTTCGGCGTTGAACATATCAGCATAGGCGTTGAACGCTTCAACCAGTTCGTCATTGGTGATGGTCTGGTCCGGCGTGAAAACGCCAGTGCCGGTAATGGCGGGAATGTGCATGTGGTGCCCTTTGCGCGGATCACAACAGATCATCCCATGCCGCGGCCTACGTCAAGCGTAACGGAGCGGAAAACCGCATAAACCCCCTGCAGAGCGACGGGTGGGTGGGGTCGCTCTGCAGGGGTATTCTCACACGACGCGATTTGGTGGCACAGATCCTTCAAAAAAGAGCTGCAGGTTTTCCAATGCCATCATCCCAATGGCCTCCCGCACTTCTCGTGCGGCGGATCCCAGATGCGGCAAAAGAACCACGTTTTCCAATTCCCTCAACGCTTCCGGAATGTCCGGCTCATTGGCGTAGACATCCAACCCCGCCCCCGCGATCTGACCAGATTGCAGCGCGTCTATCAACGCAACTTCATCAACCATATCGCCACTAACGACGTTGATCAGATAGGCGCGCGACGGCATCAACGCGAAGGTCTCGGCATTCATCAGATGGCGCGTCTGTTCTGTACTGGGCATACACAGCACGACGAAATCCGATGTTGCCAGCAAATCATCCAACCTCAAGGGTTCGGTTGGGAATCCAAGGTCTATGTCTCCGCCCCCACGGGCATAGCTCACTGACATTTCAAAACCGAAATGACACCGCCGCGCGATCGACTGCCCGACCGGCCCCATTCCAACAAGGCCAACCCGCTTTCCGGTCATATGCATGCCCAGCATCTGCGTGGGGGTCCAGCCCTGCCAGTTGCCCGCGCGCACCATACGCTCGCCCTCACCCGCACGACGCGCATTCATCAGCATCAATGTCAGGGCAATATCAGCGCGCGCATCCGCCACCGGACCCGGGGTATTGGTCACAGAAATTCCAACACGCTGCGCCGCCTCAGCGTCAATATGGCTGATCCCCACCCCAAAGTTTGCCAAAATCTTGCATCTGGGGTTGTCGAACCCGTTGAACACTTCCGCCTGAAACATATCGCCCCGGGTCGGCATCACGCCGTCGTAAAGCGCCAGTGCCGCACGCATCTGGCCCACTTTAAGCGGTTCCGCTTCGTCCCGTATTTCCACATCAAATCGAGCGCGCGCGGCTTCAACCACGCGCTCCGGCATCGGCCGGGTCAGCAAGATTCTTTTCAATGCATCCGTTCTCCGACAGGCACGTCCCTGTCCGGGGTTAGCAGAACGATTTCCCCGCCGCTATCGGATAGCCCGAGCACCAGCACTTCTGACATAAACTTGCCGATTTGTCGGGGTGGAAAGTTAACAACGGCCATCACCTGGCGTCCGATCACGCCCTCTGGCGTGTAATGTCCCGTGATTTGTGCCGAGGTCTTTTTCTCTCCCAGCTCCGGTCCAAAGTCGATCCACATCTTGATCGCCGGTTTGCGCGCTTCTGGATATGGTTCGGCACGTACAACCCGGCCCACACGGATATCAACCTTCAGAAACTCATCAAACGTAAGGTCATCCGCCATGCGCCAGTTCCTTGGATCGATCAGTTGCCGCCTTGACCGTTGCGGCCATCAAGGGCGGCAATCCTGCATCTTCCCGCATCAGCACCTCAAGCCCCGCCTGGGTTGTCCCATTGGGACTGGTCACATTCACGCGCAACTGCGCCGGCGTTTCATCAGCGGCCTGCGCCAACGCCCCTGCCCCCGCCACTGTGGCCTTGGCCAATTGCATGGCCAAAACCGGGGTCAGCCCTTGTGCTTCGCCCGCCGCCGCCAGGCATTCGATCATGTGGAAAACATAAGCGGGTCCTGATCCGGACACGCCTGTAACTGCGTCCATTTGTGCTTCGTCCGCCAGCCGCACGACCTCACCCACGGCGTGCAACAGCCCTTCGGCCAAATCCATATGAACGGCGTTGGAATGAGCGTTTCCGATCATGGCCGTGATGCCTTGACCCACGGCAGCAGGTGTATTCGGCATCGCGCGGATGATCGGGCTTTGCGCACCCAGTGCGGCCTCATACGCAGCAATCGGCGTGCCTGCGGCCACGGATACAAAAAGCGTTTCACCATTCCCCATTGCGGCAATCGCAGGCAATGCACTCCCCATCATCTGAGGCTTTACAGCAATGAGGACAATGGCGGGTTTTGCGGGCAATTCGGTGTTGATGTGGACGCCCGTGGATTTGACCCAGTCCGACGGCATGGGATCAATCACCCAGACAGAACTGGACGGCAATCCATCCGACAACCAGCCCTGCAACATGGCCGAGCCCATCTTGCCGCAGCCCAGCAATACAAGGCCGTTTTCGGCCACAAATGACATGTCCATGAAGGGACCCCCGCGTTAATGCACCACATCGCGGGGTTAGGTTTACGCCCGGCCGTACGCCTCTGCAATGGCGACTTGCAGCGCATCTTTCGGCGCGCGATCTCCCCAGACAACCAATTGGAAGGCCGGGTAATACCGCTCAGCACTCAGCACGGCAGCTGTGATCAACGTATCGATCTGTTCAGGACTTGGACCCAGACCACCGGCCATCACCAACCCATAGCGATAGACCATCAGCTTGGTCTCGTTCCAATATGTGAACGCCCCGGCCCAGCATTGATCGTTTACGTCGTTCAAGACGTGATAAAGCGCTGGTAACTTGTCTTCGGGCGGTTCCATCTCGAAACTGCACACCAAGCGCAATGTTTCATCATAAGCAGACCATGCCAGCGTGATCGAATAGGTGCGCCACTGGCCTTCCACCGCCATCGCGATTTGATCATCGGCGATACGATCAAAATCCCAGTCGTGGTATTCCGCGATATTCTCCACAATATCGATGGGGTGAAGATCTTCTTCCATAAGATGCTCGGACAAACTCATTGCGCCACCTCTTTTTGCTGTAGCGTCGTGGGGCGGGAAGCGCCCCAAGCGCTAGGTGCCTGCTCTACGAGCGGGGGCTAATCCCCTCGCCCATACAAGATATGGTGCGGCGTTTCAGGCGACCTGTAAAGCTATTTGTTGTGGATAACCGCAATAAGTTGTGGATGACTATTCTTGCATCACCATTTATAGCGGGTTCCGTAAATTTCGGCCGGCCTTCACGAACGCGCAACAGCGACACCCATGGATGCACGCAGCGTAGAACAAGAGTTTTAACCAGACGTTAGGACCTGCGCGCGTTCTCCAACGCTTTTTGCATCGCCACAATCATGGCATCGCGCCGAGCCGCCAGTTCCTCAACCGGCGCGCCATCGGTGGCCTGCGCCAGACCATCGACCAGTTTGGCCGTCACGTCCGGATCAAGATAGGGTTGTCCCAGATCGTCCCACCAGCCGTTGAACGTCTCGGAAAAATGATCGCAAAACGCCTGCAGCCCGCCCTGCCCCGCGCCGAGGCCAAAAAGCATGGTCGGCCCCATTGCCGCCCATCTGAGACCGGGACCCGCAGACATGGCTTTGTCTACGTCGCCGACACTGGCCACACCGGACTGCACAAGGTGAATAGCCTCGCGCCAAACAGCCGCCTGCAACCGGTTGGCCACGTGACCCGGCACTTCTTTTTTCACCCGGATCGTGACCTTGCCGATATCCGCATAAAAGGCTTCGACGCTTTCCACGACACCGGGTGCCGTGCGGTCATTGCCCATCACTTCGACGAGCGGAATCAGATGCGGTGGGTTGAAAGGATGGCCAAGAACGAACCGTGCGGGATCAGACCATCCGCCCTGCATCTGGCCAAGCGTCAGCCCGGAAGCGGAGCTGGCGACTATCGCACCCTCTGCGAGCGCCGGTTCGATTTCGGCGAAGGTGGCATGTTTGATCGGCAGGCGTTCCGGGACGTTCTCCTGGATGAAACCAGCACCGACTACTGCCTCGGCCGCCGAGTTGTGAAAAGTGATGCGCGTCGGGTCACCCCGGTCTGTCAGGCCCAGTTCTGACATTGTTTTCCAGGCCTGATCAACATAGGCCCGTACGGTGCCCTGTGCCTCCGGCGCAGGATCAAAAACGGCGACAGACCGCCCCGATGCCAGAAAAAGCGCAGCCCAGCTGGCACCAATAACACCGGCCCCCAGAACGGCGGTACGAGACGTATCAACCATCAAAAAAGCCCTGTGTTGATGGGCGACGCGGCTGTCATGCCGCCATCCACCGTAAACATCTGCCCCGTGGCAAATGCCGCCTCATCCGAGGCCAGCCAGACGGCCATTGCGGCAATATCCGCCGGTTTACCGAACCGCCGCGTTGCATGGCGCGCCAGCGCGTCCTTGCGGGCGGCTTCCGGATTGCTCGACAGGTCGAACCCTGCCTCCAACATCCCCGTTTCGATCCAACCCGGGCAGATGGCGTTACAGCGAATGTCCGGGCCGTGATCGACCGCGATAGACCGTGTCAGCCCATGTACAAAAGCCTTCGAGGCGTTGTAGAGCGCCATGGACGGATCCGACATGTGCCCGGAGATCGAGCCGATATTGATGATCGAACCCCCCTTGGGCATCTGCGGGATCAAGGCCCGGCACGTGTTGAATACGCCCCGGCAATTGGCACCAATGACCAGATCCCAGTCGGCGTCAGTGCTGTCTACAACGGTCTTTTCCACCTGCACGCCCGCATTATTGACCAATATGTCGACTGCCCCCGCAGCGTCGGCAAGGTCCGCCACCTGCGCCGCATCCGACACGTCGGCACTTTGCCACCCGCACCCGGTTGGCAGGCCATCCGGCAGCGGGCCGCGTCCGCAGGCCAACACTTCGGCGCCTTCGGTTAGAAATGCCTCGACAATGCCGCGCCCGATACCTTGACGACCGCCTGTGACCAGTGCCTTTTTCCCTTTGAGCCGCATTTGATTCCCTTTTCAGAACGCCACTTTATCTGCACCCTTGAGCCCAAGACGTTTGCGCGCCTCCTCAGGGGTGGCGATGGTTTTGCCAAGGTTTTCAATGATCGACCGGATCTTGGTCACCTGCTCTGCGTTGGATTTGGCCTTTTCGCCCGGACCGATGTAAAGGCTGTCTTCCAAACCGACCCGCACATTTCCACCCAACATGGCCGCTTGGGTGGTGAACATCATCTGATAACGCCCCGCAGCCAGCACCGACCATTCATAATCATCGCCAAAGAGCTTTTCGGCGATCGTGTGCATGTGCATGAGGTTATCAATATCGGCCCCGACGCCACCCAGAATGCCAAAGACCATCTGCACGAAAAACGGCGGTTTAACCCACCCCTGATCCACCACCCAGGCGAGGTTGTAGAGATGTCCCAGATCATAGCATTCGAACTCGAATTTGGTGCCATGGGCGTCGCCCAGCTCGCGCATCGCAAACTCGATATCCGCAAACGTATTGCGGAAAATGAAATCCCGCGTCATGTCCAGAAATTCCGGCTCCCACTCATGCTGCCAATTGGAGTATTTCTGCATCATCGGGAAAATACCGAAATTCATGCTGCCCATGTTCATGCTGGCCATCTCGGGGCTGGCTTTGAGCGCCGCGCGCAGCCGTTGTTCGCGGGTCATGCCAAGGCCACCACCAGTGGAAACATTCATCACCGCGCCTGTGGCCTGCTTGATCCGCGGCAGGAACTGCATGAAGAGGTCGGGATCAGGATCGGGCTGGCCCGTGTCCGGGTTACGCGCGTGCAGATGGATGATCGACGCACCGGCCTCGGCCGCACCGATGCTGGCTTCTGCGATTTCACTGGGCGTGATTGGCAAATACTTGGACATGGTGGGCGTGTGGATGCCCCCCGTGGGCGCGCAGGTGATGATGACGGGTTTGCTCATAGCTTCATCTGCTGCACCTGAGCACTCAACCCACCATCCAGCACCCAAAGCTGCCCCGACGCATACCGCGCTTCATCCGACGCCAGCCAATTGACCAGGTTGGCAATGTCCTCGGGCGTGCCATAGGTTCGCATCGGGTGTACATCGCGCACCGCCTGCTGCAATTGGTCAATGGTCTTGCCGCACCCGCCCGAGCCGTCCCCAGTGAAAAAGCTCTGCAACATCGGCGTGTCCACATAACCCGGGCAGATCGCGTTGACCCGAATGCCCTCTGGGCCGTGATCGCAAGCCATCGCCCGTGTCAGGGCATGCACCGCGCCCTTGGTGGCACAATAGGCCGCTAGCCCGGGATCAGCGATGAACCCGTCATAAGAACCGAAATTGATGATACTGGCCGAGGTTCCACCATTGGCCGCCGTGCGCATCAGGGGCAGCGCGTATTTCGATGTCAGAAACGTCCCGGTGGCATTGACCGCAAAGGATTGGTTCCATTCTTCAAGCGAGGTCTCCTCGATGGTCTTTTCAATCTCGATACCGGCGGCATTGACGAGGATGTCGAGCTTGCCTGCTTTCGCGCCAACAATCTCCATCGCAGCGATGGCATCTGCCTCCTGTGTGACATCCAGTTTGACGAAGTGACTTCCGTCATCGTCATGCGCGGCCAATGACCCTTCCGCTGTCAGGTCGGCGGCATAGACCTGCGCCCCTTCACGCAGGAACCGCGCAACAACCGCACGCCCAATCCCGCCGCGCCCGCCCGTGACCAGCGCAGTTTTATCCTTGAGCATCATGTGTCGGTCTCCTTCAGCGGTGGAAATCGGTAGCGGCCTGCGGCCTCTGTCCAGTCCATATGATTGCGCACATATTCATTCGATGCATCTCGTGGCGGGTTGTAGTCCCATGGCTCGCCTGCGCCCGCCTCCATCGCCGCATGCAGCGCGCGCCGGGATTTCTGGGTGGCGATGATATCGGCACGCAGTTTTTCACTGTCCCAACGATTGGCCACTTCAGTGGCGAAAGCTGCCGCGCGATCTTTGTATCGCGGATCGGTAGCCACATTTTTTGTTTCCTGTGGATCAAGCGCCAGGTCATAGAGCTGCGGCGGGTCCGCATCACAGTGGATGTATTTCAAATCACCCCGGCGGATCATGATAACCGGATAGGGTGTCATCTCGGCGCAGTATTCCCCGATTGCCTCGTCGATCGGGTCTTCTTCACCACGGGCCAGCGGCATGAGTGACCGGCCATCGACCGGTTCTCCGAAAATCGACGGATCACCACCGGCGATCTCGACGAAAGTGGGCATCAGATCGACCAAAGAACAGGCATTGGCGGCGTTGCCCCGCGAAATGCCCGGCCCCGCCATGATTAGCGGCACCCGAGCGGAGTGTTCAAAGAAGTTCATCTTGTACCAAAGGCCACGTTCCCCCAGCATGTCACCGTGATCAGCCGTCACGATGACGAACGTATTGTCGATCTCGCCGGTCTCTTCCAGCGTGCGCACGACTTCCCCCACCTTGCTGTCAAAATAGCTGACGTTGGCCAGATAGGCCCGGCGGGCGCGGCGCACTTCTTCGTCGGTCAGGGGCACGGCACTTGCCTCGATTCCGTCCATGACCCGGCGCGAGAACGGATCCTGCGCCTCCAAAGGGGGCACAAAATCCGGCATGTCGATCTCTTCGCCCTCATAGAGGTCCCACCATTCTGGGCGCGCGACGTAAGGGTCATGCGGGTGGATGAAACTGGCCACCATAAGATACGGTGTGTCGTCCCCTGCCGCGCAATCCCGGGCGCGATCAAACAGCCACCGACGCGCGGCGAACCCGACTTCGTCGTCATAGTCGATCTGGAATGTGGCCTGCGCCACGCCGCTTTCCTTGACGGTCTGCATATTGTGGTACCACTTGTCGATCCGCTCATCCGGGGCCTCCCAATCGGGCGTCCAGGCGAAATCAGCCGGGTAGATATCTGTGGTCACCCGGTCCTGAAATCCATGCTTCTGGTCGGGACCGACAAAATGCATCTTGCCGCTCAGGCATGTGCGATACCCCAGTACCTTCAGGTAATGGGCAAAAGTCGGAACCGAGGCGCGTAATTCGCTGGCATTGTCAAAGGCCGCAATCCGGCTGATCAACTGACCCGACATGAAGGCGAAACGCGACGGCGCACACAGCGGGGAGTTACAATAGGCCGCATCAAACCGCATGCCGCGCGCCGCCAAGGCATCCATATGCGGCGTTTTCGCGACCTTGTGGCCATAGGCGCCCGTCCATTGCGGCGCCAATTGATCGGCCATCACCACCACGATATTCGAGCGCATCAGTGACCTCCACCAACAGGCCTGCCCCACCGCAGCGGGCTGGGCAAAGGGGTGGGCGGGTGGGCTTTGACCGGGCTGCTGTGGTGGGGCAGGCCCGTCACGGCGCTACCTGCTTATACGCGTCCAACACAAGCCCGTGAAAATGATGCACCGCATGCTCGGATTTTCCTGATCCCGACGGGTCATTCACAATCCTGCCTTGCGAAAATGCTGGCGTGCTCATCCCGCGCTGCACACTTTCCACCAGACCGATATCTTCGACCTGCAGCACCTCATCGAGATACCGCATGGCGTCCAGTTCCATCGCATCAGGCTCTGGCGTTTCGAGAAAGAAATCATAGGTTTCAAGCGTCCGGTCCGGGCCCATCGGGATAATATTGAGCACAATCATCGATGACCTGCCCGGATAGCGCATCAGGCAGGTTGTGGGCCAAAGCCACCAGACCGCATGGGTGCGCACCGTGGCATTCGACACATCATACGCCGAATTTGCGCCCTTGCCCGCTTCGGCCATATGGCTGGAATAGATGCCATAGGTGGTGACCTTATAAGTATCCATATCCACGAGATCACAGAAATCCTTATGCGCGGTCGGGCAATGGTAGCATTCCAAAAAATTGTCGACGACATTCTTCCAGTTTGACTTGATGTCATAGGTCAGCCGATGCCCGAATGTCAGTTGATCAATATCCGGTGCCCAGTGGCGAATTTCCGTTTCCAGATTACCGGACGCCTCGCGCAGCGGAGCCGCGTTCGGATCCAGATTGACATAGACAAAGCCCGCAAACTCTTCGACCTGCACCTGATCGAGGCAAACCTCGCCCGTATTGAAGTTCTCCAGATGCTCGGTCTCGGGTGCACGCACCAAATGCCCGTCCAGCTTATAGACCCAGGCGTGGTAAGGGCACATGATCCGCGTGGTGTTGCCTTCGCCCGTCAGCAGGTGATGCGCGCGGTGTTTGCAAACGTTGTAAAATGCCCTCAGCGTTCCATCACGATCCCGCACGACAGCAATTGGATGGCCCGCGATGTCGACCGTGGTAAACGCGCCGGGCTCGCGCAGTTTTTCGACGTGACACACCCATTGCCAGGACCTTGCCAAAATGGCCTGCGTGTCGGCCGCGAACCACTCCGCGCGCGTGTAGGCATCGGCATTGAGAGAAAGGGAATTCCCTTCATTCGCCGAATAGCCGCGCGAGATGGACGCGAATTGTGATTTGGATGGCAGGTTCGTCACCGCGGCTCCCCCGGATATCATACTGTATTTGACCCGATGATCAGAGATCATGCTATGGATCGTCTGTGCACAATTCGCCGGAATTTTGATCTAAATTGCCTAATTCCGCCCCTCTGCATGGCGATACATCGGCCAGGCGCGAAACTCGAACGGCACGCGCCCGTCTATCCGGTCCTGACTGGGTGGCTTACCAAATCGCGCCTTGTAGGCCCGGCTGAAATGCACCTGGCTGGCAAATCCGGACGCCAACGCCACCTGCGCCATTGGCAATTCGGTCTGTGTCACAAGACCTCGCGCCCGGTCCAACCGAATATCACGATAATAGAGCTGAGGGCTGGTTTTGACATAGTCACGAAAGAGCCGGATCAATTGCCTTTGCGACACATCAGCCTGTGCACAAATCTCAGGGATAGGGATCGGGTCCTCCAAATTGGCTTCCATAATCTCGATCGCACGACGCACTTTGGGCGGTGCGGTGTTCCCCAGAGGTTCGAGATGCGCGTCTGTCTGCCGCGTTCCAGGACCGCGAACAGCATTGTGGAAGAGATATTTGGCGCAATCATTGGTCAATGCGTCGCCCACCAATTCCCGCAATAGAAACAGGGCATAATCTGTGGCCGCGCTTCCGCCGCAACATGTTCCAACCGTACCGTCATGCACAAACAGGTCCTCAACAACCTCTACATCTGCAAACCGCTCGCCCAGTGCATCTATATGTTCGTAATGAACCGTTGCCCGCCGCCCCGAGAGCAAACCCGCCTCGGCCAGCAGAAAAGCCGCCGTGTCAACAGCGCCTACGTAACTGCCCCCGCGCGACGACCGCCGTATCATCGACAGAAGAGCGGGGCTGGCAAAAGCCTCAGGTGTCCAACTACTGGACACGATGAGCAGGTCCGGCTGAACCGAACGGACGGCGTCCAATGGCTCCACCTCAACCGCGAGCCCGTTGCTGGCCCGGCACAACCCGCCCTCGTCCGACACCATTCGCCACGTGAAATGAGCCCGGCCGTGGAGGTAATTTGCCGCCCGGAACGGATCCAGAAAAGCCATCGTGCTGGCCAAATTAAAGTGAGGCGTCACCAGACACAGGATTTGAGTAGGGTCAGATTGAGATCGCCGCATTTGGCCAATCTAGACCAAATTTCGGCCAATGAGGAGCGTAAAACGCGCTGTTCTCCTAGCCAAAGCGCGCGCACTTCGACTGTGGCTGCGATCGGCGATACCCACCCAATCAATTATAACTCGCTCTGGAAAACCAACGCGCACACGCTTTTCTGACCTGCAATTGCTGGAAGTTCAGGGCAGTGGAATTGGAATTTGTCGCTTTGGGAACCCGCTACCGCAGGATATCTGCGTCAGCTTTTGCCCGCGCTTTCGAGTGCATCGATCCGCGCCTTGAGGGCTTCATTTTCCTCACGGGCTTTTTGCGCCATCGCGCGCACCGCATCGAACTCTTCACGGGTCACAAAGTCACGATCTGCCAGCCACCGGTCCATCATGGATTTCATCGCCGTTTCGGCTTCATCCTTCGCGCCTTGTGCCACGCCCATTGCGTTGGTCATCAGCTTTGAGATGTCATCAAGCACTTTGTTACGCGTCTGCATGGCAGGCCTCCGAAAGATCAATCATCAGGGTATATGGGGCGTTTTGCCTCCATTCACAAGGTCGACATTGCCGCAGCGCTTTTGCCTATACAAAACCAACAGCATGCCAACCGACTTCGGCGTTGACTTCCCTCGCGTGGCACCACACACATTGCCCCATGCAGGCAATGATCCCCTTTCCCGACATCGCGCCCGAGATTTTCAGCATCTCGCTTTTCGGCATGGAGTTTGCGCTGCGTTGGTATGCGCTCTCCTATATCGTGGGTATTCTGATCGGCTGGCGTTTGGTTGTGGCAACGGTTAAGCGGCCGCACCTTTGGCCGGAAGACAAATCAGTCATGAGCGTGTCGGATGTCGAGGACTTGCTGACCTGGGTTATTCTGGGCGTCATTCTGGGTGGTCGCCTTGGCTTTGTCCTGTTTTACAAACCGCTTTATTACCTGCAAAACCCGGCCGAAATCCTTCAGGTCTGGCAAGGTGGTATGTCCTTTCACGGCGGGTTGATCGGCGTCATTATCGCGTGTTTCGCCTTTGCATGGCGGCGCGGAATTCGTGGGTTTTCAGTCGCGGACGTGCTCTGCATGGCCACGCCTGTAGGGCTGCTGTTGGGCCGATTGGCCAATTTCATAAATGCCGAACTTTGGGGACGCCCGACATCACTGCCGTGGGGAGTGGCGTTTCCGGGGGCCGCAGCACAGGATTGCCCGGCGATCGAAGGCATATGCGCGCGCCACCCCACACAGCTTTATGAAGCCCTGCTCGAAGGGTTGATCCTCGGGCTTGTCCTGTTGTTTTTGGTGTACAGACGTGGTGCGCTGAAACGCGTCGGATTTGCCACGGGCGTATTCTTTGTTGGCTACGGCCTGTCGCGATTTATCGTCGAGTTTGTCCGTCAGGCAGATGCGCATTTTATCACCCCTGACAACCCACTTGGCTATGTCTTGCAACTGGGCCCGGCGGGCGTGAGCATGGGGCAACTGCTGTCCCTGCCGATGATCGCCTTTGGTCTATTGATGATCACGTTGGCCCGTCGACGCGCATGACTGCGCTCAGCCGGCACCTGATCCATCGGATCAACGCGGCAGGTCCGTTGACACTTGCCGACTACATGTCTGACTGTCTGCTGCATCCGACCCATGGGTATTATGCCACGCGTGATCCGTTGGGTGCCGGGGGTGATTTCACAACAGCCCCGGAAATCAGCCAGATGTTTGGAGAATTGATTGGGCTCAGCTTGGCGCAATCCTGGATCGACCAAGGCGCGCCAACCTCTGTCTTGCTGGTTGAGGCTGGACCGGGGCGTGGCACCTTGATGGCCGACATTCTGCGCGCAACGCAGGCTGTGCCCGGTTTCCATGACGCCTTGCAGCTCCATCTGATTGAACGCTCCGAACCATTGCAGGCGGTGCAACGGCACACCATCGACCATCGCGATATCGTTTGGCATCAGGCCGTTGATACGCTCCCCGAGGGCCCACTGTTTTTGGTTGCAAATGAGTTTTTTGACGCCCTGCCCATCCGCCAATTTCAGCGCGACGGCGACACATGGCGCGAACGTGTGGTGGGCGTTCAAGATGATATCTTAACATTTGGCCTTTCGGGCCCGGTCGTGCCTGCGGAGTTGGATCACAGGCTGGGTGATACAAAAACGGGCGACATTGTCGAAATTTGTCCGGCAGCGCAACAGGTCGCCGCCGAGATTGGCACGCGTGTCAGCCAATATGGTGGTGCTGCTTTGATCGTGGATTACGGGGATTGGCGATCGCAGGGGGATACTTTTCAGGCGCTGACCAACCACGCGCCGGTCAACCCACTCGCCACCCCCGGTGACGCAGATCTGACCGCGCATGTGGATTTCGAAGCGTTGGCAGCGGCCACACCTTCGCGTTACAGCCGCCTCACACCGCAAGGTGTTTTTCTGGAACGATTGGGCATCACGGCCCGGGCTCAAAAACTTGCGCAAAACCTGACCGGCGAAGCGAAGGACAGACACATAGCCGCACATCGGCGCTTGACCCACCCGCAGGAAATGGGGACGCTGTTCAAAGTAATTTCATTTTACCCCGACGGGGCCACGCCCCCACCCGGACTGGAACCATGACACTTGAAATCCTGACGGCAGATTGTCTGGCGCCCCTGCGCCATGGCTTTTTCACCCGCAAAGGGGGCGCGTCTTCCGGTGTGTTTGAAGGCCTCAATTGTGGTTTGGGGTCATCGGATCAGGCCGACGTTGTCAAAATCAACCGCGCCCGTGTGGCCGAAGCGATGCAGATCGGCATGGATAAGCTAGTGACCGTGTATCAGGTCCACTCAGCGGATGTTCAGGTTGTGGATGGTCCAATGGCCAATCCCGCCAAGGCCGATGCGATGGTAACGTCGACCCCAGGCGTTGCGCTGGCCATTTTGACGGCCGATTGCCAGCCGGTTCTCTTTGCCGATCAGAATGCAGGTGTGATTGGCGCGGCCCATGCCGGATGGCGCGGGGCCCTAGATGGCGTGCTGGAGGCCACTTTGGAAGCGATGGTCGATTTGGGGGCGCGGCGCCAAGACATTTGTGCCGTGATCGGCCCATCGATCAGCCAACAGGCGTATGAGGTCGGGCCTGAATTTATCGACCCGTTTCTGGATCAGGACCCCGACAACAGTCGATTTTTTGCCAATGGCAAAGAGGGTCACTATCAATTTGATCTGACAGGCTACGGCGTACACCGATTGCGTAGCGCAGGTGTGGGTCATGCCGAATGGACGCGGCATTGCACCTATTCAGACCCCAGCCGGTTCTTTTCTTACCGCCGAACCACCCATGCCGGAGAGGCAGATTACGGTCGGCTGATATCAACCATTCGTTTATAAATTGGGCAAGACCGGGGCGCCGTGAGGGTCAACCGTGCCAAATTCATGACAACCACAAATTGACCTTAGGTCACCCCTCAATAGGGTTTGTTATATTTTTCATGTGGTTATCAGGTTGTATTTTGAGCTTCTAATTTACCCATCAAACATCCACGTAAATTTTTCAATTTAAGTCAAATTGTCAAAACATAGCCTCAAAGTGACGCCATGATCGGTCTCAACACAACAAACAAAGCCAAACAAGGCACAGTGAGAGCAGAGGAAAAGAAGAGATGAAAAAGCGTTGGATGAATTCAGTCATCAAAGCCAGCAAGACCCAGACCGAGGCGTTGCCATTTCACCGGTCTGTGCGGTTTGCCCGCAAGCAGGACACTGCAGTAACGCATCTAAAAGAATTAAAGACCGCCTGAACGGGGCGGCCTTTAACGAAGGGTTCACGAGTACTTTTCGTATCAGTTAGCAAGGGTGGATCGTCTCGGAAACGGGGCGATCCATTTGATTCGAAGCCCTATCGTGGGGCAATTGTGGCCACGGGTGCGGCTTGCTGGAAACAAAACCAGCCCGAAGACCGAATTGGTTAAATTTCGGATACGAAATCGTCAAAAACTTGACTGAATAAGGGCAATTTTGCCATCTTTGCGGGGTTCCAGTAACGTCTTTCTGGGTTGTCGGTGGGGGCCGACGCGGTTGAGACCCTTGTTAGTAGGTAGTAAAACGTGACCCTGTCCCCATTGCACCGCGCCTTTCCGCGCGAGTCCACCCAAACCCTCCGCACACCAACATCCACACTATCGCCTGACGCACAGAACCCCTCTGCGCCCCTTGTGATGCGAAAATTTCAGATAGACAGCCTGACGCGCGGTGGCGAGATTTATTCAACCGATCAAATTGGCCCCGCCAGTCCGATGTTCGAATCCGCCTTTTCCGCATTTGCCCGGGGCACGCTCATCAAAACGACCGAGGGGCTTGTGGCCATTGAAGACATGCAGCCTGGTATGCAGTTGATCACGCGCGAAGCCGGCCCGATGCCGGTGCTGTGGATCGGCTCCATGACTTGGATGCCCAAACGCGACACGGTTGGGGCAAAGGATCCCCGGTTGACGCGGATCATGGGCGACAGCGATGATCTGACCCACGCCCCTTGCGATTTGATTGCGGGACCGGGTGCGCGCCTTTTGGTACGTCCAACCGACATGCATGATATTGTTGGCGCAGACCGCGTGTTGACGCCCGTGCGTGATTTGGTGGACGGCGTTCACATCATTGATGTCACACCCCCCGGCCTGTCACGCTGTATCATCTATGCCTGCATCGCCATGCGACGATTACCGCCGCCGGAATGGAGGTCGAAACCTTTCACCCCGGCCGCGGATTTCAGAACTACATGGGGCAAAACATGCTGTCATTGTTCCTGTCGTTTTTCCCGCATATCCATACGCCATCGGATTTTGGCCCCTTGGCGCATCCTCGGGCGCGGGCCAACCTTGCGGACAGGGTGGAAACAATCAGCGGGTAAGCAATCGCTCAGGCTGAGCGGCTTAATCGATCCTCCAACACATCGAAGGGCACGCCGGGTTCATCCTTGGCGCCCCGGATGACCAGTGACGTCTTCACGCTGCCGACATTGTCAGCCGCGGTCAGTTCTTCGGTCAAAAAACTCTGAAACGTTGAAAGATCAGGCGCCACGCATTTCAGGATGAAATCAACTTCGCCGTTCAGCATATGGCACTCGCGCACCAGCGGCCATGTCTCGCAACGTTGTTCAAAGGCGCTCAAATCCGCCTCGGCCTGGCTCTGAAGTCCAACCATCGCATAGACCTGCACCTCGAACCCAAGTTCGCGCGCATCAACATCCGCGTGATAGCCGCGGATATATCCCTGCTCTTCCAAGGTACGCACGCGGCGCAAACAAGGTGGCGCCGATATCCCGACACGGCTTGCAAGTTCAACATTGGTCATTCGCCCGTCAGCCTGCAACTCGGCCAGAATCTTGCGGTCGATAGGATCAAGTCGGGTTGATGGCATTCTGAACACTCCCATATTCGCGATTGTTATATCACCTCTGGTCGGGCGCGCAATAATCTTTCGTGACAGCGCAAGATCGTTAAATCTTTGTCGCGGATCGCAGTGGATTTGCAACTGTATTGAGTGGGGGTTTCAAGCGCTGCGACACGTCGCTATATCAGGTGAACGAAAGTCTGCTCTCCATCCCGAAAGGTGCCCGAAATGGCCGAAACCCGTCACACCAAAACCCTGATCATCGGCTCCGGCCCCGCGGGCTACACGGCGGGCGTTTACGCCAGCCGCGCGATGCTATCGCCGATATTGGTCCAGGGGATTGAGCCCGGCGGGCAGTTGACCACCACAACCGAGGTCGAAAACTGGCCCGGTGACACAGAAGTTCAGGGACCTGACCTCATGGTGCGTATGGAAGCCCACGCCAAGGCAATGGGATGCGAAATCATCGGCGATATCATCTCGGATCTCGACATGTCCAAGCGCCCCTTCACCGCAACCGGCGACAGCGGCACGATCTATACGGCTGATGCAGTTATTCTGGCCACAGGCGCCCGCGCCAAATGGCTTGGGATCGACAGCGAAGAGGCGTTCAAGGGATTTGGTGTCAGCGCCTGTGCCACATGTGACGGCTTCTTCTACCGTGGCGAGGAAATCGTGGTGATTGGCGGCGGCAATACGGCTGTGGAAGAGGCTTTGTTTCTGACCAACTTCGCGTCCAAAGTCACCTTGATCCACCGCCGTGATGAATTGCGCGCAGAGAAAATCCTGCAGAACCGTTTGTTGAAACACCCCAAGATCGAGCCGTTGTGGTTTCACGAATTGGTTGAAGTGCTTGGCGATGATAATCCCAAAGGCGTGACCGGCGTAAAAGTCCGGAACAACCAAACTGATGAAATACACGAAATTGCCTGCAAAGGTGTATTTGTTGCAATCGGACATGCCCCGGCAACAGAATTGGTTTCAGACACTTTGGAATTGCACAATGGCGGCTACGTCAAGGTCGAGGCCGGCAGTACCCGCACCTCTGTTCCCGGTGTTTTTGCCGCGGGTGATCTGACTGATCATGTCTATCGTCAGGCGGTTACCAGCGCGGGTATGGGATGCATGGCGGCATTGGATGCCGAGAAATTTCTTGCGGAACAAGAAGACTAATCATGCGCAGGGCAAGGAGGGTTTGAACAGCCCTCACCCTGCCTGATCCGTGCGACTATGACGTGTTTAAATGATGCGCATCATCGCATCGAAATACCTCTGCATGTAGCTGGGTCTTCGTGATCTGTATCCATCATCCAATCATGTGCGGGCGCTTTCTCTGCGACAGTTGAGGGGAAGTTTAAAGATCCTCCTTGTTCTAAATCATTCCACTTTTCACTAAAAAAATTGATGTGTCCAAATGGTTTAACCGTAACTAATCGTTTGGATGCGATAGAGGGGTGAAACTATGTAGGCCCCGAACTTGATACCTGCTCAGATATTCAATCAAATCAATGACAAGTGCACCGAAGGCCTTGCACTTGCTTTGGCGTCGGATGACGACGGAGCGGTCATGGAGTTCCAGTGGTGCAATAGGGCTTTCACCAACATCACCGGATACGAAGCAGATGAGGCCATAGGACAACGCGGAACCATTCTGATCGGCCCGGATCTGGAGCAGGGCGTTCACCTATACATCATTGAAAAACTGATGAATTGGGAGAATTTTTCGACCAAGGCCCTCAACAATCGCAAAAATGGAGAGGTCTATTGGCAGCGAATGAGCTGGGTACATCTTTCAGACCCCGAGACGGGACGTCATTGGTGGCTCTGCTCAATCATCGAACTGGAGGCGGAGCAGGCTGAACCTGCCAAGATCGTAACAGAAGAACTAACGATTTCCGATCGGGAAGGTTACGCGAAAGTCGTCGAAAGAGTTCATCGTCTGGAGAAAGAAAATACACGCCTGCACAAACTTGCCAAATCGGTGGCCAAGGATGCGAACGAAGACGCGTTGACCGGCCTTTCAAACCGCCGTCATTTCGAGGTCGAGCTAAAGACGTGGATTGAGAACCTGGAAAAACAGGGGACGGAATTCGCCGTACTTTACATCGACCTGGATCGTTTCAAATTTGTGAATGACACTTTGGGTCATGATGCGGGGGACCGATTGCTGGTTTCTGTCGCAACCATGTTGCGGGAACTGACCGATGACGCCGACCTTGTTGCGCGTCTTGGCGGTGACGAATTTGTCATCTTGAAGCCGCTCGGCGAGAGCGCTCTCAACGTCAGTAGTTTGGCGGATGAAATCGTTCACCGGATGCAGGCCCCCTTCACCTGCGAAGGCAAGTCGACCGCCTGCAGTGCAAGTGTCGGCGTTGCGATTGCGAACGTTAAAATGGACAACCCCGAGCAGGTCGTCGCAGACGCAGATGCCGCGCTCTACCACGCAAAATCCCAAGGCAAGGGTCGATGGTCGTTCTTTACAGAAGAAATGCATGCGAAATCCATCGCCACGAAGAAATTGGCATCAGATTTGTTGCTGGCATGCGAAAGACATGAATTTATTCCGTATTTCCAGCCCTTGATCGATGCAAAAACTGGTCGGATTGCTTGCGCAGAGATGCTTGTCAGATGGGCGCACCCGACCAAGGGCATTCTGGCGCCGGCCGCCTTTCTCGACACCGCCGCAAATATGGGGATTTTGAAGCGTATTGATGAAATCGTCTTTGCGAGCGTGCATGGCGCGCTGTCGCGCTTTGACGCAGCAGGCGTTGATCTTCCCCGCGTGGCCGTGAATGTCTCGGCTGCCCGATTGGCGGACCCAACCTTCATCCACGACATCAAAAGCTCTGGTATCAAACCGGAAAGATTGACGGTTGAAATTCTTGAATCGGTCTATCTGGACCGTATGGGAGATGTCGTTCGATGGACCATCGATGAGCTGGATGAGCTTGGTGTCACGATTGCACTCGACGACTTTGGCACGGGACATGCATCAGTACGCGGGTTGTTGGAAATCAGACCTGAAATTCTGAAGATTGACCGTCACTTCATCCAGCCAGTTGTTGCGGATACAAGTGCCAGAATGTTGGCCGCGTCAATCATCGGCATTGGCAAGAGTTTGGGCATGCATGTGGTTGCAGAAGGCGTCGAAACCGAAGAGCATGCGCAGGTCGTGAGTGAGATGGGCTGTGATTATCTGCAAGGCTTCTATTTTGGCAAGCCAATGAGCGAGGATGATCTGCGCGACAAACTGATAGAAACTGGTGGGGCGTTCTGGGGTCAGGGGTTGCGGGACTTTGAGTGCAATACGGACCGTGGAATCAGCAGAGCAGTCTAATTTACAACTCCGCTTCCAGTGCGTTTTGAGGCGTACGGTTTGAAGCGGTTTGGTAAAAAAGCGTTGGGTTTTCTAGGGCGCTCTAAGGTCCGACTTCATTTCAACAAGAATGGCAAAAGCTTTAGAGTGTCGTCTTAGGCAGCGGCGGTTCGAGCAAGTTCAATTGCACAAAATAGTGCTTCGTCAACACAGTCGGTCGAACGATTTGGGGCACATACTTGTTTTCGGCCTGTACCAACTTCGAAGACGCAAGAAACATAAGCGCCATCCTCAGTTGCGGACGCGCAGGGAATCCATCTCCCGCCAGGCCCTTCAATGGCCTTTCCGGTGCGCACGTTCACCGATCCAGGTGGCGGGCAAGCTACAACAATCGAAGAATCAAACAGTTCAATCACACTCATCACGTTTCCTTTCGTGCACCCATATATCCGGCCGGACTTGGCCAAAATATGGCTGCACCTGATAGTTCGCCCTCAAGGCGTCGCATTTGCGACTGGAACACCGCTGCATCCAACTACGAAGGCGGAGTGAGATGTCAGAAAAGGAACAAAAGCCAACGGAATTCCTCATAAAAACGGCGCCTTAACAGCCAGACTAAACGGGCTGTCTGATGTATATAATTTTAAGGAATCTCCTTAATTTAGCCGCTTAAGACGTGGCGTGCCACTTTAAACTCCCCCATATCCGTGATCTTTGTCCGGCAAGCTCTGGGCACGGGCAATTGGACCAAGAAGACAGTACAAATGGCTCTGTCAAGGACGGGCAATCCGACCGAGCAAGCCTTCGAAAAAGGTCAGAAAAAAAGACCCGCAATTCGGAAATTGCGAAGTGCAACTAACACATAGTTAACCAATTAATGGGAATTTGCTCTTCACGCCGGGAGCAGAGGAATATTTGGATGGGGATATCTCCAAGCAGACTGTTTGAATTGATAACGCATCTGTCCGGCATCCTTCACGATCTTGAAGGGGGCGGCATTCGTGTTGAGATTGGCGATGACTTTGCCAAGTACCGTTCTCACCGAAGCAAGCAGCCGGATCGTGGTCCGATATACCCAATGTTCGATGTCGCGAGCTCTTACATCGACCATACCAATGGCTTCTGGATATGCGGGTTTGACCCCAGTGGCGACTTGGTTCACACGCAGGCTGTGCGTCTTCTGGACCTGTCGGGTATTTCGCTCGCGACACACCTCAATACCCACCGTCATAAATACATTACGCCCGACTCAACGCCCGATCCGGACCTCACCTATTACTCAGGGCCGGAAGCGCTCAAAACGATCACCGGGAAAGTCTGCTATCAGGGCGAATTCTGGCTTGCATCCCGCGGACTTGGTGGTCCGCGCAGCCAAGGCGCGACGTCACTTTTGTCGCGCGTTCTGCTCGAGATCATGATCAAAGCATGGAACCCCTCATTTGTTTTCGCGCTTGTGCCCAAACAATTGGCCGCGAAGGGTGCCCATTTGCGGTACTGCTATTCTCATTGCGAACCCGGTCGTTGGCTCGGTCCTGACAAACAGGTGACAGAAGAGGATTACCTGATCTGGATGGCCGCAAATGACATGGCCAATTTGATTGCCCGTGCACCACAAAGCCTCGAACGTTCATCCAGCCTTTCGACGTTGCAGACCAAGGCGAGTTCTATTGATGCGAATGGCCACCTGGACGCCAGAGCAAATGTCTGACCGGTTGGATTGAAAAATGACATCCCATACGCCGGAAATAGATAAGGCTCGCCGATTGGCAGCGCCGCCACGCAGCGTCATTTTCGGTCCGATCGCTGCAAATATCGCATTTGTCATGGAACTCACGCTGGTGCCTTTGTTGTTGCCCGCAATCCAATCGCAGTTCGCTCCGACAGTTGGCGAATTGGCTTGGGTCTTCAATGCTTATGGCATTGCCGTTGCCGTTGGCGTTCTGTTCGGTGGATTGTTTGGGGACGCTTTTGACACAAGGAAGGTCTTCGGAATTGGCGTTGCGCTTTTCGCAGCGGGATCTCTCTTGGTGGCATCCGCAGATAACTTCCAGACCGTATTGGCCGGCCGCGCATTGCAAGGCTTAGGAGGAGGCGTATTTTCACCACTTGTACCGGTTCTACTGACGCGCGCTTCACCGCACAAACCGGGACGAGTCCTGATCGTCTGGGGCAGTATTGCAGGGTATGTTGCCGCCTTGGCACCGCTCTTCTACGGTAGCTTTCTGGACGAGCTCGGGTGGAGCTTTGCATTCGTGCTCATAGCCATTTTAGCAGTCTTAGCGTTGCTAATTTTATACGGGTTCCAAGCAAGCGATGAACCCGTACGTCGTTCCAGCCCATCGACAGGCATCTCGGATTTGTTCCGATCACGAGACCTATGGTTGACGTACATTTACGTGTTCTGCACCTATGGATCTATAACCTATTATTTGTTTCAGCTGCCGGTCTGGCTGTCCCAAAGCGACGTCAAAGTGGCAAGCCTCGGATTTGCCCTTTCTGTTTTGTGGCTGACCTTCTCTGGTTTGAGCACCATTTTGCGTAACTTGGTGGACAGCCCCCATATCCGTACAATTATGGTTTCTGCTCCGCTCCTTATCATCGTCGGATTGCTTCTCTCACACCACAATGACAACGTCCTACTCTTGCTCGTGTCTTCGTTTCTTGTCGGTTCAGGCTTGGCATGCAGCAACGCCCCATCCACACAATTGGTCCTGAGGTTTGCACCTGTTGGAATGAGCGCCATTTCGACAAGCCTGGATATCACTTTTGCACGTCTCGGCGGCATTGCCGCCGTCGCCCTACTCGCAGAAGCTCAATTCCTACATGCCGCCTCTGCGATCTGCGTTACGTGTCTCGTTGCTGCCTATTGCGCATTGACGGCAAGCAAACGGCTTTTTGATGAAGTCTAGAGCGAAACCCAGTCCCGAAAGTGAAACTCCCTCAACGCGCGAACGTATGTTTCTGTCCCAGTCCATAACCTGACGAAAAGCGATTTTTCCGCAGCAATAATCCAAAATTCGGGCTTTTTGCTCCAAGGGTACTAGACGCTGTACTTACCTGATTAGCTTCTCGGTGACTTTTGTCCTGATAAATTTTGATCGCATTAGCTAGTCTCAACACGCAGTCCTCACGCTCCAAGCTGACTCCATAGCTCGCCACTAGACTAGTTTTCGGCCTGTCACGAAATTGTGAATTCAACAAACCAGCTGTCACTTGAATTTTAAGACGACCGGTCATATTTTGCATTTGCAGTTAGATTCACTAACAGTTCAACCAATAGGAACAATCATGTCAGACACATCAGAAAATCGTTTCAACCGCCGTTCATTCCTCTCGAGCGCAGCCACCGCTGCGGTTGGTGGTGTGGCAATGACCTCACTTCCAATGCCAGCGCACGCAGCTACCCCACTTGTCGGGGCGCAGATACCAAACGTGTATCGCCGCAAACTCGGCAACTACGAGATCACAGTTCTCGGGGATGGTTACCTCGATCTTCCTCACCAGATCTGGGCAAATGTCAGCCCAGAGGAATTGGAGGGTCATTTCTCAGACGCGTTTTTGCCTACGGAATCTATGCGCAACGGCGTGAATGCTTACCTGATCAATACCGGGGAAAAACTGATCCTTGTTGATAGCGGCGCGCGCGACCTCTTTGGACCCAACGCAGGTCAGTTTCTAAACAATCTTGCCGCTGTTGGTGTGAAGCCTGAAGACATCGATCAAGTCTTGATCACGCACGTTCACCCAGATCACGTTGCCGGCCTGTACACACCCGACGGGAAAGTGACCGTTCCGAACGCAGAAATTCTTGTCGATGAAGCCGATCTCAATTTCTGGACCAGCGAGACGGCTCAAGCGCAAGCCATCGAAATTTCAAAACCATGGTTCGACATCGCGCGTCAGTGGAAAACTGCATTCGACGGCCGCATCTCGACCTTCAAAGGTGAGACAGACCTAGGTGACGGCATCTCGGCTTTCCCGCTGCCTGGTCATACGCCTGGTCACACAGGATATCGTGTTGAAAGTGCCGGCGAGACGCTGTTGATCATCGGCGACGCTGTAATCAGTGCTGCCGTACAATTTGCGAACCCTGATGCTTCCGCCATTTGGGACACAAATGCAGAAGACGGCAAAAAATCCCGACGGACAGTCTTTGATCTAGCCGCTCAGGATCGCACCCTGGTCACAGCGACTCACCTGCCATTCCCATCCTTCGGTTATGTCGATCGTGGTGCGAGCGGCTCATACAAATGGGTTCCAGAAGAATGGCGCTATGCCACCTAAGTTGAACGGGTGCCGGTGTCACCGGCACCCAAACCCTCTCTCTCCCTCCCCCGTGATATTGGAATGAAACCATGCGCGCTATTTTAGCTGAAAAAAATGGGGGCCCTGAGGTCCTCGAAATCAAAGATGTCCAAAAACCTACACCAGGCATTGGCGAGGTTCTGGTCAAAGTCGAAGCAGCCTCTGTCAACCCGCTGGATGTTCAGATCCGTCGTGGAGACTATGCGGAATACGTCCCTGCCCCGTTCAAAATGGGTGTGGACGTATCCGGCACCGTTGAGGCAGTCGGGGAAGGCGTTGACACTCTTTCGGTGGGTGATGACGTGTTCTACAGCACCCGTGTCCTATCCAACGAAGGCGGATACGCTGAGTATCATGTCGAGCAGGCACAACTGATCGCCAAAAAACCGATTGGATTGTCTTTCGTGGAAGCGGCATCTCTGCCAATTGCGGCAAGCACCGCTTGGGTCTGCCTGATTGAACGCGGCCGTGTAAAAGCGGGTGATCGTGTGCTGATTCACGGTGGCTCCGGTGGTGTGGGTCTTTACGCTGTGCAAATCGCGCGTCTTGCTGGTGCCGAAGTCGTCACAACAAGCCGTAAGGATGTGCAAGAGTTTGTCCAAAGCCTTGGCGCCGACAAGATCGTTGATTACCGCGACGCCAATGCATGGGATCAACTCGCGGCTCACTCCGGTGGAGGTTATGATGTGGTTGTCGACTTGGTTGGTGGCGATGCGATCGAAAAATCGCTGAGTCTCCTGGCACCTGCTGGACGTGTTGTCAGCATTGTCGACCAGCCAAATCCACAAAGCCTATATGCCGGTTGGGACTTTAATGCTGAAATTCATCTGGTCTTCCTGACACCAAGCGCTGAACGCCTCAACCGTCTTGGGGAGCTGACGGCTCGTGGCCTGCTCAGACCTGTCGTTGAACAAACATTGCCACTTGACCAAGCCGCAGAAGCGCATCGTCTAATCGAGGCGGGCGGACGCACAGGCAAAATTGTGCTCGTCACGTCTTGATCGAACAGTGTAAATGAAAAAACAAGTGCGAGTGCGATTCAACCCGCCCGCACTTTCGTTCATCAAAGGGTGACAATCGATGCCGAAACCAAGCCACAAAGACAAAATCATCCAATCCGGATTGGCTGTCTTTCACGAATTTGGCTACCACGCGAGTGGCGTGCAAGCTGTCGTCGATCATGCTGGTGTCCCAAAGGGGTCGTTCTACAACCACTTCAAAAGTAAAGATGAACTGGGACTGGAAGTCCTGAATTTCTACTGGGGTCAGTATGAGGATGCTCGTGCGGCGTTGAGAAATCCGGAGCAAAGTCCATTGGACCGCATCGACGCGCATATTTCAGCATTTAGCGTGAGTAAATCTGGCTGTCTTGTCGGAAACTTTACAGGCGAAATGGCCAATTCGGCTGAATTTCGGGAAACGCTTCGAAACCTTTATGATGATTGGATTGCCGACGTTGAGGCCTGCATCTTGGAAGGACAAAAAGACGGCACCATCCGCGACGACGAGACTGCACAGGCGCTTGCGGAGTTTGTCGTGACAGCTCTGGAGGGCGCGGTCTTGAAACGTAAGATCGAAGATGACAAACAAAACCTCACGAACTTCAACAAAACCATGATGCTATTTCTTCGCGCCGCTTAGTCGCGGCAGAGAAAACACCGCGTTTCAGGCGCAAGTGCGGATAAAATTGACCCGACTATTTTGCTTCGATGTCGCCGCTATTGTCTGGGCAAAGGATAACCGCCAAAATCAAAATTGCCGACACAAGTCATCGCACCTGATCAACCATGTTCAAAGTGCATCAGGTTCATCCTTCCGTAGCGCCGACAACTTCCTCGGGGCTCCAGGCGGTCTTCTGAAAGATTTCATCGACCGGAGTGTTTGCGACATGATTGGTATAGTTTGAAAGTACTTTGAGACCGGTGCCCAATACCACATCAAAAATTGTCCGGTTGGTGTAGCCGGCAGCCAGCAAAGCGTCCATATCCTGGTTGCTGACATAACCACGAGACTCGTTCATTTTGATTGCAAATTTACGCAGCGCTTCCAGCTTTGGATCGGCAATTGCCGTACCTTTGCGCAACGCCTCGATGACGTCCTCTGGAACACCGCTCATTTTCGCGTCAAGAGTGTGAGCCGCCATACAATAGTGGCAGCCATTCAACCGATTGTTTGACATCAGGATGACTTCGCGCTCTGCCGGGCTGAGGGCCGTGCGGTCAAAGAGATCAGACAAAGCCCAATACCCTTCGTTCAGTTCTGGAGACTCCGCGAAGCTGGCCGTCAGGTTCGGAACAAAACCGTAGCGTTCCCTCACCATTTTCATCACCGGCTTGCTTTCCTTTGGCGCTGTTTCCTCAGTGCGCAGCGTAAAATTTGGCATTGTTTATTCCCTTCAGCTTTCTTGTTATCCGGCCTCATTCTTGACGCCGCTCGGACCAGCCAATCTGTGCAGTCACAATGGCAGCCGAAACCTGTCATCGGAAAACAGGCTATTTGCTGTGATCTTTGAGCTACGTGCTCGGTCTTGTTGCATGTGCAAGCAGTTAGTTCGTGGGGTTGATTGAGATGTTTAAACCCAACTTCAGCTCAACGTAACTGATCGCGTTTCCTTCGCTGCAACAACAATGCTTGACCAACCAAATTAAGGAACACGTCAGCGAACCCAGTGGTTTGCGGCTGCGAGTCCGCCCGGTCCACACACTGAAGCTGGATCGGCGGAGCCACTTCGTTAAGAGCTCGGCATGGCGGGATCATTACGGTTTTGACACCGCTACACTAAATGAACTTGCTGTTTTCCAACACCGACGCGACTGCATCCAGATGTCGATTGCTTTTCGAACGTGAGAAGTAGTTGCAGATTTCTGTTCGAGGTCGCGCATTCCGCGACCAACCCATTTAGTGCAGCAATCCCAGTTCAAGCGTATTGGGCGATCCCATTGCCCAACGACCAGTCTTCTTTGGCGACTTCCAACACGTTCACAAAGACATCCTCTTTCCGGACGCCCGGGTCTTGAGATAGCTTTTCTGCAATGGCGGCATAGAGCGCCTTCTTTTGGTCAACGGTACGACCGGCCAACATGGTGATCTGAATGATGGTCAAGTCATCTGAACGATCGACCCCGGCATAGTCGCCACTGGTGTTAAAACCACTTGCTTTATGTTCATGGATAATTGCGAAACGGTCATTTTCGGGTGTTCCTATGGCTTCTCGCATAGCGAGATATATCTGCTCCATCACCGTGGCGTGGTATTCTGCGGGTTTTCCTTCACGAAGTGAAATTCGGACAAGTGGCATAGTCATCTCCTGGATTAGGGCGCAGTGCCCGGTTAATTGTCAGTTTTTATGTTGAAGAGCTTACTGACATAAGCATAGGTCGATCAGTGAGTTTTGTCCTCTTGCATGGCGAAACGCGCCATTGCTCTGGTGACAACACCCGCGTCGCCTTCCAGACGGGCAATAAGCAGCGACCCCTCAAGACCACTGATGAACTGTAGGGCGGATCGCTGCGGATCTTCGTGATCCAAAAGCGCATATTGGACAGCAAGCCAATTTTGGAATTCTTTGAAATACGTGGCGAGTGATCGCCTGACTTCGGGCCCAAATGTTGCCAACTCCGCGGCCATCATGCCGCACATGCAAAATTTATTTTTACTCGGGTAATCGGCAAAAAAGCCTACCATTGCTTCCAAGCGTTCCCTGGGATCATCAAACTGTTGTTCGAATTGTGATCTCGCGGCTGCGTTTCTGTCGCGGATGCTATCGACCAAGGCCAATGCAAGATCATCTTTCGTTTTGAAGTGATAGTGAATGCCCGCATGCTTCACGCCGATCTCTTTGGCGAGATCCAGGTAGCTGAACCCGTTGAAACCCACTTTTCGAGTGAATTCCGCAGATAAATCGAGAATTTTTGTGCGTGTAGAAGCCATGTGTATCCCAATATATGTTACCTATGTATATGTAAGATTTGTCTTGCAGTCAAGCAAGAACAGCTCTATCGCTCAAGGCAACGAGACCACTCAGCCCGAAATTTGAAGACGACGAAAACGCTAAAGCCAAAGGATATTGACGATGACACTCCCGACAGAAATGAAATTCATAGAGTTCGCGGCGCCCGGTGGTCCCGATGTTTTGACACCGGCGAAACGCCTTGTTCCAACACCGAGTGAAAACCAGATTTTGATCAAGGTAGAAATTGCCGGTGTGAACCGCCCGGATTGCTTGCAGCGCGCTGGCGCATATCCAGCGCCACCCGGCGCATCGGACCTTCTGGGCCTTGAAGCATCGGGCGAGGTTGTTGCCCTTGGCAAGAACGTGACCCGGTGGTCGATTGGTGACAAGCTATGTGGCCTGCTGCCAGGCGGTGGCTACGCAGAATACGCGGTCACGCACCAGGATCACGCCCTGCCCGTTCCAAAAGGCTTGAGCATGGCGGAAGCGGCGGCGTTGCCGGAAACATTCTTTACTGTCTGGACCAACGTATTTGACCGCGGTGCGCTGGCCAAAGCCGAAACGTTTCTTGTCCACGGCGGGTCTTCCGGGATTGGCACAACAGCGATCCAGTTGGCAAAAGCCTTTGGCGCTACCGTCTACACAACGGTGGGCAATGAGGCGAAAGCAAAGGTCTGCAAGGAACTTGGCGCAGATGTTGTGGTAAACTACCGCGATGCTGATTTTGTTGAGGTACTGAAGGAAGCGTCGAATGGTAAGGGTGTCGATCTGACCCTCGATATGGTTGGCGGTTCGTATTTTCAAAAGAATATCGAATTGGCTGCCGATCAGGGTCGCATCCACAGCATTGCATTCCTCCAGGGTGCAACAGCCGAAATCACCTTTACCCAAGTTATGGCAAAGCGTTTGACACTTAGCGGTTCCACACTTCGTCCACGCACTAACGACGAAAAGGCAGCTATCGCCCGCAACCTCGAAGAAAAGGTCTGGCCTCTGATCGAAGCGGGAAAAGTGAAACCGGTAATGGCGGAGTCCTTTCCACTGGCTGATGTTGTGAAAGCCCATGAATTAATGGAGAGCTCGACCCATATCGGCAAGATTGTTCTGGAAGTTTAACTTCGAACAAACCGATCAGGTTTGTTTTACAAAGCTACCTGAGATCGAGGTTCCGCTTTACCCAAACAGATTCCGTCTAAGGTTTCGTTACTTGGTGCGACACCTTCCGCGGACCCGTTTTGGGTCGCGGTTTAGATTTGGATTTGAAATAGAAATCACGACCAATCCCACCACAAAGCCAGCAAGGAAATCTACGTTTCGTGAATGGCAAAGGGCAGTCGCACAAGGCAGAATTGCGTGCCGACCAGCAAGTGTAGTGACTGCGGACCGAGGATCTTCATTTGTTTCATTTTAACTTATTGTTTTTTATATACTTAAATCTCTGTTTTCGCGTTAAAACCACAATGTATACCACACTTCACAGCATCAATTCTGAATCATAAACTGTAATTTGGGCGGAAAGCGGTCATTCGCTGCGAACGCGCCACTTTCATTGAAGATCCGAGGAAACGGACATTCAATGAATTGATGTGTATTCAGTAAAGGTGGGTCGCTTGCGGCGAGAACGAAACGACAGGGATAACACGCCTGAATATACCGAAGTATAACCTCTCTATTCTCTTTCCACTTTGGCTAAACCTTTGCTGAAATGACGACATGATCTCCCTTTGAATAAACACACCTTACCAAGTCAGTGTGAGGATTGTACTGTGTTTACGATTGAAAGAGTTAGTCATGTTGTGACGGTTTTGGGGTTGGTTGGTCTCGTATTGACTGGGACCGGCCAAACGGCGAACGCCCAGAAGGCACCCAAAGACCATTCGCGTCTGGCGTTTGACGCATCCAAACGTAAGAAAACCAAGACACAGGTCACCGAGTACCTGTCTTACTTCGCCTATGCCAGCGCGCGGTACCAAGGCGAAAGAAACATCCGCCTCGACGACGAACGCTCAGACTATTCCGACGAATTCGCCGCTTACTTGGGAATTGCTGTCAGGGCAAATCTGTCCTCCAGGGTTATGGCATTCGGCCATGCCGAGCTTGATATCCGGCAGAAAACGAGCCACAGCAAGTCATACGCAGTCAAGACCAAATTAAAGGTAAAAGAAGCTCTGTTGGCGGTTCGTCTGACCAGTAACCAGACAATCAGCGCGGGGCGCTTGCGCTTTGCCGACACCAATAAATCGATGGCAGATGCTTCTGTAGACGGCGTGCATTACGCTTTCAAGGCACCCAACAGCGCGCTTGAAGCGGCCTTTTTTCGAGATGTTTTCAAAGACCGCGGCAACTACGCCATGTTGCATGCGACGCGGTTTTCCAAGACACGAAGCTCCGGTTTTTACATTCTGGCCGAAGAGAACGATCATGACCAACGCTTGCATCTGGCCGCTTACCTGAACGGCAAACCAACGTCGAACCTGAGCTACACCCTGAATGGTGCGGCCGTGTTTGGAGATGCGGCAAATGGGGAAACATCCGGAATTGCCATGGATTTCCGGGCCATGCATCGTTTTTCGAGTCAGCCTGGAAAACCGCAGATCACTTTTGGGTTCGCGGCAGGCACAAAAGGGTATCGTCCGTCGGGCCTTCAAAGCAACAAAACTTATGATGGTGGGCAGACACAGTTCCATAGGTTCGGGTATGTCCTTCAACCCGAATTGACGAACATGGTTGTGGCCACTGTAGGTTTGGGTTTGCGCCCGTCGCGTAAGTTTTCCCTGGACCTCTACGGCCATGCCTACGCGCAACTAACCCGTTCGACCCAATCACCCGATGCTCGCGTAACGGGGACCATGACCGGCCGGTCCTCGTATCTGGGATCAGAGGTGAGTCTCGTAGGTGCATGGCGGCCCAGCAAGAAGACCAAAGTCGAGTTCGGCGCAGGCGTCTTCAAACCCGGCAGAGCTTTTGCAAACCGTGAACCTGCCAAACGTTTTTACGCCCGTTTCACCACGTATTTTTAGTTCAGTCAAAAGGATGAAGACCATGTTCAAGCAGCTTCTGACATCACTGGCCATCGCCTCAATGGCAAATCAAGCCTTGGCCCTCGACAACAGCCTCTATGCCGAAACAGTGCCTGAGGACGCCAGTTTTGTGCGATTTTTCGGTTTTAACGAAGGCAAGGCACCTGAATTTGGCGGCAAATCTTTCGAGGTTAATAAGGAAGACGCGACCGCGTATATCCCGGTATCCAGTGCTTTGCTGGAAAACGTACCGGCTGGCCTTTTCGTGACCGTTTTACGTGGCGAAGAAGGGCAAAACACAACGATCATCGAGGGACCGCGCGATACCTCATCAAAGGTCCATTTGTTCCTTGTAAACGCGTCTCACCGCGCGCTTGACCTGCGTCTTGCCGACAATAGTGCAACGGTCATCGACGCGGTTCAAACCGGGAGTGCCGCGCAACGCGGCGTGAACCCGGTCACCGTTACTCTTGGTGTTTTCGAGAATGGATCAGACATCCCATTGGCCCAATTCGACGTCACCCTGAAACGCGGCCAAAACATCAGTTTCATCGCTGATCAAGCTGGCATCCGAATGATCGAGAACCGTTTCGGAGCAGTTGCGTTCTAACTCCGCCGCCAAGGAACCACCGTCATGATTTTTTCCAGTACCATATTCGTTTTCGGGTTTCTGCCGACCTTCCTGGCCATCTACTATTCGGTGCCAAAACAAGCGAAATCCTGGGTAATCCTTCTGGGCAGTTACGCGTTTTATGGATGGTGGAGGCTTGACTACCTTGCGGTTGTTTTCGGCATGTCACTGGTCAGCTATGTCGCGGCAAGCCTTGCCTTTCGAGCCGACAAAGCCACGACACGAAAATGGGCTGTGCGCTGTGGCGTCGGTTTCGATCTTCTGATCCTGGGATACTTCAAATACACGATGTTCCTGATGGGTGGTCTCGCAGATTTGTCCGCGGCGTTCGGCGGGTACGACATCACGGTACCCTCGATCATCCTGCCCATCGGAATTAGTTTTCATACCTTCCAGTCAATCAGTTATATCATTGATGTCGCACGCAAAGATGCACCACCGGCCCGGCGCCTCGTGGACTTCCTGGCGTTTGGTTCGCTTTTCCCCCAACTCATCGCTGGACCGGTGTTGCGGTACAAGGAACTGGCAGATCAGTTCGAGCGCCGCATCCATTCCTTCGAGAAATTCAACAAGGGCCTCGTGAGGTTCACCCAAGGTTTGGCCATGAAGCTTCTGATCGCGGACAACGTCGCCCCGCTTGCCGATCGTGTTTTCTCTACGACTGGCCCGACGGCTGCGGAGGCCTGGACCGGAACACTCGCTTACTCGGTCCAGCTCTTTTTCGATTTTGCGGGCTATTCTGCAATGGCGATAGGTTTGGGTCTGATGATCGGCTTCCGCTTCATCGAAAACTTTGATGCCCCGTACACAAGTCGTTCCATCACCGAATTCTGGCGCCGTTGGCACATCAGCCTTTCGCACTGGTTGCGCGACTATCTCTATGTCCCGTTGGGCGGCAACCGTCGTGGCGCTGCTCGCACCTATCTGAACCTGATGCTGACGATGGTTCTGGGCGGATTGTGGCACGGGGCAAATTGGACCTTTATGCTCTGGGGGGCGTGGCACGGCGCGTGCTTGGCATTCGAACGGATGCTGGGCGCGCGCCAAGGCAAAAGTATCTGGCCGCCGGTCTTGGCCTGGCCCATCACGATGGTCCTCGTGATGATCGGGTGGGTCCTATTCCGGGCGGAAACACTAACGCAAGCGGCCGGTATCTATGGTGGCATGCTGGGTCTGAACGGTTGGGTAATCTCGTCGGACCTGGCGTGGCAAATCCAGACGACGGAATGGGTTGCTCTGATTGCCGGTGGACTGATCAGCGTCTTCGGCGCTCGCATGATGATGATTGTGCACGCAACGCCAAAGGCAGTTCGCACAACGGGTTTGGGTGGGTTGGTGACGCTGTCTTGCACAGCCTTGGTCGCACAGACGCATTCCCCGTTCCTGTACTTTCAATTCTAAGGAGATATCCGATGCCTACTCTGACTTCATCCAATCTCACATCGGCACTGATCCTTGCGGCATTCGCGACCATGGGCTTGGGGAGCCACATTGGCCATACGACTGGCCTTGACCTGTCACGCATGATCGATGGGTCGGCCCAAACGGTATACGAAGACGGTTTCACATCTGCCAACCCCATGAAACAATTTGCCATTCCCGCGATGGGAGCGATGAAGTACGCGGTTTTCGGGCAAGCGGCTCCGGGCGCAATCGTCGGCCGAAATGGCTGGATTTTTACGGCGGAAGAACTTTCTGCCACGCCGACGTTCAATAAGAACATCGAGACATCGGCGCAGCGCATTGCCAAAGTCCACCATGAACTGGCTCGCCAGAACATCGTCTTGTTACCGGTGATTGTTCCGGACAAGACAGAAATTTACGAAAACCAGCTTGGCATCGCGCGGCCGGATCTCATCAAGACACGAAAACCCACGCTGATTCGTCGTTTGAACGAAGCCGGTGTTATCCATATCGATGCGTCGAATGCCCTTGCAAGAGCAAAGGCCCACGGGGAGGTATTCCTGAAGGATGACACACATTGGTCACCAATAGGCAGCCGTGCAGTCGCGATGGAAGTTGCTTCCTGGCTGACGGGGATGAACTTCACGGCAGCCGACGTTACAACGATCTCAAGGGGCCAGGCTTCCTTCGATGGCGACCTTCTTGCCTTCGTTCCAACGGGCGCGCTTCGTGGGCTTGTCGGCCCTGCACAGCAATCCATAGAACGCTTTGAGACGTCGGTTCAGAACAATGCCGGTCTTCTGGGCGACGCTTCCATCGATGTGGTGCTTGTAGGCACAAGCTTTAGCGCGAAGCCCGACTTGCACTTCGAAGGTTTCCTAAAACACGCCCTGCAAGCCGATCTCGTCAATTTCGCTCAGGAGGGCCGCGGCCCCTTTGCACCTATGGACGCATTCCTTGCGTCCGAATTCTTCCAAACAACTCCCCCAAAAGTCGTGATCTGGGAAATCCCTGCACGATACATCTCGAAGGACAAGTAACAATGAAACGTCTTACCATACCTGCAGCACTTGCCGCGATCCTTGGCCTGGCGGGCGCGGCCGTGGCCGATCCATATTGCTCCGCTCTTGCGGATCCTGATCAGGTTCCGAAAAAATACGCCAAGCGAGCACCCTTTCATGTCGATCCGCCAAGTGGTTGGCTTGTCGGAGAGGATCAGCTCAAGACAGAGTTCGACGTGACGGAAGAAACCTCTGCACTGTGGAACGCGCTCGTCGAGGGGTTTGATACCAAAGGTGTCAAACTGGTCGTCCTGACAGCACCGCCACGTCCATTGTTTGCGCCTCAAAACGCCTTGCCTGGCACTTACAACGCCATCGCGGCGCAGGAGGCGTTCTCATCGTATATCGCCGCCATGAACACATCAGGTATTCCCGCCCCAGACCTGAGCGTCGTGCGCGACACATCCCACGCAGCCGATTTCTATTTTGCCCGCGATACGCATTGGACACCTGCCGGCGCCGCCATCGCTGCCGCACATCTTTCTGCGGCAGTTACAGGTCAGCCGGCAGCAGATACAATTGCGAACGTGTCTTTCGACGAAACGTACACGGAAAAAGGGTCGCTCAGCACGGTTGTTGAGGCAACTTGTGGCACTAGACCGGAAACCGAGCTTGTCAGCGCACCTGTTTTTGCGACACAGGGTGACGCGACCACACTCTTATCAGTTCAAGACGATGCGTCAGTCGCGCTCATCGGCACCAGTTTTTCTGACCGTTACCAGCGCGATGCGTATCAAGTGGCCAGTGCACTGACACACGCGCTGGATCAGCCGGTTGATAACTTCTCCGTCACCGGCGGTGGAATGACGGGTGCAATGGAAGCTTTCCTGCGCAGCGAGGCATTTTCCAGCGGACAGTACGACACCGTGATCTGGGAAACCCCTTATACCGCACCCTTGACCAATATCAGTGGTCTGCGCCAAATCCTTGGCATCTTGCAGGAAAATGGTGAAGCCACACATGTCTACACGGGCTCTGTCGGCTCGGACTGGATGAATGTCGATCATGGGTTTTCCATTGAAAACTTCGCAGCGTTGCACCTCAAGACTCCGAGCGTGACCAAGGGCAAGCTCGGCGTCGAACTCTATGATGCCAATGGTCAGAAAATACGAACCAACCTTGTCAAATCCGATCGTGTAACAGCGGAAGCCCGGAGTGACACGTGGTCCCTTTCCCTGGCCGCGTTACCGATCAAAGACGTGAAGCGGTTCAAAATTCGTTTGGCAAAAGAAGCGAACGATATCACTATCCATCTGATAAAATGAGGAAAAATAGAAAGCATATGGGCCAATATACCTTGGTATAGTGGCCTATACGCATGCCCGATGGGTTCAAGACGCGTGAGGTAGTATCTAAGCGGCATCCTGATGTGTGAGATTGGATGTAGACATGAAAACGTTTCTGGCCACCGCTTGTGCCGCCCTGTACATCGCGACGTCGTCAACCGCCGGGTCATTGCCTGAACCTAACGGGGATGTATTGCTAACCATTTCCGGCGAAATCCAGAATGAAACCCGAGATGGTGTAATTCTGCTGGACCGAAACATGCTTGAGGCAATGCCGCAAGTACAGTTCACGACTTCAACCATCTGGACTGAGACTCCAGTTGAATTCACCGGTGTCAGCTTGCGACACGTGTTGGATCACGCCGGTTTCGAAGGTTCAAATATCGAAGCTGTCGCCTTGAACGACTACAAGGTTGAAATTCCGGCGAGCGATATTGACGACGGTGCTCCGATCATCGCCTACTTGATGAACGGCAAGGAGATGTCAGCGCGAGACAAGGGGCCGCTCTGGATTGTCTATCCCTACGATGAAAACGCGAAGTTTCGCAGCGAAGTGGTTTATTCACGTTCCATTTGGCAATTGGATCGTATAGTCGCGGTTGAGTAGCACAACCGATGGATGCTGATTTGATCCGGAAGAGAACGGCGTTTAGACGTATCCTGCCGCTTACCATCATAAGCATCAGCATTACTGCTTTGCTGGTGCTGTTCTTTGTGATCACGCAAAAACTAAACCTGTTGCGCGAAGCCCCCGGAGACAATTTGACTTGGGCATTGTCCCAGGTGGAAATCGAGGTTCTGTTGCTCTCCGAAGAAGCCTCTGAGACGGCACAGGATCCCAACAGTCCAATCAAGGATGTTCGTCGCAGGTTCGATAATCTTTACAGCCGCGTATCCGGTATCGGCCAAAGCGCGGTCTTTATACCAATGCTCGGCGATCAGACCTTCGCCGGGCAGCTGGCAAAAATCAAATCGCATCTGGACGAATTGATACCTCTCATTGACGGGGAAGACACGGCCTTGCGACAGGCGCTCCCTGATTTTGGACAGGATTTATCCCTCGTCCGCCAGGAAGCGCATGATCTTGCGCTGACGGGCATTAGGCTGCGGTCTCAATCCTCGGACCAAGAAAGAACCGGGTTTTCCCAACTTCTCTGGGTCGCAGCGGCCATAACGCTCACGCTAATCGGGTTCCTGGCATTGATGTTGTTCTTTCAACTGCGCCAGCAACGGACCCACCGCAAAATCTCGGGAGAGATCGAACGCGCGAATACCCGGCTTCAATCCACATTCGAAGTGTCCTTGGACGCGATCGTCGTTGCTGATGATCAGGGTATTATCCTCGATTTCAATGAAGCTGCTGAAAAGGTGTTTGGTTATGCCCGTGAAGAAGCGCTTGGCGCTCAAATGGCCGAGCTCATCATTCCCGGACATTTGCGTGACGCGCACTACGCCGGCATGAAAAGATTCAATAAAACCAAGGAGCCGCGGCTTGTTGGTCAAGGACGAATTGAGATCACTGCACTGCGAAAGTCCGGCGAGGAATTTCCTGTCGAAATCTCCATTGGGCAGGCGCAGGACCACCGCGGGACCATCTTCATTTCGTATTTGCGTGACATCACCGAACGATCGGCGGCGGAAAAGGAGCTGAAACAGGCGCGCGATGAAGCTCTTTTGGCGGAGAAGGCCAAATCAAATTTCCTTGCTGTGATGAGCCATGAAATGCGGACACCGCTGAACGGGATCTTTGGCACGATAGAACTTCTGAAAAAGACGCGGCTTACGAAATCGCAAAAAGAGTATCTCGACATTGCAAAGAAGTCTGGTGACATCCTGCTACTGCATGTCAATGATGTCTTGGACATGACCCGGATCGATGCCGGCGAACTCGAGTTTTCAGAGGACGTTTTCGACCTCGCGAAGTTCTTCCGTGGTGTGATCACGACAAATGAACCAAGCGCCGTGGCGCAAGGCAACAAGCTGCTTCTCGACGTATCCAATCTGCCTGACGCTGCTGCGTTAACAGACGAACAACGCTTGCGGCAAGTGGCCTTCAACCTCATCAGCAACGCGTTGAAATTCACCAATAATGGCACGGTCACACTGTCAGCCAAGACCCGGGAAACGCCGGAAGGTTTACGCTTGGAATTTGACGTCAAGGATACCGGTGTAGGCATCCCATATGAGGATCAGGCAAAGGTTTTCGAACGTTTTTTCACTCAAGAAAAGTCTTATGACAGGCTGGCGTCAGGCGCAGGCCTTGGGCTGACGATCTGCAAACAGATCGTAGACAAGATGGGCGGCGATATCGCTTTGCAAAGCGAACCCGGCGAAGGCACGACATTCAGTGTCTCAGTTCCGCTGAAACTGACGGATCAATCGCCCGAAGCATATGTAAGCGCAGAAACCGGCACGGAGAGGCCGGAGTTGAAGGGTCACCACGTGCTGTTGGTGGAAGACAATGAAATCAACCGGTTGATCATTCGTGAGATGCTGGAAAACGAGGGGCTTCGTGTATCGGAAGCCCATAACGGGCTCGAGGCGGTCAAAGCCGCGCAGAAAGCACGCTATGCCGCCATCCTGATGGACGTGAGTATGCCTAAGATGAACGGCGTCGACGCCACAAAAAAATTCGCGAAAAAGAAAATCCAAACGATAACATTCCCATTCTGGGCCTCACGGCTCATGCTCTCGAAGAAGAGCGTAAAAGCTTCCTGAAGGCAGGAATGAATACCTGCCTTAACAAACCCGTCACGCAGGATGAATTGGCCGGTGCACTGTCAGACGTGTTGTTCGGCGGCACGGCCCCTGGCGCACAGGAGGTGCACCAAAGTCACCAAGCTGTTTTAGACAAAGATATTTTCGGCAATCTCCAGAAGATTTTGAAGGCCGACACACTCGCCGAGTTGATTGAAAAATTTGAAAGCGAAATCAACGCATTGATCCATGACCTGCCAAATCACCTGTCTTCCGAAGACCTCGAACCGCTGGGGCAAAGATGCCATAAGTGCATCGGATCGGCCGGCATGATGGGGGCTCTGAGCTATCAGCTTGATTTGCGAGCCTTGGAGCAGGCCGCCCGCTCGGGTGATCACAAAGGGGCAAAGGTCGCGGCTCTTGCCGTTTTTGAAAACTGGCCCAGAACCAAGACTGCGCTGACTTCCGCGATCTAGAACTATCCATTCGGCTATTACCCTTGTCCCTTTGTTCCGGCCACTGTCCTTCAGAGGCGACGTCCGCCGCTGGAAGGCCTGCTAAGCCATCCTGGTGAGAGTCGCCAGGAAACTGGTACTAAACTGGAGTATGCAATGAACATTCGCCACGAATGTCCGCTGCCTGACCTTTCTTTTGCGGTCGCCGCACCCCTGCTTGTTCAGGCTTCGGATGGTACGATTTTGAACGCAAGACGCTGGTCGCTTGAAGGCATCTGGATTGATGCGGCAGGTTACGACCTGACGTGTGGCACAACATTGTGCGTGCCTTTTCAGGGCGTCGACGTCTCATTCCCAATCAATCTTGCAACCACGGAAGAGGCAGGGCGTTACGCCTTTGTTGAGCTGACTGTCAGACAGCGCGAAACGCTGGCGGTGTTCTACCAAGGCGTGTTGTCCGGCAAGATGGTGGCAACAGACGATATCATCACCAGTCTCGACACCCCCGTCGATCTTGTACCGATGGGTGAAACCGACAGCGAAAAGGCCGAAGGGTTGGCCAAGGTGAAACCGCGTGCGCTGCGAGTTCTTTGGAACATCGCCTTCTATCTGTGTCTGGCCCTCTTCCTTGGCGGATTTGTGGGGGGGCAGATCTGGCAACGCCTCTCGCAGATCACTCTTGATCATGGCAGGTTCGTCGCGCCGGTCACACAGTATCAAGCGCCGGACACTGGCTATGTCGAGCGTCTCCATGTTCGCATCGGCGAAAAGGTCAAAAAAGGCGATATTATCGCGCGTCTGGAAGACCCGGACCGCGAAAGCGTTGTTGAGGAAGTTCGGGCCGAAATCCTGATTGCCGAGCGCCGTCTTGCCTCAAGGCAAGAGCGACTGGCCCAACACATCACCGAAAAGCCCAGATATCGCGCCCCGCTTCAGCAAGAATTCGAACGCCTCTGGCGCCCATGGCGCGCCCATGACCCACGCGCCGATGTCTATCCCGCAGACATTCAGAGGGCCTGGGACAGGCTTTATCGGTTTGATCGCGGGCATGACGTCACGCCGGGCGGATTTCATGCAATCGAGACCGACCTTCTTCGGCAGGTCGAGGAACTTGACCTCGATTTACGGCGGTGGAAACGCGAACTCAGGCACCGTAAATCCGCAGCCGACGAATACGTTATCCGCGCCAGAACCAGCGGCACGGTTTTTGCAGTCCATCCGCGAAAGGGAGAGTTCGTTGGCCGTGGAGAGACGATCGCCGAAATCGAAGAAGATACGCCAAGACATGTAGTTGGATGGCTGGACGATCACATGGTCAACAGCGTTTACATCGGAATGCCCGCAAAAATCCAGTACAGTTTCCGCGGCCAATCACAGTCCGTGCACGGCACGGTCGTTGATCTGCAGGCCGGATCAGACACGAACCAACCTGACAAATACGGCATGGTTGTCACCGTGAAGGCCGAAGGCGTCGGACTTTTGAAATCCCGCAAATGGTTTCGGAGAAACGCGCCCGCAAAAATCCAATTGCAGCGACAACCATTGAAAGGTGTTTTGGGCGGAGGCAATCATGAAAGCCCCTGAGACCATTTACGCCTTCGAAAAGCACCTTGATAGCTGGCTTGCGAGCTTGTCTGGGCCTTCGCCGACGGGCCTTCAGAAGTGGACATCGACTTTCTGGGCTCGGTTTTCTGTACTACTTATGTCGCTTCTGTCCGCATTGGTTTTCTGGCCCAACGCTTTTCTCGATCCCGATCTCCTCGTCGTTACCTTCGTTTTGGGCGGCCTCGGGCTCTGGCGCTTCGGCTGGTGGTTCAACCATGCCATCCGGGCCGAAGTCTATGCGCGTACCAAATGGCCGGGCATGCGAAGAAAAGCCCGTAATGTCTGGCAGGACGGATGGCGTCCAAGGATGCTGCACATCCAGATGACGACATATTACGAAGAACCGGCCATTACCCGCCGTGTCATCGGCTCAATCATTGGACAGATTCGGCGCGAGGGTATTCCAACTACGCTCTACATCGGAACGGGCTCGTCGTATGACGAAGAAATCATCACAGATTTCATCCGTACCCACGCACAGGATGTCGAAGCAGATCTGGTTTTTCTACGTCAGAACCAGCCGGGAAAACGTATGGCAATCGGGATGATCCTGCGTGCCATGAACCGTGCACGGATCCAGAAAGATGACCTCGTGATTTTCATGGATGGGGACGCCGTTTTTGGTCATGACGTGTTGGAAAAAACCTGCTCGATGTTTGGTGCGGACCCAGAATTGCAGGCACTGACAACGAACGAAGAGGTCATCTGCTACGGACCTAAATGGATTCAAAGTTGGCTATCGATGCGGTTTGCGCAGCGCCGGTTAGCCATGCAAAGCCACGCACTGTCAGACAAGGTTCTAACACTCACGGGCAGGATGAGCGTTTTTCGCGCACGAAGCATAATGGATGCCAAATTCATCCGAACGATCGAAGCTGACCATCTGGACCACTGGCTTTGGGGGCGGTTTCGGTTTCTCTCAGGCGATGACAAAAGCACCTGGTATCACCTACTCAGCTGCCGCGCAAAAATGACATATGTACCCGACGCGTGTGTTTACACGATCGAACAGGTCCAGGGTTCAGGCAGCAGACGCATGGTGCAGAACTTCCGCCGCTGGTCAGGTAACATGTTGCGCAACGGATCGCGCGCAATCTCTTTGGGACCACGGATCGTGACCCCGTTTATCTGGTGGTGCCTTGTCGATCAGCGGATCGCCATGTGGACCATGCTAGTCAGTCCAACGTTGGCCTTGCTGACGCTCTTTGTGACCCCGGTCTACTTGTTTCACTGCGTGATATGGATCGTGTTGTCACGCATGATCTTGTGTCTGTTTCTTTTCCGGTATGCCCGTTCAACTGATCTTAGTTGGCCATTCATTCTTTACTTCAATCAAATCATCAATGCAGGGGTGAAGGTCTTCATGATTTTCCACCTAAGCAAGCAAAAATGGTCCAATCGCGGCAATCAGACTGCTGGAAATGGCACGGGGTTCATCGACAAGGCACAAAACTCGATGGCAAAATTTCAGCTAATAACGACTATGGTTGGCTTTGTCACAATCCTCGCGGTATTCATCGGACTGATCCCGCCCCCCACCTTGGTATCCAATCTAATTTATTGATTGGTATGTATATTTTCCGAAATATACTTTCGATTATGCGACCCATCCCAAATCTGTCTTTCCTGTTCTCTTGGTGGAATGACGCTTCTCTGGGTACAGACTAGAACCTCCTTATTGGCCACAAAGCCAAGTGAGAGTGTAAGGAGTAAAGAAATGATCCATCCAATTATCCTGTGTGGCGGAAGCGGCACGCGCCTGTGGCCCCTGTCCCGCAAAAGCTACCCCAAGCAATTTGCCCCTCTGAATGGCGAGCAAAGCTTGTTTCAACAAACCGTGGCGCGGGTTCAGGGCCCAGAGTTCGAGGCACCGGTTATCATGACAAATGCCGATTATCGGTTCACCGTGGCCGAGCAGTTGCAAGTTTCGAACAACACAAAATCGACGATCATGATAGAACCCGAAGGGCGCAATACGGCCCCTGCAATACTTGCCGCGGCGCAGCACTTACAAGACAAACCCGATGCAGTGTTGCTGGTAATGCCCTCCGATCATGCCATCAGTGATGAAGAAGCTTTCATGACGGGCATAGTGGCCGGTCAAGCGGCAGCGGAAGCTGGAAAACTGGTGACCTTCGGTGTCAAACCCAACCGTCCGGAAACCGGTTATGGATATCTTGAAACCTTTGATGAAATCACGACGGCAGCATCGTTCGCACAACCGCTCAAGGCCTTCGTTGAAAAACCAGATCAAAAAACGGCCTACACATTCCTGAATTCTGGTCGGCACTTCTGGAACGCGGGTATCTTCATGTTCCGGGTGGCAGAAATCCTCGAAGCCTTTGAAGTTCTGTGTCCGCGTCTGATGATTCCTGTGCGACGCGCAGTCCAATCCGGACGCCAGGATCTGGACTTCTTCCGACTGGATGAGACACCTTATAAATCCGCCGAAAATATCTCCATCGATTACGCCGTGATGGAATTGTGCGACTCCTTTCTGTTGTTCCCATGGATTGCGGATGGTCCGATTTGGGAAGCTGGTCTTCTGTTTGGGAAAACGGGAAGGCTGACGCAAACGGTGTCGTTCAAACAGGTCAGACAACAGCCATCGATTGCCAGAACACCCTTCTGCGATCGGATACCGACGGTGTTGAGCTGGTTGGGATCGGCCTGAACAATATCACGGCCATTGCAATGGGCGACGCCGTTCTCGTGGCCGACATGAACCGTGGTGAAGCCGTGAAAACCGCCGTAAAAGACCTGAAAGCCAAACAGGTGAAACAGGCGGAAAGCTTTCCAAAGGATCACCGCCCGTGGGGCTATTTCGAGACGCTTTCTCTTGGCAAACGCTTCCAGGTCAAGCGGATCGTGGTCAAACCCGGTGCGGCCCTGTCCCTGCAAAGCCATGTGCATCGGTCCGAACACTGGATCGTGGTTGCAGGCTCCGCGAACGTGACCGTCGAGGACGATGTAAAGCTCGTTTCGGAAAACCAATCTGTCTTCATTCCGCTCGGTGCAATCCACCGATTGGAAAACCCCGGCAAGCTCGAGCTTCACCTGATTGAAGTGCAGACCGGCGCCTATCTCGGAGAGGATGACATCGTGCGTTACGAAGATATCTATGCGCGTGACAAAGTGGCATAAACCAAGAAGAACAAGCACTCTCACACCACCTTCAACGGCGTCTTTGGGCGCCGTTTTTTTGTGCCGACTCGAATGGAGAAAGGGCGCTATCCCAAAGAATAGCGCGGTAATACGAAGTTTGATCGCACTATCCTGACAGAACAAAGATCATTTTAATTCAAAGAGATACACATCTCTCAAACTGCAATGAAGGATGAGTAACATGTTTGATTTCGGCCCCGTACAGTCACAAATTCAACCCACCGCGCCCCTGCGCATCGTTGACGAAAAACCTGCAATCAGCATCGTGGGTCTCGGCTATGTCGGCGCCGTTTCGACGGCTTGTCTGTCGAGCCTCGGGCACCAGGTTATTGGAGTGGATATTGACCCGGTGAAAGTGGCATCCATTGCCGCGGGCAAATCGCCCATTCACGAAAAAGACCTTGAACGCCTGCTAACCGACGGCCTGCAAAACGGGCTCGTATCCGCAACAGATGACCTGGAACAGGCCGTTGTCGACACCGATGTCACCTTTGTCTCGGTCGGCACACCAACCGCCGCAGATGGCGGATGCGATCACAGCTATATCGATGCAGCAGCACGTGCGATTGGCGCGGGCTTGCGCCGCAAGGACACGTTCCATGTTGTCGTAATGCGGTGTTCCATCCCGCCCGGCGTCACGATGGGTTTCATGGCCCCGATCATCGAAGAGGTTTCCGGCAAGACGCTGGGAGAAGAATTCGGTGTCTGTTTTAACCCTGAGTTTCTCCGTGAAGGCGTGGCCGTTGACGATTTCTACGCCCCAGCCAAAACAGTTATTGGCGCTAATGACGACCGCAGCGCCAACATCCTGAGCCGCATTTACGATGCCGTTGACGATGCGCCGATCGTGACCTCGGTCGAGACCGCAGAGATGGTCAAGTATGTCGATAATGTCTGGCACGCCGCCAAGGTATGTTTTGCCAACGAAGTAGGTCGCTTGTGCAAGCCGCTTGGCGTTGACAGCCACGCGGTCATGGATGTGTTTGTTCAGGATACGAAACTGAACCTGTCACCCTACTACCTGAAACCGGGTTTTGCTTTTGGCGGGTCATGCCTTCCCAAGGAAGTACGTGCCGTGGCCCATATTGCCAGGCAACAGGGTGTTGATCTTCCAATGATCGAAAGCCTCGGTGTTTCCAACGCAGCTCATATCGAAGAAGCAGTTGAAATGGCCCGTGCAACGGGTGCCAAGCGGGTGGGCATCCTCGGGCTGGCCTTCAAGCAGGGCACGGACGACCTGCGCGAAAGTCCAATTCTCGAAGTGATTGCCGCTCTGCGGGAAGACGGCGTAGACGTCACCATCCATGATCCGGCCATAACGCCTCAAACACCCTTGGCGGGGCAGCTGGCCTATGTTCTGAACGGTAGCACCGGCCTCCAGAAAATGGCCGACGAGCTACCCGGCATGATGCGTGCCGACGTGGATCAGGTTGTGCAGGCCTCGGATGCGCTGATCGTCACGCACGACAATGCTGTTTACCGTGACGTGGTCATGAACGTTGAAGGCAAACCCGTCATCGACGTGGTTCGCATCGTGAACCCCGAAATGGTGTCACGGAATTACCAGGGGATTGGTTGGTAACCACCCCCTTTCATCCATCAAAACGTAAGGAAAGACTATGCCAGTTAAAGAGTATGAATCCGTTCTGGTCGGAACTCACATATCCGAAGATCTGCTGGGCGACATGACGGCTGACACGATCGTGGGCCTGTCAGGCAATGACACGATCATCAGTGCGGGCGGCGACGACGTCGTGCACGGTGATTTTCAGGACCGAAGTCTGCTGTCCGGCACGGAAGGTGCAACCAGCTTCACTCAATACGGAGCGACCGGAGAGTGGAGTGTCATCGACGACGCCGATGGCCGCACAAGCATGAGCCAGTCCGTGGAAACGCAAACCGGCGAGGTTTACACGATCAGCTTTGATCTCGCCGCCAACTACGGCTCAGGCACGGTAAGTGGCGCGGTCGAAGTCCTTTGGAATGGCGAGGTAATCGGAAGTTTCGGCACCAACAGCGCCGAGTTTTCGCAATCCTCGCTGAGCTTCGTTGGCACAGGCGGGATCGGTGATCTTACGTTCCGTTCGGTTGATCCTGCGACACACAGCGGACCGGCCATCAATACGGACGGCCCCATCTTTTACTACGATGAAGAAAAAAACATCGGCGGATCGACCGTAACGGTCAAAGCCTTCGCCGAGGCCCAGGCGAATATCTATCAGGTGATCGACGGCACTCTCTATGTTTTTGATCCGCAAACGGCGACTTACACCAAGGCCGGACAGGACGCGACCGTCACGGTCAATGCGATAGGGTTCAACACGCAAGACAACCTGATCTATGGCATCGCTGTATCCGATGGCTTCGACAGTCTTGGCACGGCGGTGTCAAAAGCCGACCTTGTCATGTTGGATGCCGAGGGGGCCAGCTATCGCATCGGGTCAACGCCTTACAGGTCCTGGACCGGCGACTTCGACGCCGAAGGCAATCTATGGGCATTTCACTCAAGCATGGACCGCCTGACGATGATCGATGTCGATAACGTCGATGCCTCGGGCGCCGTAGTCTCGCTCACCTTCAAATTTCCGACCTCTATGATCACCGATCAATTGTGGGACGTGGCTTTTGATGCCGGCTCCAACAGTTTTTATGGCGTCACGCGCCCCAAGTCAGAAGGCGAAAACGCCCTTCTCTACACAATCGATATCTCGGCGGTTTCATCCGGTGGCGAACCGGTGTTCGAGACAACGGAGATTTCGGGCACGGTGATAGATGGTACCCTGAAGTCCGGCATTCCCGCGATTACGTTTGGCGCCGCAATTCAGGATGCCGATGGAAACCTCTACGTCGCAGGCAACAGCGGCGATCACGACATGAACGACGCGACTGCGTCATCCGGCGGAATTTACCGCGTTGTTGAGGATGAGAGTTCGGGTCAGACCATTCTGGAACTGGTGAGCGACAGCCCACGATCCCGCTCAAACGACGGCACCGCTGATCCACGTGCAATGGACCCGTTTGCCGACGTGGATCAGTCTGCAGCGATCCTGATACGACAGATCGAGCTTGTCGCCACGGCGGATGGCGAAAACACCTATGACGACACGATTGAAACAGGCGCCGGCAGCGACGAAATCCGCGCGGGTATTGGTGATGATACCGCAGTTGGACAAAGTGGCAGTGACAGCCTCATGGGGGGATCGGGAAACGACAGGTTGTATGGCGGCAATGCCGACCAGGTTCAGCCACCGATCTTCAGCTACTACGACGAGGACGGCAATCGCTTTGACTTCGACGGCAACCTGCTCAAGGCAGATGATGACATCCTTTACGGTGAAAGCGGCGAAGATGCGCTCTTCGGGTCGGCTGGCCATGATCTTCTGGATGGTGGAATCGACAATGACAGTCTAAATGGCGGATCAGGTTTCGATACACTGCTGGGTGGTGACGGAGACGACATGTTGTCCGGCGGGTCGGAAAAGGACGACCTGAGCGGCGGTGACGGCAATGATATGCTTGTCGGCAGTTACGGCGAAGACACGTTGAATGGTGATGCCGGCGCAGACACTCTGAAAGGAGGTACCGGTGATGACATTCTGGATGGCGGGCTTGGAAATGACCTGCTTCAGGGTGGCATCGGGAACGATAACCTTATTGGGGGTGCAGGTGATGACACGCTGGAAGGCAGCACCGGAAACGATGTGCTCAGTGCCTCATCCGGAGCCAACAGCCTAAGCGGCGGCAGCGGTCATGACCAGCTGACCGGTGGCACCGGCGCGGACTATCTTGATGGCGGATCCGGTAATGACACGCTGTCCGGTGGCGAAGCCCGGGATGAACTCAAGGGTGGCACCGGCAACGATGTACTGAACGGCGGTGCTGACAAAGACAAGATCTACGGCGGGTCTGGGAATGACGTCATCGACGGTGGAAGCGGCAGTGATTATATCAACGCATCCATCGGCGACGACACTATCTACGCCGGGGATGGCCGCGACAAGATCCTGATGGGTGGCGGTTACGATCTGGCCTATGGCGGCCTGGACACGGATTGGTTTGTTTTCAACGCCAACGATGTCGACGGTCGCTCGGACACGATCGGTGATTACACGCATGACGGGGTCGAAAACGACCGCCTCGATTTCCGCGGGCTCTCACTGCTTGATGTAGGAGAATCGGTCGTTGACTGGATTTTGGAGCACGTCACGCAGAACATCGATTTCAGTGTCACGATTGATATCGGGAACTTGTCCGTGCATTTGCTGGATCATGGCGATCTGGGCGAGACGTTTTTCAGTCATGTCGGTGATGGCATCGAGCTATAGTGCGATTTAGAGGCGGGTCAGAAAAGGCCCGTCTCCTTGGCCATTATTGCGGCCTGAGTTCGGTTTTTTGCATCAAGCTTGCGGCAAAGCGTTTTGACATGGAGCTTAATAGTGACCTCCTGCAAGTCAATCTCGCGCGCGATTTCCTTGTTGGCCAAACCGCGTACCAACCCGGACAAAACTTGCATTTCCCGTTCTGACAACAGATCATGGTAGGGGTGTTTTTTTGTTTCTTCTTCCTTTGTCATGAAATCGATAGGGGCGTATTTTTCCCCCATCGCCATGAACTTGACCGCGTTCACCAATGAGGACGCCGCCATCGTTTTGGGAAGGAATCCGGCGGCACCCATATCAAGCGCCTGTTCTGCGATTGCCTTGTTGGCGGCACCAGAAATCAATGCCACGGGTTTGCGCCCGACCAGGTCCATGGCTTTTTGCAAACCATTCAGCCCGTCCATACCGGGCATTTCAAAGTCGAGTAGTATAAGATCGAAAGGGTCATGCGTTTGAAAGGCCTTTTCTACGCCCTCAAGATCGCTTGCCTGCGTGACTCTAAAACCATCTTCAGTTTCAAGAAACGCAGCGATGGTTTCCCGAACAAGCTCATGATCATCTGCCAACAATATTCTCAATGAAACCTCGCTCAATAATGACAATCACTCGCACACTACGACGAATTCTTTACGTATCAGTATATCGATATTTTAAACCAGCAATACTCTTACTTTTCCTACAAACTGAAACAGGAAAATCTTTTTCCGAACCTGTTGCGGCGACGCGGCGGTAATAGAAACACTGGTTATATTTTGCGTCATCAACGGACCGGTTGGGCTCGGTCCTGGAAACACAAATAGAACTGCCCAAGTTAAAATCTACAATTCCAGTCTAGCTGCAAACTTCGTTCTTTGAGCGCTCTGGTCTGTATATTTTCTAATAACTTCGGCAGTCTAATTCGTCCTTGTCTAGTGAGCAGCTAATTCGTGAACCCTTAGCTGTACAACCCCAGCTTTAGTACAATTGATTTGAATTATCTCATATGAGGATTCAGGTACTGGTGCGTGCATGTGTAATGCGTGATGAGGTCTGGCCCAAATGTGGTTGGAGTGCATCGAACTCAGCCTAGTGAAAGAGATGTCGTTGCTTCTTTTGTCGATGTGGAAGCTACGGGGCTTTGTTGACTGGCGAAAGGACCACAGGGATCGTTGTAGTCGCCAGAAACGCAAAAAAAATTGGCCGTGTAAACAATTCTGTTTAATCACCGCGGCTAACGAGCAGCGCACGGCGAACTCTTTGCTTGGCGATCTGTCAAGGAACGATCCGCGCAAGAGGTACGTTGACTTATTCAAAGAAGTAGCCCGCTATCCCTGCTGTCTGACCTCCGCGCTCTTAGAGTATTTTTGAACTACTGAGAATTTTCGCGTTCTGGAATCAATGTTCAAGCCCTTGTCGGTACGACCCAATGACCGGCTACCTCTGTTTAGTTCAGATCAAAGCCATTCTTTCCGCATTCTCTTGATCTGGAAAAGGGCGAAAAAGTGCAACATCGAATTCTCCAATCATCTGATGGACTGTCGAATACAGGCGCTCAACTTCTTCATCACGGCTGCCAGTGTACCGAAAGGCGCTATCCAGTTGTGAAAGATCCCGCACTTCGACTTCTAGAAGGAAGTCACGCGCATGTGGCGCACCAAATCCCAGTTTCCTACGGCAAAGTCTCCAGGACTGGATCGAGCCACTTGCTTTCAAGTTTTTCATCCAACTATCGACAGCCAATGCAAACGACAAAGCTTTTGCATCGTTACGTAGATCAATTGAGCAGTGATAAAAGTTCATGGCTTACCTCAATAAAGACGTCTAATTATCAGCGCGGACATTTAACAAGTCACTAATTGAAGAACCTTAGAGCCAAAGAGGACGCAAGGAAGTCCACTGTGTCCCGCATACCAGTCAACGAAAAGCTCTTGATAGTGCGCGCAAGTGCCGATGTCCGCTATGCGGGCTGCGACCGCAGCATTCCGAGACCATGCTCAATGTCGGCTTTGGGCCACCCTTATCGAGCGGTCCAGCCTTTTAGATTTCGATGGCTTCGGCGATGGCCAGTGCATCTTCCAATTCGACGCCCAGGTACTGGACAGTACTGTCCATCTTGGTGTCACCTAGCAAAAGCTGGACCGCTCTCAGGTTGCCTGTTTTCTTGTAAATGTGAGTGACCTTCGTGCGGCGCATCGAGTGTGTGCCATATGCTGTTGCTTCAAGGCCAATGAACGTCACCCAATCTCTGACAATCCGGGCATATTGTCGTGTCGAGATGTGAAGGCGCTCGTGAAATCGCCCGGTCCAGAGATACTCGGACCCGACCATCAGCGGGTCTTCCATCCAGCGTTCGAGCGAGACCCGTGTGCCTTCCATGATCTCAAACCGAACGGGTTTATTGATTTTGCTCTGTAGAACAGATGCACGCTCCTTGATCTGGCCAGCCGCCATCACATCGACAACTTTCATTTTGACCAGGTCGCAGCCACGCAACTTACTGTCGATGGCCATGTTGAACAAAGCGAGATCCCAATGATTTTCTGCCAATTCAAGGCGAACGCGGATGGCCCAAACATGTTTCGGCTTCAGTGGGCGTTTCTGGCCAACGATGCGGCCCTTGTTCCAGGCGGGCCTGAGTGCGCGAATGGCGGGTAAGTTTGGTATATCCATGATTGATCCTCCGATCCGCCACGCCCTCCCACAACGACAACCCGATGTTGACGGTTGAGAATATCATGGGGTTGGATATGTGCAGCGCATGCCTGCTCAGAACCCAAACTAGCTTCTCTTATCAACCACGCACAAATCCCTTTGGTATTTCCACAATTGCCCTCTCAGTTCGCCGTGCAATTCCATTTTTGGAACTCGCCACGGTGTCTAATTTGGGAGACAGCAAGGCAGTTGGGTTATGGAAACTTGCGTAATTTGGCAGCAAAATCCTTATGTAAAAACCTGCGTCAATCGGATCTTCGTTGTCGAAAATTGATTTTTGCGCGACAAAACAAATTATGGAACGTGTTCGAAAACAGATTATCAATGCAACCCGGTCAATTCACCTTGAACTGCATAAAGATCCGATACTTTGTCGTTTGATTGAACCAGACGTAACGCTGCATGACTATTTAAGAGCCCTAACGGTCTTTCACTCGTTTTACCATCACGTCGAAACGGAACGTTTGCGTTTTTTCGATTGGCAGTACATGTCATTGAACAAGGAATGCTGCGCACTAAAAAGGGATCTGCCTTCTTTACCCGTCGGCCGATCTACAATTTGTTTTATCGACGAAGTCGAAATGCTAGGCGGGCTTTATGTAGCCTTTGGAGCGACTTTTGGTCGAATGCAATCCAACAAAAATATCACTAAGATTCTACCTAAGGCGCCAAATGCCTTTATCAATCTGCATATCTCGAAGAAGACCTGGGCGTATGTTACGTCGACGATCGAAACCGCCGGCGCTGGAGCCGAGGATCTGGCAAGGATCACCAGTGGCGCGAGAAAAAGTTTTCTTATAGTCAAATCGTTGACGTCCGGTGCGTCCAATCACACGACAGGATCCGATGGAAATGGGGCGCAAACGCGGACCCAGGGAAACAAATTTCTTTAATTCAACGGGCTGGCGCGACGCGCCGTTCCAGCTGTGTTCTTACTCCTCGGCCAGTTTCAGCTCCAAGAGATCAACGGTGACACCCAGAAGGTCAGCCGCAGCCGTGAGTTCGCCGTTGCTCCGGCGGAGGGCTTCGACACAGCACTTCTTCTCTAGGTATTTCAAGGAATGAGACACTAGACTGCCCAGCGGCTGCGTCCCTACTTGAGTGACCATGTTATGCAACACGCGGTCGATCCGAAGCTGGTTTTGCAGATCGGCCAGTTCGCTTTCGTAATTTTGCTGCAGCGAGATTTGTATATTTTGCCACTGTTCCTGGGCTTCGGACAGCGGCCTCAGGTCGCGGGCACAGACAAGATTGGTTGCCGTGCCTTCATGCGCAAAGCGAAAAAACTTGATCAGAAGCGGCAGTTCTTCCGAGTGCGCGGACAGGAAATTCAAGTGCCGCCATTTTCCGCCGACATCCCGCATTGCCGAGTTATCATTCAGCAGAATTTCGATTTTTGGCTGACTGTCTTCAGAAACGAGAGATGCAAAGTCGCGCCCCTCCCATCCTTCGATGCTTCTTCGAGTGACACTGCCGGAACAGGCCACGTCCAAGACCACCATGTCATGGCTCAAATTCAGAACGATATCTGAACACTGAAACGCTAGGCTTTGCGATTGTTGGGCCGACAAAGCAGGAAGGTCTCGGGAAAAAGGCTTACTCTCGGTCATATCACAGATTCAAGCGCCACGCTTACCACCAACTTGGACTAATGCACTTTCGGCGTCTTTTGCAAGGATATCTGCTCCTAAGAAACGATATTGTGACAAATTCCCTTCCATCGCCGGACCACCAACCATGAGGCTCAGTCCGGGATTGAGGCTCCTAATACGTGCCTCTGTCAGGAAGTCCGCGACTCCCAAAAGATGCTCATCGCATCCAATCGACACGCCCAGAACATCAATTTCGTTGTCCGACAGATGGGTCAGTACGGTCTCTGCCGCGTCGTTTACCAACAACTCGGCGGACCACCCTGCCAATTCGAACATGTCACTCATGAGGTGTGCGCCCAGGGTATGGCTGTCACCCGGCTGAACCCAGAACACACAAGTTCTGGCAGCAAACTCCGTGATCCTTGATCCCTCCGATCGCCCACGCATCCACCGAAAAATGTTTTGCGTGGTCCAGAAGCCTTGCGTGACATCGGACAACGACAGCTTTTGATCCAGCCATTCCTGTTCCAGCGTCTTTGCGGTCAGAAGGATGAGCTTCAGCCAGTGGTCACCGTCGCCAAGCTGGTCGATCAGTTCCATGGCCATGTCTTTGTGCCCGGATACAACAGCACGCAAAAACCTATGCGATACAGCATCATGAGCCGCATTGTCGCCCTGCGGCACGCGATTTGGTTCGATTGCAATCTGCGATGCAATCTCTCGAAACCCCTTCGTAGCCAATCAGCCGTTGTCGAACAGCCCTTTTCAGTGTCTGTGCTCATGACTTTCACTTTTGCTAGGCAGAGCGCGGGCAAATCGCATCATAATCATCAAGACCCTTCAGCACGTCCACCCAAGATCTGCTGTTTGGCTCGACGGCATGGATGTCTCTGTCTGGCCGCACGATGAACTCTTTACAGGATATGTTCCTGCGGGAGAGTCAGATAGTTCGCAAATACCACTACGCAAAACTACTTATGCCGGGCCTGAGAAACTCAGCCAATCATGCGAATGAGGTCGGCGACACCACGGGCTTGCATTTTTTCGCGAATTCGCGCGCGGTGAACTTCGACGGTCCTCTGGCTGACGCCCAGAGTGATGGCAATTTCCTTGTTCAACTTGCCTAGGAGCAGGTGATCGAGAACTTCGCGCTCACGTTCCGTCAGTTTGGACAGGCGATCCGCTATCACCTTCTTTGGCAAATCGGGCGGTTTGCTGTCGAACAAGATTGCCCGCGCCATTTCAATGGCTTCAAGCAGACGCGTTTCTTCGGCAGGTTTTTCTATGAAATCAATGGCCCCTGCCCGCATCGCCTGCACGGCAATCGAAACGTCACCATGCGCCGTGACTACAATGACCGGGATGGCAACCTTCATGTCATTGAGTTGCGCCTGAAGCTGTAATCCGCTGACACTGGGCAAACGCAGATCGAGGATCAGGCAGGCGCGCAACCGGGGATCGAACTGCGACAGAAATGCCTCGGCTGATCCGCAGGGGATCGTGGAATGCCCATGTGCGTCCAGCAACGCACACAGTGATCTTGCTACAGCCTCATCATCCTCGACAACGTAGATTGAGAAAAAATCTGTTGCCTTATCCATCGTTCACATCCGCCTTGGGCAACTGGAACAAGAACGTAGCGCCGTTTGACCTCGGCAGCGACCGGATAGTTCCGCCATGCGCTTCTACGATTGAGCGGCAGAGCGACAGCCCGATGCCCATCCCTTTGGAATTTGACGCGTAGAATGGCTCAAAAAGGTATCTTTCCTGCTCAACCGCGATGCCGCAACCCGTGTCGCGAACATGCACCTGGATGAAGCTTTCCGTGTCGATCACTTCGACCGTCAATACCTGTTTTGCAGCGCTTTCCATGGCTGTGATGCTGTTGCGAACGAGGTTCAGGACAACCTGGGCAATCTGAACACCATCAACTAGCACGCGGGGCACATCCGGCGGCAGGATGAGATTGACGTGCAAATCCGGCAATTCGCTCGACACCATAGCCAGATCGACGCCCTGTTTCACCGGATCATTGATGTTGATTTCCTCCGCGTTCAGATCCCCTTTGGAAATGAAATTCCGGATGCGATGTACCAGGTCTCCTGCCCGCGTGGTTTCAGCCACGGCCTCATCCATCAACTGCTCCGCGCGTGCGGGGATATCGGCACCGGCATTGGCAAACTCCTGGCGGCAGGCATTCACGAAATTTGCAACCGCAGACAGCGGTTGGTTCAGCTCATGTGCGATGGCCGAGGCAAGTTCACCCATGGAGTTGGCTCGCGCCGAATCCAGCAACGCATGGCGCAGACGGCTTTCTTCGGTTTCAGCAATTTTTTGGGCTTCGCGCGCGGCGCGTTCACGCTCTAGGCTGTTCAGTGCAAAAAGGGCTCGGCGAATGATCCGGAATGCGTCGAGGTCCATCGCGTCGAACGGCCGGCTCTTGCCATGCCGCTCCTCCCGCCAGAGTTCGAACGACCCGCGGGGCGAAAGACGCGTGACCCCGTCACGCGTCTTGCTGGCCACCTTGTCAGGCTTTCCGGCCCATTTGATTGTCTGATCGAAATCACTGCGCAGCAGCACCAAGTAGTCACGCCCGTCTTCAGACAGATCAAGCATTGCAGCACCCGCCGCCACCTGCATCTGGTCCTCATTCATTTCAATGACGCTCGACAAATGTGAAGTGGTCGCGACCCCATCGACAAGGAAACCCAGCAAACTGCTGAAATCCATGGACGGCGTTGGCACCCGTCCGATTTCAACATGCTCATCATCCAGCATCAACACCATGCCATGCGCATCAAAAAGCTTCATCAGGTTTGGCGACTGATCCTGGATCAAATCGCGCAATGACCTGCCGGATCGCGCGTTCAATTCAATCTGATAAGCGGTCTTTTCGGCAACGATGCTTTTTTCGAGCTGTTTGGTGTTCTCGATGCTTTGCAATAGGGCGGAGGTAGTGCTGCCGAGCAATTCTGCGAACCTGAGCCTGCTCGAGGAGATCAAACGCGTTCCATAATGATGGCAGGCCACTAGCCCCCAAAGTTCGTTATTCGTGATAAGAGAAATCGACAGGCTTGCGCCAACGCCCATGTTATTTAGGTATTCGACATGCACTGGCGCGACGGCCCGCAGCTTGGAATACGTCAAGTCCAACGGATGATCCGACTGAGCGTTTGCAGCGATTCCGGATTGATCGAGAATGGGGATGTGCGGGCTGTTGATATCAGGAATCGAGCGCATAATATTCAAAAGGAAATGCCGCCTGGCAGGATCAGGAATGTCAGATGCCGGGTAGTGCAGACCAAGGAAACTATCGGGCCGATTGGTGCTCTCGGCGATAACCTCGCCGTGTTTGTCTTCTGCAAACTTGTAGATCATCACCCGGTCAAAACCCGTCACTTCCCGTATGATCCGCGCGCTGGCTTCGGCCAGTTCCAGAAGGGCGCCAGGTTTGATGAGTTCCGAAATCACTCCTCGCCGGAGGATTTCGTCTTCCCAGACCGCAACGGGTGCGTCTTCGGGGTGTAGGAATTCCAAAACGATGTAGCTGCTGATGCGGTGAGGCAGGCATTCGGCATCTATGGCCTCACCATCAACTCCCTCAAAACGTATGAACCAAGGCTTGAGAAGGTCGGGCACCGACAGCTCGACCGGCATATCAAGAAGCTGCCGGGCATTATCAATTCCGATCACGTCAGACAGGTTCCGGCCAAGGATGTCCTCGGGCCGGGCTCCAAGGAAAGATTTGGTGTTCGCGCTAGCGAAGTCAATTTGCAAATCCGGCACTTTGGCAGCAATTAGGGCGCCATGCGGCTGTATCGCGCCTATGAGGTGGATCGGTTCATGATCACATGTTTCAAGATCGACAGTTGTGGCAGCCAAAAATTGCCCTTTCATTAGAACAATGAGTACCGCCAAGTCTCTACTTGTTGTCCAAATTGTCCAAAGTCTTTTACCATTTCAGGAAATATCTTCAGGTTCTAAATTCCAAATAGCAATGGTTGAATCAAACTTTGGTTCGTCTTTGCAAATTAAAAAAATCGCGTCGTATCTCCCGAATAGGTTTTCCTACTTCAAGGAAATCCCACGAAAGACTTTAGCGTGGGTTATGCGTAATTCTCTTGCTGCGGCACGATTACGCACTGCCAACGCAACACGTGATGGCAAACCGAACCTAAATTTTCGACTATATTTCGCTGTAGCAATGGTCGGCTCGTGCACCAGAAGGGTCCAAAACTGGGTTGAGCTGTTCCAAGTTTTTCTCGGGCTATGCACTCAAATATTGCACTTCCGATGGGTATCAAATCATCTGGGAAATCGTAGTTTCGACTGTACAGTGCTGCATAATTTGCGCCTGGCCCCAAGCATAGCATTGCAGCCTTGGCGTCCCATCCAAACACACTGAAGTCTTCTGATGCGTGCATGGGTAAACCCGCATCGGTTGTTATATTCATGTTTCGTGACTTAGAAAGGAAGAGTATCTCGCGACTGCAATGATTGTCCGCAAAGCGAGCTGCAAGCGCAGCATTGAGCCGAACGGGTCAACGGCGACTTTGGCCCGGCAGAGTTGGCGTAGTGTACAATTGGCCAATCACATGGTTGCATTGAAACACCGCAACAATAAGAGTTTCACATGATTGTTCGAACACTCGATGACTTAAAAACCCTGGGCCGAATTAAGTACCCGACGGATAAGTCGTTTCGTTCTGCGCGCTTCCTGACGGCCTCGGACGACATTGGTTTTTCTTACAATGAGAACAAGGTTGCTCAAGGCACGACATTGAAGGTCTGGCTGAAAAACCATTGGGAGGCGAATTACATCGTTTCCGGCAAAGGCGAAGTTACCGATTTAACAAGTGGTGAATGCTGGCCGCTTGAAGCAGGAGTGCTCTATGTCGTTGGGCCGAATGACCAGCATCGCCTAAACTTCATTGAGGACGAATGTCATATTAGTATCTTCTTCCCTCCGCTTTCCGGTAATGAACGGTTTGACGAGGACGGCTCTTATGAGTCTAGCGGGCCGATCGAAAAGACCAATCGGCGCATGTTTGTCAAACGCCTGGATGACTTATGTAAGGCTAGTCAAGAAATGCCGACTGAAAATGGAGGCGTTCGCAAGACTGTCTTGTTGTCCGACATTGACGCCATTGGTTTTGGCCTGGAGCACATCTATCTTTCTTCAGGCGCTGAAATGACACCTGAACGGGACAACTACACTCGAGCGTACCACGTCCTTTCCGGCTCGGGAGAGGTGGTTGACCTCGCCTCCGGCGACTCCCGACAACTTGAGCCTAGTATGGCTATCTGCACGTCGCCCGCCGACCATTTTAGCCTGCGTGCAGCCACTGACCTCCAAATGCTCAACGTAGTTTCCCACTCCTTCAAACAACCGTACTTCTGAATTTGGTGTTCTGACCAGAACTCTACGCTGGACACGAACGTCCGGTATCAAGAAGATGGGATGCGCAATTTCTGTGCGATCGAACGGCAGCTAAGGGCCGATGGGTACATACCCGTTACTTGCAATTCTTAGCGCATAGCGTTTCGGCGAGCATCAGCGCAATTATAGATAGTCGCATGATTGCGATGCCGAGGATTGACGGACAAGGGCGCCAGGGACTGCTGTTAGGACGAGATCGCTCAGTTGTTTCTCAATCACCGCCTTTATTCGAGGCATCATTTCCGATATCCACGCTGCCTTTCGATTTCTGTGGATCGAGAGCCACAGGCGCGGCACACGCTGCCCGATTTCACCCGGCCACCAAGTCAACTCCAGAATGCCGTGCACATTCGGACGCTTGAAGTGCCAGTGGGTGCAACCAGGATACTTCTTCAATGATGTCCTCAGCTGAAGCTCAAGACCCTCGCTCTTGCAGACATCCTGCACCACCGCCGCAACGGTGCTGTCATCGTGTCTGTTCAATAGCGCAATCTCGTATTCGATCATGTCTTTGCTCCAACTGCCAGTGCGCGCCGCTGTTATGTCACAGCACCTGAAAGTTGCGCCGATATTCGCTGGGCGACACATTCAACGTCCGCAGGAAGGCTCGGCGCATGCGGTCTTCATCCTTGAACCCACAGGCCACCGCGATCTCTTTCACGCTCTTTGGCGTGGATTCCAGAAAATCCTGCGCGCTTTCAATGCGCATCGCTTCAACAGCCTTTGCAGGCGTTTTACCCATTGTATTGGTGTAGGTGCGGGCAAAGTTCCGCGCGCTCATCCCAACCTGTTCCGCCAGCGTTTCGACGGTCAACGTCGACGCGATATTGTCCGCGACCCACGAATGCAGGTCCTCGAACCGTCCGGCCCGGTCCGTCAGCTGACGGCCCAAGGTCGGACTGTATTGCGATTGACCACCCGAACGGACCATTTGTGCAACCATGGATCGGGCCATATCCAAGGCGGATTGGCGACCAAGGTCTTCTGAGGTGATCGCAAGCGCCATGTCGATACCTGCCGTGATCCCGGCAGATGTCCACGTGTTTCCATCCTTGATGAATATGGGGTCAAGCTCGACCCGCACCCTTGGAAACTCTTCAGCCAGCATTTTGCAATCGTCCCAATGGGTCACCGCACGCCGCCCATCCAGCAAACCCGCCGCCCCCAAAATCAAGGCCCCGGAACACACCGAACAGATGCGCGACGCGTTCTCTGCCAAATCCTGAACCGCTTGCACCAGAACGGGATCGCGCATGCCCGGAATTGCGCCATCCCCACCAACGACCACCAGCGTGTGGATGTCACGCTGTAACACCTCGGACACCGACAAGGTTGGGATCGAAACAACCGTGTTCGTCGGTGTCATGGCTCCACCAACGGACACAACCGCACACTCGTACCCGTTGTCTCGGGTCTTGGCGTCCAGCGCATGGGAAAAGACCTGCAAGGGACCAACCAGATCCAGCAGGACGATATCGGGATAGACTACAAAGACGACCAGTCTTTTGCCGAGGGTCGTCGTGCGCAGTTTGGCAGTTTTTGACGTCATTTTGTCATTTCTGCCAGATCGCAGACGCGTAGTCTAGGCGTGGATCAACCGGAGGGAACGACATGCTGAAACTGAAACCAAACTGCGAATGCTGCGGCAAGGACCTGCCACCGGTGTCGACCGAAGCGCGCATTTGCTCTTTTGAATGCACTTTCTGCGCGGATTGCGTGTTCAAGCGGTTCGACAACACCTGTCCCAACTGCGGCGGCAACTTTGTGCCCCGCCCAGTTCGACCAGTGGACAAGCTTACAAACAACCCGGCGTCCACACAGCGCTTTACAAAGGCGCACGCGGCATGCGCCCACCTTGTGGCGTGACAGAAAGGGAGGCCGAGATGACCGAACTGGACCACATCTTCAATTGGCGTCGCATCAATGCGCGCCTGACCACGTCCGGACAACCCGACGTCGATCAACTGGCCGACGTTCGCAAGCTGGGCGTGACTCATGTCATCAACCTTGGCCTCGGCCAGGGCGAAGGGGCACTGGAAGGCGAAGCAGATCATGTTGTCGCCCTTGGCATGACCTACATTCACATACCCGTCGATTTTGAGAATCCAACAGACCAGAACTTCAAGGAGTTCCAAGACGCGATGGCGGGCATTCAAGACACGAAAGTGCATGTGCACTGCATTTACAACGCACGGGTCAGCGCCTTCATTTATCGATATGCCAAGACCAACGCCGAGATCAGCGAAGACGCGGCTTTGGCAATCATGGACAGCATATGGCGGCCTGGCGATGACTGGGCCGCCTTTATTGACAATCCCAATTTGAAGGGGGTTCCAAATCAGTATGCAGGTGAGGATTACGATTGATCTGTACCTGATCGGCACCGACTGGCACAGTTGCCCCTGCAGCCACGGAGTTCGGCACAAAGATGACCACAGCATCCATCAGCGCGCCGCAGAACATCCTGTTGGGTGTGTCGCTGATCATTGCGACCGCATTCACGATCTCGGTCCAGGACGTGGTGTTCAAGCTGTTCAGCGGTCAGATGACGCTCTGGCAGATATTTGCCCTGCGCGGCTGCCTTGCCGTACCCGTGCTGGCCGGAATTGTATGGTATGCGCATCGGGACAAAGGCGCCGTGCGGGCGGCCTATGGGCTGTGGTCGCTGTTGCGGGCGATTTTCATCACAGGCACTTTTTTGGCCTTTTATGCGGCGATCCCGTTTCTGAACCTCTCAACGGTTGGGGCTGCAAACTATACGGCCCCGGTCTTCATCACTTTGCTCTCGGCCTACGTCATCCGGGAGCCGGTTGGCATGTTGGGATGGATTGGCGTGATCGTCGGATTTGCAGGCGTTTTGTGTCTCTTGCAGCCGGGCACCGAGGCGTTCTCCTGCTGGGCTTTGTTGCCGCTATTGGGCGCTTGCTCATATGCCGCCGCACACCTGGTAACACGGGCAAAGTGTCAGGATGTCCCGGTCGCGGCCCTATCCTTGGCGCAGAATTTGGTGATGCTGGCGGCTGGTCTGGTCATCAGCGTCGTTCTGGTGGTCGCCGAACCGGCGTATGACACGGCAACGGCATTCCCCTACATCTTCGGTACATGGTCGACGATTGAGGCGTCCGATTGGCTTGTACTTTTGCTGCTTGCCGCATTCGCCATTGTCCTGGGGATGATGTTGGCGGGGGCGTACAAAGTTGCACCCCCGGCCATCATAGGAACGTTTGAATACAGCTATCTGGTCTTTGTGGCAGGCTGGGATATCCTGTTCTTCGGGATCGCCCTCAACAATGCGACACTTGCCGGGATGGCCATGATCGTTGTCGCAGGGGCCGTGGTGTTACGCAGCGAGGCGGCAACAGGATAAGAAACGGTTACGTGCAGCGCCACTCAGTGAGACGAGCCAACCATCCTGATCGATAAGGACCACGTCCAGGTTTCTGAATTGCAATGGAAACCAGATCGAGTCTTACGGTCGCGGCGACTGTCTCCTCTAACGGTCCGCATCGCAGCGACAGTGTTGATCAACAAACGGCAGGTTTGGGCCGTCCTCGGGGGCCCGCCTTTGTAGAGAGCTTGAGATGCTGTATTGCGTCCGATGTTGGCAGGAGCCCAACGCGGTCATTCAAAAGGGGACGGTTGAGACCCAAAGTTGGCGACACGTCGTGTCTAATTGGGCCGACCAAAGAAACAAATGTATCCATCTGGGTCGGCCACCTCAAACCCACGTAGCCCATCATCAGCGTCATCATGGAGCGGCTTTCGGAACGAAACATCACGACCCTCGAACTCGTCTGCAAGCGCGTCTGGGTTGGAAGCATAGATAAAGGCATCCAGCCGCGCCCATTCATGTCTCTGGTGGTTCGGTAACGGTGCTACATCTTCGCCGATTTCTTTAACCATTAGTTGGGCAGACCCTCGCCCGAGGATTGCGAAAAACTCGTCTCCGTCCGGTCCCTTAAACCGGCAATCAAAACCCAGCTTCCTTGTATAGTGCTCGATGGATGCGTGGAGGTCGCTCACGATGAATAAGGGCGAACAGGGTCCCAGCGTGTCTCCGGTTGCTTTGCCCTCTTCTCTTTGATCGGGCGAAACACTTGATCGCATCGCGCGCCAACTTGTAAAGCCATACTCGCGCGCGACAGCTAGCTGTGCTTCGGCTAGCTGGACATCCTTGCCTTCGACGCGCCATTGGCGCAATTTTTGCTTCGAGGTCTTCTTAAGCCAATCGAGATTGGCAGAATCAGGGAGAGATTTAGTCATTTGCCACCTTCTTCCAGTAACGCCCGACGTCCGCGTCCTCAGGCAGAAAAAAGGTTGATGATCGACAAAGTTGCCAGGTGGGTTCTACCCTTTTCGCGGACCGAAGGCATCCTCAATGCCAATACGAAATGCTATCTCTCGGAGTGCGAGGATGTCAACGTGGCTGTATTGTCGGTTCAAATGACGGCTTTGAGCCCCTAGCGCCAATTGCTGCGCTAGGGGCTTTTGCTAGTGAAGGGGTTGATAGGGTTAGCTAGCCAAGTATTTGTTTTTCTAGTTGACGGTTTGTTGATTTGGATAAACTCGTGACGGCTTGGGCGATTTACGCACTGGGGGAAGTGTGTTGCCCAAGTCGCTCTCAAGCGCTTGCCTGGCTTTTAGAATGAGTTCTTCAGCTTCTGGAAATCCGCGAGTGTCGGCGAATTTGTCGAGGTCATTAAGTAGCACAAGTGCGTCTTTGTAACTCGTCATTGTTTGTATCCCTTGGGCGATAAAGTGAGTGGCAGCCCCACCCGAAACAACCTTAGGGATTAGTATTAACAATAGGTAAACGGTCGAATATCAAAGGTGTAACAGGAGAATTACTAGTGGATATGATGTAAATCCGTGCTAGCGTTCGCTCGTTTTTCGCCTGCAGATTGAGCTCTCGAATTGGCTAATTCCAACAGTTTTTCAACGATTTCGTCGAAAGCATCAGCGGTATTCTCGAAACCCTGTTCACGGGCTTCCTTGGCGGCGTTCATGGTTCGAACGATAATTTCATTCGTATTCATTGCTCACTCCAGTACTGGCAAAAATTTGTCAATCAGTGGAATCACTTTGTTAATAAAAACCTAATGTTCTCTTAACCTTGGGTCACACCGCGTAAACTCGGCGTTATTTCGCTCAAGCTATGTGAAAGTGCTAAGTTCGGTACAGCAATTCTCATTATCTATTGATGCAGATTTCCACTGCACTACTAAATGTTATCTTCCGAAATGTTTGAAGCTATTCGCCTACTCAACCTACGCGGCATTTTCTTTGTTGAGTTGGTAGGCTGCATGATACTAGTCATCAAAAACTCAGCGTCCAATTGCTTCGATAACTCTTTGACAATTTCGCCGAGGGCATCAGCGGTTCGAACGTATCCGAGTTCTTGCGCTTGCCTGGTCGCGTAAATTGTCCTTATCAGAAGCCCATAATCAACTATAGATATCCCCCAAAAGTCAGCTAGAAATGAAGCAACAGCAACCAAGTACTATTAACGGAATCCTAACGATTTCTTAACCAGCTCCATACTGAGTTTGACTTTTTAATTTTACTGCAAAGAAACGCTTCAATTCGTCCAACACCACACCCTTGTCTAGGTCAGTACCCCGTATTGCGTCTCTGGCTGCCTCTGTAACACCTTACGCCCGTGATACAGGTTCCTGAATGCGTCTCTTTGGTAACCCAGTAGAAGTTTCAGTTTCTCCGGCAAAAGCTTTTGGCCTACCGGGAGTATCGCGCGGAATCCGCGCATTATCGCGCGCGCTCCAGAGCTCCTTCCACTTGGCTAGGTGCTCGGCCTGCTGCGTTGCGGTTAACTCCGACCGGATTAGGTTTTCATCTATCTCCCACAACTGTCGGTCGATTTCGGCTCAACTAGTTGAAACACTGGGGATAAGTAATCGGCAGATTGCCGATAGACTGGGGGTTTCGCCAACAACAGTCGGCACCATCGGCGATGTTCTCGAAGATGCAGGCGAGGTGTCCAATTTGGACACCATTATGGGGCGGGATGGGGTTGAGCAACCGGCGTGCAACCCCATCAAAACAGAGTTTCGCGGCACGTTACCGGACGCTAAGGCCAAGCAATCGTTGCAGTGTAGAAGTCACTTGCTTGAACCAGCTTTCAGTCGCTTCCAGAGTTTCTTCAGGATCCGCCAGCCTTGGGAAAACGTCTCGCTTTCTGCTAACAACTGATAATGCATAGCTTTCAACTGGCTGAATAGGTTCAACCCAATTGGTGTCTTTTGGCATTTTTGTTCTCCGACAATTTGCTACTTACTTGCATGTGATACAGATTCGCCAATAAGTTGATTAAAATTAAGTTAATCGTCCTGTATCGACCCCACCGTCCCGACTAGATACCGCGACATCAAGCGCTCATTCTTCGACGCATTGAGCCCACTTGGCCTGCCGAGAAGTACCTTCATCAATTCCGGGTCTTCCATGGCATCCACCAGGATCTGCCGCGCCCTGTCATTGGTCAAACGCTGCAGGAACCGCCTGGCACGTCCTGAGGCCATGTTGGCAATCTGCAGGCTTTCTCCCACGCCCCCGGAATACATTTTGCCTGCGGCTTTCACGGCGGCAATGCGGACTATGGTTTCAATGAGCTGGTTGGCTGGGCTGTTGAGTACTTCAGGAGTATTGGAACGCGATGCATCGAGTGTGCGTAACTCACGCGCCACCGGTGCCAGGTTGGCATATCAGGAACGCGTCTATTTCGAGCCTTATCTCAAGTGGAATTGGATCAGTTCCGACGATTCACCCGGTTAACCAAAAACAAATGTAAGCTTATTCATCTAAAGTTTTTCGAAATACATTGGCAAAAGCTTAATCGTATCCTTCGTTTGTGGGAGTAGACATGGCAGCGACGCCCGAACATGCAGCCCGAGTATTGGGTCTCAGCTTGGAAGCTTCTTTGGAGGACGTAAAACGTGTGCGTCGTAAGATGGCTCTCAAGTAGCACCCTGATCGCTGCTCCGATAAGGAACAGGCCACGCGGCATATGGGGCGCATTAACGCGGCTGCAGATACTCTCAGTGCTCACATAAAGAAGCATTCCAAGTCCAACGCCACGAGGAAAGCTTCGCGCTATGCGGAATTTTCAGCGCGTCAGCATACTAAACAATCAAAAGCGCGGCCCAAGGAACACGAGCCCCATACCCGTTCGCGTGCCCCAAAACAGGGTCGCGAGGCCACTGGAAAGACAAATAGTTTAAAGACGAAATCGCGTGCTGAAAGCGCTCTTATCCGCTTTGCAACGACATCCTATGCCACTGTTTTGGAGAGTATTGGACTGAAGCAAAGAGGTCCTACAATCGATGTTAGCATCATAGGGTTTCAAGGTGCTCATTAAAAATCCCAAAACAGCGTTGAAGCATTAGCGCGAATTTTTTGGGAGACAGCTTTGAGCCCGTAGCGGTCATCGTTTTCTGGATCTCATTGTCGATGGCCTGCACAAATTCAGGTTGTGATACGAGGGAGTTCCTTCCCGTCATGGTTTGTGGTTTATGAAATCAACCACTTAAGGATAGCGAAAATGAACATTGACCTAAAATCTATGACACGTAAGCAGCTTGAAAAGCTTCGCGTGGATGTAGGCGTTGCACTTACAAGATTGATCGAGCGAGAGCGCAATGCCGCGCTCGTTGCGGCTGAGAAGGCTGCTAATGCACATGGTTTTACGCTTGCCGAAATTGCAGCAGATGCAAAACAAGGCAAAGATGCATCCAAAGCCAAGAAAAAGAGCAAGGCCAAAGCAATGGCAAAATACGGTAACCCTGAAAACAAATCGCAAACCTGGAGCGGTAAAGGGCGCCAACCAGAATGGTTCAAAAAGGCATTAGCGTCCGGAAAGAGTCAAAACCAATTATTGATCTGATGTTCTCGGTCTTACGCGGTTGCTAGCACAATATACCTGCGAATGTCAGCTTTGAGCCCTCAGCAGGCATTAGTTGCGAAATAAATGAACGGCTGCTGCGTCCAAAAAATAGCGATATAGCCGAAGCACTTTCTATCGGTGGCCAATTCGGGCGAGTGATGTGCGTAACGTGGTATAAATTGTGGTATCCTTGCTAAATTTTACGATATAACACCTATAATACATATACTTAAAAGATTAGATGTGCAGACTTTCTCTCCGCTTCTCGCCACTTCGTTAGGAAATTTCAAGTGATCTGCGCCTCCTTCAACCTTGTTTCGACAGCTTAACAATCTCCTCGATCTGCTCTCGGCTCGTGAGCTTGCCGTAGTTCTGGAGCGTGGTCATGACGTCCGAGTGACCAAAGTTGAGACTCCATGCCTTGAGCTGTCGCGGGGACTGGCAGATGTCCATACCGATATGCGTGAGCATGTGGCGGAAGCTGTGCGGGCCGTAGGCGTGCATGTGGACGCGCTGGAACGTGTTTTTGACAATAGCACGGATGGAGCCTGTCTGTGCCCAATGGGCACGAGCGAAGAAGTCGGCAGTGAAGTTGCCGTTAGCATCAATGTCCTGACTGGTCTTGGGAAAGAGCGGATCTTCCGGCCCGAAGTGTTTTTCATCGTAGAGATACGTAACCCATCCTGCGAAGGCCTCCCAAACATCCGGCTCGGAGACATAGAATGCCGTCTTGAACGTCTTCGCGCGCTTGGTCTCTACATCTCGTGCATCCTGGTAGATGGTTCCCTCTACGAGATTCACGCGCTTGAGTTTCAGCGAAGCCGTCGCCTTGACCCGTGCACCTGTCATGAGCAGGAACGCAAAGACCGCACGATCCCGGCGCTGCAACTCTGTGTCATCTGGCATCGCGCGAAAGGCCAACAACGCATGTTCCGGCAACGGGTATACTGGATCGCGCTTTTCTCCGGCGACGCGTTCTTCCTTCCGACTTAACTGGTAATATTTCGCGTCGCTCCAGCCGATCTTGGACTTGTATCCGGGCTTGTCGGCCAACCACCGGATAAAGTCGCGAACGTGACGCATGTGGTTGGAACGGGTGGATGCGCCGAGGGGTTGTCCCTTGGGTCCGGTGGCCTCCGCCAGAACCTCCCTGTACCGCTCGGGCCAGGTCAGGTTGTGGCGCTTGAAGTCTTTGTAACCCATCGCCGCCTCAAAGAAGCTCAGGGAGGCCGCAACCTTTTCGACAGTGGCCTCCGAGAGCTGTTCTGCACCGCGCAGATAGGCAAAGTATTTACGCTTGATCCGGGTGTTTGCTGAGGTGTGTTTCGTCATTTGTCTCATTCCTGCTCAAAGTATGAATGTCACTTGGGGGTGTCGGGGTCGGTTAATGTGTTTGGCCCCGGCTGGTGTGTCACATCCAATGTGGTGTTAATCCTAGGGATCTGGTCGATGGTGCAGTACTTGGTGATGGCGTTGTCGCAGGCCTCACAGATGCCCGTTAGGCGGCCCCTGACCGCAGTCATGGGGATGTAATCGACCATCAACAGATACGGCCTGCGATAGGCTTTGCAGCCAAAGCATGGAAAGTAGGTCCAAGGGGCATTGGTTTCCGGTTTTGGCCAGCTCAACGCCTCTGACTTTTGCCGGGCGAAGTCCCGCAGGTCCTGACCATCGATCAGGTACGGCTTCTGGTCCGCCATGACTGGCATGCCTTCTTTGGCCCACTTGCGAATGGTCGCGACCGAACACTCCAGCACCTTGGCCGCCTGGGCAAAATCATAGGAGAAGTGTTTCCTGACCCGCCGCCAATTGTATTTCCGCGCCATCAGATGCGCGCCTCGCCTGCCGGATCAACCCGATTGGCATTAGCCCAGGTGTTCAGGTCCGCGCCGCGATAGATGATCTTGCGCCCCAGCTTGTAGTAGGCGGGACCCATGCCCTTGTGCCGCCATTGTGCCAGCTTGGCGCGGTCGCCAATCAGATCAAGTTCGGGATCACCCGGAAGGTAGTTTCGGTTCTGCTCGAATAGGGTCGCCATTTTTTGGCCTCCAAAGATTGCTCTTGGAAACAGTCAAACACAACCGATTTTGCTTGAAAAAACGGGCTAACCAGGCCGAACTAAGGCTTTAATTTAGGATACTTATTTAGGTATCCCGTCGCAGCTATTTCTTTCAGTACCGTCAGAGAACTTTTGTAATGCCTAGGCTCAAGATCAGTTTCGGATATCTGCGAAACTGCCCATTCACCGGGTCCTCTAAAGTCCTGCTCAATAGATAGGATGCGGAATGTATCTTCCAAAGCGCGTGCAAATGCGGTCGAAGGCGTGCTGCCATCGGACGTCGTGCCAACCGTTGGGTGTTTTCCGGTTTCACGAGCAAAAAGCTTCGCCAGCCGTAGCGCGATTGTTCGAGCGTAGTAGTTTGGAGGGCGATGTGGCACGTTCCAGTAGTGCTCTTCTTGCTCTTTTAGCACTTCTAAGCGTTTCTGAAGTAGTACTTTAAGGTGCTCATTAAGCATCAGAATACAGGGCACAATTCCGACGGACATGACATTCGCCGTAGCCAGTTCCTGTGCGGTCTTGGGGTTAAAGTACATTGAATCGGATCGCGCCCAACCATTGAGATACTCGACAAGGTCGTACACATTCTCTTCATTGGTCGGGGTCGCTGTTTCCCTGTTTAGCACATCCGCCATCACTTCAAATTGCGCCAGCCAATTGCTGACGAACGACATTTCGGCTTTGAATGCAGGCTTGTTTTCGTGAAGGTTTTCCCGGTCAATATCGAAGGGGCAAACGTCCTCGTAATAAGGTAATTCTTCGTCTCGCAGATCGCGCCCAAGCATCTCGGCTATCACATCGTGCAACGCCGCCCCTAGTTTCCTAGTTTCTTCATCCGTGAACATAAGGTCACTTTACAGGGGACTTAATCCATTACAATGAACTATGATTACTCATCGAGATATCCAAAAAGGGTCTAGTTTCGGACCCTTCGCCCATTAACTTTTTTCCTTTTTCGGCAAAGAAATCACCTTTGCGTCTGCACCCGCTGCAAAATTCGACCACCGTTCCATCAACGCACGGCGCTTTTCGAGCAGATCCGATCGCGCATAGGCCTGCTCAACCTTCGATCCGATCTCGATGCGAGAGGCTCATTTCGGCCACTTCGCGCGGGGCATTGGCCACTTCGGAGGCCCACACCCGGAAGGTGGAGCGGAAGCCGTGCACTGTGACATCCTCGATTTTCATCCGGCGCAGCAACATCAGCATCGACATGTTGGACAACGGCTGGTGGCGCTTCTGGCCTTCAAACACATAGTCGGACTGCATCGCCTTCAGAGGTTCGATGATTGCAAGCATCTCTCCAGTTAAAGGCACGCGGTGTTCCTCACCCGTCTTCATGCGCTCGTCGGGGCAGGTCCACACGCCTTGGTCAAAGTCAATCTCGCCCCATTTCATGCCCAGAACCTCACCGGTGCGCGATCCGGTTAGACAGGTGAACATCAGCGCCTTGGCGGCCATTGCGTTACGGTTACGCAGATCTGCGTAGAACGCAGGCACATCGCGCCAGTCCATTGCCTTGTGGTGTTTGACCTTCTTTTTGACCTTCGGCAGCACACCGGCGTCTTTTATGGCAGTGACCGGGTTCTCACCCTCCCGGAACGCTTTAGCCTTGGCCACATCCAGAACCACCTTGATCCGTTGCATCAAGCGTCGGGCCGTCTCAGTGCTTTTCGGTCCAGATCGGCGACAGGCACATCAGCACTTCAGGCTGGCCAATGCTGTTCAGGGGCATCCGCCCGATCTTGGGAAAGGCGTAGTCGCGTAGGGTGTTGATCCATTGCTGGCCATGCTTCGGATTGCTCCAGGTCGGGAGGCGTTCGATATGGACCTGCTGGGCAAATTCTTCAAAGGTTGGGATGTCCTGCTTCATGTTGTAGCGTGGGTTCAAACCCTGCTTGGCCATACGGCGATACTCCAGCGCCCGCTCACGCGCCATGTTGAGCGTCACCACATCAGCCCCGCCCAAACCGTAATCGGTCCGCATCGGTTTGCCCTTACGATTCCGCTGTCCCTTGACCGTCACCCGCACAATCCAGCGCCGCGCGCCGGAGGGATCGACCACCAGATACAAGCCGCCACCATCCCCATGCCGCCCCGGTCCAAGGTTCTCAACCAGCTTCTTTGTCAGCTTTCCAGATAGCGCCGCCATGATTTATACCACATTCCATACCACTCAGTGAACAGATATGGGCATCATCGAAATAACTTCAAGGCAATGCTCAAAGCAATCAAAGCCCTTAAAAAAAAAATAGGCGCCAATTAACACCTAACGCCATTCAGTCAAATCCGAAGATGTAGTAAAGTGGCGGACCGAGGAGGATTCGAACCCCCGACCCCCTGATTCGTAGTCAGGTACTCTATCCAGCTGAGCTATCGGTCCGTTGAGGGCCAGCAATTAGACCCATGCGCCCTGCAATGCAAGAGGGCGTGGTAGAATTTATTTTCGCGACGGCAGGTCGGCTTTCGGCAGGCGGATGCAAAAGACCGTTCCTTCGTCCCCAGTCGATTCAAGAACCAGCTCGCCGCCATGACCGCGGACCAATTCCGCTGCAATGCTGAGGCCCAGCCCTGTGCCACCCTTGCTGGCAACACCATGAAACGGCGTGAATAGAAATTCTTGCGCTTTTGCCGGCAAGCCCGGGCCTGTATCCGAAATTTTCACCCACCAATCGGCTTCATTTTCACCAGCAGACACGTTGATTTCGCCTGGCTGGCCCGAAGCAATAATTGCCTGGCGCGCGTTGCGGACCAGATTGCCGACGACCCGGAACAATTGCTCCGCATCGGCCCGGATATTTAGCGCTGCGGGGATACCCTCTGACAGGCTGACATCATGGTCACCGACCGAAAGCCTTTCGGCGTCGAAAACCTCGTGAACGATATCTGCAAGCGCAAATCTGTTGAGTGTTGGCAACGGCTCTTCCGCCTTTCCATAGGCCAGGGTCGATTCACAGAGATGCACGGCGCGTTTTATCGAATTGACCAGTTTCGGGGCCATGCGCGCCACCGTCGGGTCTTCGCTGGCCTCAATCCGGTCAGTGAACAGCTGCGCACTGGTCAGGATGTTTCGAAGATCGTGGCTTACCTTGGCAACCGCACCGCCCAATTGCGCAAGATGCTCTTTTTGGCGCAAGGCCCCGGTCAACTGGGTCTGCAGGGTTTGCAGCGTCTCTTCGGCTTCGCGCAACTCGGTCACACCGGCGGAGGGCTGCATCACCAAACGGGCATCCTCCGGCGTTGCGGCATAGGCTTTCATGTTACCAACCACCCGCTCAATCGGTTTGACCAGAAACACCCGCACAGCCAAAAACAGCATCACCGCGGTGATGATCGAGATAACCGCAGAGAGCCACAAAATACGCAGCCCATAGTCAATCATCGCCGAGCGCAATTCCGTGGTTTCCATCGTGATTTCAATCAACAGACCGGCCATGCGGACCGGCTCGCCGATCACGCGGATCACTTCGGGATTAGGATCAACAAGACGCTCCAACGCGTGGCGGATCAATTCAGGCGCGCCGGCGTTGCGCAGATCAAACGTACGGGCGATCGGCGACGGAATTGGCGAGGACAGCATCAACTGACGCGCCTCATCGCGACGCATCACAACATTGTAGACGCCCGCATTCTGCAACAGCTCTTCTTGCAATTCGACGGTGACATTCTGTTCACCCAACATTGCCAGGGCAGCGATCTGCGCCCGCTCCAACCGCGACATCAGGAAATCTTCGCGATACCGCGCCACGGACGGCACGAAAATCAACACCTCTGCCAGCATCACAAAGACGGCGGTCAGGATCAGAAATCGGCCGGAAAGTGAGTTCAACATTAGTGTTCCAGATTAACGTCAGGGCAGCCAGCGCTGCACCAACCCAACCACCTTTTTTACGGTAGGATTATCAAACAAGCGCGGCGAGAAATAGGCCCCTGCCACACGTTTGTTCAATTCGCCAATTGTGGGGTACGGCGCAACCATATTGGCCACGTGTTTCATTTTCAATTTGTTGGCAATGACCAGCGCCCAAAGATTTATCAATTCACCTGCCTGAGCGCCTGCGATCGATGCCCCGACCGGGCGGCCTTTGACCACCATTACCTTGATCAACCCGTTGGTTTTACGCTCTGCAATAGCGCGGTCGTTTTGTTTATATTCAAATCGGACAACCTCCAGAACACTGCCATGTTCTTTGCGGGCCTGCGCCTCGGTCAAGCCAACCTGCGCGAGTTCGGGATCGGTGTATGTTGCCCACGGGATGTGATCCGTCCGCTCCTTGGCCGGCAGCCCAAAAAGCGCGGAACGAATGATAAGCCCGGCGTGATACCCGGCCAAATGCGTGAATTGCAGACCGCCTGCAACGTCGCCGATCGCATAGACCTTTCGGTTGCTGGTACGCATACCGGCGTCCACATCAATTCCACGGCGCGAGGTTTTTATGCCCGCAGCCTCAAGGTTGAGCTTTTCAGTGTTGGACTTGCGCCCAACCGCCATCAGAAGATGCGTGCCTTTGAACACACGACCATCCGCCACTTCAACTTCAATGGCGCCCAATTCGCCCCGTATCTGAGAGGCCATCGCCTCTTCCGCGATTTCGACGCCTTCTTCGCGCAAATTATCCAAAACAATCGCTGCCATTTCAGGATCATCCTGACCAAAGGCCTTCATGCCCTCGATCACCGTGACTTTGCTGCCAAGCCGCACATGCGCCTGCGCCATTTCCATCCCGATGGGACCACCCCCGACAATCAACAAATCCTCCGGTTGGTCACGCAGCTGGAAAATTGTCTCGTTGGTCTCGTAGGGAACGTCTTCGAGCCCGGGAATGGGAGGTACGAACGGTGATGAACCCGTCGCGATCACGATCCGACGCGCCGTGATGACATGATCACCAGCCTGCACCTGCGTGGGCGAGATGAAGCTGCCGAATTCCTGGATCACCTGAACACCCAGCCCTTCAAACCGCTCGACACTATCATGCGGCTCAATCGTCGCGATCACATTCGCCACGTGGTCTTTGGCAGCCGCGTAGTCGACCTTGGGTTGCTGATCCGCAATGCCGTAAGCGGCAGCATGGTTCTGCGCATGCGCAGCCTTGCCGCTGGCGATCAAGGCTTTGGAAGGAACGCAGCCGTAGTTCAGGCAGTCCCCGCCCATCTTGTGCCCCTCCAGAAGGATGACTGATGCACCCATCTGCACCGCACCCGCCGCAACTGACAGCCCACCGGAACCGGCGCCAATGACCAGTAAATCAGCTTTCAATTCGCTCATTTTCAGATGCTTTCTTTGCGGCCACGAACGGCCTTGATGATGATCGGCAAGGCGGCAAGCACACTCAGACCAAGAATGGGTCCGATCACTTGCGGCTCCCACAGAAGCGACAGGTCGGGGCTTTCGCCGCGGTCGAATACTTCTCCAAGGCCAACACCGATCCAAGTGAAAACCAGCGCACCCGGAATAATGCCGAGCACGGTCGTGATCGCGAAATTGAAAAACTTCACGCCCACCAATGCTGGCAGCAAGTTTGCGACAAAAAACGGAACGGCAGGTACGAGGCGCAAGAGAAAAAGCACACTGATCTCATTTTCCTGAAGACCGGACTTGACCTTCTTGAGCGCACCGTCGGACGACTCCATTTTGGCAGCCAGTGTCTTCCCCAGCCCCCAACGGGCTGCCAGAAAAATAGCCATTGCACCCAGAGATGCAGCCGTCACGTTGAACGCTGTGCCCAATCCCAAGCCGAAGAGAAAGCCACCGGTCACCGACGCCACAGCCGCCCCCGGCAAGGAGAACGCCACGATCACGAAGTAAACGGCTATGAAGGCCAGGACGAGGCCCAGAAAGTTTGCATCCCTGAAGGCCAGAAGCGTTTCACGATGATCACGCAGCGTGTCGAAGGTCAGGTAGTCGCGCAATGTAAAGAAGCCGATCAATGCGACAATTACAATGAGCGCCAGAGGCGCATGTCGCAGGATTGACGTCTTTTGCGGTTCGGTCACGTGAGCCATCTTTCAGCTTTCCATCTATTTGAATTCGATGGCATCTACATGCTCGGTGTGGCACGCATTTGATAGGTGCCTCACGTTCCCTTGAACAGCGGTGATGCTTTCCGCAGCGTATTTGCCCCAAATTCGCGGCTTTGTAACATTGCGGGGGCGACTTAACACGAATTTTGTTGCAAAAGGCCTAGCGCGGGTTTGACTTGTCAAATTGAGCCGCTTATAGACCGGGCTTCAGATATTTACCCATGGGCCGCGATTCCTGACCTGCCCACGGACCAGATCGGAGACGGAGCGATGAAACGCACCTTTCAACCCTCGAACCTCGTGCGCAAACGGCGCCATGGTTTCCGCGCGCGCATGGCCACCAAAGCGGGCCGCAAAATCCTGAACGCGCGCCGCGCCCGTGGCCGCAAAGAGCTGAGCGCTTAAGCCTCAGCCTAAGGACCAACGGACATGACACCGCCGGAGACCCCCGATACACAAACGGGGAATACGTCCCCGGCGGTTTCCGTTTGTCTGGAGGTCTTGAAAAACCGCGCTGATTTTCTGGCAGCTGCCCGTGCGCGCCGACAATCCACTCCCTCAATGACCGTTCAGGCCCGCAATCGCAACGACGCCAAACCGGTTATCCGCATTGGCTATACATGTTCGAAAAAGGTTGGAAATGCCGTTGCCCGTAACCGTGCAAAACGCAGGTTGCGCGAAGCTGCCCGTCTGGTCCTGCCTGAATTTGGGCGCCCCGGTTGGGATTATGTGTTGATCGGGCGGGCAGTGGCCACTGCGAACCGTCCTTTTGACCAACTGCAAAACGATCTGGTTGTGGCTCTCAAAAAGCTGCATGGCGGCGCATGAGCCCCCTCGCTCATATTCTTGCCCTCCCTATCCGTGCCTACAGGCTGGTCCTGTCGCCGTGGGTGGGGTTCAACTGCCGCTATCAACCCACCTGCAGCGCCTATGCGCTCGAAGCGCTCGAAAAACACGGGGCCGTCAAAGGCGGCTGGATTGCCGCGAAACGCATTGGTCGATGTAACCCCTGGGGCAACTGCGGCTATGATCCCGTGCCGGATAAGCGCAAGCAATAGAGCGCTGACATGGGGTTGGGGGGATTACGCCCAAGGCCTGCGTGGCCGGAACGCAAAACTGACCGGTGTGCGCGACAGCAATCTCCTGCGAATATCTCTTACTGCCCCCAGGCCGCACATTTGCGGTCCACGGTTTTGCGCGATACGCCCAAGCGCCGGGCGGCCTCCGCCCGGTTGCCGCCACACGCATCCAGCATGTTCAGGATATGGCGCTGCTCCACAAGCTCCAGCGTCTCCATCGCCTGCGTGCCTGTCACCCTGCCCGCGCCCGAAAACTCTGCGGGGAATGCGCCCAGAATGACCGACCGCTCAATCAGGTTTCGCAGCTCGCGAACATTGCCGGGCCACGCATAGCGGCTGAGTTTCAACAAAACCTCTTCATTCAGTTCCAGCGCCGACATCCCAAGCGATCTGGAAAATTCGCTCATGTAGAATGCCGTCAGCTCTACGATGTCTTCGCTCCGCGCACTCAAAAGCGGCATCTCGATATTCACCACATTGATCCGGTGATACAGGTCCTGGCGGAACGTCCCGGCAGCGACCGCTGATTGCAGATCTGCATTTGTGGCAAACAAAAAACGCAGGTTGAGGGGGATTTCACGTTCCGCACCTGCCGGTCGGATACGCTGATCTTCCAATACCCTCAATAACATGGCCTGAACGTTATCAGGCAATTGCGCCACCTCATCCAGCAAGAGCGTGCCGCCATCGGCGTGCAAAAAGAGCCCGTCCTTGCGGTGCTCACCCGCCTCGACCACACCAAAGAGTTCTTCACCGATGTGATCAGAGGAAAACGCCGCACAATTGACCGCTACAAAGGGTTTGTCTGCGCGATCTGATAGGCCGTGCAGGGTTCTGGCCGCAATTTCCTTGCCCGTCCCGCTCGCGCCCGTAAAGAGCACTGAGGTGGGTAAAGGCGCCAGTTTCGCAAGCATGTCGCGAACATTTTGAATGGGCTGCGAATTGCCCAGTAAGCGCCCACGGGCCACTGCCCCGGCTTCGCTCAGCTCATGCCGCAACAGGTAATTCTCGCGGCGAAGCGATTTGCGGTCCAATGCGCGTGCCGCCGCGTTCAAAATCTGGTTGGCGCGGAACGGTTTCAATACGAAATCCGCGACACCCGTGCGCAGCGCCTGAATGGCGGTGTCCAGATCGGCATAGGCCGTGATCAGGATCGTATCTGCATAAAACCCAACGCGGCGTTGCTCGGCCAGCCAGTCCAGCCCTGTCTGACCCGGCATGATGTTGTCGAGAATAACCAGATCAAAATGCGCCTGGTCCAGAATGGCGGCAGCCTCTGCCGTCGAGCGCGCTTGCTCAACGCGTTTGCACCGCGGGCTCAGAATTTTGGTGAGGAAATTGCGCATCCCCGGCTCGTCATCAATCACAAGGATCGACGCGACACTCAGGTTTTCACCATAGTCATCCGAGCCGGTTGCAGCCTCAGTCTCTTTCAGTACAGGTGTCATGACCTGCGCCTAATCCAGTCGCACTGCATTGCCTGTCGAGGATTCTTCCGCCGAAAAACCCATCGTGCCCAGCGCCATATCTGCGCCTACTGCAATCACAACCGTCGCCGCGAAGGCGGTCAGCATTGACTTCATATCAGTTCTCCCCATTGCCTGCGGCCCGCCGCAGGAAGTCCACCAGATCACGCCGGTCTTCTGCCCGTGTGATGCGTTGCATTGGCATCTTGGAACCCGGGATATAGTGATCCGGGCCTTCATCAAAGAGCGCATTTATCGTGTCATCAGACCAGATAATGTCTGATCCTGTCAAAACCTCGGAATATCTGTAGCCCGGCAGCGTTCCGGCGCGACGTCCGAAAACACCGTGCAGCGTGGGTCCTGCTTTGCGTGACGGCGGCGGTGTCAGCGCGTGGCAAATCGAACATTTGCGCATGAATTGCCGCTCGCCATTGGGCATCGCATCGGCATCGCGCAGGAAACTGCGAGTTTCTCCCCCTGCCGGGTCGTATTCATCCAGAAGCGCCACCGGCCACGAAAACACCACGTCTTCGATCCCTCCGGCATAGATCACATCCCCCTCGGGATCGAAATCCAAGGCCCAGACCGGCCCTTGCCGCATGGCCCGGAAATCACGGGCGATCTTCCATTCGGCGGTATCAATCATCATGATGTAGCCCTGCCCGTCGCCCACAGCCAATTGGTTTGTCTCAGCGTGATAAGCCATGGCCAGCACTGGTCGGCGCTCCAGCGTGAAATCGGCAAGTGTGTCACCCGTTTCGGGATGCACCACACGGGTCGCACCATCCACTGCGCCATATGCGAGCCAGCCTTCGGCCTCGTTTACCACCAATTCGTTGATGCCGAACCCGTTGGATACAATCACGCGTGACGTGGGTGCATTTGGAATGCCATCCCAGACCCGGATTGTGCCATCTGATGACGCTGAATAGAGCCTGCCTGTCTCCGAAAACGACACCGCATTCACACCGGAGGTATGGCCCCGCAATGTCGTCGGTATAAAGTAATTCGGACCAGACGGATCCTTCCGCAGGAAGTCCAGGAATTTGCGGTATTCGATCGTTCCATCCCAACTGGAAGAAGCAAAAGCACCGGCCACGCCCGAAAACGCGATATCCGTGACCTTGCCTGCATGTTTTGTCACTTCAAATGGTTCCGCCTCGCCCGGGGTCCAAAACAGTACGCGAAAGTCGTCTCCGCCAGACACCCACACATCGCGGCCAAGCGGCAATACGGTAATGACGGCCGCCTCATGCCCCTCAAGCCAGGTCGGCTTGCGATCTTTCCAGAGGCCAACGGAATTATCGAAGCTGGCGGTGGCCACCTGACCCGTTTCCGGATGCACCGCGATGCCCATCACCGGGCCGCCATGTCCCTTGAGCGTGGTGAACTCCTGTGCCTGCGCGGGCGTGCCCGCACAGAAAACCCCAAGAATTAGCGCCAGCGCCCGCATCTATTCAGCAGGGGTTGCCTTGCCATCCGCCGGGGACGCGCCGCCCTGCTCTTTTACTTCTTCGAGCCAGAGCGAATGGTGCTCGCGCGCCCATTGTTCCTCAACCTCGCCGCTGCCCATGGCATCATACGCGCCCTCCATACCGATCGAACCGATATAGATATGGGCAAAGATGATCGCCATCAGCACAAAGGACACGATTGCGTGCCAGAGTTGCGCGTATTGCATCTCTTCATGCGGCGCCAACTCGGTCGGCAAAGTGCCAAAACCAAACGCGTTTGCGATGCCTGTGTCGTTCAGGATCGCAAAGGTTTTTGCAAACATCGGCAATTCGAACGGGAAGAGAAGCGACAGACCCGAGGCCGAGATTGAAGCGCCCAGAATGATCACCGACCAGAAAATCATCTTTTGCCCAGCGTTGAACTTCTTGGCAGGCGGGTGTTTGCCCTGCGAGAAGATACCGCCACCTTGTGCGATCCATTTCAGGTCTGTTCGACTTGGCAGGTTGTGGATGACCCACATGAAAAACACCATGATCAGACCCAGCATAAAGGCCCAGCTGACATTATTGTGGATCCATTTGGATGCAATGGCGAGGGTTGCGAAGGCCTCATGACCGAAAGCAGGGATCAGGACCTTGCGCCCAAAAAGAGACACCAGACCCGTGATGCCCAAGAGAATGAAAGAGCCGGCCATCAGCCAATGGCCAAACCGTTCGATCGCCTTGAACCGCGTGACTGTGCGTCCGGTTTTTTCGCCGTCGATGTAAATCCGTCCGCGCAGGAGGAAAAATATAAGCAGAAGCGCCAAAGTGCCGCCCAGCAGGTAAGCGCCGTTCTGCGCCAGAGGGCCTTCGCGGAATTGCAGCCACCGCATGCCGCCGTCCTGCATCAGAACGCGGGCCTCGGGGCCACCACCGGAGACGGTTACATCCGCTGTGCCGTACCGCAATGCGCGCCACAACTCAGGGTCAGACGCACCGCCCAACGTGCCAAGCTGCGAAGCAATCCCCGCTGCGGTGTCCGAATTGCCGGTTGCCTCCCGTCGGAAAGCATCGTCGACTTCTTCGCCCCGCTGGCGCGCCAGAATATCCTCAAGGGTCTGTGCCCCACCGGTTGCGGCGCGGTCGGTTTCTTCAGATGTGGCATCCGCCGGTGCAGCCTCCTGGGCAGCAAGCGGCAGGCTCATCATGAGTGACAGAAGAAGGCTCAGCAAAAGGCGTGGCATCGATCCATGTCCCGTTTTTTGTGAATTCTTTTTTGTAAGCATCCGGTCGGGCGGCCACGTATGAGCCGCCCGACCGGTTGTTCAGACCAGGTCAGTCAGGTGGGGTTAGCCACCTTTCTGATCATAGGCCGTGCCCCAGCCCCAAGCGCCCGAGCCGAAACCGCGTGCGACAACACGCTCACGGTAGATGTTGGCAACAATGTCACCATCACCGGCCAGCAGGGCCTTGGTCGAACACATCTCGGCGCAGATGGGCAGTTTGCCTTCCGCGATCCGGTTGCGTCCGTATTTCTGGAACTCGGCTGTCGAGTGGGTCTCTTCTGGTCCACCGGCGCAGAAGGTACATTTGTCCATCTTGCCGCGGGATCCAAAATTACCTGCTTGCGGAAATTGCGGCGCGCCGAAGGGGCACGCGTAGAAGCAATAGCCACAGCCGATGCAGAGGTCCTTGGAGTGCAGAACCACCCCTTCCTCATTCTGGTAAAAGCAGTCTACAGGGCAGACCGCCATACAAGGCGCATCGGAACAGTGCATGCAGGCCACGGAAATCGACCGTTCACCGGGTTGACCATCCTGAATGGTGACAACACGACGGCGGTTGATACCCCACGGCACCTCATGCTCGTTTTTGCAGGCAGTGACACAGGCGTTGCATTCAATGCAGCGTTCGGCGTCACAGAGGAATTTAGCTCTAGCCATATCTAGATCTCCTTCAAGCTGCACTGATTTTGCAGAGAGTACATTTCGTCTCCTGCATTTGCGTGACCGAGTCGTAGCCATAGGTCTGTGCCGTGTTCGAGCTTTCGCCCAGCACATAAGGGTCCGCACCGTCGGGATACTTGTCCCTCAGATCCGCGCCCTCGAGATGACCGCCGAAGTGGAAGGGCATGAAGGCCACGCCTTCGCCCACCCGCTCGGTGACCATTGCCATGACCTTGACCTTGGCACCTTCGGCACCTTCAACCCAGACCTGTTCACCATCGCGCACACCAAGGTTATTGGCATCACGCGGATGGATTTCCACGAACATGTCCTGCTGAAGCTCGGCCAGCCACGGGTTTGACCGCGACTCGTCGCCACCACCCTCATACTCGACCAGACGTCCGGATGTCAGAATGATTGGGTAATCCTTGCTGAAATCCTGTTTCTGGATCGACGCGTAGAGCGTTGGCAAACGGTAGGCCTGACGGTCTTCGTAGGTCGGATAATCCGCAACCAGATCGCGCCGCGGCGTATAGAGCGGCTCGCGGTGCAACGGCACCGGGTCAGGGAATGTCCAGACAACTGCACGGGCTTTGGCGTTGCCAAATGGCGCACAGCCATGACTGATCGCAACCCGCTGGATCCCGCCGGATAGGTCGGTTTTCCAGTTGGTATCCGGACCAGCGACGGCATCAATCGCCGCACGCTCATCCGCGGTCAGGTCACCATCCCAGCCAAGATCCATCAGCATCTGCATCGTGAATTCGGGATATCCATCCTGAATCTCCGATCCCGCTGAATAGACCCCTTCGGCCAGAAGGTTGTCGCCATCACGCTCCACGCCAAAGCGGGCACGGAAGGTCAAACCACCCTCAGCCACCGGCTTGGACATGTCATAGAGGTTCGGCGTACCGGGATGCTTCATCTCGGCTGTACCCCAGCTGGGCCATGGCAAACCGTAATAGTCGCCATCCGCCGGGCCACCCACCGCCTGAAGCGTGGTGCGGTCGAACGTATGCTGGTTCGCCATGTGCATCTTGATCCGGTCCGGGTCCTGCCCGGTATACCCGATCGTCCACATACCACGGTTGAACTCACGCGTGACACTTTCGACATTGGGTGTTTCCGCGTCTTCCATTTCGATATTGCGGAAGAACCGATCACCCCAGCCGAACTTGTTGACGAACTTGGCCATGATGACCTCGTCGGGAAGGCTCTCGAAGAGAGGCTCCACAACCCGGTCACGCCACTGGAAGCTGCGGTTCGACGCCGTGACAGAACCACGGGTTTCGAACTGCGTACACGCCGGCAGCAGGTAGACGCCATCAGTGCGGTCATGCAAAACAGCGGAAACGGTGGGATACGGGTCAACCACGACCAGCATGTCCAGCTTTTCCATCGCCGTCTTCATTTCCTTCATGCGGGTCTGCGAGTTGGGCGCGTGGCCCCACAGAACCATCGCACGTACCTTGTTGGGCTGGTCCATGTTCTCTTCATCTTCGAGAACACCGTCGATCCAACGGCTGACAGGAATACCCTTGAGGTTCTGCAAGGATGCGTCTTTGCCATCCTTGTCTTTGATGCTGTCGAACTGACCCGCAAGCCATTCGGGGTCTTCTTCCCAAACGCGAGCCCAGTGGCCCCAGGCACCTTTGCTCAGACCATAGTAGCCCGGCAATGTGTGGCTCAGAACACCAAGATCCGTTGCACCTTGCACGTTGTCATGGCCGCGGAAGATGTTGGTACCACCACCCGACGTGCCCATGTTGCCAAGCGCCAGTTGCAACACACAATACGCGCGTGTGTTGTTGTTGCCGTTGGTGTGCTGTGTGCCACCCATGCACCAGATCACAGTGCCGGGGCGGTTATTGGCCATGGTCAGCGCCACGCGGCGCAGCTGGCTGCCCGGTGTGCCGGTGACACGTTCGACCTCTTCAGGGTCCCATTTGGCCACTTCTTCCTTGATCTGGTCCATGCCCCAGACACGGGTCCGGATGAACTCTTTGTCCTCCCAGCCGTTCTCGAAGATGTGCCAGAGGATACCCCAGATCAGGGCTACATCCGTGCCCGGACGGAACCGCACATATTCATCCGCATGTGCCGCCGTGCGCGTAAAGCGCGGGTCGCACACGATCAGCGGTGCGTTGTTCTGCTCTTTCGCGCGCAGAACATGCAACAGCGAGACGGGATGCGCCTCAGCCGGGTTGCCGCCGATGATGAAGATGGCTTTGGAGTTGTGGATGTCGTTGTAGCTGTTGGTCATGGCGCCGTAGCCCCATGTGTTCGCCACACCGGCCACTGTCGTCGAGTGGCAAATCCGCGCCTGGTGATCCACGTTGTTCGTGCCCCAATAGGCGGCGAACTTGCGGAACAGGTAAGCCTGTTCGTTATTGTGCTTGGCAGAGCCCAGCCAATAAACCGAATCCGGGCCGCTTTCCTCGCGGATGTTCATCATGCCGTCGCCGATCTCGTCGATCGCTTGCTCCCAGCTGATGCGTTTCCACTCTCCGCCTTCCTTTTTCATCGGATATTTCAGGCGGCGCTCGCCATGGGCGTGCTCACGAACCGATGCACCCTTGGCGCAATGAGCACCGAGGTTGAACGGGCTGTCCCAGCCGGGCTCTTGGCCCACCCAGACGCCGTTCGATACTTCGGCCACAACCGTGCAGCCGACCGAACAGTGCGTACAAACCGATTTTACCGTTTCAACCGCCTCTGTCGCGGCACTTTGTGCCGTGGCGCGGGTGACGGTCCCTCCCGTTGCGCCAATCGCGGCCAGGCCACCAATGGCCAAACCGGAACCACGCAAAAACGCGCGGCGGTCGACCGATTTCTCGGCAACCTCAGACAGGATACTTGTCCGCTGGGGGCGTCTCGCAACCCCGTTGGTCTTTTTCCTAAGCATGTTTCTCTCCTCCCTTGCGTGCCCCTCCGGGCTTGCTAGGTATTGCTGTTTCCACGGTCAGTCGGGCCAATCGCAACCAGTCGTCCGCGGTGTCGGGTGACGTCGTCCGGGTCCTTAGAACCGGGCGCTGTCGAGGTAAGCGCGCGTGTGCGCGGTATCCTGCATCTTCTCAGATGTCAGGTCAGGCTCGGCCGCCTCGGCTGCGGTACCGCTCACCGCGGCAGCCGCCACGGCAGCAGGCGCAGCAGTGCCAGCCAGCTTCAGAAAATCGCGACGGCTGGTGCCATCCTCGGTTTTCTTGGTCATGAGAGTGTCTCCTCCCTTTAGTGATGACGGGTTTCCCCGTCGTTAGATGCGAGGGGTTACCCCGCGCTCATCCGGAAACCTTGTGTTTCGATCTCCATGAATACCCGGCCGACAGCGCCGACCGAGGCATAGAGGACCGAATTTTTCGCAGCCTCCAAATCCGTATAAAAATGCCCGGCCCAAGGACCGATATGTTTGCCAAAAAACGTCTTTTGATCTTCAAGCGTTGCAGGCGTGGAAAAGCGCCCGCGGATCAGACCTCCCATCATCTCCATGCAGGACGCGATATTGTCTTCAGGTTCATAAACGTTTTCAGCCCGCGTCATGCCCCGCACCGCCATGTCGCGGCGCAGACTGGCCAATGGCTTTTCGTTCAGGAAGCCCGTCAGGTAGTAACTGGCATAGGGCAACAATTCCCCCCGACCCAAGCCGATAAAGAGCGCATTGAATTCACTTTCGACCGTTGCCGGTTTGCTCAACGCCGCAATCTTGGCAAGGGCCGAAATTGCCGTGCCCATCTCGCTGTCATCGCCGGTGAGCTTCGCGGTCTGCGCCAAGAGCCCCTGATCCGGTGGCCCTGCCAGCAACAGGCCCAGAAAGTCGTACAGATCGGCCCGCAACCGATCTTCTTCCGCAATTTCCGGCATGTCGCTCATCACCGCATCACTCATACGTTAGCCACCTCTTCTTCGTGGAAATTAAACCGCATCCGTCGACGCGGGGCCGGGGCAAACGTGTCGCCCGTGTGATCCGGCTCTTGGGCAAACTCTGCCAAGTCCTCTTCGTCAGCGGGCGGTGTGTCAGCGTCGGCCATCAGGTCGTCGATTTCCTGATCCTCATCGTCAGACACGTCGGGTTCGGCCTCACCTTCAGCAACATCTTCTTCGGCTTCAGCTTCAGCTGCTTCCAGCTCCGCTTGACGGGCCATTTCCTCGACGTGGGCCCGCATTCCTTTGCCCACCTGATAGCTGGTCGACAGGTTTTCGATGACGCATGCCGCGTCCGTGAAATCCTCGCCGTAGTCGACAAGCCCATCCACATTCGCGAGCACCGGATTGGTCAGCCACAATTTGCGCAAGGCACGCACCCGCAACCTGTCGGGCACGGCCTTGGACATAAATCCGCTGAAATCATCACCGGCCTGCAACACGTCCGGATCGGGAAGGCCCAGATCGGCCAGTATTTCATCATCCGTTTTTTCGGCCTGATCAATTTCAATCGCGCGCGCCTCGACACTGGCTTCGTCCGCCTCAATCTCGGCAGCGACACCCGCTTTGCGACGGGACCAGAAATCGCGCGCTTCGCTCAATGCAGCCTCCCTTGCGGGCCAGAGCGGGGGATCTGTACACGCCGCTCAACTGGGCGATCCGCGGATCACCCACACCGTCTTCGACTTTGCCGATGTCGGTCTTGTCGCGGCGGCGCTTCTTGAATTCTTCTTCTTCGTGATGGGTCTCTACAAAATCGCGGACCCAAGCCACGAGGCCGTCGGGCATCGGGACTTTTTCCACGATCTCTTCACCACTGTCGGCATAGTCCTGTGCGTCATAGGGTGACGCCGTCACCAAAAGCACCTCAAGCGGGCGGTCGCCTTCGCATTGGCGCAACACGACATAAATTGATGGCACTTTCGTGGACAAGCCGTGCAGGTATGCTTCGGTCTCCGCGCCGTGCAATTCCAGCAAACAGGTCGCTGCGTGAAATTCCGTGGCGCCGTCCTCTTCGCGCATGATCCGCCAATCCGCGTCGCCCGCCCCGGGCAGAACGCCAACCGCCTTCCAGGCCCATGCTGCCCAGCGGGTTACACCCGGTGTGCGCCGGATCACCACGCCTAAAGGCAAAGTTGCGTAACAGTCTGGGTTGTGAATCACGGTGACGCTTATCCCCCTCTTCGTCCCATTCAGAGTGAATCAGAAACCGCAGCGCTCAAAGCGTTTTTAACATCGCCCAAAAGACACGGACATTTTGGGTAGAGAACAGAGTCTTAACGCGCACCATTGGACAGTTTGACCGAATATCGCGAATCTGGCGCGCTGTGCCGGGGGCTTTTACGCATTAACAAACAGAATCAATCAGGAATAATTTGGCAGAATTTACGCTCTGACCGGACAGTAAATCGTGTTTACGGCAGGGAAGAATCATGCCTACTCTTGCGCCGCAAACTGGACAAATCACGCGCCAAATCGAGCCGCATACAGACAGGAATTTCATGGCTAAGCAATTGATTCTATGCGACTGTTCTGGGAGTCAGAACTTGGACAAGGATGCCCTTGAGGCCGCCACCGGTCTTTCCTGCTCCAAGGTCCATACTGCCTTGTGCACGCGCCAGATCGACGCGGCGCATGCGGCAATTGCCACCGGTGATGCGTTGATTTGTTGCCGTCAGGAGGCGCGGGTTTTTCAAGAGCTTGCCGACGAACTTGAGCAGCCCGAACCGCCCCTGATTGATCTGCGTGATCGTGCCGGATGGAGCGCGGATGACGCGTCAAAACTACCCAAAATGGCCGCTCTGGTGGCAGAGGCGACGCTGTCGGACCCCGGCGAAAAAACCGTGGATGTCGTATCAGAAGGTCTGTGTCTTATAATCGGAGCGGCGGACACGGCCCTGGCCGCCGCAGAAAAGCTGCAGGACATGCTCAGCGTGACGGTGCTTCTGACGGATAGCACCAGCGAGCCGCCAGAAGCGCGCGGATTTGATGTGGTCCGCGGCAAGCTTAAACGTGCCACCGGTGCCTTCGGTGGCTTTGAGCTTGCGATTGATGCATTGCAACAGATTGACCCCACAGGGCGCGGTGCATTGAGCTGGACCAACCCTCGTGATGGGGGCCAAACGGGCTGCGATGTAATTTTGGACCTGACAGGTGATGCGCCCCTTTTCCCAGCGCCCGAAAAACGCGAAGGCTACCTGCGCGCTGATCCCGGCAGCTTGCCCGCCGTGGCGGATGCAATCCTTTCGGCCAGCCAACTGATCGGCACGTTCGAAAAGCCACTTTATGTCGCGCTCGAACCCCTGATTTGCGCCCATTCCCGGGCCGAACAAAACGGATGTAGCCGGTGTCTGAACGTATGCCCAACGGGGGCGATCATATCCGCCGGGGAACACGTGGATATCGACCCGATGATCTGCGCGGGTTGCGGGGCATGTTCGGCGCTTTGTCCTTCCGGCGCCATCACCTATGACGCTCCGGCGCCCGATCTCGTGTTCCGGCGGATCGAAACGCTGGCCTCGGCCTATCGCAAGGCCGGTGGCACACATCCGCGTCTGTTGGTGCATGATGCGCAGCATGGTGCCGAGATGATCCGCCTGGCCGCCAGGTTTGATCGCGGCCTGCCCGCAAATGTCATTCCACTAGAGGTATCTGCACTGGCGGGCTTTGGCCATGCGGAAATCCTCGCTGCGTTGGCCTCTGGCTTTGGCGACGTGCTTATTCTTTTGTCGCCTAAAACAGAACGGGACGCATTGAACCACGAGGTACCGCTCGCCCGCGCCATCGGTGGCGAGGATCGCGTCACTGTTCTGGATTTCGAGGATCCGGCGATGTTGAGCGAAAACCTGTTTGATTTTCCGGGGCCGTCAGCACCCGACGTCGCGCCAATCCTGCCGATGGGCAACCGCCGTCAAGTGGCCCGGCTGGCCGCCAAAACCCTCAACCCGGACACAGAGGCACTTGCCCTGCCGCAGGACGCGCCTTACGGCGCTGTGCTCGTCGATACGGACGCCTGCACCCTGTGCCTGTCATGCGTGTCTCTGTGCCCCTCCGGTGCCTTGAACGAAAACCCCGATATGCCGCAGCTTCTGTTTCAGGAAGACGCCTGTTTGCAATGCGGCCTGTGCGCCAACATCTGCCCGGAAGACGCGATCACTTATGAGCCGCGCCTGAACCTTTCCGATGAGGCGCTCACGCAAACCGTACTGAATGAAGAAGAGCCCTTTGCGTGTATCGAATGCGGCGCGCTATTCGGCGTGAAATCCACCGTCGAAAAGATCATCGAAAAGCTGGCCGGAAAACATTCGATGTTTGCCACGAACGACGCGGCCAAGATGATCCAGATGTGCGACAATTGCCGCGTCAACGCGCAGTTTCATTCAGAAAACAATCCGTTTGAAGACAAACCACGTCCCAAAACGCGCACCACCGAAGACTATTTCAGCAAGCGTCGGGATCACTGATGCTGAATAGGCGCCCCGAGGTCCACAGGTTGCAACTGGTTCACATAGGCCAGAATAGCATCAAGATCATCCAGGGTGATTTCAACCGGGACGATAGGCGACGGGCGGTCGATGGGAAACGGGTCTGTCACGTCGGCAACCTGCGTGAAGGCCGGGTGCGGATTGAGGGCATAAAAGGCCTGAAACCGGCTTTCCCAGTCGGCCATCGTCCGCAGCACATGGAACGACGGCGACGAGCCAATCGCGTTCATGCGATTATCGTCGCTGACAACATGGCAGCGTCCGCAATGTACAAGCGACAGTTTAGCGCCGACTTCCGCGTCGCCTTCGAACACCGATGCCACTTCAACGCTTTCCTCTTCGACCGGCAGGCTAAAGGGCTGCGCCCCATCCACATTGTAACTGGTCAGGGTGCGCTCTCCAATGTCGGAAGTCAGCCAATCTGCAAATCGCACTGCCCCGGGGTGGCCGGTATCAACGGTCATGTACCAGGTCGCACCCGCACCGGCAAAAACCGGTGTGCCGGTCGGCTCGGGCGACAACGATATCTCAGCCGCGCCATCAACAACCGTGACCTTGATCTGTGTCTTGAGCGAAAAACGCGGCAACAGGTATTTCAGCAGACCACTTTCGACCAGAGCTGTGGGTGCGTTCAGGCGAATGTCACGGTCGCCCGCGCTGGCCGCAATGGGCAAAAGCAGGATGGCGATGAAGAGGTAAATCAAATTTCGCATGGCCCAAGGGTAGGAAAACCGGGACCATTGCGTCAATAATCTTGGCAACACACCACAAAGGACGGCAAAAATGAGCGACGATTTCAATATGTCCATGCGCAAATTCCTCAAACAGGTCGGCGTAACTTCGCAGCAGGCCATCGAGGACGGTTTGCGCACTGCTGGCAGCACCGCAGGGCAGGAATATCAGGCCAAAATGGTGCTGACCATCGAAGGTCTGGATGTTGAACATGTGGTAACCGGCACGATCAAAGGGCAAGACTGACGTGAGCATTACCCGTGAAAGCGTGCTGGACGCGCTGAAAGCCATCCAAGACCCCGTCAGTGGCGGCGACATCGTGTCGTCCGGCGTCATGCGCGGGCTGAATGTTGACGCAAGCACAGTCCGGTTTGTGTTGGAAATCGACCCATCAAAGGCAGATGCGTACGGTCCGGCTCGCGATGCTGCCGAGGCTGCGGTCAAGGCGCTCGGAGCCGCCGAAGTGAGCGCGGTGCTGACCGGCCATTCCGCCAAGGCGCCGCCGGACCTGAAGCCCCAACGCGCAGCTGAACCGCAAGGCCCACAGCAAGTCCCTGGCGTCGATCACCTGATCGCAATCGCCAGTGGCAAGGGTGGGGTCGGTAAATCGACGATCTCTTCAAATCTGGCCTGCGCATTGGCCGCCGAAGGACGCCGTGTCGGCCTGTTGGACGCGGATGTTTATGGCCCGTCTCAGCCACGGATGCTGGGTGTTTCCGGGCGCCCCGCAAGCCCGGATGGCAAAACCATTCTGCCAATGCGCAACCATGGCGTGACCATGATGTCGATTGGCCTGATGACCAATGAAGGGCAGGCCGTCGTGTGGCGCGGCCCGATGCTAATGGGAGCGCTGCAGCAGATGCTTATGCAAGTCCAATGGGGCGCGCTGGATTGCCTGTTGGTGGATCTGCCTCCGGGGACAGGCGACGTTCAGATGACCCTTGCGCAAAAGGCACAGGTGGATGGAGCAATCGTGGTCAGCACACCGCAGGATGTGGCATTGCTTGATGCCCGAAAAGGCATCGACATGTTCAACCAGTTGAACGTACCGGTGCTGGGCATGATCGAAAATATGTCGACCCATATCTGTTCCAACTGCGGCCATGAGGAACATGTCTTTGGGCATGGCGGCGTTGCGGCCGAGGCGCAGAAACTGAATGTCCCGTTGCTGGCCGAAATCCCGCTTCATCTGGACATCCGGTTGGCGTCGGACGGCGGCGCGCCGATTGTGGTCAGCCAGCCAGACAGCCCTCAGGCCCAAGCGTTCCGCGACGTGGCACGCAAGCTGATCGACCAAGGGGTGGCATGACAGGACCGACTTTTCCCCCTTGATGTCCGGTCAGGCCGCCACAGGCGGCACTGACCCGTTTGACAAAGCCTGTGCCATGGCCGCCCTTGGATGTGACGCGGGGTTGATCGTTCATAACGTGACAGCCAATCGGTTGTTGGCCGCCATGGTCATGGCCCCTGAGGTGCCGCTGGAAGATGCGATGGCCATGTTGCCAACCTGCGGCGTTGGATTTCAAAACGCTCTGGGCGCCTTGGCCCCACCCGAAGTGGCCGTGCATCTGGATTGGGATGGTGGCATTAGGATCAATGGCGCATCCTGTGGCAATATGCGCGTGGCCGCGGGCGGTACTGACCCAGATCAAGAGCCCGGATGGCTGGTCGTTGGACTGGACGTGCCTTTTATGCAGACGTCCGAAAGCCCGGGCGACACGCCGGATCAGACAGCGCTCTATGACGAAGGCTGCGCCGATGTCGATGCAACGAGCCTTCTGGAAAGCTGGGCGCGCCACACCTTGGTGGGGATCGCCCGATGGGAAACCGACGGTTCCGCCCCTTTGCATGCGGAGTGGCGCGGATTGGCCCATGGTATAGGCGAAGACATCACACACGGTGACATCACCGGAAGCTGGCTTGGGGTGGATGAGCGGTTTGGCATGCTGATCCGCGACAAGGACACAACCCATCTCATTCCGCTTTCAACTATTCTGGAGACTGCCTGATGACGTCCGATCTGAAGCTGGCCCGCGCGATCCATTTCGATGAAAGCGACATGAACGTGTATCACTCCCCGGCGCGGACTGGAGAATGGTGCATTTCGGGCGGGTTCGAGTTCTCCAACTGGACCGAAGCGGACCTGACCGGCAAGCCGCGTCAGGCTTTTGCCAATGGCTGGTTGGGATGCGAAACCTTTGGCCGTGTGACCTTTGTGGCGATCACGCAGGTCGAACAGATTGAATTTGACGCGCTGTCAATCGCGCTGGCCGAGCATTTTGTGCAGATATACGGCGCCCCCGATGTGGCCAGCGCCCTGCCCGTGGCCGTGGAAGAGCTGAACCATATGGCGGAGCTTTGCGAAGACCACGACCCCAACACCCTGCTCACCGTGCTGCGTGAGTTGACCGACGCCGGGGTCAAGGAAACGTTCCGCGTAATCGAGGCGCAGGATGCCGGACTGGAACAGTTCGCCATCCACGGCGATCTGGAAGAATAACCGGCGGCGTCAGCCAAACATGCCGCGGCGGATCAGGTTCAACCCACCGATCAGCAGAACAGCCATGATTGCCTTGCGGAACGTCTCCTGTGCAATCCTGTCCTGAATCTGGAAGCCGATCGCCATCCCCAAAAGCGCCGTGGGTGCCAGCACCAGCGACAGAGGCAGGGTTTCGGCGCGCAATACGCCCGAGCCCAGATGGCCCACGACCAATGCCAGCGCACCAAGGCAATAAACGACACCTTGAATGCGCACATGTTCCTTCTTTTCGACCTCAAGCGCGGTGAGCATCGCCACCGTCGGCGGCCCCCAGATGCCTGAAACACCACCCATCAACCCGGCAGCGCCGCCAAAAGCACTCTGAAGTCGCGGTCCCGGATGGCCGTCGATGCGCGGCTGAATGCCCAGGATCTGCAGGCCGACAAAAACGGTGACAAGGCTACCGAGCACAAGCAAAAGCGTGTCGCCCGGCAATATCGGCACCAATTGCGTGCTGCACATCATCACGACGAATCCGACGATAAGGAAAACCTTGAACTTCGTGACTGAGGTGATGGCCGCCTTTATGCCATGGCGCCCGGCCTGCCATCCGTTGGTGAAAAGCGTGGGCAAGATCATACCGGCAATCGCAACTTCTGCCGTGGTGACCGATCCCAGGCCCGATATCATCACTGTCGGCAGGGCAAATCCAACGACACCTTTGATCATCCCGGCCAAAAGGCTGATGCAAAAGGCAAAAATCAGAACGCCTACAGACTCGATGCCGAAAAACAATTCCATGGGCCCCTTTTAGCAGCTTGACTTCGCGCTGCACCGCAATATCTCGCTACGTAATTTTGCGTCAAAATGCAGCAGCAAAAGGCATTAATGTTGCGCTGCACCTGCAAAGTGACTAGGAAAGCGGCAACGGAAAAGGATATGATTCATGGCGCATGACGGGCAGGATTTGGCAATGGCTAATTCGGTAATTCTCGATGATCTTCTGACGCTTACCGGTGCGGCAATTGCCCCGGCTGAGGCAGTTTTGCAGATCGCAAAGGACAAACTGAGCGAACAGGTCGTGGTTGATGGCCGCGTTTCGGGCGGCGCCATCGAGACGCATCAATGCGCCGCTCATGGGCTGGCTTGGCTTGCGACATATGTCGAATCTCTGCGTCAGATGCAGAATTGGGCGACACGTCTGAACAACGAGGGCAAGTTTGGGGAAACAGACCAGCTGATCCTGCAAATCGCGTTTGGCGAATACCTCCATCACATTGCAGGTGGCATCCCGATGAACCAGGGCGAGATTGTTCGCCTGCAGGAAATGGGACTTGGTTGGGACGCGCTGAGCAGCTTCCAATGCGCCGAAGTGCAAACGCTGATGGCCAAAGGGAACACCCAGGACGCACGCATGCGTCTGGTGGAACTCATGCAAGAGCGCAGTGCCGAGATCACCGTGGGCACCAGCGGCCTCGATGAAGAGTTGGAAATGATCCGAGAGCAATTCCGCCGCTTTTCTGTCGACAAGGTCGAGCCCTACGCACATGACTGGCACCTCAAAGACGAGCTGATCCCGATGGAAATCATCGAGGAACTTGCGGAAATGGGCGTGTTCGGCCTGACCATTCCTGAAGAGCATGGCGGATTTGGCCTCTCCAAGGCATCGATGGTTGTGGTCAGCGAAGAGCTGAGCCGTGGATATATTGGCGTGGGGTCGTTGGGCACGCGTAGCGAAATCGCGGCCGAGCTGATTATCTGTGGCGGCACCGATGAGCAAAAGGCGCATTGGCTGCCCAAGTTGGCAAGCGCTGAAATCCTACCCACCGCCGTGTTCACCGAACCCAACACAGGCTCGGATCTGGGCAGCTTGCGCACCCGCGCGGTCAAGGATGGTGATGATTACCGGATCACCGGCAACAAGACCTGGATCACCCACGCCGCTCGGACACAAGTGATGACCCTGCTGGCACGCACAAACCCGGACAGCAAAGACCATCGTGGCCTCAGCATGTTCCTGGCCGAGAAAACGCCCGGCACCGATGAGCATCCGTTCCCAACGGAAGGCATGAGCGGCGGCGAGATCGAAGTTCTGGGCTATCGCGGTATGAAAGAATACGAGCTGGGCTTTGATAACTTCCACGTCAAAGGTGAAAACCTTTTGGGCGGCGAAGAGGGCAAGGGCTTCAAACAGCTTATGGAAACCTTCGAGTCTGCCCGTATTCAGACTGCGGCACGCGCTGTCGGCGTGGCGCAATCGGCGCTGGATGTCTCGATGCAATATGCCATCGACCGCAAACAGTTCGGCAAGTCGTTGATCGAATTCCCCCGTGTGGCCAGCAAGTTGGCAATGATGGCGGTTGAGATCATGATCGCGCGTCAGCTGACCTATTTCAGCGCATGGGAAAAGGATCATGGCCATCGCTGTGACCTCGAGGCGGGCATGGCCAAGCTGCTTGGCGCCCGCGTGGCGTGGGCCGCAGCGGACAACGGTCTGCAGATTCATGGCGGCAACGGCTTTGCCATGGAATACAAAATCAGCCGCATCCTGTGTGACGCGCGTATCCTGAACATTTTCGAGGGTGCCGCCGAAATCCAGGCGCAGGTGATTACCCGTCGACTTTTGGGCTAAGGCCTAATCGGGCTGAAACGCCGATCCGGTGCGCACCTCTGCGTAGGTGCGCACCAGCAATCCGGCAATGATGACCATCAATCCTGCCAGCAACGCCAGCCCTATCAGCATGTGGGGCGTTGATCCCGTTTGGTCCGCGTAGATGAAGCTGGCAACCGTGATCCCTGCAAACGGAAATGACAGGGCCCAAAAGCTCAGCGAAAACGGAATTCTCAAGAGCCGCGGCATCTGGACCGCGACGATCAGCGTAAAGAGATAGGCGACGTTCAGAAGGACGCGTGCAAAGGCATCGACCTCTCCGGTCATCAATACCCATGACACAAATCCAACGGCCGGAGGCGCAATCAGGATCACCAGCGTGGGTTGCAGCCGTTCCGGCAAAGGATCGTGAAAAATCAACCGGTTCATCACCAGGCTCAGAAGCACGCCCCAAAACAACAAGCCGATGGACAAAAAGAACCAGCTGATTTCGACATATCCCAAGGGCATTCCGGCGAACGGTACCATGACATTGCCCACGACAGGAATGAACCATGCCGGCGTCAGGTGGCCATGTTGAAACGCGCGTTTGCCGATCCAGCCGCTGATCACGGCAAGGGTCAACACCGCCTGCGCTGGCGTCGCCACCAACCAGATCATGTGTGCAACGGCGGGTGATACGTTCATCAAGGCTGCCGAAATCAACAGGACCGATATCGAAATTGACGGAAAGAACGCCAATTTCACCGGGTGCTGCCATTCATCAAGCACGGCCTGCCGACACCTGAGAATTTTCGACAGATACGTGGCCGAAATCAGCAGAAAGAGAGCCAGTGTTAGCCCCAAAACCAACCCAGACAATAGGCCGGTGAGACCCAGTGCGGCCTCTGCTGCCCCCAACGACAACGCCAATCCACATGTCCCCATGACAATCGTGAACATCGACACGGGGAAGAATTCCAGCCAGTCATGTTGCGTGGCCGTATCTGTCATTCCGATGGGCCAATTGAAAGCGACACGGCGGACAAACCATCTATCCTGCCGTTCAACGTATCACCGGGTTCAACCGGGCCGACACCCGCAGGCGTGCCAGTGTAAATCAAATCGCCGGGCAGAAGGTGATAAAAGCCCGACAAATGCGCGATGATTTCAGGAACTGACCAGACCATGTCAGACAGGGCAGCACTTTGAACAGGTGTCCCGTTCTTCTCCAACTGAATCTTTTGTCCTGCAATCCCGCCGAATTGCGACGCGGGTGACAAAGGTGCCAGCACCGCAGCATTTTCGAAATCTTTGCCCAAATCCCAAGGGCGACGTTTCTCCTTGGCGGCACCCTGCAGGTCACGGCGCGTCAGATCTATGCCACAACCATAGCCCCACACCGCATTCATTGCCTTCGCTTTGCCAATCTGAAAAGCAGGGGCGCCAATGCCCACGACAAATTCCATTTCATAGTGGCAATCATTTGTACCAGGTGGATAAGGAATGGTCGCACCGGATGCGCAGAGCGCATGGCTGGACTTGGTGAAATAAAATGGCGCTTCACGATCAACCTCGTTGCCCATTTCGGCGGCGTGTGCAGCATAATTTCGACCGACACAGAATATCCGGCGGACGGGAAATTTGAGGTCGCTGCCCTGAATGGAGGCAAGCGGCGTGTCAGGCACGGAAAAGATGGTTTTATCTGCCACGCTGGCCCCCAAGTCTTGGTTGTTGGCCCCTTATGCGATCTCAATGCGGGCCTGTCAAAACACGTGGTCGCGACTGTGGCATTGACCCTGAATTTACCCTAGACAATCGATATGGAATTCTCGCGCTACGCCATTTTCTTCACGCCATCTGCCAGCCCTCTGGCCGCTTTCGGCGCCTCTTGGTTGGGCTGGGATGCCGGGACTGGAATAGAGCCTGCGCCACCTGAATTTGGCCCCTTGCCCATACCGCTGTCGGACATCACGGAAACCCCCGCAAATACGGTTTTCACGGTACGATAAAAGCGCCTTTTCATCTGGCAGAAGGGGTATCGTTCACGGCGCTACGCACCAGTTTCGAACAGTTTTGTGCGGAACACGCACCGGTGTCCTTGGCCGGTTTGGAATTGGCACAGCTTGGCCGTTTTTTAGCGCTGGTACCGCAAGGCGACAAGACGGCGTTGAACCATCTGGCCAGCCGTACGGTAATCGCACTGGACGGGTTTCGCGCGCCACTCAGTGCTGCGGCTTTGGCACGCAGACGAAAGGCCGGCCTCAGCGCCGAGCAGGACGCGTTGCTGGTTGAATGGGGTTACCCCTATGTAATGCAGGAATTTCGTTTCCATCTGACATTGACCGGCAAGTTACCCAAGGCGCAGGCAACGGCACTACACGCCACGCTGGCCCCTGCTCTCGACCCGTTGCTGCCCACACCGTTTGAGATCGATGCCCTGAGCTTGATGGGAGAGAGCACACAAGACGGCAGGTTCCGTTTGATCACCCAAATTCCGCTTACCGGCACCGGCTAGTCGGGCAAGATCGCGCCACTTCCAAATAGTCCCCTTGTGGAGCGCAATACGCCAGCGTATGCACCCGTTATGGTCCGGACAACATCAAAGCGATTGACGAAATCAGACTGGCTGCGTGCTGGTATGGATGCGATTGTCAAAGATGGCCCGGACGCTTTGAAGGCTGAGCCTTTGGCAAAGCGGCTTAAGACGACAAAGGGTTCATTTTATTGGCATTTTGCCGATGTACCCGCCTACCACGCGGCGCTACTATCGTCCTGGGAAATACAGGCGAATGTCGAAATGCAGACCGCGATGACCGAAGCGGACACGGCCGTTGGGCGCCTCAGGCGATTGAGCCAAATGATCGCCGGTACCCAAAACGGCACGTCCTTGGATGCGTCGGTCAGGGCCTGGGCGCGGGGAAATAAGGCGGCTGCAAAAAGCGTCGCGCGCATCGATGCCGCACGTCTCGCGTGTTTTCGGGAATTCTTGAGCGAGCTGGACATTGCCAACCCGGAAATGGCGCGCATCATCTATGCCGCGGGCGTCGGGATGCAGGAAATGACCACAACTAAAACGGATGACAATGCGGAGGCCATCGGCTCGCTTGTCGATCTCGTTCTGGCTTTGCGATGACGTTGATCCGAATATCCACCTTAATCGGTGTATTCGTGGCACTGGGCGGCTGTTGGGGGGATGAAACCGTTGCGAATTACGGCGGCGCGGGCGTGCAATGGCGTTTGGTCGAGCTTGACGGAGCCACTTTTGACGCGCGCGCCACACTACAGTTTGGCGAGGGTGGCAAAATCACCGGCCAGGCCCCGTGCAACACCTATTTTGGCACTCAAACTGCGCCCTATCCCTGGTTTGACGTGGGCAACATAGGCGCAACGCGACGCGCCTGCCCCGACCTTCAGCAAGAAACAAGGTTTTTGCAGGCGTTGGAGGATATGACCCTGTCGGAAGTGGCAGGTGTCACGTTGATCCTGAGCAATGATGACGGGCGCGAAATGATATTCAAATCAGGCCTTTAAACGCATGCCGCGCTTCAGTCGTCCTCTATGCCTTTGCGAAACCGGTCAACAAAACGTTGTCGGGCCTCGGGCAGAGGTTTGTTGCCCAATTCATGCGCCAGCTGGTTGCGCAGAAAGTGACCCGTGACATCGAACCCTTGCGAAATTTCCTGATCCGGCGCGGGGCCATGCCCCAACAGGCACGCGGGGAGGGCCAGCAAGCGGTCCGCCCATTCTCCGGCCCCGGCGCGGGACACGGCGCGCCCGGTCCGCGGCGACACAAAGCTGAGATCGTTTGCCGCTGATCCCATCACCGCGCAGGCGGACAGATCAAGGCCAAAGCCTAACGCATCCAACAGCGCCAGTTCCCATTGCAGATAGGCCAGCGGCCAAAGATCAACCTGCTCCAACAGGTCCAACAGTGCCTCGGTCCGGTCGTAGAGCGAGGGGTGCGTTTCACGCTCCGGCAGGGAAAACAGCAAAAGCGACGTGACCGCATTCAAGCCCGCCAGCGACAACCGGTCCTGCATCGAAGCCGCCGCCCGGGAGCGCAGCAGCTCGGGTTGAAATGTTCCGATATGGTCCTCGAGCCGGGCGCGCCATGCCAGATCGAGCTGTGCGCCGGGCTGCAATATCGGCGCCATTTTACGCGACGTGCCGCCTCGAACTACCCCCGCATGCCGGCCATGTTGGGGCGTAAAAACCTCGATGATGGCCGAGGTTTCCCCATGTGCCCGGCTGGACAACAATATGCCCTGATCGCGCCACTCCATCCGCGTTCCCTGCCCTGTTCAGAGGCCATAGGACATCATAATGCCGGTGCTGCCAAGGGCACTAATGGCGCGCCCGGTCAAAGCCCGGTGTACCCGCATCTTCGGGGTGCTCCGCAAGATGCCGGCGCTTTATCTGTTCGGATGTCTCGCGGGTACCATCATGGCTCCATCCGGGCGGGGCCAGCGCATACATCACACGGTCGCGCCAGCGCAGCCCCGGTTGTCCAATGTCCCGAATGATGCCAACCCATTCATGAAAGGCCACGCGGATCGGGTTAAACGTGCCCAGATTGCGCACAAGGCCGTAGTCAACCTTTTCCGCCTCGAGCTCTGGCACGAATGTTCCGAACATCTTGTCCCAGATGATGAAAACACCCGCGTAATTGGCATCCAGATAGCGCGGATTACGACCGTGGTGCACACGGTGGTGGCTCGGCGTGTTCATCACCGCCTCGAACCAGCGCGGCATCCGGCCAATGGCTTCGGTGTGGATCCAAAACTGATAGATCAGGTTCAGGCCCCCGCAGAAGAGTACCATCGCCGGGTGAAATCCCAATAGGATCAGAGGCGCCCGTATGATCATCATGAAGGTAAACGTGCCTGTCCAGGTCTGTCGCAGCGCGGTTGTCAGATTGTAGTGCTGGCTGGAGTGGTGATTGACGTGGCTGGCCCAGACCCACCGTACGCGGTGACCAAACCGATGCACCCAATAATAGCGCAGGTCATCCAGCACAAAACACAGCACCACAACCCAGAGCGATGTTCCCAGATCAATTGGCGTGATGGCCCATAATGCCATGAAAAACCAATACGCAATGAAGCCGAGCAGCAAAGAAGACGTCACATTACCCGCGCCCATGATCAGCGATGTCAGCGCATCGCGGGTTTCATATCGACCGCCTTTGCCTTTGATCACGATCCACACCAATTCTGCCAATATGGCCGCAATGAAAAACGGGACGGCCCAATGGGTGACTTCCGGATAGACCAACATGTCTGTCACGCTGAGCCCTCCAAAAAGTGGTCCCAGGCAAGCCTGTCCGCAGTGTTGAGCACCAGATCCACCCGCGGCGCGGTATAGTCATCCAGTGCGATCCGAACCCCGCTGGTGGTCGACGCAATATCAACCGCGTTCACATGCCGGGCCGTGGTATCCGCGCCCATCGCCCACACAATACCGCGCCCCCATCGGCCCTCTACCAACGCGGCGGTCTGGTTTTCGCACCGGATGATCCGATCCGGCAGGTCTTGGGGAAATTCGCGCAGCCATGCGGCTCGGACCTTGGCGTCGCTGTCCAGCCGTGCGCGCGCCGAAAAACCAAGCACATGCAACAGCGCCGCGATCCCCGCAATACCGACAATTACCATGGGCAACAGAATGCTAAGTGGCATGGTCCCTCCCTACCCGGCAGTGTAGCGGATCAGAGGGTGGCCGTGTCAAAGGTGGCGTTACGTCACGCGCCGTTCAGGCGTGACCGGCATCCGCGGACAAGGCCAACGGATTGACACCCAGTGTCTGCAACGCGGCCTCCCATTTTGAAACATCAGTTGTATTGAACACCAGATCCACGTTGGCCTCGCAGGTCAGCCAGCCATTTTGGGCAATCTCACCCTCCAATTGCCCCGCACCCCATCCCGCATATCCAAGGGCAACCACCGCCTGCCCCGGGCCACGGCCTTCGGCCATATCCTCAAGCACATCCATCGTGGCCGTCATCGCGAAATCATCATTCACGTTCAGCGTGGAAATGGCCGAATGATACCCGTATTCGTGCAACACAAATCCTCGCCCATGCTCGACCGGGCCACCAAAATGCACCGGCAGATCACGGGTGTCAGGCCCGTTGGTGATGGAAAGCTGCTCCAGCAAATCCCGCAAGGACAGATCACTTGTCGGCTTGTTGATCACCAGCCCCATCGCCCCTTCGGCCGAATGGGCGCACATAAACACGACGGAGTGAGCAAACCGAGGGTCCATCATACCCGGCATTGCGATCAACAACTTGCCTGTCAGGTCTATGTCTTGGGTCAATTAGTGGCTCCTAGAAACGGCCCTATCCTGTTGGCTAGCCCTGAGAATGGGTGTGTATCGGGCCAGTTGCAAGCGTGTGATGGGTGCCACACACCGATTTCTCGCCGGAAAGTGAGTTGGCATTTCAATTCGGATGACCCATTTCAGAGTGATGATCAGATTCGTTTGCGCTTTGTTTCTCTCCACTGCCACCCTCGCCTCGGCACAGGATGGGGGCGATATTCTGGATGCTGACATCCTGACCGGGTGGCAGCGGGCGGATGGAAAACACGTGGCTGCCCTCAAGATTTCGCTGAATGACGGGTGGAAAACCTATTGGCGCGCGCCCGGGGATGCGGGCATCCCGCCGCATTTCGCATGGAACGGATCGCGCAATCTGGCGGGGGTAGCTATTTCATGGCCCACGCCACAGCAAATCCCGCAGGGTGGCGCGATGACATTGGGGTATGAAAACACCCTCACATTGCCTTTGACCCTGACGCCCGCCAAACCGGGCAAACCCATGAAGCTAGCAGGCGAAATCACCATCGGCGTCTGCAAGGATGTCTGCGTTCCTCTGACACTCAACGTGGCGCAAGATCTGCCCTTGGGTCAGACAAAACCTGATCCGCAAATCGTGGCCGCGTTGGCCAATCGTCCATTCACCGCCCGTGAGGCCAGGGTGGGACATGTGGCATGCCAAATATCACCCTTGACCGACGGGCTGCAATTGCGGGCAGAAGTCGACGTGCCGAACACGGGCGGGCGCGAACTCGCGGTGATCGAAACCGACAATCCGCAAATCTGGGTGGCCGGGACAAAGACCAAACGGCAGGGGAAACGATTGATCGCGACAACCGAGCTTTACCATGTTGAAGGACGGAGTTTTGCGCTCAACCGTTCCGGTCTGCGCATTACGGTTCTGGGCAAGAACCATGCGGTTGATATTCAGGGCTGTCCGGCCGGCTGAGCGCGTCTGGTCCAGTAAAGAATGGCCATCACTGCGTAGAGTAGAACCACCAAAAGCGCTGAGCCCGCGATAAACATCAATAATGCGGCGGGTAGCGGGGGCATTGATGCACTTGCGGGCCAAACCTGAGTCAGCAGGTTTGGTAGAGCCCCATTCAGCATGGTCAGGCCCATCGTTGCACCCAGCCATGCCACAAGAGCGACAACACCAAAGATCATGGCGGCCTGAATACCCCGGTCGGGAAAGCGCAAACCGTGGCGCAGTGCTGTGAACTTTCGACCCACGTCGCGCTGCATCGCCAGCAAGGCGGGTACGACGATCAGCACCATCACCATGCCAAACGCCAGACCATAGACCAACGTGATCACCGTGGGCTTGATGAATTGCGCCTGTTGTGAGCGCTCAAAGAGCAGCGGCATAAGACCCAGAACCGTGGTCAGCGTGGTCAACAGCACCGGCCGCAACCGATCCGCCGCGCCATCAATGATCGATGGAATGAGACCGCGATCCTTGGCGTATTCGTCAATCGTCGTCACCAGCACAATGGAATCGTTGATGATAATCCCTGTCATGCCCAACAATCCAACGACCGAGAACATGCTCAGCGGCACATCCCACTGGTGATGGCCGTAGATCGTTCCCACCAGGCCAAATGGAATGATTGCCATGACCACCAGCGGACGGGTCCAACTGGAGAACACCCATGCCAAAACCAGATAGATGCCGGTCAGGGTCAACGTCAGACCCAATCGCGCATCTTTCAGGAAGTCATCTTCTTGTTCACTCAGGCCGGAAAGTTGCCATTCGACTTGAAGGTCACTGGCGATTTTCGGAAGAATTTCGGTCTCAAGTGCTTGCATGACGGCTTCGGCGCGGGCGGGATCGTCTTCAGAAATATCGCCCGTCACGTTGATCAACCGGATCCCGTTCTCGCGCCGCACGGTCGAAAAGCCATTGCGCCGCTCGACGCTCACAATATCCGCAAGCGGAACATACGTGCCTTCTGGCGTGCGCAGCTGCATCCGTTCCATGAAATCGGCGGTTAATTCCCCTTCGGGCAGTTCAACCCGGATTTCGGCACTGCGCGGCCCAAGCGGATAGGTTGCCGCCTCGATCCCGTTCAGCCGGTTGCGCAGAACCCGGCCCAGACTGTCGATGGTAAATCCAAGAGCGTTGCCCTGTGGCGTCAACTCCAAGATCAACTCTTCTTTGTCGTAGGCCAGATTGTCCTGAACTGCGGTCACTTCGGGAAACGGCAAAAGGGCGTCTTTCAAAGCCTCGGCCGCGGCCTTGAGATCATCCGCGGTGGCCCCAAAAAACTCGACATCCAGCGCATCACCACCGGGGCCGGATCGCCATCCCTTGAAACTGACGGTCTCAACGAGCGGATGATGGCGCACGCGCTCCTGCAAATCCGCCGCAAAGGCAAAGCTGGAATAGCTGCGCAAATCCGCATCGATCAACTCAATCGCAATGCCGCCAAGGTGATCAGGGTCCTTGGTATCCGCCCCTGCCAGCCCATACCCCGCATTCCCGCCCACCTGCGCCATCACGAAATCAAGCGGGTTTGTGCCGTGTTTTTCGGCGTATTCGGCGCCGAGTTCATCCGTTGCACGTTGCATTTCGCGCATCATTTCGAGCGTATCGGCCCGCGTGGCCCCCGGCGCCATGGCAAAATTACCGGTCACACTGCCGCGTTCTGGTGCATTGAAGAAACGCCATTTTACATCGCCACCGATGAACAAAACCATCTGGCTGGCCAAAACTACGAGGATCAGGGCAAAAACCGGATACCGGGCCCACACAACACCGGCCATGAATGGGCGAAACAGACGCTCACGCACCCAAACGAACCCGGCGTTGACGGTCCGACTGGGCCAGTCATACCAATTGCGGTCGCCAGACTGACGCAGGGCATGCGCCATGTGGTTGGGCAGGATCAGGAAGCATTCCATCAGACTGGCCAGCAACACGGCAATCACCGTAAAGGGGATGTCAACAATCAAATCCCCAAACCGTCCGCCCACGACCGTCAGGCCGAAAAAGGCGATCAGCGTCGTCAATGTGGCGGCAAAAACCGGCAGCGCCATGCGCTGAGCGGCGCGTTCTGCCGCCACAACCGGGGCTTCCCCGTATTTTCGAACGCGCGCATCGGCATGTTCGCCGACCACGATCGCGTCATCAACCACGATCCCAAGCGTGATAATCAGCGCAAAAAGCGAGATCATATTGATCGTCAATCCGCCGATATACATCAATGCGATGGCCGCCAACATGGCGACAGGTATGCCCGCAGCCACCCAAAAGGCCGTGCGCGCATTGAGGAAGAGAAAGAGCAGGCCGACTACCAACGCCAATCCGGTCAGTCCGTTTTCCAACAGCATGTTCAACCGGCTTGAAATGCGCTCGGACCTTGTACGGATCAGCTTGACCTCAACCCCTTCAGGCAGGGATTCCGCCATTTCCCGCGCCACATCTTCGACAAATCCCTGGATTTCGATTGCGTCACCCTTGGCGGACCGGTCCACCCGGATCGACATTGCAGGGGCATCACCCACAAAGTAGCTGCGCTTATGGGCTATACCTTCGACCCTGACGGTGGCGACATCACCCACGGTCAGTTTTGAACCATCCGGGTTGGAGCGCAGAATAATGGCCGCCAACTGATCAGGGTCGCGTTTTTCCACGCCGGTTCGCACCCGTGTATTGGCCCCGGTTACATCGCCCGCAGGGTCCGCATCGACTTCACCCGCTACGGCGGTGGCAATCTCAGCAAAGGTCACATCATGCGCGATCAGGTTGGCAGACGGCACCTCAATAATCGTTTCGGGCGCTGAGACACCACGGACGGTTGTTCGTGTCACACCCGCATCAAAGAGCCGGACCACCAGTTCATCGGCCAATAGGCCCAGTTGTTCCGTGCCCACAGGCCCGGTGATCACGATGTCGGTGACACGGTCGCGCCATGCGCCACGCCTGACTTCGGGCTCATCGATATCCTCGGGTAGCGTTGTCGTCAGATCAATCGCCGTCTGGACGTCATCCGCGGCCCGACCCATGTCCCAACCCGGTTCGAATTCGAGCATGACGCTGGCATTGCCTTCTCGGCTGGTAGCCTCGCTGCTGGTCACACCTTCGACGGCCAGCAATGCCGGTTCCAGAACCTGAACCACCGCCGCGTCTACGTCTTCGGCGCCCGCACCTTCCCAGACGACGGAAACCGTAACGTTGTCTACGATCACATCAGGAAAAAATTGCGCACGCATTTTGGGAAGGGCGGCCATGCCCAAAACGATCAGTACCACCAGAAGCAGGTTAGCGGCTGTTTTGTGCCGGGTGAAATAGGACAGAAGCCCGCCGGCCGCGGTTGGAATTTCGCGGGCCACGGCCTAGCCCCCCATGCGGCCTTCCAGCCGCTCGACCATTGTCGCCGGAACGCGGGGTTCGGCCAGTTGACCCAAAAGCCGTGTCTTCACAGCTTCGGGCATGTCCTGGCTGCTTTCAACGAAGGCCACGAGCCGCGCCCGCCGGTCTTCGCTCAGCTCAAGCATTTCGCTCGCGGTGGGCATGGTTTCCGCGTTTTGCCGCAGAGGTCGAACCTTGATCCCTGATCCCAGCAGAGGCGAGCGTTGGCTGACAATTTCCCGGCCGTCGACGCCGTCGCTTCGCACCAGAATGTCGTCGCCCTGTCGGCGCAGAAGCGTTACGGGAATGGCTTCCAGGCGGTCCTCTCCGACAAGCGCCAATACGCTGCCATCCGGGCCCAGAGACGACGCCGGCAGGCGCACAACATTGTCCAATTGCGGTTCTTCGATCGTTACCGTGACAAAATCACCCGGCTTCATACCGTTCGATTGCGTTAGCCTCGCAAAGATAAGACGCCCGGTCTGCCCCTCGCCGACAACCGCGCTTTGGCGGTTGATGACACCTTCGGCTTCCAAGTCGATCCCAAAGACATCAAGGGTCACGGTTACCGGTGCTCGGAGCAACAGACCTTCGTCATTCAAAAGGCGAAGATATTGCGGCGTCGACACCCGAAACGCGACCTCCAGTTTGTCGCCATCAACCAGATTTGCCAGCTGTTCATTGGCGGTAACAAGACCCCCCTGAACCACAGACACATCGCTGAGTGTGCCGGCGAATCCGGCAGTGATGCGGGTTTCGTTCAAGCGCCGCTGCGCCTCGGCCTGCGCAATCTCCGCGCGGGACAGACGTGTCGCGGCTTGATCCACCCGGGCTTCGGCCTGCGCCAGCGCCTGTCGGCTGCCCAGAACGGCTTGACGTGCCTGTGCGGCGGCCAGTTCGGCATTCTCGACAGCAGCCGCTGTACCCACGCCACGCTCTTCGAGATCAAGTTGGCGGCGATACGCACGGGCGCGCAGTTCAGCTTGCTCTTGGGCGGCGGTCAGTTCGTCACGCGCCAGCGTCAATGCCCGGTCAGCTTCGCGGCCTTCATCGCGTGCGTCGAGCAGATCACTGGCCGCCCTGTCCAGGGTGGATTGTGCATCTGCCGGATCAACGCGGGCCAAAAGCTGTCCTGCGGCCACCCGGCCCCCTTCCACGAAATCCTCGGCCAGCTCAACCAGCGTGCCGCCCCATTTTGAACGGATTTCCAGCGTGCGACGGCTGGCAATTTCGCCAAAGGCAGTCAAAACGGGCGTGACGTCTTGCTCAATCGCGGTGACGACGTTGACGGCAAACACGCGCTCGCGGCGTTCCGGCACGTCGGGTTCACTGGCCAGACGTTCCTGCACGGCACTGAAAATTGAATAGCCCGCATAGCTCAACAGACCCAATGTCAGAGACAAAAGGAACAATCCGGTCAGGCTGTGACGCAAAAACCGCATAAACTCAAACCCTTGCTTATACCCGGTGGGTACTGGCTCAATGTAATCCTAACACCGAAAATGCCAAGCTTTTAGGGTTTTACGGCCATCGCAGTCATTTCCGGCGTTGATGTTCGTCCAGACGTGGCATGATCTCCACAAAATTGCAGGGTCTGTGCCGAAAATCGAGCTGGAACTGCAAAATTTCGTCCCACGCGTCCTTGCAGGCCCCCGGACTTCCGGGCAGCGCAAAAAGATACGTGCCCCCCGCGACCCCGGCCGTGGCGCGCGATTGAACCGCAGATGTGCCGATTTTTTTCATGCTGACATGGGTAAAAACCGTCCCAAACGCATCGATTTCCTTTTCGTAGACGTCCCGGTGGGCCTCAACAGTGACATCGCGCCCGGTCAGACCCGTGCCACCGGTCGAAATCACCGCATCCACGGCATCATCAGCAATCCAGATACGCAGTTGTTCAGAAATCTCCGCACGCTCATCACGAATGATTTGCCGGTCTGCGACGGCATGTCCTGCGGCCTCAATGCGGTCAACCAAGACCTGCCCAGAGCGATCATCCGCCATGTCGCGGCTGTCGCTGACGGTCAACACGGCAATGCGGATCGCAATGAATTCCCTGTTCTCATCAATACGCGACATGTTTCACACCCTTTCCAATACGGCCAAACGGGCAGCCAATGCTGCAAAAATCCCGGCGGAAATCCATCCCAGCCAACGGGTAAATCTGGGGCCAGTCAATTTTTGTCCCACGGTTCCCGCAAACACGCCCACACCGCCATTTATCAGCATGCCACCCACCGCAAGGACAAGGCCAAAGATCAGAAACTGGCCCAGAATGCTGCCGTTTTGCGGATCCACAAATTGGGGGAGGAACGCCAGGACAAAGAGGATCACTTTGGGATTGAGCAGATTGACGATCATGCCATCAAAGAATGCCTTGCCAACGCCCGTGGACGGAACCTTGATATGTTGGACCGGAGCGGCGCGAAGTGCCCCCCAGGCCAGATACAGCAGATAGGCCACACCCACCCATCGGATCACATCGAAGAGCCACGGCATTGCCGCCACGGCCGTTCCAAGACCCAATCCCGCCAGCATCACATGTACCATGCCCCCGGTCGAAATCCCGGCACTGGCGGCTACCGCTGCCTTTGGGCCGGAGCGTAAGCCCAGGCCAAGGCAAAACATCATGTCGGCCCCGGGGCTCAGATTTAATGCCAGACCCGCCGGGATGAAGGCCATCAAGGTCCAGAAATCCACCATGTCAGATGTCAAACCAGTTTGCGGATGGGCCCAGATTGACGACTTTTGTGCGCCCGATTTGGCCGGTTTGCCGCCAGCTGTCATGAATATGACCGCAAACCGCCAATGTCGGTTGGATACGTTCAATGGCTTCCCGGATGGCCGTGGAGCCAACGGACACGCCAGTTGATGTCCGGTCTACAACGCCCTTGGGGGGCGAGTGCACGATCAGCACATCCGCCTTTGAACAACTGGCCAGCATGGCGGCCGCAAGATCCTCGCTGAGATCGCAGGACCAGGCACCAAACGGCGTCACGGGCACGCCGTAGCCTAACCCGAAAAAACGCACGCCGTCGATCTCGACACCATCACCGTGCAAAACGGTCGTGCCCTCATGGGCTGCCTCGCGCAATTCATCGGCGCTCTCGGCATTGCCCGGCACAACCAGCATCGGTTTTTTAATCCCACTAAGCAGGTTCATAGCCTCGGGTAGGTTTTCGCGCATATTGCAAAAGTCACCCGCACCGATGACCACATCTGCAGCACTGCTGACGGCCACCAATGCCTCGGCCCGGCGATGCGCATGGTGCAGGTCGGAAAACGCCAGAATTTTCATGTATCGCCCCGCAACTGCGCCTGTAGCGCCAACAAATCAGCCCACGCCTCACGTTTGGCATGTGGGCTGCGCAACAGGTAAGCCGGGTGGAACATTGGCAAACACGGCGTGCCATAAGCTTGCGTCCAATTGCCCCGAAGCCGCGTGATCCCACGCTTGCCCAAGCCCGCCTGACAGCTGATATTACCCATGAGAACAACCACTTTCGGCTGCACCAAAGCGACATGTCGCTGCACAAATGGCAGCAGCATTGCAATTTCTTCCGGTTTTGGATCCCGGTTTTGCGGTGGTCGCCATGGCAATACGTTGGTGATGTACACGGCCTCTTCGGCATCATCCGCCGCGCGCGACAGATGGATCGCGGCAAGCATCTTGTCCAAAAGCTGTCCCGCGCGGCCCACAAAGGGGCGTCCTTCGCGGTCTTCATCCCGCCCGGGCGCTTCGCCAATGATCATCACCCGCGCCTTGGGATTGCCATCCGCAAAGACCAGATTTCGAGCGCCTCTTTTCAGTTCACAATGATCAAAACGTCCCATTGCCGCGCGCAAAGCATCCAGATCCTGCGCGCCATCGGCCATCAAACGTGCCTCCGCGACCGGATCAGCCTGCGTGACAACGCCGGGTTTGGCGGGATCTGACGCGGGGGCAGTCGGCTTGGCGGTTTGCTTGGCCGGAATTTCATATCGGTTGACAGGCACATCCCCGATCGCCTCGGTCGCCCCGAGTTCGACCTGCCACTCCAACAGAGCCTTCGCCGAATGAAAATCCAATGCCGAATCCATGTCCGCAAATCTAACCCTCCTACGCGGCAGGTAAAGCGGTCATTGGAAACGCCCGCTTGCCCCGCACGGCAACCCTTTCTATAAGCGGGCAGTTTTCAGGATCGGAGCGGCGGATGAGCTTTTCAAAATCCCACCTTCTGGGGATCGAACCCCTCTCGCCCACCGATATTACCGCCATTCTTGATTTGGCGGATCAGTATGTTGATCTGAACCGGCGCGACATCAAACACTCCGATGCGCTGTCAGGTCTGACCCAAATCAATATGTTCTTCGAAAACTCGACACGAACGCAGGCCAGTTTCGAATTGGCGGGTAAGCGTTTGGGTGCCGATGTCATGTCAATGGCGATGCAGGCCAGTTCGATCAAGAAGGGTGAAACTCTGATCGACACGGCGCTGACGCTCAATGCCATGCATCCAGATCTGTTGGTGGTGCGTCATCCGCATTCCGGGGCTGTCGACCTTCTGGCGCAGAAGGTGAATTGCGCCGTGCTCAACGCGGGCGATGGGCGGCACGAACATCCCACACAGGCGCTGCTCGATGCGCTTACGATCCGCCGCGCCAAGGGTCGACTTCACCGCTTGAGCATCGCGATTTGTGGCGACATCGCCCATTCCCGCGTAGCGCGCTCCAACATCATGCTGTTGGGCAAGATGGAGAACCGGGTGCGCTTGGTTGGCCCACCCACATTGATGCCCAGCCAGATCGACGAATTCGGTGTCGAGGTTTTTGACGACATGCGCGAAGGGTTGAAAGATGTGGACGTGGTGATGATGCTCAGGCTGCAACGCGAAAGGATGGATGGCGGCTTTATCCCATCGGAGCGCGAATATTACCACCGCTACGGGCTCGACGCCGACAAGCTCAGCCATGCCAAGGATGATGCCATCGTAATGCACCCCGGACCCATGAACAGGGGTGTCGAGATTGACGGCGAGATTGCTGACGATATCAATCGGAGTGTCATTCAGGAACAGGTTGAAATGGGCGTAGCCGTGCGGATGGCGGCCATGGATCTCTTGGCGCGGAACTTGCGTGCCCGACCCGCGGAGGCCCTTCTATGAGCACGAAGATCGAGATCAAGGCAGGCGAACGGGGTGCTGTGCGCGTATTTGCGACGGGTCTGACCAAGGATGAGGCTGAAACCCTCGATGTCGCCGCCGCATTGGGGGCTGAAACCCTCGATCAAGAACAGGTTGAGCTGTTTGATGTGGCCGACCTGACCGGGTTGGGTCTGACAGGATACCTCGCCGAGGGTTACGGCATACCGAGTGACCAATTGACGGATATGAAGCCTCAGTTGGACGCGATGCAGGGAATGGTTTTGCTGGTGCCTTCGCGGGCACTGGCGGGGGCCGAACAAATCCTGACACCGGGTGCGCCGCTTCGATTGATCGGTACGTTTTTTGAAGAGATTCAACCTGTTAGCTTTGAAAAACTGCCTTCGGATGCCGCTCAGGGCCAGGTCGTTGCCGACACAAAAAACCCACCGTCAAATGCCGCCATTTCGGGCCGGGTCGCAATGATAGCGCTTTTGATTTTGGCCCTTTTGGTTGTGATTATGGTGTGGATTGCATGATGGACGCCCCTATGAAAATGCTCTTTTCCAATGCCCGGGTGATCGATCCGGAGGCGGGTACAGACCAAACAGGCGCGGTTTTGGTCGACGGTGGCGAAATCAAAGAGGTGATCTACGGCGGCAATCCGGATCTGGGGGTTCGGACAATCGATTGCGCAGGAAAATGCCTGGCGCCGGGGATCGTGGATATCGGCGTAAAAGTGTGTGAACCGGGTGAGCGCCACAAGGAGAGCTACAAATCTGCTGGCCTGGCGGCCGCCGCGGGCGGGATCACCACCATGGTTACGCGACCCGATACACTGCCTGCCACCGACAGCCCTGAAACGCTGGAATTCGTCGCGCGTCGGGCGAATGAAGCCGCGCCCGTGAATGTGTTGCCCATGGCCGCATTAACCAAGGGGCGGGCGGGTCGCGAAATGACCGAGATCGGTTTCCTGCTCGATGCCGGGGCCGTGGCCTTCACCGATTGCGATCATGTCGTCACCGACAACAAAGTGTTCAGCCGGGCGCTGACCTATGCGCGGTCGCTTGGTGCGCTGGTGATTGCCCATCCGCAAGAACCGGGGCTGAGTGCGGGCGCTGCCGCGACCAGCGGTAAATTCGCATCATTGCGCGGTTTGCCTGCCGTCTCCCCAATGGCGGAACGCATGGGTCTGGATCGTGACATTGCACTGCTGGAGATGACGGGCGCGCGCTATCACGCGGATCAAATCACCACGGCACGCGCCCTGCCCGCATTGGAACGGGCCAAGAAAAACGGCCTCGACATTACCGCCGGTACATCGATCCACCATCTGACATTGAACGAGCTGGACGTCGCGGACTACCGCACGTTTTTCAAAGTCAAACCCCCGTTGCGCTCCGAAGACGACAGACAAGCCGTGATTGCCGCCGTGCGTGAAGGGTTGATCGACACGATCAGTTCCATGCACACACCCCAGGACGAAGAAAGCAAACGCCTGCCCTTTGAAGAAGCGGCAAGCGGTGCGGTGGCACTGGAAACGCTTCTGCCTGCAGCGCTTCGCCTCTATCATTCCGGGGATCTTGATTTGCCCACGCTGTTCCGGGCGATGGCGTTGAACCCAGCCAAACGATTAGGCTTGCAATCAGGCCGCATGGCCGCGGGTGCGCCTGCAGATTTGCTGATGTTTGACCCTGATGCACCCTTCGTGCTGGATCGTGCAAAGCTGCACTCGAAATCCAAGAACACACCGTTTGACGGCGCGCGCCTGCAGGGTAAAGTGATGGCGACTTATGTGGCAGGCAACTGCGTTTTCGAGGCCCCCTGATGCCCGTCATTGAAACCTCCACCTTCATGCTGATCCTGTGGGCCATCATTGGCTACGGCTTGGGGTCGGTTCCTTTTGGGATGATCGTTGCAAATGCCATGGGGCTGGGCAATCTGCGCGACATCGGGTCTGGCAATATCGGCGCGACAAACGTGTTGCGCACTGGCAGCAAAAAGGCGGCGGCAGCAACGCTGCTTCTGGATGGCGGCAAAGGGGCTGTTGCTGTATTGCTGGCGCGCGTTATCTCGGGCGAAGATGCCGCGCAATTGGCGGGGTTGATGGCCTTTGTCGGGCATTGTTTCCCGGTATGGCTTGGCTTCAAAGGCGGCAAAGGGGTCGCCACGTTCCTCGGTATTCTGCTGGCGTTGATCTGGCCCGTGGGCGCGGCCTGTTGCCTTACATGGCTGGTCACGGCGGCCATCTCTCGCATTTCCTCCATGGCCGCGATCACCGCTGCCGCGTCTTCCACGCTATGGATGTTGTTTCTGGGGGATGGGACCGCGTTTTTTCTGGGTATCCTCCTGACATTGCTGGTTTTCTTTCGGCATATGTCAAACATCAAACGTCTGCGCGATGGCACTGAACCCAAAATCGGTCAGAAGTGATCGAGGCTTTTCTAGCTGCATTTGATGCCTTGCCGCTTGGTACATTCACCGGGCAATCAGAGGGTAAAACATATATCGTCACCCGCGCAGATTTCGCCGATGGCAGCAGTCAGAAACTGGTCGCAGAAGAACTGGGCGGCACGGATTACATAAGCCTCAACCTCTACCGGCTCAAATCGGGCGCACGGCTCAAGCCATGCGAAATGCCGGCCGCCAAGGTCGTGAATTTCGTTCTGTCTCTCAGAGTTTTGCCCGGCCCGTCAGCCTAAAAAGGCTGAAAATCAATCCAGTGTGCGGGCTTCGTCGATCAGCATGACGGGGATGCCGCTGCGGATCGGGAAAGCCAACCCTGCCGCTTTGCTGACCAGCTCTTGCGCGCTGGCATCATACTCCAACCGGCCCTGGGTTTGCGGACAAACCAATGCTTCGAGCATATGGCGGTCAAACTCGGGCGGTGTCGCGTCTGCTGTCATTGCATCAATTCCTCATCATCCCCGCCCCTCAGAGCGAATTCGATCAGTGTGACCAGCGTTTCGCGCCGCGTTGTGAGCGATGGCGCTTCAAGCAAGGCCTGCTTGTCTTCGGGTTCGAACCCAAGAAGCATCGACAAAGAATTGATCAGCAATTCATCATCCGCCTCTTTCAAGGATTCCCAATCCGTCTGTAATTCGCGCGACTGAAAATAACGCCCCAACAGCTCCAGAAACGGCCCGCGTTGGAATTCCAGGTCTACGTCGGTCGGTCCAAGATCCCGCTCAAACCCACTCCAATCCACGCGGGCGCGGCGATAGGGTGTGAACCCGTCAAGCTCTTCGACGATGCGAAACCGCGACATGCCAGACAGGGTAATCATGTAGCGACCGTCTTCGGTTTCGGAAAACTGCGTTACCCGCCCCGCACAGCCAATGGAATACAAGGCGTCTTTAAAGCCATCAGGAACCCTGTTCGGTTGGATCATCGCGATGATCCGTTCAGGTGTTTTCAGCGCATCGTCCAGCATTGCCAGATACCGTGGCTCAAACAGGTGCAGCGGCAGACGAGACCGAGGCAGCATCAAGGCTCCGGGCAGCGGAAAGATGGGGACGACGTCCGGCAGATCTGCGGGATTTTTCATATATCTTATCTAGCGCTTCAAAGGGCTCAGGCAAATATCATTGAGCTCAATTTCCGCCGCCCGTTCAGAACAACAGGGTCATTCGGTTTGAGCGCTTCAAAGAGCGTAAAGAGTTGTTGTTTGGCCGCTCCGTCATTCCATTCACGGTCGCGACGAAAAAGTTCCAGAAGATGCGTCACCGCTTCCTCGGCCTGATCGTTGGCACTCAGGGCCAATGCCAGATCAAACCGTGCCTGGTGGTCATCCGGGTTGGCCTCAACCGCGGCTGTCAATTCGCCAACAGGGCCCGCATCAGCCGCCTGCCGCGCCAATTCCAGCTGCGCATGCGCGGCTTCGATTTCGGGCGATGTGCTGATTTCCGCAGGCGCACCATTCAAAATGGCCTCCGCCTGCTCCAGATCATCCAACGCTATATGCGCACGCACCAGCCCGGCATACGCCCGGGCATTGGCCGGATCTTCCTGCAAGATGGCGGCATATGTCTGCGCCGCATCGGTAACAGCACCTTCCTCCAGCATCTCGTCGGCCGCATCCACTGCTTCGTCCAGACCGTTCCCTGCAACTTCGCCCCCTGCGGCCTCAACCGTCCGGGCGACAAAGGCGTCAATTTCCGATGGGGCAACGGCGCCCTGAAACCCGTCAATCGGTTGGCCTTGCCAGAACGCGTACACGGTCGGGATGGATTGCACCCGCAATTGCCCTGCAATTCCCTGATTTTCATCGACATTGACCTTGGCCATTTTTACCGCGCCATTGGCTTTGGTTACGGCAGCTTCAAGGGCGGGTCCAAGTGTTTTGCACGGTCCGCACCACGGGGCCCAGAAATCAACGATCACCGGTACGGTTTGCGAGGCTTCGATCACCTCGACCATAAAATCGGCCTCGGATACATCTTTGATCAGGTCTTGTGCGGGGGGTTGGCTGCCAAGTTCAATCATATCGCGCCACTCCGATGTGCTGATAATGTTGGGGTGTGGTTTACATGGCGTACCCGGCGTTGTGTTGCAAGGGCCTGCGCCAGAAAGGCCGCGTCAAACCAGCAATGGCAGGCACCCCGGCAGACCAGCTGGCAAAACCAGCTTACCGCCCGCCCGGTAAAGCGCCACGCCAAGGCCCGGCGCATTGGATTTGACGGCGATCCATCCGGTTCCTTTGCCGACCACGGCAGCGCCTTCCGGCAGTTCCGAGACAAAATCATCTGCCGGTAGCAGAACGATCGCACCGGGTGCCGCGTTTGTTGCGACCATGACCAGAGCAAGCGTCGCAACCCAACCCACGATGACCGCGCAAAGTGCAAAGACCCAGTGTTTAATAGTCATGAATGTGCTCGATCGTCAGCGGACCGGTACGCATCACCCGGAGCCTTTCAGCCAAGGCAGGAACTTTCAGCAAGATGAGGTGGCGGTAATCGCCGTATCCCTGCCGCGGAAAACTGTAGAGCGCGCTGTTCACCCGCCCACCGGGCGCAGTGGCGGTCAGCAGAATGTCATCATTGCCTGCGATCTCGTCAAAATTCACGCCATCTTGCGCCATCTCCTGCAGCAGATTGGTCAGCACCCGGTAGCGCGGTGTTTCAATTTCGATCCCCTCCCCCGAGGGCCGATCACTGTTACATCCGGATAGGCGGCCAGCGCCTCGGGCGTGGCGTCGCGCACGACCATCCGCAGACGCAACTCATCCGCGCCGATATTGGCCACGGCCTGCTCGATCACGCCGGCATAGAGTGTTTTGACACCGTATTCCGCGCTCAGCGCCAAAAGTCTTTCCGTGTCCCGTAAGCTGCCAGTTGTTGTTGCCGCCAGCGCACCGGCAACCTCAGCAAAATCCCATTTGTACCAGGGCACCTGCTGCAAGAACGCGGCATATGCTGCCGCCTGTTCGGCCGAGAGATCATCAAGAGGCGCGCGGTCCGGGCCACGCATCAGCGTGACCAGACGCCCCAAGGTCTCTTCATAGGCGGCTTTGGCCAACATCTCTGCGGTGAAGCTGACACCAATCGTGTAGACCATTTGTTTGGTTTCACCGGGAAATCCGCCGTGTTCGGCACTGGCATAGGCCAACTCGCAAAGCGACGACCAAAATCCGCGGATGGATTGAAGATAGCGAAATTCGTGCGGGTCGCCTTCGGCAATCACCTTGGCGTAATCGTCATACGCATGCACGATATGCCATTCCGGATAGGTCAAAAGCGTGCGTGCCTCCGCACGGTGATGATCGGCGGGCAATTGCGCGGCGTAATCCTCTTCAACCGGTTCGCGGATACAGGCCGTCTCGACATAGCCCACCGGGAGCAACAGCCCGCCAATAACCAAAACGAGGATCAAAACCAGCCTGATCAGGGTTTTGAAGAGCCAGCGCATCAGTCACGGTCCAGCTTGAGGCCCGCCCAGAGGGCAAAACCCCCAAGTGCGATATGCGGCAGGTTGGCCAAGACGCGTTGTATTGTGAATGACAAACCGGCAGACGGATTGGTGAAGATCCCCATATCCAGATACCCGTAGCCCGTGAAAAAGCCAAAGATACCATCGCCGATATAAAGTGCGCCGAAAATCACCAGAAAGATTTTGGAGGCACGGTGGCTTATCAGACCCGCTGACAAGGCCCAAAGAGCCGACGCCACGTGCAATGCATCATCAAAAAGGTCGAGTTCGAAGATGCCGAACGCGAGGCCTTGATCATCAGTCAAGCCGGGGATGTAGTTCAATGACGCCGCAATCATCAGCGCGACAAAATATCCGACGGAAATTTTCTGTAATGTGCTCATAGCGTGCTCAAATATTTGTCCCAAAGATTGTTGCGGAAGATCAAGTCCGGATCCAGCGTGCGCTTTGCACCTGCAAATTCTGCGGCGCGCGGGTACGCCCGGGCCAATTGTGCCAGTGTCGCATGCGGCCGGTAAGGCAGATAATACGTACCGCCGATATCCGTGATGCCGTCGATCAACGCCCGTGTCATGCGCGCCATATCTGCCTCTGCCCGCACGGTCATTTCCTGACTGAACGACATCACGGCGGCAATGCGCGGCACGGGTGCATAGGCCAACCAGCTGTCGGGATCGGTGTCGATAAAGCGCAACGTGACGTTCAGGAATTCCTGATAGGATGCGGGGATAACCCGTTGACACATATCCAGGAATTCCGGGAACCTTTCCGGTGAGACGAAATATTCATGCAAGATGTCCGTGCGGTTCGGATCGCGGTCATCCAGCGTGATCACAGGCTCATTGATCAGGGAATTGCGGGTAACCTCTCCGCCGGTCAATTTTGGACCCAGATCTGTTTCTGTCCACCAGCGTACCCGTTTTAATCGTTCGTTCCCAAGCTGCGCACGGTAGAGGCGGCTGGCCAGTTTTGCAGAAAATCCCGATCCGCTGGCGGCAGGCAGATCAGATTGATCCGACGTCGCCTGATAGCTGATCATCAAGGCATCCTGGAAGAAGTTCGCTTTGTCCACGTTGAGGCGGCCATAGGCCATCGTCACGGCGTTATCCGACACCGCATCGACAAATCGACTGCCAAATTCAACGGCCGGAAATTTTTCGAATGACGGCTTTAACCGCGCGTTTTTCGACATTTCGACCTCCATGGAGGTGATCGCACCGGTGAGGCCGTAGCCGCCCATGGTCATGCCAAACAAATCGGCATTTTCGGTGCGGGAGCACGTGATCAACTCGCCCGAAGGCAACACCATATCAAAGCTGCGCACTGTCGCGCCCATAGGCCCCATTTTCACGGGCCAGCCATGGGCATTCACGCAAAACGTAGCCGCGACGCCGAAATCATTGTTGGATTGCATCACCTTTGGACCAAATCCAAGAGGGTCCAATGCGGCAATCACCTGGCTCCAACGCGCGCCGGCATGCACGCGGAAAATCCCATTTGCCGTGTCCGGCTCGATCCATCCGTTGTCATATGTAACCGCATAGCCAAGGTGAGGTATCGCTTGGCCGCCCATCGAATGACGCGCCGCGCCCACATTAAAGGGCAATCCGTTGGCCCGCGCGTCACTGATCTCCGCACGAATAGCGGCCACAAGAGCGTCGCCGGGATCTTGGTTTAGAATCGCATGTCGGAAAATAGGTGTTTCGCTCAGGCCGCTGGCGTCGTTCAGCGTGCTGGCTCCGCCGGGTGGTACCAAAGATGTGGTCCCATCCAAGACGGGTTTGGCGGGGGTGAAATGCCGGGTCGCCCACCCACCAATCACCGCCCCGCCACCCAAGAGCAAAGTACGTCGGGAGATACTATTCATCATACTAAAATTTGCCCCTGAAACTGAGTTTTCAATATTTCACGAGAAATAGATAGGTCAGGAAATCCTGACCTTTAGAATTCGAAAACGTGACAATTTAAGGAAATTTTAGGGTTCGCGCATATCTGGCAGATACACGAAGTCGGGCGCGGGCCCGGCAATGAACGCGGCAAGCAAACCGGCTTAGGCCGGCATCAAAACCAAATAAAATCAGTATCTAAGGCCTATTCGCCCAGCTTGATATGCACTTCATCAAGATCGATTTCACCGATGGGCATTTTGTTCGACGGGTCTTCAAAATCATACTTGAAGAGGTCAAAATCGCGTTTGTAGATCTCGTAGACCAAATGCATCGACAAATCGTCAAAATAGTCTTCGACCGGATGCTCGCGCTTGGGACCATGGCCTTCGGATTCGTTAAATCGCGGGATTTTCTTGATGTTCACCTTCTTGGGCGTCTCAATGGATTTCAGCACTTCTGACATGCCGTCATTGAAGCTTTCGGTCCAGAAAATCTTGTCGTAGGTGCCGCCGTTCACGATGAAGGTCGAGACATGACCGGCCTGGGCTGACCAATGGATGTCCGGCTCCATCGGACGCCGCCAGCGGATGGTATCTCGGGCAAAAAGCAGAAATCTGCGGAAGCTCTTGATCTGGTCAAACTCCTGTTTGCCATCTTCACCGCCCACCTCAATCCCATATTTCTGGACCAACAGGGGCACAAGTTTGCCGCGATACCGGCGCCCATTACGCTGAATGCCACAGATCTTGTCGAAAAAACTGGACAGGACGCGGGTGTAGGGATTGCGCACACATGTAAACGCATAGGATTGGTGCGCCGTCACATTGGCTGTGATACTGGGCTGGCTTTCCTCGCGCGCCCATTTATGCAGCCCTTCCGTGGCGTCGTGGATATCGCCATCAAAGAATTCGCCATGATCCGAATAGTACATGATTTGACCGATGGTCGAGCAGGCGCATTTTGGCACCACGCGATACACCACGCTTTCACTTTCGGTCATCCAGGTGCCGGGAAACCCCATTCTACTGACTCCGCACTCATTTGCCCGCCTTTTGAGGGCTTTATCGTGTCTACCCCGTTAAAAAATTCAAAGAAACCCTGTTTATTCAACGCTTGTTCATGCTTAACAATGTAAACAATCGCAGCAGCACCGGATAAACCGTTTCCAAAATGGCAAAAATCGCCTTTATTCTTCTGTGTCACAAGGATCCGGACGCGATCATTGGTCAGGCAGAAATGCTGACCGCTGCTGGCGATTACATGTCCATCCATTTCGATGCCCGCGCCAAGCCGGAATACTATAAGAAAATTCGCGCGGCCCTTGCCGACAATCCCAATGTGACGTTTGCCCGAAAACGGGTGAAATGTGGGTGGGGTGAGTGGAGCCTTGTTCAGGCAACGCTCTATGCGATCGAAGCTGCGGTCAAAGACTTCCCGCGTGCCACGCATTTTTACATGTTGTCCGGTGATTGCGCCGCGATCAAGTCTGCCAAGTACGCGCATGATTTCCTTGATGCGAATGACATGGATTACATCGAAAGCTTCGATTATTTCGATAGCGATTGGATCAAGACCGGCATGAAGGAAGAGCGGCTGATCTACCGGCATTTCTTTAACGAGCGGAAACATAAGCGTCTGTTTTACGCCAGCTTCAAAGCACAAAAGAAACTTGGACTGACGCGCGATATCCCGCATGACATCCAGATCCAGATCGGCAGCCAATGGTGGTGTCTGCGCCGGCGGACAATCGAATGGATTTTGGATTTTACGCGGGACCGTAAGGACGTCATGCGCTTTTTCCGATCCACATGGATCCCGGATGAGACATTCTTTCAGACGCTGGTGCGCCATGTGGTCCCCGAAGCGGAGATTGAGACGCGCACGCTGACCTTTCTGATGTTCACTGACTACGGCATGCCGGTGACGTTTTACAACGACCACTACGATCTGCTGCTCAGCCAGGATTTTCTGTTTGCCCGCAAGATCAGCCCGGAAGCATTGGAGTTAAAGGAACGTCTTGGCGCGCTTTATGCGGACGATGCGACGCAATTCCAGATATCGAACGAAGGCCGGAGCCTGTTCAAATTTCTCAGCGGGCGGGGTCGGATTGGGCGCCGCTTTGCCAGCCGCTTTTGGGAAACCGAAAGTACGTTAGGCCGGGAACGCGAGCTGATGATCGTGATTTGCAAAAAATGGCATGTGGCCAAGCGATTGATCGAAAAAATCCGCCACATCACCAACGTGCCTGCGATCGAATACCTCTTTAATGAGGAAAACACCGCCCTGCCCGACCTTGGGGGCATTCAGGCAACCTTGGGCAAACGCACCAGGCACCGACGCGCTTTGATGCGGATGCTGTTTGATTACTATGAAACGGACCGCCTGATTGTGTGCATTGATCCCGGAAATCTGGATTTGCTGCAGGATTTTTGTGGCGACCGGTCGACAACGAAGCTCTTGGAAGTCCAGTGTGAATTTACCGACGAATATCTGACAGGCCATGCCATGCGCGTGGGTCTGGCAGGGGAACAGACGCCGCCCGAAACACTCGAGCGGCTTTTGCCAACCATTCGGGGTGATATGACCTTCGAGTCGGACCGGATCCGAGATGCAGAATTTGAAAATCACATGGTGATGCGGCAAACGGCTGAGCCCAAGCAAAATGCTGACCTTCTGGCGCGCTTCCTTGATCTTCCGGTCGATACCACGCAGAAGGTTGTCGAACACGAACATCTCTTTGCCGACTAAGGATGCAACCCGATGCCTTATGCCTATGACGATCAGAACATCTTTGCTAAAATCCTGCGCGGCGACATTCCAAATGACACCGTTCTGGAAACGGAGCATTGTCTGGCTTTCAACGACATCCAGCCACAAGCACCGGTACATGTGCTGGTGATCCCCAAAGGGGCTTATGTTTGCCACGACCATTTTGCACTTGAGGCCAGCGATGCCGAGATTGCGGATTTCACCCGCGCTATTGGCAAGATCTGTCAGATGAAGGGCATTCAACCGGGCGAAAGTGGCGAAGGATATCGCACCATTTCCAATGCCGGTGTCCACGGCGTACAGGAAGTACCGCATTTTCACATGCATATCATTGGCGGTCGAATACTGGGGCGGATTCTATCACAGAGTATGTGACGGCTTTGCGGACTTAGCTACCGTTCAATCCAAACGCCCAATTATCCCTGCGCGCATATTTCCAAGTCCCCGGCATGTCGAAACTCTACACCAAGTTCCTCAAATGCTGCACTTTCTCTACGAAGCGCTGCACTATTGCGGTCTAGAAATGAAGTCGCCTGATATCTTGTAATTTCTGGAAATTCGGTGCCAAAAACCTCTGCATGATAAGCAATCGCATAATCAAGAGCGTTCAACGCCGCCTTTCGGACCCTGGGAACAACAACAGCTTCCCGCCCAATTTCATGGAACTTTTTCAAATCGGAAATACGCCAATGAACTGAAATTTTAAATATGCATCGACCATCAAACCGTGAACTTTCGACCTCCTCGCGCCGTAACGAATGAGTATTTTCAATCGAAAAAGTCTCAAGGAACGGCACGCAACTGTGTATTCCGGGACCCACCTTGCGCTTTATGTTTCCATTTCTGTCAAAAACAAGAGCTTCGTTCTCCGGGTGAACAACGAAGAAATCGCATCTATCTGAGTCTGTTTGAGCCGCAGCAGACAAGGGAAGAGCCATAAAGACTGCCATCAGGACCACACTGCGCATTTCCTTTTACCCCCACAATTTCTCTTTCGCCGGAATTGCTCTCTATGCAGCACAGAGGGGAAACATCCGCAATGTCCAAATCAGCCAAACTCAATGAATTTCCAGCTCAGTTAAGTTGACGATAATTTCTGCTTTGGGCTCAAAGATGCCATTTGAAGTGGCCAAGATGGAAGCTATTGCTCATCACTGTTTTTGCGTAGCAACCAGATGAATGAACCAATCGATAATCCTAGAAGCCATTTCCATTCAAAGTCGGTCAATGGCGGAAAAAGCAGTGCTGTGACGACGAAGTAGAAAGCCAGCCAAAGTACGACATAGAAAACTCTTTTCCACTTTGTGGACATCGAAACAACTTACCTCTTATTAACCGGAGTGAATGAAAAGATTGCGCAGCCATTCACCTGCCTAAGCCATCTTTAAATGAGTCTCAAAGTACAAATCATCAATGTCCGCTTCGGGCTCAAAACGGACTTTAACCTATCAAACTACCAACACTGGCAGGTGGGCGATGGTGGCATTGTCGTAGGTATCACGGCCTTCAACAATCAATCCGTACTTCACCCACATAACCGAGCAATAGCGCAGGTCTGCGCGCTTTTCGGTGGGTTGGAAATCGCCAAGGCTCGAGTGCAATACTCCCGTGTGTGTTCCCGTGTTGCGGAATTCGACCGTAGGCCACTCTCCTCACTGGTTGACGATTACGTTTTCGACTTTGCAAAGCCCATTCTGGCTTGAAATCTTCGGTTTGCACTTTTGTGAAGCCGTCGGAACGCCCTAGTTGATCGTTGTCTCAAGCCCCTCCGGCTTACCCGTGACGACGAATGTCAGGCGATCCGGGTCCAGAAGTTCTCGCGCGACGCGGGTGATGTCGTCCATCGTGACCGCGTTCACCTTGTCGTTGCGTGTGGCGATGTAGTCGGTGGGCAGGCCCTCCATCTGCATCCCGACGGCGATGTTGGCAATCGGACCGTTGCCGTCAAACCGAAGCGGATAGGCCCCGGTCAGATAGGTCTTGGCATCGTTCAGCTCGGCTTCGGTCACGCCACCTTCGCGCATGCGGACCCATTCATCACGGATCACCGCAACGGCCTCGGCAACGCGGTCATTTGCGGATGAAACGGACCCCATCCAAACCTGTGCGCTGTCCATGTCCAGAAGGTAGGAATAAACGCCATATGTCAGGCCCCGCTTTTCGCGCACTTCGGTCATCAGTCGGCTTTCAAATCCGCCACCACCCAGAATGTGATTGAGCAAATAGGCGGCAAAGAAATCGGGATCATCCCGGTCAATCCCTGGCTGCGCAAAAGTGGCAACCGATTGGGGCGTGTCAAAATCCACAACTTTGATGCCACCGGGCAAGTTTACATCCGCGTCCTGTGGCAGCGGAGAGCCGGTGGCAGGCAATTCACCCAACAAATCATCCAGCAGCGCGGTCAGTTGATCGGATGTGATGTCCCCCACGGCGCTTACGTAAATACGGTCCAGCGCCAGGGCATTTTGATGGGCCACAATGATGTCATCACGGGTCAAAGCCGCAACGCTTTCGAGCGTGCCGTCACGTGAACTGCCATAGGGGTGATCGCCGTAAACAAGCGTGTCAAATGCGGTCGATGCAATACTCCGCGGGTCTTTGAGATCAGATTGGATCGAAGAGATCACCTGGGCGCGAACACGGTCGATATCCGCCTGATCAAACCGCGGTTGAACGAGGCTGGCGCGCAACAGGGCGACGGCCTCATCGCGGTTCTCACTAAGCATTTTGGCTGAGACTGAGATTGTGTCATCACCGGTGTCATACCCGAAGGAGGCGGCCAAAGCCTCGGTCGCGCGGGCGAACCCGCGTGAATCGAGGTCACCAGAGCCTTCCTCCAACAACGCCATCATAAGGTTGGTGGCCCCGCGCTTGCCGGGCAAGTCCAGCGCAGCACCACCGCGAAAGCGCAGTTCGAGCGCCACAAAAGGAATTGAATGGTCTTCAACAAGCCAGGCTTCAATGCCGCCAGGCGTTGTAAGTTCCTTGATATTCACTTCGGCCCGGGCGGGCATCGTGAGGATCAAAAGGGTGGCAAAAGCAGCGAAAAAGCGGATCATTGTGTCACCTCCGGTGCGGTCAACCATCCGGTGACAGCGTTTTTGCGGTTAAAGACTTTTTCGGCCGCGGACATAATGTCATCTGCGGTTACTGCTTCGAGCAGTTCGGGCCAGGCTTGCACATCCGCAACGGTCAACCCTTGGGTCAACGCGCGACCGTAACGGTTCGCGAGAGACCCAACATCGTCACGTTCGTATATCTGCGATGCGCGAATTTGCATCTTTATCCGGTCCAGTTGTTCCGCATTGATGCCATCGACCATGAAGTCGCTGAGGACTTGATCCATCGCGGCTTCGGCCTCTTCCAGTGATACGTCTGCCGTGGGGACCACGACCAGATTGAAGGTCGTGTCATCAAGGGACAACCCGCCGTACCACGCCGCCGTCTGCACAGCGATCTTGCTGTCGAATTGCAACTTTTCGGCCATGACCGACGTGATCCCGCCACCCAGAATTTCCGCCAGCATCGTCAGCGCTGCGGCTTCTTCCTGCGCGCCACTGTCACGCTCGGGGGCCAGATAGGAACGGCTGACATAGGGTTGCGCCACACGCGGGTCTTCGTAGACCAACCGGCGTTCGGCCATCTGTAGGGGTTCTTGTGCCCGGATACGCTCAGGCAGTTCCGGATTGGCAGGGATCACACCGTAATACTTCTCGGCCAACGCGCGCACATCGTCGGGCTGTACATCTCCGGCGACAACCAGAATGGCGTTATTGGGCGAGTAATATGTGCCATAAAACGACAGCGCATCCTCTAGGGTCAACTCCGTCATCTCATGACGCCATCCTATGATCGGCACCCCATAGCGGTGGTTGAGAAACTGGGTCGCATTCTTTTGCTCACGAAACAGCGCGGACGGGTTGTTCTCGACCCTCTGATTTCGCTCCTCAATGATCACGTCACGCTCGGTCAGGATGTCGTCTTCGCCCAGTTGGATATTGATCATTCGATCACTTTCCATGCGCATCATCAACTCAAGGCGATCCGCCGCAACGCGCTGGAAATACCCGGTGTAATCGTAGCTGGTAAAGGCGTTGTCCGTGCCACCATTGCGCGCGACGGTGGCTGAAAATTCACCGGGCGCCAGCGTTTTGGTTCCTTTGAACAGCAGATGTTCGAGAAAATGCGCCACACCGGATTCGCCGGGCGGCTCATCGGCAGATCCCGCACGATACCAGACCATGTGCACTACAACGGGCGCGCGGTGGTCTTCGATCACCAGAACCTGCATGCCGTTATCAAGTGTGAAATCAGTGACCCTGTCGTCGGCCATGGCTGGAAAGGCGGCGGCGGCAAAGGCAATTGCCGCGATCAATAGGCGCATCAAATATCTCCTGTAAATCCGGTTGTCGGATGTCTAGGTGAAGATACGGCGCAATCGAAGCGGTTCAAGTGCCGATGGCAACGAACTGACAGGCTTGTGAAATCCGATAGGCCGTTAATTTTCCGGTGGCGCGGTCGGGATCGTGATGCCGGCGCGGCGCAAGCGGCGAAACTCCGACGCACTATCGAGCCACTGGCGTTTGTAGGCGTTGGTGTAATCATCCGTCGGACCGATGCGCAAAATGTTCACGCGCCCATGACGGCGGCGCACGGCTTTGTCTTCGGTGCGCAGGGTTTGGCGGATGCCTGGCGTCACACCATAGCGGCTGGCATGGCGCACCACAGCACCGTCACTTGCCGGAATGCCACCGCTGGCCAGAACGGCGGTATTGCCGCCCAAGGCGGCGACGCCGTCAGATAACGGGTTTTGGTCCGTCAGATTGCTGCCGCCGGGGGTGGGTGTTGGCAAAGCTGTAAAGCTTTCAGGGGTCTGCAGCGGCTTGCCTGGGATGATCGTAAACTCATCCGGGCCTTCGCCGGTTTTCTTGATCCGTGACAGTGGTTTGTCCTTGTTGGCGCAGGCCGTCAGTGCCAGCGCAACGATCACCATCAATACCCGCGACAACATCATCGCCACCCTCCTGAACCTTCTTGGATTGGTTTATCGCATAGCTTTGCCAAGGTCACGAGGGCTTTTTATCGGATGTGAACAGGATGAGGCCAAAAGCACCGGCAAAAACGGCGATATCAGCCACATTGAACGCGTAAGGGTTGTCAAATCCGCAGCATGACATGTTGAGAAAGTCTGCGACGGCACCGTAAATCAGGCGATCAATCACGTTGCCCAAGGCCCCGCCGACCAGCAAACCACCCGCGATGCGTTGCCAGCGGTTGGTCTCCATCCGGGACATCCAGACAAGAACCGCCACCGTAATGCCAATCGCAATGGCGATCAGTATCCACCGCGTCAGAGGGTTGTCTGCCGAGAACAGGCCAAAGTTGATCCCATAGTTCCACGCCATGCGGAAATTGATAAAAGGCGGCCAGACATCGATGCGTCCCAATTCACGCAGACCCATGGCATGAACCACAAGGTATTTGCTGATTTGATCCAGCAAAAATGTGATCGTACCAACCCAGAATACGGTGCGCATGGTTCTTTTCCTCTAGTGCCGGAAGTGCCGCATACCGGTCAGCACGACCGCCAGCCCGGCCTCATCCGCCGCGGCGATCACTTCGTCATCACGCATCGACCCACCGGGGTGGATCACAGCCGTGGCGCCCGCCTCAGCCGCCGTCAACAGACCATCGGCAAAGGGAAAGAACGCGTCCGAGGCCACAACACTGCCTTGGGTCAGCGGTGCGGCCAGGCCCAGGGCTTCGGCCATATCCTCAGCCTTACGCGCGGCAATCCGGCAGCTGTCCACGCGGCTCATCTGGCCTGCGCCGACACCCACGGTTGCGCCATCCTTGACGTAGACGATGGCATTGGATTTAACGTGCTTGGCGACTTTCCAGGCAAAGAGCATATCGGACATTTCCTGATCCGTGGGCGCGCGTTTGGTCACCACCTTCAGGTCATCGGCGTCGATATGGCCATTGTCCTTGTCCTGCACCAGATACCCGCCTGAAACCTGTCGCAGGGTCATCATCGCCGTTTGCGGGTCGGCCAGGCCATCTGTCGTCAGCAGGCGCAGATTTTTCTTGGCCGCAAAGACCTGCCGCGCGGCCTCATCAGCGCCCGGGGCAATGACGACTTCGGTGAAAATCTGAGCAATCTCTTCGGCTGTTGCGCCATCCAAAGGCTGGTTCAAAGCGATGATACCGCCAAACGCGCTGGTCCGATCACAATCAAACGCACGGCCATAGGCCTCTTTCAGCGTCTCGCCGCGCGCCACACCGCAAGGGTTGGCGTGTTTGATGATGGCGCAGGCCGGGCCGTCCTCTGGTAAAAACTCACTGACCAGTTCAAACGCCGCATCCGTGTCGTTGATGTTGTTGTAGCTCAGTTGCTTGCCTTGCAGCTGTGTGGCCGTAGCCACCCCGGGGCGGTTGGAACCATCGGTGTAGAATGCTGCCGCCTGATGCGGGTTTTCACCGTAGCGCAGGGTTTGCGCAAGCGTTCCTGCCACCGCGCGGCGGCGCGGAACGTCCGCCCCAATCGCACCGGCCATCCACGTGGACACGGCTGCATCATAGGCGCCCGTGCGGGCATAGGCGGTTTGCGCAAGTTTCTGACGAAAGCCCAATGTTGTTTGGCCATCGTTGGCATCAAGTTCTGCCAGGAGCGGCGCGTAATCTTCGACATCCACCACAACGCTGACAAAACTGTGGTTCTTGGCCGCCGCCCGGATCATTGCCGGGCCGCCGATATCAATATTTTCGATGCAGGTGTCATAGTCCGCACCCTTGGCCACGGTTTCCTCAAATGGATAAAGGTTCACGACCAACAGATCGATCGCGCCAATACCGTGCGTTTCCATTGCCGCCACGTGATCATCGTTGTCCCGCAGCGCCAGCAGACCGCCATGTACCATTGGGTGAAGGGTTTTGACGCGGCCATCCATCATTTCCGGAAACCCAGTCACATCCGCCACGTCACGCACCGCAAGCCCTGCCTCGCGCAGCGCCTTGGCCGTCCCACCGGTCGAGAGCAGCTCGACCCCGCGATCTACCAATGCCTTGCCCAGATCAATCAGGCCGGTTTTGTCGGATACAGAAAGAAGCGCGCGGCGCAGGGGGGCGAGGTCGGTCATGTGGCAGCTATCCCGTGGTCATGTGACGTATGTGTTTATTCGTCGGCCACCGGTTCAAGCGCTTCCTGTTTCAGATCGCGTATGCTGATCGGGGTGTCCTGCGCCTTGGACAGTGACCATCTTGTGCGGGTCGCATACTCCATTGCGACGCCAGATAGAACAATCTGTTTGGTCGCGCGCGGCTTTAGACGGGTTTTTTCCAGATAAACACTGACATCCAATGACAATTTTAACGGCCCATCCGTGCGGAAAATCCACATTTCACCGGATTTGAGGGCCATCGACACCGCCGTGCCGCCCAAATCAACCGCCGCATCGACATCCGGATGCAAATGGAATCGCAGATCATACGGGATGCCTTGCAGCTGTCGTGCCTCCATTGCCTGATCAAATTGTCGTTTGTCGGGGTCATTGATCGCCAACAACATGTCTTCGCCCGCGATGCCCCGGCCATCAAATGTCATTTCGATCTTGCGCACATGGGTCAGGCCATGGGTCGGGACATACCCGTCATGCGCGGCCTCAAACCGTAACCCATCCGGTGCTTGGCTCATTTGAACTGGGACGTTTTTGGGCGCTTCGGTCAGCCATTCCTTACTCAGGCTGCCCGTGCCCAATCGCGCGCTGGAACGGCTGGAAAGCACCAGCGTGGAATGTGACGGCGTGGCGCGCCCTGCACGACGCCAATCGCGGCCAAAACTCGCGCCCGATCCGCAATTCACAATCAACGGACGGCGCCCGGAGGTCAGCTCAAACGCCAGTGTCGACGCATGGGCATTCGCCGACGCCTTGCCCGACGGCGGCGGTGCCGCATCCACGATCACGCTTGTCCGGCCCGCGCTCAATCTGGCATAGCCCATCGACAGGCCGTCCGGTTGCCGCGCTTTCACGCCGCTGGATGCCAGCGCATTGTCCAAGCGCCCCTCAAGACCGCGCCCGCCGCCGTGAAACCGCGCAAGATCACCATCTGAATGACGCAGCATGCGGAGTGTTGGCGCAATCCGTTCGATTGCCTGCCAGTGTTCGCGCCCCGGCGTCCGATCTGTTTCGGTCAATGCCACGGCGGCCCAATTGAGCAGGGTAAAGACTTCAAGCAGATCTTCGGGATTTCGTGTCGGCAAGCCCCCATCGGCACCGATTTGCGTATCGCATTCACGGCCAAGCGCCTTGATCGCAGGTCCGACATGCTCCTCCATCCCTTCCAGCGACAGGCCCGCGTAAATCAGACCGGTCAACGCCTCGAACCGCGCCAGACCGGGGCGCGACGCTTGCCACCTGCGCCCCAGAAAGATCGTCTGTTGCGCCAGCGAACGATAAAACGGCGTGGTCACCGAAGCATCGTTACGCCCCAGCATGACAAAGAGCGCATGGTTGATCCACCGGATCAGTCTTCGACCCGTCAATTCCGGGGTCCAGCCGGGGCCACGGCCATTGCCAAACCGTTCGATCCAGTCACTTAGCCAGGCCTGAGCCCGTTGCCGCGCGGGTACATCACCGGCGGCAGCAAGGTCATCCAGCCAGACAAAACCATGCATTTCTTCGGTGAAGGTCGCGTCAGGGCTGGGCAGGTCCCAGATGCTTGTGCCCGGTTGTTGCACGAGATGTCCGGCAAAAACGAAATTGCCCGCCGTTAACTGCCGCCCTCGGGCGAAGCTGCCGATGGTTCGGGGTTCGGGCTGTTGCACGAAGGCTGTCACGGGCCGCGCGCGCGTGGCCCTGCGCGCCTGCGCGCGGTCCATCATTCGCGTCCATTGGACGGACAGATTTTCCGAGTTGAACATTGCCTTGCCTCTGAACGCTCTTCGCGGCGTTATTAGCGCCAGTATACCGTGTGGTTGGCATACGTCACGTAAAGATTAGGACAAGATTTGTGATCGGCGTTTAGTGGCGCAGGCAGGCGATATAGAACCCGTCCATGCCGCCCTCTTCCGGCCAATAGTCCGGGCGCAGGCGCAAACCACCTTCCTCGGTCACCCAGGCTGGATCGACGCCCGGAAGATCAAGTGCCGCGATATCCGTGCGCAACCCATCATGACGTGCCAGAACATCATCCACTTGACATTCCCCTTCATCGGGCAACAGCGAACAGGTGCAATAAACCAAACGCCCACCCGGCTTCAAAAGCGTCAGCGCATGGTCGATCATCTTGGATTGCAGCGTCATAAGCTCGGCAAAATCGGACCCGTCTTTGGCATGGGGCAGATCTGGGTGGCGGCGAATTGTGCCCGTGGCCGAACATGGCGCATCCAGCAGGACCGCATCGTATTGGCCTTCATGTTCCAATGCATCACCCACGATGCATTTTGCGGTAAGCCCGGTGCGCGTCAGGTTCTCGGACACCCGTTTCATGCGTTTTTCACTGAGATCAAGCGCTGTGACGTCCGCACCTGCTGCTGCCAATTGCAACGTTTTACCTCCGGGTGCGGCACACAGATCAAGGATCTTTTCGCCAGGTGCCGGGGACAACACCCAAACCGGCAGGGCCGCGGCCGCATCCTGCACCCACCAGTCGCCGGTCTCAAAACCGGGAAGCGCCGACACCTGACCGGGATCCGTCAAACGGATCGTGCCGGTGGGCATCAACGCACCACCGAGTTTTTCAGCCCAACTGGCGGCATCACCCTTGGCCGTGATGTCCAAGGGCGCGCCAGCGAAATGGACCTTTTCCATCTGATTAACCGGGTTCGCGCCCCACGCGGCCACCAATGGATCACGCAGCCAGGTTGGCAGACGCGGCAAACGCAGGTCTTTCCACGGTTTGCCCGCATCACCCGCCATTTTGCGCAGGACCGCATTGACCAGGCCTTTGAGCTTGGCATGGCGGCGGTCATTGCCTATCAGGCCGACCAGTTCGTTCACTACACCGTGCGCATCGCCGCCCATACACAATTCGACCGTGCCCAATCGCAGGATATTGTGCACGTGTAGGGCGGGCGGTTTGCGCAGTTGACGGTTCAACAACCGATCTGCCCGGTCCAGTCCACGCAATGTGTCATTGGCCAAACGTTGTGCACGCGCGCGATCCGGGGGCGACAGGCGGTCGAGTTTGCCACTTGCAATCAGATCCGACATCAGCCGCCCTTCGCCCAGAACCTGATCGAGCAGGAAGACAGCCGAGCGGCGCGGCGTGTAGTTTGGCGTAGTCATCAGGCATTTTCCTTGGCGGCGGGCTGCGCGCGGCATATATCAGGGGGTGTCAGCCAAAGGAACCCCGACGATGAGCGAAGAAGATCGCGATCTGCCCCCCGAAGCCCTGCGCGCGTTGGCCGAGGCCGAAGAGCGCCGTCGGCAGGCGGACGCGTTGGATTTGCCAAAGGAACTGGGAGGTCGCAAAGGCCCGGAACCTGTCCGGTTCGGGGATTGGGAAAAGAAGGGTATCGCCGTCGATTTCTAGGCGCGCCCGTCAGGTCAGCGACGTGACCCACAGGATGGTCGCATCCTCATCGCTTACCGAAATCGCATTATGTCCCATTGTGGCGTCGTAGTAGGCGCTGTCGCCCCGGCGCATTTCGATCGGTTCATAGAATTCCGTATAGAGCCGGATCACCCCGGTCAGAACGTACAAAAATTCCTCACCATCATGGCGCACCCAGCCGTCAAACTCCTCGATGCTGCGGGCGCGGATGCGGGCACGATAGGGCAGCATTTGCTTTTTCGTGAGGGTTTCACCCAGTAATTCATGCTCGTAGGTGGTGGTTGCCTGATGCGCCCCGGTGCCTGCCTTGGTCACCGACATCCGGCCATTGATCTTGTCGCGCTGCGGCGCGGTAAAGAGCTGAGGCACGGAGATTTCCAAACCCACGGCCAATTTCTTTAACGCGTCATATGTCGGGGACATTTGGCCATTTTCTATCTTGGAAAGCGTTGATCGGGCCAGCCCAGCCTGCGTGGCCGCTTGCTCCAATGTCCATTTGCGCGCCTTACGCAACTCGCGCACCCGCGCGCCCAGATTGAGGGGCTCGGTTTCAGCCGATTTGCCGTTTTCACGGGCCACTCGGATCAGATTACCATGGCTTTGCGTCATGCTTCTTTGTACCGCAGCCCGGCGGCTACTTGCAACCAATGCGCCAGCGCCCTAAGCGTTGGAAATGTTGTCCGAGTTCAATCAAGGCCCCCGCCCGCTTGCCCTGAGCCTTTCAATATGGCGGCGCATGTATTGGGGCGCGCCGATCATGTGCCGGACAAGGTTGCGCTCGAGGTTTTGAGCCTGTCCGGTGCCCAGTCGTGGTCCTACAGCGCGCTTAAATCAGCCGTTTTGGGCACGGCAACCGGACTGCTCGAAACAGGCCTCAACCGCGACGATGTTGTTTTGATGCGGCTTGGGAACACGGTTGAATTCCCGATCGCCTATTTGGCTTGTCTGAGCGTTGGTCTGGTGCCGGTCCCGACCTCTTCGCAACTGACCGAAACCGAAGTGGGCGGGATTATAGAAACCGTGAAACCCGCGGCCATCCTGAAAGGACCCGGCGTCGCCTGTCCTGCCACTGAAATACCAATTCTTGATCAGGACGCGCTGATACAAATGCGGCGCATGCCACCGGCCACCTTTGATATGGGTGATCCCAATCGGCTGGCCTACATCATTTATACTTCTGGCACGTCAGGCAAACCACGAGCCGTCGCCCACGCACACCGGGCGATATGGGCAAGGCAGATGATGTTTGACGGCTGGTATGGGCTGACCCGGGAAGATCGGCTTTTGCATGCGGGCGCGTTCAACTGGACCTACACGTTGGGTACGGGCTTGATGGATCCCTGGACCATCGGGGCAACCGCACTGATTGCAGAGCCGGGAACCGCGCCCGAAGACTTACCGCAGTTGATGCAGCGACATGATGCAACGATTTTTGCCGCGGCACCGGGTGTTTTTCGGAAATTTCTGCGCGGCGATGCCAAGATCAACCTGCCAAAATTGCGCCATGCCTTGTCCGCCGGGGAGAAGATGCCGGAACGCGTGCAAAACGCGTGGATCGGTTCAACCGGCACACAGGTCTATGAAGCGTTTGGCATGTCAGAATGTTCGACCTTCATTTCAGGAAGTGCAGCAAATCCCGCCGCTGATGGCGCAATGGGTCAACCCCAGCCCGGACGACGCGTTGCCATATTGGGACCCGACGGACCTGTTCCGATTGGCGAAGAGGGCAGTATTGCCATTCATCAATCTGATCCGGGCCTGATGCTGGAATATCTGAATGCACCGGAGGAAACCGCCGCGCGGTATGACGGCGCGTGGTTTATAACCGGCGATCAAGGCAGAATGGATGCAGACGGGCAAATCACCTATCTGGGCCGCGCCGACGACATGATGAACGCCGGTGGCTTCCGCGTCTCACCGATCGAGGTCGAAGCGGCCTTGAACGATCACCCGGGGATCACGCAGGCGGCGGTCACCGACATCGAAGTAAAAGAAGATGCACGCGTGATAATGGCCTTCTATACTGGTCCGAACGCCTTGTCGGACGAAGCGCTGCAAGAGCATCTGGCATCGCGGTTGGCTCCCTACAAAACGCCACGCGGTTTCTATCACCTTGAGGTGCTGCCCACCGGGGCCAACGGCAAACTCCTGCGGCGCGCATTGCGTCCGATTTTTGAAAGTCTAAAATGATCAAGCTTGATATCATCTCCGATCCGATTTGCCCGTGGTGCTACATCGGCAAAACACTTTTGGATCAAGCGCTTGCACAACGTCCCAATCATCCCTTTGTGATTGAATGGCATCCATTCCAGCTCAATCCGGACATGCCGCCAGAGGGCATGGACCGCCGCGCGTACCTTGAGGGGAAATTCGGCGGTAAGGAAGGGGCCATCCGTGCCTATGCGCCCGTGCTGGAACGTGCCGAGCAGGCCGGACTGACCATCGATTTTGCTGCCATCAAACGGACACCCAACACCATCAATGCGCATCGCCTGCTCCACTGGGCAGGGATAGAAGAGCGGCAGGATGTTATGGCGATGGCCCTTTTTGCCGCCTATTTCGACGAAGGACGTGATATTGGCGATGCCGAGGTACTGGCCGATATCGCTGATAGTCTCGAAATGGACGGTGCGATGATCCAACGCCTGCTGGAGACAAATTCGGACCTCGAAGACATCCGCGCACGCGATGCACGATTTCGCGAAATGGGCATCACCGGCGTGCCGACCTTTATCGTGAATGGCCAACAGGCTGTACCCGGCTGCCAACCGGCGGAGCTGTGGATCAAAGTGATTGATGAATTGACAGCCAAGGCTGATGAGGCCGGCTGAAACCATCGCAATTCCAACCCAACCTATGCGGCGCTTACGGACGTGCTTTGATCCTCTGGCCGCTAGGGAAACCAGAAAATGACCCAGCCCGCGGCAGACCCGAAACCAAAAATGGGGGTAACTGAATTCATAGCCTTGATGGCGATGATGGGCGGTGTCGTGGCTTATTCGATTGATGCCATGCTCCCGGCTCTGCCAACCATAGGCGCGGATTTATCAGCCGACGACATCAACCGCGCGCAGCTTGTGGTGACGTCGTTTGTTTTGGGCATGGGATTGGGAACCTTTGTCGTCGGCCCCTTGTCAGACGCCTTTGGGCGCAGGCGGGTTATTCTGGTTGGTTCTTTGATCTATGCCTTGGCGGCATTGATGGCCCTGGGGGCGGCATCTCTGGAAGTCCTGATCCTTGCGCGCATCCTGCAGGGCTTGGGTGTGTCCGCCGCACGCATTGTTTCGATGGCCATCATCCGTGATCTCTATGCGGGCCGGGAAATGGCGCGGTTGATGTCATTTGTCATGATGGTGTTCACGCTGATCCCTGCCGTGGCCCCTCTGATTGGCAGCGGCATCATCGCCGTGGCGGGGTGGCGCGGCATTTTTGGCAGTTTCCTGATCTTTGCTGCGATTTTCACCGCATGGATGATGCTACGCCTTCCCGAACCCCTGCCCCGGGAAAAAAGAAGCACTTTCGAGCTGTACACCCTCTGGCAGGCAGCCGTTCAGGTTCTATCGTTTCGGTCTGTTCGCCTGTCGATTGCCGTTCAGACGCTCTGTTTTGCTGTGCTCTTTGGTGCGCTCAGTTCAATCCAACAGATCATGGCCGATACCTATGGCCGCGACGCGCAATTTCCTTATTGGTTTGGGCTGATCGCGCTTCTTGCCGGGGCAACCAGTCTGATGAACGCCGCTCTTGTGATGCGCTTTGGCATGCGGCGTCTGGTAAGCGCCGCGCTGAGTATCGAAATCGTTTTGTGCCTGCTGACGCTTGCCCTGATGCAACTGGCATTAGACCCGAACGCAGGATTTGCGGTGTATTTTCTCTGGCAAGCCAGCCTGTTCGCCATGGTTTCACTAACGCTCGGGAACCTCACATCATTGGCGATGGAGCCACTGGGACACGTTGCGGGCATGGCGGCCAGTCTGATTTCCGGCCTGGCAACGGTAGGATCCGTTGTGCTGGCCGTGCCCATTGGATTGGCCTTTGATGGCACACCGATACCATTGATCATTGGTGTCTTGGCCTGTGCACTCGTGGCGCGGGTTTTGATGGTGCCTCTGGCAACAACAGATCACAGCGATGGATGATCTGGAAAACGTATTTTATGTATACTGTTGCATACCGTCTTTCCTAACCCGTTTGGATAGGCTATGAGGCAGCAGTTTTTCGATTCACCCAGCCGCAAGGGATGCGCTTTATGTCCAAGATCAAGGTAGAAAACCCCGTCGTCGAGCTTGATGGCGACGAGATGACCCGGATCATCTGGGACTTCATCAAGAAGAAACTGATCCTGCCCTATCTGGACGTTGACCTGCTCTATTACGATCTGGGCATCGAAGAGCGCGACCGCACCGAAGATCAGATCACCATTGATGCGGCGGAAAAGATCAAGGAAGTCGGTGTGGGCGTCAAATGCGCAACCATCACGCCCGACGAAGGCCGGGTCGAGGAGTTTGGCCTGAAAAAGATGTGGCGCAGCCCGAACGGGACGATCCGCAACATCCTCGGCGGGGTTGTGTTCCGTGCACCGATCATCTGCAAAAACGTGCCACGGCTTGTGCCCGGCTGGACCCAGCCCATCGTGATCGGCCGCCATGCATATGGTGATCAGTACCGTGCGACGGATATGAAATTTCCCGGACCCGGCACGCTGAGCATGAAATTTGTCGGCGACGACGGCGAAGTGATCGAGCACGAAGTTTTCCAGGCGCCGTCATCCGGTGTCTATATGGGCATGTACAACCTTGATCAGTCGATCATCGATTTCGCCCGTGCCTCGTTCAACTACGGCTTGTCTCTCGGCTGGCCCGTCTATCTTTCGACCAAGAACACCATCCTCAAGCAATATGATGGCCAGTTCATGATCCTGTTCCAGAAAGTTTTTGACGAAGAGTTTGCCGACAAGTTCAAGGCGGCGGGCATCACCTATGAGCACCGTCTGATTGATGACATGGTCGCAAGCGCCATGAAATGGTCCGGCGGCTTTGTCTGGGCCTGCAAAAACTACGATGGCGACGTGCAGTCCGACACCGTGGCGCAAGGCTTCGGCTCACTGGGTCTGATGACCTCGCAGTTGATGACGCCGGATGGCAAGATCGTCGAAGCCGAAGCGGCGCATGGCACGGTGACCCGTCACTATCGCCAGCACCAGAAAGGCGAAGAGACCTCGACCAACTCGATCGCGTCGATCTATGCGTGGACCGGTGGCCTGAAGCACCGCGCCAAACTTGACGGGAATGGTCCGTTGAACAATTTCGCAGAGACACTGGAAAAGGTCATCGTGGACACAGTGGAATCCGGTCACATGACCAAGGATCTGGCTCTGCTGGTCGGCCCGGATCAAGGCTGGCTGACCACCATGGGCTTCCTCGAAAAAGTCGATGAGAACCTGAACAAGGCGCTGGCGGGCTAGGCCGCTACCCCTTGATGAAAACAGAAAACGGAGGCTTTGATCGGCCTCCGTTTTTGCGTTCCAGTACGCTTATTGACCCCGGTTGTGGGTCTTGGCGTACATATCCGCGATCATACGGCTGGCGGTCTTTTCAAACGCGCAGGGAATGATGGCGTGGATGATCGCACAAAACCCGGCGGCAAAGAGCTTGAGACCAAATTTTCCGGCAAAGACCAGATGCTGAGCATAGGTTTCATCAACGCTATGCGGGTGGTCGAGAAAAATACGGTTCATCATTGCGGTGGCCCTTTCCATGAGTGGCGTTTGATTGATAGTACCGCCTGGAAACCGTGAAGATTTCCCAAACATTGGGCGATTTCAATTGATTTTGTGATTTCCTCCCACGATAATCCAGGATCATGAGCGAATTTGACAATATTGATCGAAAATTGTTGACAGAACTGCAGCGCAATGCCGATTTACCGCTGGAAGAGCTAGGTAACCGCGTGGGCCTCTCGCGCAATGCCTGTTGGCGACGCATCCGGGCAATGCAAAGCGATGGCGTGATCCGAGCGCGTGTGGCCCTTCTGGATGCTGCGAAACTTGGCCTGGGGCTTGAGGTTTTCATGCAGATCAAGGCCGCGGCACATGATGCCGGATGGCTCGAGAAATTCGCCCGCGCCACCCGCGCCGCGCCTGAAATCACCGGCGTCTACCGCATGACCGGCGATCTCGATTACCTGATCCGTGCACGCGTCGCGGATATGGCCGATTATGACCGACTCTACCAAACCCTGATTGCGCGTGTGCCGATGGGGGATGTATCGGCCAGCTTCGTGATGGAAGAGATCAAGGACACAACCGAACTTCCCCTCATGCACGCAGGCGCATCATGAAAGGGTTCAAACGCATCCTGATCGCGCTCGTTGTACTCGTCGTGGTGGTCACTCTGGGGTTTCGGGGCGCGGCCATGTTGCGCGAAACACAAACCGCCGCCGAGGCACGGCCCGAGGCAGGGCGGATGATCGCCACCGACAAGGGCGCGATTTACGTGCAGGTTTCCGGACCCGAGGACGGCACGCCGCTGCTTCTCGCCCATGGCACCGCCGCGTGGTCAGGTCTCTGGGCAGAAACAGCCACGGCCCTCGCGGCAGAGGGCTACCGTGTGCTAGCATTTGACATGCCACCTTTTGGATTTTCCGAACGTGACCCGGACGGTGTTTACAGCCGCCAGACACAGGCGCGCCGGATCCTGGCCCTCACAGATGCCCTGCAACTGCGCCCCATTCTCGTTGCGCATTCCTTTGGTGCAGCTCCTGCAACCGAGGCGGTGATGATCGACCAATCGGCCTTTGCCGGGCTCCTGATGATCGACGGCGCTGTGGGGTTGGGCAGTCACGAAACACACAAATCCCTGCCCGCGCCACTCCGCCCAACATGGTTGCGCGAGATCATCGTTTCCCTGACGGGCACCAACCCGCTTCTGACCAAAACCCTTCTTGCCCAGCTTCTTTACATCAAGGAGGCCGCGACGGATGAGGTGGTCGATATCCTGCAACAGCCGATGGTGATCGAAGGGTCGACCGCCGCGTTTTCAGATTGGCTACCTTCGCTTCTGGTGCCACCCCCGGAGGCCCGCAGCACCCGCGCGGAAAATTACCAGACCCTCAGCCTGCCCACACAGTTGATATGGGGTGACAAGGACACCGTGACACCGCCCGAACAGGCCGATACCCTGGCCGCGCTGATCGGCCAAGGACCGCCGCATATGCTGACAGATGTTGGCCATATCCCCCAGATTGAGGCACCGGACGCGTTTCAGGCCCTTCTGTTTTCCGTGCTTTCCGATATGACTGGCAGCAACTGATCCGAGCGGAGCCTGCCCATGTCCTTCACCCTTGCCACCTGGAACATCAATTCCGTCCGTTTGCGCGCGCCGATTGTCTGCAAGCTGCTGAGCGAGGAAGCACCTGATGTGCTCTGCCTGCAGGAATGCAAATCACCGGTCGACAAAATTCCGCTCGACGATTTTGCGGCCCTTGGATACTGCCACATGGTTGCGCGGGGGCAGAAGGGATATAACGGTGTCGCCATCCTGTCGCGCCTGCCGATCACCGAGGTCTGTTCAAAGGACTTCGCAGAACTCGGCCATGCCCGTCACATTGCAGGGCAACTGGAAAACGGTGTCACGATCCACAATTTCTATGTGCCCGCGGGCGGCGATGTGCCGGATCGGGACAAGAACGAAAAGTTCGGTCAGAAACTGGATTACCTGACCGATATGCGCGACTGGTTCCATGCTGAGACCCCGCAAAAATCGATTCTGGTAGGTGATCTGAACATCGCACCGCGCGAAGACGATGTGTGGAGCCACAAGCAACTGCTGAAAGTTGTCAGCCACACGCCGATTGAGGTCGAACATCTGGCCGAAACGCAGGACGCGGGCAAATGGGTCGATGTGACCCGCGCCGACATCCCAGATGGCCAGCTCTATAGCTGGTGGAGTTACCGCGCCCGGGATTGGGATGCGGCCGACAAAGGGCGCAGGCTGGATCATGTCTGGGCCACGCCAGATATCTCTGGGGCGGCCCATTCATCGCGTGTCCACCGGGATGCACGCGGCTGGGAAAAACCGTCCGATCACGCCCCAGTTTTTGCCACATTTGATTTGTAAAACAATCGCGCTCTGACCTCGTTTCTCGGGGTTTGGAGCGAATGCGCGCGGCATTTACGCGTGCTGTTGTTGATACAAGGACAAGACCGTCATGAAGCATGTTTTCTCGGCCGTGATCGGTGCCATGATACTCGCTCCAGCGTTGACCGCGCCAGTTTCGGCCCAGGACGCAGATGAACAAACGATGCGCGTCACAACCCACCTTGCGGCGCTGGCCCGTGGACAAAACGCGCAATCCCCCGGGCCCGAACTGATTGACATAGTACGTGACATTTACTTCCGCGCCGATGTCGACAACTCCGGAAGCATAACTGCTGAGGATGCGTTGTTGCGGGAACGGCTGGCCGTTGTGCAGCGGCGCAAGAGCTCATTTTCTTACTGGGCCGCCCATGATGTCGATGGCGATGGCTCCGTGACGATTGAGGAAATTCACCAGACCTACCTGCCCGACGCGCGCGGCGGTTTATTGGCGTATGGCGCGGCTGTAGAGAGCATTGATCCGTCTGTCATCGAGCAAAAACTGGCTGACAAAGTCGAGAACCGTCTAGAAGGGTTACATGACCTCGACAATGACGGTGTTTTCAGCTTCGAAGAACTGGTTGCGGGGGCCACCGCTGAATATCCCGCGGATCGCAATACTATCGGCGCGCGTCTACGTGAACACGGCAGCGGCTGGGGCGGGCCACTCTGGGTCATGCCGATCTTCGACCAAAATACCGATGGCGCGGTCAGTCAGGACGAATTCCTGACACCCTATGCGCAAGTAATAGCATCGTTCGACACGGACGGCGATGGACGGTTTTCAGCTGAGGAGACTGAACCATTGAAAGAGGTTGCAGGTCAGTACCGAAAACGCCTCAAGGACATGCCGCTCGAGCAATGGCTGCGGTAACGCAGCCACCCGGTCACCGGTTCACCCCAAAGAGATCACGCAAGATGTTTTCGATGGCGTTGCCGCGCTGACGCCGTTGACGATTGTCACGCGGGGCAACCTGCTGCGTCGGTGCCGGGCGCGCCATGGGCAACGCATTTACGGGAGTGCCCTCGTGAACCCGCGTCATCGTTTCGTGCCAGATTTCCGCTGGAAGTCCGCTGCCAGTGACGCCCGTGAGCGGTGTGTTGTCGTCGTATCCCATCCACACACCGGTGACGTAATCGGCCGTGAAGCCCAAAAACCATGCGTCGCGGGCGGCTTGGGTTGTGCCGGTTTTCCCCGCGGCCTCCCGGCCGGGCAGCTTGGCGCGCCGGCCAGTTCCGTTTTCAACCACGCGTGACATCATCCAGGTCAGCTCACGGGCGGCATCTTGTTGAATGACACGTTCTCCGATGCCGCCGCTGACGCCCATCATCGCGGTATCATCACCCAGAAGACGCAGTTCCGTCAGACCGTAAGGTGTAACCGATGAGCCGCCATTCAGAATGCCCGCATACGCGCCTGACATCTCGAGCAGCGTGCTTTCCGATGCACCAAGTGCCAGCGCAGGCCCGTCCGCCAGCTTGTTGTCGATGCCAAAGCCGGTTGCGACATCGCGCACCAGATTACGGCCCACGCTTTCGCTGACCTTCACCGCCGGAATGTTCAGCGATTGACGCAGTGACTGGTTAAGGGTGACACGTCCGCGATATTTCTTGTCATAGTTTTCCGGACACCAGCGACCTGATCCGGCGATATCAAGACAGTAAGGTTCGTCCATAACCACCGAGTCCCAATTGTACCCCAACTCCAGCGCCGTGGCGTAAACAAATGGTTTGAACGCCGATCCGGTCTGACGTTTGGCCTGTGTCGCGCGGTTAAACGCGCCCACCACCTTGGTATCACGCCCGCCCACCATCGCGCGCACGGCGCCGTCGGCGGACATCACCACGATGGCGGCCTGCGCCTTGGAGCCTTCGCGCACCTTGTTCTCAAAAATGAAAGCCAACGCATCTTCTGCCGCTTTTTGAATGCGTTGGTCCAGAGTCGTTCGGATGATCACATCCTCGGTCGTGTCACGGGTAAAGAATTCGGGCCCGCTATCCATCACCCAATCCGCGAAATAGCCACCAGTCTGTGCGTTGGCCGCTTTGGACAGTGTTGCCGGATTGGCCTGTGCGTCGCGCATCTCTTTGGGCGTCAGGTACCCCTGTTCCTGCATCAGGCGCAGTATGGTTGCCGCGCGGTCCTGCGAGCGTTTCAGATTGCTGGTCGGGGCAAGCGATGATGGTGCCGTCAACAGGCCAGCCAGCATCGCCGCCTCTGCTGCGCCAATCTGGGCGGATGATTTGCCAAAGTAGCGCTGTGATGCCGCCTCAGCCCCATACGCACCACCTCCCATGTAGGCGCGGTTCAGATAGATCGAGAGGATCTGATCCTTGGTATATTTCGCCTCCATCGCCAAGGCATAAACTGCCTCTTTGATCTTGCGTGACATCGACCCGCGGCGGCAGTCGTTTACATAAGCCGCCTCGTCCTTCCACTGTGTCGCGTCAAACTCAACGCCGAGGCAGAGCAATTTGGCCGTCTGTTGGGTGATGGTTGACCCGCCATGGCCGCTCAGCGGACCGCGCCCCTCACTTAAATTGATGCGCACGGCACTGGCCACGCCGCGTGGGCTAATTCCGAAATGGCGGTAAAACCGTTTGTCCTCCGTGGCGACAACGGCGTTTTTCAGATGCTTGCTGACGGTCTTGGCGTTCACTTCCCCACCAAACTGGTCCCCGCGCCAGGCAAACACCTCGCCCTCGCGATCCAGCAGGGTAACGGACCCCCGCGCCCGTCCATCCAACAACTGCGTAACATCGGGCAGCGACAGATACACATACCCGACAGCCAGCCCAACGATGACAGTCACCACAGCCGTGATCCGCCACGTGAACCACCAGACAACCCGCATGATCCACCGGAATATGCGAATGAAAAACGCCGCAATCGGGTTGCGTTTGCGCGCAGGTGCACGCCGCTTGCGTTTGGACGCAGGCTTGCGCTTTGCCGCTGCGGACTTCGATTTGGGCTTTTTATACCGCTTATCGGCCACCAAAGGGGGCCGTTTGCCACCAGATTTACTCATGCTCGTCCTGCCCGGACCCGTTTGTTTTCGCCACTCTATATCGCACGACTTCAAATGTAGACCCCTGGTCGATACCTGTGATCGCTTTTTGCATTGTCTATTTTTTAAGCATTTCAAAATTTTTGCACAATTTATGTGCAGCGCCTTCGCAAAATCTGCTCAGCCCAGCGGCTCAAACTTTCGCTGCGCCGCAGAATCAATTCTCTTTCCTCCAGTCATAGGGACACGTCTCAAAAGCAGACAATAAAGGGGAATAGGGTGAAACTGATCATTGCGACCATCAAACCTTTCAAGCTTGATGAAGTCCGCGAGGCGCTGACAGGGATCGGCGTGCAAGGGATGATGGTAACCGAAATCAAGGGTTTCGGCACACAATCAGGCCATACTGAAATCTACCGCGGCGCCGAATACGCCGTCAACTTTGTACCAAAAATCAAACTGGAAATCGCGGTGACATCGGCCATGGCTGATCAGGTAACCGACGCCATTTCCAAGACCGCCCACACCGGCAAAATCGGTGATGGCAAGATTTTTGTACTCGATCTTCAGCAAGCCATTCGAGTGCGCACCGGTGAGACCGATGCAGACGCGCTCTGAACCGAAACTTTACAGGAGAAAAGACATGCAAACCCTGACAAAACTGGGCCTTGCCACGGCGCTGATTGCGCTGCCCAATCTGGGCCTGGCGCAAGAGGCCGACACAACGCCGACCAATGCCGATATCGGCTTTATTTTCACGACCTTCATGTTTCTGGTATCAGGCTTCCTTGTGTTTTTCATGGCAGCTGGTTTCGCCATGCTGGAAGCGGGTCTTGTACGCGGTAAGAACGTGACCATGCAGTTGACGAAAAACATGGCGCTCTTTTCGCTCGCATCAATCTTCTACTACATCCTCGGCTACAACCTGATGTATCCGGGCGACGGGTGGTCGATCGATGGCATGCTGGGTGCGTTCTCAATCACCTCGCTTGAGCCAGTTGGTCTCGAAGGCGCAGAACCTGACCTTACATATGCCTCCGTCGGTTCTGACTTTTTCTTCCAGCTGATGTTCTGTGCTGCCACCGCATCCATCGTATCCGGTGCCGTGGCCGAGCGGATCAAACTCTGGCCTTTCCTGGTCTTTGTGATCGTGCTGACCGCGGTAATCTATCCGGTTCAGGCCAGCTGGAAATGGGGCGGTGGCTTCCTTGATGCCATGGGTTTCCAAGACTTCGCAGGCTCAACCGTTGTGCACTCCGTAGGTGGCTGGGCCGCATTGATGGGTGCCATCATCCTCGGGCCTCGTCTGGGTAAATACAAAGACGGACGTGTCAATCCGATGCCCGGCTCAAATCTTGCACTTGCCACATTGGGGACGTTCATCCTGTGGCTGGGTTGGTTTGGGTTCAATGGCGGCTCACAGCTTTACATGGACACCGCTGGCAACGTCGCGGATATCAGCCGCATCTTCTCCAACACCAACACGGCTGCGGCTTCTGGTGCAGTGGTTGCGTTGATCATGACACAGCTGATGTACAAGAAACCCGACCTGACAATGATCCTGAACGGCGCATTGGCGGGCCTTGTTTCAATCACCGCAGAACCTCTCACACCCTCTTTGATCCAGGCCACTCTGATCGGCGGTGTTGGCGGCGCGATTGTGGTCTTCACCGTCCCAATGCTTGATAAGTTTAAGATCGACGACGTGGTTGGCGCCATCCCGGTTCACCTCTTTGCAGGCATCTGGGGCACAATCGCCGTCTGCTTCACCAATGATGCTGCCAGCATCGGCACGCAGCTCTATGCAATCGTCGTAGTCGGTGTGTTTGTCTCTCTGGCATCGGCTCTGGTCTGGTTCCTGCTCAAGGCCACAATGGGCCTGCGGGTTGATGAAGAAGCTGAGATTAACGGCCTCGACACAACCGAATTGGGGATGGAAGCGTATCCTGAGTTTTCGACCACCTGACACTTCCTGATCAGGACAGTTGAAATATCTAGCCCGGGCGTTCGCGCCCGGGTTTTTTATTTGGCGCAACGGTGCGGTTGGTTTGCTGTTCTGCACAATGTCTGTGCACGCTCTGGGATAGGTCGCACCTGCCTGAAATGCTATCTAGTATCTCAACCACGACATTTCGTCAGGAGGCGATCATGAGCTGGAACCCCACACTTGAGCCACGCTGCCCGGATGCGGGCAATCTGGATGACATCAAGACCATGATCGTGCCCCGTGCGCGGGATATCGGCGGTTTCGAAGTCCGACGTGCCCTGCCTGCCCCCGAGCGTCAGATGGTGGGCCCGTTCGTCTTTTTCGATCAAATGGGGCCCGCAGAATTTTTGACCGGCCAGGGCATTGATGTGCGCCCGCATCCTCATATTGGCCTGGGCACGGTTACATATTTGTATGATGGCGAGTTTGAGCATCGCGACAGTTTAGGCACGCATCAGATGATCTATCCAGGTGAGGTCAATTGGATGGTTGCAGGCCACGGTGTGACCCATTCCGAGCGCACCAGCAAAGCTACACGCACCGGGCAGAGTAAGCTCTTTGGCATCCAGACCTGGGTGGCCCTTCCCGAGGTGGCGGAGGACAACCCCGCCAGTTTCGAGCATCACGGCGCAGGCGCCTTACCGTATCTGGAGAGCGAAGGTACAAAGCTTCGCCTGATCATGGGGCGGGGTTGGGGAGAGCGCGCACCTGTCAGCACGTTCACCGACATGTTTTACGCCGATGTGGTGCTGGAAGCCGGCGCCATGCTGCCGCTGCCGGAGGACCATGAAGATCGCGGCGTTTACATCACGGGCGGCTCGGTCGAGATTGCCGGCGAAGTGTTTGAGGCGGGCCGGATGATGGTCTTCCGCCCGGGCGATGCGATCACCCTCAAAGCAGGAGAGCAAGGCGCGCGGCTGATGGCCCTGGGCGGAGAAACCCTGAACGGTCCGCGGTATGTGTGGTGGAATTTTGTGGCCTCAAACCAGGAAAAAATCGAGGCGGCCAAAGAGGCATGGGCCGCAGGCGACTGGGCAGATGGACGGTTCCAATTGCCCCCCTGCGATGATCATGAATTCATTCCGCTGCCGTGATATAGGAATGTCTGTTATGCGGGACGAAGCTGCCGTTGCTTGTCTCGCCTGGGATGTCTGCTTACGCGAACCCCAGAGGTCCAAAAGGTATCTTGCCGGCCGATCTAAGGGATTGGGCGAGTTCTTCTGCAAACCTATGAGCAAATACCTCGCGTTCAGAGGTCGGTCTCGAAAAATAGAGGTCAGCAGCAATGTCCTGGTCAGGATCGAGTGCCGTTCGCTCATTAAGGACTTTTTGGTGGTAGTCAGCTAAATGCCCAAGCTCGTGCGGAAGTGTGCGGTACAATTTTGTGTTTCGCACGGCATCTTCGGTAAGTTTCGCCACGAAATGCCGCTTGGTTTCCCGGAAAGAGTATCCGTCACGGATGAGACGCTCATACTCGGCCCGATCCTCTAGACTCATGCTTTTGGTTCTTTTTAGAAAAGCACCCAACTCTTGCGCTTCTAACACAATTGCTGTGCCTTGATGCTTTCCAAACTCGGCAACGTAAAGAAATCGACCCCAAACCGGAAATCGCTGTCGCTGTTTTCGAGTAGGTTGTCGGAACGCAACAATATCTGGCAGAGCGGGAACCATTTCCGCCGCCGATGATAACAACCTTTTGACATCTTCAGGAGAGCAACCGTAAGTGAAGCCTTCATGTGGCTCCTCATATAGCACCTTCAATTGGAAACTATTGACGGTTACTTCTTCTACTTGAGGAAGCTCAATGCGTTCATAGTACAGTGAGCAGTTTCCATGCTTGTCGAGCCAGCTTTCTGGAATTCGCATATCGTTCGACTTCGAATAGCCCGCGCTTTTTGTACCGATATTCCTGTTACGCCGTTCTGGCCTCCAGACACCATTCAAAAATGCCCCTCCGTTTTCAATGAGCAGACGTTAGTATGAGGCGCAGCATTTTGCAATTTGGGCGCAAAGCGGTCATAAGGTCACACGCCTTAACTGTCCGGAACTCACCCCACCTATCCCGCATTCACGCGTTGCGGCGCGCCTGTGGCCATGTTGATCGTCAGGAATGGCTGCTTGGCGGCCTTCCACGCGCCAAATCCGCCACCAAGATGCGCCACTCGGGTGATCCCCGCAGCAATGCAGGCCCGCGCCACTTTCTCGGACCGAACCCCGCCCGCACAGTGAAACACGATCTGTTTGTCCGACTGTCCCGGCAGCTTTTCAGCATGAAAAAACGACATGGGAGACAACAGTGCCCCTTCGATGTGTTCCATTCCGTATTCCTGAATGGTGCGCACGTCGATCAGCACGATCTCATTGCGCGCCCAGGCGGCTGCAACCTCTTCCACGTCCCAGGTTTCCAAAACCGCGCCGTCTATGGTTTCGCTCTGCATATCCGCCTCATTTCATTGCCAATTCATGTGGGCCGCAGCCTAGCGCAATCGGGTGCGCCTCGCCACTGTTATCCAGTTCCCGAATCGTGCGAATTCATGCTAAGTGTTGTGGCATGGCCCAATCCGCCCCCAATATAAGCGAAAAACAACCCGTTATTCGCCAACTCGACGACGCTGCGATCAACCGCATCGCGGCGGGCGAAGTGGTGGAACGGCCAGCCTCTGCGGTCAAGGAACTCGTTGAAAACGCGCTGGATGCGGGTGCGACGCGCATCGACATTGCCTATGCGGACGGCGGCAAGACCCTGATCCGGGTGACGGATGATGGGTGCGGCATTGCCCCTGGTGATTTGCCGCTCGCACTATCGCGCCACGCCACATCGAAAATCGACGGTAGCGACCTTCTCAATATCCACACTTTCGGCTTCAGGGGCGAGGCTTTGCCCTCCCTGGGTGCCGTGGGGCGTCTGACGCTGGCGTCGCGGGCTGCAGGGCATGATGCGGCCGAAATCACCGTCATCGGTGGGCAGGTCGGCGCCGTCAAACCGGCTGCGCTGAACGCAGGCACCATCGTAACCCTGCGCGACCTCTTTTATGCCACCCCGGCCCGGTTGAAATTCATGCGCACCGACCGGGCAGAGGCACAGGCGATCAGCGACACGATCAAGCGCCTTGCCATGGCAGAACCCTTTGTGGGTTTTACACTGCGCGACATGTCTGGTGGCGGTGAGGGGCGCATCACGTTTCGAGCCGATGCTGAAACCGGAGATCTCTTTGGCGCACTTCATGGCCGTCTGGCGCGCATCCTGGGCACGGATTTTGCCGATAACGCGCTGAAAATCGACGCCATGCGCGAAGGCCTGCACATGACCGGGTATGCCGCACTGCCCACCTATTCGCGCGGGTCCTCCGTGGCGCAGTATCTTTTCGTGAACGGACGCCCGGTGCGGGACAAGATGCTCTACGGCGCGTTGCGCGCGGCGTATCATGATTTCCTCAGCCGGGATCGCCATCCGGCGGCGGCGCTCTTTATCGACTGTGATCCGACGCTCGTGGATGTAAACGTACACCCTGCCAAATCCGAAGTGCGGTTTCGCGATCCCGGATTGGCGCGCGGGCTGATCGTTTCTGGTCTGCGTCATGCCTTGGCCGAGGCCGGACATCGCGCCTCATCCACCGTCGCGAATGCAACATTGGGCGCGTTCCGTACTGAGCCAACAGGTCCGCGCGTCTACCAAATGGACCGCCCTGCCCCGCAAGGCCATGCGCCCCGCACCCCGATGGCCGCCACCGGGTTTGCAGATATGCAGGGCGATTACAGCGCGCGCGTCGAACCTGTTGTGACCGAAAGCATCGACGCGCCAATGGCCGATGCGCCACAGGACCATCCTCTGGGTGCGGCCCGCGCGCAGGTCCATGAAACCTACATCATTGCGCAGACAGCCGATGGGATGGTCATCATTGATCAACACGCCGCCCATGAACGGCTGGTCTACGAAAAACTCAAAACCCAGATGGCGGATCGCGGCGTCGCGTCCCAGGCTCTTCTCATCCCCGAGATCGTTGACCTGTCCGAAAGCGACGCCGCCCGCCTGTTGGAGATGGCCGAGGACCTTGCCACATTGGGGCTGGTGATCGAACCTTTCGGCCCGGGCAGCATCGCCGTGCGCGAAACGCCCGCAATCCTAGGGCAAATTGATGCGCGCGCCATGGTCCGCGATATTCTGGATGAACTGGCCGATCAGGGCGACAGCACCACCGTTCGTACCCGGATCGAGGCGATCCTGAGCCGGGTGGCCTGTCACGGCTCAATCCGGTCGGGGCGCCGGATGCAGGCCGAAGAAATGAACGCGCTCCTGCGCGAGATGGAGGCCACGCCCCATTCCGGCCAATGCAATCACGGGCGGCCTACTTATGTGGAACTCAAGCTCGCCGATATCGAGCGGCTGTTTGGGCGCACATGATCCAGATTGGCCCCTACAGCTTTGATCTCAATGATCCGCTGACGCTGGCGGCGTTTATCGGTGCTGGTGCGCTCCTCTTGATTTTGATCCTCCTGATCATGGCGGTCCGAGCGGCGGGCAAATCGGCGCGCATGGCGGAGCCGTTGGCCCAGCAACTGACCCAGATGGGCAACCGTGTACAAGAGCTGGGAAATGGGCAACAACAACTGGCCGGGGGTCTCAACCACGTGTCCGAGGCGCAGGCCGCCGCCCAGACCAACATGCTGCAACTGATGGAACAACGCCTGAGCCAGGTGTCGACCCAGATGAATGAAAACCTGCAAGGCTCGGCCCGGCGCACCGCGCAATCCCTGGGGGATTTGCAGCAACGCCTGGTGGCCATCGACAAGGCCCAGGACAATATCACCAAGCTGTCGGGCGATGTGTTGACGCTTCAGGATATTCTATCGAATAAGCAGACGCGGGGGGCGTTTGGCGAAATCCAGCTGACGGACATCGTGTCCAAGGCGCTGCCATCGGACAGCTATGCTATGCAGCACACGCTTTCCAACGGCAAACGCGCTGATTGCCTCATCCACCTGCCCAACCCGCCGGGTCCGATATGTATCGACAGTAAATTCCCGCTGGAAGCCTATGAGGCCCTGCGTAACGCCAGCAACGACTGGGAAGTGAACGAGGCCGCCAAGTTCCTGCGCACGTCCGTCAAAAAGCACATCAAGGACATCTCCGACAAATACATTCTAGATGGAGAGACCGCCGATGGTGCGCTGATGTTCTTGCCGTCTGAGGCGGTCTATGCCGAACTTCATGCCAATTTTCCCGAACTCGTGCGCGAGGGGTTCGCCGCGCGGGTCTGGATCGTCTCACCCACCACCTGCATGGCCACGCTCAATACCATGCGCGCGATCCTCAAGGATGCACGGATGCGCGAACAGGCCGGCGCCATACGGCGTGAGCTGGGCTTGCTCTTTGGTGATGTCGAACGGCTGAGCACGCGGGTGGAAAATCTTGACCGTCATTTCGGCCAGGCCTCCAAGGACATTGCCGACATCAAGATCAGCGCCGACAAGGCCGGGCGGCGCGCCAAGCGGCTTGATAATTTCGACTTCGAGGAACTGGCGCCAGAGACCGATCCGACGATTGTGCAACTGGCCAAAGACAAATAGCGATTGGGCTCAGCTTTGCCTTGGTTTCCGGATGGGTTCTGCCATAGGCTCTGGCGCACCAATCACTTGCTTCCAAGGCCGTTCTCCTCATGTCAGATCACATTGCCATCCGCCCCATCGAAACAGCCGATAAATCCCAATGGCGCCCGCTTTGGACGGCCTATCTAGAGTTTTACAACAGCAGCGTATCGGAAGCGGTCTATGATGCGACTTTCGAAAGGCTCTGTTCGCATAAACACCCGAACCAAAAGGCTTTTGTAGCGGTCAAAGGCGGCGATCTGGTGGGGTTGGTGCACTACATCTACCACGCCCATAACTGGCGGTTGGACGATGTGTGCTATCTGCAGGATCTCTATGCTGACCCGTCCGTACGGGGCACCGGTGTGGGCCGAAAACTGATCGAGGCGGTTTATGCCGCCGCCGATACGGATGGGTGCCCGTCGGTTTACTGGCTGACGCAGGATTTCAACGAAGAAGCCCGCAAGCTCTATGACCGGATTGCGACGCTGACGCCCTTCATCAAATACGCGCGGTCTTGATGTTTCAGTCAGCGTGTTGGCGGTTGTAGCCATTGGGCGGCGGACTCTGCCACCCGTCCAGCGCGGCATCTGATGGTGCGAATATTTCGACCAGCAGCGGATGACAGGAAGCCTCATCACTTGAATGCTCGCTTGAGCAATCACCGCCGGGACAAGCGGACAAGCCCCCCAAAAGGTCGATCTCAGCAAAAAACTCAAGGTAGTCACCGGGGCGCACCGGGCTGGCCTTCATGAAATACTGGCCGGTGTCGCGGGTAAAACCGGTGCACATGAACACGTTCAGGACGTCGTGCACATGTGGCTCAGCTTCGGCATAGGTTAGGCCCGTTTCATCCGCCAGTGCCCGGATCAGGTTGGAATGGCAGCAATGGTGATACTGCGTGCCACTGAGCAGATTGCCGGTATAGGGATCACAGCGCGTTCCGATCACGTCATGCACCGACCCGCCATATTGGTCGATCCCATACCAGCCAAGCGTATCCGCTGTGATCGTGGCCATCGGCCGGAGCGTTGGAAAGGATGACCACATCCGCTCACCGGTGGTCAGGTGCGTGCCATGCAACGCCCGGGATTTGCCGGAGTAGAACCGCTCGGACGGGTCATTGGCGTTCCACAGGTTCAGATCACCCACCTGCGGCCCCTCAACCGACGAAATGCGGAAAAAATGCCCGGCGGGAACGCGAAAACACGCCGCTTCGCGCGCAGGGACCAAAACCTCACCCGTCTTTTCAGCACTGTCGCGCGCCTTGGCATAAAGCGCCAGATCGGGCTCCGGCAACGTGTCATTGGGGTAGCAGATCACCGGCTTGATGGCGCGGCGGGCATCGGCATCAATAGGGGTCTTCATGGGCGCATCCTCGGCTTGGTCGGCCAGAGTGTAGCGCCCAAAATGCCGGGGTGAAACCGCCGATTACTCGGCGGCAACCGCCTTGGGGTCCGCCAGCGTCACGATGTCCATCATGATGGTATTGAGCTCAAAATCCTTGGGCGTGTAGACCCGCGCAACGCCCATTTCCAGGAGGCGTTTTGCGTCTTCGTCCGGAATGATACCACCAACAATCACAGGCACATCTGTCAAGCCAGCGTCGCGCATCCGTTCCATCAGGTCCTCCACCAACGGAAGATGTGAGCCGGAAAGGATCGAAAGACCCACCACATGCGCCTTGTCTTCAAGCGCCGCATTCACGATCTCTTCAGGGGTCAGACGAATGCCCTCATACCCGATATCCATACCACAATCACGGGCACGGAAGGCGATCTGCTCGGCCCCGTTCGAATGCCCGTCCAAACCCGGTTTTCCAACAAGAAACTTCAGTCGGCGACCCAGCTTGTCACTCACCGCATCCACCGCGTCGCGGATGTCATCCAGGCCTTCGGTCTTGTTCGACGGGCTGGCGGAAACGCCGGTTGGCCCGCGATATTCACCATGGATCTGTCGCATCTGCGCGGCCCATTCGCCAGTGGTGACCCCGGCCTTGGCGGCCTTGATCGACGCGGGCATGACATTTTCGCCCTTGCTTGCGGCTTCGCGCAGCTCGGCCAAAGCGGCTTTGACAGCATCTGCATCCCGATCCGCGCGCCATTCGTTCAGGCGGGCAATTTGCTCCGCCTCGACCGCCGGATCAACAACCATGATACCGCCATCGCCTGTCATCAGCGGGCTGACCTCGCCTTCGGTCCATTTGTTGACGCCAACAACGACGGTTTCGTTTTTCTCGATCCGGTTCAGACGTTCGGCATTCAGAATCCACCAGCCGCGATTTCATGTATTCGATCGACCCGATTGCGCCACCCATGCTGCCCAGATTGGCAAGCTCGTGGCGCGCGCCGTCTTTCAGCGCCTCCACCTTGGCATCGACAGCAGGGTTGCCATCAAACAGATCGTCAAATTCCAGCAGGTCCGTTTCATATGCCAAAATCTGCTGCATCCGCATTGACCATTGCTGATCCCAGGGGCGCGGCAGACCAAGCGCCTCGTTCCACGCAGGCAATTGCACAGCGCGGGCACGCGCTTTTTTGCTGAGTGTGACGGCCAGCATTTCGATCAGGATGCGGTAGACGTTGTTTTCGGGCTGCTGCTCGGTCAATCCGAGCGAGTTCACCTGCACGCCATACCGGAAGCGGCGGTATTTCGGATTGTCGATGCCATAGCGCTCTTCCAGGATTTCGTCCCAGAGATCGACAAAAGCGCGCATCTTGCACATCTCGGTCACGAACCGAATGCCCGCGTTGACGAAGAAGGAAATGCGCCCCGCAAGTGCCGGGAAATCCTCGGCCGGAACGCGCGGCTTCAACTCATCCAGCACGGCAATCGCGGTAGAGAGCGCAAAGGACAATTCCTGTTCCGGCGTGGCACCCGCCTCTTGCAGGTGATAGGAACACACGTTCATCGGGTTCCACTTCGGCACGTTCGTGTAACAGTATTCAGCCACGTCGCCGATCATCTTCAGGCTGGGTTTGGGCGGGCAGATATAGGTTCCGCGGCTCAGGTATTCCTTGATCAGGTCATTTTGGACCGTACCTTGCAGAGCGCCGATATCCGCGCCCTGTTCCTCGGCCACGGCGATGTAGAGCGAAAGCAGCCACGGCGCCGTCGCATTGATCGTCATCGACGTATTCATCTGGTCCAGCGGGATGTCGTCAAAAAGCGTGCGCATATCGCCCAGATGGCAAACAGGAACCCCAACCTTGCCAACCTCACCGCGCGACAGGATGTGATCACTGTCATAGCCTGTCTGCGTGGGCAGATCGAAGGCCACGGAAAGGCCGGTCTGACCCTTGGCGAGGTTCGACCGATAAAGCGCATTCGAGGCCTTGGCGGTGGAGTGTCCGGCATAGGTGCGGATGAGCCAGGGGCGATCTTTCTGCGTCTGCGACATGGGCGAGCCTCGTGAATCAGGTTGCGCAACTTTGTTACGTGCAGCGATTGATACTTGGAAGATTATACCGATGTCAATTCGCTGCGTTGCGGCATTTCGAACCTTTTATCCCACGCGACATTGCATCGCCAGCGCTTCACGGAAGCCAAAAACATATCTTAAAGGGCCTGTATGTGTTTTGCTCACAGGTTCAAAGCCCTGTCGCTCGTAAAGCGCGCGGGCACGCGGGTTGCTGTCGATGACATCCAGACGGACATGCGTTAGTTGCAGCGCGCGCGCCTGATCCTTGACGGCGGCCAAAAGCGCCGTGCCCACGCCCATCCCGCGGGCTGTAGGATCAACACAGATCCCATCCATCAGCAAAATACCGGGCTGCACTTCTCGTTCCAGCGTTGACAACAGGAGCCCGCGCCACGTGCCGCCGAACCAGCCATAGGCCTGCGCCATGTCGCGCATTGTGCCGCCTGCAAGACTACCTTGTGACGTCTTATACCCCGCCAGACCCAACAAATTTCCCTTGGTATCGACAGCGGACAGGGCGTATTGCGCATCCATTACGGCCTCAAAAAAAGATAACGCGCGGGCGTCCGAGCCCATAACCTTGCCCAGTTTTCCCTTGAAGGCATCCCAATACAACGCCGCGGCAACAGGGCGTTGCATCTGCGTGAACCCCGGCTGAATGGTTATGTCGGACATGATGCCTCTGTGCTTAATTGTTCAACTGATATTTACCCTGCGCGCCAATACTGCAAGAGTCCCCCCATGACGCGTGCTGTCGAGATGCCATTATGGGCGCTGGTGTTGTTGTTGCTTTTCGCAGCCGTGACATTTGCCTCTCACTTTCTTTTTCCCTCCGTTCGGTGGTTCTTTCGCCGCCGGATGGAACGGGTTGTAACCAAGCTGAACCAACGGCTTGAACGCCCGATCGAGCCATTCAAACTGGCGCGGCGATACGACATGATTCAGCGGTTGATCTATGATCCGGATGTCACGCAAGCCGTGGCTGAACATGCAAAAGCCGAGGGCATTCCCGAAAACGTGGCTTTTGAGCAAGCCAAACGCTACGCCCGGGAAATCGTGCCCGGATTTTCAGCAACCGCATACTTTGGCTTTGCGATCCGGGCCGCCAAATGGCTCAGCCGGTCGCTGTATCGGGTCCGGTTGGGCCATTTTGATGAAGCATCGCTGAGCGCGGTCGACAAGGATGCCACCGTTGTCTTTGTCATGAACCATCGCTCGAACATGGACTATGTTTTGGTCACGTGGTTGGCGGCAGAACGCTCAGCGCTGAGCTATGCCGTGGGTGAATGGGCCCGGGTTTGGCCGCTCAGCAAACTGATCAAAGCCATGGGCGCGTATTTTATTCGGCGCAAGTCACGCAATGATCTCTATCGGCGTGTACTGGCCCGATATGTCGGGCTGGCGACCGATGGGGGTGTCACGCAAGCGATGTTCCCCGAAGGAGGGCTAAGCCTCGACGGTAAACTGGCCCTGCCAAAGCTGGGGTTGCTGAAATACATCGTTGAGGGGCGCACCAATTCTGACCGCGACGTGGTGTTTGTGCCCGTCGCCGTCAATTATGACCGGGTGTTCGAAGACCGCATTCTGGTTGCTGCCGGACAAAAAGGAGAGCGCCGTTTCCGGGCCCGTATCAGTGTGGTGTCCCTCTTTATCCTACGGCAGATCAAACTGCGCCTCACCGGAAAGTATCACCGCCATGGCTATGCTGCGGCCAGTTTTGGCGCACCGGTGTCGCTGAATACCTTTCTGTCGGAGAACCCCAAGGGCGATGTAAAGGGGCTGGCGCGTCTTTTGATGAAACGCATCGGAGAAGAAGTGCCGGTATTGCCGGTGCCATTGGTTGCACGTGCTTTGACAAACGCTGAAGAGCCGCTGACGCGCGAAACGTTGGCCGAAAAGGTGCAGGAAATGATGACGTTGCTGCCCAAGGCCCATGTCCACCTGCCCCGCGATGACGAGGACTATGCCGTCGAGGTTGGCCTGCGCAATCTGATCAAACGCAAGCTTGTGATTGAGGACGGTGATGCGTTGAAATTGGTGGAAGAAGATCGGCCCATTGTGGCCTATTATGCAGCATCCATCGAACATCTTTTTCGCAGTCGCAGCAAATAGCGGCTGATTTTTCTGCAGTCGCTCGGTTATAAAATTACAAAACTACTCTCAATGGCATTGCATTGTTGCGCGCCCGACGCTACCTATTGCCCGGAAATCGTGATTCTGCATCGCGGCGAAATGCGCTTCTTTGAACGCTCTGACACGGAGGACATAAAATGGCTTTGGACACGGAAACCGGTATCACACCATATGACGCACCGGAGAAAGATCTTTATGAAGTAGGCGAAATGCCCCCCGTCGGGTATGTGCCCAAACAGATGTACGCGTGGGCGATCCGCCGTGAGCGCCACGGCGTTCCCGAAGAGAGCTTCAAGGTCGAAGTTGTCGACACGCCGATGCCGGACAGCCATGAAGTGTTGGTTCTCGTCATGGCCGCAGGTGTGAACTACAACGGCGTCTGGGCCGGTCTGGGCGTTCCAATCAGCCCGTTTGATGGCCACGGCGAAGATTATCATATCGCAGGATCCGACGCCTCTGGCATCGTTTGGGCTGTAGGTGACAAGGTCAAGAACTGGAAAGTTGGCGACGAGGTCGTCATTCACTGTAACCAGGATGATGGTGACGACGAGGAATGCAATGGCGGCGACCCGATGTATTCGCCCAGCCAACGAGATCTGGGGTTACGAGACGCCTGACGGATCCTTCGCGCAGTTCACCAATGTGCAGGCGCAGCAATTGTTGCCGCGTCCCAAGCACCTGACCTGGGAAGAAAGCGCCTGTTACACGCTGACGCTGGCAACCGCATACCGGATGCTGTTTGGGCATCATCCCCATGAACTCAAGCCCGGCCAGAACGTATTGGTCTGGGGGGCGTCCGGTGGTTTGGGCTCCTACGCGATCCAGCTGATCAATGCGGCGGGTGGTAACGCCATCGGCGTGATCAGTGACGAAGATAAACGCCAGTTTGTGATGGATCTGGGCGCCAAGGGCGTTCTGAACCGCAAGGACTTTAACTGCTGGGGTCAGCTGCCCACGGTGAACACACCGGAATATAATGACTGGTTCAAAGAGGCGCGCAAATTCGGCAAAGCCATCTGGGACATCACCGGCAAGGGCAACAATGTCGACATCGTGTTTGAACACCCAGGTGAAGCCACATTCCCCGTCTCGAGCTTTGTCTGCAAAAAAGGCGGCATGGTGGTGATCTGCGCAGGGACATCCGGCTTCAACTGTACGTTTGACGTCCGTTACATCTGGATGCACCAGAAGCGTCTGCAGGGGTCACACTTTGCGCATCTCAAGCAAGCCGCATCGGCCAACAAACTGATGGTAGAGCGTCGTCTTGATCCCTGCATGTCTGAAGTGTTCTCATGGAGCGACATTCCGGCGGCACACACGAAGATGATGAACAACGAGCACAAGCCCGGCAACATGGCCGCGCTGGTGCAATCGCCCAAGACAGGCCTTCGCACCGTCGAGGACGTAGTAGAAGCGGGCAAGTAATATGAACGCCGCCTTGGGCCGATGTGGCACAGGGCGGCGTTTCACGCCGCTATGAACCGCTGATTTGCGCGTTCAAGGCATTTTCAATGCGCTCTTTCATCCCCGCGACACTTTTTTGCAAACCCTGATCACGCGCCACGATCATCGCCAATTCAAACGAAATTTTTGGCTCAAATGGCCGCCAGATCACGCCGTCGCCCAAATCCATCCGGCCATTCACACAATCAACAAGTGCAACACCAACGCCGCGCCGCACCATGTTTCGGGCGATGGCAAAGTAGGAACACGAAACCCGCCGCTCCACGCTGCTGTTGCGCTCAGCCATCAACCCATCCAGTTGTCGATCGATCTGGTGGTCGCCCGTGATGGCAATGACCGATTGATCCTTCAAATGCGCGGGTCGTACCACCGCATGCTCTGCCAACGGGTCTTCCTCCCGCATGGCACATACGCAAGGCAAACGAAAAATCTGCGCCTCAAGACCGGCCACCGGCACCGGCGCATCGATCAGACCGATATCGGCCTGCCGTCCGCTTACCGCCGCAGCACATTGTCGTGAACTTCGCACTTCCAGATCGACACGAATGCCGGGGTTTTCCTGTTGATATTCGGCAATCACACGTGGCAATAAATTGATCGCCGCCGCACCATTGCTCACAATCGTTATGCTGCCAACCTTGCTGTCCCGAATGTCCGCGGCCAGCCGCTCTACCCGCGAAATCGCAGCCAGCCCCTGTACCGCCTCATCGTAGAAAGCTTGCGCATCCCGGGTCGGCGCGAAGAACCCCTTGGACCGTTCAAAAAGGCGAAATCCGACGCGCTTTTCCAAATCTGACAGCGCAACGCTGACAGCGGGTTGGGTGACGTTCAAACGCTCCGCAGCACCAGAAACCGATCCAGCTTTCATCAATGCGTCGAGCACCTGCAAATGGCGGTGTTTCAAGGACATCAGTGTGCAGACCTCATGCTTCGCATAAAAAATGCTTATAAATACATCATATCAATTCAATTGACTTTATCTAGCGTTCAACAAAACCATGAACTCTGGATAACACCCGGGGGGTCTGGTGGGCGGAAACAACAAAGCAACAGGATTGAATGGGGCGGTACAGGCTGCCTCGCCTTTTGCTGCGGATTTCAAAGAAAGCTCTTATTGGCTTGATGCCACAGCGCCCGCACCCGATGTCAGCGGATCCACCTTACCGGACCGCGCCGACGTGGTTGTCATTGGGTCGGGCTATACTGGTTTGAACGCGGCGTTGCAGACCGCGCGGAGTGGACGCCACACCCTTGTACTCGAAGCGGGTGCGCCCGGAATGGGCTGTAGTACGCGTAATGGCGGGCATATCAGCACCAGCATCAAACCGGGCTTGGCCGCGCTAACCCGCCAATACGGGGCGGACCGCGCGCGCGCCATTCGCGGGGAAGGTGCAGATGCGCTGGAATGGATCGAAAGCTTCACCGCGTCCGAAAATATCGAATGCGACTTTCGCCGCAGCGGGCGGTTTCACGGGGCGCATTCACCCTCAAGCTTTGACCAGATCGCGCGCGATGTAGAAGCGCTCAAGCGAGACGAAGGCGTTGAAGCGCATGTCATTCCCCGCGCTGAGCAACACAGTGAGATCGGAAGCACATTTTATCACGGCGGCGTTCTTTATCCACGTATCGCCACGTTGCACCCTGCCCGGTATCACCATGGGTTAATGGCGCGCCTCATCGCCGCCGGGGCATCGATTATCGGGTATTGCCCCGCCACGTCGATTGCCAAAGAAGGCTCAGAATTTGTCGTTGGCACACCGCAAGGCAATATCCGCGCACGCGACGTGGTGGTCGCAACCAACGGATATACCACCGAGCTGACCCCTTGGCTCAAACGCCGGGTCATCCCGATTGGCAGCTATGTCATTGCCACAGAAGCCTTGCCCAAAGACCTGATCCAGGCGGCGTTTCCGACACAGCGCCTGATCACCGATACCCGCAAGGTGGTTTATTATTACGGCCCATCGCCGGATGGGACGCGGGTGATTTTCGGCGGACGCGTGTCGACCGGCGAAACGGACCCCAAAGTCAGCGGTCCACGTCTGCAATCCGATATGATCGAGATTTTCCCACAGTTGGCCCACGCACGTATTTCCCATTCCTGGATGGGGTTTGTCGCCTATACCTTTGACGAAATGCCCCATTGCGGTGTGCATGAGGGCATCCACTATTCGATGGGCTATTGCGGTGCCGGTGTGTCGGTGGCCAGTTATCTGGGCATGCGCACGGGGCAACGTGTTTTGGGTTTACCTGAGGCCAAAACCGCATTTGACGATCTGCCGTTCCCGACACGTCCACTTTACAGCGGCAAGCCGTGGTTTTTGCCGGCAGCCGTCGCTTGGTACCGGTGGCGGGACAGGGCCGAGGTGCGCCAAGCGGCCCGCCAATCTCACCAAAATCCGCAAGCCCCATAGGCCAAGCGGTGAAAGACACCGTCGCAGGGCATGCCCATCCGCAACGGCACAAAAACAAGGGCATTTCAGCCGGGTCGCATATCGCACCGGACACTAAACAGAGAGGAGAATATTATGACCTTCAAATTCTACGCGAGCGTTGCAATGGCGGTGGCCCTGACGGGCACCACCGCGCTTGCCGCCGACAAGACCGTGACCATCGCAAGCTGGGGTGGTTCCTACCAAGAAGCGCAAAGCAAGGCGCTGTTTGAGCCGGCATCTGCGGACACGGGCATTGAAGTGAAGCAGGAAACCTATGGCGGTATGTCGGATGTGCGCCTGCAGGTGCAATCGGGTGCTGTGACGCTGGATATCGTAGCCTCAGGCTCGGGATCAGCAGCACGTGCGGCCGCTGAAGGCTTGCTGGAAAAGCTGGATTACAGCGTGATTGATGTGACGACCTTCTATGATGGTCTCTACACGGATTATTGCGTGGGCGGTGATGTGTTTTCGACCGTTTATGCCTGGAATACAGATACATACGGCGAAGGCGGGCCGCAAAGCTGGGCAGATTTCTGGGACGTTGAAAAGTTCCCCGGCACGCGCGCCTATCGCGGCAAGGTTGCCGGTGCGCTTGAGCCAGCATTGCTGGCCGATGGCGTAGCACCTGAGGATGTTTACGACGTGCTGGGCTCCGAAGAGGGGATCGAGCGCGCTTTGAACAAAATCCGTGAACTCAAGCCCAACATCGCTGTCTTCTGGACCTCGGGCGCGCAGCATGCGCAGCTGATGAAGGACGGCGAAGTGGACATGACCACCGGCTGGAATGGCCGTTTTGACAACGCCAAGAAGGACGGCGCCAATGTAGCCTACAGCTTCAATCAGGCGTTGCTGGACTATGACTGTTTTGCCATTCCAAAGGGTGCGCCCAACAAAGATGTGGCCATGGAATTCCTGAACGTCATTTCACAGGCCAAATATCAGGCGAACCTGCCCAATCACATTACTTACGGCCCCACCAACAAGGCGGCTTATGATGTCGCTGAAGTGGATGATGCGATCCTGAAAGCCTTGCCATCGCATCCGGACAATGCCGGATTGCAAGTACCTGTCAGCCTGGAGTGGTATGCCGAGTGGGAAACTATCGCGGCAGAGATGTACGAGGAAATGCTGACGGAATAATCAGCACCTGTGTAAAACCAATAGGGGTGGCGCATCCGGGCCACCCCAAATCCAAACTGGAATTCTGACCGACATGCAAAACGACGCTCTGCCAATCACTGTTCGCGATGTGACCAAGACCTATGGCGATGTTCATGCGCTGGATGCGGTGGATCTCAACGTCCAGAGCGGTGAATTCCTGACGCTTCTCGGGCCATCCGGTTCGGGCAAGACGACGCTTCTGATGGTACTGGCGGGGTTTACCCGGCCGGATCACGGCAGTCTGAAATTTGGCGATACGGAAATGATCCGGACGCCCCCGCACAAGCGCGACATTGGCATGGTTTTTCAGAACTACGCGCTTTTCCCGCATATGGGCGTGGCCGAAAACGTGGCCTACCCGCTCAAAATTCGCGGCGTGTCCAAGGCCGAGACCACACTGCGCGTGGAACAGGCGCTTGAGACGGTGCAGCTTGGCGGATATGGCGACCGACGCATCGGGCAACTCTCCGGCGGCCAGCGGCAGCGCGTGGCACTGGCCCGCGCCATCGTGTTTGAGCCGCGCATCCTGTTAATGGATGAGCCTCTTTCCGCCCTCGACAAGAAGCTGCGGGATCAGATGCAGATCGAGCTGCGGCACCTGCATGACAAGCTTGGCATGACCACGGTTTACGTGACGCATGACCAGCGCGAGGCGCTGACCATGTCAGACAGGATTGCGGTGATCAACCATGGCCGCCTGATGCAGCTTGGCACGCCTGTGGAAATCTATGACCGACCCGCCAACCGCTTTGTGGCTGATTTCATTGGCGATTCCGCATTCTTGCCTGCTGCGCGCAAAGGTTCGGATATTCTCTGCGGCGGGCGTCCGTTGAGCACCGAAACCGCACCGTCTGATACCGATGACCTCCTGGTGATCCTGCGCCCCGAACGTCTGCAACTGGTCGACGCGCAGGGCGATGCCAGTATCAATCGGTTCGACGCGACGGTGCAGGATGTGGTCTATCAGGGAGACAGTTTCCTGCTTTATGCCACGCTCAAGGATGGTGAAACGCTGGCCCTGCGCGACGTGGTTCGGCGCGGCACGTTTGAGGCTCTGCCCAAGGCGGGCGATGCCATTACGCTTGGTCTGCACGCCCGTGACACGGTGTTGATCCCCGCGGGCGGAGACGTGGCATGACACAAATCGCCATTGATGCGCCGGATCACGAAACGCGACGCGCAAACAATGCCGAAGGGCTGCGCCGCGACGCGTTTCGCGAAAAAATGGCCCTGTTCGGGCTGTGCTCGCCAGCGGTTTTCATCGTTCTGGTCATTCTTGTCATCCCCGTCGGGTGGTTGTTCTATCTCTCCTTCATCGGGGCGGATGGCAGCTTTTCCTTGGAAAACTACGAACGGATGATCGAGCGCAAGTCTTACGCGCGCATTTTCCAGACGACGTTTATCATCAGTATTCTGACCACCGGAATCTGCGTTTTGATCGGCTACCCGTTTGCGTATTTCCTGTCACAACTGCCCAACAAATGGGCCAATATTGCTCTGATCACCGTGCTCTTACCCTTCTGGACGTCGCTCCTGGTGCGGACCTACGCGTGGCTGGTGCTTTTACAAAAGCGCGGATTGATCAACGAATGGGCCATCGGCATGGGGCTTTGGGATGAGCCGATAAAGTTTGTGCACAACATGACCGGCACGTTGATCGGCATGGTCCATATCATGTTGCCCTTCCTCGTTTTGCCCGCCTACAATTCGATGAAAGCGATTGACCGCGACTACCTCAAGGCCGCCGCCAACATGGGGGCGAGCCCGGTGCGCGCCTTCTGGACCGTGTTTTTTCCGCTTTCAGTGCCCGGATTGTTTGCAGGCGCGTTGATCGTCTTTGTCCTCTGCCTCGGCTTCTTTGTGACGCCGGCGGTTCTGGGCGGCGGCCGCGTGATCATGGTGTCGATGAAGATCGCGTCCAATATCGAAATGTTCGTCAATTGGGGCGCGGCCAGCGCATTGGGTGTTGTCCTTCTGGTCCTGACAATGATCATCCTCTGGATCGCCTCGCGCTTCATGAAACTGGAGAACATGGCGGGGGAAGTCACTGATGATCGGTTGGCTCCGCCGTCCCGCGTCCGAGACGCAGATCACCCATGGCAGCCGCCTCTGGCTCTATGCCTTTTCCGTGCTGATGATGATCTGGCTGGTGGCCCCCACGCTGGTGGTCATGCCGATGTCCTTCTCGGATTCGCAGTATCTCGAATTCCCGCCGGAAAACTGGTCCACCCGCTGGTATGACCACTATTTCGGGTCCGAGATGTGGATGTCAGCCACGGCCACATCGCTGACAGCCGCGTTTTTGACCATGCTGGTGGCCACACCCATCGGCGTTTTGGCCGCGTATGGCCTGCATGCCTCGCAGATGCGGTTTGGCAAATACATCTTTGCCCTGTTGATCACGCCGATGATGGTGCCGGTAATCCTGATCGCGATCGGCGCGTTTTATGTCTACGTCAAGCTCAACATTCTCTACACGCTGTTGGGGTTGGTTCTGGCCCATTCGATGCTGGCGCTACCACTGGTGCTGATTGTCACGGCATCGGGCCTCAAGAGCTATGACATGAACCAGGAAATGGCAGCTCGCAGCATGGGCGCCTCGCGTGCGCGCGCGTTCTTGACTGTCACCCTGCCGCAAATCCGGTTCTCGGTGATCACCGCCGCGTTGCTTTCGTTCCTGACCTCCTTTGATGAGGTCGTCGTGGCCATGTTCATCTCGGGCGGCGACAATACCACTCTGACGCGCTCGATGTTCAACGCGCTCCGCGATCAGATCGATCCGACAATCGCGTCGATCTCAACCATCATGATCTTGATTACGTCGGCTCTTATGGTACTGGCGCAGCTGTTTGGTAAGGACAAGAAACAGCAATGAACGCACCCGCCGGCGACGCGCGCCAGTTTGACTATATCATCGTCGGTGCCGGTTCGGCCGGGGCGGTGCTGGCCAACAGGCTCAGTGCCAATCCGCGTCATTCGGTCCTTTTGATTGAGGCCGGCGGACATGATCGCCACCCCTGGATCCGCATGCCCATCGGTTATGGCAAAGCCTATTATGACGCGCGGTTCAACTGGAAGTTCAAAACGCAGCCTGTTCCGGGTCTGGGTGGGCGCCAAAGCTATTGGCCACGTGGTAAGGTCATTGGCGGCTCGTCGTCGATCAACGCTATGGTCTATGTGCGCGGCCACCGCCAAGATTATGACGACTGGGCGCAGGTGGCACCGGGTTGGGCCTGGTCAGATGTTGAGCCCGTGTTTCGCCGGATGGAGGATTGGTCCGGCGGGGCGGATGAACATCGCGGATCAGGCGGGCCGCTATCGGTGCAAAAGATCGATGATGCGGTTCATCCGCTATGCCAAAACTATCTGAAAGCCGCGCAGGAAATCGGCATTCCCACCAACCCGGATTACAACGGCGCGTCCATGGAGGGCGCCATGATCTACCAGATCACCACCCGCAAAGGCATGCGCGCCTCAACCGCTGAATGCTATCTGCGTCCGGCGATGAAGCGCCCAAACCTGACCGTTGCGCTTGGCGCACATGTCACGACGCTTACGCTGGAAGGGCGACGGGTGACGGGCCTGCACTATCGCCAAAACGGGCGCGAACTGACGGTGTTGGCGGGACGGGAGGTGATCCTTGCCGCCGGGGCCATCAGCAGCCCGATGATCTTGCAACGCTCGGGCATTGGCGCCGCGGCGTTCCTGAAAGACAAGGGGATCGACGTGGCGCTCGACGCCCCGCATGTGGGTCAGAACCTTCAGGATCATCTGGGGCTCGATAACCTTTACCGCGCCACGGTGCCGACGCTTAACCAGGTGCTGCGCCCTTGGCTGGGCCGGGTGCGCGTGGGAATGGAATACCTGATCAAACGGACCGGACCACTGAGCCTGAGCGTCAACCAAGGCGGCGGGTTTGTCCGCACCCATGACGGTGACGGCGGGCCCGATCTGCAGCTCTACTTTTCACCGCTCAGCTACACCCGTGCGCCGGTGGGCACCCGCCCGCTGATGACGCCGGACCCGTTTCCCGGCTTCCTGCTGGGGTTCAACCAGTGCCGCCCTTCTAGCCGGGGCCACTTGGGGATCAGTTCCGCCGATCCTTTTGCGGAACCCGACATACACCCGAATTACCTTGCTAACGAAGATGACAGGCAGGCCGCTGTTGATGGGTTGAAATTGATGCGGCGGCTGGCAAGCGCCCCGGCATTGGCCAGTGTGATAGATACCGAAATCATGCCAGGCGCGACGGTGACCAGTGATGCAGACCTTGGCGCTTATGCCCGTGACAACGCCTGGACGGTGTTTCACCCGTGTGGCACCTGCCGGATGGGCAATGACCCGTCGCAGGCCGTGGTTGATGGCCGCCTCAGGGTCCATGGGCTCACTGGTCTGCGTGTGGCCGATGCATCAGTGTTCCCAACCATCACCACGGGCAACACAAACGCACCCGCCATCATGGTGGGCGAAAAGGCCAGCGATATGATACTCGAAGACAACACCCAAGGGAGTGCCGCCTGATGACGCCGATCCGCATTGAAACCTTCACAAACGAATTCGTGGGCTTTGTCCGGATCACCGACCGCGACGGCAACCAAGGCTGGGGTCAGGTCTCGACCTATCATTCGGACATCACCTGTAAGGTGCTGCACCGTCAGGTGGCGCCCTATGTGTTGGGGCAGGATACCAGCGATCTGGATGACCTTCTGGATCTGGTGGCAGAACGCGAACATAAATTCCCGGGCTCCTATCTGCGGCGGGCAATGGCTGGATTTGATACCGCGCTGTGGGATTTGCGCGGCAAGGTGGCGGGTAAGCCGGTGGCCGAGTTGCTGGGCGGCAGCGCCGGGCACATCCGCGCCTATGCGAGTTCCATGAAGCGCGACATCACGCCCGCGGATGAGGCCGCGCGGATGCAAAGGCTGGCGGGTGAAAAGGGATTTACCGCCTTCAAGGTCCGCGCCGGGGCTGAAGTAGGGCGGGGTCAGGATGAATGGCCGGGCCGCACCGAAGAGATTATCCCGACAATGCGCAAGGCCCTGCCGGATGCCGATCTGCTGATTGACGCCAATTCCTGTTACGCACCTGCGCGCGCCATCGAGGTGGGTCATATGCTGCAGGATCACGGGTTTTGCCATTACGAAGAGCCCTGCCCTTATTGGGAGCTGGAGCAGACCAAAGAGGTTACCGACGCGCTGGAAATTGACGTGACTGGCGGGGAGCAGGATTGCGACCTGCCCACATGGCGGCGGATGATCGACATGCGCGCGGTTAACATTGTGCAGCCGGACATCCTCTATCTGGGCGGCATTGCCCGAACGTTGAGGGTCTGCAAAATGGCACACGCAGCCGGGCTTCCGGTCACGCCGCATTGCGCCAACCTGTCGCTCGTCACGCTCTTCACCATGCACCTGCTGCGCGCGATCCCCGGCGCGGGCAAATACCTGGAGTTTTCCATCGAAGGTGAAGACTACTACCCGTGGCAAGAAGGGCTCTACGTGACCGACCCCTACGGCATCACGGACGGACATGCGACAGTCACGGATCAGCCCGGATGGGGCATTGAGATCAACCCCGAATGGCTGGCGCGATCGCAATATCAATGCTCGGAACTGGCCTAACCTAAGCCCGCTCTGCGGACATAGCGCCATTTCGCAAATGAGAGCCAAACCCAACCCCTGTTAGAAAACCGGTCTTGGTCATTGCACGTCTCAGAACATGGAACCGGTGGCGGAGCAACGCGGATACAAGTCAGGCCGACACGCCGACGTCTGACAGTTGCTCAATTTCCTTTTGCCAGACGGGCCAGATTCGGCTGTTCCCAAAAATGTCCTGGATGATGGTCCGTGAAAGTGCCGGGAACAGTACATGCGCGGCAGACACATGCTGTTGCGCGCGCGGCTTTTGACCCCGCCGCAGTTCGGCTAACGCAAGAAACAGACTTGGCCACCAATTCGCGCCAATCGCACCGGCAGATCTTTCCAAGGTGGAAACTGCGGGCCGCATGTCAGCTTCATCGTGCAAGAGTTGACCCACGCCCAAAAAGAAAAGGTGTCCGGATCGGAATTTGGACGATTCCGATAGGTCCAGCGTGCGTTCAGCAGCCGCGATGAGGTTTAGGGCGTCAGGGTCGTGCGTCTCGGCCCAATCGGAGGATGCAAATGTATAGGCAATGGATCGACCATGCGGAGCACCCCAGGCATTCGGATTCAACCGTTCGACTTGTGCTGCCGCTTCCATCGCAGCCTCCGTTTTGCCCAACATGCCATACACGCTTGCCAACATCACATTGCCGCCCGGCATTTTTGGATCAATTCGAACAACCTCCATTGCGGTCTGCAAAGCCACCTCGAGCGTCGCGTGTACAGGCCACGCCCCACTCATCGCCTTGCGATAGCCGACAAAAGACTTCTGAATATGGGCTGAGGGATTCCGAGGTTCGAGCGCGACAGCCCTTGTGAGCATGGCATCCGCTTCTTCAAAGGCGTCAAGCTGACCTGATGACATGAGATCATTGGCCCGGGCACTGAGTTCGGCCGCGTTCAGTTGTTCTGGCGGACGCATCGCGGCGCGTAGTTTTTCATATGCGTCAATCTCCGCGCTTACCCGCAAAGCGATGGCCACACCAAGCTCATCCAGAAGCTCGAAACCGTCCGTGGCGATCCGGTCAAATCGCTCGTTCCAAAGCCGCCGCCCATCATCTTTTGTCGAAAGGGCAGCCGTGACCCGTAGCCGGTCACCTGACCGACGAAGGGTGCCGTCCAAAATGTAGGTCGGAGCTGCACCATCACCGTCAATTCTGAGGACGTCCAGCCAGCGGTACTTTTCAAGCTCCATAGCGATGGCGTCGGGGATCTCTGAGCCGAAGTCACCGGATGCCGAGGGACCGTTAAAGTCGTTTAAGAGTACAGAAACTGGTTCAGTTGCATTCGAGGTCGGGGGAATGCCTCCATACGCCCAAACCTTGACCGGATCCGTGATATTTTTCAGCGATCGCGCTCCGGCATCCTCAAACGATATTTTCAGAGCATCCGGCAAGTCGGCAAACACGATGTCGGATATTGCGATGCCGCCGGGCTGTGCGAGGGCCTCCAATCGCGATGCGACATTTACCCCACTTCCAAAAACATCCTCATCCAAAAAACTGACCGCGCCGTCGTGAATACCGATGCGCAATGTTGGGGCACCATCAGAGGTCAACTGTTCTTGGATTTTGAGGGCCGATACGCATGCGTCTGCGCCAGCGTCGAACGCGGCCAACCACCCATCTCCGAGCCTTTTGATCACCTTGCCGCCTTCCGCCACAATGCAAGGCTCAATGGTTTTATCGCGGGCTGATCTAAGGGCCTCTAGCGCCTTTTCATGATCCTCGTTCATCATCCGCGAATATCCGACGACATCCGCAGCAAGAATGACCGATTTACGCGCTGAAGAGCTCAATTGACACCTTTCCGATTTTCTGCCGCAAGACCGCTGGTGTCTGCCGATGGTGCGACCTTAGCATGTCAAAGAATGCTGACATATGCGCAACGTGCAGCATGGGTGAGTCTGGGCTCAATCAGACCTCATTTAAAGTTCAATCACATCTAACGGGTCTTGAGCAGTTGCAAAACTTCTTTTGAGGCATAACCGTCCGGTTTGGCACCCACCGATTGCTGGAAATGACGAATGGCTTTGGCGCTGTTGGGGCCGATGATGCCGTCGATTTTCTCAAGCTTGTAGCCACGGCGTTTCAGGAGGCGTTGCACTTCCATGCGTTCCTCGAACGTCACCGGCGTGTACCCGCGCGGCCAGCTGGCCTGTATCGCGGGGCCGCCGCCAATCCGGTCTGACAGGTGCCCCACGCCAATCGCGTAGGCATCGGCGTTGTTATAGCGCTTGATCACGTCGAAATTGGCAAAGACCATGAAGGATGCGCCATTGGGGCCCGCCGGTTGCAGGATGCGCGCCGCGCCATAGTCGCGCACGGATTGGCCATCGGTCCCGACAATGCCGCGCGACGCCCAGTCCGATGGCATGCGTTTGGCTGTGCCTGGGTTCTTGCCGCGCGGCACGCGCACTTCGACGCCCCAGGGCATCCCTTTGCGCCAGCCGAACCGCTTTAGATACGCGGCTGTCGAGGCCAAGGCATCGGTTGGATCGTCCGACCAGATATCACGCTTGCCATCGCCGGTGAAATCCACCGCATAGGCCAGATAGGATGTGGGAATAAACTGTGTATGCCCCATCGCCCCGGCCCAGGACCCGGTCATATTGCGTGGCGCGACATCGCCCGATTGGATGATCTTGAGCGCGGCAATCAGTTGTTTTTCAAAAAACGCACCGCGCCGCCCGTCATAGGACAACGTTGCCAGCGCACCGATCAAGGGCGTGTCGCCCTTGCGCGTTCCATAATAGCTCTCAAGCCCCCAGACCGCCGTCACAACCTCTTTTTCAACGCCGTATCTCTGCTCAATCCGGTTCAATGCGTTTCGGTGTTTGCGTAACGCCTTCTTGCCGCCATCCACCCGCGGAGGAGACGCCGCACTGTCCAGATAATCCCATATCTGGCGCTTGAATTCCGCCTGATTGCGGTCTTTCTTGATCACATCCGGGTTGTACTGCACACCTTTGAAGGCTCGGTCGAAGGTCTGACCCGATATCCCGGCATTCAAGGCACGCCCGCGAAATCCCCTGATCCAGCGATCAAAATCGGGGTTTGATGTCGCGACTTTGATGATTTCAGGCGTGGGCGTGGTCGACTGCACTGACGGGCGTGCTAAAGGCCGCAACGTGCGCAAAGGTGCGTCGATGCTGACAATCACCGCATCCGTTGTCGGGGTGCCAGGCCGGACTTGCGGCCTCAATGACGTTTCCACCGGTGCTGCTGCCAGCGCCGATATGCCTATAGATGTGCCTGCCATCGCGGCCCACAAAATACTGATGCGCATTGCTCGGCCCTTTTTGTTTTCTTTTTCCCAAGCATAATCGGAAAACGGTCAAATCTAAAGGACACAAAATCGTGCGGTGCGGTGTTCTGCCGATTAAGGTGGCTTATGCACACATCTGCGCCAGACACTCACGCAGCATTGGAACACGCCGCGGCCGGAAGGACGTATCGGTGATATCCAGATTTCGCATACGGTCCAGCCGGAAAGCTCTGAAATCTCGCCGCAGATGACAAAAGGCCAGCAAACAATGCGATGCCTGCATATAGACGATCGACAAGGGATCCACACTGCGCGTCGTCTGCCGAGCCTCCACATCGGAATAGTCAAACTTGATCGTGCGCTCATCCCACGTGGCCTGGCGCAATTGCGTTACGTCAATCCCCGGCTCTGGCAATGGGGCGAACCGGCGTGCCGTCAGGACCGCATGTTCCAACCGGTGTGCCTGACTGGCAGGCAGCCGTGCACGCAGTTTCGACATCGCGGATGCCGCTGCCTTTGCAAGAGCGGGATCACCGACCTCACCGACTTCCCGCAAGCCAAGAACAAGCGCTTCCAACTCTTCATCTGCAAAACTGAGAGGGGGAGGGCCGCATCCTCGATCAGCGTGTACCCAAAACCTGCCGCCCCGTCGATCACCGCCCCTAACCCACGCAAAGCATCGATATCGCGGTAAATCGTGCGCGGCGTGACCCCAAGGGTGTGGGCCAGATCAGATGCTGTCGCTGGCGGTGCCGCGTTGCGCAGGGCCTGCATCAATTGAAAAAGACGATGAGTGCGTGTCATGATGGCAGTATCTTCGCACATGCTGACAGTTATTGTCATCTGCGAGGCGTAACGTTCCCGTAAAATCGCATTTCGAGATAACGCATGAAAATTTCGCCCCCGCCCTCAGACGTGAGCCGTGTCATCAGCCTTTATACACCCCCCGTTCAGGAGGGTGTAATGGCGCTCCGATTGGTGATTTTCAACGTCGCGGCAACGCTTCCTGCAGTGGGTCCGTTGAAAGAAGCACTTAGATGGGGTCAACCTGCGTATCTTACACATAACCGTGCAGGATCAACGCTGAGGCTCGGCCCGCATCGCGATGCGACTTTTGCCATATTCGCCCACTGCCAGAGCACGATCATCAGCAGCTATGCGCAAGCCTTTCCCGGCTGGGACCGGATAGATGGCAATCGGGCCGTGTTATTCGACGATGTCGCGCAGATTGAACCGGAGCGTCTGGCGCATCTGGTCCGACACGCGCTGACATATCACCTCAGCGACGCCGCTTGACCTTGCGCTTGGTTTTGTCGGACTTGCGTTTCGCACTCTTGAGACGGCGTTTCACCGGCCCACCGCGTCGGCCATTGTCGGATTTTGGCATTGCCTTGCCATCAAGGCTGATCAGATCAAGCGCCAAGCCGCCTGTTACCGGTGCGGCTTCGGCCAGGCGCACAGTCACCCGCTGACCCAGCCCGATGGTTACGCCTGTATCGGAACCCGTCAGCGTGGCGCTGTCCCGGTCAAAATTGAAAAATTCGCGTCCCAGACTGCGCACCGGGATCAACCCATCGGCCCCGGTTTCATCCAGCCGCACAAAGGCGCCAAACTTGGCCACGCCACTGATCCGGCCACTGAAATCTTCGCCCAACCGTTCGGACAGAAACGCAGCAAGGTAACGATCATTCGTGTCGCGTTCGGCCATCATGGAACGGCGTTCGGTATCGCTGATATGCGCCGCAGTGCCGTCAAGTTGATCCTGATCCGCCTGGCTCAGGCCGTCATCCCCCCAGCCATGCGCCGTCACCAGTGCCCGATGCACGATCAGGTCGGCATAGCGCCGGATTGGTGAGGTAAAATGCGCATAGGCCTTGAGGGCCAACCCGAAATGGCCAAAATTCGCAGGCGCATAATAGGCCTGTGTCATGGCGCGCAGGGTCGACATGTTGATCTGCTCTGAATGATCTGTGTCTTGCGCGGCGTGCAACAGCGCATTGAGATGCGCGGTTTTCAGCACCTGCCCCTTGGCCAGCACCAGACCCGCGGCTTCGGCCACTTCGCGCAGACTGTCGAGTTTTTCAGGTGGTGGCTCTTCGTGGACCCGGAAAAGCAGCGGTGTTTTTTTAGCGATCAGAGTCTCTGCGGCAGCCACATTGGCCAACACCATGAACTCCTCGATCAGTTTGTGCGCCTCGAGCCGCTCGCTGAATTTCACGCTTTCCACCACACCATCTTCGCTCAGAACAACCTTGCGTTCCGGCAGATCGAGATCGAGCGGTTGCCGGTTCTTTCGCGCGTCCTTGAGTGCGTCATAGGCGGCATATAGCGGGCGGATCACATCCTCCATCAACGGCGCGCATTTTTCATTGGGCGCGCCATCCATCGCCGCTTGAACCTCTTGATAGTTCAGCGAGGCAGGCGATTTCATCAGGCCGCGGTGAAACCGGTGCCCGATCTTTTCGCCATGGGCGTTGACCTGCATGCGCACGGCAATGCAGGCACGTGGCACGCCTTCATGCAGAGAACAGAGATCACCCGAGAGCCGGTCCGGCAGCATTGGCACCACGCGGTCCGGAAAATAGCTGGAATTCCCGCGTTTTCGTGCCTCGCGGTCAAGGGCACTTGCCGATGTGACGTAATGGGCGACATCCGCAATCGCGACCCAGATTACGTGCCCCCCTGCGTTCTTGGGATCGTCATCCGCGTGGGCAAAACAGGCATCGTCGTGGTCACGTGCATCCGCCGGGTCAATGGTAATCAACGGCATATCACGCAGGTCTTCGCGACCATCCAGACCGGCGGGTGTCATGGCGTCCGCCTCCGCAATCACGTCGTCGGAAAAATCATCCGGGATGCCGTGCTGGTGAATGGCAATCAAAGATACGGCTTTGGGGGCAGACGGGTCTCCCAACCGCTGCACGACACGCGCGCGCGGCAGCCCCATGCGCCCCTTTGGGCCGGCCTGTTCAGCCTCGACCAACTCGCCATCCTTGGCCCCACCAGTCGCGTCCCCCAGAACCTCCCATTCCTTGCTGTCACCCTTGTCGATCGGCATGATCCGACCGCCCTCGGTCCGCTTGCGGAAAATGCCCAGCACCTTCAACGGATTTGTGCCGATGCGCCGGATCAACCGCCCCTCATACTGGTGCGCTTCACCACGAATTTCGGTCAGGCGGGCAAGGATGCGGTCACCCTCACCCAAAGCGGGATCACTGGCTTTTGCGACAAGAAGAACCGTTGGTGCACTGCCTTCCCCCTGCCATTCCATGGGCTGCGCAATCAAATCGCCGTCGGGCGTCTGGCCCGAAACCTGCAACACGCTGACAGGCGGCAATTTATCGGGGTCGCGGTAGGTTTTCTTGCGCTTCTGCAGATGCCCTTCCGCCTCGAGCTCCTTCAACATACGTTTCAAATCGATCCGCGCCGCCCCTTTGATGCCAAAGGCACGGGTAATATCGCGTTTCGAGGTCAGGGTCGGGTTGTCGGAAATCCACTGCAGGATTTCATCTTTTGTCGGCATCTTGCTCATGCCCCACGCCTAACATGAAAACGAGGGGTGTACCACGCAGGAAAGACCCGTGCGGCGGGTCAGGGTTTGGGGTGAAACCCCAAGGGCTGCGTGCCCTGAACGCATGCCAACCAGCGTGAGCGATCGCGAACTCCAGTTGGCACCAGCGGGCTCAAAGATCAGCAACGGTATCTACATCGCGCAACATATCTATCTGTGCAATCCGTAGCCCCGCCATACTGGCCATGCTATCCGCGAGCGCATGTTCCGTGGACCAGCGCACGTTTTTGAACACACCTGCCGGGACGGTGATACGTTTCATGCCCACCAACCAGTATCCGCCATCCGGCGCGGGCCCGAAAACGGTTTCATGCCCGCCCAATGTCGCAAACGCACGGGCGATATGGGACTTGCGGATGCCTGGAATATCACCGCCGATGATGCAAACCGGGCCCGGCGGAAGCTCTTGCATCAAACGGCCCATTCGCGCGCCCAAATCACCCGGTCCTTGTGGGAAACGTGCCAAATGCGCCGGCCACACGCGGGACATCAGGCCAGCATGGTCCGGTGCAACGGCAAGCAGCAGGCGCCAACGCGGGTCCTCTAGCTCTCGCAGCAATCGCTGAACTTGGTGACGAAACCACCAGGATGCGCCGACCATGCCGATATCGCGACCAAGACGGGTTTTGACGCGTCCGGGACGTGGTTCTTTTAGCATGACAACCAGCGTGGGATGCATGATCTCAGGCGAAATAATCGCGCAGAATGCGAGTATAAACCGATTTCAACTGGCTAATCTGCTCGACCACGACATGTTCATCCACCTGATGCATGCTCTGGCCGACAAGGCCAAATTCAACCACCGGGCAATGGTCCTTGATAAATCTGGCGTCGGACGTGCCCCCGGTTGTCGAAAGCTCCGGCACAATACCGGTTTCCGCCTCAACCGCAGCGGCCACCAAATCCGACAAATCGCCCGGAGGCGTCACAAAGCTTTCACCGGACACTTTGACATTCATCGCTCCGCTAACATCGAATGCCGCGCTGACGTCGTCCAGCTCCTGTTGCATCCAGTCGATCAGGCTTTGGCTGTTATGAGCGTCATTGAAGCGAATATTGACGGTTGCACTGCATTCCGCCGGGATGACGTTGGTTGTCGGGTTGCCCGTGTCGATTGTCACAACGGCCAGCGTGGAGGGATCGAAATGGTCTGTGCCTTCATCCAACACGCGTGATGACAACCTGTCCATCAAACGTGCCATCGCGGGCATCGGGTTCCGCGCCCGGTGCGGATACGCGGCATGCCCCTGCACGCCAGTAACCGTGAACCACGCCGACAAGGATCCGCGCCGCCCGATCTTGATCATGTCGCCCATCACATCAGGACAGGTCGGCTCCCCCACAAGGCACACATCCATCGCTTCATCGTTGGCGTTCATCCAATCCAGCAACGCAACGGTTCCATCCACGGCGTCACCTTCCTCATCACCGGTAATCGCAATTACCAATGCGCCATCTGCTGGCATCTCGTGGGTAAAATCGATTGCCGCCGCCACATAGGCCGCAACGGCTGACTTCATGTCCGTTGATCCACGGCCCCAAAGCTTGCCGTCTTTGATCTCAGCCCCGAAAGGTGGCATGCTCCATGCGGCTTCGTCACCCAGAGGCACCACATCGGTGTGGCCGTTGAACCCAAAAGTCTTGGCAGCATCTTTATCGCCCCACCGGGCAAAGAGGTTGGATATCCCGTTCCGATCAACCCGTGTGCAGTCAAACCCTGCCTGTTCCAGCCGTTTTTCCAACAGGACAAGCGCACCCCCTTCCTGTGGTGTCACAGACGGGCATCGTACCAGGGCAGCGGTCAACTCAACGGGATCAACAGGGCTTTGGGACATGATCGCTCACAGCTTTTCTTACCTCTTTGCGGCCTAGCGCGGATTTCTGCAAAGCGCAAATGCCACAAAAAAATCGCATATTTCCAGATTGTGCAGATGTTCAGATTTTAAACCTTAACAGGTGCCGCTTTATTTGCTAACCAGTCCTTAATAAATGACCCGAGGCAGGGCAAAATCAGCAGGGCCGCAAAGGCCCCATATCGAGCGGGCAATCAGATTGTCCAAATAAAATAAGGCAGGGAAAACCCTGTCACGCTGGCGTTTTGCGCTGTCTCCAACATATGGGTTGGGGCAGTAGATGGTTGCAGGTACAGAGTTACCGATCAATAGAAATGCCACTGCGACGCAGATGGCAGAGGCGATTTTCGGCGACGGCGTGACCGTTGTCACCGCGTCTTACACGGGCGACCGGGATTCGTCGGGCATTTACACGAACGGCGACGCCATTTCGCCAAATGTTACACCCGGCGATACGGGCGTACTCTTTTCCACTGGCGATCTGCGCGGTTTCACCAACAACGCGTCACAATCCAACCTGCGCACGGGCACGACCACAAATTCCAGTGGCCCCAACAACGACCCATTCTTCAACGCCGCAGCTGGTACTTCGACTTTCGATGCCTCCTACATAGACGTCGATTTCATCCCGACCGGCGATGTGATGACGATGCAATTCGTCTTTTCATCTGAAGAATATCCCGAATTCACCAACGGTCAGTTTCAGGATTTTGTGGGCGTCTGGATCAACGGGACACAGGTGGATCTGGCCGTCGGCGATGGTGACATTGATCCCAACAATGTGAATTCGGGCAGCAACGGCAACCTGTTCATTGATAACACGGCCGATCAGTTCAACACTGAAATGGACGGCTTTACCGTCACCATGACATTGACCATTCCGGTCAATAGTGGCGATCTCAATTCGATCCGGATCGGTATCGCGGACGTGGCCGACAATCGTTACGATTCCACTCTTCTCATTGCCGGTGACAGCATACAGACCACACTCGTGGCCACGGATGACAGCTCGAATCTATTCCCGACCGGGTCCAAGACCATCGACCTGTTGGGCAATGACATCAACAATACCGGCGGCACGCTGACGATCACCGAAATCAACGGCCAATCCGTAACGGCAGGTTCGATAATTACGTTGGGCAGCGGTCAACAGATCACGGTGAACGGTGATGGCACGATTACCATCGTGGGCGACGGCGATGTTGAAGATGTCAATTTCACCTACGAGGTTTCGAGCACGACCGGCGCGACAGATGTCGGTTTTGTCACCGTGTCATCGATCCCGTGTTTTGTGGCAGGCACGCTGATCCGCACACCAGATGGTGAAGTTCCTGTGGATCACCTGGAACCGGGTGATCTGGTGATGACGCAAGATGACGGTGCGCAGCCTTTGCGCTGGATCGGGCAACGGCGCGTTGACGCCGTGGGTGATTTTGCCCCAATCCGCATTGCTGCAAAAACCTTTGGCAGTCACCGCGAGCTCTTGTTGTCGCCGCTGCACCGGGTTTTGATCCGCGACAGTCTGGCCGAGCTGTTGTTCGGCGAGGCAGAGGTTTTGGTCGCCGCCCGCGATCTGGTCAATGACCGGTCCGTCCGCCGCGTGGAGGGCGGTAGCGTGGACTACGTACATATCCTTTTTGATCGTCATCAGGTGGTGTTTTCGGAGGGTCTGGAAACCGAAAGCTTCCTGCCGGGGCCACAGACTGCAAAAAGTTTTGAAGCCGAAATCGTGCAGGAGATTTGCACCCTCTTTCCCGAAATCGACCCTGAGACAGGTGCCGGCTACAGCCCCGCGGCCCGACGCACGCTGAAACGCTACGAGGCGCAATTGCTCATGACCGGCACAAAGGTCGCCTAGGATGGGTTGGATTGGCATCGCCGATCAGATCGGCAGTCGATTCGATGAGCGCGGCCTTGGCGCCAATGCCCGCCATGATGGCAACCCGCGGGATCCCGAAACACTGATGCCGCGTGGCACCTTGATGTTGGAAACTCATCTTACACCGGCCAAGAGACCACAAACCCTGCTTTCTTTCCGTCGGCACTATCCGTGGATCGGCGCTTTCTCTCTACAAATGCTGCCCGGAGGCGGCATCATTCTGGTCGAAACGCAAGGCGATGATGTGCGTCATGTGACGCTGCCCCACGACCCCAACAACCGGATCAGCGTCTTGCGCCTGACCTATTGCTGGGACGCGCCAGGAAAATGGGCACGCCTCACGCTGGAGCAGCCGGAAACAGACAAAATACATACGGTGATGCTGGACCCGCCACATCCCATTCCGCTGAGCGACATGCATAATGTCATCACGGACCCTCGCCAACGAGAACTGCATGACGAGGTCGACTTCATCGCGGTATCCTCGCGGATCGAGCCGGTCGGTCCCATGCCGGGATTGGCCGGAAGCGTGCCGATCGCGACGCCCCGGGGTTCAACTTTTGCCGATCGGCTGCGGCGCGGTGATCTGGTTCTGACGGCGGATGGCACCGTTGTGCCTGTGCTTCAAACCGTCAGCCGCACAGTGCCCGCACGCGGCAGTTTCCGGCCCGTTTTGATCCGCGCGCCGTATTTCGGGCTCTACCGCGACGTTGTACTGGCCCCGCAGCAACGACTGGTGATGGGGGGCTCCGAAGTTGAGTACATGTTCGGTAAAGAGGCCGTATTGGCACCGGCATGGCATCTTGTGAACGGCATATCCACCCGTTTCGCGGACAGTCCCGATCTCATGACGTATCACCACATATTGCTGCCAGGACATGAGGCGATCATTGCCGCCGGGTGCGAGGTGGAGAGCCTGTTTGTCGGTCGGTTGCGGCGCAAACCGGATCAGTTGAACGCAAGTGTGTTGGCGGGTGCAAACAGATCACATCTGCCAGAGCATCCACAACCGATATGGCCGGTCCTGAAACCTTTCGAAGCCATTACATTGGCCATGCACCGCGCTGCATAGGATTGTTCGCAGGGGTCAATCGTAAAACGGGGATACCTGCGCGACGATCACGGCGTTTTCGTCCAAGGCGCGTTGCATCAGGCCGCGCTCCTCATCGCTGATCTCATGGCCTTCTGCCAGACGCTCATCCAATGTGCCATACCCCGTGACATCAAGCGGCGCCGTATCGGCTTGCTTGAGGATGGCAACTGTCTCGCGCACCGCTTCGGCTTCGTCGATACCGCTGGCATAGATCACAAGAGCGGCGCCGGTCGCTTTCGCGTCCAACCCGTCACCTTCCTTGCGGCCGATCTCCACCAGCAGGGTAAATGCCTGCTGGCGGGACTTTTTCTTGGGTTTGTCAGTCACGCAACAACTCGTTGATGCCGGTCTTGGAGCGGGTTCTCTCATCCACGCGTTTGACGATCACAGCACAGTAAAGGCTGATATTGTTCTTGGTCGGCATCGAACCGGCCACTACAACCGAATAGGGGGGCACTTCGCCATAAAACACTTCACCTGTCTCACGATCGACAATCTTGGTGGACTGTCCGATGAACACGCCCATGCCCAAAACCGAGCCTTCGCGCACGATGCAGCCTTCAACAACTTCAGAGCGCGCGCCGATAAAACAATTGTCTTCGATAATCGTGGGGCCCGCCTGCATCGGTTCCAGCACGCCGCCAATTCCAACGCCGCCCGACAGGTGCACGTTCTTCCCAATCTGAGCGCAACTGCCCACAGTCGCCCATCCGTCAACCATCGATCCCTCGTCAACATAGGCACCGATGTTCACAAAGCTCGGCATCAGCACCACGCCCGGCGCCACAAAGGCCGAGCGTCGAACGATTGATCCCGGCACCGCACGGAACCCTGCATCGCGCCACTGGCTCTCGTTCCAGCCATCGAATTTCGAAGGCACTTTGTCCCACCACCCAGCATTATCCGGACCACCCTCGATGATCGCCATGTCATTGAGGCGGAACGACAAGAGAACGGCCTTTTTGGCCCATTGATTGACATGCCATTCACCGGTGTCGCGGGGCTCGGCCACACGCAATGTGCCGCTGTCCAGCGCATGCAGCGTGTCTTCGATGGCTTCGCGCGTTTCACCGGTCGTGTCGGTATTGATGGTATCGCGCACATCCCATGCGGCTTCGATGGCTGTTTCAAGCTGTGCGTTCGACATGACGGGGCTCCCTTGCGGTGATCAGATATGTTCTGTCATCGCCTATAAGATGCCCCGTCGCGATGCGCAATGCGACCACGTGCGGGCAAACCGCGGCAGCAAAGACGCGCGAGGGCATGGGGTTTGGGCGGGCGGGACCGCCCGAGCGCGGCTTTTACGTCAAAGGCTCAGGCGCGATGTTCCCACCGCAGAGCAAGATCGCAACCCGCTCGTCGGGTGCCGGCGTGTAGGCGCCCGACATCAATGCCGCTAATGCAGCCGCCCCGGCAGGTTCCACCAACAGGCGCATCGCCTGCCACAGCCATCGCTGCGCCGCGGTAATCTCTTCGTCATTCACCAGAACCGTTTTGATGCCAAATTTCTGCGCAATCTCAAAACCAATTCCACCAATACGGCGGGCTCCCAACGCATTTGCGGCGATGCCCGACACGGCAATATCCACCGGATCCCCTGCATTTTGGGCCGCATACAAGGTTTGGCAAGTTTCCGGCTCAACCGCGACGACGTTGCGCGTACCGTTCAACCAGGCCAACGACCCCGCAATCAAACCGCCACCGCCAACGGCAATCATCACCGTGTCCGCATCCAAACCTTGTGCTTCCCATTCCGCCATGCAGGTGCCCTGCCCCGCCACCGTCGCGGGCGCGTCATACGCGTGGATCTGCATCGCGCCACTGGCCTCTTCCACCTCTCGCGCCATATTGAGCGCATTCGCATATTCCCCCGGCACAACCGTCAGTTTTGCGCCGCACCGTTCAATAAGCGCGATTTTTGCGGGGCCTGCGTTTTCAGGCACAAAAATCTGCGCCACATGACCCAGATGCTGGGCCGCATGGGCAACCGCCGCACCGTGGTTGCCACCCGAAGCCGCCACCAAACCCGCCTGTGGCACCGGACCGCTCAGCAATGAATTGTAAGCACCCCGTGCTTTAAAGCTGCCGGTATGCTGCAGATGCTCCAACTTGAACGTCACCTGATGCGCCACGCCCGGCACATCCGCCTTGATAACAGGCGTCTGTCTGACATGGCCGCGTATGCGCTCTGCCGCTTCGGATATTTTATCTTTCCAGTCCATTTCACGCCCTTCACTGGTCAAGTCCACAGAGAACCTATACCCCTTACAGAAGATACCCAAGCAAGGATGTCCCACCCATGAAAGACGACCGCCGTAGCCAGTTCCGCGACGCACATTCCGACCGCTCAACTGTGGAACAAGTGCCCGATACGCCCCAAACCCGTGCGCCCGCCTACCGGTTGGCGTTCGACGATCAGGATTTCATGTGCCGCGATGAATTGCGGCCGGTACGGTTGCAATTGGAGCTGCTCAAGCCCGAGATGATCCTCAACGAAAGCGGTATCGAAAGCACAGTGGTTTTGTTTGGCGGCGCCCGGATTCCCGAACCGTCCAAAAAGGATGAGGCCCGGACAAAGACGCTGGCTGATCTGTCGCATTACTACGATGAAGCCCGGGAATTTGCCCGGTTGATGACAGAAAAATCCATGGCCAGCTATGGCCGCGAGAATGTTGTTGTGACGGGCGGCGGCCCGGGCGTCATGGAGGCCGGCAACCGTGGAGCGGATGATGCAGGCGGCAAATCAATCGGCCTTAACATCGTTTTGCCCCATGAACAGGCGCCCAATGAATATGTGACGCCCGATCTGTGCTTCAACTTCCACTATTTCGCCATTCGCAAAATGCACTTCTTGATGCGCGCAAAAGCGATTTGTGTCTTTCCGGGCGGGTTTGGCACTTTGGACGAAACCTTCGAGGCGTTGACTCTGATTCAAACGGATCGGATGAACCCCGTGCCTTTCCTGCTCTTTGGTGAAGAGTTCTGGCGCTCGATCATCAATTGGGAAGCACTGGCTGACGCGGGCACCATTTCGCCCGAAGATCTTGATCTCTTCCGGTTTGTCGAAACGGCTCAGGACGCCATGGACATCATCGAAAACTGGGAGGTCTCTGGCCCACCAGCGAAATAGCTACGCGTTGTCAGAAGCGAGAAATGACCTGCGAGCCTAAGTGGTTTCGAGACAGTGCCGTCGGAAGGCGCGCTTGAGCAGGTCCAGCTCTTCGCGCAGAAGCGCCACCTCTGCGCGAATATCGTAGCTTAGCGCGTCGCCAGACATCAGGGCGAAGCTGTCCAGCATTTCACCGCTGCGCTTATCGCAGATGACGAACGTCTGCACACCATCCGCGATCATCTCGACCGGGATCGGTACCCGCAAGACCCACAGGTTTTCCGCCGGTTTTTCCGTGACTTGCACACCGGGAACAGGCTTTTGCAAATGTGTAACTTCGATCTCAGGCTGATAGTTGCCTTCCCCTTCATGGGTCAGCACCCCCTCCCATACGCCTTCAAACAGGCGCGTTTTGGTCAATGTGAGATCTCGCATAAGTGCCTCCGTCAAAACTCGGCCCGTGGACGGCGGCCAAAAGTCAGATCGCGCAGGATCACTTGGCTCATCTGCGGGTTTTCAAAAATCAGATCGATCCAGGCGCGCTCAATGCGTTTCTCATTCAATTGGCTATAGGCCAGATCAAACTCGACCATTACATCGGTTTCATGCAAGGGCAGTTCGCGCACGATCTGTTCGGTATTGGGCCCGTGTTTGATGTTGAGACGGGCAAAAATTTCCAGCGGCTTTTCCAGTTCCACAATCGTATCCATGCGGATCAGGTGGTTCCGGGTCAAACGGTCAACCGCTTCGAACGGCAAATCCAACACCAGAGACAGAAACGAACCGTCAAAGCTGAAAACATCCATACGTAAGCCGAACGGGGCCAAATCCGCCTCACGACTGTTACGCAATTGGCGCAAAGTGAGCTCGGAATGTGCACAATCATGAAACAGTGTTACTTCGTCGCCCAACATGGATTTGCTTTCCACCGAAGACATTCCGGGGTTGGAAAGCGGCTCGCGCCATAAAGACGGACGCCACGACCAGTCTGTACCATGGGGCTTGGGGAACGCGTTGGAGCCGATCATCGGCAATGCCAACCGATTATCCGCAACTGACACAACTTCGTTGAGTGAATACATAAGCTTACGGGCGCGCGCACGCTCAGATCGCAGTAAGGAATGACGCAGTTTTGGCGCATCACGGGCCACACGGCTCCACCGGCGCAATTCACGTTTGTGACGCGCCCAGTCCAATAAAGCACTGCGTAGTTTTATCATTGCGGATCCATCTTGCCCTGGTTCCGTCCCAGTCTGCCCCAAGTCGCCCTTCCATAGCATTAACCATGATTTGGAAACAATCCACCCTATTCGTTGGAAGATAGATCCAAATCCCACAGCACCGGCTGAGGGCCGGTCAACGCCAATGACAAGCGGTTGGGGGGGCGACCCGAGGTCGATTTACAAGAGCAGCACTTGGGTTCCAACGTCCACTTCGGCAAAAAGCGCCGCGATATGTTCGTTGTAGAGCCCGATGCACCCGGACGATGACATGCGACCGATCTTGCGCGTGTCATGTGTGCCGTGGATCAGATACGCAGGCCACGACAAATACAGGGCGTGGGTGCCCAACGGATTGCCCTCGCCCGGTGGCATAAATTCAGGCAGTGAAGGATCGCGTTCGCGCATCGAGGCGGTCGGCGTCCAGCTTGGGCCGACTTTCTTACGCACCACTTTCGTGTAACCACGGCGCGTCAGTTCTTCGGTTTTCGGGATCGAAGACGGATAGAGCCGATATGTCTCGTCGTCCGGTCCCCAGTAATGCAATGCACGACTGCTAATATCAGCGACAATCGCCCCTTTGCCAAGCGTGTCGAAATGATCACTCCAATGGCGCGTGAGGAAAGAGGATGCGTTCCGGCGATTTGCGCTGGCGTCCTGCGCGCGCACCAATGTAGGTGCGGCCAAGGCCGAGATGCCGCTCAAAACGGCCGCGCGACGCGTGAATACCTTGTGTGACATGGTTTTTCTTCCTGACTGCCCTGCGGAATGTTTGGACCAATATAGGAATTCACCGGATGGCTTACTATCCACCTTGGGATCGCTTCACGAAATTGTAATCGAGCTGATTTGAAGACCCGGCAACTGTGCTGCCGGGCCATTCGCAGATCAGAGGTCAGCGTAGATATGGCGTTCTTCGACAGCACCGGGGTGGGTGACAGCCCCTTTATAGGTTTCGCCCACCAGCTGCGCATATTTCCAGAGCGCACCGGAGGCGTAAATCGTCTCTCGCGGGCCGGGCCATGCCGCTTTGCGTTTGGCCATATCCTCATCGCTCACCGCTACACTGATCTCGCCCTTGAGGGCATCAATGGTGATCATGTCCCCGTTTTCCAACAGGGCTATCGGGCCGCCATGGGCCGCTTCCGGGCCAACATGACCGACACAGAAACCACGTGTGGCACCCGAGAAACGACCATCGGTGATCAGGGCTACTTTCTTGCCCATACCCTGGCCGCTAAGCGCAGCAGTGGTCGCCAGCATTTCGCGCATGCCGGGGCCACCCGCGGGGCCTTCGTTGCGGATCACAAGCACCTCGCCTTCTTTGTAAGAGCGCTCCTGCACGGCAGCAAAAGCATCCTCCTCGCATTCGAAGACGCGTGCGGGGCCGGTGAATACCTGCTGTTCTTCGCTCATGCCTGCGACTTTGACGATGGCGCCGGACGGGGCCACGTTCCCCTTGAGACCAACGACACCGCCGGTTTTCGTGAGCGGTGTTTCGACGGGATAGATCACGCGGCCATCCGCCTCGCGCGTGATCTTGTCGAGCGCTTCGCCCATGGTGATGCCATCGGCGGTCATGCAGTCTTCGTGGATCAGGCCTGCTTTGCGCAATTCCTTCATCACGACCGGCACGCCACCCACTTCGTAGAGGTCTTTGGCCACAAACTGACCGCCCGGTTTGAGATCAACGAAATAGGGCGTGTCCTTGAAAATGTCGCAGACATCATCAAGGTAAAACTCGATTCCGGCCTCATGGGCGATCGCTGGTAGGTGCAGCCCTGCATTGGTCGATCCGCCGGTGCACGCCACGACACGCGCTGCATTTTCCAATGCTTTGCGCGTGACCACATCACGCGCCCGAATACCTTTTTCAAGCAGCGTCATTACGGCGGAGCCTGAGGCTTCGGCATATTGATCCCGGCTTTCATAAGGCGCAGGTGCGCCGGAGGAATTCATCAGGGCCAACCCGATCGCTTCGGACACGCAGGCCATGGTGTTTGCGGTGAACTGGCCGCCACAGGCACCCGCCGAGGGGCAGGCGACCTTTTCAAGCTTCTCAAGCTCACATTCGCTGAGGTTGCCAGCCTGGTTTTGACCGACGGCCTCGAACACATCCTGCACCGTTACGTCCTTGCCATCGAGACGGCCTGGCAGGATGGACCCGCCATACAGGAAAACGGACGGTACATTCAGGCGCACCATCGCCATCATCATACCGGGCAGGGATTTGTCACAGCCCGCCAGGCCAACAAGCGCGTCATAGCAATGACCGCGCATGGTCAGCTCAACCGTGTCGGCAATTGCCTCACGCGATGCCAAAGAAGAGCGCATGCCCTCATGGCCCATCGCGATCCCGTCGGTTACGGTGATGGTGGTGAATTCGCGCGGCGTACCGCTGGCGTGCTTGACGCCCATCTTGACCGACTGCGCCTGACGATTGAGCGCGATGTTGCACGGTGCTGCCTCGTTCCAGCAGGTGGCCACGCCGATCAACGGCTGATGGATTTCTTCCTCGCTCATGCCCATCGCATAATAGTAAGACCGGTGCGGCGCACGGGCGGGCCCTTCGGTTACGTGACGGCTAGGGAGCTTGGCTTTGTCGAATTTTGTCATGGCGAGGCCTCGTGGAAAATTGTCTGCATCGGTCTAGGACACGGACAGCCATTGGGCAAGCGGGATTGAAGACGTGCCACAAGGCCTTGCGCGATTGCGCATGGTCGCGCACGGTCCTAGGGTCGCTCTTATGCGGTATGACCCTTATGAACATCTGATCGCCCCCGCCCGCCCAACCGCACGCGTGCATTTGCTTGCAACCGGCTTGGTGATGACGGTGCTGACCTATATCGTTCTGGTCTACATGCTGTCCTTCCTGTTGGGCGCGCTATTACCGGGCGGCGGATGGGCCTCTTTCTCTGACGAGCTTGAGACCGCCCGAACCCCGATGGGCGTTCTGGTGAACCTCTTTTTCTTCGCGCTGCTCACGATATCAATCGCGATCACCCTGCGGGTACTTCATCAACGTGGTCTTGGCTCCTTGATTGGACCAACGGTTTTGGCGGTCAAACAGTTCCGGCGGGTGGGTCTGGCTTTGATGATCCTCTTCGCCGTTACAGCCTTGATGCCACTGCCGGATGGGTTGTCAGTCACACCCAATCTGGCGGCGGGGCAGTGGTTGCTATTGCTGCCTTTGTCTCTTCTTGGTTTGCTTATTCAAACCTCCGCAGAAGAAATTGCGTTTCGCGGGTATATTCAGAGCCAGCTGGCCGCGCGGTTTTCCAATCCGGCGGTCTGGATCGTAGCGCCGTCCGTGCTTTTCGGGTTCCTTCATTACGATCCTGAAATACCGCAGGCCAATGCGCTGGTCGTTTTCGCGTGGGCCACGATTTTTGGTATTGTAGCCGCCGATTTGACGGCCCGGTCGGGCACGTTAGGTCCGGCTATTGCATTGCACATGGTCAATAATTTCAGCGCCATCGCTGTGGCCGCCCCAGAGGGGAATTTTGATGGTTTGTCGCTCTATACTTTCCCGTTTTCGCTCGCCTCCCCGGATGAGCTTTATGTTTGGGCACCGCTGGATTTAATGATCCTGCTCTGCAGTTGGCTGGCCGCACGCGTAGCACTGCGTCGTTGATTGCAATTCCCGACACGCACGCTTATTTCTGATCCGAAACATGACGAACTGGACCCTCTTTCGATGAATTGGATCACCAACTACGTGCGCCCTCGGATCAATTCGATCTTTTCGCGCCGCGAGATGCCCGAAAACCTGTGGTCCAAGTGTGACGAATGCGGCACCATGCTGTTCCACCGCGAACTCAGCGAAAACCTGATGGTGTGTACCGGGTGCGGCCACCACATGGTGATCACCCCACGTGAACGCTTGAAGGCCCTGTTCGACGGGGGCATTTTCAGCGATGTCGCCGTCCCTGCGCCCACCGCAGACCCGCTGCAATTCCGCGATCAAAAGAAATATCCGGAACGCATGAAAGCCGCGCAAAAGTCGACCGGTGAGCCGGACGCCATGCTGGTCGCCACGGGCGAAATCGGGCGGACGCCCATCGTCGCTGCGGCACAAGATTTTAGCTTTATGGCCGGGTCGATGGGCATGTATGTGGGCAACGCGATCATTGCCGCCGCCGAAGAGGCCGTGCGCCTCAAACGCCCGTTGATCCTGTTTTCCGCGGCGGGCGGCGCGCGCATGCAGGAGGGCATTCTGAGCCTGATGCAGATGCCCCGGACCACGGTGGCCGTCCAGATGCTGAAAGAAGCAGGCCTGCCTTACATTGTGGTGCTAACGCATCCCACGACCGGCGGCGTGACCGCCAGCTACGCGATGCTGGGTGATGTCCACATTGCCGAGCCCAATGCCCTGATATGTTTTGCCGGGCCAAGGGTGATTGAACAAACCATTCGCGAAAAGCTGCCCGAAGGGTTCCAGCGTGCGGAATACTTGTTGGATCACGGCATGCTCGACCGCGTCACACCGCGTCCACAAATGCGGGACGAGTTGATCACCATAACGCGCATGCTGTTGGGCCTCCCCCGGCAGTGAAAGGCGATCTACCCGCCCCTGATCCATCGGAACAAACACCCGATCCGGCCGCAACGGAACTTCCGGCCGACAAGAAGACTGCAAAAAAATGACGGCCGGCACGTCTGACATCATCCTCGACAGGATGATGGCGCTGCACCCCAAAATCATCGATCTCACACTAGACCGCGTTTGGCGTCTGCTGGACGCATTGGGTAATCCGCAGGACAATCTACCCCCTGTCATTCATCTGGCGGGCACCAATGGCAAGGGATCGACCCAAGCCATGATACGTGCGGGACTGGAAGCGGCGGGCCATCACGTGCATGCCTATACCTCGCCCCATCTGGCGCGGTTTCACGAGCGAATTCGGCTGGCGGGTGAATTGATTTCCGAGCCAGAATTGATGGCTGTGCTGGACGAATGCTATGCTGCGAACAACGGAGAGGCGATCACCTATTTCGAAATCACGACCTGTGCTGCCTTGCTGGCAATGTCGCGAACGCCTGCGGATTTTACCCTGCTCGAAGTGGGTCTGGGCGGGCGGTTGGACGCCACAAACGTCATCGCCAACCCTGCGCTAACCGTGATCACGCCTGTGTCGATCGATCACGAACAGTTCCTCGGCAATACACTTGCAAAAATCGCGGCGGAAAAGGCTGGTATTCTCAAACGGCAGATACCGTGTGTTGTTGGCCCCCAGCAGGACGATGCCATGGATGTGATCGAAGCCAGGGCCGCAGAAGTCGGTGCGCCCCTTATAGCACAGGGCCAACACTGGCATGTGTTTACGGAACGGGGGCGTCTGGTGTTCCAGGACGAGCGAGGCTTGCTTGACCTGCCGATGCCCAACCTGCCCGGCGCGCACCAGATCGAGAATGCAGGGGCAGCGTTGGCCGCCTTGCGTCATCTGGGCTTGAATGAAGCGGCCTGCGAAGCCGCTGTTACCACCGCGTCCTGGCCCGCCCGGATGCAAAAACTGGCGAGAGGCCCCCTGATTGATGCCGCACCTGAGGCTGAGCTATGGCTGGATGGCGGGCACAATGCCGCTGCGGGTCAAGCCCTTGGGCGCCACCTTGCGTCGTTACCGCGCCGTCCGACGCATTTGGTCTGTGGGATGCTGAATACCAAAGATATCGCCGGGTATCTGAAGCCTCTTGCGCAGGAAGCGGCGCAGCTGATCGCCATTTCCATCCCCGGCGAGGCCAATACCCTGCCCGCGGATGAAACCGCTAAGGCTGCGCGCGGCGTGGGTCTCTCGGCCACGACGGCTGAGAACGCTCTTGAAGCGGTGCAAAAGATTGTGGCTGACTCCCCCATGCGCGGATCTTGATCTGCGGCTCGCTATATCTGGCTGGGCATATCCTGCGGGATCACGGATGAAGCATCCGGTTGACCGTTAAAACGATAGAAAAACGACGTTTTTGACAGAATAGAATCAGTTTCTGTTGACCGATTCTGATCTCGCGTCGCCTATACCTGTTGCAATCGATTACATCGCACTGGCATTTCAGCATTTCTCTATTCACTGAAGACACCAGGCAGGACAGACTGAGGGGCCGGATCAACGGCCCCCTTTCTTTTGTGGCCCCTAAATTTGACCGCAAACCACGCTGAATTCCAGCCACCTGAAAACTTAGATTGGTTTTGTATCTGATCGCCAACGGAAAACCCCGGACGCTCAGGCCCGGGGTTCCCCAATTTCGAATTTCAAGCGCTCAGGTCTTAGTGCAGCTTGGCGTCCACATCTGCGATGGCACCATCGATCAGCTTGTTCGACTCCGCCGCAGACATCTGCTTGGCAATCACATCCTTGGCGGCACCAATTGCGATCGAGACGGCGCGATCCCGCACTTCTTTCAGCGCGCTGGATTCAGCCGAAGCAATTTGATCTTCCGCGGCCGCCATGCGGCGTTCGATCGACACTTTCAGATCAGCCTTGGCTTGCTCAGCAGCGGCTTTGGCTTCTTCCTTGGCCTGCGCCACAATGCGATCCGCCTGCTCCTGCACTTCTTTTTGCTTGCGCTCATATCCAGCTAAGACGGTCTGGGCCTCTTCACGCAGGGCGCGGGCCTCGTCGAGATCGGATTTGATGCCTTCGGCGCGTTTGTCCAGCATGCCGCCCAGAAGGGAGGGCACTTTGAGATACAGCAGAACGCCCACAAAGAGCAGGAACGCGATCAGCACCACAAAGTTGGAGTTGGCGAGCGAAAAGAACGGTCCGGATGCTGCAAATGCGGGGCTTGCGGCGCTCAGGGCGATCAGAGTTGCAATCGTTGTGCGCATGGTCTCACCCCTTCATCCGTGCGGTGACGGCAGCCGTTACTGACTTGGCATCTGCCTTACCACCCATCGCCGAGACGATTTCCTTGGTGGTGTCCTTCGCGACAACCTTCACGCTCTCAAGCGCGTTGGCCCGAATTTCGGCAATTGCTTTTTCACCCTCGGCGGCCTTGGCCGCGATTTCAGCGTCTGCCTTGGCAATCGCATCATTCAGATCACCCTGAATTTCCGCCTTGGTCTGAGCAACGATGTTTTGTGCTTCAGCGCGCGCATCTGCCAGAGCCTTGTTGTAGGCTTCTTCGGCTTCAACGGCTTTGGCTTTGAAGTCCTCGGCCGCGGCCAGATCATTGGTGATCGACCCGTGCCGTTCCGCCAAGATTGATGCAATCCGCGGCAGGGCGATACGCGACAGGACGAAAAAGATCACGACGAGCGTGACCAGAAGCCAGAAGATCTGGTTTCCAAACCATTCGCCACACAGCTGTGGCATGCCAATGGCGCCGCCGAACGAGTCGACGCATGCGCTGGCCGTATCGTGGGTTTCGGTTGCCATGTCGTCGTCCTTTCTTAGGAAACTTTCCGATTACACCGGGTGGAGGGGTTGCCCGCCACCCGGCCGCAAGGATCAGGTTCCGTAAGCTTAGACGGCGAACATCAGCAGAAGTGCGACGAGGAACGAGAAGATCCCCAACGCTTCCGAGAACGCGATACCGATGAACATGGTTGCGGTTTGGCCACCGGCAGCTGACGGGTTGCGCAGGGCGCCCGACAGGAAGTTACCAACAACGTGGCCCACACCAACAGCAGCACCGCCCATGCCTGTACAGGCCAGACCAGCACCGATGTATGCACCCATTTGTACGACGTCACCTTCCATTTGATTTCTCCTTACGATGGAATTGAGTTGTTCTTGTTGTTCGAGTGGCGGATCATTCCGCCGTTGTTTCGGTTGTCCTTAGTGGTGCGGATGCAGCGCATCCTTGAGATACACACAGGTCAGGATCGTGAAGACGTAGGCCTGAATGAAGGCCACCAGCACCTCAAGCGCGTAGATCGCCGTGATCGCGAGGATCGACAAGGGCGTCACCACAAGTCCGATACCTGTTGAGATCAGGACCATGGGCGCGAAGGCCGCGAAAACTTTGATCACCGCGTGGCCGGCCATCATATTACCGGCAAGACGGATGGAGTGACTGACCGGGCGCACAAAGTACGAGATGATCTCGATCAGGGCCAGGATGGGCCGCAACGGCAGTGGTGCGGCAGAAATCCAGAAAAGGCTCAGGAAACCCATGCCGTTTTTGACAAAGCCCAGGATTGTGACCGCCAGGAACACCGCCATCGCCATCACGGCAGTCACCGCAATATGGCTGGTTGTCGTAAACGCACCCGGCAGAAGGCCCAGGAAGTTCGAGAAGACGATGAAAATAAAGAGCGTCATGATGTAGGGGAAGTACGGCAGGGCCTCTTTCGACGCCACATCTTCAACCATCTTGCGAATGAAACCGTAGCACAGTTCGGCAATCGACTGGATCCGCGATGGGATGATCGAGCGACCGGACGTTCCAAGCACCAAGAGCGCGATGACGCACAGCACTGTCAGAGCCATCCAAAGCGTCACGTTCGTTACCGTGAAAAGACCAACAGCGCCATCACCGAACAGCGGCTTGACGATAAACTGATCCATCGGGTGGAATACCAGCTCGGTGCCTTTTTCTGCGCCGTCGTGCTGCTCAGTCGCCATCTTTCGTCCTCTCGTCATCGCCCTGATCGGGCGCGGTCTCTGTCTTTTGCTGGATTTCCTTGGCGCTGCGCATCATCGTCTTGATGCCTGCTGCCATGCCCAGCAACGTAAAAATCACGAGGAATAACGGGAGTGTCCCGAACAGGCTGTCCAGCCCGTACCCCATGCCAAAGCCGATCAACAGACCGACCACTAATTCGATCACCATTCGCCAGGCCAAATGTGCCTGAGAGTAGTGGGTTTCCTGATGTGGCGTCGGCGCGTCCTGTGCCTTCAGCGCTTCGATCCTGGCCTCAAGCTGCGCTAAACGCTCGCTTTGATCCGGCTCTGTCACGCGGAATTACCCCCATCAATCGGATGCCCTTTGCTATGCGCCGGGGTCCCGTGAGTCAAGCGAGCACGCATCCAGCGCTGAACCAGACTAAGCTGTTGTTTCAAATATATTATTATGACGCGCGAAAATACCGCATCTGCCCCGGTGGAGGCAAAATCCGTCCTAATGCCGATTTGCCGATATTCAACCATTTGGTTGAGCTTTCAGTGTGATGGATGATCACGCATCGTCGCGAACAACGAATACCGAGACCTGCGCGCGCGCGGCCATGCGACCGCCATGCGAGCCCACGAAGTAATCTATCCAGCCCGGTTTGTGGGAAGCCATGACCACCAGATCAGCGCCGATATCATCAACGGCGTCGATCAATATACGGTCCAATTCTGCACTTGGCGCACCGACGCTGTAGGTTCGTGTTGCCACATCTACACCTTCAGTTTCACTGATACCTGCTGCGAAGGCCTCAAGTAGCCGCTCGTCATTTCGCGAAAATTTCATATGGGGTCCGCGCATGCCACCACCAACGGTCACTAGCGTTACCTTGGCATCAAACTGCCGGGCCAATGCGCCAGCTACTTTGACGGCCTTGGCCCATTTGTGGCGATCGGCCAATGTGTATGGCACCATAATATGCTGAAACATGTCCCATCCTCTTGAACGCAGGTCATGCCTCAAGATATCGGGCACGCGGAAATGGGTCTTTGTTCCATGTCAATTCTGGAGCGCATCAATGCCCCGCCGCAACTCAGGTGCGGCGAGGCAACTTGATTAGTACCCTGGGCGACCAGAACCGGCATCAGCGTGAGAACTCTCCGAATGTAGGACCGGAGAGAAGCAATGGCGCGGGTCATGATATCTGCGCTGCCGCACCGACCAGCACACCACCACGTTTTTCAAGTTAGATGAGAATTTTTGTATCACTGCATGGCGGTCTGACAGTAAACGCAACAAAACGGTCGAAAAATTCAGCAATTGACCTCGGCTTTCGAATGCCCGTACCACCGGTGCCATGCCGGAGCGTCTTGATATCGTATTTGCAGCCCTTGCCGATCCAACCCGCCGCGCGATCCTGTCGATGCTGCTGGAGGATGACATGGCCGTTACGGATGTGGCCGAGCCGTTTGATATATCGCTCGCGGCAATCTCCAAGCATCTCAACATCCTGAGCCGCGCCGGGCTGATCAGTCAGGAGCGCCGGGGCCGCGTGAAGTGGTGCAAACTTGAACCAGACGCCATGAAGGAAACAAGCGTCTGGATGCAAGGATTTGGACAGTTCGAGCCCGTAAATTTGGATGCATTCGAACGTTTTTTGGAGACGGAAGATTTGACAGAAGCGTCAAATAAGCCCGACGAAAAATAGCCCGAAGGCAATAAGTAACACGGTACTTTCAATACTAAGCATGGTGATTCCCCCCACGGAAAAAACAACAAAAATGCTTCTACGTGGAGAATTACTCGCCCATAACGGGAAAAATCCGCAGATTTCCCCGGAAATTGCCCTCACGCCTCGTCTTTGAGCAACAGCATCAGGGCCAGAATGGTCAGCGAGACCCCGATCAGGATCATCCCGGGTGGCAAGCCATGGCCCAACGCGGCCTGCCATAGGATCACCCAGCTGGGCGTGAGATAGGTGTATGCCATCACTTTCGCGCTTGGCAGTCTGAGCGACGCGTATTGCAGCAAGACAAACGTCACGGCGGTGGCAAATATCGCCGTATACGCGATGGTGATCCAGACGATGGAGGGGAGGCTCGACCAATCGGTCACCTGGATGTCGCACCAGCCGGCGATCGTTACCAAAAGGGCGGCACCCGCCATCGCACCAAAGGAAAACACAATCGCAGGCTCACCCCGGTTCAGTTTGCGCACCAAAGGGGTGTAGAACGCGTGTGCCACGCACCCTACGAAATAGATCATTTCACCCCGGCCCACCTGAAACGCTAACAGCGCCTGCAGATCAGCGCGAAAAATCACCCACAACGCGCCAACACCACCCACGGTCAACGCCAGCGCCATGCGCCGCGTTGTGATCTGTCGCAGCATCCAATACCCAAAAAGGCCCGACAGGATCGGCGTCAGGGTAAAGACCGCCGAGGCCGAAACCGGTGGCGCTGTTTTGAGCCCTTCAAACATCAGCACGAAATAGATGCCCATGGCGGCGCCCATCAGCAGATATCGCCATGGGGCTGCAAAGGATGCTCGCGAAAATCCGGTGGTGGCCATCACCGCGGCACCGACCAACGCGGAGGCCAAAACAAATCGCACCGCATTCAATGCCGTGGGCGCAATATGCGGCGCGGCCATAGAGCCGAGCGCGAATGATCCTGCGATCAACCCGGAAAAGGACAACATCGCTAGATGGCCGCGCATTGCGTCGGTCATGCAATTTCCCAGGATTTGGCCCGCGCTTTGAGGAAATTCAAAAAGGTCTGCACTTTGGTTGTGCGGTGCAAGTCCATATGCGTGACCAGCCACAGGGGGGCTTGCCATTCATCCAAAGGTGTATGGATTTCCTCCAACCCGCCCAACTCATGCGCGTGGAGTTGCGACATAAACCCGATCCCGATGCCATTCTGAACCGCTCGGCGCAGGGCATGGACATCACCACTGCGGAACACCACACATTCCGACGGAACGTTTTCGCGCATCCATCGGTAAAACGGCGCGCGCGACTTTGCGTCGTCGCTGCCAACAAACCTGTGATTTTCGTATTCAGTTACAGCACTGGGTTTTCCATGCCGCGCCACGTAAGCCTCGCTGGCATAAAGCGTGAAATTTTGCTTCATGAACGGCTGCACGACATTGTCCGGCTGATCCGGAACGGATCCCGCCCGGATCGCCACATGCGCTTCACCATATTCAAGCCGAAAGAGGCGGTCTCCGGTCAGGTACCGCACGATCAGATCGGGATATTCGATCTGGAAATCCGCCAGCACTGGCACAAGCATATGGCTGAGCCCACCCAGAGAGGTAACGACCAATTCGCCACTGACCGCGTCACCCTGCCCTTTGATCCGGCCCGCCAACTGGCTGAATTGATCATCCGTTGCCTGTGCCACACGCAACAGATCATCACCCGCCTCTGTTGGCGTGTACCCGCGCGCATGCCGTTGAAAGAGCCGCACGCCCAGCCGATCCTCCAAGGCATCTATGTGCCGGATGACCGTGGCATGATGCACGCCCAACACTTCGGCAGCCCCGCTGACCGTTCCAATCCGCGCAACGTTGTAGGCGGTTCTGATCTCGTCCCAATTATCCATAATTCCATCTGTGCGATTACCAACACCGAAACCGAATATTCGCTTATTCGTTCGTAAATGCAAGGTGCATTGATCTGGAAAGCTGCGTAACGTTCGGCAATGAAGATCACGCAAAACACACCTGATCTGCTGATCGCCGACGATACCCCGTGGATCATGGCCATACTGTTGCTGGTATTCACGCTGGTTTTCGTCGCTGTTGGACTGTTCACCATATCCGACGGCCAATGGCTTGGTCTGATGTTTATTGTCCTAGGTGGCGGTATGGGTATCGGGGCAATGGCCTTTCTGGTGGAACGCCTGCAAGTTATCCTGGATGGACGTGCAGAAAGGGCCACGATCAGATCGCGTACGATGATCCGTTACAAGGAAACCGTCGTACCACTGGACGATGTACGCCAGGCCGTTATCGAAAAAACGTACCGGAGCCGTGGCGGTGGCCCACCCATGACCCGCCCGTCACTTGTGGTTACGGATGGCGATCAAACCAAGACCATTCCCGTGACCGAAATTTACACCAGCGGTCCGGGGACAAAAAATCTGGTCCCAGTTATCAATAAATGGCTTGAAATCCACCGGGGCAATTGACTCCCGGCTTAGGGCACAGTAACAGCACGGCACATTCGGAAGTCCGTTAAAACTTCCGGTCCCAAGGGATCGCCCTGGGATCGACCTCCGTCAGCGCGTTGCGCCCACGGGGGCGTTTATGATTTGAACCGTTGCCCTTAGATTGAGGCGGCAGAGATGAAACCGGCAAAGGAGGCCGAGGCATGTTTGAAAATCTATCCGAACGCCTGTCTGGTGTCTTTGATCGGCTGACCAAACAGGGTGCGTTGTCCGAAGATGACGTGAAAACCGCGCTGCGCGAAGTGCGCGTGGCTTTGCTTGAGGCCGACGTCTCGCTGCCCGTCGCCCGCGAATTTGTCAAAAAGGTTCAGGAACAGGCCACCGGCCAAGCCGTCACAAAATCGATCACGCCCGGCCAGCAAGTGGTCAAGATCGTACATGACGCGCTGATCGATACGCTGACCGGCGAAGGCGAACCGGGTGCACTGAAAATCGACAACCCGCCTGCCCCGATCCTGATGGTCGGTTTGCAAGGCTCGGGTAAGACGACTACCACCGCCAAGCTGGCCAAACGTCTGAAGGAAAAAGACGGCAAGCGCGTGCTGATGGCGTCATTGGACGTCAACCGCCCAGCGGCGATGGAACAGCTGGAAATCCTTGGCCGCCAGATCGGCGTGGACACCTTGCCCATCGTCAAGGGCGAAGACCCGGTTGCGATTGCCAAACGCGCGAAAACACAGGCCGGGCTTGGTGGCTACGATGTTTACATGCTGGATACCGCGGGCCGGCTACATATTGATGCTGAACTGATCCAACAGGCCGCGCAGGTGCGTGATGTGGCCAACCCGCGCGAGACGCTTCTGGTCGTTGACGGCCTGACGGGCCAGGACGCGGTCAACGTAGCGACGGAATTCGACGATAAGATCGGTGTCTCCGGCGTGGTGCTGACCCGGATGGACGGCGACGGACGTGGTGGTGCGGCGTTGAGTATGCGTGCCGTCACCGGCAAGCCGATCAAATACGTGGGTCTTGGCGAGAAGATGGACGCCATCGAGACCTTCGAGCCCGAGCGTATCGCGGGCCGTATCCTGGGCATGGGCGACATTGTCAGCCTGGTTGAAAAAGCTCAGGAAACCATCGAGGCCGAACAGGCCGAGAAGATGATGAAGCGGTTCCAGAAGGGCCGTTTCAACATGAACGACATGAAGATGCAGCTTGAGCAGATGATCAAGATGGGCGGCATGGAAGGCATGATGGGCATGATGCCCGGCATGGGGAAAATGGCCAAACAGGTGCAGGATGCGGGCTTTGACGACAAGATCCTCAAGCAGCAGATTGCACTCATTCAGTCGATGACCAAGATGGAACGCGCCAACCCCCAGATCCTGCAGGCCAGCCGCAAAAAGCGCATTGCCAAGGGTGCGGGTATGGAAGTTAGCGAGCTCAACAAACTTCTCAAGATGCAGCGCCAGATGGGCGACATGATGAAAAAGATGGGCAAAATGGGTAAAGGCGGCATGCTGAAACAGGCCATGAAGGGCATGTTTGGCAAAGGAGGCCCCAGCCCCGAAGAAATGGCCGCTGGCATGGACCCCAAGGCGCTGGAACAAGCGGCCAAACAGATGGGCAAAGGCCTGCCTGGTGGTGGTTTGCCAGGTTTGGGCGGCGGGGCAGCGTTGCCTCCTGGCCTCTCCGGCTTTGGCAAAAAGAAGTAATCACGTGCCGCTTTCGCTTGATATCCCTCTGCTCGAGACCGACCGCCTGATCCTGCGGGGACCAGAGGCGCGCGATTTCGAACCGATTGCGGCATTCTATGCAAATGAAGGCCGATCCTGGGGATTTGGCGGGCCGCTTAAGCGTGATGATGCGTGGCGCTGGCTTGCCACATCAATCGGCCACTGGGCGTTGCACGGGTACGGCTTTTTCACGATGGAACAGAAGGACAATGGCGTGGCCTGCGGGCTCACGGGTCTTTGGAACCCTGAAGGCTGGCCCGAGCCGGAGCTTGGCTGGATTCTCTTTGACGGGTTTGAGGGCAAAGGACTGGCACGTGAAGGCGCGGAATGCGCGCGTCAGTGGGCCTATGGCGAGCTTGGGCTGACCACGCTGACGTCCAACATTAAGCCGGGCAATGATCGTTCCATCGCGTTGGCCGAGCGTATGGGGGCCGCCTATGAGCGTACCTACGACAATGTGCATCTGGGCGAAGACCTTCTGTACCGTCATCCGTCCCCTGCGGAGCTTGATATTTCGGCGCCCACAGGCACCCAATCGGAGGCCTGCGAATGACACCGCATTTGGCCGACACACCGGTTTTGGAAACCGAACGCCTGACCTTGCGCGCCATTGGTCCGCAAGACATGGATCGCGGTGTGACCTATCTCGGAACCGATCGGACCGTTTACATGGGCGGGCCGTATTCGCGCCATGATGCTTGGGTACATTCGTGCCATCTGATCGGCCACTGGGCCGTGCACGGCTTTGGCCTCTTTGTATATTGCCTGAAAGGAACCGATGTTGCTTTGGGTGATGCCGGGCCGCTCTTTACCGAAGGATGGGTCGAGCCCGAATTGGGCTGGGGCGTCTGGGACCCTGAAAACGAAGGCAATGGATATGCGTTCGAGGCTGTGACGGCCACAAGAACCTATGTCTATCAAACCCTGGGTTGGACAACGGCCGTCAGCTATATCGATCCGGAAAATGCTCGCTCCATCGCGCTGGCCAAGCGGTTGGGATGCACATTGGATCAGACTGCCGCCGTCCCGGACCTGCCACAATGGGAGGGGACGCTCGTCTATCGTCACCCGGCACCGGAGGCGATCCAATGACCACTGCCCGTCACGCCCCCATCGTTGAAACCGACGATCTGATATTGCGCGGGTATCGCGAAAACGACTTCGAGCCTTTTGCGGAATTCTGCACCTCGGAGCGTGCGCAATTTGCAGGTGGCCCGCAGGACCGTTGGGGCTGCTGGCGGTCCTTCATGGCCGGGATCGGGCATTGGGCGCTGCGCGGCTACGGTATGTGGATCGTCGAACACCGCGCAACTCACAAGGTCGCGGGTCGCGTTGGCATGATCTTCAATGATGGGTGGGAAGAACCCGAATTGGGATGGCATATCTATGACGGATTTGAGGGCAAGGGATATGCCTATCAGGCAACCCTCGCCGCGCGCTCATATGCTGCCAAACACTTTGGATTGGACGCCGTCGTGTCTTACATCCACCCCGAAAACACACGATCCATTTCCCTGGCAAACCGACTGGGCGCAGTGTTTGAGCGCGAAGGCAGGTTATTGAACGAACATTGCCTGGTTTACCGGCATCCGGCGGAAGGAGGCACGTGATGATGGCATGTGAAAAACCATCCACCGGACGGGCTGCAGACTTTTCCGAAGAGATGCGCCGCCATGTCCCGCGTCTGGAAACAGATCGGTTGATCCTGCGTGCCCCCGCAATTAAGGATTTCCAATTCTACGCGGAAATTACACTTGATCCGCGTGGATCCCATCTGCTTGAGGAGCCGAGCCGCGAAAACGCATGGTACGATTTCACGCAAATGATCGCGGCCTGGATGTTGCGCGGATTTGGGTTGTGGACAGCTGAGCAAAAGAGCGATGGTCAGGTTGCCGGGTTCGTTTTGCTGGGGTTTGAACCCGGCGATCACGAGCCTGAGCTTGGGTTTATGTTTCGTGAAATGGCCGAGGGTCAGGGCTTGGCCGCCGAAGCGGCGATCGCTGCCCGTGCCTATGGTTTCGAAACACTTGGTCTGCCGAGTCTCGTCAGCACGATTGATCCTGACAATACGCGCTCACGCGCTCTGGCGAAACGGCTGGGGGCCCGTCGTGACGCAAGCGCGGAAACCGCACATGACAATACCATCCTGGTCTACCGCCACACGCCGGCGCGCGCCCATGACAGCCAATCCGAAAGGAATGCCACGTGACAGATGATCATTCCAAAGTTGCCGCCGAATTGCTCAAGGAGCATCGTCACAGCATCGACCGTCTGGATGCGGTGCTGGTGTACACGCTGGCGGAACGGTTCAAACACACACAAGCGGTTGGTGAGCTCAAAGCGAGCCACACCCTGCCTCCATCTGATCCGTTGCGCGAAAGCCAGCAGATCGAGCGGCTTCAGCGCATGGCGCTTGATGCCGATCTAGACCCCGAATTTGCCAAGAAGTTCCTGAACTTCATCATTGGCGAAGTGATCCAACACCACAAGAAACATCAGGAATGACGGGGCGCCAAGCCCCTCAAATAGCTAAGAAATAGGAGAATACATCATGGCTATGAAAATTCGTCTCGCCCGCGGCGGCTCGAAAAAACGTCCCTTTTACCGCATCGTGGCAAGCGACAGCCGCATGCCACGCGATGGCCGTTTCATCGAAAAGCTGGGCACCTATAACCCGTTGCTGCCAAAAGACAGCGAAGAGCGCGTGAAAATGAACATCGAACGCGTTCAGTACTGGCTGGGTGAAGGCGCACAGCCGACGGACCGGATCAGCCGCATGCTGGAAGCAGCAGGCGTTCTGGAAAAGAAAGAGCGTAACAACCCGCAAAAAGGCGAGCCCGGCGCGAAAGCCAAGGAACGCGTAGAAGAGAAAGCGGCCAAAGCAGCCGCGGCTGCCGAAGCTGCTGCCGCACCAGCGGAAGAAGAAGCACCTGCCGAGGAAGCACCCGCAGAAGAAGCGCCTGTGGAAGAAGCCGCAGCAGAAGAACCAGCCGCCGAAGAGGCACCTGCTGAGGAAGCGCCTGCCGAAGAAGAAGCGGCAGACAAGTAAGACAGGAAATCACTGGAATGTCGCAGTTTACACCAGACTTCCAGAACGACCTGCACGATCTGATGCGGTGGCGGCGTGATGTGCGCCGCTTCCGCACAGATGATGTGGACGAGGCGGTGCTGACGCGCTGCCTCGACAGCTTTCTGTTGGCCCCGTCCGTCGGACTTTCGGAGCCGTGGCGCATTGTCCGGGTGCAAAGTGACGCCAGCCGACAGGCCGCACTTGGTAATTTCCAGACCGCCAATGCCGAGGCGCTTGCCGGGTATCACGGCGACAAGGCCAAACTCTATAGCGGGCTCAAATTGTCGGGAATGCAGGAAGCGCCAGTCCATCTGGCAATCTTTTGCGCCGACGATACCGAGAAGGGCGAGGGGCTTGGCGCGGCCACCATGCCCGAAACGCGCGCCTATTCCGTTGTTGGCGCCATCACGCAATTCTGGCTCAGTGCACGGGCCCATGGGCTGGGCGTCGGATGGGTTTCAATTCTTGATCCCGCGCAGCTTTGCCGCGATCTGAACACACCCGATGACTGGCGATTGGTCGCCTATCTCTGCGTCGGCTGGCCGGAGGAAGAAACCCTGACGCCAGAGCTGGAAACCGCAGGATGGGAAACCCGCCGCGGCAGCTTGCCCGTGGAGGTCAGGTAATATGTTTCGACCGATCCGCACATTGATCATGATGTCGATGGTTTTTATCTCCGGCATTTTTTATGAGCGTTTCCAACATGGCGAACGTTGTGTCGCCGCTGGCGGTGAAATGCAGTCAGGCCTCTGCACGGGAGCGTCAAAATGACAAAAGACACGCGCATTTGTGTCGGGGCCATCGCCGGGGCGTTTGGGGTGCGAGGCGAAGTACGCCTCAAAAGTTTCACCGCGTCACCTGAAGATATAGAGCGATACAGCCCGGTTCACTCAGAAGATGGCAGTCAGAGTTTCTCTGTCAGCCTGATTGGTCAAACCAAGAATGGATTTACCGCGCGGCTTACGGGCGTGCAGACCAAGGAACAGGCCGATGCGCTCAAAGGCGTGCGTCTTTTTGTGGACCGCGAGGTTTTGCCAAACCTGCCCGATGATGAATATTACCATGCCGATTTGATCGGTTTGGAGGTTTACGACACGGGTGGTGCACTTTTGGGCCGGGTGGAAAACGTTCTGAACCACGGCGCGTCTGATCTTTTGGAAATCAAACCTGCTGCTGGTGAAACGGTCTTACTCCCCTTCACCGTGGCCGCCGTGCCTACCGTTGATCTGACGGCGGCGCGCATCGTGGCCGATCCGCCCGACGGGCTGTTTTAGGGCTGCAACAAGAGTTAACCGGTTTGTTTTCTGTGCAATAACAAAAGTAGTTCACGCGCATGCTGACCCCAATGAAAGTAGAGTGCCCTGAAGTGGGCATCAGCGTATTCATCACTATGGTTGTCCGCGTACCAAATTGTTTCGCGGAGATCTGAGGTGATATCAGCAATATCGTCAATCGCATCACCCATCATCAAAGTACCGGCGCCTTCTTCTGATGGATCTGTTATCGGATATAACCCAAGCCCCTGAAATCGTTTTCCTGCCTGATCGTAAATGGCTTTCCAGTCTTTTTCCGGTGGTTCGGACAGGTGGTAAGGCGCTTTTGTACTGGCGGTGTTATGGTAGCTCACCAGCAACCGATCGAGAAGCTCAATGAGCCTTGGAATGGAGGGCGGCTCCCCTGTCCACACTTCATCCAGAAACTGTTTAGACGCGATAACGGCTGCGGATTTTGTCATTACATGAGAATGGCATAGTCCAAAATGGTGAGCAATCTTTGCGTGAAATCGCGGTGTGCGGTTTTTGTGTTCACTGATCAGCGACCAAGGCTGACCACCTCCGCGAAGCAAAAAAGTGCTACTTCAAATACCAACTTTCGCGCTGAAGGGGCGGGCACCTGAAAGGTGATGCCCGTGTTCAACTGGCCACAGTCGCGAAACAGTCTGTTGCCGGGCAAATTCCCTCTTTCGAAATTTTGTGAGGTGTGACATGTGTTCATCCGTGAACACACTTTTGAGTCGCGAGTATGAATTCGATTGCTAACAAACCCAGCCTGCCGGAAGACGATCAGCTCTTTCGCCTGTTGCGCCAACTGGACTTGGCGCCAGATGCGTCCCAACGTTCAATCGCCGAGGCGTTGGGCGTGTCGCTTGGTGGTCTTAATTCACAGCTTCGCGCGGCGGCAGATGCCGGGTTCATTCGTATCAGCGAGCGCAAAGGTGCAGACAAACGTCAACGCTTTGCTTATGCGCTCACCTCCCGCGGCGCCGCCAAAAAAGTGCACTTAACAGACGAATTCCTCGCGCGGAAATTTGCAGAATATGACGCTCTGCATGCCGAACTAACCGGCACCGCAAGCAACCTTGCTCCCCTTAAACACAGGACCAGTATCGTGCAGAACAACCTTACCCCCATCCCCGAACTCTACGTGTCGCATGAAAGTGCGCAGAAGCTGAAAGTTGAAGCGGCTGACCTTGTCAGCTGGGATCTGACCCCACGCCAGATTTGCGATCTGGAGCTTTTGATGAACGGTGGGTTCGCCCCGCTCAAGGGCTTCTTGTCGGAGGAAGACTACGTTGGCGTCGTAGAGAACATGCGTTTGGCTGATGGCACACTCTGGCCAATGCCAATCACGCTGGATGTGTCCGAGAAATTCGCCGAAGGTCTGCAAGAAGGCCAGGACATTGCCCTGCGCGATCAGGAAGGTGTGATCCTGGCAACAATGACCGTGACCGACAGTTGGACTCCCAACAAAGCGCGCGAAGCCGAGAAGGTGTTTGGCGCCGATGACGATGCGCACCCTGCCGTCAACTACCTGCACAACACCGCCGGAAACGTGTACCTGGGCGGTCCGGTCACCGGCATCCAGCAGCCTGTACACTATGATTTCCGCGGTCGCCGCGACACGCCAAACGAATTGCGCGCCTATTTCCGCAAACTGGGCTGGCGCAAGGTTGTGGCCTTCCAGACCCGTAACCCGTTGCACCGCGCGCACCAGGAATTGACCTTCCGTGCCGCCAAGGAAGCACAGGCCAACTTGCTGATCCACCCGATCGTGGGCATGACCAAGCCGGGTGACGTCGATCACTTTACCCGCGTGCGCTGTTACGAGGCCGTACTGGACAAATATCCCGGCTCGACCACCACAATGAGCTTGCTGAACCTGGCGATGCGTATGGCGGGCCCCCGCGAGGCGGTATGGCATGGCCTGATCCGCGCCAACCACGGCTGCACCCACTTTATCGTTGGTCGCGATCATGCCGGCCCCGGTAAGAACTCCGCCGGTGAAGATTTCTATGGCCCCTATGACGCGCAGGATCTCTACCGTGAGAACCAGTCCGAAATTGGTTGTGAAATGGTCGACTTCAAACACATGGTCTATGTTCAGGAACGTGCACAGTACGAGCCCAATGACGAGATCGCCGACAAAGACAACGTCACCATTTTGAACATCTCGGGCACCGAGCTGCGTCGCCGCCTGGCGGAAGGTCTGGAAATCCCGGAATGGTTCAGTTTCCCTGAGGTCGTGACCGAGCTGCGCAAGACGCGTCCGCCACGCTCCAAACAGGGCTTTACCGTTTTCTTCACCGGCTTCTCAGGCTCGGGCAAGTCGACCATTGCCAACGCTTTGATGGTCAAGCTGATGGAAATGGGTGGTCGCCCGGTGACCTTGCTGGACGGGGATATCGTACGGAAAAACCTCAGCTCTGAGCTCGGTTTCTCGAAAGAGCACCGTGACCTCAACATCCGCCGGATCGGCTATGTCGCCTCGGAAATCACCAAGAACGGTGGCATCGCCATCTGTGCGCCCATCGCGCCCTATGCCACAACACGTCGTGCCGTGCGCGAGGACATCGAAGCCTTTGGTGCCTTTGTCGAAGTGCATGTGGCCACGACAATCGAGGAATGCGAACGCCGTGACCGCAAGGGGCTCTACAAGTTGGCGCGTGAAGGTAAGATCAAGGAATTCACAGGTATTTCAGACCCTTACGATGTACCAGAGAATCCTGAGTTGAGCGTAGAGACTGAAAATGTGGACGTCGACAACTGCGCGCACCAAGTGATTTTGAAGCTTGAGCAAATGGGTTTGATCGCCGGATAAGCATATCGCAGATCACATCAACAAACGGGCGGCTCTTTGCGGAGCGGCCCGTTTTTGGTTGTATGGCCGGAATGTACAGGATTTCGCTCACCTCAATCCCGCCGCGCCTTCACCGGTTGCGCCCGGTACTACACCACCTCCTGGCCCAAGATCCGGCTCCGGCGCAGGTTCTGCTTTGCCTGCCCCGCGAGTTTCGCCGGTTTCCCGGCCGTTTTGACCTGCCTGACTTGCCGACTGGTGTCTCTTTGCTCTGGTCGGACGTTGATTTCGGACCCGCCACAAAGGTTATCCCTGCGGCCAACGCTTTGAAGGGCACATCGGAACACTTGATCTACTGCGACGATGATTGGTTGATGCCGCCCCATTGGGCCAACGAATTGTTATGCGCCCAGCTACCGGGTCATGCAGTGACCGGCGCGGGTTATGACATCGAACGTCTGGGACGTTCATCAAGCAAACGCGCGCCTCTGACAGATATCGCGCAAGGGTATTCCGGCGTCCTGGTGCAGCCAGATTGGCTGTCTGGTAATGCCATGGATCCGCCAGCCGCCGCGTGGCCCGTTGATGACATCTGGTTATCAGGTCATTTGGCCCGACAAGGCATACTCATCCAGATTGCCGATAAAGCGCGCAAAGGCATGTCCTTAGCCTTTGATGACGCACACAGCCTACAGAACATAACGGTTAACGGCATGAACCGGGATAAGGCCAACCGCGCCTGTGCCGCCCTGATGCACGATGAATATGGCATCTGGCCAGAGCATGACGACTAGCCTTTTTGGCGCTCATTCAGCTGCTGCGCGCCACGATCCGCCAAAGGCCCGATGCCATCTTTCCACCGGCGGTGAATCCAGAACCACTGATCCATGCGTTCGCGCACTTGCGTTTCCAGCCGGTCATTGACCTCTTGCGTCATGGTCACCGCATCGGAAGGTTCGACCGGCTCTTCGACCAGAATTTCGAAATCCAAGCCGTTGTCTGACCGAATGCCCCAGACAGGTACCAAAGGCGCATCAAACTTCAGCGCCAATTCTGCCGTCGCCAATGGAGACATGGCAGGCTTGCCAAAAAACTGCAACGGCACGCCATCATGGGCGTTGAGATCAGTCAAAATGGCCAACACGCCGCCGCTGCGCAAATGTTTGACCATTTGCATCATGCCACGACGGCCCTGTTCAAACATTGGCTGCGACAGCGCGCCCATGGCAGCCGTGTAACGCGTGTTGAACCAGTCATTATGCATGGGACGGTAGAAAACACCCATCTCGAAACCCTGTTCGATCATCGCCACTCGCGCGGCGTTGAAACTACCGAAATGGCCGGTAACGAAGATGATAGGACGTCCGTCTTTCTGTGCTTGTCGGATCGTTTCCATGCCGGGACCAAAAACCCGAGAATGGCGGGTCCGATCGGAAAACTCCCGATGCGAAAAAAGCTCGATCATGTTGCGCCCGGCATTGTCGGGCACGGCCCGCATCAGGCGGCGCACTTCTGCGTCAGGCAGATCGGGCAGTACATGCGCCAGGTTTTCGCGAACCCGCCTGTCGTACCCGGCAATCGGTGCCACCAGCCGCGATGTCATCCACCCCACCAGCGGGATGCGCAGCCGATAGGGAAAGAGGCGCGCCACGGCGATCGGCGCAAACATGGCAAGGCCGATGAACCTGTCGCGCAAGCGGCTGGAAAATGGGGGGTGTCGTCGCTCATTGCCTCGTTTGCCCTTTGGGACCATTGCCGCAGACATACGCTCAAGACCGTTATTTCACAAGGTTTAACCCAATCGCAGCATACCAGACAGGTGCATGGCTGTTGCTTGACGGGACGCGCGTTCGAGGCATCCTTTATTGACGCGGTGGCAGGTTTTCCGGCCGATAATCAGATCGCTTGTCAAACCGGCTGTAAACACTTGGATCAATCTGCGCGTCGGGATCAATGGCACGCGGCTCAGAACAAGGAATGTAAAAACCAAGAAGCTGCAAGCGTTTCTTCCATTCCAAATGACGCACCCGTTTGGGCAGATATTCAAACACCCGCCATGCCAGCGTCATGGAATTATGAAGATCTGCCGTGTCATCCGGGGCCGTGTATTGCCATTTACTGTTTTCAGGGTTCTCGCCCAAAACCAACAACTTGGGCAGCCTTTCACGGAATCGAAGGCCGTTTTCCGCGGCCTCATCCATCATCCATTTCAAGGCAATCTTGGCAGCCCCGCTTTCCGCCTCCGGATATCCGCCACCGATGTCGGAATGCACGCCGGAAAACCAGACCTGTTTGATATCCTGTTCTTCAGCATCTTCGTCTTTGACAAAGGGATTGGACTTGTACAATTGTGGCTCGGCCCAAGGGGTCAGCCGAAACATGCGGCGTCGTTCATCAATGGCCATTGCATGACGAAAACACTGCACGGCCGGGTTAAATTCTGTAAAGGGAAGCCGCTCCAAGGATGGAATGTAAAATCGATCCGGACGCGGAATAATCACCGATCCGACTGTGTCCCAGCACCCCATGAACCGAATGGGCGCGTAGGTGGTTTGCAAGACCCGGTGGATGCGCCAGGCGATCTTGAAATCATCTTCGTGGCTGGCTTGTTTGTAGGCCGTCAGCGCGTAGCCACATAGATTATCCTGCTCGGGCGACAAAAGGCCGATGAGTTTCAGGAAGCCACCCAAGACCCGTACCGTGTACGCCCCGCGACTGAACCCGAAAAGGTAAATCTGATCACCCGGCTGGTAGTGCCGGATGATGAATCGGTAAGCTTCGAGAACGTTGGTATCCAGACCGTATCCCGTTGCCAGGCCAAAAACGCCCTTGGCTTTGTTTTTGAACACGGACCACGGGCCGCTGTTGCTGATCGTGCCGACACCCGGATCATAAAACACGACCTGCTTGTCGTCTTTCTTCAGGATCCTGAAGAACTTCAGGACGTTAGATTGATTTTCTTTGATTTCGTTACCGGTTCCGTCGCAGCAGACCACAATCGATTTGGACATATGCTTTGATCCTTTCAGACCCAAATGCCCGTGATGCTATCGTCGAAACAAATTCAGCACAAATGGAGCGTTTGACCGCTCCATTCATTAAGATTTAAGTGTTGGAAGAACCGGTTAGTGAACGGCAACAGGATCCATGTCGTTTTGACGCGCCAGTACAAAGGCCAGCGACCGGTCGCGCACCAATGCTAAACGCTCACCCTCGGCGCTATGAACCGCATAGAGTGTCTCGTGACCCATCGCCTGTTCACGCATATCCTGAGGCAAGTCCGCTACGTTGACTGCGCGAATATAAACAATCGGCTGGTCTGTTTCAGTGCCAAAATTATACTGCGTATTCATATCGCTTACCCCTTTTTGATCTTGATGGTCTGAACCACGGTTTCAGGCGTCGCGCGTGTCAGATCCACGTGCAGCAAGCCGTTTTCAATAATGGCCTCGCCCACTTCGACGCCATCCGCCAACACGAAAGAGCGTTGAAATTGCCGTGCGGCGATGCCGCGATGCAGGAACATCCGGTTTTCGCTATCATCCGTTTGGCGTCCACGGATCACCAATTGGCGGTCTTCTACCGTGATCGAAAGGTCATCCTCGCCAAAGCCGGCAACGGCCAGCGTGATGCGATAAGAATTCTGCGAAGTTTGCTCGATATTAAACGGCGGATAGCCTTCGTTACCTGATTTGGCGCTGCGTTCCAGCAGGCGCTCAAGTTGTTCGAACCCAAGCATATAAGGGTGCGACCCCAGAGTAAGCTTTGTCATCGACACGTCCTTGGCGTTAAGCGACAGTCCATTTGCGGGCCCCGTTTTGGCAGCCTGCATCGATAAATATGGGCATTAAGGGTGATCCGCGCAAGGGCTATGCGAATGCTTGGTTAAACAGTATATTACAACTCCCACGTGACCAAGGAATCGCCCAGGAATGAACGCCTATCGTGATCTGTCGATGAAATCCGAAGAAGTGTTACGTGTTGAGCTCGAAGAGTTTCGCCGTCAGCACCGCGATTTGGACGAAGCGATTTGCGCGCTAGAGGAAAAAGGCGCACGTGATCCGTTTACGATAAAACGCTTGAAACAGCAGAAGTTGCGCCTGAAAGACATCATCGCAATTATCGAAGATCGCCTGATCCCAGACATCATCGCCTAAGCGCCCTTACGTGGTCTTGCGCACAACCAGCGTGAAACACATCGGCAATTGCGCATCCTGCTCTTCGTATTTGTCATATAGCTCTTCGCGATTGCTGTGCGCATGTTCGGTCAGCCGCTCGATCGAAAGCCCCGCTTCGATGCAGGCGTTGATGATATCGCCCATGGTGTGCACAAACCAATAAAGCGGTGGTCCTTTCGTGCTTTCAGCACCCAAATAGGCAATTGTCTCTTCCTCGACATACGGATCTTTCCTGAAATAGGATTCATCTGGCGTGTAAGGATCGTCCCCCTCCGGATCGAACATCTCCAGCACCGGATGCGTCTCATAGACCACAAGCACCGCGTCTTGCGCTAAAAGCGAAGCAACCGCGCGGAAAAATCCCGAAATATCGGGCATCCAGTTCAAAACGCCAATGGTGATCAATCCCAGATCAAAGCCCCGTGGCACATCGGCGGGCAGGTCATAGATATCCGCGCGCAGAAACTGGCAATCCGATCCAGCAATCTCAGCCAGCTTGCGGGCCTGCGCCAAAAAGTCATCCGCGATATCAATCCCCAACCCCGGCTCTGCCCCAAAGGCCGGTAGCGACAGCAATTCGCGCCCGTTGTTACAGCCAACCTGCACCGCCCGCCGCCCTTCAACGCCGATCTCGCGCAGGGTGGCACTTATGGTGTCGTCAAAAGCCGAAAACCCCGGTGTGCGCAGTTGCGCCACCATGTCCTGCCAAAACTCGGTCTGCTCAAAGGCTGCCGCCGAAGCGTTCCAGGCATTGCGATTGGCCTCAGTATAATCCTCGGTTTTATCCATCATACCCACATCCAATTTTTGCGCCGTGACTGCACTGCTGCGCAATCATCGTAGCATTGCATCTTATTGGTAGAAACCTCTGAGAGGATCAGTATAGTGCGCGCTTCATTGCTAAAGGGCATGTCATGGCAAATCCACAGGTTGGCATCATCATGGGCAGTCAATCCGACTGGCCCACTATGCGCGAAGCCGCAGACATTCTGGACCAATTGGGCGTGCCGTTCGAGGCGCGGATTGTGTCCGCTCACCGTACGCCTGACCGGCTTTGGGACTACGGCAAAACTGCCGTTGATCGTGGCCTCAAGGTGATCATTGCCGGCGCCGGTGGCGCAGCACATCTACCCGGCATGATGGCGTCCAAAACCCGTGTGCCTGTGGTTGGTGTCCCCGTCGAGATCCAAAGCGCTATCCGGTGTGGACAGCCTTTATTCCATCGTCCAGATGCCCAAAGGCTTTCCCGTGGCAACCATGGCAATCGGTGCGGCGGGTGCCGCCAATGCAGGATTGATGGCGGCCGGGATCCTGGCCACGTCAGACGCCGCCCTGGCGGAACGTTTGGATGACTGGCGCACGGCTCTGTCGGCCTCGATCCCGGATGTGCCACAAGATGACTGACGCACTCCCCACGGGCGCAACCATCGGCATTTTGGGTGGTGGTCAGCTGGGCCGGATGTTGGCCGTTGCCGCCTCGCGTCTCGGCTTCAAGGTCTGCGTTTTTGAGCCCGGTGGCGATTGTCCCGCCAGCCATGTCGCCAACTATCATTACAAGGCCGACTACGACGATCAGGACGCGCTGCGCCAATTTGCTGAGAGCGTTGATGTCATCACCTATGAATTTGAAAACATACCGACCTCTGCACTGGACCTGCTCGAAGACCTCTGCCCTGTGCGGCCCGATCGCATGGCATTACGGGTCAGTCAGGACCGGTTGGTGGAAAAGGCCTTCCTGACCGATCTTGGACTAAAAACGGCACCCTTCGCGGCCGTTGATGACCCAACTGACCTTGCCGAGGCGATGTCCGAAATCGGATTGCCCGCCATTCTGAAGACCCGGCGTTTTGGCTATGACGGTAAAGGCCAGGCCCGGATCAAATCGCCGGAAGATGCCGAACAGGCCCTGAAAGACATGGCGGGCGCACCCGCAATCCTTGAAGGGTTTGTTGAGTTTTCCCACGAAGTGTCTGTCATCGGAGCGCGAAACGCTGCCGGTGATGTTTCGTGTTTTGACCCCGGTGAAAACGTGCATGAAGACGGCATTTTGCGTACAACTACCCTGCCCGCCAGACTGACGGCGGCGCAGCGTACCGATGCGATCCTGCTGGCGGCCAAAATCCTCAACAAGCTCGACTACATCGGGGTTATGGGCGTCGAACTTTTCGTCACCCCTGATGCGCTCATCGTCAATGAGATCGCACCCCGCGTACACAATTCGGGCCATTGGACCCAGCAGGGATGCACCGTGGATCAGTTCGAACAACATATCCGTGCCATCACTGGCTGGCCGCTTGGCGATGGCAGCCGATATGCGGATGTTGTGATGGAAAACCTGATCGGTGATGACATGGACCGCGTGCCTGAGCTGAGCCGCGATCCCTCCGCGTCACTGCATCTCTACGGTAAGGCGCAGACCAAGGCGGGCCGAAAAATGGGGCACGTCAATCGGATCGTTAAATCGGGCTGACGCCTCAATCTGCACCGTGTCCCCAAGGCGATACGCTGGAATTGGCATGTCACATCCGATGCAGGCGCTGAGGACGCCGCCGTCAGGCGAAGGACGAGGGAAACCGGCGCACCGAAGGTGCACCTTGGGATTACCCCATGAAACGGGATAGAATTTCGCCACTCATGTAACTTGGCCGACCCCCAGCAATCGTGGCTGCGACGCGACGGCTGGCTTTGTGCAGCACGACCACATCCGCGCGTTGCCCCGGGGCCAACGATCCACGATCACTGAGCCCCAATACCCGCGCTGGTCCAGCAGAAATCAGTGCCCATGCACCCGCCAGATCCATTACGCCGCCGTCGGTCAGCAAAAAAGCCGCACGTCGCAGTGACGGGTAGTGATAATCGGACGCCAAGGCGTCGACTAATCCCATCATCACCATCTCAATCGCGCTGGCATTGCCTTTATGTGATCCTCCGCGCACCAGGTTTGGCGCGCCCATGATCAACCCGTCACCAGCGGAATGCGCCGCCTCTGCGGCCTCCAGTGTTTCGGGAAACTCGGCAATGATCGCCCCGCGCGCGCGCCACGCCGTGCGTTGGTCAGCGCTGTTGTCATCATGGCTGCCCATGCGAACGCCCCGCGCGGCCAGCCGTTTGCACAGGTCATCGACCGCCGGACCAACTTCGGGCAGACGCTCATGGAGACCTTTGATGATCTCAAGGTGCTTTTCCGGATTGCGCCCGATCCTGAGAGCCTGGCCCGTCAGACCTGGCGGTTTTTTCCCTTTTTCCAATGCGTCATGTGGCAGGTGATCGTTGAAAACGACATAGCTGATATCATGTTCTGCAATCATCGCCTCGACAGCCGCATAGTCATCCAACATCGACGTTTCAAACCGCAGTTGCACACGCAAATCGGTCTCAACACTGTCCCGCATCTCGGCCAGAGCGGTGAACACCCGACCTGCGAATTCAGGGCCCCGCATGCCGCCTTCCCAGCTATAGAATTGCGCCAATGTGGCTGTCGTGATGCCGCTGGCCGCCAGTTCCGCTTCGGCGGCGACCAACCCTTGATCGAGATCCTTCATCGCACCACGACGTGGCGCCAGATGCCGCTCAAACCCGTCGCCATGGATGTCGACGATGCCCGGCAGTACATAGTACCCGCTCAGATCGACCGCGCGTGACACGTCATCAGCCACGACAGTGCCTCCCGCAATCGACAACGGTTGCACGCGAATACCTTCTGGCGTCAGAACCTCTGCACCGACGAACTTAACTTCAAGTGCCGTCATTCACTGCCGCCCCAGAAAAGCTCTCCGATATCCAGATCATCGTCGAATTGCCCATCCCGCAAGAATGCCTGAACCTGCGCAATGACGATCGGGTTGTTCATCATGAATGTATGCGTCACCGGCAATTCGATGTGATCCGCCATGCCCTCAACCCGGGTGGAATCGACTGACACCTTACCGTCATCCGGCCCCTCAATCAGAACCGAAAAATAGGGGTTGAGCGAACGTGTCCCGGCGATGACACCAAGTTCAAAATCCACGGGCGGCAGTCTTTCTGGCAATCCTTCCGGCCCGGTTTCCAATTGCACCGACGCGGGCCCGTTGATCCATTCGAACACTTCCAATGCACCCAATTCATCAACCACTTCCGATCCGTGGTTTGGCGGGGCCAGCATTGCAACACGGCCCAGATTTGCCGGCCGGTGATCCTTGAGCCACGCCCGAAGCAATATGCCACCCATCGAATGGGTGACGAAATGCACCGTTTCATCGCCACAGGCCGCAACCGCTTGGGGCAGGGTTTCTTCGGCAAGGCGCGCAATGCGCTTTTCTGTCGATGGGTACCCCGGCGCGACCGTCTGATAGCCTTCAGCTTCCAAAACTTCTTGGAGAACCAGAAAAGATGTTTCCGTACGTTGCAAGCCATGTAGCAAAACCACGCATTCAGCCCGCACGGTCGCGGGCAAAAGCAAAAACAGGATAAACAAAAGACGCTTCATTCCCTTGAGATACGCGCAAAACCCCGATTACAAAAGGGTTTGTCACGTAACGGAAGACATGAAACATGCCCATTAGGCTGGCGACACGCGCCATAATTGTCCATGAAAACCGCTTGTTACTGGTGAACGCCTTTCCCGGCGGGGTCAGTGATCTGTGGTGCGTTCCGGGCGGCGGCGCGGAAATGGGCGCATCGTTGCCCGAAAACCTGATGCGGGAAGTTTACGAAGAAACCGGTTTACGCATTGAAGTTGGCCCGCCTTGTCTGGTCAACGAATTTCATGATCCGGACAAGGGATTTCATCAGGTGGATATCTTTTTTCGCTGTACCATTATTGGCGGCGCGCTTGACGACACGTGGCAAGACCCTGAGGATGTGGTCACGGAAAGGCGGTTCGTTACGCGCTCTGAAATGTCCGAATTGCAGGTCAAACCAGACAGTCTCGCGGATGTCGCCTTTTCTGACGCCGTCCTCTATGACCCGTTGGAACGACTGGTGATGTAGCTCGATGGTTGTCGCATGGCACTCTTTTCAGCGGTTTGGCCACGAGACCACGGATATGGCCACGCCGCCCAGCACCAGAATAGAGGCCAGAGCAAATTGCAATGTCAGCGCTTCGGACAAAAAGAGCATCCCGCCTGCCATGGCAATCACCGGCACGGTGAGTTGCGCCACAGCAGCCACCGATGCGGCCAACGAGGGCAAAACCGTATACCAGAGTGCGTATCCGACACCCGATGTGATCGCACCGCACAGAATGGCCAGCACAATACCATGTGATGTCCAGACTGTAGGCTCCGCCGTGGGTAGGGCAAGCCCGACCAGAACCCCGATGGGTGCGGCCAAAATGAAATTGGCAGCTGTGCCCTGCAAACCATCGTCGCTGAGCCGGCCTGCCAATGAATAGACACCCCATCCAACGCCGGCCAAAGCCATCAGAAGCCCGTGCACAAGGCTAATGGAGGCGTTTTCCGTGGGCCATAAAAGCCAGACCAGACCCGCAAACGCGAACCCTGCCCCGACCCAGCGCCGCACGGGCATGGGTTCGGATTTGATCAGCCCACCGGCGAACATTGTGATTTGAACGATACCAAACAGAATGAGCGCGCCCAAACCGGCATCCAATTCCCGGTAAGCCGTTGAAAATCCGTAGAGATAAACCAAGAGCGACAGGACGCCCGCCACCCGGCCAGCGCCACCAAGCCGCAGCCCGCCACGCAAGAAAAAACACAACACTGCCAGCATGATCGCCCCGGATAGCAGTCGGACAATCCCAAAACTGACAGCATCAATACTGCCCCCGGCCAACGCCATGCGGTTGAGCACTGAATTGGCCGCAAAGGCAATCATGGTAAGGGCAGTCAGCAGGAAAAGACGCATCAGAGGGTTTCGAACGCTTTGGGATAGATCAACGTCTCTTCTGGCACATCATTAGCGGGTCCCACCAGCAAACTCTGCGTGATCGGACAAGGCCTGGTAAGCCTTACCGCTCCATCGCGGCTGAAATCAGAGCCCTGCACCATTATCCGGTTGGGTCCAGACGGGATTGCGCCGCACGCATGGTCAAAAGAAGCTGCCGAATGGGAAAAAGTGCACCATATCGCCAGGTTGGATCACCTGCGCTTCGTCGGAAATCTCAACCAGACCCTCGGCCCAGCTCAGCCCACTGATGCGCCCGGACCCTTCTGACTTGAAAACCTCGACCTGCCCGTCGCGCAGGCGGGCCCGCAGATATTCGCGCCGCCCCGGCTTTTTGTTTTTCGCGAACGCGGCGGGCACAAGATACGACTGAGGTCTGTGCCAGCCCGACCCCGCCAGGATGCCCATGGCAGGTCGGCCGAAAATCAAGGTACAGACCATGGCCGCCACGGGATTGCCGGGCAGGCCAAAAACCGGCGTGCCCTGCCACATCCCCAATGCCAAAGGTCGGCCAGGTTTGAGGGCAATCCGCCATTCAGCCATGGCACCCGCATCATTCAGAAGCGCCGAGACGTGATCTTCGTCGCCCGAGGACGCCCCACCCGACGTCAGGATCACGTCCGCTTTTTCTGCCGCTTGATCCAACGCGTTCCGTAACGCGTCCCTGTCATCGGCAACTTTGCCCAGATCAACAGGCTCGTACCCAAATTTGCGGATCAATCCAATCAACATGGGCCTGTTGGCATCAAAAATCTGCCCATCGGCCGCCCGTGTGCCTGGCTCGACCAACTCGTCACCGGTTGAAATCACTGCCACCCGCAGGGGTTGGTAGACGTCCACTTCGGCGATGCCGATGGCCGCCATCAGCGCAAGATCTGCCGGCGTCAGCGTCCGTCCGGCAGGCAATGCCGTTTCACCCGCGCTGATATCTTCTCCCGCCTTGCGCGTATTTGCGCCCCGTTTAATGCCCTGACGAAACGCAATCTGACCGCCTTCGACCGTTACGTCTTCTTGCAGGATCACAGTATCGACGCCCTGTGGCAGCGCCGCGCCCGTCAGGATGCGGATCGCATGACCTGCTGGTACTGCGCCCTCATATGCAAGACCCGCTGCGGCACGACCCTCAACCAATGGCAGTACGGGGTCACCATCCGGCAGGCTGCCAAAGGCAAATCCATAGCCATCCACGGCTGTATTGGCCTGTGGTGGATTGGAACGCGCGGCCACGACAGGTGCTGACAACACACGCTCAAGCGCGGCGTTGAGCAAGACGCGTTCCGAGCCCACAACCGGATGTAGCCTGTCACGCAACATCGCCAAAGCTTGGTCCACCGGCGTCCAGTCAACACCTGCAGGCAAGGCAAAGCAATCGTCGCGCAGAGGGGGCGGTTTCGGTGTCACAGCCCCACCTCAGCCAATATGAAATCGGCAATAGCGGCCGTGTCGTTCAAATCAAAAACCGGGCGGTCCAGATCAATGTCTGTATCGCTTGCCACCGCCCGGATTGTCTGGTCGCCGATGGCAATCAATTTATTGCCCGTCACGCTGCGAAACGCCTCGACCTTAGGGTGCGCATCGCGCTTGTAGCCTTCGATCAAGATCAGATCGACAGGCGAAAGCTTGGCCAACAGAACGGACAAAACAGGTTCGTCTTCGGTGCGCAGCTCGTGCATCAAGGCCCATCGGTTGCGTGAGGCCAGAAGAACCTCCTGCGCACCTGCAACACGGTGGCGATGACTGTCTTTGCCCGGGTGATCCACATCAAAACTATGATGCGCATGCTTAATGGTTGATACGCTGAAGCCCCGACCGGTAATTTCGGTCACCAACCGTTCCATCAGACCGGTCTTGCCAGCGTTTTTCCACCCGACCACTCCGTAAATTTTCATGTCATTGCCTTGTGTATTTCACGCGCTTTTTCAAGGTCTTCCGGTGTGTTGACGTTGAAAAACGGATCACCTTCGCCCTCAAACAATGCCTCGTTTCCACCATGCCCATCGGTCCAGGCCACAACCTTGCGCAATCCATTCTGAAGCGCCTCTCGCAGATCATCCCGGAGCGCCACGGGCCACAATCCAAATGTCGGGTGTCGGCCATCTGGCGTCGCGGCCAAGACAAGCGGTACGTCCTGACCTTCGGCGGCCAGCATAAGGCGTGGCACCAGATCACAGGGAAAGAACGGCGTGTCACCGGCGACAGTCACGATCGTCTCAGCACCCTGTTCTGCCGCCCAATCAAGGCCCGCCAATACGCCGGCCAAAGGTCCCGCGAAACCCTCAATATTGTCCGGGACGACAGGCAGGTTGAACCGGGCAAACCGAAAGGGATCACCGTTGGCATTCAGGGCTATGTTGACCACTTGTGGTTCTAGTCGCGCGATCACCTGATCAAGAAGCGAGGTTTCCCCCAGATCCAGCAGCGACTTGTCCCCGCCCCCCATCCGCGTGGCCAAACCGCCCGCAAGTATTACACCTTGTGGCTGTTTCATCCGCGCGCTCCCTTGCGCCCGGATTTGCTTGGTTCATCCGCAATCTGATCCGGGTCCGCGTCCCGCAACAGGCGCGCTTCGCCGCTCAAACAGACAAATCGTTTGCCTCGCATGCGACCGATCAGTGTCAGACCGACTTCATTGGCAATCTCAACACCCCACGCTGTGAATCCCGAGCGCGAGGCCAGCACCGGTATGCCCATAAGCGCCGTTTTAATCACCATTTCCGAGGTCAGTCTGCCCGTGGTGTAGAGCATTTTGTCATCGGCGGCGACGCCTTCGGACAACATCCATCCCGCAATTTTATCGACCGCGTTGTGACGTCCGACATCCTCCATGTAGACCAAAGGGCGGCTACCCTGACAGAGCACGGTGCCATGAATAGCCCCAGCTTCGAGGTAAAGTGACGGGGTACGGTTGATCTTGCTGGCAAGGGTGTAGAGATCCGATGTTCTGACCTGTTGGTCGGGCAGAACGACGTTCTCCAACCCTTCCATCATGTCCCCAAAAACGGTACCGACGGCACATCCGCTGGTCCGGGTCTTTTTCTTCAGCTTTTCTTCGTAACTGGTCTGCCCGTCGGTGCGCACGACAACGGTTTCCAGATCATCATCGTAGTCAACCCGCTCGACGGTTTCATCCGTCCCCAACATGCCCTGATTGCGCAAAAAGCCAAGCGCCAGATATTCGGGGTAGTCACCGATTGTCATAGCAGTAACGATTTCCTGCCCGTTCAGGAAAATCGTCAATGGCCGTTCTTCCACCACGGAAATCCGTGTGGACTGCCCTGCGTGATCCACACCATCTACGGCCCGGGTCAAACGGTGTGCACCGGGGTCGGGCGCGATCAGGTAATCACTAAGGTTTTCATTCTTGGCCAATTGAATATCCCATGATGGGGCGTCATTTCCCGCAATCTAGGGCCAAGTCGCAGCAACGGAAACCACCAAATGTGCAGGGCCGTTTCAAAGGGGTTGAATGTCTACTGGACCACCACCGCATCACGGGCGACGGCGTTTGGGTTCCATTCACGCAGCACCTTGCTGTTGTCGTCGCTGTCATATTCGTAAAGATCTTGCTCGCGCACGCCCGGGATTCGGCCGAATTGATCCGCCAATTTCACCGGGTACCACGTCGTCTGAATGGCCTCAAAACCCGGCAAACCCGCCAGTACCGATGATGTGCTACGCGAACATTGCGCGGCAGGAACTGCGCCGTATGCCATAACCGCGCGAATGGCCGCTTCGGCCACTTCGGGTGACACATTAAGCTCCTGCACTTTCACGTGGTAGGTCTTGCGCGCGTGATAGCGGGTGTAGACGTCTGCCACCGGCGGCGTAATGCCGAAGACAACATCATTCCGCTCCGGTAGCGTTTCGTGCTTGAAGGAGCCTGCCGGGTCAAAAATGATGCGTTGTGATCCATTGATCATCAAGGACGTATGCGCGCCCGCGCCCGTGCGATTGTTGATCATGGTGAAAAGCGTCAGGCGCGGCGGTCCGTCATGGCGGTAGGCGGCACGCGCCACATCCTCATCCGGCGCCCAAACGCGCTGCCCGGCGCAGCCCGTCAATACGATGGCCGCCGCCAAAGCGAGGATTAAATTTCGCATTGTTTTCCCCAGATTACCGGTCAGGCAGGCGGTTTCAGCCGTTCACCAGTGCCAGAAAAACCAGGAATACGGCGATACCCACACATGTCCATGTGACGATTTTCATGAAACCATCAAATGTCTTTTCCTGAACGTCCGTATTCATTTCGCCATGCTTGTGATCAGCCATTTTCAATTCCCCTGAGGCAGGTATCATCATAATTCCGCTGTTGGATACTTGATTTCATCAGGGCTGTCACCACCCGAAACCAACAGCATTGTTCACGCTTTTTCGATGCCTTCCGCCAGACGGAAACCGATACGGTTTGGTTCGTCCTGCTCCAACTGTTTTGGCAGGGTACGCAACATCACGTTTAACTGGCTGACATGCTGGACCAGCTGGGTTTTGCCCCCGGTCGGATCGCTTCCGTAGAAGGTGACGATATCCGGGTCGAAATATCCCATGCCTTCGATCCTGAGCACACCGGCGTCTCCGCCTGTGAAACCCATGGCGACCTCGTGTTCATTATCCAGCGTCTTTTCGAAATTTTGGATGTAGAGGATCAGGCGCTCGTAGGCCCATTGTGCCGGGCTTTTTTGTTTAACCGGTTGAAGATCAACACCCTCGGTGACGTCCTTGCCGCCCCGACAGCGTTCAGGGTCGGAGTGCACTTCATGACAGCGCGGTATCGCGTCGGCTTCCAGCGCTTCCGCCGACGTTTCGATTTTATTGTCCATCACATCTCATCCCTTCATCAGCCACATCCATGCCCCGTCCTCGCGGCGGTGGCGGCTGACTTCGCCAGCCTGATATAGATGATTGAGATGTGCAACCGCTTCTACAAGGGCCAATCCATAGGTTCCGTGATCAATTTTTCGTTTGAAAAGGGGCGCAAAACACTCGCCGGCACTGCGCGGCGTCACCAAATGTTCCCGCAACCGCGCCAAAGCACCATGGTGATTTTCCGCCAATTGGCGCATGCGAACAGGAAGGCCGGTAAACGGCACTTTGTGCCCACCACACACCAGGTGATCCTCGCGCGCCAAAGTGGCAAATCGCGCGCAAGCCTCCAACCAATCAGACAGCGGGTCCGCCTCCGGCTCGGTCGGATAGACACCGATATTGGGGCTGATGGACGGGAGTATCTGATCCCCTGCCAGAACCAGATTATCGTCCCGGCTCCAAAGCGTCAGGTGTTCAGGCGCGTGGCCGTTCCCGATATGCACGTCCCATTCCCGCCCTCCGGCGGAAAAGACATCACCTTGCTTGATCCGCGTATAACCCACAGGCAGCGGGTGGCATGTATCAGCAAAATTGAAGGGGCGGCTGTTCTTGCGTTCCTCGAAGATCGCCTCATCCATCCCGGCCGCACGCCATAGTTTCAGCGCCTGAGGGGTGGGGCGATCTTCGGCGTCCAAAATCAGCATCCGCGCCATCAGCCAACTGGTCCGCGTGGCAACCAGTTCGGCGTCAAAGCGCGCCATCAGCCATCCGGCCATCCCCACATGATCCGGATGATGGTGGGTCAGAATCACACGGCCCACGGGTTTGCCACCCAGAGGCCCGCTCAACACGTTTTCCCATAGAGATACCGAGCGTTTGGAATAGATGCCCGTATCCACAATGCTCCAGCTGTCCCCTTCGTCCAACGCGTAGACGTTCACATGATCCAACGCCATCGGGAGGGGCAGGCGTATCCACAATACACCTTCAGCAATTTCAATCGACTGGCCGGGTTCGGGCGGTGTCTCCCAAGGATAGCGCAAAACGCCGTTTTTTGTGCTCATCACGCGCTCAGATCCTGCACATCGATTGCATAAAGATCGTCCGCGCCCGCCGTGGCATGGGCCAATAAGCCTACATGTTCCGGCAACAGGCGTGTGATGTAGAAACGCGCGAGTTTGCTGCGCGGACCATCGCCCTTTTCCGCAATCGCCGCGGTCAGGTGAAAATGCCCGCCCAGAACACGTGCAAATGCTATTAGAAAGGGGACAGAACCCGCAAACCGCTGGTTCATGTCCTTTTGAGCCAGCATCCATTCGACGGCTTCACGCAGAGATTCTGAGGCTTGCCACACGGGTTCTGCGAGGTCTGGAAACTCGGTGCGGACGGCTTCGGCCTGGGCCTCGATCTCGTCCAGCAGAGCATGGGCCGCATCGCCACCATCCATCAGCTTGCGTGCCACCAAATCCATCGACTGAATACCATTTGTGCCTTCGTAAATCGCCGTCACCCGCACATCGCGGGTATATTGCGCCGCGCCGGTTTCTTCGACATATCCCATGCCGCCATGAATCTGGATGCCCATGTCCGCAACATCAATGCCGGTTTGCGTCCCGAATGCCTTGTTGATCGGGGTCAGGAACGCCGCGCGCGACGCCCATTCGTCAGCCCCAGTTGCCGTTTGCATGTCGATGGCCACTGCACAAGCCAACGCTATGCTGCGCGCCGCGTAAATATCTGCCTTCATCGTGGTCAGCATCCGGCGAATGTCCGCATGGTCCACAATCGCGCCGGCACCACTTGCCATCGGACTGCGCCCTTGTTTGCGTTCCAACGCATAGGCAAGCGCGTGTTGGTAGGCGGCTTCAGCCGTACCAATCCCCTGTCCCCCCACACCAAGACGCGCATTGTTCATCATGGTGAACATCGCCCGCATTCCATCATGTTCCTGACCAATCAGCCATCCTGTCGCGCCGTCATACTGCATCACCGCGGTCGGACTGCCGTGCAATCCCAGTTTATGTTCCAGACTGACCACGCTCAGGTTGTTTGCAACACCCGGCACACCGTTTTCATCCGGGATCAGCTTGGGCACAAGAAAGAGGCTGATGCCTTTGGTTCCGTCCACCCCGTCCGGCAAACGCGCCAGAACCAGATGACACACGTTTTCCGTAAAATCGTTGTCGCCCCAACTGATATACACTTTTTGCCCGGAAATCGCGTACGTGCCGTCTCCATTGGGTTCCGCTTTGCTGCGCAATGCGCCCACATCGCTACCTGCATGCGCCTCAGTCAGGTTCATTGTGCCGGACCACGCACCGCTGATTAGTTTGGGCAGGTAAATGTCCTTGATGGCATCGCTGGCGTGGTGTTCCAAAGCCTCAATCTGGCCTTGGGTCATCAAGGGGCTGACCTGAAGGCTGAGACAGGCCGAGGCCATCATTTCGTTTACTGCGGTGGCCACGGTCATCGGCAGTCCCATGCCGCCAAAATCGGGGCTGGCGCTGATCGAGACCCAACCCCCATCCGCAATCGCTTTATAGCCCTCATCAAATCCGGGGCTGGTGCGGACAACTCCGTTTTCCAGTTTTGCAGGGTGCAGATCACCATCACGCTGAAGCGGGTACAAAACCTCTTCGCTCAACCGGCCAGCTTCGGACAGGATCGCGCCTGTGATATCGGATGTCGCTTCGGCAAATCGATCTGTTTCAGTGACCTGTTCCAGCCCGACCACGTGATCAAACAGGAACTTGTATTCCTCGACCGGTGCGCGATACGGCATAAGTGGCTCCTGAGCTAAAATATCGGGCAGCTTGGCAATCAAAGCCGCACCCTATATGCAATTCTTTCGCGATCTACCGTATCCGAACGGCTATTGCCATCAACCAAAACGCCGCGTCAAAATCATGAGGTCGCGCAGTGCAGACCAAAATGCTTTCTCCAGATGCTCAGGGCTTCAGCGCCGCTGCTGAAATCATGCGCGCCGCAGGTCTGGTGGCGTTCCCGACCGAGACTGTGTACGGACTTGGAGGCGACGCCAGAAATGACATTGCGGTTGCGCGGATTTTTGAAGCCAAGGGCCGCCCCCACTTCAACCCGTTGATTGTACATGTTAATTCCATTGACGCTGCGCAAGAACTGACCTGTTGGTCGGATCATGCCGATCGTTTGGCACACGCGTTCTGGCCCGGCCCGCTGACTTTGGTTTTGCCGGTGAGCGCCGATGCGGGCCTGTCGCCTCTGGTGACGGCTGATCTACCGACCGTCGCCATTCGTGTGCCAGCGCACCCGGTGGCACAGGCGCTGTTGGGGGCCTTTGGCGGGCCAATTGCGGCACCCTCCGCCAACCCATCGGGTCGTATCAGCCCAACGACCGCCGCGCATGTGGCGCAAGGCCTATCCGGTCAAATCGCGGCCATTCTGGATGGGGGCGCCTGCGACGTGGGGGTCGAGATCCACCATATTGGGGCTTGCGTCTGAACCAACGCTCCTGCGCCCCGGCGGATTACCCATCGAAGCGTTGGAGGCTGCACTGGGGCACCCGCTTGCCCGGCATTCCGACGGCGATCCTCTCAATGCACCGGGGCAACTGACCTCGCATTATGCGCCACGTGCACCGGTTCGGCTAAATGCCGAAACACCTCTACCGGACGAGGTGTTGTTGGGCTTTGGGCCCGTGGACGCGACGCTAAATCTTTCGCCGGCGGGCGATCTGGTCGAAGCGGCCGCCAACCTCTTCGGGCATCTTCATGCGCTTGACGCCATGCAGGCCAAAGCCATCGCTGTGTCGCCTGTCCCAGACCACGGGCTGGGTCGCGCCATCAATGACCGCCTCAGACGGGCCGCGGCACCCAGATCATGACAGCGGAGCATTCGATAATTCGAACCGTCGTGGCGCCTGCACCAACGGCTGCTTTTTGACTGTTTTTCTTTGCGCTTATGTCGCTGGCATCTGCTGTGTGGCGCAGTGAATACCGCCGCCCATCTCGCCCAGCGGATCGACGTTTAAGGTAATGATTTCCCGGCCCGGATAGTGGCGTGCGAGAGCCTCTACGGCAATCTGATCACTTTGGGTGTCCCCGAATTCCGCGGCGATGACGGCACCGTTGCATACATAGTAGTTGGCATAAGACGCAACAAAATCGATGCTTTTCACCCGGCGCACCTCTGGTTCGGGGATGACTTCCACGGCCATGCCTTCAGCGATCAACACGTCATGTGTATCAAGGGCAGCCACATGAAACGGGTCGTTTAAGTCGGGCTCATCCGGCAGATTGATCAACACGCGTCCGGGCCCCGTGAAACGCGCCAGACTGTCAATGTGGTAATCTGTAATGTCCTCACCCCAAACACCATCGGACCAGATCATGCGGTCAGCCCCATAGGCCTGCAGCAAAAGTGCCTCAACTTCCCGCTGTGAAAGACCGGGATTGCGGTTTTTGTTCACCCAACTGCTTGCGTGCGCCATCAGCAAACCGTGGCCATCTTGTTCAACGCCGCCAGCTTCGCCCCGCAAGCCGGTTGGGAGCAACGGTAACCCCAATTGCTTGGCGACACGCTCCGCAATTTTTGAATCGCGGCGGTGTACCTGTTTCTCTCCCCAGCCGTTGAACTGAATATGGCTGATGGCCAGGTCACCCGCATCGTTGCGCACAAAGATCGGGCCGGCATCTCTGCACCACAGGTCTTCGGTTGGGATGTCCCACAATTCCACAGCCGCGGATAGTTTCTTTCGCGCGCTATCGTGATCCTGCAACGCGGCCAGCATTGTTACCGGTTCGAATTCCGCAATCGTATTTGCGATATCCGCAATTGTCCGTTGCGTCATATCCAGAAAAACCGGATCGGAGTGGACCCGGCGATTGACCGGCCATTGCATGAACGTGCGCTGATGCAACGCTTCCTCTGGTGGAACAAAGTATCCGGTTGCGGATGATGTCGCCGCGCCGCCAATGTGACCAATCAAGCTCAGAACCCCTCCGCCCAAAACAACTTCCCGTCGTCTCACCGTCCGACCCCTGAAATCGTTGAACGTCCTACATTAACCCTACAAAATTCATGGGGTCTGTAGAAGCCGGCATTCGCACCGCATTGAAGCGACGGTGTGTTCGCGGGCGCTTTAGGGCTCCTGAAAAACACCGTACAAAAAGTATAAGGGCCGCCTGTGGCAGCCCTTTTCCGAAAACCGTTTGAACCCGGGGGGGTTACTGGCAGCGCTTCTCAGCTTCTTCAATGGCTGCGGTAAACCCAGACAGCGAGAAGGTGTCTTTGGTTATCGTGCCACGCCCCGACCGGGCAGTCAGTACCGCAGATGCACCGCGCTTGAGGGCCGCAATGATTTTGGCGTCATCTGCCGTGCTGGCAGGCCAGGCCCATTCGCCTTCGGTGAACATCTCAAATTCGTTGCCGCCAACATTGACGTTTACCGTAGATCCCCCGGCAAAGGGATATCCGCCGGTGAAGGTCACCTGACCCTTGACGCCGGCACCTGGCCGGAAAAAGGTCATCAACAGGATGTCCCCGCGACGCACAGCCACGACGCGGCCGTCTTTGGTGTTAACTGTTTCAGTGGGGGCCGATACAGCCCAGCATTCGCGCGGGTCTTTATCTTCGAAAACACTCCATGCGGTTTTCGCCGCGACCTGATTGGTGCTTTCTTCTTGTGCCCAAACACCAGTAGCGGCCAGCGCGAGCGAAACGCACCCAATGCCGCGAACTAAACGTGATACCATTTGCTCAGCCTCCAAGCTGACATTTGCCTCAATTTTCGTGGGCCGATTGCATCCCTCGTCGGATTTATTGTTGTGAACGGCCTCAACGTACTCGACATTGCAACAATAGCCTGAAACAGGCGAGATATGAAAGACGCAATTGGCGGAAATTTGCACAGCCCGCCAAGAGATCGGAGAGCGGTATGTCGAACCCCGTACCCCTGACAGAAATCTGGCGGGGACCATTTTTGGAATGTGTCCATTTGGGTCACGCCGTGATCTGCGACGAAACCGGCCAGATTGTCGATGCCTGGGGCGACCCGAACGCTGTCGTGATGCCGCGCAGTTCGGCCAAGATGATCCAGGCGTTGCCGCTGATAGAAACCGGAGCGGCTGAAAGATTTGGCCTGACGGATCAACAGCTCGCCCTTGCCTGCGCCTCTCACAACGGGGCCGCAATCCATACCGACCCGGTGCGAATGTGGATGACGGATTTGGGTTTGGGTGACGATGATTTCCGCTGTGGCCCGCAAATGCCCAAGGACCGCGCCGCTTTTAACCACCTGATCCGAACCGACGGAAAACCCTGTCAGGTGCATAACAACTGTTCCGGCAAACATGCGGGCTTCCTGACCCTGTCAAAACACCTTGGCGGAGATGCAGATTACATCGCACCGGACCACGCCGTTCAAAAAGCCTGCCTGGATGCGTTTGAAGAAACCACAATGGAAACCAGCTCCGGTTTCGGCATCGACGGATGCTCGGCCCCTAACCATGCCTGCTCAATGCACGGTATGGCGCGCGCAATGGCCGGTTTTGCCACAGCGACAGAGGGCGCAAACCAACGGCAAACCGCGGCCGTCCGCCTGTGGCAAGCCATGGTCGCGCATCCGGATCTGATCGCCGGAGACAGACGCGCCTGTACCGAGCTGATGCGCGCCACATCCGAACCAGTTGCCCTGAAGACCGGTGCCGAAGGATATTTCAGCGCCATCATCCCCGGTCGAAAGATGGGGATATCCGTCAAGGTGATGGATGGGGCTGTTCGCGGAGCAAACTGCGCCATTGCGGCCCTGTTGGTGCGCGTCGGTGTGCTTGAGGCGGATCATCCGGCAACAATGCGCTTCATGAATGCGCCGATTCTCAACCGTCGTGGCATCGTAACCGGTGTCGTGAAGCCAGCCGACTCACTTCTGAACTGAGCCAGCGGGCAATCGCCCATCAACCCAGACGGGTATTTCAGGCCGAATCTCGCCCAGAAACAAGTCCGCGGTGGGCACCGTCCCGCCGATGCAAAGATGTGACCTGGTCACGGCAGTGATCTGCCGAGGTCAGCCGGCCATTTCGGCCTGTTCTCGCATGGTTTTCGCTCATCGATCCGCAAGGTCGGGACATTCGATGCCACCCTCCCCATGTTCAGTTCGAGGGCACAAAACGCTCTCGTTAAAGACATCAGAAAAGGGAATGAAACCATGTTGAAAGAAATCACCGCAGCCACCTTCGCCATCGCCCTGACACTTCCTGCTGCCGCTCTGGCATCAGAAGCCATGGATGCAGATGGTGACGGCGCTGTCTCAGCTGAAGAATTCGCCGCCGCGCATCCCGAAGCCTCCGCGGGTACGTTTGAGCAGATCGACACCAACGCCGATGGCGCTCTCGCCGAGGACGAAATCTCCGCGGCACGCGAAGCCGGCGTTCTGCCTGACGCCTCGTAATCCCGGGCGGAACAGCTTGGCCCCGGGGGCGCTTTTGCGCCCTCGGGAACCCGCCGGAATTCCGGCGCATCCTGCCGCAAACACCCCTTGTTTGCGCGGGTCTTTTCCCACATTGTGACTGTTATTCTCAGGGCGGGGCGAAATTCCCCACCGGCGGTAACGGGATGTGCATCCCGAAGCCCGCGAGCGGCCACGGGATTGCCATGGTGTCAGCAGATCTGGTGCGATTCCAGAGCCGACGGTCATAGTCCGGATGAAAGAGGATGACAGGTGCACTGGCGCAGGCCGGTACTCCTTTCGTTTGATGCTCTGGGTGACGTGTCAAACGAAAAGGAGACCATCATGACACTCCCCCGTTACGCCTTCATCAAAGCCAATTGGCATGCCGATATCGTAGACCGCGCGCTTGAAGGCTTTGCCGAACTGATCCCTTTGGAACAGATAGACGTATTTGACGTGCCCGGTGCGTTCGAAATGCCGCTTCTGGCCCGCGATCTGGCCAAATCCGGTCGGTATAGCGCTGTCGCGGCGGCTGCTTTTGTGGTGGATGGCGGCATTTACCGGCATGAATTTGTAGCGCAGGCTGTGGTTGACGGTTTGATGCGCGCCGGTTTGGACACCGATGTACCGGTATTGTCCATCTCACTCACACCGCACCAATTTCAGGAAACCGCACATCACACGGCGATATTCCAAAAACATTTCGTCGAAAAAGGTCGTGAAGCCGCACGTGCTGCGATGATGATTGGCAAGACACGGGCTCAACTGGCCGCTTGAAACGCCCGCTTCACAATCCCCGGGGTATTTTACTCTCGATTGAGTGCAACCAAGTTCCCTCCCCCTTGGGGAGGGACAGGGAGGGGGCCGGGTTACCAGAGCCCGTCAGGGCGCCTTGATCCCGTTCTTGACGTCACATGTCGACGATTGGCGCAACTTCGACCGATCCACCACGATTGAGCACAGGGCATCCTTTGGCCATCTCCACAGCGGCATCCTCATCGGACGCTTCAACGATCGAATACCCCGAAAGCGGGTTGGATCCGCCGTCATTTGCGACGTGATCTGCGCTTACTGTTTTTGATTTACCCACCGGCGCGCCCATGTCGACACAACCCTGGCCCATTCCACCTAACCAGGATTGCCATGCCGCCATCTCCTTGGCGCCTTCTTCTTCGGTTTCGGGCATACTGCCCCCGTGATAGGCAAAGATAAATTTGGGCATTTTCTGTCTCCTTTTTTTGAAATTTTCAGACCGTGAGTGTTGCGATGAAACGCTCCAGGCGTCCCAGTGGCCCGGCCCAACCTGCCGAATGCCGTTTGGCGATTTCGGGACTAGCCAATTCTCGGTGATCCACGATCAAACGCGCGCCATCGGAAGTGGCCTCTATCGTGAACGTCACATGGCTTTCCGCCCCTCGCTGATCTTCCGCATCATGCCACCCCCAGGTAAATCCGACGGATGTGGGTGGGCTGACATGGGTCACCTGGCCAGATAATTTGTACGGCGTGCCGTCCGCGCCAATCATTTCCGAAAACCAGGGGCCGGTCGTGCTGAAATCCAGATGTTGCGCGGGATGTTGCATTCCGTCATGCCCCCACCAGTTCAAAATCTCTGCTTGTTGCGTCACCGCCTGAAACAGCCGCTCAGGACTGACCGGAAACTCACGGATGATCTGAATATCAGCCATTCTTTGTCTCACTTTCAGCGGCCAGAAAAGCCTCCAGCCGGTCCATACCGGCCTGCCAAAAGGCGCAATGATCCAGCGTCCAGTCAGAAATCACCTTCAATGCCTCTGGTCGCACCGAATAAAGCCTCCACGTGCCGTCGACGCGGTTTTGTACCAGACCTGCTTGCCGTAGAACCTTGAGGTGGCGCGACATGGCTGGCGCGGACAGATCCGCCGTTTCGACAAGGTCACTCACCGGAAGCTCTCCCTCGGCCATCAGTTTTTCGACCACGGCCAAACGGGTGGCATCCGACAGGGCAGAAAAGGTTTGGATCAAATTACTCATGTCCATTGATTTACATTTATGTTAATTAACATTCAAGTTAATTTTTTGAAATACCCGAATAATCCCTTGCAATCGCCGCAATTCCGGACGCTTGGCGTGGTTTCTGGATGGCTCGAACACCTCAAACGAGCGCCACCATGCATCAAGACAGACCACAACAGATCACGCGCAAGACCGATGACGGCCTGCAGGTCCAGCGATTGACGCTTACCGCACGGGGCAAGCCGAGCTTCACGCTGTTTCCCATGATCCACGTCGCTGATGCCGCCTTCTTCGATGCGGTGATGGAGGAGGCCAATCTCCATGACTGCGTTCTGAAAGAAGGCATCGGCGCAGGCCCTGCCGCCCGCACCACGCGGGCTGCCTATCGAAACATCAGCAGAAACGACACTGGACTGGCTGTGCAACCTACCGGGCCGAAGAATCCGCATGACAATTGGTTCAACAGCGATCTGAACGCCGACGACTTTCGAAAGAAATGGAAGCAGATTCCGCTGTTGAAGCGTGTTTTGTTTCACGTGGCCTTGCGGGTTGTGGGCCTGATCATGCGGTTTGGCAAAGCCCGCGCTCTGCTGGCCGACGCGATGGCCACATCGCCCATGACCGATGGCTCTTCGCTGGAAGGACTGTTTGGCAAGGAGTTTCGGCAAGTCGTGATGGATGACCGGGATGCCGCTTTACTACGAAGTTGTGAAATCGCAATTGACCGTCGACCAAACGACAGGGTTGCCGTTATCTGGGGTGCGGCTCATATTCCTCAGCTGGCTCAGTCCTTGATCGAAAAACACGGCTACCGCATCAGCAACCGGTCATGGATTACGGCGCTGGCACCTAACTAACCGATTACTTCAGCTTACGAACTCGTCTCTGGCGTAGCCCTGAAGGTACAAGAGTGCGGTCAGGTCCCCGAAGTTTATCCGCACGTCACATTCCGCCGCCACAGCAGGTTTGGCATGCAAAGCCACCCCTGTGCCCGCGCGGCCCAACATACCCAGATCGTTGGCACCATCACCCACGGCAATCACATCCGCCTCTGTGACCCCTAGCCGGGCTGTAATCTCTTCCAAGGCATCGATCTTGGCCTGCCGGCCCAAAATTGGTCGCCCCACGTCACCTGTCACCTGTCCCTTGTCGGTCAGGAGTACATTCGCGCGGTTTTCGTCAAAGCCGAGTTTTGCTGCCACCTCCGCCGTGAAGGCGGTAAACCCGCCCGACACCAGCGCCGCGTGCGCGCCGCCTGCCCGCATGGTCGCAACCAAAAAATCACCACCCGGCGTGTAGGTGATGCGTTCTTCGATTACGCGGGCAATCACGGCCTCATCCAGCCCTTCCAGCAGTTTGACCCGTTCAACCAGCGCGCCTTCGAAATCCAGCTCGCCATTCATGGCGCGCGCGGTGATGTCTTTCACCTGTGCGCCCACGCCTGCCTCTTCGGCAAGCTCATCAATGCATTCCTGTTGGATCATCGTGCTGTCCATATCCGCCAGCAACATTTTCTTGCGGCGGCCATCGGCGGGCTGGACAACAAGATCAACCTGCATGGCTTGCAGGCTGCTCCATGCCTCCCAACGCGTATCGGGCACATGCGATACCGCAAACTCCGCGGCGGTATCCGGCGCCAACCAAAGCACGTCTTCGCCGCCCCATGCATTGCGCAGATTTTCAACCAAAGAAGGATCAAGCAGCCCCTCGGGCGCAATCAGGGTCGTGACAAACATTTAACGAAGTTTCCGATCGTGGACATGTGGGTCGTATTTAATCACTCAAGCGGCGCTATAGCGCCAATTCTGCACTTGCGAAAGGTCCCGGTCAGGAATATTCCCATCCGTGGGACACCCTTCCCCAACGAAGGGCGCATATCTGGAAGGATAGCATCAATGGCTACTCAAGAACCGGCAACGCGGCCGGCTAATCCGCGTTTTTCATCTGGCCCCTGCGCCAAACCCCCGACATTTGACGTCACCCGACTGAGCGACGCGCCTCTGGGCCGAAGCCACCGCGCTACTGTGGGCAAAGAACGCCTGAAAGCCGCGATTGAAGGCACGCGCGAGGTGCTGGGCATTCCGGAAAGCTACAAAGTGGGCATCGTGCCCGCTTCGGATACGGGCGCTGTCGAAATGGCCATGTGGAACCTGCTGGGCGCGCGCAAGGTTGAAATGCTGGCCTGGGAAAGCTTCGGCGCGGGCTGGGTCACAGATGTGGTCAAACAGCTGAAACTCGATGCTGAGGTCAAAACCGCGGATTACGGTCAGATTGTTGACCTCAGCAATGTCGATACAGACAACGATGTGGTCTTTACATGGAACGGCACTACCTCGGGCGTGCGCGTGCCGAATGGCGATTGGATCAATGCGGGGCGCCAAGGCCTTACGATTTGCGATGCCACATCTGCCGCCTTCGCGCAGGATTTGCCTTGGGACAAGCTCGATGTAACCACGTTCAGCTGGCAAAAGGTGTTGGGTGGCGAGGCCGCGCATGGCATGATCATCCTCAGCCCCCGCGCGGTTGAGCGACTGGAAAGCTATGTGCCTGAGTGGCCCCTGCCCAAGATCTTCCGCCTGACCAAAGCAGGCAAGCTTATCGACGGCATCTTTGAAGGTGCCACCATCAACACACCTTCGATGCTGGCGGTTGAAGATTACCTGTTGGCGCTTGAATGGGCCCGTTCAGTGGGCGGATTGCAAGGCCTGATGGCCCGCGCAAATGGCAACACCAAGGCCATCGCGGATTTTGTCGAGATGCATGACTGGATTTCATTTCTGGCCGACGATCCGGCAACCATGTCGAACACATCCGTATGTCTGAAATTCGACGACGCCCGCATTCAGGATTGCGCAGGCTTTGCCAAGACTGTCGCCAAACGGCTGGAAGCGGAAGGTGTGGCCTATGACATCGGTGCTTATCGCGATGCCCCGCCGGGCTTGCGCATTTGGTGCGGTGGTACGGTTGAGACGTCCGATATCGAGGCTCTGATGCCTTGGATCGAATGGGCGTTCGAAGCTGAAATCGAAGCGCTGACCGAGACCGCTTGATCTCATTCGGGTGCGCGGAAAACCTGCGCACACTCTCCCAAAATTATATTCCAAAGGACGCTCAAAATGGCTCCCAAAGTACTCGTATCCGACAAACTCTCCGAGACCGCCGTGCAGATCTTCCGTGATCGCGGCATCGACGTGGATTTCCAACCTGATCTTGGCAAGGACAAAGACAAACTGGCCGAAGTCATCGGTCAATATGATGGCCTTGCCATCCGCTCGGCCACCAAGGTGACGGAAAAGATCCTGAAAGCCGCTGACAATCTCAAGGTCATCGCACGCGCCGGCATCGGCACGGATAACATCGACAAAGAAGCGGCCTCCAAAAAAGGCGTGATCGTCATGAACACGCCCTTTGGCAACATGATCACAACTGCTGAACATGCTATCGCAATGATGTTTGCCGCCGCGCGGCAATTGCCAGAAGCCTCGGCGTCCACCCATGCCGGGAAATGGGAGAAGTCAAAGTTCATGGGAGTGGAGCTGACCGGCAAGACCCTGGGCGTTATCGGTGCCGGGAACATCGGCGGGATCGTGTGTGAGCGCGCACGCGGTCTCAAGATGAAAGTCATCGCCTATGACCCATTCCTGAGTGAGGAAAAAGCCGACAAAATGGGCGTGGAAAAGGTGGAGTTGGATGAGTTATTGCCGCGTGCTGATTTCATCACGCTGCACGTGCCCCTGACCGACCAGACGCGCAATATCCTGAGCCGCGAAAATCTGGCAAAAACCAAGAAGGGCGTGCGGATCATCAACTGTGCGCGCGGCGGGCTGGTGGACGAAGAAGCATTGGCTGAGCTTTTGAAATCCGGTCACGTGGCGGGTGCGGCATTTGATGTGTTTGCGCAGGAACCCGCCACGGAAAACCCGCTCTTTGGCTTGCCGAATGTGGTCTGCACCCCGCATCTGGGCGCCGCTACGACCGAGGCGCAGGAAAACGTTGCCCTGCAGGTGGCCGAGCAGATGTCAGACTATTTGTTGACGGGTGCCGTGACCAATGCCCTGAACATGCCGTCGGTGACCGCCGAGGAAGCCAAGGTCATGGGACCTTGGATCAAACTGGCTGATCATCTTGGCGCGTTCATCGGCCAGATGACGGACGAACCCATCAAGGCCATCAATATTCTCTATGACGGTGTCGTGTCCGAAATGAACCTTGGCGCGCTCACCTCGGCGTCGGTTGCTGGCATCATGAAATCCGTAAACCCGGAGGTGAACATGGTCTCCGCGCCGGTGATTGCCAAAGAACGCGGTGTGAAGATCAGCACCACCAAGCAGGACAAATCCGGTGCTTTTGAGGGGTATATCAAACTGACTGTCGTGACGGATCAGCGCGAACGTTCGATCGGCGGTACCGTTTTCAGCGATGGCAAGCCGCGCTTTATTCAGATCAAGGGGATCAATATCGATGCCGAGATCGGACGTCACATGCTGTACACCACCAACAATGATGAGCCTGGCATCATCGGGACCTTGGGCCAGACCCTGGGCGAAAACGGCGTGAATATCGCGAACTTCACCTTGGGTCGTGCCGCGGCCGGCGGAGAGGCCATCGCGTTGCTTTACGTCGATGACAAAGTGCCTGATCCGGTGATTTCCAAGCTCAAGGAAACAGGCAAGTTCCAGCTGATCCGGCATCTGGAATTTGATGTGGTCTGACCCCCCTATCCATCTGTAGTTCAAAGGAAACGCCGCCCGATTGGGGCGGCGTTACTCTTGAGGGAATGGCCCTAAACCACGGGCCACGGGGCGCATCAGACGCATTGCCGCTGGACATTTGAACCCTGCCACGTCTCAGTACCTACATGAGCGACCCGATTTATGTAATCCCGGATATTCACGGCCAGCTTGAAATGCTGGAAGCTGCCCTTGCGCGTGTTGAACGCGATGGCGGGCCCGCGGCTCGGATCGTTTTTCTGGGCGATTACGTGGACCGAGGTCTGGAGAGCCGCGGTGTCATTGACCTCTTGATCACGGCACAGGCAGATGGGCGCGATTGGATCACCTTGCGCGGCAATCACGACCAGATGTTTCTGGACTTTTTGGACCATGAGCGCATTGCGAACAGCCGTTTCAGCAAACCGCATTACACGTGGCTTCATCACCGGCTGGGCGGGCTTGAAACTTTGGCGTCGTACGGCGTCTTTGCCAGCGAAACCGATACCAAGCACGCGCAAGTGCTGGATGCTGTCCCACAAAAGCACCGAGATTGGCTGGCAAAATTGCCCTATCATTATGTGCAGGGCGACATACTTTTTGTGCATGCAGGCCTACAACCCGGGCTTCCACTGGACCAACAAAGCAAAGATGATCTGATATGGATCCGCGGCCCCTTTCTGGAGCACAGCGCACCCCACCCCTGGCTGGCGGTTCATGGTCATACGGCGCTGGATCACCCGGAGCACTTCGGCAATCGAATTGATCTGGATGGCGGTGCCGGGTGGGGTCGGCCGCTTTGGCCTGCGGTACTGGAGGGTCGTCAATGCTGGCTCTTGTCGGACCAAGGTCGGATCCCGCTGACGCCATAGTGGTGACGCAACATCACGCTGTGAGCACAGGTCGCAATCCGCTACGATGCACCGACTCGACAATTTCCGGAGCTTTCCCATGACCGATATCGTAATTCTCGACGGCGCGCGCACTGCGATTGGCACGTTTGGTGGCATTTTGGCCGCCATCCCGCCCGCACAACTGGGGGCGCATGTGGCGCGCGAGGCCATGGCTCGGTCCGGCGTTGAAGGGGGCCAGGTTGGGCATGTGGTTTTTGGCCATGTGATCAACACCGAACCGCGGGACATGTATCTGTCACGGATTGCGGCGATGGATGCGGGCATCCCAGACACGACGCCGGCCATGAATGTAAACCGGCTATGTGGGTCGGGTGCGCAGGCCGTCGTATCCGCCGTGCAAACCTTGATGTTGGGGGATGCGGATTTCGCCCTGGCAGGCGGCGCGGAGAGCATGAGCCGTTCGCCCTTCATCGTGCCCGATCAAAGATGGGGCGCCAAGATGGGAGACGTCAAAGCATTGGACATGATGCTGGGTGCTTTGAATTGTCCGTTCGGCACCGGTCATATGGGTGTGACCGCCGAAAACGTCGCTGCCGAACATGGCATCAGCCGCACAGATCAAGATACATTTGCCGCAGAAAGCCAAAGCCGGGCGGCCGCAGCAATAGACGCGGGACATTTCAAATCACAGATCGTGCCGATCGAGGTGAAGGTCAAACGCGATATGGTGTCTTTTGACACCGATGAGCATCCAAAACCAACCACGGTAGATACCCTTTCAGGGTTGCGCGCTGTCTTTCAAAAGGACGGAACCGTAACGGCAGGGAATGCAAGCGGGATCAATGACGGAGCCGCCGCCATTGTCATGGCGCGGGCCGAGGCGGCCGAAGCGGCGAGGCTGAAGCCGAAAGCACGTGTTTTGGGGTATGCCCATGCCGGTGTGCGCCCCGAGGTGATGGGCATCGGCCCGGTACCGGCCGTAGAGAACCTGATGGCGCGGACGGGATTGAGTGTGGGTGATTTTGATGTGATCGAATCCAACGAGGCGTTTGCCGCACAAGCTCTTGCGGTCAACAAAGGCTTGGGTCTGGACGGCGCTAAGGTCAATCCCAATGGCGGGGCCATCGCTTTGGGCCACCCTGTTGGCGCGACGGGTGCCATCCTGACGGTCAAGGCCCTTTATGAACTGGAGCGAATTGGCGGGTCAAAAGCTCTGATCACCATGTGCATTGGCGGTGGACAAGGCATCGCCGTGGCCATCGAAAGGCTCTAGACAATCCCGTTGCGCTTAGTCGATCTGCACGGTCACAGTTGCGGATCGGCCCGCGGCATCGATCACGGAAAGCTTCGAGAACCCAACCGACAAACCAGTTAACGCGGCCTCACGACGCTGCAAACCCGTTAAGAGGGGCGTGCCATTTGCCAGCCAGGTGAAGGGCGGTTTGCCATCGCGCACCTTGACGGGCAACGCGGCGCCGACGGGTAAACGTGCGCCATCAGGTGGAAAGATCAGCTTGGGTGTGTCAGGTTCTGCCTGAAACGCGGCATTGCGACCTTTGAAGCGGCGCAAGGGCTGCGGCAAGTTTGCCGTGGACACAATCAGCGTTTCAGGCGGCGGGGGCGGCAATGGAACGGATTTCGTTTTCAGCCGATCAAATGCTGCAAAAAGAATGGGTGCGGCCAGATCACCGCCAAATGCGCCGGGCACCGGGGTGCCATCAGGCCGGCCGATCCAGACACCCGCCACATGCTGGCCATCAAAGCCAATGGCCCAGGCATCCCGGTGGCCATAAGACGTGCCCGTTTTGTAGGCCAGTCGCCCGGCCGGGATACCATTTGGGCCGGGAAGCGAGGCCAGTATGTTGCCCACCTGCCAGGCAGAGGATCGGCTGATCACTGCATGTTTGCCAAGGTCTGGCGCGGCGTCGCCCGCCCAGATCAGCGGTGCTGCCTGCCCGCCTTGGGCAAGCATTCCATAGAGTTGAACCAGATCCACCAGCGTGACACCCACACCCCCCAGAGCCACAGCCAGCCCCGCCTGATCGCCAGGCACATGCGCGGAAACACCCGATCGCTTGAGCGCATGGAGAAGATGTGCCGGGCCAATTTGATCCATAAGCAGGACAACAGGGATATTCAGAGACTGCCGCAGGGCCTCTGCCACCGGTATCTCGCCCCGAAACGTGCCATCAAAATTCTGCGGCGCGTAGGAGCCAAAGGCTGTCGGGCGGTCATCAATCAGCGTCTGAGGATGGGCAAGGCCCCGGTCAAAGGCCATGGCATACACCAACGGTTTCAAGGTCGAGCCGGGGGAGCGTAGCGCGCGGGTCATGTCCACATATCCCTGCCGCTCTTGGTCCGTGTCATAGCCACCGGAGCCGACGGATGCCAAAATCTCACCAGTGTGGTGATCAGCGACCACCATCGCAATCGACACGTCGTCCGGCAATGCGTGCAATCGGGCACGGGCCAGACGCTCCAGCGCCTTTTGCAAGCTGCCGTCGAGGGTCAGGATATGCTGTTGCGTTAAAGGATCACGCGAACGGGCCAGATCGCTTAGGTGTGGGGCCAAGGCGGGGAACGCTTGCCGGCTCCGTGGGATCGGCGCCGCACGGGCAACGCGAATTGCATCGGGGGCCAAAACCGATATCGCGGCCATCCGCTGCAACACCCTGTCGCGGGCTTTCTTTGCAGTCTCGGGATGTCGGTCAGGCCTGCGAGCTTTTGGTGATTGCGGCAACGCTACCAGAAGCGCGGATTGTGCAGGTGTCAGCCGTTTTGGTTCCTTGCCGAACCAACTCTGCGACGCGGCCCGGACCCCTTCGATGTTGCCGCCAAAAGGCGCATGGGTCAGGTAGAGTGACAGGATCTGATCCTTGCTCAAGCGGCGCTCCAGTGCCAGTGCCACGCGCATCTGGCGCAGTTTACCGCGCCACTTGCCGGTGCCGCTGTCTTCCAGAAGACGCGCCACTTGCATCGTCAGCGTCGATCCGCCCGATACCACGCGTCCATTCCACATGGCCTGTACCGCCGCGCGCGACATCGCCCAAGGGTCCACGCCAGCATGAGAGAAAAAACGTTTGTCTTCGAACGCGGTGAGCATCGCGAGGTATGTCGGGTCAACATCTGCAACATTCACGCCAAGACGCCACCGTCCATCCGCCACAGTATACGCGCGTAGGAGATTTGCGTTCCGGTCGCGAACTTCCACGGAAGTTTCAGCAATCAAGACAGGCAGTTCCGTGTTCGCAACCCATCGATCCGCGACGTCACGTGTTGTCGCAACGGCAAACAGCGTCATCGCTGTGACCAAGACCCATCGATCAATGCGCCACATGCATTGCTCCTCTGCCTCGCCAAGTGGGTGATGTCATTGCCAAAGTGTTCATCGCATAACCGCAAGCGTGCCAGTATCGGTATGCGCCCTGTAACGCGGGCGGTACATGTCTTCGACCGTTGCCGCCGGGTGGTGATACATGCCCGGGGACACAGCCCGCACGATATAGGCCAGTTGGAAAGCTTTATCGCTGCGCCAGTCGACCGCTGCCAAAAAACGGTCGGACCGGAACTCGGTATGGCGGGCGTCTGTGGGTTTCAGCCACTCCAATGACCTGACATCACCAGACCGCAGAAGGTTGGGGTTATCGATTTCAAACCCAGCCGGCAGTGGATCGTTCACCATCAACCGCGCCTCGCTGCTCTCGAACGGGGAAATGGTGAGCACGGTAACCAACCGGGCACCCGAGGGCACACCATTCGGCGACACTTCGGATCCGTCCATATCGTAGTACCGGCGCTCAATGGCATAGCCATATCCGCCAGCGTCGGGCGGCGTTTGGGGCACGCCAATGGTGGTAAGCGTGATGTCGGTGGCAGAGCGCCCTTCGTTGCGGATCACCTGCGGCGTGGCCATGCCAGCGTCAACACTGCGCATGAACGGACTGGCGGTGGGCACACCATCGATGGTCAATCCCGACGCATCGGGCGCATCGATCAACGCCTGCGTCGCCATCAACGTCCAGACCTGCTCTTGCGTCGACAAATGCGCGCCGGGAACCACCAACGCGTCGCTGAACGTGGCGGCGTTAATCACGTCGCTTTTTGCCTCGACGGCCAGGGTCAAAACTGCGGCGCGATCTCTGTGCCGCGTGCCGTAATCCGCGCGCCACAGCTGGCGCTCGTCACCGGTTTGTGTCTGGATCATCTGACCGGCCCGAGCAAAGAGCCTGTCGGCCCGGGTCTGATCGCCGTAGGCCGCAAGTGCCGCACCCAGTTGCGCCGCCGCCAAGGGTGTTGCAAAGGCGTCGGCCTTCACGTCGGCATAATAGCGCAAGTCACCCATTCGCGCCGCGCCCTCGCGGGCAAGTACCATCAATGAATAGGCGATATCTTCCCCGCCGCTGTCGAAATCCGGTGCGTAATTCACCCTGTTGCGCAGGTTATCCATCGCCATGGCAAAAGCCTGGGCGGGGACGTCATACCCTTCGGCACGGGCGCGGGACAGGAAGTCCGCAACATAGGCGTCCAGCCAGAAATCGCCGGAGCCCGAGCGCCACAGACCAAATGCACCGTTGCTGGACTGACGTGTCAGAATGCGCGCAATGGCCTGATCGATGCGCGCGTCGATTTGCGCGGCATCGCCCATGCCCATCGCCTGCGCCACCTGATTGAAATAGAGCAATGGCATCGCCTGCGACGTGACCTGTTCGGTACAGCCATATGGGTATCGATCCAGCTCGGTCAGCAATGCAGGTGCATTCAGTTTCGCCAATGGACCCGCCGAAATCACAGCCCGGCCCGAGCCCGCTTGCAGCCCGTCGAATATATCATTGCTCAGCGTAAAGGTCTCACCCTCGGCCAGCGCGAGACGGCGGGTCTGCGCAATTTCAGGATCATTCGCGCGCACCGGCAAGGTCAGCATTTTGGTCAATTGCTTGCCGTCTGGTGTTGTCAGGGCGATACGCAGCGTGTGATCTCCGACACTCTCGGCCCTTATCGGGAGTGTCAGGACAGATGTAGCGCCTTCCGCCAAATCAATCCCGGACGGCACATCGCCCTCAAGGCGAACGCCATTGGCGCTCACATCCAGCCCCATGCGCCCTGCAGGGCCTTCCGCGTGGACAATTTCCAACAACATCTCACTCCGGTCGCCCGGGGCCAGGAAACGCGGCAGGCTGGCGGTCACCACCACCGGGTCGCGCACAAGCACATCGCGCTCGGCCTGCCCGACAGCTGTGTTTGACCACGCCACGGCCATCAACCGCACCGTGCCATTGAAATCGGGAATGTCGAATTGCGCCACCGCGCGGCCGTCCGCCTGAACGCTGATCGGGCCCGAAAAGAATGCGACCAGCTTTTGCGTGGGCGGCGGTGATTTCAATGACATCTGCGCGCCCGCATCGCCGCCCGAACGTACTTGCCCCATGGCCCCATTCATCCCGTCGATCAATCGCCCGTAGAGGTCACGCAATTCGACGCCGAGGCGCCGCTGGCCAAAGTAGTGACTGCTTGGATCCGGACTGTTGAAACCCGTGAGGTTGAGAATACCCAAATCAACAGCCGCCAATGTGACATGACCCTCCTGCCCTTCAGCCAAGCCATCAACCTGCACAGCCACATCCAGCGGCCCCCGTGGCGCGGCTGTGGCAGGGGCGTCAATTTTCACCTCGAGCGCCCGTGCGCCGGGGTCAATCTGTGCGTAGCTGAGACCAAGCGCCCGGGCCGGATTCTGCCCCGCCGCCACATCCATCGGTCGAATGACCTGAGCGGTCACATAAGCGCCCGCACCCCACTCATCCGTCACGGGGATCGGGATCATGTTTTCACCTTCACCGACCTCAACGGCCAACATGTCGATCACACGGTTCGACAAGACAGTCACCACCGCCGTACCCGCATATCGCGGGACCAATCGCAGCTGCGCCGTATCGCCAGACCGGTAGTTTGGTTTATCAAGCGACAATTCCAATGTGTCGGGTGTTTGCGATGCATCAGCAGGTGCATACCACCCGGCATAAAACGCCACAGAACTGGCCACGTAATGCCCGTCCAGCCGTTCGACTTCCAGCTCATATTGACCCCATTGCACCCCGGCTGACACGCTCAATGCCTCACCGGTCAGCGCAGCTTCCCCGGTTGCGATGCGGGTGCGCGTTGTGATTGGCTCCCAGTTCCAGTTGCCAAATTGCTGGTACCATTGGTACCGGGTCTCGATCCGGTTGAGATTCCATCTGAGTTGCATCGGTACTTGTGCCAGGTCCGCATCAATACCGATGACCTGGAAAGTTGCTTCGGTGCCTTCAGGCACCACACCGTCAAACGCTGGCTTGATGCCGATCATTGGCCCGGCCGGAGCCAGAAGGCGTGACAAACGCCGCTCAACCGGACGACCCGATCCTTCTTGTACGCGGATCAGCGCCTCTACCTCATAGGGACGGTCGCTCACTTGCGCAGAGGGCACCGGCATGGCGAGTGTGACGCGGCCGTCTGCGCCTGTTTCACTGCCCTCCAGAAAACCCGTTCGCGCATCTGCACGCTCATCATGACGTCCGAACTGAAAACCGGGGTAGTCGGGCAACGTGCGTTTTGCGATCAGGCGCGCTGTTCCCTCAACCCGTAGGCCAGCACCCGGTGCGCCGAAGAGGTACCTGGCTTCGACAGTTAGCGGTGGCGTGTCACCGGGGCGGATTTGCCCCTCAGGCAGCGACAGATCAAAATCAATCCGTTCCGGCAGGAAATCCTCCACCAGAACCTGCCGATTGACCAACGCCGGCGCGTCGTCATCGGCCTTGATCTCGATCGTCCAGGTGCCGCGCGGCGCAGTGTCGCCAATCGGCATGGCAAAGACATGGCCACCGTCGCGATCATCGGTTGAGACGTGGCGGGCGTATTCCACCCCATCAGGGCGCAAAAGGATGGCCGTCAGCGGCAGGCCTCCGTTGGCTCGGGTCTTGTCATCGCGGGCAAGTGCCGTGGCATGAATGACCTCACCGGCCCGGTACGCACCCCGATCCGTGGCCAAAAAGACGTCAATCGGCGGTGCCGCGACGCGCCCTTCGACGCCCCTGTCTGACAAATCAAAGGCCGGATCGGTCAGCGACAAAAACGCCAGATCTCCGCCATCCTGCTGGTTGTCGGCGCGGGCCAGAACCAATGCCGGTGCCGCTCCACCTTCCCCACGTGTAAGGCCGGGAGCAAAGAGTGCATGCCCCTCTGCATCCGTCCTGAGCGTTCCCAACGCGCGGTTGGCCCGTGACAGCAAGGTCAGTTCCACGCCTTCGCGCGCGGCCGCGTCTGAAAGACCCCTTACAAACACGTGCAACCCGTCTGTACCCTTGAGCGTCGTGAGCCCCAGATCCGTCAGGACAAACCATTGGGTCGCACCGGGATCATCATAGAGCGGACGGCCCTCGACCCGTGCGCTCAGAGCATAGATGCCGGGCGGCTGATCCGCCAAGACATCGCCCAAAGGCAGGCGGGTTGTCATAGTCTGGTTCAAGCTGTTTTGAACCTCACCGGTTCCTGACCAGACCTCTTCAGCCACATCGTTGGAAAAGGCCTGATCCTGATATTCACTCAACGGACGACCGAAGTAATCATCCTGAATGGCGCGCAACAGGTTGCGATCACTGATCCGCCGCAGCAAAAGATCAACGCTATCAAGATTGACCGTATCAATCGGCACCGCTGCGTCTGCCGCTTTGGGCAGAATGAATGCACGGCCCGCAAAAGCAACTGATGGTGCACGGTCCCGCACGTAAACCGATATTTCGACATCCTTGTGCAGTGTTTCACCGCTGGCAGCCGGCAGACCTTTGCGGAACGTCATCGTGTAACGCTGGCCGTGTTGCACGCCGTCAATGCAAAGCTGACGGTCCTGCGCCGAGACAACCAAACCCGGGTCCGGCAGACGTACAAACGGTGTGTAATCCACGCCAGCCTTGAACAAAGGCTCGGAAAAATCCGCACAAATCCGCGGCGCAGCGCTTTCATTATCGCTGCGATGTTCTGTGATGCGGAACCCGTATTTGGCAATGGCAGCTTCGAGCGCGGTTGCCGTATCCTGGCGTGGCTGAACGGATTGTGCCAACCGCAACGCGCTGATCATGTCCCGGCCTCGCCCGGTAACCTCCAGCGCAGAAGCCAACGTATTGAGCGCCGTAGCCCGTGCCGGATCGGATAGCGCCCTCAGATACCCGTTTGTTGCGGCTTGAACGGCCTGAAGCCGGTACCGGCGCGTTTCGGATGTGTTCTGTGACGTGATCAGAAGAGATACACGTGCATAGTCGACCCAAAGGTCGCTACTGTTGCCCCGCGATACGGCCGCCCCAATCCAGCGCATGGCATTCAGATGATCACCGGATGTTTCACGCTCACGCGCGGCACTCAACATCGCTTCAATCGTCCACGCATCGGCGGGATGACGCCATGCAATGGAATGGGCCTGCGCGCGCGCTTCTTCCAGATCCCGGGGTTGCAGAAAGCTCAGCTCAGCGGCGCGCGCATCAGAAACGGCCAGAATTCGCGGATCCGTGAGGCTGATTTCCGCAGAAACGGCACCTTCATAGACCTGCCGCTCCGAAACTGTCGTCTTGGGAAAACATGCATTGGAACGCGTATTGAACGTAAACGCCTGGCACGCCGTATTGGCAATACATGCCCTGTGACAGGCATCAAATGTCGTATCAAATAGTGGATCAAGATCACCACCAAAAAAATCAACATCTCGGGTGACAGTGATGTGTCGTTCCGAAACAGGCCCTGCGCCTTGCGCTGAGGCGATTGTGGCTAAGCTTGTCAAAAATAATGCAAAGAGAATGCGGTTGAGCATGAGACCCTCCCAAAAATGCCGTTTCATGGTGCCATGGCTGCCCGCAACTGACAACGATTTCGACGGCTCTCTTTAAGCAGTTGTTCACTTAGATATCAGAATGTGGCCGGATCGCTTGAAGGCTTTGCGGAGGGCTGGCATGAGCCTTGCCAACAAACTGTCAGAAGAACGGCGCGCCCGATTGGCCGCCGAGCGCTTGCTTGAGCAAAAACAGGCGGAGTTGCAGTCTGCGAACCGTAAGCTGGGCAGTCATGCGCGCGCTTTGTCTGACGAAATCGTTGAAACTCGGGCCGAAGTTCAGAACGTTCGAGACGAAAACCAGCGGGTGAAATCGGACCTGAACGTAGCGAACGAAAAGGTTGAAATTGCCGAACGCCGGTTGTGGCATTCCATTGAAACCTTCCAGGACGGGTTCGCGGTTTTTGATTCCGACAGCAGGCTGATTGCTGCCAACAACGCGTGGCTAAGCGTCTTTGACGGGTTGGAGGATGTCCAACCCGGTGTCAGCTATGTCGAAGTTCTGCAATTTGCGACGGAAGAAGGCATCGTAAACATTGGCGATATGAAACCCGCGGAATGGCGTGAAATGATGCTGGATCGCTGGCAAAGCAACGCGCCCGAGCCGAAGGTGATCCGGATCTGGAACGGCGCCTACTTCAAACTGATTGATCAGCGCGGCCATGGCGGGGATGTCGTGAGCCTCGCCCTCAACATCACCGAAACCGTACGGTACGAAACACAGCTGAAAGACGCCCGCAAAAAAGCCGAAGCCGCCAATCGGGCCAAATCCTCGTTCCTGGCAAATATGAGCCACGAGATCAGGACGCCAATGAACGGCGTGGTCGGTATGGCCGATCTGCTGCAAGACACTGAATTGAACGACGAACAGAAGCTTTACGCGGAAACGATCAAGAATTCCGGCGAGGCCTTGTTGGTGATCATCAATGATGTCTTGGACTATTCAAAGCTCGAAGCCGAAAAGATGGTTCTGCATGAAGAACCCTTTGATCTGGAGCGCTGCATCCACGAGTTGATCATGTTGCTGCAGCCCACGGCACAGGATAAGAGCCTGAATTTGTTGGTGGATTACGACATGTTCCTGCCAACGCAATTTGTTGGGGATCGCGGGCGTATCCGCCAGGTTATGACCAATTTGATGGGCAATGCGGTCAAGTTCACGGAATCCGGGCACGTATTGGTGCGGGTGATCGGTGTGGCGGCCGACGATGCGGATGCGATGACGCTGCATGTCACCATCGAAGATACCGGCATCGGCATTCCAGAAGACAAAATCCAGCACATCTTTGGTGAGTTCAATCAGGTCGATGACGAACGTAACAGAAAATTCGAAGGGACGGGGCTGGGTCTCGCGATCTCTGAGAAGCTGATCAAGATGATGGCGGGCGAAATCTGGGTGGATTCCGTTGATCAACAAGGGTCAAGTTTCGGCTTTTCGCTGACCCTCCCGCTGGCTGAAAAAATCCAACCCGATGCGGCCCGTATGCCCGCCGGATTGAAACGCGCGCTTGTGGTCGATGATCTGACTGCAAATCGCGAAATTCTGGAACGACAGCTTGGAGTTCTGGGAATCGAATGTGTACCATGTTCCAGCGGAGCGGAAGCTTTGTCCAAAATGGACAAAGAATTCCACTTGGTTTTGACCACGCATACGATGCCCGAAATGGACGGCATGGAATTAGCCGAGGCCATCCGTGAGGCAGGATATGACACGCCAATTGTGATGCTTAGTTCCAACACCAGCGCCGCCAATCAGGACCCGTGCAAACGTCATCTGCATGCCTTGTTGCAGCAACCTGTGCCGCGGCAAGATCTCTTTTCTTCGCTGCAATCGATAGAGGTGGTTGAGGTCGAGCCTGTTCAGACAGAAACGTCTATTCAAGATGCCGCAGAGACTCCACCTGAGAACGTTGGACCCGCACCTACAGCACCAGAAGAAACCACAGAGGCGCGGGCCATGCGTGTCCTCGCTGCGGAAGACAACAAGACCAATCGCTTGGTGTATACCAAAATGGTCAAAGCGCTGGATATCGATCTGAAGTTCGCCGAAAACGGCATTGAGGCGGTCGACCTCTACCAATCCTTCGATCCCGATATCGTGTTCATGGACATATCGATGCCGGAAATGGATGGAAAAGAGGCCACCCAAAAAATTCGCGCGATCGAAAAGACCTCCGGTCGACACGTGCCCGTTGTTGCCATGACGGCACATGCCATGGATGGCGATCAGGACGGCATTATGAAGGCAGGTCTCGATTTTTATCTGACCAAGCCCCTCAAAAAAGCTGCGATCATCGAACGGATTGTTGCGGCATGTCCGGAAGAGGCACGCAGCCCTGTAGACGACGATCAAACCTGAGGATAGTCACGCAGAAAAACCCAGTTTTTCTCATCCGAGAGATCTTGACGGTACCCATATCCGCCCGCGTTAAAATCCTTGATGCCATCGACATCCGTAAGCCGGTTCTGGATAACAAAACGGGCCATGGCGCCGCGCGCCTTTTTTGCAAAGAAACTCACAATCTTGGCGGCGCCGTCTTTTTCTTCCATGAATACCGGGGTTACCACCCGCAATTGGAGCGCATCCAGATCGACCGCCCCGAAATATTCCTGACTGGCGCAGTTGATCAGCGTATCGGCACCCACCGAGGCCGCTTGATGGTTGAGCGCGCTCGAAATCTGGTCGCCCCAGAAGTCATACAGGGATTTCCCCCGTTTCGTTTTTAACCTGCTACCCATTTCAAGGCGGTAGGGCTCGATGGCATCCAATGGCCGCAACAGCCCATAGAGACCGGACAAAATGCGTAGATGGTCTTGCGCCCAGCTCATTTCCTCTTGGTCGAGGCTGCTGGCCTCCAAGCCCTGATACGTGTCGCCAGCAAAGGCGAGTGCCGCAGGTTTCCGATCCATCTGGCCAAAGTCGCTGAAGCGTTGTGCATTGAGTTCCGCAAGGTTCTGGCTGATGCCCATCAGCTTTTGCAAATCTTTGACTGACAGTTTTCGCGCGACATCCGCCAGTGTTTTCGCTTCATCGCGAAACGCCGGATGTGACACTTCAACATCGTCAACGGCACCCATATCGAGCTTCTTCGCAGGTGAAACCACAACCAGCATTCAATATCCCCCATCGTTTTCTGAGAGGTGACTTAGCCCGCCGCCCTCAGGACGTCCAGAAAAGCCAACCCAAATCTTTCCGCACGCTTTTCGCCCAGAAGGCGTCTCATCTCTCCAACGTCCCTTGGTCGGGTCGACGCTACTCGCGCCAAAAGCGATGCCGAACAGCTCAGCGGGCGATCTATCCCTGTCTCTCCGCGCGCCAAATCCGCCTGCGCCTCTAGCAATTGGTCATAGACGGCGCCCGAAGTCCGCCCCGCCAGTTTGCGCCGTGTCGGATGCACGTCCGGTGTGTCGCCGTTGATAACTTCCAGAAACGCATCACCGTAGCGTTCCAGTTTCTTGGCACCCACACCGCTGATCCGTGCCATCTGGTCCAGATTGGCAGGGCGCGTTTCTGCCATTTCGATCAGCGTCCGGTCCGTGAAAACCACATAGGCCGGGACGCGTGCAGCTTCGGCCAGGGCGCGCCGTTTGGCCTTGAGTGCCGACAAAAGCGGTGCATCTTCCTCAGACACCAATGCTTTTGCGGCCGGGCGGCGCGACTTTGAAACCAATGTGTCCCGCCGCAGAGAAATCGTGTCTTCGCCCCGCAAGATCGGTCGCGCCAGTTGCGTCATCCGTAGTGCGCCGTGGCGTTCCGGATCGGGTCGCACCAAATCGATCCCCATCATCTGGCGAAAAACACCCTGCCAGGTCCGTCGGTCCAGATCACGACCAACGCCAAATGTTGGCAGCTGATCATGGTGGCGGGCGCGCACCTTTTCCGTTTCGTTACCTGTGAGAATGTCGATCAGATGGCCCGCGCCGAAAAATTCGTCTGTTCGCAGGATCGCCGAAAGTGCCTTGCGGACAGCTTCGGTACCATCAAAGATATCCGGCGGTGTTTCGCAGGTATCGCAATTGCCACAGGCGGGTTTATCCTCACCAAAGTAACGCAGCAGAACCGCGCGGCGGCATTCTTGAGCTTCGGCCAGCCCCAACAACGCGTTTAAACGCGCGTGATCCGCCATGCGACGTTCCGGCGGCGCCAGGCCTTCATCGATCTGGCTGCGGCGCAATCGAATATCGTCGGCGCCATAAAGTGTGAGTGTCTCTGCCGGGGCGCCGTCACGTCCCGACCGGCCAATTTCCTGATAATAGGCTTCAATTGATTTGGGCAGGTCCGCGTGGGCGACCCATCGGATGTCGGGCTTATCTACGCCCATTCCGAAGGCGACCGTAGCCACAACAATCAAGCCATCTTCCGTATTGAAACGGGCTTCGACCAGGCGGCGATCATCGGCATCCATACCACCATGGTAGTGACAGGCATTGTGCCCCTCTTGTCGCAGAGCCTGGGCGAGCGTTTCTGTTTTTGCACGTGTGCCACAGTAAACTATGCCAGACTGGCCTTTGCGCGCGGCCGCAAATTCCGTGATCTGGCGACGGGGGCCATCCTTTGCCGCGAAGGCCAGATTGATATTGGGCCGGTCAAATCCGTGCAGAAACTGGGCGGGCGCGTCGCCATCAAACAGCTTCTCGACGATCTCGTCGCGCGTCTCGGAATCCGCGGTGGCCGTGAAGGCCGCGAGCGGCACGCCAAGTGCCCGCCGCAACTCGCCAATACGCAGATAATCCGGCCGGAAATCATGCCCCCATTGCGATACGCAATGCGCCTCATCGACGGCAATCAGACCAACGCCGATCCGGCGCAACATGCCAATGGCCGATCCTGCTGCAAGCCGTTCCGGTGCTATGTAAAGCAGTTTCAACCGCCCATCTTCCAGCGCCTGCCAGACCTCATCTGTTTCCTGTTCGGTGTTGCCCGAGGTCAAGGCGCCTGCCTCAACCCCGGCGGCCTTGAGCGCGCGAACCTGATCCCGCATCAAGGCAATCAGCGGAGAAATCACCACCGTCACACCATCGCGCATCAACGCAGGAAGCTGAAAACAAAGAGATTTACCACCGCCTGTTGGCATGATCGCCAACACGTTTTCACCCTCTGACACGGCCTTGACGATGTCTTCCTGCCCGGGGCGGAAGGCGTCAAACCCAAATACATCGCGCAAAAGCGTGGCAGCGCCTGGCATGAGATCCCTGTAATTTTTTTCTGCTCTTACAGGAAATCATTTCACACTAAGATTCGGTGAACAAGGGTCTGTTCAGTAAAAAACAGCCGCATTGTTGATCAGGATAATCCTGAGCGCAAAGACCGCAACAAGGGCCACAAGCGGCGCCAGATCAATCCCCGACATCGGCGGCAAAAACCTGCGAATGAAATTATACGCCGGCTCCAGAATACGGTTGAGCATATCCCAGATCTGAGCGACGAGCGGCTGCCGCAGGTTCAAGACCTGGAAATTGATCAGCCAGCTCATGATCACGTGGGCAATGATGAAGAACCAGACAATGTCCAGTATGAGCATGATGATCTGAAACAATGACTGCATCGGTGTCTTCCCCTGATCGCGACGTGCCTCACAGGTAAGCGGAGTGCCGCAAAAGCGCAAGCCTGACGCGAGGTTGTGGTTGACGGGGTGCCGGACACGCCACACTTACCCCGCAAAGGAGACCCGCGATGTACCCCGCCATACGTCTGTTCATTCAGCTGCTGAAGCACCGGAATTCACCCCCGCTGCCTCTGACAGGCACCCATGTTTCGCGGCATATGTGTCTGCCTTGGGATATCGATTTATGGATGGAGTTGAACAACGGCCGCACGCTGACGCTCTATGATCTTGGGCGGACTGCCGCTGCGCAACGCAGTGGTTTGGTCAGTGTTCTTCGCAAAAACAAATGGGGATTAACGATGGCGGGGGCCAGCGTACGATACAGGCGTCGCATCCAAACGTTCGAAACCATCGAAATGCGCTCCCGATTGGCGTGGTGGGACGACAGGTTTTTCTATGTCGAACAATCAATGTGGAAGAAAAACGGCGAGTGCGCGAACCATATCGTTTATCGCTCTGCCGTGACCAGCAAAGCGGGGATCGTTGAGCCGCAAAGGGTTGTCGAAATGATTGCATCCGACGCCCAGAAACCGCCCGCGCCCGACTGGATCAAGGCATGGATCGAGGCGGACGCAATACGCCCCTGGCCCCCTATGCAGGAATAACTTGCCAGCCTCGTCAATAGCCTGTCATATCGCCTGCAAATGCAAGGGGATGGCATGGGCGAGGTTTCACAGCGCAAACGCATATGGGGCTGGTACTTTTTCGACTGGGCCAGCCAGCCGTTCCATACACTGCTGCTGACCTTCGTTTTTGGACCCTATTTCGTGGGCGTCGCGGCTGAATTCTTCATGACGTCGGGATTGAACGAAGGCGCTGCAGATGCTCGGGCGCAAAGCATCTGGTCACTTTGCCTGACGGCGACAGGGCTGATCATCGGATTTGGTGCACCTCTGATGGGTGCCTTGGCCGATACCGCCGGACGACGGTTGCCGTGGATCGTTGGTTTCTCGATCATGTATGTGCTGGGGTCGTTCGCGCTTTGGTGGACGTATCCGGACGGCTCGACCCTGTGGCCCATGCTGATTGCTTTTGGCTTTGGCTTTATCGGCGCGGAATATGCATTGGTCTTCGTCAACTCGCAGTTACCGTCACTGGGTTCGCAATCCGAGGTCGGCGAGATTTCCGGCTCGGGTTTTGCATTTGGGTATCTGGGCGGCATTTTGTCTTTGGTAATCATGTTGCTGTTTTTCATGGAACAACCCAACGGCAAGACGTTGATTGGCCTTAGCCCCGCCTTTGGATTGGATGCCACGCAGAACGAAGGCACACGTTTCGTCGGACCGTTTACCGCAATTTGGTTTGTGATCTTCATCCTGCCCTATTTGCTCTGGACCCGCGACACCCGCACGCCGCCACAAGGCAAAGGCATGGGGGATGCGCTGGTTTTGCTGGTCAACACGGTCAAAAGCCTGCGCCACCGCCTCAGCCTCACGGCCTATCTCGGGTCCTCAATGTTTTACCGTGATGCGCTCAATGGACTTTATGGATTTGGCGGCACCTATGCGCGACTTGTGTTGAACTGGGAGTTGGTCTCCATCGGCGTCTTCGGCATCATCGCCGCGATTTCCGCTGCCGCTTTCAGCTGGGTAGGTGGCAAGGCTGACAAACGATTTGGCCCCCGCCCGGTGATTGTGGTGTCGATCTGGGTATTGATCGTGGTCTGCATCACGATTGTCTCAATGGACCGCCAGCAGATTTTCGGCATTCCTCTCGCCGAAGGTTCCAGCGTCCCAGACACCGTTTTCTTCGTCTGCGGCGCATTGATCGGGGGCATGGGCGGCGTGTTGCAGGCCGCCAGCCGATCCCTGATGGTGCGCCACACCGATCCACATGCCCCGACCGAGAGCTTTGGCCTCTACGGGCTTTCCGGACGCGCCACCGCATTTATGGCCCCTGCCCTGATCGGCGCGATCACGGCCCTGAGCGGCAGCGCGCGCATCGGTGTTTCGCCACTTATTGCCCTTTTCCTGATCGGCCTCTTCCTGTTACGCTGGGTCAAAGCCGAAGGAGACAGCGAGACATGGACCGTTTCTTCAAACTGATGGCTCTGACATTGGGCTTGGCCAGCTGCGGCGGCTCAACGCCGGAAACCCCGGCCCGGGTACAGGCACTCTCCACCCAGAATGTTCCGGCGTCGATGCAAGGTATCGAAGCAAAACAGCTCTTCGGGAAACACGCACGCGGCTCGGCGCAGGCCGCCGAACCCTACGGTGGATACGCCAAAGGATGCATTGCTGGCGGGGTGCAACTGGCCGAAACAGGCCCCACATGGCAAGCCATGCGGCTCAGTCGCAATCGTAATTGGGGCCATCCGCAGACCGTTGATTTTATTCAGAAACTGTCTCGCAAGGCAGCCGCGCAACCTGGCTGGAACGGGCTCTATGTGGGCGATATCAGCCAGCCCCGCGGCGGGCCGATGCTGAGCGGGCATCGCTCGCACCAGGTTGGTATGGACGCCGATATCTGGCTGCGCCCTGCCACGAACCTGACCCTGACGCGGACGGAGCGTGAAAACATCTCATCTATCTCCATGCGCCGCGCAAACGGGGCGTATACCAATTCCAACTGGACCCGCCAGCACCACGAAATCGTCAAGGCAGCCGCCCAAGACCCCCGCACCGCCCGCATTTTCATCTTCCCCGGTGCCAAAGTACGGATGTGCAATGACGAAAAAGGCGACCGCGCATGGCTGCGCAAAGTCCGCCCCTGGTGGGGCCACCATTACCACTTCCATGTTCGCCTGAAATGTCCGGACGGTGCCCGCGGCTGCGTTAATCAGGCCGCACCACCCGCGGGCGACGGATGTGCGGATGCACAACAATGGGTGAAAAACATTCTAAATCCACCGCCCCCAAATCCTGATGCGCCCAAACCCAAACCGCGGCGGGAGCTGACAATGAGAGACCTGCCCGGACAATGCGTGGCGGTTCTGCAATCACAGTAAACATGCGGTATCTCCCCGGCATTCTTGCGATGGCCGCCATCGTCGTGGCCTCGAACATCCTGGTGCAGTTCCTCTTTGGCCAATGGCTGACCTGGGGCGCATTCACCTATCCGCTGGCCTTTCTGGTGACCGACGTCATGAACCGCGTTTATGGCCGGGATGCCGCGCGTCAGGTCGTGATCGCTGGCTTTGTCGTCGGTCTGATCTGTTCCTTCATCGGCACGCAGATCATGGGCGAGTTTGGGCCATTGGTCACCCTGCGGATCGCCCTTGGATCGGGCCTCGCCTTCCTCACCGCGCAACTGATCGACATCTCGATCTTTGACCGCCTGCGCCACGGATCATGGTGGCAGGCCCCGGTGATCTCTTCCATCATCGGCAGTTCGATCGATACGGCACTCTTCTTCACCATCGCGTTTTCGGCCGGGCTCACATGGCTGGAGCCGGGCAATGATGTGGGATGGGCGGGTGAGGTCCTGCCGCTTCTGGGCATGGGCCCCGCGGCACCGCTCTGGGTCTCGCTGGCGGTGGCCGATTGGCTGGTCAAACTGGCGCTGGCACTGATCGCCCTTGTGCCCTTCCGCATCATCGTGGGGTCGTTAACCAATCGCACCACATGATTTTGTTTTGACAAACAAAAAATCTGTGGCAAGCTGCGGGTGAGTTTAACAGCAGAAAGGAGGTGCCCATGTCTATAGAGGTAATGGGAAGAGGTGTTGGAACAGTTCGGGAGGATCGTACCTGAGGCAGCCCTTGGGTGCTTGAATACCACTTGGATTGGTGCGCCTAACCGGCCCACTTCCGCTGACTTCTAGAGGGCCGTTCCGAATAGGGCGGCCCTTTTGAATTTCTGAATTTGCGCTTTTGGGAGTGCACGGCGTTGTGCTGAAAATCAATGATCAGATCACCATCGAAGACTGGGAACTGACTGAGCAGTTTATGCGCGCGTCCGGCCCGGGCGGGCAGAATGTGAACAAGGTCAGCTCCGCGGTTGAGCTGCGGTTCGAAGCCGATCGCTCCCCCAACCTACCCGATGCGGTGAAACGACGGCTGCAGCGGCTGGCGGGCCGGCGCTGGACCAAGGAAGGCGCGCTGATCATCCAATGCGATGAAACCCGCCACCAATCCCGCAACCGCGACATCGCACGGGAGCGGCTGGCCGAACTGATCCGCAAAGCGCTTGAAAAACCCAAACGCCGGATTGCGACGCGGCCCACGCTCGGGTCAAAGAAACGGCGGTTGAAGGCGAAAAAGGTGCGGGGGGAGGTAAAGGCGCTCAGGGGACGTGTTGACGGAGAGGATTGAAACGTGGTGGGTTGGCACACACCTGTCGTATGCTGACCGAGCCGCGCGATGGCCAGACCGCGGGATGGCGATGATCCGGTGTTTTCAGGGCAGTTTATCCCAGCCAAATCCGAAAAAGATCAGTGGAACGCACCGACGCTAGCCAAATCGCCAGCCCGTGCGGGCGGTCTGGCGATCGCGCGGCGGCCTGCGGCCTTGATCCCGCGCGTGCTTTCATCGCAATCAAAACTAGCTCAATCCGGCCAAAAGTCTTTTGTCTTCTCGTCCATTGGTTTTACTTCGAACACTTTAATGATTGCCATCTCAGTTTCCTTGAGGTCGCCCATTTTATCATAAATGAAACGGCTTCTTATTCTGACGCGCAAAGCGTCTCCCGGCTTTATTGGAAACTCACCGGCCTTAAATTTTTCTAGCCATTGCCCATCTTCGATGGGCAATGAAAGACTATTATCACCGTGCTTGAATTGCCACCGAGTATTGCCGAGAAAATCAGGTTTCCTAATAATCAAGAACATGTCTGCTTCATTAGACAGTTCTCGTTCCTCTTCTTCTTCAGACAGGTATTCTGAAGGAGACCAAGTGTTTTCCAAAACCACAGAATACTCTTTTTCATCGAGTGTAATTGTGACTTTGTCGCTCTCTTTGAATTTGGCTTTTTCTTCTTGGAAGTGATCCATAGCCTGAGCCAACCGTGTTTTATTTGGTTCTGGGTAATCCGGGAGTCTTCGGGTGTCGGTCTGTTTCGCAAGCTTTGCAACCTCAGTAGTAAGGTCGGAAATTTTTCTAGGCGCTTTGTCTTCAGATTGTTCGTCAAGCCACGAAATTGCCGCGTATTTTGCTTTGACTAAATATGCGCCGACTTGCTTCTTCCAATCCAAGTCTTTCAGAGCGTCATCATCAATATTCTTCAAAACGTTTCTCAGGAAAACTTTTATGCTTGAGCGCCTTAAGTCTTCGAGGATAAACGTCGTCTGAATTTCGCTGCTGATACTCTGGACAAAAACTCGGTCCATCTCTTCAAGCGATCTAATTAAACCGGCAACTCGTTCGAAGACTCTTGCAGGAGAAGACTCCTTCGGGTCGAAATCAATTTTTAGAATGATTTCGCTTTCAGGCGTGGATTCCAAGTCGCTCAAACTAATCATCAAGTCGCTCATTTTTTCAATACTTTAAATTCGTTAAACCACCACCTCCAAAGCCTCCTGCTCCCCCACCCCAAACACGCGTTTATACCGCTCGATCTGGTCCTGCGGGCCCATGGCTTTGCGGGGGTTGTCGCTCAACTTAACAGTAGGCCGGCCGTTGGCGGAAACCGCTTTGCAGACAAGGCTGAACGGGTTGAGGGCGTCGTCGGGGACGAGGCCTCGGAAATCGTTGGTCAGGAGCGTGCCCCACCCGAAGGAAACACGCGTGCGGTCTTTGAATTGGGCGTGCAGGTCGGCGATCTTTTTCTCGCCCAAACCGTCGGAGAAGATGATGAGTTTTTCCAGCGGGTCCTCGCCCCGGCTTTTCCACCAGTTGATGGCAATCTCGGCGGCCTCGGCCGGATCGCCGCTGTCGATGCGGATGCCGGTCCAGCCCGCCAGCCAGTCGGGCGCGTTGTCCAGAAACCCTTGGGTGCCGTAGGTGTCGGGCAGGATGATGCGCAGGTTGCCGTCATGCTCCTCGTGCCAGTCGCTGAGAACATCATAGGGGGCCTGTGCCAGTTCGGCGTCCGTGTCGGCAAGGGCGGCATAGACCATCGGCAGCTCGTGGGCGTTGGTGCCAATCGCCTCGACATCGCGGTTCTTGGCGATGAGGCAGTTGGAGGTGCCGACGAATTTCTCGCCCAGCCCCTCGCCCATTGCCTGCACGCACCAGTCCTGCCAGAGGAAACTATGCCGCCGCCGCGTTCCAAAATCGGCTATGCGCAGCCCGTCGACCTCGCGCAGGCGTTCGACCTTTTCCCAGAGCTTGGTCATGGCGCGGGCATAGAGCACCTGCAGTTCAAATTTGCCCATCGTGTTGAGCACCGCCCGCGAACGCAGTTCCATCAGCACCGCAAGCGCGGGGATTTCCCAGAGCATGACCTCGGGCCAGTTGCCTTCGAACGTCAGCTCATACTGGCCGTCGTGTTTTTCCAGATGGTAGGGCGGCAGCGACAGGTTTTCGAACCAGTCCATGAATTCGGGCGTGAACATCTGGCGTTTGCCGTAGAAGGTGTTGCCGCGCATCCATGTGCTTTCCCCGCGGGTCAGCGAGAGGGAGCGGATGTGGTCGAGCTGTTCGCGCAGTTCGCCTTCGTCCACCAGATCGGCTAGACGGATCGATTTGGTGCGGTTGATCAGGCTGAACGTGACCTGTGTATCCGGTTTGTTGCGAAAAATAGACTGACACATCAATAGCTTATAAAAATCAGTATCGATCAGAGACCGGACGATTGGGTCGATCTTCCATTTGTGGTTATGGACGCGGGTGGCGATATCGACCATGAGAGGGCTCCGGCAGGTGTGACCCGGATGGTTAAATCAAAGGGGGCGGTGAGTGGCAAGCCTGTGCTGAGCGAGAGACGCCGCCGTTCGGTCAATGTCCACGGATTTGTCGGTCAAACACGTGACGCACGCGACTTGATGGGGTTTTTGACATCCTGTTGAACGCAGCGAACGTGCACAAAAAAAGCCCCGCTGTTTCCAGCGGAGCTTTTTGAATTCAAAACGCTTTGCGTTACTCGTCGCGGCTCTCCGGTGTTTCCACCAGATTGTCGAACTCATCTCCACCCACGATGTCATCCTCGGTCGGCGCAGCCAGGGCTGCAGCGGCTTCGGCTTCTTCGCGGCGTGCTTCGATGACCACGTTATCACGCTGCTGCGCGATGTGGCGCATCTGTTGCGTGGCACCGCCGGTACCGGCAGGGATCAGACGACCCACGATGACGTTCTCCTTGAGGCCGACCAGCTTGTCGCGCTTGCCCTGAACCGATGCTTCGGTCAGAACCCGCGTGGTTTCCTGGAACGAGGCCGCCGAGATGAAGCTGCGGGTTTGCAGCGACGCTTTGGTGATCCCCAGAAGGATCGGCTCGCCTTGGGCCGCACGGCCACCCTTCGACAGTGCCTTTTCGTTGGCCACGTCAAATTCCTGCTTGTCGACATGTTCACCCTTCAGAAGCGTTGTGTCGCCACTATCCAGGATCTCCCATTTCTGCAGCATCTGACGCACGATGACCTCGATGTGCTTGTCGTTGATTTTCACGCCTTGCAGACGATAGACCTCCTGCACCTCGTCGATCATGTAATCCGCCAGCGCTTCGACACCCATGATGCTCAGGATGTCATGTGGGGCCGGGTTGCCGTCCATGATGTAGTCACCCTTCTGGACATAATCACCTTCCTGAACAGGAATGTGCTTGCCCTTGGGCACCATGTATTCGACGGGCTCCATCGTGTCATCCGCGGGTTCGATGCTGATGCGACGCTTGTTCTTATAGTCGCGCCCATAGCGGACATACCCGTCGATCTCGGCGATGATGGCGTGATCTTTGGGGCGACGGGCCTCAAAAAGTTCGGCCACACGCGGCAGACCACCGGTGATGTCCTTGGTTTTCGCACCTTCACGCGGAATACGCGCAACCACGTCACCGGCTTCGATCTCCTGACCGTCTTCGATCGACAGGATCGCGTCCACTGACATCGGATAGGTCACCGGGTTGCCCGCATCGTTGCGGACCGGTTCACCGTCCTTGCCGACAACCAGAACTTCTGGCTTGAGCTCGTTGCCCTTGGGGGCCGCGCGCCAATCGGTCACGATCTTCTGGGTCATGCCTGTGGCATCATCGGTCACGTCCCGCACGGCAACACCGCTGACAAGGTCAACGAATTTTGCGGTACCGGATTTCTCGGCCAGAATGGGCAATGTGTATGGATCCCACTCAAAGAGTTTGTCACCGCGAGCGACCTTGTCACCCTCTTTGACAAAGAGACGCGTACCGTATCCAACCTTGTGGCTGGCCAGTTCGACACCCTTCTCGCCGACGATCCGCAACTTCATGTTACGGCCCATGACCAGGATCGCGCCGCTCGAGCTTTCCAACGTCTGTGCGTTTTCAAACTCGATCTTGCCTTCCTGACTGGCTTCGAGGAAAGACTGCTGACCACCCTGCGCAACACCACCGATGTGGAATGTCCGCATCGTCAGCTGTGTACCGGGTTCACCAATCGACTGCGCCGCGATGATGCCGACGGCCTCGCCGTTGTTGACCATCGTACCGCGCGCAAGGTCACGACCGTAGCACATGGCGCAAACGCCGTCTTCGGCTTCGCAGGTCAGCGGCGAGCGGATGCGTGCGGTCTGCACTGCAGCTTCTTCCACCGCATCAGCCATACGTTCATCGATCAGCGTGCCGTTGGCAATCACGACCTCATCATTGCCCGGGTTGAGGATGTCCTCGGCAGCAACACGGCCCAGGATGCGCTCACCCAATGTGGCCACAACCTCACCGTCGTTGACGGCGGCTTCGGCTGTGATGGCACGATCCGTGCCACAATCATGCTCACGAATGATGCAATCCTGCGCCACGTCCACCAGACGACGGGTCAGATACCCCGAGTTCGCGGTTTTAAGCGCCGTATCCGAAAGGCCTTTTCGCGCACCGTGGGTCGAGTTGAAGTACTCAAGAACGGTCAGACCTTCTTTAAAGTTCGAGATGATCGGCGTTTCGATGATGTCACCGTTCGGCTTGGCCATCAGGCCGCGCATCCCGCCCAGCTGTTTCATCTGCGTGACCGAACCACGCGCACCGGAATGCGCCATCATGTAGACCGAGTTAGGCTCGGCCTCTGACCCATCATCGTCGCGTTTGGAGGCCGAGATTGTACCCATCATGGCCTCGGTCACCTGATCGTTACATTTCGACCAGGCATCAACCACTTTGTTGTACTTCTCACCTTGGGTGATCAGGCCGTCCATATATTGCTGTTCGAACCCTTTGACCTGATCACGGGTTTCTTCAACGATCGGCCATTTGGTGTCCGGGATCACCATGTCGTCCTTACCGAACGAAATGCCCGCCTTGAACGCTTCACGGAAGCCCATGGTCATGATCTGGTCGCAGAAAATAACCGACTCCTTCTGACCGCAATAGCGGTAGACGGTATCGATGGTCTGCTGCACTTCTTTCTTGCGCAGAAGTTTATTGACCAGGCTGAACGGCGCTTTGGCGTTGCGCGGCAGAAGCGCGCCCAGACGGACACGGCCCGGCGTGGTTTCCACGCGGGTCATCACCTCATTGCCTTCCTCGTCAATCTGAGGAATGCGCGCAGTCACCTTGGCGTGCAGATGCACCTCGCCCGCGTCCAGCGCATGCTGAACTTCTTCGATCGAGGCAAAAGCCATGCCTTCGCCCTTCATGCCTTCGCGCTCCAGCGAGACATAGTAAAGACCCAGAACCATGTCCTGCGACGGAACGATGATCGGCGCACCGTTTGCGGGCGACAGAACGTTGTTCGTCGACATCATCAACACGCGTGCTTCCAGCTGGGCCTCAAGGCTCAGCGGCACGTGCACAGCCATCTGGTCACCGTCGAAATCGGCATTAAAGGCCGAACAGACGAGCGGATGCAACTGAATGGCCTTGCCTTCGATCAGCACCGGCTCAAACGCCTGAATGCCCAGACGGTGCAGCGTTGGTGCCCGGTTGAGCATGACCGGGTGTTCGCGGATCACCTCATCGAGGATGTCCCAGACTTCCGGACGCTCTTTTTCCACCAGTTTCTTGGCCTGCTTCACGGTCGAAGACATGCCTTTGGCTTCGAGCCGCGAGTAGATGAACGGTTTGAACAGCTCCAAAGCCATCTTCTTGGGCAGACCACATTGGTGCAGTTTCAGTTCCGGTCCGGTCACGATGACCGAGCGGCCGGAGAAGTCGACGCGTTTACCAAGAAGGTTCTGGCGGAAACGGCCCTGCTTGCCTTTCAGCATGTCCGAAAGCGATTTCAGCGGGCGTTTGTTGGCGCCGGTGATGACGCGGCCACGACGGCCGTTGTCAAAGAGGGCGTCAACCGATTCCTGCAGCATCCGCTTTTCGTTACGCACGATGATATCGGGCGCACGAAGCTCGATCAGGCGCTTCAGACGGTTGTTCCGGTTGATCACGCGTCGATAGAGATCGTTGAGGTCAGAGGTCGCAAACCGGCCACCGTCCAGCGGCACCAGCGGGCGCAGTTCCGGCGGGATGACCGGGATAACCGTCATGACCATCCATTCCGGGCGGTTGCCGGACTCAAGGAAGCTCTCGACCACTTTCAGACGCTTGATGATCTTCTTGGGCTTCAGCTCACCAGTGGCTTCAGCCAGATCGGCGCGCAGCTGTTCGGCTTCGGCTTCAAGGTCGATGTTCTGCAACATCTCACGGATCGCTTCGGCACCGATGTTCGCGGTGAACGCGTCCATGCCATACGCGTCCTGCGCATCCATGAACTCTTCTTCGCTCAGCATCTGGCCATAGGTCAGATCGGTCAGGCCCGGCTCGATCACAACATAGTTCTCGAAGTAAAGAACCCGCTCCAGATCGCGCAGGGTCATGTCCAGCATGAGGCCGATGCGCGATGGTAGCGACTTCAAGAACCAGATATGCGCGCAGGGAGCGGCCAGTTCGATATGGCCCATACGCTCACGACGGACCTTTTGCAGCGTCACCTCGACCCCGCATTTCTCGCAGACAACGCCGCGATATTTCATCCGCTTATATTTGCCGCAAAGGCATTCGTAATCCTTGATCGGACCAAAGATACGCGCACAGAACAGGCCATCACGCTCGGGCTTGAAGGTCCGATAGTTGATGGTTTCGGGCTTTTTGATCTCCCCATACGACCACGACAGGATGCGCTCTGGCGAGGCCAGCGATACCTTAATCTCGTCGAACACCTTGACCGGCGCGACGGGGTTGAACGGGTTGTTTGTCAGTTCCTGGTTCATTTTCAAATCCTTGAATTCGGGCGTTGGAAGGGTTGGCGGGGGTGGGACCCCGCCGTTATTCCGCTTCCTCCGCGTCCAGGAGTTCCATGTTCAGGCCGAGGCCACGGACCTCTTTGACCAGAACGTTGAACGATTCAGGCACACCGGCTTCGAAGTTGTCCTCGCCTTTGACGATGCTTTCGTAGACTTTTGTCCGTCCGGCAACGTCGTCCGACTTGACCGTCAGCATCTCCTGCAGGGTATAGGCGGCGCCGTACGCTTCCAGCGCCCAGACCTCCATCTCCCCGAAACGCTGACCACCGAACTGCGCCTTACCACCCAGCGGCTGCTGCGTGACGAGCGAGTACGGACCGGTCGAGCGGGCGTGGATCTTGTCATCCACCAGGTGATGCAGTTTCAGCAGATATTTAACACCTACCGTGACCGGACGCGCGAATTGCTCACCAGTACGACCGTCAAACAGGATAGACTGACCGCTTTCGTCAAAGCCCGCGCGCTTGAGCGCATCGTTGACGTCAGCCTCTTTCGCGCCGTCAAAGACCGGCGTTGCAATCGGCACACCGCCGGTCACATTGCCTGCCGCTTCGATCAGATGCTCTTCGTCCATGCCAGCGATGCCTTCTTCGTAGACATCCTCGCCATAGGCGATTTTCATCGCTTCACGCACCGGGGTCATGTCACCGGACCGGCGATACTCTTGCAGCGCATCGTCGATCTTAAGACCAAGACCGCGCGCGGCCCAACCCATATGGGTTTCAAGGATCTGACCCACGTTCATCCGGCTGGGAACGCCCAGCGGATTGAGGCAGAAATCAACCGGCGTCCCATCGGCAAGGAACGGCATGTCTTCCATCGGTACAACCTTGGAAATCACACCCTTGTTGCCGTGACGACCGGCCATCTTGTCACCCGGCTGCAGCTTGCGCTTCACCGCGATGAAGACTTTGACCATCTTCATCACGCCCGGGGGCAGATCATCACCGCGACGGACCTTTTCGACCTTATCCTCAAAACGCGCGTCCAGAGTACGCTTCTGCGCCTCATATTGCTCGTTCAGGGCTTCGACGATTTGTGCGTCTTTCTCATCCTTGAGCGCCAGTTGCCACCATTGGCCCTTGGTCAGCATCTCAAGCAGTTCTTCGGTGATTTCCGAATTGGCTTTGACACCTTTGGGGCCTTTGACAGCGACCTTGCCCATGATCAGCGATTGCAGACGGGCATAGATGTTACGATCAAGGATCGCCAGCTCGTCATCACGGTCACGCGCCAGGCGCTCAACCTCTTCACGCTCGATCTGAAGCGCACGTTCGTCTTTTTCCACGCCGTGGCGGTTAAAGACACGCACTTCAACAACCGTGCCGAAATCACCGGGTTTGACGCGCAACGAGGTGTCGCGCACGTCCGAGGCCTTCTCACCAAAGATCGCACGAAGAAGTTTTTCCTCAGGCGTCATTGGCGATTCACCCTTGGGCGTGATCTTACCCACCAGAATGTCACCCGGCTCCACATCGGCACCGATGTAAACGATGCCCGCCTCGTCGAGGTTGCGCAGGGCTTCCTCGCCAACGTTCGGGATGTCACGGGTGATCTCTTCCGGACCCAGCTTGGTATCCCGCGCGGCCACTTCGAATTCCTCGATATGAACGGAGGTGAACACGTCATCACGCGCCACACGTTCAGAAATCAGGATCGAGTCTTCGAAGTTATACCCATTCCACGGCATAAACGCCGTGACCACGTTTTTGCCCAGTGCAAGTTCACCCAGATCGGTCGATGGACCGTCCGCGATCACTTCGCCCTTCATCACCGTGTCACCCACTTTTACAAGTGGCTGCTGGTTGATGCAGGTGTTCTGGTTCGAACGCTGGAATTTGCGCATGCGGTAGATGTCCACACCCGCGTCACCCAGTTCCAGATCCTCGGTCGCACGCACAACGATACGTGTCGCATCGACCTGGTCGATGATACCGGCCCGTTTGGCCAGGATCGACGCGCCTGAGTCGCGCGCAACCACACCTTCGATGCCGGTGCCCACCAGGGGAGCCTCGGAGCGAAGCGTCGGAACCGCCTGACGTTGCATGTTCGATCCCATCAGGGCGCGGTTGGCGTCGTCATTTTCCAGGAACGGGATGAGCGAGGCCGCGACCGAGACCAACTGCTTGGGAGAGACGTCGATCAGGTCCACATTCTCGCTTGGCGCAAGCATGTATTCACCCGACTGGCGGGTGTTGACCATTTCATTGACGAAATTGCCTTTTTCATCCAGCGACGCGTTGGCCTGCGCCACGGTGTGACGCATTTCTTCGGTGGCAGACATGTATTGCACATCGTCGGTCACATGGCCGCCTTCGACCTTGCGATAGGGCGTTTCGATGAAGCCATATTTGTTCACGCGCGCAAAGGTGGCGAGCGAGTTGATCAGGCCAATGTTTGGCCCTTCCGGCGTTTCAATCGGACACATCCGGCCATAATGGGTTGGATGAACGTCACGCACCTCAAAACCCGCACGTTCGCGCGTTAGACCGCCTGGCCCAAGCGCCGAGAGACGGCGTTTGTGGGTGACTTCACTGAGTGGGTTTGTCTGGTCCATGAACTGCGACAGCTGCGAGGAGCCGAAGAATTCACGCACGGCCGCGGCGGCAGGTTTCGCATTGATCAGATCCTGCGGCATGACGGTATCAATCTCGACCGACGACATACGCTCTTTGATCGCGCGTTCCATGCGCAACAGACCTACACGGTACTGGTTCTCCATCAGCTCACCAACGGAACGCACACGGCGGTTACCAAGGTGGTCGATATCGTCGATATCGCCCTTGCCGTCGCGCAGTTCCACCAGTGCCTTGATGCAGGCCACGATGTCTTCGCGGTCCAGCGTGCGCTGCGTGTCCGGCTTTTCAAGCGCCAGACGCATGTTCATTTTCACGCGGCCAACGGCCGACAGATCATAGCGCTCGCTGTCAAAGAAGAGCGTGTCAAAGAGTGCCGATGCGGCCTCTTCTGTAGGTGGCTCACCCGGGCGCATGACGCGGTAGATGTCCATGAGCGCGGTGACGCGGTTCATATTCTTATCCGCCGCCATCGTGTTGCGCATGTAGGGGCCAACATTGACGTTGTCGATGTCCAGAACGGGTATCTCGGTGATGCCCGCATCCAGAAGTTCCTGCAGCGACCCGCCTGTGACTTCGCCCTCTTTGTCGTATTCCAGCGTCAACTCGTCCCCGGCCTCGACGTAAATCGCACCGGTTTCTTCGTTGATGATGTCCTTGGCGACAAACTTGCCGAGGATTTGCTCATAAGGGACCAGCAGATCGGTGACTTTGCCGTCATCGATCAGTTTTTTGACGGCGCGGGGCGTCACTTTCTTGCCAGCCTCGGCAATCACGTCGCCGGATTTCGCATCCACCAGGTCATAGGTCGGGCGGGTGCCGCGCACACGCTCTGGGAAGAACTTGGTGACCCAGCCCTTTTTCTTCTTCAGCTTGTAATCGACGGTGTCATAGTAAGCATCCATGATGCTTTCCTGGTCCAGACCAAGCGCATAAAGCAGCGTGGTCACCGGCAATTTGCGGCGACGGTCGATCCGGGCAAAGACGATATCCTTGGCGTCGAACTCAAAGTCCAGCCAGCTGCCGCGATAGGGGATGATGCGGCAGGCAAACAGAAGTTTACCCGAGCTGTGGGTTTTGCCCTTGTCATGGTCAAAGAACACCCCGGGCGAGCGGTGCATCTGAGAAACGATCACGCGCTCCGTGCCGTTCACAACAAACGTCCCGTTTGGCGTCATCAGGGGCATGTCGCCCATGAACACGTCCTGTTCCTTGATGTCCTTCACGGATTTAGCACCGGTGTCGTCATCAACATCAAACACGATCAGGCGCAGCGTCACCTTCAAAGGCGCGCTGTACGTCATGTCGCGCTGCATGCACTCTTCAACGTCGTATTTGGGCTTCTCCAGATCGTAGCTGACAAATTCCAGCACGCTGGTCTCGTTGAAATCCTTGATCGGGAAGACCGACTGGAAAACACCTTTCAGGCCTTCGCCGTCCATGGGTTCGGGCTGATCGCCGGAATCCAGGAACAGATCATAGGATGATTTCTGCACCTCAATGAGGTTTGGCATGTCCAGCACTTCGCGGATTTTGCCGAAATATTTGCGTAAACGTTTCTGGCCGAGGTAGGTCTGAGCCATGGTCGATGTCACCTTTCATTTCTCAACGGTCGCGCATGCAGTCGGGCCCCTGCACCGCGTCCTTTCGAGACGATGGGTTGCAATCAATTCCCGGTCCATGTCCCACCACAGACCTCCCGATTGCAAAAACCGCACCTTAGAAAGGGCTTTGCGCCACGTCCGGGCAGAAAGCCCTTTCTAAGACAGGTTCGGCTGGGCCCGGAATTTGCCGGACCCAGCCAGAATTTTCGTCCGGGTTGCCCCGGCGAGACTTACTTCAGTTCGACTTCTGCGCCAGCTGCTTCCAGCTTGCCCTTGATGTCGTCTGCTTCGGCCTTGTCGACGCCTTCTTTGACAGCTTTGCCGCCAGCTTCGACCAGGTCTTTTGCTTCTTTCAGGCCCAGACCAGTGATGGAGCGAACCTCTTTGATGACGTTGATTTTCGACGCACCGGCCGATTTCAGGATAACGTCAAATTCAGTTTGCTCTGCACCGGCGTCACCGCCTGCGTCGCCTGCCGGGCCCGCCATCATGACCGCGCCGCCAGCGGCGGGCTCGATGCCGTACTCGTCTTTCAGGATGGTTTTCAGTTCTTGTGCTTCGAGAAGCGTCAGACCAACGATCTCTTCTGCCAGTTTTTTCAGATCAGCCATTTTAGACTCTTTCCGTTTAGATGTGTTCCAACGTCGGGAAATCAACCCTACGCGAATGTTACAAGTTGCTTAGGCGGCTTCCGCCCTTTCTTCGATCGTCGAAATGATGCTCGCGATGTTAGAAGCAGGTGCGCCAATGGAGCCCGCGATGTTCGAAGCAGGAGCACCCAGCATGCCGGCGATTGTCGCGATAAGTTCATCGCGCGACGGCAGTTTGGATGTTGCTGTAACACCAGCACGGTCCAGAGCGGTCTCACCCATCGCCCCGCCAAGAATTTCAAATTTCTTGTTATCCTTGGCGAAGTCCTCGGCCACCTTGGCTGCTGCCACGGGGTCCTCGGAATAGGTCAGAACGGTCATACCCGAAAGGTAGTCACCAATGCTTTCACATGGTTTTCCTTCAAGGGCGATTTTGGCGAGCCTGTTTTTAGCGACACGAACGGATGCCTCGGCGCCGCGGGCGCGGGCACGAAGATCCTGCATCTCTGCAACTGTAAGACCCGTGTAGTGGGCAACCACTACGACGCCAGAGCTTTCAAAGATCTGGCCGAGCTCGTCGACCACTTTCTCTTTCTGGGCTCTATCCACAGTTTCACTCCAGTATTGGAAGGCTTGCGCCCCCCGGCTCAGATAAACCGAAATTTGCATTCCGGCGTTTAAGTCCGAATTACGGGGACAGCACCAAATCGCCCGAGGTTATCCACGGTCAATTATGTCTTTTCCCGTCTCAGGCAGGAAATTAAGGGGAAACCCCACCCACCGTCTTGGACGAATCAACAGATCGCCGCGCGGACGCGACGACCTATCGAGCACGCCCAATAGGCTGAACCGGGCCAAAAGTGAAGGGCAAATAGGCCATGGTTGGAAAAAATTTTCAGAAACTGCCTTTTCCGGGCGCAAAACCCCGGTTTACCTTGCGGTTCATGAAGAAAAACACGTCTACGGCTGAGCAGCGAAAACCAATTGATCTGGTAAGCACACCCTATACCAGAATCAGATATGCAGGCGGCAAGAACGACCATTTGGTCATTTCTTTTGCCGGTATCGGCAAGAAACGCGACCACATGCCACCGGATGAGTTTACCGGGACGGTTTTGCAGAATGCCCGGCACCATTCTTTGTTCATTAGTGACCTGCGGCGTTCTTGGATGAATGATCCACACTATCTCAAATCGGTTCAAACGGCAGTCAACAAACTGCGTGAGCGCGCCAAGATCAAACGGATCACGACTTTGGGTCTGGGCATGGGCGCATTCAGCGCGCTTGTTGCACCCGCACTTTTTCCTGTGACCACAGCCATAGCCCTATCACCTCAGTTTACGATGTCGAAAGAACGGATGCCCGGCGAAAAGCGGTGGCAAACTTGGCGAAGTGGCATCAAGTCTTTCCGGTTTGAAACGGCCGATGATGCGCCGGTGCCGGAGCGGGCCTTCCTCTTTCACGGGCTGGAGAATGATCTCCAGCATATGCGTGCCTTTGCAATCCAACCCAATCGCGATCATTTCGTATTTCCCGATGTGGCCCATGCCGATCTGGGGCAGCACTTCGAGGACCACGGCATTTTGGCGGACCTGGTTACCGCCTGTGTCGCGTACGACCGAAAGGGCGTGGCCCGCCTGGTCAAAAGTTGCGGCGGGACGTGGCGTGGTCGATTTGAGAAAAATCTGGCTCAGCAAGAAGAGCCAGAAGCAGCCTGACCCGAACCAATAACGAAAAAGACCCGGTGCATCCCTGCAACCGGGTCTTTTGTTTTGGCATCAGCGCGGCTTAGTTGCCGGTCGCATTGTCCACAGAAACGCTCACGCCCGGGCCCATTGTTGAGCTCAGCGAGATTTTCTTCATGTAAGCGCCTTTTGCACCGGTTGGTTTGGCCTTGGCGACCGCATCCACAAATGCGCGGATGTTTTCCACCAGTTTGGCCTCATCGAATGATGCTTTGCCAACGCCCGCATGGATCACGCCACCCTTGCCGGCCTTGAACTGAACTTCACCACCTTTGGCGGCTTTTACAGCGTCGGCCACATCCATGGTAACCGTGCCCACTTTGGGGTTTGGCATCAGGTTGCGCGGGCCCAGAACTTTACCCAAACGGCCAACAATCGGCATCATGTCAGGGGTAGCGATGCACCGTTCAAAGTCGATCTTGCCACCTTGAACGATTTCCATCAGGTCCTCGGCACCGACAACGTCAGCACCCGCTTTTGTCGCTTCTTCAGCCTTGGGACCACGGGCAAAAACGGCGACACGCACGTCTTTGCCTGTGCCGTTTGGCAGGCCAACAACACCGCGGACCATCTGGTCTGCGTGCCGTGTATCAACGCCCAGGTTCATGGCGATTTCTACGGTTTCGTCGAATTTGGCAGTTGCGCTGCCTTTGACCAATGCAACGGCTTCTTCAACCGTTACGTTTTCCTGACCGGCGAATGCTTCGCGCGCCGCGCGGGTACGTTTTCCAATTTTTGCCATCTTACTTTACCTCGATGCCCATGGAACGTGCCGAGCCCAGGATGATTTTCATCGCGGCTTCCACATCATTCGCGTTCAGGTCTTTCCACTTCGCTTCGGCAATTTCCTTGACCTGTTTGGTGGTCACGGTGCCAACGGTTTCTCGACCGGGCAAGTTGGCCGCCGATTTCAGCTTGGCAGCTTTTTTCAGGTAATAGGACGCAGGCGGCGTCTTGATGTCCATGTCAAAGGACTTGTCCTGATAATAGGTGATCACGGTCGGGCACGGCGCGCCGGGCTCCATTTCCTGCGTCTTGGCGTTGAACGCCTTGCAGAATTCCATGATGTTAATGCCGCGCTGACCCAGTGCCGGACCAACCGGCGGGGATGGGTTCGCTTGACCGGCGGGCACTTGCAGTTTCATCGTCCCTGCGAGCTTCTTGGCCATAAGCCTTCTCCTTTTACAGCATCCAAACCACCGCGGTGGCCGGACAGGTTTGCCCGTGGTTCGGTGCCGTCACGCGTGACGGCCGCCTCCCACGATTTGAACACGTCAGGTCTGTTTCGTGACCTGCGTGTATTCCAGTTCGACCGGGGTTTCCCGGCCAAAGATCGACACCGTCACCTTGAGGCGCTGGTTGTCGTCATCCACTTCTTCGACCATACCGTCGAAATCCTCGAACGGCCCGTCGTTGACCTTAACCTTCTCTCCCACTTCAAAGTGGATGAGTGTGCGCGGCGCTTCTTCGCCTTCCTGCACACGGTTCAGGATCGCATTGACCTCGGCATCACGCATCGGCATCGGACGGCCTTGCGGGCCCAGGAAACCGGTGACGCGGTTAATCGAGTTGATCAGGTGATAGCCCTGATCCGACATTTCCATCCGCACCAGCACGTAGCCAGGCATGAACCGACGCTCGGCGGTCACTTTCTTGCCGCGGCGGATTTCGATCACCTCTTCAGTCGGCACAAGCACTTCTTCGATCTCATCCTCGAGACCGTTTTCAACGACGGATGTTCTGATTTGCTCGGCGATCTTCTTCTCGAAATTCGAGAGAACACTAACCGAGTACCACCGTTTCGCCATTGTGCACCTTGTCCTCGTCTGTTCAGCCCTTGAGGCCGAAATTCAATTCTTTTTCAGGCGGTTGCGCCTGCATCCCCGAAACAAAAATCGGCGCGCAACTCGAATCGCAGCGCGCCATGCCTCAAAGTGTGGTGTCCACTACCGCCCTTCGCCTTTGATTTCAAGGGTTCGGGCTGGATTTTCTAGTGTGTTACCCGAACAGCCCCAAGATGCCCTGCAGACCGCTGCGGATCATCAGATCGACCAATGCAAAGAAGATTGCCGTCAGCGTGGCCATGATGAAAACCATCACCGTGGTCAGCATGACTTCCCGGCGCGTCGGCCAGATAACCTTCGAGACCTCGGCTCTCACCTGTTGAATGAACTGAAGCGGGTTTGTGCGTGCCATATGCGCTGACTTCTCTGAGATAACTGTACAGCGCGACATACGCGGGCAGGCAGGCAAATTCAAGAGTAGAAGCCGCCGGACTTGCGGGCATTGCAAAACTGTTGCGCCCCGGCTTATGCGCTGCCTTGACGTACTTCTTTTGCCAATCGGTCAAACGGGTCTGGTAAATCGTCTTGCTTGATTTCTTCCCCGGAAAAATCTGGCACATAGATGCCGTCTGTCCATTTCTCAGGCAGTCGGTCCAGAAAGGCGTCGATCTTTTTGGCGGTTGCCTCAGCGCGCTCGCGCAGGCGATCGGCAAAAGCGGGACGTCGCGCGTGTAATTTGCGCCAGGCTGTAACGACGAGTTCCGCCACGCGATCCGGTCCAATTGAGAAATAGGCGATCAAGACAACCCAGAAGGCGATGAAAAGGGTGATTGGGATCAACCAGGGCCGCAGGTAGAAAATCACCGCCAGCACAACCAAAAATGACTGTTTCCGGGTCGGTCTGAACGCTTGGACGCGGCCAACCGCGCGGCCAAAGAGACGCGCAATCATGCCGGGGCCGGTATTGGTGGGCTTCGTGGTCGCCTCAGCGGGCGTTTCACTGGGCGTTCGGATTTCGGCAGGGGCTGACTTCTGTTTTTTGCCAAGCTTGAAAAGACGCCGTGGGTGACGGATGGTTTTGGAAGGAGACGCGTCGGGCGCGGCGTCCTCGCAGTCTTCTAAATCAGGCAAAGCGTCCAGCGCAGCGTCGCGTTTTTGCGCAACCATCACCTTTCGGACAAGCGCCTGAGCGCTCATTTCTTCAGCATCCGGCGAAAATTCTGGTTTCGCGGGTATCGCCTGAATTTCTTTTTTCACCTGCGGCGCATCTGATGAATGCGTAGAACCGGTCATGTCATCGTCCAAAAATGTCACGCCCCCACGTGTCCACTTGCCACTCAGCAGCACGGCAAACGATTAAAGGTAATGATGCGGCTGAAATCGGGCTTAAACATGGCAAAACGGCGACCGGAATGCGGCTTTCGTGCTGAAATAAACGGAAAATGCGTTGGATTTTACGATCGTCTTCTTTGCTGATACGTCTGCCCCGATTGTGAACTCGCCGCGATTTCGTAGAGTGGTGAGATCAAAAAATCTTCCGACATCACCTCAACGATGTAACGGCTTAGGGCCGGTTCGGCCTCTTTTTCGTCTACTTGGGATGCGAAGTCATAATTCTGCCATAAACTCCGGCAAAAAGACTCGCAAACGCCGCCTGATTACTGTATCGTTTCAGCGTATTAACACTATGCGCCCTGGTGATTAGGCGTGGTTTTTGAACTCTAAAGTGCTCTGTTTTTTGTAGGGTGGTTTTTCAATGTTACTGTTTGGTTTTGCCCAAATAAAGATCAACGCGTCGGACAACACGGCCCACTGCACAGCATGTGCATGGGCGAAAACAACAGCAATAACTGATTTTTAACTGATCGAAATGGCATTTGGTGGCTGTTTTGATCGCGAATTTATAGGTGGATTTAATATGTACAGCGCCAGAATGGTCAATTTGCTTGCTGACGCAGCAAGCGTTGCTGGAAACATCTCGCTCAGGGAAAGCGTCCCTGCACAACTGCCCGCGCGCGAATGCGTGTTGCCCGGCGTTGGCGGCGTCTTGACCAACCGTGCCGGTGATTTCGAGCTGGAGGGCCGCGACGCGTGGATTTTCATCAGCATCAAGAACCGCGGGTTTAACCGACCCTATATCAACCGCTTCATCGACATGTGCGAAGGGCTGGGCCTGAACGGCCATGTCTGCCCGGTGGATGATCCCTATCGCTACAACAGCATGGCGGAACTCAAAACCGATGTGCTGCCCGAAGAGGAAGCCGCGAAGATTGAACGGCTGTCGTCCGACATCACCCGGATGGTGCAGAAAGCCATCAACGGTAAGCTGACCAAGCAGGTGGATATCGTCAAATGGCGCGATCTCGAAGACGCAACGCCGAAAGCCTACCGCGCCGAACTGACCAAAGCCTTCAAAGCAGGCACCAGCATTCGCGATCACCTCTACGATCATATTTCGTCAGTGAAACCGCTCGACAGCGAAGAAGATTTCGAGCGTTTTGCGGAGTTTTTCCTATGCGAGGTTCCGGTTCTGCTCAACACGTATTACAGCAGCGGCCCCACGATGGATATTTACCCCGGCCCGCAGCCGAAATTCTTTTGGCAGATCGAATTGGGTGAGTTTGAAGACGAACTGCCCCTGCTGACGGCTCTGACGCGCAAGGGTCGGTCGATGCTTTATCTCGATACGCACGACCGGACGGGTAACAAGAAATGACCATGTTGGATACGCGACCAAAAGTAGAGACCGTCGCCTCGGCGCAGGCGGTCCTTGAAAGTCACTTCTCGCTGGTTTCACAGCCCGGCGCAATCGACGCGTTCGATATAAAGGGCGTGGATGGCTGGACCTCTCCAAATCCGCACCCGGCGCTCAGCATCGGGCGTTGGACAACACATGATCCTGACATAGCGGCGGCGTCCCTCGAAGAAATCGTCACACGGTTTCGCGACGCAGGGCGTGGCTTTGACTGGATGACCGGCCCACGCTGTGCGGAACATGGCCTTCTCCCGCTGCTGCAAAGCCAGGGGTTCATCAATCCGCCGCTGATGATCGCCGCCATGGCACGGTCCGTGGCCTCCGAGAATGACCATGCCATGCCCGAAGGTCTGAACATCTGGAAAGTTACTGATCCCTCGGACAGCCGGATCTGGGACATCATGGCACGCGGTTTCGATGTGCCCGACGATGTGGCGCAGGTGTTTCACGATGCATATCTGACCCAACACCAAAATCAGACATCCGAGGTTTACGCCGTCTCGCTGGATGATGACGATACGCCGGTGGGTGTCGGCTATCTGTCGTATATCGGGGACGGCCCCGCCGTCCTGATGCGGGTGTCAAGCACCTTGGAGGAAGCCCGCGGGCGCGGAATCTACAAGGCCCTTGTCCTGAGACGCCTGCAAGAAGCTGCCAAACACGGCAGAACACAGGCCTTTGTGCATGCCTATTCAATCGGATCACAACGGTGCCTTGAACAACTGGGCTTCCAGAATACGGGCAACCTGCAACTGCATCGGTGGCGGCCATGAGCGTTCATATCCGCGTCATCACGCCAATCGTATCGACGGGTTTGGTTCAGGCGTCCGACTTTGAGGGCATCCTCGACAAGGATGACATTCTAGATTTTACCGAACTGGACGAAGGTCCCGCGTCAATCGAGAGCAATTACGATTCCATTCTCGCTGCACCAGATACCGTCGCCAAGATCATGGCCGCTGAAGCGGACGGCGCAGATGCGGTTGTCATCGATTGTATGGGGGATCCTGCCCTGATTGCCGCGCGCGAATGCGTGAGCATTCCGGTCCTTGGGCCTTGCCAGATGGCAATGAGCATCGCATCAACTCTGGGGCATCGCTACAGCGTCTTGTCGATTTCCAAGGCCACCCATGCCGCGTTCATGCGGCGCGCGCGGGAATACGGCCTGGCAGAGAAATATGCTTCAACCCGGTCCATCGACATTCGTGTCGCAGACCTTCGCGCGCAGTCTGATCTGAGGCGCGAGCGCCTTGTTGTGGCCGCCAAGGCCGCCATCGAGGAAGACGGGGCCGACACGCTGATCATCGGCTGCACCCAGATGTTCGGGGCAGCGCGTCAGTTGGAAGAAGACCTGAAGGTCGAAGGATATGACGTGCCGGTCATCGACCCCATTCCGATGACCGTGAAATTTGCGAAAACCTTTGCCGAAGTCGGCCTGAGCCATTCAAAACAAGCCTTTCGAACCCCGGCCCGTTTGCGCGGCGACAGTCAGAGTGAACCGCGCCCTGCGCAGCGCCTGGCGGCAGTTGGATCCGGCAGCTGACGAAACCTGCCGGTTGGAGTGTGCAGATGTATGACGAGCGAAAAAAGGCTCAGGACTGCGCTGTGATGGACGCTGTCCAAGAGGACCATCAGAACCCTGAACTTCGGGACTATGACTTTGGCGCGATGGTTCTTGATGCGCTGAAAAACAATCCTGATCGTTGCGCCTTTCGATTTCAGGGTGCTGAGCTTACGCGTCGTCAACTGCGCGATGAGACAGGTCAGCTTGCGGCACGTCTGAAACAGGCGGGCGTGCGCCAGGGGTCGCCAGTTGTGGTCGAGATAGAGCATTCTCTCGAGCTGGCCGTTGCCATGTGCGGTGTCCAGGCCGCCGGTGCTTGTGCTGTGCCCATCGACCCGGATGTTGGCGCCGAACGACGCGACGCCATAATGTCCGATATTGGTGCGGCCCATGTGTTGCGGCGCGCCACATCGCGCGACAAAGACGCCCAGATTGGCATAGATATCGCCCATCACGACCCCGGTCAGACGGGGCAAAAAGACACCCATCCTGATCTTGCCTTCATTGTCTACACCTCGGGCTCGACCGGCGGACCCAAGGGTGTGATGATTTCAAAGGAAAGCTACGTGAAACGGATGCAGCATGTCGTGCCGTCTGTTACCATTCGCGACACGGATGTGGATCTGGCCTGGACGCCCTCAAGCTTCATTACGATGGTGGATGAAATCTTCCTGCCGCTTCTCGTGGGTCTGCCGACTGTCATTGCCGAACCCGAAATCAGAACAGACCCGCGCGCCTTTTTGAAATTGGTGAAGCAGGAGAGTATCACCACCTTCCGCATCACACCCAGCCTTTTGAACGTTGTCCTGCGCACCGCAGGGGCGGCGGAGGCACTTGCCGGGATGCGAACACTCATTTGCAGCGGTGAGGCTATTTCAGCCGACCTGCAGAAACTGGTGCACGAAAAACTCTCTGTCACGTTGCTGGGGTTTTACGGCGCGACAGAGGCTCCTGCCGTCGCATTCCGGGCCTTTGACAATGACACACCACCAGTTGACACGACAATCTGCCAACCCCAGCCGTTTGTAACCCTACGGGTTGTTGACGGCGATGGTCGGGAAGTTGCGGTAGGCGAGACAGGTGAAATCTGGATCGGGGCTGCGCCCTTGCGGCGGGCTATTACGGCCGGCCGGAACTCACGGCCGAAAAATTCGTAAAAAGGGACGGCGCACGGTGGTATCGCACCGGAGATCTTGCCCGGCGACTGGCCGGCAATGAGGTCGAAATACTGGGCCGGTCCGATCTGAGCGAGGTCAATATTCACGGCGTTCGCATCAGCCTTCTTGAAATCCGCGAGGCATTGTGTGGCCTTGATGACGTTTCCGATGCCTGGGTCAGCGCCGTTGACGGCACTGAGGGGCGTGATCCCGTGCTTGTCGGTCATTGTGTGCCGCGCGCCGGAAATGACATTGATCCCGAGGCGTTGCGGGCCGAACTGACACGTCGCCTGCCAACGCTGGCTGTGCCCCGCCAGATACTGTCGCATGCGCAGTTTCCCCTGACCGCCAATGGGAAGCTGGATGCGCAAAGCCTTGCACGAGAGGCTGCACAGAGCCTGATCAAGGCAGCGGAAACCGCCCCGCAAGTGGCGCAGGGTGCCACCGTATCGCCGACGGAAATCGCAGTGCTCAATTGCTTTGAGCAAGCCCTTGGAAAACGCCGCATCCCGATGGACGAAAACTTCTTCGACTACGGTGGCACGTCGCTGGAGGCCGTCACGCTTGCGTGCCTCGTCTCAGACCATTTCAACACTGAAATCGGGTTCGAGGAAGTCTGGCTCCACCCAACGGCGCGGGAGCTGTCAGGTTTCGTCGAAAGCCGCGGGGGAGAGCAATCCGCTCGCACGTTTTTCCATGTCGAGGGTGTTAACGGCCCCAGCCTTTTGGCAATCGGGTTTGGCGTTTCTCACCTGGCCGGCACATGGAACGGCAGACGTCTTTTCGTCAGCCCCGGTATCACGGGCGATCCGCGCATTTCCCTGCATAAACGTCTGGATGACTACGTAACCGAATATCTGGAAGGCCTGCGCAAGGTACAACCCAACGGACCCTACCAATTGATTGGTTTTTCGTTCTGCGGATTGCTGGCTTATGAGGTTGCGCGCCGATTGCAGGCGGATGGCGAAGAAATCACCGGTATCGCGCTGATCGAACCGGTAACGCCCTTAGCCCAGAAATCAAGCCGTAGATATGGCCAGGTTGCCAGTGCGCTGGCGCTCAAATCTGTCGCCAAACGTGAATTCTACAAGGCTCGGATGATGGCGCGGCTCGCGAAGAACTCGATGGGTCCGCGATGGTCACGCCCGCAACAGGGGCTGGAGCCGGCATACGGTCATCTGGTGATCGCGGCAGAGAAATTGCAATCCTACGCTGGCGCGGTCGATCTGATCTATGCGGATGGTTTCCACAACCAATCGCTTCGAGCATGGAACGATATCGCAGGCTTGAATTTGCGGTTGCACAAAGTGACATCCGAGGATCACAAAAGCCTGATTAAACCCGATTGCATTGCGCAATGGAAACACGTGATCGACAACTGGTCGATGTGACGCAAAGCCGACAAAACGACGCTCAAATTGGTCAAACGGAGGTAGTTTTGGCAGGGGCAGCAGGGTTCGAACCCGCGACCTACGGTTTTGGAGACCGTCGCTCTACCAGCTGAGCTATACCCCTATCGAGGCGACGAAGTACGACATGTTTCGTCCGGGCGCAAGACCCGAAGCACTCATGCAGCTGATCTCGATTTGCACCATTCGGGGCTCTGTACGACGCCTTTGTCGAAGAGTATTGAAATCTCCCGATCATCCAGCCCTGCGACATCGCCCAACACCTCTTCGGTGTTCTCACCCAGGATCGGCGCCTGCACAGGATCCGTACGGCCCATTTCCGAAAAGACGGTCGGGCTGCCGGGAACGGGATACCGACCAACACCGGGGTGATCCATCATTTTGAACATTGGGTTGTCTTCGCTCAGGTCGGGGTCTTCACGCAGTGCCTGATCGAGGGAGCGGAATTCTGACCACGTCAATGACGCCTTATCAAAAGCGCCTGCAAAATCAGCGACGTTGTGTGCCGCAAACCACGGCTTCAGGATCGCTGTAATTTCATCTTTCAGCACCCACCGGTTGCCTTCTTCGCGCAGATCGAGGCCGGAGCGACGCTGCAAAGCATCCATCGCATCCTGTGTTCCGGTTTGTTGGACGATGCCTGCCCATTGCCGCTCGGTCAGGCCGATGATCATGATCCGGCGACCATCTTTGCAGATGAAATCCTGCCCATAGGCACCATAGAGCGCATTGCCGGCCTTGGCGCGCCCATGCCCGGTTACGGCGGCCTCACCGATCATACCCAGGTGGCCGAGTGCTGCTGCAGCCACATCCTTGAGCGCCAGTTCAACCTCCTGGCCTACGCCGCGGCGCAACCTGTGTCGTTCCGCAGCCATCAGCGCGGACACAACGACGTTGCCCGCGATCAAGTCCCAACAGGGTACCACATGTGCCACCGGATCTTCGCTGCCTTCCGGCCCGGTCATGGCCGGCACACCTAGGCTCGGGTTTACGCTGTAGTCTACTGCCGGGTTGCCGTGACGATCACCGGTAAGGGTCACCGTCACCATATCCTCACGATGGCTACTCAGCGTTTCGTGATCCAACCAGCCCCGCACGCGCAGGTTCGTGATAAAGAGCCCCGCGTCCTCGCCGGGCGCTGTGATAATCCGTGTGATCAGTTCGCGCCCTTCTGGTGATTTCATGTCGACAGCTACGGATTTTTTGCCCTTGTTCAGGCCGGACCAAAACAAGCTGTCACCATTAGGCGCCACGGGCCAGCGCCGCGCGTCCATACCGCCGCCAATCCGGTCAAATCGGATCACTTCAGCACCCAACTGCGCGAGTGTCATTCCCGCAAGCGGCACCGCAACAAACGCAGAACCCTCAACAACACGCATTCCTTGCAAAATTCCGGTCATTTTTTGTCTCTCCATGTTGCTTCTGCTTGCATTGTTTGGTGGCCTTGCGTCGCACCTGCCCAAAGTTTGAGCGCGTCGCCGTCCCAGGCGCCCCGCAGGTGCAGGCCGTCGGTATGGAACAGTGGATGAACACCGCGAAACTTGAAACCATCCGGTGCCCGGCCAGCGACGGTGCGGGCGGAGGCGATCAGGCGCGTGGCCTGCAACGGTCCATGCACCACAAGGCCTGGATAGTGTTCAACGTCCTGCGCATAAGGCAGGTCGAAATGGATGCGGTGTGCGTTAAAGGTACAGGCCGAATACCTGAAAAGAAGTGCCTCGTTTACGGCGACCTCTTCGGCAAAAGCTGTCCCTTCCGGCAATTCCCGGGCCTTGGGCGGTTTAAATTCGTCGGGGATCGCCAGATAGACGATGTCCTGGCTTTCGTTGATCGCCAACCCGTTTTCACCGTGGATTTCGTGGTCCACCGACACAAAAACCATCTGCCCCGTGGCGCCTTCTTTTTCGGTCACAGAGGCAATACGCGATTTTTTTGTCAGGGTTTCGCCGACATGCAGGGGCTGTAGGAATTCGAGCTGTCCTCCCGCCCACATACGTCTTTCCAGCGGAACCGGTGGTAAAAACCCGCCAAGGGCCGGATGCCCATCCGCGGCCAAGGCATCCATAGGGACCGTCGGCAAGACAGAACACCAATGCCAGAGCTGTGGCAACTCTTCATCGGTGGCGGGCGGTGTGGCTACATCCAACGTGGCGGCCAGCATCGCGGCCATGGTGGCATCCACCTGGCCTTCCGCAACATCTTCTTTGCCCGCCCAAGCGGTGAAATTGACCTTGTCCATTTGGCCACATCCGTTTGTTGATTGATGATTAATATATATGAGAGCAGAAAAAAATCAATGTTTATAAAGACTTAACGGTAGACAACGGCATACCGAACGCGCGTATGCTGCAGCTGCAAAAAGACAAACACTGTTGAATTCGCACAACCTTTCGCGAATTTGCCGCGTTGCAGCATTTTCAGGCGCTAAAGCGGCACGCGACAGTGCGTCGCAGGTGCTTTGCTAAATGCAACTGGATCATTGAAACATGCAAAATGATCTGCCGAAATTATCGCCGGAAAATGTCAGTCGTTGGTAACAGGTTGTACCCGGCGATCGCGGCAAGACTAATAAAAAGCCCGACCACCAAAAAGACAATCAGCAAAAAAGCGATGGGACTTTTCACGAGTGTGGCACTCTGCAATTCACTTTCCCATTTTTCCTGGTAATCCGTGGGAAACGGACCAACCGTTGAAAACTTCACGTCAGAATTCAGCTCATCTGATATTTGCACTAACTCAGCAAAAGTATTGTCGATACTGGGTTTGCCCGCCAGCGTCACAACAAAGGAACCATTAGTGTGGATTGCTAATACGCGTTCAAATGCTTCAGCTTCGGACAGATCCAAACTTCGCACCAAGAGCTCAACAACGTGCTCCATGGGCGTGACATCATCATTTTGAAATTCAATGCCATACAATTCTCGCATGGCTTTACATAAAAAAAGAAAGCGGCCAAAAATTGACCGCTTTCCATTGGTTTATTGGGCAAAGCCTTACTCGATGATTTTGGCGACGACGCCGGCGCCGACGGTGCGGCCGCCTTCGCGGATCGCAAAGCGCAGGCCGTCTTCCATCGCGATCGGCGCGATCAGTTCAACCACGAACTTCAGGTTGTCGCCCGGCATCACCATCTCGGTGCCGCTTGGCAGTTCAACCGTGCCGGTCACGTCCGTTGTCCGGAAATAGAACTGCGGGCGGTAGTTCGCGAAGAACGGCGTGTGACGCCCGCCTTCCTCTTTGGTGAGGATATAGGCTTCGGCCTCGAACTTGGTGTGTGGTGTCACCGAACCCGGCTTGCACAGCACCTGACCACGCTCAACACCGTCACGGTCGATCCCGCGCAGCAGCGCGCCGATGTTGTCGCCCGCTTCACCGCGATCCAGCAGCTTGCGGAACATTTCAACGCCCGTGCAGGTGGTTTTCGCCGTGTCGCGGATGCCGACGATTTCAATCTCGTCGCCCACGTTGATCACGCCACGCTCCACCCGGCCGGTCACAACCGTACCGCGGCCCGAGATCGAGAACACGTCTTCCACCGGCATCAGGAACGGCTGATCCACCGCACGCGCAGGGGTCGGGATGTATTCATCCACGGCCGCCATCAGCTTCTTGATCGACTCTTCGCCAATCTCTGGGTTGTTGCCTTCCATCGCCGCCAGCGCCGAGCCGGGGATCACAGGAATGTCGTCGCCAGGGAAGTCATACGAGCTCAGAAGCTCGCGGATTTCCATTTCAACCAGTTCCAGCAATTCATCATCGTCAACCTGATCGACCTTGTTCATGTAGACAACCATGTAGGGGATGCCCACCTGACGGCCCAGCAGGATGTGCTCGCGGGTCTGGGGCATCGGGCCATCGGCCGCGTTCACCACCAGAATGGCACCGTCCATCTGCGCCGCACCCGTGATCATGTTCTTCACGTAGTCGGCGTGGCCGGGGCAATCCACATGCGCGTAGTGGCGCGCATCGGTCTCATACTCAACATGCGCCGTCGAGATCGTGATCCCACGCGCCTTCTCCTCCGGCGCGCCGTCAATCTGGTCATACGCCTTGAAATCACCAAAATACTTGGTAATCGCCGCCGTCAGCGTCGTCTTGCCGTGATCAACGTGACCAATGGTCCCAATGTTCACATGCGGTTTCGAACGATCAAACTTTTCCTTTGCCATGTCTCGAGGCGCCTTGTCTGTTGGGGGGCCATGCCGGCCCGATTATGCTCATCGCGCGCCGTTTATTGAAAGGCGCACAGAAAATCAAGCGCTACATGCCAATTCACGGATATCAACCGTCCTCGCCGGGTGCGACCACTTCGGGCTCTTCGATGATCGTGGCAGCCGCCGCCGCGGCGGCTGCCGCGTCACTCGATGGTGTTTGCGCATCAGAACCGGCTTCTTCAACGGGTGCTTGCGTATCAGTCGCCGTTGCGTCCTCTGCGCCAGCATCTTCAGAGGCATAGGCTTCATCCGCTTCCGGCTCCACCCGATTCCCCAGCAATGTCAGTTTTTCCTTGGCAGGTCTGCCATCGGCCTCGAACCAACCGAGTTGATTGTTTTGATTGACCAACCAGTTCTCAATCAGTTTCGACGCATTGCGCGTCAAGTTGAACATCTGCGCTTCTTTTGACTGCGTCAGCCCTGACCCCAAAATGGTTTTGCCCGAGAAACTCTCGACAACCGTGATCAGTTCGGGCTTTTCATTCAACTTGGTCTGAGACGCATCATCCCAGGCGGTCACATTCAGGATCAGCGCGGATTTGGGAGAGGCAACGATCGGGACGCCGGGAATGGCGAGGACGTAGCCTTCGATGCTGATCCCGAGATGATAGAGCTTGTCCCCGTCATATCGCCGGAACCGCTCATCAACGGCCGCCTTCATCTCGGTGATCCACTCTTCGGTGCTGGCTTCCCGTGACGCGGGACCTTTTGTGATGTTGGGCGCGACAACCACATTATGCGCCAAAGTGAAGTTGCCCAGATAGGCAGGCGCGTCATCGAGATCATTTGGATTGGTACATGCGCCAAGTAGAACGACTGCCAGGACGGCGGCAAACTTGCGAAACATCAGCATCCCTTCAGGTTTTTATGCAATCCGGATACCGCAGCGGACGTTTCAGCGCAATCATTTGCCGCGCCGCACGGGCCAACCTATATCTATGGCAACCGCGAAAGGTATGCCGATGTTGAAACCCAACCTTCCCGTTCACGTCCCGCTTGTGACCGAACCGATGGGTATTTTGCAAAGCCTCAAAGCTGCACGACACAACCTGCTGACCATCATTCCACAGATCGCGACCAAACAGCCGATGATCTCGGGCCGAACCGGCAAACGGTGGCATATGGTGATGGATCCGGGTGCAATCCGTCAGATGTTGTTGGAAAACCTGGACAATTACCCAAAATCCATTGTGACCAAAAACCTGTTGCGTCCGGCTATTGGGGATAGCCTTTTCATTGCTGAAGGCGCCCATTGGCGCTGGCAGAGGCGCACGGCCGCCCCGGTCTTTTCGCATCGCAACGTGACAAATCTCGGACCAATCATGGGGGCTGCGGCCGAGCGCAGTTGTGAACGCATCGCCGCCGCGGGCCCGCGTGCTGTGGACATGGCGGATGACATGGTGCGCACAACTTTTGACGTGATCAGCGAGGTCACGTTCTCCGGGGATGGCACGTTTGATGGCGACGCTGTTCACAAATCCATCGACGCCTATATCGCCGAGGCCGGAAAAATCTCGCTTTTTGACATCCTCGGGTTTCCCGATTGGGTGCCGCGTCCGGGTCGCATGATGACCGGCAAGGCCGTGGCGCAAATGAAGAGCGTCGCCGATGAGGCCGTCGAAGCCCGGCGCGCGCGCGGCAGCAAGGGTGTGCCCGATTTGCTGGACCTGTTGCTGGCCGGCGAAGATCCAGAGACCAAACGCCAGATGAACACGGCCGAATTACGGGATAACTTGCTGACCTTTATCGTGGCTGGCCATGAAACCACGGCGCTCACACTGGCCTGGTCACTCTACCTTTGTGCCTTCGATCAGGACGTGCAGGACCGGGCCCGAGCCGAGGCACAATCGGTGCTGCAAGGCCGGACAGCCACAGGCGCCGATGTCGCAAACCTCCCCTTCATTCGCATGATTGCCGACGAAGCTCTGCGCCTTTATCCACCTGCGGCCATGGTTTCACGCACAGCGCTTGCGGATGATACCCTCTGCGGCCGGGACATTCGGGCAGGTGATACCGTGATCATCCCGATCTACGCCCTGCATCGAAACCAATTGCTGTGGGAGGACGCCGACGCATTCCGCCCGGATCGTTTTGCCGACCGCAAGGCGATTGAACGGTATGCCTACCTGCCCTTTGGGGATGGGCCGCGGATTTGCATCGGGGCCAGCTTTGCGTTGCAGGAAGCGGTGATCATTCTGGCCACGCTCTTGTCGCGGTTCCGGTTCACACAAGTCCCGGGTCGCGATCCGGACCCTGTCATGATCCTGACCCTTAGGCCCGAAGGGGGTGTCTGGCTCGAAGCTGAAGCGATGACGCCGTAAAGATTAATCGCAAATGTTTTGCAGGTCCTGCCACTGCTCTTCACTCAAGACCGTTGCCGAGCCGCCATTCAGTTCGGCATTTTCTCGCGCCCGCGCCGCGCGACCCGCACTGGCAGGGTGAGTGGCAAAATATTCCATCACTTCTGATCTCTCGCCGCTCATTTCGTCGATCTGCGTAAAGAAATCTGCCATGCCGGTGCTGTCGATGGACGCATTATTCAACGTCTCCAGCGCAAAGACGTCCGCGCGTGCCTCTGCTTCGCGCGTATAGCTGGCCTGCAAGAGACGGTCTGCCAGAAAAACGGCCACCACCCCGCCGGTAACGTCTCCCAAAACGATCGATAGCAAACTACCCGTGCCAACGGCGCGCAATGCATGCCGCGTGGGATCGCGGTTTTCGACATGTCCGATTTCATGGGCGAGGACGGCTGCCACCATTTCAGGGCTTGAGGCCCGATCAATCAAGCCCCGCATGATGACGATCTGGCCACCGGGGGCGGCAAATGCATTCATCATCGGGTGATCGAAAACCGTGACGTCCAATTCATATTGCATGTCCCGGCTTTCGGTTAACGTGGCCGTCATCTGATCAAGTGCTGCCCTACCCATTGGATCGACACAGTTCAGGGCGCCAAAATCCGTCCCACCCAAGGCCCTTTCAATTTGGGCGGTGATCGATTTGCCAAGGGCAATTTCCTTTTCTATGGGGATCAATCCCGCCAACGTATCCGCCATTCGTGGCAGGATCACAAAGAGCATGAGCACCACCGATGCCACAGCAATTGTGGTGTATTTCACCACCCTGCCCCACGTACCAGGGCGCAGGTCCCTGCGGTGCAAGTCCGGGCTCAGCTTTTCAATCCGAGCGATCATGGATTGCTCACTCAGGGTGACACGCGCCGTTTCCAGAGGCTTCTCATCGCCTTCATGTGAATGCAGGCTCAGCGTCATCTCACCAGTCTTGGCACGTTTGTCGGTGACGCGCAGGCGGGACAAGGGCCAGATCAATGCATCGGGCAACGTCGCACCTATGATCACCAGATCGGTCTCATTCTCGATCCGCAGATCGACCCGGTGGCGCACAGCCGACTGTCCGTCAAAGTAACTGCCCGCCACACTTTGCATCAGATGGCGCCGCCCACATCAAGCGCATCTGCGAAGCCTTCGGCATCCGCACCTTCATCGGTTGAACGTTGCCGAACAGCATCCAGCGCTTCCGCGTTTTCAAGCACCGTTGATGCAATGACATGCTGCAGGGTGGGCTGCGTGATCCAGACCAGCAACAGGGCAGAAAGAATTGTCAGCGTGCCGAGGTAAATCACAGCCGCCGCAACAAAACCGATCACACCCATTTCACCCGGACCCGCCATCAAATACGGGCCCAAAAGAAAGCTCACAATCGCGGTGAAAACGGACACCAGTATGGATCCGAGGATCATCAGGACCAGCCCGCCCAGAAGGATGTAGCCCACGACCGAGCTTGTCTCCGGGACTGCGCGAAAACTGATGTCGCCATCCAGAGTTTTGTGATCAGTCAGGTATTTGAACGTGCGCACGCGGTAGGACACATACCCGATCAACGTCCAGATATAGCCGACCAACACCAACAGAACGCCAGCAATTGAACCGCCCGAGATAAGCAGGGCGACTGCCAACCCTGTGACCACGATACCGATCGCCAGATGCGTAATTGCGGGATACATCTCTTGCCAGCGACCCTGCTGTTCAAACTTGGCGGACCCGTACCAGCTGCGATCCGTGATGTATTTTTCCAGCATGAAGGTTTGTCGGGGCAACAATAATCCCAAGGTCAGGATCGTCAGTATCCAGTGTCCAATCGCACGGATCGCGTATCCCCATGCGCCGTTTTCAACGCCAAAACGCACACCGCGCCATCGACTTCGGGCCATTTTGTAGCGGCGCGCGCGATACTGAGCGAACAGGATCAATGGCAGAACGGCAAACACGCTGACATAAAGCCCGGCTTGCTGTGCCACCAGTTCGGCCATCGATTGCGGCTCGCGAAAAAGGTTCACACCAAAGTAGAACAACAACATCTGGATCACGCCCAGATAGATGGCCAAGATCACAACGGCGGCCAGAAAGCCCAACAGTTTTTCAAGACCGGTGCCGGTGTATTCAAAGCGATCACCTTTTCCGCTGATCGACGACCAGATGTATTTTCGGATACGTGTCTTGGCCCAGAACCGGTAGATGCCAAGCGTGCCCATGGTCAGCAGTGATGTCACCATAGCCAATTTGAAAAGTTCGCTGCGGTCGCCTGTGTAATGGCCCGCAATTATTGATTTATTGTCGTTCATGGTGAACCTTCCAACGCTTACTCTTTCGGGTGCCTTAGTTCGAATTCCGTAGCACTACCAGAAGGATATTCCGGGTAAATGAGGTCTCTTTTAGGCAGATTTCAGGTAAACTTGTTGTCGCGCGGAAAGCCGCGCGGCGCCATTCTACCCGCACTGGCCCGCTTACCAATCCATTCCGCCAATTCAGTTTCAGTCCGGGTGCGCCCCGCCGGATCAAGCCAGCTTAGCCCCTCAGATAGCGTAAATGTGGTGGCGTCACTCAGGCCGCCATCCTTGTATTTCTGCAACCGCACACCCTTGCCACGGCCCATTTCCGGCAATTCATCCAACGGAAAGATCAGGACCTTTCGGTTTTCGCCAACGCAGGCCACGTGGTCGCCGGTCACAGACTGGCACACATGCGCCTGCACCCCGTCCTTGACGTTCAGGACCTGCTTGCCGCTCCGCGTTTGGGCCAGAACGTCATCTTCAAGCACCAAAAACCCGTCGCCCGCACTGGACGCGACGAGCAGTTTTCGCGCGGGTTCGTGGATAAATAGATCAACGATCTCGGCTTCATTCGGCAAGTCGACCATCAGGCGAAGCGGTTCCCCCATGCCGCGCCCGCCCGGCAGGTTGGATGCGCTGATTGTGTAAAACCGGCCATTTGACCCAAACGCCAACAGCCGGTCCGTCGTCTCGGCATGGAACATGAAGCGCGGCGCATCACCGTCTTTGAACTTCAGCTCCCGCGTGAGGTCGATATGGCCAGTCATGGCCCGGATCCACCCCATTTGCGAGCAGACAACCGTGATCGGTTCACGGTCAATCATCGCCTCCAGCGGCACGTCTTCCACTTCACCGGCTTCCGAGAATTGCGTCCGGCGCGCACCGAATTCATAGTCTTTGCCAAACTTTTTGCGGACGTCTTTGAGCTGCTCTGCGATGCTTTCCCATTGCAAGTCTTCGCTGTCCAACAAATCCTCAAGACCTGCACGTTCCTCCATCAACTCGGATTGCTCACGCAGCAGTTCCATCTCTTCCAGTCGGCGCAAACTGCGCAACCGCATGTTCAGGATCGATTCCGCCTGCAATTCGGTCAATTCACCTTCACTGGGCGGCGGCGGTACATAATCAGCTTCGTCGTTGGCGCGGACATGGGTCTTGGACCAGTTTTCGCGCATCAGTGCGGCTTTGGGATCCTCATCATAGCGGATGATATCGATGACCCGGTCCAGATTGAGGAAGGCAACTACAAGCCCCTCCAACACCTCAAGCCGATGGTCGATTTTCTCCATCCGGTGTGTCGACCGGCGGATCAGTACCTCTTGGCGGAAGTCGAGGAATGCGCGCAAGACCTCCTTCATGCTGCAGACCTTGGGCGTGACCCCATCAATCAGCACGTTCATATTAAGCGAGAACCGCACTTCCAGGTCTGAATTGCGGAACATCATCCCCATCAACACGTCCGGCTCGACATTTTTGGAGCGTGGTTCAAGGATCAGTCGAATGTCTTCTGCGCTTTCATCTCGGACATCGGCAAGGATCGGGATTTTCTTCGATTGGATCAGCTCGGCAATCTTTTCGATCAGCTTGGATTTCTGAACCTGATAGGGGATTTCGGTGACAACGATCTGCCACTGCCCCCGCCCCATATCCTCGACCTCGTATTTACAACGCAACCTGAAGGATCCGCGCCCGGTGCGGTAGGCCTGCGCGATGCTTTCGGGCGGCTCTACAATGACACCGCCTGTCGGGAAATCGGGGCCGGGCACGTATTTGAGCAACGTGTCGTCCCGCGCATCCGGCGTCTTGATCAGGTGCAGGCAAGCCTCACACAGCTCCGCGATGTTATGCGGCGGGATGTTGGTGGCCATACCCACGGCAATGCCTGAGGACCCATTGGCCAACAGGTTGGGAAAGGTCGCGGGCAAAACGACCGGCTCGGTCAGCGTCCCGTCGTAATTGTCGCGAAAATCTACGGCGTTTTCGGTAAGCCCCTCCAGCAACGCCTCTGCGACTGCGGTCATGCGCGCTTCGGTGTAGCGGCTTGCGGCGGGGTTATCCCCGTCGATATTGCCGAAATTGCCCTGCCCATCGACCAGCGGGTAGCGCACGGCGAAATCCTGGGCCAGCCGCGCCATCGCATCGTAGATCGCAGCATCGCCATGCGGGTGATAATTGCCCATCACGTCGCCGCTGATCTTGGCGGATTTGCGGAACCCCCCGGTCGAACTCAGACGCAACTCGCGCATTGCATACAGGATCTCGCCGATGCACAGGCTTCAATCCATCCCGCGCATCCGGCAACGCGCGGTGCATGATCGTGCTCAGCGCATAGGTCAAATACCTGTCACCGATCGCACGGCGCAGAGGCTCAGATATTGTTTCAGGCTCGATATTGGGGTCGTCCAGCAAATCGCTCATAGATGCTGTGATACCCAAGGCGGATTCGCCCGTAAAGCGGGTTAGGTGGGAAAGTTTTATGCTTTTCCCATGTGTCGACGGAGGGAATCGCTTATATACACGTCACTGCTCAAATTCGTTTGGTAAATGGGGGACGCGCGATGTGGCGCTTTATCATAGCAACATTCGCCTTTCTGGGATGGTCATTCTATGTGCTCAGTGGCGGGGCTGACTATCAGCCGCAGACACAGTCGCTACAAGCGCGCGCAAAGCTTGACGATGTGCGACCTCTGGCCCGACCTGTGCAAGTGGACGTTGCTGTCTTGGACGCGGACACCGCGACGGTTGGTGCCGCGGCTGTTGAAGACAGCTCTGATGCAGGCGACGTGACCCGTGCGCTCTCGACGCTTGATGACCTCAACCTGACCGATGAAAGCCGCTTGCAGGTCACGCTTGCCGCCGTGGATGTGACCGAAGAAGCACAACCCGTTTTCGAAAGCGATCCGTTGAAGACCGAAGTTCTCACGGAGGCGCCTGATGCCGACGCCGATCTGGCCGAGGTGGATCTGCCACCGCTGGATATTCGGCGCGTCACCGGCACGGTGGTGAATATGCGGGATGGTCCCAGCACCTATTACCTGGCCATTGGCAAACTGACCAAAGACACCGAAGTTGAAGTCATTGGCGCATCCGAGGACGGCTGGCTTAACATCCGCGTGCTGGACACCCAGCAAGAAGGCTGGATGGCCGATTGGTTGGTCAGCGCCGCCGCAAACTGATTGCATCAAACATCCCGGCGCGCCATAGCTTGGGCATGAGCCAGAAAACCATCCTGATCACCGGCTGTTCTTCGGGAATAGGCTATGATGCCGCCCACGGGCTAAAGGCGCGCGGCTGGCGCGTCTTTGCGTCCTGCCGCAAACAAGTTGATTGCGACCGGCTGATCGCTGAAGGGCTTGAAAGTCCGCTGATCGATTATCAGGATGAAGCAACCGTCGCATCCGGCTTGGCAGAGGTATTGGAAGCCACGGGCGGCACGTTGTACGCACTGTTCAACAACGGTGCGTTCGGATGCCCTGGCGCCGTGGAAGATTTACCCACCGATGCGCTGCGTGACATCTTTCAGGCGAATTTCTTTGGCTGGCACGAATTAACCCGGCAGGTTTTGCCAGTGATGCGCACGCAGGGACACGGGCGGGTCGTCCAGTGTTCCTCGGTTCTGGGCTTCGTCACGTTGAAAATGCGCGGCGCATACAATGCCACGAAATTCGCTCTTGAAGGACTGACGGACACGATGCGCATCGAGATGCGCGGCACCGGTGTTGAAGTCATCCTGATTGAGCCCGGACCGGTGACATCTGATATTCGCATAAACAGTATCCCGCATTTTGAACGGTGGATTGATTGGGAAAACTCCCCCCGGGCCGAACAGTATCGCACAGGGGTCTTGAAACGTCTTTATGAACATGATGGCAAAAAGGACCAGTTTGAACTTCCTGCATCCGCGGTGACCCAGAAACTCATCCATGCGTTGGAATCGAGCCGCCCGAAACCACGGTATTACGTGACGACACCCACCTACATCATGGGCACATTGCGACGTGTTTTGCCGACACGCGCGCTTGATTGGGTACTCTCGAAGTCCTGATCCTGAGTTGCCGCTGATGAATAACTGTTTTGCTTTCCGCGCCGGGCCGCCTAAATGTGCGCTCAGTGTCGGAGAAAGGACCCGCCCATGAGAGACGACCCTCTTTTTTACGTCGTGGCCATCGCCTGTCTGGGTGTCGCGGGTATTTTGATGTTTGGCATCTTTACCTTCGGCAAGGGTGGTGAATTCAACCGGAAACATGCCAACAAGATCATGCGTTGGCGCATTGGGGCGCAGTTTATCGCTGTCGCACTTATCCTACTTTTCGTCTTTATCCGCAGACAAACGGGGCAATGACATGGTCGTTCTGAACAAGATTTACACCAAAACCGGCGATGCCGGTGAAACCGCTCTGGGCAATGGCACGCGCGTGGCCAAACACTCCGCCCGCGTCAACGCCTATGGCACAACTGACGAAGTGAACTCGACCGTTGGGCTGGCCCGCTTGCATGCCAAGGGTGATGTGGACGCGGCCCTTGCCCGCATTCAGAACGACCTTTTTGATCTTGGCGCTGATCTTTGCCGCCCCGACATGGAAAAAGATGCCGATGCGGAGTATCCGCCATTGCGTGTAAGCGATGCTCAGGTGGCCCGCCTCGAAACCGAAATCGACGCCATGAACAACGTGCTGGAGCCCTTGCGCAGCTTCATCCTGCCAGGCGGATCATCTTTGGCCGCTTATCTGCATCTGTGTCGGACTGTGTGTCGCCGGTCAGAACGGCTGGCGGTAGAACTGGCCACGATGGAAAACATCAATCCGGCCGCCGTAAAGTACCTCAATCGGCTTTCGGACTGGTTTTTCGTTGCGGCGCGGATGGCCAATGATGATGGCCGTGATGATGTGCTTTGGGTCCCCGGCGCCAATCGCTAATTTCAAGCGAATTTGCTCCCGCATGCCGAACAACTTGGCCGTGCCCGACAGCTTCCAAACCGCCATGCGTAGTTCTACCTATTGACCCATTGGCACGATTGTGCCGTTGCCGCCTTCAACCAGAACTTTAATTTCAAATGTCGGTTTATCGGCAATTAGAGTCGATTCCATTTGCCGTAACGGGCCGAATCCCATTCAATCTTTCCTGAAGTTAAATTCAGCCAGCCTGAAGTTTAGCTCAAGAATATCCCGGCCATCCTAAACAGAATTTTAGGGTGAGAAAAACAACCGGGCGATCCTAGAACCAGGGAGGACAAAAATGAGATTTATCCGAAACCCGTTGCCTGCGCGTGCCCGAATGTTTGGGGCCACACTGGCAGTAACGGTGCTACCCGCATTGGCCTTTGCGCAAAGCACCGCCGCCGTGGATGGCGCGGCCGCTGCAGCGCCGAGCGAAATTACGTTTACGTCATGGACGGGTCCCTACATGCGCAGCCAGATGCTGGGCTTTGTGCGGCCCTACGAGCAAGAGACACGGTCCCGTGTCAACGTTGAACACTACAATGGTGGCATTTCCGAAATCCGCGATCAGGTCGAATCTGCCAATGTGATTTGGGACGTGGTTGATCTGACGCAAGCCGATTCACTTCGCGCCTGCGAAGAAGGACTGCTGGAGGATCTGTCTGGAATTTCCCTGCCAGCGGGGTCCGATGGCACGCCCGCAGAAGAGGATTTCGTTGAGGGTGCCCTGAACGACTGTGGTGTAGGTGTGATTGTCTGGGCAACGGCGTTCGCCCATAGCAAATCGGCCTTCCCGTCGAACCCACCGGCCAGCATCGCCGATTTCTTCGACACCGAAACTTTCCCCGGCCCGCGTGCGATCCGAAACGATCCCACGGTCATAATGGAATGGGCGCTGATGGCCGATGGCGTAGCGCGCGACGATGTCTATTCCACGCTTGAAACCGAAGAGGGTGTCGAGCGCGCCTTGGAGAAGATGAACGCGATCCGTCCGGGCTTGATGCTCTGGCAATCAGGGCGTCAGCCGGTGCGCCTTCTCAATGATGGCGAGGTTGCCATGTCGATGATCTGGGCCACCACGGGGGCTACGGCCTCCAAGGAAGACGGCGCGGATTTCACCGTCAACATGGATGGTCGTGTGATCGAAATGGATCTCTTCGGCATTCCCAAAGGCAGCCGGTACAAGGACGAAGCGATCGAGTTTATCCGCTATGCCAGCAGCACCACGTCGCTGGCCAATATGGTGGGTTTCCTACCCAACGGCCCTACCCGAAAATCCGCTGTTTCGCGGCTGACGGGCGACACGCTAGCGCAAATCCCCAATGGCCCCGCCTATGAGGACAAGCTGAGCATCCGGTCTGACGCCAATTGGTGGGCCCAAAACCATGCCCGCCTCGAAGAAGCATTCCAAGCCTGGCTGACCGCCGGTGCCCGTCAGGGTGCCTCGGGCACAGTCCGCTGATGCGGCTCACAGGATATAGAGGTTAAGAAAATGAGTGACCAAACAACCAACAAACCCGACAATCTTGTAGCCAAGTCGGGCTTATTCGCGGGCATGAACCCCCTGATGGGCATCCTATCCATGGTGATGATCATCGGCTTTGTGCTCTACACAATCATGGATGTCGAACGCTCGTCCGAGGTATTCTCGGCGGGCAAAGACTTCATCCTGAACACGATGGACTGGTTCTATGTCATCGTCGTCAATGCTGCACTTTTCTTTGTTTTCTGGCTGATGATCAGCCGGTTTGGAGAGGTGAAACTGGGCAAGGATGACGACGAACCCGATTTTTCAACTTTCTCATGGATCTGCATGCTCTTCAGTGCGGGCCTGGGGTCTGGGTTGATCTACTGGGGCGTGGCCGAGCCGATGTATCACATCCAGGGCAGCCCGTTCATGGACCGCGCTGGCGCAGAGGCTGGCAGCGTCGATGCCGCCATCTCGGCGGTTACGGTGACCAACTTCCACTGGGGTTTTCACGGCTGGGGGCTTTACGTCCTTGTTGGCTTGAGCCTAGCGTATTTCTCGTATCGCCGCGATCTGCCGCTGACACTGCGGACAGCACTCTACCCGGTGCTCAAGGACAAGATCTACGGTCCCTGGGGTCATCTGGTGGATCTGATCGGTGTCTTCGGCACCATCTTTGGTCTGGCCACGTCGCTTGGTCTTGGCGTGACACCGATTGCCGCCGGCCTCGAAAACCTGGGTTGGATGGAGAATACGCAAACAAACCAACTGATACTGGTCGCCATCATCACCTGTCTTGGTACGGCATCCGCCGCGTCGGGCGTGGGCAAAGGCGTCCGGATCCTTTCAGAGGCAAATGTGATGGCCTCCGTCGGTCTGTTAGTGCTCTTCATCATCCTTGGACCAACGGCGTTTTTGCTGGGCGTCACTATCTCTGGTTTCGGTGACTACCTTTGGAACGTCATTCCCATGGGTTTCTGGATCAACGGTGATCCCGAAGTGCAATGGCAAGGCTGGTGGACCATCTTCTACTGGGGTTGGTGGATTGCGTGGTGCCCCTTCGTGGGTCTCTTCATCGCGCGGGTTTCCAAGGGCCGTACCATCCGACAGTTCTGCTTCTGCGTCCTTCTGATCCCGACCTCGGTCGTGATGCTGTGGATGGGTGTCTTTGGTGGCGCCGCTGCCGGGGTAGATCTGTTCTATGGCGCGGGCGTTATGGACGCGGTCAATGAGGACTACGCCACCGGCGTGTTCAAGACCGTCGCAGGCTTCGGCTATAGCTGGCTTACCTACCCAATCACCGTTCTGATCACGATCCTGCTGATCTCATGGTTCGTGACATCGTCGGATTCGGGCACACTTGTGATGTGCACGATGTTGTCGATGGGTGATGAGAACCCGCCGGTCAAATTCCGCATCTTCTGGGGTCTGACCGCGGGTCTGGTGGCTGGCGTGTTGATGCTGGCGGGCGGGCTCAACGCTCTGCAAACCGCGTCGATCGTGGCCGGTCTGCCGATCGCGGTCATCCTGCTCTTCATGATCTACGGTACGGTTAAATCCTTGCACGAAGATCACCCGGTACCGGATGTCGAGGATAAGTATGACCTCGAATTCCTGAACCGTTAAACAGGGTGTTCAAACCAAAAGAAGGGGCGGTTCAACCGCCCCTTTTCCTTTCTGCATGACGCGCAGCATTCAGGGCAACAAAGCCACGTCTTTGACCTGACCAATCACAAAGCGCGACTCAATCGCGTGAACGCTCGGCAAGCTCACGAGATGTTCCCGCAGGTATTTGTCGTAATATTTCATGCTTTTGACCCGCATCGTCAGCACATAGCAATTGGGACCAGCCAGGAGGTCACACCGTTGAACTTCGGGCATCTGTTTCACAGCCCGTTCAAATTCGGCCATCATCTCAGCGCTTCCTGCCGTCAGTGTCACCAGAACATAGACGGCCAGATCAAGCCCGCATTTTTCGGGGTCGATCACAACCCGGTAGCCGGTGATGACACCCCTCTTTTCCAGCTGTTTTATTCTGCGACGCACCGGAGTCGGGGACAGCCCCACATGTTCTGCGACTTTCTCAACACTGGCACGACCATCCTCGCTCAATGCCTGAAGGATTTCGCGGTCAACATGGTCAAGCTCATCACTCTCGGTCATCTTAGATGAAATCCTCTACAAAATGGCAAATTCGATGGATTTTAAACCAGATTTGGCTCGCGTGCCATGGGTACAATTTTGAATAGTACAGAATCTTTGGAGGAAAACTGTAGTATGCAACCGATAAAAATCGCAATGATGTCTGCCGTGCTGGCAGCCGCCCCGGTGGTGTCACACGCCGCCGACAGCAGTGAACCGATCGTTATTCCGATCCACAACTGGTCCAGCCAAATTGTGATGAGCAACGTGGTCGGGCAAATCTTCGAATCCATGGGGAACAATGTCGAGTACGTCACGACAGACAGTCAGGCGGTCTACGAATCCGTGCGCCTTGGCGATGTAACTCTTGAGCTGGAAGTCTGGGAAGGTGCCTTCGGCAAGTCCTTTACAACAGCGTTGGAAAAGGGCGGCCTGCATGATGCGGGTGATCATGACGCCGTGACGCGGGAAGACTGGTGGTATCCGCTCTGGAGCAAGGAAGCCTGCCCCGGTTTGCCGGACTGGAAAGCGCTAAATGATTGCGCGGAACTCTTTGCCACTGCTGAAACCGGTTCAAAGGGCCGCTATCTGGACGGTCCGGTTGATTGGTTGAAACACGCGCAGGAAAAAGTCGAAGCCTTGGAAATGGATTTCGTCGTGATCAATGCGGGATCCGCCGCGGCTCTTTGGGCAGAGATCGCTGCTGCTGAAGAAGACAAGAGACCTGTTGTTGTCTTCAACTGGACACCCAATTTTGCCGAGGCCGTCTGGCCGGGAGAATTTGTGGATTTCCCGGTGTGGGAAGACGGCTGTGACAAAGACCCAAGTTTTGGACCAAACCCGGACAAAGCGCATGATTGCGGCAATCCAGCCAATGGATATCTGAAAAAGGCCGCTTGGGACGGCATGCCGGACAAATGGCCGGGCGCCTATAAGGTGTTGACCGAAATCTCCTTCACCAATCCACAGATCGCCGAGATGGCCAAGTTGGTCGATATTGACGAGATGGAACCAGAGGATGCCGCAGCCGAGTGGTTGGAAAACAACCGCAACATCTGGGAGCCGTGGGTAAGCGCAGCAAGCGGTTCCTGATCAAGTCCAATCGCAACCGAGAAAGATCGGGGCGACCACCGCCCCGGTCACATCGCAAACATCATCGGAAGCCCGGCAAAAACAGGCAAACCGGCACTTATTGCCGCCGGATGACGCCGTTTGAGCAGATAAAATCGGAAACGCGACGTCGTAAGACGCAAACGTGACGATTTTTCCCTGTTTCCTTGATTAACAAATCTATATTGAACGCTTCAGAGCTTTTTGGAGAGTCGCATCCGCGCGGCTCTCCGTCATTTTAACGGAGACCATGCCAATGAAGGTGCTCGTACCTGTCAAACGCGTGATCGACTATAACGTTAAGGTCCGCGTCAAGGCGGACGGCAGCGGTGTCGATCTTGCCAATGTCAAAATGTCGATGAACCCTTTTGACGAGATTGCTGTCGAAGAGGCCATCCGCCTGAAAGAAGCCGGCAAGGCGGACGAAGTGATCGCCGTGTCGATCGGCGTCAAGCAAAGCCAGGAAACACTTCGTACAGCGCTGGCCATGGGTGCAGATCGCGCCATCCTCGTTGTCGCAACCGACGACGTTCACAATGATATTGAGCCGTTGGCCGTTGCCAAGATCCTGGCCAAGATCGTGGAAGAAGAGCAGCCCGGTATCGTACTGGCCGGGAAACAGGCGATCGACAACGACATGAACGCAACAGGTCAAATGTTGAGCGCGCTTCTGGGCTGGTCTCAAGGGACCTTCGCCTCTGCGCTGGACATTGATGGCGACAGCGCGCAAGTCACGCGCGAAGTTGATGGCGGCCTGCAGACCATCAAGGTCAAGATGCCGTCGATCATCACCGTTGATTTGCGTCTGAACGAGCCGCGCTATGCGTCTCTGCCAAACATCATGAAAGCCAAGAAGAAGCCGCTGGATGAGAAAACAGCTGCTGATTACGGCGTTGATGTCATCCCGCGTCTCGAGGTTGTCAAAACGGACGAGCCCGAAGCGCGCAAAGCGGGTGAAATCGTGGGCTCGGTCGACGAGCTCGTAGCGAAACTCAAAGAAGCGGGGGCTGTATAATGGCTGTTCTTCTTCTCGCAGAAGTAACCGATGGCGAACTGGCAATGGACGCGACCGCAAAGGCCGTCACTGCCGCAAGCAAACTGGGTGACGTAACGGCGCTGTGCTGTGGTGGTTCTGCCGCTGATGCCGGTGCTGCCGCGGCCAAGATCGACGGCGTATCCAAAGTGCTGGTCGCCGAGGACGCATCTCTGGGTCACCGCATGGCGGAATCGACCGCCGCGCTGATCGTATCGCTGGCGAGCGACTACGAGCACATCGTGGCCCCTGCCACCACCGACGCTAAAAACGTGATGCCCCGTGTGGCAGCATTGTTGGACGCGATGGTGATCTCGGACGCATCTGGTGTTGTCGATGCCAACACGTTCGAACGTCCGATCTATGCGGGTAACGCAATCCAGACGGTCAAATCAAGCGATGCCAAGAAGGTTGTGACCTTCCGGACCTCTACCTTTGACGCCGCTGGCGAAGGCGGGTCGGCAAGTGTGGAAACCATTTCTGCTGCCGCCAATCCTGGCCTGAGCGAATGGGTTGAAGACAAGGTTGCCGAAAGTGATCGCCCCGAGCTGACATCAGCCGGCGTGGTTGTATCTGGTGGACGTGGCGTTGGGTCGGAAGACGACTTCAAGATCATCGAAGCCTTGGCCGACAAGCTCGGCGCTGCCGTTGGTGCATCACGCGCCGCGGTCGACAGTGGCTTTGCGCCAAACGACTGGCAGGTGGGTCAGACCGGTAAGGTTGTTGCACCTGATCTCTACGTCGCGGTGGGCATCTCAGGCGCCATTCAGCACCTTGCGGGCATGAAGGACTCGAAGATCATCGTGGCCATCAACAAAGACGAAGAAGCGCCGATCTTTCAGGTGGCCGATTATGGCCTCGTGGCCGATCTGTTCCAAGCAGTGCCGGAACTGACTGAAAAACTCTGATAGATCGTTTGCGCCTCGGCGCTGGCGTCTTTTACAAAAATGCGGCTCGCCATGAAAATGGCGGGCCTTTTTTAGGGCCGCACCATTGGTGCGATGACAGGTCCCAACACATCTGCAGCCTCGTAATGCACGGTCGGCCCCAGAACCTCTTGCGCCGCAGCGGCTTCGACTTCTGAAAATCGCATACCTTTTGTGCCATCCGCCATGGCGGCCGCGCTGGCTATCACCTCGATCAACTGGTCCGTCAATGGGCGCAGCTGTTCAATCATTTCGCGGGTGACATAGCTTGGGTCGCGTGCCACTTCCACGCTGTTAGCCGCTTCTTCCGGGCGCCGCGCCGAGAGCCACAGCAAGACGACTTTGCCATCAATCTTGCGCAACAAAAGCTGCATCCGTGACACCCACGCAGCCTGCATCTCATCGCGTACCGCGCCAAACCGATCGGGTGACAGGCTTTGCAACCGTTTCAGCATATGCCGCACAAAATGGAACTCCGTAAAATCAACCTCGTTGAAAATCGCCCGCAACACGCCTGACGGCTCCAAGAACCGGTCGTTACGGCGCGGATGAACTGAATAAAAGCGGTTGGACATGTTTTGCACGCTGGGGACTTGCAGGATCGTCACCTGTGCATCCGATGCCGCCGCCAACATGGCCGTGTCGTTGAGATATACATCAACGCCAGCATTGGGCCAGCCCATGTTTATGCATTTGACGCCGGTTTTCGCCTCGATCAGGGCCGGAAACGGGCGTTCTATGAAGCGACCGTAAGTTTCCGTTCCGCCCAGAAAAACCGCATAGGGCCCCTCAAGCTCGCGCTTTGGGCCCCGAAACTGTAATTTGGACCCCCGATACTGACACGTTTTATAGTCTAGGGTCCGTCCCCCGAGCCGCTCAAAAGCCATATCTACCACCTAATTTCATTCACCCATGACTATGATTCCAAGATTTGCATTGAGAATTCTCTAATGTTCGAATTCGTCACAGTTTTTAACGGTCCTCGACCCTTGCGACCGGCCCTATGGCAGGCCTATGTTGAAGCCATTGAGGCTGAGAGGGCATCACGATGGCGATCAAGACAATAGGTGTGGTCGGCGCGGGTCAGATGGGCAATGGCATCGCTCATGTGATGGCCTTGGCGGAGTATAACGTTTTGCTGACGGATATCAGTCAGGACGCTCTGGACAGCGCTCGTGAGACGATCACGAAGAACATGGAACGGCAGGTCAGCCGGGATAAAATCACCCAAGCTGACATGGATGGTGCATTGGGTCGGATCGATACCACGCTTACGCTGACCGATTTGGGGAAAACGGATCTTGTGATCGAGGCCGCAACCGAGCGCGAAACCGTCAAGCAGGCCATTTTCGATGAATTGCTGCCGCATCTTCAACCCCACACGATCCTGACATCCAATACCTCTTCGATTTCGATCACCCGGCTGGCCAGTCGCACGGATAGACCGGAAAAGTTTATGGGTTTCCATTTCATGAACCCGGTGCCAGTCATGCAATTGGTCGAGCTGATCCGCGGCATTGCAACGGATTCCGAGACGTTCGACGCCTGCATGGAAGTGGTCGAAAAGATAAAGAAGACATCCGCGACCGCAGAGGATTTTCCCGGCTTTATCGTCAACCGTATCCTGATGCCGATGATCAACGAAGCGGTCTACACGCTTTATGAAGGTGTCGGTAACGTCAAATCCATTGATCAATCGATGAAGCTCGGCGCAAACCATCCTATGGGACCGCTGGAGCTGGCGGACTTTATCGGGTTGGACACGTGTCTGGCCATCATGAACGTGCTACATGACGGGCTGGCAGATACCAAATACCGCCCCTGCCCGCTCTTGACCAAATATGTCGAGGCTGGATGGCTCGGTCGAAAAACCGGCCGAGGCTTTTATGACTACCGCGGCGAAGAACCGGTGCCGACAAGATAACCGGACGTCCATATCTGTTTGTCGACGCCGTTGCAGACCGCAAAAACGTGTCTTTCAGTGCTGCGAATGACAGCTTCGAGCCCAAAGCGGACAGTGAGTTAAAGTCGAAAAATGCGGCGAAACGGAAGTCACATTCAGGTGCTATGGTCTCTGCTTCCTCATGACCGCATGTTAACGAGAACAGCGTTTCAAACGAACGTCAAACATCAACCGACTTCAGCCAATCTGGGGTTTCTAAATCGTAGCTGCTTGCAACTTTCCGCAGACTGACAAGTGTCAGATTTCGAAATCTATCTGTCAATTCCTTAACACCTATGGATCGAATCTCCGACAGAGGAACTTCAATTGAGACCTCAAGTTCGGAGTGCTTTTTGTTTATCCTTCCTATCGCAGGTTCGCCCGCCGCCTGGCCAAATTGAATAATCAAACTGACTGTTTCGAATGGAGCGTCGTGCAGAAAAGAAGTCGAATTTATCTTTGGTTCCAACTCGTCACATAGGCCAACCATAACTTTACCGGCATGCCTAATCTTTCCCCGAACCAATCCAACGCCTCCAATTAGAAGCCTTCTCTTCCCGTCGGAGTCCATTTTCAAACTTTCTTTGATGTCAGTGAGTTCTTCGGAAGCAATAATATAAAACGTATTCGCACTCTACGTCGAATACAGGATTGCTTCAAAGGCTAACGTACGCTTTGTCCCGCACAGCGGACACCAAAAAGGAGCGCCAATTAAACGCTCCTTTTCAAATGCGGGTGTCGATTATGCGTCAGCCGATTGCGGCGGCTTTTACGTCATCGTCAATATGCGGGATGTATTGCTCGAAATTATCCGCGAACATCTGCACCAGTTTTTCGGCCTGACGGTCGTAGCTGTCGGGCTTGTCCCATGTGCGGCGCGGGTTGAGCAGCACCGTTGGGACACCCGGGGCATCAACGGGTACTTCGAACCCAAAGTTCTCGTCCTTGCGGAACTCAACCTTGTTGAGCGAGCCATCCAGTGCGGCCGTCAGCAATGCACGTGTAGCCTTGATGGGCATGCGCGAGCCTGTGCCGTAGGCGCCACCGGTCCAGCCTGTGTTCACCAACCAGCAGGTTGCACCATGTTTGGCGATCTTTTCCCGCAGAAGGTTGCCGTACACCTCGGGACGGCGCGGCATGAACGGCGCGCCAAAACAGGTTGAGAATGTGGGTTCCGGCTCGGTCACGCCACGCTCGGTTCCCGCAACCTTGGATGTGAAACCGGAAAGGAAATGATACATCGCCTGCGCAGGCGTCAGCCGCGAAATGGGAGGCAGAACACCGAACGCATCACAGGTCAGCATGATGATGTTCTTGGGATGCCCGCCAATGGCCGATTGCGACGCGTTCGAGATGTAGTGCAACGGGTAGGCGCAACGCATGTTGGCCGTGAGGCTGTCATCCTCAAAATCCAGCTCCAGTGTTTCATCATCGTAAATCATGTTTTCGATGACGGTACCAAACTTGGTCGTCGTGGCGTAAATCTCAGGTTCTGCCTCGGGGTTGAGGTTGATCGTCTTGGCGTAACAGCCGCCCTCAAAGTTGAAGGTGCCACGATCCGACCAGCCATGCTCGTCATCGCCGATCAGCGTGCGGGCAGGATCGGCGGAAAGCGTCGTTTTGCCCGTGCCGCTCAGCCCGAAGAAAACAGCCGTATCAACCGCGTTGTTGTTGGCATGGTTGGCCGAGCAATGCATAGGCATGACACCACGATCAGGCAGCAGGTAGTTGAGCAGCGTGAACACGGATTTCTTGTTTTCACCGGCGTATTCCGTGCCGCCAATGAGGATCATTTTGCGGTCGAAATTCATGGCAATCACGGTTTCCGATTTGCAGTCGTGCTTTTTCGGATCCGCCTGGAAGCTCGGGCAATTGATGACTGTGAAATCAGCCGTGAAATCATCCAGATCCTCGCGATCCGGGCGTCGCAGCATGGTGCGGATAAAGAGCCCGTGCCACGCCAGTTCCGTGACCATACGCACATTGATCGAATAGGTCGGATCAGCGCCGCCAACCAAATCCTGCACGTGGTAGTCGCGGCCCTTCATGTGCTCGATCATATCGGTGTAGAGCGCGTCAAAACCTTCGGGCGACATGGCGGCGTTGTTTTCCCACCAGATCGTGTCCATCACACTCTCGGTCTTTACCACATGCTTGTCTTTGGGAGAGCGCCCGGTGAATTTGCCCGTCGTCACCAGAAACGCGCCGCCCTGGCCCAATTTTCCTTCACCGTTCTTCAGTGCTGTCTCAATCAGCGCCGGCTCGATCAAGTTGTAATAGACATTTCCCAAGCCTTTGATCCCCTGATCTTCAAGCCGGAATTGCGGGTTTACCCGTCCGAATGTCATATGTGTCGTGCTCCTGTAGTACTCCGCCCGGTTTGGCGGATCAGATTGCTACTACGCGCCGAAAGTGGCACCGGTATGGCGATGTATGCCGCCTTTGGCGCGCCTCTTAGCATGACGGTTTTGGGAATGAACAGGACGCTTTGGCGCAGTTAGCGCAACCAACCAGAAGTTAGCGCAACCATCACCCCACAGGTCCAAAAACGCCGCCAGGCTGAAACCAAAAGTGAGTCAATTTAGTCATTCCTAAAAGTTTTGTGTCCCAATTGAGACAGTCAAACAGGGCGATTCGCACTTTGGGATTGATTGTAAAGAGCGAAAAAGCGCATAGTGAACGAAAAAACAGGCAACAAGAGCAGTATAAGGAAAACCCCAATGTCAAAAATCGCCCTTGTGGACGATGACAGGAATATTCTGACATCGGTTTCGATGACCCTCGAGGCTGAGGGTTTCGAAGTGGAAACCTACAACGACGGACAGCAAGCATTTGATGCGTTCAGCAAAAAGCTCCCCGATATGGCGGTGCTGGACATCAAAATGCCCCGCATGGACGGGATGGATCTGCTTCAGCGGTTGCGTCAAAAATCATCCATGCCAGTCATCTTTCTGACATCAAAAGACGATGAGATTGATGAGGTACTGGGCCTGCGCATGGGCGCGGATGACTACGTCAAAAAACCTTTTTCCCAGCGTCTTCTCGTTGAACGCATCCGCGCTCTTCTGCGCCGCCAGGATGCGGTTGCCGGGGAAATCGTGGGCGACACGGAAGAAACCAAAGTGATTGAACGCGGCGATCTGCGGATGGACCCGCTGCGCCATGCGGTCACGTGGAAGGGTCTCGACGTATCACTGACAGTGACAGAGTTTCTTTTGCTGCAGGCGCTGGCACAGCGCCCCGGCTTTGTGAAGTCGCGCGATCAGCTGATGGATGTTGCCTATGACGATCAGGTGTATGTGGATGATCGTACGATCGACAGCCACATCAAGCGTCTGCGCAAAAAGCTGCGGATGGTCGACGATGAATTTTCAGCAATCGAAACGCTGTACGGTATCGGGTATCGTTACAACGAAGAATAGGTGTGGCTCTGGCCGAGAGGACTGACGTGCGCGATCTCACCCCACACAAGGACGGTGACGTTGTTCTAGGCGACGATTTTGTTGCGCCCGACAACGTTCAGGATGAATTGAGAGTGCGGCGCGAACGGCGCCGCAAATTCTCTTTGAGCGAGTCGTCACTGACCCGCAAAATTGTCACGTTCAACCTTATTGCACTGAATGTTCTGGTCGCCGGTATTCTGTACCTGAATTCGTCACGCGACAGTCTCGCGCTTCAGCGGGCCAATGGTCTGGTGGGCGAAGTAGAACTGATCGCAGATGTCTTCGAAGCTCAACTCCCTGCAACCCTGCCTGTCAGCTTGTTTTCCGGTGACGGCGTGGACGTCAACGAGACGCTCGGCGGGCTTGATATTCGGTCCGGCGTAGAGGTCTATGTCTTTGGCCCCGACGGGCGGGTGGCCGGTCACACGGTCGGACAGGCCCAACGCGGCGACACACCTGACGAAGACCGCCCAACAGTTATCACCGACGCGCTTTCAAGCGTTTGGAACCTGATTTCAGGGCCGTTTTCTTCGTTTTCCGCCAAGAAAGTGCCGCCAACCTTGGAAGAACAAGCCCGCGGACTGGTTGAAACCACGTTGAGTGAAGGCACGCAGGTGGCGTCCGGCGACGCCTATGAAGGAACGGTTTTCTCGGTGGCAACACCTGTCATGCAGGGCGCAACGCCGGTGGCTGTTGTCGCTCTGGTCAGCGCGTCAGGTGAGATTGACAATCTGGTGGCTTCGGAACGCGAGCGGGTATTGCAGATGTTTGTCATCGCCACCCTTGTCAGCGTCGGCCTCAGCCTGATTTTGGCGTCTACCATCGCGAACCCCTTGTCAGACTTGGCCTCGGCCGCCGAAATTGGAGGGGATCGTAAGCAATCGAACGGTGCGTCAGGCCGTATTCGTATTCCAGACCTCACCGCGCGTCCGGACGAAATCGGACGATTGTCCGGTGCCTTGCGCGGCATGGTCGCCGCACTTTATCACCGGATCGATAGCAACGAGCAGTTTGCCGCAGACGTTGCCCACGAAATCAAAAACCCGTTGGCCAGCCTGCGTAGTGCCGTTGGCACAATGCGTGTGGCCAAGCGTGACGATCAGCGGGAGAAACTGCTGGAAGTGATTGAACATGACGTGCGTCGGCTGGATCGCTTGGTCAGCGATATTTCGAATGCATCACGGCTCGACAGCGAATTGGTCAAGGAAGAGCAGGAAGCATTTGACCTGGTCAGTATGCTGGGCAACCTTGGTCACTATCTGGGCGAAGAGGCCAGCAAAAAGGGCATCGATTTCATTACGGATTTCCCGGATCAACCAATCGTCATTACCGGGCTTGAAGGGCGTTTGGCGCAGGTATTTGTCAATCTGATCACCAACGCGATCAGTTTTTGTGAAGATGGAGATGCGATCCGGCTTTGGGCCCGCAAGCGCGAAAATCGCGTGTTGGTGGTGGTTGAAGATACCGGGCCCGGCATTCCGGATCAGGCCCTTACAAAAGTCTTCCAGCGCTTCTATTCGGAACGCCTTGAAGGCGATTTCGGCAACAATTCCGGGCTTGGTCTCGCGATCTCGAAACAGATTGTCGAGGCACATGACGGCGTGATCTGGGCGGAAAATATTCGCCCAACAGACGCTGACGTGACTTCGGATCCTCTGGGGGCGAGGTTCGTTGTGGGCCTGCCCGTCTGAGCAATGAGCGCCGAGACCGGCACATCTGCTGTTCGCCAATGCATCCACGCAACCACGGTCGCCCATGCGGGCCGCGCAGCTTTGATCCAAGGAAAATCCGGCAGCGGGAAATCATCCCTTGCTCTGCACATGCTAAGCAACGGTGCCAAATTGGTATCGGATGACCAAACCCTGCTTTGGACACGTCACGGCGCTTTGATCGCGGACGCGCCAGACACTCTACGCGGGCGCATCGAAGCGAGAGGTATCGGTATTCTGGCCGCTCCGGTTGCAGGCCCCACCAGAGTGGCGCTGGTTGTAGATCTGGACACAGAAGAGACCGAAAGATTACCCCCTCTGCGAGTGACAGAAATCCTGGGGGTAACGCTACCGATGCAAAGAAAAGTTGCGTTCACCCATTTTCCTGCGGCAATCATGGCATATCTTGAGCACGGTCGGATCGAATAAAGGACGCACACATGCCGCCTAAGCAGGCCGCCAACCGCCTCGTGCTTGTCACAGGCCCTTCGGGCGCCGGGCGAAGCTCTGCGATCAGGGCATTGGAAGATATGGGATACGAGGCGATCGACAATCTTCCCCTGTCTTTGCTCCCTCGCCTACTGGATGGGCCAGCGCCCGAAAAACCGTTGGCCTTGGGCATCGATACGCGAAATCGCGATTTTTCGACCAACGCACTGATCGAAGCCATTGATGGCATGAGCGGCTTAAGTCCGGCGCCCATGCAGGTATTGTATCTTGATTGCAGTGCGGAAGTCCTGATGCGCCGTTTTTCAGAAACCCGTCGTCGCCATCCCTTGGCCCCGGCAGAGACACCCGACATCGGGATCGCGCGCGAATTTGATCTTCTTGTTCCAATCCGGGCGCGGGCTGACATTGTGATCGACACGTCCGAAATGGCCCCACGTGATCTTTGCGCTGAATTGGAACGCTGGTTCGTCACCGAACTGGAAAGCCAGTTGGCCGTATCAGTGCAATCCTTTTCCTATAAACGCGGGCTTCCGCGCGGCCTCGACATGGTTCTGGATTGCCGGTTTCTGCGCAATCCCTACTGGGAAGAGAGCCTGCGCAGCCTCGACGGACGCAGCAGTGATGTTGCCGCTTACGTTCGCGATGATCCGTTGTTCGAACCATTCCGTCAAAAAGTGCAGGATTTGACGGAATTGTTGTTGCCCGCCTATCAGGCTGAGGGCAAGGCATACCTGGCGATCGGCCTTGGCTGTACCGGTGGGCAACACCGCAGTGTTGCAATGGCAGAAACATTGGCCAAAGCCCTTGCAGAGGAGGGCTGGCAGGTGTCAATTAGGCATCGCGAACTGGAGCGACGGGCGACAGAGCCGGCGCTGTCCGAGCGCGGCCTTACGGCCCAAGGTAAAAGTAAGGAGTGAGTGAGCGGTGATCGGTATTGTGATCGTTGCACATGGCGGGCTGGCCCGGGAATACCTGCGTGCGATCGAACATGTTGTAGGACCTCAGACAGGCGCGCGCGCCATCACGATTGAGGGGGATCATGATCGCGGGGCCAAGGAATCTGAAATCTGCATTGCTGCCAACGAAGTTGATACAGGTGAAGGCGTGGTAATTGTCGTGGACCTTTTTGGCGGATCACCGTCAAATCTGTCTTTAATGGCCTGTGCGCCGGAAAATCGGCGTATTCTCTATGGGGCAAATCTGCCGATGCTGATCAAGCTTGCCAAGTGCCGCCACCTCACAGTGCCAGAGGCCGTGCGCGCAGCGCTCAACGCCGGGCGAAAATACATCGACAGCCACAATGTGACAGCGGAATAGCGAACGAAAAATGACTGAGACCATCAAACGGCATCTGAAGATCGTAAACGAAAAGGGGCTGCATGCGCGGGCAGCCGCCAAACTGGTTGAGGTAACTGAAGGTTTTGACGCTACGGCAGAAGTGTCACAAAACGGGCAATCGGCCGGTGCGGACAGTATTATGGGGCTTTTGATGTTGGCAGCATCGAAAGGAACTACTATTGACGTGCAGGTCTCGGGGCCAGATGCCGAGGCGATGGCCGCAGCGGTTGAGGCCCTTGTCGCCGACAAGTTCGGCGAAGACAAGTAACAGCGCGAGGGAGACGCGCAGGCGGCGATATAGGGACAAACCAGTTGGTGCAAAATCAGCAGGACAGGGGTGTTGAACCAACGACAGAGGAGGTGTTGTTCACCACCTATGACCGTCGCAGTCTGACCTACGCCAATTCGTTTGATACCCCAATGACGGCCTTTATCATCCGCACGATTGAATGGATGACGGGCAAGGTCAGCATTATCCGTATGATCCGAAAGTTCGAAAAGCGTGGCGCACCCACTGGGCAAGCGTTCTGGCGTGCGGCTCTTGGGACGATGGGCATTGATCTGGAAACACCGGATTCAGAGGTCGAAAATATTCCGCTGTCGGGGCCTGTCGTGGCCGTGTCGAACCACCCGCATGGTCTGGTGGATGGCATGATCCTGGCTGATCTGATTGGCCGGCGGCGCAATGACTACAAGATCCTGACACGCGCGCTTTTGACCGGCATCGACGAAGTTGCGGCCTCGTACATGATTTCGGTGCCCTTTCCGCATGAGCCGGACGCTCAGCGCAAATCTGTGGAAATGCGCGCAAAAGCGATGGCCCATTTGAAGGAAGGCGGCTTGATCAGCGTCTTTCCGTCGGGCGTTGTGGCATCCTCGGATTCACTTTTTGGCCCTGCGATCGAGCGGGAGTGGAATGTTTTCACCGCGCAAATGATCCGTAGGTCGGGCGCCAAGGTGGTGCCAATCTATTTCCCCGGGGCAAATTCCCGTTGGTATCAAATGGCCAACCGGATTTCGGCAACCCTGCGCCAAGGGTTGTTGTTGCACGAGGTTGTTCACAGCTGCAATCAGCCGCAAAAACCAGTGGTCGGTGAGCCAATCAGCGATGAGCAGATGAAAATGCTGGAAACGGACCCGCGCGGGTTCATGACATGGTTGCGCGAACACACCCTGTCGCTCGGCGAATAGACCTTTACGACCTCAATCAGTGCACATGCACACTGAACCTTGTTTTCTGCCGTTATCCGCGCGTTTGAATAACAAAAACTTGGCAAAATGCCCGTATATTGAATTCTTCAGAAAGAAATGCTATATTGATTTCTGAAGAAAGGATAACGTAATGAATGCCCTCGCTGAAAATCTGCATGACGTCAGCGCCGAACCTGGACGGGTTGTGGCGAAGGCTGCATTCAATGCAGCACAGGAATTGGGATTGTCGCAGCGCGATTTGGCACATGTTATCGGTGTCAGCGAAGCCACAGTTTCGCGAATGAAGGGCGGCGCGTTTGTGTTGCAGGGCAAACCATTTGAATTGGCAACCTGCGTGATCCGGATTTTTCGATCTTTGGATGCGATTGTCGGGGCGGACCCGGACAGCATGCGGGGATGGATGGCCAATCAGAATAACGATCTGTTGGGCGTTCCTCGCGACCTGATGGCCCAGGCAACGGGATTGATTGCGGTGATGGATTATCTTGATGCCGCCCGTGCGCCTACCTGATGTATTCCCGCCCTATCACGGCAATCTCTGGCGGGTGATCGAAGGTCAGTATCGCGCTTCAACCATGCGAATTGTAGAAACCGACAACGAACAATCTGTGTTGGAGGATATTCTGGAGGCGTCAAAACCTGCAGTGCCGCCCCCATGCACACACTTGGATTACCAATTTTGGTCGCCCTTCCGGTATGGCTGTTACCCACGTGCGTCCAGGTTCAGGCGGGCCGGGCGCACACCGGGTGTGTGGTATGGCTCGGAACGGGTTTTGACTGCCGTGGTCGAAAGCATCTGGGGGACTTTGCGGTTCTTTGCGGCCTCACCTGAAACCCCAATGCCGCGCTGGCCCGTGGAACACACGGCCGTTCTGGCAGACATTCAGGCGGAGCAATCCATCGATTTGTCGACACCTGAAATGGCCGAACAGGGCCGTTGGTCTGATCCTGATGATTACACGGATTGTCTGGACCTCGCGGACCGCGTGCGGGCAGATGGCTGCCAAGCAATCCGTTACGTTTCTGCCCGCGATCCAGATCTCCGGGCCAATGTCGCTGTTTTAGCCTGCGAAGCCTTTGCCCAGCCCGCACCGATTGCCACGCAGAAATGGCATATCCTTGTGACGCCTCAGCGTGTGAGGGCCCATTGCGAAACCTTGAAACAGCGCCATCAGTTTCTGGTTGGAGATTACGGGCTGCAACATCCCGACTAACGCTGCATTTGCCGGGTCTTGGCATTGACGATAGACTGCACGCGATGACCTTGAGACGGACCCCACGATGAAATCCGTTCGGCTAAGACTGCTGATCCTCGCGCTGCTGCCGCTGATGGTTCTGATGCCACTGCTCTTGGTGTTGGCGATAGGGCGCTGGTCCTCAAATTACGATGACGTTCTGATCGCCAATGTCGAAAGTGATCTGCGCATCGCTGAACAATACATGCAACAGATCCTCCTCACGACCGGTGATGACGTCGAAAGCCTCGCTCGATCTGTTGATTTTCGGACAGCAGCGCAATTGCCAAAAGACGCTTTTGCCGCGTTTCTGGCCCGCAATCAGACAGAGCTGGAACTGGACTTTCTCTATTACCTGCCACTCGGGCGCGCGCAGGAAGCCGCCAAAACATGGCCCGTGATAGATGCCGCCGTCAAAGGGCGTGCCGCCAGCCAGATCGATATTTTTACCGGTGACGATTTGATGGCACTGTCCGCGGAACTGGCCGAACAAGCCCGCCTCCCCCTGATCGAAACCGAGGCCGCCGTCCCGACGGAACGCATCGTAGAAGACCGCGGCATGGTGGTACATACCGCGACGGATGTGCGTGTGCCCGGCCGGTTGGGCGTGCTGGTGGGTGGGGTTTTGTTGAACCGCAACCTCGGGTTCATCGATACAATCAACGCGTTGGTCTATCACTCCGAAGGTGCTGAGGGCGACAGACAGGGCACAGCAACCCTGTTTTTGGAAGATGTGCGGGTCTCAACCAATGTGCGGCTTTTTGAAGGGGCCCGCGCGCTTGGAACACGTGTGTCGGCCGCGGTTCGACAAAAGGTATTGAGTGAAGGACGGACCTGGCTTGATAGCGCATTTGTCGTCAATGACTGGTATATCTCCGGGTATTTGCCGTTGATTGACAGCTTCGGAAACCGGGTTGGAATGCTCTATGTGGGGTTTCTCGAAGCGCCGTTCACCGCCGCAAAACGGTCGGCCTACTTCATGATTTTGGCGGCTTTTGCGCTTGTATTGGCATTGACCGTGCCGCTGTTTCTGCGCCTCGCCAGAGGGATTTTTTCACCGCTTGAGCAAATGACCAAGACGATGGAAAAGGTTGAATCCGGTGAGTTGGGCGCACGGATCGGGCCTGTCGCCGCGCAGGATGAGATCGGCACCGTTGCGGCACATCTCGATACACTCTTGGATCAGGTGCAGGAGCGAGATCGCACCTTACGGTCTTGGGCCGATGAGCTGAATGTCCGGGTCGAGCAACGAACCACTGAGCTGCGCGATGCCAACAAGAAACTGGAAACCACGTATCAGCAACTCGTCATGAGTGAAAAGCTGGCCTCTATCGGTGAGATCACAGCAGGGGTGGCTCATGAGATCAACAATCCCGTTGCCGTGATCCAAGGCAACGTTGATGTGATCCGCCAAACGCTTGGTGACGAGGCCGACCCCGTCATGACGGAGCTTGAGCTGATTGATCAACAGGTCGGACGGATCAACGCCATCGTTGGTAAATTGTTGCAGTTTGCGCGGCCGACAGAGTTCGGAAACTTCGAAGAAAGTGTCGATATATCAAGCGTGCTGGACGATTGTCTCGTTCTGGTCGATCACGTAATCTCAAAGGCCGAGATTACTGTTTCAATTGACCGCGGGGATGCCCCGCATGTCCGGATAAACCCCGGTGAGCTGCAACAGGTGATCATCAACCTGATTATCAATGCGGTGCAGGCGATGGAGGGGCAAGGGGCCTTGGATATCGCGATCAGCCGTACCGACCGCGATGGCCAGCCCGGCGCTCAACTCAGCATTGCCGATACCGGAGCCGGTATTTCAGAGCACAAACTGGAAACAGTTTTCGATCCGTTTTTTACAACCAAACTGGGTGAAGGCACGGGATTGGGCCTGTCCGTCAGTCAGACCTTGATCCAGAATGCCAACGGATTGATTTCGGTCACTAACCGCACGGGCGGCGGGGCCGTCTTCACCATCTGGCTTCCGGATGAACAGTCCAGCAAGGCCGCCGCCGAATGAATGAAGTGCTGCCCGGCGGCAGCGCCCCTGTTTCAACCCATTTGATATCCGGGCGTTGAGTTCGAGATTTCGATCTCTTCGTCTGACATCTCTTCGGCGATGCCTTCAAACAAAGGTGTCGTCATGTAGCGTTCGCCCGTATCCGGCAACATGCACAGGATCACCGATCCGGCCTCTGCCTTTTGTGCAATGCCCAAGGCAACCGCAAAGGTCGATCCGCCAGAGACACCCGTGAAAATCCCCTCTTGGGCCGCCAAATCACGCGCGCCCGTTATACCATCCGGGCCGGATACCGGGATCAGATCGTCGTAGAAACCTTCATCAATCGCTTCCTGCAACACAAGCGGAATGAAATCTGGCGTCCATCCCTGGATCGGGTGCGGCTCAAACTCCGGGTGACTAACTGCGGGCGCCCCATCCTCAAGGCGCTCCTGCGCATGACCACTGCCCACCAATTGAGCGTTCGCGGGCTCAGAAAGCACAATCTTCGTGTCAGGACGCTCTTTGCGTAGCACCCGGCCCAGTCCGGTGACGGTGCCTCCCGTGCCGTATCCGGTCACAACATAGTCGAGCCTGTCGCCCTCAAAGTCCGCCAGAATTTCCTGCGCGGTCGTCGCTTCATGGATCTCGGCGTTGGCATCCGTTTCAAACTGATGTGCGAGGAACCAGCCATGGGCTTCCGCCAGTTCGACAGCCTTTTTATACATGCCGAAGCCCTTCTCGGCACGCGGTGTCAAAACGACTTTAGCACCCAGAATGCGCATCAGGCGTCTGCGTTCAATGGAAAAGCTGTCGGCCATGGTTACCACAAGCGGATAGCCTTTTTGCGCACAGACCATTGCCAGACCGATGCCCGTGTTACCGCTGGTCGCCTCCACCACGGTTTGACCGGGTTTCAACGTGCCATTGCGCTCTGCGGCCTCGATAATGTTCACCGCCAATCGATCCTTTACGGATGCGGCGGGATTAAACGCCTCGGCTTTGACATAGAGCCGGACACCCTCGGGCGCTAGGTTGTTCACACGGATCACCGGCGTGTCGCCGATTGTGTCCAACACGCTGTCGAATAGTCTGCCGCGCCCTTTGGTGCTGCGAATTCCACGATCTGCCATCTGGCTCACTCCCCGGTTTCGAATGATGGGATTACGCTAGCGGAACGTATTCACAACGACCACCCCCTCAACCGCACGGGCTTTACTGGCAAATCAGGCGATGTGCGTCTTCCGCTCCGAAGAAAGCGCGCAAAGCCTCCAGAAAGACATGCACCGGTTTTCGGGGGCGGCCCCGAACACGGCCTGCGAACAATTGCAGAGGTGCCAATCCCGGCTCGAGCGGCACGGCACAAAGCCGATCTCCACTATAGGTCACGTCGGTCAGAGGCTGCATCGCCAAAACCGCGATGCCCGCACCGGCACCCACCAAACTGCGCACCATTTCGGTGCTATCCACCTGTGCGATGACATCAGGCTTGAGCCCCTTCTGCCGAAAAAGGCGGTCGAGATAGGGTCGGGCCAGAGGGCGGTCGAGTTGAATGAGTGGATACTGCGCGGCGTCCGCTAGACTGATCGGACCCGAATGTGCCACCGGATGGCCCGCTGGTGCCAGCACATAGGGCGGCAGCTCCATCAAGGGCGTGGTTTCAATTCCGCTGCGGACATCTTGGCCTGCAAACAGGATCACATCCAAGCGCCCGTTCAACATCGCCTCCTGGGCGCTGTCGTTATCATGTTCGTGCAGTTCCAATCGCAATCCGGGGTTAGCCTGCAAAAGCGGGTGCAAGATGCGTGGCAAAAAGGCAGGCGCGACGGGGGCGTAATACCCAATCCGAAGGCTCCCACTGACCGATTGCGCCATAGCACGTCCATGATCCATGACGTCGGCGTAGTCTTCGAGCAAGGCGCGGAACCGCGCGGCAATGTCGCGGCCTTCAGCGGTAACCGAAATGCCACGCGCGCGCGTCCGGATCATCAAGTCAGCGCCGAATTCAGCCTCAACTTGATCCAGCCCTGCCGAGACAGCGGATGCGGCGACATTCAAATCGCGCGCAGCCCCGACAATTGAACCATGATCGACCACGGCTACAAACGCGCGAATGGCCCGCAAGGAAAGGCGCAGATTGGTCAGCATGGGTCACATCCTCGGATTTTCAGATTTTATATTGCGTCTATTTCTATTTTTCCAGTGAATGTGCAGATGGCATGATCATTCAAACCAAAAGGACCTCTGCAATGCCAAGTGACCAGCGATCTGATCATCCCCCCTGCCCGGCTGGCATCACGTGCCAGATGTGCCGCTCAAAGTGTCACCCTTTTTCAGCTGGCCGCCCAACCCGCAACGAATGGGACAGTGGATCGCGGTCCGTTGGCTGGGCTTGGCTGAAAATACGGCTGTGCTGGCGATCGCATTGATTTCGTGGGGCTTCCTGTCGCCGTCACTTGAAACAACGGCAACGCTTGCCCCGGGATGGATCGCCGCCATATGGCTGCGCAACATGGCGCTGTTCCTGTTGGTGGCGGGCGGCCTGCACTGGCTGTTTTACATACGCAAAGCGCAAGGCATGGACCTGAAATATGAAAAGCGCGATTTGATGCTAAAGGGCCGACAATTCACCATGGGCGGGCAAGTCCGTGATAATATGTTCTGGTCCTTGACCAGCGGTGTTGGGGTTTGGACGGCATTCGAGGTGTTAATGCTCTGGGCGATGGGCAATGGCTGGGCGCCGGTGTTGGTCTTTGCCGACAAGCCAATCTGGTTCTGCGCACTCTTCTTGCTCACACCCGTCTGGATATCGTTCCACTTCTATTGGATCCACCGTGCTCTTCACTGGGGGCCGCTTTATCGGCTCGCCCATGCGCTACACCATCGCAACGTCAATGTCGGCCCTTGGTCAGGCTTATCGATGCACCCGGTCGAACACGTGATGTTCTTCAGTTCTATCTTGTTGCACGTCATCGTCGCGGCCAATCCGCTACACATCCTGTTTCATTTGCAGCATCAGGCCTTGACTGCCGTCACCTCACATACCGGTTTTGAGCACATACTGGTCCAGGACAAAAAACGATTGGCGCTTGGGACGTTTCACCACCAGATGCATCACCGGTACTTCGAAGTGAACTACGGCAATCTGGAAATGCCATGGGACAAATGGTTCGGATCGTTTCATGATGGCACCGCTGAAACGCATGAGCGGCTCAAGGACCGCCGCCAAACCCGAAGCTGATTTCAGAAAGGGCAAAGGATGAAGCGTGTGACTGGCGGATGCCAGTGTGGCCATGTTCGAGTTGTCGCCACCGGAGAACCGCGCCGGGTTGGTGTCTGCCATTGTCTGGAGTGCCGCAAACATCACGGTGCCCTGTTCTACGCCGCTGCAATTTACCCGCAGGATGCCGTCAAAATTGACGGCGAAACACGCGATTTTACCGGGCGACATTATTGTCCGGCCTGTGGTGCGTCCGTGTTTGCGCGCAGTGCGGATGAGACTGAGATACATCTGGGCAGCCTTGACGCGCCGGATCAGTTTGTCCCCACCTATGAAACGTGGACAATTCGGCGCGAACGCTGGCTCCCGCCTATTCCAGGCGCCAAGCAATACGCGAAAGATCGCGACGACGGTTAAATCTGTAATACATCCAATTTAGTGAACAGGGCCACTCAGGGACCCGTGCCGCCAAGCTGTTCACTTGCGTCGCTTTGCGCGCAATGTCGGATCAGCTTCCGTTGGGTCTTCCGGCCACGGATGTTTGGGGTATCGCCCCCGCATGTCTTTTCGAACATCTGCATAGGACGACGCCCAAAACCCGGGGATATCCATCGTGGTTTGCAAGGGGCGCTTGGCGGGAGAAAGCAACGTGACACGCAGCGGCGTTTTGCCAACAGTCGGATGCGTGGTTTGACCAAACATTTCCTGCAGGCGCAAACTGATTTCCGGATGCTCTCCGCCATAGTCAATCGGGATCTTGCGACCAAGAGGCGTGGTGAAATGCGCGGGCGTCGACCGGTCCAGCGCCTGCATCTGATCCCAATCCAGCCGGGCCCGCAACGCATCCAACATGTCAAAACGTTTCCAGTCCTGCGCTGATTTTACACCTTCAACATAGGGCAGAAGCCATGCCTCCAGATCCTCCAAAAGGGCGGCATCGGACATGTCCGGCGCATAATGTCCGGCCTCGCGCAGGAGCTTGACCCGTGCCACAAATCGACGGGCAGCATCTGTCCAGGTCAGACCCAATTCGCGCACGCCGTCCAGCATCGCATGCGCGAAGGCTTCTGGTGGCGCGTCCTTCCACTGTCGATCATCCAGAACCAGCGCACCAAAACACTCCTGGCGCCGTGCAACCACGCAGCGCTCACGCTTGGACCACGCACAGGACTCCTGCCAGGCAATCTGATCCGCATACAACCCACGCAACTCGCTTTCCGAAAGCGCGATGGCTTGCCGAATACGGGCCTCGCGCGGATCGCCATCCTGATCTGTCACCACAATCAGGCGCGTGGAGGACAAGTCATCCTCGTCCGGCAGCACTGCCCCTTTGCCACCCGACAAAACATAACGGGGGGTGTCGCCTTTGCGGCGCAACCCGATACGGTCCGGATAGGCCAGCGCGGCCATTTCGGCCTCACTGTAACCGCCACCATCACCGGCGCGCGCCGCCAGACGTTTGGCCTCAGCCCGGATGCGTTCGATTGCGCCGCGGTTGGCCTGCCATGGGTAACGGTCCGAAAAGGCGCGGAGATCTCTTAGTGCGGACAGACGCAATGACAAATCCACCGGTGCACCGCGCGACAGCGGGTCCCGGTCCGCCAAGAGCGCGGCCAAGGGCGCGGCTTTGGGGCCGGCCGTAATCAACATATGCGCAAGACGAGGATGCAGCGGCAGTGCTGCGATCTTGCGACCATGCGGCGTAATCCGACCGTCAGCGTCCAGCGCGCCAAGCATTCGCAAAAGATCTTGCGCTTCGACAAAACCACCAGGCGGTGGCGGTGTTAAAAACGGCATGTCCGTTGGCGCGCTACCCCAGAGCGCCAATTCGAGTGCCAATCCACTGAGGTCGGCGGCTTCGATCTCAGCTGGCGGAAAGGCCGCCAGCGCGCCTTCTTCGCCTCGGGTCCAAAGCCTGTAGCTTATGCCCTCGGCCACACGCCCGGCGCGACCCGCCCGCTGAGTTGCCTCAGCCCGTGTCACGGGTTCGGTCACCAATCGCGCCATGCCGCTGGCAGGATCAAACCTTGATCGACGGGCGCGCCCACCATCTACGACAACGCGTATGTCCTGAATGGTCAGTGATGTTTCGGCAATCGAGGTCGCCAGAACGATCTTCCGCCCGTGCTCAACGGGTCCGATCGCCGCGCGCTGTGCCGCAAAATCCATCGCGCCAAACAGGGGACGTAGGTTGCAGTCTGGTGGCAACCTCTGCTTCAACAACCCTTCGACGCGTCTGATTTCACCTTCCCCCGGCAAAAAGACCAACACACCGCCTTCCGTCTCGGCAACGGCCTGCAAAACCAGATCGAACACTGCCTGCTCGAACCGAGTGGACTTTGGCACCGGACGTGGCAGCCATCCTGTTTCAACCGGAAAACTACGACCTTCCGACGTGATCACCGGGACGTTGCCCATCAGAACAGCCACGGGCGCGGCATCCAACGTGGCCGACATCACCAAGAGCAACAAATCATCTCGCAAGGCGCCTGCGATTTCGAGACATAGCGCCAAGCCCAGGTCCGCGTTCAGCGAACGTTCGTGAAACTCGTCAAAGATCACGGCACCCACACCCGACAATTCAGGGTCCGATTGGATCATCCGGGTCAAAATGCCTTCGGTGACAACTTCAATTTTCGTGTGTGCGCTTACCTTGGATTGTCCCCGGACACGGTAACCCACGGTTTGACCCGCCTTTTCGCCAAGGCTTTGCGCCATCCTTTCTGCCGAGGCGCGCGCTGCCAGACGACGCGGCTCCAGCATCAGGATACGCCCCTCGCACAGGTTGGCCGCATGTATAGCCAATGGCACAATCGTGGTTTTCCCAGCGCCCGGAGGCGCCTGCAACACAGCCCTGCCGTGGTCTCGCAACGCGGTCATCAGCGGGGCAAGCGCGTCCTGAATGGGCAGATCGGTCTTCATGAAACGCTTATCTGTCAGTTTCGCGGAGTTTTCCATAACCAGATACTCTGGACAAAGATGCATAGGCCAAGGCATGAAGGCGGCCAGACCCATTTGCCCAGACACAGCGTGCCCATGAACATCGCCGAGCTTGCCGACAAGATCATCAAACAGGACCGCCGGGCGTTGGCCCGGGCCATCACCCTGATTGAAAGTACGCATCCGGATCATCGCGCCCAAGCGGCCGAATTGATGGAAGCGCTGCGCAGGTCAGATCACCAGGCGGTTCGAATTGGCCTTTCCGGCACGCCGGGCGTGGGCAAATCCACGTTCATCGAGAGTTTTGGCATGATGCTGACCTCTCAGGGCAAACGCGTGGCCGTATTGGCCGTTGATCCCAGTTCAGCACGCTCAGGCGGCTCAATCCTCGGCGACAAGACACGCATGGAGAGATTGAGCCGTGATCCCAATGCCTTCATTCGCCCGTCACCCAGTCAAACGCATCTTGGCGGGGTCGCCCGTCGCACGCGCGAGGCTGTCGCCGTCTGCGAGGCTGCCGGTTTTGATGCGGTTTTGATTGAAACGGTTGGTGTCGGGCAGTCCGAAACGGTTGTCGCTGAAATGTCGGACCTCTTTATCCTGCTTCTGGCGCCGGCCGGCGGGGACGAATTGCAAGGTGTCAAACGCGGCATCATGGAGATGGCCGATATCATCCTGATCAACAAGGCCGACGGCGATCTGAAGCCCGCCGCAACGCGAACCTGTTCTGACTATGCCGGCGCATTGCGGTTGTTGCGAAAACGCCCCCAGGATCCCGAAGGGTTCCCCAAGGCCATGATGGTGTCTGCGCTTCATGAGGAGGGGTTGAAAAAGGCCTGGGAAGAAATGACCAAGCTGACAGATTGGCGCCAGTCGAACGGCCATTTTACCGGTCGTCGGGCAGAACAGGCGCGGTATTGGTTCGAACAGGAGGTGCGCCAAAGCCTTCTGGCCCAGTTGGAAACGCCAAACGCCCGCTCGGCAATGCAAGAAATGGCAGAAAACGTAGCCCGCGGTGCGATTGTTCCATCGCTGGCGGCTCAAGAAATCCTGGCGCGCCTCAAAACCTGATCCCCCTTGCCCGGTAAGCGCAAAGCGCCTAAAGCCAGCTCATGTTGGACGAAAGCGACGATATTCACCCCCTTTTTGCAGGTGCCCCCGGGACAACCGAATTCAAAAAGCTGCGCAAGCGCATTGTCCGGCAGGCACGGGAAGCCATCGAACACTACGGTATGGTCGACCGCGATGCGGATCCAACGACATCACAAAAAGCGCGCTGGCTGGTGTGTCTGTCTGGCGGAAAAGACAGTTACACGTTGCTGGCCGTACTGCACGAATTGCAATGGCGCGGTTTGTTACCGGTGGATCTTCTGGCGTGCAATCTTGATCAGGGACAACCCGGTTTTCCGGCGACGGTTTTGCCGGAGTTTCTGGAACGTATGCAGGTGCCGCATCGCATAGAGTATCAGGATACTTATTCTATTGTGGTCGACAAAGTGCCTGCCGGGCGCACCTATTGTGCGCTCTGTTCGCGGCTACGGCGTGGGAATCTGTATCGAATTGCACGAGAAGAGGGATGCACGGCCGTTGTATTGGGCCATCACCGCGATGACATCCTCGAGACGTTCTTTATGAACCTTTTTCATGGTGGCCGGTTGGCGACCATGCCGCCGAAACTGGTGAATGAAGAGGGCGATCTTTTTGTGTTTCGCCCGTTGGCTCATGTCGCTGAAACGGATTGCGAAAAGTTTGCTAACGCGATGAATTACCCGATAATTCCATGTGATTTATGCGGCTCGCAAGATGGGCTGCAGCGACAGCAGGTCAAACAAATTCTGGATGGATGGGAGGCCAATAGCCCCGGTCGGCGTCAGGTGATGTTTCGCGCCTTGATGAACGCCCGTCCATCGCATCTTCTGGACCCCAAACTCTTCGATTTTTCCGGCCTCGAATTGGGGTCGGTAAAATTTGATGCAAAAGATCCGACTTTGCCCAAATTCCGTTAAGGTCGTTTTGAAGCGCCGAGACTAGCTTTTTGCGAGCAGTAACGGGAATCGAATAATGTCTCGGCAGATCAAAGACCTATTTTGGGGCACCGCATCGTCGGTCCGGACCATCTTCAGCGGGCCGCAGCTTCTTGCGTTTCTTCCTGCCGTGGTGTTGGGCGGATATTGGGTCGGTGGCGAATTGGTCCTGATGCTGACCGCAATTGGATTTCCCGCCATCATGGCGATCGTTGCAATGGTCCAACCACTCAACATGCCTGCGCGCGAAACCCGGCGAACCAACCGCCGCTCAAATCCGAACGAATTCAACAGCATTATGGGTAATGCACTGAAACTGGCCCGTAAGAAATCGAAAAAGACAGCGTGCCTGGTGCTTGGTGCAGATGATTTTGATGCCATCGCGGACCGGTACGGCATGGCCGTGACCCAGGATGTCGTTGATCAAATGTATGATAGATTGCGTTTGGCCCTGCGCAATCGCGATAAAATTTCCCGCGTTGGTGAAAACAAATTTGGTATCGTGATTGCGCCGGTTGGGTTGTTAAATCTCGATATCATGTTGCAACTTGCCTCGCGACTGCAGGCTGTCGTTGAAGAACCTATCGAAATCGGGGCAACCACAATCTATATTTCCGCTTCTGTTGGGTTTTGCATGGACGCGAATTTCCGCAATGACACGGGCAAGAAAATGACCAACGCGGCGGAAATTGCACTTGCCGTAGCCAGACGCAGCGGACCATCGTCCATTCGCGCCTATTCCCCGGATATGCGCGACGTTAACGTCCAGAAACACACCTCTAACACCGAAATTGATACCGCGCTCGAAAACGGGCAGATTTTGCCGTGGTTTCAGCCACAAATCTCTACCGATACCGGTCAGATAACGGGATTTGAGGCGCTTGCTCGGTGGGAGCATCCGGAACGCGGCACTGTCCCACCGATGGAATTTTTGCCACATATCCAAAAGGCCGGACGTATGGAACGCCTCGGTGAAGTGATGTTGGAAAACGCGCTCCGCGCTTTAACGTCCTGGGACGCGATTGGCATGCACGTTCCGCAAGTGGCTGTAAATTTTTCACCGGAAGAATTGCGCAGTCCGAACCTGATCCAAAAAATCGAATGGGAGTTGGACCGGCAGGGGTTAACGCCCAACAGATTGGCCGTGGAAATTCTTGAAACGGTCGTTGCGACCTCCCCGGATGACATGGTCGCGCGCAATATCAGCGGTTTGTCGGAACTGGGCTGCCAAATTGATTTGGACGATTTTGGTACAGGCCATGCGTCGATCTCGTCTATCCGGCGGTTTGATATTCAACGGTTGAAGATCGACCGTTCCTTTGTGATGAAAGTCGATCAAGACGCGGAACAACAAAGGATGGTGTCAGCCATTCTTCTGATGGCCGAACGTCTGGATCTCGACACGCTTGCAGAAGGCGTCGAAACAGCCGGTGAACATACGATGCTGGCCCAATTGGGATGTCGGCATGTTCAGGGGTTTGGGATTGGTCGTCCGATGCCACTTGAAAAGACCCAAGGTTGGATGACGCAACATCTGGCAAAGCTTTCAGACACCCCGTCGATTGGCTACAAAACCGGTTGAATTGCTGGCTTATCCGCCTTGGTCGGCACCGAATCTCCGAAACACCCTTGACCTTTCTTGCTGCACTCTGTTGAACCCCAAGACAAGCAACAGAAAGATGGCCATCGGTGATGGACGAACAGAATAAAAATCTCATTCTCGCAACCGTTCTCAGTTTCCTGGTGATTATGGTTTGGTTCGTACTGTTTCCGCCGCCGGAACAGCCAGGTGGTCCCAACGCAGACGCGACCGGTGAAACTGCGATTACGTCGGATGCAGTTTCCACACCAACGGCTGATGCAACCACCGCCGACGCCGGCGCGACAACAGCAGGTGAAGCGGAAGAAAAAGTCGTTGATGCCCCTCGCATAACCATCGATACGCCAACCCTCAAAGGGTCTTTGTCGCTTCAAGGCGGGCGCATTGATGAGCTGTCTCTGAAGAACTACCGCGAGACGCTACGGCCGGGCTCCGACATCGTAAACCTGTTGCAACCCGTTGGAAGTGATGCGCCATATTATGCGCTGTTTGGCTGGGCGCCCGGGGCTGGCTTGGCGGCGGATCAAGTCCCTAATGCCAACACAATCTGGCAAGTCGCATCCGGTGAAACGCTGTCTCCGGATACACCAATCACGCTGACTTGGAACAACGGCGCAGGATTGACCTTCACGCGTGTGATCAAGGTCGACGCCGATTTCATGTTTGATGTCGAACAATCCGTGGAAAACACAGGTGACGCGCCGGCATCAATGGCGCCATACGGGATTTTGGCACGTCACGGCCTGCCAGATGACCTGAAGAACTTTTTCATCCTGCATGAAGGCGCGGTTCGCATGATCGATGGCGAGCTGGCCGAAACGGATTATGACGATTTCGATCCCGCCAATGCACAGGAAGAATTGTCGGTCACCGATAGCGGGTGGACGGGTTTCACCGACCACTATTGGATGACAGCCCTCATCCCGGATGACAATACCGGTGCCAAATTCAGCACCTTCCGCGACACGCGCCGTGAGATTTATCAGTCCAACGCCAAACTGAGCACTCAGACTGTCGCACCTGGGCAGTCGGTGACCGTACGCACCCGCCTTTTTGCGGGCGCCAAGGAATGGGAAGCCATTCGCAATTATCAAAACAAGGAAAATGTTGGCGGCTTTCTGGATTCCATCGACTGGGGTTGGTTTTTCTTCCTGACCAAACCTATTTTCTGGCTGCTTCACAATTTGAACGCCCTGATCGGGAACATGGGTTGGTCCATCATCGCATTGACCCTGATCATCAAATCGATCCTGTTGCCGTTGGCCTTTAAATCCTACGTATCGATGGCAAAGATGAAAGAGCTGCAGCCGCAAATGGAACAGCTCAAAGAGCGCGCAGGCGATGATCGCCAGCAGTTACAAAAAGAAATGATGGCCCTCTACAAAAAGGAAAAGGTAAACCCGGCTTCTGGCTGTTTGCCCATCCTGTTGCAGATCCCGATCTTCTTTTCGCTCTACAAGGTGATTTTCGTCACACTTGAACTCCGACACGCCCCTTGGATTGGCTGGATCAAGGATTTGTCCGCACCGGATCCTTCGTCCCTCTACAATTTCTGGGGTGTCTTTCCCTGGGACGCGCCAGAGCCCGGCTCCATCATGGCGCTTATCTTCATCGGTATTCTGCCGCTGATCCTGGGCATTTCGATGTGGTTGCAACAAAAGCTCAACCCCGCGCCCACAGACCCGACACAACAGATGATCTTTGCGTGGATGCCATGGGTATTCATGTTCATGCTCGGCAGTTTCGCCAGCGGACTTGTGGTATACTGGATCGCGAACAACATGATCACTTTCTCGCAGCAATACCTGATCATGCGCAGCCAAGGATACACGCCTGATGTGTTCGGTAACATAAAATCCAGCTTCAAACGCAAACCGAAACCGGATGACGAATGATGGCAGAGGTCAGCGCATTATGGCGGCATCCGATCAAGGGGCACGGACGCGAGGCGCTGAGTTCGGTTGAGCTGACAGAGGGGCAAACGATGCCCTGGGATCGCAAATGGGCGGTCGCCCATGAGGCCACAAAATCCGATGGCACGGCGTGGGCTCCTTGCGCAAACTACTCTCGCGGTTCAAAAAACGGCGCGCTCATGGCTATCAGCGCCAGCGTTGATGAAGATGCGGGAACGGTGACCCTTTCGCATCCGGACCGGCCTGACATTACCTTTGACCCAGACCGTGATGCATTTGCATTCCTGGATTGGGTACGGCCACTTATGCCGGTGGAGCGCGCGCAATCCACGCATTTTCATTGCGTCCCGGGGCGCGGGATGACCGACAGTGATTATGCCTCGATCAGCCTCATTAATCTGGCATCACACGATGATCTGTCGTCTTACATGCAGCAAGAATTGTCGCCATTACGGTGGCGCTGCAATATTCACATCCAAGGTTTGAAGGCTTGGGAAGAGTTCGATTGGGTCGGGAAAAAACTGCGTATCGGAGAGGTCGAGCTGGACGTAGTGGAGCCAATCGTACGATGCATGGCCACGGTCGCCAACCCTGCGACAGGTGTGCGTGATGCGGATACGTTGGGCGCGCTTTCAGCCTATCTGGATCACCAGAATTTTGGCGTCTATGCGATGGTTACCAAGAGCGGCAAAATTGAACTTGGCCACCCGGTTGAGGTGCTCTAGTGCAACTCTCTTTTCCTGTGGCTGACGCCCCTGATGAGCTGACGTCCGAAAAAGGTCGGAAGCTTTTTGCAGGCCAGACCGATTTTCTGAAAGGCGTCGTCGCCATGTCCGGCCTGCCGCCAGCGGACCGCACCGAAGTCTGTTTCGCCGGGCGGTCGAACGTTGGCAAATCAACGTTGATCAATGCCCTCACCGGTAGAAAGGGTCTGGCGCGGGCATCCAATACGCCAGGGCGCACCCAGGAGATCAACTATTTCACGCTGACCGACAGTCACTATCTCGTCGATCTGCCGGGGTACGGATATGCCAATGCGCCTCTGCCGATCGTTGAAAAATGGCAACGACTGCTGAAAGCCTACCTTGCTGGGCGTCAAACCCTCCGGCGTGCATTCGTCCTAGTCGACGCCCGACACGGCATCAAATCAGTTGATGAAGAGATCATGGCATTGCTGGACAGCGCGGCGGTGACGTTCCAATGTGTTATGACCAAGATCGACAAAGTCAAAGCGCATGATCTGGAGAAGGTGCTGGACCAAGTCCGGCAAAAGCTCTCGCCACATCCCGCGGCCTTCCCGGAACTCATTCTGACCTCGAGCGAAAAGGGCGATGGCATTGCCACGTTGCGCGCCACGATTGCTACGCTTCAGTAGAACACCCTGTTGACTTGATAATCAGCTCCTAACGTTCCGCACTCCCATACTTCGTGACCCCCTTGCGCCGCGCCGCGCATGCGGGGATAACCCTTGGAGACGAGGGACAAGATGAAGACACTTGATATGAACCAGGATTGGATCGCCGCCGCCGGGACATTGAGCAAGGCGTTGCCGTATCTGCAACGCTACGATGGCGCCATAGTTGTGATCAAATTCGGCGGCCACGCCATGAGCAGCGATGAGACGGTCGATGCGTTTGCCCGCGACGTCGTTTTGATGCAGCAAGTGGGTGTGAACCCTGTGATCGTTCATGGCGGCGGCCCCATGATCAATCAGATGCTTGATAAACTGGGCATTGAATCCGAGTTCGTGAACGGAAAGCGTGTCACAGACGAGGCCACCATTGAAGTGGTCGAGATGGTTTTGTCAGGGCGCGTTAACAAACGCATCGTTCAAGCCATCAACCGTCAGGGTGGAAAGGCTGTTGGTCTATCCGGGAAAGACGCAAACCTGATCACATGCGATCCATCAAACCCCGAACTAGGGCTCGTGGGTGAACCGTCGGAAATCAAACCGGGCTTTCTGCATACCCTCTTCACCGCAGATGCCATCCCGGTGATTGCGCCTCTTGGCGCGGGCCGCAACGGTGAGACATTCAACATCAATGGTGATACTGCGGCTGGTGCGATTGCGGCGGCGTTGCATGCGGATCGTTTGCTGTTGTTGACCGATGTCGATGGGGTTCAGGACGCCAACGGTGCTGTCGTGACTGACCTTAATGCGGAACAGATCAAGCAAATGACCGATGATGGCACCATCGCCGGTGGGATGATCCCCAAAACCGAAACGGCCCTGGCTGCCATCGACGGGGGGGTGCAGGCGGTTGTCATACTGGATGGGCGCGCACCAAATGCGACGCTACTCGAGCTTTTCACAGAACATGGTGCTGGTACGCTTATCCGTGCAAAGTAACTTGCGCAGACGGCATTTTGACTTAGGTTCCGGAGCATGGAAAACGAAGCCCTTGTCCGCCTGAGTGTCTTTGCAGGTCTGTTCGTCTTGTTTGCGATGGTCGAGACAGCGATACCACGTCGGCAACGCATGCAGCCGCGTAGCAGCCGGTGGATCACCAACTGGGCGATCATCATCCTGGACACGTTGACTTTGCGGCTCCTTGCCATCGCCTTACCCCTGCTGGCCGTCGGCGCGGCAGTAGATGCTCAGACACACGGCTGGGGGCTTCTGAACGCGGTTGATTTACCGTTATGGGTTGCGGTGATCCTGACGGTTTTGATCTTTGACATGGCGATTTGGGCGCAGCACCTGATCACCCATAAGGTACCGATATTATGGCGCTTTCATCGCGTTCATCATGCGGATCGCGACATTGATGTCACCACGGCGATCCGGTTTCACCCGGTTGAAATTGCGTTGTCGATGTTGTTGAAGATCGGTCTGGTTTATCTATTGGGTCCGCCTGCAATCGGGATCATCGTTTTTGAGATTATCCTGAACGGCACCGCGATGTTCAACCATGCCAATATCCGCCTGCCATTGGCCATGGATGCGATCGTGCGGCGCGTTCTGGTGACACCGGACATGCACCGCGTGCATCATTCGATCCATCGCCATGAGCACGACAGCAACTATGGCTTTGCCTTGTCGATTTGGGACCGGATGTTCGGCACCTATATCGCACAGCCGGACAAAGGCCATGACGACATGACGATCGGCCTCGAATGGCAGGACGAAAAACCGTCGAAGCTGGGGTGGTCGCTTTGGCTGCCGTTCAAAAAATGACGCTGGCGGCCCTCCATAAACTGGCGGAACCGCATTGTCTTGCAGTTTATGGTGCATGGCATCCAGCGCCTGAAAACGCGCCGGAAGACGTTCAAACACTGGTCCTGCTGGGCCCGCATGAACCCGGATTTTGGGTGCATTTTTCAGCTTCACCGGAGGCCCGCGACAAGGGCGCGGACCCACTTGACCGCTGGTCGACACGTGTGATCTCAGCCCTTGCAGATGATTTGGGATGCCAGGCGTTTTTTCCCTTTGGGGGGCCGCCCTATCAACCCTTCATTCAATGGGCACAAGACAGCGGACGGGCACATATTTCCCCCGTGGGCTTGCTGGTTCATGACGTGGCGGGTTTGATGGTGTCGTATCGCGGCGCCTTGGGTTTTTCGGAAAAACTGGCCCTACCAGAAGCAAAGCCCAGCCCGTGCATCGCCTGCGCGACGCAACCCTGCAAAACGGCCTGCCCCGTGGACGCTCTCAAGGGAGATGCGTATGACGTGGCCGCATGCAAGGCCGATCTGGTCCGAGAAGGCAATGATTGCCTGTCCCGAGGTTGCGCTGTCCGACGCATTTGTCCGGTCAGCCAAAGCTATGGCCGGGACGAAGCGCAATCGGCGTTTCACATGGAGGCATTCCTGTGACGCTCCGTTTAATCCTGATGCGTCATGCAAAATCGAGCTGGGACGATCCCTTGATGCCGGACCATGAACGCCCTTTGAACGCGCGCGGACGGCGATCCGCGAAGGCATTGGGAGACTGGTTACGGCTAAACGACTACCTTCCGGATCAAATTCTCAGCTCGTCATCGGCCCGCACGCGGGAAACCTGCTCAGGTCTCGGGTTAGACGCCGATAAACGCTTTCTCGACGGGCTCTATCATGCAGGCGCAGGGCGCATGATGAGCATATTGCAACAAGCGTCGGGACAATCCGTGTTGGTACTGGGCCACAATCCGGGCATCGCCTGGTTCGCCACCGAGCTAGTGGCAACGCCTCCCAAACACGCGCGATTTGATGACTATCCGACCTGCGCCACGCTGATTGCAGATTTTCCGATCGACGCTTGGTCAAAACTCAGGCCCGGCATGGGATATGTGGTGAATTTTATCACCCCACGGGAGCTGACGGACGGGTAATCTTCAAGAACGCTTGAGGTGGGGGCCCGTTTCCCAACATTGATCGACTTTTAGGCGACATTTTCAAATTCCGATACAACTTATGCGTTTTCATAGGTTGACGGCCCGGCGGGACATCGGCAAGGAACCGCCTAAGCCCCCATGGCTCGAAAAATGAAAGTGAATCAACGATGCAAAACCTATTTCCGAAAGCCCTTGTTCTATCGTTTGTCGCAGTAGCGGCATGTGCACCCGTACAGGGCCCGGATGCAAGCGGGGTCAACGCGACCTTTACCAGTGAAAACGCACAAGCCTTTGTCGCCGGGTATCAGCCTGTCGAAGTGAGCGTGACGAAGAACGGCGACAGTGTACCGGCCAACTGCGAGCTTACATCATCCAAGTACTCGGCCAAATTTGCCGCCCCAGCCAAGGTCAACGTACCCGCCTATAGCAAGGGCGCGGTCAATGCCACGTTGTCATGTACCACCGAGGAAGAAACGAAAGCCGCAACCTTCAAACCTGTAAACCTGTCCAAGAAGGCGCGCACGGGATCAGCCGTTGGCGTTGCTGTACTTTGCCCGATCTGCGGTCTTGGCGTTGCGGCCGCAAATGCATCGAAGTCGAAAGACAACGAAATCTTCGGGTTCACCGAGATGGAACTCAAACTCTGATCGCTGAGATCAATCCGTTTGCCCGCATGTATGTGGGCAACAAAAAACCCCGTTGGCAAAACCAACGGGGTTTTCGCGTTTTTGACGGGCCGGTCAGTGGCCGAGAATTTGGCTCAGGAACAACTGTGTCCGCTCGCTCTGCGGGTTGTTGAAGAACTCTTCCGGCTCGTTTTGCTCAACAATCTGGCCTTGGTCCATGAAGATCACGCGGTTCGCAACCTGACGGGCAAAGCCCATCTCGTGGGTCACGCAGAGCATGGTCATGCCTTCTTCGGCCAGCTCGATCATTGTGTCGAGCACCTCTTTGATCATCTCGGGGTCGAGCGCTGATGTGGGCTCGTCGAAGAGCATGATCCGAGGCCGCATGCAAAGTGAACGCGCAATCGCCACCCGCTGCTGTTGCCCGCCGGAGAGCTGTCCGGGGTACTTCATGGCCTGATCGGGAATCTTGACCTTTTCCAGGAAATGCATCGCCGTTTCTTCGGCCTCTTTCTTGGGCGTCTTGCGCACCCAGATCGGGGCCAGCGTACAGTTTTCCAAGATGGTCAGATGCGGGAAAAGGTTGAAATGCTGGAAGCACATGCCAACTTCTGACCTGATCTTGTCGATGTTCTTGAGGTCATTCGACAGGACCGTTCCATCTACTTCGATCTTGCCCTGCTGATGTTCTTCCAGCGCGTTGATGCACCGGATCAGCGTGGATTTACCCGAACCGGACGGGCCGCAGATCACGATCCGCTCACCGCGGTTGACTGTCAGGTTGATGTCACGCAGCACGTGGAAAGAACCGTACCACTTGTTCATGTTCTGGATGGTAATCGCGATCTCGTCGGAGACCTTCATTTGTGCAGATTCAGCCATTTTCTGGCCTCCTTATCGATGATCGGTCGCAAGACGGCGTTCCAGCCATTGCGAGTATTGTGAAATGCCATAGCAGACGACGAAGAAGAGAAGCGCGGCAAAGCCGAGAAGCTCCCAGTAGACGCCGTTCCATTCCGTCGAGGCGAGGATCGGTCCGCGGATCATACCCACAAGGTCAAACATCGAGATGACCGAGACGAGTGTGGTGTCCTTGAAGAGACCCACCGCGACGTTCACGATCCCCGGGATGGAGATCTTGAGCGCTTGCGGCAGAATGATGAGTTGCATGGCTTGCGGGTAATCAAGGCCGAGGCTGTCCGCGCCCTCATATTGTCCCTTGGGCAAGGCGGCCAGACCACCCCGGATCACCTCGGCGATGTAGGCCGAGGAGAACATCGTGATCATGATGACAACGCGCAGGAACAGATCCACCGTGCTTTCCGGCGGGAAGAAATAGGACAGCATCACCGAAGCCACAAAGAGCAGCGTGATCAAAGGCACACCGCGAATGAACTCGATGAAGATCACACAGACCCATTTGATCAGCGGCATGTCGGACTGACGGCCGAGCGCCAAGGCAATCCCGATGGGAAGGGACAAGGACACACAGGTCACACCCAACATCATGTTGAGCATGAAGCCGCCCAGATCACGGCTTGGTACCGCTGGCAGCATCGCATTATCCGACGCGTTGTCCGGAATGATCATGCCTGCGATGGTCCAGATCACGAAGGCCGTGACGATTGCACCAAAGAAACCGGCTGCGAAGCTGGATTTAACGAAGCGTTGATAGACCAGCGCACCGCCAAGAAAGCCCAACAAGGCGACGATCGGGACCAGAATACTGCCCCCCAAATCAGCCAATATGCGATAAACGGGTACAGGCCCGTAAAGATCAGCATTTTGCGCGGCAGGTCGAAGAACAGCACCGGCGCTGCCGCAATGAACAGCAACAGGAAGGCCAGATTTGGCCGCCAGTACTCATCGGTCGGGTATTTGAAGCCATAGAGCAATTGCGGCAAGCGTTCCGACAACACGGCGAAACACGCACCGGATGTGCCATCAAGGATTTCACGGCATTCTGCGAGACTGTTCGCGCTCCAGACACCGTTCATGATCCAAGGTACCGAAGGCGCCAACACCAGATAGATCAGGTAGAGCGCAACGATGGTCAATACGCTGTTGGCCGGTGTGGCGAACAGGTTTTGACGCAGCCATTTGACGATCCCGGTTTCCGCTGCCGGAGGCGGCGATTCCGGAATTGTCGTTTCACGTACGAAGGAAACTGAGTGTGCTTGTGTATCTGACATGGCTCAGCGCTCCTTCAGTTTGATTGAATTGTTGTAGACGTTCATGAAGGCTGAAATCAGCAACGAGATCGTCAAATAGAACAACATCAAGAGCAGCACGCATTCGATTGCACGACCTGTCTGGTTCAGCGTGATACCACCAAGGGTCGCAGTGATATCTGCGTACCCCACGGCAATCGCCAGTGAGGAGTTTTTGGTGATGTTCAGATATTGCGAAATCAACGGTGGAATGATCACGCGCAACGCCTGCGGCAGAACCACAAGGTTCATGACGCGACCCGGGCGCAGGCCCAAGGCAGAGGCGGCCTCTGTCTGGCCTTTGGAGACGGCCTGAATACCAGCGCGCACGTTTTCCGCAATAAAGGCGCCCGTGTAGATCGACAACGCAAACCAAAGGGCAATCAGCGGACCGCCAACCTTGATCCCGCCGGTAAAGTTGAACCCTTTGAGAACGGGTAAATCCAGACCGATGGGCTTGCCCATGATGAAGAACATCAGAATGGCCGGGATAAAGAACATTGCAACGCAGGGCCACAGAACCGGCAACAGGCGCCCGGTGGCGTAGAGCAGGTTGGTGGCATAGCGCCGGTATGCGAAGATCCCGACCAAAGACGCCAGGAAGGTAGCGACCACGACCATGGAGCCCGGGGCCCAGACGGGTGCAGGGATGTAGATACCGCGGTTGGTAAAGGCAAATGCGTTCATCAACATCGAGGCTTCAGGCTCATCACCGCGGAACGCCCGCGGGCCGGGCAACACGGCCGTCATGATGGTGAAGATGATGATGATCCAGATCAGAACCGGGATATTGCGGAAAATCTCGACATAAACCGCCATGATCTTGGAGACGAGCCAGTTGTTCGACAGCCGCATGACACCGGCCAGAACACCAAAGATCGTCGCGGTGATACACGCCAGAAAGGCAACAAGCAGCGTATTAAGAACACCGACAATTGCCGCCTTGGCATGTGAGGATTGGCTGTCATATTCAACCAGTCGCTGGTTGATGTCGTACCCGGCGGGGTCTCTCAAGAAATCATAGGAGATGTTGAGGCCCGCAGCGCGCAGGTTCTGGATCAGGTTATTGCCGAGGTACCAAATGGACAACGCCAGAACGAGCGCGGCAATGGCTTGAAATGTTAAAGATCGGTAGCGGGTATCGTAAATGAGTTGCGATAACCGAAACGACTCCTTCGGAGGGTCGGTAATGGTTGTCATAAAGACGTATCCCTGATTGCCCCCAAGCTTTTATCCCGGCGAGGTGTGCCTCGCTCCTGTACATGCTCAGGTGTTTGTTCGACAGATAGGAAAAGGGCGCGGTGATTACCGCGCCCTTAACTTTTTGGATTTTAGCGGAAGGGCGGTGAGTAGATCAGGCCGCCATCGGTCCACTGTGCGTTCAGGCCACGGGCCAGACCGATTGGAGTGTTTTCACCGATGTTCTTCTCGAACAGCTCGGCGTAGTTGCCGCCAGCCATGATGGCTTTGGCGCCCCAGTCAGCCGACAGACCAAGCATCTCACCCAGGTTACCCTCGGTGCCCAGCAGGCGGTTGATTTCAGGGTTGTTGCCAGCTGCAGAGCTCATGTCTGCAACGTTGGCCGAGCTTACGCCCAGCTCTTCAGCTGTGATCAGCGCATTCAGCGTCCAGCGCACGACGTCACCCCACTCGTTGTCGCCATGGCGAACAAGCGGACCCAGAGGCTCTTTCGAGATGATTTCTGGAAGCAGGACGTGACCAGCAGGATCTTCGAATGTGGCGCGTGTCGCGGCCAGACCCGAGGCGTCCGTGGTGTAAACGTCACAGGCACCAGCCAGATATTGCTGTTGTGCTTCTGCGTTGGTTTCGATTGGCACAGGCTCGTAGCTGATGTTGTTGGCACGGAAGAAATCGGCCAGGTTCAGCTCGGTTGTTGTACCGGTCTGGATGCAGACGGTTGCGCCGTCGAGTTCTTTGGCCGAGCCAACGCCCAGATCTTTTGGAACCATGAAGCCTTGGCCGTCATAGTAGTTCACGCCAACGAATGTGAACTTCAGGTCCACGTCACGCGAGAATGTCCATGTGGTGTTACGGGCCAGCATATCGATTTCACCGGAGGCCAGCGCTGTGAAGCGCGTTTTGCCTGTTGTCGGCACGAATTCAACAGCGGACGCATCCCCCAGAACGGCAGCGGCAACAGCACGGCATACGCCAACGTCGAAGCCTTTCCATTCACCATTTGCATCTGGCGCTGCAAAGCCGACCAGACCGGTGGTCACACCGCAGTTCAGTTTGCCGCGTTGCTTCACATCATCCAGCGTACCAGCCGCTGCGACACCGGCACCCAGGCCGGCGAGCGTGAGCGCGCCAAAAAATACGGATTTTTTCATTTTTTACCTCTTCCTGATTGTCCACCCTTTGGGGGTGGTTCGTACGGCCCTTTACGGACCGGGGCGATACTGTAAATGGGGCGTTGACCCCTCAGTGCCCGTGAGTGTGTGTGGATTCATCACAAAACGTCAAGACCAAGTTCACGAAAAACCATGGGAATTCAGTATAGTTTACCTTGCGGAAACCGACATCCCGGCCCCTTACCCGGATGAACGGGAAAGATTGTAAAAGAACTTGGCGTGCAAAAAGTCTGATTCTTTCTTTGCGGCCATTTCAATGGCTTCTTCATCTTCGCCCCATTGGTCTTGCTGCCACGTCTCGTCTATTCGCGACAAATGCCAAAGTTTCCCCGCGTCGTGGACATCATGCAATGCCGCAAAACCGATAACCAACGAGCCAGAAAGACTAACGAGGTCATGAAAAGCTGTTAGCGCAAATGTATCCAGCGCGTGAACCTGCTGTTTCAACACGTCCAAACTCTGTGGATTTTGCGGAGCGTGCATAACGCCCTGCACCGTCTGCAATTGCGCCCCCAATGCTGTTTCCGCCCAGGCCAGGAGCGGGTCCCAAGCCTCTGCCTGGCGCTGCACCAGATTTTCCGGACCATCCGCCCGGTAGCAGATCAGATCGGCATCCCCATAGGCCGCCAGCATGTCGGCGACTTCAGCGTGTTGATGGGTCACCTTGTCGATGGCCGCGTTTGCGGAGCGTGTGAACGGCATGTTGGCCGGGTCAATCTGGTCGTCGACCGCGTTCCATTCTTCGGCAATTTTGTCCGCGAGGGCTTGGGCGGGCACAACCAAAGACGCCTTCGCTGGCGTTTTGACCGGTCGGTTATCCAACAAAATGGCAAATCCGGTTTCGTTGGGTGACACGCTCGCCGTGTCCCAAAATCGTTTGAGTTTCCAATCACTCATGACCGCTTATCCCAGACCGATTTCAAACAGATCGTCAAATCACGGAAATCATCGATAATGTGGTGCGCAGCAACAAGGCGATCGCGGGGGTGATATCCCCAACTGACCCCAATGCCGCACATTCCCGCCGATCGTGCCATTTCCATGTCGAAACTGGTGTCCCCGATCATCACCGCATTGCAGGCATCCATCCCGGTTTCGGCCAGCGCCGCATGCAACATGGCAGGGTGCGGTTTGGACGGGACATTGTCGCTGACCTGCTGCGTCACAAAGAAGTCTCCCAGCCCATGTGCCTCCAAGAGCTTGTCCAGACCACGACGGGATTTGCCCGTCGCCACCCCGAGGATTACATCCGGATCGCCGTGAAGTTGCTCAAGGGTTGCGCGTGCATGCGGATAAAGCGGCGACGATTGTGCGGCCCCGGCTTTGGCCCTGAGATGCAGATACGCCTCTTTATACCAGTCCACCATTTGCGCGTTGATCTCGTCAGGCGCGTCCGGCGCAAGCTGCCGGATCGCAACATCCAGAGACAGACCAACAATGCCCAAAATGTCACGTTCGGTCGGAACTGTCCGGTTGGCTCGCTCGAAGGCGTGGGTCATGGCGGCCAGAATATCGCCCTGACTGTCCACAAGCGTGCCATCCACGTCAAAGATGATCAGATGTTTAGCCGTCGTCATCACGCCGCCTCGAAGGGATCTTCCGGCGCGTCCGTGGGCTGCCACTGAAACGTCTCCCACGTGTGCGTCATATGGGGTGGCAACGGGGCTGTCAGATGAAGAATGGCCTTGGTGATCGGGTGTTCAATCATCAGCGTGCGCGCATGCAGGTGCAGTTTCCGACTGATGTCACCACCCAACTGCGCGCCCCAGCCATCGCCCAAATTCTCCTGACCCGAGCCGCCGTATTTCCCATCACCAATGATAGGATGACCCATCTCTGCCATATGCGCGCGCAATTGGTGCGTTCGGCCGGTGATCGGGCTCAGGGCCACCCAGGCCGTACGGCTGCCCGCGGCATCCAGAACGGCATAGTCGCTCGTGGCGTGTTTGGCACCCGGCGTTGCATCCACATCGCGGGGATGCAGGCAAAGCATCTTTTCACCCTCGCCCTTCGCGCCGTGTCCGGGCGCTTTGACAAGCCCGTATTTTATTGTGCCCATACGCGGCAAAGGCACGCCCGCAATCACCGCCCAGTAAATCTTGCGCGTGGCCCGGTGGCGAAAAGCTGCGGTCAGCCCCTTTGCCGCAAGGCGGGTGCGTGCGAGAACCAGAACCCCCGAAGTGTCTTTGTCCAACCGGTGAACCAGCCTGGGTTTTTCTTCGCATCCAAACCGCAGCGCTTCGGCCAGGCCATCCACATGCCGCGCTTGCTTTGATCCGCCCTGCACCGGCAATCCTGGTGGTTTGTTCAAAACGATCACATCATCGTCGCGGTAAATCACGCACGACTGGATTAGTTTCGCATCTGCCTCAGAGACACGAGAGCCGTAGTCCGGTTTCGGCGCATTTGGGTCCGGTAGCGGCGGAATGCGGACCTGCTGGCCCATACTCAGACGTGTCGCTGGTTTGACCCGCCCGCCATCGACGCGCAATTCGCCTTTTCGGCACATCTTTTCGATCCGACCCTGCCCAAGATGCGGAAACTGGCGCCGCAACCAACGGTCCAGCCGCTGATCCGCGTCATCGGCCTCAATTGTGAGCATCTGAACCCGGCTCATGCCCAAATCCCTCTGGCCATCCAGACCCCCAACGCCAATGCCGCGATCGACAAAAACACTGACAAAAGCACATAGACGATAGCCGATCCGACCTGTCCGCGTTCAAACAGAGTGAATGCTTCGAGAGAAAAGGCAGAAAACGTCGTGAATCCACCCAGGATGCCGGTCAAAACAAAGAGATTGAGATGCTCAACGCCACGCTGCACGGCGTACACCACAAACAACCCCATCAGGAATGAACCGATGACGTTGACCAGCAGGATCGCCAACGGAAAGCTTTGACCGGCAGCTCTTGCCACGGCCATACCTGCGCCAAATCGCATTGACGCGCCAATTGCACCACCCAAGGCCACTTGAAGAAAGGACATGAACATGGCGGGGTCTGTCGCGCGCCCTATGGGTTTTGTCAAGTTGAGGGCATGATCAAATTGCGTACGCGCATGCGCACTCTGGATATCTCGTCGTCTCACCTCCGGTGTCCTCCTCGCGGAACACCTCAGGCGTGACACACCCTTGATTCCGTTCACGCGGGGGTTTGGGGGACGCCCCCCAAGGCCTGAGTGGCCTGAACTCAAACTGACATACGTGAGCGAACGCGAACACCGCATGGCAACGGGTTGCCGGAATTTTACGGCAAGAGACCTGTTAACGCGCAATTGTTAGCGCTAATGTTGCCACAACGTGACTCGCTTGAAAGATCCCCGATGACTGAACCCTTTGTCTTTTTGCGCCATCTCTTTGATCGCGCAGTCGAAGTGGCTGACCCAATACGCAGTTTGAGCGCAGCCTTACCACCCAAACCCAAAGGTCGATTGATCGTCATCGGCGCGGGAAAAGCCAGTGCGCGTATGGCCGAAGCTGTCGAGGCCGAATATGGCCCCTGCGAGGGATTGGTCATCACGCGCTACGGATACGCGCGGCCCTGTGCGGGGATCGAAATTGTCGAAGCCGCCCATCCCGTGCCGGATGACGCGGGGATGCAAGCCACACGCCGCATGTTGGCAATGGTTGAAGAGACGGGCCCTGATGATTTTGTGCTGGCTTTGATTTCTGGCGGCGGGTCGGCTTTGTTGAATGCCCCAGCGGGAGATATCACGCTGGAAGAAAAACAGGCATTGACCAACGCACTTCTGGCCAGTGGCGCCCCGATTGGCGAGATCAATGGCATTCGCAAACAAATCTCGGCCGTCAAGGGCGGCAAACTGGCCGCAGCCGCGTATCCGTCGAAGATGCTGGCCTTGATGATTTCGGACGTGCCCGGGGACGACCCAGGAGACATTGCCAGCGGACCAACCGTCGGAGATAGCGGCGATGCCGCGCGCGCTTTGGCCGCGCTTGCGCATTGGGGCGTCACGCCGGCTGATACGATCAAACGGTATCTAGAGGCGGGTGGCGCGCCGCTGCCGCCAGACGATGTCCGGCTCAGCACAGTTGAAAACGTGATCTACGCGGCACCGGCGCAATCCTTGCAGGCGGCATCCGACGTGGCACAGGCCAAGGGGGTCGCTGTCCAAATTCTCGGCGATGCGTTGGAAGGCGAGGCGCGTGACGTCGCGCGCGCACAGGCCAAACAGGCACTCGCGCTGCAATCGGGCATGAACCGGGATGCGGCACCTCTCCTGCTCCTGTCCGGTGGCGAACTGACCGTCACCCGTCGCGGCGATGGCATTGGCGGGCCCAACGCAGAATTTGCGTTGGCACTGGCGCTTGCGCTGGAAGGGGCGCCCGGCATTCACGCGATTGCCTGCGATACAGACGGCGTGGACGGCGCTGCGGAAGTGGCTGGCGCGGTCATCGGACCAGACACTCTGAGCAAAGCTTCGGATGCGGCACAGGCCCTCGCTGAAAATGACGCACACGGATTTTTCGGGCGCATTGGAGATCAGGTTATCACCGGTCCGACGCTCACAAATGTTAATGACTTCCGGGCCATTCTGATCACCCCGTCGTGACTCGCCATTACACATCAAAGATGCGACGCTGACCGCTCGAACCTAAAGGAGTGTTGTATGTTTCGCAGATCGTTTATGGCACTTGCGTCACTGGCCTTTTGTGCTTTGCCCGCTCTGGCAGGTGACACACAAAATGCTGGCACCGTGCAAGCCACCGCCGGCCAAATTCAAGCATTGCTGTCCGGAAACACCATCGTCGGCACATGGTCAGGTACCACGTACCGGCAATATTACGGCGACAGCGGATTTACGGTTTACGTTCCGGATGACGGCCCACCCAGCCGGGGCAAATGGCGCGTCAAGGAAGATACGAATGAATATGACAGTTGGTGGGAAAACACCGGCTGGACACCCTATAAGGTAATGATCACCAATGATGGTTACGCCTGGGTCAACAAAGACACGCTTGAACCCTTCGAAGTTTTGAGCGGCAAGCAGGTGAATTTTTAAGCGCTTACCGCAAGCCTGGCAGGCCGATGCCCGTAGCCTGAAATCCGCCGTCAACAGCAATGATCTGGCCGGTCACAAAACTGGCCGCGGGTGAACACAGAAATGTAATCATCGCGGCAATCTCATCTTCGGTGCCGTAACGGTTCAGCGGGATAGCATCATGGTAGGCCGCGCGGATTTCCGGTGTATGAACTGCCATAGCAAGTTTCGTATCCACCGGTCCCGGGCAAACACAATTGACCCGCACGCCATGTTCTCCCATTTCGACGGCCTGTTGTTGGGTCAGGTGCATGACCGCCGCCTTTGACGTGCCATATGCCACGCGCAGGGTGCTGGCTCGCAGGCCAGATATGGATGCGATGTTCACCATCGCGCCCTGCGACGCACAAAGGCTTTCGCGCAAGGCTTGCGACATCAGGAATACGCCATCCAGATTGGTTTCCATGACCTGTCGCCACCGCTGGAAATCAGTTTCGGCTATGGGTCCAAAATCCGCGACACCGGCATTGTTCACAAGGGCATCAATGCTGTCACAACTCTCAATGAGCTGAGCGGTGATCTGCGCCACCTGTTCTGGCGATGACACATCAGCAACAACGGGTTCAACATTCAACAAACCAAGCGCTGCGCTTTCGAGGGCCGGCGCGTCCCTGTCCAACATCACAACGCGCCACCCCTGATCGAGAAATTGACGCGTCGCGGCCAAACCAATACCGCGCGCCGCCCCGGTGACGATGGCTGTTTTCATGTGACGTTCTCCGGATCAAGATTTTTGAGCATCATAGCCCGAGCGGGACGCCATTGGCCATCATCGGTTGTGTCAAAAAATAATGTTCAGCATCACCATGGAAACGATCAGGAAGAGGATTGTCATGATCCCGCCCGACCGCACGAAATCTGTCACTTTGTACCCCGCCGGACCCATGATCAAAGCATTCACCTGATGGGTGGGGATGATGAAGGAATTCGATGTCGAAATGGCGACGGTCAGTGCAAAAATTGCAGGGTCACCGCCAGCGGCCACGGCGATGGACACAGCCAACGGCACCAGCAAAACCGTGGCCCCGACATTGGACATCACCAGCGAAAACGCGGTGGCAAGGATTGCGATACCCGTCTGCAACGCCCATAGGGGCCAACCGTCCAACGCCACAAGGATTTGTTGCGCAATCCATTCCGCCGTACCGGTGTTTTGAACGGCTTGACCCAGCGGGATGAGACTGGCCAGCAAAAAGACTGTGTTCCATCCAACGGCACGGTACGCCTCGTCAATACTCAGGACCCGGCTCAACATCATCCCGACCGCACCGGTCAGCAGGCAGAGCGATAAGCGCACGTCAGTGAACAGGATCATCGTCAGCGACACGAGAAAGAAAAAGAGCGCCCAGCCGACCTTTTTCGGGCGCAGTTCTTCCTGCGGGAAATCGGCGGTTACAACCACAAAGTCGCGGTCATGCTTAATACGGACCAGGTTGTCCCAACGCGTATGGGCAACCAGCATATCGCCGGATTGAAACGGCACCAGCCCAATCGCGGTTGGCTTATGTTCACCGTATTCAACATGGCTCAGGTTTTCTTCGCCGCGGTGAATGGCCAGAAGGCTCAGACCATAGGTTTTTCTCAAAAGCAGATCGCGGGGGCATTTACCGATCAGTTTGCTGTCCGGTGGGATCACGATTTCAGCGATACCGGCATTCGTTTGCGCAAACTCCTCAGCAAAAACATCAAGGCTGGGCCGGATATATAGTCCGAACTTTTCGGCAAAGCTGCGCACAACGTTTTCTTTGCCAATGATCGCCAGCCGACAGGGGGCTGCGATTTCGGCGGTCAGAATCTGTACCATCGACACTTTGCCGCGATAAAATGTTGAGATGATATAGAGGTTGTTTTCCAGATTTATGTCAGCCAGGATTTGCCCCACCAACGGGCTGTTTTCCGGTACATCTACTTCGAAAACGGCCGCCTTCAACCCATAGACACGGTCCAGGTATTCCGACGTCCCTTGTCCTTGCGATGCTTCGACCTTCGTGCTTCCGGGCAGAACAAACCGGCCCAGAAAAAAGAAATACAAGATCCCTGTCAGAATTAACGCCGCCCCAATCGGGGTGACGGAGAAGAGGCCAAAGGGTTCCATCTGGGCATCGGCAGGCAGGCCTTCGTTGGCGGTGCGGATCAGATCATTGAGAAGGATCAGGGGCGATGAGCCGACCATTGTCATGGTGCCGCCCAGAATGGCGCAAAACCCCATGGGCATCAAAAGGCGCGACAGCGGGATACCGGTGCGGGCGGAAATCCTGCTGACCACGGGCAGAAAAAGGGCCGCCGCACCAACGTTTTGCAGAAAGCTGGAAATAAACCCAACGGTTCCGGACACGATGGGCATCACCCGCGCTTCGGTGGTTCCGCCGCGCTTGAGTATCTGTGCTGCGACCTTGTTCATTATGCCGGTTTTGTCGAGCCCAGCGCCCACGATCATCACGGCGATGATTGAAATCACCGCGTTGGAGGCGAACCCGTCGAAGAGGTGGTTCACATCGGCAACGTTCTCGAGCCCCGGGATGTAGGACAGGATGCCAATCAGCACCAAAACCAAAATAGCGGCCAGATCCACACGGATAATTTCAGAAACAAACAGGAAAACGGTGAATGCCAGCGCGCCGACGACGACGGCCATTTCCGTGGTAAAGGCCACGCTTTCCATATGAATCCCTCGCCCTTTTCCTTCAAGTGTGAGGCGAAAATCAGGAATGGTCAATTTTCGGCCAATCTGGCCCACCAAAACAGGTTGATTTCTGAAAAATCCTGCTCTTCCAGTTTTTGACGAGAATGAACAGTGTCTCTACGCTATCTGCTATCGGGATTATTTGCGAAGGCAGGGCGCGTGCTGGCCATACTGGACACTTTGTTACGGGGAAATACGATCGGGATCATCTTGGTGGTTTCCATCGTCTTGATGCGCAACCCGCAGACCCGTGCAAAATCGTATTCTGTGGCTGCAATGGGTTTCTGCGTCATGGGCTACCTGTTGGTCTCATCGACCTTCAAATACGAACTACCCCCCGTGATCTTTAATATCGGCGTCTTCGGGGCGGTCATGATGACCCTGTCATTCACGTGGATGGTTCTGGATATCTTTCTGGACACGCCGGGGCGGCATTGGCCGTGGTATATGTTTGCCGGCCTCACGGTTCTTGCCAGCAGTTTGTCGCATAATTACCCGGTAATGGATTTCGTTTGCCACTCGATGGCCTTGGTTTTGCATCTCGCCCTGCTGTGGGCGACCTTGATGACCGCTGGCGATGATCTTGTTGAAAAGCGACGACAGTTTCGGCCTGTTTTCATGACGGCGATGGTTGTCTTGGGCATCGTCATCATCATCGTCGAGATACTGGTCGAACCGGACAATATGCCAACCATTGTCCTGTTGGGTCAGTCATCCGCCTTTTTTGCGCTGGCTGCCGGGTTTGCAATCTGGTCGCTTCGGCCAGAGAGTGGCCTGTGGCTCAGCGATGCAAAACCGGGGCGCAAGCCGGTGAGCGGTGCCGCACAGGCCGACACATACACGTTGGCCAAACTAGAAACGGCCATGTCAGAAGAGTTCTGGCGGCGCGAAGGTCTGACCATTGGCGCGCTGGCGGAAGAACTGGGTGTGCCCGAGCATCGATTGCGCCAGGTCATCAACAGCGAGTTGGGATTTCGCAACTTTCCTGCCTTCATCAACAGCTACCGGATAAATGCCGCACGAGCCGAGCTCTCAGCTCCTGAAAAGGCGCAGAAAACCATACTTGAAATTGCCTATGATTGCGGTTTTGCCTCTCTGGGGCCGTTCAACAAGGCATTTCGGTCGCTGACCGGCACCAGCCCACGCGACTACAGGCGCGATGCTTTGGCCGCAGAGCTGGTTGATTCCTGAAAATCCGCGTTGATCCCGCAAAATACGCGTCGATTTCAGAATGAATAGGATGTGCCGCGTCCGATGAACCACCTTCATCTCACCAAGACATCATTTTGGAGAGATCGTTATGACACGCATTGCTTTGGTTGTGGCTTTTCTGACAGCCCTCACACTCCCGGCGCATGCCTTTATCGTAGGCAGCTCGAGTTTCCCCAGCGACTGGCCCACGCACGGAACCACACCGCCTGCCGGGGATGTCACCAAGGATCAAATTGCCGAGTAATCTGCCACCCCACCCCGGTATCAGATACATCGCAACGCGTGGTGCCGTTCAGCAGACCGGCATCACGCCCTTGCTTTAACTGGCCTCGCCACGGTCCATCAGGGCGCGCAAGATTTCGATTGCGTTGTCCGAGCTCCAGTCCGCCTCACCTTGAAGACGGCCTATTTCACGGCCTTCCGGGTCAAGGATCAGGGTAACAGGCAGGCCAAAAATACCCATGTCGCGTCCAACAGCATTCTTTGGATCACGGTGCAGGGGCAAATTATCAATGCCCCGCTCATCAAAAAACTTCTTCATCGCCGCCGGGGGATTTTGTAAAGCAGCCAGCGTGACCACCTTGAAATCATCGCTGCCAAGCTCGGTCTGTAAATCGGAAAGCATGGGCATTTCTTTTTTGCACGGGGGGCACCAGACCGCCCAGAAATTCAAAACCACGTATTGGCCTTTGTAATCCGCCAGTGTGGCGTCACCACCGTCTTCGTGGATGAAGGTCGCATCGCTGACGGCGCGCGGTTCAGAATGCAGGTTCAGCTTTTTCATGTCGCCTTCTCGCAGGGCGGCAATATCCGAAACATCAGCCATGGCAGTATTTGCACCAAAGGCTAGGGCCATATAAAGGACGAGCGAACCAAAGACTTTCATTTTCCCTCCAAAGGGTAGGACATGACCAACAAGACCTCGAACCAGATGTGGGGTGGCCGCTTTTCCGCGGGGCCGGACGCGATCATGGAGGCGATCAATGCCTCAATCGGGTTCGACCAGCGAATGGCGGCGCAGGATATTGCCGGCTCAAGGGCCCATGCCGCGATGTTGGCAGCCAGGGGCATCGTAAGTGATAGTGATGCCAAGGCGATGAGGGAAGGCCTGCTCACGGTCTTGTCAGAGATCAACGACGGTAAGTTCGAGTTTTCGACCGCGCTGGAAGACATCCACATGAATGTTGAGGCTCGCCTGAAGGAGATCATCGGAGAACCCGCAGGGCGGCTTCATACCGGACGGTCACGCAATGACCAGGTGGCGACGGATTTCAAGCTTTGGGTGCGCGACCAACTGGACGCCGTGGATGGCGCGCTGCAAGCACTGATGAAAGCGCTTTTGACCCAGGCCGAGGCAGGCGCAGATTGGGTGATGCCGGGCTTTACGCATCTGCAGGTGGCTCAACCGGTGACGTGGGGCCACCACATGATGGCCTATGTGGAAATGCTGGGCCGCGATCTGAGCCGTATGCGCGACGCACGGGCACGGATGAACGAATGCCCTCTTGGTGCGGCCGCTCTGGCCGGAACGTCCTTTCCGATTGACCGCGGCATGACCGCCCAGGAATTGGGGTTTGATCGTCCGGCGGCAAATTCACTGGATGCGGTCAGTGATCGCGATTTTGCATTGGAATTCCTGAGCGCTGCCAGCATCTGCGCCATGCATCTGAGCCGTATGGCCGAAGAGCTGGTCATCTGGTCATCGGCCCAGTTCCGGTTTGTGGTGCTGTCCGACAGGTTCTCCACCGGATCATCGATCATGCCGCAAAAGAAAAACCCGGACGCCGCGGAGCTGATCCGCGCAAAAATCGGCCGGATTTTTGGGGCAAATGTCGCCCTTATGACCGTGATGAAGGGCCTCCCGCTGGCCTATTCAAAGGACATGCAGGAGGACAAGGAGCAGGTTTTTGATGCCGCTGACAACCTGATGCTAGCGCTGGCCGCCATGGAGGGGATGGTGCGCGACATGTCGGCCAATCGTGATACCCTCGAAGCTGCGGCGGGCAGTGGATTTTCCACTGCGACAGACCTCGCTGACTGGCTGGTTCGGGTTGCGGGCATGCCTTTCCGCGAGGCGCATCATGTCACCGGCAGCCTTGTTGCGATGGCCGAAGAGGCGGGCGGCGACCTGCCGGACCTGACGCTGGAACAGATGCAATCCGTGCATTCTGAAATCACAAATGATATATTCGACGTGTTGGGCGTACATAATTCTGTCGCATCACGCACAAGCTATGGCGGCACAGCGCCCGATCAGGTGCGTGCGCAGATCGCCCGCTGGAAAGAGGTGCTGTTATGAGAGTGATTGCTGTTTTGATCATTGCAAGCGTGGTTTCGGCCTGCGGTGCCGATGGCCCGCCCATTCGCCCGTCTGTGTCGACAACCGTCGGCGTCGGCAGCAGCGGCACCCATGTCAGCACCCGCGCCTCTGCTACTCGCGGCAAATGGACTGTCGGGGTTGGTCTGGGTCTGTGAGGTGGCTGTTTCTGGCGCTCGCGATATGGGGCGCAATCCATCCGATGTATTACTTCCTGAGTTGGTTTAACGCCAACGGCTATGACCTTGGCGCGATGGTTGAGGCGTGGCATGCCAATGATGCCTCCAGTGGACTGGTCTGGGACCTCACAATTGCCGCCGTCGCGCTGACGGTCTGGGTGATAAAAGAAGCGTTTACGCGCAAGGAATGGCGCTACCTGGCGGTGATTCCCGCGACTTTTTGCATCGGCGTAAGCTGCGGATTGCCGCTTTATTTCTACTTTAGGCTGAAACCAGCCGATTGAATCGACCGAGGCGACGGTTTTTCGCTCATCAGTACTAGAGCCGCCCGCGAACGGTTGTTTTTCCACCGGTTCTCCAAAATAACGGAATAACCAGCAGTTGTATTTTCAGCTGCGGGAAATGATCGTTTGGGAGATTAATCGTGAAAAAACTCGCAATTACAGCACTTGTTGCTGCAACATTCGCCCCTGTTGCTGCAACCGCAAGCACCATTGACTTTGAGGACTTCAACAATGGCGACCTCGTTAATGTGGTCACCTCAGATGACGGATTGATCAGCGCCTCCGTCAGTGCAGATGAGCGCGACAACACCGGTGCTTTAACTGGCGTAGGAGAGGCACGGATTTTCGATACCAATCTTTCCGGCACGGCAGACCCTGATCTGGAAACAGACTTCTTTATCGATGGCACGGATACGCCTGATCCGACATTCCGTCCCGGCAATGTTCTGGTCATTCAGGAAAGCGATTCCGGCAGCACCCCCGATGACAGCCGTTTTGGGGGCATCATCGAATTCGCATTCCGCCAAGCGGTTTCTTTCACCGGGTTCACAATCGTTGATGACGCGTCACTGACCGTGACCGCGCTGACCGATATGGGCAGCATTGATGTAGGTGCCTTTTCGGTGGACCGGGACCGCGGCTTCAACGTATTTTCTTTCGACCGCATCGACGGTGTCCTTAGCCTGGCATTTGATTTTGGCACCGAATCCGGATCGATCGACAGCCTAATGTTTGAAGACCCCGACATGGGAGAGATCCCCGTCCCGGCGAGCCTGCCGTTACTGTTGGGCGCATTGACCGGTTTTGGTGTGATGACGCGCCGCCGCAAGAAAAACGCGTAAGCATCACATAAAGATACCTGGAAAAGGGTGGCATGGCGCCGCCCTTTTTCTATGCGCGTCTCACTTAATCAGACGATTGCACCGCGCCCCGGGTCTGATATGACGCGGGGGTTGAAAGTGAAGGGCGGTTGCAATGGACCATTTTCTTTATCATGACGGCGCGCTTTACGCCGAAGATGTTGCCATCGCCGATATCGCGGCGGAGGTGGGTACACCTTTCTACGTCTATTCCACTGCCACGCTAGCACGTCATTTTCGCCTGTTTGACGAAGCGTTGGACGGCATGCCGCATCTGGTTTGCTATGCCATGAAGGCGGCCAGCAATCAGGCTATCCTTAAAACACTGGCCGATTTAGGTGCCGGTATGGATGTAGTGTCTGGCGGTGAATATGCCCGCGCCATTGCGGCGGGCGTTCCGGGAGAACGCATCGTTTTTTCCGGCGTCGGCAAAACCCGTGAGGAGATGCGCCAGGCCCTGATCGGCGGTATCCGCCAGTTCAACGTTGAAAGTGAGCCGGAAATGGCCGCGCTGAACGCGGTGGCGCTGGAGTTAGGCAAGGTGGCCCCCATTACGGTGCGTGTGAACCCGGATGTGGATGCCAAAACCCATGCCAAGATCGCAACCGGCAAATCCGAGAACAAATTTGGCATCCCAATCGCACGCGCGCGCGATGTCTATGCTCATGCCGCCAGCCTGCCCGGTCTGAAGGTCATTGGGATTGACGTCCATATCGGCAGTCAATTGACAGAACTGGCTCCCTTCCGCCTTGCCTATGAGAAAGTGGGCGAGTTGACGGAGCAATTGCGCGCGGATGGACACGAGATTACCCGACTTGATTTGGGTGGCGGATTGGGCATTCCCTACACGCGCAGCAACGATGCACCGCCCTTGCCCACGGAATACGGCGCATTGATCAAGGAAACGCTTGGTCATCTGGACTGCGAGATCGAGATCGAACCGGGCCGTCTGGTTGCAGGCAATGCAGGTTTGATGGTGACCAAGGTGATTTACGTGAAATCCGGTGAGGACCGTGAATTCCTGATCCTGGACGGGGCGATGAATGACCTGATCCGCCCCGCTATGTATGAAGCCTATCATGACATCATTCCGGTGCTAGAACCCGCCCCAGGGGCCGAACAAACCCCCTATGACATTGTGGGGCCGGTGTGCGAATCCGGAGATACCTTTGCCAAGGGACGAATGATGCCACCGGTGTCAGAGGGCGAATTGGTCGCGTTTCGCAGTGCCGGGGCTTACGGTGCTGTGATGTCGAGTGAGTATAACACCCGGCCATTGATCCCCGAAGTTCTGGTGCATGAGCATCAATTTGCCGTCATCCGGCCGCGTCCGACCTTTGACGAAATGATAAAACGAGATACCATCCCTGAGTGGCTCTAGTGCAATCTTTGCATAAAGCTCCTAAATGGTACGGTAGATGGCACGTCAAAATAACCCTTTGACCCCGGTTTTATACCGGTTGCGCAGGCCTTTAACCCTGACATGGGCGGGTTTGATTGCGGAGCGTGTTGTTCGTGCATTCTGGCCCCTATGGACCTTGGTTGCGACAGCGGCTGCAGCACTGTTGCTGGGCCTTCACGAAACCCTGTCCTTTGAGATTTTGTGGAGCATCATACTGCTGGTCGCCGTCGCGATGGCGGTGGCTGTATTTTTTGGCCTGCGACATTTCCGTTGGCCCCGCCGGTCTGAAGCGATGGCACGCATTGATGCCGCTCTGCCCGGTCGTCCTTTGGCCGCACTGGCCGACGCACAAGTGATTGGCGAAGATGACCCGGCCTCTCAAGCGCTCTGGCACGCGCATCAAAAACGTATGGCCGGCCGCGCCTCACAAGCCAAAGCCGTTGAGCCAGATCTCAAACTGTCGAGACGCGATCCTTTCGGTCTGCGATATGTGGCCCTGTTGGGTTTGGTGGTCGGCTTGCTGTTCGGGTCCGTTTGGCGCGTGGGTACCGTGGGGCAGATGGGTCCGGGTACAGGTGCGGCACTGGCGTCCGGCCCCGCGTGGGAAGGATGGGTGGAACCGCCCGCATATACGGGCCTGCCCAGCCTATATTTGAACGATATCGACACACGCATTACGGCGCCTGAGGGTAGTCGCATCACCATTCGGCTTTACGGCGAAGTCGGTGCATTGAGCGTGTCGGAAACCGTGTCACAGCGGACGGAAAACCTTGGCGCTGCGACCGACCCAAACCAGAGTTTTGACGTATTGCAGGACGGCGAACTGAGTATTGCCGGACCCGGCGGGCAATCCTGGAAAGTTTCGGCCGTGAACGATGTACCACCCCGTGTGGAATTGATGCCAGAAGGCGCGCGCACGACCTTTGATGGTCAGATGAGCCAGCCGTTTCGTGGCATAGATGACTACGGCGTGGAAAGCGGTACGGCGCAGTTTGCACTCGACCTCACGGCGGTGGAGCGGGACCACGGCCTGCGAATTGACCCCGAGCCGCGCGATCCGATCGTTCTTGATCTGCCTATGCCGATCGCCGGCGATCGATCGGTCTTCTCGGAAACGCTCATTGAAAATCTGTCGGAACACCCGTGGGCACATCTGCCGGTCACAATGCAAATGCAGGTGATGGACGCCAAGGGCCAAACAGGCGACAGCGAAGTGATACAGATGAAGCTGCCCGCACGGCGGTTCTTTGATCCTTTGGCAGCCGCCATCATCGAACAGCGACGCGATCTTTTGTGGTCCAAGGGCAATGGCAAGCGGGTTATCCAAATCCTGAAGGCCGTGTCTTATGATCCAGAGCCGGGCCTCTTCCGCAAGGACAGCGCCTATTTGAAAATGCGCGTCATTTTGGGTGATCTGGAAAAGATGGTGACCGAAGCACGCTTTTCCGATGAGGGGCGCGATGAGATTGCCCAAGCGATGTGGGATTTGGCGCTGTTGTTGGAAGACGGAGACATCGGCGATGCGCTAGAGCGCATGCAGGCTGCGCAGGACCGGCTGAACGAGGCGATGAAAAACGGTGCCACCGAAGACGAAATCGCCCGGTTGATGCAGGAACTGCGCGATGCGACGCAGGATTACCTTCGTCAGAAATCACAGCAGGCGCAGCGCGAGAATAACACGGACCAGCGCGGGCAGACGCCGCAAGACATGATGGAAATGTCCCAGCAAGACCTGCAGGACATGATGGACGAAATTCAGGAATTGATGGAACAGGGTCGGTTTGCCGAGGCGCAACAGGCGTTGGAAGAATTCCAGGAAATGATGGAAAACATGCAGGTGACCGAAGGCGGTCCCGGCTCCTCGCCCGGTCAGGAGGCGATGGAGGGTTTGGCCGATACGCTTCGCGAGCAACAAGGCCTGTCAGATCAGGCCTTCCGCGATCTGCAGGAGCAATACAATCCCGGTGCACAGGCGGGTGATTCCGAAGGCAATCAGGGGCGCAATGGCGGTCAGGGACAAGGCCAGAGCCATGAAGGACAAAGCGGTCAGGGCGAAGGCAGCGGCACGCAACAGGGCCGTAGTGGTGAGCCACAATCCGGCCAGGGATCCCTTGCAGAACGACAAGAAGCATTGCGCCGGGAACTGGAGCGACAGCGCGGTAACCTGCCCAGCATGGGTGGTGAGGCCGGTGAGACGGCACGGGGCGCCCTGGATCAGGCCGATGAGGCAATGCGCGGTGCTGAACAGGCGCTGCGGGATCAGGATTTAGCCGATGCCATTGATCGCCAGTCAGAGGCGATGGAAGCCTTGCGCGACGGGATGCGCAGCATGGGCGAAGCGCTGGCCGAAGAACAAAGCCAGGGCGGTCAGGGCGAAGCGTTCAGCCAATTGGGGCAGCAAGGTTCGGACCCGTTAGGCCGAACACCGGGTCAAGGCACCCGAGGCGACACAACTGATAACTTGTTGCAGGGCGAAGATGTCTACCGACGCGCGCGTGAATTGCTGGACGAAATTCGCCGCCGCTCGGGCGAAGGCAACCGGTCGGATGTCGAACGCGATTACCTGCAACGGTTGCTTGACCGGTTCTGATATCGGGCGATTGGTTTATGCCCAAAAGGACTGGTGTTGGGCGATCCATCAATGGTGATTTTGCAGAGAAGTCTAACCGCCGCCAATCTGTAAATGCGACGTGTTTGCAGCCCTCTAAGCGCCACGGAAGCGACCCGGGACAGCCCCGTGTACGACTTGGCGCTTAGTTCAACCAGGCCAGGTAGATACCCATGATAACCCACACCACAACAATCTGGGCCGCCATGGCAACAATCAGAAACTTTGACCGTTTGTAGTCTTGTTTGACATCGATCTTTTTCATTGGTCAGTCTCCAGTTTGCGGGACAATTTGGTCGGCTTCACTTGAATAAGTATGTGGAATTGAGCCGGACACAAGTGACAAGAATGCAATGCTGCCATGCACACAGGAAGCGTTTCTCACGGTCGACACTGCGGACATCGGCGCAAGTGCGGCTGTGGCTGCTCAGGCGTCTTTCCGGCTGAGACCTTTCAGCACCTCAGCAACTGCAGCGAAGAGGATCATGACCGCACCGCAGGCCTGGAGAGCGCCAAAAGGTTCGTCCAGCAAGAGAACCCCTGACAAGACTCCCGATAGAATTTCAGCGGTCAGCAAAAACGAAATGGTAGCCGGTGGCAGGCGCTGCGCGCTCCAAAGCGTGAGAACCATAATTGGCAGAACATAAATCAGCCCACCGAGCGCTCCGATGCCAGTGCCTGTCCATGTTGCCGATCCGGAAAAGACGGTGCCCTGCCCCAGCACGATAAACCCCACGCCGATCACAGTGGCGCTGGCGCAGGTCACCAAAGACAATGCCGCCGCGTGGGCACGCTCGCCTGTAAATATCAAGGCGGCACCGCCCGCCCATGCCATGCCCGAGAGAACGGCAAGGCCATCACCGATACCAAACCCGGTCAGCGACAACGCGCCCCCCAACACCAGCCATGCACCCACGAGGGACGCCGCAATGGTCAGACTGGACGTCCAATGCCATCCCCGGCCCATAAACGCCCATTCGATAATTTTGCTCCATGCCGGGGCGAGGTAAAAAAGCAGGATCACCCGCACCACATCGGACATCGTGATGGCCACAGAATAGGTCGATACGGCAACGCCAACAAGCGCGGCTCCCATGATACCGTGGAGCCCAACGCGAAATGGCGTGCGGCGCAGACACATCCACAGAAAGACGCTCAACGCTGCGCCGGCATTCATCGCCGCGCCGCCCCAAGCGCCGTCCATGCCAAGCGTTTCCAGATACCGGATCGGGATCCACCAGATGCCCCAGAGGGCGGCAGAGAAAAAGGCCAAAATGGCAGGCGTCATGGGACGATCTGCCAGTGGTGTCATAGGCCCAGGGCCTGCCTGCGTTCTTCGGCAAATCCCTGCACCAGACGGTCGGCGACCAGCGCCAAAATGGCCATGGCCGCACCGGACGCGATGCCCAAGCCCACATCCGCCTGCGCCAATGCACCGTAGATCGATTGGCCGAGACCCGTTGTACCAATCAAGGCCGCAATCACCAGCATCGCAAACGCGTATAGAATGGTCTGGTTGAGCCCCAGCAGGATCGTCGGCGCGGCATAAGGCGCGCGCACCTCGACCATGGTCTGCCACTCCGTGGCCCCGGACGAGACGGCCGCTTCGATCATTTCATCGGGTGTGTTGATCAACCCGTGGCGGGTGTAGCGGATCATTGGCACGATGGCGTAGAGACATATCGCCAGGAAGGCCGAAAACTCACCAATCTGAAAGAACATCAACACGGGGATCAAAAAGACAAAGAGCGGGATGGTTTGCAGCATATCGCATATGGGCAACACGACGCGCCATGCCAGCGGGCTGACCGCACATAGAAGGCCAATTGCGCCCCCCACAACGGCACAGGTCAGGACTGCGGCGCCGGACATGTAGAGCGACAACAATGCGCGCTCCCACAGGCCGCTGAACAGGATGAGTGCCAGCATGACCACGGCAAAAACGGCAAGTTTACGCCCGCCTGAAACCCACCCGATGGCACCTGCCCCGATCAGGACAAAGGGCCATGGCAGTTCCGCCACGCCGGTCTCGATGATACCCGCGACAATCACCAGCACGATGCCGAGCGTCGCACGTCCGCGCATGGCCAGGATCAGTCCTGCAGCGGCCGCAATGGCGAAGAGCGCGAGGCTCATGCCTGATGTCCATGAAAAGCCCCACGTGAAGGGAAGCACCGCCCCATCAAGGCCAATTTTCAACGGCAGCAGACCATAGAACATCGCGCCGTTCTTGAGGCCGTCCAAACCGGCGCCGTTTTCACGCAGAAATCCGGTGAGACCCTGATCAAGCCATTCAGACACGGGATCAAGCAACGTGATGGTCGACGGATCTGGCAAAGACCGCCACGATGCGACGGCCACGATCACGCCCAGCATGGCAATTGCAACGGCGACCCGCAGGCTGTGTCGCACCCGGTCTGAGGCTAGTTTGCTACTGTAGCGATCGATGATCATGGCAAAGATCACGATGACCATTCCCGCCATGAGACTGGGTCCGAAATAGGCCTTGCGCATGGTCAGGAGAACTTCCCATCCGATGTCCTTGAAGCCTCCGATGACGGCGGCAATTATCACCATGCTGAGCGCCGCCATCAGGCATTGGTTCACACCAACCATGATCTGCGTTTTGGCCGAAGGAATTTCGATCAGGAACAGCTGTTGCAAGCGCGTGCCGCCCGACATCACAGCCGCTTCCTTGATATCGCTTTCGACCCGCTCCAAACCCAGGATCACATTGCGCGCCATCGGTGGCGCCGCATAGATCGCACTGGCAATCAGGCCCACGACGGGCCCAAATCCGAACAGGAACAGAAGCGGTGTCAGGTAGGCGAAGGTTGGCACCGTCTGCATGATGTCCAGCACGGTTTGTATGGCGTCTTTGAAGCGTGGGAATTCATTGGCGAGAACGCCGATCAACCCACCCATGAATAACGCCAATGGTACAGAAACCGCCACCAGAGCCAATGTCGCCATACCTTCCAGCCAATACCCCGTGGCCAGAACGAAGCCCAAGCCCAAAAAGCCCAAGGCCGCCATTGGCAACCCGCCGATGAACCAACCCAGAGCCGTCACCAGCCCGATCAGGAGGGGCCATGGCATGCCCGTAAACAGGATATTCGCCCAGTCCATTGGATAAGATAGCACGGCAGATACGGCCCGCATTGCCGGTTTGATGAGGTTCAAGAACCATGTGAGGACCAGATCAATCCATTCAGCTGCGGGTACAGTCCATGCGTCTGGAAATTTGACCAACCACGGGGCCATAGGCTCCAAAGCGATACAAAACGCACCGGTCAACAGGGCGATCAGCGCGGCCATAGCCCCGGTGCTGAGCGCTACGGCCCCCAGCCCCCGGCTCGCGGGCATATCACCATCGGCCATCATGTTTCTTCGGCTTGCAATGCACGGGCCAGATCAGCCGGATCAACCATGCCAACACAGGATCCGTCTTCTGCCAGCACAGGCACCGGTTCGTAGTGTGAGATGCAAGAGGCGAGCGCGGCCTCCAAAGTCATGTCCTTGCGCAGAACCGGGCCATCGACAGCCGCACCATTTGCGGGCTGCATGACCGAGGCAACCTTGGCGTGGCGACCCTTGGCAACATCCTTGGAAAACTCGCTGACGTAATCATCAACCGGGTTCAGAACGATCTCGGTCGGCGTGCCAATTTGTACGATTTTTCCGTCCCGCATGATCGCAATTCGGTCCGCAATTTTCAGTGCTTCAGCGATGTCATGGGTGATAAACACAATCGATTTTTTCAACGTGGCCTGAATGTTGATAAATTCATCCTGCAGCTGACGTCGGATCAAAGGGTCAAGCGCTGAAAACGGCTCATCCAGGAACCAGATGTCAGGATTTACCGCCAGGCTGCGCGCAATGCCGACTCGCTGCCGCTGACCGCCTGACATCTCGCGCGGGAAACTGTTTTCACGCCCCTTAAGGCCAACAAGATCAATCACCTCAAGTGCGCGTTTGATGCGGTCCGCTTTGCCCTGCCCTTGCATCTTCAACGGGAAGGCGACGTTTTCGGTGACCGTCATGTGGGGGAATAGTCCAAAATGCTGGAACACCATGCCCAGTTTTCGGCGTCTCAATTCGATCAGCCGCGCCTTGGTGGCATCAACAAGGTTTTCACCCTCGATCAGGATCTCGCCGCCCGTGGCCTGCAGCAGCTGCGAGATACAGCGCACAATCGTCGATTTTCCCGAGCCCGACAGGCCCATGATCACGAAAAGCTCACCGGGGTGCACATCGAAAGTCGCGTCCTGCACGGCGGGGATCAACCCGTCTTCGCGCAAGCTTTGGGCGGCGGCATCGCTGTCGCCGCCCGAATTGGCCAATGCATCGGCTAGTTTTTGTTTCGCGTTGGGGCCAAAGACCTGCCAGACATTCCGGCAACTGATGGCGGGCTCACTTGAGCCAGTCTGAGAGGTCATTCCGGAGGCCTGACGCTTAGTTGGTTGCCGCGTCGACGACGGGCTTCCATGTGGCCTCGTTCGCAGTCATCCAGGCCGCTACAGCCTCTTCCACGGATTGACCGTCGACATCGATCTGACCCATCAGAGGCTGCTGATCTTCGACTGCCAGCTGGTAGTTGGTCAGGATTTCAGCCGCCGCTGGCCATTTGTCTGCCATGCCGGACCAGCCCGCTTTGAAAATACGTGATGGTGCGAAATCACAATCATTCACAGCATTCGGATTTGGACCCCATGAGGCGTCTTCAAAGCACGCGGCTTCGCCCACTGGCAGGTCAACGAATTGAACATCATAGGCCGACATCGCCCAGTGTGGCTGCCAGAATGTGATCAGCAATGGCGATTTTTTGTCGGTCGACGCACGCAGTTCAGCGATCAATGCACCTTCCGAACCTGCCGGAACCGCTTTGAACGGCAAATCCAGACCGATCATACGATCGCCACCGGGTGTGCCCCAGTCCGCAGGATAATCAACCAGACGGCCCGCGGGCAGTGTCTCTGCCGTTGCAAAATTCTGTGCGCAGTCCTTCAGTGCTTCCCATGCCGGCAGGCCTGGGCAAATCTCAGCAACATGCGCGGGGTATGCGATACCTTCTTTGGCGTCCAATCCCAGATCGCCCAATTCGGTCACACCGCCCGCTTCAACTTGCTTGGCGTATTCATCCGACACGTTCGATGACCAGATTTCCATCGCGCCATGAATTTCACCATCCGCCATGGCCTGGTACATGTTCATGTAACCCGCGGTTACATATTCCACCTTGTAGCCTGCTGCTTTGAGCATCTCACCCGCGATATGCGTGCTGACATGCTGCCCGGTCCATTCGTTCACGGCCAATTTGATTGGTTCGTCCACAGCACCCAACTCGGCGGCGCTGGCCACACCAGCAACGCAGGCAAATGCCACGCCCAATGTTGTTGATTTCATTTTTCATCTCCCGGTTTTTTATTGACTGACCAGTCAATATAATCTTCACGAGGCCAGCGCAACTGATTTTAAACGCATTTCCCCCTGTTCCGTCAGTCTTGCAAAACCTGAAGCTGAGATCAATTGATCCGCGCACCAATGGGGAGAACGTGAAGACGAATTGACCTCAGGTTGCCAACTTTTAGGGCAATCTAAGGGGCTTTACCCGTTGTGCGTATCTGAGACAAAACAGTGCCATCTGCGGCACAGGTGAACCGTACCCGAGTTGCGCCATACCTGAATGTCACCCGAAAGCGCCCGGCGTCAGCATCTTCACCCTTCTCGAAGATGCTGGTGATCTTGCCAGCGCGCATAAGGCCCGGAACCTCCGAGGCGTCGCATCCAATCAACGGGGCCAGATCGTGGGCATCGATCGTCACGCGACCTTCTTGGACGTCCAGTTTCATGTCACCCCTCAGCTTCGTCACCATGCGCCGGAATAGCGCAATCAGGCACCGCAATCCCTTGCGTCGAAATTCGGCCTGAGGTTAGGTGACATAGTCTGCGCCATTCTGATGAAGGTCACACATATGTCCAGCCCGCAAAAAATCATCGTGATCGGTGCTGGCATCAACGGTGTGGCCAGCGCAATCTGGTTGCAACGCGCGGGCCACCGCGTGACCCTGCTGGATAAATCGACCCCCGGTTCCGGCGCCTCCTTTGGCAATGCCGGTCTCTTGGCGCAATGGGCCATTATCCCGGTCAATACGCCCGGACTGATTAAAACCGGTTTGAAATACATCCTGGATCCGCACTCACCGCTGTTCATGCAATGGAGCTATTTTCCACGCCTTTTGCCATGGCTGATGCAGTTTCTGTCCCATGCCAACGCCCGTGACGCGCAGCGCATGATCGAAGGTTTGATCCCGATGGTCACCGACAGTGTTGCGCAGCATCAAGCACTCGCACGCGGCACAAGCGCCGAAAAATTCATTGCGTTAAGTGACTTCAGCTATGCCTATTCAAACCGTGCAGCGTTTGAAGCGGACAGCTATGGATGGCGTTTTCGTCAGGCCGCTGGCATGGCACCCCACGTGATCGAAGGCCCCGCCGTACAGGAAGCCGAACCCATTTTGGGATCAAAAATCACATGTCTCGCGGTTACCAAGGGGCATGGGCATATCGTGAACCCGGGGGCTTACGTAACGGCCTTGGCGCAGGTCTTTACCGAAGAAGGCGGCACTGTCTTACAGGCTGATGTTCAGGACATTACGCTGACAGACGGACATGTGACGTCGATCGAGACCGATCTGGGCCAGTTGACTTGCGATCAGGCCGTATTGGCCGCGGGCATTTGGTCAAAGCCGTTGATGCAAAAACTAGGCCTCAAAATTCCCATGGAGGCTGAACGCGGTTGCCATTTACACCTGACAAACCCATCACAGATGCCGCGCAATCCTTTGATGGTGAGCGAGGGTAAGTTCGGCGTCAATCCCATGAACAACGGCCTGCGATGTGCCGGCACTGTCGAGCTGGGCAGCATCACCAAAGGGCCATCGCACAAACCGCTCGCCCTGATCCGGCGCCATATTGCCCAGACCTTTCCCGAGCTTACCTATGACACAGCCGAGGAATGGCTGGGGTTCCGGCCCTCCACACCCGACAGCCTTCCCCTGGTGGGTGAGATCGGCAAGACCGGCGTTCATGCAGCCTTCGGGCACCAGCATATCGGCCTGACAGCCGGTCCAAAAACGGGCCGACTGGTGGCAGACATGATCGATGGACGGCGCCCGAATATCGATATGGCGCCCTATTCCGCAGATCGTTTCAGTCGCTAGCGGCTACCCACCTGCCATCAGTCGAACCATGGTTTGACGGGATACAAAACCTGTGGCCGGAAGTTCGCGCAAGCGCTGGTATCTCCGGATAGCGGCCCGTGTTTTCTTGTCGAACTTACCGTCAACAACGCCGGGATCCGCTCCGATTTGTGCCAAGCGCTTTTCGATCACAAGCCGCGCCGTCGGCACGCTGGTGATCTGGCGTTCTTCGTTCTTGGCCTGTTCGATGATGCCCGCGTTTTGCGCATCTTCCTTCAGCTGTCGCAATCTGTCCTGGGCGCCTGGTGCAAAACCACTGTTGGGGTAAATACCCAGAAATGCCTGATAGGACTCAATCGAATGGGCCTCCTTCGCGGCATCCCACGCGTCGCGCTCGCGGCGCTCGGTTTCGGCCCGTCGTGCCTCTTCGATCTCCGACAGCCGCGTTTGGGCAATTTCCGAAAACGCCCCATCGGGATACTTGGCAAGATAGGCACGCAGGCCCGTTTCATCACCGTTTTTGCCGGTTTCACGCCAATAGGCGCGATCCTGACGTTCCTTTTCGCGTTGCGCCCGGCGCGCTTCCGCCTCCAGTGCCTCGGCCCGTGTCCGGGCATCACTGCGCATTCTGAGCAGTTGATTGCCATTCAGATACCCGGTGTCCTCAAACCCTTGGTCGCGCTGCCAGCGCGCAATTGCGGTGCGGCTTCCACGACCAAAGAGCCCGTCTATACCACGCGGATCAAACCCCAAAAGCGCCAGATCCCGTTGAATGACCCGCCGCGCTTCACGCGTCAGTTTGAGCGCTTCTTCTGTTGCTTTTGCCTCCCGTTCGGGAGCCGTTTTCAGCCATTCAATACGCTTTTTCGCTTCAGAGCGCTGCGGGCCTGCAGGGTAAGCATCCAAATAGGTTTGGTATGCCTCAGGCGTATCGATCGCCTGTACAGCACTCCAAAAACCACGTTCCTGCGCAGCAGATGTATCGACCGTTTCGGTCTGACCCATCAATCCAAACCGGTCAGACGTGAACCCGGAGAGTGCGACGCCCTTGGGGGCGTTGCGAGCGACATCGCCAATACTCTTTGCCGGGTCGAGCAATCCTTCGGACAAAACATTCGCCAATGGCACCGCGGCGCCCATGACATAGGTCACATCTTCTGCAAGTGCGAGATCATGCAAGCCTGAGCGCAGGCCGCTTCCCAGTGTTTCGAGGTCCTTGCCCGGGGCGATCAGGATGACGGCGCGCCCTTGGGCAGCCGCCGCCATATCCGACAAGGCGCCGATAGAAATGCCGCTCACGCCTGCTGTCAGGGACGTGGCTCCAGCGCCACCATTCGACAATGCCCAGCTTTCGCGCGCAGAGCTTGCCACCGGGCCCATAACCACGATGACCAGTCGGTCAACTTCCTCCTGATCCAGCGCGGTTTCGATGCGCTGCGCTGCCAAGCGCATATTTCCGGACGATCTGTTGCGCGGCTGAACGATCTCAAACCCGGCCTCTCGCAAAGGACCTGCAAAATCTGCTGCTGTTGCTGATGTTTCGTTGCGCAAGGCGGCCGTTTGTCCTGTGTCACCCAGGATCAGTGCCATGTCGCTTGCCAGCGCTGTTTGTGCAAAAAGTGCAGGAGCCACCAGCAGGCCCCCGATTATTCTCCAGACCCACATATCGTTCCCCCCAACGTTCGTGATCAATCGTAACTGCGTTGATCTTCTATCACTTTGCCGTCGTTTGGAAGGCTGCCACGCGCCACGATCTCGATCCGGCCCTTCATTTTGAGGGCCTCGCTCACTGATCCGGCATAAGCTTCGGGCTCACCCCCATCGGCTTCGATCTGCACCGTCATCACATCCCGCTCACCTTCACGGCTGGCGATCACACGCGCGCGGCCAATCTCGGCATGGCGGGCCACCAGAGCCGCCACTTGTTCCGGGCGGACAAACATGCCCTTGATCTTGGTGGTTTGATCCGCGCGTCCCATCCAGCCTTTGATGCGAATATTTGTTCGTCCACAAGGACTTGTACCGTCCATCAATGCGCTCAAATCTCCGGTTGCAAACCGAACTAGCGGATAGTCCGGGTTCAGCGTGGTCACCACGACCTCGCCGACCTCACCCGGGGCCACTGGATCACCGGTGCCGGGCGTTACGATTTCAAGGATGACGCCTTCGTCCACGATCAGACCATCCTGAGCCGTCGTTTCATATGCAATATTGCCAAGATCGGCGGTCGCGTAACTTTGCAGGCAGAGGACTCCGCGGTCGGCATATTCCTGCCGCAGAGACGGAAAAAGAGCGCCCCCGCCAACTGCCGCCTTGGTGATCTTCAGGCGCTGACCCATCTCATCTGCCTTGTCCAAAATGGTTTTGAGATAATCCGGCGTGCCCGTGTAGGCCGTGGTTCCAATATCAGCCGCCGCCTGAACCTGAAGCTCTGTCTGGCCTGTGCCTGCAGGCAGTACTGCCGCACCAACAGCGCGTGCGCCATTCTCAAAAATCGTGCCAGCCGGTGTCAGATGATACCCAAAACAGTTTTGCACGATGTCTCCGGGCCCGATTCCGCAGGCATGCAGAAACCGCCCAATGCGCCACCAATCCCGATCACCACCGCCCGGTTCGTAGATAGGACCGGGGGATTGGAACACATGGGCAAAGCCGGAAACCTCACGCGTCGTCAGCCCGCCAAAAGGTGAAGCACCCTTTTGCGCCTGCCCGAGGTCGGATTTGCGCAACACCGGTAATGTGGCCAGATCAGACGTGCTGCGGATGGCATCGGCATCGATCCCGTCCAGCGTGCCCTGATATCCAGGCAAACCCTGTGCGCGCGCGATCTGCTGTGGCAATGACTGCGCGAGGGCTGCATCCCGTGCATCCGTGCTCCGGGTTTCAAGGTCATCAAAATACTGGGACATCTGCGATCCTTTACCCGTTACTGCAGTCACATTGCGGTGGCATTTCATGTGGGCCGGTTTGATCTGGCATTTATACGCCCACCCATTTCAAACGCTGCGGTTCAATGTCTGCGATACGTTCGATTTCACCGCGCACTTCCATTTCCAGTTTCACGGTCGTCACATTCCATGAGATCGAACCAATTCGATCAATGTCAGTGGACGGCAATTTCCGCCGAACAGCGTCACTCAATTCTGAAAACGCCAGGTCGCCTTCCTGCAAAACATCTCGGATCGCCGCGCGTACCAACGAAAACCGCCATTCCGGGATGTTCGTCACGCCCGGCTTGTCGGGGTTGGGTGTGCGACACGGGACCTTGGCGTCAACCATTAGCTCAGCCATCTTTTCCGGCGACGGTAAGAGCGTACATCGCGAAACGATTTACGCCCCTCATCCGACATGCCCAGATAAAACTCTTTAACATCCGGGTTTTCGCGCAGGTCGGCTGCGGGGCCGTCCATCACCACGCGACCGGATTCGAGGATATACCCGTAGTGGGCAAATCTGAGCGCCACGTTGGTGTTCTGTTCGGCCAGAAGGAACGTATTGCCTTCCTTTTCATTCAGCGACTTGACGATGTTGAAAATTTCTTCGACCAGCTGCGGCGCAAGCCCCATACTCGGCTCATCCAGCAGGATCGTCTCCGGCCGGCTCATCAGGGCGCGACCAATCGCAATCATCTGTTGCTCCCCGCCCGAGGTATACCCCGCCTGACTTTTGCGACGCTCCTTGAGCCGCGGGAAATAGCTGTAGACCAGATCTAGATCCGCTTCGATCTCACCGCGTCCAGAGCCGCGTGTATAGGCCCCGGTCAACAGGTTTTCCTCGACCGTCAGGTGCTCGAAACAATGGCGCCCTTCCATCACCTGAATGACGCCTTTTTTGACCAGATCAGAAGGCAGCAGGTCCTGCACACGCTCTCCACGATAGAAAATCGTACCCTTGGTCACTTCACCGCGTTCGGATTTCAGGAGGTTCGAAATAGACTTCAATGTCGTTGTCTTGCCCGCGCCATTGCCCCCTAAAAGCGCGATGATCCCGCCTTTGGGCACCTTCAGACTGACGCCTTTCAACACGAGGATCACGTGATTGTAGATCACCTCGATATTGTTGACCTCAAGCAGGGTCTCTTTTGTTTGCGTGGCATCGGACATTGGCTGTCTCCGTAAATTTTCGCGCGTGTTGGATTTCGGGGCGCGCACCCCATCGATCACTTGCGTGGTCATTGATATCCGGCAGCGACATCAGCCGCTGCCGGAGGTGTCAAAAGGGCTGATCAGCAGCCGCCTTCGATGCCGTTTTCAGCAGCGAAAGCAGCCGAGTCTTCTTCGACCAGCGGTTGGATCACATCCTGATCTGACTGGTAGTACTCGGTGATCAGCTTGAACTCACCCGCAGCAGCATCCCACTGCGATACGGCACCAAAACCGTTACCACCGTGGTTTTCACAGCTCACCGTGAACTCTGGGCCAAAGTTCGGTAGACCAATGCCCGCCATCTTGGCTTCGGTGATCTCAAGCGCTTCCATACCGTCGCGCATTTGCTGCGATGTGATATCGGAAACACCGTGGATGCCTTGCGCTGTCTTGATCGCCTCGGAGGCCAGCATCGCCGCATACATGCCACGGTTATAGAGCACCGTGCCAACCTGGTCGCCGGCACCCGCGGCCTTGCCACCATCCACAACGTATTTCTGGATGTCAGCATAAACCGGGTAATCCGAACCCAGGTTGTGGAAGGTCAGCGCCTTGTAGCCATTGGCTTTGTCGCCCGCCGCCTTCACGTCGTTCTCGGAGCCAGACCACCAAATGCCGATGAAGTTTTCCATTGGGTAGCGAATGTTGACGGCTTCCTGAATGGCAACCTGGTTCATGACGCCCCAGCCCCACATCAGGACATTGTCAGGCTTCTCACGGCGGATTTGCAGCCACTGTGATTTCTGCTCCTGACCGGGGTGGTCGACGGGCAGAAGGCTCAACTCAAAGCCATGCTTCTTCGACAGCTCTTCCAGCGTGCGGATCGGCTCCTTACCATAAGCGGAGTTGTGGTACACCAGCGCGATTTTCTTGCCGCTGATGTCGCCACCATTCTGTTCCAGAATATGCGTGATCGCCAGGCTGGCACCGTCCCAATAGTTGGCCGGGTAGTTGAAGACGTAGTTGAACACACCGCCGTTTTTGGCGGAGGTCCGACCATAGCCCATGGTGTGGAGCGGAATGCCGTCTGCAGTGGCTTTCGGGATCAGCTGATAGGTGATGCCGGTTGACAGCGGCTGATACACCAACGCGCCTTCGCCTTTGGTGGCCTCGTAGCATTCCACGCCTTTTTCGGTGTTATAGCCGGTCTCGCATTCGATGATGTTGACCATTTCACCGCCAATACCGCCATCCCGCTCGTTGAGGAGCGTGAAATAGTCCTGATAACCATCCGAGAACGGAATACCGTTGGCCGCGTAAGGCCCGGTCCGATAGCTGGTATCAACGATGGTCAGATCGGCAAGCGCCGGACCCGTGGCCATCATCGCCGCCACTGCGGCTGAGATTAGTGTCTTCTTCATCGGTTAGGTACCTCCCTTGGTTTTTCCGATGTTACGTAGGGCAGGTTGACCCCGCCGCACCTTTCCGGCCCCTCAATGTGGGAAGGGCCAAAGCCTTAGTTTTTCCTTGGCCACGCGCCAAAGCTGCGCCAGCCCGTGTGGTTCCGCAATCAGGAAGATCACGATCAACGCACCGACGATCATGAATTCCAGATGGGCCGCCAGATCTGTGGGCCAGCCGAGTGTACCCACCAGAACGTTTTTCAAAAGCACCGGCAGAAGCACCAGAAACGCTGCCCCTGCAAAGCTGCCGAAGATCGAGCCGAGGCCACCGATGATCACCATGAAGAGGACGAGGAACGATTTGGTGATACCAAAGACTTCACCCACTTCGACAGCGCCCAGATAGACCGCAAAAAACAGTGCCCCTGCGATGCCCACGAAGAAACCGGATACGGCGAAAGCGCTCAGCTTGGCCTTCAAGGGGTTCACCCCAATGATTTCAGCCGCAATGTCCATATCGCGAATGGCCATCCATTTGCGCCCGGCCATGCCCCTTGTCAGGTTGCGCGCGATGATCGCGCTGACAAAGGTAAAGACCAGACAGAAGAGATAGGCCGCCCAGGGCGCTGTTTCTGCCCCTGTCACAGGGATGCCAAAAACAGCGCGTTCCGGCGCGTTGATCTGACCAGAAGCGGAATAATTGTAGAACCAGCTGACCTTGTTAAAGAGCCAGACCAGAAAGAACTGCGCAGCCAGCGTGGCCACCGCCAGATAGAACCCCTTGATCCGCAAACTGGGCAGACCAAAAACAACGCAAACCGCTGCCGTGATCCCACCGGACAGGATGATGTGAAAGAAGATGTTGATTTCGGGAAAGCCGGTCATCAGCTTGTAGCAGGCATAGGCCCCCACCGCCATGAATCCGCCGGTCCCAAGACTGACCTGCCCGCAATATCCGACCAGAATGTTCACCCCAATGGCGGCAATGGCATAGATCAGGAATGGCAGGAAGACAGCATTGACCCAGTAATCGTTGATGATGAACGGCACGACGGCAAAGGCCGCCAGCAGCACGACATAATACCTGTACCGGTCAAATTTGATCGGAAAGGTCTGATTGTCCGCCGAATAGGATGTCTTGAAATCACCTGCTTCACGGTAGAACATATCGGTATCCTTTCACTGCGTAACCGGCCCAGGCAACGGCGAAACCTGCAAAGGCCAATAGAACAGGCAATTGGCTTGGGGCATGAGGCTGATCGAATAATGGCTTCACAACAAACGTTAAGCCGTCATTCTCATTTGATGCTGAGACTTCATTCTGCTGTTTCAACGCAGCAAATGCACCTGCATACCCAAGGTGAAGCGTTCGCATCTGCAACACAAAGACGGCCAGAAAAACGAAGCCTATCGCAAACCCAAAGTGAACCAGCATGCTAGACCCTCTCAATGATCTTCTCCCCGAATAGGCCCTGCGGTCGGAACACCAGAAAAATCAGCGCCAGCACGTAGGCAAACCAGTTTTCGGTCGCCCCGCCCAGCATCGGGCCGAACCCAAATTCAAAGAGTTTTTCACCGACCCCGATAATCAGACCACCTACGATGGCCCCCGGGATCGACGTAAACCCACCGAGCATCAAAACCGGCAACGCCTTGAGCGCGATCAGCGACAGCGAAAACTGCACACCGGATTTTGTGCCCCACATGATGCCGGCCACCAGCGCCACAAACCCGGCCACTGACCAGACCATGACCCAGATGAAGTTGAGCGAAATGCCAACCGACAATGCCGCCTGGTGGTCATCTGCCACGGCCCGCATCGCGCGGCCCTGTTTGGTGTATTGTGCAAAGATCACCAGCGCCGTCACCAGAAGCGCCGCCACGACCGTTGCCACAATGTCCAGGTTGTCGATGAAGAAGCCATAATCAAAGATGTTGAACGTAGTCTCATCAATCCATTCATTGATGCCCTGCGGCAGGCCCACATCCAGTTTCTTGATGTCGGCCCCCCACATGATGTCCCCAAAACCTTCGAGGAAATAGGCAAGCCCTATCGTGGCCATAAACAGAATGATCGGTTCCTGATTGACCAGATGTTTGAAGATCAGTTTGTTCACGATCCACGCCAATCCGACCATGATCACCATGGTGAACAGGATTGCCAGCAATGCCGGAACATGCCACCCAAAATGGTGTATTTCCGTGCCAAAAGTGGCGTTGATCAGATGGGCAAACGGCACTTGCCCTTCCATAATCCCCACCAGCGTCAGAGCCGCGAACAGCCCCATAACGCCTTGAGCATAATTGAAAATTCCAGACGCCTTGTAGATCAGTACAAACCCCAGGGCGACAAGCGCATAAAGCACACCCGCCATCAACCCGTTGAGGAAAACCTCCATCGCAAAAATGAGCTGTTCAGGCATTGATAGCGCCTCCTGCTAGGGGTCCGGCCATCCGGTGCGCCCCGCGATTTTCTGTTTGGTTAGGATTCAAGATACGTCTCCATTACACGCAGGATGACGCCCGCCTTTTCACGCCGTTTTTGAACGGCCACCTTGGGCTCAATCCACTGGAAGCTCTCCCAATGGTTCTCATGAACTTGTTCGTATCGGCCCTTCGCGACCTGATCCTCGATCCAGTGATCGAATGCAATTTCAGAGCGCCCGGCCTCATCAACCAAATGACATGCGGTGAACGCGTCGTCCGGCTCCAATTCAACCACCAGACGCGCTGTTTCGGTCACAACGTAAGACGGCGAGTGTTTGGGCGATGTCGCCGGCTCCAGCCCGTCAACAATCGGTGGAAACTGCGCCTCATAAGGTGTCAGGCACCGCGCCATAAACGCACCCCATCCATCGGTCTGTGCCAAAGCAGGTTGGGCGAGCAGAACGGTTGCCAAAACCACGCCCCAATAGCTCCGGCAAATGGACCATCCCTTAATCATGGGCCACCCCCAGATAGGCGTCGATCACCGCCTGATTGTTACGCACCTCATCCGGCGTGCCATCACCAATCTTCTTGCCGTAGTCCATCACCACAACCCGGTCGCTGAGATCCATGACAACGCCCATGTCATGCTCGATCAACGCAATCGTCGTGCCAAATTCATCATTCACATCCAGAATGAACCGGCTCATGTCCTCTTTTTCTTCAACGTTCATTCCGGCCATTGGTTCATCCAGCAAAAGAATACTGGGTTCAGCCGCCAGGGCGCGCGCCAACTCAACACGCTTTTTCAAGCCATAGGGCAAACGTCCTACCGGCGTTTTGCGGATGTGCTGGATTTCGAGAAAGTCGATGATTTTCTCAACAAATTCCCGATTTTCGACTTCTTCAGCCTCAGCCTTCCCGCGCCAGATCGCTTGCGAGAACAAGCCCGCTTTCATCTGCCGGATACGGCCGGTCATCACGTTGTCGAGCACGGACATCCCCTCGAACAACGCGATATTCTGAAATGTCCGCGCGATCCCTTGCCGAGCGACCTGATAGGGTTTCATTGGTGGGCGTTTTTTACCCTTGTACCAAACCTCACCTTCCTGAGGCACGTAGAAGCCCGAGATCACATTGAGCATCGACGATTTACCGGCGCCATTGGGCCCGATGATTGCGCGAATTTCGCCTTCACGGATGTCAAAACTGATATCGGTGATCGCCTTCACGCCGCCAAATCGCAGCGTGATGTTACGCATCTCCATCACGACGCCGCCAATCTTGCGACCGTCTTCGGTGGTATAGCCTTCGGTGGCATCTAACATGGCGTATCCTCTGAGTTCACGCGGCACACGGGCCGGTGGGCGGGGCGATGCCCGGCACGGGCGAGCGGCGTCCCACAGGCCCTCATTCCGCAGCCACTTTTTGTGCCTGCATCGACGTCACCTGCGCATCAACGATCTTGAGCGTCGCACTGATCGCGCCCTTGCGACCATCCTCATAGGTCACTTCCGTCGTCGTATAAATCTCGTCCGACCCGTCATAAAGTGCGCCCAGCAAGTCTTCGAACTTGTCGGAAATTACACCCCGTCGCACCTTGCGTGTCCGGGTCATTTCACCGTCATCGGCATCCAGTTCCTTATGCAGCACCAAGAACCGATGCACCTGACAATGTGCCAGCATCGGATCGTCGGCCAAACTGCGGTTTACCTCTTCAACATGACCTTGGATCGTCTCCAAAACCTTCGGATGACCCGCAAGTTCCTGATAAGACGCATAGCCGATGTTGTTGCGTTCGGCCCAATTGCCCACTGCCGTGAGATCGATGTTGATAAAAGCGGTGCATTCCTCACGCTGATTGCCAAAGACAACCGCTTCCAGGATGTTTGGGTAAAACTTCAGTTTGTTTTCAACATATTTTGGCGCAAACATCGCGCCATCAGCCATTTTACCCACATCTTTGGCCCGGTCGATTATCCGCAACTGTCCCGTGTCATCGTCAAAGAAACCAGCATCCCCCGTTGCCACCCATCCTTCCGGATCCTTGGTGCTCTTCGTGCTTTCTTCGTTCTTGTAGTAATATTCAAACGTGCCAGGGCTGCGATAAAACACCTCGCCATTGTCGGCGATCCGAATTTCGACCCCGGGCGCAGGCACACCCACCGTATCACTTCGCACGCCACCATCGGGCTGCAGTGTGATGAACACAGACGCTTCGGTCTGGCCGTATAGTTGCTTCAGATTGATGCCCAAGGACCGGTAAAAATCAAAGATTTCCGGCCCGATTGCTTCGCCGGCGGTGTATCCCACCCGAACCCGACCAAACCCCAGCGTATCCTTGAGCGGGCCATAAACCATCAGGTTACCCAACCAATACCGGAACCGATCAAGCGCGCCTACGGATTTGCCATCCAGAATATCCGGGCCCACCTTGCGGGCATGGTCCATATACCGGTGGAACAGCCATTTCTTGAACCGGCCCGCATCTTCCATACGGATCATCACATTGGTCAACTGCGTCTCGAACACACGCGGCGGGGCAAAATAGTAGGTCGGCCCGATCTCGCGTAAATCCGTATGCATGGTGTCGGCGCTTTCCGGGCAATTAACACAGAAACCGCACCAATAGGCCTGACCGATTGAGAAGATAAAATCACCAACCCAGGCCATGGGCAGATAGGCCAGCACTTCGTCATCCTGACGCAGCTTGTCGAAGTCCGATGATGATTTGGACGCCTCGATGATGTTGCGATTGCTTAGAACAACACCTTTGGGTTTTCCGGTCGTGCCGGACGTGTAGAGCATCACACAAATGCTGTCATAGGTCAGTTTTTCACTGCGGGCTTTCAGATCACTTAGAAATTCGTCTCTCGCCGCATGACCCTGTTCCTGAACATGCGTGAATTGGTGCAGCTTGTGGTGATCATATTTCCGCAGTCCGCGCGGATCGATGTAGATCATGTGTTCAAACTGGTGCAGGTCGTCTTGTATTTCGATCAGCTTGTCGACCTGTTCCTGATCCTGCACCACCGCAAAGCGCGCGCCGCAATGCTCCATTACATAAGCCATCTCTTCCGCCGCACTGTCCTGGTAGAGCGGCACTGGTATCGCGCCAACCGATTGCGCCGCGACGATCGCCCAGTAGAAATGCGGCCGGTTGCGGCCAATGATTGCGATGAAGTCACCTTCGTTTACGCCGAGATTCAAAAACCCAAGCGCCAGCGCCTCGATTTCTTTTTCAGCTTCAGCCCAGCTCCAGCTCTGCCAAATGCCATATTCTTTTTCGCGGTATGCGATTTTACTGCCGAACGCAGTGGCGTTGCGATGCAATAGCGCCGGAAAGGACGCAAGTCCTCCGGTCGCCTCAGGCGACTGTGCCAAAATTCTTCCTCCCATGCGTCCGACAAGCGGACTGAAGATCGCTCTGAGGCGATTCTTTCCTCCACTAAGGGTGCGCTTTTCATCTTCAAGGTCAACTTTTACCTGAACATTTCCCAAACCTTACGAATTGTAACAGCGGTCACCCAAGGCTTGACATGCCCCTCAAGGCTCCAGAAACGTTGAAGCCCTGCAGACCCCGGTTCGGCAAGAAAGGAGGGCAGAATGAAGATCGCGTTTTGGTTCGAATTTGCGTCTACCTATTCCTATCTCAGCGCCCTGCGCCTGCCCAAAGTCGCTGCCAAAGCTGGCGTTGAGGTGTCATGGCATCCCTTCCTGCTTGGGCCGATTTTTGCCGCTCAGGGCTGGAACACGTCGCCCTTCAACATCTATGCGGCCAAAGGCAATTACATGTGGCGCGACATGACCAGACGCGCCAATGCACTGGGTTTGAGCGTGCATAAACCCGAGCCCTTTCCGCAAAACGGCTTGCTTGCAGCGCGGGTCGCCACCGCTGCCGGCCAAGGCCCGCAACTCGTGGCATATGTGCACAACATCTATCTGGCTCAATTTGCGGAAAAGCTGGATATTTCAGATCCGGATGTGGTGTCTGCCTGTGCGGCGTCGGCTGGTCTTGCCCCTGACCTTCTGGATTTGGCTCAGACCGATGGCGTGAAGAACGCGTTGCGGACCACAACCGATACCGCGATCAAGCTCGGCATGTTCGGAGCGCCGAACTTCATGGTCGGGGATGAACTTTTCTGGGGAGACGATCAGCTGGAAACGGCACTCGACTGGGCGGTGACCCATGGGTGACAATCCACATACCGACGCGATGACCACCGCCGGGCTAAACCTGATCCAACAAGCACTGTCCATTTACGACAGTGACCTGAAGTTAGCTGTCTGCAATCGACGTTTTCAGGAAATGTTTGACCTCCCCGACACGTTGGTCACGCCCGGGGCGGGCTTTGACGACACGATCAGGTTTCTGGCCGCGCGCGGCGACTACGGAGATGTTGGGGATCTGGAGGCTTTCGTTAAATCCCGTGTAGAGGTCGCACGCGCGTTTGAGCCGCATTACATGGAGCGCCCCCGTGCCAATGGCCGCATGATCAGTGTGGAGGGGTCGCCCTTGCCGCAAGGCGGATGGGTCACCGTCTATACCGACATCACGCGCACGAAACGCCAGGAAGAGCTATTGCGTGCCCGGTCGGCGGAAATGTCGGACCAGCTTTCGGGATATTCAGAAGAATTGACCGCCACCAACCGCCAATTGCAGGCCACGATTACAGCGCTCGAAGAGGCAAAGCGCCAATTGACGGCGTCTGAAGCCCGCACCCGGCTGACCACCGAAATGATGCCAGCGCATATTGCACATGTCGGGCCTAACCGGCGGTATACCTATTCAAACCGTCGATTGAGTTCCGTGATGCCTGGCAGCAAATCCGACATTGTGGGCCTGACAGTTTCCGACGCTATGGGCGCGGCTGCCTATGCCGCCATTCATGAACGGCTGGAAAAAGCCTTTGATGGCACGCCGTCTGTTTTTGAGTTCACGCATCTGCACAGTACGCGCCGTATCCGCGCGGCCTTCACACCCGACGGGTCCGAAGGAGGGGTCTATATTCTGTCCATGGATATCACCGAGGAAGCTCAAACCCGCGCCGCTCTGCAACAAACCCGCCGTCGCGAGTTGGCCGCGCAAATGACAAGCGGACTGGCGCATGACTTTTCCAATCTTCTGACAATTATTCTGGGCATGCAGTCAAAATTGCAGCGCATGGATTTGCCGGATGACGCAAATGACTGGATCACCGCGACGCTGTCGGCCGCCCGGCGCGGTGGCAGCCTGTTAAACCGGATCGCGGATATGACCGGCCATCGCGAACACAGCCCTTCGGCCACGGATCTGCCTGCGTTCCTGTCCGACCTCGATCTTCTGGCGCGTTCGACCCTGCCCGCGGGTGTCGCTTTTGATATTGTCAATCACGCGGGGTCCGGTGCGTGGCGCCTTGATGCCGGGATGTTGCAGGATTCTGCTGCTGAACCTTGTGATCAATGCACGCGATGCCTGTGGGTTGGAAGGTCAGATCGAGTTGGACGTCAAAACGGTGCAAGAAACGTGGTTGGCATTTTCTGTGACAGACACGGGTCCGGGGTTTTCAGAGGCGGCTCTTGAGCATGCGCTTGAGCCGTTTTTTACAACAAAGGGTGGTGAAGGGTCCGGGCTGGGACTGGGCATGGTCTATGACATGACCAAATTGGCGGGCGGGCGTATCACCTTTGGAAACACTGAAAACGGGGCTTTTGTTTCTATACAGCTTCCACTGCGCCCCGCCGGCGCGGAATTGACCCCCGGGATGGTGCTTTTGGTTGAAGACAGCCCCGATCTGCGCCGGTCTGTCCGGGATATGCTGCGCGATATCGGACACGCCGTTGTTGAGGCCAGCAGCGTGGCGGAGGCCTTGGCTCTCTTACCGGAACTTCCTGAAATATCAGCGCTTTTGTCAGATATTCGTCTGGAAGGATCGCAAACAGGCCTTGACCTGTTGCAAGCCTTACCGCCGGGTCATTGCCCGGCCTATCTGATGACGTCCCTGCCCCCGGACGATCCGTTGCACCGTGAGGCTGCGGCACATGCCCCGGTGCTCCGCAAACCATTTTCACCCGCAGAGCTCACCTCATTTCTGCTTGAGGGAGCATCACGATGACCGAACCGCTTGTGACCATTTTGGACGACGAGCCAGCCATTCGCAGCATATTGTCCGACGCATTGGAAGAGGCCGGGTATCGCACAAGAACCTTCGCGCGCGCCACGGAATTTGAGGCATATCTGCAAACAGCAACGCCGGATGTCTGTCTTGTCGATCTATCCTTGCCGGACCGGGACGGGTTAACGCTGGTGCATCGCCTCGCGCTGGAACAAGGCGCAACCGTGATCATCATATCGGGCCGTGCACAGGTGCAAGATCGTGTCACGGGCCTGGAATTGGGGGCCGATGACTACATCATCAAGCCCTTTGACCCGTCCGAGGTCGTGGCACGTATCCGCGCCCGATTACGCCGCGAAGTACCTATTCAACAGGCAGGCGATATTGCGCGTTTTGAGGGATGGTCCGCGCATTTCGACCGCTACATCCTTGAGGACGATCAGGGCAAGGAGACACCGTTTTCCCATGCGGAGGGGGAAGTTCTGCGGTTGTTTTTGTCCCGACCCAAACGCCTGATCTCACGCCAAACCATGCAAGAAGAGCTGGGCGGTGCTGCGGGCGAAAGTTTTGACCGGGCCATGGATGTGCGCATCTCGAGGTTACGCACCAAACTACAGGAAGACCCTAAAAACCCCCGCCTGATCAAAACGATTTACGGAGCGGGATATATTTTTTTGGGCGACGTGGATTGGCCCTGACGCAATACGAGCAGCGCACCAATCAAACGCCTTGCGATTAAGATTGGCATTTAGTGCGCGCCACTGAAATTCAGCACTCTCACATCAATTGTTGGCCCGGCTTCGATCGTGCTGATCCGTGCCAGGGTGCTTGAATATGACTCGGAGGCCAACCGGCTCAAAGCGCGCTCGGCCGCAGAGGCGACCTTGGGTTGTTTCACTGTCTTGACCGCGCTACCCGTCGATGTCTGATGCCTTGGCTTGGTCGAGCTGGTTTCGGACCCCTTCGCCTCCGCATTCCGGTGAGACGCACCAGAAGGCGCCGAAGCAGGACGGCTGTGTTTTGCCCCAGAGAAATGCGAAGTCCGTTTTGCTGCCCTTGGTTCAGGCACGGGCTTGTTCTTCAGGTAAGCGGTCAATGTATCAGCGGCCGCATTGATACGAGCCATGTGGCGCGTTGAGCGATCTTGATCGTGGCAACAATCCGGGTGGTACTTACGCGCCATCTTGCGCCGTACGTTCCGAACGTCAGCCAAGCTTGCTTCCAGAGATAGGCCCAGGACGCGCGCTGCATGTTGTGGTGTGGCCGCCATGTTCGCTCCAACAAACAAAGGATATGATTAAAGTTATCTCTTTGTATTATGGAAAACTTTAAACGAATACGTTTACATTTGTTTTTGGTTAACGCAGGCGGACCGGAACACTGCTTCTTTTGCAAGCGATTGGCAGATGTCACGTTGAAAATATGGGGGGCACGTTTCGACCAGAATTCTACGCAGCATCGTTATGCCACGAACTGACTGCGGATTGATCGGAAATACGGCACCAGACACTCTCGAAATGCCGCCACCTTGGCAGAGGGCCAGACATCGCGATGGGCCACGACCCATATATCGACATAGGACTGCGGTGGCAGGATCGGCACCTGTACCAAGCCGGGTGTTGTACGCCCCAGAAACATTGGCATTCGCACCACTCCCAGACCGGCCTGAGCCGCGGCAACCATCGGGGCCATATCGTCAAACATCATCTTGACCCGGGCATTGGGAAACCGTTTCAACGCCGCTTTTGGTACGGTTCCAAGCTGCGAATAGACAACCCAATCAATCTGCCCATGGGGGTCAGCGTCGATGCGTTCCGCCCACGTACGGTCGGCAAAACTGGCCGTGTCTTGGCGTGCCAGACGCATGCCCTTCAAAGTGTCGCCGGGATCGTTGCTGATGCGAATAGCTAAATCCGCTTCCCGGCGGGTGAGGTCCAGCATCTCGGTTCCGGCACGCACCTGCAATTCGACATCCGGGTGTTTGGTGCAGAATGAATCGAGCACCGGGTAAAGACATGTCGTGATCAAAAGCTGCGGTGCAGTGACCACCAATGGGCCTTCAAGACGGGTTTCCTGTCCACCCAAACTTCTCAACAGGTCGAATTCCTGCACCTCCATTTCGGCGGCATTACGGGCCACTATCATACCTGCCGCCGTGGGTCTGTATCCGTCCGCCAATCGCTCGAACAACAAGACACCCAATGCCTTTTCGGCACGCGCGACCCGGCGAGCGACAGTTGTGTAGTTCACGCCCAGAGACTCCGCCGCGACGGCCAATGACCGGCCCCGCACCAGATGCATTACTGTTTTCAGATCATCCCACTGCGCACCCATGCCATGCGTTTTTGCATATCTTGCATGCAATTACACGCGTTTTCGCTGGTTTCCACAGTTCCTATTTTCCAGATGTCGCACTCACGGACACCTGACAGAAGAGGACATCAATATGGTATACGCCTACGCTCAACTGACGATCTCGAACCCCGACAGCTTTGCTGCCTACCGCGAAAAAGCCGTGGAGGCGCTGGAAAAACATGGCGGACAAGTGCTGCAAGGGAGCGGAGAGTTGGTCGCCCTTGACGGCAATCCCGACATGCCCAACGCCGCCGCTATCTTGGCCTTCGAAAATCGGGATAGCGCGCTCGGTTGGATCAAAGACCCGGAATTGGCCGATATTCATGCGCTGCGCCGTGGCGCCGGGAAATCGGACATCGTGTTGCTCGGCTAACCCCGGCCAATCAACACCCCCGGCAAAGCGTCAGGTTTCCCCACCTGGCGCTTTGTTTTTTGGGTGTCCACTAGCGTTCTATTCAGCCGCTACAGCATCCTGATCTGCAGGTTCGACCTTGACGGCCGAGAATTTGAATTCCGGGATTTTACCATATGGATCCACGGCGGGATTGGTCAGGATATTGGCCGCCGCCTCCACATAGGCAAAGGGCAGGAACACCATATCAGGCGCGATGGCCCGGTCAGCACGCGCCATGATCTCGATACTGCCACGCTTGGTGGTCAGGCGAACATGCCCGCCAGGCTCGACACCCAGTTTGCGCAAGGTGCTGGGGTGCATGGAGCAATTGGCTTCTGGCTCGACCGCATCCAGCACCGTCGCGCGGCGCGTCATTGATCCTGTATGCCAATGTTCCAACTGCCGCCCGGTGGTCAGAATCATTGGGTATTCTGCATCTGGCGTGTCATCCGGCGCAATCACATTGGCCGGTGTGAACCGCGCGCGCCCATCAGGGCGCGGGAACCCATCACCAAATACCACAGCCTGACCCGGATCTTCTGGGCTGAGGCTGGGGTAGGTCACCGCAGTATTCTCCAACCGCTCCCATGTAATGTTGTCGAGCGAGCGCATGTTGATCGCCATCTCGGCAAAAACCTCTGATGGATGGGCGTAATTCCAGTCCAGACCACAGCGTTTGGCCAGTTCGACTTCGATCTGCCAGTCCTCTTTGGCCTCTCCCGGAGGGATCACAGCCGGGCGCAGCATCTGCACCTGACGGTTGGTGTTCGACACGGTCCCTGATTTTTCATAAAGCGCCGAGGCCGGCAGGATCACATCGGCATAGTTCGCCGTTTCGGTGATGAAAATATCCTGCACCACCAGATGATCGAGCTTGGCCAACGCATCGCGGGCATGTTCCACATCCGGGTCCGACATGGCCGGGTTTTCGCCCAACACATACATCGCCTTGATGTCACCCGCATGGACCGCATCCATAATCTCGGTCACGGTCAGGCCCTTTTCGTTCGAAAAATCACCCGTGCCCCAGACATCGGTAAAGGCTGATCGAACGCCATCGTCTGTGACGGTCTGGTAATCCGGCAGGAACATCGGGATGAGGCCCGCATCGGACGCGCCTTGCACGTTGTTCTGCCCGCGCAGCGGGTGCAATCCGGTCCCCGGACGGCCCACATGGCCACACATCAGAGCAAGGCTGATCAGGCAACGGGAATTATCCGTGCCGTGGATATGTTGCGACACGCCCATGCCCCAGAAAATCATGCCTGATTTGGCCGTGGCAAACTCACGCGCCACCGCGCGCAGCGTTTCGGCCGGGATACCGCAAATGTCTTCCATCTTCTCGGGGCTGAAATCGGCCAGATGCGCCTTTTCCGCCTCCCAGTTCTCGGTATAGGCCTCGATATACTGCTGATCGTACAGCTCTTCCTCGACAATCGTGTGCATGATTGCGTTGAGCATGCTGACATCTGCACCGGGGCGGAATTGCAGCATATGGCTGGCAAATCGGCGCAATCCAACGCCGCGCGGATCCATCACGATGAGCTTACCGCCGCGTTTGGTAAACTGTTTGAAATAGGTCGCCGCCACAGGATGGTTTTCAACGGGGTTACACCCAATCGCAATCGCCACATCGGCGTTTTCAATTTCGTTGAACGTGGCTGTCACGGCGCCGGAGCCCACGTTTTCAATCAGCGCCGCAACCGATGATGCATGGCAAAGCCGCGTGCAGTGATCCACGTTGTTGTGGCCAAAGCCCTGTCGGATGAACTTCTGGAACAGATACGCCTCTTCGTTGGTGCATTTGGCACTGCCAAAACCCGCCACTTCGCGGCCCCGGCCCTTGAGGCCGCCAGCGGCAAAGTCCAACGCTTCATCCCAGCTCGCTTCGCGGAAAAATTCCTGCCAGTTGTCCGGGTTGACGTTGAGGCCCTTTGCCGGCGCGTCTTCACGGCGGATCAGCGGCTTGGTCAGACGATGGTTATGGTGGATATAGTCATATCCAAACCGGCCCTTCACACACAGGCGCCCTTCGTTGGCCGGCCCGTTGATGCCTTCGACATATTTGACCTTGCCGTCCTTGACTTTGATGCTGATCTGGCAACCAACACCGCAGAAGGCGCAGACGCTTTCGACCTCGCTTTCGTAATCGTTGCGGTCACCCACCTGCGCCTCATCGACCACACTCGATGGCATCAAGGCACCCGTCGGGCAGGCCTGCACGCACTCGCCACAGGCCACACAGGTACTGGCGCCCATCGGGTCAGCGAAATCAAAGGTTGGATAGGCATCGTGCCCACGGCCCGCCATGCCAATCACGTCGTTGACCTGAACCTCGCGGCAGGCGCGCACGCAAAGCCCGCACTGAATGCAGGCATCCAGATTGACGCTCATTGCCACGTGGCTGTCGTCCAACAGCGGAATGCGCCCTTCTTCCAGCTTCGGAAACCGGCTGGCATCGATCCCATTGGCATCGGCCATGTCCCACAGATGGCTGGACTTGTCATGTGACTGATCACGCTCGGGCTGATCCGCCAAAAGCATTTCAACAACCATTTTGCGCGCGTTCTCGGCTCGCGCAGAATTTGTGGTAACAACCATGCCGTCCACAGCCTCGCGAATGCAGGACGCGATCAGGGTGCGCTCGCCTTCGACCTCGACCATACACGCGCGGCAGTTTCCGTCGGGCCGGTATCCCGGTGCAGGCTTATGGCACAGATGCGGAATGACCAATCCGCGACCATGGGCAACTTCCCAGATCGTTTGACCCGCTTCGGCTTCGACTTCCTTGCCATCCAGCGTGAATTTGACCGTGTCGGACATGAGCAAAACTCCTCGTTCGCGCCAGTTTAGAACATGCTCTGGTAAATGGGAGTCCGCCAATCCCGACACCTCCCAACAGTTTTACGCCAAGACCGGCAATTCGAGACCTGATTTTAGCCCGCGAGAACCGTCTTTGTTCGCCAGACGATTTGCAGCTTCAACAGGCCATTGGCCGATTTTCGCAAGTAGATTCAATGCGCTCTAGCGAATCAAGTCAATCTTCTTTAGGTTGATTTATACAAGCTCTGCGGGAACTGGGTGGGGGCGCGCAGGCAAAGGAGCACATGAATGCTAATCCAATGCCAAAACACCCACATTTTACAAAAATGGATGCCAGAACGCGGGAACGTGATGAATGGTCTTGTTCTGGTTGAATTCTCGATCGAAACCGAAACACCCACGGCGCAAAACCTGCGCAGTCACCTGGTGGAACATGTCAGCCTGAAAACCGGGCCGGATGTCAGTGATGATCACGCAAGCAAAAGGCTTTCGCGCCGCGCTTTTGAACAGGTTGTCCGGTACTTTGACGGCGACGGCGCACGCGAGAACGTGTTTGTGGATCCGCCCGCATTGCGCGGGCATTCGGGACTGTCGGCGGCAGAAGAAGCCGAGTTGGAGGCCGAACTTCGCGTGATTGAGCGCGAATTCGAAACGGCCTGATCCGACGATAAATCGCAAGCGCAATCACATTGTACTTTCTCAGGCCGGGCCAGACGCCTAGGCTTCCGCCAGTTCACGCGTGAGAGGAGAATTGTGCAATGTCTGCCACCGTCCGCGACCTTATTGAAGGCCGCGCCGCACTGATCGTGATTGATATCCAAGGCGATCTTTTTGCTGAAGACCGCGATCAGCCCATCCCTACGATGCCCCGTTTCGACGAATACATGGCCCGCGCAGGTCAGGCGATTGCAACAGCAAGGACCTGCAATATCCCGGTTATTTTTATCCAGGAAGTCCACCGTCCGGATCATGTGGATTTTGGTCGTGAGCTGGATGGGATGGAGGATGTTCATTGCGTTGAAGGCAATCCGCAAACCGAAATCCGCGCGCCAGAGGTTGATTTTCGACCCACCGACTACCTGATCCGTAAACGCCGCTACTCGGCGTTTTTTGGAACTGATTTCGAAATTCTGCTCAAGGGGCTAAAGGTGGATACACTCTTGCTGTGTGGCGGTCTGACAGATGTTTGCGTGCACTACACTTTCGTGGACGGGCACCAATCAGATTACTTCTGCCGCGTGATCGAGGATTGCGTTGCCGGGTCGAGCCTTGAGGCACATGAAGCGTCGCTCAAGGCAATGGAATATCTGCAATCGGGTGCGTGTCGATCGTTAACCGACGTCGAGGCTGCAATGCGGGCACAGGCCGGGTAGCACCCAATACCTGCCCGCGTTAAACTGCGCGACAAAGATATTCATCACACAGGCCAAACCCCTATGACCGAGATCATTCTTGTCCGCCACGGACAGGCCAATTCTGATGCCAAGGACGAGGCCAGTTATGACCGTTTGTCCGAACTGGGGCGCCAACAGGCAATGTGGCTGAGCGCACATCTGCGCGACACAAATCCACATTTTGATCAGGTTCTTACCGGGACACTGACACGCCAGGCCGATACCGCGCGGGCCATGGGATATGATCAGATCACGCAAGATAAGCGATTGAACGAATTGCAGTATTTCCCCATGGCTGCCGCTTTGGAAGCGCAATACGACAGGCCCGCCCCCCAAACTGTCCGCGATTACGTGCACCATTTGCCCGTGTTGATGGACCATTGGCATCGCGACCTGCTGGAGGATATTCCCGAAAGATTTGCAAATTTCTCCGCCCGCATTTCGGAGCTGATTGACGAGCTTTGCGGCGCGCATGGTCGCATCTTGCTGGTGACATCGGGCGGCGTGATTGGCGTTATCGTGCGACACATTCTGGCCCTAGACAGCGCAGCCACCTCGCGGATCATGTTGCAGATCATGAACTCTTCCATGCATCGGCTGCACTACGTGCATGATCAGCTCATGTTGGGAACGTTCAATGCCACGCCGCATCTGGATGCGCCCGAGCGCGCCCATGCGCGTACTTTTGTCTGACCACGCCACAGGAGCTGATTTATGAAACTCTATTGCGCACCGAACACGATCTCGACCGCGTCTGTCATCGCCCTTTTTGAGGCCGGGATAGATGCCGAACTGATCCGCCTGGACTTCGCCAGCGGCGACCAGACCAAACCCGAATACCACGCCGTCAACCCGAAAGGTCGTGTACCTGCATTGATCACCGACGATGGTATCCTGACAGAAACCGGTGCCATCCTGGAATACATCGCGGACATCACACCGGATGCCGGCCTGGTGCCCGACGATCCGTGGCAGGCCGCCCATATGCGCGCCGTCATGTTCTATCTGGCCTCCACGATGCACGTAAATCATGCCCATAAAATGCGCGGCCACCGTTGGGCCGATGACCCAAGCGCGCTGGCCGACATGACGGCAAAGGTCCCGCAAACCATGACCGAAAGTTGCACTTATATATGCGACCACGCCCTGCGCGGGCCCTTTGTGATAGGCGACACATTCTCAATCGCTGACCCCTATCTTTATGCCATTGCCAGTTGGCTGGAGGGCGATGGCGTCTCGCTCGAGGCATTCCCGAAACTAGAAGCGTTTCGTGCGGCGATGCGGGCGAGGCCATCCGTTCAGCGCACCCATGATGCTGGGCTCTTTGGATAGGAAATCAGACCATGACACATCTTTGGGTTCGAGCAGAACAGCGCCCCAATGAGGAACGCGTGGCCCTCACACCGGACGGGGCCGCCGTTTTGATGGCCAAGGGCATCTCGGTGACTGTCGAGGAAAGCCATGTGCGCGCGATACCAATCGATGGCTACCGCGCCGCCGGCTGCGCCATTGCGCCGGAAAACAGCTGGCCCGAGGCGCCACGTGACGCGATTATCTTCGGGGTCAAGGAATTGCCGGAGGACGGCACACCGCTCCTGCACAAACACATTCTCTTTGGACACGCGTTCAAGGGCCAGCATTCCGGGCGGGCGCTGCTCGAACGATTTAAAGCCGGGGGCGGCACACTTTACGATCTGGAGTATCTGGTGGATGAGACAGGCCGCCGCGTCGCCGCGTTTGGCTATTGGGCGGGGTACGCAGGCGCCGCGATCTCATTGAAATGCTGGGCTGCACAGCAACACGGTGCGATTTGCCCAGCCGTGTCGACATACGCAAACAAAGATGTGCTTTTGGCAGATCTGGCGCGCGATCTGGATGCAACACAGATGCCACGACCCACGGCCATCGTCATCGGCGCATTGGGGCGCGTGGGGACAGGCGCATCCGATCTGTGCACCGCCCTTGGCATCACTCCCACGCAGTGGGACATGGATGAAACTGCCCATGGTGGACCGTTCCCGGAAATTCTGACCCATGATCTTTTCATCAATTGCATCTTTGCGCGCCCCGGCACCCCGGTTTTCGTTCCAAAGGAGGCCGTAAATGCGCCGCGGAAGCTTAGTGTTATCGGTGATGTCGCCTGCGATCCCGACAGTGACTACAACCCCGTCCCTCTATATTCAGACGCCACAAGCTGGGACGCCCCGGCGTTCCGCGTCTGTGATCACCCGCCCCTTGATGTGATGGCGATTGATAATCTGCCCTCGCTTTTGCCGGTCGAATCCTCGATAGATTTTGCTGAACAGCTCTTGCCCTCGCTGCAATGCTTGGACACTCTGCACAGTGGCGTTTGGGCCAGGGCAAAGGCCACGTTTGACGCGGCGATGAAGGGGATTTAATCGATGACAATCCATTGGTGCGGTACAGGGCTTTCGGCCATTCCGGGTCTGCGTAGGCTGATCGAAACGGGCCACGAAGTCACCGTATGGAACAGGACCCTCGATAAGGCAGAAAGTGCCGTCGGAGATTTGACGAAACGGATCATGCAATTTGACGCCGATACCTTGGCCGCCGAGGTACAGGCAGGCGATATTGTGGTATCGATGTTGCCCGGTGATTGGCATGTCCCTTTGGCGGAAATGTGCATCAACAAGGGCGCGCATTTTGTCAGCTCCTCCTACATCGCACCCGAAATGCGCGAGCTGCACGCCAAGGCTCTGTTGCGCGGCGTGTCCTGCGTCAATGAGGTGGGCCTGGACCCGGGCATCGATCACCTGATGGCGCATCAATTGATCGCCGATTATCGCGCTTCGCCAGCCTTTGACGCGGAAAATGACCTGTCTTTCATTTCCTATTGCGGCGGCATTCCGAAACATCCCAACCCGTTTCGCTACAAGTTTAGCTGGTCGCCCTTGGGGGTGCTCAAAGCGTTACGGTCCCCATCCCGTTCGATTCGCAACTACGCTGAATTGAATGTGAACCGCCCATGGGATGCGATCAGCAGCTATATCGCTCCGCTGCCCAGCCCGGAGAGTTTTGAAGTCTATCCCAACCGGGACAGCTTGCCGTTCATGGAAGACTATCAGTTCGAACCCTATTGGCGCGTGAAGGAATTCGTCCGCGGGACATTGCGCCTGAATGGCTGGACTGACGCATGGAAAGACGTGTTTGAAGAAATCGAAACGCTGGAAGGGCCAACCGGGGATGCGCGCCTCAAGGAGATGTCCGATCAATTCTGGGCCGAAAACGCGTATGACGAAGATGAGCCGGACAGGGTAGTTCTCTGCGTGGCGCTGAAGGCCGAAAAGGAAGGCGTGCCCGTGTGGCACAAGACCTTTGTGATGGATGCCTGGGGTGACGCCCGCGGCACCGCAATGGCCCGCTTGGTTTCGATCCCGGTGGCAATGGCCGTCGAGGCAGTGATGAACCGCGAAATCCCTGCCGGTGTAACCCCGGCGCCATCAGATCCAAAACTGGTCAGCCGCTTCCTTGGCGAAATCGACACGCTGGCGCAGCATTTGCAAGTGGTGGACCACCTGTAATACGGCCGCTCATGCGGGATTTCTAGCGGAGCACTTTGCCCTCTGGCCATTCCAGTGCGTGATCCAACTTGATCAGTTGGTTGCTGCCCGCATCAAGGTCGAATTCCCACGCAAGAATGCCGCGCTGCCCTTCTACGTTTTCATCAGACGCGTTGGGTTGTGCGCGCCAGCTGATCTCGAGGTCTTCTTGTTCCGAAAACGGAATGCGATCCAGAACGCGCAGGGGCCATGCCTCGCCTGTCAGGTTTTCCACTTTGATTTGAACCTGTTCTGAAAACTCATTGGATTTGGTGATGATGCCCCGATCACCGGCATTCCGGTCCAGAACAGTGCGGGTCAGGCGGATGCCATCAATCGGACCAAAGGCCAAATCTGCCTCCGCGCCCGCCGGGATCATTTCAAGCTGTTGTTTGCCGATGAAACGCCCGTCGAGATAGAACATCGCCGATCCCGGCAGGATCAGTTCGCCCATGTCATTGGTGAATTCAGCCATCAAAAATGCATTTGTGTCGCTTAGCGGAACCGCCTGAGCGATTGTTTCAGCGGATGTGCCCAAAGACCCAAGCGAGATGCGGATATTATCCGCCCGCGAGGCGATAGAAACCGCACTCGGGTAGGAATAGGTCACCGCCAAACCATCGAATACGGCATCCGCGGCTTCGGCCTCCATAACCGGTTCTGCCAAGGCGCCCATGACGGCCTCATCGGAATAGGTTTGCACCCGTTCCAATTGTTTTTGACGCAGGTCCGCCGGATCTTCGATCCAGCGCTGCCATGGCCAGATCTGGCCCGGTGATGTTTGTTCGGACGGGCGCACCGTTGAAAGGGTAAGCTCTACATCTTGCCAGTTTTCACCCGTTCCCTGCGCCACCAATGCACCACGCTCAATGTCCAACTGACCCGCGTCACGGTCCAGTTTCACGTCGTAGACCGGGCGCCATTGCGCATCCCAGATATTATAGGTCACAGTCAGCGTGCCTTGCATTTCCTGTTCGGACGAAACCGCCACGGCCAGCATCGCGCGCGCTTCTTCTTCGGGAACAAGCGCCTGAAGGGCCTGTCGTGCTTTTTCCAGCTCTTCCTGAAGGTCTTTCAGATTGCGCTTGGCCTCATCCGCGCGCAGCCGCGCATCCAGCGCCGCCTGCTGAGCCGCCAGTGTTTCTTCGCCAATCATGCCAACCAATTCGCGCAGCGACGATACGTCCATCTCCGCCACGCCCTCACCTTCGCCCAATTGGCGCAGGAAAAGCACACGGGCTTCCGCAGCCTGGCTTTCCAGTTTGATCCGTTCCACTCCGGCCAGACCATCGCGCAACGCGGCCTCAAGCCGTTCGACTTCGGCCTCGGCAGCCTCGAACGCGGCATCGTTTTGGTCATTCCGCGGAGGCACAAAACTGTTCCGTACCGTCAAACTTCCCAGCACCGCGCCATCGACGGCAACACGAACAGAATCCAGCGGCGTTGATTGCGGCAGGTCGGTCAGGATCAAGTCATGCTGTCCCGCGGTAGCTTCAAATGGAATGACGCGCGTAACAGTTGCGCCACGTGGATACATCGTGACCGCGGTCACATCGCTGGTCAGAGCAATATCTTCTGCAAAAACGAATGTCGGGAAAAAGGCCAGAACCATTGGCAAAGCACGCATCAGGGAACTCCTTGAGATACTCAGATGCCCATAAGGTGGGGCCTCATTTGCGCGAAATACAAGGGGCAAGCCGCCGGATCGGTGAAAAAACAGGCAGGATGCGCGGAAACCAGCCATAAAAAAGGGGCCGCTAAACGCCGCCACTTTCGTTACATAAGCATCTGCAAAATCAGCCTTTTTTGAGAACCCGTGTTCCCAGTGTTTCGGCGATTTGGATGGCATTTAACGCAGCACCTTTACGCAGGTTGTCAGACACACACCACAGGTTCAGGCCGTTTTCGATGGTGCTGTCCTGACGGATGCGGCTGATGAACGTCGCGAAATCACCGACGCATTCGACAGGCGTCACATAGCCACCGTCTTCGCGTTTATCGATGACCATAACCCCCGGCGCTTCACGCAGGATATCGCGTGCTTCATCTTCGTCCAGAAACTCTTCGAACTCGATGTTGACGGCCTCGGAATGGCCCACAAACACAGGCACACGGACACAGGTCGCTGTGACCTTGATGGCCGGGTCGACGATCTTTTTCGTCTCAGCAACCATCTTCCATTCTTCCTTGGTCGAGCCGTCATCCATGAAGACGTCGATATGCGGGATCACGTTGAACGCGATCTGCTTGGTGAATTTCTTGGCCGGTTTGTCATCGGTCGGATTGTAGATGGATTTGGTCTGATCCCAAAGCTCATCAATCCCGTCTTTGCCCGCCCCTGATACGGATTGGTACGTGCTGACGACAACGCGCTTGATCGTCGCCCGATCATGCAGCGGTTTGAGCGCCACAACCATTTGTGCCGTCGAGCAGTTAGGGTTCGCGATGATGTTTTTGTTGGCATATCCCAGCACAGCGTCCGGGTTCACTTCCGGCACCACAAGCGGCACGTCCGGATCGTAGCGGTACAGTGAGGAGTTATCGATCACGATACATCCCGCCGCCGCTGCTTTTGGGGCATAGACCTTGGTTGCCTCGGATCCCACAGCAAACAGCGCAATATCCCAGCCCGTGAAATCAAAAACATCAAGGTCCTTGGTCTTGAGCGTCGTGTCACCAAACGTCACTTCCGTGCCCAGCGACCGACGCGAGGCAAGTGCGGTGATTTCATCCACCGGGAACTGGCGCTCGGCCAGAATGTTCAGCATTTCGCGGCCCACATTACCTGTGGCGCCGATGACGACGACCTTGTACCCCATTTGATTTTCTCCAGAGTTAGAGGGTTGGCTGCGGCCTCTTACTCCCTTAGCGCCGGAGTGGAAAGGGGGTGCGTCAGTTGGTGCTGTCGCGGCTGAAGAGATAGATCAGCGTGCCAACAAGCAGTGAAAGTCCGAAGAAGGCGAAAAGCGTCACATAGGCAGACTGCGGACCAGCGGCCAACGCCCCGGTGTGCAGAGGACCAGAGATAAACTGCATGGCACCCACACCTCCAATCCCAAAGAGGTTCAGAAGTGTCACCCCCCTGCCTGCTAGGTGCGCTGGAAAGAAGCTGCGGGCGTGGGCAATGATCACTGGAAACGACGCCCCGAAAAAGCCAAGCGCCGCGCATAGTGCCACGGAGATGGCCACATTGTTGCTGATGAAAAACGCCAAGAGCAGCGTGGTCACGGCGCATAGCATGTTGCCGGTGAATACGACCCATTTATGCGTTTTGAAGACCCGGTCCAGCGGGCCATAGCAAAGTGTGCCTGCGATCATCGCCAGCCCCATCACCAATGTGGCCTGTCCGACCTGCCCGGTCTCAAGGTTGAAAATGTCGGTCAGGTACGGCCCAATCCATAAGCCCCGTACCGCTGCGGAGGGGGCATAGGCGACAAACATCAATGGAAAAATTGGCCAGAGGGCTGGCATTTTCAACAAATCCAGAACGGAGCCCTTTGCATCCCCCTCAACCGGTTCCGGATCACGGACTGTCAAAGCAATACCGAGTGCGACCACGCCCGATACACCTGCCAAGACCCAGAGAGCCGCACGCCATCCCATGGTCTCGGCCGCCCATGCCATTGGATAGGACGCCACCAGATTGCCAATGGATCCTACGCCCAGCATCAGGGCGGCCAATGTCGCAAACTGCGCCGCCGGGAATTGCCGCGCAAAGATGTAGTAAGAGGCCATCAGGACCGGCGAGCACCCGACGCCGATCAGGAGCATGGCTATGTTGATATGGAAAGCCGAGTTCGCCAGCGCAAAAACGGCGGCACCACCGGCCCCGCCGAGCAACAACAAAACCCAGGCAGTGCGCCGTGGGCCAATGCGGTCAAGAGCCCATCCTACAGGTATTTGCATTGCCGCAAATGAAAGAAACCAAAGACCCGATGCGAAGGCCAGGTCATCCGCAGTCGTGCCGATATCCTGTGCCAAGACGCCGCTCAGCACCGCCAGAAAGGCGCGGAAAAACTGGCTGAGTACATAGGCCAAGCAAAGGAGGATAAGACCGGCGCGCATGAGCAACATCTCCCGGGAGAACTTCATTGCGCCCTGCGTGGCACGGCAACCACAGAATGGCAACGTGCGCCGCTATGTTATTCCGCTGCGGCGGCCAATGGTTGGCTGTAGTCGCCTTTTACGCGCGCCTTGGTCGGGTCGAAATGCGGGTAGGTAACAACACGCGCCTTGAGGCGTTTTTGCTGTCCATCCAGCTGTCCAATCTCAATCTCCGTACCCGGTTCCGCGTGCGACACCGAAATGCGCGCCAAGGCGATGTTCTTGCCCAGGATCGGGGATTTCACCGCACTGGTGACTTCGCCAACCTGCGCTTTACCAATACGCAAACAGTCACCGGGCGACGCGACGATACCGCCCTCGACCTCAAGCCCAACGAGTTTACGATGTGGATGTGCCTTGCGCTCTTCGAGGGCCGCACGACCGATGAAGTCATCATTCTTTGACTTGAGCGGCACCGTGAAACCAATACCTGCTTCCCATGGGTCTGTCTGATCATCGAATTCTGATCCTGCAAAGATCAGCCCCGCCTCGATCCGCACCATATCCAGGGCGGCCAAACCAAAAGGCGTCAACCCCATCGGTTCGCCAACTTTCCAAATTGCGTCGAACACCTCGACCGCATCCTTGGGGTGACAGAAAACCTCATAGCCCAGTTCACCGGAATATCCCGCGCGCCCCAACACAACGGGTGTTCCGCTGACATCGCCCAACCGGGCCACACAAAACCGGAACATGCCCAGCTCTTCAACCGTGGGGTTGGTCGGCGCGGTCCACAGCACTTCCTTCAGGATATCGCGGCTGAGCGGGCCTTGAATGGCCACGTTGTGCAGTTGATCCGTCGAATTGCGGACCCACACGTTCAGGCCTGATTTCTGCGCCTGCTCCTGCAACCAAAGCCCTGAGGTATCATTGCCGCCGATCCAGCGGAAATTGGTGTCGGTCAATCGGAACAACGTACCGTCATCAATCATGCCGCCATGTTCGTAGCACATGGCCGTATAGACCAGTTGCCCCACGGCTAGTTTCTTGACGTTACGCGTCAGGCAACTTTGCAGCAGTTCTTCTGCATCGGGTCCTGTGACCTCATATTTCCGCAGCGGCGACAAATCCATGATCGCTGCCTTTTCGCGGCACGCCCAGTACTCCGCAATCGCCCCGTGATTCGACATCTGGTTGGGCAACCAATATCCTGCGTACTCCACGAAGTCCCGTGTGTGACGGGCAAAACACTCGTGAAAACCTGTCTGCTTTGTTTCTTCCAAATCCGCCTCCGCCGATTTTCTGTAGCCGACCGAGCGGCTGAAATCCTCTGTTGCACCATAGGTGCGCACCTGAATGTCCGTGGGGTTCCACCCATTTGCCGGATCCACGTCACACGGACACCCGGTCGAGATACAGACCAGATCGGTCAGCGCTTGCAGCAGGACATAGTCCCCCGGGCGTGACCACGGATCGTCCATCCCGATGGCGTTTGTGTCATCCAGCATGGTATTGAAAAAGAAATTGATCGCGGGCCAGCCGCCGCGCGGCCGCACACCGTATTGCGCCAGATCGGCATTCATATTGTCCGAGCAATTCAGGTGGCCCGGATAGCCCAGATCGTCATAGTAGCGCGCCGTGCAGGCCAGACCGAATGTGTCATGCCGCCCGCAAGTGTCCTGAATGATCTCGACAAGCGGTTCTTGATCCGACGACCAGTACTTCGAGAAAATGCCGGGTGCGGGATAAAGATTGCCCATCAACGCCCGGGTTGTCGTCGGGTCGATTTCACGCTCAAGACCCTTGTCGAGCGCCCGGGTCGAAAACGCCTGAAAGTCCGAGCATTCGCGGCCCTGAATATCCAGAATCTGGATGAACTCGCCCTTTTTGACTTCATAACTCTTCGCGTTGCCGGGCTGAATGTTGATGTCAACCAGCGGGTCGGCCAGCGGGTCCGGTACGTCATGCTCTCCCTTGGCCGTGCCGGGATTGGCTCGGCGGATATAGAGGATCAATTCGCTTGGTGCGTTCTGCTCACCCGGATGCATCGGGCCACCGGGTGCGGCCACGATCAGCAACCCGTCACATCCGGCGGCAAAGGTCGCCATGTCGCCCGGATGCGAACCTTCGGCAAAGATCCGGATTGCCTGCCCCTTGGACAGATCAAACCCGGCCGCCTCCAAGGCCTTGGCAACTTTTGCACCGGATCGCGATCCGTTGCTCAGAACCGAGATCACACCGTCTGGCCTGCCCGTCACAGTTGCGCCCAGCATGGCCGCGTCTGAGCGTCCGTCCGGGGTGAAGAAAACCAGTTCTCCGGGCTGCAACCCCTCACGGTCCAGCACCGAAATTTCGTCACCCTTGTAGACCGGGACGGCACGCGACCCACCCCCGGAATGGGGTGTCTTTCTGTACCATGCGGTAATATCGGCAAACCCGGCGTAACCACACCGGCGCGTTCATACGGGGTCTGGAAGACGGGTGTTACATTCATGAGGCATTTTCCAATTCAGCTTTGGAAATGTTGTCGACGCTACCGCGATGCGTCACGATGATTTTGCATCCCGATGGCGAATGGCTTTCATGGGCGGAACCGCCCTGAAGCGATATGAAATCGCCTGCGTGATAGGTGGTCCCGTCACAATCCACCAAATCACCTTCGACCATGTAAAACTCTTCCGGGCCGTTGTGACGGTGCGGGTTGGATTTTGCACCCGGCGCCATGATCATCAGATAGCTGCCGATACCAGTGGACGCATCAAAGGATATGTTGTGCCACCAGCTTCCTTCGAGCGGTTTGCCGTCCAGCATCATCGGCTCGAATACGTCTCTGTTGAACGCGGCGATTGTACGTTGTTCGTCCAGATGTGCCATCATGCTAACCCCAATGCCTCTTTGCGTCTTTGCGCCCAACTCATGATCGTCAGATCAAAAGTCAGCGCCATCAGTGCAACGTTCATCCCCAAGACAAAGTTCTTGCCCAAATCGGTGCCCGCGAGGGTCCGCTGAAGTTCCTGACCCAAGTCCTGCGTGCCGATAAAGGCCGCGATGATGACCATGAAAAACGCGAACATAATCGCCTGATTGAAGCCAACAGCCATCGTCGGCAACGCGAGTGGCAACTGCACGGATGTGAGCTTCTGCCGCTTAGTTGCGCCAGCCATGTCCGCAGCTTCGGTCATTTCCGACGGCACGGTGCGCAAGCCTTCGATTGTATAGCGTGTGAGCGGTACCGTTGTGAAAATCACGATTGAGAGCACAACGGTCACGTCCGAAACGCCAAAGAGCATGATTGCCGGCAAGAGGTAGATGAAGCTCGGGAAGGTCTGGGCCGTATCGCAGAGAAGCAGGATGCGGTTTGACCACTTTTCGCTGCGCGATGCAAAGATACCAAGCGGGATGCCGATGAACATCGACAGAATCACAGCGGAGATCACGGAATAGAGCGTGATTACCGAACGATCCCACCATCCGCTGAACGCCACAATCGAAAAGAAGATCGCCGCAAAAATGGCGGGGCGCTTGCCACCCAGCCAATAGGCAAAGGCAACGACCAACAGGATGAAGGCAGGTGTCGGAATGTATAACAGCGCGTTCCGGAATGGGATCAGCACCCAGACGTTCAGGACATACCGCATTTTGCCCGTGATCCATTGCACGGCATCAATCGCCAGAAATCCCTTGATGATCTGGTCCATTTCCTTGCCCATCGACAGGGATTGACGGCGACCAACTTCATTCAGAATGCCCACAACTTGCGCAATCAGAAGAAAGCCGACAAAGGCGGCGACAGCCGTCACAAGGTATTTGTGGCGTACGAACCAAGATGTGCCGCGCTCATGGTGCTCGGGCAGTTTGACAACCCAGGCTTTGGAAAAGCGATCCAGCATGACAGCAACCAATACGATCGTCACGCCGATTTCGAACGAACGACCCAGTTTGAAGCTGTTCATCATGGCCAGAAGTTTGCCGCCCAGTCCGGGCATGCCGATGAAGGCAGTCAGAACCACCATGGCCAGACAGAGCATGATCACCTGGTTCACCCCCACAAGGATCTCTGTGCGGGCCGAGGGAATGTAGACCTTGGAGAGCATCTGCCAGCGTGTCGAGCCGGACATCTTGCCCGCTTCCACGATCTCAGGGGACACTTTACGCAGGCCGAGGGATGTCATCAGAACCATCGGCGGGATGGCATAGATGGTTGTCGCAATGGCGCCCGCCGTAGGCCCCACCTTGAAGAAAATCACCGCCGGAAGGAGGTAGGTAAAGAACGGGATTGTCTGAAGGATGGCCAGAATCGGCTTGATCGCCTTCTCAAAGGCGTCCCATTTCCACGCGGCGATACCAAGGACCAGACCGATACCAAACGCCATGGGCGCCGCAACAGCCAACACCGAAAGCGTCTGCATGGCAATTTCCCATTGGCCCACCATCGCGGTCCAAACGAACGTTCCGCCGCCTAGCAAAGCAAACTTCCATCCGCCCAGGTAATAGCCGATCACCGCCGCAACCGCCGCCACGCAGGACCACGGCACGGGGCCGATGAAGGGCCAACGGTGCTTGCCTTCCAACAGGTTTGCGGTGAGGCCCAGCATGAAATCAAGCGGCCCTTCCGCAAACCAACGGGTCAGAACGGTCAGTTTGAGATCATCGATCAAAAAGCCGAAAATCGCATCCAGCCAATCCGCAAGCGGCGGTATCCACGCCTCCGGCAGCCGGACAAGGAATTCTGGCAGAACAGGGCGCGCCGCAATCAAAAGCACCGCGACGCCAATCAAAATCTGCAAGATCCTCGTCTTGCTCAATCCGGCGGGTTCATGTTCCAGTTTTGCGGCTAAGTCGACCATGTCACCCTTTCCCCAGGAGAACGTCCAACGCTTCCTGACGGTTCATGATCCCGATCAATTCACCATTTTTGTTGGCGACAGGCAATTCTTCACGCGGGTCGTTCACCAACTGGCGGGCCAGTTGCAAAATCGTATGTCCGGCGCGCACAGGCTCACCTTCTGGTGTCGCCCCATTGACCGGGTTGGCCAGAACGCGGGCATGCACCACGCGTGATTTTTCGATCTCTTCGGTGAATTTCTTGACGTAGGGTGTTTGCGGGTTCAACACGATCTGGTCGGGTGTGTCGCATTGCTCAACCGCGCCATCCTTCATGATGGCAATCCGATCCGCAAGGCGCAGGGCTTCGTCGAAATCGTGCGTGATGAAGACAATCGTTTTGCCGAGCATTTCTTGAAGACGCAGAAATTCATCCTGCATTTCGCGGCGAATGAGCGGATCAAGTGCCGAAAACGGCTCGTCGAGGAACCAGATATCCGGCTCAATCGCGAGGCTGCGGGCAATACCCACGCGCTGTTGCTGACCGCCGCTGAGCTCACGCGGGAAGTATTCTTCGCGGCCCTCAAGGCCCACGAGTTTGATGACCTCTAGTGCGCGCTCGCGCCGGTCATGCTTGTCCTGTCCGCGCATTTCCAGCGGAAAGGCCACGTTGTCGAGAACGGTTCGGTGCGGCAGCAGACCAAAAGACTGGAACACCATACCCATCTTGCTGCGGCGCATCTCGATCAAAGCGTTTTCATCCATGTCCATGATGTTTTCGCCATCAACTTCGATGGTGCCGCCCGTAATGTCGTGCAGCCTCGAAAAGCATCGTACAAGTGTGGATTTGCCTGAGCCTGATAGGCCCATGATCACCAGCATTTCACCACGCCCGACATCAACCGAAACATCTTTTACACCGGCAATATAGCCATCCTCGCGAATCTCATCGAAGCTGCGTCCGGGCGTCATCTTTGCCAAGTATTCTTGGGGATTAGCGCCGAAAAGCTTCCAGACATTCTTGCAGGAAATTACTGGTGCGGAGTCGGTCATTACGAGGTGTCCTTGCTGTAATTTTGTTGCTCGGGAAAAATCGCCACGAGGTAAAAAAATCCCGCCCGCTCAAAAGGGTCGGACGGGCTCTTGTGACTTAGGTAGCAAACCTGCCCACCAGTCGTTGTTGGTGGGCAGATCTCTATCTCTGCCTGACAGACTTAGCTGCCCGAGCTCAGCCAGCCCTTCCAGACGTCTGGGTTTTCTTCCAGCCAGACTTCTGCAGCTTCTTCTGGCTCCAGTTCATCAATGTCGACCTTTTTGGCCATTTCCGCGATTTGCGGGTTGGTGAACGAGATTTTTTCCAGAATGCCATACGCACTTGGCCATTTGGCTTCCATACCATCCCAGGCTGCCTTCTTCAGGTAGCCCGTAGCAGGGTTGCCGCAGTCATAAAGCGCGTCAGGGTTTGGACCAACGGCTGGGTCTTTGTCACATCCGTCTTCCCATGCTGGGAATTCCACAAACTCACCGGGCCATACGGCTTCGGCGAAGTTAGGTGTCCAGTTGAACACAACAACCGGCTTCTTGTCGGCTTCAGCCGCACCGATTTCAGCCCACAGTGCCGCAGCCGAACCCGCGTTGATCACAACGAAGTCCATGCCCAGCGCTTCAACACGCTCCTTACCATGCTTCAGCCAGTCAACCGGACCGTCCAGGTAACGACCTTTGCCGCCTGTTTCAGCTGTAGCGAAAAGCTCGGCACAATCGTTCAGTGCTTTCCAGTCTGGCAGACCAGGGCATGCGTCCTTGGTCCACATAGGGTACCACCAGTCTTCGCGTGTGACGGCGTCATGGTCACCCACGTCAACAATACCGCCTTTTTCCAGAGCGGCACGGAAGGACGCACCAAAGGCACCTTCCCAAACTTCAAGCTCCAAGGTCACGTCGCCCAAGCGGATCGACTCGTAAACCGCTTGGCTGTCTGTTGTCACGAATTCAACATTGTTGCCGTTGGCTTCAAGAATTTGACCAACAACATTGCTCATCACAATTTGGCTGGACCAGTTGTGAATAGGAATAACAATCGGGTCCGAACTGTCCGCAGCGTAGGATGCGGTTGCTGTGGCCAGCGCCAGTGCAGATGCCGTCATAAGGATTTTGGTTTTCATACTAACTCCCCATTAGCGTTCTATGTGGCGTCCATTCCGTGCGAACGCCTGGTTTTAGAATTTTCAGTATGGCCCAGTTTTTTTGAATGTGTGAATCTAAAAAGGTTTTGCTTTGCCCAACAAAAAGTTTGGCAAACAATACGAACCGCACTAATGTTGGTCAGCCAAAGTCAGTGCCTGTAACGACGGGGCCATCGCCAATGTTGCAAAATCGCGCCGCACTGCCGCGGCTGGATTACCTCGTGACCTTTCAGATCGCCGCAGAACTTGAAAGTTTTGCGGCCACGGCAAAGGAATTGAACGTCAGCGAAACCGCCATCAGCCGCAAGATGAAACTTCTGGAGGAGCATTTCGATTGTGCACTTTTTGTGCGCGGGCATCGATCTGTGCGATTGACGGAACCGGGGCGAAAATTGTTGAACGGGATCACGCCCGCATTGAATTCGATCGCGCGGACATCTCAGGAAATGATGACAGACCAGGCCCCGACCACGGTGCGTATGTCCGCAACGAATTCGGTATCTTCGTTGTGGTTGATGCCGCGGTTACACAAGTTCCGAAAAGCCAATCGCAGCATTACAATTTCGCTGATGTCCAGTGATCTTGATTCCGAATGTCTGACCAAAGACTTTGATCTGTCCATTCTGCGCGGCGATGGCAACTGGCCCGGCTTTGATGCGCGGTTGCTTTTTGGCGAAACGGTGTTTCCTGTCTGCGCCCCAAGCTATCTGGAAAACCACGTCAACATCCCCAACACGTCAGACTTGCTGGATCACGCGCTGATCGAGATCAACAATAACCATACTGAGTGGCTGAATTGGAAAACCTGGCTGGCGCAAAAGGGGCTTGATCCGGACAAGGTACGCCATTCGACCTTTGTGAACACCTACCCCTTGGCCATTCAGGCCGCTGTCGACGGTCTTGGTGTTGCGTTGGGCTGGGGCCATCTGGTGGACCACCACCTGCAAAAGGGCAATCTGATCCGGCCGATGGGGTCAGACTACGTGCGAACGAATTCGGGCTACTACCTTTTGACGCGTCACGGCGCAAAACAACCTGCTGCCAGCGAGGTCGTGTCAAACTGGCTGCTGCAGGAGAGTGCGTCGCGCAAACGTTTCGCCGCTGAATGAGCCGTCACGTGAGTTTTTTGCTTCCCCGCCGGATCAATGTGTCCACGTGGGCGGCGACACTGGATGCCAACGCATCAAGATCGTAACCACCTTCCAGGCTGGTCACGCATCTGCCGTCGCAATGCGTATCGGCCAGATCACAGATTTGATCCGTCACCCAAACGTAGTCTTCGTCCGTCAGGCGCATTCCCGCAAGCGGATCAGCGGCATGTGCGTCAAAACCGGCTGACACCAAAATCAGGTTCGGTTTGAAGGCATCAACGGCGGGCACAACCACATTCTCCATCACCTCGCGAAACTTCGCGCTGCCGGTGCCATCGGGCAATGGTACGTTCAGGACATTGTTGTCCACGCCGGTTTCATGGGCGTGCCCTGTGCCCGGGAAGAGCGGCGACTGATGCGTTGAACAGAAGAGAATGCGTGCATCACTTTCGACCAGATCTTGCGTACCGTTGCCGTGGTGCACATCGAAATCGATGATCGCCACCCGATCCAGCCCGTGATGTGAAAGCGCATGTTTTGCAGCAATGGCGACATTGCCAAAAAAGCAAAATCCCATGGCCGTTGATGTTTCTGCGTGGTGTCCTGGCGGCCTGCACGCCACAAACGCGTTGCTGACATCCCCCGCCATGACCAGATCAACCGCCCGCACCGCACCGCCCGCAGCCCGGTGCGCCGCCTCAAGCGAACCCGGCGACATGAATGTATCGCCGTCCAATTGCACCCAGCCCGTGGATGGGGAGGCATCGCGCACCATTTCCACATACTCGCGCGGATGCACCAAAAGCAGATCGTCCTCGGCGACAAGCGGCGCTTTAATCTTTTCAAGCGTTTTGCCCTCCAAAGCCTGCAAGATACGCTCCAGACGCGCCACCTGTTCGGGGTGGCCCGGCGGGTTTTCATGCTCCAAACAACTCGGGTGTGTGACCAGTGCCGTTGCCATGCGAGATCCTCCCTTTTCCGGTGCCAAGAAACGTCAGCGCGTGGCAAGTGTCCAGGCGGGCTTGTTGCGCCCGCTGGCCCGTGCCAATGTGACCGCATGGAACAAGAACCGGTCGAGATCGCACAGGAAGCGCAAGCATTTCTAGAAGTTATGCTGAGCTACGGGCATAGTTTCCTCGATGGGTTAATGCGCCCCTGGAACGCCTATCAGATCGGCATCGCGGTTGGCACTTATTTTCTGGCCTATTGTCTGGCCAAAATCTGTGCCCCGCGCATCCGTGAATGGCTGAGGTCGCGTGAGGGTTGGCCGAAATGGCGCATGCGGATGGCCGTGGTTCTGCAAAGGCGCCTCGAGCTAATTGCGTTTGTCATCCTGATCTGGCCGGTCGTTTGGGCTATGCGCGAATTTACGTGGCCGAGCCGGTCTTACATCCTTGGAGTCGTGGCCAGTCTGGCCACCGCATGGCTGCTGATTGCCCTGCTTACGCGGTTGATCTCGAATGGGTTGATGCGTGCCGTTATCCGCTATGGCGGGTGGATCTGGGCCACCCTGATCATTTTGGGTTTAACGTCCGAGGCTCAGGGCCTTCTAGACAGTGCCGCGGTTACCGTCGGCGAAACACGGTTCTCGCTCTGGCTTGTTTTGCAGGCGCTGGTGGTCATCACCTCGCTCTTTATTCTGGCGCGTTTTCTGTCGCGAACGACAACCGCACAGATCAAATCGAACAAGGACATATCACCGTCCATGCAGGTCCTTGCGGTCAAGTTCCTGCAGGTCTTGCTCTATGGTGCGGCGTTTTTCATTGGGCTTCGCGCGGTTGGCGTAGACCTGACCGGTCTTGCTGTTCTGTCTGGTGCCATCGGTGTGGGTCTTGGTTTTGGCCTGCAAAAAGTCGTGTCCAACCTGGTGTCCGGTGTCATCATCCTGATGGACAAGTCGATCAAGCCCGGAGACGTGATTTCACTTGGGGAAACTTTTGGCTGGATCAATTCTCTGGGCGCGCGATACGTGTCCGTTGTCACACGGGACGGGCGCGAATACCTGATCCCCAACGAAGACCTGATCACGGGTCAGGTGGTCAACTGGTCTCATTCCAATGACTTTGTGCGCCTCGATATCTATTTTGGGACGGCATATGGCTGCGATCCGCATCTCGTGCGCAAACTGGCGATCCAGGCCTCGCAGGACGTGGAACGGGTGCTGAGTTTCAAAGCGCCGGTCTGTCACATCGTCGGATTTGGCGACAGCAGCGTGGATTACATCCTGCGGTTCTGGATTTCCGATCCGACCGGTGGCCTGACAAATATCCGCGGCAACGTGTATCTTGCGCTTTGGGACGCGTTTCAGGAGCACGATATCTCAATTCCGTTCCCGCAGCGCGAAGTGCGCCTTTTGGAAGATGAGGAGACATCTGAGCCGAAATCAGAGCCGGATGCACAAACCTCTTGATCTGACGCGCCTTTCGAGCTTTGTGCCCGGGACCCAAAACATTCAAATCGTCACGAAATATTGCAACTTGGTGGTATTCGAGCACAATTGTGACGACTGATGGCACCGCGCGCACCGTTTCATTGAAACTTCGTAAAACGATTGCTACTTTAAACGTACGCCCGGCATCGGGGTTTTGACGATGCGCCAGAGAGGAGGACAATGTCCTGTCTTTTACTGCCGACGCGGTATCAACCGCTGATAAAGGGGCGCCTGTAGTGGCCTCCAAAATGCCCGCAACCAGCGAAACGCAGCTTGCGCGTATCCTTTCCTCAGTCACCGAAGACAAGGCCGAAGAAATTGTGCAGATCGATCTGCGCGGCAAATCGGCTATTGGCGATTTTATGGTCATCTGTTCGGGACGTTCGACCCGTCAGGTTGCCGCAATCGCTGCCAAACTTGTTGACCGGCTCAAACACGACCTCGGCGTTGCTGCCAAGGTCGAAGGCAAAGATGCAGGTGATTGGGTTCTGATCGACACGGGCGATGTAATCGTTCATGTCTTCCGCCCGGAAGTGCGCGAATTCTATCAGCTTGAGAAAATGTGGCTGCCCGCCGGGCATGCTGCGGCCACCCAAGCCTAAATGCGCCTTCATATCTGCGCTGTGGGCCGGCTCCGCGCCGGGCCCGAGCGCGATCTGATTGATGACTATCTGACCCGAACTGATCGAACGGGCCGAGCGCTTGGCCTCGGCCCTGTGACGGTTCATGAGGTCGACGATCGCAAGGGCGGCGGCATGTCATCCGAAGCGCTGCTGTTGGAGCGCGTATTGCCCAACGGCGCCATCACGGTAGCGCTTGATGAGCGCGGTAGCCTCCTTACCTCACCAAAATTCGCCGAAAAGCTGGCTGGCTGGCGCGATGACGGCCGGGGCGATGTGGCTTTTCTGATCGGTGGTGCAGACGGCATCGCGCCGGAACTGCGCGCTCGCGCTGACTTCAAATTGTCTTTCGGTCAGATGGTGTGGCCCCACATGCTGGCGCGAGTGATGCTGGCAGAACAGCTCTATCGCGCCACCACGATTTTATCGGGCGGGCCATATCACCGCAGCTAACCGGCCAATGTGTCGAACTTGCGCGCCAGTTTCACATCCAATGTACTCAACCCATCGACATCATGGGTGGTCAATGTCACCCGAACGCGGCTGTAGACGTTAAACCATTCCGGATGGTGGTTCCATTTCTCGGCCCAGATCGCCGCGCGCGTCATGAAACCCATGGCATCCGCAAAGTCGCTGAACTTGTATTCTTTTTCGATCGCATCACGATCCGCAACCATGCTCCACCCGTTTTCCAACAGCGGCTCCAAGGTGGTCTTGCGTGCCGTATCGCTCAGACGTTCGGTCATTCGTGATCCTCCATCGTGACTTTTTTGAACGGGCCGTACTCTGTCAGAACTTCGATATCTTGTTCAACAGCCTGACGTTCAGCCTGCAGATACTGCTGAATTGCGTCGGAAAATCCCGCATCTCGCACCCAATGCAGCGAATGTGTCGGAACAGGCAAATATCCACGCGCCAATTTGTGTTCGCCCTGCGCACCAGCTTCAACCCGCTGTAGCCCATTGCGTATGGCGTAATCTATTGCCCGATAATAGCACAGCTCAAAATGCAGGCACGGGTGATCCTCGACACAGCCCCAATAGCGGCCATATAGCGCCGACGCACCGATCATATTCATCGCCCCTGCGACCGGGTATCCATCACGGCAGGCCAAAACCAGCAAAATATCATCGCGCAAAGTGTCATGAGCGATCTCGAAAAAGCGCCGAGTCAAATAGGGCGTGCCCCATTTGCGCGCGCCCGTGTCCTGATAAAACGCCCAGATCGCATCCCAGTATTCTGGAGCGATCTGATCACCGGTGAGTTCCAAAATCTCGCCACCAAATGCATTCGCTTGCTTCCGTTCCTTGCGGATGTTTTTGCGCTTGCGTGAACTCAACCCAGCCAGAAACGTATCAAAATCGTCGTATTCCGCGTTCATCCAGTGAAATTGCTGGCTGGTGCGCGACATCAGTCCCATTTGCTCGCCAGCATCGCATTCTTGCGCCGTACAGAAGGTGACATGGAGCGATGACACGTCATTCTGGCTGGCGATTTTGACAGCCCCCTGGATCAGTGCGGACTGGCCAATCTCCTCAAAATCGGGGCGCACCAGAAAGCGCCGCCCCGTTGCCGGTGTAAACGGCACAGCCATCTGTAGTTTTGGGTAATAACGCCCGCCTGCGCGCTCGTACGCATGGGCCCAGTTGTGATCGAAAATATATTCGCCCTGACTGTGAGATTTGGAATAAAGCGGCGCACAGGCGATCACCTGTCCATCCAGCTCGGCGGTCAGATAGTGCGGCTGCCATCCGGATCCGACGCCGATGGATTTGCTATCCTCCAGCGCTTTCATGAACCGGTAGGTGGTGAAAGGATCCTCCGGGCGGGCGCCATCCTGAGCCTCAGGGCAAGCGCACGCATCCCAGTCGTGCGGGTCAATCGCCGCCAACGTGTCATGCAGATTAATGGTGATTTGTGCGTCACTCATGACCGGTTCCCTGTCTCGTTCCAATCTGTGCCGTGTGGAGCGCAGGTCAAGACGTGTGGGCGGCCAAATACTTCTCGAAGGTGATGTTATCCGCGAACTTGCGCGCCTCGGCCTCTTGTTCTTCTGATCGGACGGTCCAACAGATGACCGTTGCGCCTTTCTTCTTGAGGTCCACGACGCGTGGATTGGCCAGATCATCCCAGGCGTGGCTGACAAAACAGGCACCCGCACGATCATAATCCGGGATGTGGCGTAGGCGCGCGCGGACTTCGGGTTTCAAAAGCAACCAATCCTTGGCCGAGAACTTCTCAGTCACCAATCCGCGCGGGACATTGGGCAATAGCGTAGAGAGTTCGACCATTGAATTCGGATTGAACGACATCAACCCGATTGCGCCTTCATAGCCGCTGACCTCCTGGGCCACGGCACGTTCCAGCCGTCCGTCAGTAGACCCCATTTGCCCATGTTGGTCTTTCAATTCGACCAGCACAGGCACCTGGCCTGCGATCAAATCCAACGCCTCCGCGAGCGTCGGAATACCTTCATCCGAGCCATTCAGACGAAGCTCCGCGACCTCGGGCATGTTCAATTGCTGGATTGCGCCCGGTTGCCCGGTGAGCCGCGCCAGATCGTAGTCATGGAACACCAACGCATTGCCATCGTTGCTGAGCTGAAGATCAATCTCGATCCCATAGCCACCCGCAACAGCCGCGCGGATGGACGACAGGGAATTCTCGGGTCGTCCATCAAACATGTCATGAAGGCCACGATGGGCCAACGGGACCTGTTTGAAATGGGCGTGCAGCCTACTCATTTAACTTGGAACACGCCTTCGATTTCCACCGCCACACCAAAGGGGAGTGAAGGCGAAGAAACGGCGGCGCGGGCGTGCTTGCCCGTATCTCCCAAAGCTTCGCCGATGAAATCCGATGCGCCGTTGATGACCTGAGGCTGTTCGACAAAATCAGCAGTGGAGTTAACAAATCCGCCCAGCTTGATCACGCGCACCAACCGGTCCAAATCGCCGCCACAGGCCGCCTTGACCTGAGCCAGCAGGTTGATGGCACAAACCTTTGCGGCGGCGGCACCGGCGGCGGTGTCCATGTCGTCACCAAGCTTGCCGGTAATCAATCCGCTTTCGTCTTTTGAAATCTGACCTGAGACATAGACGATGTCGCCCACCTGCACATAGGGCACATAGTTGGCCGCTGGCGCGGGCGCGTCTGGCAATTCTACACCCATTTCTGCCAGTTTACGTTCGAATTGTCCCATGTATCGCTTCTCCACGCGTGATTTATATGGCTGTGACGCTAACGATTTGGCGCAGTGAAGCAAATCCCCAATTTGTGCGAGTGCACGCCGAATTGGACGAAACCGGCCCGTATCACGCCTGCCTGCCGCCCAATGTACCGGCATGATGGTCAAGGACAGGCATGGCAACACTGCGGGCAACTATTTGGCCTGTAAGACGCGCCATCGTCTCGACCTTGCGCACAGTTGGGCTACTCGCGGAAGGCCTTGATAAAGTAATCCGTCAGCGGCTTGGTCAGATAGGCCAGCGGTGTGCGGTCATCGGTTCGTATAAACGCTTCCACCGGCATGCCCGGGATCAATACCGCATTTTCCGGCAACCTTGCTTGCTCACCCTCACTCAACGCGATCTCGGCGCGGTAAAAGGACAGTTGCGAGCGTTCGTCTTCAAACGCGTCTGCCGAAATTTGAACAACCTGCCCGATTAATTCAGGCGTGGTGCGTTGATCGAGGGCAGAAAAGCGCAGGTTCACTTCCTGACCGATGCTGAGTTTGTCGATATGGATCGGCTCAATGCGGGCGTTGATGATCAAAGGTCGATCCTGCGGCACGATAAAAAGTACCGGATCCGCTGGTCGGATCACGGACCGCAGGGCAAAGACCTGCAAGCCGTAGACCACGCCGGATACAGGCGCTTTGATGTCCATCCGCGCCAAACGTTCGATCAAAGCAAGGCGCTGTTCGCGCAATTCCAGTTCGCGATATTGAAGGTCGCGCAAACGCGTAATGGCGTCTTCACGGCGCGCGGTTCCCAGCTTGAGAATTTCTATGTCGATCTCGGTCATGCGGCCACCGGCCTGCGCCTTTTGCGCCTCAAGATCACCCATCGTGCCGCTGAGCCGGGCCTCTTCCCGTTGGAGGCTCAGAACCCGCGCGGCCTGCGCCAACCCCTGATCCAGCAGCCGTTGCTGATCAACCAATTCCTTGGAAATCAATTCGAGCTGTTTCGTCAAGGACACCTGCTGAGCATCGATCCCATCGATCTGATTGGCAATCTGACTGCGGCGCTTGTTCAGCTGTTCAATCTCTTTTTCCGTGGATGCGATGCGTGCCGTCATCAAACGTTTCTGGCCTGCAATCAGGTCTGGCGCGTCGGCATTGGTTTCCGCCGCCTCGAGCAGTAAGGGATCAAACGTGATTGTCGTGCGATCATCGCGCTCTGCTTCAAGCCTGCCGCGCCGCGACATCAATTCATAAAGCTGACTTTCGTTAATCGCCAATTCAGACCGAAGCTGCGTATCGTCCAGCCGGATCAGCACGTCGCCGATTTCGACGGCCACGCCTTCATCCACCAGAATTTCTGCCACAACACCACCGTCAGGATGCTGAACCACCTGCCGGTTTTGATCTACCTCGATCCGCCCACCGGCAATGATCGCGCCGGATATGTTGGTCATCACAGACCACGTACCAAAGCCGCCGACCAAAACCAAAAGACCCAGAATACCCACTGTCATTGGGGCGCGGGCTGACCAGCCTGCGTTATTGTCGCTGCTCATTGCACACCTCCGGGGCCGGATGATTTCGAGATTTCGGAGTGGTTTTTAACCACATCTTTCAGCACCTTGTCTTTCGGGCCATAGGCACGCAATGCGCCGTGCTCCAACATCAACAACATATCGCATTCTTTGATCGCCGCTGGTCGGTGCGCCATGATCAGGATCGCCTTACCTTCGGCTTTCATGCCCCGGATGGCGGTGTTTACCGCCTCGCTACCCTCGTTATCGAGGTTCGAGTTCGGCTCATCCAGAACCAAAATCACCGGATCGCCATACATCGCCCGGGCCAGTCCGATACGCTGCATCTGCCCACCGGACAAACGCCCGCCGTTGGGCGACACGCGGGTATCGTACCCTTCGGGCAATTGCAGGATCATTTCGTGGGCATCGGCCTTTTTGGCGGCAATCACAACCTGCTCCGCATCAGGAGATTTCGACAGTTTGGCGATGTTTTCCGCGATTGTGCCTTCAAAAAGCTGCACGCGCTGCGGCAGATATCCGATATGCTGACCCAGTACTTCGGGTTCGTATTGGTCCAAAGCAGCGCCATCCAAACGGATTTTGCCGCCCGCTGTGCGCCACGTGCCTGTCAGCGCCCGTGCGAGCGTCGATTTACCAGCACCAGATGCGCCGATCACGCCAACCGCCTGGCCGGGCTTCACCGTGAAGGTCACGTTTTTCAAAGCCGCGACACGCTCGCCGGGGGGCACAACAGATGCCTGCTGCACTTCAAGCAAGGCACGCGGTTGCGGCAACGGGGTGCGTGGTGGTTCGGGCTGAACCTGACCCAAAAGGCCAGCCAGATTTTCCCAGCCCTTCGCCGCCCGCTGAACCAAGGGCCACTGCCCGATGGATTGTTCAATTGGGGCCAGCGCACGGCCGAGCAGGATGGAGCCTGCAATCATTGCACCCGGCGTCAATTCATTGAGCAGCACAAGATACGCACCCAGACCCAGCATGGCCGATTGCAGAAAGAGCCGGAATGTCTTGGTGGACGTCGTGAACGTGCCACCAAGGTCCGCCGAATGAATTTGCTCTTTCAAGGCTTTGTCCCGCGCCACCTGCCACCGGTCAAAGGCCGCACCGCGCATGCCCATGGACTGCACCATTTCAGCCTCGGACCGGATTTGCGTCGAAATGGCTTCGGCTGCCACTGCGGCACCATTAGCCCGCGCCTGAGGACGGGTTGTTACCATCTGGTTGATCAGCGTCACCAGGATCAGCAATGCGCCGCCAGACAGGGCCAGAATGCCCAGCCAAGGGTGGAATATCCAAATGCCTGCCAAAAAGAAGGGCGTCCATGGGATGTCAAATATTGCCGTCAAAACGGGCGAACTCATCAATCTCTGGATAGATTCAAGATCACGAAGCCCGGTCGCTGTACTGGCATCCGGCGCCACTGCAGATTTACGAATCACCGCATCAAAAACACGCCGATCCAGACGCGCCTGAAAGCGTGCCCCGACGCGACCCATGATCTCGACCGCGTGAATAATCCAAGAGCCCCATGATCCCGTAGAGAAACAGCACCAGAACCGACAACGCGATGAGGGTTTCAACGGATCGACTGCCCAACACGCGGTCATAGACCTGCAACATGTAGATTGGGCCCGTCAGCATCAGAAGGTTGGCAAAGAAGCCAAAAATCCCCACGAACCAGTATAAACGTCGGCTTTCCTTGCGGGCTGCTCGCAATTCATCCCGGCCCGCCTCAAGAATTCTTTTGTCCATTTTTATTTTAGTTCCGCTCGATTGCCTGCCAGATCCGTTTTCCATCCGGTTGAGACTGCATTACAGTAATTGTCACCATTCTGCCACAACGAGGTGCGGAATTCCGTACCTGTGCTGGGCATTTTACCGTGATAGGCTAAATAACGCCTCTACAACCTTAGGACGGAAAGAAATTGCTGCCTGCATCCAGTTTTTTACGGCGCTTCACACGGTCCGTGCTGCCTTTGGCGGGAATTTGCCTGTTAACGGCTTGCGCACAACCTGAACAGAGCGTGACACGAAGCGATCCATATGATCCGCATGAAAATCTCAACCGGAAAGTCCACAATTTCAACCGTGGACTGGACCGGGCTCTGATCCGCCCTGCGGGCAAGGGCTACAGCGCCGCCATTCCCGATGATTTGGAAACGGTGATTGGACGATTTGCGTTCAACCTGTCGATCCCGAGCGCCGTGGTAAACAACGTGTTGCAGGGCAATATGAAGGGTGCGATCGAAGATACAGCGCGCTTTGCTGTGAACTCGACTGTGGGGCTCGGTGGGTTTTTTGACCCCGCCAGTGAGCTGAGTATGCCCGCGCCAACCGACGCTGATTTCGGCCAGACACTTTACACATGGGGCGTCCCTGCGGGCGCTTATGGCGAAGTGCCCGTTTTGGGCCCTGGCACCAACCGCGCCTTTGCGGGAAAAATTGTGGACGTGTTCACAAATCCGCTCACTTACGTGCTGCCGGACCCTGAAAAATACTACGGTACGGCTGCATCTCTGGCCTCGCGATTGAGTGATCGGGCACGGTATTCCGACACCATCGATTCAGTGCTATATGAAAGCGAAGATAGTTACGCAGCGACGCGGTCACTTTACCTGCAAAACCGCCGTTTCAAGCTCAGCGGTGGTCGCAGCGACGCGTTTCTCGATCCTTATGATGAGCTTTTTGGGGAACCGGGTGGGGATCCTTATGATGAAACATTTGACGAATAAACTGAACCGTCGGCATTTTATCGCCACGGGTATAAGCGCGGCAGCCATTTCCGGCCTGCCAACTTCGGCACTTGCGTTGACAGATGCGCGGGCGCGATCACTGGTCGACCGCGTTGTCGGTGATATCAACAAGGTCATTGCATCGGGCAAGTCGCAATCGGCGATGGTTGCAGATTTCGAGCGCATCTTTGGCCGCTATGCGGATGTGAACGTGATTGCGCGTTCGACCCTTGGCGCAGATCTCGCGCCGGGCCAGCAGCGGGCAGTTACGGGCGTATGCGACCGTGTTCCGGGGCTACATTGCCCGCAAATACGGCAAACGTTTCCGGGAATTCATCGGCGGCAAGATCGAGGTGAACGGCGTGCGCAAGGTCAAATCCTGGCACGAAGTCTTGTCGACGGTACAATTGCGCGGCTCGTCCCCATTCGATGTCCGCTTCCTGGTCTCTGATCGGTCCGGCAAGGATCTGTTTTTTGACATGATCATCGAAGGTGTCAGCCTGCGGCTGAGTGAGCGCACCGAAATCGGTGCCATGTTGGACCGTCGAAATGGCGATATCGACAAACTGATCGCAGACCTGAAATCAGCGGGCTGATTGGGCACCCTGGGTTTTAGCATCCAGACATGGTGATACGCATCGTTTGCGTGCCACCATCGGAAACGTCGACGTCACCATCGTAAGCGAACATTCCATTCTGGAGTGCTATGGCATCCACTTGAGTGCTTGCGCGCTTACTCTCGCCTGCATGTGTGAAAAAGAAATCGATGGTCGTGTAGGTCGGGTCACCGGCCAATGCGCCGACCAGACTGAGGTTCAACCCGTCCGCCTTCGCATCAATCAGGTAATACCCGTCCCCGACACGGCAGCTTGTGATCTCAAGCACATAAATCTCTTCGCCCAACATCACGGTCACGGGGTCCGCGGCAAGGGAAGGTATTGGGGCGCAAAGACCGACAAGAAAAATGGCTGGCAGAAAGAATTTCATTGTTTGGCCTCACAGGTGAACAGCAAAACAGGCACCCAGACTGCGCAAGAACTGTTGATGAAACAAGGCAGCCTCCCTGCCCTTTTGCAAGAATCCGCTGCCGGGAAAGTTGGATTTAAACCTGCTTGGCCGGTCGCCGGATCAAAACAATCATGTTCGATACGATCAGCGCGCCAATCACCACGGCACCGCCAATCAACGCCCATGTTCCCGGGTCTTCTCCGATCACGACCCAAACCAGAATCGGTGCAAGAACCGATTCCAGCAAGATCAACAGAGACACTTCTGCCGAGCTGATGTAACGCGGCCCCAGAGTCAGGAAACAGGTGGCGATAGCGATGAAAACGCCATGCCCGGAAAACAATTGCCATTGATCCGGAAACGCGGCGATCGGCGCGATAAAAGGCCAGAACACCAATGCCGATCCGATATAGGCAATCGGTATGGCCGGGATCATCGAGATGTCCTTGACCATTCGCACCGCCGTCAGCGCCCCGGAATAGGCAATCGTCACATAAAGCGCCCAGATATCCCCTTTCCATGATGCGATGGCCGATTCTTCGGACCCATAGGCAATGATCCCCAGTCCGATCAGAACAACTGCCATGGTAAGAACCATGCGCAGACGGATGGGTTCCTTGAGGAAAATCAGGCTGAAGAGCGCGGAAAAGACCGGCATCGACGCAAAGATGAAGACCACATTGGCAACGCTGGTCTGGGTGACGGCCATCACGAAACCAGGTGCAGTGGATCCAATCAGAAACATGTAAATCACGCCGGGCCAGCCGCTTTTCAGGACATCCCCAAATCCCTTCGTGCCTTGCACCAGTAACAGCCCGAACAGGATAAAGAGCCCCGACGTCATGCCCCGCCAGAAGGCCACCACCAACGGGTCAGCCACAATCAATCGCACGAACAATGAATCCGGTACGACAAACAGGACACCCAACGTGGTGATCAACAATCCTTTGAGGTGGTCATTCATGTGGAAATCAGTGCGGGCTGGCGCATGGAAAGTAAAGCCACGTTACAGACCTGCCTGCCAATCGCGGATGACATCCAGAGGGTAGAGCAGCATGATCACGTTCAGCGTCAGACCGTCCCGGATGATCAGCATCGTCAATATTTCAAAACCGATGACGATGGCGACGCTGGCCCAAACCGGAAGTTTTCGGGATAGCCAGAACCCCAAAAACATGGCCGCAATATCCGAGGCTGAATTCAGAACACTGTCGCCATAATAATCGAGTGAAATCGTGACCTCACGGTACCGTTCGATCACCGCATTGGTGTTTTCCGCGATCTCCCATGCGCATTCCACCAGAGTGGCAATCACCAATCGCCACCCCAAATCCAACCGTCGCGCCACAAGCCACAGGAAAGCGTAGAACAGGAAACCGTGCAAAAGGTGGCTGGGCGTGTACCAGTCAAATACCTGCTGCGAGCCTTCGGAGGTGCCGACCGTGCCCCAGAGGTCAACATACCCACACGCGCACCAGGGGACGCGGCCCATCCAGAGCAGAATACATAGCGTGGCCAATACCAATGCGGCCGTCACGACATAGGGAGTTCTTCCATTCGTCAACATGGGCCTGTTTGAATCACAAGGTCTGCACTCTGTCCATGATTGGTTTATGGGCCGGGTCCGGTACTCTTCCGGATCAGCCATCTTTGTGATTTACCCGAAGGAAAAGGAATTCCGATGCCCGCGCCCACAAACACGTTGAAAAACCGATTGTCGTCAGGTGAGACCCTTTATGGCTGTTGGGCCGGGTTTGCAGACCCGTATGCAACCGAAGTTCTGGCCAGTGCGGGGTTTGATTGGGTTGTGATCGACGGTGAACACGCCCCGAATGATCTGCGCAGCATCATGGCACAACTTCAGGTGCTGGACGGCAAAGACACGGCATCTGTTGTGCGACTGCCAATGGGCGAGCCATGGTTGATCAAACAGGTGCTCGATACGGGCGCGCAGACATTGTTGATCCCGATGGTCGAAACCGCCGACGAAGCGCGTGACCTCGTCCGAGCGATGCGGTACCCGCCTGAGGGTATCCGTGGATCCGGCGCGGCTTTGGCGCGGGCATCGCGCTTTTCGGACATCCCCGATTACATTCCCACAGCCAATGACCAGATGTGCCTGATCGTTCAGGTCGAAACGGTCGCAGGGCTTGCAGCGCTTGATGACATTTGCGCGGTGGACGGGGTTGATGGTGTCTTTATCGGACCGTCGGATTTGGCGGCGGATATGGGCCACCGGGGCGACAGTACAAAACCCGATGTTGTTGAGGCCATCCGCGACGCGCTCGCGCGCATCACGGCATCCGGCAAGGCACCCGACATCTTGGCCGTCGATCCCGACACAGCGCAGACATACCGGGAGTGGGGCGCGCGTTTTCTGGCCGTTGGAATAGACGTGTTGATGCTGGCCACCGCAGCGCGGGCGACCATCAACCGCTGGCGCAATGACTAAACGCTTTTTGCTTGCAGATGTTGGCGCCACCAACACGCGCATCGGTTTTGGTACGCCCAATGGCCTTGATCCTGGCACCATTGCCACCATACCGAATTCCGCACATGCAAGTTTTACCCAGCTTGTGACAGGTTTTACCGCACTCCATCCAGGCCCGATCACTGCCATATGTGCGGGCGTCGCCGGACCGGTTCGAGGCGATAAGGCACAACTGACCAACCTCAATTGGACAATCGACGCAACAGAACTCAGATCCGCCACAGGCGCACAAGAGATCGCTTTGATCAACGATTTGCAGGCGCAAGGATTTGCGTTGGATGATTTACCCGCCGAGAACACTGTCGAGCTGGTTCCGGGAACAGCACCGCCGCCCGACGCCACGCGCCTGGTGATGGGGCTTGGCACCGGATGCAACATCGCGGTTGTCCACAAACGAGGTTCGCATCTCTTTGTGCCGCCATCGGAAACTGGCCATACCAGCCTGCCAGATATGGCGGGCGATGCTGGTAATGTGATCGCCCATTTGTCGGAAACCCAGTTTCACAAACCAATCGAGGCGGCCCTTTCCGGCCCCGGCCTTCCGCGCATCTTCCGCTTCTTCACAGGACAGACAATGTCCGCGCCGGAAATCATTAACCTCTACCGGGACGGCGATATCGAAGCGACGCTTGCCCTGAGGGTTTTGACCGAGATTTTGGGCGTGGTTGCCGGTAACATCGCTCTGGCGCATTTACCGATGGGCGGGGTGTATTTTATCGGCGGTCTGGCCCGCGGATTGGCGCCGCATCTGCTTGATCTGGAGTTTCTGGAGCATTTCACGGCCAAAGGGCCGTACACGCCAATTGTAGAAGATATCCCGATTTATCTGATCGATGATGATTTTGCCGCGTTACACGGGTGCGCACGCTACATGCGGCAAGCAATAGTTTGATCGGAACGCAGCGCCCAAAACACTAACCGATGCTCATCCCCAAGACGCGGCTGATATCACTCAGTGACCTGCCGGATTGCACGCGCCATGTGTTAAACGCCTCTTGCACCGCGGCCATTGCCCGTTTGGACGTGGGCGCTTTGTCGATAACGCCCTCCGCCACCAGACGCGCGACAACATCCTTGGACAGGACATATCCATCACGCCCCATGAAACGCAGAGAATAAGCGCCTGTCGTCCCGCCCAACCGTGACCCTTGGGTTTTGAGCATGGCCAGCAGGTCCGCATATTCCTCAGACGGCCACTCGCCTATAACGCGCCCTATGCCACCCTTTTCACGCAGCTCCAACATAAAGGCCGCGTTGTCACGCACGGATGCAATTTTGGCCCCATGGCGCACAATGCGTGTGTCCGTGAGCAGGCTGTCGAACATCTCGTCATCCATCATCGCGCAGCGACCCACATCAAACCCGTGAAATGCCTCTTCGAAGCCCGGCCATTTCTTTTCGATCACGCTCCAGTTCAGGCCGGTGCGGAACACAAATTTCGACATCTCCGCCAGCCATCGGTCCTCTGGAATAGCGGCCAGCTCATCAGCTGACTTGGACGGGCTCATCTTGGCCTCCAACGCCGCAGCCCCGCCATGCCGTGCCGCACTGATTTCGAAAATTTCCTGAAAATCACGCATCCCATCCTCCTCGATGTCCGCAGATACACCCTGCCACTGACAGTTTCCTGCAGGAAGCCGCTTTTCCCACGCGCTCCGCTCTGCCATACTAGCGTAAAACCAAGAAAACAAAGAGCAGCGGTATGAATGATCTCCTCTCCGGGCAGCCCGACCCAAACGATTACGATGCCCATTCCATCGAAGTGCTGGAGGGGCTGGAACCCGTCCGGAAACGTCCTGGCATGTATATCGGCGGCACGGATGAGCGCGCGTTACACCATCTGGTGGCTGAGGTGCTGGACAACTCCATGGACGAGGCCGTTGCAGGCCACGCCACCCGGATCGAAGTCGAACTGCATGACGACTACGCGGTAACGATCCGCGACAATGGCCGTGGCATCCCGATTGATCCGCACCCAAAATTTCCAGATAAATCCGCGCTCGAAGTCATCCTCTGTACGCTTCACGCGGGCGGAAAATTCAGTGGCAAAGCCTACCAGACCTCTGGTGGTCTGCACGGCGTCGGCGCGTCAGTGGTCAACGCACTCAGCGATTCGATGGTCGTTCAGGTCGCCCGCAACAAGGAAATCTACGAACAGCGGTTTTCGCGTGGCATCCCCCTGGGCCCGGTCGAAAAGGTCGGCACCGCCCCCAACCGTCGCGGCACCAGGGTGACCTTTCACGCCGATGAAGAGATTTTTGGCCACCATCGGTTCAAACCCGCGCGGCTCTTCAAATCCATCCGCTCCAAGGCGTACCTGTTCTCCGGCGTTGAAATCCGCTGGAAATCCGCGATTGCCGATGGCGACACCCCGCAGGAGGCCACGTTCCACTTCCCCGGTGGGCTTTCCGACTACCTCAAGGAAACGCTTGGCCCCGCCTCGACCTATGCGGATCAGCCCTTTGCGGGCACGGTCGATTTTCAGGAACGGTTCCAGCAGCCCGGCAAGGTCGAATGGGCGATCAACTGGACACCATCGCGCGACGGTTTCCTGCAAAGCTACTGTAACACCGTGCCCACGCCCGAAGGCGGCACCCATGTGGCGGGCTTCTGGGCCGCGATCCTCAAGGGCATCAAGGCGTATGGCGAGCTGGTCAACAACCGCAAGGCGGGCCAGATCACCCGCGATGATCTGATGACAGGCGGTTGCGCATTGGTTTCGTGCTTCATCCGCGAACCGGAGTTTGTGGGTCAGACCAAGGACCGGTTGGCCACGACCGAGGCGCAACGGCTGGTGGAAAACTCCGTCCGCGATCACTTTGACAACTGGCTGGCGGCCGATACGAAATCCGCAGGCGCCATCCTAGATTTTCTCGTGCTCAGGGCCGAAGAGCGCCTGCGCCGCCGACAGGAGAAAGAAACCCAACGCAAATCCGCCACGAAAAAACTTCGCCTGCCCGGCAAACTGACCGATTGTTCGTCTAAAGACCGCGAGGGCACGGAGCTGTTTATCGTCGAGGGCGATTCAGCAGGTGGCTCTGGCAAAGGCGCGCGGGATCGCAAGACGCAAGCCCTGCTGCCGCTCAAGGGTAAGATCCTGAACGTGCTTGGTGCCGCATCGTCGAAACTGGGCTCGAATGCCGAGATTTCGGACCTCTGCGAAAGCCTTGGCTGTGGCATGGGTTCGCGCTTCAATATCGACGATCTGCGCTATGAAAAGATCATTATCATGACCGACGCGGATGTGGACGGCGCGCATATCGCATCGCTCCTGATGACGTTCTTCTTCACCCAGATGCGCCCGCTGATTGACGCCGGGCATTTGTATCTGGCCTGCCCGCCGCTCTATCGCCTGACCCAAGGGGCCAAGCGGGTTTACGTGGCCGATGACGCGGAAAAAGATGCGCTGATGGAGAAAGGTCTGGGCGGCAAAGGCAAGATCGACGTGCAGCGGTTCAAGGGCCTGGGGGAGATGGACGCCAAGGACCTCAAGGAAACCACGATGGACCCCAAAACCCGCAAACTGATCCGTGTGACGATAGACGAGGACGAACCGGGAGAGACCGGAGACCTCGTCGAACGCCTCATGGGCAAAAAGCCCGAATTGCGGTTCCAGTATATCCAGGAGAATGCCCGGTTCGTGGAGGAGTTGGATGTATAAAGGAGCTTTTGGTGACGTTTCTTCGCGTAAAGGACCTTGTCCAAACTGCAGGGAAGAACGACGCGTAGATACACTGTTCGAAAAGATCGACAAATGGGATGGTCCAGATGTCTCGGGAGTTGATGAATATTATGTGTTTGGCTGCAGGGGCTGTGAAACTGTTTTCTTTGCTAAATCTTCCTCAGATACAGAAGATTTCGGGTACGAAATGGACTACGAAACTGGTAGGGAAGAACGAGTATATTACAAAAGGCAAGCGTATTTCCCTTCAATTCAAAGTAGGCCTATTCCGTCTTGGTCACATTTCCGTTTGGTATCCGCTGACAAAACTTTGTATGATTTGTTGCACAGCATTTACAAATGCCTGCAAAACGATATGCCAGTTTTTGCTGCAATTGGTCTTCGCACTGCCTTCGACAGAACATCTGAATTGCTAGGAGTAAACACCAAGCATTCGTTCGCCGAAAAACTCGATGCTCTTAGAAAGAGAGGACATATAAGCGATGTTCAAAAAGGATTCTTGGAAGTTTTGATCGATGCTGGAAGCGCTGCAGCACATCGAGGTTGGATGCCAAAGCCGGAACACTTGGACACTATGGTCGATATCTTGGAGAGCATCATTCGCGATCATTTCGTTTTGAAGGTCGAAACCGACAAAATTAAGAAAAGTATTCCACCAAGAAGCACCGAAAGCTAAAATTCGCGCATAGGGTTCGTGCTCTCACGCACCGCTGCCCACCCAAAGGGCATCGCCTGACCGCGGGCGGAAGCGAAGAGCCCGCCGTCGCGCCACAGGCGCGCCAGCATAGTCGGCACACCTCTGGTGTGACGGGGGCGGTCAGGCGTTGCCCGTGTCGCAAGCGCCACGGGCGTGGTGAAAACCGCGCTGATCCGACAAATCTTTAAGCCGCGCAAAGGAAAGTCCCGCGTTGGCAGGGACAACTAACAGGTTTGGCAGAAATTCCGGATCAGAATTCCACGCCCTTCTGCGCCTTGATGCCATCTCGGAACGGGTGTTTGACCACGGCCATTTCCGTGACCAGATCGGCGATCTCAATCAGTGGCTCAGCGGCATTCCGACCGGTCAGGACAACATGGGTCATCTCGGGCTTCTCGGTCTGCAGGAATTCCACCACCTCAGCGATATCCAAGTATTCATACCGGATGGCGATGTTGATCTCATCCAGCAGCACCATGCGGATGTCCGGATTGCGGATCAGCTCCTTGGCCTTTTCCCAGCCCTTTTGTGCCGCCGCGATGTCGCGCGCCTTGTCCTGCGTCTCCCACGTAAAACCTTCGCCCATGGCGTAGAATTGGCAGAGATCGCTGAAATTCTCTTCGATCAGCGTGCGTTCGCCGGTTTGCCACGCACCCTTGATGAACTGCACCACGGCCGAGGGCATCCCATGGGCGATACAGCGCAGAATCATGCCAAACCCAGAGGATGATTTGCCCTTGCCGGGGCCGGTATGGACAATGATCAGACCCTTTTCCCCGGTCTTGTCTTCCATCATACGGTCGCGCGCGGCTTTTTTCTTGGCCATTTTCGTGGCGTGGCGGGCGTTGTCGTCGGTATCGGCATCTGACACGGCGTATCCTTTCTTGACAATAAGGGGCGCAATGCCGCAGGTGAGGCATACGTTGGTGTCTGTCTTAGGGCAGATTAAGAGGGAATGCGATACGCCTAACGACCCTTTGCGGGTTTGGGCCGAAGCGCAGCCGCCCCCGCGACCGTGACCGAAGAGGATGCCCGACCACTGGCCCAAATGGCTGGGAAGGTGGGCAAGCCGCCGGGCCCAAGCCCGAAATTCGCAAGCCGGGAGACCTACCAGCGCAGTTTTGTGACGGGCGAACGGGGTGTTTCGCGACCGGCTGTTGGATCGCCTGTCGTGCTTTCCCTGCTGGCCAGCTTCTCCCTCCTCACTTCGCCCCTATGGATGAAAGGGATGAGATGGCCGAGATTGTCGTCACCGTCTGTACCACCTGCCGCGCCGGTCAGGAGACCGACGTCGAAGGGCCGCGCCCCGGCTCGCGCCTTTACGAGGCGCTGTCGGCCGAGGATCTGCCCGAAGGTGTGCGCCTGCGCCCGGTCGAGTGCCTGTCGGCCTGCAAACGCGGCTGCTCGATGATCGTGGCCGGTGGTCCCGCACGCTGGACGTATATCTACGGCGATATGGACCCCGACGCCCACGTGCCGCAAATCGTCGAAGGCATCCGCGCCTATGCGGGCACCGAAGATGGCATCGTGCCCTGGCGCGAACGTCCCGAAGTGTTCCGCAAACAATCCATCGCCCGTATCCCCCCGCAGGAGTAACCCCATGTCTGATCTCACGAAAATTCCCGTCACTGTCGTCACCGGTTTTCTGGGGGCGGGCAAGACAACGCTGATCCGCCACCTAATGCAGAACCCGCAGGGCAAGCGCCTCGCCGTTCTGGTCAATGAATTTGGGACGGCAGGTGTCGATGGCGACATTCTGAAAACCTGCGCGGATGAAAACTGCCCGGCGGAAAATATCGTCGAGCTGGCCAATGGTTGCATCTGCTGCACCGTGGCCGATGATTTCATCCCCACGATCGAAACGCTGATGGCCCTGCCCGAGACGCCGGATCATATCCTGATCGAGACCTCCGGACTGGCGCTTCCGAAACCGCTTTTGAAAGCCTTTGACTGGCCCGCGATCCGCTCGCGCATCACCGTGGACGGCGTGATCGCATTGGCCGATGCCGAGGCTGTGGCTGCCGGCCGATTTGCGCCAGATGAACATGCGGTGCAGGCGCAGCGCGAGGCCGATGAGAGCCTTGATCACGAAACGCCCCTGTCGGAAGTGTTCGAAGACCAGATTTCCTGCGCCGATATCGTGCTTTTGTCCAAGGCCGATCTGGCTGGTGACAGCGGTCTTGAAAAGGCGCGCACCGTGATTGAGGCGGAAACGCCGCGGACCCTGCCGATCCTGCCGATGACCGATGGCGTGATCGATCCGCGTGTCATTCTGGGCCTTGGTGCCGCGGCCGAAGATGATCTGGACGCGCGTCCATCACATCATGACGGCCATGACGATCACGAGCATGATGACTTTGAAAGCGTCGTGATCGAATTGGGCGAGGTCGAGGATGCCGAAGCGTTGAAGGAGGCCATTGTGCGCCTGGCCCGCGAACAGAACATCCTGCGGGTCAAGGGCTATGTTGCGGTCAAGGACAAGCCCATGCGCCTGTTGGTTCAGGCCGTCAGCGAGCGTTTGCGCGCGCAGTTTGATCAGCCCTGGGGCGACACGCCACGTCGCTCGCAACTGGTTGTGATCGCCGAGCATGATGACATCAATCCTGACGCCATCCGTGCGGTTCTGGCCGCCTGATCCATGCATGTCGTCTTTCGCGAAAGCCACGGGTTAGAGGAGACCGACACCCCCCAGGATCTGGGCCAAAGCCCGGCTGATCTGGTGGTGCTGTCGTTTTCCGATAGTGACTTGGGCGCTTTCGCGGCGGGCTGGCATAGGGCTAGCGGCGGATTGCCGTCGCTGCGTCTGGCCAATCTGGTGGCGCTCAAGCATCCGCTTTCGGTCGATACGTATGCCGAGCAAACCCTTGCGGGCGCCAAGGCCGTGCTGGTGCGGCTGATCGGCGGCGAAAGCTATTGGCCCTACGGCCTTGCCACGTTGCAGGACATGGCACGACGTCAGCAGATTGCGCTAGCCGTGTTGCCGGCAAACGGTCAACCGGATGAGCGGCTCGATGCGCTCTCCACCCTGCCCATTTCGACCCTGAGACGCCTGCAGACGCTGTGCGACGCGGGCGGTGCGGTAGCGGCACAGGCTGCACTTGCGCAGCTTTCCCTTGCCGCCGGGCTCTATGCAGGACCGGTCGTGGGGGCAAAAACCATCCCCGAGGCCGGTTTCTATGCACCGGGGTCCGGTGTGGTACCGGCACCAGAACCCGGTGACAAACCGCTGGTCATCGTAAGTTTCTACCGCTCCTACCTGACCGCCGCCGATACCGGCCCCATCGATGCCATCATCACCGCGTTGCAGGACCGCGGATTTGACGCCGTGGGCCTCTTTGCGCCCAGCTTGAAGGCGGCCAGTTGCGTGCCGTGGTTGACCGATCAGATAACCCGCCTGTCACCCGTTGCCATCATCAATGCAACCGCGTTTTCCGCCAAGACCGGTGATGGTGGGCCTTCACCGCTCGATGCTGCCGGGTGCCCTGTGTTTCAGGTTGCCCTGTCGACGGCTCGGAAGAAAGACTGGGCGGAGGCTGAACGGGGTCTGTCACCCGCCGATCTGGCCATGCATGTGGTCCTGCCCGAGGTTGACGGCAGGCTCTTCACCGGCGTTGTCAGCTTCAAACAACCCGAAAAACGCGACCCCGATCTTGAATACAGCCGCTTTGGGCACCGCGCCGAGCCCGCCCGCATCAACGCCGTGGTCGAAAAAGTTGCCGCGTGGCACCGGCTTGCAACGAAACCCAACGCGGAAAAGCACCTAGCCGTGGTTTTGTCGACCTACCCCGGCAAGACCTATCAGCTGGCCCATGCGGTAGGGCTTGATGCTTTGGCCTCGGTTGCGGGGATCGCAAATGGTCTGGCCCGGCAGGGGTATGATATCGCAGCGCCAATAGACTTAGGACAACAGCTGACTGAAGCGCGCATTGCCTGGTCGCTGGATGCGTACCGGTCCGCTATGTCCGCCCTGCCACAGACTTTGCAAGACGATCTTCAATCCGCCTGGGGCGCGCCGGACACCGACCCGCTGGCTCAAGACGGCACGTTTCATTTTGCTGCCATCCAGTCGGGCAAGGCCACTATCGCGCTGCAACCTGAACGCGGCGACGTGGCCTGTCGCGATGATGACTACCACGATCTGTCACGCACCCCGCGCCACAGCTACGTGGCGTTTTACCTTTGGCTGACCTCCCGCATTGATGCGCTGGTGCATATGGGGGCGCATGGCACGGTGGAATGGTTACCGGGTAAATCCGTGGCGCTGTCAGATGAATGCTGGCCGGAGGTGCTGATCGGCGCGACCCCGGTGATCTACCCCTTTATCGTCAATGACCCGGGCGAGGCCGCGCAGGCCAAGCGCCGCATCGGTGCGGTCACTCTGGGTCACTTGCCGCCCCCCTTGGCACAAACCAAAATGCCCGAAGGCCTGGGCCGCCTCGAAACGCTCCTGGATGAATATTCCACCGCCGACGGGCTTGATCCTGCACGTCGCGACCGCCTGATCACCGATATCCGGGCCGAGGCACAGGGCCGCGGCGTCGAGGATGATCTGGGCCTGCCAGAAGATGCCAGCATGGCCGAAGCCATCACCAGGATTGACCGGTTTGTCTGCGACATCAAAGAGAGCCAGTACGGTGAGGGTCTGCATATCTTTGGCACTGGCGATTGCAGCACCGAAGAACTGACCGGCGTGCTTGACGCGCTGGCTGGGCGTTTCGTAGCACCCGGTCCGTCAGGTTCACCCTATCGTGGCCGCTCCAACGTGCTGCCCACTGGGCGCAATCTTTTTACCACAGACCCGCGTGCCGTGCCGTCACGGTCCGCGCATGCGCAGGGCGTGAAACTGGCCGAGGAATTGCTGCGCAAGCACCTGCAGGATCACGGTGACTGGCCACGCGGGCTGGTCGTTGACCTCTGGGGGTCAGCCACGATGCGCACGGCGGGCGAAGAGTTTGCCATGGCGCTGCATCTGGCAGGACTCGCGCCGCAATGGGATCAGGGATCGGACCGCGTCAACGGTTTTGAGATCATTCCGCTGGCCCTTCTGGGCCGTCCGCGCATTGACGTGACCTTGCGCGTCTCTGGGCTGTTCCGCGATGTGTTCCCCGGTTTGGCACAGATGTTCGAAGCCGCAGCCGCGGCCTTGGCCGAGCGCGAAGAAACCGCAGCCGACAACCCTTACCTTGCCGCGACGCCGCGCGTCTTTGGCCCGCGCCCCGGGCTCTATGGCCTGAACATGACCGCAACGCTCGAGGACTACACCGAAGAGGCCCGCGCCGCCGCCGGTGAGGCGTGGATCACCGCATCCTCCTTTGCGATTGATGTGAGCGGGACCGTCACACATGCCCGCGATGCACTGGAGGGTCGCCTGCGCGGGGCCGACGCCTTTGTGCATCTGCAGGACCTGCCCGAAACCGATGTTCTCGCGGCCTCAGACTATGCCGCACATGAGGCTGGATTTGCCGCCGCAATGGCGCGTCTGGGACAGCAGACACCAGCGCTTTATCATCTGGACGCCACCCGCCCGGATGCCCCTCGCGCCCGCACGCTGAGCGAAGAGATTGCCCGCGTCACCCGCGCCCGCGCCGCCAATCCGGATTGGATCACCAGCATGATGGATCACGGGTTCCGCGGTGCCGCGGAAATCGCCGCCACGCTCGATCACATGGCGGCCTTTGCCCATCTGGCCGACGTGGTGCCCGCACATCTCTTTGACCTTTACTTCGAGGCCACATTGGGCCGCGCCGAACTGGTCGATTTTATGCATGCCGAAAATCCGCAAGCGCTCGATGCGATGCGCGACCGGTTTGCCGCCCTGCGTGATGCCGGCCTCTGGCAGACCCGGCGCAACTCCGTCACGGCCGAGTTGGAGCGCTTGGCATGAGCGCGCCAAAGGTCTTTGGCTGGTGCCCCGGCGCCCTGCGCCCGATGATGTCGGGCGATGGGTTGGTGGTACGGGTGCGCGCGCCCATTGGTGTTCTGTCACCGGATCAGGCAAGCGGGATCGCAAAATTGGCCGAAACCCACGGCAGCGGCGTCATTGACCTTTCCTCGCGCGCCAACATTCAGATACGCGGTGTCGACCCCGAGGCGCATGAGGTACTGATTGATGGGCTACGTGACCTGGACCTGATTGATCCTGATGTCGCCACAGAAACCCGCCGCAACGTGATGATCCAACCGTTTTGGACCACCGGAGACGCAACGCACAACATAGCAACCGCCATCTCCGCCGCGCTTTGTGCCCCGTCAGCACCCGATTTGCCGGGGAAATTCGGCTTTGCCGTGGATTGCGACAATGAACCTCTGCTGCGCGATGCGTCCGCAGATATCCGGATCGAGCGCGCGCAAAACGGGTTGATCTGCCGTCCAGATGGTTCGACAACCGGCGTTTCAGCAACATCCGAAACCGCCGCCGATGCAGCATTGACCATGGCACACTGGTTTCTGGAGACCGGTGGCGCACCGGACGGGCGCGGACGCATGGCACAGCACGTCAAGAATCATGGCGCTCCGGAAAATTGCGACGTTACGAAATCCGAGAAAACCGCAACGCGTCCCGCCCCCGGCCCCTCAACAACAGGAATGCTCGTAGCGTTGGAGTTTGGTCAAATGACGGCGGATGCGCTTCGATCACTTGCTGCCTATGGGCCTTTACGCCTGACCCCGTGGCGCATGATCTTGATCGCAGGGGCCGGTGATGCACCGGAGCACGAGACCCTGATTACCGATCCCGAAGACCCCCGCTTGCGCATCACCGCCTGCACCGGCGCGCCGGGGTGCAGACAAGCGCTCTCCAGCACCCGCGACATTGCCCGCAGATTGGCATCACATGCGCAAACATCTTTGCATGTCTCCGGCTGCGCCAAAGGATGCGCGCATCCCGGCCCTTCCGCGCGCACGTTGGTCGCCACGGGACAGGGCCGTTTCGATCTGATAGTGGACGGGCGCACGACCGACACACCCAAACGCACCGGCCTGACCGTGCCTGACCTAATCGGCGGAGAACTTTGATGCCGCACACCTATCAAACCAACGGCGCGGCGATTTATGCCGAGAGCTTTGCCACCATACGGGCCGAGGCTGAGCTGGCGCGCTTTTCGCGCGATGAGGAAAGCGTTGTGGTGCGCATGATCCACGCCGCCGGCATGGTGGGGTTGGAGCAACATGTGCGGTTTTCACCCGGCATGGCCGAAACCGCGCGCGCAGTTCTGGCAAAAGGCGCGCCGATCCTGTGCGACGCCTACATGGTGTCCGAAGGCATCACCCGTCCGCGCCTACCCGCGGATAACGAGGTCATTTGCACCCTGCGTGATCCGCGCGTGCCGGATATCGCGAAGGACATGTCCAACACCCGCTCTGCCGCCGCGCTGGAGCTTTGGCGGCCGAAACTGGACGGGGCCGTCGTGGCCATCGGCAACGCGCCGACGGCACTTTTTCATCTGCTCAATATGCTTGAAGATCCCGATTGCCCGCGCCCGGCGGCTATCATCGGCTGCCCGGTGGGGTTTGTTGGCGCGGCCGAATCCAAAGATGCACTGATGCAGGACCTGCCTGTGCCCTCGATGATCGTGCAGGGCCGTCTGGGTGGCAGCGCCATCACCGTAGCCGCGGTCAATGCGCTGGCCAGTTGGAAGGAATAGCCATGGGCATCGTCACCTGTGTGGGTCTTGGCCCCGGCAATCCTGATCTGATGAGCCTGCGCGCCCACCGCCTTGTATCCGAGGCACGTCACGTGGCCTTTTTCCGCAAGAAAGGCCGCGAGGGCCAGGCCCGAAAGATCGTCAACGGCATGTTGGCCACGGATGTCGTTGAACACGCGATGGAATACCCGGTCACTACCGAAATTCCGCTGGATGACCCCGAATACAACCGCCTTTTGTCCAATTTCTACGAAGACTGGGCCAACCGGCTGGCCGATTTGGCCAAGACCGAAGATGTCATCGTGCTGTGCGAAGGTGATCCGTTTTTCTTTGGCTCCTTCATGCATTTGCACAGCCGCCTGCGTGACCGCGTGCAGGTGGATGTGGTGCCGGGTATTACCGGCATGTCAGGCTGTTGGACTGCGACAGACCTGCCGATCACCTGGGGCGATGACGTACTGACCGTGGCCATGGCCACCTTGCCCGAAGAAGAATTGACTGCGCGTGCCAAGAATACCGACGCACTTGTGGTCATGAAAATCGGCCGCAATATCGACAAGCTACGCCGTGCGCTAACTGCCGCAGGCCGATTGGACGATGCCTGGCTGGTGGAAGAAGGCACCATGCCGGGGCAAACCGTGCAACGCCTGATCGACGCGCCCGACAAGGTGCCCTATTTCTCAATCGCGCTTGTTCACGGGCACGGACGCCGCCCATGACGGGGTGGGTCATCATAGCGGGGCTTGGGCCGGGCGATGAGGCGCTGATCACGCCAGATGTCAGCGCGGCATTGGCTGAAGCTACTGATATCGTGGGATATATTCCGTATGTCCGCCGTGTCACCCCGCGCCCGGGCCTGACCCTGCATGAAAGCGATAACCGCGTTGAGGTCGAGCGCGCTACCCATGCGCTCGAAATGGCCGCTGAGGGCAAACGCGTTGTTGTGGTCTCATCGGGTGATCCAGGCGTCTTTGCCATGGCAAGTGCGGTTTTCGAGGCGCTTGAGGCCGGACCGAAAGACTGGCTTGACCTCGAAATCCGCGTCTTGCCCGGTATCACCGCCATGCTGGCCGCTGCGGCGCGCCTTGGGGCACCCCTTGGGCATGATTTCTGCGCCATCAACCTGTCGGACAATCTCAAACCCTGGTCTCTGATCGAACATCGCCTGCGGCTCGCGGCTCAAGCCGGTTTTGCCATGGCTTTCTACAATCCGCGCTCCGGGTCGCGCCCACACCAGTTTGGCGAAGCGCTTGCGATCCTGCGAGAGGAATGCGGCCCGCAAACGCTGATTTCCTTTGCCCGAAATGTATCGAAGGACGACGAAACCCTGCGCACCGTGACTCTGTCTGAAGCTACGCCCGACATGGCCGACATGCGCACGGTTGTTATCGTTGGCAACGCCGATACCCGCCGCGTTGGGTCACATGTCTACACCCCGAGGCGCGTGGAATGACCCAGCCAGCCCAACACATCCTCAAGCTCTGCAAAGACGGTACGGTCGGGCACTGCAGGCCGGTCAATCATGATGACCGGGATGCCCAGTTGCCGCGCGGCTTCCAGCTTGGCCTCCGCCCCCGAACCGCCGGAGTTTTTGGCGACGATCAACTGAATGCGATGGGCCTGCATCAATGCAAGATCATCCGCCACATCAAACGGCCCACGCGCAATCACGACCTCGGCACTCTCAAAGGGCAGCCGGTCATCAGGCGGATCGACCAGTCGCACCAGGTAGTGATGCTGCGACCGGTCTGCAAAAGCCGCGAGGTTCTGCTTGCCGATGGCCAGAAACACCCGCGTCGCGTCGTTGGGCAGTGCGGTGACGGCACCCGCAATATCCGCCACATGCTGCCAACTGTCACGCGATCCGGCGCGCCACGCGGGACGCTCAAACGCGCAGAGCGGAATGCCCGCCGCACCGCAGGCCGCAACCGCATTCCGGCTCATCTGCGCGGCGAAGGGATGCGTGGCATCCACAACCTTTTCGATCTGTTCAGCCGAAAGATACCAAGCCAACCCGTCGACACCGCCGAAGCCACCCACGCGCGTCGGCAAGGGCTGTGCCACGGGTGTTTTGGTGCGCCCCGCGTAGGAAAAGACGGCATCCGCTCCCTGTTCCGCCAGAGCACGGGCCAGTTTCGAGGCTTCGCTGGTCCCGCCCAGAATGAGGGTGCGTGGCATGGCTGATCCCTGGTTGACCATCATCGGTTTGGGTGAAGATGGCCCGGCGGGCCTGACAGATGCAAGCCGCGAAACACTGGCGCAGGCAGAAATCATCTTTGGTGGTCCACGCCATCTGGATCTGGTGAATGCAGGTGCGAAAGCGCGCGAGTGGCCAATTCCGTTTTCGGTCGATCCGGTTCTGGCGTTGCGCGGGCAAAAGGTGGCGGTCTTGGCCTCGGGCGATCCGTTCTGGTACGGCGCTGGCGGTTCGCTGGCGGCACATTTGTCGCCCGATGAATGGCGTGCTTTGCCCGGGCCATCTGTTTTCAGCCTCGCGGCCGCGCGCATGGGCTGGCGGCTCGAAGAGACGTTATGCATAGGTCTGCACGCGGCCCCGTTCGACCGCCTGATGCCCGTTATCGCACCCGCCCAGAATATCATCTGCACGCTGCGCGACGGCGACAGCCCGGCGCAATTGGCGGAGTGGCTGTGTCAGGCGGGGTTTAGCGCGACAGACATCACCGTGTGTGAAGCTCTGGGCGGTCCGCGTGAAAAAATCCGAACAGCACCCGCAGAGGCCTTTGATCTCACTGAAATTGCGGCACCTGTTGCCGCCGCTCTTACACTCAAGGGGGGCAAAGGGCTTTCCCGCGCCTCTGGTCTGGACGATGCGCTGTTTGCGCAGGACGGACAGATCACCAAGCGTCCGATGCGCGCCCTGACGCTCTCGGCACTGGCGCCCCATGCGGGCGAGCATCTGTGGGATATCGGGGCCGGATCCGGCTCAATCTCTGTCGAATGGGCACTCAGCGCACCGGGATGCACGGCCACGGCCATTGAACCCCGGAATGATCGGTTGGAAATGGTCCGCGAAAACACAGCGCGCTTCGGCCTCGCGCATAGGATCACCATCGTCGAAGGAAGGGCACCGGACGCTTTGGCAAACCTGCCAGATCCCGATGCCGTGTTCATTGGCGGTGGCGCGAACGCGGCCCTTCTGACCGCGCTTTGGGAGAGGCTTGCCCCCGGCACGCGGGTCGTGGCCAATGCGGTGACGCTTGAGAGCCAAACCCTGCTCAGCCAATGGCACGCGGACAAGGGCGGCGATCTATGGCGTGTTGATCTGGCGCAGGCAGAACCCTTGGGCCGGATGCGCGGATGGAAGGCATCACGCGCGCAACTCCAATGGAGCGTTTCCAGATGATCGTGGCCGGGATCGGGTATCGCGCAGCGGCGACGCTGGCTGATTTACAAGAGGCGCTGGCGCTGACCGGCGTCGGGCCTGACGCGTTGGCCAGTATCGACACCAAAGCGCAGGGCATCCAAATGACCGAACTGGCGAGAGACTTGAATCTGCCAGTCATCGCCTTGGCGCCGGATGACATTCGCGACACCATCACCCCCACGCAATCCGATCGAATCCATGCCCGCTTTGGCACCGGATGTCTGAGCGAGGCTGCGGCCCTGATAGGCGCACGAGATCACAACGCGCAATCCCGCCTTCTGGTCACCCGGGTTCAAACAGAAAACGGCATGGCCACCGCCGCCATCGCGGAAAGGATAACCCCATGACGGTGCATTTCATCGGCGCGGGTCCCGGCGCCGAAGACCTGATCACGCTGCGCGGGCGCGACCTGATCGCATCGTGCCCGGTCTGCCTCTATGCTGGATCGCTGGTCCCTGAGGCACTGTTGACCCACTGCCCCAAGGATGCCCACATCGTCAACACAGCGCCACTGTCACTGGATGAGATCATGACAGAAATTCAGGCCGCCCATGCGGCAGGACACGACATTGCGCGCTTGCATTCGGGCGATCTGTCGGTCTGGTCTGCGATGGGCGAACAGTTGCGTCGACTGCGGGCGCTGGACATCCCCTATGACGTGACCCCGGGTGTTCCGGCCTTTGCCGCCGCCGCCGCCGCGCTTGGTGCAGAACTGACCCTGCCCGGCGTTGCGCAATCCCTGATCCTGACCCGAACCTCCGGTCGCGCCTCGACCATGCCCGATAACGAAACCCTCGAAAACTTTGCGGCAACCGGTGCCACGCTTGCGATCCACTTATCGGTGCATGTGCTGGAAGATGTGGTGGCGCGGCTGTCTCCCCTCTACGGCACGGATTGCCCGGTGGCCGTGGTCTGGCGCGCCACCTGGCACGATCAACGCATCGTTCGGGCCACGTTGGACACTGTGATTGACGCAACCGAAGGTGAACGCGGACGCACCGCACTGATCATGGTGGGTCGCGCACTCGCTTCTGACGATTTCGACGAAAGCTGCCTCTATGCCGGTGACTATGACCGCCGCTTTCGACCTGTGGGCACTGACCCGCGTTTTCCGGAGACACAAGAATGACCCTGCCCCCTGGATTGATGATTTCCGCCCCGGCCTCTGGCACCGGCAAAACCACGTTGATGCTGGGACTGCTGCGTGCCTTTGCAAAACGTGGCGTCACCGTGCAGCCCTTCAAAAGCGGGCCGGATTACATTGACCCGGCCTTTCATCTGGCCGCATCCGGTCGGCCATCTTACAACCTCGATAGCTGGTCCATGACCCCCGATCTGCTCGGGCATCTTGTTGGTGCGGCTTCCGGCGCTGATCTGGCCCTTGCCGAAGGTTCTATGGGGCTCTTTGACGGCGTGGCTGTGCCCGGTGAAACCGGTAGCGGTGCCAGCGCGGACATTTCTGCCATGGCCGGGTGGCCCGTCATCCTGATCCTCGATGTGTCCGGGCAAGCGCAATCTGCAGCCGCGACAGCACTCGGGTTCGCCAGTATGCGACCCGATGTGCCCCTTGCCGGTGTGGTGCTGAACCGCGTGGCAAGCCCCCGCCACGAAACGCTCTTGCGCGCCGGCATGGAGCAGGTGGGCGTACGTGTTCTGGGCGCGCTGCCCCGTCGTGGTGCTGTCGAACTGCCCGAGCGACATCTGGGCCTTATTCAGGCGGAAGAGCAGCCGGAATTGCAGGCGCTTTTGGACGAAGCGGGCGCGTTTATCAGTGAAAACCTGGATCTTGATGCCTTGTTGCAAGCGGCAGGTGAGACGCGGCTTGGCCAAGGTCAAAAACAGCAATCACAACCGCCCGGACAACGTGTTGCACTGGCGCGCGATGCAGCATTTTCCTTTGTTTATCCGCACCTTCTGGACAGTTGGCGCACAGCTGGCGCGGAAATCCTGCCGTTTTCACCCCTAGCGGATGAAGCGCCGGATGACAGCGCAGATATCTGCTGGTTGCCCGGTGGATATCCTGAATTGCATGCCGGAAAACTGGCCGCCGCGGCGCATTTCCGTTCAAGCCTTCGAGACTTCGCCGCAACCCGACCTGTGCACGGCGAATGCGGTGGCTACATGGCGATGGGTGCTGGTTTGGTCGACAAAGACGGTGTTCGCCATGAAATGGCTGGTTTGCTGGGCCTTGAGACGTCCTATGAGAAGCGGAAAATGCATTTGGGCTATCGTCAGGCCACGTTGCACGCGCCGATGCTCGGACATGAAAAGGGCGCGCGGTTGCGGGGGCACGAATTTCACTATTCGACCATACTTGCACAACCGGATACGCCGCTTGCATTGGTGTCGGACTCCAACGGCTTGGAAGTCCCGGAAACAGGTTCGTGCCGGGGCAACGCAACCGGCACTTTCTTTCACATGATCGCCCGCGCCACATGAGCGGATTCGTCTCTTTCGTCTCCTCGGGTCCTGGCGATCCGGAGTTGCTGACGGTCAAAGCCGTCAAACGGTTGGAAGAGGCCGATGCGGTACTTTTTGACGATCTCTCCTCCGGGCCTATCCTGTCACACGCGCGCGACGACGCCGATTTGATCGGCGTAGGCAAACGCGCCGGACGCAACTCGCCCAAACAGGAACATGTCAGTCGCTTGTTGGTGGATCATGCCACCGCTGGATTACATATCGTACGTCTCAAATCCGGGGATGCAGGTGTGTTCGGGCGACTGGAGGAAGAAATTGTAGCCCTACGACAAGCGGGCATCGCGTTCGAAATTATCCCGGGTGTCACATCGGCATCTGCGGCGGCGGCGGCGGCGGCCATCCCTTTAACGCGCCGTTTGACAGCCCGTCGCTTGCAATTCGTGACGGGTCACGACGTGACCGGCCAATTGCCTGACGGCTTGAACATGGCTGCTCTGGCTGACCCGCTGGCCACAACGGTCGTTTATATGGGGCGGCGCACATTCACACAAATGGCCAAACTGTTGATCGAGGCCGGATTGCCACCGAATACACCCGCGCTCTTGGCCGAAGCCGTTACAACCCCTGAACAGGTGTTGAGCCGACACACAATTGCCAGTCTGTCGGAGACACTGACTGAAGCGTCGGGAACCGCCCCTGCCCTTATTTTATATGGCCCACTTGCCGATGAGCAGGATTGACAGCACTGTCTGTCGTATGAGACGCAAGCGGTGACGGTCCCGATCAAGCGCCAAGCGCTCGGGGTAAAAGGGAACACGGTGCGGTGTAGCCAAAAGGCGCCAAATCCGTGACTGCCCCCGCAACTGTAAACGGCGAGCAGACCGCAATGCCACTGAACCAATGGTTTGGGAAGGCGCGGCACGCATCGACCCGTGAAGTCAGGAGACCTGCCGTCGCGGGGCACGCCCCAACACAACCCGCCCCAAAGAGGGCTAAATCGTCATTTCATGGCCGTCGGGGAAGACGGCAAGGAGATCAAAACATGCATATTGAACCCGGTATCGTCGTCGGCGCCAAACTCGCGCTGTCCTATGCAACTGCCGCAGGCGCGGTCGGCGTCAGCGCAAAACTGGCGTGGGACGCGCTGCGCGACAGCAGCGCGCTGTCATTTGTGGGACGGATTGCAATCGCCAGCGCACTCACATTCGTTTTCTTCCAGGTACTGCCGCACTATCCCGTGGGCGTCAGTGAGGTACACTTTATTCTCGGCTCCACGCTGTTCTTGCTGTTGGGCGCTGCGCCCGCGGCCTTTGGACTGGCTCTTGGCCTGCTGGCACAAGGTGTGTTTTTCGCCCCGGCGGATTTGCCTCAGTATTTCATCAATGTGACGACACTGTTGGTGCCTCTATTCGCCGTGCAGGCATTGGCAAAACGTCTGATCGCCCCTGACACAGCCTATGTGGATCTGACATACGGACAAACCTTGGCGCTTTCGACCGCGTATCAAGGTGGTGTTGTAGCATGGGTGGCCTTCTGGGCACTTTATGGGCAGGGTTTTGGTGCCGAAACTCTCGCATCCGTCGGCGCGTTTGGCGGGGCTTACATGCTGGTTGTTCTGATTGAACCATTGGTCGACCTTGCCATTCTAGCCGGTGCGAAATCCGCGCGTGATTTGACAAAGAGCGGTCTCTTCAATCAGCGCCTGCATCAACCGGGTTAACCCCGTACACGAAGACGTGGCCTTGCGGTGTGCGGGGTCACGACTTGAATTTTGAGGTCTCGATGATTGCGCTTTCACTGATCGGTATCGGAACAGGCAACCCGCAGCATGTGACCCTTCAGGCGATTGATGCGTTGAATGCATGTGACGTCATTCTCATTCCACACAAAGGCGCACAAAAGGATGACCTTGCCGAGGCAAGGCGCCAAATCTGCGCGCAGGTTCTCAAACCCGATGGTCCTGTCATCCGCGAGTTTGATTTGCCGGTGCGCGATGCGAAAAACCCCGATTACCATGCCGGCGTGCATGATTGGCATGATGCGATTGCCTCGGTTTGGGCTGCCGAACTGATTGCTGGTTTGCCCAACGGTGGGCGCGCTGGATTTTTGGTCTGGGGCGATCCATCGCTCTATGACAGTACGTTGCGCATCGTCGACCGGTTGCGTTCGCAGATTTCGATCACTTTGAATGTGGTGCCGGGCATCACGTCCATTCAGGCGATGACAGCAAGCCATGCGATCCCATTGAACACAATCGGCGCGCCGGTCACAATCTCAACCGGTCGCCAATTGCGCGACAATGGGTGGCCTGCAGATACGGAAACACTGGTGGTCATGCTTGACGGCGGATGTGCCTTTCAAACGCTTGCGCCCGACGCCTTTTACATCTGGTGGACGGCCTATGCGGGTATGCCGCAGGAAATTTCCCTTGCCGGTCCAATTGCCGACGTGATGGAAGAAATCATGGAAACCCGTGCAGCGGCGCAAAAGCGTCATGGATGGATCATGGATATCTACATGCTACGGCGCAAAACGTAGAGGGTGAGCCTTGGGGTTCAGTATTCGCCAAGTCGTTGGACACAAGCGCGTTAGTGCGAGTAATGCCCGCATCGATGGCAAAACACGTCGGTATCAAGACGCGATTGAATCGCCAGCATTCGCATTTTTGAGCATGGCATGTTTCAGCGCGATGTTTGGCTCTTTGGGGCGGCCATACAAGAACCCCTGCCCAAAGAATGCACCCATTCCGCGCACAATTTCTGCTTGCGCCTCTGTCTCAATCCCCTCAACCACGACAGCAAATTCAAGGTTGCGCGCGATCTCCAATACCGGGCCCAACAACAGGCGCGCCTTGTCGGAGGTTTCAAGCTGCACCACCAAGGAACGATCTATCTTTAGCTCATCCGCATTTGTCGCACGCAGATAGGCAAGAGAAGAGAAGCCGGTGCCAAAATCATCAATCGAGATCTTGCAACCGATGCTTCTGAGCCGCGAAATGACCCTGCTGGCTTGGGTCCAATCCCGCATTTCCATGGTTTCCGTAATCTCCAACGTGAGTAATTCGGGCCTAAGGCCCGACGTCCAAAGTGCGTCCTGAACCCATTCGACAACCCGCAGAGACGTGAAGTGAAGTGCTGACAGGTTGATACTGACCGAAAAATCCGACCCGTGACCGGCGTTCCAGTCAGCAATGACCGCTGTGGCATGACGCAAAACGTAGTGGTCGATATCAACCACCAGCCCGCTTTCTTCTGCGATCAGGATAAAATCATCGGGCGGCACCAATTCTGGGCCACGCCGCCAGCGCACCAACGCTTCGAACCCAAAAACAGAGCAATCCGACAGGACCACCTTGGGCTGCAGATGAACTTCCAGGTCACCATTTTCGATTGCGAGCGGCAGTTCATCAAGCATCGCGCGTCGCTGTTGGAAGCGTTCTTCCAAGTCTTGATCGTAGAATGTGTAACAGCGCCGCCCTGCCGATTTGGACGCATATAATGCAAAATCAGTCACACGGGACAGCATATCCAATGACACGGTCATCTGCATGCCAACCTGAGTGGTTGTTGCCAGCCCTATACTGAGGCCAATATCCACGGCCTCGCCATCATGAAAAAACGTCTCACTGGTTTCGGCAAGTATGCTCTTGCAAAGCTGCGTTGATCTTTCGCTCCCATCCCCCGGGATCACGACCGCAAACTCATCGCCCCCCAAGCGCGCGGCAAAACCGCCGAAACCGTGTGACACCTTGTCCAGAATACTGGCAGTGTGGCCCAAAACAGCGTCACCGGCCGCATGGCCGTATGTGTCGTTGATCAGTTTGAAATCATCCAGATCGATGTAGAGAAGCGCCAGCGTTTCACCCTCATCCAGCATGCTTTGCAGGCGGTCCTGAAACTGCGTTCTGTTCGGCAAGTTTGTCAGAGGGTCATAAAACGCCAAAAATTCGACGCGCTTTTCAGCCACTTCACGGGCGCGCCTTCCCAGAACCTCACGACGGAGTAAAAGCAGGGCAACGCAGCCCACAAGCGCAAGACTGATGCTACTGCCCAGAACAACCCTTTGTTGTTTACGCACGGCGCGGGACTGGGCTTCAAGAATGCGGTCAGCCTTACGGCGCATATCATCGAGAAAGAGCACCAACTTGCTGCGGGCATCTGCGGATGCGGCCAGCAGCGTCAGAACCAACCGGCCATTGTCTGGAAAGCCATTTGCAATCGCACGATCCGCAATCTCGGTAATCCGTTCAAGGGCAGCGACGGCAACATCGCCCGACGCCATCGTGGAATGCATGTTCATTTTGTGCCGAAAGGTTTCAGTCCGCACATACAAAACATCCGTTGCATCGCGAAACTCTTTTTCCAGAATGCTACTCATCCCGCCCAACGCAACGGCCCGTTGCGACACCAATACAAGGCGCTGAATATCACTCATCGCGACATAGCCGTTTCGCGCATCGCTGTCTTTGAAGGTAGAGTGGTTTTTCTCTAACTGAGTAACAACAGACTGAACGTGGAAACCTGCGCCAAAACAGACCAGAACAAGAAATCCGAAAACGGCAAAAATACCGCCACGCGACGCCACCGCATCCAAGATGCGATTAAGCCTGCCCGCATGTTTCTCGCCCCGGATCATTCCAAATCTCAGCTCTGCGGCTCAATCCGTGCGGCCATCCAGACATAGATAGATTCCTCCGCCACATCAGAGGCGTTGAATGCGTCCATATCAAACACAAACTGGATCGGCCCGCGGGCGCGCCTGCTATGTGCTTGCCCGTTCACACGGGTGGCGACAAGAATTTCCAACTCTTCCCAAACCTGACGCTCAATCACGACGGAGAAATCGTTTTCGGCCGTAACAAGGATCGCGTTAGTCGCGTCCAATCCTGTGGCACGCAACAAATCAGCCAGCAGAACGCCTGAAAACTCGGCCGCCTCTTCGCGCCACGGCGTGGTTGTCGTCAAGCTGTATGTGGGCATCGTTTCTTCGAGTTCCGCCGGATCAAAGGAAACCTGCGAACCATCGGATGCCACAATCACCAATTGCGCCTCGTTATGCGTGATTGGCGGTAATTCAACCGCTGTGATCGGGTCGGCAATGGCAGCCTGGCACCCTAGGAAAACTGCTGAAATGAACGCTAAAATCTTGGGCTGCATAGCCTACCTCATACCTTTTACACTCACGTAAATTCGTACCCGGCAAGGCTTTAATGTGTGCTTTACGCAGCCGCTTATCCGCGCTGTTTAAGCAGGAAATAACTCTTCAATTTGACTGAAGGTATAAGGAACTGTCTCGATGAGACGCCCCTAAACGGTTGTAACGTTCATACATTTTGCAGGTTCATCAGCCTGATACGGCCGCCCTTTGGAACGCGGAAATTAACAACCTTTGTACGTCCGATGTGCCACCCAAGGTGATTGTGCCTGACATGTCGCGAACCATCCTTTCGGTTTCACCGACCAGGTAACCGGACCCGCCCCTTATGCGTTGGGCATCCAACGCGTTGCTGAGCAAGTTTTCAGCGACCGAAAGTTTGACCAAAGGTGCCGACATCCTGTTTTCGGTACCCTGATCGGCTTCGCGTGCTGCGTTTTCGATCATCAGTCGGGCCGTTTCATATCGCAGCTGCATATCGGCCAACCGGTTGGCCACTGTTTGGTGGTTGATGATGGGTGTTCCATTGGGCGCACGGGAACGGGCAAAGGCAATGGTCTCATCCAATTGACGCTTCATAGCGCCCAGATGGCTGGTGAATATGAACCGGCGCTCCCACGCGATGGACCGGGTGAAAATCGCGTGACCTGCGCCCTCCTTATTGATCAGTGCATCTGCGGGGATATGCACGTCTTCGAACGCGATCCGCCCGGCTGGTACTGTGCGGTGACCGGCCTTTTCGAATGGCGCGCTGCACGAAATGCCCGGTGTTTTCATGTCCACCAAGAAGGCCGACATTCCCCAATGTCCGTGGTCCGGATTGGTGATGGCAAAGACCTGCGCCACATGCGCCGCGGGGGCCATACCGATCCATACTTTTTCGCCATTGAGAATGTAGCCGTCTTTGGTTTTCTCGGCTGTTGCACGAATGCCGGTGACGTCCGAGCCACTATTTTCTTCGGTTACCGCATGGGCGCAAATCAGAGACCCATCGGCCATGCCGGGTAGAAAACGTGCCTTTTGTTCGGCGCTGCCAAATTCAAGAACCGACATCTGCATCGCCCAGAGTTGGCCATTCAGCGCAAGCAGCATGCCGTTATCGCAACACCCTTCGCCCAAAGCATGAAGCGCCTTGACCGCATCCATCATGGGCCGCGCCTGACCGCCATATTCGGTCGGTAACACCAACCGAAGCACATCCGCTTCCGCCGCTGCCTGCCACAGGGGCAACCAATCTTCGATGTCTTTGGCGCCCCGCTTGTCTCGTCCTTCGACGTCGCGGCTCAGGACATCGCGGCCCAAAGCAAGGTATCGCCCCATCAAGTCTTCAAGCGGTTCCGTCATTAGGGTTTCTCCTGTTAACCGGCGGCCTGAAGCGCGTTCAGATACTGCATGATCGTATTCACAGTCGAAAAATTGTCGATCGTGATGTCCTGATCTGGGATTTTCTTGCCCAACTGTTTTTCCAGATGCGCGACAAGAGACATGACGCCCAACAGAATCCAAACGCCCCGACAACAGCAGATCTTCATCTGCGGCAACGGCCTGCCCATCGAGCAACCGCTCGGAAATAAAACCCTGGACGATATTTTCACTTACGGCAGTCACTTTACATCCTCCAGCAACGCTCTTCTGTTGATCTTTCCGGTACTTGTCTTGGCGAATTTCTGGCGGATGTCGATCTGATCCGGCACCGCATACCGCGGCAGCTTGGTTGTCACGTGCGCCAGAACATCCTTGGCCGTGATCCGGGCGCCTTCGACCAGCGTCGCAAACCCGTGGATACTCAGACCATCCGGGGAAACCACTGCTGCGGCCTCAGACACGTCAGCGTGCGATGCCATCGCCATCTCGACCTCGTCCAACTCGATCCGATAGCCTCGGATCTTGATCTGTCGATCTTCGCGGCCCATGAACACCCAGAGGCCCTGTTCGTCTTTCTCAACACGGTCGCCGGTGCGGTAGTATCTCATGCCATCCTGTTCAACAAAAACCGTTTCATCCAGATCAGGGCGATTCCAATAGCCGCGCATCATGGAAGGTGCAGCCACCAACAATTCCCCGTCTTCATGCCGCAAGAACCTCGCATGAGACATGGTTTCACCAATCGGAATAGCGCAATCTGCAGGATGATCGACCGGCACCGTGTATTCAGAGACCTGATTGACCTCCGCAGGCCCGTAGGAGTTGGAAATGGCGGCATCAAATGTCGCGCGCAGAACCGGCAGGCTTGAGGGCGGCATCGGTTCCCCACCATAGATCAACCATCTGAGCCGCGATAGATCACGCGCCTCCGTCGCGCCACGTTCGCAAAGCTGAATGAAGGTATAGGGCACGGAACTCCAAATCGTTCCGCCGCTCGTTTCCAACAGCTCCGCGAGGCTGGCAGGGAACATCAAGACCTGCTCTGGTACCAGCTCGGTCACTGCGCCCCGCATGGCAGGCGTCAGGAAATCCGCAAGAGAGAAGTCAAAGTGCAGAGGGACGGTGGAGAAAAAAACATCTTCTGGCGTCAGTTCGTAATGCGCCATCCACGCCATGGCGAAACCCAAGCCCGAACCATGGGTGTGGCAAATGCCCTTGGGCGTGCCGGTCGAGCCTGACGTGAAAATGATATATGCCAAATCATCCGATGTGTTCGCCACGGGCAGCAGCGGTTTGGGGTCATCCACACCATTGCCGTCAGACCCAAATGCGCCATCAACCCCAATGACCCGAACGGGCGTTGACGCCGATAGTGCCTCCAGCAAACCCTTGTTCCGGTCGGCGCCGACCACGATGGAAATGTCGCAATCCTTTATGATCCACGTCAGTCGATCCACCGGTGCCGAAGGGTCAAGCGGGACAAAAGCAGCGCCAGCCAGCCAGATGCCATAAATGGCCACGGGCATTTCCAACCCTTTGGTCATTGCGATGGCGACGCGGTCCCCCTTTTGTACACCCTGCGCCACAAGATGCGTCGCAAGGACCTGCGTCTTCTGCCACAGTGCGGTGTAGCAGAGCTCCTCACCGCGGAAGCGGAATGCCACCCGATCAGGATACGCACGCGCCGCTTCCGCCAAGGGGCTATCCAGCGATAGATAGCTCACAATTGGATGCCTGTGATGGTTTTGACGGTTCCACGCACGTTGAACTCAAATTCTGTTGTGCGCTCCAGGAACCATATGCCCGCAACCAACACCAAAATCGCGGTGCCCACACGGAAGGCCATGAAGGGATAAAGCGCCCAACGCCGCACCATCCAGAGAAGCGGGAATGCCACCAGAACAATGGCCAATTGCCCAATTTCAACTCCTATGTTGAAGGCCGCAATACCTACCACCTTGCGGCTTGGATCAAGCGCAAGTGGTTCCAGAACGTTGGCAAACCCAAATCCGTGGAAAAGACCAAAGACGAACACGATCCACAACATGTGGCGGTGCACGCTCGGGAACATGTTCATCACCGCGACAGCAATGATCGAGGCTGCGATAATTGCCTCAACCAGTGCCACGGGCATCTGCAAGATACCGAGCCCCGCGAGGGTCAAGGTCACCGAGTGGCTGAGCGTGAAAACCGTGACGATTTTTGCAACGTTCCAGAAGGAACTGCGGAACGCTTCTTCGGGCACCCATTTGCGACTTTGCGCCATCATGACCGATGGCAAGAGCAACGTCACAAGAAAGACCACGTGGTCGAACCCAAGCCAGATATGCCAAATGCCGTGAATGACGAAATCCACAAAAACATTCAGCCAGGGTTCTCCAACCAGTGACAGCATCTTGGGGTCATCACCCGGGGTAAAGGTCAGCGAGACATACGATTCATTTTCTTCGATACCGACGCGGGTGTTGCTGCCGATCAGGATCAGGCCAGCGTGGTTTGAATCGATTTCCGTGAGTGGATCATATTTGATCGAAATCTCTTCCGGTACCGAGGTAAGACCCAGAACATTGAATCCAATTTGCCCGAATACACCAATCCATCCCGCATCCAGAGTTTCCACCGAACCCGCTTCCAACTGCAGATTTTGACCCTCATGGGTGACCGACAGGCGCTCTGAGAGATACGAGAAAATCCGGTCTTTTTCCGCGATGAATTCCGCTTCTTCAACGGTTCCATTGCCATTCGCGTCTATGCCCAGAACCGCATCGAGGTCTTTTAGCGTGACTTCGAAGCGGCCCGACAGTGAATCGTCGGTCACATCGAAATAGACATAGCTTTCGTTCGAACGATGCGCCATGGACGGCGATGCCAAGAAAAACGAGAGGATCGCCGTAAAGAGAAATCGGTAAATCAAGGTAAGGTTCATATCTAAAACTTTCCTTTGGTACAGTGATTTAGCGGCAGTTTTGCCGCGTTGATGGGGGTGTTTCATATTTCGCCGGTTCGGCAGCAAAGACGTGTCACAGTGGTTCATTTCAAAACCCTCCGCTTTTTGCTGATCCGCCCGGTGGTCATGCCCAACTTGGACCGGACGCGACGTTTGAGAGCGCGGGCTATGCCGTGCGGCGTAAACATGACCGACACCATCGTGGCAGCGTCGGACGAGCCTGCGTTTTGTGCGCGGCGGGCCAACCGATACGCTTTGAGCATCCGCCCTTTTTCCAGATTGATCCGGGCCAGCGCCAACAGGCTTTCTGTATCTGTGGCATCCAGCGCCAAAGCCGATGCAAACTCGCGCTCGGCTGCTGCCAAGTCATTTTGACGAAAACGGAGTGCTCCGATTTCACGCATGATTTCAGACGTTCTTGCCTTGATCTGATCGGTCGCCTGATCGGGAATGCGGTTGCCGGATATTCCGTCGCGCCGCAACGTCGTGCGCGTCAGATCGGACAGATCCGCAGCCTGTTTCAACCACGCCTTTGCCGCGTCATCTATTCGAGCATCCATCTGCTCCGGCTGTTCAGGCAGCGCATCGGTTTGTTCTGAAACCGTACATAGTGCGGTAAATTTCGGGCAGCCTATTTTGGAAAACCGCGCAATGCCTTCTTCGACCATGTCGATTTCCAATCGGTAGGATCCAGGGCGTGTCGGCGTCTGCAGTTTCAGGCGCGCTGTGGCGCTTGCGCCCGGTCCAACAGGTTGGTCAAGTGCCGCATGAACCGGCGCCATCGTGTCTTCGGTGCTGTCAACGGCGCACCAATCCGCGCGCACACGCAAACCGCTTTCAGTCGTCGGGTGCCATGTCCACGCACCGTCATTCTGAAAATTCACATCAAGGTCAAATACTTGACCGATCCCCAAATGCCCCGGCACATCCACAGCGCCCCATGACACGGCCTGACCCTTGCGCGGCAACGCAACACCTGCCGCTTGATGTGCCCGCTCAAGGCATTCGTTCAGCGCAACAGACAAACCCATCGCAAAAGGGGGTACAAAAACCTTGCCATAATCCCCGGGAATAATCTGAAACTGGTGTGAGCCGTAGCGGCGTGACCAGATCAGTTCAGGCTGTTCGAATTCCAGATAGGGATTGAGAAAACTGTCTTTGGTGAAGATGATATCGACATGGCCGGGGTATCTGACGGGGGTGTTTTTTCGATCACGATCACCGTTGCCACATGTCGCCCCAGTGCGGTGAGCAACGCGGCCAGGTGCATCGCAATCGTTGCACCCTGGCAATACCCTCCCAGCATGATCGGTTGATCGCCGGCAAGTTCGATGATCTCAGGCAAGTAGCTGATCGCGGCGCGGCGCATATTGGCTTCGTACGCGTCTTCACCCGTCATCGGCACCACCGCATTTGCGGCCCGGATGCCATAAAGCGGCTGATCTTTCCCCAGATATTCCGCCATTTGAATGAACGAAAATTCAGTCAGAAAGCAGAAAAACAGCGGTGGCTTTGATCCTTGTGCATTCAGCACGCGGATTTTGGAACCCTCGCGGGCGGCAGGTGCACTCCAGTTCGACGTCAGAGTAGTGAGTTTACGTTCTTCTTCTGCGTCCAGACCCGCCAGCACACTGGGCACCGCACCAGAACTGGGTGCGATTGGGCCCTCATCCGTATCGGCATCACGCCGAATTTTTTCGATCAGCACCGCCTGCTCTGCCACGGTGGTCAGACGGCCCAGACTGGCAAGTGGCAGGCGCAGGTCGAAAGTTTGCTCGATTTCATTCACCAGTCGCATGACCAACAGGGAATGCCCCCCAAGATCATGGAAATCGTCATGCACGCCCACTTCGCGGTCGAGCCACAAGACCTGGCGCCAAAGCTCGGACAGAACAGACTCTGTTGGTGTGGATGCTTTTACAAATTCCCCACCTCGGACCGGTTCCTGCGGGTCAGGTAATGCGTTGCGGTCAACCTTGCCATTGGGTGTGCGTGGCAGGTCAGCGATCTGCACAAATTGTGCGGGCACCATGAAATCCGGCAGGGCGCACCTGCAAAAACCTGTCAGCACATCGGGGCTGAGAGCGCCGTCCTCTTTGGAAACGACATAGGCCACCAATCGCGCCGCCATGCCCGCCCCTTTGGCTGCAACCACAGCATCGCGGATATCTGGCCTGCCAGTCAAAAGCGCTTCGATCTCCGAAAGCTCCACCCGGTACCCGCGCAGTTTGATCTGTTCATCAACGCGGCCGACATACTCCAACTGCCCATCTGATCGCCGCCGCACCAGATCACCGGTGCGATATACTTTCTGGCCGGGAACAACCGGGTCATCCACAAAGCGCGCTTGTGTCTCTTCCGGCAGGTCGAAGTACCCCTGAGCCACACAAGGACCGCCCACCAGCAACTCGGCGCTGACCCCATCTGGGACAGGGCGACCTTCCGTATCACGCAGGTAAAGATGCCCGCCCGGGATGGCGCCGCCAATTGGCACGGTTCCATCAGCGGTGACATCGGTAAGGCGTGCCGCAGCGCACCAAACGGTGGCCTCCGTAGGTCCATATTCATTCACCAGGTCTGCCTGCAGCCCGTGCACAGCATGCATATTGACCAAGTCCGGCGTGACTTCTTCACCGGCAACGATAATCGTCCGGAGTGATGTCAGGGCATCTGCACATGTCTCCAGAAGAAGACGGTAGAGCGAAGGAAGGCACAGGAAATGCGTGATCTCGTTGTCCTGAATGATATCCTTCAGGGCCCCCACGTCGCGGGCTTCATCGTGATCCGCAACGAAAAGCGTCCCGCCTGCGCAAAGTGTCCAGTAGAGCCCGACGACCGAGCTGTCGAAAGCGTGTGACGACAACAGCAAGTACCGCTCCGGCGTGCTGTCATACCAACTGAAACGCGCCGCCGTTGAAGCACTCAGATTGGCATGCGACACCACAACACCCTTGGGTGCCCCGGTTGAGCCGGAGGTGAACATCACATAGGCAATATCAGCCTCATCGATCTCCGGCAGAAGTTCATCGGTGCCTCTACGGGAAGACGCTTCATCCAACTCTATCAGGTGCTTGGATTGCCCCGCCAACCGTCCGAAATGATCACGCTTGGTCACGATGGCCGAAAGTTGAGCGGTCTCAATCATCCGTTCCAGACGGGTTTCCGGGAAGGCGGCATCGAACGGTACATAGGCAGCACCCGCCAACAAAACCCCAAGCATGGCCAAAGGCACGTCACCGGAGCGATCCAGATACACACCAACCCGATCACCACGCCCCAAACCCTGAGACCGCAAGTGATGCGCAAGGTTCTGGGCGCGGTTCCACAACTCGGCAAATGTCAGGGTCTGCCCTTGGGCCACGATCGCGGGTTTGTCAGGCTGCGACACGGCCTGCTTTTTGATGCTGTCAAGGATGCCCGCGAAAGCCGGTAAAGGTGTTTGGCACGTCATGCCCTGAATGGCTTGGGCTTCTGCTTCGGGCGACATGATCGGCACGCTGCCGGGTGGTGCGCCCATCGCGTCATGGGCGGCCTTTAGTGCATTTTCGAAGGCTGAGATGACATGCTCGGCCGCTTCAGCTCCGTAGACCCCCGGATCATAGATGACCCGCAGGCCGATGCGATCGCCGGGCAGTACGACCACAGCCAAGGGGAAATTGCTTTTGAACTGGATCGTGGGGGATTGAAACAGCGTATCCCCGGCTTGGTCCAGACGCGCCATGGCATCCTGTTTGATCGACAGGATTGTATCGATCATCGGGCTGTCTTGCGGCAGTTTCAGAATGTCCTGCAGACGCGACAAGGCAATGCTGCTGCGCGGCTGCGCGTCTTGGACTGTCTCGTGACTCGCGGTGATCAATGCAGCCAGATTTTCGAAGCGGTTGATTTCAACCCGAGCTGGCATGGTTGTCACAAAGTTTCCGATTGCCCGGTCGGCATCCTGCAAATCAGAAGGGCGTTGTGTGGCCGCAATGCCAAAGGCAAGATCAGGTTCGCCCGTCAGGCGATGCAACACCTCCGACCAGACACCCGTTGCCACGGCTGCAAGGGTTACACGATGCTGCGTCGCAGCCTCTCGCAACGCATCCGACGCTGATTTGTCCAAAACACGGTTGATCTCACCGTGCAGGGTATCGACCGGCGCTGCGCTGGCGCTTCGGTCTAACTGGAGCCGAGTAGGATTGGAGAACCCTGCAAATATATTGCGCCAGAAGGCTTCGTCGTCATCCGCATCACGGGCCGCAATCCAATCCGCAAAGCTTCCGATGGCGAAGCTGCTCTCATCCGCCGGCACCTGACCCGCCATGAGCAGATGATAGGTATCCTGTACCTCCTCGAGCACCAACGCCTGCGACCAGTCATCGATCAAAGCGTGGTGGCACACCCAGAGAAAACACTGTTTGCCCGATGCAAGCTTGCCCAGGATAAACCGCATGGTTGGGGCGGTCGAAAGATCAATGCCATCTTGACGCAGTTTTTCAACAAACCCACGCTCAAGCGCGCCATCCAATTCGGGCAAGGGTTCGTCAATGACCTCCCACACGATGGTGCACTCCGATCGAACGACTTGCAGCGGATCATCGACGCCATGCCAGACAAACAGACTGCGTAACGCGTCGTGACGTGCCACCACATGCGCCCAGGCCTGCTTGAATTTGACCAGATCAACGTCGTCCGGAAGCACACAGTCCAGAACGCCAACATACACACCTGTGCCGGGCTCCGCTTCGGAATGATAAAGCATACCTTGCTGCGAGGCATTCAGTACGAATGCATCATCGACACCTTCAAGGTTCAGAGTGCTGTCATCCATCGGACTTCTTCCCAAACAGCGCCTCAAGGCGGGCCTTGTTGCGACCGCTCAGTGCGGGCCGTCTTGCTTCATTTGCCGGGGCTGTGACCTTTGGATTTTGGGTACGCGCGTCGATTTCCTGTGCAACGCGCGCAACACTTTGGTGTTGAAAGATGTCTTGCGGCGTGACGAACAATCCGGCTTTGACGCATTGCGTCGCAATCTGGATCGCACCAAGCGAGTCGCCGCCCACATCGTAGAAATTACAATCGGCGCTGATCGACGGTTTTGCCAGAACGCGCCGCCAGATTTCGACCAGCCTGCTTTCCAAGTCTGACATTGCCCGATCGGTTGGCGCGGCCGAGACATCAACGACATCTTGCGCCACGTCTGGCGACGGCAGGGCATTTTTGTCGATTTTGCCATTTGCCGTCAGAGGAATGTCATCCATCTGACACAGGTGCTTTGGTACCATTTCGCGCGGCAAGACACCCAGCAATTTGCGGCGTATGTCAGCAGCCCCGACATCCGATCGCGCCGTGTAGTAGAGCACAAGTTGCGGCCCGGCGACCGCACCCTGTTCGACCGGCTCGTCAAAGCCAATTTGCGCAAGGATTTCGTCGACGCGCGCGGCATCGATCTCATCATCCAACTCGTCGACAGCTTCATCGCGAGTTTTGTGGCCCAGACGCACATCCCAGCTATAGGGCAGTGCGTAATTGTGATGACCACGTCTGATCTTATGCACCTGGATACCGACGTCGTTGATCAGACAGTTCGTGGATCGGCCAGTATCCATCGGGCGCGACCATCCGACCGCCCCTTCCAAGTGCTGGTACACCTCGCTGACGGACACATCGCAATACCGGTAGAAATCGACAAAGGAGATGTCCTTCAGAACATCGCCCTGATCGAATAAATCCCCATTCAGTGCACGCGACGCGGCATCGGGAAACTGGTGATAGCTGCGGCGCGCGGCCAACACCATATCGTCGACGCGGGCGCGGGCATCGGCCGGGTCGTCAAAAAGCTCCGGGGCAAGGCGCGTCTCGAAGAGTTGCCCGCGCGACAGGCCCGTCACAACGGTCGGCGCGCCAACTTCCTTGGCCAGATGTAGCGAGAGTGTGTAGATGGTTTTGAAGCAGCCATTGCAGACATTGGCATGACGTTTGAGACTATCAACAAAAATCTCGTTCATCGCGGGCGTGCTGACAAAGCGATGATCAATGCCCAGCCGTTGAGTGATGATTTCGATGTTCCTTTTGGCCTCATCCGAAATGAAACCATTGTCCAATGTCGCGGCAAGCACACGGCTGGTGATGTTCGATAGTTTGCTGAGCGCATATGTGCTGTCCTTGCCGCCGGATAGCAGCATCACACAGTCATAGGGACCGGTGCGATCCTTTGCGCGGCTGGCCAGAATATGGCGGAGCTCATCAAGATCACCGAAGTAAGCATCGACCTTGGTGCGGACGTCTTCGAAATCGGCGCATGTCTTGCACAGATCGTCACCCACAAATGTAATGTTGGGCAATGATCGCGGCACCCCGCACGTCTTGCACAACATCCGACCGGCAATCTCCGGATCAAAGAGCTGGACCGTGCAATGCTCAACCCCGTCGATGTCTTGCACTGCAGCTTCGATTTCAGCAGGCTCGATCCGAACACCGCTGATCTTGAGCTGATCATCCGCTCTGCCATGGTAGAGCACCGTCCCGTCTGGCCGAACCGTTGCAATATCGCCGCTGCGGTACATTTTCCCGGCGGCAAACGGGTTATTGATGAAAACGCGTTCTGTTTCATCGGGCCGGTTGAGGTACCCTTCCGCAAGTCTGTCAGGCCCGGCAATGTAGAGATCACCTTCCACGTTGTCAGCGACCGGCGACAGGCCGTGATCCAGCACATAGATCGACGTGTCCACTGCCGGGCGTCCTATCGGCACGTTCAAGGCGGTGTCTTGGGCAGGATCAAACCTGTGTACCATGCAGCCCACGGTGGCTTCGGTTGGCCCGTATTCGTTATATATCTGCACATGCGCGCCCAGTTTTGCCTCGGCCTTTGCACACAGCTCCACGGGCAATGCTTCACCACCCAATACAAGAGATCGGATGTTGCCCGGAGCCAATGGCATTTCTACCACCAGCCGCAAATGGGCGGGGGTCAGCTTGACAACATCAACAGAATTGTCCCGGAAAACGTCCAGTACAGACAAATGTCCGGCGGCCCCCTGCTCGCGGTAGATCGCAATCGTGCCACCGCTGACCAATGGCGCAAAAATCGATGTGAGTGTCAGATCAAAACCAATTGCGGAGTGTAACGCCCATGTCGCCGGATCCGGACCGGCAAACGTGACCTGCGCCCATTGCGCGTATCGGGCAAGTGCAGACCTGCCGACCACAACGCCTTTGGGCACACCAGTGGAGCCCGACGTGAACATCACATAGGCCGGATGGTTTGTCGGATCTGCAGAAGGTGCAGCGCCCGCTTTTGGAGCAACTTCCGAAACGTCTAGGGTCGCTTCTTCCGCCATAGGGTCATCAGCGACGTCAGCCTCAAAAAGCACAAGGCTCAGATCCGCCTGTTCCTTGATCTTTGCGCGACGGGCCGCTGTCTGCGATGGGTCAAGCAAGACAAAACTGCAGCCCAGTTTCAAGACGCCCAAGACACTGGCAACCAAATCCACAGATCTGGTCATCTGGACACCGATCCGATCGCCCGGCTGGATGCCCTCGGCCGCCAACGCCGTAGCAATCGCGTCCATCCGCGTTGCCAATTCCGCGCGTGATACGTCCCGCGCGCCGTCGCGAATGGCGATCTGAGAACCATCACGGCGCAGGTGGTTTTCAAAGGCTACTATTACATCCTCAGGTGCGGTTGGGGTTTCATCGGGATGTGAATTGACCAACGCCGTTGCGGCATCCGTGGGTGCACCCAGTGAAACCCGGTCAATTGCCTGTTCCGGATCATCCAGAAACGCATCCATGATCGTCAGCAGATGTCGTTCCGCGGCTGCCCTTTGGTAGGCATCAAACACAGACGTGTTGAATGCGAGGGCCAGTGTTATGCCAGCCTCTTCGGACAGTTCCATTACGTTGAGCCTGAAGGCATGGCGCTGATCGATAAATCCGGTGTTCACCCAACTGACAGTGACCGGCGTGCCCATCCAATCCTCGAACCGGGGCGGCATGATGTTGATCACCGTATTGAACTGCGTCAAACCCCGCGGCGCGCTTGTGCCCGGCGTTGCCCGGCGCAAAAGGGACAGGGATTTTTCAACAACATGCTTGTGGGCGGTCTTGAAAGAAATCCCCTCCGGCAGTTCCAGATGCATCGGGAAAAGTTCGATAAAACATCCAACGGTTTGTCGCGCAGCGGGGCCTGAACGGCCATGACCAACAACGCCAATCGGTATCTGTTTTTCGCCCGACACGCGGTGCATCCACGCGGCCAAAACGGTTGTAAAGAAGTTGAAAACCGCTTGCTGACGGCTCAGCGCATTGAAGCCAGGCGATGAGAGCAACGTGTTAAGGCGCTCCAGGCGCGCCGGGTCCAAGTAAACGGATTGCACATCCGCGGCCGCATCCGTTCCATTGATGGTACGTCCGTAAAGGCGAGGATGCGGCACAGGTGTCTGAGAAGCGTGTTTCCAATGGGCCGCATTGTCCGCGTTAACTCTGCCAGCTTCTCTGCGCACGTGGTCAACATAGGGCGGCAAATCACCCAGATCGTCGCCGGCATAAGCGCGTGCCATGGCCTGAAAGACCAAGCTGCCAGAACTTGCGTCCGTTACGATGTGATGCTGGTTCAGGTACCAAATCCAGTGATCATCCGCGACACGGATCAGCGCACTGTGCAGGGTGGCTTGCGCAAGATCAAAGGGCCGTTTAACCGCGCTTTCAATCCACCGCGACGCGTCGGCATCGGAGGAGAGCAGTATCGTTTCGTGGCGTCCTGCTATTTTGCCGGTATCCACCAGCAAGGGCTCCCCATCTGCTCCAAGCTGAACGATTAGACGCAGCCCATCGCATTGTGCTGCAACGGTTTCGAACGCCGTTTCAAACTTTTGAGGATCAATGCGTTGGCGCAGATCGAACCGCCATGCCGTATTGTAGATGGGGACACTAGGGTCAATTTGATTGCCCGCCCAAATCATCCGTTGGGCGTGTGAAACCGCTACAGGTTCCCCGGCGTTTCTCTGGTGATCAAAACCCATCACCTATGCCATACTCCCCCTTCACGCTCGCCCGCGCATGCGTGAGACAGCACAACCACAGCACCTGTCGGTTCTGGTCCTATAATACCAAAATCACCCACCACACTGCGCGTCGCTTTTTCGACTGATTTTTCTACAACGCGCCATGTGTGGGCTACCACCGGGTTAAACAACATACCTTTAAGCTCTCACGAAGCCGACTTAGTTGGTTATATGTCGCACGTTAACCAAGGCAAATTTGGCAGCGCTAACAACGTGGTATTCCACGCCAATACAGCCCAATAAACTCGTATTTTTATTGATTTAACAGGCGGTTACGTTGGAACTAAAATTAAATTGGCCTGCCGACCTAAGTTTCCCAAATCGAAACGGAAAGGCGTGATGATCAACTCTATCCACTTTCCGGAAACTTACATGCCGGATATGCAACCGCGGATACCACCATGGACGATGTACAGGCGTACGCGCCCTCGATCGTATCCCCACCCAAGAAGCGGGGAGCATCAGCGGTTTGCAACGTCGCCGTGAAATGCGGATCGTCCAATTGCATGTAAACTTCGCGGTGCGCCAGAAACGCATCTGTCACAGGGTTGTAGGCTTTGTAGACAGCCTCGCGCGCGGAAAACAAAATTGCCGTGAGCATGTCATCCGGCATTGTCCCACGTAGCTGTTCAAGCTCCTCTGCGGGTGCAATCGAATGAAGGATATTTTCAGGGATTTTGGACGTCCGTTCGATATCTATACCGATCGCTGCACATTCTGGTCTGCGGGACAAGGCAACAGCACATATTCCGGAACTATGTGTGATGCTGCCCACAAGGCTTTGGGGCCAACATGGCCGCCGTTGATCGTCTGGCGGCACGGCAACAGGATCGATATCAAGACGCGCCATTAGCCTGCGGGCCAAAATGCGCCCGGTGGAGAAATCATTGCACCGCGTATCCACCGCACGGGCAATGGCGTCTTGTTCCGACGGAAAAAGATCGTTGGTGTGATCAGCAACAGGTGCCGCGATTACCTCAACAAACGAGGGCAGCAGGGTGCGCAGGCACTGCTCAATTGCCGCAGCTCTCTCATTCGGGTCGACGGCACTGCTCATTTTGACCGCCACAGATGTGCAACGGTCACCGCGTTTTCTGCAAACACGGGCACAGATACATCCGGTTGCTGGGGTAGTTTCAAACCAGCCTGCTCATGCACCAAAATGCGACAATTGTCAGGCCGGCTCGACAAAACCAAAGACAACAAACCGGGCAGAACTGCGGGCGGTTGAAAGAGGAAAACAACTGTTGCTTTTGCCAGGTCCGCGGGCCCGGCCAATCGTGGCAGGATATCGATGCGGTCAGACAGGCCTTCCGCACTCGCTGCGGCAGCAGCGCGCGATGCAAGAGGTATATTGCGCTCGATCCCCACGGCACGGCACCCTGTGGCCCGAACGGCCTCGATCAGAACACGGCCATCGCCACATCCCACATCAACGATCACGTCCTCTGGACCAAGTTCAACCGCGTCAAAGAGAGGCTGCACCAGCGAAAGGGGCGTGCCCAGATTGACAGTGGCCAGATAGGCATCAAGCGCGTCGGCACGGCGACCAGCGCCGAGTTTATCAGCCAGCAGTCGGATGGGTTTCACCATCGGATAGAGCCACCAGAGCCCGCGCGGCAATGCTAAATAACTATAGTCCGTGAGTTTGGGACGGAACTTTGCGGGCATCCGGCGCTTCGTGGTCGCATCACGCCATGTAAGTGTCAGACGAACCGTCGTTGCATCGCGGCGCATCAGCACGACCTGATTTTCGAAACGCGCCATGGCGGCCGCAGCCCCTTGACTGAAATTCTCTGCCAAGACGAACCCTTTGGCCCGCGCAACGTCAATCGCCGCCGGAACATCCTTGGGCGCAAGCATCACCCGCAGGGCTTGAAACTGAACAGAAGCTTCGGTCAATTTTGCCGACACACCCGCCGATGCAAACGCCGCGATGAGTTCATCACTGCACGCAACATTGTCCTGCCGGATCCGCGCTAAGGCTTGCTCAGCCTCTGCAATCTTTGCCTGCCCCGCGACAGTGAGATCCGCCGTCCTTTCCCGCAAATGAGCCAGCAATGGATCAAGGTTTTGGTCAGAAATGGCCGAGCACAGGGCGTGATCCAACGACTGGTCATCAATGGGGCCTGATGTACCTAAACCAACGGTTGCCAGAAAGTCAGCGATATCTGCTGTCTTCTCACGTCCCATTGGCCCCCACTTTCCATTCGTTAATCGGTAACGCGCATCAAATGTTCCAAATGATGACGGCGTCAATTGAATAAACAAGCCGTGGTCGTTTGTGCAGGCAGTTCAACCCTGTCGTTTGCCTGCCTCTCTTCTGTCGATTCGGCGGCCGGTCGCCGGACCAAAGACAAACCTGCCGCGCCACGTGTGGCGTGCTGTTTTGTACCTGCGTATCTCAACGGAAATCAGCGACGCACCAGAATAAATCCGCATTTTCTCTTTGATTACAGACGCGTTTTAGCTCTTTCAGGACGCTGGTTTTTCTCGTGAGCCGGTGATGAACCGTAACCGCAAAAGCACTCGCATAGGGTGTATCGCGCTCTCAAAATGCCGAAAATGTTGCATTTTGAAAATTTGACACCAAAACTACCACCTTAATTTTGTTAGCTATTTCGATTTTTCATTCCGAATTTTGTATTGGAATACATTTATGGACGAAAACGAAGCATATGGCCCCAGAATGGCCACGCGCCAAAGGGTGCGTAAGAGCAATGTGCGGATTGTCGTCACCTATTTCGTCGTCTTCGTATACTGCACGACGGCCGTTATCCTGACATTCGTTTTGCTGGTGGGATACCAGAAACCAGAGCTTGCGCTTGGCGTTTTCTCCGGCTTGTCCACACTTTCGGCCAGCATCGCAGGGTTCTGGTTTGGCAATCGAAGCACCGGTTATCCCGAAAACCCGCCGACGCCCGGCGCCAACGCGGAAACCGTGCATAGAGAATCCAATCTGATCGGCGAACCCGACTTTGGCAACGAAGCCCCTTTTTCCGCAGACACCGATGATCCCGTAATCGAAAGCTACACGAAAGGGGCAAACAAATGACAACTCAGCGCCATCCAGCCGTTGGAAAAACGCTCCTCGCTGCATTTATGGGCCTTTTCCTGACCGGATGCACAGTGGTTGAAAGCAATCAGGCGGGTGCCTCCTTTGCATCGCAAAACGGGGTGCAAAAGCGGACGAACTTTCAAGGAACGTATTCTCTGCCACGCAAGCACCTGAACTTCAAAATCCTCGCTGACAACCTGCATTTCAGCGAAGCCACCCATTTCAAGGTCAGCCCCGCAGATACCCCGCAGTCAATCGTGCCCGATTCCAGCAGTGCCTTCAGGTACACGCTGAACTATTCGCCTTCCCGGTTTTCGAATGACGATCTGGATTTCGAATTCACGGATCAATTGCTATCCTCAGTCACCATCGCCACCGACGATCAGAGCGGTCTGGCCTTGGTGAATTTTGCAAAGGCAGCGGCAAAGATCGCACGTCTGACGCAAGGTCTCGGTAATACGCCCGGCGGAGGCGGCAACCGACTATTGGAATCAGACCGACCACATACCGAGCCGGTGCATGAAGTGGTTCAACTATCCTTTGATCCGACAGATGTGCACAGCGTCAAGCGGGCCCAGAACCGACTGGGCCGCTACATGAACCTGCGCATTTACCCGCCGCCCCGGCCAGTAACGCACAGCTTTGCCTGCAATCATTCAGTTTGCTACCGGCCACTAACAAGCGTCACGGTAAGCTTTGAAGAACCCCATTCCGGTAACGTCACCGATTTTGTCGTCAAGGTTCCTGACCCGCATCAGATCGAAGGGATCGATCTGGAACGCTCGGCCTTTGTAAAACGCAATACGGTTTTGACCTTTGCGGGTGGCTCCCTGCAAAAAGTCGACATGTCCAAGCCGAGCGAAATTGCGGCGGCAGCTCTTCTTCCGATCCAGATCATTGATGCGGTTTTGAGCGGCACAGGAGAGGCCATACAGGGCCTGTTGGGCGTCAAGAAGAGTGAGTTGCAGGGGTCGGTCGATTTGCTGAACGCTCAGGCGGAATACCTCAAGGCGCTTGCCAGCTACCGGCAGGTCGTGTTGGAGACCACCGGGAGCGACGTGGATCCGTTCTCGCCTGCGATCTCAAGCTCACCTGCGGCGGCGACTTTGACGGAAGATGGAAAACAGGCCTGCGAAGGTGGTGACTGTCCTGTCTTCTCCTCAGAAGATGGGTAAGTTCATCTCGAACCAAGCGCTGGCGAAATACGCACGTGATTTTATCTCGACCGTGCCCGGTTCCGGGTTGACGTCGCCATTGGTTCAGGCGTCTGATCCGGAAATGGAATTGCCCAGTCCCGAGTTGTTCGAGGAGGTCGTCAAAAAGGTAAAGGCTGATATGCCGCCTGCCAGCGCCTACACAACGGACGGCAAGTTTGACTGCGACGATTATTCTTTCATTTTCAAAGGCCTGACGGCGAAGTGGTATCAAAAAGCGCGACCCAATGCTGCGCCAATTGCTGCCGGCATCAGCTGGGGTGTCTTTGCCGGCTTTGGCAACGGGCTCTACCATGCTCTGAACTGGGTCATTCTGGACGACAGCCGTCTCTACTGGATTGAACCGCAATTCGTGGCAGAAAAAACGATTGATGAAGCCATACGCCGGTTCCACCAGCAACGGGACCGCGTGAACCTCTTGATGGTGTAACGCTTCAGGCCACCTGACCGCTGAGGTTGGCAGTTGCCAGTCGAAACGCAAACGAAGCGAAAACATATCCTGTCGAATCGTAAATTTTCAGAATGCCGTTCTGTCAAGAGCCCCTAAAGGACGAAAAAATTCAATTGTCTGACATTTGAATCTGTGCAAGCTTTTCTGGTGGAGGCTTAGAAAACCCAACACCAGAAGCCTCAGGGAGGACGCAAAATGAATTTAAGACCAGACCCGACTTTTCACGCCACACCGAAACTGGCCATGGAGGCCCCGGCAGAAACGCTGGCTTTCACGTTGATGTTGAGCCCCGATGGCTCTCAACCCGATGGCCTGGCGGTTGTTGATGTTGATCCCAAATCGAAGACCTATGGCGAGATTGTGCATAGCCTCTTCATGCCCAACAAGGGCGATGAATTTCACCATTTCGGATGGAACGCGTGTTCCTCTGCATTGTCACCACTCACGGGCCATGCCTTTCTGGAACGACGCTACCTGATTATTCCGGGCATCCGATCCAGCCGAATCTATGTGATCGACGTGAAAGAGCCGTTGAAGGCCAAGATCCACAAGATCATTGAACCCGAAGAGCTGTTTGCCAAAACCGGCTATTCACGCCCGCATACCATTCACTGTGGCCCCGAAGGGATTTACGTTTCGACCCTTGGCGGCGGCGGCAAGGATGGCACAGACGGCCCTCCCGGTATTTTCATCATGGATTGTGAGACCTTTGATATTCTGGGGCGGTACGAGATGGATCGCGGTGCACAGGACAAACATTACGATTTCTGGTGGAACCTGCCGCGTGACTACATGGTCAGCTCTGAATGGGGCCTGCCGCCGCAGTTTGAAAATGGTGTTGTCCCCGAGGATTTGCTGTCCAACAAATATGGCCATTCGATCCATTTCTGGGATTTGCGCGGACGTAAGAACATGCAGACGATTGATCTGGGCGAAAACCACCAGATGGCGCTTGAAATCCGCCCGGCGCATGACCCGGCCAAGGAATATGGCTTCTGTGGTGTTGTGGTGGACACAACCAATCTGCAGGGTGCGATTTTCACGTGGTGGCGCAATGCTGACGGCACGTTCGAGGCCAAGAAGACCGTGACTATTGATCCGGTTCCTGCGGCGAAAGAGGATCTACCTCCGCTCCTTCAGGGTTTTGAGGCTGTCCCGCCGCTTGTCACGGATATCGATCTGAGCCTTGATGATCAATTCCTGTACGTGGCGTGTTGGGGCTTGGGCGAGATGCACCAATACGATGTCTCCGATCCGATGAACCCCAAACTGGCGGGCAAGGTGGAAATTGGCGGGATTGTCGCCAAACACAAACACCCCAATGGCCGCGAATTCGGCTATGGCCCGCAGATGGTCGAGATCAGCCGCGACGGCAAACGGGTCTACTGGACCAACTCGCTCTATTCCACATGGGACGACCAGTTTTATCCCGGCGATCGGGGCGCTGCGATGGTTATGGCCAATGTGGGCGCGAAGGGCGGGCTAACGCTCGACAAAGACTTCTGGGTCGATTTTCCTGAAGGATACCGCAGCCACCAAATCCGGCTTGAAGGCGGTGATTGTTCCACAGACAGCTTCTGCTACCCGTCCGTCTGACGCGTGGCAGACTTAAGCACAACAGCGGCCCTTTGGTGGGCCGTTGTCGCGTCTGGCATCTATCACGGCATTAACCCAGGGATGGGTTGGCCGCTAGCGGTTTCATCGGCACTGATGGAACGCAATTACGGCAGCCTCTACAAAGCTCTTCTGGCGCTTGCGGGGGGTCACTTGCTGGCCATGACGGCGATCCTGTTGCCCTTTGCCGCGCTGCTCTTTTTGGTCGAATGGCAGCGGGAGATTCAGATTGCAGCCGCGGCTCTGGTCATCGCCCTTGGGATCTACCTGCTGATCAACCGTCGCCATCCCCGGTTCCTGGCCCGCGTGCCGCCATCGCGGCTGGCGCTATGGTCATTTCTGGCGGCCATGGCCCACGGTGCGGGCTTCATGCTGGTGCCCATCTATCTGGGCATTTGCGGCACATTGGAAACGGACACAGGACACGCCGCCGCCTTTGACCTGATGCAGAGCAATGCTGGGATCGCGCTGGTGGTTGCCGTCGTCCATACGCTCGCTATGACCGCAACCGGTGGCGCGTTGGCTGTTGGCGTTTACCATTGGCTTGGGCTCAAGTTCCTGTCCAAAGGATGGTTCAACCTGGACATCGTATGGGCGTTTAGTTTGATAATTGTGGGTGGTGTCGCCCTGCTCAGCCTGCATTGAAAACTGGCACGCAAATTTCCCAAGTGACACGAAAAAAGACCCCAGCCAGAAGCCGGGGTCTTTCGTCATAGAGGTCGCGACACCTCTACTCAGCAGCGGGCGCCGGGGACAGGGTCGGAACCCCGGCAGCTTCGCGGCGTCCATCGTTCCAGATCGCCTTGATCAGCGCGACGCACATCAGCACCATCACAAAGGAGAAGGGCAACGCGCCGATCACCATTGCGGTCTGAATGGCTCCTGTCCCGCCTGAGATCAGCAATCCGCCGACCACCAGACCCAGAGCCGCACCCCAGAAGATGATATGGGGGCGGGCCTTTGGACCTTCGTCACCGGCCGCGTTGATCGTGTTCACGATCAGAACGGCGGAGTCCGCTGAGGTCACAAGGAACGTCATCAGAAGCACCACGATCACAACAGCCATAGCCCAGGCCAAGAATTGTGCGATCGGTGCCAGCATGAACTCGGTCATGGCGAAGATCTTGTCGCCGTTGGCCGCATCAAAGATGACACCGTTGGCGTCGCCGTTCAGTTCCAGATCGATCGCTGTTCCACCGGCCCATGCAAACCAGACGAAGCACATCAGCGACGGCACAATCATGGCGCCCAGGACGAATTCACGGATCGAACGTCCCCGTGAGATGCGCGCCAGGAAGAGGCCCACGAATGGTGCAAATGCGATCCACCAGGCCCAGTAGAATACCGGCCACCAGCCTTGCCATTGTGCCAACAGGAAGGATTCGGAACCTTCAACACCATCTGATTGCCAGACGTTGAAGCTGAGCTCAGGCAGCGCAATCAGGTAGTCCCACAATCCAAGGATCATCGCCTTGCCACCAAAGAAGGTCGCGCCGAAGATGATAAAGAATGACAGCAGGAAGATACTGAGCACCATATTGATGTTCGACAACCATTTGATGCCTTTGCCAACACCGGACAGAGCAGACAGTGTCGACGCGCCCATGATGACAAGAAGTGCCACAATCACGCCCATCGTCGTCACCGCGCCATCAGCATCTGCCAATCCGCCGATACCGATTCGGGTGAGACCCGCAACGAATTGTTCAACCCCAAAGCCCAGTGTTTGTGCCACACCAAGGATGGTGGCAACCACAGCAACGATGTCGATCAGGTGACCCAGTTTACCGGAGAGCGATTTGCCGAAGAGCGGCGTCAGCGAAGACCGGATCGTGAGTGGCAGGCCGCGGCGGTAGCTGAAGAAGGCCAGCGCCAGACCGGCAATCGCATAGCACGCCCAGGCCCCCAGACCCCAGTGCAGGAACGACCACTTGTAGGCCATCCGCACATTGTCAGCATCCTTGGGATTTGTGATGCCTTGGATCACCTCGGGGTTATTGCCGAAATGCGCGACCGGTTCAGCCACGGCCCAAGTCAGCATGCCCACGCCGATACCGGCGCCAAACATCATCGAGAACCAGGAAAAGTTTGAAAACTCAGGCTTTTCGCCGTCCTGACCCAGGTTTAATCGTCCAGCCGTTGGCCAGATTGCAAGCCCGATACAGACCATCACAAACAGCGTAACAGTCCAGATATACCATGCGGCAAAGTTCCTCAGGATGATCTCGTTCCAGACACCCAAGATCCGGCCAGCTTCTGTCGGATCATAAATACACCACACAACCAATGCGCTGATAATGATCTTACTCACGACGGTCACGTCGAGGCTGAACCCGCGATAAAAACCGCTATCCGCGGTCTTGATCGGCAAGTCTGATAAGGGGGGTTTGATCGCCATAAAGCGTCTCCTCGTTGGTAACCCATTTGGTCCGGCACGTCGCGAGTGTGGCGTCCAAACAGATTTGTTGTGGGGCTTTTGCCCTTTTTGGTGCCGCGCCGCCCTACAGCGCGGACTTCCGTCCCACGCACAGCCTAGAGCCTCAGTTTGGTTTGATAAGACGAAACAATTAAGAGTATAGTTTCATAAAAAGGAAACTTTGGTTGGTAAAACGTGCACTCCTCAAAAGCCTGGGCGATATCGATATTCGCCTGATCCGCATCTTTGTGGCGGTGACCGAATGTGGGGGATTTGCCGCCTCTGAATTGGAACTCAACATTGGCCGGTCTACAATTTCGCGGCACATTGCAGACCTTGAATTGCGCCTCGGGCTCAAGCTCTGCAACCGCGGGCCGGCCGGTTTTTCACTGACATCCGAAGGGGCCAAAGTTCTTGATGCCTCCTACCGGTTGCTGGCCTCACTGGATGGGTTCCAATCCGAAGTTGACGATATCCATCACACGCTGACCGGTACGCTGAGATTGGGGATTTTTGATCAATCTACCACCAATCCAAACGCCCGCCTTCACGAGGCCATCCGACAATTCGACCTTACAGCGCCCGAGGTTTCGCTGGAGATTGCCCTGCTGCCCCCCAACACTTTGGAGGCCCGGGTGGTCGATGGCTCAATCGACATTGGCGTCGTACCAGTCCATCGGCAATCTTCGTCGCTCAGCTACACCACGCTCTATGATGAGAAGATGACGCTCTATTGTGGCGAAGACCATCCGCTGTTTGACGCACCAACCAGGCTCCACAAAGACACTGACCTGCGGGCTTACAAATATGCCGGTTTCGGGTTCAATTCTCCCAACATGAAAGCCGGGCAAAACCTGGGCCTGCGCCGGGCGGCCCGCGTGCAAGAAGAAGAGGCGTTGTCGTTGTTGATACAATCAGGGCGGTATCTGGGTTTTCTGGCGGACCATGTTGCCGAGACGTTCTTGTCGAAAGGCAAGGTAAAACCCGTTCTTCCGGAACAGACGAGCTATCAAAGTACCTTTGCCGCCATCACACGAAAGCAACCCAAGCCCGACCGAAAAACCCTTGAATTTCTGAACAGACTACGCGAGGCGCATGCCGTTTGAGACGTTCGTGGGGCCAGCGCACAACGGGTGCATGGGCGCAAGATGCCTGCAACTAAAGTCTTAGTCCGAAACATGATCGTAGTATTCCTGTACTACCTGAACCTGAAAAAGATCACCTAGCCTCAACTACACTTATGAATTGAAGCTGCCTTTGGACCATGTCAGCGCGCCCTCGCGAACGGGGCGCTCTTTGTGTGGCGTCTACGCCTGTTGTCGGTGCGATCGTATTGGGGTGGCTACATTCCAGGGAGAGAAATCGGTTTTCAAAACCAGCCTCTGAAAGATGCGGGCTCATTTGGAAGCCAGAAACAGGAGGGAAAAAATGAAAAAGTTCTTATGGACTGTGGCAGCGAGCGCGCTCATCGCGTCTCCAACATGGAGCCAATCCAACCTAGAGAAACTGGGGGCATTCAAGGTCACCGGCACAACTGATCACACCTATGTGGACCAAAGCGACCCCGCGGCGGATGCCATTCGCGCGACACTGGCAAACATCACCATGCCAGAAGGGTTCAGCATTGACCTCTATGCGCTGGTCCCTGACGCCCGCCATATGGCCATGGCTCCGCAGGGAACCGTGTTGTTTGTTGGCACGAAGAAAAACAAAGTCTGGTCTGTGATGGATCGCAACCGGGACAAGATGGCCGATGAGGTCAAAGACTTTGCGCCGTCACTGGAATTCGATGTGCCCAATGGCGTGGCCTTTTCGAAGGACGGCTTTTTGTTCATCGCGGAACGCAACCGCGTGATGATGTACCCGGCGGCGGAGTTCTTCCATGAAAGTCCTGATGTTGTGGCGGTGCCAATTGTACCTGAAGGCACCCTCATCCCGGTTGAGGAAGAGAGCTACAACCACACCGCCCGGGTGGTCAAAGTCGGCCCTGATGACAAACTTTACATCTCATTGGGCCAGCCGTTTAACGTGGCACCCCCTGAAAAGCTGGACCTCTACAACGAGGTCGGCATTGGCGGCATCATCCGGATGAACCGGGATGGTTCGGGACGCGAAGTATATACCTACGGCGTTCGTAATTCGGTTGGACATGATTTCCATCCAGAAACCGGTGAGCTGTGGTGGACAGATAATCAGGTTGACGGCATGGGGGACGACATCCCAGTGGGTGAGATCAACCGCCAGACCGAGATGGGGCAACATTTTGGTCATCCGTGGTATGGGGGCGGCTCAACCCGCACGAACGAGTATGCAGGACAAGAAGTGCCGGTTGACGTGGTCATGCCCGCCTCTGAAACAGTGGCGCACGCGGCTGATCTTGGAATGACATTCTACTCGGGCAAAATGTTCCCGGCGAAGTACAAAAACGCCATTTTCTCGGCCCAGCATGGATCGTGGAACCGTACCGAGCCTGTGGGTGGACGTGTCATGGTCACCTTCATCGACGAGGAAGGCAATGCCACAACCGAGCCCTTTGCCGAGGGCTGGCTCAACGAGAATGGTGAATATGATGGGCGGCCAGTAGATGTCGCACAGCTGAAAGATGGATCGATTTTGGTGTCGGATGACTTCGCCAATGCGATCTATCGGATCACCTATTCACAATAAGCAAAACAGACCGGCCGTGTGACAGCTTGGCCGGTCTTACCCCTGGAGGATGATGCGTGTTGCGCTTTCTGACCATTGTTCCATTGTTTTTTGCCGCACCCGCTTCGAGTATTGCGGCCGATCTTGATCGCGGCAAGCAGATTGCCAAGCAGTGTTCGGTTTGCCATGGCAAGCAGGGTATCGCGAACGATCCGGAAATGCCGAACCTGGCTGGACAGTCTGCGTTTTACCTTGAAAAGAGCATGAAGGACTTTCAGTCCGGCGCCCGGGAAGACCGCAGAATGACGTTGATTGCCCAACCGCTGTCGGATGAGGACATCAAAGATGTTGCGGCATGGTATGCGGCATTCACGGTTACGGTAACACCACCCGAAGAATAATCTGCAGGCCTGTAAATCCTTTGCCAAAATGTGTGCAGACGCATGGATGGTTGCAGGGACATCTGTCACCGGCATTGCTACAATTCAAACACCGCTTACAATTTAGAGCCTCAAAAGCCGACGCGAAATCGCACACGGTATGCATTACATACAGTAATTCTTAACAACCCAGACTTGAACACGTTCTGGATTAGGTGCATAATCTTTCGCTAGAATATGCAGCTGAAAAGGGTGAGCATTTATGTCCTCAGACACCAAATGGTTCGCCTGTCTTCTGGCTTTATTCACCTTCTTTTGTCACCCCGCAATAGCGAATGAAAAATTGCTTGTCGTCGCGGATGAATGGCCCCCCTTTTCAGGCTCTGACCTGCCGGGCAAAGGTATATCGCTCGACGTCACACGGGCCGTACTCGAGCGCGCCGGTTACGATGTGCAAACCGCCATTTTACCATGGTCGCGCGTCGTCAGTGGTGCGAAAGCCGGCGAATTCGATGTTGTCACAAGTTTGTTCCTCGACCCGGAAATGCAAAAATCATTGCTCTATTCCATCCCCTTTTTTCAAACGCAGGTTCAATTCGTGCGCAAAAAAGGGGATGCCATCGAATTTGACGGGCTCGACTCGCTACGCCCCTACAAAATCGCAGTTGGCGCCGGTTTCTTGTATGAACCGACCTTCGACACAGCCGATTTTCTGGACAAATTTGAGGTGACCACTGCCTTGCAAGGCGTTCAGATGGTTGCAGCCGGTCGCGTTGATCTGACATTGGACAGCACGCATGTTCTGACTCATGCCATCCGGACCGGTGATCCCAGATTGTTGGAGCGCATCGAATTTCTTGAACCCGCGCTGACAGATCAGGAAATCCATATGGCCGTGTCCCGCAAGAGATCTGACCATGCGGACATTAAAGCCGCCTTCGACGCCGCTTTGTTGGACATGCAGGCAGATGGCAGTTTGGATGCCCTGCTTCGAAAACATGAAGTGAACTAGGTATCCATGACGAACCTGTGGAACAACCGCCTGGCGATAAAGCTCCTGCTCTGGGTGTTGCTCTTCAATGCGGTGTTGTCTTTGATTGCAACCTCCGTGCAACTTTATCTGAATTTCCAGCGGCAAGATGAAGCCCTGCAGGCGATAACGACGCAGGTACAGCAGGGGTTCGAAAAAAGCCTCAGCGCCGCGTTGTGGTCATTTGATGTGCAGCAAGTTGGCCAGATTTTGGATGGTATCGTCGCCGGCTTGGACATTGCGTCTGTGAAGCTTGTCGCCGAGACTGGGGAAGTCTGGGAACTGGGCCCTTACAATCCCGACGAGCAGTTGCAGTTTTCCTCCATTGAGCTGACGCATGACGACCCGGTGCTCGGCGTTTCGTTGCTTGGCACACTTGAATTGGGCCTCAGCCGGGCACGGATCTGGTCCAGTCTTTATGCGCAAGCACTGGATGTCTTTTTGTCGAACATGGCCAAGACATGTTTCGCGTCGATCGCCATTCTGGCGATCTTTTCGCGCCTCGTCAGCCGCCATTTACGGGACATCTCCCCCTATGTGTCCAAGCCCGACTGGCTTACCAGTGAAAGAGCGCTTGTGCTGAACAGAGAGCCAAGCACGTCGCCTGATGATCTTGATGCGATTTCGGATGCGATCAATGCAACGCGGTCTCATAACCTCGATATCACCGCTGATCTGCGGGCCACTTCGGTGCAACTGCGCGCCGTACTCGACACCGCAATGAATGGTATCATCGGCCTTGACCAAAACGGCATCGTGAAGGTTATCAATCCCGCGGCCCGACATATGTTGGGCGGGAAGTCGGAAAAGGCCCCCTTTCCGTGGCCGGAGGCCATCAAGTTCCTGGATGTCGTCGACATGCATCCACTTGATGCGTCTTCCGATCCTGTGAATCGGGCGCTGGCCGGGCAGGTCCTGACTGGCGAGACCCATTTGATGACGAAAGACGACCCCCAGGAAAACCGGTATGTGCGGGTGTCGAGTGCTCTGGTCGAAGACCCGTCCAGCGACCTGCGATGCGTGATCGTTTTGGATGACGTGTCCTTGTTGGAGAAAAACCGGCAGCAGGTTGAGCGCAAGGGGCGGCTCGACGCCTTGGGTCAGCTTACCGGCGGGATTGCACATGATTTCAACAATCTGCTGGCCACGATCCTTTATGCGATGCAGCTGACCCGGACAGACGATATTTCGGCGCGTTCCGAGAGAGTGCTGCAGACAGCGATGAGCGCCGTTGAACGCGGGCGTGAATTGACGGGGCGGCTACTGGCATTCGCCAAGCGGCAGCCGGGTTTGTCGCGTTCACGGCATTTGACGGAGACGTTTGGCGAGTTCGAGGCGCTTGCCCGACCTGCGATTGAGGCGAATGTGGACATCTCTTTCATCGCGCCTGATCCGGACCTCATGGTTTATTGTGATCACGGGCAGTTGGACAATGCCTTGCTCAATCTGGTCCTGAACAGCCGCGACGCCATCATGCGCAGCGGCAAGGGTTCGCGAATTATCGTCAAGGCACGGGCGATTAATGAGGTCGACGTTGACTTGGCGCTGCGGCGCGAAGATCTGCATGCCTACATTACACAAGGCATGAAAGAGGAACACGCCAAGGATCTCGCGCGCCATGATGAGCGCGCTTATCGCTACGTGGAAATCTCGGTTACCGATGATGGCCCCGGCATGACGGATGAGGTAAAGCGCCGCGCGATTGACCCGTTCTTTACCACCAAAGATACCAATTCCGGCACGGGTCTGGGCCTGTCGATGGTCTATGGTTTCATTCAGCAATCCGATGGGGAATTGCGGATATATTCTGAACTGGGATTTGGCAGCACCATTCGGATCATTCTGCCCAGAGGTACCGCTGAAAATGAACGCGAAGCACCGATTGCCCGGATGCCTATTCAAAGAGGCAATGGCCAGCGCATTCTGGTCGCGGAAGACGAAGAAAACCTGCTTTCCGTCATGGAAGAGTTGATTGAAGAGCTCGGGTTCTCCTTCATCCCGGCGCGTTCTGGCCAGGAAGCTTTGGAAGTGATTGAGAGCGGTGAAAAAATCGACTTGTTGCTGACAGACATCGTCATGCCCGGCGGCATCGGCGGTTTTGAATTGGCCAGCCAAATGCGCAAGCTGCTCCCGGACACACCCGTCGTCTATATGTCCGGCTACACCGGGTTCACCTCCAACGAAATGGGTAGCGTGATCGCCCCAATGATACAAAAACCGTGCCCGCCCGCCGAATTGGGAGAAGTGCTGGCGGAAGCCTTGATGAAAAACGCCGCAAGAGATGACGCGTAATGATTCGGACTGCTCGAAATCAGCTCAGCCCGAACGCAAGTGTCAAATGCAACCTTGATAAAACGCTCTAGTGCTGAGCAAGACAACGGAGAAAATCGTGTCGAAAATTATACTGATGGAAGATGACCTGGACCTGACAAAAGTCATCTGCGAAGTACTTGGGTCTGCAGATCACGAGGTCGTTTCTTGCACCTCCGCAACAGAGGCCCTTGAGCGTATTTTCAGCGAAAAGTTCGACTTGCTGATTACCGACATCATCGTGCGGAAAGACAACCAATCCGTCCCTGATGGCGGGATCTCTTTGATCTCCCGTCTGCGTGGCGTTTTGAGTTGGAACCTCGAACCTTGGATGAAAAAAATGCCGATCATTGCCATATCGGGCGCGGTACGAAATCAGGGGATGGCAGATATTCTCAAAATATGTCGTGATCTCGGCGCGGATATTACACTGGCAAAGCCGACTGACATGAATGAGTTGCTACATTCGATCGAGGTTTTGACCCGCAACCGCTAGTCATGACGCCGCATTAGTTGATAGTCCCACAGCTGCTCAATATTAAACCACTTGATTAATTAACTTGGTGGTTTAATATAGGCACTATGGCAAAAACTGACCCCCTTGATGCGGCCTTCGCCGCCCTGGCCAATCCGACCCGACGCGCGATCCTTGCCCGCTTGGCAAAAGGGGAGGCAACCGTGAATGACCTTGCCGCCCCTTTCGACATGTCACTACCAGCTATTTCCAAGCACATTCGTGTGCTTGAGGCCGCCGGGCTGGTGCAACGCGGTAAGGATGCGCAGTTCCGACCCTGCACGCTGGACCCCAAACCGCTGGAGGACATCTCGCGTTGGACGGATCAGTATCGGCACATCTGGGACGCCCGCTTTGACACGATGAACGCCCTACTGACTGAAATGAAAGGACCCAAAAATGACGGATAACGGAGATTGGATCAAGATTGATCGGTTCTTTGACGCGCCCATCGACATGATCTGGCAGATGTGGACGGAACCGGCCCTTTTCAAGCAGTGGTATGGCCCACGTGGTATGTCCGTTCCCACCGCCGAAATGGATGTCACCATCGGTGGCGTCCGCAAGGTTGCCATGTCTATGGAGGGGCCAGAACGCTCAATGACAATGTGGTTCACCGGCGTGTACAAAGAAGTCCGCGCGCCCCACCGCCTTGTCTATACCGAAAGCATGTGTGACGAGAACGGCACGCTCCTTTCGCCCCAAAGCATGGGCATGCCCGACACGTTCCCCGATATCACCGAAGTGGTCATCGACTTGTCAGAGCAAGACGGTGGAACCCGGATGGTCATGGTCCATGTCGGTGTGACTGAAGGTACCGCCGGTGCAGGTGGATGGAACCAAGCCTTCGACAAACTCGAAGCAATGTTGAAGACATCCGCCTGAATGTAAGCATCCGTCGAGAAGAGCCCTCGCCCTGTTCAACGGATGCCCCGCAAGTCCCGGGATTTTCTGTTGCCGGACTGTTGGGAGATCAAAGTTCACCCACAATTCCATGTCTTGAATTTGTAAGCCAAGCTTTAGTATGCTGCGCCCTACTAGAAGTTAATGAAAGCCAGGCTTTCTTTTAGGGCGCGATTTCAATGACTATACGACTGCTCCGAACCCTGGTCGCCATCGCGGATACAAAAACGTTTAGCGCAGCCGCAGATAGGGTACATGTCACGCATGCCGCGGTCAGTCAGCAGATGCAAACGCTCGAAGCCGATTTGGGCGTTGATCTGTTCAATCGCAGGACAAGAACGCCGGAGCTAACCCCCATTGCCCGCCAGATTGTTGAAAAAGCGCGCAAGCTGATCGCTGATTACGACAATCTGGTGCCTTCGGTTTTGGCCGATGGCGGGTTGAGCGGAACGGTCAGGCTGGGCGCCTTGGGAACGACCCTCACAGGCCTGACGCCGCAAGCCATGACCATATTGAAAGCCAAATTTCCGCAAATTGGTTTCCACATCCGCCCGGGATTGACCAGTGCATTGCTGGCTGACATTGAACGCGGCAACCTTGATGCTGCGATACTCTCCAAACCGCATCTGATGCCCGTGGGTATCGTGTTTCGCGAATTGGCGCGCGAGCCGATGCAACTGATTGCATCCGTCGAAGAAACGGAAAACGACCCAATCACCCTTCTGAAAACGCGGCCTTTCATTCGGTTCAACAGGAATGCGGTTGTCGGCACGCTGATCGACAACTGGATATTGGCGAAACGCATCCGCGTGACTGAAACGATGGAGCTGGACAGCCCGGAGGCCATTGCCAGCATGGTTCATGCCAACCTTGGCGTATCGATTGTCCCCAGCCTTGCGGTCAAACCTCATGACAGCGTGCCTGTGAAACACCTTGATCTGGGACAAGACGCACCTGCCCGCATTCTCGGGCTTGCTCACCCGGAAGATCACATCAAATCTCAGGCCATAGACGAAGTGTTTGACGCATTACAAAGCGTTATCAATGACGCGTAGCTGTCGGCTTGCAGCGGTCGCCGCCGAGATTTCGATTTAAGATTGTCCGGAATTGGCGGCACATCGCGATAAAATGCAGATGCGCCCGGCGGCGCAGGTCGCATTGGCCATTCATTCCGTGGCATAGAGTGCCGTTTGAACGTCAGACAGAAATGTCAGATCACCTCATCCGTACGGTCGTCACTTTCCCCATAGCGCTTTAGAACCGCCGGTTTCGTACCTTCGTACACGCGTGCGACGTTTTTCGCGATCTTGGCGTTTTCGCGTTCAAAGAGGCAATCACCATTCAGATCGGAGGCGACGAAAAAGGGGCCCATCTTGTTACATTTGATCACCCACATTGCCTGCGCCAGGCCAAGCTCTTCGTTCCAGTGCACCGCCTCGACGCTTTCGACACCCCGCCCCAGCAACGCGCCGGTGCCATACCCGACGGTGGACAGATAGACCGCCCCATTGGGCACGAAGTACTCCTTGTAATCCTTTGACGTCATGCCGCCCTTGCCGACGATTAGTTTGGCACCGGTTTTGGCCATCCATTCCGGCAACCATTTGGCAAACCTAAACGAGGCCGTCGCCGTCACTGCGCCCATATCAAAGGAGCCATCCGCGTTGATCCGGGCCGCCGGGGAGCAGTGGAAGTTGGCCGCAGATTGCGTGGGCAGTTCCATCGGGATGTTGGCCTTATCCTCCAGCGCGCGCATGTAAACGCCCTCGCGTGCAGTGTACATCAACCCATCAAGGTACACGACATCGCCCAATCGCAGATCTGCAATCGCCTCAGCGGTCGGCGTGGTGGACAGTCGGACTTCACGCGGGCTCATTCAGCCGCCTCCCGCACTGGTTCCCAGTCAATTGTTTCGCGGCGCTGATAGTCGGTGAACCAATCCGGGTCCGTGCGATGCTCCACACGTCCATCGGCGTGGATGCGGGCCACAGCGCGGCGCGACGACAGGCAGAAGGCGTGCACCGACATTGGCATGCCCCCGGTGTGGCAATAGCCCACCTCGATATTGCAGTCGATGACCATGTTCTTGCCAACAAACCCCATCGCACCCATGCCGATGGAATTACCAAGCTCCTTGAATTCATCCTCCATCTCGGCAATGCGCGGATCAGAATTGCGGCTGCCAACGATACGGAGCGTCGAGGCGCGTTTGCCAAGCGTCATGCAGATGTCCTTGGACCCGCCTAACCCAATCCCGATGATCGCCGGCTGACACGCAAGCCCGCGTTTGCCAAACGCCATCAGGCTATCGAGGTAGAACCGCTTGATCCCTTGAATGCCATCCGAGGGGAACAGCATCCTGTAATCCGTCCCGAATAGCCCTCCCTTATGCACGGTGATGAGATCGATCCACTCGCCCTCAGGTTCAAACCCGTATTCGATCTCCGGCGCGCCGATGCCGACATTGTTGTCATGATCCGTGCGCCACAAGGGATGCACCCGGTTGGGCCGGAGAGGCACTCCATTGGTGGCGTTGGCCGTGGCGCGGCGCAGCTCCGCTTCAAGCGCGACCATCCCGCCCTCAACCCGCGCCTCGTTGCCCATCTTGACGAACCAGCGCGGGACACCGGTATCACCGCACATCGCGCGTCGATCTTCTTTGGCTGCCTCGTAATTCTCGAGCATTGCCTTCAGGACGAAGGAGGACAGGTCACCATCCTCTGTGGCCGCGGCCTTCTCCAGCCCATCAAGGTAGTCCTGCGGGATTTCGATGGCCGCCTTATCCATCAGGGTTTCGGCGGTTTTCTGGATCAGATCGATTGGGATCATTGAGCTGCCACCAGTGTTTCGGGTGCGCCATCGGGCAAGACAGTCCCGCCCGGGCGCACGATTGTGAATTGAACCGGCTCTTTCGTTACATGCACAGCGCCGTCCTTTAGGGATGCGACCGTGAAATCGCTGTCCTCCATGGCGCCTGTCTCGGGGAAATCCTCACGGTAATGCGCGCCACGTGAATTTTCCCGGGCGATCCCGGCTTTCGTAATCACCTCAGAGATATCACAAAGTGACCGCAGATTCAGCCAGTCATGCCAGGTGAGGTTGAACGCCAGATTATCGCTTGCAACGCCGACATCCATCAAGGCGTCAGACGCCTCTGCGATGCCAGCAAGACCGCGTTCCATCCCGGCTTTCGTGCGTATCACGCCGACATCCGCCCACATAAGGTCCTGCAACTGCTTGCGCAGGGGCAAGACCAGATCAGGCTTGGTGTTCAGCGGATGGATCGCGCGCTCCAGCTCGGCCGCCAGAACGGTTTCATCCGGATCGCGCAGGGCTGGCATGGCGCGAATGTCCGCGCCCATCGTGTCGCCTGCAATGCCGCCATAGACGGTTGAATTCGCCACGCCGTTGCCGCCCAACCGGTTCGATCCATGCGCACCGCCCGCATCCTCACCGGCCACATAAAGCCCTTCCATGGCGGTGCGCGTGTTTACATCGACGACCACGCCCCCCATGAAGTAATGGGCGGTCGGCACTACCTCGACCTGGCCCGCAGCCAAGTCAAATCCGCAATCCGCGCATCGCTTGACCATACCGGGAAATTTCTGGCGCACGTTTTCCGGCCCCAGATGCGCCATCGAAATGAACACACCTTCTTGGTCCGGATTATTGTTCTTGCGCATCTCGTCGTAGATGCCCCGGCTGACGACATCACGGGTGGCCCGCTCACCCTCGGGATCATGGTCAAACATGAACCGTTGCCCGGCGTGACTGATAAGCTGCCCGCCCGCGCCACGCAGACCCTCTTCCAGCACCGTGCCCGTCATCCGCGTGTGATCGCCAGCGAGCAGACCGGTCGGGTGAAACTGCACCATCTCCATATCGCGCAATGGCAGCCCCACGCGCAGGGCCATGGCCAATCCATCCATCGTCTTGTCGCCAGAGGGAGTGTGGTATTTGTACATGGTCGGCCCGCCGCCGGTGCCCATCAATACGGTCTTGGCCCGCACCAGCCGAAAGCGCCCCGTGCGCATGTCGATCATGAGAACGCCGGCCAATGCCGCGCCGTCCTTCGTCGGGATCAGGCCGACGGCGCGGTGCTCTTGCAGTTTTTCGACACCGCTGGCCAGAACCTTTTCCATCAGGCGGTTGATGATCTCGATGCCAGTCAGATCGCCCTTGTGTACCGTCCGGTCTGCGGTTTGCCCGGCAAAGGCTTTTTGGTGCAATGAACCGTCCGGATTGCGATCGAAAAAACACCCGATCTCATTTTCCAACTCGCGGATGCGCACCACGGCCTGCTCGCAGAGCCGCCATGCCATGTCCTGATTGGGCAACCATTTGCCACCCTGAATCGTATCCATGAAATGCCGCTCAACCGTGTCCCCACCGCCCAGTGCCACGTTATACCCGCCCTGCACCATGCGGGTGCAGCCGCATTTGCCGATCAAACCCTTAACCGCAACCGTTATCTTCGTACCCTCAGGCGCTGTTTGTTGCGCGTGTAGCGCGGCAAAGAGACCCGCGCCGCCAGTGCCGAGGATCAGGATATCCGTGTCGTGCCGGTCTATGTCCTTCAGCGCCATGTCACAGGGCCTCCATGAAAAAGAGCACGGCAATCAGAAAAGATATCGCGGTTGCTCCGGCGGCCAACGTCTTTTGTGGCGGTGTCCAGGGCAACCATTCCAGTGCCATCAGGCGCAGGCCCCCGAACATGTGCACGGCAAGAAGGAAGACGAGACCGAATTCAGCCAGTTTGACGATGCCCGCGCCAGTCAGAAGCAGGAAACCATCGAGGCGCGCCGGGTCGCTGACCGCCATGGCCAGAACCCAGAAATGGAGTGGCAGGAACACCGCCAATGCGACGCCAGATAGGCGATGCAAGATGTAAGCCAGCCAAAGCGGATGGGCGCGCGATGAGATGCTTCGAACGATCTTCATGCAAAGGTCACGGCCCAGACAGCGCGTGCTCCAAGTATGAAAAGACTTGTGCCGATGGCCCACATGAAAAGGTCCAGCGCCTTGCCCTTCAGACCGCCCCATTCATGGGCAATCGTGCGCACACCAATCGCGCCATGGACCGACACGGCAAGAACGAAGATGCCATAGAAAAAAAACCAAAGTAGCGAGCCTTGGGTGCGCCCGAGAATTTCCGCAGCACTCAAACCGCCCTGTATGGCGTAGATCATCACCGCCAAATGTCCCAACACCAGCGGTGCCATCAACAACGCGGTGATCCGTTGTAGCATGTATAGCCGAAGGTTCAACATCAACGCCCCCTCTTGAAAAACGACCGTGCAGTCTCTCGCTTGAGCCCTGCGATTGCGGACATCGGATCCAGATCATTCGGGCAATAGGTTGTGCATGACCCCATCGAGTGGCAATTGTGACACCCGCCTTTGCCCGATACGGCTTCCAGGATGGCGACGCGGCCTTCATCTTTGGCGTCATTCAACAAGGTCCATGCCCGCTGCAAAGCCGCCGGGCCAAGATAATCAGGATTACCCGTTACCGTGTCGCAGGCCGCGTAGCACACCGAGCAGTTAATGCATTCAATGCCCGCATTTGCCGCAATGCGCGATGTACTTGCTTCATCCACTTCCGGGATTGGATCATCGCGGGTCATTGCACCGTGATGCACGCCTTCCGCTTCAACCCATTTGTCAAAGAACGGATCCATGTCGACCGCGAGGTCCTTGATCACGGGCAAATTTCGCAGCGGGCCGATGGTCACCTCATTCCCTGACAGCACTTTCGACACATGGGTTCGACATGTCCAGCGCGGCACGCCGTTGACCATCATCGCGCAACTGCCACACATGCCAACACGGCAGGCAAATCGATAGCTCAACGTCGGATCAACGTGTTGCTGGACCCATGACACCACATCCAGAACGGTCTGGTTTTCATGGGCGGGCACGTCAAATTCCTGCTGGACGTGCTGCCCATGCTGTCCTCGTTCGATTGTCACTTTCAGGACGTCCGACGTCATCTTTCCAAAGTCTTCCTCTGGCCACATGCTTCGTGCAGAGTGTAACGGACAGCGCTCCTTAATGAACGCGATATATTCTTAACGTTTTTGTAAGTGTAATTTACAATTCTGAAAGATCGAAGGGACCCAATGGCCGAAACACCTTCCAACAACCTGCAACACGCATTGGATGCCCGGTACAGCGACGCTCCAAGGCTGGATGAAACGGATATTCCAAGTGGCGCAATACACTCGATGGTCAATCGGGGATCTTGCAGAAGCTTCCGCGATACCGCTGTTCCCTCCAAACTCCTGGATGTTCTCTGCGCGACCGCTCTGGCTTCGCCCACCAAAAGTGACCTGCAACAGCGTGACATTATCCTGCTGCAATCTGCCGATTTGCGGCGGCAGCTCGCATCGCTTGTGCCTGACCAAGCCTGGATCGCCACAGCTCCGATGATTGCGATTTTCTGCGGGAACAATCGCCGGCAACGCATGCTCCACGACTGGCACGGAATTCCCTTCGCCAACGATCATCTCGATGCATTTTTCAATGCCACAGCGGATGCGGCGATTGCGTTGGGTGCGTTTGTGACAGCTGCGGAAGCGATTGGTCTTGGGTGTTGCCCCATTAGCGGCGTCCGCAACGAAGCTCGGGCTTTGTCAACGCTGTTGGAACTTCCGCCCTACGTCTTTCCATTTGCCGGGCTTGCGGTTGGCTACCCCCGTCATGCGCCAAGCATTTCGAAAAGGCTGCCCCTGGCCGTCACACGCCATATTGACCGTTACGGCGAAGAGGATGTGCAGGCTGCAATTCAGGCATACGACACTGACCGAAACAGGTCACAACCCTATGCCAACCAACGGCTTTTAGAGACATATGGCACTGCCGAAACCTACTCATGGTCCGACGATAAAGTGCGCCAGTATAGCCGCGCCGAGCGTGCGGATTTTGGCGCGTACATCCGGGCGCAGGGCTTTCAACTGGACTGAGCTTTTTTGTGCCGCGATCTTGCAGGCAATCCCTGCGTTCCAAAAGGCACTTTGGCTGTTACCAGCCACTTTTCAACGTGCCCGCATCTGCGTGATTGGTGATTTGACTTTCTTACTCCCCTCAAAAAGCGCCAAACACCGCAGCACCATGAAAGGCAGCATGACTTTGTTTACGTTCGACAATATCAGCCTCTGAGCCCTGCATCCCAGACTTTCTGTGACCAAATACTTGCCCAATACCCGCCTGAACGGTACTCCGCTTGCATGACCGAAACACCAAAATCCCACGGGCGGAAGTCAATCCGCATCACAGCGCGGCCGCAGGAGTTGATGACGGCGACGCCGACGTTGAAAGGCGCATGGGCGGCCCGGGTCATCACTCTCTTTCCTCAGGCCTTTCCCGGCGTTCTTGGCGAAAGCCTGACCGGTAAAGCGTTGGCAGATGGGCTGTGGACGCTTGAAACCATCGAATTGCGGGCATTTGGCGAGGGCAAACATCGCAATGTCGATGACACCCCGTCCGGGGGCGGCGCAGGGATGGTTTTGCGCGCTGATGTCGTGGGGCGCGCAATCGAAGAAGCTAAAAATGCCGCGCCCAAAGATGCACCGGTAGTTTACCTGAGCCCTCGCGGCGCACCTTTCACGCAGGAGATGGCACAATCCTGGGCGACGGGCTCGGGCGTGACACTGCTTTGTGGCCGTTTCGAAGGCGTCGACCAGCGAGTGCTGGATCATTACGACGTCCAGGAAGTCAGTCTTGGAGATTTCGTTCTGACGGGGGGTGAAATTGCTGCACAGGCGATGCTGGATGCCGTCGTTCGCCTCCTGCCCGGGGTGCTGGGAAACGCAGAAAGCGCTGACGAAGAAAGCCATTCGAACGGGCTGCTGGAACACCCGCAATACACGCGCCCTGCCGAATGGAAGGGGCGGACAATCCCCGACGTGTTGACATCGGGTGATCACGCAAAAGTGGCCCGGTGGCGCCGCGAGATGTCGGAAAAGCTGACACAGGAGCGCCGCCCGGATATGTGGCGGAAGTTCAGCAAAAAAGAAGACTGACGTTTAGCGAAACGAAAAACGCCGCCCCAAATTGGAGCGGCGTTTTGTAAGCTATGCTGCGGTTTGGATCAGAAGCCCAGACCAGCGTATTTGTTTTTGAACTTGGATACGCGACCACCTGCGTCCATCAGACGTGTGCCACCACCGGTCCATGCCGGGTGAACGGTTGGGTCGATATCAAGGCTCAGCTGTTCGCCTTCCGCACCGTAGGTCGAGCGGGTTTGGAACACGGTCCCATCGGTCATTTTGACGTCGATGACGTGGTAATCGGGATGGATGTCTTTTTTCATCTCGGCATTCCTTACGCAGAAGCGTCCTTGCGGGGCTTGTAGTTGGCGTTTTCAGCAATACGGGCTGATTTACCGCGACGCGAGCGCAGGTAATACAGCTTGGCGCGGCGGACACGGCCCCGGCGCACAACGGTGATGCTGTCGATATTGGTCGAATAGAGCGGGAACACGCGTTCCACGCCTTCACCAAATGAAATCTTGCGAACGGTGAACGATCCGGCGATGCCGGTGCCGTTGTTGCGGGCGATGCAAACGCCCTCAAAGTTCTGAACACGGCTGCGCGTGCCTTCGGTTACTTTGTACCCCACGCGAATGGTGTCGCCGGGTTTGAAATCGGGAATGTCTTTCCCGAGTGAGGCGATCTGTTCCGCCTCCAGCTGAGCGATAATATCCATCGCTTCGTCTCCTATATGCTTGCGGTTTTGGCCCGCAAAGGTGTGTCGCGTCCTCAGAGCTCTGGGTCTTCTTCCGGGTCCGCCGCAGCGCCCGCCCAAGATACAGGTCGTCGTTATCTGTTGATCTGTTGGCCGATGCGGACATCCAGGGCCGAAGAAGGCCACGATGTAACGATGCACCAATAGCGAACAGGTCCAAAGCCGCCAAAGCGATTCCGAACGTGCGGGGTATAGGCGGGATCACAAGACGGATCAAGCCTTCAATACGCATAAAACACCGAAGTTTTGGGTCGTCCCATGCGGCGCGACCACGCTTCGTCTGCGCCTACGCGTATCGCTGTGCCGTCAACCCGTCGAACGAGATTTCCGGCGTGCGCTCCAGCACCGCATCTGCCACCGCCCGACCCGAGCCACACGCCATCGTCCAGCCCAATGTGCCATGACCTGTGTTCAGGAACAGATTGTCGTACTGGGTGCCACCCAGAATGGGCGTGCCATCGGGCGTCATGGGGCGCAGACCGGTCCATCCTTCGGCTTGGCTCAGATCGCCACCGCCAGGGAAAAGATCCCCGATCACGTGTTTCACAGTGTCGGTCGCGTGTGGGCCGAGCCGGTTGGAATATCCCGCGATTTCCGCGGTTCCCGCCACCCGAATACGATCGCCCAGCCGTGTGATGGCCACCTTGTGGGTTTCATCCATCAGGGTGGACTGCGGGGCCTTCGCATCATCAACAACGGGCAAAGTAACTGAATAGCCTTTGACCGGATACACCGGCAGCTTCATTCCAATCGGGTTCAACAAACGCGGTGCATAGCTGCCCAATGCGCATACATATTTGTCGCCGGTGATACGCCCGGCCAACTCGGTATCCACACCGACAACCTTGCCGTTTTCGACGACGATTGACCGGATGGATTGTCCGTATTGGAATTGCACGCCCATTTCCGCCGCCTTTTCGGCCAGCGCGATGGTGAACATCCGGCAATCGCCGGTCCGGTCCGCCGTCAGGCGCAACCCGCCCACAAACTTGTCGCGGACATTGGCCAGCGCAGGCTCGGCCGCGATGCAGCCATCACGGTCCAACTCCTCGAACGGGCTGTCGAACTGGGCCAGGATCTCCTGATCGGCGCGCGAGCCCTTAAGCTGCTTTTGTGTGCGGAAAAGCTGCAGCGTGCCCTGTGCGCGGCCATCATATTCAATGCCCGTCTCTTCGATCAGATCGGGCATCACATCGCGGCTGTAATTCGACACGCGCACCATACGCGATTTGTTGACCGCATAGCTCTCGGGGTTGCAGTTGCGGATCATCTGGATTGACCACATCCACATCGTTGGGCTTATCAACGGCCAGATAAAGAGCGGGCGTCGTTTCATGAACAGCCACTTGACCGCCTTGACCGGAATGCCCGGCGCGGCCCATGGCGAGGTCATGCCATAGGAAAGCTCGCCTGCGTTGGCATAGCTGGTTTCCTGTCCCGGACCGGCTTGCCGATCCAGCACAACGACGTCAGCGCCCTGCTTTGCAAGGTAATAGGCGGTGGTTACGCCAATAACCCCTGCCCCCATCACAACGACCTTCATGTCCCAGCCCTTTCGCCAGCAAAATTAAGCGTCCATGCAGCCTGAGCGGCAAAACCACAACTGCAAAGGCATCATACCAGACTTGCGTTCTGTGCATTGTTGGTGGCCAAAGTGCCGCGCAAAATCGCAAAGCAAACACACCTGTTCAGAAATGCAACCTTGGGGTCCTGTCTTCCCTTCCCAATTCCGCCAACGGCCGATAATGTGCCGCAAAACTGACAGGTCAAACCTGCAGATTGAGGGGAACAGCGCATGGCGCATATCATTGTCGTCGGCAACGAAAAAGGCGGTGCAGGCAAATCAACGGTGTCGATGCATGTGGCAACCGCATTGGCGCGGATGGGCCACAAGGTCAGTGCACTGGATCTTGACCTGCGGCAAAAAACGTTTGGCCGCTATTCCGCAAACCGGGCGCGCTTCATGCAAAAATCAGGTCTCGACCTGCCCGGCCCACGATATCACGATCTGCCCGAGGTGGATCCGGCTGTGTTGCAACCCGGAGAAAATGTCTATGACCGGCGCTTGTCGGCCGCGGTCGCTGAATTGGAGGCCGATAGCGATTTCATCGTCATTGATTGCCCCGGCTCCCACACCCGCCTGAGCCAGGTGGCCCATTCGCTGGCCGATACATTGGTCACGCCGTTGAACGACAGTTTCATTGACTTCGATCTCTTGGCCCATGTTGATGTGGACGGGCGCAAAATCATGGGGCCGTCAGTGTATTCCGAGATGGTTTGGAATGCCCGTCAATTGAGAGCACAGGCCGGCTTGAAACCGATTGACTGGATTGTTGTACGCAATCGCCTGGGTGCGCAGAACATGGTCAACAAACAAAAGATGGGCGAAGCAATCGAAAATCTGGCGCGCCGGATCGGTTTCCGGACGGCACCGGGTTTCAATGAACGGGTGATTTTTCGCGAGTTGTTTCCCCGGGGCCTGACCTTGCTGGACCTCAAGGACATCGGCGTCAAAGGATTGAACATTTCGAATGTTGCGGCGCGTCAAGAATTGCGTGAATTGATCAAGGCATTGGAATTGCCGGGCGTCACGGTGGATTTCTGATCCGGCCTTTTGTGCGTATTGACGCGCGCCCTCAGCGTGTTACGGACACCGCATGCTAGCCATATTTCTCCAGACACTGCCCTTTTTCCTGATCATCGGCTTGGGGTTTGGCGCGGGTCGTACGGGGTTTTTCACCGAAGAAGCGACCGCGTGGCTGACGAAATTCGTGTTCTACTTTGCATTGTCTGCCATGCTTTTCCGGTTTTCGGCTAACCTGTCGCTCGGCGAAATTCTGGATTGGCAATTCGTCACGGCATATCTGTGCGCGTCTGGCGTGATCTACCTGTTGGTCACCGCTGTGGCATTGGCCCGAAAGGTCAGCATCGAAGAGGCCGCCGTGGAGGCCCAATGCGCCGTCATTGGCAATGTGGGTTTTCTGGGCGTCCCGATGCTGGTGTTGTTGATGGGCGAGGCCGCGATTGGCCCGGTGATGCTGGTGCTTGCGGTGGATTTGATCGTCTTTGGCTCACTCATCGTGATCCTGATCACCGGCGCGCGTGACGGGCGTATGAGCATTGGCATTCTGGCGACTGTCGGTATGGGTCTGCTGAAAAACCCGATGATCGTCTCGATCGTTCTGGGCCTCACTTGGTCCGCGCTCGCAGTACCGATCCCGACCGTCATGAACGAGTTTTTGTCGCTACTGGGCGGTGCTGCAACGCCGGGCGCGCTTTTTGCCATTGGGGCCTCACTGGCGGGAAAGTCGGCCGAGCGGCCCTTCGTGGCAGGTTGGCTCAGCATGTGCAAACTTGTCCTTCACCCGGCGGCCGTTGCAATCTCTGCGTTGATAATTTTTCCCGTCGCCCCCTATTCCGCAGCCGTGATGATCGCCGCCGCATCCCTGCCGGTGGCGGGCAACGTCTATATTCTGGCGCAACATTACAGCGTCGCACCCCAACGCGTGTCGGCTTCGATCCTGATTTCGACGGTCACGGCAGTTGTCAGCGTGTCGCTGGTGATAGGCTGGGTGACGCAGCTTTACTGATCTGCCATATCTGACTGCAAACCGATTCAAGAGGACGTGATTTATGGAAACCCAATCAGAAAACGCCTGTTTTGGTGGCGTGCAAGGTGTCTACAGCCACAGCTCCGACGCGTGTGCATGTGACATGACATTCGGATTGTTTTTGCCCGAAGAGGCCCGGAATGGGCCGGTTCCCGTTTTGTGGTTCCTCTCGGGGCTGACATGCACACATGAAAACGCCATGACCAAAGCAGGGGCGCAGGCCTGGGCCGCAGAACAGGGGATTGCACTGGTGTTTCCAGATACATCACCACGGGGCGATGATGTGGCAGATGACGACGCATATGATTTGGGCAAAGGGGCCGGTTTTTATGTGAATGCCACGCAGGATCCTTGGGCACCACACTTCAAAATGTGGGATTACGTGGCGCAGGAACTGCCTGCCTTGATTGCAGAAAACTTTGCCATAGACATGGACCGGCAGGCCATCACCGGGCATTCCATGGGCGGGCACGGTGCACTGACATTGGCGATGGGTTTGCCCGGGCGTTTTACGTCTGTTTCTGCCTTTGCGCCAATTTCCAACCCCGTGGCCAGCGATTGGGGCCGCAAGCAACTGACGGCTTATCTGGGCACGGATGAGGCCGCGTGGGCCCCGCATGACGCAAGCCTGCTGATGCGTGAGACTGGCTTTGATGGGCCAGTTCTGGTTGATACCGGGACAAAGGATCAGTTTATCGATCTTCTGCGACCAGAAGCATTGGCCGAGGCGACCGCCGCCCGTCGTCAACAAGCCACGTTGAGATTGCAGCCGGGCTATGATCACAGCTATTTCTTCATCTCGACCTTCATGGAAGATCACGTCGCCTTTCATGCCGAAGCACTCTATGCGGGCTAATTCATGAGCCACTACGATCTGATCGTTATTGGTTCAGGACCGTCTGGCCGTTCCGCCGCCATTCAAGCGGGCAAGCTGAAGCGGCGCGTCCTGGTCGTCGATCGCAAGGATCGCCTTGGCGGGGTTTCGGTGCACACAGGAACAATCCCGTCGAAGACGTTGCGCGAAACGGTTCTGAACCTGTCCGGCTGGCGCGAACGCAGTTTTTATGGCCGATCCTACCGCGTCAAAGACGATATCGACGCGCAGGACCTGAAGGCGCGTTTGCACAAGACACTGGATTATGAGGTCGATGTTCTGGAGCACCAGTTTAACCGCAATCACGTCGACACGGTTATGGGCATGGCACGGTTTACAGATGCCACAACAATCGAAGTGGCCACTGAGGCGGGCGATGTCAGCACCTTCACAGGTGATCGTTTCCTGATCGCCACCGGCACCAAAACCTATCGCCCGGACTACGTGCCTTTTAATGGCAGTACAGTCGTGGATAGCGACGAATTCCTGGAACTGGGACAAATCCCCCGCAGCCTGACCGTTGTTGGGGCCGGCGTTATTGGTGTGGAATATGCCACGATGTTTTCGGCGCTGGACGTTCGGGTCACGCTGATCGAACCGCGCGACAGTTTTCTGGATTTTATCGATCAGCAAACCATCCGGGAATTCACCCATCAAATTCGTGAAAACGGCGTGGATCTGAGGTTGGGCTCAGAGATTGAGAAAATCGAGGACGCCGGAACACATATCGAGGTCACAATGGGCAATGGCCGCCACGTCCGCAGCGAAATGCTGTTGTTTGCGGCGGGACGCATGGGGGCCACAACCCGTCTCAATCTCGACGCCATCGGGTTGGAAACCGATCATCGCGGACGCCTCAATGTGGATCGCAAAAGCTACCAGACCTCTTTGGCGCATATCTATGCGACCGGCGACGTGATCGGACATCCATCCCTTGCGTCCACCTCGATCCAGCAGGGTCGGGTGGCCGCATGTCATGCGCTTGATGTGCCGACACTGGAGGAAAGCCCGTGGTATCCCTACGGCATCTATTCGGTGCCAGAGATCAGCACATGTGGGATGTCGGAAGAAGAAATGCAGCAGCGCGGCATCCCCTACGAAGTGGGTATCGCCCGGTTCCGCGAGACCAGCCGGGGCCACATCATGGGTCTGGAACATGGTATGCTCAAGATGCTCTTTAGCTTGAAAACCCGCCGCGTTCTGGGCGTTCAGATCGTGGGGGAAGGCGCGACCGAGCTTATTCACATTGCGCAAGCCGTGTTGAACCTGAAGGGGACGGTGGATTACTTCGTGCAGAACACCTTCAACTACCCCACGCTGGCCGAAGCGTACAAAATTGCCGGCCTTGATGCGTTTAACCGGATGCCGATCCCCGAGGAATTCAAGGTCAAGCGGGCAAGCAAACCGGTCACATCCAAATGAGTGCAATCTATGTCGATGCCGACGCCTGCCCTGTCAAAGCAGAAGTAGAGCGCGTGGGCACACGGCACAAAATGCGCATGTATATCGTTTCAAACGGTGGTCTGCGTCCGTCGCAAAACCCTCTGGTCGAAAACGTGATCGTGGCTGACGGCCCGGATGTTGCAGACATGTGGATCGCCGAGCGCGCAGGTCCCGGAGATGTTGTCATCACCGGCGACATCCCACTGGCCGCCAAATGTGTTGAAGCGGGTGCGCAGGTTCTCAAACACAACGGTGAAGCGTTGACGCAAGCCAACATTGGCAATGTCCTGGCAACCCGCGATCTGATGGCCGATCTGCGCGCGGCGGATCCATTTCGGCATGGCGGTGGAAAAGGGTTTGGCAAGGCGGATAGGTCCCGATTTCTGGATGCACTGGAGCGGGCGGTTCGGGCCGCATCCCGTCCCGTTTGACGGTCGATCAGGTCATCGGGATTGGAGTTTCCGCGATTCTGCGGCAATAGTGAATCCGATACTCATTTTTGGGGGTGGCCGTGATGCCCAAGCTGTTTTTCAAAGTTGTGTTGCCGCTTATAGTCATCCTACTTCTGGGGTATTTTCTGGGCTTCACTGGCACGCAGAATGCACCGCAGGAAGACGCTCTTGAGGCCGCGCCACCAGAAGATACAGCTATCGCAGAGAGTGCTGGCGAGGAGCCCGTCCTGGAAGCACCTGTCATGGTGGAAGAAAGCCTCGAAGCCGCGGCACCAGAAGCACCTGAGAATGAGGCCGCGATCGATGAAAACTTCGTCAAGGTATCAGTGTACTACGCCACAAATCGCGGGTTACGACCTGAAGAAGACCGCGATGCCAGCGACCCGTCCAGCCGCTATAACAACGAACGGGGCACGCTGCGATACGGGGTAGCGGATATCTCGATCCCGCGAGATCACAGGATGGGCCATCTGGAAACACCCAATTGGTTTGTCAAAAAACTGTTTGGGTTTGATCCGGAAAAACATGTCACCCTGACCGATGTGCGCGAATGGGACCGGGACAAGATGCTAGCTGAGGTCAAGGAAAAGCTGGCGGCGTTGGAAGATGGCGCATTGCTAGCCTATGTGCATGGCTACAACACAAGCTATCGCAAGGCCGCACGGCGCATGGGGCAGCTGACATATGATCTGGGCTTTGAAGGACCTTCCGTATTTTTCAGCTGGCCTTCGCAAGACCGAACCGAAGCCTACACGGTCGATAGTCAAAATGCGGAATGGTCTGTGCCCCATATGACCGAGTTTCTGCAGCACATTACCGCGCAGGATGCCGAGCAGGTGATTGTGATTGCTCATTCCATGGGTACGCGTTTGTTGACGCTTGGGCTTGCGCAACTGGCCGACAAGGACCCGGCAGCGGCGGCACGCGTTACAACGGTCATTCTCGCGGCACCAGATATCGATGCGCAGATTTTCCGCGATCAGCTCTTGCCAAAATTTCAGACACTGCCGAATGCCATTACACTCTATGCGTCCGACAGCGATACCGCGCTCAAAGCTTCTAAAGCCGTGAATGGGTTCCACCGCATTGGAGACGCGTCGCAAGGTCTCTTTCCAATGCCAGGGGTTGATTTGATCGATGCTTCCGGTGCCAAGTCAGACTTCTTTGGGCATACGTATTTTGGGGATAATGCCACGATCCTTTCGGACATCTACCAACTGCTGACCAATCTCAACACGGCCAAGGATCGGCCGGGGTTGGAGCAGGTCGATACGCCCGATGGGCCGTATTGGAAGATCCGGCTCGAATGACGCATGTAACCTGTCGGAATGTGCTTACACGAATGGCACGAAGCGCGAGGCGCTGCGAATGACAGCGTCTCAAACCTCCGTGCAACAAACAAACCTGTCAGGTGCCATGTGCGCCTTGGCGGCAGCTTTGTGTTTTTCGCTCAACGACGTGGGGATCAAGTTTCTCAGTGATCAATACGCGCTGCACCAAGTGGTGTTTATCCGTTCGCTTGTTGGATTGGCGACATTTCTGGCGATCATCATGCCACTAAGCGGTGGTTGGAAAATAGTGCGCACAAAACGAATTGGCTCACACCTTGTGCGCGGCGTGTGCGTGGTTTTTGCAAACTCTTTTCTGTTTCTGGGCCTCGCGGCAATGCCTATCGCGGATGCCATTGCCATCTTTTTCATCTCCCCGTTATTGATCGCGCTGTTGTCGATTGTCTTTTTGCGCGAAGTCGTGGGACCGCGCCGATGGGGTGCTATTGCCGTCGGGTTTTTGGGTGTCATGATCATCGTCAAACCCGGTACATCCGCCTTCCAACTGGCGTCTCTTTTTCCAATTGCAGCGGCGTTTCTCTATGGCGTCATGCACATCGTAGCGCGTCGCATTGGCGACACCGAAAGTGCTGCAACGATGACGTTCTATATCGTGCTGACCTTTATCGTCGTTAGTGGTGGCATCGGTTTGGCGATCGGGGATGGACGATTTGTCGGACAATCCCACCCTTCGCTTGATTTTCTGCTGCGCGCATGGGGGCCTCTGGATGCAGACGATCTGCCAATTCTGGTCATGCTCGGCGTCAGCGGTGTGATGGGCGGCTATTTGATCAGTCAGGCCTATCGTTTATCCGAAGCTGCATTTGCCGCCCCCTTCGAATATGTATCAATGCCGATGGCGATCATGTGGGGTATCACCGTGTTTGGAACCTTTCCGGATACCAGTGCCTGGATCGGGATCGCATTGATATTGGGCTCCGGACTATACCTGATCTGGCGCGAAACGATCAAAGGGCGCATCCATAGCGCACAGGGGCCGCGATGATTACACCTCAAGCCGTTGTCTTTGATGTTGGGAATGTGCTGATCGAATGGCAGCCTGAACGACACTATGACCGGTTGATCGGTCCGGAGAGGCGACGCGCTTTTTTTGACGCGTTTGACTTTCACGGGTTGATGAACCAGATCGACGAAGGTGGCCCCTTTGGCCCCACAATCGAAGCTGCGGCAAGGGCCACACCCGATTGGCGCGAAGAGCTTTTGATCCTGCGCGATAACTGGTGTGATCTGGCCCAACCGGAGATTCCCCATTCCGTGCGTCTCCTTGAAGCGCTGAAAGCACGCGGCGTGCCGGTGTTTGTGTTGTCCAATTTCGGGGCCGAAAATTTTCCGCTGAGCCAGAAACAGTTTTCTTTTCTGGACCTTTTTGATCGATATTTTATTTCTGGCCGCATGAAGATGCGCAAACCTGATCCCGCGATTTATGCCGCCGTCGAAGAGGCGTGCGGTCTACCGCCAGAGGGCTTGCTATTTGCCGATGACCGAGATGAGAATATTGACGCGGCACGTGCACGAGGATGGCAAGTGCATCTGTTTGAGACCCCGGCAGGTTGGGCGGAGTGCCTCGTCCAGACCGGCCTGTTGAGCAAGGATGAAGCCCGATGAGTGTCACCATTATTCCCTTCGCAGAAGGCGAAGCCAATCTGAACTGGATTGCACTCTGCGACGCCTTTCGCCAGGGGCACGCGCTTCCCAAGGCTGAAATCACCGATACGTTTCTCTATCGCGGCGGCGACACGTTGCTCAATCGCTCCGCTTGGATCGACGGTTTGGGTTTGGCCGTGAAATGCGCGACGGTTTATCCCGGCAACCCCCAGAAGGGCAAACCGATGATCCATGGGTCGGTCTGTCTCTTTTCGGATGAAGATGGCCAGCTCGAGGCGATGATCGACTTCCACCTTGTTACCAAATGGAAGACTGCTGGCGACAGTGTTTACGCCGCCACCAAACTGGCCCGACCGGACAGCGAGAAAATCCTGATCGTTGGGGCGGGCACCGTAGGCCGCAACCTTTGGCAAGCCTACAGCGCGGCCTTTCCAAAAGCGCAGTTCACTGTCTGGAACCGGACGCGCGCGAATGCAGAGAAGATGCTTTCGGCATGCCCCGGCATCGTCATCGCCGATGATCTCGAGCGCGCCGTACGGGACGCGGACATCGTCACCTCAGCCACGATGTCATCTGATCCGCTGATCAAAGGTGATTGGTTTCGCCCCGGTCAGCATATTGACCTGATCGGCGCCTACAGGCCGGATATGCGCGAGGTCGACAACTCAGGCCTGTTGCGCGCCCGGATCTTTGCCGACAGTTTCGACACGACACTGGATCACATCGGCGAATTCAAAATTCCGATAGAGGCAGGTGTATTGCGCCGCGATGCCGTGCTGGCGGATTACTACATGCCGGATCGTTTCGAGCGGCGATCGGAGGACGAAATCACCTTGTTCAAAAACGGCGGCGGTGCCCATCTGGACCTGATGACCAGCAGATACATCCTAGATGCATGGGACAGCACACGGTGATCTCCGGCGTTCTTCTCATCCTGCTCGCCGCGCTGGTGCTGGGCCCATTTGTGATCGAAGCGGCACGGCCCAAGATGAATGATGCACGGCGACAAAATGCTCCGGGCGCGTTTGTGACCCTGTCGCGTGGCACCACTTACTTCCAATGGCTGGGCCCTTCACGTGGGCCGGTGGCGGTCTGCGTGCACGGCCTGACAACACCGTCTTTTGTGTGGGGTCCAATCGCCGAAGGGTTGGTGAAAATGGGTTTCCGCGTGTTGGTTTATGACCTCTACGGGCGGGGGTATTCCGACCGGCCTAGTGGTGTGCAAGACAGCGCATTTTTTATCGAACAACTGGAAGAACTGCTGGAAGATCAGGGCATCAGGGAGGATGTGACCTTGCTGGGCTACTCCATGGGCGGCGCAATCGTGACCGGGTTTGCCGCCAAACATCCGGACATGCTGCGCCGGCTAGTCCTCCTGGCGCCTGCGGGCCTTGGCCATGATCTGGGGCCAGTTGCGCAGCTGATGACCAACCATAACTGGCTGGGTAAGTGGCTGATGCTGGCGTGGTATGGCCGCTCCTATCGTCGATCTCTCGAAGAAGAGCGCAACACACCAACCGAAATTGACAACATGGTTGATCTTCAAATGGCGGAATTGGACATCAAGGGATTTCGCGGCGCGGTGCTATCCTCGATGCACGGCATCATGGAAGAGGATCGGGAAGAAGAGCATCGCAAGATCACACGCGAAGGCGTGCCGGTACTGGCCATATGGGCGCGCGACGATGACGTGATCCCGATCACAGGTGTTGGCACGTTGGCCGAGTGGAACAGGGTCGCACGTCAGGAGGTCATTGAAGGTGCAGACCACTGCCTCGCATACACGCATAGTGCCGATGTTCTTTATGCGATGCGCGATCTGATGGACGAGCGTGTTTGACAACCACGAACACAACCATGGCGAAGTCTGCCGCAACCCTGACGTAAAAAGCCCGTTATGCGTTAGGAAAAGGTTCACATTTTTCTTGCCATGTTCGGCAACTAGTCTATCCGGGTTACAAAGCAGCAGACATCAACAGGCACATGACACTACATTCCGATATTGAAAACCCCGCCAGCGGCGTCAAATCTTCGCGTGATTGGGTCAAGGTTCTGGCAAACTATCGCGAACCAAATCACCTCCGCAGCATCTTTGAAACCGGTGTCAGTATCGTGCCTTTCATTCTACTCTGGGCTTTGGCGTGGTGGTCATTGTCCGTCAGCTATTGGCTGACCTTCGGTATTTCGGTTTTCAACGCAGCGTTTTTGGTGCGCCTCTTCACGATCCAGCATGATTGCGGCCATGGCGCGTTTTTCTCTAACCGCCACGTAAGCGATTGGCTCGGCCGTGTGATCGGCGTGCTGACAGTGACACCCTATGACGTCTGGCGCCGCACACATTCGGCGCATCACAGTGGTTCGGGCAATCTGGCCAAACGCGGTATGGGCGATATCCACACCTACACAGTTGCGGAATTCAAGGCCCTGTCACGCTATGAGCGGATCAAGTACCGGCTCTACCGCCACCCGATTACGCTCTTTGTTTTGGCGCCCGGATTTCTGTTCCTTGTGCTCAACCGCCTGCCCATTGGCTTGATGGACCACGGGCGGTATTGGGTCAGCGCTATTGGTACCAATCTGGCCATCTTCGCTGCCCTGACAGTGATCTGGTACTTTGGCGGCTTTGCCCCCATTCTTTTGATTTTCCTGCCCTCTACGTTGCTGGCCGCCATGGCGGGGATGTGGCTCTTTTATGTGCAGCATCAGTTCGAGCATACGCATTGGGATCAGGACGAAGACTGGCAATTGCACGATGCGGCGCTGCATGGCAGCTCGCATTACGTGATGCCTAAGGTGCTGCAATGGTTTAGCGCGAATATCGGCATTCACCATGTTCATCATCTCTACAGCCGAATCCCGTTTTATCGCCTGACCGAAGTGCTGCGCGATCATTCCGAACTGGACGAAAGCAACCGCATGACAATCCGCGAAAGCATCAGCTGTGCCCGGCTGCATCTCTGGGATGAAAACACGAAACGCTTACTGTCCTTCTCGCAGGCTCGCGCCCTCTACGGTTAAACGCTGCTGATTACGCAGGGCTCAGCGCCCTTTCGCGTATCGGAAGGTGGACGATCGCGCTGAAAGCGCCAATGCCAACGCCCACCCACCAAACCAGCGTGTAGCTGCCGTAGAGGTCATACATCTCACCGCCCAGCCAAACACCCAGGAAGCTGCCCAACTGGTGGCTGAAAAACACGATGCCATAGAGCGTGCCCATGTAGCGGACGCCGTAAATATGCGCGATCAAGCCGCTCGTCAGTGGGATGGTAGCCAGCCAGAGCGCACCCATCAGCGCAGAAAACAGCAAAACGGTTTCAGGCGTCATTGGCGTCATGATAAAGGCCGCGGCGATCAATGTGCGGCCCATGTAAATCCCCGCCAGCAGATATTTTTTGGAGTACCGTTTGCCCAGCCAACCCGCGGCCAGAGTGCCTATAATATTGGCGAACCCAATCACCGAAATGGCCACCGCCCCCAACGTGGATGTGGATGAAATGCCCATGTTGTCCAAGGTGCCACCCGGGGCGACCGGCCCGCACATTTCAGCCACGAAGGCCGGGAAATGCGCCGTGATGAATGCCACTTGATATCCGCAGCTGAAGAACCCCAGAAAGATCAGCGTATATGATGGATCCCGAAAGGCCTTACCCAGAATTTCACTCAGGCTTTCCTCGAGTTCCGCCTTGCTGGCGGATTCAGGCGCGCGCATCATCGGCAAAACCAGAACAACCGCCAAAATTGTGGCGGCAAAGACCACGAACACGGATTGCCACGACATGATGCCAAGCAGGTATTCGGCAAGAGGTGGTCCAACGATCTGTCCGGCAGAGCCCGCCGCCGCGGCGATGGCAAGGCTCATTGATCGGTTTTCAGCACTGCTGGCCCGTCCGACAGCGGCCAAAATCACACCAAATCCGGTCCCGGCGATGCCGAAACCCACCAAGATTTCATAGAATTGGTGTGCCTCCGGCGTGACCGCAAAAGAGGACATGACAAGACCCAACGCATACACGACCGCACCCAAAAAAATGGCCTTACGGTCCCCGATCTTTTCTGCAATTGCGCCAAATATGGGTTGGCCAATGCCCCAAAAGAGATTTTGGATCGCAATCGCCAGACTGAATTCGCTGCGCAGCCAGCCAAACTCATCAGCAATCGGGATTTGAAAAAGGCCAAACGCGGAACGAATGGCGATGGACACCAGTATAATCACGCATCCGGCAATCAAAACCGGCGTGAAAATCGGGGGGGTCTTTTCCATTTCACATCTCCGCTGCACGAGGGATCAGTCTATGCCTATCGTCACAATGGTCAAACGATCACTTGTGCCAATGTGTTCGCGTCTTCTTCTCACTTCCCATACCCGCCATCCCACGATATTCCGGGCGGATGGAAACGCTGCCTGAAAAATATGCCCGCCTGGTTGCTGCGGGTGAGCTCACGAATGATGCCGCGCAGGAGGCGGTTATGCCTCTCTTTGAGGCCATTCGGGAGGGGTTGGCAGAAACGCCCAAAAAGGGGTGGTTTCGCAAGGCAGTTGAACCACCCAAAGGCCTCTATCTGTGGGGCGGCGTCGGTCGCGGCAAATCGATGTTGATGGACATGTTCGTCGATACGCTCGATGTGCCCAGCCGGCGGGTTCACTTCCACGCGTTCATGCAGGAAATCCATCGCGGCATGCATGAGGCACGCGCGCGGGGTGACCAGGACGCGTTAGCGCCGGTTGCAAAAGATGTTGCGCAAACTGTGCGCCTGCTTGCCTTCGACGAGATGCAGATCACCGATATCACCGATGCCATGATTGTCGGTCGCCTTTTCGAAGCGCTTTTTGCCGCCGGTGTCGTGGTTGTGACGACGTCGAACAGGGTTCCGGATGATCTCTATAAAGACGGTTTGAACCGACAGCTTTTTCTACCCTTTATCGATCTGCTCAAGGATCGGATGGTGGTGCATGAAATGGTCAGCCCCACCGACTACAGACAAGACAAGCTGGCCGGAAGCCCAAGTTATTTCACACCGGTCAATGACGAAAACCGTGCAAAAATTGCGACGATCTGGGATGACCTGACCGATGGAAAGAGCGCGCCACTGGTGCTGCATGTGAATAAGCGCGAAGTCGAATTGCCGGGGTTTCACAATGGTGTGGCCAGAGCCTCGTTTTTCGATCTCTGCGGGGCAGCACTTGGACCGGCCGACTACCTTGCACTGGCCGAGGCAGCGCGCGTGTTGGTTCTGGAAAACATACCGCAACTCAGCCGCTCAAATTTCAACGAGGCCAAACGCTTTGTCACCCTTGTCGACGCGTTGTACGAGGCGAAAGTTAAACTGATCTGTACCGCGGCGGCAGCACCAGAATTCCTCTATATCGAAGGTGAAGGCACTTTCGAATTTGAACGAACCGCCAGCCGCCTGCGCGAGATGCAATCCGAAGACTGGGGCCGCAGCTAACTTGCACTGCGCCTATCTGCACTTGCAGAAAATGTCAGGCCTGCCGGATCGTTTCTGATCCAGATTAAACATCCTTCATCGTGCCAACGAGGTTCAGGCTAGGCCAACGTTTTCGCCAGCGCAGGACCCAGGGCGGGATCCGCGTTCTCAAGCGGTGCACGCAGGTTCAGCCATCGCGCGTCGCCCGTTTGATGCGCCTTGAGGGCTTTGAGCGCGGGGATCAATCCACCTTGCTGAATGGCTTGTCGGTGTTGATTGATCTCGGGGAGCATTGCATCCGCGCCGGTCCAATCCTCCGCCGCTGCGCAATCAAAGAGCGCCCGGATCGCCCTTGGGTTTGAATTACAGCTTGCGGATATGCATCCGCCACCGCCAATCTTCATCGCATCAGTCAGAAAGCTTTCTGAACCGGGGAAAACGGAAATCCCCGGAGCGGCCTCGATGACGGCTTTGGTGTTGTCCCAATTGCCGGAGCTGTCCTTGTAGGCCACGACGACCTCGGGAAAGGCTTCATTCAGGCGCACCGCCAGACCGGGAGACAATCCCAAGCCGGTGTTTTGCGGGATGTGGTAAAGGCATATTTTCAATGCATCTGATCCCACAGCTTCTATCAGCTGGCTAAAGTACCGGTAGAGCCCTTCGTCACTCGCGGTGACGTAGAAGAAAGGCGGCAGGGTCATCACAGCTGCGCACCCGAGTTCAACTGCGTGTCGGGACAATTCGACCGTTTCTTCCAGCGCATTCAACCCTGTACCCGGCATCAGTTGATCCGCGCGGGCGGTGCCAGAACTGACCAACAGTTCCAGCATATCCATCCGCTCGCGCATCGTATTGCTTAGGGCTTCTGACGTTGTGCCAAAGGGGGAAAGATAGTGAACCCCGCTCTCCAGACACCCGGCCGCATGTGCCAGGTAGAGGTCAGTGGCGATGCTTTGGTCATCATTGTAGGGTGTCAGGATCGGGGTGATTACCCCCTGCAAACGGTCTGTCATATCTTTCCCTCTACCAGTCAATAGCCGCGAATGGGGTTTACGATATTGCTTAGTGTCTCACCTGATTTCCATCGCGTCAGGTTTCCCAGAAACAGCTCGAACGATTGCATCGCCCACTCCGTGTAAACCGCCGAACAATGCGGCGAAAGGATTGCGTTTGGCAGGCCCCACAGAGGGCTTTCTTCGGGCAAGGGCTCGGTTTCAAAAACGTCCAGAGCAGCGGCGGCAATGGATCCACTTCCAAGTGCATTGGCAAGGGCCGCATCGTCAACAACGCCGCCCCGCGAGACATTGACCAAAAGTGCAGATGGCTTCATTGCCGCAAAAGCTTGCGCGCCAACCATATGCCGCGTGGACGTCAAAAGCGGGACCGACAAGACGATGAAATCGGCCCGGGTCCAAAGCATGTGTAATGCGGTGCTTGGGTGGACCTCATCCACGTTTTCCATCGGTTCGGGGCGCGCCCGCGTCCCGATCACGTGCAGACCGAAGGCCTTGGAACGCGCTGCAACGGCCTGTCCGGTGTGCCCCAACCCAACAATCAACATGGTTTTGCCCACCAAAGGGGTCATGAGCCGCGATGCACGCCAGTGCCGCGCGGTTTGATCCGCAGCCAACCCCTCGATATCGAGTGTGAAATGCAAAAGGCACCCAAACACGTATTCCGCCATCATCGGCGCGGCGGCACCGGCGGCGTTGGTTACCGTAACGTGCTCAGGGTCCCATTTGGCCAGATGATCAACGCCGGAACCCCCGACGGAAATCCATTTTGGGCCATTTTCGCCCAAGAGAGCCTCACGCGGAAATCCAGCCCGCCCCTTGAAACAAATCGAATAGGCAATGTCCGGTTTGAAATCGCGCACCAAGTCCGGGATATCTTCGTATGTGTCGCAAGTCGCGACCTCAGCCTCCGGCGCCACCTTTGATAGGCGTGCCACCATCTCGTCGGTCTTGTCGTTGTGAATCAAAATGCGTGTCATGGGTCTCTCAGGGTGCAGGGGTTACCAGAGCTGCAAGCTCCGCGAATTTGCTGTCCGGTTCAAGCAATCGGTCACGCATGGACCAGAGATCGTTGATCCGGTCGCCGCCCAACATTTCGCCTGCCATATTTTGTAGTTTTTCCAATACCTCTTCATCGCTCATCGGTGCTTCCGGACCACCCCGGGCATTAACGTCACCCGAGTCTATTTCCCGACCATCCGTCAGTGTCACGGTGATGTCAGACCAACGCCCGGCCGGGAACCGCGTGCTGTGTCTTGGATCTTCTTCGGCCGTTATCTTTGCGACAACCGCAGCAACCGCTGCGTCCTTCAGCCCGCGACCCGAGATATGTTCCGGCGCGATGCGGCCATGCACCAACAACGTGGCCAAGGCAAAGTGCAGCGAGTATTGTGCCTGGCTGGTGGTATCCGGCATGCCCGCGTAAAGCCGCGCGGATTCTCCAAACGTCCGGACGTGAATATGGTCGACCTGTTCCGCTGCAATTTCTTCGGTCAGCATGAGGTGCCGCAGTGCGTCAATCGCACCATGCGCCCAACGACATACCGGATAGGGTTTGATGTAGTTCAGCGCGACGGTCCAAGTCTGACCCAAATCCGCCCAGATCGGCGCAACCTCAGGACTTTGTGCCGTTATCGCCGGTGCACCTTCGAACCCGCGCTGCGCCAGTAGTGCCGCCGAACAGCCGACCAACGCGCCCATCCCGGAGCCGTCATGCAGCATTGATGGGTTGTCGATCTCGCGCATCATTTGGCTGCGCGGACCGTGGTATTCGGCGATACCCAAGGCATGTCGCAACTCTTCGCGTGTCGACTGGTTCAAGCGACATCCTAATGCGGCGACACCCAAGGCATTCCACGCGCCAGACGTGTGGTAATCACTTACGGTCGCATGCAACGCAATGCCAGCGCGGGCCGCAACTTCGTAGGACATTGCAAGCGCCGTCAATGCTTCGCGCCCCGACAGGTCAGGCGTACGTTCCGCAAAGGCAAAGAGCGCGGGAACGACCGCGACACCGATATGGCCTTTGGTTGGGTTGTACCCGTCATGGCCATCCAGATTGTCGATCTGCGTGGCGGCCGCCCAGGCCGCACCCGGCAGGCTGACACGCCGCCCATCGAAAAGCATGCAAGCTGCATATCCGTATCCGCCCGCGGCGTGGAAATCAGAAGCAAAATCGCGCGCGATCTTGGACACATCCAGATTTACGGCCCCGGCAGCGACACCAAGCGTGTCGATCAGCAACGTCGCAGCAAACCTGAGCGCATCTTCAGGCACGACCAGATCACCGTCCAAGGCAAAGTCGGCAATCGCGTCAAATGTTGCCTCATCTGGCAGATCGGTTGTCATGACGGCAGCCTTTCAAACAGCTGACCAAATCCCGGTCTGGTTTGCGGAAGGCCAAGCAGGCCCAGCGTTTGAAACATCATCGCCTGATTGGAGGTAATAACCGGTTTGCCGATGGTCTGCTCCAGCCGGGCAATGACCTCAACACTGCGCATATCAGTGCATGACAGAACTACCGCCTCGGCCCGGTCGCTGTTTGCCCGAAGACCCAGATCGAAAACCGCGTCCGGGCTTAGCGCGCCCTGCCCTAAATTGCTGAGAACGCCCTCGACATCTGCGCGAGACACGGTCTGAACGCCAGACGATTCCAAAAAACCCACGGCGCGGTCATTGAGCACTGGCACATACGGCGACGCAAACCCGATCTGGGTGATCCCAAGCGCCGCCAATGCATGAAGCAATGCCCCGGCGGCTGTGACTGTCTTTGCTCCGCTTTGCGCCTTGATGTCAGCGGCCAGTTTTCTGTCAAAGCGTGTGCCATGGGACAATGTCGCAGAGGTACAGCCATACAAAATGACGTCAGGCTGCACGCCTTGAAGCAGTTTCAGAGGCTCATCCATATTTGCCGAACCAAGCTCGGCCATCTGGTTTTCGTCCGGTATTTCATCCTCGTCGTAGCCCCCGATCCGGGTAATATGAATTGAAAGCCCTTCGGGGGCGAGAAGTGCCAGGTCTTGTTCCAGATTACTGTTGGTAAATGGTACAAGAGCCCCGATGCGGGCGCGGCTGCGATGTGTCATGTGGAGGCCCCTTTCACCATCCAACCCTCAAGGAACTCGGCAACCAATGCCATGTCATCCGCGACGCCGATTGTCGCCCGCAGGCAGTGTGGCAATCCCACTCCACCTTGTGCTCGTAGGAAAATACCTTCCGCCCGGAGCGCTTGATCGGCGGCATACGCTTGAGCCGCAGATTTGAAGGCCAGAAGCGCAAAATTGGTAAAACTCTGCGGCACCGTCAGCCCAATATCCCGAATTCGTTGGGCAAAGGCCGTCTTGATGTTGGCGGTCATCTCACAGGTTTCGCGCATATAATTCTGATCCTCGAGAGCGGCCAAGGCCGCCGCCTGCGACGCAGCGCTGACGTTGTTGGGATTAAGCAGTTTTCTCAGTTCAGTCGCGACATCAACGGGAAACAGCCCCCAACCTACTCTCGCACCTGCCAGACCGTAGGCTTTTGAAAACGTGCGTAAAACCACCGTATTCCCAAGAGACACCAATCCAAAACTGGGCTCGCCAAGGTGATCCGCGAACTCTCCGTATGCCTCATCCACCACTAGCAGTATGTCATCGTTCATAGAATTCCGCAGGCGCGATATCTCTGACAGTGAAGTACGCGTGCCAGTGGGATTGCCCGGATTGGCCAAAAAAACCACGCGGGTTTGCGGCGTCACCGCTGCCAACAGGGCGTCCACATCCGCGACGCATTGGGTTTCGGGCGCAACCTGCCAGTGCGCACCGGTGGCACGGGTTGCCGTTTGGAAAAACGGATAAGCATGGGCAGGCGCCAATGCCGCGTCCCCCGGGCCAAGATAGACCTGAGCAAGGCAGCCGATCAAATCCAGCGAGCCATTGCCGAAGACGATCTGCCCCGCATTGATGACGTGTAGTTCAGCCAACGCGTTTCGCAATTCAGTCCAATCCGGGTCTGGGTATAGGTGATGAATGCGTGCTGATGCCTCTATGGCTTTGATGGCGTGGGGACTGGGCGGGCGCAGGCTTTCGTTTTGGCAAAGAGATATCAAACGCTTGCCTTCGGGCGCGGTTATATCCGCAAGCGCATATGCTTCCATTTCTGCAATGTGCGACCGGGGCGGGATCATGGCAGTTCCTCGTCTTGCGCTGCGTATACTTCCTTGGCGGCCTTCGCGCTGACCAGCCCATTGTGTAGATCGCCGGCAAGTGTTTCAGTCGCCCGCGCCTCGGGTGGGCCAAACCCACCCCCGCCCGGTGTTTCAAGGATCAAAGCAGATCCGGCTGGCACGCGAAATTCACCTTTGCTTGGAAGATCACAGCCGTCCGGCCCAATCCGCATGCGCCCGGCGCGGCCGGGTTTCCCACCATGGCGTCCTGCAGCCGGAAACCGAATGCGCTCCACGGACAGAAATGCGAGGAAATCTTCGTCAGTGGCAGATGAAATTTCGATATGTTGTCCCAGACCACCCCGTCGCTGACCAGCACCCCCGCTATCAGTCAAAAGTTCGCGTTTGGTGATTAAAACAGGGGCTGTTGCCTCGGTCGTCTCGACTTGGCTGCCCCATACGCCGCTCGGGAAAGCCGTGGCGGATAATCCATCCAAAGCCGGACGCGCGCCGGTGCCGCCGTTGTAAACCAACTCAAGCGCAAACTGCGTTCCACCATCCCGCGCAGCTTCCGGCGTATGTCGGAGCGGCACGTCATAGAGACACGAGGCGCCTTCCGCAGGCACCTGATCTGGCAAAGCTTGTGTGAGACACCCATAGACCAGATCTGGTGTCATTTGCCCAATCGAATGCCGCATCGCCACAGGGACGGGATGTTGCGCGTTCAGAATGCATCCCGGTGGGCCGATAACACGAAACGGCGCCAGTGAACCTGCATTGTTCGGAATGTCCGGCCCGATGATGCAACGCAGCGCGAAGACGGAATAAGCCGTTGCGTAATTGAGCGGCACATTGATGCCCTTGTCAGAACAGCCCGAGGTGCCGGCGTAGTCCAACAGGACATGATCGCCCGCAACGGTCAGTGTCGCGGCCAATTTGATCGGCTCATCGTATCCATCGACCATCAATTCGCTGGCGTATGTTCCGTTGGGAACTTCAGCGATGGCGTCCAGTGTCCCACGATAGGAGGTCTTGATAATGTAGTCCGAGAGCTGGTCCAGATCATCAATGCCAAATTCCTGCATCATTTCTGCCAGCCGAGTGGCACCGGTCTCACAGCAGGCAATCAGGGCATAGATGTCGCCTTCATTGGCGATCGGTTCACGCGAGTTGACCCGGACTATCTCCATCAAGAACGCATTGATCTGTCCCTGATCCAGCAGTTTGCAGGGCGGGATCATCAATCCTTCGTCAAAGATATCAGACCCTTCGGGCCCCATGCCCTTCCCACCCAAATCCGCCAGATGCGATGTACATGAGGTGAACCCAACCACGCGATTTTTGTGGAAAACAGGTTGCATCAACAGAAAGTCATTCAAATGCCCAGACGCCAGCCAGGGATCATTTGTCATGTATATGTCACCGGGCTTCATGTCCTGCACAGGGAACCGATCGCGAAGATTTTTGACCGCTTCCGCCATTGTGTTGATATGCCCGGGCGTACCGGTGACGGCCTGCGCCAACATACGTCCACGTACGTCAAATATTCCGGCGGAGATATCACCACTCTCGCGTACGATGGGGCTGAACGCAGCGCGGATTAACGCCTGCCCCTGTTCTTCAACGACGGCCAGTAATCTGTTCCACATGACTTGCAGGCGGGTTTTGGGGATCGCAGTCATTGCACCACCTCCGTACTTGCTTCAGTCGTCGACAGGTCCATCCCCTGCGTGCTGCGATTCAAAATGATGTTTCCACTGGCGTCCACGGAGGCCGAAAAATCAGCGCTGACATAGGTCGTTGTTTGAGGCTCAACGATCAGAGCTGGTCCTTCCAACATATGACCAGGCTTCAACGCGGATCGTTCATAGACATCCGCGTAACGTCGATCACCTGTCACATCGCAAAGGATGCGCTGTTTGCGCTGGTGCGGAGCGGCCGCAACAGATTTGTTTTCCGTCGGCGCGTCCGGCACGGTTTCTAAGGTTGAGACCTGAACAGACCAATTGAGAATTTCAACCACCATTCCGGGCACAGAACGGGAAAATTGCCGCGCATATTCCGTTTCGAATGCCGTTCTAAACGTATCTGTGTCACTTGGAATGAAATCCCGATCAGGCAGAGGGATTTCTATCTCATGGCCCTGTCCGTGATAGCGCATAAACGCCGTCCGGGTGCGGCGTAATTTCTGCGACGCGGCGCCTGCGCGGACAACTTCCGTGGCCTCGCGGATCATATCGTCGAAAAAGCTGTTGATTTTGTCGATATTCAACCCATCCAGGGTCGCATATCGGCTGCGCACAATCTCAAAGGATACGGGAGCGTATAGAAAACCAACCGCGGATCCGACCCCGGGATCGTGCGGAATCAAGATGCGTGAAACACCTGCCCGCCGCGCAACGCGCGTGGCGTGCAAGGGGCCGTTCCCGCCAAAGGCAATCATCGTGCGCGGCGCCAGGTCCTTCCCGGATTCAACGGCATGCATCCGACCGGCGCTTGCCATGCTTTCATCCACAATTTCCGATATCCCGGCGGCAACACCATCCACGTCCACGCCCATTGCCGCGCCGAGGTTTGTCTCCATCGCAGTTCTCGCCTTTGACACATCAATGGCCAATCTGCCTTCCGCGAAACTTGCGGGTTCGATCAGCCCTTGCACAATATCGGCATCCGTCACGGTGGCTTCGGTTCCGCCTTTGTCAAAGGCTGCCGGGCCCGGTTCGCTCCCTGCGCTTTTCGGCCCAACCTTCAGGCGACCCAACCGATCCACGCTTGCGATGGAACCGCCACCAGCACCGATTTCGATCATCTCCAGAACCGGAATGCGCACTGGCATACCAGATCCCTTGATGAACCTTTCGGCACGCGCAATCTCGAACCGTCGGGCACTTTGGGGGCGGAATTGGTCAATCAGACAGAGCTTTGCCGTGGTGCCACCCATATCGAACGACAGCACTTCCGGCAGGTTCGCCATTCGCGCGATGCGCGCCGCCAGAATGGCCCCACCAGCGGGGCCGGATCTCGACAAGACGGATCGGCAATTGCGCCGCGGTTTCCAACGTGGTCATGCCACCGCCTGCTGTCATCATCAGCACTGGGCAACCGACACCCTTTTCTTTGAATTGTGCTGAAAAATCCGAAAGATAGCGTGACATCAATGGCTGAATATATGCATTGGCGATCGTCGTGCAGAGCCGGTCAAATTCACGCGCTTCGGGGCTGACCTGAGACGAGATCGAAATCGTTACGTCTGGCAGATGAGCCATTATCAAATCGCGCAGTCGCTCTTCGTGATCGGGATTGGCATAAGAATGCAGCAAACAGATCGCAATTGCCTCGGCGCTGCTTGCGCTGATCTCCGCCACCAGTTCGGGTACGTCTCCTGCCGCAAGTGCAGTCAGTTCGCGCCCTTGGGCGTCCATTCGGCCTCCAATTGTAAATGCGCGTGACCGCGGCACCAACAGATCAGGTTTTTCGATATTGATGTCATACTGGCTGTGGCGGCGTTCATAGGCGATCTCCAGAATATCGCGGAAACCTTCGTTCGTGATCGTCGCAACCCGTGCACCTTGCCGCTCAATCAGGGCATTCGTGGCCAGCGTTGTTCCATGAATGAAACCGGTGATCTGTTCGAAGTGAGCACCAGCATCTGCCAAGGCCCGTTCGACACCGGCCATCGCGCCTTCGGTCGGATTGCCAGGTGTGGTCGGCGTCTTGCATGTGGCGATTACGTCGCCCTCGGCAGTCATCAAAACGGTATCCGTGAATGTTCCGCCGATATCAACGGCGACACGCAAATCGGGCCTTTTGGTCATAGGTGAGTTTCCGGAATGATCGAGAGGAAGGAATAGGTCGTGCCCCTATGGCACGCATAGCGATATGCAGCTGATCTATGTAACCAGATTGACCCGTTTTGCCCGGCGTCCGTCGCGGTGATCTCTAACCTGCGCGGTCAACATCAATTGCATTTCCTTTGATCTTGGGTCGACGCTGCGTTGCAATTGCGATTCTGTCAAGCATTCGCAAGGCTCGGATTTAAACTTTCAGCGTTGTGGCTTCGGTCCCTGTCGGGCCGACTGTCTGTGCAATCTTGGCCGCAAGGTTCGCCTGAGCCAGCGCGGCAAAGCGTGCGGGAACCAGCCCCAATTCGTTTTCGCGGGCAAGCAGCGTGAGTGTTCGGGTCATGCCCGCAACCGGCATCGGCACCACATCCAACGGCATCTGCTCGACAAAACCGTCGATCAGGAGCGTGGGCGTTAGAAATGTCACCCCCATTCCGTCCGCCACACAAGCGGTCACCATGCTGGACCGGTCCGCCTGAATGACCCTGGGCGCGCTCAGTTTCAGGCGTCGCAGATGTTGTTCCACCTGTCGTCCGACGCTAGTCGTATCCGCAAAACGGACCAGCGGCATTTCATCGAGTATTGCGCCAAGATTATCGCGCGGGCCACGATAGTTCTTTGGAAGAACAAGCAAAAATTGCTCTTTAAGAACCGGGTGACGTTCCAAACCGTCCATATCGTAAAATGGGTCTGAGGTGATGACGACATCGGCACGCTTGGTGCGCAAAAGCGTCTCGTGATCCCAGCTCAATCCCGCATGCAGCGACACATCCTGCACATTGAATTCGGTTTGTGCCATCGCGACCAGAGCAGGTGTCAGCGTGGTAGCAATAGATGCCAGAATACCGATGCGCAAAACGCTGATTGGATTGGCGCCGCTGTGGCGCATATGGGTCGACAGATCCTCAACCGCGTTCAGGATATCCACCGCGTGGCGATGCAAAAGCCCACCAGCCTGGGTCAGGCGCACCGGCCGCACGCTCCGGTCCAACAGCTGCACGTCAAATAGCCGCTCCAGCGTTGCAATCTGCTGCGAGGCGGCGGACTGCGTAATGCCGAGCAATTGTGCAGCCGCCGTCAATTGGCCTGTTTCGACGACGGCCACAAAGACTTCGATTGCTTTGACGAGATTGCTGTCGGTTCGGGGTCTTGTGGTCACATGCGTCCCTGCAAGGTAACATTATAAGAATTCCTAATGCTGTCCCAGGTGAATTGATTGCGCAAGTGGCTTGTGCCTAGCTGTTATCTGGCACAGGGGAGCAAAGAGTGGCCAGAGTTGGTTCCAAAAGACAACGAAAGGGCGTTCGCGCGCCTGAGCCCCGCGCGCCGTATCTCGACCGCAAGATAGGCACGTTCAACATCTTGTCCGAAGAAGGCCTTTGCCTGATTGAGGGTAACGCAGACCAAATTTTGCGCGACACGGGCATGGAATTTCGGGGGGACCCGGAAGTGCTGCAGATCTTCCGCGATGCGGGATGTGATGTTACGGGTGAACGCGTGCGATTTGATCCGGGGTTTTGCCGGCAGACGATCATGGCCACCGCTCCAAAGTCTTTTGCGCAGCATGCCCGTAACCCGATCAACACCGTGCAGATTGGAGGGGCAGCATCCGTTCTCTGCCCATCCTGGGGCCCTCCATTTGTGCAGGATCTGGACCACGGACGGCGCTACGCGACACACGCGGATTTTGAGCGCCTTGTCAAACTGCACCAAACCTTGCCATGGCTGCACCATTCCGGCGGCGTTGTATGCGAGCCCGTGGACCTGCCTGCAAACAAACGCCACCTTGATATGCTTTATAGCCATATTCGCTGGTCGGATCGGTGTTTCATGGGGGCCTTTATCGGCGCCGAACGCGCAAGCCATGCACTGGATATGGCGCGGATTTTGTTTGGGGATGGTTTTGTTGCCGAAAATCCGGTGCTTTATTGCGTGTCAAACACCAACGCCCCCTTGGTGATGGATGCGCACATGTCGGGCGCGCTCAAGGTTAATGCGCGCGCGGGTCAACCGGTGGCCTGCACCCCTTGGGTTTTAACCGGCGCAATGAGCCCCTGTACGGTCGCCGGCACGTTGGCACAGGTGCTGGCCGAAACCATGGCGGCCATGGCTTTGGCGCAATTGATCAACCCGGGCTCCCCCGTTCTGATGGGGTCATTTGCATCAACGATGTCGATGCAGTCGGGCGCACCCACGTTTGGGACGCCCGAAGCGGGGCAGATGGTGCTGGCCGCCGGTCAATTGGCGCGGCGGTTGGGCGTTCCGCTGCATACGGTTGGCACGTTATCCTCGTCAAAACTACCCGATGCCCAAAGCCAACAGGAAGGCACATGGGGGTTGATGATGGCCCTTTTTGCCGGGGCTAACGTGATCAACCATGCGACAGGCTGGCTGGAAGGCGGGTTGGTGACCGGGTTTGAAAAGACCATCATCGATGCTGATCTCTGCGGTAAGTTGTGCCGGTTTTTTGAGGGCATTGATCTGAGTGAAAACGCGCAAGCCATGGCCGCAATTGCAAGCACCGGTCCCGGCGCACATTTTCTCGGCTCGGATCATACCCATGAAAATTTCCTGACCGCCCTCTTCCGGCCAGAAACGCCTGATAACGATTCATTCGAACAATGGTCTGCAGGCGGCGCATTGGATGCAAGCCAACGCGCATATGCAATCTGGAAGGATCGTCTGGAGCGGTACGAAGACCCGGGTCTTGATCCGGAAATTGAAGCCGCTTTGCAGGACTACATTGCCCGGCGCAAGGCGGAAACGCCTGATATGGACTACTTCTGATGGGACACCGCATCATCATAGGTGGCGGCGTAATCGGTCTGAGCCTCGCCTATCACCTGGCCGCACGCGGCGAAAAGGAAGTGTTGCTCCTCGAGCGAAATCAATTGACCAGCGGCACCAGTTGGCACGCCGCAGGCATCGTTGGGCCCCTGCGGGCGACAGCCAACATGACCAAATTGGCAATGTACGCGATTGAGCTTTTCCCAAAGCTCGAAAAGCAAACTGGTATGGCCACTGGGTACCGCCAAACCGGGGGATACTGGCTGGCTCGACGGTCTGAGCGGATGGATGAGTTGCATCGAATTGCATCCCTGGGCGAACACCTTGGCCTGACAACGCGTATCATCGCGCCTAATCAGGTCCCCTTGCCCATGCTGGACCTATCGGGACATTCAGGTGCCTTGCATGTGCTGGAAGATGCCAGCGTAAATCCTGTCGATCTCTGCATGGCTTATGCCAAGGCCGCAAAATCAGGCGGTGTCGAAATTCGCGAAAACGCGGAAGTATCCGCGATTTTGCGGAAATGTGACACGGTGATCGGCGTTCGCATGGCCGATGGTACCACAATCGATGCAGAGCAGGTCGCGGTTTGCGCCGGTGCGTGGTCCAAGCCACTCTTGGATGAACTGAAAGTGGCATTGCCCCTTCAGGCGGTTGAACACATGTATGTCGTCACCGACGTTATCGCAGGTTTGCCCAATCCCATGCCCGTACTGAGGGACATGGACACAGGTATTTATGTCAAAGGGGATGCAGGTCGGCTGGTGATCGGGGGCTTTGAACCCAATGCCAAATGCTGGGATGCTTTTGGTCCGGAAAGCGACCGGCCTTTTCTGGAATTGCCTGAGGATTGGGACCAGTTTCAGCCCTTTATGGAAGCCGCGCTCGATCTGATCCCCGGATTAAAAGATGCAGGTATTCAACGGTTCATGAACGGGCCCGAAAGCTTCACGCATGACACCAGGCCACTGGTTGGTGCCGCACCTGATATCGACAACCTCTATGTCGCGGCAGGCATGAATTCAGTGGGTGTGATGTCATCGGCGGGCATTGGTCGAGCGCTTGGTGATTGGATGGTGGACGGCGCACAACCGATGGATTTGTGGGAAGTCGATATCGCCCGCGTTGATCCGAGGGCTGCACAGCCCGCACACATGGCCGCGCGCATGACAGAAGCCGTTGCCGATTTGATGGACATGCACTGGCCGTTCAAACAACCCAAAGCCGCGCGCGGTTTAAGGTCTTCTGAATTGCATGATCAGTGGGCCCGAGAAGGCGCTGTTTTTGGCCAAACAGCCGGGTGGGAACGTGGTCTTTGGTATGCGCGCGACGCCAGCGAACGCGATCTACCCTACAGTATTGGCCCACAGGCATGGCAACATATCATCGACCGGGAAGTAGCCCAGATGGAAACCGGCTGTGTCATGATCGATTTGTCCCCCTTCGGCAAATTCGATCTCTCCGGACCGGATGCCCTGCCAGCCCTGAATTCAATCGCCTGTGCGCAAATGGATGTTCCTGTCGGACGGGCGGTCTACACACAATTTTTGAATGATGCAGGCGGTATCGAAGCAGATGTCACTGTGCGCCGGGTGGATGCCCAAAGCTTCCAGATCACGTCCGGTGCCGCGACGAGGTGGCGGGATCATGCACTGCTGCGGAGGGCAACCAAGGGTCAGCAACTGACGCTCACGGACAGAACCGAAGACATCGTCGTGATCGGTGTCATGGGCGCAGCCGCATCAAGGGTATTGGGGCATATCGTCGGTGCCTCATGGACACCAAACGCCTTTTCCACCAGTCGGACCATAGCGATCTCTGGTGTTGTCTGTCAGGCCACGCGCCTGAGTTATGTGGGTGAGCTGGGATGGGAAATCAGCATTCCTACCATCCACGCGGACATTGTGTTTGATGCCTTGATCCAGGCAGGCGCACAACCGATGGGGCATTATGCGGTGGATGCGTGCCGGATAGAGAAAGGTTTTCGTCATTGGGGACATGACATTGGCCCTGAGATCACACCGCTGGAAGCCGGGTTGGGATTTACCATTGATTGGGAAAAGAATGTCAGGGGTAGGCCTTCGCTGGAAACGCAAAAATTGCAGGGTGTAAGGCGCCGGCTGGTCTTGATGGATGTCGAAAATCACCCTTTGATTTTGCATGATGAACCCGTGGTGGAAGCGGGTAAGGTTGTCGGACTGACAACCTCAGGCGCCTACGGCCCCCGGACAGGGCTCACACTAGCGTTGGCGCTGATCGACATCGCACAAGGCGAAACTCTGACCCAGACCTGCACGCGCACATTCAGGATCAGAGTTGCGGGAACGGACTATACGGCGCGCGCGTTGGCCAAGCCTGCGTTTGATCCGACCGGTGAAAGGATGCGCGGATGAGTGATGCGCAGGTTGTGATCATTGGCGGCGGCGCGATGGGTGTTTCGCTCCTTTACCATCTGGCAAAGGCCGGATGGTCCGACGTGGTTCTGGTGGAAAAAAACGATCTGACCCATGGCTCGACCTGGCATGCGGCGGGCCTGTGCACACACTTTGCGCATAACGCCACGATCCAGGAATTGCGGGCAACCTCTGTACGGCTCTATCGCGACATCCTGCCCGAAGAGACCGGGCAGAGCTGCGGGTTTCATCCTTCGGGCGCCATGCGGATCACCCGCAATCCGGATCGTATGGATGAGTTTCGGCATGTAGCAGGGCTGTCTGACTTTACAGGCTACCCGCTGGAAATCCTGACGCCCGACAGGATTGCCGAACTGCATCCTTTGGCGACGTTGGACGGTTTGCTGGGCGGTATTTTTGAACCGGATGACGGTCATGTCGATCCCACACTGGCAACAAATGCAATGGCGCAGGTGGCGGTCAAAAATGGCGCGCGTATTCAGCGGTTCAACCCGATGCATGCCATCCGTCGCGAGGGTGATGGGTGGGTCGTCGAAACCGCCAAGGGCACGCTACGCAGCCAGCATATTGTGAATGCCGCGGGCACCTGGGGGTGGGAGATTGGATACATGATGGGCCTCAACATCCCATCCGTCCCGGTTTTGCATCAATATCTGGTCACAGACCGGGTGCCGGATGTGGCGGATCGCCAACAAAACGGCATGCCCGAATTGCCCATAATCCGCGACCCGGAAGAAAGCTGGTACGTGCGTCAGGAACGCGATGGTCTGATCCTTGGACCCTATGAGGCCGATGCGCAGGTTTGGTCAGTGGATGGGGTACCGCCAGAATTTGGCGCAGATTTGATGCCGCCTGACTTGGACCGTGTCGAACATATCGTCGAAGCCGCGATGGCGCGTATCCCGGCGCTCAGCTCCGCTGGCGTGAAAACGGTTATAAACGGCCCCATAACCTTCACACCAGACGCCAATCCGTTGATCGGACCGGCGCATGGGCTGGATCATGCGTGGCTTCTGACTGGCTCAAGCATGGGGGTTATGGAGGGCGGCGGCGCTGGCTGGTTTCTGGCCCATTGGATGACCCATGGCGCGCCGCCTATGGACGCTCTGGCCGTGGACAGCAGGCGATTTGGCGCATGGGCGGACCGCGATTACCGTATCGCCAAGGCGGTAGAGTGTTTCGGTTTGCAATTCGGCGTGCATTACCCGTTTGAAGAAAGACCCGCCGCGCGCAACAAGCGCATATCGCCATTGCATGACCTCATGGTGGAACGAGGCGCGGTGATGGGGGCAGCACATGGATGGGAAAGACCCAACTGGTTTTCGACCACCGTTGGGGATGAGGCCACCCATAGTTTCAGACGGACAAACTGGTTCGACGCCGTTGCGCATGAGGTCCAAACCGTGACCAACACTGTCGCACTGGCTGACTTATCCGTGTTCTCCAAGTTTGACATCACGGGTCCGGATGCCCGGCGCTTTGTTGAAACACTGGGCGCCAATTCCGCCCCGTCGACGGGACGCGTCGGCCTTTTGCATGCCCTGACACCTGCCGGGGGCGTTCAGTCGGAATTCACGGTTGCGATGCTGTCCGACACGCATGCCTATCTGACATCTGCCGCAGCGGCGGAAGAGATCGATCTGGACGCCCTGAAATCACACGCCGCTGGATTGGATGTACACGTCACAAACCAGACCGAAGCGCTCGCCGTTATCGGCATTATGGGTCCCAAATCTCGTGACACCCTCTCCAAGGTCACGCATATCCCCAATGATTTCAATTGGCTAAATGTGCGATCCATCCAGATCGCTGGCCACGCCATATGTGCATTGCGTGTGTCTTATCTGGGGGAATTGGGATGGGAATTGCACCTGCCAGCAAGCGCAGCGGAAAAGGTGTTTTTGTCTCTCGAAAACGCAGGGCAGTCATTTGGCATCGGGTGTTGCGGCGCGTTTGCCGCCAACTCCTTGCGGCTGGAAAAGGGCTACCGGGCATGGGGCGCTGATCTGACGACCGAGCGCACACCAACCGAATGCGGTGTCGGCCATTTGGTCAACCCAGGTGAACGTGATTTTGTTGGGCGCGACGCGATGAAAGAGCGCGATGCACGTGATGACTGGCGCTCAGTTTTGTTGGAAGTCGCGGCGAAGGATGTGGACCCGTTTTATGCACATCCGGTTTATGAAGAGGATGAACCGATTGGCATCGTGACGTCGGGTGGGTTCGGGCACCGGACCCAAAAATCTATTGCCCTAGCACTCCTCCGGCGGCGGCCCACAAAGACACTCAGCATCGGATTGCTTGGACATCGGATCGCTGTCGAAATCTTGGATGAAGCGCCGTTCGACCCTGAAAACAAACGCCTGAAAGCATGATCTGAAAGGGACCCTTACAAATGACACAGCATGCGCCCTTGGCCACAAGTTGGCAGTTGGATGAGATCGCAGACCTGCGGGACACTTATTACGCGGCAAGCCAACAGAAGTTCGTGCCCTTCGCGGAGCCTATCGCGTTCCGAAAAGGCGAAATGCAATATCTCTGGGACACGGACGGCACCAAATATATCGACCTGCTTGGTATGAATGTGTGTGTTTCCGTTGGGCATTCCCACCCGACAGTTGTGGCCGCTGCAACCGCACAGGCGCAGGAACTGACCCATTGCACCACGATGTTCTACCATCCCACTCCGGCACATCTGGCGCAGGAGCTGGCCGCCACCATGCCCGCTGGCCATGACTGGGTGGTGCATTTCACCAATTCGGGCTCGGAGGCGGTGGATCTGGCGATGACTATTGCGCGCACGTTCACAGGTCATCTGGATATGCTGGCCTTGCGTTCCGCCTATCACGGGCCCACCAGCGCCGCGCAATCTGTGACAGGCATTAGCGGGTGGCGGCATCCCGGCATGCCCGGCAATGTCGCGTTTGTGCCCGAACCCAACCAGTACCGCGGTATTTTTGGCGAACGGGCCGGAGCGGCGCCCTATCTGGAAGAAATCGAGCGTGCGTTGACGTTCGAAACCACCGGTCGGGTTGCAGGCATGATCGTCGAAAGTGTTCAGGGCTATGGCGGGATTATCGAAATGCCCCCCGGATACATGTCCGGCGCGGCTGAGCGGGTGCGCGCCGCAGGCGGGCTCTATATTGCAGATGAAGTGCAATCCGGGTTTGGCCGGACCGGTGATCACATGTGGGGTTTTGAGGCCGATGGCGTGGTGCCGGATATCGTTGTGATGGCCAAGGGCATCGGTAACGGTTTCCCCTTGGGCGCCGTTGTGACGCGCAAGGAAATCGCGGCGCCCATGGCCGAGAAATTCATGTTCCACACCTATGGTGCCAATCCAACGGCATGCGCTGCTGGACGCGCGGTGTTGCAAGTGATCCGTGAAGACAATGTGATGGATCATGCTAAAACGGTTGGTGCAGCCCTGCTGGAGCGCTTGAAGGAATTGAAGAAACGGCATGCCGCCATTGGGGATGTCCGCGGGCGTGGATTGATGCTTGCCATCGAAATGGTCAAGGACCGTGAGACCAAGGAACCCGATGCAGAGACCACCGCCGCCGTGTTCGAGGCGACGCGCGAAAGTGGCCTAATCCTGTCGAAATCAGGGGCCTTCCGATCCTGTCTGAGGATGGTTCCGCCGATGTGCCTCTCTTTGTCCGATGTTGATCAGGTCGCCGAAGGATTGGACCAGGCATTTCGTGGCATCCGGCGATAAATCCCGACAAGTTGAGATGTTAAGGCCACCGTAACACCTGATCGGTTACCCATTGGGTCGGGTGAGATAAAAGGTGGTGAGTTATGAGTGCGCAAGGAAATCTGGCGCCAGTCATCATCAAGAAGAAAAAGGTAGTGGGCGGTGATGGGCACCATGGGGGTGCCTGGAAAGTTGCTTACGCTGACTTCGTTACGGCGATGATGGCCTTTTTCCTTTTGATGTGGCTGCTGAACGCGACAACGGAAAAGCAACGCAAGGGTATTGCGGATTACTTCAGCCCTACGATTCCGATCAGTCGGATCTCGGGTGGCGGTGATGGCAGCTTTGGTGGCGACAGTGTATTTTCCGAAGAGACATTGCTTCAAAACGGTACAGGCGCAACCAACCAGCGCCCAACCGAGGCCCATCAAGCCCGCGGTGAAATGGGGACATCCGAGGATGGTGGGCGAGATTCGGCGGCGAAAGCTGCAGAAACATCCGCACTGCAAGAAGTTGAAGAAATTTTCACAGGACGGGCTGGCGAAAGCACCATTTCGGAGGCTTTAAGGCGCCATGTCACAACACGCCTTACCGATGAGGGCCTGATTGTTGATATCTTTGACTTGGAAAACGAACCGTTGTTTGAGGTCGGAACCAATACACCGACCCCATTGATGACGGAAATCGCCTCACTCTTGGCTCAGGCGTCGAAAATGGTTGAAAACCACATTGCCGTTGAAGGTCACACACGGTCAGAACCTGTGCCATTGTTGGTCAATCCGGTTTGGGATCTGTCCATGTCGCGGGCACAACAAGTTCGCATCATGATGCAGTCTGCGGGCGTGGAAGACGCGCAAATGCGGCGGGTCACCGGGTATGCTGATCGAGAACCGGCGGTGCCGAATCCAATGGCGATCCGCAACAACCGGCTCGAAATCATCTTCCTGAGATCCGACCAATGAGGAAATACAACGCATTTTATCTGTTAGCGCGCTGTTAAACGGACGGCCCTACACCTGAGCATCGATAACAATTGGTGCAGCAGAAAGGCGTATCCATGACAATTTCTTCCTCTTTGAATGCAGGTGTGGCCGGTTTGGGCGCAAACGCAACGCGGCTTGCGGCGATCTCAGACAACATCTCCAACTCGGCCACATATGGCTACAAACGGGTCGAAGCCGATTTTCAATCTCTGGTCATTTCTTCCAATGGTGGCAGCTATTCTGCCGGCGGCGTGCGTTCAACCACGCAACGTCTGATTGACGAACGCGGCTCTCTGGTTTCAACCAATAACCCGACTGACCTTGCAGTGCGCGGTCGCGGTATGTTGCCTGTCGCACGCGCGGCGCAGGTCGAAGCTGGCAATGCTCAGATGCAATTGACCACAACCGGCTCCTTCCGCACGGATGCAGAGGGACGCTTGGTCACAGAATCGGGTCTTGTTCTGCTCGGATGGCCTGCAAACCCGGATGGCACCATTCCTTCTTTCCCTCGCGATACGAGTGACGGCCTGGAGCCGGTTCAGATCAACGTGAACCAACTGACCGGTGAACCAACTACTGAGATCAGTCTTGGCGTAAACCTGCCAGCAACCGAAACGGATGCAGGTTCAACCGGAAGCCCTCAACTTTTGTCGGTCGAGTACTTCGATAACCTCGGCAAGTCCGAAAGCGTTTCGGTCAGCTTTGTGCCAACGGTTCCTGTAACAGGTTCGTCCAATGAATGGACGATGACCTTGACAGATTCCGCGCAAGGCGGCGCAACAATCGGTGAATACACGCTGACATTCGATGATTCCCGTGCCACAGGCGGCACGCTCCTGAACGTGGCGACAGTATCGGGTGGCGCATATGTTCCTGGTACCGGTAGTTTCATCGTGAACGTTGATGGCGGCCCTCTCGAGATCAATATTGGCGAGCTTGGTGCAACCGATGGCCTGACACAGCTTTCCGACAGCTTCGCACCGCTTTCGATTTCTAAGGACGGCTCACCTGTGGGTAACATGACCTCAGCACAGGTGGACGAAAATGGTTTTGTGCGCGCCTCGTTTGATACAGGCGTCACACGTGTGATCTACCAGGTTCCGCTGGTTGATTTGCCCAACCCCAATGGCATGGTGTCACTGGACCAACAGACCTATCTGCCTTCCCCTGACAGTGGCACATTCTTCCTGTGGAATGCCGGTGACGGCCCGACGGGCGACATTGTTTCATTTGCTCGCGAGGAATCTGCGACCGACGTGGCGGGTGAACTGACGGACATGATCCAGACACAACGGGCATATTCGTCCAATGCCAAGGTTATCCAGACCGTAGATGAAATGCTGCAGGAAACGACGAACATCAAACGCTGATTTTCGTAGTTCTCAAAGCAATTTTGCCCCTTCGTAACACAGAGGTTCAAATATGAGTATTTCAGGTGCATTATCCAATGCTGTAAGCGGATTGAACGCGAGCGCGCGTGCCGCGGGCGTCGTTTCCACAAACTTGGCAAACGTGCTTACGCCCGGCTACGGCGTTCGCGCACTTGAACTTGTTTCGCAATCCTCTGGATCACGAGGGGGCGTTTCGATTGTAGGTATCACCCGGCATGTCGATCAGGGTATTCTGAGCGACAGACGGCTGGCTGATAGTCAATTGGCGCATTCTGAAACAAGGTCAGCATTTATCGAGCAACTTGAACGCGTTGTCGGCACACCGGATGAAAGCTCTTCACTTTCAGGTCGCATTGCTGCCTTCGATGCCAGCCTGGTCTCTGCCGCAAGCCGGCCAGAAGCAACAGAATGGCTGCAGGCCGCGGTTTTGCGGGCTGGCGAACTCGCGGATGTCCTTAACAACATTTCCTCTGAAATTCAGACGCGGCGGACAAATGCGGATGGCGACATCGGGCTTGCTGTCGACAAGGTCAATTCTACGCTCAGCCGAATTCGCACCCTCAACATTCAGATTACCGCAACCAGCCCCGGTGGTAATTCCATAGCGGCGCTGCAGGATCAAAGACAGATGGCGATCGATGAGCTGTCGGAGTACATCCCCGTGCGTCAGGTCCCGCGTGATGGTGGCGCTGTTGCCTTGTTTACGCCCGGTGGGGCCGTCTTGCTGGATGGTACGGCCGCAACTTTGGGCTTCACAACCTCCAACGTTGTCGCGCCTCACATGACACTGAGTGCATCGCTTTTGTCCGGCCTGACCATCAACGGGTTGGACGTCACGCCATCGGGCGACGGCAGCCCAATTGCTGGTGGCAGGCTCGCGGCACTCTTTGAAACGCGCGACGCCATGGGTGAAGATGCCAATGCACAGGTAGATGCGCTCGCCCGTGACTTGATTGAGCGTTTCCAAGCCGCCGGTCTTGATGCGACGCGGGCTCCGGGTGATCCGGGTCTGTTTACCGATGCCGGATCTGCGTTTGATCCCTTGGACGAGGTGGGCATTGCAGGGCGTATCGCCGTGAATTCAGCTGTTGACCCCAACAACGGGGGTGCGTTTTGGCGTTTGCGCGATGGGTTGGGCGCCGCTGTGCCAGGACCCGCAGGAAACGGGGCACTTTTACAGGATCTTCAATCGACGCTGAGTTCTGGCGGCGTGTTGGCGTCCGGCGATCTTGGTGCGACTTCCAGATCACTGGCTGGGCATTCCGCCAGTTTCGTTTCGCGCATTGGGCAGACACGCTTGACCTTGGATCAGGATATCAGCTTCGCAGCGGCACGCCAAAGCGAACTGTCATCGCTTGAACTTCAAGGTGGCGTCGACACCGACGCGGAAACCCAACGTTTGCTCCTGATCGAGCAAAGCTACGCTGCAAATGCGCGGATGATCCAAACGCTCGATGAAATGATGCAAGCCCTTTTGAGGATATAACACATGAACATACAATCCCTTGGTGATCTGGCGCAAACTTTCAAACTCCGCCAGCAAAATGTTCAGTTGAAACAACAAATGGCCCGCCTCACGGAAGAGCTGGCCAGCGGCCGCGCGGCTGATGTTACCCGCCAATTGTCGGGAAATTTCGGTCATCTATCCGATATTGAGCATGATTTGCTCGTGTTGCAGAGCTATCGCGGGGCGGCGAACGAAGCCGGGATTGCAACCACGGCCATGCAAGCCGCTCTGGAAGTTGTTCACAACACCGCTGGCGATTTGGGTGCGGCTGCTATCATTGCCGGCGCGACGACGGGCGGCATCACAATCGACGCCATTGCCACGCAAGGTCGTGGTGCCTTGGACACCATAATTTCAGCAATGAACACAGAAATCGCAGGACGTTCCCTGTTCAGCGGCACCGATATCGAAGCGACCCCTTTGGAATCTGCTGACACGCTTTTGACGGAAGTGCGCACGGCGCTGGCAGGAGCAACCACAGCCGCGGATGTTTTCACCGCGCTTGATGCGTTTTTTGATACGCCGGGCGGTGACTTTGACACTCTGATTTACCAAGGTGGCACCACATTTCTTTCGCCCTATCAGTTGGGAGAAGGAGAATCTGTGCGGCTGGATTTCAGAGCCGATGATCCAGCCATCCGAAACATCTTGAAAAACACGGTTTTAGCGGCGTTGGCTGATGATGCGTCGCTTACGCTCAACAATGCGGATCGCACGCAACTTGCGCAGCAGTCCGGCGAGCGTCTTTTGACCATGCAAGATGAGGTGATTGGTGTCCGTGCCAATTTGGGCTTTGCTCAGTCGCGGATTGATCAATCGTTGACGCGGATTACGACCGAAATGAGCAGCCTGGAATTTGCTCGAAACGGTCTTTTGTCGGTGGATCAATTCCAAACAGCGACAGAGCTTGAAAACGTTCAAATACAACTCGAAACACTATACACTTTAACCGCGCGTTCATCGCGCTTGAGCCTGGTGAATTTCCTGTGATCAAAAAACTCTTTAGCCAACTTCTGCGTTTCGTTCTTATTGCGACCCTTGCCACGTCCGTAACAGCCGGGCCAATCCGACTTAAGGATCTGGTCGAGTTTGATGGCGTACGAGGCAACGATCTTGTTGGATACGGCCTCGTCGTGGGACTGAATGGATCCGGAGATGGCATTCGGAATGCGCCGTTTACCGAGGAAATCATGTCCAACATTCTAGAGCGTTTGGGCGTGAACATAACCGGCGAACAATTCCGACCTAAAAACGTGGCTGCAGTTTTCGTTACAGCAAGCTTGCCACCGTTTTCACGGGCGGGCGGGCAGATTGACGTAACAGTATCTGCCATTGGGGATGCAAAAAGTTTGCTCGGTGGTACGTTGGTTATGACACCTCTGAATGCGGCCGACGGTCAGATTTACGCGGTCGCACAGGGTACGATCATTGCAGGTGGCGCCGCAGCGGAAGGTGACGCGGGAAGTGTAGTGCAAGGCGTCCCGACAGCAGGGGTGATCCCTGCTGGCGCGCGGGTTGAACGCGAAATCGATTTCGAATTTGCGTCTTTGGACACGATGCGATTGGCGCTGCGCGAACCAGATTTCACAACCGCTGCAAGGATCGAGGCCGCCATCAACGCCTCATTTGGTCGCTCGGTTGCCGTCATGCTCGATTCCGGGACCGTACAGTTAAATGTCAATCAAACTCAGGCGCGCTCGCCGGCTCATGCGCTTGGCCAGATCGAAAATATTCTGGTCGAACCTGAAAGAAAGGCGCGCGTTGTCGTTGATCAACGTTCCGGCACAATTGTTATGGGGGATGATGTCAGAATTTCGCGGGTTGCTGTTTCACAAGGGAACTTGACGTTGCGGGTCCAGGAGGCACCGCTGGTTGTCCAACCAAATCCATTTGCTGAAGGAGAAACCGTTGTGATCCCGAGAACAAATGCCGAAATCCAGGAAGAGCCGGGGATTGGACTGGCTGAAGTAGCGCCGGGAACATCCTTGTCAGAGGTCATTGCTGGGCTCAACGCTCTTGGCGTGTCGCCACGCGACATGATTGACATTTTAAAGAGCATCAAAGCAGCGGGTGCGCTGCATGCAGAATTCGTCGTGCGGTAAACGCCAAGTGTGGATTGACCATGACAATTGGGCTCTTGGTCGTCCAAACTGGTGGTGCCCTCAAATTAACGGACTCTGGCCGCGAAAAGCCTCCCCATTTTGCCAAGCGTGCCGTCCGCATACTCTCTGATGAGTTGCGACTGGATATGCTCCGGCTCAAAAGGCTAAACACCCATCTAGGCCCTTTTCCCGCAGTTCAAGACTGCCAGCATCGTCAAACCTGCAGACACCTGTGACTGGCAACGCTTTACAATATCAGTAATTTGATACACGAGAATGTGGTTTGAACGCGCCGCCCTGACGCGGCATCTAAGGCGCGACACATCACGGGTATGGGTTAAGACATTGGCAGATATTTCGACACGAGCCGCTGATGTGCTGGCGCGACGTCTTTTTGAACAAGGGTGCCGTTGGGCTTTTGGCATGCCTGGCGGCGAAGTCCTGACCCTGGTTGATGCCTTGGAAAAGGCCGGAATTACCTTTGTTCTGGCAAAACACGAAAATGCAGCCGGCTTTATGGCGGAAGGCACATACCACCGCACCGGCGCCCCGGGGCTTTTGATCGCAACTGTTGGTCCGGGCGCGTTAAATGGGATCAATGTGGTTGAAAATGCAAGGCAGGACCGCGTCCCCATGATTGTGATTACGGGCGCGGTGGATGCGGACGAAGCGCATGTTTATACCCATCAAGTTCTCGATCAACCTCAAGTGTTCCGACCCATCACAAAAGCCACGTTTACGCTGTCGGCGGGTGCCGCACATGTGATCGCCGACAAGGCAGTTTCAATTGCCACTGAAGGTCGTCCAGGACCAGTGCATATTGATGTGCCGATAAGTGTCGCAGACGCCCCAGCCTCGGGTGGAGGTGTTTTGCGTCCGGATGCAGCGCCGATGAGCCCTGCGCACGGCGATGCGTTGGAACAAGCCAAAATCGCGTTGGCCGGTGCCAACCGGCCTCTGATCGTGGCGGGCGTCGATGCTGTAGAAGATAATGCCGGCGATGCTTTGACGAAAGCCGCCGAACGTTTGGGCGCCCCTGTCATCACCACATACAAGGCCAAGGGTCTCATCCCAGAAAGTCATGCATTGGCCCTCGGGGGCGCAGGTCTGTCGCCAAAAGCGGATACGTTCCTTTTGCCTCTCGTACGTGAGGCAGATGTCATTTTGGCCGTCGGGTACGACCCAATAGAAATGCGCACGGGATGGCAAAACCCGTGGGATCCGGCGCAGCAGACAATCATCGACATCGCCGCCGAACCAAACCACCACTATATGCATCAAGCGACTTTCAATTTCATTGGAAGCTGCACGGAAACGCTCGAAGCACTTCTGCCTCTTTCAGCGCAGGATAGTTGGGCCTGTGGTTCACCATCATCCACGCGTACAGCCTTGCAAGAGGCATTTTCCGTCCAAAACGCGTGGGGCCCGGACGTTGTCATTGCGACGTGTCAGGACGCACTACCAAACGATACGCTTTTGACCGCTGACAGCGGGGCCCACCGCATTTTGCTGTCACAGATGTGGCAATGCAATTTCCCACGGGCTCTGACGCAATCGTCTGCCCTGTGCACGATGGGATGTGCCGTGCCACTCGCGATTGGTGCGCAAATTGTCGAACCAGATCGCACAGTTGTTTCATTTTCGGGTGACGCGGGTTTCCTGATGGTTGCCGGCGAAATCGCAACGGCTGCCGAACTGGGCCTCAAAACCATATTCGTGGTTTTTGTAGATGCGAGCCTTGCCCTGATCGAGCTGAAACAACGACAACGCCAGATGGACAATCGCGGGGTCGATTTTGGACGCGTTGATTTTGCATCCGTCGCCCGCGCTTTCGGAGGCAAGGGGCATTGTGTGACATCAGAGGATGAATTACGCGCGGCGCTCGCCGATGCGCAACAATCAGAAACCTTTACCTTGATCGCAGCCGAAATCGAGAGGACATCCTATGACGGGATGTTCTGAGACCAAAGGCGCGTTGGATGGTCTGATTGTCCTGGACCTGTCACGGATTCTTGCTGGCCCGACGGCAACGCAGTTGCTGGGGGATATGGGTGCGACTGTCCTGAAGATAGAGAACCCAAAAACCGGCGGGGATGACACGCGCGGGTGGGGTCCCCCTATGCCGAAATGCATGAAGGCGAGAGCGACCTGAGCGCGTATTTCATGGCGGCCAACCGGAACAAACACTCGATCGCTGCAGATTTGTCTAAGCCCGAAGGACAAGACCTTGTGCAATCAATTGCGCAGCATGCGGACGTGGTTATCGAAAACTACAAACCCGGCGGCTTGAAAAAATACGGTTTGGACTTCGAAACGCTTTGTTCTGCTCACCCGCGATTGGTCTATTGCTCGATTTCCGGGTTCGGCCAAACAGGTCCAAATAGGGATAAGCCGGGATACGATCTGATGGCACAGGGATATGGTGGGATCATGTCTTTGACTGGCGCCCCCGAAGGCCCGCCGATGAAAGTGGGCGTTGGAATTGCTGATGTGATGTGCGGAATGTACGCTACGATCGGTATTCTGGCGGCACTCCGGCATCGCGATGCCACGGGCGAAGGCCAACACATCGACCTCGCTTTGGTTGACGCGCAAATGGCATGGTTGATCAATGAAGGAACGAATTTTTTGACATCCGACGCGTTGCCCAAACGACGTGGCAATGCGCATCCCAACATCGTTCCTTATGATGTTTATGCCGGAACGGATGGCCATGTGATCATCGCGGTTGGGAATGACGCCCAATATCAAAGGTTTTGTAGAGCTCTGGACCGGCCTGACCTTGCCGAAACACAGGAATTTCAGACAAATCCAGACCGGATCAAGCATCGCGAGCAACTAAGCACCGAGATTTCTGAAACACTTTCCAAATTACGAGTGGCCGACATTCTTGAAAAGTTACAATCCGTCAACGTGCCGTGCGGCCCCATTCACAACGTTGAGCAAGCATTGAGATCGGATCAGGCGCATGCCCGTGAAACTGTCGTCCAGATGGCACACGCGCAAACACGCAAAGGAAGCGTCTCTTTATTAGGCAATCCGCTCAAATTTTCGAAAACACCCGTGACTTACAGATCCCCACCGCCTACATTCGGCCAAGATACTGGTGCTTTACCGGACCTTTTACCAGGTTTCACAAGGCATGACGTGTCGGAGGATTAATGCCTCGTTTTATCACTAAATCGTGAGACTACTTCACAAAATCGCGTGATAGCGGCCATGTGACGTGCGAATGACCCGTTCTCTGGTTAGGTGACAACTAACTGTTAACACGTTTTATCCAAAGGGCCGCCGATGCTTTATGATGTTTGTACCTGTCCAGTCAGCCTCACCAAGGCCAGCGCGCTGGATGACTGGAACGAAATGGTTCGGGCCTTTCTGGCGCACGGAACAGCCACGCCCGTGCATCTGGGTCGCCTCTTAGAGGCCGAACCGGGTTATGCCATGGCGCATGCTGCAAAAAGTCTCTTTTCAATGATGATGGGACGACGCGAACTGGTCTCCGTCGCGATGGATGCGAACCAGACGGCGCAAAAAGCTTTGGCTGCAGGCGGAGCAACAGAGCGCGAGCGTCTTTGGTGTCAGGCTGCGGATGCATGGTGCAAAGGAAGCCCCCTTTCAGCGATCACGCACATGGAAAGCGCGATGGGACTGAACCCCGCCGACACGATGTCGATGAAAATTTCGCATGCCATCCGTTTTATCATGGGTGACAATCACGGTATGCGTCACTCTGTAGAAGCCGTGATGTCGGCGCATGGAAAAGATCATACGTTACGCGGCTACGCGCTTGGATGCCTGTCATTTGCACAGGAAGAAACGGGTAGCTATGAGCTTGCGGAGGCCACTGGTCTTGAGGCACTGCAGTTTGCGCCGGATGACGCGTGGGGGCTGCACGCGGTCGCACATGTTTACGACATGACCCGCAGGCCGGACCACGGGATCGCTTTGATTGAGCAAAACGTAGACGCATGGAACCACTGCAATAACTTCCGGTTTCACGTCTGGTGGCATAAGGCCCTGTTGCATCTGGACCAAGGTGACCACGCGCATGTCATGGAGATTTATGACCAAAAAGTGCGGCACGAAAAAACAGATGACTATCGCGATTTTTCCAACGCTAGCTCGCTTTTGATGAGGTTGGAGCTTGAGGGTATTGATGTTGGCAACCGTTGGGTTGAATTGGCTGAACTGGCCGAAAACCGCAGCAATGATGGCTGTCTGGTTTTCGCGGATTTGCACTACATGTTGGCACTGATGGGCGACAATCGCGCCGACGCTGTTGAACAACTGACCGCACGCGTGTCCCGGGATGCATCGGCTGATACGGACGCAGCCACGGTAATGAAGGATCCAGGCCAAGCCGCCGCACAGGGTTTGGCCGCTTTTGGTGATGCTCAATACGCACAGGCATTCGAGCATCTTCGGATGGCACAGCCCCAGTTCCAGAAGATGGGCGGAAGCCACGCACAACGCGATATTTTTGAGAGACTGACAATCGAGGCAGCTCTGCGGGCCGGTCGTCTGTGCGATGCAGAAAGTCTGATTTCGGCACGGACCCGCCTACGCGACGGGACGCCGGATGCCTTTGCCGATAAACGTTTGGCTTTGATCGAAGGCGCGCGTATGGCAGATCCGGCTGTAGCAGCACAGTAATTTTATGAGCCTTGCAGAGACGCCCCTGAACATGCCCAATCAGGCAGATACCAATATTGCACCGGCCAAAGCCGCGCCGGTGACCAGTGTGCGCGATCCGCGACTCGACTTTTTTCGCGGTATCGCGATGTTCATCATTTTGGTCGCACATATTCCGCGGAACTGGCTGACGCTTTGGATCCCTGCTCGCTTTGGTTTTTCTGATGCAACGGAAACATTTGTTTTCTGTTCGGGCATGGCATCTGCCATCGCTTTCGGCCGCGTTTTTTCAGAGCGCGGACTGATGATGGGAACGGCGCGTGTCGCGCATCGCGTATGGCAGGTGTATTGGGCCCACATAGGACTGTTTTTCGCGATTGCCGCAACAATGGTGGCTTTGAACGCCGCTCTGCCCGATGGCCGCAACTATATCGGGCAACTCAACCTATATCCGTTTTTCAAAAACACACCGGATAATCTGGTGGGGCTTTTGACGCTCACCTATGTGCCAAATTACTTTGATATTCTACCGATGTATCTGGTCATTCTCGCACTGCTACCGGCCATGTATGCCCTGGCGCGGGTTCATGTGGGGTTGATGATCGCAGCCTCAATCGCGCTCTGGCTGGCCCCTAACCTCTACGGTTTCAACCTGCCTGCCGAACCGTGGTCTGACCGTGGCTGGTTCTTCAATCCCTTTGGATGGCAATTGATCTTTTTCACAGGCTTCGCCTTCATGTCCGGCTGGATCCCGGCGCCGCCTGTCAACAAGCGACTGTTTTGGACAGCTGTTGCCATCATCTTGATCACGCTGCCCTTTGCGTATTTCCGCATCTACCGCGAATTCACGGTTTTCCTCGACATCCGTCAGGATTGGAAATTCCTGATCTCCAAAACCAACTTTGGCATCCTGCGATACGTCCACTTTCTTGCGACGGCCTATGTCGCGTGGGTATTGGTCGGACCCAAAGGCGTGAATATCCTGCCGCCAAACGGAAATGGCATTTTCGCAAGGTTGTGGCGCGGAACTCTCGCCATGATCATGAAAGTTGGACAGCAATCATTGGCCATTTTCATCTCGTCGATGTTTCTTGCCCGCCTCCTCGGAGTGCTTTTGGATCTCGTCGGGCGCACGCATTTGTCCATCTTCCTCGTTAACCTTCTTGGCTTTGCCACGATCATTGCGATCGCTTACGGGACCGCCTGGTTCAAATCACAGCCCTGGCGCACAAAAAAGGTGAAAGCCAATGCTCAGGCGTGAGGTTTTGACAGGATTGATGGCGTTGGCCGCGTCGCAAGCCGCGGGCCAGACGACCCAGGAAGTTGTTCAGCAAGAGCCCGGCCTCAGCGTTGGTGACGCACGCCCGTTTGATGCGGCCCAGGTTATTGCCAAGGCCAAAAGGCGTGCAGCAAGGCCATACCGTGAGCGGCCACGGGTTCCCGCGGCATGGACCGATATAAGTTACGAGGACTATCGCAGTATCTGGTTCGATGTCCGCAATGCGCTTTGGGAGGGGGAAGGCGACACGCCCGTTCGCCTCGACGTTTTTGCGCCGGGTCTCTATTTCCCGCATCCGATCCGGATCGAAGTCTTGGAAAATGGGATGGCAAGTCCGCTGCTCTTTGATCTCGAAGTATTCGACAGAACCGACAAATTTCCCAATCTGCCGATTGATGGCAGCTTGGGGTATTCCGGATTACGCCTGCGCGCGGAGCTTGAAAAGGCCGGTATTTACCAGGAGTTTCTGACATTTCAGGGTGCCAGCTACTTTCGCGCGATCGGCACAGGCGACATCTACGGTCTTTCTGCGCGCGGCTTGGCCATTGATACGGCGGGCCCAAAGGGCGAGGAATTTCCTAACTTCGAGGCGTTCTGGTTAGAAAAACCAGCGCCAGGCACCGAAACCTTTGTGGTTCACGCGTTGATGGACAGCCCAAGTGTTGCCGGGGCGTACCAGTTCGAAATCACACCCGGCCAACCGTTGGTGATGGAAGTCGAAGCGCGTCTCTTCCCGCGCGAAGAAATGGGGAATGTCGGGGTTGCACCACTGACGTCGATGTTTCAGTTCGACGAGACCAACCGCGACCGGTTTTCCGATTTTCGCCCGGCCGTCCACGATTCAGATGGCCTGCTGATCCGAAATGGAGCGGGCGAAACCATTTGGCGGCCCTTGGCCAACCCCAAGACGCTTCAGATTAGCGCCTTTGTCGACAAGGACCCAAAGGGTTTCGGATTGATGCAAAGAGCGCGAAAATTCAGCGATTTTGCAGATCTTGAGGCACTCTATCACCGCCGCCCCGGCCTCTGGGTCGAGCCAAAAGGCGAGTGGGGCAAAGGCTCAGTCACGCTGGTAGAAATCCCGACAGACAGCGAAATTTACGACAATATCGCGGTCTATTGGCGCCCGCGTGAGGATTGGCTGCCCGGCGAAGAACACGCTTTGAATTACCGGCTCACTTGGGGTCAGCAAAGCGAGTATGGCCGCGGTTTAAAGGTTCTGAACACACGTATCGGCAGTGCGTTCGAAAGCGGCATTATCGTTGCCATCGACTTTGAAGATGGGCCGAATATCCCGGATGAACTGGACAAGGTCGATAAGTTGATTTCCGCAAGTTCGGGTGATGTGTCCGACGGTGTATTGCAGCGCAACCCGGAGACCGGCGGACCGCGGCTTGCTTTCAAGTTTCATCCCGGCGACGCGAAACTAATCGAATTTCGGGCACAGTTGCGGCGTGACGGAGCGCCGTTGTCCGAAACCTGGCTGTACCGGTGGACGCCATGACGCAGTATGCCGCTGCTCATATGCCAAAACGCGCACCGTTGCACATGCGCGAGCAGGATTTTGGCGTGTCGCCCGAGCCTCGCGCGCTTTACCGCGCTTCTTGGACAGACAGGCTGTGGCGGATCGGCGCTTTTGCACCTGCGATTGCGCTGACAGTATCCCTGCTTATTGGGATCACGGACTGGTTCGCATCGGGCGGCGTTACTTTAATGGAAACGGCCGTGATCGTTCTCGTTGGTTTGACGTTTATCTGGGTCTCTTTGTCTGTCAGTACGGTCACCTTGGGGCTGATCCGACGGGTTATCGGCACGCGTGCGCAGATCAAGAGGCCCAAACGCGCGGGTTCGGCGGACATGAAAGTGGCCCTGCTGGTTCCGATTTTTAATGAGACACCGGCGGAAGTTTTCGGCAATGCCCACGCGATGCTTAAAGACCTGGCTGCGCGACCGGATAACTCGAGCTATTCGGTTTTCATCCTGAGCGATTCCAACAATCCCGATATCGGGGTGCAGGAGGAACGTGCTTTTTTTGCGTTGCGCGCGGCCTGCCCAAGGGGTCTGAACGTATTTTATCGCAGGCGCGCCAAAAACGCCGATAAGAAAGTCGGTAACTTAACGGATTGGATTACAAATTGGGGCGCGGCATATGACGCCATGCTGGTCTTGGACGCGGATAGTCTGATGAGTGGTGCCGCAATCCGGCATCTGGCCCAAGAGCTTGCCGATGATCCCGATGCCGGCTTGCTGCAAAGCTACCCATCCCTGATCGGCTCCGAAACACTTTTTGGTCGGATGCAGCAGTTTTCGAGCGCTGTTTATGGCTGGCTTCTGGCGGAAGGCCTTGCAATCTGGTCGCTGAGCGAGGGCAATTATTGGGGTCACAACGCGATTATCCGAACCCGTGCATTTGCGGATAGCGCTCAGCTGCCATACCTGCGGGGCCGGAACGGACGCAAAGACCTTATTTTCAGTCATGACTTCGTAGAAGCAGGTCTGCTGCGCCGCGCGGGATGGGCCGTCCGGTTTTTGCCACGGGTCGGTGGCAGTTACGAGGAAACACCTCAAACCCTGATCGACTACGCGCTGCGCGACAGACGCTGGTGTCGGGGCAATCTGCAGCACTTGCGCTTGCTTACGGCAAGAGGATTTCATCCACTGACGCGGTTTCACCTCCTGCAAGGTGCTGTTGCGTTTTTGCTGTCTCCAGCGTGGCTGGCGTTGATTTTGATCTGGTCGATGCTGGGCATCATGAAAACCGACAGCACATCGTACTTTACGGCGGCGAACCCCTCGCACCAGTTTGGCCTCAAGCCAGCGAGGTCAGCGGCTGGGTCTATTTGGCGGTGATTTACGGCATGCTGCTTTTGCCAAAAATTGCTGGCATCATCGTCCTGAGCCTGCAAAGACGTACCCGCAGCAGTTATGGCGGATTGGGCCGTTTTCTGGCGACGGCTGTCTTTGAAATCTTCTGCTCCGTGATCTTCGCGCCCATTCTGATGGTTCAGCAGAGCATTGCGGTGATGCAAGCGATCCTCGGCCGTTCGGCTGGATGGACCCCGCAATCTCGCGGCGGCAATGGGTATGGCTGGTGGCACTCACTCTGGTTTCATCGATTAGAGTTATTGCTTGGCCTCGCGCTGACCGCTGCAATACTTGCCGGCTACGCGTCCGCCTGGCTCTCGATCATTGCGTTCAGCCTTGTCCTCTCAGCCCCTCTGTCGCGCTTGAGCGCTCTACGCGTCACGGGGTTTGCGCCTTGTGTGTTTCGGCTGGATGCTCCCAATACTCTGCGTGAGCCGAGCATTTTCAAATCTGCACAGACGGAGCGCGCCCGGATGCGATATTTGCTGGAAAACGCGCCCGAAGCGATTGCCGCAGAATAAGCAGCTTCAAAGACCCTCGAACCAATCCAACGCCATATCGGCCCAACCCTTTGGAATCACGTGCCCGCCGGGGAAAAGGGCGAATTCCAAAGCGGAACCAGTCTGGCATCTTTCCCACTTACGGTGCCAAAAGGCGCCGTTGGTCTGGAAACGGTCGGCTTTGAGGTGCACACACTCGTTTGTTTGCCGCCATATATCCATCGCATGGAACACATCACCCTGCGCCAACGCGTTTTTATCGCGGATGTCGTCACCGCGTAAAACGCGGCCTTCCAACGGCACGGTTCCATCCGTCCAGCCGTGAGTATGCAACAGGCGAACGGGGCCCACACAGCCCGTCGGATGTGGGCGCCAGAAGCTGCCTCCAATCGGTGCATAGGCCGAAAAGGCATCTGGCACCGAGCACGCAACATAACTGGTTAACGAGCCGCCGATAGAGAACCCAGACAAAATGATTTTGTCGGGATCAATGTTGTGGTCCGCGATCACGGTATCGCGCACTTCAATCAAGAAGGATGCCTCGTCTCGTCGTTGGGATAAATCGGGATGGAACGACCAACTGCGCCCATTGCGGCCTTCACGTTTCATGCCGCTTGGGGCAATCACCGCATATCCTCTTGATTGGAGTACATTTACCAGCCCCTGATTGCGCAGAACGCCCTCGCCCGAGCCTCCGTACCCGTGCAAAAATACAATGGCCGGCACTTTCGACTCTGATGCTTCCGGCGCAGCGATATAGTATTCACCACCGGTGACTTCACATGGTGTCGAAGCACTGCAAGCGGCTGCAACATTAGGAAACGCGGTGCCAATAGCCATCGCCATAATCGCACCAAAAGACCAAAACTTTTTCACGGCTACCCAAGTCCTTTGCAAACCCAGTTTAGCTGCCAGCGGAAACGACGGGCAAACCACGCTCCAACCAGCCAGGTCCCGCAGAAGACCCCAGCATTCCTTCAGGTACATCAACAATATTGGTAATACCCACGCTTTCCATAAGTCGCGTAACTCTGCGCGATCGAACACCTCTGGCACAGATGAATGCGATCGGAGCATTCGGATTTGCCTCAGAGGCCTTTTGAACGGCCTCTACAAAATCTGTTCGGCGCATATCAATTGGAAACGCACCTTCCGCAACACCCGTTTGTGCCCATTCGTCCGGACGACGCACATCAACCAAAACCAACTTGCCGGACCGCATAGCTTCCAGGGCTTCAGGAGGGCTTAGTTCTACCGCTTCACCGGAGGCTCTTTGGACAAAGACCAAGGACATGCCACCTGCAGCAGCGGCCACGACAAGGCCACCCATAAAAAAACGTCGGCTTTTGTTCATCGTTTCCAAGGTTCGCTCCCTTTAGATGTCGTTCTATATTGGCACCGGCAGATGCGCTCTGCGTTCCTGACTTAGTGCTCGGAACCGGCAGTCGGAAGTCCGAGGCAAAGTCAGGCACACAAAGGAACCAAACGAAACAGCATCGTCACAAACATAAGGCTTTATGTTCTTTATGACAGCGCCAAAGGCCCAATTCTCGCAGTCTTGTGATATCGTGCGCCATGTCAGTGATCTTACCAAAGCACCGACATCTGCAACGCAGCTGGTATGGCCAATCAACCTGCGCGGACGATGCTAGCGAGGGAGTACTGTTTAAAAGTATCCGCGTACGAGGCTGTCTGCGATCAGTGTCCAACCATCGGCAATCACAAAAAACGCCAGTTTAAATGGCAAGGATACGATTGCGGGTGGCACCATCATCATCCCCATGGACATCAGCACAGCAGCAACAACCAGATCGATGATCAAAAAGGGCAAGAACACCAAAAATCCAATCTGGAAGGCGCGCGAAATCTCAGACAATAAAAAACTGGGAACGAGGACCGACAAAGGTGCATCTGGCCCTGTCTGGATGGAATCCGCATCCGGACGAAGCGCTGCCATGGCGGAAAATGTGTCACCATCCACACGTCCGGCCATGAACGTTCGGAACGGCTCCAACGCGCGGGTAATTGCAGTTTCCACCGGGATCGTTTCATTGAGCAAAGGCTCGATACCTTGCGCCCATGCGGCCGTAAAAACGGGTTCCATCACGAAGTAGGTCAAAAAGAGCGCGAGGCTGACAATCAACATATTTGGCGGTGATTGCTGCAGCCCGATCCCCTGACGCAGAATCGATAGAACGGTCACTATGAACGGGAAGCACGTGATCATGATCGCAAGCCCCGGCGCCAGACTGAGCACGGTAATAAGCGCAAATAATTGCAGGGTGCGCGCCGACAGCGACCCGTCGTCACCCAGCGAGATAGAAAGCTCCTGAGCAATCGCCGGCGCGGGGACGATAACAAGCAACAAAAACCCCAACGTTGCCGGGAAAAAATTCGAGATATCATCCCAGACCGTCTTGCAGATCAGCAACTTCCGTCAATCTGACAGCGAGTTGCCCTTCCTGATCACCTTCCAATTCCTCTAATTGTCCGCGTGCGATCAGACGTTCACCTACGTAAAGCTCAACGGCGTCATCCACGCGCTTATCCAACGGTAAAACGGCGTCTTGTCCGAGCTTTAGCAAATCGCGGATAAGCGGGCGCGCTTTTCCAACCGAGATCGTGATTTCAATCGGTACCGACGAAAACGGATTTGAAAGGTCTGCGCCAGATTTAGGTTGTGCAACAGTATCTTCCATTATGCGATATCCTTTTGATTTTCATGGTAAAAGCCGGAAACTGAACGTTTTATCTCGGACAGAACTTCCGACAGATCGATGGCACGCTCTGCCTCGCCTATGCGAATAAAGACCTGTCCTTCCGCAAGAGACGATTCCCCCGTTACCTTCGTCGGCATGGGCAAGTCTTCCGGCATCATTTCTTCAATGGCCGCAACAGTTGCAGGTGCTGTAACAATTTCCGCCGGATGCTTGCCGTGTTCCTTTGCCAACTCATGCAGCATATCAACGAGGCGAGGGCCCAGTGTTTCATGCGCCACACGGGGCAAGACGACCTCTACTATCTGTTGCAAGAGGGGCATCATGGAATTCAACATGCCGGTATGGGCATCTTGGTAGGTCAGTGAAAGATCATGCAGGTTTTGCGCCAAATCAGCAGATACTTTCCCTGCGCCTTCTGACTGGGCTTTAACCGAGTCGTCCCATCCTGCCTGGTACCCTTTTTCAAACGCTTCCAAACGTTGCTCTTCCAAAGAAACATCACTGATGGAAACTGGTGAACCCGTTGCAAATGCACCGAAATCTTCAAGAAGATGTCCAATTGTCATCAGGCATTCTCCTCTTCGCCTTCAAGCCAGCTCCGCAGAATTTCCACGGTCTCTTCCTGACGCTCGCCGATCAAACCACGCAATCTTTCAACAGGATCTTCCTGGTCACCTGCAGCCAAGGCAGGCAGCATTTGTCCATCGCCCAGCCCGTCGCCGGTTTGGTCGGAAATGACGGGGATATCGTCACTCTCAAACTTTCCGTCCGCGATCTCACCGGTCAGGGCGTTGCCATCAGCGGCAACAGTGCTTGCTGCCGCCAAGGGATCTGGCGGCGCCAATTGGCCAGCTGACGGCTGAGGCGGATTGGACAAGAGTGGGCGTACGACAAAGAGACCAAGTACAATCGCCACTAAGCCCAAAACCGCGGCCTGGATAATCGACATCAGATCAAGCCCCAGACTTGCAAAAAGGGAGGGTTCTGCAGCCGTCCCAGCCAACGTAACCTCCTCGAACTCCATTGTTTTTAATGTGATGACGTCGCCTCGGCTTTCATCGAAACCCACCGCAGAGGCCACCAATTCGCGCAAGGCATCCAATTCTTCCTCAGACCTTGGTTCGAAAACCTCTCCGCCAGAACCATCCGCCGCCGTGGTGCCATTTACGAGAACAGCTACCGTTAGACGTTTGATCGCACCTGGTATGTTGGTTATTTCCCGCTCGGTTGCCGAAACTTCGTAATTTACACGCTCGCGGGTCTCACTTGTCTGACTCGACGAAGAATCACCGCCGGCGGCATCACCATCAGGAAGGTTTGACGCAACAGTCACATCCCCCCGCCTTGATCCGACGCGGAATTCGACCTCTCCTCGGTGTCTGTGCTGATTGCAATTCGACTTTCCGGGTCAATTTGCCGTTGTCGGATAGATTCGGTGCGCGTCACTGTGTCGACGCTCACTTCAACAACCGCATTTCCGGGACCGACGCGCGCCTCCAGCAATCTCTGAACTCGCTGGCGCAGAGCATCAGCCCGATCCTCAGAAGTGTTCGCCGGAGCCTCTTCTGCGGCACCCACAAGACCACCGGAACTATCAATGACCGACACATCTTCCGGTGTAAGACCAGAGACGGCTGCCGCTACCAAAAACCGTAACGCTCGGGCATGTTTTGCGGAAATGTCACCACCGTTTGTGGTGATCGATACGGACGCAGATGGACGGGTATCGCGTTGAAACGGATTTGAACCCGTACTGGCGATATGAACACGAGCCGCACTGATCGAAGGATGCGACACAATCGTGCGCGCAAGTTCGCCTTCTTTTGCGCGCCAATAAGCGGCGTCGAACATTTGTGAGGTTGTTCCAAAACCCGACAAACCATCTAGCAATTCATAACCCCTGCTAGAATTTGTCGGCAGCCCCTCGCTGGCAAGCGTCATGCGCAATTCATCACGCCGGGCAGCTTCGACAAAAATAGATCCACCCCGAACGTCGTATGCGACACCGCGCTGTTCCAGCGCTGTCACAACTTCGCCGGCGGCCCCATTTTCGAGACCGGAATACAACAATGTCAGACTGGGTGCGGATGCCATACGCGTCAGCGACAACACCGTCGCAAACATAGCCACAGTTGCCAGCACGACGATCAAGCGTCGCTGCATGTTCATGGCCGTCCAGATATTTACAATCTGCTGCAATTTCTTTGCCTCCTGATCCACGACATTCTGCCGTTCGGTTGTCTCATCTTTCGCTGATCAGGCTTAACAATCGGTTAGTTCCTGCCGGTCTATATTGCGAAAAGCGAAACTTGCAGGGATGCATCATGTCCGAAGTTGAAGAAACCGGGGAAGAAGCCCCAAAGAAGAAGTCTAAACTGCCTCTATTAATAGGGCTTGTGCTTGCAGTCGCTGGCGGCGGCGGTGGTTTTTATGCGGTCCAGTCCGGGCTTCTTTTTGGAAGCGAATCACCTGAAACCGCTGCGAAAACCGATGCACCAGAATACGACATGATAACTGACGACGTCGCATTTCTACCGATTGATCCTCTGGTGATTTCGCTTGGAAAAGACAGTAGTAGCAGTCACTTGCGATTTCAGGCCCAGCTCGAAATCGAACCGGCGTACAAAGAAGAAGTCGAAAAGTTGATGCCACGGGTAGTCGATGTTTTGAACAGTTATCTCCGAGCTTTGGATCCAGCTGTTTTGGAAAGCAGTTCGGTGCTCGTCCGCTTACGTGCCCAGATGCTGCGCCGCATTCAAATCGTAACTGGCGCCGGACGTGTCAGTGATTTGTTGATCATGGAATTTGTACTGAATTGAGGGTCAAAAAATGGAAATGATAGCCGATATTCTTCTCGTGGCTGGTGCATTGGGCGCTGGTTTCTATTGCTACATTCTCGCGCGGCGTTTGAGCCGGTTCAATGACCTGGAAAACGGCGTTGGCGGTGCGGTTGCTGTTTTATCTGCTCAGGTGGATGATCTGACAAAGACGCTCTTGGCAGCGCAGTCAACCGCAAGTTCATCGACCGATTCCCTGGGGGATCTAACAGACCGCGCCGAGGGTGTTGCTAAGCGCCTGGAACTTTTGGTCGCATCAATGCACGACCTGCCGGATCCGTCTGTCGCTCCACCCAATCCAACACCTCCGCCTGCACCTGCCGAGGCACCCCCTCAACAGCAGGAAAATCCAATCGCACCGGTTTTCAAACGTCACAATGATGCAGCGTAAAAGGCTCCGATATGTTCCGTAAAAAAACCAAACCCTCTCGCCGACGCAAACCTTCTGGTCGAGGTGCCCTTGTCGCTATATCTGCACTGCTGGTGGGATCTGCTGTCATCCGCATCGGTGATGATGCAGGTCAAGCCTTTGCCAAGGCAACCAACGGCTCGGAAATGGCCATGAAAGAGACAGCAAGTGTTGGGGTGGAACCTCCGAAAGACTTCCAACTGATGCTGGATGCATTTCGGAAGAGAGAGGCCAATTTAGCGCAAAAAGAATTTGCACTGGAAGATCGGCTGAAAGCGCTGAAAATTGCCAATGAAGAGATAGATCGCAAGCTGGCCGAACTGACACAGGCTGAGGAGATGCTACGCGAAACCATTGCTTTGGCGGATACCGCCGCGGAAAGCGATCTGGATCGGCTTACGCGCGTGTATGAAAACATGAAGCCAAAGCAGGCGGCCGCGCTTTTCGAAGAGATGGATCCAAATTTTGCCGCCGGTTTCTTGGGACGCATGCGACCCGAAGCAGCAGCCGCTGTCATGGCCGGACTGAGCCCCGAAGCGGCCCATACCTTTAGCGTCGTGTTGGCCGGCCGAAATGCCAATGTTCCGTCCGAATAATTTCCAACTGGTCAGTGTTTTTTAACTCGGCGATGGCAGGGTAGGCCAACACGTTTTGGCTGGAGAGTACGATGATCGGCATAATTGGTATTGTAGTGATTTTCGCAATGGTCTTCGGCGGATACATTGCTGCGGGCGGTAAACTGGGGATCATTCTTAAGGCATTGCCTTTCGAGATGATGATGATTGGTGGTGCAGCAATCGGTGCGTTCTTGATCAGCAACGATATGCCTGCGGTAAAACACACGTTCAAAGATATTGGCAAGGTCTTTAAGGGACCCAAATGGAAACACGACGACTACCGTGATTTGCTTTGCTTGTTATTCGAATTGATCCGTCTGGCGCGGCAAAACCCCGTGGCTATTGAAGAACATGTCGAAGAACCCGAAAGCTCGTCGATTTTCTCAAAATACCCAAAGATTCTCAAAGACGCAGAAGCCGTTTCGCTGATCAGTGACACGTTGCGGTCTGCATCGATGAATTATGACGATCCGCACCAGGTGGAAGAAGTGCTCGAAAAACGTATGGATGCCACAATGCATCATGCGATGCACTCCAGCCATGCGCTACAATCCATGGCAGACGGCCTTCCCGCGCTCGGCATTGTTGCCGCGGTTCTCGGCGTGATTAAAACAATGGCTTCCATCGACCAACCCCCGGAAGTTCTGGGTAAAATGATTGGCGGGGCACTTGTCGGTACTTTCCTAGGCGTATTTTTGTCGTATGGCCTGGTCGGACCCTTTGCCGGAAAAGTCAAAACTGTTGTGGAAGATGACGGTCATTTCTATCAGCTTATTCGCGAAGTTTTGGTCGCCAACTTGCATAATCACGCAACCAATATTTGCATTGAAGTCGGTCGCCAAAATACACCGTCGCACTGCAGGCCAAGTTTCAACGAACTTGAAGAAGCTTTGAAGAGCGTCAAACAAGGTGCCGCATGATGCGCTTCTGGTTTTTTCTGTTCGCTGCGTGCGTGCTTGCTGGCACATTGAATGCGCAAACAATACAAGTTCGGTCAGGCCAACACGACGAGTTTACAAGACTTATCGTTGATTTACCGATGCGAGTTCGTTTCGAAATAGAATACGGCGTTGATAACGCAACTGTTCTGTTTCCTGGTAGTAATTTTTCGTTTGATACGACTGCTGTTTTCAACCGCATTTCGCAAGACCGCATTCAGGATGTTTCGACATCTACTGAACAAAAGTCATTGGACATCAAACTTGGATGTGACTGCGAAGTCTCGGCTTTCTGGCACGGTAAAGCGCTTCTGGTTTTGGATGTTCGAGAAGCCACGGAGAGTGTGCTTTTGGTGGAGACTGAGGTAAAAGCTGAACCGGACCCGCCAGTCGCGCGTGTTCAGGTTACACCAACCGGACAATCAAGTTCTCTAGCAGCGTCCATGGCAGATTTTAGGCCTTCCGGCCAAAATCTCATGAGTACGCCCAAAGAGAACGTGGAAATTGCTCTGGGTGCTCAAACCGAATTTCGGGAAGAGGCAATAATTGAGGAAGCCCGGAACCAACTAAACATGCAAATTAGTCGAGCTGCATCGCAGGGGCTGCTTTCCCCGAGGTTGGAGGCCGTGCGCGAACAAAAACCACGTGAAGAAGCACCTGACGTCGCTCAGCAGAAAACGCCTGCACCAAAGCCAGAAACAAGCACGATGTCACACGTCAACCTGAAGGTTCAAAGCAGTGTTGATAGGGATTTCCTCGCTTTCTTGGGGCAATCAGGAGGCGCATCAACAGACACGACATGTGTACCGGAAAAGATGATCGACGTCGGCGCCTGGGGTTCAGACGAACCCTTTGCAACGCAAATCAGCAGGCTACACAAAAATCTGACAAACGAACTCGACGAGCTAGACGATGATGTCGTTAATCAACTGATCAAACTATATCTGTTTTATGGGTTCGGGGTCGAAGCTCGATCCGCACTGGAAATGATCAATTTCCAAACCGACGGATCCGATATTCTCAAAACGCTTGCGTCGATTGTCGAGCATGGCCACGCAACAGAGAACTCCTCATTGAAACACCAACTCGAGTGTGAAAACTCATCGTCGCTTTGGTCCGTCCTTTCTCACGAGTATTTACCTGCGAATGTGCCCGTAAATAGCGATGCTGTCTTGCGCTCATTTGATGCCTTGCCCCGTCATCTTAGGAGCCATCTTGGGCCCACGCTCGCACAGCGGTTCCTGGATGGTGGATACCAAGAGGCTGCGGACAAAGTTCTCCGCATTGTGAACAGGCATGAAGACATGATCACACCCGGTGCACAGCTTGTCGAAGCCCAGATTGACCTCGATGAGGGTCGAGAAAACGCGGCCGTCCAAAAAATGGAAAGCGTCGCTTCAAGTAACTCAGAACTCTCTGCAACGGCACTTATTGAGTTGATAAATTCACAAGTTACGGCCGGTAACAGTGTTTCGTATGATCAGGCCATACTTGCCGGTTCATACATCAACCAACACAAAGAAGGTGAACAGGGGTCAGCATTGATCAGCGCTTACATTGTTGGCTTGGCGGCATCCGGGGCATTTGATCAGTCTTTTGAAGAATTCACTAAATTTTCCGACGACTTAGAAGCAGGCGATCAAATTCTTTTGAAAACCGAAATGCTGGACCAATTGACCACACGTGCAGACGAAGTGACCTTTCTTCGTCATGCTCTCGATGAATACAAAGACGACAAAAAAGCCTTGGATGGTATTGTCGCCAATGCCGCTGCTGAGCGACTTTTGTCAATCGGCTTTCCATCTGAAGCACGAAGCTTCATCGAAAGTGAGGTTGAAGGTTCAACTAACCGTTCCCGGAGAATATTGCGCGCGAAGATATCCATTGCAGAAGGAAATCCACAGCAAGTTTCCAGCGATCTCGCGGGACTTGAAGGCGACGATTCTGTTTTGTTGCAGGCTGTTGCAATGAGTTCGTACGGCAATCACCGTATCGCAGCTGCATTGTACTCGGAAATAGACCAACAAAAGCAATCAGAGCGTCAATCATGGTTGGCGGAAGACTGGCAAAATTTGTTGGATGCAGAAGACAATGCGACCGCCACTGTCGCTTCTTTTTTGGCTTCAAGGTTAGAGCAGGACCAAGCCAGTGACAGCGAAGAAAATCTGCCAACTGATGTGCAAACACTGGCAGGAAACAGAAATCTTATCCAAAAGAGCTCTGCTACGAGAGATGCAATTCAAGAACTTCTCCGCACTAAACCGTCTCCTGTTTCTGATCCACAGTGAAGTAACTGGTTCGTTTAATCGAAGTGGGTTACCAAATCTAAACACTCCAAAATTACTTTCCGAATATAGGCTACAGAATGTGCCGTCGGGAGAGCGAATGTTAGCGAGTGTTAGTAAAAATCTGAAGCAAGGCTGTTTCGAGGCGTGTTGTATTTTTAGGCGCGCGCTCGAAATTACTTTTTTGCATCAAAAAGTTGGACAGCTGTTCCGCTTGCTTTTTTTGTCATCACGCATGCCCCTCAAATTCTACACGCAAAGACAGCAGAAATATGCGATCACGCCGCTCGCAGAGTGGCCGTCGAAACAGGAATTCCTCTCTCCGTTCTATGGACCGTCACGCGAACCGAAACAGGTCGAAATTTGAATGGAGCCCTGCAACCTTGGCCATGGACTGTAAACATGGAGGGCAAAGGGAAGTGGTTCGAAAACGAACAAGCCGCTCGGTCGTTTGTTTATGATCACGTCGAACGCGGCGCCCGCAGTTTTGATGTGGGCTGTTTTCAAATCAACTATAAATGGCACGGGTCTTCCTTCGAGTCGATCGAGCAAATGTTCGACCCATTGGAAAACGCACGCTATGCGGCGACTTTCCTTTTGCAACTTTTTGAAGAGACCGGAGATTGGTCGCTAGCGGCCGGTGCATTTCACTCCCGTACGCCAAAACATGCGAAACACTACCGCGCACGATTTGACCGAATTCATGGCACACATGACAAGTGGGTGACGCCAAGTCGCACCGCGGAAGACTTGCCCCAAGTTACTAGCAAACCAAGTCGACAAAACACTTACCCACTTCTCACACACGTAGGGTCGGTAACATCCAACGGATCACTTGTGCCTTTACGCCAGACGAACACCAGATCGTTGTTTGGCGCTCGCACGGATTCAGAAGGCTCCTGAGCAATGAAGAACCTATCAATCCGTGATCTCTTTCAACCAACCGTACTGTTGGCACTTGCGCTTATGGCGATCATTGTAATGATGATTTTGCCCGTTCCTGCATGGGTGTTAGACGTCGGATTAGCAGCCTCTTTCGCTCTCGCCATTTTGATTTTCACCGTAACGCTGTTCATCGAAAAGCCACTTGATTTCTCGGCATTCCCTACGATCCTGCTGGCCTCTCTAATGCTACGATTGTCGCTCAATGTATCGTCAACAAAGCTGATCATTGGACAAGGCCACACGGGGACGGATGCGGCAGGCGGCGTCATTCAAGGGTTTGCTAATTTCGTAATGGGGGGAAGCGTTTTCCTCGGTCTTGTCGTCTTTGGCGTATTGCTGATTGTCAATTTCATGGTCATCACGAAAGGGGCAGCTCGTATGGCCGAAGTCGGCGCCCGATTTGCTCTGGACGGCATGCCGGGCAAACAATTGGCCATCGACAGTGATATGTCTGCAGGCGCAATCAATCACCAGGAAGCCAAGGCACGCCGGGAACAGGAACAACAGGAAACCACGTTCTTTGGATCTCTTGATGGCGCGTCAAAGTTCGTAAAAGGAGATGCAATTGCGGGCTTGTTGATAACCTTGTTGAACCTCGTCATGGGTTTGATAATGGGGATTGTGGTCCATAACATGCCCTTGGCCACGGCGTTCGAAACCTACGCAATCCTGACTGTTGGCGACGGGCTGGTAACTCAAATTCCGGCAGTTGTTATTTCAATTGCATCAGCGCTTTTACTGGCCAGAGGAGGCGCACAAGGCGCTACAGATAAAGCCTTGGGTTCGCAGCTCGCGCGCTATCCTTCTGCGATGGCGACTGTCGCAATTCTCATGGTGCTTTTTGCTTTGGTACCTGGGTTGCCATTCGTTCCATTTATCGTCGGCGGAATTGGGCTCGGCGTCACGGCATGGATGATGTTTAGAACGCAAAAACAGAATGCACTGGCAGACGAACCGACGGACGCAACAGAAGAGCCGATTTCTGACAAGTCCTTGGGTGATATTTTGGAACTGGATGACATCCACGTCGAGTTTGCACCGGATTTGGTCAATATGATTTTGGATCCTGGCATTGGTCTCGACGCTCGGATTTCCAACATGCGGACACATGTCGCAACATTCTACGGATTGATTTTGCCGGAAATTCGGTTGACCGATAATCCTGGTTTGTCCAACGGCACGTACTTGGTGCGCGTGCAAGGCGTGGAACAAGCACGAGCTGTTTTGCGGGCAGACCAGGTTCTGGCCTTGGATCCTGAAAACAACGCCACTTTGCCCGCCGGGGAAAATGTAGCCGAACCGGTATACGGCGCTCCTGCCCGTTGGATACCGGAAGACGCACGCGATGATGCCGCGTTGAGCGGTACAACTTTAGTTGCCCCAACAGAGGTCTTGGCAACGCATTTGCTGGAAGTGATTAAAAGTAATCTAAGCCGGCTGCTAACCATGAAAGCCATGCGGCGTTTGCTGGACGAAATGGTTAACCTGTCAGATCAGGCACGTTCTGAGGCCAACCGGAAACTTCTGGATGAAATGATCCCCGAACGTGTTCCATCAGACCTGCTGCACTCCGTATTGAGATTGCTGTTGGCGGAACAAGTATCCATTCGAAATTTGCCTCTCATCCTCGAAGCGACAGCCGAGGCACGTCAGCTGTTCACTCAAACAGAAGCAATTTGCGAACATGTACGGCAGCGCTTGGGATTTCAGCTGGTCGCGAACCTGCAACGCACAGATGGCAGCTTGCCACTGATCCAATTGGCGCCGGAATGGGAAGACACGTTTTCAACCTATCAGATCGATAGTGACAGAGGCCGGATGGATGTTGCGCTACCACCTGAAATCTTTAATTCGCTGACCAATTCCATCTCGGAACAAGTGGCTCGAGCGAGCGAACAGGGAATTTACCCGGCTATCGTAACGTCCACCTTGCGGCGCAGATTTCTCCGAACGGTACTGTCGGCCCGAGATATCTCGAACCCGGTCTTGTCTTTTGAGGAAATCGGGCTTGAGACGAAACCCTCACTCGTTGGCGTGGCGACGGCGGCATGAACGCGGCAGCAGATCTTCTGCAGATTTCGCGTGAACTGTTTTGGATAAACTTTATTGTCTTTTTGCGTGTCGGACCGGTCATGTCACTGTTTCCGGGTTTCGGTGAACGATCTGTTCCCGTTCGGGTCAAACTCATTCTGGCCCTCATGTTCACCCTGGTCGTATCACCGGCTGTATCTCCCTTATTGATAGATACGATTAAAAACCCTCCCCCATTGGCATGGATCGTGTTGACGGAAACTATTGTCGGTTTAATGATCGGCATTGGCATTCGGCTTTTCTTGCTCGCGTTACAAACCGCTGGTTCGATTGCCGCCCAAGCAACATCACTTGCACAAATTTTGGGAAGTGCTGGCGTTACGCCTCTTCCTGCGATTGGTCATTTGCTTGTCGTTGGTGGTTTGGCGCTTGCCATGATGATGGGGCTGCACGTGCGGACCGCGCAAATGATGGTTTTGACCTACGAACTCTTTCCCGTGGGACAAAGGCTGGACGCGGTATCCGTGTCTGCCTGGGGTGTACAGCAAATTGCGGGTGCGTTCGCTCTCGCATTCACCCTTGCTGCACCATTTGTCATTTTGTCGGTGATCTACAATCTGACCTTAGGCATCATCAACCGGGCAATGCCCCAGCTCATGGTCGTGTTCGTCGGTGCGCCGGTCATCACCGCAGGAGGACTTGGGTTATTGTTGTTGATGGCGCCAACAATGCTCACGGTTTGGGTAAATGCCATCGAACGATTTGTCATTAATCCTTTCGGGGGCGGATGATGGCAGGAAACGACGACGAAACCGAAAAGTCCCACGAGCCGACCCAGCACAAACTGGACGAGGCGCGCAAAAAGGGTGAGATTGCCAGATCCGCAGACCTGACGACTGCGGCCTCATATGGCGGTTTTTTGTTGGCCGGATTGGCAATTGGCGGTGCCTCCATTCAACAGGTCAGTACGTCATTGATGATATTGGTTGACCAGGCCACACCGCTCGCCGACTTATTTTTCAATGGTCAGGCGAAAACGGCCGTTGGTGGCCTCCTGAGTGCAATAACTGTTGGGTTGCTGGGCTGGTTTTTGATTCCAGCCGGGGCCTCTATTTTGTCAATCACAGCACAGCGGGGTTTTGTTTTTGCACCCAGCAAGCTGAAACCCAAGATGTCCCGCATCAATCCGATCCAGAACGCGAAAAACAAATACGGAATTTCAGGTTTGTTTGAATTCGCGAAGAGTTTCGTAAAACTACTCCTTTTTTCGGTTTTGCTAGGCGTTTTCTTGGCTTTCAGGATTTCCGATATCGCGGGTGCAATCCATGGCGCGCCGCATATTGTCGGTGCCTTGATGGCGCAGGTCATGATTGAGTTCATGTTCATTGTCTTGCTGATTTCGCTCAGCGTCGGCGCCGTCGACTATATTTGGCAGAGACATGATCACCTTCGCAAAAACCGGATGTCGCACCAAGAGATACGGGATGAGCACAAGAAGCATGAGGGCGATCCTCATATGAAACAAGAACGTCGACAGCGCGGGCATCAAATTGCCTCGGAACAGATGATGTCGGAAGTTCCAGATGCAGACGTAATTATTGTAAATCCCACACATTACGCAGTGGCACTGAAATGGTCGCGCGCACCCGGGGCGGCACCTGTTTGTGTCGCAAAAGGTGTGGATCATATTGCGCATGCTATTCGCGAACTGGCGCAGGAAAACGGCGTACCAATACGACACGATCCACCGACCGCACGCGCCATACACGCCGGCACGCAAATAGGTCATGAAATCGATCCGGATCAATATCGTGCCGTCGCAGCGGCCATTCGGTTTGCCGAGGTTATGCGCAAAAAAGCGAGGAGTTTTGGATGACGGTGGACCCGCTAAATGACTTGGTAACCTTGACGGATGCGGTTTACCGCGCCGAACTGGCTAAGGTGAAGGACGTCCTTGCACAAGAAACGAAGCTGAGGCGGGACCTGCAAGATCTTGAGGATCACCGGCGCAACAGCCTTGCGTTGCCCGACACGCAGCTTGGTCCATTGCGCCAGATTGGCGCGGACGTTCTTTGGCAAGGTTGGGTCGGTCGCACACGTCAGAAATTGAACATCGAACTGGCACAAGTGCTGGTTCAAAAAGAGCGCATGACTGTCCAGCTAAGAAAAGCGTTCGGCAAGCAATTAGCTGCTGCAAATATGTTGGAAAAACGCTGCTTGTCCGAACGCAAGGCGCTGGAAAAGAAAGCGTCACAATCCCAAGACGACATTTCTAATGTCAAAGCTTGGAAAGGTTAGACTTTTCTTGATGACCCGATAAAGCGATCGCGTCCGATCACACATCCTGACGGGCGATGTCCGTAATCAAGACCCCGACCACAGCATCACCTGCGATGGTCTGAGCGGTTTCCGTTAAAGCATTGCGGAGCACGTTTAGGTTTTTGGCGTTTGTAAACTCGCCTTTGAACCCGCCAATATTAGCATGGTCAAAAAGCACCTGCAAAAAGGCATCTCTTAACTTTGGTTCACGCATGTAGATACTTTCACTGCTGCCAGCGGACACTTCTACACTCAAAGACATAACAACCAAAGACTGGACGGATTGATCAACCACGACCGGTACCAGAAATTGATTGTTGAGCTTCACATACTCAACTGAGTCCATTTCATCAGAGTCAGACTTTTCATCATGCGAGTCGTCCATCTCTGGCTCACTAAGGTTTTGCTCATCATGAGCTTCTTCTTTAGTTTGCATTTCCTCGGTTGTTTCCTGTGGTTCAGGCTTTAATGCAAGGCCCGCACCAATCCCGCCACCGACGCCAACCAATGCCAACAGCAGAGGCAAAATTTTTCCCAGCATTTTTCGCTCTCCTAAAACGGCAAGACGGCGTCGAGGACTTGTTGCCCGATGCGGGGCTGCTGCACGTCTGTGATCTGGCCACGCCCGCCATAGGAAATCCTGGCAGCCGCAATTTTGTCATACGTAATTTCGTTTTTTCGCGAGATATCTTCCGGCCGCACGTAGCCGTTGACCAGCAACTCACGCAGCTCAAAATTTACCCTGACTTCCTGTGTGCCCTGGATTGCAAAGACGCCGTTTGGAAGTACGTCCATCACAGTTGCGGCGATACGCAAGGTCAACTCTTCCTTACGACTGACAGAGCCGTCTCCACCGGACCGACCAGATGAATCCAGCGACACGGCATTGTCCAGCGACGCGCCATCGGGAAGTTTTTCGTTGATACGTTGAGGGATACCGAAGAGATGAGGGACACTGAGCGACTCCGACCCGCTTCGCGAGCGCGATGTGGAGTTTGAAATTTGCGCTTCTTCATCGATCTCAATGACCACGGTCAAAATATCACCACGTTGCAACGCCCGACGATCACCAAGCAACGATTGCCGGCCACCACTCCAAAGTGACGCTTGATCGATTTGGCGACGGGGCTCAACAGCCAACGGCAAACCGGGATTTAGCATAGCGACATGTTCAGTTGAATTTTCTGTTGGCGTGAAACTTGGTGGCTTGCCGATGTGATCCATGCGGCTGCACCCAGCGACACTGAGCATTACTAAACAAGAAAGGCCTAAACTACATTTGAACATGTACGATCCTATCGTGAAACCAAAATTCGACCGTCGGGCATGACCCGACCGGAAACAGTTGAACGTGATGACAGGTTCATCACTCGAACGTAATCGCCCACAGCCGCCCGCGACAGAGACCTGCCCTCAGCTGATATGGTCAAACCATTCTGCTGAAAGACGAGGGCGACAATCTGATTGCGTTCTACCAAAGCGGGTGGTCCGACATTGGCCAGAGCGATCGGGCGTCCTGCATAAAGAGCAACCCGGGCCTCGGACCCAATCAGTTGGTCCGGGGTGCTTGCCATACCTGAAATTTCGCCTTCTTTTACGACAAGGTCCTGGGCCGTGATGATACTGTTCGCACGTATGGTGCGCGTTGCGAAAACAGCATCCGCCGCAGCCTGGCCTGCAATAAGATAGACAATGGCGAACACGCAGATTTTCATCAACGCACCTGTGTGGTTGCGCCCAACATCTGGTCTGATGCCGAGATGACTTTGGCGTTTAATTCGTAACCACGCTGAGCTTCGATCAATTCCGTGATTTCACGCACGGGGTCGACCGAGCTGTCTTCGAGATAACCTTGTCTTAGTGTTCCCAAGCCATCTTCACCCGGAGTTGCAACCAAGGCTGGTCCAGACGCTTCCGTTTCAGTGAAGAGATTACTGCCAATGGCTTCCAGACCTTTGGGGTTGGTAAAGCTGGACAAGCTGATTTCGCCCAGCGATTGGGCTTCGCTTGTGTCAGCAAAATACGCAAAAACTTCTCCGGCGGGGTTGATCGAAATACTGCGAGCGTCATCCGGAATGACAATCTCCGGAGAGAGAGGGAAACCATCAGAAGTCACGATCTGACCTTCGGCGGATCGTTTCAATGCGCCGTCGCGCGTGTACGCCGACAGACCAGAAGGCATCGTGACTTCGAGGTAGCCATTGCCGTCGATTGCAACATCGAGATCTCCGTTCGTGGCCGAAAGAGACCCCTGCTCGAGATTGATGGAAACAGCGGCAGGTCGCACACCCAAACCAAGTTGAACGCCGGTCGGAAGAACAGTGCCATCTGACGCGTTGACCGTTCCGGCACGCGTGAACTGCTGATAATGAAGGTCAGAAAATTCTGCCCTTCGCGCATTATATCCAGTGGTCGACATGTTCGCGAGGTTGTTCGATATGGTTTCAACCCGCATTTGTTGGGCGGCCATTCCGGTTGCTGCAATTTTAAGGGCGCGCATTGGCACCTCCTTTATTTATCGGGTGAATGTATCGAGGGCGGAGAGGATCCGTTCATTTTCGGCATCCAGAAAACTCTGACCCATTTCATACGCGCGCTGCACTTCGATCATGCGGGCAATTTGGCCAACTGGGTCAACGTTGGCCCCTTCCAGAAATCCCTGCAAAACTCGGCCGTCAGGCACAGGTTCGATTTCGCCCTCGGTACGAAACATCACGCCATCTTCCCGAATGAGTTCAATCCTGTCCGCAGGTTGGACCAGGCCGATTTGGCCCAGTGGTTGCCCACCGGCGCTGATGGTTCCATCCGCGGAGATACCCAACCCGGTTGCATCAGGTGGCACAAAAACCGGAGCGCCTCCCGCGTCCAGAACGCGAAATCCATCATTGGTCACCAGATCACCTTCCGCAGACAACGCGAAGTTACCGGCGCGCGTCATGCGTTGCCCGGCTGGTGTTTCAATCAGGAAAAAACCGTCGCCTTCAATTGCAAGGTCCAAAGATCCGCCGGTTTTGGTCAACGCTCCTTGAACCATCGATGTGTTTCGTGCATGCGCGGAGGCCATCGACAACGATGCGCCATCACCGGTTTCACGGATAAATTCTGCAAACACCACACCCTCTTGCCGAAAGCCTGTTGTGGCACTGTTGGCGATATTGTTCGCCACAACTTGCATTTCACGCATTAGCCCAGATTGGCGCGTCAGCGTTGTGTACCCTGCATTTTCCATATTTCAGCCTCCAATGATCAACGGGATCAGCCAGTCCTGAAAAAACGCGACCAGCGTTTGGGTCATGAAGCCCATCGTGAGCCAGAAAATGACGACGATGGCCGCCAGCTTGGGCACGAAAGTCAATGTCAGTTCCTGAATGGATGTCAGGGCTTGGAACAAACCCACGGTTAAACCGGCGACCAATGCCACAGTCAGGATCGGGAACGAAATGATCACAGCCACCCACAACCCTTGTCGAAGGGTGTCAAAAAAGATCACTTCGTCCAGCATGCGCTTAAACCGGCATCCGCAAAATTTCTTGATACGCTTCCACTACTTTGTCCCGAACGGTAACAGCGGTCTCAACCGCCAGTTCCGTTTGTGCCAAAGCCTGCACCAGAGCATGCGGATCAGCTTCACCCGTCATCGCCGCCTTGGCGATGTTTTCGCTTTCTTGAAGCGTGGTTGCGAAGTCTTTGGCGAGGCCTGTAACGGCCTCGCCCATACCGCCCTGACCGGCGTTCGGCTCGGTGGCTGGGCGGGAGGCTGCATATTTCTGAACAGCATTTATGGCTTTGATATCCATTCTGGATCTCCTTTATCGACGTAACAATTCCATCAGGCCTGACGACATTTGCCGCGCTTGATCAAACATTTTGAGGTTCGCCTCATAACTGCGCTGCGCTTCGCGCGCGTCAGCAATTTCAATGACCAGGTTCACATTGGACCCGTCATAATGGCCAGATTCGTCGGCCAATGGATGGCTTGGATCATAGACCCGTGCCAATTCTGTGTGATCCAGATTGACGCGGCTGGTTTCAACTCGACCAACGGCGTCCCGGCTCCCAAATTCAGTTTCGAATGAAACACTTTTTCTGCGGTATCCCGGCGTATCCGTGTTCGCGATGTTTTCTGACACATGCCGCAAGCGTTGCGCCTGAGCTTTCAGACCGCTCGCTGAAACAGACAGGGATTTTGTGAATTCACTCATGGGCTGCCCTCCTATCCGCGGCCAATTGCCGTGCGCAGCACGGTCAGCGATGATTTGTAGATTGCCAGAGCGCGATCATGTTGGCGTTTCACATCAACAGCCGTCAGCATTTCCGATTCTAGGGACACGGAGTTTCCGTTGGGGTCTGCTTCAACATCGCGGCGTTCTGAGATGCCAATATCAAAGGGCATTGTTGGCGCGTTCAGGTGACCGGGCCGCGTGGCCCTTGGGGCAAAGCCAGTCTCGCCTGTATCAATAATTTCTTTGAATGGGCGCACGTCACGTGCGGCATAACCGGGCGTGTCTGCATTGGCCATGTTTTGCGCCACAACAGCCTGTCTCGCGCCTGCATGAACTGACATGGCGTGCGCCATGCGAAAGATATCCAGTTTTCCGAACATCGGGGCTTCTCCCTCGATTGGTTTCAACCAAGGCTTAACGATGATTCGTTTAAAAATTGTTTTCAGAAGCACAATGGAGCGCACGATCATGGAATCACCTCTGGCGGGTCTAAAGGCCGAAATTGCAACTCTACAGGTCGAAAGGGTGATCGGACGTGTTAGCGCTGTGCAAGGAAACACATTGCGTATCGGCGGTTTGGGAAACGCCGCCGGAATGGGCGACCGGGTCCGTGTTATGCGCCGCAAAGGTGGTTGGTTGTCTGGCGAAGTCCTGCAAATTGATCAAGGTGGTGTAATGATGCTGCCTGACGAAGCACCAAACGGTGTTTCTCTTGGTGATCGCGCAGTTCTGTTGGACGCAAGCAACATTGCACCCGCTGACAGTTGGATAGGACGCATCATTGACCCCTTTGGTCAGCCGCTTGACGGCCGCCCCTTGCTACGCGGTCCGAAGGCACGCGCTTTGAGGGCAGATCCGCCAGCTGCAGCACAGCGACGGTCGCTTGGCCCGCGCCTGAACACGGGCATGGCCGCATTCAACACCCTTTTGCCGATTGTTCGCGGACAGCGTGTCGGGTTGTTTGCTGGTTCAGGCGTGGGAAAGTCAAATTTGCTGGGGCATCTCGGACGTAACATGGAAGCCGACGTTGTCGTCTTTGCGCTCATCGGTGAACGCGGACGGGAGCTTCGCGACTTTGTCGAAAACGTGTTGGGACCTGAAGGAATGCAAAGGTCTGTCGTAATCGCTGCCACGTCTGATCTTTCGCCCCTTGTGCGACGCCGCTGTGCCTGGACGGCAATGACCGTCGCTGAGCATTTTCGTGACCAAGGATGTCATGTCTTGTTCCTGGCAGATTCGGTCACCCGGTTTGCCGAAGCACATCGTGAAGTCGCAACAGCAGCCGGCGAGCTACCGGCTTTGCGTGGGTTTCCCGCTTCGACTTCCCACATGATTATGTCTTTGTGCGAACGTGCTGGACCCGGCTCTCACGACACCGGTGACATCACCGCTTTGCTAAGTGTGCTGGTTGCAGGTTCCGATATGGATGAACCAGTTGCGGATATTTTGCGCGGTGTTTTGGATGGACATGTTGTCCTCGATCGGAAAATCGCTGAACGGGGGCGATATCCTGCAATTGACTTGCTTAGATCCGTTTCGAGAAGCCTGCCAGCGGCCGCAGGTGAAGAAGAAAACTCGTTGATTATGCGGGCACGCCGACTGTTGGGAGTCTACGCGCAATCTGAAACAATGGTGAAAGCTGGCCTATATGTTGAAGGAACCGATGCAGAGCTGGACCAGGCGTTGCGTGTTTGGGGGGAATTGGACGGCTTTCTTGCGGACACCGGCTCCCCAACTGTGCAAGACAGTTTTGATCGCTTGTCAGTTATTTTGAGGCGCGCCGGTCCAAAAACAGGGACTGCCAGCGTGAAAGCTGCTAGCGGACAAAACGGAGTTTGAGCAAACATGAGCGTGTGCGCCTTCCATTTGCAATGCGGAATCGCTCGCTGATCCAAACTTCTTTATGCTGTTTATATCAAAAGTTTGTTCTAATTCGCACCAAATGGACTTGGCGCCAACTGCAAGAGCGTCAAAGCAATAGAGCCGCTTGATTGTATCTCAAAAGAAGCAACTTGATCCCGAATGAGGTAACGACGAATGAAGTCTTCTTTCGTTTCGTCATCCGCCAATTCTTCCAAAGACTCAATACCGAGCTGATTTTGAGACATCGATTTGAAGGTTTCCAATTGACGGTCCAAATCGAGTTGCGCGAAGCTGCTGGGCAACCCCAGCGCAATCTCAAAAACTTTGCGCAAAGGCGGATTTCCCATAATCGCAAACCATTTCGCATCTTCGGAATCATCGCTGGTCACAATTTCAGAAAGCTCCCGCTGTGCATTCATTCCCAACCGTAAACTTTCGTTTTGCTGGCCTACCGCGACCTCAAATTCCAGCTCGCGAAATTTATCAACCATTTCGCGCCCAAACCCGGCCAATTGCGTTCGCGGCAGCGCAGGTTCCCCGAAACCAAATGCATCGGTGAACTTCTTGTACCTTTCATCAGCCAACCGATTGGCCAGAGCATCATCTTCTACCGTGCCTTCTTCGAGGATTTTTTGTACAAGCGCTTGGCTGTTGATATCATCCCCAAGACCAAACGCGCCCAAAGCGACACGAAGAAGTCTTCGGTCAGACACTAGTTGTTCTGCCGTCTGAATCTTGCCGATGTTTTGCTCGAAGTAGTCCGTATCACGCACGATGAGTGGCGATTTGTTAAAAACTTCGGTTTGTCGTTCCAGCGTGTTGTTCAGCAACACCCAACCCGAAACGCCACCGATAGGGACAAGCGGTTGGAAATTCATGACGGACGGTGAGCCAGCAGGCGCTCTTCGCGCGGTAACAAGGCACGTAGCGCTTTCAGGCACTGGTAGTGTTGGTCCTGAAGAAGTGCATCCGTAGCTTCAGACAACCGAGCCCGGCTGTCCGGGTCGGTTAAAACCTGGCTCAATTCCTCGATGCTCCGCAGGAGCTTCAGGCGCGACTCCTTGGGTTCCGCATCCCCAGACAAGACCAGTTGCGCAGCATAGCAAACGCGCCGAACGGGTGTGGTCGCTTCTTCCGGGTGAATTGCGTCCCTAAGGCGCAAGATATTTGCCTTTGGGGTCATGATAGACAAACGTGATCGACGGTCACCGTTTTCGATGACTGCCCCATTGATCAACACACGTTCTTTGGGGCTCAGTTTTAGAACAAGGCCGCTCATTTTGCAGTCCTTTCTTTTCGTAATCCGCGCATCACCGCAGTGTTGATTTCGACCAGCGCATCAACCTTTGCTGAGCGCGACAAAACTTTACCGGTATGAACGCGTGTAAATTCTGCCAGATAGACAATTCTTGCCCGTAATGACTTGGGCAAGGTATTCTTGTTATCCGCAACATCTGTGGCCAATAGCGTCCACAGACGCCTGTTATCCTGTAGTGCAGCGACGAGGTCGACAAATCCGCTGTCCCCACGGGTAGAGGCGGATTTCATGCGGTGTGTTATCTGAGCCAGAACGTTATACTCTGTTCCCCGCTCGGTTCGAACTGCATGATTTTGTTGACCATAGGCATTCTGCGCTTTGAGTATCGCGTTCACTTTACATCCTTCCGGAGAGTATTTTTAGATGGCTAGAAGTTCAGGGGCGCCAAAAAAGCGCCCCTGAAGCCAGTCTTTATCCACGGAACAGCGACAGGATCGCCTGTGGAGCCTGGTTCGCAATCGAGAGCGACTGAGTCGCCAACTGTTGCTGTACCTGAAGGGCCTGCAGACGTGCTGACGCCTCCTCCATATCCGCATCAACCAAAGCGCCGATACCCGACGTCATGGCATCTGTCAGTTTCGAGACAAAGTTACCTTGGTCTTCGATGCGTTTGGCAGAAGCACCAAGAGATGCAGCACCATCAATTGCTGTTTGCAGGAAGGCTTCGATTTCACCGAGAGCAGTTGCTGCAGTCGCAGTATCGGTAATTGCGGTCAAATCAGTTGCCAGATCGACATCTGCTTCGAAATCAACACCATTGACAGAGATAGACGACGCTGTAGGTGCGGCGGAACCAACACGGTCAAGCGACGAAAGTACGGTCAATTGCGTTGCACCATTACCGTCCACATCAGTGGCGAGAAGGTTAGCACCATTGAACTGAGCAGCGCTGATAATCGAGGCAACCTGAGCGCTCTTTTCAGCGATTTCGTTCTGGATCTTGGCGTGATCAACGTTTTCGCTGTTTGCGGAAACAATCAGAGCTTTGATGTCCTGAAGAACAGAAACCGTTTGTTCAGCAGCTGCTGAAGCAACGGCGACAGTCGATTCACCGAGCGCCAGGCTGTCCGAAATCGCCTTGAAACCGCTGGCGTCAGATTCCATCACTTTCGAGATGGCAAAGATAGCAGAACCGTCTTTGGCAGTTGCAATCGCCTTACCGGTCGAGATCATGTCCTGAGTTTTGGCCAGGTTCATGTTGACCGATTTCAGGGTTTGCAATGCAACCATTGCGCTGTTGTTTGTCAGAATGCTGGACATAGCATTTTCCTTTAGCTTTGACGCTTTTGCGCCAGTTTCACATCCCGCCCTCGTTCGGAAGACGGATTAGCTGTCGTTCTGACGTCTGCAGCCGAGATGTTTCGTCCGCTGCGCCACCCGTTTTCGGATGCCTGCACAGAATGGACTTTGAAGTGCTAATGGAGTGCTAAACTGAACCAACCATCTAGGTGGCATTTGAGTTAAATGCCGTCACGCACGCTTTTCGACGCGATGCTCTACATCCGCCTGAATAGTCTGCTTGCGACCGGTTTCGTCATACGTCTCCAGCGAACGCCGGATGCGCCGAAACGCAGCCATGCGCGCCGCCACTTTACGAATGCCTTGCAAGGCACCATCCAAAAGCGCCTGATTGCGCTCTACCTTGTTTTGAAGACCCTTTAACTCAGAACTACCTGTTGGTTCCAAAGCGTTCAGGGCATCAATTAGATTTTCCTTTTCCTCCAGAAACGCGGGGATTTTATCAAGGTCACCGCTCAACAGCGCGTCCCTTTCCAATTCCAGTAACTCATCAAGCCGGTTGAAAATGTTTTGCGGTGAATCAGTTGTCATCGATTTTCTCCATCATGGATTTGTAGAATGCTTCCGCAAGGCCAATCCCTCCGCGTTTAACCATCTGCTCTGCCATCGCCATTCGTTGGAATGATGCAAACTGGTCTTCGCCTGCGCTGCCGCTGAAAGTATTGTCTTGCTCGCCAACTCCTGCCGATTTGAGCATTTCCGCCAAAAAGGAGGCTTCAAGCTTTTCGGCGGTTTGGCGGGCGGACAGTGCATGTTTAACGGCCGCATGCGTGCGTGGTGCTGGTTGAATTGGTAAAGATTCGGTCACAGGATTACCTCGAATTAGAAGAACTCTGATCCATAGAACCGCAATACGGTAAAGAAGCAGTAACTGTGATCTGCAATGTTCGCTCCAACGTGGAAGAAATCCCGGAGCAACGAGTATGCAGACACAGAACAGTCAGGTATCCGCCGCACAAACGGCCAGCCCAGTCTTTGCAAGTCTGGCGCAAAACACCGGAAAGAAAGATCCGTCCAATAATAGTGACGGCGAAACTTTTCAGGATGTCATGGCGGATACATCCCGTTCAGAGACAACCAATCATTCATCTGTTGAGAAAACGTCGTCGGCTGACGTGGAGAATGATGTCGCCAAATTGGATGGGCCAACTGAAGACGATCTCGTCAGATGTTCGGGCAGATACGCCACCTGAAGAGCAAATAGATGGTCAGGATGTTCCAGACTTAGAAGATGCAGATACGCTTGTATTCAAGAATTCCCAAAAGGATACAGCGGATTTTCCGGGAGCCGTGGATGAAGGAATCCCAGCAGACAGATTGCCAACCAAGGCGAATGAGAGCGAGGCTTTGGCATCCAAAACAGAAGCGCTAACGAAACTAAAACAGGCCTCTGTGCCCGCTTGGTTTTCTGCGCCGAATGACGTCCAAATCCAAAATGGCATAACCTTTGGCGAAAACACGAAAATCAATGCTTCTGCACATGTAGCAGTTCAGGAGCAATTGAAACCCGCCGCACCTAACCAAGCCGCTGTCATGTTGGCGTCGTCCAATCTTACTGAGGCCGACACACCATCACGGCGCGGCAAAGAAGCGCCTGAGCTGGTTCAGAAAACCTTGACTGGTGACACCAAAAGCGCAGTCCAGGCAACTGTGACGGTGCCGGCCGCCAACAAAGCCCAGGACGTTCAGGCGCAAGCTCAAATGCTTGTGCATAGCACTAATGCGGGACCGTCGACCAAAGAAAATGAAATGCCAAGCCGAGTTGCCTCCCGCAAGGATGAGGCGATGCAGCTGGTCCAAAGCACATTCAAAACACAGCGGGCTCCGCAAACGATCCCTTCGAATGCCGCCATGACCGCCGTTTCCCAAAATCTGACAAAAGCCCTGGCCGCGTCTGAAGCAGCAAATGACAGTGGCAAGGTAAGATGGATGACAGACGTCAGCTTCACCGCGGACGTCGCCCCGCAAGACATTCCTCCAACATCGCGCGCGATGCAGACGACGCTGCTGCAACAACCCGATCTTCCCCGTCATGTCGCGATCCAATTGGCACATGCGATGCGTCAAGGTGGTGCGGAACGCCCAATGGAATTAGTCTTAAGCCCGGCTGAATTGGGACGTGTACGGATTTCGATGCATTCAACCGACGGCACCATGACGGTGCAGGTACTGGCCGAACGTTCCGAAACACTCGACCTTATGCGCAGGAACATCGATCTGTTGGCGCAAGAATTCCACGAAATGGGTTTTGGATCTGCTGAATTCAGCTTCGGGCAAAATTCAGCAAGTGATGAGGGGTCGCCCAACGACGATTCAAGTGGTGACGGTTCATTGGCATCATCCAATGTCGACGACACTGACAAGACGGATGCGCCTGTCACTTCCTCACCCATTAATCTCCAAACGGATCGTGTCGATCTCAGGCTTTAGAAAGGGCTTAAAATGGACGTAACGTCTGCCACTCAAAACCCATCTACAATTTCGCAAACCAACGGCAACACCGTGCCGCAACGCAATGCGATCAGTTCGGATTTTGAAACCTTCATCAAAATGTTGACCACGCAGATGGAGAACCAAGATCCCCTCAATCCAATCGAATCTGCTGATTTTGCGGTTCAATTGGCGACGTTCTCTACTGTTGAGCAGCAGGTCAAAACCAACGACCTCCTGACATCTTTAGGCGACCGGGTGGCCGGATTAGGTGTTGCTCAATTGTCGGGTTGGGTTGGTATGACCGCCAAGGCGCAAATGCCAGTGGCCTTCAATGGCGCGCCGGTCACCGTCTCGGTTGAAGCGGCAACACTGGCCGATAGTGCAGAATTGGTTGTGCGAAACGAAGCGGGCGACGTTGTTCAACGATTGTCAGCACCTGCAGAGAGCGGTGATTTGATCTGGGCCGGAGTGGACAGCACCGGAGCACCATTGCCGCCAGGCTCATATTCACTGTCACTTGAGTCTTATCTCGATGACGAGTTGCTATCCTCCAACCCTGTCGTGGCAAATGACCGGATCGTAGAGGCGCGCAATGAAGGGGGACGGACAATCCTTGTGATGGCAGGCGGTCAGGAAGTTCCGGCGGATAATGTGCTTGGTTTGCGCGAATCCGCTATCTAAGTGTTCTCACCTGAATTGGGTCTGGCCGGCTTGCCTCGGCCCGGCCTCTGGCGTAGCGTCCGGCGATTGTTCACTACTCCAAACAGGACAGCGCTGTGGCGCAAAATACGCATGACATTTTTAGCGAGTTAGTCGCCCCTCAGCTCGAGGCGCGTCGTCTCCTTTCATCAGGCGCCACGCACACTAAACTGCATGGTGGCCGTACCAACAGGCTTTGGCATGTTCACGGGCCAGCTGGCGATATTGTGGTTAAACTATTCGCCGAAAAACAAGAAAACCCCCTTTTCCCGAATGATCCCGCCAGCGAAGCCGTTGTTTTGCAGCACCTCTTCACGCATCACATCGCGCCTGAATTGATTGACCAGTTCGAGACATCTGCGGGTCACTGTCTGGTTTACCAACATCTGCATGGTTCACCTTGGCAACATGGTACCAAGCAGGTTGCAGCCCTGTTGCACCGTGTACATTGTTTCAGACCACCAGAAGATTTACGCAATGCACCGGACGGCTCGAATGACTTAGAGAGACAAACGAGAATTATCTTGGCCGCCTGTCCACCGGATCTGTCGCAATCACTTTTGTCTCTAAAACCCCAGCATCACGTCGCACCGTCGGATAAGGTCGCGTTGCTGCATGGCGATCCGGTACCTTCGAATATTTTACAGGGTCACGACGGTCTAAAACTGATCGACTGGCAATGCCCCGCCGTTGGTGATCCTTGCGAGGACATCGCAATTTTTCTGTCACCTGCCATGCAGCTTGGATACCGGGGCTCCGTTCTCAACGCGGATGAGGTTTCGGAATTCCTGACCGCTTATCCAGATGAAACAATACGGGGCCGTTACCGCGCTCTTGCCCCTTGGTATCACTGGCGCATGGCGGCCTATTGCCTTTGGAAACAAACCGCGGGTGTTCCGCGCGCGGCCGAAGCGTTAGCCCATGAAAAAGATGCGCTAATGAATGCGTAGGCAACACCGCACGCGTTACAGAAACCAGAACGCGGCAGCCGCCAGCCCACCACCTGCAATCAACCCCAAAGCGGCCCATGACAACCGCCCAATCCAGCTTTGTTGAACGGGTGGCTCTTGTGGTGACGACTGGCGGATCAATGCGTTTTCGACAATGACAGGTAACCGGGGGCCGTATCGCGACAAAACAGTCAAGGTTTTACCAAGATCCCGCAGCGCGGCGGCAGGCCCGATGCTTTCCTTGATGTAGTTTTCGACAACGGGTTTGGCGACCTTCCAGATATTGATCTCCGGATCCAGACTTCGCGCAACCCCTTCGACCACAACCATTGTCCTTTGCAAAAGGATCAATTCCGTCCGGGTCTCCATCCCAAATTTTTCTGTGACTTCAAACAAATAGCTCAGAAGGCTCCCCATCGAGATCGAACTGGCGTCCATTCCGAATATCGGTTCACCTACCGCGCGCAACGCCCTTGCAAACTCGTCGACATCCTGATCTGCAGGCACGTAACCCGCTTCAAAATGCACTTCCGCCACGCGGCGATAGTCGCGTTTGATGAACCCGTACAAGATTTCCGCATAAACCCGCCGTGTGTATTCATCAATATGGCCCATGATCCCAAAATCGTAGGCAATGATGTCGCCATTGGCGGCGACCTTCAGGTTACCTTGATGCATGTCCGCATGAAAATATCCATCGCGCAAGGCATGCGACAAAAAAAGCTGGAGAACCCGCTCGCCCAGAATGACCCGATTGTGACCGGCGGCATCCAACGCGTCGTTGTCACCCAAAGGCACACCATCGGCCCAGCCCAACGTCATTACGCGACGGCTGGATAGATGCCATTGCACACGCGGCAACTGAAACCCTTCATCATGTTCCGTGTTGGCTGCAAATTCAGACGCCGAGGAAGACTCCAATCGCAGGTCCAACTCACCCATCACAACGCCCTCAAAATGGGCGATCACGTCAGTGGGCCGCAATCGGCGTGACGCGGGAGACAACAGTTCAACCATCCGAGCTGCGAAATAGAACGCATCAATATCTTTGCGGAACGCTTTTTCGATCCCGGGGCGCAGCACCTTGATAGCAACATCATCGCCGGTCTCTCGAACCCGGGCTTTGTGGACTTGCGCGATGGATGCCGCAGCAACCGGTTCACTGAATTCTTCGAACAAAGCTTCAACAGGATGACCCAACTCGGAAGCAATACTGGCTTTGGCCGCTTCGGAGGAAAACGGGGGCAGTTTATCTTGCAGAACACGCAGTTCCATGGCGAGGTTTCCGCCCACCAAGTCCGGTCTCGTGCTCAAAATTTGCCCAAATTTTATGTATGCCGGTCCAAGCGCTGTGAGCGCGCGAGGTGCGGGCGGCACTTTCGGATCACCGCGATATCCCAGCCACTGGAACGGCCAAGCCAGAAAACGCATTGTTCCGCGTACAAGAGGTGGCGCATCCATCGCCTGCATCACCACGCCCATCGCACCGGTGCGCTCCAACGTAGCGCCCGTTCGAATGAGGCGCAGAATATTGTGCGGGCCTTTCATTCAGATTTTCCATCCGGAATGCAGGCACGCAATCCCCATTGTCAAATTGCGGAATTTTGCATTTTCAAATCCGGCATTCTGCACCATTGCCAAAAACGTTTCCTGATCGGGGAATTTGCGAATGGATTCCACGAGGTACTGATAGCTTTCACGATCCCCTGCAATCGCCTGCCCCATTCGGGGGATCACGTTGAAGGAATAGAGGTCATAGGCTTTCTGCATCAATTCGTTTGGGATCTGGCTGAATTCCAGAACCATCAATCGCCCACCGGGCCGCAACACGCGGTACGCTTCTGCAAGCGCGTCTGACGGTCGGGTTACGTTACGGATGCCAAAGCTGATCGTGTAGACATCGAAACTGTTATCTTCGAATGGCAGCGCCATTGCGTCGCCAACCACCCAATCAAGGCTTGCTCCCAATTGCTCGGCTTCGGCTCTTTTGCGGCCTTCGATCAGCATGGGCTCTGTCAGGTCAAGCACTGTGGCGTGTCCGTGGCCAGCACGTTTCAGAAACCGGAACGAAATGTCGCCCGTTCCACCCGCAACATCCAACAGTTTTTGCCCGGCGCGCGGTGCCAGCCAATCCATCATGGCATCTTTCCAAAGACGGTGGATACCCATGCTCATGGCATCATTCATGACATCATATTTGGACGCGACAGAGCCGAAAACGCCCTGTACTCGGCCTGCTTTTTCAGACTCTGGTACGGTTTCAAATCCGAAATGCGTGGTTTTCTCACTCATAGGTCTTGCCGTTCCTTGTTCCCGCCCTTCTTATAAGGCGCTACCGGACAGTGACAATGCGCCGTTTGGAAACAAAGGAAAGCCCAAAATGCCCGAATTGCCAGAGGTTGAGACGGTTCGCCGCGGGCTGGTCCCTGCCATGGAAGGCGATGTGATTGCCCAAGCCGACGTGAACCGGCCTGACCTGCGCTGGCCGTTTCCTGAAAATATGGCGCAACGGTTGGCTGGAAAACGCGTTTTACGCCTGCGCAGACGGTCGAAATACATTCTTGCGGATCTGAGCAGCGATGAAACACTTCTGATCCATCTTGGCATGTCTGGGCGAATGCTGATATCCGGCGATCCATTGGGGCAGTTTTTGCATGACCATCCTGCACCCGAAAAACATGATCATGTCGTGCTGCACATGGCCAATGGCGCTCGGATCACCTTCAATGACCCCCGTCGGTTTGGCGCGATGGACTTGATGGACACGCCGAATGCCGACACGCATCCTTTGTTGGCAAAACTGGGTCCCGAACCCCTTGGGAATGCCTTTCACGAGGCGTATTTTGTTGAGGCGCTGAAAGGCAAGAAAACCCCGATCAAATCGGCTCTTTTGGATCAGCGAATCGTTGCTGGATTGGGCAATATCTATGTGTGTGAAGCGCTCTACCGGGCGCGGATTTCGCCCAAAAGACGCGCCGGGCAGATATCTGCCACCCGGATTGCGCGCCTTGTCCCGATCATCAGGGACGTCATCGCCGAAGCGATCGAAGCTGGCGGATCAAGCCTGCGAGATTTTCGTCAAACCGATGGGGAATTGGGTTATTTTCAACATCGTTTCGATGTTTACGATCGCGAGGGTGAAGCTTGTCCAACCCCCGGTTGTACCGGGCAAATCAGCCGCATCACTCAATCCGGCAGGTCGTCGTTCTATTGCACCCTATGCCAAAGATAGGTTGAACCTGCCGCAAACGGTGTTAATACACCGGTCCTGACTGAAACAAGCGAAAGCAGATTTCATGGCCTTTGAGACGATCATCGTCGAACTGGAAGACCACGTCGCCCTCATCAAACTCAACCGACCCGATGCAATGAACGCATTGAACGACCAATTGCTTGGCGAATTGGTCACGGCGTTGAAAGAGGCGCAAGAAAACGAAAAAGTCCGCTGCATCGTGATCACCGGTTCGGAAAAGGCATTTGCCGCCGGGGCCGACATCAAGATGATGAGCGAAAAATCCTTTGTCGAAGTGTTCGGCGATGACCTCTTTGGCCCTGAAGCCGATGATATCATGCGGATTCGCAAGCCAATCATCGCTGCCGTGTCCGGTTATGCCCTGGGCGGCGGTTGCGAATTGGCGATGATGTGCGATTTCATCATCTGCTCGGACACAGCGAAATTCGGCCAGCCGGAAATTAATCTTGGCGTGATGGCCGGTCTGGGCGGCTCACAGCGTCTGACCCGCTTTATCGGCAAATCCAAAGCGATGGATATGAACCTGACGGGTCGTTTCATGGATGCCGAAGAGGCCGAACGTTCGGGTTTGGTCAGCCGCGTGGTACCTGCCAAGAAGCTCAAGGAAGAGGCGTTGTCAGCTGCCAACAAGATTGCCGAAAAGTCGATGATTACGACGATGGCCGTCAAAGAGGCGGTGAACCGATCTTACGAGATGACGCTGCGCGAAGGGCTTTTGTTCGAGCGCCGGGTTTTCCATTCGCTTTTTGCGACCGAAGACCAAAAGGAAGGCATGTCGGCCTTTGCCGAAAAACGCGAAGCGCAATTCCGCGACAGATAAAGACAAGAAGGGCCGCGCTTTGATCCTAGCACGGCCCAACAAACGCGTTTCGACCTGAAATTCAGCCTCAGAGTTGCTCCATGACGTCATCGCTGGCTTCAAAGTTGGCAGTGACACGCTGAACGTCGTCGTCATCCTCCAGCGCATCGATCAGCTTCATCAGCTTTTGCATGCCTTCGAGGTCCAGCTCGGTTGTGGTGGTCGGTTTCCAAACAAGACTGGTTTCTTCGCTTTCGCCCAGCTCGGCCTCAAGCGCAGTGCTCACATCGTTCAAATCCGTGTCAGCGCACCAGATGATATGGCCGTCATCCGATGATTCCACATCTTCGGCACCCGCCTCGATCGCTGCCATCATCACCGTATCAGCATCGCCAGCGGCGGCGGTGTAGGAAACCTCACCCTTGCGTTCGAACATGAAACCAACGCTGCCGGTTTCGCCAAGGTTCCCACCGTTCTTGGTGAAGGTAGATCGCACATTGCTGGCCGTACGGTTCAGATTGTCCGTCATTGCCTCAACAATCACGGCAACGCCACCCGGACCATAGCCTTCATACCGGATTTCCTTGTAATCCTCGCTATCGCCGGTCTGGGATTTCTTGATCGCGCGGTCGATATTGTCGTTGGGCATCGATTGCGACTTGGCGCTTTTGACGGCCAGACGCAGGCGCGGATTTTTGTCCGGGTCAGGGTCACCCATTTTCGCCGCAACAGTTATCTCCTTGGAAAGTTTGGAGAATAGCTTGGAGCGTGCCGCGTCCTGGCGCCCCTTGCGGTGTTGGATATTTGCCCATTTTGAGTGGCCGGCCATGCGGTGCCTCCGATCAGAAACTTTGGTTTTCGTCTCTATACGGCAGGCGCTGCCCCGCTCGCAAGCCGGTTGCTTTTGCACGTGGGATGCGCTTGGTTCGAACGATCAGGAAAGGCCTTACATGACGACCGACCAGATAATCCTTTTCAGCCTCTTTGGGCTTGTCTTCGCACTCCTGCTCTGGGGTCGCTACCGCTATGATCTTGTGGCCTTTTCGGCGCTGATGGTCGGCGTTGTATTGGGTGTTGTCGAAACCAAGGATGCGTTTTCCGGCTTTGGCCATCCGGCAACAATCGTTGTGGCACTGGTGCTGGTGGTATCGGCAGGCCTGGTGCGATCAGGTGCTGTTTTCCTGATCACGCGCACCTTGGTCGACAGCACGCGCGCCCTTGGGGCTCATATCGCGCTGATGGGTGCCATTGGCGGTGTCTTGTCGGCCTTCATGAACAACGTGGCTGCTCTGGCACTGTTGATGCCGGTGGATGTGCAAACCGCGCGCAAGGCAAAGCGTTCACCCGGCTTAAGCCTTATGCCGCTCAGTTTCGCTACGATCCTCGGGGGCATGGCGACCCTGATCGGCACGCCGCCCAACATCATCATCGCGTCATTCCGGGAAGATGCATTGGGTGAGCCTTTCCGCATGTTCGATTTCGCCCCTGTCGGGGGCCTTACAGCCATCGCGGGCCTAATTTTTGTGGCGCTGATCGGGTGGCGGTTGATTCCTAAACGCGAAGACGCAGGCATCAACGCATCCGAGTTGGCGCAATATATCGCTGAACTGACCATCCCGGAAAAATCGGACCATATCGGCAAACGGCTGAGTGAATTGGAGGACGCTGCCCAGAATGCGGATGTTGCGTTGCTGGGCCTCATTCGCGATGGCGCACGGCGCTATGGCACATCGCGCAATACGCCCCTCAAAGCGGGTGATACCTTGGTGCTTGAGGCAACGCCCGATGCGCTGGATGAATTCCGAGCAGCACTGTCTCTGGCCTTATCGGACAAGGAACGGGAAGAAAAACTCCGAGCCGATGGTGAAGGCTTGGACATTATCGAAATCGTTGTTCCGAACGAGGCACGCATTGCTGGGAAGACAGTGCAAAGCATCGGCCTGAACTGGCGGCATCGCACCGTGTTGATGGGGATTTCGCGGCAAGGCCGGAAAATTACCAAGCAGGTTCGCAAAACCATTATCCTGCCGGGTGATATCCTTTTGCTGTTAGTGCCTAAAGACACGGGCACAGTGGTAACGGATTGGCTGGGCTGCCTGCCACTGGCTGATCGTGGTTTGGCGGTGACGCAAGACAGCAAAACATGGCTGGCCATCAGCCTTTTTGCCGCGGCCGTTCTGGCGGCAAGTGTGGGACTGTTATATTTGCCGATCGCCTTGGGGTTGGTGGTCGTGGCCTATGTGCTGACGCGCATCATTCCCCTCAGCGAGCTTTATACGCATATCAACTGGCCAGTTGTGGTTCTATTGGGGTCAATGATCCCTTTGGGTGCAGCGCTGGAAAATTCCGGGGGCACCGAATTGATTGCGGGCAGCCTGATCAGCCTGACGGGCAATTTGCCGCCTTGGGCCATTCTCACCGTGTTGATGATCGTCACGATGAGCCTATCTGACGTGCTCAACAATACTGCGACCACCATTGTGGCCGCGCCTGTAGGCATCCAGATGGCGCAGACGCTTGGCGTTTCACCAGATCCGTTCCTTATGGCTGTGGCGGTGGCTGCATCTTCGGCCTTCCTCACGCCGATCGGGCATAAGAACAACACCCTGATCCTGGGACCGGGTGGATACAGTTTTGGTGACTATTGGCGCATGGGCCTGCCGTTGGAAGTTCTGGTAGTGGCGGTCTCTATCCCTGCCATTCTGGTGTTCTGGCCGCTCTGAAACACAGCCAGAACTCAGAAATCGAGGTTTTCGACGCTCAGAGCATTTTGTTGGATAAACTCGCGACGGGGTTCCACCACATCCCCCATCAGTTTGGTAAAGAGATCATCCGCCTCAGCCACGTCATCGACGCGCACCTGCAAGAGCGTGCGCGCGTCCGGATCAAGCGTGGTTTCCCATAGCTGGTCCGGGTTCATTTCACCCAAACCTTTGTAGCGTTGCAGGGTCAGGCCTTTCTCACCCTCGTTGAGAATCGCATCCAGCAGATCCAGCGGGCCGTGAATGACCTGTGAGCGGTCTTTGCGTACCAGTGATGCCGGCAGGCCGTAGACTTCACGCACGGAGGCTGACATTTGTCCCAGTTTGCGGGCCTCGCCCGAGCGAAGAACCTGACCGTCCAATGTGCGCACTTCTTCAACACCCCGCAAACTGCGGCTCAGGCGCATGCCCTTGTCCTGCGTCGGACGGCCGATCCAGCCGCGCTCGTATTCCAGCGCAATCTGGTCCAGCCGCGCAGCCACCGCGTCCGCAACTCCTTGCAGATCGGCATCCACTTTGCCCGAAACAAATGCCTCGGCAATCGCCGCCTGTTCCAGGATGTGGCGCGGATAGTGGGTTGGGAAGGCTTCCAGGATACGTTTGATCTGTCGCGCTTCTTCGACGACACGCACCAGATCCTGACCAACGATTTCTTCGCCCGACCCCAATCGTAACACGGCGTCCTCGGTCCCTTGCGAGATCAGATAATTTTCCATCTCGGCTTCGTCTTTCAGATAAACCTCAGACTTGCCCCGCATGACTTTGTAAAGCGGCGGCTGAGCGATATAGAGATATCCGCCGTCGATCAGTTCAGGCATCTGGCGATAGAAAAACGTCAAAAGAAGGGTCCGGATATGCGCGCCGTCCACGTCGGCGTCGGTCATGATGACGATCTTGTGGTAACGCAGCTTCGAGATATCAAACTCGTCCCGCCCGATCCCCGTGCCAAGCGCCATCACCATATTGCCGATTTCCTGGCTGCCCAGCATCCGGTCAAACCTGGCACGTTCGACATTCAGGATCTTACCTTTCAGAGGCAAAATTGCTTGCGTTGCTCTGTCACGTCCGGTTTGTGCAGACCCGCCGGCGCTGTCACCCTCGACTAGAAACAGTTCGGTATTTGCCGGGTTTTTGTCCGAGCAATCCTTGAGCTTGCTACTCAGGAAGTTCATATCCATCGGATTTTTGCGCCGGGTCAGGTCGCGGGCTTTTCGAGCGGCTTCCCGCGCCAGAGCCGCCTCAATGATCTTGCCAACAATCACCCGTGCCTCGTTCGGGTTTTCCTCGAAAAACTCCGAGAGTTTTTCATTCATCAATCCCTCAACCGCAGGGCGCACTTCAGAGCTGACCAACTTATCCTTGGTCTGGCTGCTGAATTTCGGGTCAGGAACTTTGACCGACAAAACACAGGTCAGCCCTTCCCGCGCATCATCACCTGTAAAGCTGACCTTTTCCTTCTTGGCGATCCCACTGGTCTGCGCATAGTTGTTGATCGTGCGGGTCAACGCCCCACGAAAGCCCGCCATATGGGTGCCGCCGTCGCGCTGTGGGATGTTGTTGGTAAAGGGCAGCACGGTCTCGTGGTAGCTATCGTTCCACCACATCGCGACCTCAACGCCGATATCGTCTTTTTCGCCGGTAATGAAAATCGGCTCGGGCATCATCGGTGATTTGTGGCGATCCAGATATTTGACGAATTCTTTGACGCCGCCATCGTAATGCAGCTCGGTTTCCAGTGCTTCGGCTGGACGCTCGTCGCGCAGAATGATGCGCACGCCGGAATTCAAAAACGCCAATTCGCGCAATCGTTTTTCCAGCGTTTCATATTGGTATTCAAGGTTGGAAAACGTCTTCGTCGAGGCCAGAAACCGAACTTCCGTCCCCTTACGGTCGCCTGCATCACCGACGACTTTCAAGTGATCAACGGTGTCGCCACCCTCGAACCGAGCCACATGTTCTTTGCCGTTGCGCCAGATGCGCAGTTCCAGCCAATCCGATAGGGCATTCACCACCGAAACACCCACGCCGTGCAAGCCGCCAGACACCTTGTAGGAATTGCTGTCAAACTTACCGCCAGCATGAAGCTGGGTCATGATGACTTCGGCGGCTGACACGCCTTCTTCTTCGTGGGTTTCGACGGGAATACCGCGGCCATTATCGCTGACGGAAACGCTGGAATCGGCGTGAATTGTTACAGTTACGCGGTCCGCATGACCGGCCAAAGCCTCGTCAATGCCGTTATCGACAACCTCATAGACCATATGATGCAAGCCGCTGCCATCATCGGTGTCACCGATATACATGCCAGGGCGTTTGCGGACAGCTTCTAAGCCTTTGAGAACCTTGATAGAATCGGCGCCATATTCTTCTGGCGACACGGCGGGTTCGGACATGCGAATTTCCCTTAGTAATTTTACCATTTTATACGATTTTCTGGGGGGATTGTCACGCGCAGACCACAATATTTTGTGGTTTCCGTTGCATTAGGGACAACGCAGGTTCAGCGTGGATTGTGATGATCCGCGTTGCGTTTGGTGTCAATCTGAGCCCAACGTATCCAAAGCCGGAAAGGGAGCGTCCAGATGTGTTCGCCAAGAATTACGACAGGCATAATCGCGGGCGTGTTTTCCGCGTTTGCGGCCCTTCCGGGTTGGGCGGCGGATGTGGGCAAGATCTCTGGTCAGGCCATTGCCGACTTGCTGACCGATAAGACGGCAATCGGCGACTGGAACGACGGTGTCTATCGCCAGTATTTCGCCGCAGACGGCACGACATACTATGCCCCTAAGGGGAAACGCTCAGCCCGCGGCAAGTGGCGCATCAGCGATGACGGGTCCGCCTACGAAAGCTGGTGGAGCGGCGGCGAGAGCAATTGGGAGGCCTATGGCATTCGCCGACAAGGACCAGGTCACATTTGGGTTGCGCCTGATGGAACAACCTATCCCTTCATGTTGCTTGAGGGTCAACAGTTGGTCTGGCCTGAATGACCGTATCGACACTAAGCACTTTGGTCAGGTGGATGTGGCAACGGAAGAGGTACCATCTGCATCCGTCACTTCGATATACTGTGCCCGCCCCCTAACTCGGAAAACAATTCTCGGCCTGTACCCGTCATCCAAGCCTGAGCACCCAGTCCGCAAATCTCATCATAAAGTGCCGCCCGGCGACTGGCATCCAGATGAGCGGCCACCTCATCCAGAAGCAGCAGAGGTGGCGCGCCAAACTCTACTGCCAATGCACGGGCGTTGGCGAGGATGAGTGAGACCAGCAGCGCCTTTTGTTCACCCGTGGAACAATCGCGCGCGGGCACGCCCTTGGCGGCATAGACACCGTAAAGATCGGCCCGGTGCGGCCCCACAAGCGTCCGTCCGGCAGCCAGATCGCGAAAACGGCTTTCACTGAGGGCATCGCGCAGATCGGACTCGGTCATGGGCATTTCACCCTCGGTTTGGGTCAATTCCAGCTCGGCCGTAGGAAAAGCCGTTTCTGCCTGTCTCTGCGCGTCTGCGATCTGCGACAGGGCCGCCAGACGGTTCTGGTGAATTTCCACCCCAGCTTCTGCCATCTGCCGCTCGACGGCAACATACCAATGCCCGTCGCGCACCTGATCTTTCAGCAACCGGTTCCGCTCCCTCATGGCCTTTTCATAGGCCAATGACACTTCGGCATGGGCCGGAAAGAAGCTGAGGGTCATGCGGTCCAGAAATCGTCTGCGCCCTTCTGCCCCCTCGATCCAGAGACGGTCCATGGCCGGGATCAACCACAATACGCGGGCAATGCGCCCCAGAGAAATCTGTGCGGTGGCCTTTTCGTCGATGCGGCTTTGACGGGCGGCGCCCTGCTCGGACCAGAGTTCCACTTCGTGCACCTGATTCAACGCGTGCAGGACGCCCTTTAGTTTCCAGCCCAACGCCTCAGGCCGACGGGTCATATCAAGTGCGGACGCCCGGCGCAGCCCCCGCCCCGGCGAGAAAAGCGATACGGCCTCGATGATATTGGTCTTACCCGCACCGTTGGGCCCAAAAATAGCAATGGGACGCGCATCCAGATCCAACGCCGCCGATTTATGCGAGCGGAAATGCGACAGCGTCAGAGAAGAGAGATAGAGCCCCATAGCACCGAATTAGCCTGAAGAGAGGGTCGCTTACCAGAGACAATAACCGGCATAATTCGCGTGCCGCCTGCGACAGCCGCCGGGAAAGGATCCGTGGGTATCCGGTGGAACGGGACATGGCGAAAACGAAAAAGGCGCTGCAGCTTACCTTGAAGTGGTTTGCTGCAACGCCAGTTCTTACGGCCGGAACTTTGGACTTGTGTGCGATCTATTTGGGGATGGGACACAGCAACGAAGTCTAACAAAGGCCAAAATACTTGTTACCCCCAGTACGCCGAAAACAATCAGCGTGCATATCACTCGATACTTCACCATTGTTCTCGGGAACCTGATCCAAGTAAATACGCGTGATTGCCTATATGATCTGACAAGCGTGTCAGACGTGAAACTGCCTCGAATTTTGCGCTATAAAGTCGGCCCTATTAAGGACGTCAGCCGGTTTGCCTCATACCCGCATCGGCATGACAACATAGACGGCACTTGTGTCGTTGCCCTCACGCATCAGCGTCGGATCTCCGGCCGAGTTGAACAGGAAAACCGCGTTTTCGCGATCAACTTGACTGGCAATTTCGAGGAGGTATTTGGCATTGAAGCCGATCTCGAGCCGCTCATCGCCGTAAGCAACGGCCAATTCTTCTTCTGCGGCGCCGCTATCAGGCGCGTTGACAGACAAAACCAACCGGTCTTCGTCGAGCGCAAGTTTGACAGCACGTGAGCGTTCGGAACTGACGGTCGCCACACGGTCAACGGCCTGCGCGAACTCGGCGGCATCAACTTCCATCTTGCGCGTATTCCCCTGCGGAATGACGCGTGTGTAATCCGGGAAAGTCCCGTCGATAACCTTGGAGGTCAGCGTGATATCCGGTGTTGCAAACCGCACCTTGGTTTCAGAAACCGAGACGGCAATTTTCATGTCGTCGTCTTCCAGCAACTTACGTAATTCACCGACAGTTTTGCGCGGCACAATCACGCCGGGCATGTCCGCAGCACCGTCTGGCAGATCAGCATCGATGCGCGCCAAACGGTGGCCATCTGTGGCCACGCAACGCAGCATCTTACCGCCTTCGGCATCCGACACATGCATGTAGACGCCATTCAGGTAATATCTTGTTTCTTCAGTTGAAATTGCAAATTTCGACTTGTCGAAGAGCCGCCGTAGATCGGGGGCTTTGGCCGAAAAATTGCAGGCGTATTCCGAAGACGCCATCACCGGGAAGTCTTCCTTCGGCAGGGTTGCCAGATTGAAGTTTGAGCGCCCGGCCTCAACCGTCAATCGACCGGAGGTACCATCGTCGCTCAGCGTGACCAACGCACCATCAGGAAGCTTGCGTACGATTTCATGCAAGGTGACGGCAGAGACGGTGGTTGCCCCTGCCCGCTCGACCTGCGCGGGGGCCTTGTCGACCACCTCGATATCGAGGTCGGTGGCGCGGAAGTTTACGTCACTGCCTTCTGCTTCGATCAAAACATTTGCCAGGATAGGGATCGTGTTGCGACGCTCGACAACGGATTGCGCCTGAGAAACGGCCTTGAGCAACGTGCCGCGTTCGATGCTGAGTTTCATACCCTCGCTCCCTGTCCAGGTGCCGGTTCGATGCCGGAAGAGCAAGGTACCACCTTCCCCCTTCGGCTCAAGCCTTTTATTGCGTTTTCCGCTGTATTCCCCGGAGGGTCAAGGGCACCCTGCCCAAAGCGTTGCTTGGACAGGGAAACCGTTGTGAAAAGGACTCAGCTTTCCAGTGTGCGCCGCAGTAATTCGAGGTCTTCGGCGATTTGCCCATCCTGAGCGCGTAGCTCCTCGATGCGTTTGACCCCGTGCATCACGGTGGTGTGGTCGCGCCCGCCAAAGCACCGGCCGATTTCTGGAAGCGAACGGCTGGTCATCTGCTTACAGAGATACATCGCCACCTGACGTGGACGGGCAAAGTTGCGCACGCGTTTGGGGCCGATCATGTCGCTGAGGCGTATATTGTAGTGATCCGAAACCTTGCGTTGGATCTCTTCGATCGAAATCTTGCGCTCGGAGGCGCGCAGCACATCAGCCAGACAGTCCTGTGTGAGTTCCAGCGTGATCTGATGACCAACCAGCGATGCAAACGCATAGAGCCGGGTCATCGCGCCTTCGAGGACGCGCACATTGGTGCTGATCCGGTGCGCCAAAAACTCCAATACACCTTGGTTCATGTGTAGGTTTGGATACTGCGCGCCAAAAAGCTCGGCCTTGGATTGCAAAATGCCAAGGCGCAGTTCGTAATCCGTTGGGTGCAGGTCCACAACCAGCCCACACTGCAAACGCGACTTGATCCGGTTTTCCAGGTTCTCGATCTCACCGGGTGCGCGATCAGCAGAAATGATGATTTGCTTGTTCTGATCCACCAAGGCATTGAAAGTGTGGAAAAATTCCTCTTGCGTGCTGTCTTTACCCGCGATGAATTGCACGTCATCGACCATCAGCACATCGACCGAGCGGAAGACCTGTTTGAAATCCATCATCTTGCGATCCCGCAAGGCCTGAACAAACCGGTACATGAATTGCTCCGCCGACAGATAGACGACATTCAAGTCGGGGCGGCGGGCCTGAAGCTCCCAGGCGATGGCGTGCATCAGGTGGGTTTTACCAAGGCCCACGCCGCCGTACAGAAAGAGCGGGTTGAAGGTGACAGGGCCCCCTTCAGCCACGCGCTTGGCCGCGGCGTGGGCGAGTTCGTTGGGTTTGCCAACCACGAACGTATCAAAGGTAAACCGGTCATCGAGAGGTGCCGCAGGCATAAACCCGTCGACGGATGTTGCCGGTACGTGCTGTGTCGTGCGCGCCGGTGCCGTTGGTTTCGAGACGGAGTTTGCGGCGGCGCGGAATTTAATGCGGCGAATGGACGGCGACAGCGTGTTCATCTGATAGAGGATCAGATCGCCGAAATTGTGCGACACATAGTTTCCCAGAAAACTTGTCGGCACCGTGAAAGTCGCCACGCCGTCGGTGACATTTTCCAGTTCAAGCGGCTCGATCCAATTCTTGTAGTTATTTGTCCCGACCGATTTCAGTAATTCTTTTTTGAGTTCGCCCCATTGGTCTTGTGTCATACTTCCCCGCCTCAAACGCGTTTACCTGTCAGTTTTGCGCAGGTACTCCCCGACCTCCGCCGCTCCACGATTCCGCTGGACAAGTTCGACACAGACCTTTCCTGTCCAATTGCCCGCAGCAACCGGTGGAAAGCCCATGGATCGGACTTAAAATGCACCAGACGACCATCACAATTGGTGTGTTCTGCATTTACAAAATGCAGCCTTGCACGAATGTTCTGTGTCGCGGCACAAACCTGTAAGACATGGCCGGGGAAACCCCCGTTCAAATCCGCCAATCCTATCCCCATAGGATGGTCCGGATTCGCTAGCAGCCTGTCCCCCCAAGCGTGAATCGCCTGTCGAAACTAGCAAGCTCATACGCAGTCCGGCAACTACTCTTCTTTCTTGACAACGCGTTTCAGCAAAAAGAATCTGTTGCTTTGTATTTAAGGCCGGAAGTTAAGAAAGGCGCTGGATGATACAGCGCCTTTTTTGTTCAATACCTTAGCGGGCCTTGTTCAGCCTAAGGCCTTCACACGTGCCGAGAGGCGAGAAATTTTGCGCGATGCCGTGTTCTTGTGGAAGACGCCCTTTGTGACGCCACGCATAAGCTCGGGTTGAGCGGCTCGTAGCGCAGACAGTGCGGCATCTTTGTCACCAGAAGCGATTGCCTCTTCAACTTTACGCAAGTGTGTACGAATGCGCGACCGGCGCGCTTTGTTGACCGCAAAACGCTTTTCGTTCTGACGTGCCCGTTTTTTTGACTGTGCCGTGTTGGCCATGTGAATCTAACCCTTGATCTGGTTCAGTGTCTGTTGCGATGCGTGTGCGATACCCCGAACCGGGCCCCGATCTCTCGGGATTGATTCTTGCCTAAGCGGGCATCACGCGCATGTATCGGGCGGTCTATAGGCATATTTGCTGCAGTTGCCAACCCAAAACAGGTCGTCCGCAAACCATGTCTGAACACCTCCTGCCACAGCGGTGACGTCTTGGCGACAGATTGGCCCTGCAAATCCCACTTTCCTTGCGTCCGGGACTGGGGCAGTCTGAGACCATGAAATCCCACGATCTTGTTCTCACCCCAACCGGTCTGCGCTTTCTGGGTCGCCGATTTCCCTGCACGATCGGCCGCGGTGGCATTCGAAGTGACAAACGTGAAGGGGATCAGGGGACGCCAGAAGGCGTGCACCATATTGTCGGCATGCTCTACCGGCCGGATCGCATGGCGCGCCCCGTGGGATGGGCACTCCCCATTAAACCGCGGGATTTGTGGTCAGATGATGTAGGTCATGAAGACTATAATCTGATGGTCAGGGCTCCTTATCCTTATAGTCATGAGGTTTTGCGCCGAGCGGACCCCTTGTACGATTTGATCATCGTGACCGATTGGAACTGGCCCAAATCAGTGCCGGGGCGGGGATCCTGTATCTTTATTCATCAATGGCGACGACCTGGGTTTCCGACAGAAGGCTGCGTCGCATTTCGCCGGGCAGATCTGCGCTGGATTGCACGGCGGCTGACCCCGGAAAGCCGCCTGATCATCTGCAAACGGTGATCGGTGAGCGCGTTACGGTTTTTGAATCGTTGGGCCAACCGATCTGCCAATGCCTGCACCCGCCGGGGCTGGGCACGGCTGGGCGGAAACAGCATCTGAAATGGTAATGCAGGTTGCGCAAATCGCGGCAAAAGCTCAATCAGACGCCCAGCTTTGATATCCGTTGCCACGTCCAGCTCTGATTTCAGGGCGATGCCATCGCCTGCCAAAACCCATTGCCGCACCAGAGCACCATCGTTTGCAACCCTGTCGCCACTGACCGTGATCACTTGCTTCGTCGCATCGGGTCCGAATGTCCAAACATTGTCCAATGTCGTGCCAAACCGCATGACAAGGCAATTGTGATCCAGCAAATCAACAGGTGCCGCAGGTGCCTTATGGCGGCTGAGATAGGACGGAGCCGCGCAAAGCAAGCGGCGGCGATGTTCCAGCGGGCGGACCCGCAGACTGCTGTCGGTAATAACCCCTAGGCGCAACGCAATATCGATACCCTGTCCTACAATGTCCACATAGCCATCGGACAAATGCAGATCGATAGAGATCGACGGATGATCCCGAAGGAAGAGGGCGACCTCATCAGAGACAACCGTGCGGCCAATATCACTTGGGGCGCTCATGCGGATCGGTCCAGATAGCGTCTCTGCGCCATGGCGTATGCGAGCATCCAGATCGGCGACTTCATCCAACACATGACGCGCCCCATCCAGCAATTGTCGTCCCTCTTCGGTCAAGCTTATTGCCCGTGTCGTGCGATTGAGCAGAACAACACCAAAATGTGCCTCAAGCGCTGAAAGACGCTCGGAGACAGTGGTTGAGGAAAGACCCACTTCGCGCCCGGCGGCGGCCAGGCTTCCTTTCTCCACGATGACATTGAATAGCGCCAAATTGTCAAGCAGCATTATACGGTAAATCCGGATTATGATTCCGTATCATGCCCGTTTATCCGACCAAAGCAAGCAGCTATCTATGGTGTAATCGCGCGTGCAGGAGGCCGTTTGATGCAAAAGCTGACAATCACAGGAAGCATTCCGGTCAATACGGCCATCTACGCGGCTTCATGTCGGTCACGGTTGGTATGTTTGAGAAAATTTGGTTCCGCGAACTGACTCCAAATCGCATGTCACATTGAAAGAATTGAAGATGAAAGCTGTCGCACTCACCCATTACTTGCCGATCAAAGACACAAATGCGTTCAAAGATGTCGATCTGCCCAAACCCGAACCCACGGGCCGGGATTTGCGGGTCGCTGTGCGGGCGATCTCGGTGAACCCCGTAGATACCAAAGTGCGTCGTGGCGGCGGTGATACGGTCGAGGACCCGCCCAGAGTTTTGGGGTGGGATGCAAGCGGCGTGGTTGACGCCGTCGGGCAAGATGTCACGCTCTTCAAACCGGGTGATGCGGTCTATTATGCGGGCGATATCACGCGATCGGGGTCCAACGCAGAGTTTCAGCTGGTGATGAACGGATTGTCGGGAGCAAACCTGCGTCGCTCAATTTTGCCGAAGCCGCCGCCCTTCCGTTGACCACGATCACCGCCTATGAGGCATTCTTTGACCGCCTTGAAATTGATAGAAATGGTGCAAACGCTGGCGAAACGGTGCTCATCATCGGTGCCGGGGGTGGCGTGGGCTCCATTGGCATCCAGTTGGCCAAGGCGGCCGGGCTGATTGTCATTGCCACGGCTTCCCGCCCGGAAACCACGGCATGGGTCACTGAATTGGGGGCAGACCACGTGGTCAACCACCGCGAAGATATGGTGGCACAAGTGCGTGCGCTTGGATTCCAACACGTCGATCACATCGCCATTTTCAATGACATGCGCCATTGGGAAACGGCCGTTGAATTGATCCGCCCCCAGGGTGGAATAGTGACCATTGATGACACAGATCTGCCGATGCCGATGGCAGGGATGAAGACCAAGGCCGCCAGCCTGCATTGGGAATTCATGTTTGCACGGGCAAAATTTGAAACACCCGATATGGTCGAACAACATGATCTGCTGAACCATGTGGCGGCAGAGATCGACGCAGGCCGCATCCGCACCACGCTGGATCAGGTCCTGAGTCCGATCAACGCGGAAAATCTGCGCGCAGCCCATGCGATGATCGAGGCCGGTACCGCCAAGGGTAAGATTGTGGTTGAGGGATTCTGAGCCAGCCTAGCCGTAGTCACGGGCCCCAAAAATGGCGCTTCCCACCCGAATGTGGGTAGCGCCCAGGGCGATGGCAGTTTCAAAATCACTGCTCATCCCCATCGACAGACCCGTCAGACCGTTTCGTTCGGCAATTTTGGCCAGCAGGGCAAAATGCAGACTTGGCTCTTCATCCACGGGCGGAATGCACATCAGCCCTTTGACCGGTAAATCCATGGCACGGCAGTCCGCCACAAACGCGTCAGCATCGGCCGGCAAGGCGCCCGCCTTTTGCGCCTCTTCCCCGGTATTGACCTGCAAAAATACGTCTGGGCAGTGGCCGGTTTCCTCGGCGAGCCGTGCAATTATCTTGGCCAATTTTGGCCGATCGACGGAATGAATGGTCTGAAACAGCTCGAAGGCCTGGCGCGCCTTGTTGGTCTGCAGCGGGCCAATCAGGTGAAGATCTACGCCCTCAAACTGCTCGCTGAAATCAGGCCATTTACCCGCGGCTTCCTGCACCCGGTTTTCGCCAAAACATCTGTGACCTTCCTGCAAAACATGCGCCACGCGTTCATTTGGCTGCACTTTGGATACGGCGATCAGCGTCACATCTGCGGGATCACGATCAGCGGCACTTGCAGCTTTGTGAATACGTGCTGTGATGTCAGACAAGCTCACGGCAGGGGCCTCTTTCAGGGTTACGTCTTGCGGTTACGTCAGGGATAAAACGCCAAGCACCGCAGATGCAATCGATGTTTGGCGAAATCTGCGGCTCACCGTTCTTTTGGTGCGCCTCCACTGCGCTTTGCCCCCGCTGGCCCGTGCTCAGTGCAGTTAACACCTTGCTCGACTGTCCTGCGTTGGCTACTAGAGTAAAGAAACAATTCCGGATGGTAAAATGATCCACGTGCGTTTGAAGAAAATCGGCCTTGCGCTGGCCTGTGTTTTGATGGTCGCCTCGTGCGGTGGGTTCAAAAACGCCAAAGTAGATGAAGATACCGGCGTTCCTTCCGGCCGCGAGAAGAGACCACCTGCGAAGGGCGGATTGTTTGATGCCTTCCGCGGCGCCGGCGCGTCAGAAGTGAAAGTGAACCGGTTTTTGTGGAATGCATCGCTTGATGTGCTCAACTTCCTGCCGATTCAGGCTGCGGATCCGTTCACGGGCGTAATTTCAACCGGCTATGGTCGTCCGCCCGGCGGTGGTCAGGCGTATCGTGCGACTGTGTTGATCAGCGACCCGGCTTTGGATGCGCGATCGCTCAAAGTGTCATTGCAAACGCAGCGCGGCCCGGTCAGCGACGCAACTCAGCGCGCCGTCGAAGATGCAATCCTGGCACGGGCCCGTCAGTTGCGGATCAGCGCAGGTAAATTCTAAGCCTTTTTCGAAACTCCGAGAATAATAGGGTCAAACTGGCGTGAACGCGCCCGTTTCAACCGTGTATTGCTCGATCCCGCCTTCGCCGATGTCGTGCCACAGGCCGTGTAATGACAGCTTGCCGCCATCGACCGCCTCTTTCACAAACGGAAAGGTCATGAGGTTTTCCAGCGACACCAGAACCGCTTCTTTTTCCAGCGCCTTAGTTCTCTCCTCGGGATCGGCAATTTCTTTTACACGTTCGTATCCGGGGCGCAGAATATCCATCCACCGACCAACGAACGAAGATTTTTCTTCCAGTTCCGGCGCAACCCCAGAACACATATCGTGGCAACCTTTGACCCCACCACAGTTTGAATGGCCCAGCACGATAACATGCGCGACCTTCAACGCCTGAACGGCGTATTCGACTGCGGCTGACGTGCCGTGCTGCGCACCATCACTCACATAGGGCGGGACGAGGTTGGCAATATTGCGGTGCAAAAAGAATTCGCCCTGATCTGCGCCGAAAACAGACGTGACATGCACACGGCTGTCACAGCAGGAGATCACCATTGCTCTAGGATGTTGTCCGGATTCGGCCAATCTTCGATACCAGGCTTGGTTTTCGGCATATGCCGTGGCCTTCCAACCATGAAAACGCTGTATCAGGTAACCGGGCAGTGGTTTGGCATTCTTCATCGTTTCTTCCGCTTTATCGTCTGACAAAGCGCGAGATACTCGTAATTTGACGAGATTTCGAGAGAGAAAAGCTTCGCACCTCAACAAATTCGGAAGAACTGAGCCCCATAGTCATCTCCACTATGGGGGCAGAAATGCTTAGGTGAGATTGTGGAACACGTAACCTTATTGAGACAAAACGAAGTGGTGCGGCTTAATCCCGACCGGCTGGAAGAGCTTTACAGCCAGTTGGGCGAGGCGGGTGCCGAGGACGTTGTGTGCCGTGCCTTGGAAGAATTGGCAGCACGGCTGTCACATACGGAACGGTGCTATCGCGAGATGCGGCATCATGAAATGCGCAAAAGCGCCCGTAGCCTGGTGGCTATTTCCGAGCAAATCGGCATGAGTCTTCTGGCGCAAGTGGCACTGGACGTCACAATTTGTATCGACGCGGGTGAGAATATCGCACTTTCGGCCACCATGGCGCGGTTGTTGCGGATAGGCGAACGCTCTCTGTCAGAAATATGGGAATTGCAGGACCTCTCAATTTGATGTCTTGAAGCTGTTGGTCAGAGCGATAGGCTGGGTACAGAAAAACCCCGCTTAGAAAGCCCGTCGCGATGTCCTTAGAATTCTCCACTGAAGCGGTAGATGTCTGCCCACTCCATGTGATCGAAAGCGATGGCCTGGAGGATTGGCTGAAAAGACAAACAGATGATGTGGCATCATGGGTTCAGGCCAACGGCTTCTCAGCAAGTCTTGGCAGCAGTTTGGTTATCCCGGGTACCGATGGCAGCATTGCAATGGCACTGGCTGGCTATGGAACAGAAGCCGCACGGGCACGTGGGCGGTTTCATTTGGCCAGTGTCGCGGCGAGTTTGCCTGAAGGGAACTATGAACTGCGCGGTCTTGACCCGGCACACATCGAACAAGAAGCTCTGGGTTGGTTGCTGACAGGGTACGCGTTTGATCGATACCGCGATCAAAAACCGGCCAAGGCGCGACTGGTACCACCAGATGGATGTGATGCGAAGCGGGTCGAAGTGATCGCGGCCGGCGAAGCACTGACGCGAGATCTGATCAACACGCCAGCCTTCCACATGGGTCCTGCAGAGCTTGAAGCGGCATGCCAGGATTTGGCGACCCAACATGATGCTTCGATAAATGTGATCGCAGGCGCCGACCTGTTGGAGCAAAATTTCCCTATGATCCACACGGTTGGGCGCGCGTCTGACCGGGCGCCGCGGTTGATTGATATGACCTGGGGTACGACGGGCCCCACGCTGACGCTGGTGGGCAAAGGCGTGTGTTTCGATACTGGCGGCCTCAACCTCAAACCCGGTGGCAGCATGGGGCTGATGAAAAAGGACATGGGTGGTGCCGCAACCGTGCTGGGGCTTGCCCATATGATCATGGGGCTAAATCTGCCCGTGCAATTGCGTGTGTTGATCCCTGCAGTCGAAAACTCGGTTAGCAGCAATGCCTATCGGCCCGGCGATATCCTGACGGCGCGCAATGGTATGACAGTTGAGATCAACAACACCGATGCCGAGGGACGATTGGTTTTGGCAGATGCCCTGGCCCTCGGCGCCGAAGCCAAACCCGATCTTATGATTTCGATGGCGACCCTAACCGGTGCCGCACGTGTGGCGGTCGGTCCTGACCTCGCGCCCTATTACACCGATAGCGATGCCATGGTGAGTGCGCTGGAGGATGCGGCGAAAAAGGTTGCTGATCCTGTCTGGCGGCTGCCTTTTCACACGCCCTACGAGGCGATGATCGAACCCGGCATTGCCGATCTGGATAACGCGCCCAAAGGTGGCTTTGCCGGATCCATCACGGCCGCGCTGTTTCTGCGTCGCTTTGCGGGTGACAGTCCTTACGCGCATTTTGACATCTATGGCTGGAGCCCGTCCGCCGCACCTGCCCGGCCAAAAGGCGGCGTTGGCATGGGTGCCCGCGCACTTCTTGAGGCACTTCCGGATGTGTTGGGCCTGTGACAGACCGCCGATTAACCCCTGCCAATGATCGCGTTGCCGCGGATCACCTACGCGGTACCGTTGAGGTGCCGCAATTTACAGCGGGGGCGGCGCGTCGTGTAACCGCGCCCGTCGCGGATCTGTTGAACGCGCCGCATGGCAAACGGGACCGCCAGGTTGTGAGCGGTGAAGTGGTGACCGAATTTGAAAGCCACGAAGGTTGGTCCTTTGTTCAACTCAAACGGGATGGGTATGTCGGCTATCTGCAAAGTAGTCTTTTAGGAGAACCCGAAACGCCAACCCATTGGGTGCACGCCCGGAGCACACATCTCTACCCGGAACCGAATTTCAAAGCGCATGAGATATCCGCGTTGAGCCATATGAGCCAACTGCGCGTGAGCCAAGACGCTGGCAGATTTGCCGAAACCCCGAATGGTTTTGTACCCAAGGTACATTTGTCGCCGTTACGAACCACCGCACTGGACCCCGTTGCCGTGGCAGAAATTTACCTGGGCACGCCCTATCTTTGGGGCGGAAATTCGGGCTTTGGCATAGACTGCTCCGGATTGGTGCAGGCCGCGTGTTTGGCATGCGGCATACCTTGCCCGGGCGATAGCGATATGCAGGAGACCTCGCTTGGTCACGCCTTACCGGACGATGCAACCCTGCGCCGGGGAGATTTGCTTTTCTGGAAAGGACATGTCGCTTGGGTGGCGGACGCAGATACGATTTTGCACGCAAATGCATTTCATATGGCCGTGGCATTTGAACGGTTACAGGATGCCATCGACAGAATACAAGCGCTGGGCGATGGCCCGGTGACCGCACGAAAACGTCTGGGAGGACCTTCATGAGCGACCCGTTTTTTCACCCTGTTTCGGGCTTTGATTTACCGCGTTTTGCCGGTGTTCCGACCTTCATGCGCTTGCCATATGTACCCCATGGTCATGATCGGTATGATGATGTGCAGATTGGCCTGATCGGCGTGCCATGGGACAGCGGCACCACCAATCGACCCGGCCCGCGTCACGGGCCACGCCAATTGCGCGATGCATCGACAATGATGCGCGCGCAACACGCTGTATCGGGAACGCGCCCGTTTGAGGCGGCCAATTGTGCCGATCTGGGCGACGTGGGCCCCAATCCGGCCGACATTATCGATAGTATGGAACGGATCACCGCTTTTTATGATCAGGTTCTGGCGGCTGATATTGTACCGCTGACCGCGGGCGGTGATCACCTCACTTCACTTCCTGTACTGCGTTCGTTGGCCAAGACACATGGCGCTATGGGGATGGTGCATTTTGACAGCCATACGGATCTCTTTCATTCGTATTTCGGTGGCACAATGTATACCCACGGCACGCCTTTCAGACGCGCCGTGGAAGAAGGCCTGCTGGACCCCAAACGGATCGTCCAGATCGGTATTCGCGGAACCATGTACGATACGGAAGATCGCGACTTTGCCAAAGCCAATGGTATTCGCCTCATCCTGATCGAGGAATTCCATGCCCGCGGCGTTGAGGACGTCATGGCGGAGGCGCGCGAGATTGCCGGGGATGCCAAAACTTATGTAAGCTACGACATCGATTTCATCGACCCTACATTCGCACCGGGCACGGGCACGCCCGAAGTGGGCGGTCCAAACAGTTATCAAGCGCTGCAAGTGTGTCGGGAACTGCAGGGCCTCAAAATCGTTGGCGCCGATATGGTGGAGGTGTCACCGCCCTTCGATGCAAGTGGTGGCACTGCGTTTCTCGGCGTGTCGGTCATGTTCGAAATTCTGTGCATCATGGCGATGCAAAATAACGCGTGACATACATGTCCGAAGACCCGCAAGCATTTCAATCAAACTATTGGCGTTCAGCCCAGCAATGGGTGGATTGTCAGGTACAGTTGGATACGCTTTTGCAACCGGTGCTGGACAGATTACTGGCGGAAGCCAGCCCAAGCGCCGGGGCACGTGTATTGGACATTGGATGTGGCACCGGTGCCAGCACGATGGCGACGGCGGGTTTGGTCGGCTCCGCAGGTCATGTGACTGGGGCGGACATCTCGGACATTCTGCTGGAGCTTGCTGAACACCGAACGCGTGAAGCCGGGATCGACAATGTCACGTTTGTTTCCGGCGATGCGCAGACATATCCCTTCGAACCCGCGCATTTTGACATGGTACTATCCCGTTTCGGCGTGATGTTTTTTGAAGAGCCAGAGGCGGCATTTCACAATATAAGGCGCGCCGTCAAACCCGGTGGAGAATTGGTATTTATGGCGTGGTCCCGATTGACCGCGAATCCGTGGTTCAGCACGCCCGCGCAAGCGGCCGTCGAGGTTGTAGGCCAGCCCGCCCCATCTGATCCGCGCGCACCCGGCCCCATGGCATTTGACGATCGCGATTATGTGGAAACGCTGTTGCGCAATGCAGGTTGGCAAAACGTGCAGGTAACCGAAATCAAATTGTCGCTGACACCCATGGGTTCCCTTGCAGACATCGCCTCATTTGCAACGCGTGTCGGCCCGGCGTCGCGCATTATCTCGGATCGCGAAGGCACCGAAGAAGACATTGAAAGGGTCGAGTCTCTGGTGGCGGAGCGCCTTGCCAGCTTTTCGACAAAAAGCGGGATACATGTTCCCGCGTGCCTCAATCTGGTACGAGCAACACAGCGCTGAAGTTGATCAATCCGCCGTCTGTTCCACACGCAAGAAAACAAGGCTCTGCGCCAACCCGGCTTTGTCTTTGAGCGATGCGGAGACCACGGTGTTGCCTTCGCGATAGCGTCTGAGATCATAAGAATCCGGATGGTTTACAATAGTGTCCTCTGGCAACGGCGCGGCCGATGGAAAACAGGTTTTGAGTTGGTCGTCCAGCACGGTAAACCGTTTGATTGCGGCATTGTCCCGATACGGAAATTCCCAGTAGCAAAGATATGTCTGAGCACCGTTCTGATTTTGCGAAAGCGTGCACTTTCCAGCGTCTGGTTGAATCAGGGATGATGCACCGCCTGGGAACCCGGCTTCCGCCTGCGCCAGAATGTTGTGCAACGCCGGGCAGGGATTGGCCATTGCCGCACCTGGCAGAAGGGCCGCGAGGACACAAAAAGCGCTACGCATAAATCAGTCTACAACTCTAATCAGTTTGCGTTCGAGAACCCGCAAAACTGTTTTCAGATCGGACCCACGTTTCAAAATCTGACCCTCGGGGCCAATAACAGCGTATTCACCCTGCCGCAGGCGCAGTTTCGGGCGTTTTTCGATCCGGTAGAGCGGCGTTTCCGCTGTTCGGCGAAAGACCGAGAAGACGGCGACATCCCGCAGTGAAGAAATACCGTAGTCGCGCCATTCACCCGCCGCGACCATGCGGCCATAGAGAGACAGAATGACGGATAGTTCGGTTCGGTGAAAGGCCACCTGCTTGGTGTCGCGCGGCCCCGGAAAGGGGGTTAATGACTGATAGCTCATTGCGACAGCCTTGCGCCAATTTGCAGGTTAATCAAGCGTTTTTGGATTTAGCAAACGCGCAAGCATCATCGCCACCCCGGCCATGGGTGTTACCCGCGCCCTCGATAAGTCGGTACGCCTTGCTCGGGGATCCAGACATTTGAAGGTTGTTCGCCGGTTTGGAAAAAGATGTCGATGGGGATGCCACCGCGTGGATACCAATAGCCTCCAACACGCAACCATTTGGGCGCCAGCAAATCAACAAGACGTTTGCCGATGGTCACGGTGCAATCCTCGTGGAACGCCCCATGGTTTCGGAACGAGCCCAGAAACAGCTTGAGTGATTTGCTTTCGACGAGCCAATCGCCGGGGATGTAATCAATCACGATATGCGCAAAATCTGGTTGTCCCGTCATGGGGCAAAGCGACGTAAACTCGGGCGCCGTGAAACGCACGGCGTAATCCGTATCGGCTTGCGGGTTCGGCACCTTTTCCATCACCGCTTCTTCGGGCGAGTTCGGCAATTCTGTTTTACCGCCCAATTGCGTGAGGTTTTTATAAATATCCTGATCGGACATCATGCGTTCCTTTCGTTAGACACCGCGCTTGTTGCCCCAAAGCAGAACATGCAGCTGCGGCAGGATGCGGGGGATAAACCATTGGTCATTCAATGTGCGTTCGATCAACCACTCATATCGGTTCATGATCCCGTTCATATCCAGATCGTCACCAGAAGCCGTCGGCGGCGTGTGATTGCCCGGCTGCAGGTAGAGTGGCAGGTTTGGGTATCGTCCCGCCACATCACGCGCCCATTGGTAATCCTGTTCATCGAACACGACGATTTTCAAAACCGTCTCCGCCTCATCAGCGTGCTTCAGGCACGCGTCAAATGCGCGCCAGTCTACGGTTTCACCTGATGATGGCGGTTTAGGACTTAGGATCAAGGTATCCAGATCCCGAAACCAATCGCGCGCAACCGAACCTTGGGTCTCCATCACAAAGCCAAAGCCCTCGGCGTGTCCACGTTGGATGAGCGGTGCAAAATCCTGAATGGCAGGGTTACCACCTGACAATGACACTGTCAGCGGCGCGCCTCCCGAAAGGGTTCGCACTTGGGACATGATCTCATCCACGGTCATTGGGGTCCATTCGCTGCGATGGATCGGGTCAACGGCATGCAAGCTGTCACACCAAGTACAGCGATAATCGCACCCGCCTGCGCGCACAAAAACCGTGGGCACGCCAATGACTGAGCCTTCCCCCTGGATGGTCGGACCAAAAATTTCCGTGATGCGCAACCGGGTCACGGCCGATATTCCGCCCAGGTTTTAGGCGTTTCCGAGACACGGACAGCCGTCACCTGACCCCATCTGCTGCGGCACCAATCATAGATGTCCTGCGCCAGCCGTTCAGAGGTGACCATGTCGTGACCAAAGACATCGTTCAGGTGACGGTGGTCCAATTCATCATCAATATATCGCTTCAACGGAGACAGTTCGCGATAATCCAGAACAAAGCCGTTATCATCGAGGCGTTCGGCGCTGAGTTCGACCTCGACAATGTAGTTATGCCCGTGCATCCGCGCACAGGGATGGTCATCGGGCAGGTGGCACAGTTGGTGGCTGGCCGAAAAGTGGAATTCCTTGGTGATCCGAAACATTACGCGTCCCCCACCGCTGATTTCCAGAACTCGGGGTCGGCATAGACCGTTGGATCCGGAACGCCGGCGATGTCGAACGCCTCGCGTCTTTCAACACAGGTTCCACAACGCCCGCAATGCAAATCACCGCCTTTGTAACAGGACCACGTATCTGCAAATGGCGTGTTAAATTTGTGTCCGACGGTCACGATTTGCGATTTGGGAATGTGAACGAAGGGCGTATAAAGCGTGACTTTGGCATAACCATCCAATGCCTTGTCCTGCATCGCCTGAAAGGCCTCGATGAAATCCGGCCGGCAATCGGGGTAAATGAAATGGTCGCCCCCATGCACAGCCGCGGCCACCGCATCTGCGCCTTTGGCCGCCGCCATACCAAAGGCCACAGCCAACATGATGGCATTCCGGTTGGGCACAACAGTCACTTTCATTGTGTCTTCGGCATAATGCCCATCAGGCACATCCAGATCGTCGGTCAACGCGGATCCACTGAGGTATCGACCGATATGGCTCATGTCGATCAGATCATGCGGCACGCCCAAACGCTCTGCTGCAAGCGCCGCAAACGTCACCTCTTTCCGGTGGCGCTGGCCGTAGTCGAAGGAGACAAGGCCAAGCAATTCGTTTTCCGCCGCGACCATATGGGCCAGCGAAACGGAATCTAATCCGCCAGAGCAGATAACAAGCGTCTTCATCGTTTTGGTCCTTGTTTTAAAAGCCGGGTAGGCTGCGACCGGCATCCGCAACTGCGAACAGAGCGCGTCTAGACAATCTCTCGACGAAAGGCAAACAGCAACTGCACGCAATGTCTTGAATGCGGGTTTTGCGTTTGCTTACGCTGAGTGTCTGATCCGGTCTTCCGGTCCTTGGGTGGAGACCCGATACTAGAAAATAGCAGTTACAAACCCGGCATGAGGATTTTACAAACCGGCGCCATCCGTGCCACGGAATTTCGGATGGACAATTCAGATGCGAACGCAGGACATGTCATCATCAGACCGGGTCACTCCGGCACGACACTCAGCGTAACTCTGTCGCCGGCGAACCACGTGTGCCCGTATTCTACCGGCGTACCCGCCGGGTCGATGTTGATACTGATTGTCCGCAAAATCGGTGCACCTTCGGCGATGCGCAGGTGCTTGGCTTGCGTCGGGGTCGCGAGTTTTGCCGTCAGCCGTGTGGACGAGCGCGTGTAATCGGCAAGGCCAGACTTGCGCAATGCTTCGGTCACCGACGTCACCTGTTCGAGGTGGGTCAGAATGTCGGGAAATCGATCCGCCGGAAAAACAGCGCGTGACACTGCAATCGGCGCCCCATCTGCCAATGAGAGGGATTCGTACACACACACCCGAGAGTGTTCAGGCAGCTTTAGAGCTTCTGCCTCACGCGTGTTGGCCGTGCGGATTTCCCGACGCAGAATTTGTTTTTCCGCAGTTTGCCCGGCGGCCTCGAGGTTCTGATGAAACCGAACCCTGCGCCCCAGAGGGTAGTTCGTAGGTTTGGCCGTTACAAAAACACCAGCACCGCGTTGCGAATGGGTCAGCCCTGCATCAGACAGCGCCCCAATTGCGCGCCGCACTGTATGACGATTAACGCCAAAGCGGGCGGACAAAGCTGCCTCGGTCGGGAGTTTATCACCGGGTCGATACTGACCATCACCAATTTCCGCGGTCAGTGTCGCCGCAATCACTTTCCAAATCGAATTACGTGCCATACCTGCCCCAACCGTGACCGTTTATTCCAAACGCGCCCTTGCTCTTTGATCGTGAATAGCGCATTAATTTGTCTAGTTGTATAGTATAATAGACAAATTCAGAAGGTGTCTAGTCATGGCTCAGGACCGCCAGGCATGGATGGGTTTAATGGCGCGCGCGCCTGCAGCGCGGGTAATTTCGCTGTGGGAAAGCCTGAATTTGGCACCGGAATTCGCGTGGTTGCGCAAACCTGAAACAGGCGGCGTGATGGTGCAAGGGCGTACCGGAGGAACGGGGGCCGCGTTTAATCTGGGTGAAATGACTGTCACCAGATCAAGCCTGCGCCTGACCGGATGCAACAGCGTTGGACACGGCTATGTCCAAGGTCGCAGCAAACGCCACGCTGAAATCGCTGCCTTGGCAGATGCGTGTTTACAGACAGACTTGGCAGCCCGGATTCGAACAGGGTTTCTGGATGCATTGAAAGCCGAAGAAGACGCACGGCGATCGGCCCGCGCCGCCAAGGCCGCGGCGACCAAGGTTGATTTTTTCACACTGGTCCGAGGAGAGAACGCATGACCACAGCACCTCTGGAAGGTGGCTTTTCGGAACCCTCACATGATGCAGCGTTCGCGTTTCGCGTTTGTCTCAACACAATGGCACGACCCGGAACAATTGAAAGTGTATCTGGCGCAACGCCACCATCTCCGCTGTCGACTGCGGCTGGCACTGTGGTGCTGACGCTTTGTGACACACAAACCCCGATTTATCTGACCGGAGTGCATGACAACCAGTCTATCCGCGATTGGGTCACCTTCCACACTGGTGCGCCGATCACCGGTGATCCAAAAACCGCAGATTTCGCCATCGGAACATGGCGTGCCCTTTTGCCGCTGAACGCATACCCAACGGGCAGTGCCGTGTACCCAGACCGATCTGCCACCATCGTCGTTGAAGTGGATGCGCTTTCAAACACGGGCGCGGTACTGTCCGGCCCTGGCATTCAGGATCGCGCGCATCTGTCCTTGCCCGAGATTGAGGCGTTCCAGCTAAACAACATGCTCTTTCCCTGTGGCTTAGATTTTTACTTCACTTGCGGTGCGGATCTTGCCGCACTGCCCCGTTCCACCAAAGTCGAGGATCGCTGATGTATGTGGCCGTCAAAGGGGGCGAACGCGCGATCGACAACGCACATGCGTGGTTGGCCGAAGAGCGGCGCGGCGACACAAGCGTTGCGGAGCTTTCTATTGCGCAAATCCGTGAGCAGCTTTCGCTGGCCGTGAACCGGGTCATGGCAGAAGGATCACTTTACGATCCGGATCTGGCTGCTCTGGCGATCAAACAGTCGCGCGGCGATCTGATTGAAGCCATCTTTTTGATCCGCGCTTATCGCACAACTCTGCCACGCTTTGGTGCGTCCAGACCAGTCGAAACAGCCAACATGCTGTGCGAACGCAGGATATCTGCCACGTTCAAGGATGTTCCCGGCGGGCAAATCCTGGGCCCCACATTCGATTACACGCACCGTTTGCTGGACTTCAAACTGGCCGCCGAAAGTGAGGTACCCGCAGCACCCGAAACACCAGCGGACATGGCAAATATCCCGCATGTGACAGGGTTTTTGAACCGCGATGGCTTGATTCAAGAGGAAATGGCGGACGATGCGGAGCCTCCTGATCTGACACGCGAGCCGTTGGAATTACCGGCCAATCGCGCCTTGCGTTTACAGTCGTTGACGCGCGGGGATGAAGGGTTCCTGTTGGGTCTCGCATATTCCACACAACGGGGCTATGCGCGCAATCATGCGTTTGTGGGAGAGTTGCGCATCGGTTCTGTCGCAGTTGAAATGGACATCCCGGAACTCGGATTTGCCATTGAAATTGGAAAAGTGACCCTAACGGAATGCGAAACCGTCAATCAATTCAAGGGCTCGAAATCCGAACCTCCGCAATTTACCCGGGGCTACGGACTTGTTTTTGGCCAAACGGAACGCAAAGCGATTTCGATGGCATTGGTTGATCGTGCGCTACGGTGGAAAGAGCTGGGTGAGGATGATGCCAGTGCCCCGGCACAAGACGAAGAGTTCGTGCTCAGCCACGCCGATAACATTCAGGCGACCGGTTTTCTGGAGCATATCAAACTGCCGCATTACGTGGATTTTCAGTCAGAGCTCGAGCTTATTCGCAAGATACGGGCCGAGGCGCTTGCCGCGACGTCGAAAGCCGCAGTATCAGAGGCCGCCGAGGCGGAGGTCGCCGAATGACTTGCAGTGTTTCGGGGCGCGCAAAGTCTTTTTGCCGAACCTTCGGAAGAGGGAGGCACGCTTGTGACAGAAATGCAGGACTATAATTTCGCCTATCTGGACGAGCAGACCAAACGGATGATCCGGCGCGCGATCCTGAAGGGTATTGCCATTCCGGGCTATCAGGTTCCGTTCGCCAGTCGCGAGATGCCTATGCCCTACGGTTGGGGGACCGGGGGCGTGCAGGTCACTGCCTCAATCCTGACGCCAGAAGACAAATTGAAAGTGATCGATCAGGGGGCTGACGACACGACAAACGCCGTATCAATCCGCCGGTTTTTGAAAAAACGGCCGATGTGGCGGTTACAGAAAGCACCGCTGCCGCAAGTGTTATCCAGACCCGCCACCGAATTCCTGAAGAACCGCTGCGCGACGATCAGATCCTGGTCTACCAGGTGCCAATCCCGGAACCCCTGCGATTTCTGGAACCGCGCGAAACCGAGACACGCAAGATGCATGCGCTGGAAGAATACGGTCTGATGCACGTGAAATTGTACGAAGACATTGCCCAACACGGGAACATCGCAACCGCCTATGCTTATCCGGTCAAAGTCGAGCGACGCTATGTGATGGACCCGTCTCCAATCCCGAAATTTGACAATCCCAAGATGGAAATGGACGCGATTCAGTTGTTTGGCGCCGGTCGGGAACAACGCATTTATGCGCTGCCGCCCTATTCGCGCGTCGTCAGTCTGGATTTCGAGGATCATCCTTTTGATCCCTCCAAGGCCAATCATCCCTGTGCAATTTGCGGCGCTGAAGACAGTTACCTGGACGAGGTGATCGTCGATGACGCCGGGGGGCGGATGTTCGTCTGTTCGGACACTGATTATTGCCAGAAACGTACAGACCAAGCGAGCGGGGGAACCGCATGACTGGCCCTCTGCTTTCCGTACAAGGCATCGAAAAACGCTACGGCAAACGGATTGGCTGCCGGGACGTCAGTTTTGAGCTTTACCCCGGCGAGGTGATGGGGATCGTGGGCGAATCCGGCTCCGGTAAATCGACCTTGCTGAATTGTTTGGCAGGGCAACTGGTGCCTGACAATGGTTCGGTTCACTACAGCATGCGCACCGGAGATATGCGCGACACCGTAACAATGAGCGAGCCTGAACGCCGAATGCTTGGGCGGACCGATTGGGCCTTTGTGCATCAAAATCCACGCGATGGGTTGCGTATGGGCGTCAGCGCCGGCGGCAACGTGGGCGAAAGGCTGATGTCGGTCGGTGCCCGCCATTATGGTGACATCCGCGCCGCTGCCTCAGACTGGTTGGGCCGGGTCGAAATTTCCGACGATAGAATCGATGACAGGCCCTCCGCCTTTTCCGGCGGTATGCAGCAGAGATTACAGATTGCCCGCAATCTGGTGACAGGGCCCCGCCTGGTTTTCATGGATGAACCTACCGGCGGGCTGGATGTCAGCGTTCAGGCCCGGCTATTGGATCTATTGCGGGAATTGGTGCGCGACATGGGATTGTCGGTCATTCTGGTAACGCATGATTTGGCCGTGGTGCGGCTTTTGGCAGACAGGTTGATGGTCATGAAAGACGGCGACGTGATCGAGACCGGGCTGACCGATCAAGTGCTTGATGACCCGCAACAGCCCTACACTCAGTTGCTCGTGTCCTCCGTGTTGCAGGTATAACGCGATGATACATATAGAAAATCTTTCAAAATCCTTCACCCTGCACAACCAGAACAGCGCGGTGATTACTGTGATGGAAGGTGCGAAGCTTGATGTCGCTCCAGGTGAGTGTGTGGCGCTGACCGGTGCGTCCGGGTCCGGCAAGTCAACGCTGATACGTATGATTTATGGCAACTACCTAAGCCAATCGGGCCACATCAATGTGGGCGGTGTCGATGTCGCCAAGGCAGCGCCACGCGATATCCTTGCCTTGCGGCGCACCGTATTGGGATATGTCAGCCAGTTTTTGCGCGTTGTGCCGCGCGTGCCGACCGTGGATGTGGTCGCCGAACCGCTCTTGGCCACTGGCATGCCATCAATCGCAGCACGCGAACGCGCCCAAACCTTGTTGACGCATCTCAACATACCCAAAACACTCTGGTCACTTTCACCCACCACGTTCTCGGGCGGAGAACAACAACGGGTCAATATCGCACGCGGCTTTGCCTATGCCTACCCTGCGTTGCTGTTGGATGAACCGACCGCAAGTCTGGATGCGAACAATCGTGAAGTGGTACTGTCGATGATCGAAGACGCCAAGGCCCAAGGCACTGCCATCGTCGGGATATTCCATGATGACGCCGCCCGCGACCGGCTCTGCGATCGCGTTGTAGATGTGACGCAGTTTGCGCCGGAGCCACCGCAATGACAGACGATGCCAGACAGGGTCGGTTGATTGCCATCCTTGGACCATCGGGTGCGGGTAAGGATGCGCTGATGGATGCTGCATGTCGTGTTCGACCGGATCTGGTGCGCGCCCGACGCGTCATCACGCGACGCGTGGATGCTGGTGGCGAGGATCACGCGGGAGTGGATGACGACGAATTTGACCGGCGTGAGGCCGCAGGCGCGTTTCTTTTCAACTGGAGGGCTCATGGCTTGCGCTACGGCATAGATCGGACACATCTGGATCATGTCACGCAGGGCAAGAATGTGATCTTCAACGGCTCGCGACGCGCGGTGCCCGATATGTTGGCCACCGCGCCGGATTTGCGCGCGATACTGGTTACCGCCACGCCGGACATTCTTGCCCAACGACTGGCGCATCGAGGCCGGGAAGATGCTGAGGATATTCAGCGTCGTCTGGCCACTGCCGAGTATCCACTTGCTGACGGATTGCGCTTTACCCATGTGGAAAACAGTGGCCAACTAGATACCGGGATCGCGCGTTTTCTTGACGCATTGCAGGAACAAATCACCAGCGACCCGATTGAGCGTCATCATCCCGTGAATAGTATCAACACCATTGAAAGGCCTAAAACGTGACGACCACAATTTTCGCCAATGCAAGTTTGGTTCTGCCGGATCAGGTCATCCGTGGCAGTTTAAGCGTGCGCGACGGCGAAATATCAGACATTGCGTCAGGGACGGGCGTGCCGACAGGTGCGCAGGATCTGGATGGTGACATCCTGATGCCCGGGCTGGTCGAGCTGCACACAGATAATGTGGAACGTCACATCCAGCCACGACCAAAGGCCAACTGGCCACATATCCCAGCATTGATCGCCCATGACGCCGAACTTGCAAGTACGGGCATCACGACGGTTTTTGATGCGATGCGTGTGGGTTCCATCGTGTCGGGCGGCAGGGGTGGTTACAAAAAATACGCACGACAATTGGCCACTGAACTCCTGGACCTTCGCGAAAAGAATGCCCTGAAGATCAGCCATTTCCTTCATCTGCGGGCTGAAATTTGCTCGGAAACGCTATTGGAGGAACTTGCGGAGTTTGGCCCCGAGGACCGCGTGCGAATTCTGAGCCTGATGGATCACACGCCCGGTCAGCGCCAGTTTCGTGACCTTTCGAAACTCAAAGAATATGTGCGCGGGAAATATGGGTTTTCGGACACAGAATTTGATGAACATGTGGACGAACGGCGCAGGCTCAGTGCCCGCCTGGGGGCCCGTCATGAGCAAGCGGCCGTGCAGGCGGCAACGCGACTGGGGGCAGTGCTGGCCAGTCATGACGACACAACGGCGCAACAGGTCAAACACTCCGGATCGCTCGGTGCAACGCTTGCCGAATTCCCCACAACCGAAGAAGCGGCCCGTGAAAGCAAGGCGTGTGGCTTGTTCACAATCATGGGCGCGCCCAATCTGATCCGCGGCGGGTCACATTCGGGCAACGTCGCCGCCGCGGCATTGGCAGAACTGAACCTTCTGGATATCGTGTCGTCTGACTATGTCCCATCCGCCCTTTTGGCTGCGGCGATTATGCTGGGGGATTTGTGGGATGACCTGCCGCGCGGGGTATCTACGGTCACACGCGTTCCGGCGGGCGCATGTGGCCTCGATGACCGGGGCGAATTGCGCATTGGAGCGCGCGCGGATCTGATCCGTGTCGCCCGTATCGAGGGCACGCCCGTGTTGCGTGAAACCTGGGTACGCGGGCACCGCGTGTGCTAGCGCCAGCCGTCTTTCACAGCCGCATGTTTCTCGTGATGCGCACCTGACGTTGTGGTCTAGATCAGACCCTCGGCGCGGAATAGGTCCTTGACGTTGCGCTCGGGTCGCGCGCCGTAGTGACTGATGACCTCTGCCGCGGCAATGCACCCCATACGACCCGACACATCAAGTGGCTGATCCGTGGCAATGCCATAGAGGAAGCCCGCGGCAAATTGATCCCCGGCACCTGTGGCGTCGACTGGCGTAATTTCCTGAACGGGAACCGATACGCTTTCATCGCCGCGCGTCACAACCACATCGTGGCCCGACCGGGTGCAGACGATCAACCCACTATCCGTGGCGGCCTGTTCCAGTGCGGCACCCAGATCATCGGTCTGATAGAGCGATTTCCATTCATGCTCGTTGCCCAGAACATAATCCAGATCCCGCACGAGTTTCCTGAAGTCATCACGATGTCGGTCGACGCAAAACGGATCGCTGAGGGAAATGCCCGCCATACCGCCTGCTGCCCGGCAGACCCGCGCCGCTTCGGTAAATGCCGCTTTGCCTTTGGGTTTGTCATAAAGATAGCCTTCGAGGAACAACAACCCTGCCCCCCGGCCACGGTATCATCCACGTCACCGGCATCCAATTCGGTCGAAATGCCCAAGTAGGTGTTCATTGATCGCTCACCATCGGGCGACACAAAGATCATGGACCGCGATGTTGGCAATTCGCCACCCGCCACCGGCTCATTGACGAAATCCGTTCCAGCATCAGCCATGGTGGAGGCGTAGTAACGGCCCAGTTCATCGTCACTGACCCGCCCGATGAAGGCCGTGCTGAGGCCCATTGCGCCCAGACCAGCGATTGTATTGGCCACGGATCCGCCCGGCATCTGCGCACGGTTTTCCATCTGGGCATAGAGGTATTCCGCACGATCAGTCTCGATCAGTTGCATCACACCTTTGTCGATGCCGTGCGTCGAAAGGAAAGCGTCGTCGCTCTGGCTGATGACGTCCACAACTGCATTGCCGATACCGACGGTTTGGTACTTGGTCATAGGTTCTTGTCCTCAAATTCACATAGGTCACGGATGATGCAGGTGCTGCAGAGCGGTTTGCGAGCTTTGCAGTGATAGCGTCCATGCAGGATCAACCAGTGATGCGCATGATGCTGGAAATCTGCCGGAATGACATCTTCGATCGCGCGTTCAACCGCCACGACGTCTTTGCCAGGGCAGATACCTGTACGGTTGCCGACTCGGAATATATGCGTGTCGACGGCCTGTGTGGGCATCCCCCACCACATGTTCAGAACGACATTGGCAGTCTTGCGCCCCACACCGGGCAAGGATTGCAACGCCGCACGCGAATTCGGAACCTCTCCGCCATAGTCGTCGACCAGGATCTGGCTGAGCTTGATGACATTCTTGGCTTTTTGTCGAAAAAGACCAATTGTCTTGATGTGCTCGGTCAGCCCTTCGAGGCCCAAATCGAGCATTTTTTGTGGTGTATCAGCGATCTTGAACAGCACGCGCGTGGCCTTGTTGACGCCAGCATCCGTTGCCTGCGCGCTCAGCGCCACGGCGACAACAAGTGTATAAACGTTCACATGTTCGAGCTCACCCTTGGGCTCTGCGTCTGCCGCGTGAAAGCGCGTGAAAATTTCGCGGATCGTATGATAGTCGAGCTGTTTTGCCATGAGACCCCCTATGCCGGGAAATCCTGCAATGCGCAATATTCGGGTCGTAAGGGGCCCGCCGGATCGTTAAATTCAATCCCAAGAGACAAAGGATGAATGCGATGAACGCCGAACCACAACAAAGCTATCATTACCACGTGATGCGCCGGGCCATTGATCTGATTGACGATACCGATGAGGCGCTTTCGTTAAATGAACTTGCCGCAGAAATGGATATGAGCCCCGCTCATTTTCAGCGGTTGTTTACGTCATGGGTGGGTGTGTCGCCAAAAAGATATCAACAATACCTGGCGTTGGGGCATGCCAAATCGCTGTTGGCACAGAGGTTCACGACATTGGAAACCTCGCATGAGTTGGGCCTATCCGGATCTGGTCGGTTGCATGACCTCTTTTTGCGATGGGAAGCGATGAGCCCCGGCGAATTTGCCCGAAAAGGCGCGGGGTTGAAAATCTATTGGGGATGGTTCGACAGTCCCTTTGGGCTCAGCCTTGTGATGGGCACAGAGAAGGGCATTTGCGGCATAGGGTATGCCAGTGAAGCGGGTGAAGAGGCCACAATGGAAGACTTGGTCAGTCGCTGGCCAGATGCGGACTATGTCGAAGATCCCATGATGCTGCGACCCTGGGTGCTGGAGGCCTATGGTGCAGGTGGGCAGATATCCGAAAAAATCCCGCTTTACATGATTGGCGCGCCGTTTCAGATCAAGGTCTGGGAGGCCTTGCTGACAATCCCTTCTGGTCAGGTCACGACCTATTCCGAGATTGCACAGGCCATTGGCCGCCCCCGTGCGGTGCGGGCGGTTGGGACCGCTGTGGGTCGCAATCCGGTCAGTTTCCTGATCCCTTGCCACCGGGCGTTACGCAAATCCGGTGGGCTTGGTGGGTATCACTGGGGGCTGCCCGTCAAACGCGCGATACTGGCATGGGAGAGCGCACGCGCGGATGCGTGACCGCACGGGGCCGCGTTGGCGCGGCGGTCAATTTGTGGTATTTTCTCATCGGAGGAGAGTGCCATGCCACAGTTCCATGATAACTGGGTCAGCGCACGGGACATGGTACGGTCCCGCGCATGGCGGCATGGCTACGAAGACTTCCGTTTAGGGGCGCCATTGGCGTTTTCCGGGCATCGCAGCAAGGCATTGGCCTACGAGTACGGTCGCCTCACCGCGGCTTTTCTCAAAAGCAACGGCCAGCAATTGATCCGGATTTCCACGACCCGCCCCATCAGCGAATTGTATGTGCCCGATCTGGCCGACGCTTTGATACACTGTGCGCAGATTGGTGCTGCAGACTGGACCGATGCAGATCAGGTGACAGTGTCCTCCGCAAGCCTTGGTCGCCGTGCGCCGGGGTCTGCATCCTCTGCGGCGTTGCTGCACAAAGGGCGCTACAAAATACTGAGCGATCGCTGATCGGGACTTCGCCGTCCTAAATTGCTCTGCCACCTGATATCGCGCGCACTGGCATAAGGCTGATTTATCAAAAGCGCGGTGTGGATATTGTCACCCCACCAAATTGTGAATTGGGGCACTAACCACTATAAAATGTGCTTTCAAAGCGTCCCACCCCATCATATATGCGCGAATTAACGCCTATTTCCCCGCTGATTTTGCTTGGGGCAGGCCCTGTTATTGAATAACAATGCGGCAAGCCCGACGTAACGGGCGTCAATAACGAGGCGAGTAAAATGACCAATTCAAAGAAACCAAGACTGCTGCTTGCGGGCGCTTCTCTTCTGTTGGCTGCGGCCTGTACGGACCCAGGTTATGTTGGGAACGGCGGTACAACCAACCCTAATCAAAAGACCCAAAAAGGCGCCCTGATCGGCGGATTGACCGGTGCGGGGCTGGGCGCGATTTTCAGCGATGACAAAGGCAAAGGCGCCGTCATTGGCGGGATCGCAGGCGCGGCCGTTGGTGCGGGGATCGGCTATTCACTGGACAAACAGGAAGCGGAGCTGCGCCAGGATCTGAACAATGACGATATTCAGATCACCAATACAGGGGACCGGCTGATTGTGACGATGCCGCAGGATATCCTCTTCGCCAGCGACAGTGCTGCGGTTTCCGGCGGACTGCGGAGCGACCTTTTCAAAGTGTCCAACAGCCTGCAGCAATACCCACAGTCGACGGTTCAGGTCATTGGCCATACCGACAACACCGGGTCTGCCGCCTACAATCAGGATTTGTCTGAACGGCGCGCGAACTCTGTCGCCGATGTCATGTTGGACGGCGGTGTCGATTTCAGCCGGATCAATGCATTTGGCCGCGGCGAGGATCAACCGATCGCATCGAACCTGACGGAAGAAGGCAAAGCGCAGAACCGTCGCGTCGAGATTGTTATCCTCCCGACTGCGCAGGGCTGATCTAAACCCAATATTTTGAACCCCGGAAGTCGGACGGCCTTTCGGGGTTTTTTATGGCATCGGTTGATCATCGCCCTTGGTCGGGTAGGTTGGCACCATGCATGATTTGATTTCTCAGACCGATATCGATGACTACCAACGCGATGGCGTGGTCCTGATACGGGGCCTCTTTGCCGATCACGTTGATACACTTCGGGCGGGCATCGCGCACAACATGAAAAACCCTGGCCCTTACGCAGCCGAAAACCTGCACAAACATGAAACCGGTCGCTTCTTTGATGATTATTGCAATTGGCAGCGCATTCCAGAATTTCAACATGTGATCGAAACCTCATCCGCGGCACAGGTTGCCGCCGAATTGATGCAATCGCAGACCGCGCAGGTGTTTCATGATCATGTGCTGGTCAAGGAACCCGGAACGGCCAAACCCACGCCCTGGCATCAAGACGGGCCCTATTATTTTGTTGAAGGACGGCAGACCGTCAGCTTCTGGTCACCGTTGGACCCGGTCACCGATGCGACCCTGCGATGCGTCAAGGGTTCGCATTTGTGGGACAAACCGGTCCTGCCGACAAAATGGCTGAGCGAAGAAGATTTCTACCCCGATGTGGATGCCTATATGCCCGTACCCGATCCCGACGCGGATGGAATGGCCATTGCCGAATGGACGATGCAGCCCGGCGATGCTGTTGCGTTCAATTTCGGCGTTTTGCACGGCGCGCGCGGCAACGACACCGCGCAACGGCGGCGTGCCTTTTCCCTGCGTCTGGTTGGGGATGACGCGCGATATACGGAACGTCCCGGACCCACATCTCCTCCGTTTCCCGGCCACAACATGACCCGAGGACAAAAACTGCGGGAGGATTGGTTCCCCATGGTCTGGCCGAGGGCCTGAGACAAGGTACGGAAAACCCACCATTGGCGCAGGCGCAAGAATGGGGCAGTATGCCGCTCCAAGGGGAGAAACGGGAAGCATTCATGCGCCTTTTGGGATATCTGGTTGCGTATCTGATCATCGGGTTCGCAAGGTTCATTACGGCTGTGCGGGGGAACTGGCCGTTTGAAGCGCCCCGCGATGAGCAAACCATCTACTTTGCCAATCACACCAGCAATGGTGATTTCATCCTGATCTGGGCCGTGCTGCCGCCGCGCCTGCGATGGAAAACCCGGCCCGTGGCCGCCGCGGACTATTGGCTCAACTCGCCCATTCGAAGTTTCATTGGTCGCAAGGTGATCAATGCGGTCCTGATCGATCGGCGCCCCGAAGCGCGCAATTCAGACCCGGTAGACCAAATGGTCGAGGCACTGGACGAAGGTGCCAGCCTGATCATCTTTCCCGAAGGCCGCCGAAACGATACCGACGAGGCGCTGCTGCCGTTCAAGACCGGCATCTACCACGCCGCACGCAAGCGGCCCCATGTGCGGTTCGTGCCTGTCTGGATCGACAACCTGAACCGTGCCCTGCCACGCGGTGAGATCATTCCGATCCCGTATATCTGCACCTGCACCTTTGGCGCGCCGATGCGCATTGCCGAGGGCGAAAGCAAGGATCAGTTTCTGACCCGCGCACAAGATGCCGTTCTGGCGCTGGCCCGGGAGAATTCCAATGGATCATGAAACCTTGATGACCCTGATGATGGGCGTTTTTGCGGTGTTGGCCGTCGCCTCAACGATTGGCGGCATCCTGTCCGCACGGGTGACAGATGGGCCAAACCGGTCCGTTGTCGAAAACCTGAATGCGCGGATCTGGGCCTGGTGGGTGATGGTCGCCCTTTTGGGATTGGCGTTCTTGTGGGGCCGTGTCGGGGTGACGCTGCTCTTCGCTGTCTGCTCTTTCAACGCGTTGCGGGAATTTATCACGCTTACAAATGCACGCCGGGCAGATCACTGGATGCTCGCGGCCGTATTTTTTGTCGTTTTGCCGCTACAATATGCCTTGGTTTACACCGATTGGTACGGCTTTTACACGGTTCTGATCCCCGTCTATATGTTCCTGCTCTTACCCTTGATCTCCGCGATGCGGGGCGAGGTGGGTGATTTCCTGATCCGTATGGCCGAAGTGCAGTGGGCCGCCATGGTCACGATCTATTTCGTCTCACATGTGCCCGCGCTGCTGAGCCTCAACATCCCCGGTTTTGAGGGGCAGAACATCCAATTGGTCGCCTTTCTGATCATTGTCGTGCAGGCCAGTGATGTGTTGCAATATGTCTGGGGCAAGCTGATCGGCAAGCGCAAGATTGCACCCAAATTGTCACCTTCCAAGACAGTCGAAGGCTTTGTTGGGGGCGTGGCCAGCGCGACGCTTTTGGGGGCCTGTCTTTGGTGGGTCACGCCCTTTACTTTCTGGCAGGCGGGGCTGATGTCATTGATCATCGCGCTCATGGGGTTTGTCGGCGGGTTGGTCATGTCGGCGATCAAACGTGACCGGGGCGTCAAGGATTGGGGTGACGTGATCACAGGGCACGGCGGGTTCATTGACCGATTGGATTCGGTCATCTTCGCGGCCCCTATCTTTTTCCATCTCACGCGATATTGGTGGCACGTATGAAACAGGGCCTGATGCAAAACACAGCGGTGCATGTGGCGATTGCCTTTGTCGCAATGGGTCATTGGGCGGCCTTTGCCAACAGCAATTACCCGATGCCTGTGCCGCTTGTCGCCGGGCTGGTGCAAGGCGCGCTGTCGGCGGCCATCACCTACGCGCTCAAGCGCACGCTGGATACGTTGCGGGGGCGAACCCCGCGCAGCATCGGTTGGTTGATGCCGCCACTGGTCGCGCTTTCTGGCTCGCTCTGCCTTTTGATCGGGGTGCATTGGCTGGCCGGTACGCCGGAGATTTTCCCGACGATCAGCGTACCTTTCTCGGTCGCGTCCTTCTACGCGATCTTCTATAATTTCATGATGTGGAAGAGCGAGGCACCGTGAGTGACCGCCGCCCCATCGCCAGCCGCGACACCGGTTGGGCCCGCGCGCTGACCAAGGTATTGGCGCGTAGTGCCATCACACCTAACCAGATTTCGATTGCCAGCATGGGTTTCGCCGCATTGGCCGGGCTGGCGTTCTTTGCGGGCGACAGTGCTGACGGTATCGGGCGCGTTGCGTTGCTACTTATTGCGGCGCTCTGTTGCCAGCTGCGCCTGATCTGCAATCTCATGGACGGGTTGGTGGCGGTTGAGGCTAACAAGGGCACGCCCGATGGCGCTTTTTGGAATGAAGCCCCGGACCGGGTGTCCGACATCGTGATCCTGACCGCCATCGGATATGGCATCGGGATGCCCGCTCTGGGCTGGGCAGCCGCGGCATTTGCGGTAGCAACGGCGTATGTGCGTGAACTGGGCCGCGCGGCGACAGCCGAAAACGATTTTATCGGCCCCATGGCCAAACCGCACCGCATGGCGGTTGTGACCGTCGCCGCCATCGTCGCGGCGATATGGGCCGGCGGGCCGGTGTTGCAAATTGCCTTATGGATCGTGGTGATCGGCGCTGGTGTCACTTGTTTGCGGCGCAGCGCGCGAATGATTGCCCGGTTGAAATCGGGCTGAGCCACAAAAAGGGCCGATCTTTCGACCAGCCCTATTGCTACGTCACAATGTGCCGCGATCAGCCGTTGATCATCTCAGATTGTTTCACGATGACTTCGGCCTGTTTGATGCTGGCGATATCGACCAGACGGCCCTTATAGACGGTCGCCCCTTCGCCATTGGCCTTGGCCTCTTCCATCGCTGCCAGAATTTCGCGGGCTTCCTGAACGGCCTCGTCCGATGGGGTGAACACCTCGTTCGCCAGCGCGATCTGCTTGGGGTGGATCGCCCATTTGCCGACCATACCCGACGTAGCGGCGCGGCGCGCCTGCGCCCGGAAGCCTTCATCATCGCTGAAATCGCCAAAGGGGCCATCGACGGGCAACACACCGTGGGTCCGGCAGGCCGCAACAATGGCCGTTGTCGCCCAATGCCAGGGGTCGGACCAGTATTTGGCGCCGTCTTGCAGCATGTAGTAATTTTCCTGCGTCCCGCCGATACCCGTGGTCGCCATGCCCATCGAGGCCGCGAAATCTGCGGCACCCAGGCTCATCGCCTCAAGACGCGGACTGGCGGCGGCAATTTCCTCGACATGGGCGATGCCCGCAGCACTTTCGATGATAACCTCGAACTTGATTGGCTTGGTACGGCCTTTGGCGCGCTCGATCGAGGTCACCAACGCGTCCACCGCATAAATGTCACCGGCACAGCCCACCTTGGGGATCATGATCTGGTCTAGCCGGTCACCGGTTTGCTCCAAGAGGTCGACGACATCCTTGTACCACCACCCAGTGTCGAGCCCGTTGATCCGCACGCTCAGTGTCTTGTTGCCCCAATCAACGCTGTTGATCGCCTCAATCGTCTGGCTACGTGCCAGATCCTTGTCGGTGGGGGCGACTGAATCTTCCAGGTCGATGTTGACGACATCCGCCGCGCTGGCCGCCATCTTTTCAAAAAGCTTGGCGTTTGAGCCGGGGCCGAACAATTGGCAACGGTTGGGGCGGGCGGGGGCTGGTGGTTGCAGGCGGAAGCTCATAGCAGGTCCTTTCGGGTGCAAAATTGCGTCTGGTTTGGCGCAACGGGTATAAAATTGCGCAACCGCCCGCAACCCGAAACCCCGCCAACCCTCATCGTCCGGAAGCGACCTGAGTGTCGCAAACAAGGGCGAAACCCATGCAAGTGTGCCACAAGGCTGACCGTGATGGGCAGGAGGGCGCATGCGACGTGCACTGATTGATAACTGGGCCCTGTTTCTGGGCATGATGATGCTGATGGTTGCCAACGGCCTTCTGGTTACGTTGCTGTCCATCCGCGGGGCGGGCCTTGGGTTCACCCCGCTGACCATTTCAATCATGCAGGCATGTTATCCATTGGGCGCGCTGATCGGGACGATCACGGTGCCCCTCCTGATCGAAAAGGTGGGGCACATCCGTGTGTTTTCGGCATTGGCCTCGATGGTCTCGGTGGCTTCGATCATTCACCTTCTGACCAATGATCCAATCAGTTGGAGCGCCATGCGATTTCTGGCAGGGGTCTGCTTTCCGGGGCTTTACGTGGTGACCGAAAGCTGGCTGAACGCCAAAAGCGAAAACCGCATTCGCGCGCAGGTCCTGTCGGTTTACTTCATCATCCAAACACTTGGGCCTGCCCTTGGCACCGCGATGGTGGGCTTCCCGGATCCAACCGGCAACCTGATGTTTGGCATCGTGTCGATCCTCATGTCCGTTGCCATCGTGCCGCTTCTTCTGTCCGGCAACCGCGCCCCGGAATACACGGTGCCGGACCGGATGACCGTGATGAAACTCTACCGCGTGTCGCCGATGACGGTTCTGGGCATCACCTTGATGAGCGTCGGTGTTTCCGCCTGGTTCATCGGGTTGCCCCTCTATGCGCTCCGACAGGGCTTTACCGAAGCTCAGGCATCGGGCGCGTTGGTGGTGGCCATGATCGCGGCGGGCGTTGTGCAGTATCCGGTGGGTTGGATTTCCGACAATACCGACCGCAGGTACGTGGTGATCGGGCTGAGTGTCATATCATCGATCGCCGCGTTCTGGATGGTGGTTGATACCTCTCCATCCCATACCGTGATCGGTTATGCGGTGATCGCAGCCATGACCCTGCCCGTCTATTCCATCCTGGCGGCACATGCGAATGATCAGCTGAACCCGGGTCAGGTCGTGGCGGCGAGCGGCGCAATGGCATTCCTGCTACAATTCGGCCAGGTCTTCGGCATGTTGCTGGGCCCCAACGTGATTGCGTGGTTTGACGGCCGCGGATTGCAAATCATGATCGCTGTGATCGGCCTTGGTGTGGCCGCGATTGCGGTGGCACGCCGCGTCACCAGCGACGCACCGGAAGAGACGGGTACGATGGTGCCCACCGGTGTGATCGGTATGGCGCAACCCGGACGGCTGCAGGCCGAAGTCATGGCCGCGGCGGAGAGCGACGATGCGACATAATCTTGCGCATTATTACCTGATTGCCGGATATCCTCCCGTCATTTTTTAATATGTCAAAGATTTCAACAGAATTTCGCGACGGGAATGTCGGAAACTGCCAAGACTGTGATTCCGGCTTGGGGGGATAATTCCATGATTGAAACACCATATCTTCTGTTTCTGGGCGACGCGCCTGACATGTTGGCGGCCAAGGTGGCCATTGGCATCCGCGACTGGCGCCCTGAAAACGCCATTGGCCAAATCCGCCTGCCCGGCTGCGGGGCTGATCTGGGCCTGACGGAGATGACACTGGCCGAGGCGAAAGATGCCGGGGCACGCACACTGGTCATCGGTGTTGCTAACCGTGGCGGCGTGATCAGCGACGCGTGGAAAGAGGTGCTGATCCGGGCGCTTGAAATGGGCTATGATCTGGCTTCGGGCCTGCACAACCTGCTGCGCGATGAAGGCGATCTGGTCGCCGCCGCACAGACATATGGCGGCACATTGCATGATGTGCGCGTGCCCACCGTGGGCTATCCCATCGCGAATGGGGTGAAGCGTTCCGGCAAGCGGTGTCTGGCCGTCGGGACAGATTGTTCCGTTGGCAAGATGTACACCGCCATGGCGATGGAGCGTGACATGCACGCGCGCGGCATGAAGGCCACGTTCCGCGCTACGGGTCAGACCGGCATCCTGATCACCGGCCATGGTGTGCCGCTGGATGCTGTGATTGCCGATTTCATGGCCGGTTCGGTAGAATACCTGACGCCCGACAATGACGACGATCACTGGGACATGATCGAGGGACAAGGCAGCCTGTTTCACGTCTCCTATTCCGGTGTGACAATGGCCCTCATCCACGGCGGTCAGCCCGATGCGCTGATCCTGTGCCACGAGCCCACCCGCGAGCATATGCGCGGTCTGCCGGGTTATAGCCTGCCATCGCTGGAAGCGCTGCGCGACACAGCCCTGCCGATTGCACAGGTGGCGAACCCGGATTGCAAGGTTGTGGGCGTTTCGGTCAACACGCAGCATCTGTCTGAAGAAGACGCCAAAGCCTATTTGTCTGAGGTCGAGACCCGCATGGGTCTGCCCACCACCGATCCGTACCGTTTTGGCTCCGGCCCTCTGGTGGATGCGCTGGCAGCGATCTAATAAACATAGGCAGCGGTTAGGCGCTGCCTACACCGCGCCCTGGAAACATGAGGTCAAACCCCGTGCATATTTCTGTCACTCGCGACGTATTCAAACTGGCACAGGTGTTCACCATTTCGCGCGGGTCCCGGACCGAAGCGAAAGTCCTAACCGTCCGGGTGCAGGAGGGCGATCATCACGGTTGGGGCGAATGTGTGCCCTACGCGCGATATGACGAAACGCTGGACAGCGTGACAGCCGAAATCGAAGGTCTGCCCGAAGAAATCACCCGCGCCGCGCTCTATGATCTGTTGCCTGCAGGGGCTGCACGGAACGCCGTTGATTGCGCACTGTGGGATCTTGAGGCCAAGCGTGCGGGCAAACGTGCATGGGACATCGCGGGGTTGCCCGCCCCTGGCCCGGAAATCACCGCCTATACCCTATCTTTGGACACGCCGGAAAAGATGCAGGAACAGGCGGCGCAAAATGCCTTCCGCCCACTGCTCAAGATCAAGCTTGGCACGCTCGATGACATGCCCCGGCTTGAGGCCGTGCGCGCCGGTGCGCCCAACTCGACCATCATTGTGGACGCAAACGAAGGCTGGAGCGCCGACGTTTATGCCGATCTGGCCCCGCATCTGGTGCGCCTTGGTGTGGCACTGGTGGAACAGCCCCTGCCCGCGGGTCAGGATGACGCGCTGATCGGGATGGAACGTCCGGTGCCTGTGTGTGCCGATGAAAGCTGTCACGATCGTACCAGCCTGCCCAAGCTCAAGGGCAAATATGACGTCGTGAACATCAAATTGGACAAGACGGGCGGGCTGACCGAAGCGCTTGAACTGCGACGGGCTGCCTTGACCGAAGGCTACAAGGTGATGGTGGGATGCATGGTAGGCTCCTCACTGGCCATGGCACCGGCGACACTGGTGGCGCAGGGCGCGATGGTAACAGACCTTGACGGCCCGCTTCTTCTGGCCGAGGACCGCGATGAACCACTGATTTTTGATGAGGCCGGGGTACACGCACCCACGCCCAAGCTATGGGGATGATCATATGCGCACTGTTTACGTGAATGGCGAGTACCTGCCCGAGACCGAGGCCACCGTTTCGATCTTTGATCGCGGGTTCTTGATGGCAGATGCGGTTTATGAGGTGACGAGCGTTCTGGGTAGCAAGCTGATCGATTTTCCGGGCCACGTGAAACGGTTGGAACGCTCGCTGAATGAGCTCGACATGCAAAAGCCGGATGATTTCGGCGATCTGCTGGACATTCACCGCGAGCTGGTTCGCGTCAATGAGATCGATGAAGGTCTGATTTATCTGCAAGTGACCCGTGGCAGCGATGGTGACCGGGATTTCGTATTCCCATCAGCCGATACCAAGCCCACTGTCGTGCTCTTCACCCAGAACAAGCCGGGCCTGGCGCATTCCGAAGCCTCAAAAAAGGGCAACAAGATTATCTCGATCGAAGATATCCGGTGGGGGCGTCGCGACATCAAGACGGTTCAACTTCTCTATCCGTCGATGGGCAAGATGATGGCCAAAGCCGCAGGCTGTGATGACGCCTGGATGATCGAAGATGGCATGGTGACCGAGGGCACCAGCAACAACGCCTATATCGTCAAAGGCGGCAAAATCATCACCCGCCAGCTGAGCAACGATATCCTGCACGGCATCACCCGCGCCGCGGTTCTACGATTTGCGCAAGAAGCGCAGATGGAAGTGGAGGAGCGCAACTTTACCATCGACGAGGCGAAAGAGGCGGACGAGGCCTTTACCACATCGGCCAGCGCCTTTGTGATGCCAGTTGTGGAAATCGACGGTGTGACCATGGGTGACGGTACGCCTGGTCCCGTCTCGAAGCGTTTGCGCGAAATCTATCTGGATGAGAGCTTGAAAACCGCGATTTGATGGTGCCAGGACAGGATCAGACCACCTCTGATCGGTCTTGCACCACCCAGCTTTTGCGGAATGCGCCTGGAGATTTTCCAAATCTTTTGCGGAAACGCAGGGATAATTGCGAGCTGCTGGTAAACCCGGTGGCCACAGCAATCTCATTGACCGACATCGTGGTTTCATTCAGAAGCGCGTGGGCCCGTGATATCCGTTGTTCGATGTAAAACTGCGCCGGGCTGGTGCCAACGTAGCGTTTGAACAGTCGTTCCAATTGGCGGCGCGATATATCGGCCGCTTCGGCAACTTCCTCAATTTCCGCCGGCGTCTCGAGCGTGTCATTCATGAATTGAATGGCGGCAATCAGATGCGGATTTCGACTGCTGAGAGCGACAGAGTAGGCAGATTTCTGGGGTGCCTCGCGGCTGTCGCTTCGGAAATGGATGCACATATCGGCCACGACCACGGCGAGGTCTTTGCCATGGTCCTGTTCGATCATGGCCAGCATCATGTCTGTGGCCGCATTCCCGCCACCGCATGTCATCAATCCATTGTCGTTTTCATAAAGATTGCCCGTGGGTTCCAACCCGATAAAGCTCTCCAGAAATGCCGGTTGGTTTTCCCAGTGAAGCGTGAATGTCCGGCCCTTGAGCAAACCAGCCTTTGCCAAGGCGAACGCACCTGTACAAATACCTCCGATTTGACACCCAAACGCCCTTTGGCGACTGACCCAATTGACTGCCTTGGCACCGACACTGTCTGACGGTTCCGTGCCTGCGCACACGAAAGCGCTGGCGGTCTTTGGCAGGTTTTGCAGTCCGGAATCCGGTGTTATCGTGATCCCGTTGGAACACCGCACCGGCGCGCCGTCTTCGGTCATCACGAACCACCGGTAAAGCTCACGATTGGCCACCTGATTGGCCACGCGCAACGGCTCCACCGCAGCGCTGAACGCCAGCATCGTCAACCGGGGCAACAGCAGAAAATAGAAATCCCGGGGCGGCCCATCATAATCCACCTGAAAACTGGCAGCACCTTTTGGAACAAAACTTCGGTTATTCATTGTGGCACGCTATCTCAAAGCAGCGCTCCGGAAAAGCAGAGCCACTGCGATCAGCCTTTGTCGCCAACGTTTTGCGCAAAGGCATCCTTGAACGCAGCTTGCGTTTCGGTTGTGGCATCGGTCTGATAGTTGGCTTTCCACTCGTCCATGGTCATACCGTAGAAGATCTCGCGCGCTTCGGCCTTGTCCATGTCGATACCACGCGCATTGGCCGCTTCCTGATACCAGCGGCTCAGGCAATTCCGGCAAAACCCTGTCAGGTTCATCATGTCGATGTTTTGCACATCCGTGCGCTTTTCCATCAGGTGTTCGCGCAAAGTGCGAAAGGCAGCAGCTTCAAGTTCGATCCGTGTTTGGTCATCCATCCAGTGTCTCCTTTGGCCTATAACATGCGCTTGAGGTAAGGCTGGTTCAAGTCCGTCAGGCGCACGGTCAGACTGCCTACATCCGGCAGCGCGGTTTCCAGCGTATTCAGAGTGATTTCCGCCAAGTCCAGACGCGTTTCTTCGGATCGGCCGGGCAAAAGCAGCAAGGTCGCGTGGGCAAAGCTCTGTGGCTCCACACCGATGCGGCTGGCCGTGGCCGCCAGTGTCCGCACCCGCACAGTATCCGGCCCGGTAACCGAAGGGTGGTCGGCAAATTTGGTCCACAGCGTGTCACAAAGCGCCTGAAGATCATGGCTATCCTGCAGCCCCTGGGAATGTTCGATCACGATATGTGGCATCCGGCCCCTCCTATGGTCGGCTGCACTATCCGCAGGAACGCAGGGGCGGCGCAACAAATTTCTCTTGAATGACGGCTTTGAGCCCATTTCGCCGAATGCTACAGTATGCCCGAACAGCAGCTTTCTTTTGGGCCTGCTTTTGTTTAGGGCAATAATTGTCGCTGAAAGCAGCTCAATCGCCCGACTATCGCCCTTTTTCCTTGATACTATTTGTCTATGACTCAGAAATCCCGGCCAGCTGTCGACAGTTTATTGAGAGGTATTTCGACGGATAATGTTGAAACCGTTCGGGATGCCTGGCGGGAAATTTTGAAAGAAGGCGCGACGTCCGTCAGACAAATTCAAGAAAAACTGGCGTCATCCGCATGGTCTGAGAATCCTCGCGGACCTCTGGCCAAATACTTTGGAGTGTTGCTTTCCATCCTGGATGAATTGGATGCATCTGCTTTTGAGAAGGAAATCGAGAGGCTCCGAAAGAGCAAGTTGCACCCCATGCACATTAAGACGTTGGATATTCTTTCGCGGCGCATTCTCGAAGATCCTGAAACTCATATTGCCGACAAAATACCTGTATTTGTTGCCTCTGACATAGCGGATCGCTCCGTGGTCGTCAGAAACATCGAAATCTGGAGCAAGACAAAGGGTCTGTCACTCGACAACGTGACCCGTATAGACGTTATCGCGCGCCACCCAGAACTCGATTATCTGGGACTGTATAATTTGTTCTTCTCTGGAATCGTTCTGACGTGGCCTGTCGGCACTGCCCGAGGCGTCAAGCTTTGGTGGTGGCGTCTGGACGCAGAATTCACATTCTACCATGAAGTCGGACATCACGTTTCCGGGCACGTTGAGGGTGGACAGGTGGCTGAACAGGAAAATGAAGCCGACGAATACGCCCGTTCAATGATGCGTAATTCGAGACCTGTTTTCACGTTAATGGGCAGAATAGTTCTCTGGCCGCTCAGACCGCTGCAAAAGCGCATGATCGCATCGTCACGTCGCGCCGGAGTCATAAGACCTAGCCAAAAGCGCCGAATGTGGACATTTGCAACACGGCGTTGAACGGCTGCTTCGTCCGCTAAGCGGTCGTTGCGATTATTGCGTTTCAAACACCAGCCTGGTGGGCCGCATCTTCAAGCATGGGAGCGAGACGTGACGCCCACGCCTCCTGCGCGTCGGCGGATGCCACCAGATCGTTGCGTAATTCCAGTAAGATGTTAGGCCGCTCATACGCAATCGCGTGACGGGCAATTGCGTCCCCTGCAAGGTGACCGCTGTAAGGCTCGTTATCTCCGACGCACAGGTCAGCCTCCGATTGCAGCCGGGTGAGCAAGGGTTTGGCCAGCCGATCGTCCACCGCATAGAGCAACCCAACATGCCAAGGTCGCGGAGGGCGATCCACGAATTGTCGCGTAAAACTATGGACCGAACAGATGATCGTATCGGCCTGACGCGCGGCCATCTCGGCCAGTTTGGTGTGGTACGGACGGTAAAGCTTGTTCAAACGCATTTCGAGCTCATCCGGACCCGCATGACGATTGCCAGGAATGATCGTGCCATCATAGAGCTTCATCAGCAATGTCGGATCATCCTCGCCCCGATTGGGATCAATCACAAGCCGGGAGAAATTTGAGCAAATCACTGGCGCGTTCAAAAGTTGCCCCAAGGCGCGGGCCAGCCCCGCCGCACCGACGTCATAGGCGATGTGTCGCGCCATATCTTCCGGGTCAACGCCAAGGGAGCCGCCGTTTACAAAATCGGGCACAGTGTTACTGGCATGGTCGCAGGTCACCAGCCATCGGGCGGGGCGCTCTGCCCCCTCGACCAGGTAGGGTTGATATGTCATCGGGTTGTCTTGTTGTTTCCCTATCCGTCTATGACAGTTGCCCCCGAATGTGAATTGGGTAATAAGGGCAGCGCAAACTGTTAGCGGTAACGTTCAGATGCGCCACGCGTGTCGACATATCCGACAGTCTTGTTGACAGATGGATGAGTTTCGCCCGACGCTTGGGCATGACGAAAAGAGCAGGACACAGCCCATGAGACGTCACCGCAACGTGAAAATCGTGGCCACCCTTGGCCCCGCCTCCGAAGATTATGACACCATACGTGCTCTGCACGAGGCAGGCGCTGACGTGTTTCGCCTAAATATGAGCCATAGCCATGGCAAGCATGAGGGTATTGTCGAAAAGCACCGCATCATCCGGCAGGTTGAAAAAGACCTGAACAGTCCAATTGCCATTCTGGCTGATCTGCAGGGTCCAAAACTGCGCGTCGGGACCTTTGCCAACGAAGAAGAGGAACTGATCAACGGCAAACCATTCCGGCTTGATCTGGATGAGGCTGAAGGCGATGTGACCCGCGTTTGTCTGCCCCATCCTGAGATTTTTGCCGCCCTTGAACCGGGGGCAAGTCTGTTGGTGAATGACGGCAAGATCCGCCTCAAGGTCACAGATTGCGGCAAGGATTTTGCCGATTGCGTCGTTGTGGCGGGGGGCACAATTTCGAACCGCAAGGGCGTGAATGTCCCCGATGTGATGTTGCCCTTGGCCGCGCTGAGTGAAAAGGACCGTGCGGATCTGGAATTTGTCTGCGCCTTGGGCGTGGATTGGCTGGCGCTCAGCTTTGTGCAACGCCCGGAAGACGTGCAAGAGGCACGCGCGCTTTGCAAAGGCCGCGCCTCGATCCTGTCAAAGATCGAGAAGCCTTCTGCCGTGGAACGGTTCAGCGCCATTCTGGCGGCGTCGGACGGGATCATGGTGGCCCGTGGCGATCTGGGCGTCGAACTGCCGGTCCAGAACGTGCCACCCATTCAAAAACGCCTTGTCCGGACCTGCCGCGCGGCGGCAAAGCCGGTGATCGTAGCGACGCAGATGCTGGAATCCATGATTGAAAGCCCGATGCCAACGCGCGCGGAGGTCAGCGACGTGGCCACCGCGATTTATGAAGGCGCCGATGCGATCATGCTGTCGGCGGAATCAGCGGCAGGCGACTTTCCGATCGAGGCGGTAACAACAATGGACAACGTCGCCCGCGAGGTCGAGGACGATCCAACCTATACACAAATCATCGAAGCATCGCGCAAAGCCACCCGCACATCGGTGGCCGATGGGATCGTTGCTGCCGCCCGGGAGATAGCCGAGACCACAGACATCAAGGCGATCTGCTGTTTCACGCAGTCGGGCACAACCGCGCTTCTCACCGCCCGCGAACGCCCCCGCGTGCCCATCCTTGCGCTGAGTTCCGAGATGGACACAGCGCGCCGCCTTGGCCTGAGCTGGGGGGTGAATTGCGTCATCACTGAAAAACTGGACCGGTTCAAAATGGCCGTGATCAATGCTGCCCGTGCGGCGCGCAGCCAAGGGTATGCCAGTGCTTTGGACCAGATTGTTGTCACTGCGGGCGTGCCGTTCAACGTACCCGGTACAACAAACATCCTCAGGGTTGCACCTTGTCAGGAAAGTTTGATTTATTCCCACGAACGCGGCTAGACTGACGCAGCTTTTTTGTTGTTTTGGGAACGCGCCGTATGGATCCCGATCTCGCCCTTATCATCGGCCTCATCCTCGGGGTGTTTTCGATACCATCAATTCTGTCTGCCTTTTCAGAAGGGCGCGCTCCACGCGTGGCCGCATTTACGGTGATTGTCGCCGGTTGTCTGCTGGTCTGGGCGATCAGCAAAAAGCCGGGCGGGTATGCCATTTTGGACATCCCCGACATTTTCGTCAGCGTTGTCGCCCGGTTTATCTCCTGACGGCGCACGCCGTGGCCCAAAACCCCTTGCGCAATAGAAAGATGCGGCGTATACGGCGCCTCTCACGCGCGCGTCCGGCCAAGTGGCATGCCGAGTCGCGCGCTTCGACCGACTGACCAAAGAGGAGCCGGAAATGCCCAAGATGAAGACCAAATCGAGCTGCAAGAAGCGGTTCAAAGTGACGGCCAGTGGCCGCGTTGTGGCCGCCCAGGCCGGTAAGCGCCACGGCATGATCAAACGCACCAACAAATTCCTCCGCAACGCGCGTGGCACGACCACGCTGTCAAAGGCTGATGAAGGTATCATCAAGCCTATGATGCCCTATAGCCGCTAAGGAGGATCTGACAGATGTCACGCGTTAAAGGTGGGACAGTAACCCACGCCCGTCACAAGAAAGTCGTCAAGGCCGCCAAAGGCTATTACGGACGTCGCAAGAATACCTTCAAGGTGGCCGCGCAGGCCGTCGACAAGGCAAACCAATACGCAACCCGTGACCGCAAGAACCGCAAGCGCAACTTCCGCGCCCTGTGGATTCAGCGGATCAATGCCGCCGTGCGCAGCCATGATGAAGCCCTGACATATTCGCGCTTCATCAACGGCTTGTCGCTGGCAGGTGTTGAAGTGGACCGCAAAGTGCTGGCCGATCTGGCCGTGCACGAACCTGCTGCATTCGGCGTTATCGTCGATCAGGCCAAGGCCGCACTGGCACAATAAGCCCGTCGCCGAGGGACAGAAGAAACCGCCGTTGGTTGCAAAACCAGCGGCGTTTTTTTGTATTTTGGCGCAGAGACGAAGTCCGCCAAATATCGATCAGGCTTTATAGCGGGCAAGAAACATCTCGACCGCACCATTGACGACCCGCTCGATGTTTTCTTCGGTGATGTCACAGTCAACACCACACAGGCAGCGCACGAACATATCCGTCTTGCACAGCTCTCCAAACTGGCTGGCGGCCAAATCCATATCCTCGATCTTCAGAATTCCGCGATCCACATAGGGGGTCAGCACCTGGCTCATGCGTTCGCGCACCAGAGCAGGGCCGGAATTGTAGAACCGTTGCCCAAGCTCTGGAAACCGATAGGATTCCGAGACACAAATCCGATAGACCTGCTGGCCGAAATCAGACAGGAAAAACCGTACAATCCTGCTCGCAGCCTCATGCAATACAATCTCAATCGGCGCGTCGACACCGATCACGTGCAGTGCTTCTTCAGCCTGACGGTTGCATTCCACCCGCGCGACTTCGGAGAACAGTAAGCGTTTATCCGGGAAGTAGCTGTAGAGCGTTGCTTTCGAGACACCAGCCTCGCGGGCAATATCATCGACACTGGCGCCTTCAAAGCCGTCACGCATGAATATGCTGCGTGCGCCTTCCAGAACCTGGTCGAATTTCCTGCCTTTTTTTATTTCTGCGGCCATCGCCGTCATGCACGTTCTCCAACTGGGCCTGCCCAGTCTAGTCGTGTCACAGCACCAGCCGCAAGCATATCTGTTCTGGCGAAGGCGGCCAAAGCCGCCCTCGCATTCGCAGAAAGACTATTTGTCGATCCCCGACAGGTCTTTGCTCACTGGCTTGGGTTCAGGCTTTGGAAAGTCCAGTGTCGGGGTCAGCGTGTTCATATCAAAGCTTTGTGACACCACGGGAGTGGCAGAAAGAGAAGCTGCAATAAGCAGGGCGATAAGGGGAGTTTTCATCTTATTTCCTTTTCTGAACTGTTTAGTTCACATAGCGATAAATAAACCGTGTAGTTCAGTTTTCAAGGTCTTAATGAACTGATTAGTTCACTTTTTTGACGTAACGTTACAAAATGCACTTAAATATCTGTTTTTAATTGATAAAAAAATAGATGCCGCGCCAGCCAACCAAAGTGACGCAAAGTTTATTCAGAGGGTTTTCTTGGGCTTGCGCTCCAAATTCTGGGCAGGTTAGCGCAGAAGGAAAACGCAATTTCTAGCGGTTGCACGGCGCAAAACCGGATGCTTTGCCTGTTACATCGCGAGGCTTGGCAGCCAAAGAACAATGGCCGGAAAGGCAACCAGCAATGCAATTGTGATGGCATCCGCGATAAAGAATGGTGTCACGCCTTTGAACACGTCCTGCACGGTGAGATCATCGCGCACGCCCGCAACCACAAAACAATTCAACCCAATCGGCGGTGTGATCAGACAGAACTCAGCCATTTTGACCACCAAGATCCCGAACCAGATCGCGCACATTGTGCCGTTCATGCCAAAGGCGCTGTCGGCGGCGCTCACCGCTTCACCGCCGTTCAGGGCCATGACCGCCGGATAGACCACTGGCAGTGTCAGCAACAGCATGCCGATTGCGTCCATGAACATTCCCAAGACCGCGTAGGCCAACAGAATGCACACCAGTATGAGCAGCGGCGCCATGTCGAGGGATGTGATCCAATCGGAAAACGCACCGGGAAGGTCGGCAAACCCCAGAAAACGCACATAGATGAGTACGCCCCAAATGATCGTGAAAATCATCACGGTCAGCTTGGCGGTCTCGATCAGCGCTTCTTTCAGTTGGCTCCAGCGTAACCCGCGTGCGAGGGCCATCAGGAAGACGATAAACGCGCCCACGGCGCCGCCTTCGGTCGGCGTGCCCCAGGCATCACCGAAGGGATTATAGACAAAGAAAATGATGATCACGACTACTGCCACGATGGGCAAAGCGGGCAACAGGGCCGTAAACCTTTCACCCCAGGTGAAACCACCCACAGGCGGGCCAACGTTTTTGAAAACGACCGCGATTGTAATGATCAAGAGCGCGTAGATCACCGCGGAAAATGCGCCGGGAATGAAGCCTGCCAACAGCAAAGAGCCCACATCCTGTTCGACGATGATCGCGTAGATCACCAAAATGGCCGAAGGCGGGATCAAGGAGGCCAGTGTGCCACCCGCCGCCACAACACCAGCTGCGAATTGCTTATTATAGCCTATTTTCAGCATCTCGGGGATGGCGATCCGCGCGAAGACGGCCGCGGTTGCGACAGAGGCACCTGAGACCGCGGCAAAGCCCGCCGTGGCAAAGACCGTTGATACCGCCAGACCGCCCGGGACCCAGGCAATCCAACGTTTGGCTGCCTCAAAAAGCGCGGTTGTCAGCCGTGCATAATAGGCCAGGTAGCCGATCAAAATGAAGGTCGGGATCAGGCTCAGCGCATGGGCCGACACTTTGGAATGCGGCACTTGACCTGCCACTTTGACGCTAATCTCCAACGCTTTTCCAAAGCGCGCCGGATCGTAATCGAACCCATTCCAACGCAGCCAGACAAGGCCCAAAAAGCCTGCAAGACCTGCGGCGAAAGCCACACGCATGCCCAAAACAACCAAGCACAGCATGCCTGCCGTGACCCAAAGACCAATTTCAATGGAGCCCATCAATCCGCTCCTTCGAGCTGCTGCGCTTCAGCTTCAGCTTGTTCCGCAACAGATTGGTACAAGGGCACGGCAACAGGCCGCTCCAACCCCAGCATAAAGGCGCGCCCATAGGCCCAGACCTGCAGCGCAAGTCGCATACTCAGAACCGAAAAAGCGACAGGTACCAGCAGTTTCATCGGCCAGATGGGCAAACCGATATCAATCGAGCTATCCCTGCTCCAGAGCGGTTTGGTCATGTCGAAACTGCGATCAAAATGCGACCAGCTTCCCCAGACCAGCGCGATCATCAGAACCAACATCAACGTCACAGTGATGAGTTCAACCGCCCACAAGGCCCGGCCTTTCAGTGCACCAATCAGGATGTCCATCCGGATATGGCCACCTTCGCGTTGAACATATGACACCCCCATGATTGCAATCAGAGGCATCAGGGCTTCAATCCAATCAACATAGCCCGGCAGAGGAGATTCAAAAAATTCGCGCCCGCCCACGGAATAGGCTGCCAGAAACATCAGTGAAAACGCCGCCAAACCGCTGAGCAGGGCAAAGAAGCGTTCGAGCTTCAGCAGTCCGCGATCGAGCCGACTGAGCAGGCCATCATCCTGCAATACTGTTGAATTTCCAGACATGTGCCCCCAGCCCGATCATCGGGGCCGCGTCAGCGACGCAGCCCCAACTTTCTATCAGCTACCGCCGCCGCGCTTTTCATCCAGCGTTTTGATCACAAGATCATAGAGCTCTTGGCCGGGCAGGCCCTGCGCTTCCATGTCTGCAATCCATGCGGCACGGATCGGATCCGCAGCCTTGGCGCGGAAAGCGTCCAGCTCTGCATCGCTGATCTCGACCTTGGCGACACCTTTTTCTTCCAGGATGCCATCCCATTTGGTCAACAGCTCGCCGTAGTTGGCCAGATAGTGTTCAATCGCCTCCGGGATCGAACTGTCCAGCGCCTCGCGCTCGGCGTCCGACAGGGATTCGTAGGCATCAATGTTCACAACAACCGGACAATTCACCGTGCCGGGGTTGAGGTTTGCCGTCCACCAGGACGCCTGGTTGATAGTGCCAAAGCTCAGATGCGCATGCTGCGCAAATGCGACCGTATCAACCGTGCCCGATTCCATGGCCTGATAGGCTTCGGTTGCGGTCACGGATGTCGGGACGGCGCCCACAGCTTCAAACGCTTTGCCCAGACCGCCGGTTGCTCGGACGCGCATGCCTTCAAAATCCGACAGCTTTTCGCGTGGCTCACCTGTGCCCACGATGTTGTATTGCGGCATCGGCGATGTCATCAGCAGCTTCGCATTCCACTGTGCCAACTCGTCCTGAACAGCAGGGTGATCATAGACCGCGTGGCTCACCGCAACTTCTTCGTCGAGATTTGCTACGCCAAGAAACGGCAGTTCAAGCACAGTGATCGTGCGGTTCTTGTCACGGTGATAGCCCGCGCAGAATTGCGCCATCTCGAAAGCACCGATGGAAATACCATCGAGGTTTTCCTTGTTTTTCGACAAGCCGCCGTAGCTGATGTTCAGCGTGAATTCACCGCCTGTCTTTTCACTGACCAATTCGGCCAGTTTTTCAACATGCTCGGTGAACGCGCGGCGTTTACCCCAGAGCGATACATTCCATTCCGTGGCCACGGCCTCGGTTGCAAAAGTGACGGCAATCGCGGCCACAGCAGTTTGGCTTAGAAATTTACGCATGTTGTTCCTCCCAGATTCACGCGGTTGATTGCGCGTAGTATCTGCAACCGTCCGCGTTTTGCCTAGGAATAAATCTGCGCAGCCCCGGGTGACCTGCCCTGCGGATATCCGCAGGCTGCGCCGACATCAGAGCAGAGCTTCTTTATCAAGCCCGAGTTTGACGATTTTTTCGTTCAATGTACGCCGACCGATGCCCAAGGATTCCGCGACTGCGTCCATCCGCCCTTCATGTGCGGTGATTGCTTTGCCGATCAACTCGCGTTCAAAGGCCGCCACGGCGCCGCGCAGTGTGTCGGGAACATCATCCAATGGGTGATCCGTGCGAAGGGCCTCCGCCATTGAGCCCGCGCCGCGACGTGCGGATAGTACGCGTCGTTCAGCCACGCTCCGAAGTTCGCGCACATTTCCCGGCCAATCATGCGCCATCAAAGCGGCCACATCATCCTGTGTTATCTCAGGTGCGGCAATTTCGTAGACACGGGCAAATTCCCCAAGGAAATGCGCCAGAAGCAACATAAGGTCGTCACGTCTTTGTCGCAGCGCCGGCAATTGCAAAACCATCGTATTGAGGCGAAAGAGCAGATCCTGTCGCAACCGTTGATCTATCACAGCCTGCGCTGCATCTTCGTTTGTCGCCGACACAACGCGGAAATCTACAGATACGGGTTGGGCGGCACCAACAGGCAGAATTTGTTTGTCCTCGATCACGCGCAGTAGTTTCGCCTGTACATCCATGGGGCAGGTGCAAATCTCGTCCAGAAAAAGCGTTCCACCTGAAGCCGCCAAAAGCCGGCCATCAGCACCCCCGGCCACACCAAACATTTCCGCTTCAAACGTATCCGGTGAAAGGGCGGCGCAATTCAACGCCAGAAAAGGCCCGCCTGCTGTCGCGCCAAGATCATGCAAGGCGCGCGCAACCAGCTCCTTGCCGGTGCCAGTTTCCCCTTGGATCAGGACGGCCATGTCGGAATCTGCCACGTCGACGATATCAAGCCGCAAGTCGTTGATTTCGGGCGTGTTGCCCAACAGAATGCGGTCCAACCCGGAAAGGCTCAGGAGCCGATGGCGCAGCCGCGCATTGGTTTGTTGCATCCTGTACTGATCCGCCGCATGCGCCAGAATGCTCAGCAATCGGCGCGGCTCATGCGGTTTTTCGACAAAGGAATACGCCCCATCCTGCATGGCTTGCACCGCCATCGGGATATCGCCATGCGCCGAAATCAAAACCAGCGGCGGCGCTGTTGCCGTATCAAGGCTGGCCAAAAGATCCAGTCCGGACATGCCCGGCATGCGCACATCCGACAAAATGACATCAGGACAAAATTCACTTAGGCGCTCCGCCACGCGTTCCGCCCGGGTCAAGGCCTCTACGCGCCACCCATCTGCGTTCAAAAGCTCAATCAAGGACTGGCGGATCAATTTGTCATCATCGACGACAAGTATGCTCTTTTGTGTGATCTCACTCATGCGGCTTCTGAATCCTGACCGTGGATGTTCGGGAATTCCACGCGGAACACGGCTCCGGTTTCACCATCGTTCTTTGCGCTCATTTGCCCACCATGGTCATTGATAATACCTGCTGAAATCGCCAGTCCCAAACCCATCCCACGTCCACTCTCGCGCGTTGTGACAAATGGTTCCTGCAGATCCGCCAGCGTAGCTTCGCCCAGGCCGTGCCCGTTATCGGCAACCTCGAACCATGCGGTCGTCCCATCCATACCAGTGCTGATTTTTAGTACTGGGGTATCGACCGTTTCCATAGCGTCAAGAGCATTGAGCAGAATGTTGGTCATTACTTGTTCAAGCCGAAGTTTGTTCCCACGTACGGGCACGGGATCGGGGGGCAGTTCCAGATCAACGGCCACATGATGTGCGTCGATGTTTGGCGCCACGAGAGCCAGCGACGCCTGCAAGGCGGAACGCAGGTCAACCTTGCCAAATGTGTCACGCTCCGTGCGGGCGAAGAACTTGAGTTGCCGGGTGATGCCCTCCATCCGATCGACGAGCGCGCCAATTTTTGACGTCATGGGGCCCTGACCGTTCTGGGTGATTTCTGCGGCAGCCAGGTAATTGCGCATCGCCGCGATGGGTTGACCAAGCTCATGCGTAACAGACGCCGCCAGTTGCCCCAAAGCAGCCAGACGGCTGGCGCTTTCCAATTCGTCCTGCGTGCGCTTCAATCGGCGCTCGGCCGTTCGGCGTTCCTCAATCTCGACAGCCAAACGTTCATTGGCGGCGCGCAATTCGGCTTCTTCCAATTCAGACCGCCGGAGCGCGACGCCCATCCTGCGGGCGCGTTGAATTTGCAAGAACAACAGCACCAAACCTGCAAGAAGCACCGCCGATCCGGTCACCAGCCAACTGCGCACAACCGCGCGATCGTCGCTGGCAAAATAATGCAGCGCCCAATCATGAGGCAGGTCCGGCGCCATCACATGCAACCGCGCTGCGCCGTTGATTTCGACGCGCCCATCGGCCACAGACGTCCAATTCAAAAGATCAAGCGATTGACCAGGAAATTGTCGTGCCGCATCGATCGCCGCGCGTTGGTCTGTGCTCAAAACATCCAATGTCCGGTATCGCCATTCGGGATCTGACGAAAGCAACACCACACCGTCCCCATTGGCCAAAAACACCTGTTCACCGGATTCCCGCCAACTGTTTTGCAGTTTTGACAGGTCAATTTTGATCGCGATCACGCCCAGAATATCACCTGAGGCGCCTCGAACCGGGTCCGCAATGAAATAGCCGGGCAATCCGGTCGTTGCGCCGATGCCATAGAACCGGCCCTGTCTGCCGTCCCGCGCGGCCTGAAAATAGGGCCGAAATGCGTAATTCTGCCCGACAAAACTGGGCGTTTCGCCAGCGTTGGAAGCCGAAACCGTCAACCCTTTCCGGTCGATCAGGTAGATTGCATCCAAACCGGACTTTTCCGCGAACTTCCTGAGCCTTTGGTCCAATCCCGTCGTGTCTCCGTCTGCGGCAGTTGAGATGACAAAGGGGTCACGCGCCAGCACAAAAGTCAGGTGCGAAAATCGCTCCAGTTCCGCAATGACCGTACTGCGGTAGAGCGACAAGCGTCCCTCGGCTTTGGACAACTCCTCGGATTGAAAATATCCGTATGACAAGCGGAACACACCAATCGCCGCAACCAGCGACAGGAGAAGAAGACCAAGGGTGGGCAGAACGCGCATGCCCTTCGATTGACCCGAAAAATTTTGAATTGCAAGGTTTGGTATGCGCGCGTTTACCGCACCAGGCCCTGTCACTTGAGGATTGCATCATATTCACGTCAAAGTTAGAATGATTCTAAAAGTGAGCTTTCTATGATCCCAGGTATCTCTACGCGCCGCCGTTTTGCCGAGTTGAATGAGCAGGAAATTTTGGCGCTTGCGATCTCGTCCGAAGAGGATGACGCCCGAATTTATCGCAGCTATGCCGAAATGCTGCGATCAGATTTCCCAGATTCAGCGCGTGTGTTTGATGGCATGGCCGTGGAAGAAGATGGCCACCGGCAACGCCTGATAGAACTGCATCAGAAGCGGTTCGGGGACGTGATCCCTTTGATCCGCCGCGAACATGTTGCGGGATTTTATGCGCGCCGCCCCGTGTGGCTTGTCGAGAACCTTGGACTTGAACGCATCCGCGAAGAAGCGGCCGCGATGGAACGCGATGCGGGTCGGTTTTACCTGAAGGCTGCAGCGCGCACGTCTGACGCGGCCACCCGCAAGCTGTTGGGGGATTTGGCCGCTGCTGAGGCCGGGCATGAAACCCGAGCAGGAGAGCTGGAAGCGGAACATTTGGACGCGGACACATTGGATACCGAGGACAAGACCGCCAAACGGCAGTTTCTACTGACTTGGGTTCAGCCCGGATTGGCCGGGTTGATGGACGGCTCGGTTTCGACCCTTGCGCCGATTTTTGCCACCGCCTTTGCCACGCAGGACACCTGGACGACGTTTCTTGTGGGTCTTGCCGCATCGGTCGGCGCTGGCATCTCGATGGGCTTTACCGAAGCGGCCAGCGATGATGGCGAACTTTCAGGCCGGGGCAGCCCCATCAAACGTGGGCTGGCATCGGGTGTCATGACCACATTAGGCGGGCTTGGCCATGCCCTGCCCTATCTGATCCCCGATTTTTGGACTGCGACAATCATCGCAATCATCGTGGTCTTTGTTGAACTTTGGGCCATTGCCTGGATCCAGAACCGATACATGGAAACGCCTTTTTCCGCGCGGCGTTCCAGGTGGTTTTGGGGGGCGGTCTGGTGTTGGCCGTTGGGGTGCTGATCGGGTCGGGCTAGCCTCAGGCGAAACTGCCCTGACAGAACCAGCCCGAGGACAGCGCCGCGCCATGGGCATAGAACAGCCACAGCAAATCCCCCCGTTCTGTCCAGACCCGCCAATAGTCACGCACACCGCTACGCCATTCCGGTTCGTCCAGCCACCACTCTGGTGCAATCCGCTCAGGGCCGCTTGCCTGTACCAATGCGTGATCCATGCCGCGCCACCGAAACGCTGCCGACAGACGTGGATGATCGGGGGCCATCACCGGCTCGGGCCGCCAGATCAACAGTGGGCGAGGTGTAGAGGGGGCCGGCCATTGCTGTGCGGGTTCGGACCACGCAGCAGCAAGGGTTTGGGCGGTCTTTTCCGGGATATGACTGCTGACCGGGTGGCGGCGGGTGATCTCTTGCATGCCGATACGTGCGCCAATCCGGCCGATCAGATCATCCAGCGTGCTGCCTTGTGCCAGTTTGTCCTGTACAGTCCGGGCAGCATCAAGATGGCCAGTCATGTTGCGTTGATGCAGGGGCTCGGTGTCCACGGCCTCCAGCCGCAGCACATCGATACCGAAACCGGCATCAATTTCCTCAAGCTTCATTGCCAGCAGGGGACGAATACGATCAGGCTGATCCGCTGCGCGTGCCAGACCAACACTGATCCATTGCATGGTCCCATCCGCTCGAAATACCTGCAGGCGGACGGTGCGGGCGCCCTGCCCCTTGTCGCGTAACAACTCGCACAGACGGGGGATCAGACGGTCCAGCGACGCCATCATATCGTCGATCAGACCAATGGGCTCCGGCAGGGTCAGCCGGGTGGCGAAACGGGGTGGTGCGGCGGTGGGAGAGACCGGTTCGGGCACCGAGCCCAGCGCCTGATCCAGCCGCAGGATTAAGCCCTTGCCAAACCGCCGGGCCAGAGGTGCACGGGGCTGCCCGATCAAATCACCTATACGGCGCAGTCCCAGACGGATCAGCTGCTCCTGGACCTCAGGCGCCAGCCGCAAGCCCGCGACAGGCAAGTCCGAAAGGACCCCATAAGCCTTGCCCGGAGGCGCGATCCGTGGCGTGTTAGCCTGTGTCGCAACAGTGGCCGGGGCAGCGCCACCGCGTTCCCAATGCCGCCGCTTTGCCGCCCGCGATCTGGTTGCACGGGCCTCTTGATCAATTGCATCACCGGTCCGGGCGTGGCTGGCCTTTTGGCCACTGAATCGTGCCAATGCCCAAGCCGCCCCAACCGTATCGGCGATCCCACAACAGGCAGTCACCCCCATATGAGCTGCATCTTGCACCAGAAGGTCCATCAACGCGCTTTCCCCGCCAAAGAGATGCGCGCAGCCCGTGATATCCAAGACCAGCCCGTCTGGAGGCTGCGCGGCAACCCACGGTGAAAATCGCCCGGACCAACGGGTCAATACATCCAGAAAAGCCGCCTCAGCCTGCGGATTTTGCAACCGTGTGACAAGGCCTGCACACATGGCATGGGCATCGCGCAGGGGCTGCCCCATCTGCAGCCCGGCCGCCTGAGCCGGAGCCGAAAGGGAGGACAATACCTGCATCTGCCCGCTATCACGCACCACGGCAAAGGGGATCTCTTCGATCCCGCCAAACTGCCGAAGCAGGCGTTCAGCCCCCAGACGCGGGAACCAGACCGAAAGGATACGACGATTGGGCATGACAGCCTTGTTTGTTCTCTATTTGTTCCAAAATAGAATGCAGCCCTATCAGAGTCGAGTCCTGCCGTCGGTTACGGTAGGCTGGCCACATATTTTAGAGGAGACATACGATGATCTCATACAAACCCGACGCTGATATCGGCCCGTTGCAAGACTGGCCGTTCGACAATCCGGCCAGCAATTATCAAATCCGGCAAGGCTCGCCCAAGGCATCCGGACGGATTGAAACCGGCGGATCGGGCCATACAACGCGCATGGGTATTTGGCGATGCACCAAGGGTGTTTTCGACTGCACCGAGCAGGGAGATGAGTTGATGACAATCCTGTCCGGCCAATGCCGGTTGCTGGATCATCTAAGCGGCGAAATCGCCGAGCTTTCGCCCGGCGATAGCCTTTTTGTACGTGATGGCAGCCGTGTTACATGGGAGGTCTTGGAGGACGTGGTGAAAGTATTTTACGGCACTAAAACAGACGGTTACTAATCAAAACACTAAGTAAAGAGGGATACGAGGGGGCACTCATAACGCTCCATCCGTTTTATGCCATCACGTATGCCTTATTGGTCGAGAGAGACCTTATCCTTGGCGACTGTTTCTGCCTCAGATGTATCCGAAGGGAAGGTCAACGTAGGTGTGATGCCGCCCATGTTCAGGCCATAAGCCATCGCGGAATTTGCACTCAGTGTCAGCGCCAGAAAGAACGTTACAGTTTTCATTTTTTGTCTCCTAGAAAGTATGTTGTCGTGTTTGCTTCTGGAGACAGGGTATGAAGCACCTTCGTTTCAGTCTTGCGTCTGAAAACCGGGTTAAATGTTTCAAAAACGTAATTGTCTTGCTGACGGGAAAAGGCGTTCAAAGGATGAAGCTTGAGTATCGCACGAGCTCAAATCGCTCTATTTTTCGGCCTTCTTTTCCCACTTTCCGGTTTCTTCGGACCAGTATTGCGCCGAACACCCTGCGTCGGTCACAGCCTTCCATTGCCCGCGTGCACGATCCAAGGCAACCGGATCATTTCCATCAAAGAGGATACAAACGCGCTCAAGCTGTGTGACTTCATCCGCCGTTACATCGGCGCCATCCACACTCATCAGACATGTCGCGCCGTTGGGCAGATCATCCGCCGTGGTCAAAAGAACCGGCTGATCTGCGGCGTGCGGTTTGCCGGACAGCCCATGCGGTAAGAACGCCTCTTCCGGGCCAAGCCACAGTTTTTCATCGAGCCATTCCATGCGCGCCATGTCCTGACCGCGCACCGCCACGCGCCATCCGGCACCCAATGCCTTGCCCAGCAACATGGGCAAGGTCACTTCAACAGGGGCTCGCGTCAGGTGATAAAAATAGGCGGCACCCATATCAATCGCCTTCGTAGACATCCGCCACGAGACGGTTCAACGCCATGACGCCCCAGCCCGTTGCTCCTTTTGGCGAATACGTGGTTTCCGCTTTGACCGATGCAACCCCAGCAATGTCGAGGTGAATCCAGGGACAGCCTTCTTTCACGAAACGCTGCAAAAACTGGGCCGCCGTGATCGACCCAGCCGCCCGACCGCCAACGTTTTTCATATCCGCAATGTTGCTCTTCAGCAGGTCGTCATAGGCCTTGCCCATGGGCATGCGCCATGCGCCTTCCCCTTCGGCATCCGCCGCCTTGATGAAGTTCTTGCTGATCGTGTCGTCGTTCGAAAAGACACCTGCGTTTTCGTGACCCAGACCAATGATAATCGCGCCGGTCAGAGTGGCGAGGTTGATCATACCGGAGGGTTTGTATGTCTCCTGTGCGTACCAGAGCACATCGGCCAAAACCAAGCGCCCTTCCGCATCGGTGTTGATGATCTCAACAGTGTCACCTTTCATGGACGTCACAACATCGCCGGGGCGTGTGGCACGGTCCGAGGGCATGTTTTCGACCAGACCAACCAGACCGACAATGTTGGCCTTGGCCTTGCGCAATGCCAATGTGCGCATCACACCGGCAACCACACCGGCACCACCCATATCCATGGTCATGTCTTCCATACCAGTGGCGGGCTTAAGGCTAATGCCGCCCGTATCAAAGACAACGCCCTTCCCAATCAGCGCCAGCGGGGCATCCCCTTTCTTGCCACCGTTCCACTCCATGATGGCCACCTTGGAAGGCGTGATGCTGCCATGGCCGACCGACAAAAGCAGGTTCATACCCAGCTTACCCAATTCGTCTTCGTCCAGAATCTTGATCTTGAGACCAAGCTCGCTCATCGCGGCAATTCGGTCTGCGAATTCGATGGTGGTCAGGTGGTTGGCCGGTTCGCTCACAAGATCGCGGGTGAAAAACACGCCCTCTGCAACCGCCATGGCGGCACCGGCATCGGTTTTGACCTCATCTGGCTTGGCCACCATCATGGTAACCTCGCCTGCATCTTTTTGTTCAGCTGTTTTGTGCGCGACGAATTCATAGGCGCGCAGCAAGACACCCAGTGTCAAAACCACCGGGCGGCGAACTTGACCGGCCAGTACCAGCAACGCGGCTTTGCCTTTTGCACGGCCGAGAGCCACACCCGCTTTGCGTAACTCATCCGACTTGGCGGAGCGCGACAGGCAAATCACATCAAGCGCTTCGGCGGCCAGCCCTGTGGGCCACGCGATGGTAACGAGATCACCTTCTTTTTTCTTTTCCCAAACGTCACTTTCCACCAGACGGGCCAACGCGCCCTTGGTCAGACGGTTCACCCGCCGTGCGCCGGAATCCAATTTGCCATCAGGGGTGACAATGACAGCAACACGGCCTTCCGCTTCTGCAATCTGATCGATATCTGTCTCAATGAATTTTACGGCAACCGGCTTGGTCATTTGGCAGTTCCTTTTCTGGGGTAAGGGAGTCCTAGCGCGCCATCGCCGACTTGACCAGATAGCAGTTTTCCCTCGCTGCCAATTCCGTTAGTCTGATCGCCAACGGGGCTTAACCAGGGGGTACGCGTGACCAGATCTCGACAGATATATGCTGTCGCAATTCATGGTGCTTTTCGGTTTCTTCGCACTGGTTTTGGTTTCAATCTTCTGGATCAACAAAGCTGTGCGCATGTTTGATCGGCTGATCGCAGATGGTCAGCCTGCCTGGGTATTCCTTGAATTTACGGCCCTTACGCTCCCCGGGGTAATCGGGGTCGTCCTGCCAATCGCTGCATTTGCAGGGGCCGTCTACGTCACAAACCGGCTCAGCACCGAAAGCGAGCTGACTGTAATGCAGGCCACCGGTTACTCGCCCTACCGGCTGATCCGTCCCGTCGTGATTTACGGAATCATCGTGGCTGTCATGATGTCCATCCTGACCCATTTCCTGATCCCGAGCAGTCTGTCGCAACTCAAACAGCGGCAGGCCGAAATCAGCCAGAACATCACTGCAAAGCTTCTGACAGCGGGTGAATTTTTGCATCCCGCACCCGGAATTACATTTTACATTCGCCACATCACCCCGGTTGGGGAGCTGCAAAACGTATTTCTGTCTGACCGGCGGGATCGTAAAAACCCGGTAACCTACACGTCCTCGACGGCCTATCTTGTCCAGGAAGGTGGTGGCACGAAACTGGTCATGGTGGCCGGTCTGGCGCAGAATTTCAAACGTGAGGAAAACCGCCTTTTTACCACCCACTTTGATGATTTTTCCTACGACATCAGCTCGCTTGTTTCACGCAACTCAACCAACCTGAACAATGTGGCATTCGCCGAAACGGCTGATCTGCTGCTGCGCCCTGATGAGGTGGCAGAACGCAGTTCAGCGAGGCGGGGCGATATCGCATATGAGGCACATAACCGTTTTGCCCAGGCGCTGATGTGTATTGTTGCTGCAACGGTTGGGTTCGCGACCCTTTTGCTGGGAAATTACAGCCGCTTTGGCGTCTGGTGGCAGGTCGTCACCGCATTCTTCCTGCTGATCGGTGTGAAACTGATTGAAGGGGTTGTTGCGTCCCCCGTGCTGTCGAACGCAGCACTTTGGCCCTTGATGTACGTACCCATTTTGGTGGGCGGCGTGCTAACGGTATTGCTGCTCTATATCTCTGCAAATCCCGGCGTGTCGCATCTGTTGCGAACCCGCAAACCAGCCGAGGATGCGCCGTGATACTTCACTTTTACTTTGCCCGTCGGTTCCTGTGGACTTTTCTGACGATCTTCTTCGTCTTTGTGATCCTGCTTGGCCTGATTGATCTGGTTGATGAATTGCAGGACTTTCCGGACCTTACTTTTGGTGAAGTACTCGAAGTTGTTTTGCTGAAACTGCCTCAGGCAAATTACGAGATTTTGCCACTGATTATCATTCTTGCCTCCGTTGCACTTTTCGTACGCGTCGCGCGGAGTTCTGAATTGGTCGTTGTCCGGGCTGCGGGACGCTCGGCACTTGGCACGTTGGTTGCGCCGCTGACCGTTGCCGCGATGATCGGTATTTTGTCGGTCACCATGATGAACCCGATCGTGGCCGCCTCCTCCAAACGCTATCATGATCTGGTCAATACTTATGTCGGCTTCGGGTCAAACGTACTGGCAATTTCGGTGGAAGGCCTGTGGCTGCGGCAGGGCACATCAGATGGTCAGACAGTGATCCACGCCGCCCGCGCCAGTTCGGATGTGGGCGTGCTGTATGATACCACTTTTGTTTCCTTCTCTCCCGAAGGTGAGCCGCTGACGCGCGTTGCCGCCCCCTCGGCCAGACTTTCGAACGGAGAATGGCTGTTAACCGATGCCAAACAATGGAATCTCAAACCGGGTGGTAATCCGGAATCCGAAGCATCAATCATGCCGCAAATGTCGATCCCTTCGTCCCTGACCCAGGCCCGCATCATCGACAGTTTCGGCAAGCCTGAATACATACCGATCTGGGATCTGCCGAGGTTCATCCGGCAGTTGGAACAAGCAGGTTTTTCCGCACGGCGCTATGCTGTGTGGTTTCAGATGGAATTGGCCCGCCCGCTGTTTTTGACCGCATTGGTGTTGGTGGCAGCCGCCTTTACCATGCGCCACACCCGCTTGGGCAATACCGGCATTTCGGTGCTGACTGCGGTCATGCTGGGGTTCAGCCTGCACTACATCCGGAACTTCGCCCAGATACTCGGTGAAAACGGACAAATTCCAATCCTTCTGGCCGCGTGGGCACCACCGGTTGCCGCATTCCTGTTGGCATTGGGCATTCTGCTGCATATGGAGGATGGATGACCCGTTTGTTCCGTCTTCTTGCCATATCACTTGGCCTGTTGATTTTTTCCCAAACGGCGCACGCCCAGGACGGGCCAGACCTTCCCGCGCTGCTGGTCGCCGATGACGTCTATATAACCGGGGACGACAAGCTGGTTGCGGAGGGCAATGTTGAAGCCGTCTATCAGGGCCAACGCCTGATGGCGAAATCCATTACCTATGATCGTAAAACTGAGACGCTTGAAATCAATGGCCCCATCACGCTGGATGACGGCCAATCGACCCTGGTGCTGGCGGATTCTGGATCGCTGGATCGGGAAATGAAAAACGGCATCCTGCGCGGCGCACGCGTGGTTTTGGATGATCAGTTGCAATTGGCCTCGCATGAATTGAACCGCGTCGGCGGGCGCTACACCCAGCTTTACAAGGCAACGGTCACATCGTGCCGTATCTGCCATGACGGCAATGTGCCGTTATGGTCGATCCGGGCCCGCCGTGTCATTCACGACCAACACGAACGCCAGCTTTATTTCCACGACGCGCAATTTCGCATTCTGGATGTGCCGGTTTTCTACCTGCCCCGCCTGCGATTGCCCGACCCCACACTGGATCGTGCCACGGGCTTTTTGATCCCGACGGTGGTCAGCTCCACGGAACTGGGTTTTGGGGTGCGCGTTCCGTACTTTATCAAACTGGGTGATCATCGCGACCTGACGCTGACGCCTTTCATTGCCACCAAATCGACAACGCTCGGGTTTCGGTATCGCCAGGCCTTTCGCAAAGGCGATATTGAAGTCAACGGCGCGATCTCAAACGATCAGGCCGGGGACCGCACAAACCGCGCATATCTGTTTGTCAAAGGCAGCTTCGATTTGCCAAGAGGCTTCAAGCTGGCCTTCGATTTGGAGACCGTCAACGACGACACCTATCTCGAAGACTATTCGATTACGGCCAAGGATCGGCTGGACAGTGAGGTGTCCATTGAACGCGCCAAGCGCGATGAATTCATCCGCGCCGCCGTCACTCATTTCGAGACGCTGCGCATTGACGAAAGCAATTCGACCCTGCCCACCATCGTCGGCAATGCGGAATACCAGCGTCGTGTTTTCCCAAGGGTTGTCGGAGGGGAGTTGCGGTTCGCGGCCGAAGCCCACAGCCATTTCCGCCAATCCGACCTCGAAACGGACGGGCTTGATTTTGACCGTTTTGCGGACGGGCGAGACGTCAGCCGCCTGACGACCAGTGCAAACTGGTACCGCACTTGGATTTTGCCATACGGCATCAAGACCCAGTTTCAGACCGGTGTTGACGTCGACACGTTCCGCATCAGCCAATCGGGTGGTACATCGCGGTCAGAGGCAACCGAAGTCACTCCCTCGACGTCACTGGTCTTTCGCATGCCTTTGACAAAAACCACGGCACGCGGAACCACCCATCTGATCGAGCCGGTGGTGCAACTGGCCTGGGTTGGTGGCAGCAATCCGGACGTGCCCAATGACGAAAGCACGCGGATTGATTTTGACGAGGGCAACTTGTTGTCTCTGTCGCGATTTACAGCGCCAGATCGCCGCGAACGCGGGGCAAGTATAGCATATGGCATCAACTGGACGCGCTACGATCCGCGCGGCGCCAAATCGACACTAACATTCGGGCAGGTGATCCGCGACGACAGTCTTTTGGAAAGCAATGGCTCAACCAGCTTCACCAACGCCTCCGGCCTGCAACAAAAATTTTCTGACTATCTGATCGCGGGGCAGCTCAAGCTGCCCAATGGCATGGCTTTTACCGCGCGCAGCATCTTTGACGATGCGTTTGACGCAACCAAGGCCGAGGCGCGCGCCAGCTGGCGCAACAAGCGCGCCAATATCGGCGCTTCCTTCATCTGGATTCAGGCCGATCCGGCCGAAGATCGCGCACGTACCATTTCAGAATGGGAATTCGATGGCAGTTACCGGCTGTCGCGCCACTGGACGGGCAGTGCGGAATGGCGCTATGACGTGGTGACAGACAGTAGTGTTCGGGCGGGTGTGGGTATAAAATATACCAACGAGTGTGTGGAAATCGAGCTTTCGGCCTTACGCCGGTTTACGTCTTCCACTAACCTTGAAGCATCCACCGATATCGGCCTCACCGTCGGGCTCAGAGGGTTTAGTGCAAAAACGTCGGACAAGTCCTATGTTCGCAAATGCAAGAAGTAAGCAGAGTGAAACCAGATATGCGTAAATTCCTTGCCTCATTCATCCGGGTTCTTGCGGTCGCATGCATATTTGCTGCGCCGGCTTTACCTATATCTGCGCAAAACCTGTTTGAAACCGTCATAACGGTGAATGATCAAGCCATCTCTCGCTACGAAATCGACCAACGCACGCGCATGTGGACTTTGTTTGGAGTGCCGGGAGATCTTGTGAAACTTGCGCGCAAGCAATTGGTCGAAGAACGTCTACAGGCGGATGCGGCCAAACAAAATGGTGTCGTAATTGAAGACGAAGAACTTGAAGACGAAATGGAAGAATTCGCCGGACGTGCAAATATGGATCTGGACCAGTTTGTGCGTGCCTTGGAAGGCGCAGGCGTCGCCAGAGAAACACTGCGTGACTATGTAAAAGCTGGAATCACGTGGAGAGAGGTCACTCGGACACTTTTTCTCAACCGGGTTTCTGTATCTGAGTCGGACCTTGATCGTGCCAGATCCGCTGTTTCTGGTCGTGCAGGTATAAGGGTGCTTCTTTCGGAAATTGTGATCCCAACCGGTGGCGTTAGCCCGCAAGTTATTCAAGAACGGATAGATCGAATATCGCAGGCTGAGTCTGAAGCAGAGTTTTCAGCAGAAGCGAGGCGCTATTCGGCTTCCCGGACTAAAGGCCGTGGTGGCCGCCTCGACTGGCAGCCTATCACCGATCTACCAGCGCGTTTACGACCAGTCATCATAAGCCTTGCACCCGGTGAAGTTTCTGAACCCTTTCCATTTGACGGTGCCGTTGCGCTCTTCCAGTTGCGCGATATTGAGGAGCTGGAAGCACCAGCCACTGAATACGCGGCAATCGAGTATGCGGCCTATTACATCGATGGCGGCCGCAGCGAACAGGCACTGTCCCGTGCCGCCCGTGTCGAGGCCAATGTAGACACCTGTGATGATCTTTATGGCATTGCACAAGGCCAGCCGGAGACAGTTCTGGATCGCGGTACGAAAGCGCCAGATGAGTTGCCGACAGATATTGCGCTGGAGTTGTCCAAACTGGACCCTGGTGAAGTGTCAACCGCACTGACGCGCGCAAATGGCCAAACCCTGGTTTTTCTGATGCTGTGTGGTCGCACACCGCAGCTTGGCGAGGATGGACCGACGGATGATGACCTGACAGGTTTCATCCGGAGCCAACGCCTCAGTTCTTTTGCTAACGGCTATCTTGAACAGCTGCGGGCCGAGGCACGGATCGTCGAAAAATGACACGCCCCGTCGCACTCTGTTGCGGCGAACCGGCGGGCATAGGCCCTGAAATTGCCGCGCGCGCCTGGCAGGCACTTGGCTCGGACCTTCCGTTTTTTCTGATTGGTGACCCTCGCCATGTGCCATCGGGCATACAGGTTATCGAAATCAATGAGCCTTCCGAAGCTATGGGCGCATGTGCCAGCGGCATGCCTATCCTGCGCCATGATTTCCAAGGCGAACTGACCCTTGGTACCCCAAACCCCCAGCACGCACAAAGTGTCATCGATGTGATCGCCCGCGGCGTCGATCTGGTGCAGGACGGCGCAGCATCCGCGCTTTGTACCGCGCCCATTCACAAACAGGCGTTGCAGGACGGTGCCGGGTTTCAATATCCCGGACATACGGAATATCTCGCGGCTTTGGCGGGCGTGGACCGCGTGGTCATGATGTTGGCAAGCGACGCGTTGCGTGTGGTTCCTGCCACGATCCACATCCCCTTGTCGCAGGTGCCAGAGCACCTGACAGAAGCACGGCTCGACGCAACATTGCGGACAACTCATGCGTCCTTGATCCGTGATTTCGGTATCTCCGCCCCGCGGATTGCCGTGGCAGGCCTCAACCCTCATGCAGGCGAAGGCGGCAAAATGGGCCGCGAAGAAATAGACCTGATTGCACCTCTTTTGACACGATTGCGCGGCGAGGGGATGGATCTGCGCGGACCGATGTCGGCAGATACGATGTTTCATGCCGCTGCGCGCACCGGGTATGACGCAGCTGTCTGCATGTATCATGATCAGGCCCTGATCCCCATCAAGACGCTCGATTTTGACCGTGGTGTGAATGTGACCCTTGGCTTGCCCTTTGTGCGCACATCTCCGGATCACGGCACGGCACTGGATATCGCTGGTCAAGACAAAGCCAATCCGACATCTCTGATCGAAGCTCTGAAAATGGCGGCCCGGATGGGCGCTGTGCGTGGCGCATGAGCCTCGATGACCTCCCCCGTTGCGTCAGGTTATCGCGGCGCATGATTTGGCCGCACGCAAATCACTGGGACAGAATTTTCTGCTGGATCTCAACCTGACATCAAAGATTGCCCGGCAGGCCGGTGATCTCAGCGCATGCGATGTGTTGGAAATCGGGCCGGGTCCCGGCGGTCTGACACGCGGGCTTTTGTCCGAAGGCGCACGCCGGGTGCTGGCTGTCGAGAAGGATGTCAGATGCCTGCCCGCGCTTGAAGAAATTGCCAAAGCGTGCCCGGGACGTCTTACGGTGATCAATGCGGATGCGCTTGAACTGGACCCTTTGAGCCACCTGACACCCCCTATTCGCGTGGCCGCCAACCTGCCTTACAACATCGGTACCGAGTTGTTGGTGCGTTGGCTGACACCTCCGTCATGGCCGCCCTATTGGCAGAGCCTGACGCTGATGTTCCAGCGCGAAGTAGCTGACCGGATCGTGGCCCAACCTGGCGGCAAAGCATACGGACGGCTGGCCGTGCTGGCGCAGTGGCGGTGCGAGGCACGGATTGTCATGACACTGCCGCCCGAGGCATTCACACCGCCCCCCAAGATTTCGAGTGCAGTGGTGCATCTGAAAGCCCTGCCTGAGCCTCGGTTTGAGGCCGACCAAAAGGTGTTGGAAAAAGTTGTGGCCAAAGCGTTCAACCAACGCCGCAAGATGCTACGCGCCGCGCTCAAGGGGCTGGCACCGGATATCGAGGACCGCCTGATCGCTGCGGGCATTAAACCTACCGACCGCGCCGAAACCGTTGGGCTGGAACAATTCTGTGCGCTTGCGCGACAAATGGCACCGTAACGACGCCTCTAGGCGGCACCGGCACGTCGGCCAAACCGCACCCACACCACACCGAGAGCCGATATAAGCAGCCACGCACTGGCAGGCAGAGGAATGACCCCAGTGTCGGGCCTTACATCGATATCGTCGATGAAACGCGCAGAACTGCCTTTTACCGAAACTTCAAACCGTAACCTGTTGATCAGGGCGTTGCTGGGGCTGTTAACAGTCCCGAACACGGTCGACAGGCTGTTCACATCAAACTGAAACACCTGCAACCCACCCAGAAGGCCGGTAACACTGATTTCGTCTGAGCCATTGCCAATCGTCGACAGCGCACGCTGTGCGAGAGAGACGAACCGGAAGTTGCCGCCGCCGTCCCGTGTCAGTTCAACGCGATCACCGACTTGAGAGGGATCACCATTAAAAGCTGTCGCAAGGCTGGCCCCGGAAACCGAAAAACTGGTTGTCAGATCCCAGGCCGTGCCAACTGTTCGGGCAATCGTAAAACCGTCCTGGCCAAAAGACACAAATGGATCAACGTCGCTATTTCCGAAATCGATGGTGGCCGCATGTGCCTGGGCAGACAGTAAAATCGCGGCCAGATATGAACTAATCATTCGCAACATGTTCAAATCCTCCTTTGAAATTCATCATGCATTGCGGCACGCGAAACTTCGAAATTGGAATTAAAATATGCGCCGCATCGTTCTTAAATGCCGTCAGAATACGGCGAATCGCATTTGTGGTCAAAAAACGCACCACGTGCGCTATGCAACTCTTCACAGCATAGGCCACACTTTGCAGGCAAAGCTTGTGAAAACCGATTGAAAAGTCTGTGTTATTCGGCCGCTTCCGGTGCATCCGGGGCGTCACCGCCGTCCGGTGACTGGCCACTGCCTGCGTCAAGCTGCGCAGTATCACCTGCCTTCGGGGCTTTTGGTTTGCGCGGGCGTTTGGGTTTGGGCGCCTGCTGGCTTTCCGGGGTTTCAACCAACCCGCTATCTGCAACGTCTGGCTGCTCCATCACATCGGGTTGTGGGGCTGCCGCTGGATCGTCATCGGTGCGGTTGGATTCACGCTCCTGGCGCTTGGCGCGTTCCCGGTCACGCTCTTGCTGACGCTCACGGTTTTCGCGTTCCTGCTGCTCGCGGCGGGCGTCCTGCTCCTTCTGAGCGGCCCCCAGGAGACGCAGGTAATGTTCTGCATGCTGCTGAAAGTTCTCTGTCGCAACCCGATCGCCGGACAACTGGGAATCCCGCGCCAGCTGGTTATATTTTTCAATGATCTGCTGGGGCGTCCCACGTACTTTGCCCTCCGGTCCCGAGCTATCAAAAACTCGATTGACCACATTGCCTACAGACCGGTTGCGGTTGTTCTTATTCCGCGAACGTGACTTCGATGATCTCATGATACTTGCTGTGCAGCCCTATGCTCAATGTGCCTTTTGATCCGACTGGCGCCCCTTGCGCCGATAAAATGACCCGAATCCGACATGTCTTGGCTTGGTGTCAAGCGGGACCGCCCTAGGGCATCCTCCGTCTTGATCTACGCTCCAATAAACATGCGGAAGGCGATGGCACAAGTACAAACAGTCGATTTTAACCGTTTTGTGCAGATTCAAGCCTGAAATTTGCAGTTTTCTGGGGGTTTAACCCCGCCAAACGCCCTGCACAACGCGGTCGCGACCGTCCAGATCAGGAACGATTCCAACCTCCTGAAACCCGGCTGAATGGAACATTTCAGTGACCGCCTGACCCTGGGTCCAACCGATTTCAACCATAAGATGTCCACCGGGTTTCAAATGCAGTCCGGCATTGGCCGTAATGCTGCGGTAGGCACGTAACCCGTCACCTTCATCGGTCAGTGCCATGCGCGGTTCAAAGGACAGTTCAGGCGCCAGTGCCGCCATCTCTTCGGTGGCAATGTAAGGGGGTTGGAGACGATGAGATCAAACGTCCCGTCGACATCCGTGAACCAATCAGATTGGATCAGCGTGACGCGATGGTTCAGCTCCATCGTGAATGTGTTCCGGCGCGCCACGGTCAGCGCCTTTTCCGATAGATCCGTCCCGACACCTGTGGTCTCAGACCGTGCCGCCAGCAGACTAAGCAGGATGCAGCCCGAACCGGTGCCCAGATCAAGCAGGCGCTCAAACGGCACTTCAAGCGCGGCAACGACCAGCGTTTCCGTTTCTGGCCGCGGGTCCAATGCATCGCCACTGACGCTGAAGCGATGTTCATAGAAGTCGCGGTAGCCCAGCAGATGCGACATCGGCTCCCGCTTGCAGCGCCGAGCGATGAGCTTTTCAAAGTCCGCTTCCCACCTGCCTGCCATTGCCGCTTCATAATCCTCATAGCGCCGCGGAAAGGCCGCCCGCCACAGCAGCCGCGCCTCGCGCTGTGGGTCCGCAATGCCATGATCCGAAAGCAAACGCGCGCCGCGGGCAATCACCTGCGTTTCGTTCACCCGTTCATCTCCGCCAGCATCGTGGCCTGCGCATCGGCGGTCAGGGCATCGATCACTTCGTCCAGATCACCGGCCATTACCTGATCCAGCTTGTAGAGCGTCAGGTTGATGCGGTGGTCCGTCATCCGGCCTTGGGGAAAGTTATAGGTGCGGATACGCTCGGAACGATCACCCGAACCAACTTGCGCTGCGCGGTTTGCGGATCGCTCATCGTCAACCTTTTGACGTTCCATGTCGTAGAGCCGGGTTTTCAGCACCTGCATCGCAATCTCGCGATTGCGGTGCTGCGATTTCTCGGAACTGGTCACAACGATGCCCGACGGAATATGCGTGATCCGAACGGCGGAATCCGTCGTGTTCACGTGCTGCCCGCCTGCGCCGGAGCTGCGCATCGTGTCGATGCGAAGGTCGTTTGCGTCGATATGAATATCCACGTCTTCGGCTTCGGGCAGAACAGCAACCGTTGCAGCAGATGTATGAATACGCCCGCCGGACTCCGTCTCCGGTACCCGCTGCACACGGTGGACACCGGATTCAAACTTGAGCCGCGCAAAAACGTTTTCACCTTTCACATGCGCGACGGCTTCCTTGATCCCACCTAGCTCGCTCTGCTGTTCTTCGATCAGTTCGAATTTCCAGCCATGGGCTTCGGAAAACCTCTGGTACATGCGCAACAAATCGGCTGCAAACAACGCCGCCTCATCGCCCCCTGTACCCGGCCGGATTTCAACGATTGCGGGGCGTTTGTCGGCCTCATCTTTTGGCAACAACGCCAGCTGCAGTGCCGCTTCCATATCTGGTTGGCGCGCTTCCAGATCTGCCAACTCATCATTGGCCAAATCGCGCATCTCGGGATCGTCCAGCATGGCCGTTGCAGCGTCGATGTCGCCCAGAAGCTGCTGGTATGCCCGGATTTCTTCGACAAGAGGACGTAAATCCGAATATTCCTTGCCCAGCTTGGCGATATCACCGGTGCCCTCGGACATTTGCGCTTCGATAAACTCGAAACGTTGGGTGATTTGCGCAAGTCGATCCAAAGGTATCATGGCGCTCCGTGTCCCTTATCCTTGGGGTTTGGTCAAGAGCACAGACTATGCTAAGATCACCCTATGAGATGGCTCGTTTTATTCATTATCGCCGCCAGCCCGTCGCTGGCAGACGTCAAATCCCAAGGCAAGACGATCGATTGCTACTGTACGGATCGTCAAGGCGAACGCGTGGAACTTGGTGACACAACCTGCCTTCAGGTGGATGGCCGAATGTTCATGGCGCAATGTCAGATGTCGTTGAACGTACCTATGTGGCGCGAAGTATCTGAGGGATGCCTGTCCTCGTCACTCGACCACAGCGGCGATCCAAGCGTCGATACGTGAGGCATTGACGCCCAAATCAGACAGCCCATATCGCGCCCTTCCGAATATCTCGATTTTCCCGTCGCGTAGCCGGATCGTTGTGTAATCCGGAAATCCGAAAACGGCGCTTCGGGTCACATATGTGACCATACCGTCTTGCGGCAGACCTGCGAGAACTCCGGTGCGTGGTGTGGCGCGGATAACTTCGTTCAAGGCAGGCCAATACCCCTCACCGGATTCGATCACGCGCATCGCACTGTTGCTCTGATCCCCGGGCTGTACGGTGTCAGACATGCGATGCCATTGCCCCACATCTGTTGGCGCAAAGCGTGCCCATAGCGTCACAATCAACAATGCAGCGACACTCATCAACGCAATGGTCGTCATCTTGTTCTTCATCCTGATCAAACACGCCTCATGGTTTGCGTCGCGTCCATCCCCACAGGCAGATCAATTCCATCGCAACATGGGCCCCGGCAATTGCCGTAGCACCTGTTGTATCAAAGGGCGGCGAAACCTCCACAATATCACCGCCAACCATGTTGATGCCTGCTATATCGCGCAGGATGATGGACGCCTGTCCGCTGCTCAGCCCGCCCCAGACGGGCGTGCCGGTACCCGGTGCAAAACCCGGGTCAAGACAATCGATGTCGAATGTGACGTAGGTTTGCCGGTCTCCCAAAATGCTTTTGATCTTTTGGGCCACGGCGACAGGCCCTGTTTCATGGACTTCGCGGGCATCAATTGTCGGAACGCCAAGGTTATCCTCGTTTGTGGTGCGTATCCCAACCTGAACAGATGTCTTGGGATCAATCAGACCCTCTTTGACAGCCTTGTAGAACATTGTGCCGTGATCGACCCGGTCCATATCGTCATCTGCCCACGTGTCCGAATGCGCATCAAATTGCAGCAAGGACAGGGGACCAAATTTCTTGGCATAGGCCCGCAGAATCGGGAATGAAACATAGTGGTCGCCACCGATCGCGATGCTTGTACTGCCCGCATCCAGAATACCCGCGATATGCGCTTCAAGAGCGGCCGGAAAAGCAGGGATATTGGCGTAGTCAAACGCCACGTCTCCGTAGTCTACAATGTTGAATTCTTCGAGCGGGCTGTAGCCGCCCCATCCGTAGGGGGCATCAAAGGGTTGCAAACAGCTCGCTTCCCGAACGCCCCGCGGCCCCAGCCGGGTGCCAGGGCGGTTTGTTACCGCCTGATCAAATGGCACACCTGTCACGGCAATATCCACGCCCTTCAGGTCTTTGGTGTATCGCCGCCTGACAAAAGACGTGGCCCCGCCAAATGTGCTTTCAAAGCTCAACCCGCGCAGATCCTTGCGTGTAAACGCCTGATCTACCTGATTTTTTGCGTCCTCAAGTGCCATAGTGATGCCTTTCAGAGTGTCGGGGAGGGTGGGTGGGCGGCGCTCTGAAAGGCATCATCCCACAGGTTGCGCCCGCTCCACAAGCCGCGCAAAAAACGAGGCACCAATCGGTGCAACGGCATCATTGAAGTCAAACGCGGGATTATGCAGGCTTGCGGCCTCTCCCTGACCCAAAAACAAATACGCTCCGGGCCTTTCGTTGAGCATAAACGAGAAATCCTCCGCACCCATTTCTCGTGTTCGATTGGTGACCACAGGTGCTTCACCGGCCACTTCTTGGGCAACTCCGGTGGCAAATTCGATGCGGCCCGGGTCGTTCACTGTTGCGGGATAGCCTTGGTCAATCCGCAGCTCCGCCGTTACGCCATACGACGCCGCTTGCCCGTCCACGATCTCGCGCAAACGCGCCCAGACCATCTGTTGAACCTGTGGGTCAAAGCTCCTGATCGTGCCATTGATATACGCGGTGTCCGGGATGATGTTTTCCGCACTTCCCGTGTGAATTTGCGTGACGGATACGACCAGATCATCCAGCGCATAGTGATTGCGACTTACAATGGTTTGAATGGCCTGCGTCATGCCAGCAGCCGCAATCACCGGATCACGCGTATCATGCGGATAGGCCCCGTGCCCTCCCCGCCCCTGTATGTTGATATGGAACGTATCTACCGCAGCCATGATCGGTCCGGGGCAGGTGTAAAAACCCCCGGCCTCGACACCGGGCAGGGTATGCAAGGCATAAACTTCAGATACATCATAGCGATCCAAAATGCCTGCCTCTACCATCAGCTTCCCACCACCAGGGCCTTCTTCGGCCGGTTGGAAAATCAACGCGACGCGCCCCGTAAAATTGCGCGTTTCCGCCAAATATTTAGCCGCACCCAAAAGCATCGTTGTGTGCCCATCATGACCACACGCATGCATGACACCTTCGTTTTCCGATTTCCAGATTGCCCCGGTTGCCTCTTCAATCGGCAAGGCATCCATATCCGCCCGCAATCCAATTGTGGGACCATCCCCGCGCCCTTCAATGACCGCCACAACGCCAGAGGTTGCAATCCCGGTTTCGATCTCGGTGATACCGAACTCACGTAGACGATCCACGACGAAAGCGGCTGTCTCGTGGCACTCAAGCCCCAGTTCTGGTCGTGTATGTAGGTGCCGACGCCAAGCGGTCATTTCATCGGCAAACCCGGCGATGCGATTGATAACTGCCATGGTCTGGACTCCGTCCCGATTGCTTGTCACGGTCCACTCAACCCCAAAGAGGATAGAACCGCAATGCCCGATGACGCCTTGATCCATGATGCTACCCGGGCAATGCCGCGCCTCATCGAAATCATGCGCCGCCTGCGCGATCCGAACACGGGCTGCCCCTGGGATATCGAACAGGATTTCAACACCATCGCGCCGTATACGATCGAAGAGGCGTATGAGGTCGCTGACGCCATCGAGCGCTCAGCATGGGACGAATTGAGAGGTGAATTGGGTGATCTGCTGTTGCAAGTCGTGTTTCACGCCCAGATCGCGAGCGACAAGGACCTGTTTGCGTTTGATGATGTCGCGAACGCCATCGCGGACAAAATGGTGGCGCGCCACCCGCATGTGTTCGGCGACGAATCGCGTGACAAATCCGCAGAACAGCAAACGCGGGATTGGGAGACGGTCAAGGCAGCGGAACGCGCGGCCAAAGCGCAGACGGGTACATTAGATGGTGTGGCGACGGGATTACCGGCACTTTTGCGCGCGGTGAAATTGCAAAAACGGGCAGCGCGGGTTGGATTTGACTGGCCAGATGCATCGCATGTTCTGGACAAGATCACCGAAGAGGCCGCCGAACTGCAGGAAGCGGCCGAGACACTGACCCAGGACAAGGTTGAAGAAGAGTTTGGCGATCTTCTGTTTGTCATGGCCAATCTTGCACGGCATATGAAACTGGACCCGGAAAGCGCGCTACGGGCCGCAAATGCCAAATTCACGAGACGTTTTGAACGGGTTGAAGCGATGCTGGCCGAACGCGGCAAGACGCCTGAGGCATCCGATCTGGCCGAAATGGATGCGCTTTGGGACGCCGTAAAAGCAGAAGAGCGTTCTCGGGAAACTTGACCCCACCTGCCGCAGCCCTCTCGATGCCTCCACAACTTTGACATGTTAACCAAGGTTAATTTAGTGTTAACGTAGACGATGTGTTCGAGTGCGACTTGGGGGTGCAACATCATGAAACTGAACGTGCTGATTGTGTTGATCGGGTTGATCACCCCACTGACGGCTACCGCCGCGACCCTCACAAAAACCGGTGCAACCAACGTCAACGTGGCGGGTCAACTGTATGATGTTGCGTTCGTCGCCGGGTCATGCGCCGAGGTCTTTGACGGCTGCACGCGTACATCCGACGGTGTCTTGGATGAACTCACTGCAGGCTCTGCCAACTTTGCGTTGTTGAACCTGATCAATGCGCATTCCGACATCGATGCAGATCCGCGCGTTGCCGGATGTGAGGCATCTTTCCTCCTCGACGTCTGTTCGATCTACACGCCCTACGCCGCATCCTTCAAAAGTGATGTTGTCAGCTACATCTCGCTGGAAAACTGGAATGCACTGGAAGACGATATCGACGGATATAGCGGCCTCTGTTGCCTCCGACCCAGTTTCGACACGTCAGCTGTGACCGGCGTTACATTTGCGCTTTGGACCAAGGTTCCGGACGATACGGAAATCGGTGGCGCGGTTCCGGTCCCGGCCTCCGGGTTGCTTATCCTTACCGCGCTTTCCAGCATCATCTTGGGTCGGCGCCACAGACACTAACCGCACCAGATACGTGTGATGACATCCGATTTGTCCAGGTCGACATTCAGGCGTTCGACCCGATGGTCCAGCGTCATGACCGAACCCGGCGGCAGGATGCGCAGGGGCTTTCCTTCTGCTTCGAAATCATGGGACCCAACGGGTTGACCAACCAGATGTTGCAATGCAGCAGCGCCGCAAGCGCCCTCATCAGGCATCGTTTGCTCCGGTTCCTTTGCGGGAACACAAGCTGAGAGCATAGCAAGGCAAACAATTGTGTAAAAACGCATCCGTCTCACTTCTTTGATTTTGCGTCAAACTTGGCAGATTCCGCGTCAATCACGCAAGCTCATCGATCTGCAGCATTGAAAAAGGACATTCTGTCCCTCAAAGTCGCGAAAAAGAAAGAGAGGACAGACATTATGCGTACGACTGCCGCCGTTGCCCTGGAAGCGGGCAAACCAATGGAAATCATGGAAGTGAACCTGGATGGCCCAAAGGCGGGCGAGGTTTTGGTTGAGATCAAGGCCACAGGCCTTTGCCACACTGATGATTTTACGCTGTCAGGTGCAGATCCTGAAGGCGCGTTTCCAGCCATTCTGGGCCATGAAGGCGCCGGTGTCGTGGTTGAGGTTGGTCCGGGTGTTACCTCACTGGAGGTCGGCGACCATGTGATCCCGCTCTACACGCCGGAATGTCGGGAATGCGAATACTGCCTGAATCCAAAAACCAACCTCTGCCAGTCAATCCGTGAGACCCAGGGTCAGGGCGTGATGCCAGACGGCACAAGCCGTTTTTCGATGCTCGATGGCACGCCCATTCTGCACTACATGGGGTGCTCAACATTCTCGAACCACACGGTTCTGCCTGAAATCGCGCTGGCCAAGGTGCGCAAGGACGCACCGTTCGACAAAATCTGCTACATCGGCTGCGGCGTGACCACGGGCATCGGCGCGGTGATCAACACCGCCAAGGTCGAGATCGGCAGCCGGGCCATTGTCTTTGGTCTGGGCGGCATTGGCCTCAATGTGATCCAGGGACTGCGAATGGCGGGCGCCGATCAGATCGTGGGCGTTGATCTGAACGCTGGCAAAGTCGACATGGCCACAAAGTTTGGCATGACCGATTTTGTGAACCCCAACGATGTCAAAGGCGATCTGGTGGGTCATCTGGTTGAACTGACCGGAGGTGGCGCGGATTACACCTTTGATGCCACGGGCAATGTGGGCGTCATGCGCACTGCATTGGAAGCGTCGCACAAGGGTTGGGGGGAAAGCATCATCATCGGTGTGGCTCCGGCAGGCGCTGAAATCTCAACCCGTCCATTCCAGTTGGTCACCGGTCGCAGCTGGCGGGGCACCGCCTTTGGTGGCGCTTCGGGCCGGACGGATGTGCCCAAGATTGTTGACTGGTATATGGAGGGCAAGATCGAAATCGATCCGATGATCACGCATATCCTGAAGCTTGAAGAGATCAATAAAGGCTTTGAAATGATGCATGCGGGTGAGAGTATCCGCAGCGTCGTTGTCTATTGATTTTCAAATCTTCTGAGAGCCCGGGGACAGCTTCGGGCTCTCAGCCATTTGGCTTTTGACATTTCGTCGTCGCAGAATTTTCACGGTAGAGTGTCACTACTGCATACCCAAAAACGTCGTTCAATACTTGTAGTACTTACCGCGATGGCTCTTCTTGTGACCAAATTTGTAGTGTTTTTTGACGTGTTTGCGGTGATGAAACCCATGGTGTTTCGAGTGACCATAGTGGCCTTTGAACTTCTTGTGGTGATGGGATTTATGTTTCGATTTCGCAACCTTCGCGCTAAGGATTTTCAGCGCGATGTAGTTTGAATAGTGGCTTTGGTTGTGACTGTTGGCCTGTGCTGGAACAGCAGACAATCCGGCGATACCGATGGAGAGCGCTGTGACAAACGCAATGAATTTTTTGTGGTCCATATCAGTCGTCCTTTTCTGTCATCACCCCGCAACTGGGGCTCGTTAAGTTCGAACTGAAATGGGGGCCTGAATTCCGGCTTGAAGGGTTTGTGCCGCGTTTGTGTTTCACGGCACACGTCGCCTCACCGCTCTGTGCGACGCCGTAACAAAACGCACCGATGTGGCTTTGCTATGCCCGATGTAAGCATAGGCGCACAGACCCCTGTGCAGCAAAGCTGGTTGCATCGCATCATTGCAGGCTTAAGTTTGGCTGAACCTCTTACGAAAGGATCAAACGATGGCCAACGACACCTACACACCCCCTGAAGTCTGGACCTGGGACGCCGAAAACGGTGGCGAATGGGCATCGACCAACCGCCCCATCGCCGGTGCAACCCATGACAAGGAATTGCCCATCGGCAAGCATCCGTTACAACTTTATTCGCTGGCCACACCCAATGGTGTGAAAGTTACGGTGATGCTTGAGGAATTGCTCGCAGCCGGTCATGACGCCGAATATGATGCGTGGCTTATCCGCATTGGTGACGGCGATCAGTTCGGTTCGGACTTTGTTGATATCAACCCGAATTCAAAAATCCCGGCCTTGATGGATCACAGCGGGGATAAGCCCGTGCGGGTGTTTGAGAGCGGGTCAATCCTTGTCCATCTTGCCGAAAAATATGGGGCATTCCTGCCTGAGTCCGGACCAGAGCGAACTGAAGTGATGAACTGGCTCTTCTGGCAGATGGGAAGCGCGCCGTATCTGGGCGGTGGTTTCGGCCATTTCTACGCCTACGCGCCCGAGAAATTCCAATACCCGATTGATCGTTTCACGATGGAGGTGAAACGCCAGATGGATGTCCTGGATCGCCAACTGGCGGACAATCCCTATGTGGCTGGGAATGAGTACACCATCGCGGATATCGCGATCTGGCCGTGGTACGGCAACTTGGTTCTGGGCCGCCAGTACAACGCCGGTACATTCCTCGATGTGAAAAGCTATAAGAACCTGCTGGCATGGGCAGAGAAAATTCTTGAACGCCCCGCGGTACAGTGCGGTCGTATGGTTAACCGTATGATGGGTGAGCCGCACGAGCAGCTGCATGAGCGCCATGATGCGAGCGACTTTGACACCCAAACCCAAGATAAGATCGGCGAACCGGCCTAGGCTCCGCCGATCATCTGACCTGCGACAATGGCGGCCAAACCGGCGGCCATTGTCAGAACGACATAGTTGCTGAGGATGGCAAAGACCAAAGCCACGAGTGCTGCACCCCATGTCACAAGCGGCTCTCCCGCAAGTGAAGCGGCCACAAGGCCCACGACCAGACATCCGGGAAGATCATCCAAAAAGGGTTTCAACTTCGGGTTGGCGGCCATTGCGTGCCCTCCCAACAGCCCCAAAAGACGCACACCATAAGACGCAATCGCCAACAGCCCGATCAAGATCCATTGGGCTGACGTCATGGCGCGCGTGTTCCAAAGTTGCGGCTGGCTTGGGCCACCAACACACCCGCAAGTGCACCCAGCACAATAGCGTAGGCCGCACCCATCCCGTACTGAACCAGCCCGAATGTCACCGCAAAAGTCACGCCCCACGGCAACAGGGATGAATATCCGCGCCACATCGCTCGAGCCATGGCAATAAAGGCGGCTGTAAATGCGAAACCCAGCCCATAGCTTTCAAGGTCGGGGATCGCACCGCCAATCAACGCGCCCATACTGGTCGAGAGAACCCAAACAGAAATCATCGTCAGGCCGGAGCCGATCAGAAACGGAGCACCGATGCTAGGATCCTGGGCGCGTCGCGCCATGGTCAGCGCCCAGTTTTCGTCTCCGGTGATATGGATGACCAGCAGCCTTACGCGCATCGGCACGTCGCGCAAAACATCGCTGAGCGATGCGATGATCCCGAGATAGCGCAAGTTCAACGCAGCACCCGCCAGAACGGCACCAATGATGAAGCCATGACTGCCAAACTGTTCGACGGCTACGATCTGGCTGGACCCGGCATGAACCGCGCCACTCATAAGTGCCACGCCCCACCATGGGAATCCGATTTGAGCAGCAAGGACGCCAAAAGCAAACCCGTAAAGAGCCGCACCTGCTGCCAACGGCAGAATGGAGAGAAAGCCTTGTTTCACGCGCGGGCCTGTCAATTGAAACAGCGATTAAATTCTGCGCCGATTTCGAAGAAATGGATTGGGCGCGCGCCGAACGCGCACCCGATCTGATTAGTTTATCAACCCGGCGTGACGCATCCCGTCTTCAACGAGTGCTTTTGTTGCGTCCGTCAGACCGATCAGCGGCGAACGCACTTCGTCACTGCAGAGACCCAATTTGGACATGGCGTATTTGGCCCCCACCAGGCCAGGCTCGGTAAAGATGGCCTGATGCAACGGCATCAACCGGTCCTGCAATTCAAGCGCCGTGGCAAAATCACCCGCCAGCGTGGCCGATTGCATTTGCGACACCAGCTTGGGGGCTACGTTGCCCGTGACGGAGATACAACCCACGCCGCCCTGCGCGTTGAAACCGTGTGCCGTGGCATCTTCACCCGACAACTGTGCGAAATCCGTACCGCAGGTGATGCGCTGTTGGCAGACCCGCGCCAGATCGCCAGTGGCGTCCTTGACCCCCACAATCCGCGGCAGTTTGGCCAATTCGCCCATTGTGTCAGGCGTCATATCCACGACGGACCGCCCCGGGATGTTGTAGATCACAATCGGCAGGTCACAGCATTCATGCAGGGCCTTGTAATGGGCGATCAACCCGGCCTGCGTTGGTTTGTTGTAATAGGGGGTCACAACCAAAGCGCCGTTCGCCCCAACCCGGTGAGCATGCTGCATGAAACGGATCGATTCGAGCGTGTTGTTGCTGCCCGCACCCGCAATCACAGGGATTCGCCCCGCCGCAGCGGTCACAACGGTTTCGACAACGGTTTCATGCTCTTCATGGCTCAGCGTGGGGCTTTCACCCGTGGTGCCAACCGGCGCCAAACCATGCGACCCTTCCGAAATATGCCATTCTACAAGGTGTTTGAGCGTATCAATGTCCAGTTCGCCGTTCTTGAACGGCGTCACCAGTGCAGGAAAAGATCCCTTAAACATGCCACGCTCCTTCCACATTTGTGTTTTAACCCTAATGGGCGGTTCATAAACGCGCGCTACATTAGCGAGATGCTGCCCCAGTGCCAAGTTTGTGCATAGACGGGTTTGTTGCGCGTGCTTAGGTTGGCGCTGTCTATCCTTCGCTGAGCGAGGAAATGCAAGAGATGTCGCGTTTGGTGACACATATTCTAGCTTTGGTGTGCTTGTCCCTGCCGGGATGGGCCGGCGACGCCGTGCCCAAGGCCCCACGTCCTCTTGAGAGCGCGTTTCACGCCATGCAGGCGGAACGATGGGATGTGGCGGCAACGCTTGCGGCGCGCGACGGGCCAGCTGCGGCAGATCTGATTGAATGGTATCGCCTGCGATCCGGACGCGGCAACGCAGGCGACGTGATGGCATTTTTGGATCGCAATGCAGATTGGCCCGGGCTGGAACTCCTGCGCCGTCGCAACGAAGTGCGTATGATTGTCGCTGACGATGATGACATTCTGACATTTTACGAACATCACGCGCCACAAACTGGGATCGGCGCTTTGACCTATGCCAGCGCCCTGATCGCAGCGGAACAAGACGCGGCGGCCCATGAGATGTTGATCAAAGCGTGGCGCACGATGGACCTGACCAGCGATGAGCATGACGCCTTTATTGCCGCCTATTCAGACGTTCTGAAACCGCATCACGAGGCGCGGATGCACATGGCGCTTTGGCGCGGATTAAAGGACGTCAAGGACATGAAACCGCTTGTCTCTGCCGATCTGCGCAAGCGGGTTGAGACGCGCCATACCATCGAAAATGGCCGCAAAGCACTGGACAAATGGATCACCGAGCTCCCCGCGAAACTGCGCCGTGATGCCCATGTGGCCTACGCGGAATTCAATCACCTGATGAGCAAGCGCAAAACCGACGCTGCCATCAAGCTGATGCTGCGTCAAAGCCGCCTCGAAAATGGATTGGGGGATGCCCACAAATGGTCCAATAACCGCCGGTCTCTGGCCCGGGCACAAATGCGCGATGGTAACCACCAATTGGCCTATGATCTGGCATCGAGCCATGGGCTTGCGGAGGGGTCGCGGTATGCGGACCTGGAGTGGCTGTCTGGCTATCTTGCCCTGCGGTTTTTGGACGAGCCCGAACTTGCGTTGGATCACTTCCAGCGCCTGCGTGCTGCGGTCAAAACACCCATCTCCCTTGGGCGCGCCGGCTATTGGATAGGACGCGCGCAGGACGCACTGGGAGACACTGAGGCGGCGCAGCTTGCGTATGCCGAGGGTGCAGAGCATTCGACCAGTTTCTATGGTATTCTAGCCGCCGAAGCCGCAAATGTGCCGCTTGATCCGATGCTGGATGGCCGCGAACATTTTGAGCCGTGGCGCGAGGCCGAATTCGTAAATTCCACGGTCTTTCAGGCGGGCGTTTTGGCCATTGCAACCGGGCGGATCAGTCTGGCTGAAGTGTTCTTTGTCCATATGGGCAAAACCCTTGAGCGCGAGGACCTTGGGCGGTTGGCCCGTGCGTTGCACGACATGGATCAACCGCATTTGCAGGTCATGATGGGCAAAGCCGCCGCCAAAAGGGCCATTGTTCTGCCCGCCGCATATTACGCCGTGCATCCCATGGCGAAAGAGGAGCTGCCCGTTCCAACCGAGTTGGCTTTGACAATTGCGCGACGGGAGAGCGAGTTCGATCTGGGCGTTGTCAGCGGAGCGGGTGCTCAAGGTTTGATGCAACTGATGCCCGGCACGGCCAAGGAAGTTGCCGGCGATTTGGGCCTTGCACACAGCCGCACGCGCGTTCTGTCGGACTGGCAATATAACGTGCAACTGGGTTCCACATATCTGGCGCAGCTGGCGGACTGGTTGGACGGAAATCTGGTATTGATGTCAGTTGGATACAATGCAGGACCAGGCCGGGCGCGACAATGGATTGAACGTTTTGGTGACCCGCGTACCGAAAATTTGGACATTATCGACTGGATCGAGCATATCCCGTTTCGCGAGACCCGGAATTATGTGATGCGCGTCACTGAAAGCATGCCAGTATATCGTGCCAGGCTGGGCAAAGAACCGTTGCCGATCCCCTTCACTGAAGAGTTGAAAGGGAAAACGGTACAGCCTGAGCGGCGCACAATTGTCAGCGACTGACTAAGTGTTAGCTGCTCAGTTTGTGTTGGCGCCATAAGGTAAAAAGACCCGCCGTGACAATCAAGGCAACGCCCAGTGCCACGTTCAATTTGACCGTCTCGCCAAACACCAAAATGCCGATGATGCTTGCAAACCCCAATTGCAGATAGGCAAAGGGTTGAACCGCGCTGGCTTCGGCGACCTCGTAGCATTTTATCAACGTAAAATGGCCCAGCACGCCGGTTACGCAAAGCGCAATCATCCACTGCCAATCATAGGCCGTCATTGGTTCCCAAAACCAAATGCCAACCGCTGTCATGGCGACGGACGCAACCGTTCCTGTCCAAAAAAGCTGGTCTGAGCATCATCCTGGCGCGCCACGTATCGGGTCATCAACCCATATAGTGCGAACATCAGCGCCGCCGTCAGCGGAACAATAGCCTCGGGTTTAAATACACCAAACCCGGGTTCGAGAATGATGATCACGCCGATGAAACCCACGGCGATGGCCGCCCAACGTCGCCACCCCACGTGTTCACCCAGCACCGGCCCAGAAAGCGCTGCGACCAAAAGCGGGTAACAGGCAAAGACGGCATGGCTTTCCACCAATCCAAGCAGTGTAAAGCCCAACACCATGACACAAATTTCTGCGACCAGAAGAAGAGATCGAAAACTTTGCACCAATGGCTGTTTCGTTGCTGCCGCCGCACGGATGCCGCCCGCCTTGCGCGAGGCAATGGTGATGACAAACGCGGCAAAAAACCAATAGCGGATCATGACCACCATCAACACATTGTATTCACCCGCAAGGTACCGCGAGATGCCATCCTGAACCGCGAACACAAAGGTGGTTGCCACCATAAGCAGAATGCCCAATTTGGCGTTGTTCTGAGTCATGTGGATTTGAGCCAGGCAGTCGTCATGTGACGCTTGCGGCCAAATCCCGGCCGCCGCGCTACCTCAAATCCCGCGGTCTCTAATCCGCGGCGCACGAACCCTGCAGCGGTATAGGTGGCAACTGTGCCCGCTTCATTCGTGTGCTCGCCGATGGCCTCCATCAACTCAGGCTGCCACAATTCCGGATTTTTTGCCGGCGAAAACCCATCCAGATACCAGGCATCAGCTTTGCCCGACCAGGCCGGTAACGTCATGCGGGCATCGCCTTCAATCACATGCAGGGCAGCGCCCCCTTCAAATTCAATTCTGCGAGCTCCCGCCGCCCATGCCTTGATCAAAACAGCTGCCAGATCAGCGATTTCCGGGAATACCTCGAGCGCTTTTTGCATATCAGCGGCTTCCATCGGGTAGGCTTCAAAACTCGTGAAATTCAGCCGCCCAATGCATCCGTTTGCACGCCAGCTCTGTAGCGTTGTCAGGAAATTCAACCCAGTGCCAAACCCAAGTTCTGCAATGTGAATTCCATCCTCGAACCGCTGCGATAGATTGTTGCCGTCCAAAAAGACATGACGCGTTTCCGCCAGTCCGTTTTCAAGGCTGAAATACGGATCATCAAACAGGGTCGACACCGGCACATCACCGGTGCGCCATTCAATCTTGGCCCGCTGGCCCTGCATCGCGGCTTCCTTTAGGAAAGAGATCAGAACGTGCCGACCATGCAGAGGAGTACCGGGATTGGCAATGGCCGATGTCACAGTTTTGGGTGCGGGTATTTTTGGCCTCTCGATCGCTTGGGCATGCCAAAATCGTGGCGCCTTGGTGCGAGTGATTGATCCGGGCGGACCGGGCGCCGGAGCATCGGGCGGGATTGTCGGCGCATTGGCCCCACATGTGCCCGAGAATTGGAACGCAAAGAAAGCCTTTCAGCTCGATAGCCTGCTGATGGCCGAAGAATTCTGGCGCCATGTGGAAGAGGTGTCAGGAGTGTCCGCTGGATACGCCCGCCTAGGGCGATTGCAACCCATCATAGACCCGCACGCTTTGACTCTTGCCAAGGCGCGTTCCGAGACAGCAAAGGAGCTTTGGCAGGGCCGCGCGACGTGGCAGGTCGTTAATGCCGAAGATTACGTATGGTCGCCGCTTACGCAAACGGGCGCGCTTATCCACGACACACTTAGTGCGCGCATCCACCCGCAAATGGCCTGTACTTCGCTGGCCCAAGCGATCCAATCAAGAGGCGGTGAGATCGCGCCGGACGGCCCTCAACAGGGTCGAATTGTCCATGCTACCGGCGCCGCGGGGTTTGGGGCATTGAACGCAGCACACACGCGATCTGTGGGAAGCGGCGTCAAAGGTCAGGCAGCGCTTCTGGCTTGGGACGCCAGTGAGCTTCCTCAACTTTTTGCGGATACCATTCATATCGTGCCGCATGAAGACGGGACCGTTGCCATCGGCTCAACAAGCGAAAATACGTACGAGGATGCGACATCAACAGATGAAAGACTTGATGATGTCATCTCACGCGCACGTCGCGCTGTTCCTTCGCTGCGCGATGCGCCGGTTATCAGCCGTTGGGCCGGTGTCCGGCCGCGATCCAGATCCCGTGCGCCGATGTTGGGACCACACCCTTTGAAGGCCGGAGAATTTATCGCCAATGGCGGTTTCAAGATCGGGTTTGGTATGGCACCGAAGGTCGGGCAGGTAATGGCGGATCTGATCCTGGAGGGATGTGATCAGATACCCAAAGACTTCCACCCAGACGCATCTTATTAGGCGGTTAGTAAATGAGCCTGTCCAAAATAGTTATTCCGACGATGTTGATTGCGGCGCTCGCTGTCTTTGGCTGGATCAATATGCGCGACAAGCGTGGTCAGGCGATCACTTTGGTCTTCAACACGGATCCGGCCGTACGTATTCCAGAAGGTCAAACACGGGAGTGGCGGGCCTTGTCGGGCGATCGTTTGATGCTGGATGGGCTGATTGTCCGGCTGGACGGCGTCACGTGTCCTGCCGTTGATACGACAGAAGGTCGCGACGCCAGAACGTTGCTGGAAAAGCTCCTCAACAGTGGGACAATATCCTGCAAAATCACGCCGAACGCCACCGAAAGTATCGGGGATTGCGTGGGTGAAGCTTTTGAATTCACAGAAGAAATGAAAAACTCCGGGCTTTGCAATTAGCGCTTTGTCTAATTGTTTGTGATCAAGCCGCGGACGCTTGCATACATTGCCGACCATCGTCGCCACGCACCCATGCCTGACCGTCACGCCAGCAAAACGCGCCCTCCTCCCCGTCCATCAAAGGCGCTGTCGCCCGAAAACGGAACGTTTTCAGTTCTCCCAATTGCTGCTCTGCCATCAAGATCAGGCATTGCGCCAAAAGCGGCCCGTGCACAACCAAACCTGCGTAGCCTTCAACATTGCGGGCATAATTGCGATCGTAGTGAATGCGATGCCCGTTAAAGGTTAGAGCAGAGTAGCGAAAAAGATGCGTCGCATTGAACGTTCTGCGTTCGCAAATCGTCTCATTTTGTGGTGCGACAGGCGGTGCGGTCTTGGGGGCCTGCTGATCCGGGTCACTTCGATAGACCAGATCTTGCCAATCCGTCACACATAGCTGCCCTTCCTGATAGATCTCATGGCGAAGAGTAACAAACCCCAGCGGGCCACTGCGCCCGGTTTTCAAGGCTGTGTTTTCGCACACTGACACTCGTTTCGCCGATATGCCTGCACGCAATGGTGCATGAAATTCTATTCGCCCACCGGCCCACATCCGTCGGGGCAATCCAAGATCCGGGATGATCCCGCCAAGTTTCGGGTGGCCGTCCCGACCCAAATCCTCTGGGGGTTTTGGATCCCAGAAATAGAGTTGATGAAAAAACGGGGGGAGAATGCTGCCGTGTTCGAGGGAAACGGGTTGTCCCAACATGGCCTGCATCGCCCGCGCGCGCGCCGGATCAATGACGTCATTCATGGTTTGCGTCGCAGGTGCCATGCGGGCAAACTAGTATCGGCCTTATCGAGGAACAATCCTGAAATGCCCCCGGTTCTGAACGCCATTGATCATCTGGTTCTGACGGTTTCCGACCTTGAAACCACAATTGCCTTTTACCGCAACGGGTTGGGGATGAACGCCGAAATGTTTGCGCCTGAAGGAGATGCACCACGGTGGGCGCTTAAATTCGGCTCTCAGAAGATCAACCTGCATGTGGCGGGGTCAGAGTTTGATCCAAAAGCGCGGCATCCGACACGGGGATCGGCCGATCTGTGTTTTCTAAGTACAACGCCACTTGCAGATTGGATGACGCATTTGTCGGAACAGGAAATTTCGGTTGAGCTCGGCCCGATACACAGAACGGGTGCGACGGGGCCCATAAGCTCAATTTACCTGCGTGACCCAGACGGGAACCTTATAGAAATTGCCAATTCAACCATCTGAAATCAGGTTACTTCGGCACGTAATCCCTGCATCCGGGCGACCACAACATCTCGGTAGAGGTCATTGATCAATCTGCCATCTTGGTCGAAAGCCTTCATCGCAGCAGCCACCAGAACCGCCTGTCCTGGTATCAAACGTGCCTGGAGTTGTGTCAGACAGCTGAGCGTCATGAATTGCGCGGTTTCACCCCCGGTGCGGCCCGCCGCGGCGGAAAGGACAACAGTTGGTTTTCCTTTGAAAACAGCGCCTTCTACCCGGCTGACCCAATCCAATGCATTCTTCAAAACACCGGAAATTCCCTTGTTGTACTCCGGCGATGCAATCACCACAGCGTCTGCCGTGCGGATATGTTCGGCCAGTTTTACGACCGCGTCTGGTATGCCATGTTCGGCCTCTTGATCACCATCGTAGAGCGGCAAGTTCAGATCCGCCTCAACCACCTCGGCCTCGCCAAAGGCTGTTACCGCCTCCTGAAGAAGCATCCTGTTATACGACCCTTTTCGCAAAGAACCCGAAATTGTCACGAGTTTTGGAGTGGCCATGGCCCATCCCCTTTCACTGTCAAATTGCGTTGGCGATAATCTGGGCCGGTTAGCACCGCCTGACAACCTGCACATGCGCACATATCCCCCCAAATGAGCGAACAAAGTGCAAAAATTCGTAGTGAAAAGAAATAACCCCGGACGCTAAAAGCATCCGGGGTGAAAGGTGGCCTAGTCAGGCTTTGAGGAAAAAATTACCAGTCCGTCGGCCCTTTCTCAGCGAAGGCGTGGACTAGAAAATCGATAAACGCGCGAACCTTGGGCTGGGTAAAACGGCCCGGAGGGTAAACTGCGTAGATGCCTTGGGTTTCGATTGGCAGATCGGGGATAATATCCTCGACCAGGCCATCTTCCATGGCTTTGGCGTAAAGGAAGCTGGGCAAATAGGCGATACCCAACCCCGAAATGGCCGCATTCAATAGGGACTGCCCGTCATTGACAGATAGTCCACCGGCCGTGCGCACCTGGCGCTTTTCTCCCGACGGTGCGGTCAGTTTCCAGACAGAACCATTGGCCTGGCTGGAGTAGTGCAGAAGCTTGTGATCATTCAAGTCATCGATTTTCATCGGTCGGCCATGTTTCTGGATATAGGCCGGGCTGGCGATCATACGCTTGGTTGTCTCGGTCAGTTTACGGGCCCGCAGAGTGCTGTCTTCCAGCTCCCCAATGCGGATTGCCATGTCAAACCCTTCGGAAATCAGTTCAACATAGCGGTTGTTCAACACCATATTGACCGTAATATCCGGAAATTCATCAAGAAATTCGCCCAAAACCGGGCTGAGGTGATTAACGCCAAAATCCGTCGCAACCGAAATACGCAGCAGGCCAGATGGGTCTGATTGCATCGAACTGACCAGCGCATCCGCTTCGCCCGCGTCATTTAGGACGCGAAGCGCCCGGTCATAATAGGCCAGGCCGATTTCTGTTGGGCTTACGCGACGGGTTGTGCGGTTCAGAAGACGCGCCCCAAGACGCGCCTCTAGCGAGGACACATGTTTGGATACGGCGGATTTGGAAATCCCCATCTTCCGGGCGGCATCAGTGAAGCCTCCCTGATCCACTACCGTGGCAAAGGCCTCCATTTCCGTCAGGCGATCCATACTCGATACCTCGTTCTAAAAATCTCCAGATGTTATCGCGGGCAAATCGGGCACAACTGGGGCGTATGCCCGACAATATCTGGGTTTTGTCGCGGATCGATCATGGCACCGAAACAATGAAACAATGGTTTCTATGCTTACGCAGAAGCGTCTTTTAGTGCTGCGCGGAACAAATCAGCTGCATTTTCAAGGCTCTTGTCGCCCTTTGGTCCAATAAGGAGCACGCCGAAGCCGTTATCTGTCCAATTGTATGTATCTAGGCCTCGTAGTTCCGATGCAGCAATCTGCGCGCTGGCATCGTCACCAGTTTGCAAAATGCACAGCGCTACCGGCCCACCGTCAGCCGACAGATACGTCAATTGCGCCAGGGGGCGGCCACGAAAGCCAAGCTGCTGCGATCTTTTGAACGACAATCCCGGCACCTCAGGCAGTGCCGTTAGATCAATACCAAGCGTTTCAGACAGCCTTTGAAGGTCAGCCTGGCGCGCGTCAGGCGTCTGATCGACCTGTGCCAGTGTTTCGGCCACATAAAGCGACTGGTAGTTGGCCACTGCGGCCCGCCAGCCCGGCTCCTTGGGCTGCCACAGGGTCCAGGCCACGCCGATGGCAGCAATCGCCCCAACGGCAACGCCCGCCAATCCGGCGCGCCACGGTAAGTTCGCAGCACGGGGCGGGGCTGGTGCGGGCAATACCGGCATCTTTGGCGCCGCCGTCAAAGCCGATTGCATTGCCATCACAAAAGCTTCCTGCCCAGCGCGCAATTCATCAAGCCGTGTTTTCAGAGCTGCATCGGTTTCGGATGCACGTGTGATTGATTGCGACAGGTCTTCAGCCGCCTCACCATCAAGGTAGGCGCTCAGGTCTTCATCCGAAAAAACGACTTTATCCGTCATTCGTTCGTTCCTGTTGCTGCGGCCAGTTTCCGGGCCAATGTCACACGCGCTGCTGAAACGCGACTCATAACCGTACCAATAGGGATTTCCAAAATCTCTGCGGCTTCGGCGTATTTGCAGCCTTCGACGAAGACAAGCAAGGCCGTCACGCGCTGCGCTTCTGGCAACCTATTCACTTCGGATAACACCTGACGCGCGAAAATATTCGTTTCAACCGGTGCCGATTGATCAGAAATCTCAATTTCATCCGCTGGCACAAAGCCCGCGGACCCGCGGATCGACTCTTTGCGCACTTCGTTCAGCCATAGGCGACGCGCCATGACGAACAGCCAGCGATCAAGATGCGTACCCGGCTCAAATAGCTCTGCTTTTTCGATCGCACGGGCGCATGTCATTTGTGCAAGATCATCTGCCGCATCGCGACGCGCGGTCAGCGACAGGCAAAACCGCCAAACCCGGGGAAAGCACTCCGGCAGGCCATCCCGAACAGCCGCTTCCGATTCTTTTTCGAATTGCGCCGAATAACTCTGACCCCGTCCGTGTTTCCCTTGTATCGCCGCACGCAAAGCGCCGGTTTTGCAAAACATAGGAGACGCCAGTGAAAAAAGCCAACACGACGACTGCCTTCCTCACGGCAAATTCATCTTGCTTACACGCCGGCGTGATCGTCCGACAGGAGGGACGGCGGTTCAGACCTTAATCTGTTTGGTTTGGTAACGAGTGCCAGGGTGACCATGCACGCCCTGGATTTTACAATGTCGCGGCAAGCCGGGTGCCTTGGTTTATGGCTCTTTTTGCATCCAGCTCTGCCGCGACATCTGCACCGCCAATGACATGGCAATCAATCCCGCGCGCCTCCAGAGCATCAGCCAAAGACCGTTCCGGCAGCTGACCGGCACAAAGAACAACGGTATCGACTTCCAACACTGTGGGGTTTTCGCGCGCCTCTCCATGGCTGATATGGATGCCATTGGCATCAATCCGCTCATAATTCACGCCGCCCATCATTTTGACATTTTTCATCCGCAGCGCCGCCCGATGGATCCAACCGGTGGTCTTTCCCAACCGTTTGCCCGGCGCTTCGGCCTTGCGCTGTAACAGTGTTATCTGCCGTGCTGGTGCCTCAGGCTGTGGCCCGTCCGGTGCCAGACCACCGCGTGTGTCACTCGGATCACCAATGCCCCATTCCGCGCGCCAAATGTCGAGGTTTTCGGTGGGGCTTTCGCCTTGATGCACCAAATATTCCGCCACATCAAAACCGATGCCACCTGCGCCGATCACGGCCACCCGGTCGCCCACCGGTGCCTTGCCGCGCAGCACATCTATATAAGAGAGTACATTTGCGCCCTCTTGCCCTTCGATGCCAGGATCGCGCGGCGTGACCCCTGTGGCAATCACAACGTGGTCAAATCCGGCCAGATCATCGGCGGTGGCGTCATGCCCCAACTCGAGGGTGACACCCAATTCATCGACCATGGTTCGGAACCAATCGACAAGGCCGTGAAATTCCTCCTTGCCGGGGATAACGCGGGCCATGTTCAACTGTCCGCCGATATCATCGGCGCGGTCAAACAACGTCACCTTGTGACCACGTTCTGCGGCGGTCATCGCGACCGAAAGACCCGCCGGACCGGCACCAACGATCCCGACCGTCTTGGGATCATCCGTTGGTGCGATTACCAATTCGGTTTCAAAACATGCGCGGGGATTCACAAGGCATGAACTGATCTTGCCACTGAACGTGTGGTCCAGACAGGCCTGATTGCAGGCAATGCAGGGCGCAATCTGTTCGGCTTTGCCGTCCATGGCTTTGCGAACAAAATCTGCGTCCGCCAAGAACGGTCTGGCCATGCTGACCATGTCCGCCGCTCCGTCCGCCAACACTTCTTCGCCAACCTGCGGCGTGTTGATACGGTTAGATGTGATAACGGGAATGCCAACTTTACCCATCAGCTTCTTGGTGACCCAGGTAAAGGCCGCGCGTGGCACTGACGTTGCGATTGTCGGAATACGCGCTTCGTGCCAGCCAATCCCGGTATTGATGATCGTGGCGCCAGCGCGTTCAACCTCTTGTGCCAGCTGGATCACCTCTTCAAAGGTGGATCCATCCGGGACCAGATCGATCATGCTCAGACGGTAAATGATGATAAAGTCCGGCCCAACGGCCTCACGGGTGCGCCGCACAATTTCAATAGGCAGGCGCATGCGGTTCTCGTAGGAACCGCCCCAACGGTCGTCGCGCTTGTTCGTATGGCGCACGAGAAACTGATTGATGAAGTACCCTTCGCTCCCCATGATCTCGACGCCGTCGTAACCGGCAGAGCGCGCATTGGTGGCGGACGTCACGATATCTGCGATCTGCTTTTCAATACCCTCTTCGTCCAGTTCCTTGGGCGGAAAGGGAGAAATTGGGGATTTGATCGCCGAAGCGCTGACGCATTCAGGCCCATAGGCGTATCGGCCCGCATGCAGGATTTGCATGGCAATCCGGCCGCCTGCGTCATGCACGCGGTCCGTGACGATTTTGTGGTTCGAAATGTCTTCGTCGGTGAATAGCCCCGCCGCACCCGGGAAAACGCCACCTTCGCGGTTTGGCGCCATACCACCGGTGACCATCAACCCCACACCCCCGCGCGCACGAGCGGCATAAAATTCGGCGACGCGGTTCCAATCCTTGGTTTCTTCCAGACCGGTATGCATCGAGCCCATCAGCACACGATTGGGCAAGGTCACATGACCCAAATCAAGCGGGGCGAGCAGATGAGGATAAGCGGTCATGGCATGTCTCCGAACAAGGCTGGATCAAAAATGGCGGTTGAGCGCATGAATGTCACCCCGAAACGCTGCGTAATGAATGGCAAATGGTCCGGGCTGTTGAAACCTGAGGGCAAGGCGCCACTCAAGGTGCGCGATCAACAAAACCCAGGGCATATGTGGCGATACGTTTACCCATCGCTGTCTTCGCTCAGCAAGGCGCCGCAAAGGGCGCGGTGCAAATCAGGGTTGGCCGCCAGAATGCCATTCAGTTTTGGATGTGCATTGTTGAACGCCAAAGGTCGGCCCGCCCGGTCTGATGTGGCGGCGCCTGCCTCACGCAAAATCAGGTCCCCGGCAGCCACATCCCATTCCCAGGTCGGCCTCAACGTCATCATCGCATCAAATCTGCCCTCGGCGACGATGCTGGTTCGATACGCCAGAGAGGGACGATAAACCCGTTCAACCGCCGGCACATCACCGCGCCAATGCTCTGGCCGGTAACTGGGCTTGGCCGCAAGCAAAGATGCCCCGGTCAGGGCAGATCGCGGGCTGACAGAAATCCGCCCACCGTTCAGATATGCCCCTTGGCCTGCCGCAGCCGTATATAGTTTGTCGCGCTGCGGCAAAAAAACGACCGCTGCTGTCACGACGCCTTGGTGCGCAACCGCAAGCGCATGCGCCCATGTGCGCGACCCCTCGATAAAGCTCCGCGTCCCGTCGATTGGGTCAACGATAAAGACCGTGTCGCGCTCCAGTCTGTCGGCATTGTCCTCGGTTTCTTCAGACAACCATCCATAGTCCGGGCGGGCCGCGCGAAGCTCTGAGGCCAGCATTTCGTTGACGGCAAGATCGGCCTCGGTGACCGGTCCTGCGCCATCGCCTTTGTCCCACCGTTTGGCGGTTGCGCCGGAATATCCTGTGGCAATCTCACCCGCGGCCTGCGCTGCGCGTATCAGAAGCTCCAGATCAGTTTCCGGCAAGGGTCATCCCTTCGATCAGCAGCGATGGCACGACGCGCGATAAATGCGTTCTGGCGTCATTGGCCGGGATGATCCGCCGCAACATTTCCGGCAATGAACCGGCGATTGTGCATTCGTTGACCGGATGAGTGATCTCACCCTTTTCAACCCAAAACCCACTGGCACCGCGGGAATAGTCTCCGGTGTTGCGATTGATTGTTGACCCAATCATCGACGTTACCAGCAACCCCGTTCCCATCTGTGCAATCAGATCCGCACGAGATGCGCTGCCTTGTGTCAGGGCGGTATTCCAGACGCCTGGCGACGGGGGTGATGCAATGTCACGCTTGGCGTTACCTGTCGAGGGCATGTCCAACTTACGACCCGTGGCCAGATCAAGCGTCCACCCCATCAAAATACCGTTCTCAACAATCAAGCGATGGTTTGTTGGTAAGCCTTCGGCGTCAAACGGGCGGGAGCCCGTTGCACGTGGCCGGAGTGGGTCTTCAGAAATCGAAAGATGTGAGGGTAGGACTTGTGCACCCAGTTTGTCCCGAAGCCATGAAGAGCCCCTGCCGACCGACAGGCCGTTCGCGGCAGTCAACAAATGCCCGATCAATGAGGAAGACACTCTTTCGTCGAACAAAACCGGAAAGGTTCCGGTAGGTGGTTTGCACGCACCCAAGCGTTCTGCGGCGCGTTCCCCGGCGCATTGGCCAATCTCTTCAGGGGTCCGCAGATCCGACTGAAAAATACGACTGTCGCTGTCTGCATCCCTTTCCATGCCCAGGCCGCTTCCGGCGATGGCCACACAATAGAGACTGCGAGTGGTGCGCGTATAGCCACCGCTAAACCCGTTAGTCGCGGCCAAGTGGATCAAGCGCTTGCTATATCCGGCTGACGCCACCTGGCTTTGTGATACGCCCTTTACCGCAAGAGCCGCGGCTTCTGCAGCCTCAGCATCCTGTTGCAATGCAGCGGGCGATGGTTCTGGCGAGGTATCCTCGAGTTGCAGCGCATCAAGATCCCAGTTCACGGCCAATTGGCCCGGATCGGCCAGACCAATGTTCGGATCCTCCGGCGCCACACGCGCCATGGCGACAGCGCGCTCTGCCAATGCCCGCAATGTATCGGTCCGTGTATCCGACGCAGACACATTGGCCTGACGCTTGCCAACCAAAACCCTTAAACCAACCTCGACGTTTTCAGACCGGTCAGCCTGTTCCAGTGCCCCGCCGCGAACATCGATTGAAAGTGACGTTGCCTCGGTCGCCATTGCATCTGCCGCATCCGCACCGGCCTTGCGCGCAGCGTCCAAAATTGCGCTGGTCAAATCATGCAGAGTGTTGGGCATAAGGTGTCTCCTGTGAAGCCAACAGGTAGAGCGTGATCCCCTAGGGTGCAAGGGCAGGAGGTAGGATCATCATACCCCGTTCGGCCTTTGGCATCCTGCGCGCAAAAAAGAGGCTGCGAGTGTGACCCGCAGCCTCAAATACCTTAATGCTCTGCCCTGATATCAGCGCAGGCGTTGGCCGTTGGCCTTGACTTGACCGTCATCCGTGACTTCGATCTTTGATGTCAGGGTATCTTCGCCCTGCCCTGGCACCGCAAAGAGGCCCATCATCATGCGCGCGCTCATGGCTTGAGTGTCGGGTAGCAATCCAATCGACACCAACTTGTCCAAAAGGCCATTGGCACCCTGCAATTTGAGATCAATCTCGCCGGTTGGGGCAGGAATTCCACCGAATGTGACCTTGTCGCTATTGTCGAAGGTAAAACCACCCTCGCCTGTCAGCTCTGCACCGGCCAGACTGATTGTCATGCCCTTCAGATCCAACTCCGTCACTTCACCCGGAGCCACTTCGCCGCGCTCCACTGCTTCCATCGCGTTGGGATCCAGCAAATCAACCATCAATTTGACCTTACCAGTCAGATCAAGTGCGATTGTTGCAGGATCACGGGGCAACACAGCGCCACCGTCAAAGATACTCCAGAGCATCTCGGACATGGTGAAATCACCCATTGTCATGCCGAAGGCAAAATCCTGTTCGTCCGTGCTTCCTGTGATCGGCACCAGCAGGTTGAACGCTGCCTTTTGCATCGCCAGCTCTACCGGGAACGGCAATTCACCACCAACCAACTGGATTTGGTAGTCTTTTGCTTCGCCCGAATAGTTCAGACCGCTTGTATCCATGCCAATATCCAACATGCCACCACCCGTTTTTGTGGTGCCTTGGACATCCTGGCCATCTTCGGTAACCGTAAAGTTCGAGCCACCCGGCCCCATTTGGAAACCGCCGGTGAAGGCAAAACCGGAGCCCAGCATGGCGCTCATGTCATTGGCATCCATATTGGGCGGAATTGTCCCGCTGCCAGCAAAGCCGAAATTGTCGTATGACCCATTGATCTGCATCCGACCTGACGTCTCGGGGTCTGTGAAATCCAAGTCGAACGTCATGGGCCCGGACGTCATGCGCTGTGTCGTACTACGCATCGCGTCGACCTTCATATTGGACGAGCCGACCAGATCGGTGACCGACATTCCACCCTTGATGAAATCAACAGGCGCACTGTTTACGGCAACCTCTGACAAGGCAATGCTCATCTCCGCGACGGAATAATTATACGTCATATCTTCCGGGGCGCCGGAGATTACGACGGAATAGCCCGACGTTTCGTAGTCGATCAGCATGTCCATGACATCGCCCTCGGCGATTTGCATGTTCAGGCGCATCGGGATTTTTGGTGGGATGGACATGGATACCGTGCCATCACCGTTCTCCGTAAACTGAAACTGGCCGAGAGAGACACTCATGTTGCCTTCTTCCTCGGGCAGATCGATGTTCAACACCAAATCATCAACCGTCAGTGTATCGCCGGAAATGCTTTCATTGGACACCAACTCATAGCCGAACCCGACCATGTAGCTCTTCCAGTCGTCCCACACCTGCTGTGCTGTTACATCGGCGTATGCTGCCGATCCCGTCATAAAAATACTGATGGCTGCCGCCGAACATGCGGCGGATTTCAACTGCGCCATTTTGAACCCTCTCGATTTGAAATTCGGCACTAACTTCTGCTCAAGCACCGGCCCGGTCAAGTAGCGATCTCGCTGGACCATCATCGCGCGGGCAGATACGACTTATCCATCTATAAAAGGGCGACATTATGATGTTACAAGGCAAGACCGTGGTAATCACTGGGGCAAGTCGCGGCATTGGATCAGCGTCTGCGTATGAGTTTGCGGCTGCAGGCGCCAATGTTGCGCTCCTTGCCCGCAGCAGCGGCGCCATCAGTGAAGTGGCCGCAGATATTGGCGCACAAGCGATCGCAATTCCATGCGATGTCAGCCGTTTTTCAGACATGTCGAGTGCCGTGCAAACCGCCGTGGATACCTTCGGGGGTGTTGACGTTTTGATCGGAAATGCCGGTGTGATAGAGCCTATTTCTTCGCTTGCCGACGCAGATCCTGATGCCTGGGGCGCAGTGATTGATATCAACCTCAAGGGCGTTTTCAACGGAATGCGCGCCGCAATGCCTGTGATGCAGGCGGCAGGCAGTGGAACGATTATCACCATCAGCTCCGGGGCCGCCCATAGCGCTCTGGAAGGGTGGAGCCATTACTGCGCGTCCAAAGCGGGCGCTGCCATGTTGACCATGTGTGCCGACAAGGAAGGTCGCGCGCAGGGGCTTCGGGTCATGGGCCTCTCTCCGGGGACCGTCGCCACCGAAATGCAGCGCGAGATCAAACAGAGTGGCATCAATCCGGTGGCGCAGCTCGAATGGTCCGATCACATCCCCCCGGATTGGCCCGCCAAAACGCTCAGGTGGATGTGTAGTCCAGATGCGGATGAATTCATTGGTCAGGAAATCTCGCTACGCAGCGAAGACATTCGCAAAAGGGTCGGCCTGATATGATCAACCTCGAAAAAGACGAAGATCTGTGGATCGCCACAATCAACCGGCCGGAGAAAGCCAATTCTCTGACCGAAGCCATGTTGACCGAACTGGCAGATATTGCAGAGGCCGCCCAAGAGGCCCGCGTTTTCATTCTGACAGCCCACGGCAAATCCTTCAGCGCCGGGATGGATCTTGAGGCCGCTAAATCCGGCCTGCCGACGTCGCCGGTATGGGAAAGACTATCGACCGCCATTGCGTCTCTTCCGGGACTTTCCATTGCGGCCTTGAATGGCACTGTTGCCGGTGGCGCGATGGGCATGGTTCTGGCCTGTGATCTACGGATTGCCGTGCCCGGAACGCGTGCATTTTATCCGGTAATGAAGTTGGGGTTTTTGCCACAGCCGTCGGATCCAGGTCGATTGAGCCGTTTGATCGGCCGGTCGCGTGCCAAGATGATTTTGATGGCCGGGCAAAAAATATCGACCAACGACGCTTTGGCTTGGGGACTGTTCGACCGTGTGGTAGAGCCGGATTTGCTCTTGCCCACCGCCCGTGAACTGGCCGCAGATACGCTCGCCGCGGCGCCATCACATGCGCAGGCGATCAAAGGTCTTTGCCGCTGATGGGTCACCTCTCGGCCCTATGTCTTTCTGTCTCTAATCCAAGCAAACTTGCCCGGTTTTACGTGGATCATCTGGGAATGGTGGCCCAACAGAAATCAGATGAATGGCATCTGGGGTATCGCGGTGAAGATGCTTTGCTTGTTCTGGTGCCAGGTGGTACCGCCTACCAGCATGCGCCAACCGACCGGTATTGGAAGATCGGTCTGACATTGCCAAATGTCGACATTGCGCATCGTCAGTTGCGGCAAGCCGGGATCAAGGTGACCCAGCCGCACCAATTCCAGGACATCGGATACATGTGCCATTTGTCTGATCCTGAAGGCTTCCAAATCGAACTTTTGCAACATGACTTTGAGGGCAACCGACCATCAAATACGGGCAATAGAAACCAACCACTTGGGGGAGGTGCGCGTATCGGTCAAATCACGTTGAGGACAGGCAATATCGCAGCGGAGACAGCAATCGCAGATGCCAACGGCATGCACCTTTTGTCCATTCAACCGGTTCGGGATCGCGGTTTTGACCTCTATTTCTGGGCGTTTAGTGCGGAGGACCCGCCCGATCCGGACCTGCGTGCTGTTCAAAATCGGGAATGGCTTTGGAAGCGTCCATACACGACACTTGAGTTTCAATATGTGGATGGTTTGAAGCCAACGACTAACTCAAATTTCGCCGGGCTACGGTTTGGCAATCGAAATCTTGTTGATTTTGTAGAAACGGACTCTGACCCAGCCTGAAAGGCCTTATCCCTGCTTGTCAGCTATCTCTTGCGACGGCGACCAGGTGTTTTGGAATGAAAATCGGGTGGGCGCTTGGTTACCCATGCAACGAATTTTGCCAATCTTGGATGCGCTCTCAATGCATCGATCGTCGCGAAATCACGGGCCAGTTCTGCTTCTGTAAGCGTTGCGTGAATTTCGTTGTGACAAATTTGATGAAGCAAGACAGTAGGGCCGCCTTTACCACCTTTAAGCTTGGGGACCAGGTGATGATGGCTTTGCCGCGCATCGGCGGGAATGGGCCGCTGGCATAAAGGACATATCGGCGTATTCGTTTGTATGGCTTGATCCTTTCAATGATCACAGGCATGAAAATGACGGTGATGGTGAAAATGACAAGAGGTGGATAATGGACTGGGAGGCGCAACCGGAATTCGTCCAACAGGCGCTTGCCTACGGGCTTCAGGGGTGGGACCTGGCCAAAGCATGGCTGCTCAGTCCCGCAGCATGGTCTCAATTCGCCCTGCTCGTCGTCGCTTACCTCGTGGCACTTGTCTTCTCACGCAAGCTCAAGCCCATTCTGCGCCGATGGCTCACTCCGGCTGATGATCAGGTAAACATCTTTGCCCGCGCGCGCCGGTTTGTCCTGATTTTTGTGCCGCTGTTGTTGCCTCTCCTGGCCTACACTTTCACCGGTATGGGCGAGAGCATCACGCGGTCGATCTTTGGCTCGGGAGATGTCATCGCCTTTGGCAAACGCGTCTTTCTGTTTCTCGCTGCGCGCATTTTGGTGCATCGGATCATTCAGGACCCATTCCTCAAGCTACTAGGGAAATACGTGCTCATTCCCGTCGCAGCAATCTATGCTGTTGGCCTGTTGGGCACCGTCACTGAATGGCTTCAAAGCACGGTGGTGCCGCTTGGCAATATGTCATTTGACCTCCTGTGGCTGATCAAAGCAATCGTCGTCGGCAGCGTTATCTTCTGGCTGGGACGCTGGTCAAACGATCAGTCTGCGAGCTTCATTCACCAGCAAGAAGAAATGCGGCCAGCCACAAGGCAACTTGCTGTAAAGGCTGCAGAAATTGCGATTTTTGGCGCCGCATTCCTGATTCTGATGAACATTCTGGGCATATCGCTGACGTCGCTCGCCGTTCTGGGTGGCGCCATTGGTGTGGGCCTCGGGTTTGGCCTCCAAAAGATCGCCGCCAACTTCATTTCCGGCGTCATTCTCTTGCTGGAAGGGCAGGCAACGGTTGGTGATTACGTCGAGTTGGATGGCGGAGAGGCGGGCACAATCGTCAAGACCACGGCCCGGGCCATGATCCTGGAGTCTTTCGATGGCCGTTGGATCGTGGTGCCGAACGAAGATTTCATCACCACAAGGGTGGTCAACTATTCGGACCAAGGCAGCGCCAATCGTTACGAAGCCCCGTTTTCGGTCAGCTACGATACAGACATCAACCTTGTTCCTGCGATCATTGAAAAAGCCGTATCCAAGCTCGATTTCGTCCTGCAGGAGCCTGAAAAACCCGACTGTGAGCTTCGGGCCTTTGCCGATAGTGGCGTCGAGTTTTCAGTCGAATTCTGGGTCAATGGGATTGACGACGGGAAAAACAAATTCACCCCGAAAGTGTTGTTCGCGATCTGGAACGCGCTCAAGGAAAATGACATCGAAATCCCCTTTCCTCAACGTGTTGTGCACCACAAGGGACTACCACCCTCTTCATGACCGATGCGCTGGTCATCGGGGCTGGTCCTGCTGGGCTCATGGCGGCCGGAACAATGGCGCAGGCCGGATGCCGCGTTTTGGTGGCCGACGCCAAACCCTCTGTGGCGCGCAAATTTTTGATGGCTGGCAAGTCTGGCCTGAACCTCACCATGGATGCACCAAAAGACGAATTCTTGGCGGCGTATGGTCCGGGATCCGAGCCTTTGAAACCCATGATCGACGCCTTTGGCGCGCAAAGCGTCATGGCCTGGGCAAAAGGCCTGAACCAAGAGATTTTTACAGGCACAACTGGGCGCGTCTTTCCAAAAGCAATGAAGGCGTCGCCTTTGCTGCGGGCGTGGTTAGGTCGTTTGGCGTCGTTGGACGTCCAAACCAACCTGCGTTGGCGCTGGCAGGGATGGGACGGTGAAAAGACGGTTTTTCAGACGCCCGGTGGTATCCAATGCCTGCGCCCTCAAGTTACGGTTCTGGCGTGTGGTGGCGCCAGTTGGGCAAGACTTGGGTCTGATGGAACTTGGTCAGCCCACATGCCACCGTCCCATGTCGCACCCTACAAACCTGCCAATGTTGGATTTGAAGTCGCGTGGTCCGAGCATATGACGCGGCATTTTGGCAAACCCGTTAAGGGGGTCGCTTTGCACGCGGGCGATCAAATTTCGCTTGGTGAGATTGTGATTTCATCGGCTGGAATTGAAGGCGGCGGTGTTTATGCTATCTCCCGCGCTTTGCGCGACGGCGCGTCATTAACAATCGATTTGCTGCCAGACATGGCCATCGAAAAGGTGCGCGAAAAGCTGGCGCGTGGTCGTGGCAAGGCCAGCTTGACCAATCATTTGCGCAAGGCGCTCAGGTTGGACCCGGTCAAAATTGCACTTCTTATGGAATGTGCAAAACCGCTCCCCGATGATCTTGCGCTACAGATCAAAGCCTTGAGCCTGACATTGGAAGGCCCGAGACCGATAGATCAGGCAATCTCAACCGCGGGTGGGTTACGTTTCGATGCGCTCGACGACAGCTTGATGATCCGCGCCCGTCCCGGCGTTTTTGCTGCTGGTGAAATGCTGGATTGGGAGGCGCCAACCGGCGGCTATCTTTTGACTGCGTGCCTTGCCACCGGGAAGTGGGCCGGTGCCGCCGCGGCGCGCTATGCTGGCCATACCACCAACGAAACTGGCGCGTACTGACAAAAAGTGTCATCCTCTTGTGGCAAGTTAAACTACGCCATTTCCAAATTCGTTTGAGGAGAAGCCATATGCCAATTACCGGAAAATGCCTTTGTAGTGCAGTGAGTTACACCGTAAATTCTGATGTCACCGAAGCGGGTGCGTGTCATTGCGAAATGTGCAGAAAATGGTCGGGCGGCATGTATATTGGCGTAAAAGTTGAGCCTGACGACATCTCTTTTGAGGGCGCCGACGCAATCACAACCTACACATCATCTGACTGGGCAGAACGCGGTTTTTGCAGCACATGCGGAAGCAGTCTCTTTTACCGCATCACGGCCCCGGGGCCGCATCACGGTGTGTACCACCTCGGGATGGGTTCGATCGACAACGCGGATGACCTGACCGTGACTGAAGAGATTTTCACTGATGTAAAACCACAAGGTTATGCTCTTGCGGGAGACCTGAAAGGCATGACCCGTGATGAAGTCTTCGCGTTATTCGCCGGAGAGGATGTGGCGCATTAAGCGCTACATGTGCTCGGACAGAAACGCCGCCACCATCCGCCGCACGCGTTTTTTCGACGTCAGCCAATGGTTGTTGTGCAATGGGTCCGGTCGGGTAAACACAACAGATCGGTCATTGCTGTCCATAAACGGTTGGCAGTCTCCGCGAAGGTCCAGGCTTTGAAACCACCGGTCGTTTTTACCCACGAGTGACAGTACGGGTTCGACGCGCGGGGCATTCAGGCCTTTGTATTCGGGCCATCCTGCGTGACATGTCCAACCTTCAATCACACGGGCGCTTACTGGCAAAGTTCGCACCGTCGCAACCGCAATGCCACCCTCGCTATGTCCCACCAAGGCGACGCGGTTGGCAGACCGGGTCATCCGTTTGATTTGACGCAGTGCATAATCCATTTCGGCATGCCGCCATTGCAGGACGGCACGGTGTAACCCGCCTTTTTGCAGCAACGGTCGACAACTCGCTGGTTTGACTTTCCGGGCAAATCCATCGGGCGCCACAAACACATAGCCTAGGCCTGCGTGAAACTTACCCGCGGCACGGTCAATGTAGCTGAAACCAGCACAGCCATGGGCATAGATGACAATGCCTGCGGTAGGATTTTCGGATAAGTAACCTGCGATATCTGCGACAGAGGCCTGGACAGGGGCGCCTTTTTCGCCAGGTAAATACACCAGAGCACCAGCCCATGTGCGGGCCAGTTCTGTGCTATCCCGCGCGGTATCAGCCTGTGCGGCAGCGGCCAAAAAGAGCCAGAACAGAACGGCCAGACCTTTCATCTTGCCGCCATCATGGCCAACCGAATAAGCGTTCGCTCGACCAATGCCATCGCGGGTGCGTTTTGCCCGGCGGATCGGAGCTGCAGGTCCGTATCGGTCAGCAACGTCAGAGCCTGTTCCAGACGCGGTGCGCCCCATTTCTGCGCTTGTCGCAGCATCCTGTCGCGGCGTGGGCCAAAGATTGGCGGGCGCATCCGGGCTATACCCTGCGACGCACCGCCGGGATCAGATGCAGCCGTGTAAAGCGCACGGAAGTGCCTTGTTGCCCCGATGCAAAGACCAACGGGTTGAACGCCCTGCGCCTTCAGTTTCTTCATAACAGGGCCAATTTCGCCGGACCGTGCCTCGGCCACGATATTCAGAACGTCATCCAGATCCGCCTCAGTCGATGTGGGCGCACAGGCGGCGATGTCTTCCGAAGACACGGTCGTGTCATCGCCCATCTTGTAGAGCGCCAGTTTTTCCATGGTCTGGCGGAAATCACCCAGATCGAGGTCCCGTGCCAAGGCTGTGAGGTCTGTCATGGCGTCGTTTCCAACACCGGTCAGTCCGGCCTTGGTCAGGGTTGCTTCGATCTCGGCGCGTGAGGGTGGATCATCGTAGATGCCGGTTGCATAGGCATTGGGATGGGTCTCAAAAAGTTTGCGCAGTTTGGAGGAGGCCTTGAGCCCGCCCGCCGTGACAATCACCTGCGCATCGCCTTCTGCCCACTCGGACAGCGCCGCGGTTACCAATGGCGCCAACGCATCGGTGGCATCTTCGACAAAAACGACGCGCGGACCGGGAAAGAAACCCTGCGCCTTGATGGCATCCAACAGCATCGCCGGATCTTTGCGCAGGTCAGCGGCAGGAATACGCGCCAGGCGCATCTCTTCCTCACCATCTGGCCCGACCAGCGCCGCGATCACTTCCTGCCGTCTGAGCGCAATCCGCATCGCATCCGCGCCATAGATCAACAGCCCCGTGCGGTTCGGCTCAGGCCGGGCGAAATAGCCCGGTGCATCGCGCGTCGAAAGCTTCATACGCGCCCTACAGGGTTGGCAAATTCGTTAGATAACCACATTCACGATCCGGCCGGGGACGACGATGACCTTCTTGGGCTGGGCCCCATCCAGCGCCTTTTGCACAGCATCGGTGGCCATGGCGGTTTTTTCAACCTCGGCCTTGTCCATATCTGGTGGCACGCTGATTTCTGCGCGGCGCTTGCCGTTGATCTGAATGGGCAGGGTAATGGATTGATCCACCAACATCGCCTCATCCGCCTGCGGCCAGGGCGCGTTGATGATCAGGCCGTCACCGCCCTGTTGCGCCCAGATGTCTTCGGCCAGATGCGGCGTCATCGGGGACATCAGCTGCGCCAGTGTCATGATCGCCTGTTTCTGCGCGGCGTGGCTGGCTTTGGATTTCGACAGCACATTGGTAAAGGCGTAAAGCCTTGCAATCGCTGCGTTAAATCCGAAGCTTTCGACACCAAGCGTCACATCACGGATGGTTTTATGCATCTCACGCAAGAGATCGTCATCGCCGTCACCCGAGGCATTTGCATCCATCGCAGCAATTCGATCGCTGATATTCCAGACACGGCTCAGATGTTTGAACGCAGCCTCTGCCCCGCTTGCGGTCCATTCCACATCGCGCTCCGGCGGGCTGTCGCTGAGGACAAACCAGCGCGCGGTATCAGCCCCGTAAGCGCCAATGATGTTTAGTGGATCAACGACGTTATTTTTTGACTTCGACATCTTAGCTGACGGAACAATTTCGATACGTGTTGCATCCCCCTGGTTCGCCTTTTCCAGAGTCTTCCAGAAGTCACCATCTTTCAGTAAGTCCGCTTTGAGTAATGCATACTGGGATGTACCATCGACTTGGATTTCCACGTCCTCCGGATAGTGATACACAGGTCGACCAGCGTCGTTATAGCTCAAGAAAATGGCATGCGTGACCATGCCCTGAGTGAACAGAGCATCAAATGGCTCAATCGCGCTGGACGGCAGATGACCGGTGATGTGCATCGCACGAGCAAAGAACCGGCTATAGAGCAGATGCAAGATCGCGTGTTCGATGCCGCCGATATACTGGTCCACATTCATCCAGTATTCCGCTTCGGCCATGTCGGTTGGCGTTGCGGCACGCGGGGCGGTGAAGCGCGCGAAGTACCATGAGCTGTCCACGAAGGTGTCCATTGTGTCGGTCTCACGCTTGGCCGCTTTGCCGCATTTCGGGCAGGAACAGTCTCGCCACGTGGCATGACGATCCAGCGGGTTACCGGGGATATCGAACGTGACATCATCTGGCAGTTGGACGGGCAGGTTCTCTTTCTTCTCCGGCACCACGCCGCAGTCATCGCAATGCACGACAGGGATCGGACAGCCCCAGTAGCGTTGCCGTGAAAGGCCCCAATCGCGCAGGCGGTACTTGACCTGACCTTTGCCAAGGTTATGCGCTTCGAAATAGTCGATCGTGGCGTCGATGCCTTCCTGGCTGGTGGCCTCGGCGATACCGGTGAAATGGTCAATAAAGACAATTTTTTCGGATTTGGCCGGAACCAGCGCCACATCTTCGACCTCTGTGTCGTCACCGGGCATGTAGAAGGCGTTGCGCACATCGAGACCGTATTTGCGGGCAAAATCAAGGTCACGCTGATCATGCGCCGGGCAACCGAAGACTGCACCGGTGCCGTAATCCATCAAGACGAAGTTACCGACCCAGACAGGCAGCTGAATGTCCGGGTAAATCGGATGCTGGACAGTGATACCGGTATCAAGACCCTTCTTCTCGGCCTTTTCCATCGCGGCTTCGGTCGTGTCCATCTTGCGGGTTTCGGCGATGAAGGCGGCCAGCTCGGCATTGCCTTCGGCCAATTCACGCGACAACGGGTGTTCGGGCGAAATGGCGATAAAGCTGGCGCCGCGCATTGTGTCAGGGCGCGTCGAGTAACACAGAATCGGATCGCCGCCATCAGCGCGGTGGAATGGGATTTCGATACCGCGAGATTTGCCGATCCAGTTTTCCTGCATCAGCCGGACCTTGGCGGGCCAGTTGTCCAGCCCGTCCAGCGCCTCAAGCAGCTCTTCGGAAAAGTCGCTGATCTTAAAGAACCATTGCGTGAGTTCTCGTCGTTCCACCTCGGCGCCCGAACGCCAGCCTTTGCCGTCGATCACCTGCTCATTGGCCAGCACGGTCATATCAACCGGGTCCCAATTAACCACGGCGTTCTTGCGATACACCAACCCCTTGTCCAACATGTCCAGGAACAGAGCCTGTTGCTGGCCATAGTACTCTGGATCGCAGGTGGCAAATTCACGCGACCAGTCGATGCTGAGCCCCAGAGGCTTCATCTGCGCCCGCATGTCGTCGATGTTCTGATAGGTCCAGTCCTTCGGATGACCACCAATGGCCATAGCGGCGTTTTCCGCAGGCATGCCAAACGCATCCCAGCCCATGGGATGCAGCACGTTGTGTCCGGTCGACATCTTGTAGCGCGCGATAACGTCACCCATCGTGTAATTGCGCACATGGCCCATATGGATGCGGCCCGATGGATACGGGAACATCTCAAGCACGTAATACTTGGGTTTGTCATCCGTATGGGTGGCCCGGAAAATACCGGCCTTGTCCCAGGCCTCTTGCCATTTGGCTTCTATTTCGGCGGCGGAATAGCGCGACATCGGTGTCGGCTCCTTTGGTGATCATCTGGTTCACAGGGTGATAGGCGCAAGCACGCGCGCGGTCCAGAGAAATGCCGCAAAAAGCGGGCCTTTGCAGGGGCGTAAGGGGCGCATATAACCATTGGCAAGGCACACAGGCAGTATTTTCAATGAAAATCCTTTTTATCCACCAGAATTTCCCCGGCCAATACAAACATTTGGCACCGCTCCTCGCGTCTCAGGGACATGACTGTGTGGCGCTGACTTTGCGTGTCGACGACGCCATCACATGGAACGGTGTGCGGGTTCTACCCTACAAGCTGCCTGAACGATCGGGTCAAAACGTACATCCTTGGATCCTTGATCTGGACAGCAAGGTCACCCGTGCCGATGCCTGTTACCGCGCTGCGCGCACACTCAGAGAAGGTGGATTTGTTCCAGATCTCATTCTGGCGCATCCTGGTTGGGGTGAAGCGATGTTCTTGCGCGATGTCTGGCCCGAAGCGCGCATGGGTCTTTATTGCGAACTGTTCCATCATGCGACCTATCCGCACCTGCATTTTGATCCGGAATTTGAAAAGTCCGACGCCGAAATCGAAGTTCTTCGGATGCGGATGAAGAACCTCAACAACCATTTGCATTTCCCGAATGCCGAGGCGGGGATCAGCCCTACGCACTTTCAGGCAGATACTTTTCCGCCGGAATTCCGAGACAAGATTACCGTCAGCCACGACGGAATAGACACGACCACAGCGGTTGCGGACCCCACCGTTAGGCTGACCATTGACGGGGCCTGCGATGTGACCCGGGATGATGAGGTGATTACCTTTGTTAATCGCAACCTTGAACCATATCGCGGCTATCACATTTTCATGCGCGCTCTGCCACGGTTGCTCAAAGAACGTCCCAACGCGACCGTCCTGATCGTGGGGGGCGATGAGGTGAGTTATGGCGCGCGCCCTGAAGGTGACAGGACGTGGAAACAGATTTTCATCGACGAGGTAAGAGGGCAGATTTCAGATGCCGATTGGGCGCGTGTCCGCTTTTTGGGGCGCATCCCTTACGATCAATTCCTGAAACTTCTGCAGGTCAGCCGGGTGCATGTCTATCTGACTTATCCCTTTGTGCTGAGTTGGAGCCTTCTGGAGGCAATGAGCTGTGAGGCGGCCATTGTGGCCAGTGACACAGGTCCAGTGCAGGAAGTGATCACACATGACCAAACCGGCCGGCTGGTCGATTTTTTCGACCATGATGCGATCGTCAATCAGGTTTGCGAACTTCTGGACGACGCGGAGACGCGTAAGCGCCTGGGGCAGGCCGCGCGTAAATTGGCGTGCGAGCATTATGACCTCAATTCGATCTGCTTGCCGCGGCAAGTAAGCTGGGTCGACGACGTGATGAAAATCGATTTGGTGACGCGGTGATGGTGGCTGGAACTCAGCCGTAACGCCGGACAAAGTTTCTGAGTACCAGTTCCGGCGCATGCACATCCGCCGCGGTGCACATGTCGATTAATGAGGCCGCTTCGCTTGGCGGGAAATACCCACGATCCTTGTAGATCAATATGCGGGTCTTGAAGCCTTCACCGTCAGCTTCGGGGTGAAACTGCGTGGCATAAACATTCTCTGCGTAGCGCACCATCTGGAATGGGCATGTCGGTGAACTTACCAGATGCACGCACCCATCCGGCAGGGTCTGAAGCGCTTCCTTGTGGCCGACAAAGGCCTGAAAACGAGCCGGTAATCCACTTAACAGCGGGTCTTGGACCCCTTCGGCCGTAATCTGACAATCGGACGTCCCCACGGGTTCGGAAAAGTATGCTTTGCTCACCTCGCCATCCAGATGTTTGCCCAGTATTCCAATGCCGTAGCAGCATCCAAGGAACGGGAAATCACGATCCGTTACAGCTGGCATCAACGACAAGATTGCGGCCTCGATACGTGCCTCAACATCGGTTTTCTGATCGGGCGCATCGCTTACACAGCCGGGACCACCTCCGACGATGACGCCTGCAAAGTCATCCAATTTCAGATCAGCTGGCAATTCAGTTTGATCCAATCGAATGCGCACCGTTTGATCCGGGGTCAAACCACCCTTGCGCAAAATCGCTGCATATTCGTCATCGGCCGCCTCAGTTTCCGGGCGTAGCTGCAGGATGAGAAAAGGTTTGGTCATGGCGATTGTCCCAAAAGGTTCGGTCTTGGGTGCCCCTTTCCGTAGGCGTCGTCAAGTCACGGGCCGGACAACCGTCGGCCGTCCTTGCGCGTCCATCTGCTTGACCCCGCCGCCCAAACGAATACGCTGCGTCGCGTGTAAACCCATGCAAGGAAACAGCAATGACCCAACGCCTGCATCTGGTCTTTGGCGGTGAACTGGTTGATCCATCGCGCAATGTCTTCAAGGACACCAATGACCTGCATATCGTCGGCATTTTTCCCGACTATGAAAAAGCTTACAACGCATGGAAATCCGAAGCGCAACGGACGGTAGACAACGCACATATGCGCTATTTCATTGCCCATCTGCATAAACTTCGGGATGAAGCCACAGAGGCCTCTCCAACGGAAGAACTGGGGTAGATTGATCGATGGGGCGTTCGCTGAGCCTGGCTGCCTATCTGGCCTATGCCCGTGGAACGCCTCGCGCCATTCCTGTCCCGCCAATTGCCCGCCCCGACGGCGAACTGATCTGGGGTCACGCGGTGGATGCAAGCCGGGCTGACGCATTGCTCGATCTTGCGGAACGGTTGCGACAGTTGCGGCCAGATTTGCATTTTCTGATGACTGGTCCGGCAGATCTGATTCATTCAAGCCAAAACAGCAAATACATCATTTGGCAAAGTATCCCTGAGGATTCCGTTGCGGCCGCCGAAGCTTTTTTGGAGCATTGGAAACCCGACCTTGGCCTGTGGACCGGGGGAAATCTGCTTCCGTCTTTGATCCATTGCGCGGACATTTCCGGTTTGCGTTTGTTTCTGGTTGATGCCGACGAAACGCTGTTGGTTCGGCCCGGATGGCGGTGGTTTCCAGATTTGCCAAAAGCACTCTTTTCACGATTTTCTGCAATCATGGCGCGCTCTGCGAATGCCGCGCGCGACTTACGACGCATAGGGACTGGGGACACAAAAATCACCGTCACGGGCCCGTTTCTGGGCGGTGCTGCGGCACTGCCGTACAATCAATCTGACCACGACGAGATGTCTAACCTGATGCGCGGCCGCCATGTCTGGCTGGCGGCTATGATTCAGGCAAATGAAGTGCCTATCGTGCTCAAGGCGCACCGTTCCGTCAGTAAGCTGGCGCATCGGGCGATGCTGGTGATTGTCCCGGACGACATTTCGCAATCGGACGCGTTCCAGAAACAACTGGAAGACGAAGGGTGGCGCTATGCCGTTTGGTCAAATGGTGACTTGCCCGAAGAAACAACGCAGGTGCTTTTGGCGGACACACGGGGCGAATTGGGGCTATGGTATCTTCTGGCGGCGGTCACCTTGATGGGGACCTCGTTTTTTCAGGAATACTCAGGTCGCGACCCGAATGAGCCCGCGGCACACGGCTCGGCCATTCTCTACGGCCCGCATGTGAGCCGCTATATGTCCGGCTACACGCGTTATTCCGAGGCTGGCGCGGCCCGTTTGGTGCGCGATGCCGATACCCTGTCTACAGCGGTTCAGCGGTTGATCGCTCCGGATCAATCTGCCGCTATGGCCCATGCGGCCTGGGATGTTGCCACCCAAGGTGCAGAGGTTACTGATCAGATTCTGGAATTGGTTCAGGACGCATTGGATGAAACGGATGTGGGCGCATGAGACCGCCACTGTTTTGGTACTCTGATCCGGCCCAACCTACGATTTCCACACGCATATTGGCGCCGCTTGGTTGGGTTTACGCCGAGATAACAGCGCGCAGATTGGCGGGATCAACGGGGTACCAATCCGCCATTCCAGTGATTTGTGTTGGCAACCTGAACGCAGGCGGGACAGGCAAGACCCCGACTGTGATTGCACTGGTCGAGCGGCTGCAAAAGATGGGCAAGACCCCGCATGTGATTTCGCGGGGTCATGGCGGCACATTGTCAGGCCCGGTTCAGGTTGATCCCAAGGTTCATCAAGCATCAGAAACAGGGGATGAACCTTTGCTGATCGCTGCGTTTGCGCCTGTTTGGGTGGCCCGTGACCGCGCCGCAGGTGCCCGCGCTGCAGAATCCGCAGGGGCAGATGTGCTTGTGATGGATGATGGTTTTCAGAACCCTTCACTGAACAAAACCATCAGTATCATCGTGGTCGACGCTCAGAAAGGGTTTGGCAATGGCCGCTGCCTACCAGCCGGCCCCCTGCGGGAGCCAGTTGATACCGGCCTCTCGCGTGCCGACATTCTTCTTTCGATTGGCGATGAAGCCGCGCAGCAAAAATTTAGCCAGACATGGGGCGCAAACATTGCTGTTCCACATCTCACAGGCCGGCTCGAACCGCTACAGACAGGGATGGATTGGAGCGGCACTCAGTGTCTGGCCTTTGCCGGCATAGGCCACCCCGAAAAGTTTTTCGCAAGTTTGCGGGGGATGGGCGCTACGCTGGTGGCCACGGAAAGCCTGGATGATCATGAAACTCTGACACCTGCTTTGATGACCCGCTTGGAAACCGAGGCGCAGACACTTGGGGCCCAGCTTGTGACCACAGAGAAGGATGCTGTTCGCCTGCCCGATGCCTTCCGACGCAAGGTACTTACGTTGCCAGTACGGTTGGAACTGACCGATTGGGGTCCATTGGATCGCGCATTGACGGACGCAGGGCTGGAACCTGATTGACCGGTTAATTATTCGTTGTGTTCACCCAATTTCGGTGACGGCTTTTGCAGTGATAACTCTGCGTCAGAGAACCGGAACGGGGACCGTACACCGGGCACTCCATCTAACGAAAGCTGCATGCCGCGTGCGCGCACTTGCGGGTCAGCAAAGACCTCCTCCAGATCATTGATTGGCCCCGCTGGTACGCCTTCTCCCTCGCATGCCGCCAATAGTTCTGCCTTGGTGAACCCTTTGGTCTTCACGGTAAGGACACGGGTCAGATCATCACGATGCGCAACCCGGTCCGCGTTTGAGAGATAGTCGGGGTCATTGGCCAATTCCGCCAAGCCCAGCAAAATGCACAGACGCTGGTATTGCGGGTCATTTCCCGTGGCGATGATGATGAAACCATCGGAACACTCAAACACCTGATAGGGTGATAAATTTGGATGCTCATTGCCCATCCGACGTGGGGCTTCACCGGTCGAAAGGTAATTGAGCGCCTGATTGGCCGTTACGGACACCGCAACATCCATCAGAGCCATATCGATATGTTGCCCTTTGCCCGTCGTGTGGCGCTGATGTACTGCTGCCAAAATTGCCGTTGTTGCGTAGACGCCGGTAAATACATCCGTAACCGCTACACCCACCTTTTGTGGCTGGCCGGACGGATCGCCGGTGATCGACATCAAGCCAGACATCCCTTGGATGATGTAATCATAACCCGCGCGGTGCGCGTACGGCCCATCCTGTCCAAATCCAGTGATCGAACAGTAGATCAGCCTGGGATTGAGCTGCTTCAGGCTCGCGTAGTCCAGGCCGTATTTCGCCAAACCGCCAACCTTGAAATTCTCGATCAGGATGTCGGCGTCCGCCACCAGGTCTCGTACCAGTTGCTGACCTTCGGGCGTGCGAAAGTCGATGGTGACGCTGGCTTTTCCCCGATTGCAGGAATGGAAATAGGCCGCTGTAGTGTCGTTGTCGCGTTCAATGAAGGGCGGGCCCCAGCGGCGCGTATCATCACCGCCCGGGGCCTCAACCTTGATGACCTCGGCGCCTAGATCAGCAAGCGTCTGGCCGGTCCAGGGACCGGCCAGAATACGTGCCAATTCAATGACTTTCAGGCCATCAAGCGGAGATGCCATTACTCAGCAAGCTTGGTGTCGATGATCTCTTTCAGATCCCCGTAGCTCATGTTCGAATACTTGGTGCCATTGATGATCAGCGTCGGTGTTGAGTTCACCTGATCCGCCTCTGCGTTTTGCTGGTACCAGGCAACCAGCGACTCGGCCTTTCCACTATCGGTCAGACACGCCTCGAGCTGTTCTTCCTCGATACCCGCGATTTTGCCAATCTTGCGAAGGTTGTCCGCGATCTCAACCGGATCACGGCTGCCGATCCATTCGCTTTGCTGATTGTAGAGCATGTCGGAGATGCCAAAGAACTTTTCAGGCCCGCCGCAGCGCGCCACGATCGATGCCCAGAGGCCAAAGCGGTCAAAAAACACGTCGCGGTAGATGAAATGGATTTTGTCTGTGTCGAGATAATCCGCTTTCAACTCTTTGAAGGCGCCTTTGTGGAAATTTGCACAATGCGGGCAGGTAAATGACGCATATTCAATGACCGTCACTTTTGCATCTTCCGGCCCCATCGTCATTTCCACGATGGAGGACGTATCCGCATCAGAGGCTTCTTGAGCGTTCACAGCACCCGTTGGAATTTGGCTCGAATTGCTGTTCTGGGATCCGCTGACCCAGAATGTGACGCCGGCGGCCAATGCAAGGCCCACGGCGCCCGACACAATCAAATGCTTCATTAAATTGATCTCCAATGATTACTGTTTGGTTTTTGATAGAACGTTTCGACCCAGCGTTTCCAGCGCTGATCGAAGGGAAGTGTCGCCCACATGTTCCGCAAGCTGTGTCGCCTTGGCGTCTAGAGACGGATCAGGTTTCGACGGAGTGCTAGCCGCTTTGCGATGGTCAAAGTCAACCTTGCCTTCGGCAAATCCCGTCGGGGCTGTTTGCGTGATCCGCACCCGCGAAATCGCATTGTAGCCATAGACCGCATTCACCTTTTCGCGCAGCTTTTCTTTTTGCATTTCCAGCATCGGGGCCTGTGCGCCAGTGGTCAGAACCGTCAACGCGGCTCCCAATCCGTGGCGGCCATAACTCACATTGACCGGTCGTGCGATTGCCGCAATGTCCGAACCAACGATTTCAACCCAATGCGTGAGTACGCGGGATTCGGAAAACCCACGGCTTTCCGATGCTTGTCTGATGCGTTTTTGCAGCAACGTCGAGGTCCGTTTGAACCCGCGCGCCGTTGCTCGGCGCTCTGACATGAATGACCTCCTGTACTCACGCGCTAATTTAAGGCATGTGGCAGAGCATACCAGCCCCTAAACTCACGGCACGATAACGAATGTGTGACCCGGCAAATCCTGATGACCTCTTGGAATGGTACGATCGCCATGCGCGCGACATGCCGTGGCGGATTGGGCCAGCGCAACGAGCAAGCGGTGTGATCCCCGACCCATATCGCATCTGGATGTCCGAAATCATGCTGCAGCAGACCACTGTTGCTACGGTCAAATCATATTTTGAACGGTTTACGCAACGCTGGCCCACAGTTCAGGACCTTGCTGCTGCAGAAGACGGAGACGTCATGGGGGAATGGGCCGGGCTTGGGTATTACGCCCGGGCGCGCAATCTGTTGAAATGTGCCCGCGTGGTAACCGAAGCGCATGGCGGCACCTTTCCAGATGAACCAAAGGCATTGCTTGCGCTGCCCGGCATTGGCCCTTACACGGCGGCCGCGATTTCGGCCATTGCCTTTGATCAGCCGGAAACCGTGGTGGACGGCAACGTAGAACGCGTTATGGCGCGACTGCACAATATCCACACGCCGCTGCCTACCGCGAAGCCGGAGTTAACCGCCGCTGCTGCGGCATTAACCCCGTCGCAACGTCCTGGGGATTATGCGCAGGCCGTGATGGACTTGGGCGCCACGATTTGTACACCCAAATCGCCTGCCTGTGGCATCTGCCCTTGGCGTACACCGTGCCAAGCGCGCATCGCAGGCACGCAGGCGGAGTTGCCCCGCAAACTCCCCAAAAAGGCAAAACCGACGCGGATTGGCATCGCCTATGTGGTGCAGCGTGACGATGGGGCATGGTTGCTGGAGCGACGCCCCGACAAGGGGCTCTTGGGGGGTATGCTGGGTTGGCCCGGCAGCGATTGGTCCGACGCGCCCACGCCTGCCCCACCTATTGATGCGAATTGGAAAACGTTGCCAGAAGAAGCGCGGCACACATTCACGCATTTTCACCTGCAGTTGCGAATCGAATTTGCGCGTGTGGATAGCGTTGCGCACCCCAAAACCGGTGCATTTCTGCCCAAGGACCAGTTCAAACCGGCTGAGTTACCCACCGTCATGCGCAAGGTTTTCGATCTTGCACATGGCGCGGTTCTAAAATTGGGCTAGTGTATCGTTCAAGTTGGCCCTGAACCCGCCGGAGACCCGCATGATAAACGCTCAACAAGTTTCACGTGCGCAACGCGCTTTGCCCTTTTGGGTATCTCTCCTGCTTGTGCCGGTTGCACTGTTCAGTGCCACCCAGGGCGGATGGACAGTACTGCTCCTTCCGCTTGTCACGTGGTTCATGTTTTCCATTCTGGACCTTGTTCTGGGGCTGGAGTTGGAAAACGCAGATCCGCAAATATCGGATGACCACCTGACATGGTATCGAGCGATCACACTGATCTGGGCCCCTGTTCAATTTGTGCTGCTCTTTTGGATGATCTGGTACGTCAATGGACCGGGCGATGCGCATCTGTCTCCGATCGAAACGATCACCCTCTTTTTTGGGGTTGGCATTATCACCGGCACAATCGGCATCAATTACAGCCACGAACTGATGCACCAGAAGAACAAGCAGGAACGGCTGATGGGCGATCTGCTTCTGGCGATGGTTTTGTATTCGCACTTTCGCTCGGAGCACCTGTTGGTGCATCACCGGCATGTGGGCACCCCCCGGGACCCGGTGACCGCGCGGTACAACGAAGGGTTTCACCGTTTCTTCCCGCGGGTTCTGAAAAGTTCGCTGCTGTCCGCCTTCCGGGCGGAACGGGACATGCTTGCCCGCAAGAACCTGCCGTGGACACACCTTAGCAATCCGTTCATGCGGTACTGGGCACTCCAAGGTACAATGCTGATACTGGCTGTGATCTTGGGCGGCTGGACCGGATTGTTTCTGTTTCTATGGCAGGCCGGCGTCGCGATCTGGCAGTTGGAACTGGTCAACTACATCGAACATTACGGGCTGACGCGCAAACATCTGGGCGATGGCAAATATGAACATGTTCTGCCACGACACAGCTGGAACTCCGCGCAAAAAGCGTCCAACTGGTTACTCATCAACCTGCAGCGCCATTCCGATCACCACTACAAACCCGATCGCCGGTTTCCATTGTTGCAAACGCATCCCGATGGTGACGCGCCACAATTGCCCTATGGGTATCCTGTGATGACGATTGCTGCGATGGTTCCGCCCTTGTGGCGGCGGGTTATGAACCCGCGCGTGCGCCGTTGGCGGCAAATGTATTATCCTGAAATTACGGATTGGAAGCCTTACAACAACGCCATGAACCCATTGCCGCGCTAAAAAAGCGCGGCTGTTTAGGCCGCGTTGTCCGGTGGCAAGTGCCCGGTTTTGACCCAGATCAGGCAGCCCTCGTCAGACCATGGATGATGCTGTGACAGATGCGGGCTGCGTATCCAGCTGCCAGCGGGATACGTGCCATGCTCATCCTGCAATGTGCCTTCCAAAACAAAGACCTCTTCACCGCCCCGGTGATCGTGCGACGTGAATTTTGTACCCGGTGCCCAACGGATAAGGGATACGTTCTCAGACCCATTGGAATGCAAAGGCAGTACCGAAAGGCCCTCAACCGGACCCGGCTGGAACACCGCGGACTGCGTATCCACGTGAAACTGCTCCGTGTCTTCCGCCGTGAACTGATGAAGTTTCACCAAAATGGTACAACCTTCATTGGTATGCGGGGTGTGGCTCGTTCCGATCGGGTTTCGCACATAGGTACCCACAGGATAGTCGCCGGTTTCATCCGAAAACACGCCATCCAACACCAGAAACTCTTCGCCGCCACCGTGGGTATGTGCGTCAAATTGCGACCCGGGTGCGAATTTCACAATTGTCGTCGCGCGGGCGACTTCGTCTCCAACACGGTCCAGCATCATCCGCTCAACACCTGTGGCCGGTGAACTGACCCATTCATATTGATCAGGTGTCACGACCACGCGTTGTGAGAAATCTGCGTTGATAAGCATAAGGTCTCCTTGAGAATCTGCCGCGTGTCTTAGGTTTGGGCATCTTAGCGGCTGGAATGTATTTGCGCCAAGACCAGCGCAATAACAGGTGGTTTGGAAAGGGTATTCGCAATCGGATAAAGCGTCCTGCCGCGTTTAAACCTTGATTAAGCGGTTTGTGACAGTGTTCTCGCGAACAATCGGGAAGCCAATATGCAAGCGCAACCAAAACAAACACCGCCGCCCAGAAAACGATGCCTGATCATCGAAGATACCTTTCTGGATCAGAAGATGATCCGCAGAGCAATTGCCAGTGCCGAAGTTGATGCAGAAATTGATATCGCTGACACGCTGGATGCGGCACGTCAGGCGTTGGCAAACGGGCGCTATTCCGTGATTCTGTGTGACAACAACCTGCCGGACGGCAATGGAACAGAGTTTGCTCAGCAACTGGCCAGTGATCCGGGATACCGCGGAACATCGATCGTGATCATCTCCGGCTGGCCATCTCCTTTCATGTGGGCCAAGGCCAAAGCGGCCGGATTGCAAATCATTGACAAGAACGACCGGCCACAGATCAAATTGCGCACTGTTCTGAAGCACAAGCTTGGATATGGCGACGATGATGCACCGATTGATCCATATGAGAGCCGATACCTTCAATAAAAAAACCCCGCCGTGGCGGCGGGGCAAGTGAATGGTGCAGGTGGAAGTCAGACCACAGGCACCGGCGGTGTTCTTGGGTGAGTTAGTTGGCCATCTCGGCGCGGATTTGCTGTCTTAGCAGATCAATCGGAACGGTTTTCCCATCCCGTTTGAAGCACCAGTAGGTCCAGCCGTTGCAGCTGGGAGCGCCTTCGAGATGCGCACCAACCTGGTGGATCGAGCCTTTGATATCGTCCCCGATCAGCGTGCCGTCGGCGCGAACTTTAGCCTTGTGGCGCTTGTTCATTGAATAGAGTTCCTCCCCAGGGCGTAGCATGCCACGCTCGACCAATTGGCCAAAAGGAACCCGCGGTTCAGCGCGCTTGCTGACCGAAACCTCAAGCGCTTCGCGATCAAATTTGCGCGTGTCTTGCAATCGTTTTTCCGCAACGGCGCGATAGGCCGCCTCGCGTTCAATCCCGATGTAGTTCCGGCCCAGCATCTTGGCGACAGCGCCTGTCGTGCCCGTGCCGAAAAACGGATCAAGAACCACATCACCAGGATTGGTTGACCCGACCAATACGCGGTGCAACAGGCTTTCAGGCTTTTGTGTCGGGTGGGCTTTGTCGCCCTTATCGTCCTTCAATCGCTCATGCCCGGTACAGATTGGCAGGACCCAGTCACTGCGCATCTGGATACCTTCGTTCAAGGCTTTCAGCGCTTCATAATTGAAGGTGTATTTCCCACCTTCTTCCTTGCTTGCCCAGATCATCGTTTCATGCGCATTGGTGAAGCGTTTGCCCCTGAAATTTGGCATGGGGTTGGATTTGCGCCAAACCACATCATTCAGAATCCAGAAACCAGCATTTTGCAAAGCGGCCCCAACCCGGAAAATATTGTGATAAGACCCGATCACCCAAATCGCACCGTTGGGTTTAAGCAACCGACGTGCCGCGCTGAGCCAGTCTTTGGTGAAGCTGTCATATGCGGCAAAGGATGAGAATTGATCCCACGCATCGTCAACAGCATCTACCTGGCTGTTGTCGGGACGGTGCAGATCACCCTTTAACTGCAGATTGTAGGGTGGGTCTGCAAAAATCAGATCAACACTGGCTTCGGGCAGACTGTTCATCACATCGATGCAGTCGCCAGCCAGAATCGTGTTCAATGGGAGCGCAGGCGCGCTCTTGGCTTTACTTTTCGTCTTCATTTTCTGCCTCTTACCCCGGCGTTTTTACGCTCTGGTTGTTGAAGCCAAAGATGAGTCAAAGCTGATTCGCCGTCAATTTCTTTTTGAATCAAAAGCTTAGTTATTTTCTTGATACAAGATATTGTGGACGGGCTTGAACGAACGTCTATGGTGTGGGGTTATCCCAAGATTTTGCAGAGCTTCCCTGTGACTTTTTGATGGGTAGCCTGCGTTGGTCTCCCACCCGTAGCCCGGATACTGTTGCGCCAAATCCCACATGATCCGATCCCGGCAGATTTTGGCGACAATGGATGCCGCCGCAATAGAAACAGAAATCGCGTCACCTTTGATGATTGTCTGTGCTGGTGTCTGCAAACCACGCGGCACCATGTTTCCATCGATAAGCGCAACATCAGGCGTTTGCCGCAAGCCAGCAATTGCTCTTTCCATCGCCAGATGAGAGGCGCGCAGGATATTCAGCTCGTCAATTTCAGCCACGCTGGCGTGCGCAATAGAGACATCTGCACATTCCAATAAAACACCGTTCAGATCATCCCGTCGTCTCGCCGTCAGTTTCTTGGAATCATTGAGGCCTTCGGGGATGCAGTCCGGGTCCAGAATGACCGCAGCGGCGGTAACCGGCCCGGCCAGTGGTCCACGCCCGACCTCATCAACCCCGGCCACATATCGCGCGCCTTTTTCAAGCGCAGCTCTTTCGTAAGAATAATCGGGTCCGTTCATTCCGCACCAAAGATCACACCCGGTGCAACAATGCAAAAGGGGGAAGGTTTGAACCTCCCCCCTTTTTTCTTGGTCGCTGCTCGAATTAATAGTTTGCCGCGGTGTACCCGTAACGCTGCAGGCATCGGTTGCGGTACACGATCGTGCGGTTGTTGTTATGCAAAATACGTGCGTTTGAGGCGCAGCGGTTTGGCAGATTACCCGCATGATGGAATTTACGCTGCAGGCACCAATTGCTGTAGGCCAAGAAATTCCCTTTGTTCTTGTTCCGCGCCTGCACACGACACGAAACTGGCAACAGTTTGCGCTGTACACGATTTGGCAAAGGCCGCGTCAGGTTGTCATTGCGACCGTGGGTCGAATGCGTGTGGTGTTTGTTGTGACCATAGTGATTGCCGTGGCCGTGAGTATGGGTGTGGCCATGGTGGCGATGGCGGTTTTTGTGACGCCGAACTTTGTTGTAGTTGTTGTAATTGTTGTAACGCGTGACCTTATCGTCGCGGTCTTTGGCTTCCGAAATAGCCGCGCCGATGATCGCAATGGCGGCAATACCGCCAAGAACTTTTAAAACATCTTCGTTGGCGGCGCGGGCGGGGGCAGAGGTTAATCCGGTGATGGCAACGGCTGTCGCCAAAACCGTGGATATAAAGGTGCGATACATCATTGGACTTCCTTCCAGGTGTGTTTTCCGGGGCCCCGGGCAGGTTAGGGGCGTTTGATGATCCAAGGATGGTGTCGGGTGGGGAAGACAGGCAATATCGACACACTGTTATTGAATAACAGCACGAATAAGAGCGCTTTCAGCCCGTATGTTATTGAATAGCCACGCCTTGTCGCGCATGTTCTGCCCATGAAACGCAAACTGATCACACCCGTGGCCTTCGCGGCCATTATACTTGGTGCTCAGGCGGCGCATGCCGCCTGTTCTGTTGAGTACAAAGCCAAGCGCGATAACCCGCTTGAGCTGTTTTACGATGTTGCACAGGTGAATGGCGACTGTAACATAGCCGCTGTTACGCCGAAGCTTGAGAAAAAACTTGCCAAGAAGGGTTTGACCCTTCTCAAGGTTTTGTCGGTTCAAAAGCAATAGACACCGGGAAGGATCGGTATTGCACGAAGTGACGACATCTGCCGCTGACGCGCGCCGGACAGGAAGTCGGGCCGTCGTGATCGGTATGTCTGCCGTGGTTTTGATCCTGACAATTGCCGCTGTTTTGTTGTTCCTGAGCCTTCCGGATGCCAATGCATTTAACGCCCGTGTCGAACGTATCTTCATCGAGAACGACGCGCTGACAACAGACGCCGAAATCAAGTTGCTGGAAATTCTAGCCCTCTCGGGCACGGCATTTTCCGAAACCCTTGTCAGTTATCGCATGGTTATTTTCGTTTTGTTGGTGTTCGCCGCCGCACTTTTGGTGGCTGCATTGGTTTTTCTGGTCATGCTTATCGCCATGAATCGACGGATGGCACAGATCGAACGATCCGGCATTCAGGTGAGTTCCTTGCTGATCAGCCGCGAAGAAAAAACTGTCTATCTCAACAATATGGGTTTCAAACTGACCGACGCTGCGATGGAAACACTGTCCATTCTGGCAGAGGCGCGGATGGATGATGACGTCCTGACCGGCGCAGAGATTGAAGCGATGATTTCTGGCCGCAGCGCATCGGATTGCGAAGAAGCCGCAGGCGCCACGCGGATCAAGCGGTTGCGTGACACCTTAGGCAACCAGTTGGTGAGTGAGCTTTTGGTCAAAAACATCGCCCGCCGTGGGTACATGCTGGCCATCGACAAGGATGTGATCCGCGTTTTGTAACGCATTTCGTCAATCAAGGTTCTTCGAAAAAACTCCAACAATTCGCGAATTGAGGATTGTCGATGTCGTGCGCTTGCCGGCTTTTGTCCATACGGGAAAATATCGTATCCGCTGATTTCGCCCGTGCCAAAAACTCCTGCACGACACGCCCTGCCACTTCATCCCGGGCAGAATACTCCAGCAGCAACGCATTGGTGTTCAAAATCAGATCAGATCCGCCCAGCTTGAAACGATCCAATCCAGAAAACCCCATTTTTGTCTGGGACAAAGCATTTGGGTAGATCGCATCAGGGGGCATGTCCTCGAACGCACGTTCTGTTTCATAGGCCTTGAGAATATTGGCAAAAAAATATGCGCCCGACCCGATGACCTTTTGGTTTTCGTTAACGCCATGATCCAGGAACGTCTGGAAACTCGATATCAGCCACCGGGTCGGCAAGATGCCAAGCAAAACCTCATACTCTTCCGTCCAAAGCCTTTGAAACAGGATCGATGCATGTTTGGTGTGCGGCGTGGACCGACGTAAATAGCTGATCGAAAGCCCCAAAAGGAAACAGATTTCCGGAAGGTTTCTGAAACGATAAACCAGAAGCTCCGCCTGGTTCGCCATTTTGGATCGCGAAATATCCGGCAGTTCGTCGTCTGATTCCACGATCCGGTTGCGGTAGGGTCGCAAATCGGCGTCGATTTCTGGCATTAGGTTGGGTTGGTCCTGATGATGGACCCGTTTTGTAACGCGACGCCAAAGAGGTTCGAGTGTCTTGGGCAGGTTTTCAGGCTGTGGGGGCAGATCGCGCCATTCCGCGACGTCCGGGTAGGGCTGTTTTGCGCCCCCACCTTCCGGTGCAAAGAGCGCAAGCTTTGCCAGTCTTTTTGCATCCTGGGAGGCGCCAGAACGGTTGATACGTTCCATCAACCGAATGTCTGTTTCGCCTGGGGACACATTTGCCGGCGTTTCGGATATGACGCTCAGGTCTTTCCCGTCTAGTTCCGGAATTGCCGCCAACAGAGACCGCATGGCCGTTTCCTTCTCACGATCCGGATATGGGATTTTCACAAAAGCAGCGCCCAGTTTGTTCGATGGCTTGGCAAGCACAGCATCCCACAATTCATCCGCATTCAGGAAACCCTGAAACCCCTCAAGTGAATTGAACTTCTGTCTATACTTCAGGTTTTGGATATACGCGCTGGTGATCCACTCCTCCGGATCACGCACGAAAAAATAGTAGTGGCAGTCGAAGTCTGAAAACGCTTCCTCAAGGGCACTGATATTGCGCCAAAGATGCGGGTAGGCACGCCGAACCCCGCGGGCGCCAGGTAAAATACCCGCCAAATCCTCGCAGGACAGAATGCAATCCCCGGGCGCTTTCTTGCACGCACGCACCACGTGTTTCAAAGCACTCAAAGCGTCCTTTTTGCGGTCTGCATTCAGATGCTTCGCCGCCATCGCAATCTTGGAGGATGTGATTGCAGTCAAACCAAACGCCGACGTCAGCACAGCGGCATTGTCCTTCAGCGCCCGCTGGATTGCTGTGGAGCCGGTTTTGTGCGGACCAAGATGAACGTGAAGTTTCTTTTTTGCCATCCGTGTCCCTGCAAAACGCAACAATCCGGTTGGTACACCGGGTTACGTTGCAGTGTCTTCAAACGATCAACAAGTTTCAACGCCCTCCTGCTGGAAAGCTGCAGTTGTTGCATTTTTTGCCGCTTTAGTGCCGATTTACGAACGGCGTCGCCATAGGTCAGAGGCTAAAGACATCGCTGGTCACATCATTTGCGGCCACACCATTGAGGGTCACGATTGTTTCACCTGCGACGTCCAGTGTAACGCCGTCAGAGGTTGAAACCACGTTGATATCTTCAAATTCGATGCCGAAATCCGTAAAATCCAGGGTGTCATGGCTGGTATCGAAGTCGAGGATCACATCCGACCCCTCGCCGCTGGCGAAAACAAAGACGTCTTCGCCCTGCCCGCCACTGAGCACATCGTTGCCCTGACCACCGTCAATCGTGTCATTTTGATTGCCGCCATGGATAACGTCATTGCCGTTGCCACCATCCACATTCACTTGCGCAGCGTAAGACAGGAACCTGTCATCACCGGACCCAAGCTGCACCACGGCACTCCCGAATTCCGCCAACACAAAGTCGGCGCCCTCACCAGTTTCGATGGCCGTATTGTCACCGCCCAGAACGCGGATGAAATCATCACCTGCCCCGCTTGTGACGGCATGTGTGGTTTCATCCGTGAAAATTGTGTCGTCGTAGGCACTGCCCACAAACGTTTCGATATTTGAAAAGTAGTCGACGGTCCCGGTTTCATCTTCTTCCACGATTCCGTCGCGCGCGTAAATACGCACCGCTGACAGGTTTTCGGAGTAGTCGAGCACATCGACGCCAGACCCGCCATCAACGGTGTCTTCGCCTTCTCCGGTCACGATCGTATCATTGCCTTGACCACCGGAGATCATGTCGGCTCCGTCTCCGCCATTCAACGCATCGTCACCGGCACCGCCGTCAATGTCATCTTGCCCATCGCCGCCGTCTACCGTATCCGCACCGTCAAAGCCTGCGATGGTGTCATCACCCTCAAGCCCCCAGATTTCATCTGCAAAACTGGTGCCGTCGAAACGGTCATCCGTTGCGTTCTGGTCATCACCAAAAAGGGCGACACCCGTGCCATCAGTGATCACGATCTGGATGACTTCGTAATCGCCCAAATTGAATGTGTGCGTGCCGCTGTTGTTGATCTGGCCATCACTGATCGTCGTGGTCTTGGCTTCGACACGGTAGTCTTCGGCCGCGTTGCCGTCTGCCGCGCCAAGTACCGTCGCATGTATGTGCGAGTTCGCGGTGGTGTACGCACCCAGATCAACAGTCAGATCAATTGGTTCACCAACGCCTGAAGCCAGATAGACGATCGTTTTGTTTTCGCCTTGAAACACATAGGTTCGGCCAATTTCGTTTCCGTTATTGTCGTAGATTTCGTCGTTTTGCGCGGTTTCAACGGCCTGCGTGCCGACCAGCTCGCGGCGCATCATCCGATAGAGAAACCCGGTTGAGGTCAGGTGGTCGTCACCTTCCTTGTTGCTCAAGCCGGCAGGACCTGGCGCTTGTGCCGTCCAGATCGCCGAAACATCAACTCCGCGTTCCAACATGTTCGAAAAGACGTTCAACAAGGCAACACTGCGCATAAGCCCCGTCACCGACGTATTGTCTTCGCCATCACCACCGATGTTCCATTCTGTTACGACCAGTTCGAGCCCGGTTTCATCTGAAACATCCCAATGATCGGCCATGTCGTTCAAGCGGCGATTGACGTTACCACCCAGAACAAGCGGATTTCCGGAGCCCGTCGAGGCATAGAAATGGGAAATCAGCCCGTCGACAGTTGCGAGTTCCGCTTCGGTGAACTGAGCCGCGATTTCCTGATCGTCTTCGATGCCGTTGTCGTCATCATCACCGCGACCGGCTTGTATGTAGACATTGGTGTCGGACCAGTCGGAATTTTCCTGGATGACCTCATCAATCCAGACGCTCATCTGGCTCTGCAATTCTCCGAACTCGGCGGCGGTCCAATCGAACCGGTCCTGGTACCATTCGTTGCCGATCTCAAATCCCTTGATGGTCGCCTGACCGTAATCGCCAGCCATTGCAGACCGGACAAAAGCCTTGATCACGCTTTCGGCTGCTGGATCGATTTGGCGCGTCACCTCATCAAAATAGCGGAATGTGGGCAGAACGATGATCGCCTGCGAACCGGACTGTCCGACGTATTCCAGAAAATCCTGGATCGGCGTGACTGTTTTGTCAGCCCGCCCGAACTGACTGCTTTGGACAGACGATGTCGGATTGGCCAGATCAAAAAATTCTTCAGTGATGGTACCACCGGGATAGCGGATCAGATCAATTCCCACGCGATCCATGATCTCGGGAAAGGAACTGTCTGATTCAACACGGTCGTGGTGGAATAAATAGTTGGTGCCAAAATGCTCAGCCCCAATTTCAGATCCCACAGCTTCCCCATTCTGGAAAGTGTAGTTTACTCGATACGTCATTTGGCACCCACCAATTTGGCGCCCCCACGGCCATATGTCAGGAGATGGGTTAATGAATTGCCAACTTGAGATACCAAACCATGAAGCATTTTTTGCGCATTTTAGGTAATCCAAGGGCTACGAACCGGTCTGCTCGTTGACCACAACTGGGCTAAGCGACGGTTACCGCACTGAAAAAGGAGGGTTGGCAACAGGCCGGAACTACGTGGTTACCTGCCCCTCGACAGCTCAGAAAAATAGCGGTACTTGCGATGGGAGACCTGCGCCATCCCTCAATCCCGATGACGGCTGATACACTCTGGTGACCATGAAAAGACGACAGCCCAAAATCTGCTTCTTGCACCCCGGCAAGACAGGCGGCACGTTTTTAAAGTCGGTCATCAGGCATAATTCAGCGGCCTGGACCCGGCCCATACGGTTGCTGCCGCATCGCGCCACGGTGGAAACGACAGCGCGCGATTTTGGTCCTGAACGAAAATTGGCATTCACCTATCGCGATCCGGCGGAACGGTTCGTATCCGCATTTCAGAGCCGGCTGCGCCAAGGGCGCCCGACATATAATCGCAACTGGTCTCCCGGTGAGGCGGTTTCCTTTTGGTATTTTGAGAGCGCAACGGCACTTGCCGAGGCCTTGGATCTCGTCCGATGAGCGCATGAAATCGGCCGCGATTTTTGCCTTCAGCGCGATCATTCACATCAAGAAAGACTACAGGTTTCATTTCGAAAGTCTCAAAACACTTGCGGACGAAGTGCCCAACATCGTCGGGTGCTTGGACGTCGCACGTTTCGACACAGGGTTGAGCGCCTTCATGGCGAATTTGGGCATCAGTGAATTTGAAGTGCCGCCAGAAATTCAAAAGCATGCAAATCCCGACAATTCGGAAACGCTGTCAGAACGGGCGCTGAAAAACCTCAAGTCATATTGGGCCGCAGAATATGAATTCTACGAGGCTTTCCAGGACATTGAAAAATCACTGACCGCGTCGACCTGACGTCTACCGAACTACGTAGACGGAGCACTGCGAGTGGCGGACAACGCGCGCCGCATTTGGGCCCAGCAGAAAGTCCGAGAGCTCCGGGGCATGGGCCCCGATCACAATCAGATCGCTTTTTGATGCTGAGGCCGCTTTCAATATCTGTTCATATGCCTTGCCCGTTGCAACAACATGCCGAACTTTTGCGTTCAAGTCCGCGCCCAGTTCTTTTTCAGCGATCTGTTTGAGCCGCTCCTTGGCCTCGGCCGCGGCCGCATCATGATGGTCGGCTTCAAAAAACGACCCCACGACGCTGAGGCCATAGTCCGGAACCACGGTCACGAGATCAAGTTGAGCCCCGTCAAGCTCGGCCAGCTTTGCCGCGCGGCGCAATACCACGCGGTCCTGTTCGGGATCTGCCACATCGATGGCACAGAGAATGTTCTTGATCATGATGTTGCTTCCTCTTTTGCCGGGTTACGTCCCATACGCGCGCGTTGCAGCATCGCGATCAGGCCCAGCAGCAGCAGCGCCGGAATGAAGATCAGCTCCTTGGGGAGTTGCGATGCCGGCGCCTGAACCGAAGCGATGGTCACAGGTGTATCCGCGTAGAAATCAAAGCCAGACAGGATATCCGCAAAGGGTGTCCCGAAAATCGGCTCTTCCAGTGCGACCACATCACCATCGGGCAAGAGCGTCAGGCCAAAGCCTTCCAGCCGTTCATCGCCACTGCCGCCTTCTGGTACGCCAAGCACGAGCGTCGTGTCTTTGACATTGCCGGTGTCGAAATCCGGACCGGACACGACCATGCGGATTTCATCGCCGGCCGCCGCGGTATCGAGCGCCTGGCTGAGACCCGAAGGTTCGATCATCGCAAACGGTGGCTGGATCCTGTTCATGAAGAAGTCAGGCCGGAAGAGCGCAAATGCGATCAGGATAAGGGCCACGCTTTCGTAAATGCGGCTCTTGGTCAGGAACCAGCCCATGGTGCCGGAGGTGAAGACGAGAATCGCAATCGTCGCCGATATCGCGACAAGTATGCCGCCGAACCATCCGACATCGATCAACAACAGATCCGTGTTGAAGATGAATACAAATGGCAGAGCAACTGTGCGCAGCGAATAGAAGAACCCGACGAAACCGGTCTTGATGGCGTCCCCGCCGGATACGGCAGCCGCGGCAAAGCTGGCAAGCCCAACCGGCGGCGTAACATCCGCCATGATCCCGAAGTAGAAGACGAACAGGTGAACCGCGATCAGCGGAACAATCAGCCCGCTTTGCGCGCCAAGTTCAACGACAACGCCCGCCATCAGGGATGACACAACGATGTAGTTTGCTGTTGTCGGCAGCCCCATCCCAAGGACGAGGCTCAGGAGGCCGACCATCACAAGCATCAGAATGAGATTACCACCGGACAGGAACTCAACCAGATCGGCCATAACCTGACCCACGCCGGTCAATGTCACGGTCCCGACGATCACACCGGCCGTTGCCGTGGCAAGACCAATACCAATCATGTTGCGGGCGCCGTCGATCAACCCCTGCAACAGATCAGCAACCCCATCCACAAAGGCATTGGCGGTTTCACTCTGGCCCCGGAAGATGGCTTTCAGTGGTTTTTGAGTAAGCAGAATGACAAAGAGCAGCATTGTTGCCCAGAAAGCCGACAAACCGGGCGATTTCTGTTCGATCATCAGGAAGTAAACCAGAACGATGATCGGCAGCAGAAAGTAGAGGCCGGATTTGTAAATTTCAGCCACCACGGGCAGCTCGACTTCTTTGGCATTCGGATCATCCGGCACCAGATCGTCCGTTCCCGCCGCGAGGTACAGAAGGATGACGTATGCAAGGAATACCAGCGCCGAAAGCGTCAGTGCGGAGGCACCCGGCATCAAGGTCGTGATGGCACGGACCGGGTATTGAGCGCCGTAACAGAGCGCCGCAAAGCCCGCAAAGAACAAAGCCATGCCGCCAATGGTTTTACCCATGGAGACAACGCGGTTACCGAGGGTTGGCATGTTCCGTTTAACCGCCTCGAGATGCACAATATAGACCAGAGCGATGTAGGAAATCGCAGCAGGCAGGAAGGCGTGTGTGATGACCTCGACGTAGGAAATGCCGACATATTCAACCATCAGGAAGGCAGCCGCGCCCATAACCGGCGGCATGATCTGGCCGTTCACGGATGACGCAACTTCGACCGCGCCGGCCTGCTCTGACGAGAAGCCCACGCGTTTCATCAGAGGGATTGTGAACGTCCCGGTGGTCACCACGTTTGCAATTGATGAGCCCGAAATCAGGCCGGTTGCAGCGGAGCCAACAACCGCAGCTTTGGCCGGGCCACCGCGCAGGTGCCCAAGCGCACCAAAGGCCATTTTGATGAAGTAGTTCCCCGCCCCGGCTTTATCGAGCAATGCGCCGAACAGCACGAAGAGAAAAACAAATTTGGTTGATACGCCCAAGGCAATTCCGAAGACACCTTCGGAGGTGATCCACATGTGGCTCATGGCCTTTTTCAGCGAGGCCCCTTTCCACTGGATGACTTCGGGCACCCATGACGAAGAGCCAAAGAACACATAAGCGAGGAATATGGTGGCGATAATGGCCATCGCGGGCCCAAGCGCGCGGCGCGCACCTTCAAACAACAGCAAAAGACCCGCAAGAGCGAACCACTTGTCAACGTCATCGGCCAGGCCGCCTGAATTGACAATTTTTTGGTAAAAGATGAACCCGTAGAGCGCGATCACAGCGCCCGCAATGGCCATGATCCAATCCTGGATGGGAATGTAGTGGCGCGGGCTGGATTTGAACATTGGGTACGCCATGAACGCGAGGAAGATCGCGAAGGCGAGGTGGATTTGACGGGAGTTGTTGATCAGCGATCCTGGCAGCAACATGTTAGAAAGCGGCGATGCGAGCACCACTTGAAACAAGGACCAGATAATGGCCACGACGGCGAGGAATGTTCCAACCGATCCGGCAGGCGCGCGCGCGCCTGCGTCACTGGATGCCACGAGTTCCTGAAGTTCTTCTTCGCTCAGTGGACGCGATTCGGGTGACTTGTCAGCCATTGGTCTGTCTCCCAGTCAAAAAATTTTGTTAAAAAGCCCGTCTTGCGCGGGTCTTTAAGAGGAAGGGCAGCGCACTGCCCCTCCTGAATTTTCGGTGGCGTCGATTACTCGATCCAACCCTTTTCTTTGTAGTATTTCGCAGCACCGGGATGCAGCGGCGCGGAAAGACCAGCTGTCGCCATTTCTTCCGGCTTCAGGTTGGCAAATGCAGGGTGCAGCTTTTTGAAATCTTCAAAGTTTTCGAAGACAGAGCTTACAACCGCATAGACCGCCTCGTCTGACACGCTGTCGGACGTCACGAACGTTGCACCCACACCGAATGTCGATACATCCGCGTCAGACCCGCGATACATACCACCGGGGATCGTTGCAGACCGGTAGTAGGAATTGTCGTTGATCAGGCCCGCAACCGCATCTCCGTCCACGGTAACCAGAACGGAATCACATGCCGTCGTGGCTTCCTGAATGGAACCGGAAGGGTGACCAACCGTGTAGACCATCGCGTCGATCTGGTTGTCACACAGGGCCGCGGATTGCTCTGCAGCCTTAAGCTCGGACGCCAGAGCAAGATCACCCGTGGTCCAGCCTTTGGCTTCGAGCAACACTTCCATCGTGCCCCGCTGACCGGAGCCCGGGTTGCCGATATTGACGCGCTTGCCTTTCAGGTCGTCGAAGTTCGAAATACCGGCATCAGCGCGCGCCACAACAGTGAACGGTTCTGGGTGCACTGAGAACACAGCACGCAGGCCTTCAAACGCACCAGCATCTTCGAATTTCGACGTGCCGTTATAGGCATGGTACTGCCAGTCTGACTGGGCCACGCCAAATTCCAGCTCGCCTTCGCGGATGGTGTTGATGTTGTAGACGGAGCCACCGGTCGATTCGACGGAGCAGCGAATTCCGTGATCTTTGCGACCCTTGTTGACCAAACGGCAAATCGCACCGCCGGTTGGATAATAGACACCCGTAACACCGCCGGTGCCAATCGTAATAAACTCTTCCGCAGACGCCATCGGCGCGGATACCGCCAACGCAGCAACGGTTGCGGCCGCGAAGGTGAATTTGTTCTGAGACATTGTTTTCTCCCTATTTTCAATCTTTGTCTGGAAATACGTAAGTTGACCGACATGAGTACAGCTGCACATTTTATTCGGAACGCGCACCCCCAAAGCGCCCGGCGGTTACCCACCGGTATGGGGCAGCAGGGTCTCAGTCAGATGGCAAGCTGTCTATGCGCGTAAATACCTATAGCAAATTTCACCGCAAAATGAGACTGTTATAACTCTGCGATTTGGAAATCTCCTGATGTCTCGCGTTTTTCCACGAAATTCCACGACCTTAGCGCCGACAGGTCTAAGGGGGGATGGCGTATATCTGATCGACCAGAATGGGAATCAGTATCTGGATGGATCAGGCGGTGCAGCCGTATCTTGTCTCGGTCACAGCGACCGCGATGTGATCGAGGCGATCAAGTCCCAAGTCGATTCGATGGCCTACGCTCACAACAGTTTTCTGACTTCTGAACCGGCCGAAGCACTCGCAGATCTGCTGATCGACCATGCGCCCGAGGGTCTGGAACGCGTGTATTTCGTTTCGGGCGGGTCTGAGGCAATCGAGGCGGCGCTGAAACTGGCGCGGCAATATTACCTTGAAATCGGTGAACCCACGCGTTCGAAGATTATCGCGCGACGCCAGAGCTATCATGGGAACACACTTGGTGCTCTGGCCGTTGGCGGCAACGAATGGCGCCGCGCACAGTTTGCCCCGCTTTTGATTGATGTAAGCCATATCGCCCCTTGCTATGCGTATCGCGACCGGATGGACGCTGAAAGCGAGGTCGACTTTGGACTGCGGGTTGCGAATGAACTCGAGGAAGAAATCCTCCGGCTTGGGCCCGAAAACGTCATGTGTTTTGTGGCCGAACCCGTTGTCGGTGCAACACTGGGTGCCGTCCCCGCCGTAGAGGGATATTTCCGACGCATTCGGGAAATCTGCGATCAGTATGGCGTTTTGCTCATCTTGGATGAAGTGATGTGCGGCATGGGCCGTACAGGCAGTTTGTTCGCGTGCACTCAGGATGAAATCAGCCCTGATATCTGCACGATTGCGAAGGGACTGGGCGCAGGATACCAGCCGATTGGCGCGATGGTGTGTAGCGCCACGATTTACGATGCGATCCAGAACGGGTCCGGATTTTTTCAGCACGGGCATACCTATTTGGCACATCCTACGGCTTGTGCCGCCAGCCTTGCAGTGGTCAAAAAGCTGGTTGGTGGGGTGGTAGACGAGGTAACTCCCAAAGGCATGGCGCTGCAAAAGCGCCTGCAAGACCGGTTTGGACAACACGCCAATGTAGGTGACATCCGCGGTCGTGGTCTTTTTGTTGGTGTGGAGTTCGTGAAAGACCGGGAAACCAAAGAGTGTATCGACCCTGCTTTGAAATTTAATGCCAAACTGAAGGCCACTGCTTTTGCCGAGGGTCTGATCTGCTATCCTATGGGCGGTACGATTGATGGCCAAAGAGGAGATCACGTGCTTTTGGCACCGCCCTTTATCGTAGAACCTGAACACTTGGATGAATTGGTTGAAAAACTTGGCTCAGCCGTTGAAAAAGTTCTTGTCGATGTTGGCCTGCAGTAAGACGATCCTTGCAATCATTGGCGGAATTGCATGAAGTTTTCGCTTGGGTTCGTTCTCGCTCTTAGCCTGGCCGGGCTTCAGTTTCTGGCAATCATCACCGTTGTCTCTACGTCCTACCTGACCTCTGAAAGGGCCATGCTGCAGCATGCCCGGGAATTGCTGGCGGAGGTCGGCGCAAATGCCAGCGAACACTCCATAGGCTTTCTGAAGCCAGCCCTGGAAACGGCGAACCTATCCAGCCGCGTCATCGAAAGCGGTGTCGTCGCACAAAGTGACATCGCATCACTGGAAAAATACCTGTTTCAGAGCCTTCAAAATGAACCCAACCTGTCTGGCATTTACTACGGGGATGAATCGGGCAATTTCCTGTTCGTCACTCGTAGCGATGACGTCGGGCCATTTCGAACCAAGATTATCCAAAACGAGAATTCCGCTAGAACTGTGCAATTGCTCTGGCGGCAGGCCGACTTCGGGTTGATCAAAACAGAGTTTGATCCCAATGATCCGTTCGATCCGCGCACACGTCCCTGGTACGAAAAAGCCAGTGACGCCCGCACGACGGTCTGGACTGATCCTTACATCTTCTTCTCGTCCCAAAGGCCCGGTGTTTCCGTCGCCGCACCTGTTGTTGCCAATGGTGCGTTAAAAGGTGTTGTCGGTGTGGATATCGAAATTTCGACGATCTCGGATTTCCTGTCGCGCTTGGTCATCAGTGATCGAGGCGCTGCGATGATCCTGAACCAGAATGGCGACGTGATCGCCCACCCCAATTTCGATCAGATCGTCGTAGAAGATGAACAGGGGCAACGCGGTCTGGCCGACATCAACGCAGTGGACGATCCTGTAGCCCGCGTTGCATTTGGGCATTTGGCAACCAGCGGGGTGCTTGAAATTGCGCAAGAAACACTGTCGGATTTTAGATTTGATAGCGAGGCGTATCTTTCGCTTTTGAAACCCATCCAAAAATATGATCTGCCTTGGACCATTGCGATTTATGCATCCAAGAACGACTTCACCAAGGACATCCGGGAAAACCGCCGTCGCAACATCTGGATCGCCGCTGCGATTTCGCTGGTGGCCGCGCTTGTTGGGTTGGCGCTTGCTGAATTGATCCTGAAACCGGTGCGGGCGTTTGCAGTGCGGACATCGTTGGTGTCGCAGGGTGAAGTTTCCGCGTCGCAACCACTGCCCCGAACGTATCAGGAGTTGAAGAAAGCAAACGAGACACTGATTGACGAGATTGCGCAAAGGCGTGGAGCCGACGCAAAGATTCTGGAACTCAACCGCGACCTGTCGCATTTTTCCCGTGTGAACCTGATGGGGCAAATGGCAACAGGGTTGGCGCATGAATTGAGCCAGCCGCTGACCGAGATTTCGCAGAATGTGGATGCCGCGATTTCAACAGCCAAGCAGGAAAAATCGACGAGCAAGGAATTGCTCGACATTCTCACAGAGTTGGACGAGCAGGCACACCGGGGCGGTGATGTGTTGCGGGCTCTGCGCGGGTTTGTTCGAAAAGATCCCGGTGAGATGGAACCGTTCGATTTCAATGAATTGCTGCAGCAGACTGATCGCCTGATGCACAATGAGGTCGAAACACGGGGCATCTCGCTCAAAATTGATGGGGCCAAGACACCCATGGTGATCGGAAATCGGGTGCAGATTGCACAGGTGCTGATCAATCTGATCAGAAACGCCACCGAAGCCATTGCAGAAGCCGATAGCCCCATCCGCGAAATTTCCATCACAACACATCCGCGAAAAGAGACGTTGGAAGTATGGGTGGAAGACACAGGTCCCGGCATCGACCCCGACGTCACGCTTTTCAAGCAGTTTGAAACAAGCAAGAATGACGGCATGGGCCTTGGTCTTTCGATATCGCGGACAATCGCCGAAACCAATGGGGGGCGGCTATGGTATGACTCGCACGAAAAGGAAAAATCCCGGTTTTGCCTGTCTCTTCAAATACAGAAGGATAAGGTTGAAGACCAATCAGATCACCGCAATCGGGCCTCGTCGTGAGATGATCCGATCGTGAATACACAAACAGAAACAGACCCCACCGTTTTTATCGTAGACGACGATGACCGTATTCGCGTCAGCCTGGCGCGCGCTTTGACCAAGCGGGGCTACAACGTCAGCGTCTATGCGTCAGCCGAAGAGTTTTTGTCGGAATACAATGTAGAACAACCGGGATGTCTGGTTCTGGACTATGGCATGCCAGGATTGAACGGCCTTGAACTTCAGGACCATTTAACGACCCTGAATATTGCCATTCCGATCATTTTTATTTCCGGTCAAGGCGGCGTACCGGAATCCGTTCAGGCGATGAAAGGGGGCGCGGTCGACTTTCTGGAAAAACCCTTCCGGCAACACACCTTGGTGAGTTGCATCGAGACTGCATTTGAAACAGATCGCAGAAACCGGATGGCCGAAGCCAATGCCAAGTCTGCGCAGGTCAGGTTCCAGCGATTGACCGCACGGGAAAAGGAAATCGCCGAATTCATGATTGCCAACCCGTCGAACACATCGAGCAAGGACATCGGCAGGCGCCTTGAAATCAGCCCGCGAACCGTGGATCACCACAGGGGTCGCATTCTTGAGAAATTGGGGATCAGCTCCATCGCGGAATTGATCGATTTGTCCAAAACCGCGCAGCTGGATGACTAAGCATCAGCGCGCCGCGAGCCTTTCGCGAAACCGGGCGAAATCGTCCGCCAAGATACGATATGATCGTTTGTCTTTTTCCGGCGCATTGAGGCCCGCGTAGAACACCTGCGCTGCTTGATTGTACCCATCGGTTTGCCAATCAAAGCGAACGCATTCCTCGGCCTCTGCGATTTCGATCAGGCCAGACAACAAGGCGCGTCCTGCACCACTGCCACGGGCGGTCTGGCACACAAATATCTCTTTCATGTAAAGCGCGACACCCGCGCCCGCTGGAAAGGTCAGCGCCCATGTTGCAAATCCAACAGGGGTCACGCCGTCATACGCCAGAAGACAGGACATGTGGCGCTTAGCAGCAAGCAACGCCAAAACACGCAGTTCCTGCGCCTGCGTTGCCGGAGGGATTTCGTAATGTGTCAGACAGGCACGGTGCAACGCGATGAAATCCGCCTCATCACCCGCCGCAAACGGTCGCGTCTGGATCACAGGCTCGCGTCGAGAGCCGCAATGATGGCATCGCCCATTTCAGTGGTCGACGAAGCGTTTCCGCCTTCGGCGCCCAACAGATCAGCGGTGCGCATGCCATTTGCCAGGACCGTCTCGACCGCCGCTTCCACGCGCGACGCATCATCACCCATGTCAAAACTGTAGCGCAACGCCATGGCAAAGCTGAGGATACAAGCGATTGGGTTTGCTTTACCTTGACCGGCGATGTCTGGAGCGGAGCCATGCACCGGCTCATAGAGGGCTTTTGGCCTGCCATTGGCCATCGGTGCACCCAAAGACGCCGACGGCAACATGCCGAGCGATCCGGTCAACATCGCGGCGCAATCAGATAGGATATCACCAAAGAGGTTGTCGGTCAGGATCACGTCAAACTGCTTTGGCGCACGCACCAGCTGCATTGCACCATTGTCCGCGTACATGTGGCTCAACTCGACATCCGGATAGTCGGTGTCGTGGATGCGTTGTGTCACCTCCCGCCACAGGATGCCCGATTCCATCACATTGGCCTTTTCCATTGAGCAGACCTTGTTGTTGCGGCGGCGGGCCAGTTCGAATGCGGCGCGTGCGATACGTTCGATTTCGGATTCCGTGTAGCGCTGCGTGTTGATCCCGACGCGCTCGTTGCCTTCTTCGATAATTCCACGCGGTTCGCCAAAATAAACGCCACTGGTCAGTTCACGAACGATGACGATATCAAGGCCTGCCACGATCTCTTTCTTCAGGGACGAGAAATCTGCCAGCGCGTCAAAACACTGTGCGGGGCGGAGGTTGGCAAACAGATCCATCTCCTTGCGCAGGCGCAGCAGGCCCCGCTCTGGTTTGACGGAAAAATCCAGATCATCGTATTTCGGACCACCGACCGCTCCCAACAGCACGGCGTCGGCTTCTTGCGCCCTTTCCATCGTATCGTCGTGAAGAGGCGTGCCATGGGCATCGTACGCTGCCCCACCCACAAGGTCTTCGCTCACATCGAACTTGGCACCGCGTTTGGCGCCGAACCAATCGATCACTTTGCGGACCTCGGTCATAACTTCGGGGCCGATTCCGTCACCGGGCAGAATAAGAAGCGAGGGCGTGCTCATGTCAGAAGTTCCTTGGCTTAACAGATGTTGCAAACCGCCTATCGCGATGGCCAAGGATGGTCAAGAAAACGCGCCACATCGAACTGGATGTCCTGCACGTCCTAAGGCGTTGCAAGCATATCCACCCAAACCAACCTATGGCGGCTGGCTTGCTCCACAACCTGCGCGTCATCGGTGCCGTCCGCAGGCCAATAGACGCCAGACCCAGTCACTTCGATTTCTGCCGACGGCAAAATGTAATCTACCCGCAATGCACCTGGGCCTGGTGCCGGCCAAACGGCAGTATCCATTTGCGGATCACCCAAATGGGCAGGATCGTTTCGGGCAGGAGGTTCGCGTCTGGGTTTGGGATCCTGCAAACGTTTATCCGCCAGCAGCCCCCGCATGGCTTCCAGCCGGCCATCACTATCAAACGGGTCGAGATTGGTTACGCCAACAAGTGCAAATGCGCCTTTCGACGGTGTCCCGAAATTTCCATCCAGATAATGTTGCCAGAACTTCAGCTCATCTTGGTTTCGTCTGCCGTTTTGGTCCTCAGGGCCGTCAAAAACCGGCGGAGACGCGTGAAACACAAGCAAATCAAGGCGTTTTTCGTCAACGGACACAGGAACGACCCAATGGCCAACCGTCGAGAGGCGCTGAATGGCGTGTGCTTCTGCGGAGGGGAAAGGTGCGCCATCCACATACGGCAAGTCCGCGTCTGGCACGTCCCGCCACAGCATTGCGCTGAAATCCTGTGCTGCTGCGTGGTCAATCGGATATCGCGACAAGACGGCCATACCAAGATGGCCGGAAAATTCACCAAAGCCCTGCGCGTCGCGCGCTTGCCCGGTGCGGCCGTTTCCATCCATGTCCAGCCCAGTCTGTTGTCCCGAATTCGGGCGACGGGCGAAGATATACGGATACGTTGGGCCTTGTTCGGAAATGGCATCGCGCAGGGCCGTAATAGCGCGCAGATCAAGATCGTAATCTACGCGCTGCAGCACCAGAATATCAGGGGAAGTTCGCGCAATCACCTGGAGAACGGCGCTAATTTGCGGGTCTTCTCCACGAAGAATATCACGCAGCAGGAGACCCGGCCCGTCGCGGTCCAATTCAACATTGAAAGTTGCTATGCGAATTTCCTGCGCCTGTGCAGAAACGAGCCAGAAGCAAACTGTTGTGCAAAATGAAGCAAGAAAGGCGCTTACGCGTGCTGCAATCCGTCGGCTTCGGCCTTGGCATATGCGCGCCGGCGTTTTTCTTCGATCATATCGGCGATACGGCTCATTGCGATGCCGCGCATCAACATGCTTGCCGGTAGGAACGCCCATGCTGTCATCGTCCAAATCAGAGTTTGCGGGTTGGCGATCGAAATCGGGTCAACCATATCCGAAGCCATTTTAACCGTGGCCGGGATCAAGAATGGCAGCAAACTTCCTAACACAATGTTAAGACCTGCATCGCGCTTGAGGCGGTTCAACACGTCTCCGCCACCTGTCGGATCAAACAATGGCAGGTTCACCCAGACATTGAAGGCACCGTTCCGAACGGGCCATCCGAATAGACGGACAAGCGTCAGGAAAACAAACATCATGATCAACGAGACCATGTATGAGATACCCGCAGCAGTTCGCACAGAGGTGATCAGTTCTGCATCTGCGTTTGCGGGCATCATCAGAACAACCAGGCGAACCGGAGAATATGGGAAGTCAATTGCATGGCCCAAACCGTCGCCCAACTGCGTCAACATCGCCGTTAACTGGGTTGGATCGGTTTTGCCGCGACTGATTAAGGATAGAAAGAGAACCGTCAGCGCCAGCCCGAGGAATTTCAACCTATTGAACGGAGGGGCGAACCGGAATTCGATGATGCTGGGATAGCGGCCATAATATTCAATGAACGTCATGAATGACGCCAAAATGGCCAACACCACAACAATCTGTGCGGTGTCTGCCGCTGTGGCGGGGAGCAACAGCGAAGGCGTTGCTACCAATAGCGCAACCAACATCGCACGCGTCAACGCACTTGTTACCTGTGAAATCACTGTCCGTTCCCTTCAAACTGGTCGGTCGCAGTACTGTGCTGCGCCCTTGTTCCAACTTGATCCCGCACATTGTGGCGGCTTGCCTCATTCGTGCCCAATTTCTGCCTTCTTTCGTCATGCGGCTCAAGTCATGGTTAATATGAGTTCAGGTTTAAGGCGAATTGATGGAATTAGTGGTGCGAGAATGCATCAATTTAGGATCATAAACGCGGCATATGCAGAGACCACACAACATGTTGGGGTTGCTGACTCTTTTACCACCAGAGCCATCAAGAAAATGGAGACAATCTTGGAAATCAAAGGGAATTAGAAAATACCGCCTACAACCTGGAGGCGGTATTTCATGGCCTTAGCTGTAACTGGATTAAACCCAGGGTCGTTCTTTGGCCGCTTGCGCCTCGAAGGCATCCACAGAGGATTTTTTCTCGAGCGTCAGGCCGATATCATCCAAACCTTGCATCAAGCAGTGTTTTTTGAACGCATCTACCTCAAACGAGATCACCTCACCATCCGATGTGGTTATCGTCTGGGATTCAAGATCGACCTCCATACGCGCGTTCGCACCTTTTTCGGCATCTTTCATAAGAAGATCGACCGTTTCTTGCGGCAAAGCGATCGGCAGGATGCCGTTCTTGAAGCAATTGTTGTAGAAAATGTCGGCGAAACTCGGGGCGATCACGCAGCGGATACCAAAATCCTTGATGGCCCATGGCGCATGTTCCCGTGAAGAACCGCAGCCGAAGTTATCCCCGGCAACCAGAATCTCCGCATCACGGTATTGCGGCTTGTTCAGCACAAAATCCGCAATCTCTTTACCGTCGTCATCATATCGCATTTCGTCGAACAGATTGACGCCAAGCCCCGACCGTTTGATCGTTTTGAGGAATTGCTTGGGAATGATCATATCGGTGTCGACATTGATCATGGGCATCGGCGCCGCGATACCTGTGAGAGTTTGAAACTTATCCATTTTGAATGCTCCTTGCCTTCAAGAGGTGCGCGCACGCCCGTGCGATGCCACCTCTGGACAACGCCTGCTTTTGACAGGGTTGATGGTTCATGTATCCATGCACGCGTACCCCGCGCATGTGTGAGAAAGCGCCGCGATGAGCCTGACGCCTGAGCTTTTGTCCTGCATTGATGACCGATGGTCTCCGACCATTGGCGACCCGTCGGTTATGGGTTGGGTCACCGTCGTGGCCTATGCCATTGCCGCGATACTGACTGCCAGACTGGCTTTCAGCCGCAGCGGCAGACCTGAACGGTTTTTTGGATCATGCTGACGTTGCTGTTGATGGCCCTGACCGTCAACAAACAGCTTGATCTGCAATCCGCCCTGACAGCCTTCGCGCGATGTCTGGCGCAGGCGCAGGGTTGGTATGAGGATCGCAGGATCGTTCAGACAGGATTCATCATCGGCTTGCTGTGCGCCAGTGTGGTGATCCTGATCAGTCTGGGCATGGTAATGTGGCGTCATCTGCGCCGCACGTGGGCGGCAGTTCTGGGCGTTGCCTTCCTGATCGGTTTCATCGCCATCCGTGCTGTCGGGTTCCACAACTTCGACATCCTGATCAAAAGCGACATCGCCGGGATCAAGATCAATTGGCTGCTCGAGCTGGGTGGCATTGGCCTCATTCTGGCCAATGTCATTGCCCTGCTTACCGCCGGTCGCAAAGTCGCAGCACCCGAGTGACATCACATCATCTCGCGCACGTCGGTCAGGCGCCCGGTCACGGCCGCCGCAGCCGCCATTGCGGGTGACATCAGATGTGTCCGGCCGCCCCGGCCCTGTCGACCCTCAAAGTTGCGGTTCGACGTGGCGGCGCACCGCTCACCAGGTTCAAGCTGATCCGGGTTCATGGCCAGACACATGGAACATCCCGCCAGACGCCATTCAAAACCGGCTTCTTTGAAAATATCTGCAAGGCCTTCTTCTTCGGCCTGCGCCCGCACAAGACCCGACCCCGGCACGACCATCGCGCGTTTGACAGCGATTTTCTTGCCCTTGAGGATTTTCGCCGCCGCACGCAGATCTTCGATCCTGCCGTTTGTGCAGGACCCGATAAAGACAGTGTCGATTTCGACCTCATTGAGCGGTGTGCCGGATGTCAGGCCCATATAGTCGAGCGAGCGTTCGACTGCGCCGATCTTGCCTCCTTCGAAATCCGATGGCGCGGGCACGGCAGCGGTGATTGGCAACACGTCTTCGGGCGAGGTCCCCCAGGTGACAACCGGCGCAATATCTTCACCTTTGATGGTGACGACCTCGTCCCAATGCGCGTCGTCATCGGAATAAAGCGTCTTCCACCATTCAAGCGCGGCTTCCCAATGGTCGCCTTTCGGCGCGTTGGGGCGACCCTTGCAGTATTCAAACGTCTTTTCGTCGGGCGCAATCAGACCAGCACGTGCGCCACCTTCGATCGCCATATTGCAGACGGTCATGCGACCTTCCATGGAAAGATCACGAATGGCCTCGCCGCAATATTCAATTACGTATCCGGTTCCGCCAGCGGTACCGGTCTTGCCAATCACCGAAAGCGTGATGTCCTTGGCGGTCACGCCGGGTTTCAGCTTGCCGGTGATCTCCACCTTCATGTTTTTCGATTTCTTCTGGATCAGCGTCTGGGTGGCCAGCACATGCTCGACCTCTGAGGTCCCGATCCCATGGGCCAGCGCGCCAAAGGCGCCGTGTGTTGCCGTGTGGCTGTCACCGCAAACGACGGTCATACCCGGCAACGTCCAACCCTGTTCGGGGCCAACGATGTGGACGATGCCCTGACGCACGTCTGAGACCGGATAGTAGTGGATGCCAAATTCCTTGGCATTTTTGTCCAGCGCTTCAACCTGAACGCGGCTGTCTTCGGTCATGGTCGCCGCATTGGCGCGATCCAGCGTCGTGGGCACGTTATGGTCCGGCACCGCGATGGTTTTGTCCGGCGCGTGCACCGTGCGTCCGGCCATGCGCAGCCCTTCAAAGGCCTGCGGACTTGTCACCTCATGCACGAGGTGGCGATCAATATACAACAGACAGGTGCCATCTTCAGCCTCATGCGCCAAATGAGCATCCCAGATTTTATCATAGAGTGTCTTGGGGGACATGTGCCCTCTCCCATATGTAAGGTAATGTTCAGAACGGATAGGGGTATGGGTGCCCTATAGGGCCGCACGCACCGTCAGCGTCGCACCAAAAAAACGCCAAGGCAGGCGCGCGCGATCATCCATGTCGAAAATCCGTGTCATGGGGATGATCTACGCCTGACGCCGCAAGACTTCAAGGATTCGATCATGCAGGGTCTGGTTGGTTTGTCCGCTTTTTGTTGCTGGTTGAGGGGATTCCGGAGAAGATGTTCCTGTCTTTATAGGAACGGATAAATCGCATGCGCTTTGTTACACCCATTCTCACATCGCTTTTGATGACCGCCACAGCCGCGCAGGCTGAAATGACGCTCAGCTTTGACTGGGGCAACATACCAAGTTGCCGTACCGGCAAACCCGGGACGGTTCCCAACCCGATTTTTGTGATCAAGGGAGTGCCTGAAAATACAACCAAGATTGTCTTCAAGATGCGTGATCTGGATGTGCCCGGATATAATCATGGCGGCGGAACGGTCAAAACCGGTAAATCAGGTAAAATCATGCCTGGCGCGTTCAAATATAAAAGCCCGTGCCCTCCGGGCGGCACCCATACTTATGAGTGGACGGCAACAGCCAAAGCCGGCGGGAAGACCGTCGCAAAGGCAAAAGCACGGCGCAAATATCCCGAATAGTCAGCGTCAGAATTTCAAGTTTCGGATCAATCCGGGACTAGCATATACCCTTCGCCGCGCACGGTTTGCAGATAGCGCGGCTGCTTGGGGTCGGTTTCAAGCTTGCGGCGCAATCGCGTGATCTGCACATCAACCGCGCGTTCTTGTGCTTGGCCGCCGTCCCGTCCCAAATCCTCAACCAGCTTGGCGCGGCTAACAGGCTGACGCAGATTTTCGACAAAGATGCGCATCAGCTGCACTTCCGTGGCCGTCAAACGCACAACCTGATCGTCCTGCATCAGTTCAGATCTTTCGATATCAAATCTGATAGGGCCCATATGCAGCACTTTCGGGGCGGTGTTCTCGGGTTCGGGCGTCGGCATCCGCCGCAGGATCGCGTTGATCCGCAGCAGTAGTTCTTTCGGCTCGAACGGTTTGGGCAGGTAGTCATCTGCGCCCGCTTCAAGCCCCGATATGCGATCTTCGGTTTCGCCTTTTGCGGTGAGCAACAGGATCGGAGTGGCGATCTCTTCTTCACGCAGACTGCGGGTCAGTTGCACGCCGTCTTCCCCGGGCATCATCACATCCATCACGATCAGATCGAAATCCAACCCTGAAAGAATACGGCGGGCATGCGCCGCATCGCGCGCGACCGAGACCAGAAATCCGTTGCGCGCCAAGAACTTTCGCAACAGACCACGGATCCGTTCATCGTCATCTACGATCAGCAGATGTGGGGCGGGGTCACTCATGAACTGCTATCCCTTATCTGGAAATATTGTCTACGCATGTCGGCATCCATCATCGCCTCCAGCACCTGGCGAAAACCCGAGACGGCTTCCGGACCCGCTGTTCGGTATGCCGCGCGCATCCGGGCGCGTTGCGCATCACCCAATTTTCGTTCCAAAGCTTCGCCTTCCGGAGTTAAAAACAAATGCCGTTCTCGCTTGTCATTTGTTCCGACGCGGCTTTCAATCAACCCATCTTCAACCAGGGTGCGCAAAACTCTGTTCAGAGACTGCTTGGTCACACCCAGTATATTCAGCAAATTATTGACGGTTGTCCCGGGGGCTCGTGCCACAAAATGGATGGCGCGGTGATGCGCCCGGCCATAAGCCATACCTGATAGAATTCGATCCGGGTCAGCCGTGAAACCGCGATACGCGAAAAACATCGCCTCAATGCCCTGGCGCAGTTGCTCATCGGTCAGGAAAAGCAGGTTTTCTCCACCTTGTATTTCGGGCATCACACACTCCGTACACAAATGGCTCGACATATTTCATGATATGTCAGCTTTGTTGACATTCCAAGGCCAAACTGGTACCGAATCGCAGATTTGGCGAAATATTATGTCCGTATCGGACGTAATTTGCGCAACAAATGGAAACACTGGCCGTAAGAGGAGACTGAAAATGGCTGGCTATGATGATCGTGACGGTAAAATCTGGATGGATGGCAAACTTGTCGACTGGCGTGATGCCAATGTACACATCCTGACGCATGCCATGCATTACGCCAGTTCCGTCTTCGAGGGGGAACGTGCGTATAACGGCAAAATCTTCAAAAGCCGCCAGCATTCTGAGCGCCTGCATTTTTCCGCAGGTGAGCTGGACTTCCAGATCCCCTACACCGTGGATGAGATCGAGGCCGCGAAGCAGGAAGTTCTGACTGCCAATGGCCTGACCGATGCCTATGTGCGGGCCGTCGCTTGGCGCGGTGCAGGCGAAGACATGGGCGTCGCTTCCGCGCGCAATCCTGTTCATCTGGTGATCGCGTCTTGGGAATGGGGTGCGTATTACGGTGACGCCAAGATGAAGGGTGCCAAGCTCGATATCTCCAAATGGAAACGGCCGAGCCCCGAGACAATCCCGGTTCATGCCAAGGCGGCAGGGCTATACATGATCTGCACCACCTCCAAACATGCCGCAGAAGCCAAAGGGTGCTCGGACGCGCTCTTCATGGACTATCGCGGCTATGTGGCCGAAGCGACGGGCGCCAACATCTTTTTCGTCAAGGACGGCGAAGTGCATACGCCGAAACCCGATTGCTTCCTGAACGGCCTGACCCGTCAAACCGTTGTGGGCATGCTGAAAGATCACCAGATCAAGGTGCACGAGCGCCATATCATGCCCGAGGAAATGGAAAGCTTTGAGCAATGCTGGCTGACCGGCACTGCTGCTGAGGTCACGCCTGTTGGGCAGATTGGTGACTATAACTTCGAAGTTGGTGCCATGGCGCGCGACATTTCTGAAGAATACGAAAAGTTGGTTCGGAGCTAACCGATACCAAAACCGGGCCGCCCGTTGCGTTGATCATCGGGCGGCTTGGCGCTGCGCCAAAATAACGCCAGCGCCCAAAATAGCCGCCCCTAACGCCCTATTCCAATCCCACTCATCGCCAAGGGCAAAGAGCATCAGCATCACGTAAAACGGGGCTGCGTTGAGATGGAAAGACGCGATGCCAATACCCAACCGGGACACGCCCAAAATCCAGAACGCCTGACTGAGGGCCATGGCGCCCACAGCGTAGATCAACAGCATGGACCAGCCCCAGAGACCAAGGGGTGCTGCGTGGCTACCGGACCAGCCAAAGATCTGAAAAACCGCAAGCGTCGCCATGGAAAACAGCATCGCACCGCATAAGGTGATCGTGCATTGGCCGAGGGGCGACATTTCGGGCAAACCTTTGACCGTCTTTCGCGACCCCCAGGCAAAGAGCGCGGTTGCCAAAAGTCCAAGCGCAATGCCCAAACCATAGGTCGCCTGGCGCATGTCGACCCCGGTGGCCAGATAGCCCCCTATCAAAACAAGACAGGCCCCAAAGACAAAGTTTCGGGTCAGGCGCCGACCATCAAACAGCACCTCGAGGGCAACAGCCGTGGCGGGCATTGTCGCTGCGGCCAGAACAGCCGTCACAGGATCAGTCAGGTCTTGGGCCACCAAAATCATGATGGCACCTGTGCCAAAGCCAAAGGCGCCGATGGAAAGACCTCGCACCAACGGTGCTTGAACCACGCGCTTCCACCCGTCGAACATGATCCACATCACGACGAGTAGCCCGCAGGACAGCACCAGCCTGACCGTAATCAGAGAAATCGGACCCCAGGTCTTCAGCAATTCTTCGGCCGCAGGAAACCCGGTGGCGAACAAGGCCACCGCGAGCACGCAAATGCCATTGCTTCGCAGCGTGTTCTCCGAGTTATCCGCCGGTGTTTCTATTGCTGATTGGGCCAAAGGAGTTGCGCCAGCTTGTTGACAAGCTTCAAGCTTTTACATTGCAGACGGCAATGTCTTGCCAGAATTCGACCCCAATGTCGCAAACAGGAGTAAGGGGGTCTTAGCAGGTCAGCTTGGGGTGATACCACGCAACCGCTCGGACCGTCGGCGCAACAGTTCTACCGTGGTCAAAAGTGCGATGGAGATGATCACCAGGATCGTGGCCACGGCCAGAATGGTCGGGCTGATCTGTTCGCGCAGGCCAGTGAACATCTGCCAGGGCAGCGTCTTCTGGCTGGCCGAACCGACAAAGAGCACCACAACCACCTCGTCAAAGGACGTGATGAAGGCAAAAAGCCCACCTGAGATCACACCCGGCAGGATCAGAGGCATCTGCACCTTGAAGAACGTGGTCACCGGATCGGCGCCCATATTGGCCGCGGCGCGTGTCAGCGAGCGGTCAAAGCCTACAAGTGTGGCTGTCACGGTGATGATGACAAAGGGAATACCCAACACGGCATGCGCGAGGACCACCTTCACATAACCCACGAAGTTTTTGTTGAAGCCTAACGTGCCTTCGAGGAAGTTGCCCACCTGGCTGTAGAAGAAGAACATGCCCGTGGCCGAAATGATCAGCGGTACGATCATGGGTGAGATCAGGATCGCCATGATCGCACGGCGGAAGGGCACGTGGGATTGCGAAAGGCCGATGGCGGCCAGCGTGCCCAGAGATACCGAGATGATGGTGGCGATGGGCGCAATGATCAGCGAGTTCTTGAAACTGCGCTGCCACTCATTGTTGCTGAAGAAATCGCGATAGTGCTTGAGCGAGTACCCATCCGGGTCAAATCGCAGCATTTCGGGCGTGAAGGTAAAGAAGTCCTGCGCGTTGAAGCTGAGCGGCAGGACGACCAGGATCGGCGTGATCAGAAAGATGAAGATCAGCGCGCAAATCACGCGGAAGGTGTAGTACCAGACGCGTTGTCCGAACGTGGCATATATCGGCAGGCCCATGTCGCGTTACCCCAGCTTCACGTTGTCGATGCCCACGATCTTGTCGTAGGCCCAATAGAGAATGAGAACCGCCGCCAGCAAAATTGTACCCAACGCGGCCGCAAGACCCCAGTTGAGCGAGCTGGAAATGTGATAGGCAATCCGGTTCGAGATAAAGACACCCTTGGTGCCACCCACGATTTCGGGCGTGATGTAGTAACCAATGGCCAGGATGAAGACGAGGATCGAGCCCGCGCCAATACCCGGAACACTTTGCGGGAAATAGACCCGCCAGAAGGCCGTCCAGTTGGTCGCACCAAGCGATTTGGCGGCGCGTAGGTAGGTCGGGTTGATCGTCTGCATCACCGAATACATCGGCAGGATCATGAACGGCAGCAAAATATGCGTCATCGCGACGATGGTGCCGAACTGATTGTTAATGATGATCAGCCGGTTGGCGTCATCCACTAGGCCGATCCAGACCAACACATCGTTGATCACACCTTGTTGCTGCAGCATCACCTTCCAGGCCGAAGTCCGCACAAGAAGCGATGTCCAGAACGGCAGGAGCACCAGGATCATCAAAAGATTGGCCTTGTTGGCTGGCAGATTCGCCAGAATCCAGGCAATGGGATATCCCAGCAGGATACAGGCACCCATGATGACAAGCGACATGATCAGCGTTCGCATGAAAAGCTTGATCAGGACCTGTTTATTTTCAGGCTGCGCTGAGATGCCATCCGGCGTTTTCTGCATGTCGATCGCGTTTAGAAAATAGCCATTGGTAAATGCGCCGGAATGCGTCTGGATCGTTTTCCAGGTTTCGATGTCGCCCCAGCCGTCATGCAGTTCCAGGAACTTTTCTTTGAAAGGCGCGTCTGCAACCGGGTCCCATTTTTTGATTTGCCGGCCTGATTTGCGGAACATCGAGGCGATACCGACCTGTTCATAGTTCAGCCGAGTAGCCAGCTTGGTGTGTTCCTTGGCGTTGACTGCCGCAACCATATCAACAGCCAATGCCGCGTAAATTGGTTCGTCCGGCAATTCGCCGGTCGATGCGTCCCATTGGGCCAACAGCGGCACCGTATTCGGAAGCGTGTTTTGGACAATGTCATTCTCGACTGATCGAAACAGCATATTGCCGATGGGCAAGATGAAAGAGATCATTACAAAAATCAGCAGGGGCGCGATCAGCATCAAGGCGCGCGTCTTTTGCATCCGCAAGGCGCGGCCAAGGCTGCGTTTCAGCGGCGTGCCATCGGCGGCCAATACGGGCCCGGTTTGGGTTGCATCGCTCATGTCAGGTCCCCTCGACCAGGATAATGACGCTGTCTGCCGTGCGCCGTCTGATCTCAGCCACTTTTTGGTATTCTGGATCATTGTAGGCGGCTTTCGCGGCCTCGAAACTAGGGAATTCGATCACGACATGCCGGTTCAGTGACGTGCCTTCCGGCACTTCTGACTGTCCACCGCGCACGACAAAAGTGCCACCCAAGGCCTTCAGGATTGGTGTATCCTTTTCGACATACTCTTTGTATGCCTCCGGATCGTTCACCGTTATGTGTCCTATGATGTACCCTTTGGGCAATGATCCACCCCCGTATGGTCGTGCGGTCCGTTACGCCGGACCGCACTTTGTTATGATGAGGCGGGCGTGCCTAAACACGCCCAACTCAGATTATTGTGCCAACCACGCCTGAAATTTGGCTTCGATATCATCGCGGTAATCTGCCCAGAACTCGTAGTTATAGAGGAACGTGTTCTTGGCGTTGTTGGGATCGGTAGGCATGTGCGGTGCCATATCGATGCCCAGTTCCGCGTGCTTACCAACCAGTGGCGCCGAAGAGGCACGGGCCGGGCCGTACGAGATGTACTTGGCCTGATCCGCCAGACGTTGTGTGTCTGTTGCAAACATGATGTAGTCCAGCGCGCGCGCCTTGCGCTCATCGCTCAGACCGGCAGGGATGATCCAACCATCCAGGTCGAAGATCTGCGCGTCCCACAGCATACCAACAGGCTGTTTCTGCTCTTCGATCACGCTGAAGAGACGGCCGTTATAGGTCGACCCCATGACGATTTCGCCATCGGCCAGAAGCTGCGGCGTGTCTGCACCAGCGGACCACCAGACAACCTGATCCTTGATGGTGTCAAGCTTGGCGAGTGCCTGATCCTGACCTTCAGGTGTGGCCAATACGTCATACACTTCGTCTTTGGCGACACCGTCACACAGCAACGCCCATTCCATGTTGTTGATCGAACGCTTTTCCAGCGAACGCTTACCTGGATAGGCGTCCAGATCGAACACGGCACATACGTCGGTGGGTGGTGTGTCACCTACCATGTCAGTGCGGTACCCGAATGTTGTGGAATACACGATCTGCGGGATGAAGCAGTCGCCAACCAGAAGGTCACCGAAATCTTCGGACGCAGGCGTGCCATCAGGTGCGGCGGCCAGCATTGTGTCTGGATCGATTTCCATTGCCAGACCTTCGTCACACAGACGCAGAGCGTCAGCAGCAACAACGTCAACAACATCCCATGTGATGTTGCCCGCTTCGTCCATGGCGCGCAGTTTTGCCACGGCTTCGGCCGAGCTGTCATCGTTGATGATGGTGACACCGGTCTTTTCCGAATAGGGGTCGTGATACGCAAGTTTCTGCGATTTAGAATAAGCGCCGCCCCATGACACGATGGTCATTTCTTCGGCAACAGCTGCACCCGCAACTACGGTCAGAGCCGTCGTCGCAAGCAGTGTTTTTGTGAGTTTCATACTATTTTCTCCCTTATGTAACCCGTTACGATCTTTGGGGTTCTGGCCACGGGCTTGACCATTGAACCCGCTGTTCATCGCGTCCGTGAGCAGGCGCGATATTCCAAGCCTGTTACGCATCAAGCGCTCGGCAATCTTGGGGCAGCCAACCGATGTCGATCTGTTGGCCCGGTTGCAAGCGCACCTGATCGGGCGCGTTGCGGGTTTTGACAACAAACTCGTCATTGCCGGCGACCCTGAGGCGCGTGCGGAAAATATCACCCATGTAGATGAATTCCAGAACCTCGGCCTTGAGCGTATGTGCCCCGTCCTTCAGGCGGTCCTTGTTGAATTCAACACGTTCCGGACGGATCGACACGCGGGTGCGGTCGCCCACAGCGTTCACATTGACAGGTTTACAATCAATCAGTTCGCCATCATCCAGTTCGACCACCGCCTGATCACCGTCAATTTTCTTTACGGTGCCCAGCAATGTGTTGTTCTCACCGATAAACTGCGCCACGAAGCTGTTTTCTGGCTCTTCATAGAGCTGATCCGGGGGCGCGATCTGTTGAATGCGGCCATCGTCAAATACGGCAACACGGTCTGACATGGTCAACGCTTCGGTCTGATCGTGGGTCACATAAACCGTCGTGATGCCGAGGCTGTGTGCCAGATTGGTGATCTCAAACTGCATCTTTTCGCGCAGTTGTTTATCCAGCGCACCCAAGGGTTCGTCCATCAGGACCAACTCAGGTTCAAAAACCAACGCTCGAGCGAGCGCGATGCGCTGTTGCTGACCACCGGAAAGCTGTGCGGGACGTCGCCCCCAAAAGCGCCCATCTCGACCATGTCCAGGGCGCGCTTTACCTTCTCCTCACGCTCGGATTTTCCGATTTTGCGCACTTCCAGTGGGAAGCTCAGATTTTCGGCAATCGTCATATGCGGAAAGAGCGCATAGTTTTGGAACACCATGCCGATGCCGCGTTTGTGGGGCGGGATGTTGTTGATTTCGCGCCCGTCCAGACGAATTTCACCATGGGTCGCAGTCTCAAAACCCGCCAGCATCATCAGGCAGGTCGTTTTGCCTGATCCCGAGGGCCCAAGCATTGTCAGAAACTCGCCCTTTGGCAGCGAAAGATTCAGGTCCTTCACGACCAGCGTTTCGCCGTCGTAACTCTTTTGGACACGCTCAAACTCAACGAATGCATCGTTGTTGGTCATCTCTGCCAAATCTGGCTCCCTGTTATACTTTTTCATGGTTTGCCCATGTTCGAACGGAACTAAACCTGCAAACGCAATGCGATGCAAGCGCAGCGCGTCATTTCACATCAGATTCGCGACACCCTGCAAATCAATACCGACATCTTGTTGAACGACGTCGCAGGACCACTACGAAAAACACGCAAAAAGCGTGCTATTGCGCCCATGCGCCCGTTTTCATGGCGGTTACTCCCCCAAAACCTCACCGACAGCAGCGGCCGTTTTGGCAACCACTTCATCGGCTTCAGATTCGGTCAGGCAGAAGGGCGGTGCGAACCCCAGTATATCACCCTGTGGCATGGCCCGTCCGATCACACCATGCGCGGACAAGGCGGCCGCGATGCGCGGTCCCACCTTTTCATTTGGATCGAAGAAAGTGCGCCTGTCACGATCTTGGACAAACTCAACCGCACACAGCATGCCTTCGCCGCGGATCTCACCCACATGGGGATGCGCGCCCAAAGCCTCACTCATGGCATTGTTCAAATATGTGCCAACGGTCCGATTGTTTGCGATCAGGTTCATCTCATCGAGCAGTTTCAGGTTGGCTACACCCGCGGCCGCACCGATGGGATGCGCGGAATAGGTCCAACCGTGTCCGATGGGGCCGTTTTCATCGGTGCCTTGCTCCAGAACTTTCCACATCTTGTCGCTGACAATACTGCCCGAGAGAGGGGCATAGGCAGACGTGAGCCCCTTGGCGATTGTAATCAGATCGGCCTCAATCCCATAGTGATCGCATCCGAACATCGTGCCCAATCGGCCAAAGCCGGTCACCACTTCGTCGGCGACCAACAGAATATCGTGTTTTTTCAAAACCTCCTGGATGGCGGGCCAATACCCTTCGGGGGGCGGAACAATGCCGCCGGTGCCCAAAACGGGCTCGCCGATGAATGCTGCTATCGTATCTGCCCCCTCACGCTCGATCAAAGCCTCCAGTTCCGCACAGCAATGGGCCACAAATTGCGCTTCGCTTTGGGCCAAGTTTTCGCGCCTGTAATAATAGGGCGCTTCAGTGTGGATGACCTGCGCCAGCGGCAAATCAAATTTCTTGTGGAAGAGTTCAAGACCGGTCAACGAGCCGGTCATCAACCCAGATCCATGATACCCGCGCCAGCGCGAGATGATCTTCTTCTTCTCGGGACGACCAAGGATGTTGTTGTAGTACCAGATCAGCTTGATGTTGGTTTCGTTGGCATCGGAACCTGACAGCCCGAAATAGACCTTACTCATGTTACTCGGTGCGCGGTCCAATACCAATTTGGCCAAGGTGATACTGGCCTCTGTGCCATGCCCGACATACGCGTGGTAGTACGCCAGTTCTTTCGCCTGTTCTGCAATCGCATCTGCGATATCCTGACGACCGTACCCGACGTTGACACAATAAAGACCGGCAAATGCATCCAGCAACCGCACACCATCCCGGTCTTCAATGTGGCAACCTGAACCGCCTGTAATGACGCGGTTGGACAGTTCTCCACGGGCGAATTGCGCAAGATGCGTCGAAGCGTGGAAAAAATTCTCTCGGTCCCATTGGGACAATTGATCGTTTTTCAGCATCTCGTTTCCCTTGATAAGTATTCGGAAATTTTTGTTTTGGCGCGTTGCAGCGAATTGGCCTCAAACTCTGACAGGTTGCGCCCAAATGCCCCGCGTTTCAAAGTAATTTCCGTGCGGTTTCCACGGCATGATTTATCACGTCCTTGTCCTGCAACACATCCTCTGGCTCGCGGGCGCCGCATGCTCTGATCACGGCACGTTTCTCAAACCCAAGTTTGTCCAAAGCCGGACCATAGCTTTCTAATATGTCCGCGTACCGTTCAGAACCTTCACCCTGGACCTGTATCAGCACAAAGGTCTTGTCGCGGCCTAAACGTGATGGTTCGTCTGCGGTGACGTAATCCGGCACAAAAAACGAGAAAAACCTATCCAGCGATTGCTTTGCCAGGCCGGAAATATTGCAGAAGTAAATCGGCGACGCCATGACGACGATATCGGCTGTTTCGATCAAGGACAGAACCGGGTTCAGATCGTCGTTCAACCCACATTCTGTACCGCCGCTTTTGCACATCCGCAGATTAACACAGCCCTGAAATCGCAGGTCCCGCAGGGCAAATTGCGCCACTTCGGCGCCTTGGGCACGCGCCTCATCGCAAAAAACCCCTGCCAGTACATCGCTGTTCCCACCCTCACGTGGGCTCCCTAACAAACACACAACGCGTTTCATTTTGTCGCCTCGTAGTTTTGACCCCGGACTACAACATCGCCAAGCTGGACATCCTGACCGGTCACAATTCGAGTGAACATATTCATGTCCAGATTTCGGCCTGTGATCGGCGTGACTGTTGGACCACGCGGTGCAACTTTGCCTGACAGAACCGCCGCTATTCCCACGACGCAGGCCCCCTCCGCAACGATACGGTCTTCATAGTAAAGCGTTTGCATCGCGTGGTAGATTTCCTGCTCGCTGACCAGAATGAGATCATCGAGGAGTTCGCGACACATGGACATGCTGAATTGGTTCTCCAACCCAATCCCCCCACCCAGACTATCGGCCAGCGAGGCAACTTCTTGCACTTCCACCGCCTTTCCAGCCTTCAGACTGGCATGCATGGCGGCTCCCCTGTCCATGCTGATGCCAATCACCTTAATATCCGGGTTTGCCGACTTTGCGGCCAAAGCGATACCGGCGGCCAAGCCGCCACCGGAAACCGGTACTAGGATCGTCTCAATATCCGGGCGTGCTGCCATGATTTCGGCGCCGATAGTGCCTTGACCGGCAATCACTTTGGCGTCGTCGAACGGAGATATCTCGACCATCTCTTCCTCAGCAACCAGACGCTCCGCCTCCACCTGCGCCTCATCCTGACTGGTTCCGATGATCCGCACTTCTGCGCCCAATGCCTTTATGCCCGCAACCTTGGCCTCCGGCACAAGCGACGACATGCAAATCACCGCCCGAATGCCTTGCCGTTTGGCCGCATAGGCCACACCGCGCCCGTGATTGCCGGTTGAAACGCAGGTTACGCCCTTAACGTCTGAACCCAGTGCCGCGATGGCATTCATAGCGCCACGCAGTTTGAAAGCCCCCATCGGTTGCATGTTTTCGAGTTTCAACAGGAAATCGGCACCCGTTCGTGCTGACATGAAGGCCGAGGGCACAAGTGGCGTCTGATCCGCAACACCACGGATTACCCCCGCAGCGGCATAGATGTCTGCCAACGTCACACGCATCTGTCCCTCCTCATCCCCAGCACAACTTCGTCGAAGATTTTTCGTTGGTCAACGCCTGTAAAGCCACCGCACGAAAACGACACAGATTGACGCCTTCTGAAGGGCAATACATCCTTCTGTGACCAGAATGGACGCCATCCAAACAAGCAGGTAGCACGATGCCCCACAAAGATCTTCCCTTCTCACAAGGCGAGTTTCAGCGCCGTCTGACATTGACACGAAAGGCCATGGACGCCGCCGGGATAGACGTTCTGTTTGTGACGGATCCGTCGAACCAGAACTGGTTGACCGGGTATGATGGGTGGTCTTTCTACGTGCATCAGGGTGTTCTGATTTTCCCAGATGACAACCCGATTTGGTGGGGGCGCGCGCAGGATGCAAATGGCGGCATCCGAACCGTTTGGATGAACGATGATCGCGTGCTGGGCTACGCGGATCACTACGTGCAATCTACGGTGCGCCATCCGATGCAAGATCTTGCGGCAAGGCTCAAGGATTTAGGACGGGCCAGCGGGCGCATTGGGGTTGAGATGGACAATTACTACTTCTCGGCCAAAGCCTTCGCTGTCATGCAAGCCGAATTGGGGGATGCCCGTTTTGTGGACGCTACTGCGTTGGTCAATTGGCAGCGCACCATCAAGTCTGAAGAAGAGTTGTCTTTTATGCGCAAAGCCGCGGCGATATCAGAGAAAATCGTCGATGGGCTGCTTGATCGGGTCGAGCCCGGGATTCCGAAGAACGAAATCGCGGCCGAGATTTTCCGGGATGGAATTCGTGGCGTTGACGGCGCATGGGGTGACTACCCCGCGATTTTGCCCTTGCTGCCCTCAGGCTCTGACGCAGCGGCGCCACATCTCACATGGGATGGAAGGACCTTTCAAAAAGGGGAAGCCACTTTCTTTGAAATCTCTGGCGTTTACAGACGCTATCACACACCGTTTTGCCGTACGTTGTTCTTGGGCAAACCAGGCGATGATATTTTGCGCGCGGAAGCGGCCTTGGTTGAAGGGCTTGAGGCCGGGCTGGACGCGGCCCGCGCCGGAAACCGGGCCTGCGACATCGCCAATGCGTTGGCCGCACCGCTCGAAAGAGCCGGCATTGAGCGTGGTGCGCGGTGTGGATACCCCATCGGCCTCAGTTACCCCCCGGATTGGGGGGAGCGCACGATCAGCCTGCGTGCCGAAGACGAAACCGTGCTGGAACCGGGAATGACATTCCATTTCATGCCGGGGCTTTGGATGGAAAATTGGGGTCTTGAAATCACCGAGCCGATTATGATCACCGAAAACGGACCGGCGCATACATTCTGCAACCGACCGCGCAAAATGTTCATCAAGGACTGACGCCTTCGGTGCTTTGTTTGACGGCGACTGTTTCGAGCCAAGCTTCGCGTGTCAGGCGAAAGCATTTCCATGGTGCCAAGATGCCAGACAGATCAAGCCCCGTGTCATAGGCATGCACGGCTCCTAGCCGCTTGGTCGCTGTCTGGGACCGGATATTCGTGGGGTCGATATGAAACCAGACCTCGTCAAAATTCGCGAATGCATGACCCAGCATCAGCCGCTTCAGTTCGAAATTCCAAACCCCGCCCCAATAGCGGAAATTCAGGAACGTAAAGCCGATCGATATCGTGTCCGGCATATCCGACGCCGTGTAGTACCGCGAACATCCGATGACTTTTTGCCGCGTTACATCTTCGATCACCAGCGCCCCACCGGCCTTCAATAGAAACTCGAAGTAGGGACGGAAAACCGCGGGCTTGAAGCGGTCTTTTGCCGGATGACCGGACCACGTTTCGGGGTCGCTTGCCGCGTTTTGCAGGTCAGGAAAATCCCCGGCCAGCAGGGGTCTGAGCCCGAGTTTGTCACTACGTAACACCGGTTGATCGTCAAAGCCCATATCAGGCCGCCGTCATCAAACCCTGATCGCTGAGAGTCTTGTGGGCAATATCAAGAGCCTTCCAGGCGCGGTCCGTCAGCATATCGACCTCTGATTTGGTGATCACAAGTGGCGGCGAAATGACCATACGGTCTCCTGTGTGACGCATCACAAGCGAATTTTGGAAACACGCCTCGCGGCAGGCAAAACCAGCGGTCCCTGTATCGGCAGCAAAGGACGCACGGCTGGCTTTGTCCGGCGTCAGGGCAATCGAACCCATCAATCCTTCGATCACCGCTTCACCCACCAATGGGTGATCCGCAAGGCCCAGCCACTTTTCGCGCAGGTACGGTGCCGTTTCTGCCCCCGCCCGTTCGACAATCTTTTCCTCTTCCAGAATACGCAGGTTTTCGAGCGCCACAGCGCAGGAAACCGGATGGCCGGAATAGGTGTAACCATGAGAAAACTCACAAGCATCCATAACTTTGGCGACCTCATCCGTGACCATGGATCCCCCGATCGGCGCGTAGCCAGAGCTCAATCCTTTGGCGATGGTCATGATATCCGCCCGGATGTCATAGGTCTGTGAGGCAAACCAGTTGCCAGTTCGTCCAAAGCCGCAAATCACTTCATCCGCGATCAACAGAATTTCGTATTCATCGCAGATACGCTGAATTTCCGGCCAGTATGTGCTCGGCGGAATGATAACACCGCCTGCCCCCTGAATCGGCTCTGCAATAAACGCTGCAACATTGTCTTCGCCCAGATCATGGATTGCTTTTTCAAGCTCTTGCGCGCGTTCCAGGCCAAACTCCTCGGGGGATTTGTCGCCGCCTTCACCATACCAATAGGGCTGACCGATGTGATGTATGTCCGGTATCGGCAATCCACCCTGCGCATGCATTGGCTTCATGCCGCCCAGTGAAGCGCTCCCAACGCTGGAACCGTGATACCCGTTCTGGCGCGCAATGATCGTTTTTTTGGTAGGCTTGCCCAATTCCGACCAATAGGTGCGTGCCAGCCGGATATTGGTGTCGTTTGCCTCGGACCCGGAGCTTGCAAAAAATGTGTGGTTCAAGGGGCCAGGGGCCAATTCAGCCAGCTTCGCACTCAACGCAATTGCGGGCACGTGGGTCGTCATGAAGAACGTATTGTAATACGGCAGCTCTTTCATCTGACGTGCCGCCGCTTCTGCCAGCTCAGGGCGGCCATAGCCCAGGTTGACGCACCACAAGCCGGCCATCGCGTCCAACATTTCGTTGCCATCGCTATCGGTCAGCGTGACGCCCTGCGCGCGGGTGATGACGCGCGCGCCCTTGGCCGCGAGTTCGTCATTCGTCGTGAAAGGGTGCATGTGATGGGCGGCGTCCAATGCCTGGAGTTCTGCGGTCGGCATATGGTTTGAAATCATGTTCATGGTCAGCCCTTTCACAAATGGATTGCTACGGAATCATGCAGCTGGTTCTGGTTATGACCAGAATATGATCAAATTATTCCCTGTCAATCGAATCAGCCCTCTGCGGAGGATATCTCGAAGGAGCGGCGAACCTGCTCCATTCCTTGTATCACGTCCTCACGAATAGCACGCGCTGCGCGCTCTGCATCGCGCGCATGCATCGCTGCCAGCATGTCCTTGTGTTTATCTGGCAGGTTCTGGGTGCCAATTCGCCCGCACACTACACGAAGGGAAGGTCCAAACCTTAGCCACAAACCGTCTGCCATATCTGCCAAAATAGGGGCCTTGGCAATTTCATAAAGGCGTCGGTGAAACCTGTAGTTCAACTCCAGATACGCGCGCAAATCGCCTTGCTCTATTGCTTGGTCCAGTAAGGCATCCATGGCCGTCAGTTCATCAAGTTCATCAAGGGTGATACGTTCCGTTGCACGCAAAGCTAAATGCGGATCAAGCCATTGCCTTGCAACGATTAATTCACTGATATTTTCGGCACTCAGCAGCGGCACGCAAACGCGTCTGTTACCCTGGAATTCAAGCGCGCCTTCCGCAATCAACCGTCGGATCGCTTCGCGCACGGGCGTCATACCCGCGCCCAGCTGATCGGTAAGCCCCTGTATCGTCACCGCCTGACCTGGCGCCAGATCCCCAAACAGCACCAGATCCCGCAACCGCCGGTAAATCAGTTCATGCGCGGGAAGGCCAACCGGTTCCGTGGCGTTGGCACCGGATTTCAGCGCTGGTTTGATCATTGCCATAAAGTCCGAATTGCTGAGAGGCATCTCTTGTCTTGCGAGTTTAGCGGCTGCGTGAAAACATTACCATATTGCCACGCGGAGAATTTTTTGATCAAATCTGCGCGTACGGCAAGCTAAATGCCGACCAACGGGAGATAAAAATGAAGAAGTTACTATTGACCACCGCCGCTTTGGCCGTGGGCACACTCACTGCCCATGCCGAAGAAGTGCGCGTGTATAACTGGTCTGACTATATCGACGAAGCGTTGTTGGAGAAGTTCGAACAGGAAACCGGTCTGGAATTGATCTATGACGTGTTTGACAGCAACGAAGTGCTGGAAACAAAAATGCTGGCCGGCGGCTCCGGATACGACGTGGTGGTTCCTTCTGGCACATTCCTGCAACGCCAGATTACAGCAGGTGCCTTTCAAAAGCTCGACCCGGCGCAATTGCCCAACCTGACAAATATGTGGGATGTGATTGAATCACGCACGGCGCAATACGACCCGGATAACGCCTATTCAATCAATTACATGTGGGGCACCACCGGGATCGGTGTGAATGTCGGCAAAGTGGCTGAAATTCTTGGCGACGACGCGCCAATGGACAGCATGGAACTAATCCTGAACCCTGAAAATGCCGAAAAGCTCGCGGCATGCGGCATTCATTTCCTGGACGCGCCAACAGAAATCATTCCAATGACACTGCAATATCTGGGTGAAGACCCTGACAGTCATGACCCGGACGTTCTGGCCAAGGCAGAGCCGGTTCTGGCAGGCGTGGCACCGCATATCCAGAAATTCCACAGTTCGGAATACATCAATGCGCTGGCAAATGGCGACATCTGTGTCGCCGTTGGTTGGTCCGGCGATATCCTACAGGCGCGGGACCGTGCGGCAGAGGCTGAAAATGGCGTGGACATTGCCTATAATGCCTTCGCCGAAGGATCGCTGATGTGGTTTGACCAAATGGCCATTCCAACCGACGCACCCAACCCGGAAGGCGCGCATAAATTCCTGAACTTTATCATGGACGCGCAGAATATGGCGGACGCATCGAACTACGTCTATTACGCCAACGGCAATCTGGCGTCGCAGCCGATGCTGGAAGCGGATGTGATCGAGGATCCAGCCATCTACCCAACCCCGGAAACGCTGAAAAACCTGTACACAACCACGCCCTACCCGGCCAAGGTTCAACGGGTCGTCACGCGGATGTGGACAAAGATCAAATCAGGCACCTAACCGCCAAACAAACCCGCGCAACTTGAGTTGCGCGGGTTTTTTCTGAACTAAGGGGCAGTGGATGGGACAAACCGAATTCGCACCGTGGAATGATCCGGATGCAAAACCGCTCATCCAATTCAAAAATGTGACAAAGCGCTTTGGCGATTTCGTTGCCATCGACAATCAAAGCTTTGACATCTACGCGCAGGAGTTCTTTGCCTTGTTGGGCCCGTCCGGCTGCGGCAAAACCACAATGATGCGTATGCTGGCGGGTTTTGAAACTCCAACCGAAGGCACAATCCTTCTGGGCGGTCAGGACATCGCGCCCATTCCGCCGAATAAACGCGCCGTGAACATGATGTTTCAATCCTATGCGCTGTTTCCACATCTGAGCGTTTGGGAAAACATCGCCTTCGGTCTGAAACGGGATAACATGCCCAAAGATCAGATCGACGCCCGCGTCGCCGAGATGCTGAAACTGACGCGACTGGAACAGTTCGCCAAACGTAAACCGCATCAGTGTTCCGGCGGACAGCGTCAGCGCGTAGCTCTTGCGCGGTCCCTGGCCAAGGCACCCAAACTGCTGTTGTTGGACGAACCTTTGGGCGCGTTGGACGCCAAGCTGCGGCAAGATACGCAGTTTGAGTTGATGGATATCCAGGAGAAAACCGGCACGACTTTCGTGATCGTGACCCATGATCAGGAAGAGGCGATGACCGTCGCCAGCCGGGTGGCCGTGATGGACCATGGTCGCATCATCCAAGCTGACACACCTGCAAACATCTACGAAATACCCAATTCAGTTTACGTGGCCGATTTCATCGGTGATGTGACGATCATCAGCGGTACCGCCACGCCCAGCGGCGACGGCTACGATATTGCGTTCGCCGAAGGTCAACCGCAGCTTCGCGCGACATCTGATCTGGCGCTGGATAAGGGGCAAACCTGCCATCTGGCTATCCGGCCCGAAAAAGTGTCTATCACAGCGGAAAAACCCCAGGATGCCATCAATGCGGTTCAGGGCAAGATCTTGGATATCGCGTATCTCGGGAACCTTTCGACCTACCATGTCGAGCTTTCAAATGGACAAATCGTCAAATCGCAAACGGCCAATACCCGGCGGCTCTCGCGCCGCACATTCACATGGGAAGATGACGTTTGGCTCTCCTGGACCGACACCGCTGGTGTTCTGTTGAAGGATTGACGTGATGCGCCGCGCCCTTCTGATCATTATCCCTTACTTCTGGCTCTTGGCGCTGTTCTTGGTGCCCTTCCTGATCGTGCTCAAGATCAGCTTGTCGGACACTGATCTGGCCATCCCACCCTACACGCCAACACTGGATTTCGGCACGGGCTGGCAAGGGTTTAAGGAATTCTGGAGCGCGCTGGATTTCGAAAACTTTGAATTCCTGACAAGCGATGATCTGTATTGGAAGGCATATTTGTCTTCGCTGCAAATTGCGGTCATTGCCACGTTCCTTACGCTGCTGGTGGGCTATCCAATTGCCTACGGGATGGCCAATGCGCCTGACCATTGGCGTCCCACTTTGATGATGCTGGTTATCCTTCCCTTCTGGACCAGCTTTCTGATCCGGGTTTACTCGTGGATGGGTATTCTGAGCAACGAGGGGTATCTGAACCAGTTTTTGCTAGGTATTGGCGCAATCAGTGAACCCTTGGTGATCCTCAACACCAATCTGGCGGTCTATATCGGCATCGTTTACACCTATCTGCCGTTTATGATTTTGCCGATCTATTCGGCATTGGAACGGCTTGACGCATCACTTTTGGAAGCTGCCGAAGATCTGGGGTGTTCGCGCATGAAGGCGTTCTGGCTGGTCACCATTCCGCTCAGTAAAAATGGCATCATTGCAGGGTGTTTTCTGGTCTTCATTCCCGCGTTGGGCGAATTTGTGATCCCGTCTTTGTTGGGCGGTTCAAAAACGCTGATGATCGGTAAAGTCCTCTGGGAGGAATTCTTCAACAACCGCGACTGGCCTGTTGCCAGCGCTGTGGCGGTCATATTGCTGCTGATCCTGATCATCCCAATCATCCTCTTTCAAAGAAACGAGCAAAAGCAGCGGGAGATTGACGGATGAGACGTCTGACTTGGTTCAACACCACCTCGCTCACCCTCGGGTTCGCCTTCCTTTATCTTCCGATGATCATCTTGATCGTCTACAGCTTCAACGAAAGCAAACTGGTTACTGTCTGGGCCGGGTTTTCAACCAAATGGTACGGGGAACTGATCCAGAACGAGGCTTTTCTGAACGCCGCGTGGGTGACACTTAAGGTCGCGGTGATCAGCTCGACCTTTGCTACGATACTCGGCACGATGGGCGCCCTCGTTTTGGTACGCGCTGGCCGATTCGTGGGCCGAACTCTGTTTTCCGGCATGATTTATGCGCCCCTTGTGATGCCGGAAGTGATCACAGGTCTTTCGCTCTTGCTGCTTTTCATCGGCATTGGACTTGATCGTGGTGTGCTCACAATCGTTTTGGCGCATACGACCTTTTCAATGTGTTTCGTCTCTGTCGTCGTCTCGTCCCGTCTGGTCAGTTTCGACCGCTCCCTTGAAGAAGCTGCGTTGGATCTCGGCTGTTCCCCGATGCAGGCGTTTCGATTGGTCACATTGCCCATCATCGCACCTGCCGTGATTTCCGGGTGGCTTCTGGCCTTCACGCTGAGCCTTGATGACCTTGTCATCGCAAGCTTTACAGCAGGCCCGTCAGCAACAACTCTACCGATGAAAATCTGGAGTTCCGTGCGTCTGGGCGTCAGTCCCGAGATCAATGCCCTGTCGACGATCATGATCGCGATTGTTGCCGTAGGTGTCATCACAGCGTCCCTGATCACGAAACGCGCAGCCCTGCGCCAACAGGCCGAGGAACGCGCCGCCGTTCAGGCATGACGCGGGTTTATCCACCCTATGCTTACGGCGAGGGCCCACGTGCACAATGCTATTGGCCAAGCACGGTAAAGCCCCCGATTTACCCAATCGCTAAGGGTAAAATCACCTGTGATGTTGCCATTATCGGGGCAGGCTTTACCGGCCTTTCAGCCGCGCTGCATCTGTGTGAAGCGGGCAGTGATGTTGTGGTGGTGGACGCACAGACACCCGGTTGGGGGGCGTCGGGGCGTAACGGTGGGTTTTGTTGCCTGGGTGGTTCCGCGGCTTCCGATACAGTCTTACGCCAACACTTTGGTGAAGCCGCCCGCCTTGAATTCCGCAAGACGGAACTTGCAGCCGTTGATCTGGCGAGCGACCTGATCAAACGCTACAGAATTGCCTGTGACACCCATTCAAAGGGCGAAACGCTCTTGGCCCACAATCAAAAAGCCATGAACGGTTTTGCCGAAAAGGCCGAAACAACACTGCGCGATCTTGGGGTCATGCCCGAGATCGTTGAGCGCAAGGACCTTGCGGGCATCGGCATGCAAGGTCCGTTTTTCGGCGCAATGACCACACCTGTTGGTTTTGCACTCAATCCGCTCAAATATGCAATCGGATTGGCCGATGCGAGTACCGGCGCAGGGGCACGTATCTATGCAAATTCGCCGGTCCAACGCATCGATCATAGGGCCGATTTCACCTTGATCACGCCAAATGCGACGATCACGGCAAAACGACTGGTCGTGGCAACCAACGGCTATTCTTCCGATGATCTACCTAGCTGGTTGCGCGCCCGATACCTGCCAACTCAGTCCAACGTGATCGTGACGCGCCCAATGACGGAAACGGAGTTGCAATCGCAAGGGTGGACCAGCAACCAGATGTCATATGATGACCGCTTTCTGCTGCACTATTTTCGCCTCATGCCCAACAATCAGATGCTTTTCGGTATGCGTGGCGGGCTGTTCAGTTCGGCCAAATCCGACGCAAAAATGTATCGGCTTATCCGTCGCCACTTCGAAACGATGTTCCCGGCTTGGGCGCATGTCGAAACCCCGTTCAACTGGCAGGGACTTCTGTCGATTTCACGTGATCTAACCCCCTATGCCGGCCCAATCCCCGAGATGCCTGGTGCGTTTACCGCAATCAGTTACCATGGGAATGGCGTCGCCATGGCCTCCTATGCAGGCTCCTTACTCGCGGATCAGGTTTTGGGTCGACCGTCTCGCACCCTGCACCCGAAGATCATGCAAACACCGCCCAAAAGATTCCCGCTTGGGCGCTTTCGGCGCGCAACAATATGGCCGCTCTATGCCATGGCTTTGGTGACAGGCGACTGAACTTACAAACCTGACAAGACGCAGGAAAGGACACTGCGGGAGACCTATTCAGCACTCTTCGCCGATGCCCCGCAAAAACCGTCGACCACCCTCTGAACCATCGGTGCAAAATGGGCGAAATCCGGCGTCTCCATATCTGGTTCTTTTCCAGCATCATCCAGATAACGAACCGCCACGATCTCCTGCAGGTTAGGGTTTTTTTCGAATGTCGCGACCTCGGCATCGGTCATTGGGCCACCTTGCAAGTTCAACGAATGAACGGACGCATCCGACAAAAGCGCCAGATATTCGGGCCGCGTGGCACATAAATAGCGTTTGGCGGCGACATGGTAGCGCACACAATCCGTGACAATTGACGGGAAGAACTGGTCCAGAATCTTTGCTCCGGCTTCTTCGTGAAACCGGTCTTCGGTGTCATCCATCCGGAACGTTCCAAATTCCGAGGTAAAGTGCCCGATATCATGCAACAACGTGGCCACAATTATCTCTTCACTTTGCCCTTGCTGTTCGGCAATCGTGGCCCCCTGAAGCATGTGCTGCGCCATTGTAACAGGCTCACCCAGATACTCTTCTCCTCCGCGGCGGTTAAAAATATCAGCGAGGAAATCAACAATATTTGCCCGGTTTAGAGTCTGATTTTTAGATGTCATTCTGCCGCGTATCCCATTTTTTGCACAAGCGACGCATGCGTGGATCTGAGCCCGTCCATGTCAGCATAACAGCCCTGCAACCAACGTGTGCCTTCTCCGGAATAGCCTTTTCGCGCGTGTAAAACGCGGGTGTTATTGACAATGAAACACTCCCCCGGAGCAAGCTTGAACGTCACTTCCATCGCTGGATCATCAATAATTTCTCCAAGACGCCGATAGGCGGCATAGTATGCGGCCATGTCATCATAGGGCACGTCCACTATTGCTGCTGCCGAACGATTGTTAAACCGTATACCGATCAATTCCCCATCCGGCGCAAGTTCGATCATTGGACGGCGCGAACGCAGGCACACACCATCCTCGCCCGCATATTCAAACCGTGCACAGTATCGGCTGAGCAATTGAAACCCCGCAGGATCCTCGCGCTGCAATCGCAATGCACAAGCGAACCCATCAACAACCATGTTTTCACCGCCCTCAGCCGAGTTTTCTAGGCAATAAAGGATTTGCACTGTTGGCACCGGATCACGGTAGGGATTGTCCGTATGAGCCTGTAAACCCAAACCGGTATAGGCAAGATTTGTAGGATTTACTTCGGTTCGAACTTCAAACAGCCGACCGTAATTCGTTTCGCGCACAAACCCGAATAATTCAGCGACTTGAAACAGTGCGCCTTCGGCAATCGGACCACCGGTCAGCTTGCCAAAACCATATTGCACAACGCCGCCTAACCAATCTGCCAGAACGCGATGATCGTGTTTAACTGCGGTGAAATCAGCCAAGGGAATAGCATGGCTCAGCGTCGCATCCCACTCGCTAATTTCGTCTCTGATCCACCCTAAACTGCGTGTTTTCTCAGTATCGTAGGCGTGCTGACTTAGCCATGCCAGGTCATATTCAATCCGTTGACCGCCGGGGTGAAATTCGACGACCAGCGTATTTTGCGTGACCGATGCCTGTTTAATGACAGTGTTAGCGGGGATGTCGCGAAGCGCGATCAAACGCTGGCCATTTCTGGTGTCACGTGTTCTCTCATCCCAAGCATTGTCGCGCAGCCAGATTGCGTGGAACCGGAACGTTCCGCTACCAATATTGAGTTGGAGCGCTTGGCCATCTTGAATGACGTCAACGGAATTCATTGCTACCTCCGGTTCATGCCTCTTGGTCAGGATGCGGTAGAGCACCTGGCCGGGCATGGCGATAAACGACGCTCTACTGTGTCAAAAAACGACAAAAGACCGTCAGAATTCGCCACTTCGCCCAGAGAAGAGAACACTGGATCCACGTGTGTCGCGGCTCGGTGCCACGCCAAATTCCTTTCTATAAGTTTTAGAAAAGTGCGAAGGCGCGCGAAATCCACACAACACACAGATTTCGATCAATGAGAGCTCTGTTTGCATCAACAGATGTCGGGCTTTTTCCAACCGCAAACCGAGGTAGTACTTTTTGGGTGAAGTATTTAGATAGCGCGCAAACAGACGCTCCAGTTGGCGGGTCGATAAGCCGACATGTTTTGCAATTTCACTGGGCGGGATCGGGTCCTCGAGATTCTGTCGCATCGCTTCTATGGCACGCACAAGTTTGGTGTTACGCACGCCCATACGCTTCGCCATGGATACCCGTTGCGCGTGTTCTTCAGACCTCGGAGCAGTGTAGATCATCTGATCCGCTACCCATGTGGCCAATTCCGCGCCATAATCCGAATGAATACGGTCCAGCATCAGATCCATTGAACTGGCACTGCCCGCGCAGGTGAAAACGCGCCCATCTACAGTGAAAATAGACTCCTGCATTTCCACGTCCGGGAACATCTCCGCAATTGCGGAAGCGTATTCCCAATGGGTTGTGATGCGTTTTCCGTCCAGCAAGCCAGCCGATGCCAGGACAAAGGCACCGCTGCTGAGAGCACCAAAATCAATACCCTTTCGCGTTTCGCGCCGCAGCCAATTCACGACTTTCTTGGAACTGCCTGAAGGGGCATCAACCCCTGCACACACGATCAGGGTGTCGGTACGATGAAGATCAATCAGGCCCGCGTCCACGGACACCTTCATCCCGTTCCAGCTTGTGACAGGCGCACCATCTTCACTGATCAGAAGGCATTCGTAGTAAACTCGGGATCCGCCCGCAAACCTGTTCGCCAAGGCGAGCGTTTCCTGTGCACATGTCATGCCCAAGGGCGAAAAACCCGGGATCAGCAAAAAGACATATCGTTTGGGTTTGTCGTCCTCGCTCATCCCGGTTTCCTTGGTTTCAGGCCCGCATGTTGGCCCCATTGGCGTCATAGAGCGGCCCGCCTTGGATTTCGGCGTCATAAAGCTCGCCCAGGATCTCTACCTGCACTTTTGTGCCGCCCTTAGCCATTTGCGACGGAACGTATCCCATGGCGACAGATTTTTTGACGTGATGCGCATAGCCCCCTGAGCTCACATAACCGACCGCCTCACCGTTCTGCAAAATTGCCTCATCGTTGCTGACATCAATGCCATCGACATCGATCACTAAAGTGACGAGCTTGTTTTGAGGCCCCTCTGTACGTTGTTTTTCGGCAGCGGCTTTGCCCACAAAGTCTTTTTTCCAATTGATGAAGACATCCAACCCTGCTTCGGCCGCTGTAAAGTCTGGCCGGAAATCCAAGGTCCAGGCGCCCCAGCCCTTTTCCAAACGCATGCTCATCAACGCACGCGCACCGTACCATCTCAGCCCAAGATCAGCACCGGCTTCTTCTATGGCCTCAGCCAAGCGAACCAAATAATGGGGTTTGCAATAAATCTCATAGCCAAGCTCCCCGGAAAAGCTGATCCGGTTCAGGATAACGGGAACATCTCCGACATAGCATTCGGCCAGATCACGGAACTTGAACGCTTCAGCGCTCACATCCTTACGTGTGATCCGCTGCAGCAAATCACGTGATTTTGGCCCACTGAGCGCTATCCCATGCCAGTCATCGCTTGCATTTCGATAGCTCACGTCACCGGGCAGGCTGCGCTCAAACCATCGACGATGTGCCTCCTGCATGGCGCCGGATCCAAACAACATGAAATGCTCTTCGTCCAGACACGCAACCGTTAGATCACCATAGAGCTTACCGTTTTCCGTTAGCATCGGTGTAAGGGTCAATCTGCCAGGTTTTGGAACGTATCCGGCAAGGATAGTGTCTAAATATGCCCTTGCGCCTTTCCCTTTGAATTCGTGTTTCGCAAAATTGGCGACCTCGATTGCACCAACCGCCTCACGCACCGCTTTTATCTCGCGCGCGACATACTCAAAGGACCTGTTTCGTCGGAACGTAGGCTCTTCATGTGCATCATCCGGGCCATCGGCGAACCACAGTGCGTTCTCCAAACCAAAGCCCTGATCCATTACCGCGCCTTTGGCGACCAAACGGTCATACAGCGCCGTCGTCTTTTGCTTACGTCCTTTTGGCAGAGTTTCGTTTGGGAAGGTCATGACGAACCGGCGCTCATAATTTTCCGTGGATTTTACCGTACCCCAATCCGGACTGGCCCACTCGCCAAAGCGCGCCACATCCATTGCCCAAACGTCGATGCTGGGCTCTCCGTCAATCATCCATTCCGCCATTGTCAGACCAACACCGCCGCCCTGACAGAAGCCGGCCATGACGCCCACGGCACACCAATAATTTTTCATACCCGGCACAGGGCCAATCATTGGGTTGCCATCCGGCCCAAAGGTGAATGGCCCGTTGATCGCATCCTTAATGCCTGCATTTGCCAAGGCTGGAATGCGCTCAAATCCAAGTTCCAATCGATCAGCGATACGCTCAAGATTCGGCGGTAAAAGCTCATGCCCAAAATCCCAAGGCGTGCCATCAACTTTCCAGGGCGTTCCTTTGGGTTCGTAGGTGCCCAGAAGCATACCCTGTCGCTCCTGCCGGAAGTAAATATTGGCTTCGTAGTCAATGCCGCAGGGCAGGCGATCCGTTCGCGCCGCTATTTCCGGAATGGCTTCCGTGATCAGGTAATGGTGCTCCATCGGCTGAACAGGCAAATTCACACCTTGCATGTGCCCGACTTCCCGCGCCCACAAGCCCCCGCAATTGACGATATGCTCTGCATTGATAACACCTTTGGGCGTGGCAACATCCCAACTGCCATCAGTGCGCTGTTTCGTCTCTGTTACACCACAATGTGTGAAATATTGGGCACCGTGAACTTTCGCGGCCTTGGCAAAAGCATACGTTGCGCCACTGGGGTCAAGATCTCCATCTTGGTCATCCCATAATGCAGCCAAATAGTGTTTTGGATCAATCAGCGGATGACGCTCTGCCAGTTCCTTGGGGCTGATGAATTCCTGATTCAGGCCCATGTAACGGGCTTTGGAACGTTCGCGCTTGAGATAGTCATACCATGTCTGGTTGGACGCAAGATAGAAGCCACCTGTCATGTGCAAGCCCACGGAATGGCCGCTTGTTTCCTCAATCTCTTTATAGAGATCAATCGTGTATCCTTGCAGGCGGCTGATATTCGGATCACTGCTGATCGTGTGAATTTGGCCTGCCGCATGCCAGCTTGATCCGCTTGTCAGCTCATCGCGCTCAAGCAAAACGACGTCTTTCCAGCCAAACTTGGCCAGGTGAAACAAAATCGAGCACCCAACCACGCCACCGCCGATCACGACTACTTTTGTATGGCTTGGCAGTTTCTTGCCCCCAATATCGCCCTCTTTTTGTACTTCAGGCATCCGTCACTCCGTCATTTCTTGTCAGCAATTTGTTGATGTCGTTTTCATCTTTGGCGCGGGCGAGCATTGAGAAATCGCCTACCAATGTTCCCTCCACCGCCTTGATTGCGGCGCCGTAAGCGACACGCGCCAACGAACCGCCCAAGGAAAGTCGAGCCGCACCCATTTTGGCCAATTCCTGCCGTGATAGGCTCGAAAACTGGCCTGAAACCAACACATTTACCGGGATTGATACGCTAGAAATTATGCGTTTGAGTTCTTCTATATTTGGGGGCACCGGAACATAGACGCAATCGGCGCCGGCGGCTTCAAACGCCTGGATGCGCCGGATCGCCTCGTCACAATTGTAACTGTCCAGCATCACGCCATCCGCGCGCGCGACCAATACGAAATCACGCGCAAGCGCTCGAGCCGCACTGGCGGCGGCCCTTATACGCTCAACCGAAAGGTCGAAGTCATACGGTGCAAAAGACGGAAGGGCAGTGTCTTCGATCGAACACCCGGCCAACCCAACCTCCGCCGCCATGCGGATTGTTTCGGCTACAACGTCGGGGGATTCACCAAAGCCGTTTTCAAAATCGCCCGATACCGGGATTTCAACAACACTAACCAGGTCCTGCGCATGCGTCAGGGCTTCATCTCGCGTCAGAGTTCCACCATCTACACGGCCCTCAGAAAAAGAATTTCCCGCAGAGGTGGTCGCGAGGGCCTGTACACCCAACGCCTCCATCATCAGGGCTGACCCCTTGTCCCAGGCATTAACCAAAACAAACGGATCACCGGGCCTGTGAAGCGCTCTGAACAAGCAACCTAGATCGCCCATGGAATCAATTCCTTTCTAAAAGAGAACTGCAGAGTAGCGGCGCCAGGTCGACATCCAATTTCGACGCTATTCATGCCCAATCCATCACAACTTTCCCGGAATTTCCTGATATCATTGCCGCAAAGCCTTCTTCGAAGTCATCGATCCCGATCCGGTGTGTTATCAATCCGGACACATCCAGCCCGGACTGCACCAGCGCGATCATTTTGTACCAGGTCTCAAACATTTCGCGCCCATAGATGCCCTTGATGTGCAGCATCCTGAAAATGACGGTGTTCCAATCCACAGGGAATTCCGTCGGGGCGATCCCCAACAGCGCGACTTTCCCACCATTGTTCATTCGCGAGATCATTTGTTGCATCGCAGGGGCCGCACCGGACATCTCCAAGCCCACGTCAAACCCTTCGGTCATTCCAATCGTATCCATCACATCGCGCAATTGCTCTTTGGCTACATCGACGACATGTTGAACGCCCATCGATTTGGCCAGCTCAAGGCGATAAGGGTTGATGTCTGTGATGACGACTTTGCGTGCCCCAACCCGTTGAGCAACCAGCGCGCCCATGATGCCGATCGGACCGGCACCTGTGACCAAAACATCTTCACCAACCAGATCGAAACTAAGGGCTGTGTGAACGGCGTTGCCAAACGGATCAAATATGGATGCGATTTCGTCAGAGATATCTGGCGGGATAGGCACCACATTGTCTTCCGGAATACAAACGTATTCGGCAAAAGAACCTGGCCTGTTTACACCCACGCCTAGCGTATTGCGGCACAGGTGCCCGCGGCCGGCACGGCAATTACGACAGGTGCCACAAACTACATGGCCCTCTCCACTGACACGTTGACCAATCCTGTACTTGATCGCTGCGGCGCCGGTATCCACGATTTCGCCGACAAATTCATGCCCGACAACCATCGGCACCGGGACCGTTTTTGCACTGAATTCATCCCATTTCCAAATATGTACATCCGTGCCGCAAATGGCGGATTTTTTCACCTTGATCAGCACGTCACTTGGCCCGGGCTCCGGGACGGGTACGTATTCCATCCAAAGCCCTGGTTCAGGCTTGCTTTTGACCAATGCTTTCATTTCGTTTTTCACGAAGTGCTCTCCCATAAATCGGTCGACAAGTATTTGAGACCACTGTCGCAGACCACGAATGCCACGGTGCCTCCCTTTTCGCGACCCTTCAGAAGCGATATGGCGGCCGCCAGATTGGCGCCCGCCGAATAGCCGCCAAAAATTCCCTCACAGCGCGCCAGCAGACGTGCGTGGTGGCGTGCCTCCTGTCCCGAAACAGTCTCTATTCCAGCGTATTCTGCGTCTCCTAGATGATCCAAATCATGCATCAAATAACCGCCACCTTGAATCGGATGGTCTGGTTCGGAGATGTCACCGCCGCCTATTGCCTCGGCACCCGACGGCTCCACGCAATAGCACTTCACGCCCTTCGGCGCGAAAAAACGGTTGCAGCCCGCCAGCGTCCCGCCGGATCCCACGAAATCGCAAAACGCGGTGACGCTGCCGTTGGATTGCTTCCAAATTTCTGGTGCGGTTCCTGTTTCATGTGCCAGCGGGTTCGCAGGTTCGCTAAACTGGTCGGCGCGGAAGGCGCCGCGGTCTGCCGTTATCCGTTTAGCGGCCTCATCCACCAGTGCTAAATCCGCGCCAGATACCTTCCCGGGTATACCGCCAGCCGCTTGCGGCACTAAAATGACTTCGGCGCCAAGGGCCTGCATCATTTTTGCGCGCTCGACCGAATTACCTGCGCTCATAACCGCTACAAACGGATGTCCCAAAACACCACATACGATCGCAAGACCTGTCCCCATGTTACCGGAAGTCAATTCGACAACACATTGGCCAGGCTGCAGTGCTCCGCTCGCGTGCGCAGCTTCAATCACTTGACGCGCGGCACGGTCCTTTTTCGAAAAACCTGGGAGCAGGTAGTCTAATTTGGCCAAGAGACGCCCATTCAAGCCGATTTTGTCTCTAATTCTGCTCAATTCAACCAAAGGCGTTTGGCCAATGACCTCAATAATTGAGGGGAACAACGTCATGAGATCACTCCAAGTTCACGGCCCACCGCCTCAAACGCGTCGATGGCACGGTCGAGCATTTCACGGGTCAATCCTGCACTCATTTGTGTCCGGATACGATCTTGCTGCTTCGGTACAACCGGGAAACTGAAGGCCGTCACAAATACACCACGTTTCCCTAAACGCGCTGCCATCTCTTGAGCCAGTTTCGGATCGCGCAACATGACGGGAATGATTGCATGTTCACCCGGCAAAAGTTCAAACCCAAGTTTTCCCATCTTTTCACGAAAATACCGGGCGTTTTCCCAGAGTTTCTCGCGCATTTCTTCCCCGTTTTCCAACAGATCGAAAACTTTCAGGGAAGCGGCGGCAATTACAGGGGCCAATGTGTTGGAAAACAAATAGGGGCGGGACCTTTGGCGCAACCAGTCCACGATGGGGCCGCTTGCAGCCGTATATCCACCTGATGCACCGCCCAGAGCTTTGCCGAGCGTCCCTGTCATAATGTCAACGCGGTCGACCACACCGAATTTTTCAGCGGTTCCGCGCCCAGTCGGCCCCACAAAACCTGTGGAATGACAATCATCCACCATGACCAGCGCATCGTAACGGTCTGCCAATTCGCAAATCTCATCCAATCGGGCGTAGTAGCCGTCCATCGAAAAGACTCCATCGGTCGCGATCAATCGATGCCGCGTGCCACTAGCCTCCTGCAGGCATTTTTCCAGTTCCGACATATCGCTGTTGGCATAGCGAAACCGCTGCGCTTTGCACAACCGCACACCGTCGATGATACTAGCATGGTTTAGCGCATCAGAAATGATTGCGTCCTCGGGGCCCAAAAGCGTCTCGAACAAACCAGCATTTGCATCGAATGCAGCCGCGTAGAGAATGCTATCCTCTTTCCCCAAAAAACTGGCAATGCGGTTTTCCAAGGCTTTGTGTTCTTCCTGAGTCCCGCAAATAAAACGGACGGATGCCATCCCAAATCCATACCGGTCCAAAGCAGCGTGAGCGGCCGCAATGATGTCAGGATTATCGGCAAGGCCAAGGTAATTATTGGCGCAGAGGTTGATCACGTCGCGCCCATCTTCCAAAGAGATTTGGCCTGACTGCATGCTGGTGATCACACGCTCGGATTTATAGAGACCCTCGTCCCTTAACCCGTCCAGGCGCGTCGAAATATCGTCGTCAAAACGTTGAGATGCTCGCATTTTCTGTGTCCTCCTGCTCAGTACCATGCCTCAGGAATTTCAGATTTGCGACGTGCAACATAGTCTTTCAATGCTTCATCGATCTGCACATCTATTTCAGGCGGTTCGTAACGCTCCAACAAACCCGTCCAGCGCTCATATGCCCGCTGGCGCATGTCTTTTTCACCAGCTTCCTCCCAACTCTCAACATTTTCGCTATCGCTGAGTGCCGGTTCATAGAAGGCGGTGGTATAGTTCCGCATGGTATGGGCACACCCCAGGAAGTGACCTGCGGGTTCCACTTCGCCATAGGCATCGCGCGCCATGGCTTCGTCGCTCAGGTCCAAACCGCCCATAAGTTTTTGGTAGGCCCCGAGCCGATCAGCATCCATGATCAGCTTTTCAAACCCAGTACAGAGGCCGCCCTCCATCCACCCAGCAGCGTGCAGCACAAAATTAGCTCCGGCCAAAGCTGTCGAATGCATGGAATCAGCGGATTCGTACGCGGCCTGGGCATCTTCAATCTTGCTGGCGGTGAGCGAGCCTCCGCACCTGAGGGGCAGGCCGAGGCGTCTGGCCATCTGGCCGATGACATAGTTGCTCAGAACGGGTTCTGGCATGCCAAATGTGGGCGCGCCAGATTTGAGGCTCATCGAACTGAGGAAGTTGCCAAGCACAAAGGGTGCCCCCGGTCTGACGAGTTGCGAAAAAGCACAACACATCATTGCCTCTGCCATGGCCTGACAGACTGATGCGGTCGTACTGACCGGTCCCATTGCACCAGACAGGATAAACGGCACAACGATAATACCTTGATTTCGGCCGCAATAGACTCTGATTGCTTCAGAAACGACTTTGTCCACAAGAAGTGGAGAATTGGTGTTCACGTTACCCATGATCACGCAGTTTTTCTCCATAACGTCGCGACCGTGCATGATTTCCGCCATCTCGATACTATCTTGGGCGCGGCTCATTTCCGTTATGGCGCCTAGGTGCGGTTTGTCCGATCGCGTCATGTGCAGATACACCATATCCAGATGACGATGGCTGACAGGAACATCGCACGGTTCGCATATGACCAAACCTGTGTGGTGGAGATTTGGGTGCATGTAAGCCAATTTCAGCAATTTCTCGAAACTCTCCAAATCGCCGTATCGGCGGCCAGACTTCAGATCGCGAACAAATGGCGCTCCATAGATGGGGGCGAAGACCTGGTTGTCTCCTCCGATGACAACGGAACGGTCCGGGTTTCGTGCAATTTGCGCAAAAGATCGCGGCGCCGTAGCGCTTAACGTTCGTATCCACTCCGACGACGCGCGCACGCGCGTTCCCTGGATGTCCGCGCCGGCTTCCTTCCAGATCCGGTGCGCTTCGGGATCATCACGGAATTCGATCCCGATTTCCTGGATTAACCAATCTACCTGTTGCTCAAGACGCACCAATGCCTCTTCGTCGAGCGGATCGAAATAGGGCAATTTCCGCATGACATGCGGTGATAGCGGCGCCAAAGGATCAATTTGGTCACTATTGCGCTTGCCGCGTGAGCGTCTGGCCATTTTGGCACCTCTCCTACTTATTTTTCAATCTATAGGCTGCAACAAGCCTTGTGATCCTTGAAATTCCTGAGGCTTTGGATAACATCAGCTTATGCAAGATCTTTGGAAGCTCGTTTCATCCCCCCGTCACTTGTTGGTCTTTGAAGCCGCAGCCCGTACCGGATCATTCACGCGTGCAGCACGGGAGCTGAACGTCCAACAACCTGCAGTTTCCGCCGCCATCAAACAGCTGGAAGCCTCGTTAGGCCTGATCTTGTTTAAGCGTGCGCACCGTTCAGTGACTTTGACCCGGTCCGGTGAACGGCTTTACACGGACGTTGCCGGTGCTTTTGATCGGATTCTGCAAAGCGCCAAGCTGCTGACAGAGCGCACAAAACAAGAGCATGTGACGCTTTCGGCTTCCACCGCATTTGCTCACTACTGGATGGTACCTCGCCTTGCGGATTTTCACGCGGCACATCCCGATATTGACCTGCGCCTTCAAACGTCTGATCGTGAACCTGATATCGGCGTCGAAGGCATCAGCCTCGCCATTCGGCATGGAACGGGGGTCTGGCCGGGATGTAAAGCACACCTCGTCGCACCTGAAGTTATCCAACCAATAGCTGCGCCACGGGTTATGTCTGCTGCTATCAACCTTGCGACGGTCGCAAATCTCAAAAATCAGACTCTGATTCACCTTGAAGAGCCCATTAGAAACCGGCCAAGTTGGGCAGATTTCTTTTCGCATTGGAATGTGCCCTACACTGAACCGACCACTGGATTGCGTTTGAATGACTATGCGCTTGTGCTTCAGGCTGCTCTGGCCGGAGAGGGCTTCGCTTTTGGATGGAAACACGTCACAGAGGGCCTGATTAACCAGGGGCTCCTTGCGGCCCGATCCGAATGGGCGTGGGAAACAGGGGCCGGATTCTATTTGGTCTGGTCTGATAGTGCTCCGCTCAGCCCGCAAGCTGAACGCACCCGCGACTGGCTGATGAACCTCTAACCCGTAATGCGGGGCCTGCCCGACGCTTCGACGACAATTTCAGCTTCCAAAAACACTTCTCTTGCCTCGGCCTTTGCGGACCTGACGTCGCGTGTTGCTGTCAGATTGATATCGTCGGCGCCGGCACTTTCGGCTTCTTTTCGCGCGTCGCGTTCAAGGCTGGTTTGCAGGAACGCCATGGCCTCCTCCGCATCCACGAAATCTTCTGGCCCAGTGTTGAGATGCACCCGGAAACGGCCCTCAGCCGGCGATGTGACGGTTCCGGTTCGACGAATAGTAACGCGACCGACGACTGCCCCGATTGCGTTGGTAACGCTGGCGTGTTCCGGCAAAATCATCTCGCATCCTAGCCGCTCACCAACCGCCGGATAGTAGCTGTTGGCCGATGCGCCCAGCCCGATCACGGGCGCATTCAAACCTGCATCAATCCGCACCAAGCCGCGATGTCCTGATAAACCCCTTTGCATCAAAACATGTGATGACAATTCACGCGGCGGCAATCCAAAATTCACGTCTTCCTCGGCAAATGCCGTCTCTAATAAAGCCAAAGTCGTTTGTTGTGTCAGTTGGTCGATGATCATATTGGCCATGCCATCAACACTCAACGACAGGACATTACCGGACCCCGTGCGTTTACGCGCCACCAGTTCGATCGCTTTTCTGGCAGCATCGGTATCCCACGCGTCAAGCTTGCCGATGACATGGCTGGCGTCAGACGGCGTGGTACCGGAAAGTTGAACAAGCCCCCTCATGACCAGCCGCCGCAGGGCCTGGACCTCCATACGTGATTTGAGAATATCGCCAACAGGTTTGACACCAGTGCCGATGCGTTCCAGCACCTTCGCATCGCGGTCTGGGACGCCGTCCGCCTCCAGTCCCGCAACAATTCGGACAAATCTCCCGTCATATTCGCCCGGTGTTTGGCTCCGCAATTGCTGGTCCAGCGTGCCATGGACGATATCCGGGGCATCTACGGCCATTAAGCTCACCGGGACCACCCTGCGCGGCCCTAGTGTAACGCCACCGTTCAAACCCTCGTCGTTGACATGGACCTCGCTATCACCGCCAAGCCCCGTAGTGCGCATGGCCACCGCTTCGACCATGGTTCGCCAAGGGCCAACCTGTGCGCCCGCCGGGTCGATTGCTGGACGTCCGTCCCGCAGAACGGCAACATCGGTGGTTGTCCCGCCGATATCAGAAACCAGAGCATGATCTGCGCCGGTCATCCAACGCGCCCCAACAATGGAGGCGGCAGGCCCACTTAAAATCGTTTCAATCGGACGTAGGCGTGCTTGGTCTGCAGATATCAGTGCACCGTCACCGCGCACGACCATCAAAGGTGCCTCAATACCCAACTGCCGGAGCTTTCCTTCGGCCTTATCGATAAGCCGTGCGATCATGCCAATCAAACGGGCGTTCAATAAAGCGGTCAAAGCGCGCTTGGGACCGTTTAGTTTTGCAGACAAGTGATGTGAACACGAAACTGGCCGACCCGTTACGTCGCGAAGGACATTGGATACCGCGAGCTCATGCTCCGGATTTCGAGTGGCAAACTGGGCCGCAACGGCGTAGGCGGAAATACCCTGATCAGTCTCTAACCAGGCCGAAAGTGCGGTTTTATCTAAGGCTGCAGCCTCTCCGCCTGCGTGGTTGTGGCCGCCCGCGATCACCAAGGCAGGATCCCCGCCCAGAGCATCCTTCAGCCCATGTGTTTCCAGGTCTCGTTCCCGAAAACCGATATACACAAGGCCAACGCGTTCGCCTTGCCCTTCAACCAATGCATTTGTGGCCAAAGTGGTCGACAAAGACGCCATACCAATGTCAGTGACCTTCGCACCACTTGACGCCAAGACGGATTCAATCGCTTGTCCGATACCAATCGCGAGGTCGTGCCGTGTTGTGAGAGCCTTCGCACTGGCGACAACTTCTTCTTCATCGCGGATCAGCACGGCATCCGTGTAGGTTCCACCAGTATCCACACCCAAAAGCAATGCCATCAGGCAAATCCTCTACTTGTTCTGACGCTTGGGTTTAGCGGGTTTTGCAATGGGTGCCAGCCCGTTTGCGGCAGATTGAAGTCGCCGCGCAGCCCAATCAGCAGCATCTGCAACAGTTGGGTTAGGATCGGATGAAAGTTCAATCGCCAAGGGTATCATCTTGGGATCGTTCGAATTGCCAATCGCATAGAGAACATTGCGTACAAAGCGGTCACGTCCGATACGTTTGATCGGGCTTCCGGAGAAAAGATTGCGAAAGGCGCTGTCGTCTAACCTTGCCAATTCCGCGAGCTTTGGCGCCATTAATTCAGTTCGGGCATGGTACTTTGCTTCGCGTGCAGACACCGCGAATTTATTCCACGGACATACCGCCAGACAATCGTCACAACCGTAAATTCGGTTGCCCATAAGCGGGCGCAGATCTTCATCTACGGGGCCTTGATGTTCAATCGTCAGATAAGAAATGCAGCGCCGCGCATCAAGTTGATAAGGCGCCGGAAATGCTGCCGTAGGGCAAACATCCAGACAGGACCGACAAGTACCACAATGGTCGGTTTCAGGTGTATCAGTCTCGATTTCCAACGTTGTAAACACGGATCCGATAAAGAACCAGTTGCCCAGTTCCTGACTTACCAGATTGGTATGCTTGCCCTGCCATCCCAAACCGGCTGCTTGGCCCAGCGCCTTTTCGGGGACAGGGGCGGTATCAACAAAAACCTTCACCTCTCCACCGGCCTGATCAATCAACCACCGCGCCAATCGCTTCAGTCTTTTTTTGACCGTATCGTGGTAATCGCGGTTGCGGGCATATACGGAAATTGTTCCGACATCAGGGTCCGCAAGTGTTTCCAGGGGATCAAAGTCCGGCGTGTAGCTTTCGCCCAGTATGATGATCGATTTTGCGTCAGGCCACAAAACATGTGGCGCGCCGCGCCAATGGGTACGATCAGCCAACCATGCCATCTGACCATGGTACCCCTTATCCAGAAACGCGGCCAACCGTTCAGGTACTTCCGGAACATCCCAAGGGCGACAGATCCTGGTCAGATCAAACCCTTCTGTTTGGGCCTGCGTGACCAGTTTGTGTTTTAGATCGTCCATGATTTGAGTGTGCCGAAAAGTCGGTGATCACGCCAGTACGGATCAAAAATCCAAATCGGCGTAATGCGCAGGAGGCGGGAAGCCAGAAACTTGGTCTGCCAAAATATTGCGAAAGGCAGGTCGGGATTTGATCTTGGCGTACCAGTCTTTGACCACGTCGCTGCGGTTCCAGTCTACATCGCTGATGTAATCCAACGCGCTCAGATGCGCGGCTGCTGCGAAATCAGCCATGGTCATCGTGTCACCGGCCAGCCAGCGACGATGATCCAGAAGCCACGCCATATAATCCAGATGGTATTTGATCGCCTTGGCACCCTGTTTGATGCTGCTGCTATCGGGGTAACCTTGCCCCATCATCTTTTTATTGACGCGTTCATAAAGCAGCTTCGACGTCACCTCATGATGGAATTTGTCGTCGAACCACGACACGAGACGTCTCACTTCGTAGCGCGCATCGGCGCCCTTGGGCATAAGCGCAGGCTCAGGATACTTCTCGTCCAGGTATTCACAGATAGGCGTGCTTTCTGCCATCGTCTTGCCGTCGATCTTGAGAATGGGAACTTTTCCCGCCGGATTGCGGCGCAGAAAATCCGGATCAGCCTCCCAGTACCGTTCTTCCGCCAACTCACATTCAATCTTCTTCTCTGCGAGACAGAGGCGGACTTTGCGGCAATATGGGGACAGCGGAACGTGAAAAAGCTTGGCCATTAATGTCTAAACCTTGCGATGGGGTTTGCCCTCAATGCCCCGATTACGGTCATTTTTCAATCCTCGAAACATGCGGACCGCCCGTCGCGGCGGATGGTGGCCGCTCCGTCCAAGATGCTGGCAGCTCGTTTTCGCAATGAGGTTGAGGGTTTGTTGGCCGATCGGCCCTTTGGATCTGGCAAAACAGCGGCCAAGCGTGCGGCCTGTACATGTGTAAGTTCATCCGGGCTCACGCCAAAGTATCGGTGAGATGCGGCCTCAATGCCGAACACGCCTTCGTCAAACTCGGCTACGTTCAGGTAGACCTCGACGATGCGGCGTTTGTCCCAAAGCAATTCGACCAGCGGCGTGATAGTCGCTTCCAATGCTTTGCGTGGCCAGCTGCGGCCGTGCCAAAGATACACGTTCTTGACGACCTGTTGGCTGAGCGTTGACGCGCCGCGACCTGATCCTTCTTCAATCGCTGTTCGGATGGCGGACATGTCAAAACCCCAATGGGCGCAAAAATTTGCGTCTTCGGCAGCCACAACAGATCGGGCCATGACGGGCGCAATGTCATCCATAGGCACCCAAATGTGATCTATGCCACCCAACCGGCGCGCCTCTTGGCCCATATAGAACGTGTCAGGGGGCTTGAAATCGCGGTGAATGGCAACGACCAAGACCAAAACGGCGACAGAAATCACCACAAAGCGCAAGATCCAGCGCCGTACCCACCGAAAAGGTTGGAAGCGTTGTTTGGATTTTGCTGCTCTTTTTGTGGTCTTGCGCTTTGCCATCTTGGCACAGCTATAGCGCGCGTAAGGGTTGCGAAAAAGCGGGTTTCGTCAGCTAGCTGCGCAATCGCGTCAGTTCAGCAACGCCGCTTCGAATTGTTTGGCGACGGGACGCACTGTTACCCAACTGTCGGCTGCCTTTTGTGCCAGTTCCGGAAAAAGGCGGTCAATTTCGGCACGGGTTTCATGATCTGCTTGGTTGGTGGCATAGCCCGGAAAGTAGCTTTCGGAGGGGATGCCTTCAGCCCAAACAATCTGATGACGATCAAACAGCAGGTGAAAATACTCCACGCTTTCTCCGGAGCTTATCGTGATCGTATCGCCGTTACAGAGGTGCTTTGCCGCCACCAATACCTGCTCGACACCAAAAAACATCTCGGCGCGCCAGTCACCGATCAACATGCGGTGTTGTTGCGATACCAGCAGATCGCGATCATTGCCCAAGGCACCCGCACGAATATGTACCGGCGCATTGCAGCCAGATGCAGGAAAGACGTTGCAGCTGACCAGCAAAAGAGGCTGTGGTCCATGATCGAGGGTCAACACCATGTCGCCAGGATTCAAGTCTTCGATTTTCCGGTCACCTTCCGGCGTGGCAATCAGCGTACCCCGTGTAAAGCAGGGTGGGCCCAGATCGCCCACATCCAACGGTCCACCGGTATCAACGCCCGATGCAGTGACGATTTCACCGTTTTGCAGAACCTGACCATCAGTCGGGGTGAAAAATTCGCGCTGCGTGCCACCATCATCGACGTAAAACGTGATGCCCGTGTACGTGATTTGCGTGCCGTCCGGCAATTCAATGGTTACCGTGTCACCGGGCCATGAGGCTGTGACGTCAAATCCCGCGACCGTGTCGCCACCGGCGGCTTCGATATCGTCGTCATCATCCTGGTCAACCAGATCGTGGTTCACAACGGTCAAAGCCGTCCCAGCCGGTGGTGGGCTGAACGGATCCATTTCGAAAAACTGATCGTTATAGGTGGTCGGCATACTTACGCCCCGCACTGGGTTACACGAAATCTATGCCGATACTGTCCGGCCAAAACCCGCCCGAATTGGGGCAGGTTTTGGGTTTTTATTGAGGATTTAGAGAAATTTCGCGGGGAAAAATCTTATTCCGCTGGCACGGCCTGTGCTTCAACACCCAACGGCACGGGCAGCTTGTCGAGCATTTCGATTGGACAAACCTGACGGAAATTCGCGTTTTCTACATCCCAGTATTGCAAGATTTTCTGGGCTTTCAGGCTGCCGGTTTCTGCCGCGTGGCGCTCGATCAACTCTTCCAGTTCGTCCATCCAGTGATCAGATGTCACAGAACAGGTTACAAGTGTTTCCATGTTGATCAGCGTGTCCGCACGGCCGCCGGGATCGTAAAGATACGCCATACCACCGGTCATCCCTGCGCCAAAATTGGCACCGATGGACCCGAGGATAACGGCAACGCCGCCAGTCATGTATTCGCACCCGTTGCTCCCGCAACCTTCGATCACCACCTTGGCACCAGAATTCCGAACGCCAAAACGCTCTCCCGCGCGACCCGCGGCAAATAGGTAGCCGTCAGTTGCGCCATAAAGCACTGTGTTGCCGATAATCGTATTCTTTGATGCCTCCAGCGGGCTGGCCATGGGTGGGCGCACCACAATTGTGCCCCCGCTCAGCCCCTTGCCAACGTAGTCATTGGCATCCCCCGCCACTTCGAGCTTGAGGCCTGGCGCGGCAAAGGCGCCAAGTGACTGCCCCGCACTGCCAGACAGTTTTACGGTTAGATGGTTGGGTTGAAGCGCGTTCTTCATACCGAAATTGCGCACAATATGTGAGGAAAGCCGCGTTCCCACGGTGCGGTCTGTGTTTTGAACGGCATAAGACAATTGCATCTTCTCGCCATCTTCGAGGAAGCGTTGCGCATCACGTACGATTTCCGCATCCAACGTATCTGGCACCTCATTCCGCGGACGCGCCCGATCATAGACAATATCCGCTGCACCATCGACGGTGATCAGCATCGGATTCAGGTCCAGATCATCCAGATGCGCAGAGCCGCGTGACACCTGTGTCAGCAAATCCGCACGCCCAATCACATCGTCCAGTGATTTCGCGCCAATACTCGCCAGAACTTCGCGCACTTCCTGGGCATAAAACGTGATCAGATTAACCACTTTGTCCGCATTGCCCGTGAATCTGGCGCGCAGGCTTTCATCTTGTGTGCAGACCCCGACAGGGCAGGTGTTGGATTGGCACTGACGCACCATGATACAGCCCATCGCAATCAGTGCGGCGGTGCCGATACCGTATTCTTCGGCGCCCATCATCGCCGCCATCACGATATCACGTCCAGTGCGTAGCCCACCATCTGTCCTGAGCGTAATCCGTTCGCGCAGGTTGTTCATGCTGAGCACCTGATGCGCTTCGGTCAGGCCCATTTCCCACGGCAGACCGGCGTATTTGATTGATGTAGCCGGACTCGCACCCGTCCCGCCGTTGTGCCCAGAGATCAGGATCACATCTGCCTTGGCCTTGGCCACACCGGCGGCAATTGTGCCGACACCGGATTGCGCCACCAGTTTGACCGTCACCTTGGCGCGCGGATTGATCTGTTTGAGATCGTAAATCAGCTGCGCCAGGTCTTCGATCGAGTAGATATCATGATGCGGTGGCGGTGAAATCAACGTCACGCCCTTAGTGGAATGCCGCAACCGCGCGATCAGTTCGGTCACTTTCATGCCTGGCAGCTGCCCGCCTTCGCCGGGTTTCGCCCCTTGCGCCACCTTGATCTCAAGTTCTTCGCACTGGTTCAGATATTCCGCTGTGACGCCAAAGCGCCCTGAGGCCACCTGCTTGATCTTCGCGGACGGGTTGTCACCATTAGGTTCGGGCACGAAATGCGCCGGATCTTCGCCACCTTCGCCACTGTCGCTCCGCGCGCCAATCCTGTTCATTGCCACGTTCAACGTCTTATGTGCCTCGGGTGAGAGTGCCCCCAACGACATACCGGGCGTGACAAAGCGTTTGCGAATTGCGGTCACACTTTCCACGTCATCAACGGAGATCGGGTCACCCATTGGCTTGATCGCCATAAGGTCCCGCAGGTGGATGGGCGGCGCCGCTTGCATCGCAGCCGAATACCGTTTCCACAGCTCATAACTGGAATTGTTACAAGCCATTTGCATCATGTGCATGGTTTGGGCGCCCCACGCATGGGTTTCGCCGGATTTGCGTGCTTTGTAGAAACCGCCAATGGGTAGAATGTCCTGACCACGGCCAAAGGCCTGATCATGCACTTCTTCGAGCTTGGTTTGAATACCGCTGATCCCAATCCCACTGATCCGACTGGTCAGACCGGGGAAGTATTCGGCGCACATAGCACGGCTCAGGCCAACGGCCTCGAAATTCAGGCCGCCACGATAGGATGAAATCACTGAAATACCCATTTTGGACATTATTTTCAGCAAGCCCTGATCTATAGCACCTCGATAGCGTGCGACCACTTCGGTCAGAGATCCGTCCAGCAAACCGCGGTCGATCCGGTCCGCCAGCGAATCCTCTGCCAGATACGCGTTCACAACGGTTGCGCCAGCACCAACCAAAACAGCGAAGTAATGCGGATCAATGCATTCCGCCGAGCGTACGTTGAGTGAGCAAAAGGTGCGCAGCCCTTTGCGGGTCAGATGCCCATGGACCGCGCTGGTGGCCAGGATCATGGGCATCCCGATTTTGTCCACACCAACACCACGGTCAGTGAGCACCAGATGTCCTGCACCGCTGCGCACGGCATCTTCAGCTTCGGCCCGGATTCTGAGCCAAACCTGCCTGCAAAGCGCCTGTTCCTTTCTCGAAGGTACAATCAATGTCGACCACATCAGCGTTGAATTGGGTCATCAACGCATCCCATTGAGCGTTGCCGACAAACGGGCTGTCCAGCACCAGGATTTCAGTTTGCGAACTGCTTTCGTCCAAAACGTTCTTGAGGTTGCCAAACCTGGTTTTGAGGCTCATCACCCGGGCTTCGCGCAGGCTGTCGATGGGTGGGTTCGTCACCTGACTGAAGTTTTGCCGGAAATAATGGCTGAGCGGGCGATAACCTTTGGACAAAACTGCCGAAGGCGTGTCGTCACCCATGCTGGCGATCGCTTCTTTTCCATCCTCGCCCATCGGAGCCAGAATCTGTTCCAGCTCTTCGATTGTGTACCCAGCTGCAATTTGGCGGCGACGCAAATCTGCGCCAGTATGGATCGGCGCTTCGGTTACAACGGCCAGGTTTTCGTCCAACTCGTTGATTTTCCCAACCCATTCACCAAAAGGCAGCGCGCGCGCCAGTTTGTCCTTGATCTCAGTATCTCGGAACATTTTGCCCTTTTTCATGTCCACGGCCAGCATTTGGCCGGGACCTAGGGCGCCTTTTTCTTTAACATTGGCTTCGTCAATCGGGACCATACCCGTTTCGGAGCCTGCGATGACCAAGCCGTCGCCTGTCACCACGTAGCGCATCGGCCGTAGTCCGTTCCGGTCAAGACCAGCACACACCCAACGCCCGTCCGTCATTGCCAGAGCCGCAGGACCATCCCAGGGCTCCATCACGCTGTTGCAGTAGGAATACATGTCGCGCCACGCCTGTGGCAGTTCCTCGGCCTGCTTGGACCAGCTTTCCGGAACCAGCATCGTTTTGGCCATCGGCGCGCTGCGACCGGCCCGAACCAAAACTTCGAAAACAGAGTCTAATGCTGCCGAATCTGACGATCCGCCCGCCACGATTGGCTTGATATCTTCGGCCATATCACCAAAGGCAGCGCTGGCCATGCGGATCTCGTGGCTCTTGAGCCAATTCAAGTTCCCTTTGAGGGTATTGATCTCGCCATTGTGCGCCAACATACGGAATGGTTGCGCCAACCACCATTGTGGGAAAGTGTTGGTCGAATAGCGCTGGTGATAGATCGCAAAGGCTGATTTGAACCGCTCGTCCATCAGGTCTGGATAGAAAACAGCCACCTGTTCCGCCAGCATCATACCCTTGTAGATGATGCTGCGGCAGCTGAGCGACGCGATGTATAATTCACCGATCCCAGCGGCAATCGCTGCTTTTTCGATCCGGCGGCGAATAACGTAGAGCTCCCGCTCGAATGTTTCTTCATCGACCCCTTTGGAGTTTGATATCAAGATTTGTTCGATTTCCGGACGCGTGGCATTGGCCTTTTCGCCCAGACAGGCGACATCCACGGGCACGTGACGCCACCCGTAGATGTAGTATCCCATTCGCAAAACTTCGGTTTCAACAATTGTCCGGCAGGTTTCCTGCGCGCCGAAATCAGTACGCGGCAAAAACACCTGACCCACCGCCACTAATTGATCCTGATGTGGTTCATGACCCGTGCGACGAATTTGATCGTAGAAGAACGGCACCGGAATTTGCACATGTATGCCCGCGCCGTCGCCCGTCTTACCGTCTGCATCAACGGCGCCACGGTGCCAAATTGCCTTCAGCGCATCGATACCGGCATCGACAACCTGACGGCTTGGTTTTCCGTTCATTGAAACGACGAGGCCTACACCGCATGAAGAATGCTCCTCCTCCTCGGCATACATACCGTTTTCCGCCATCCATTTGCGTTTGGCTTCTTCAGTCTTTGCCCATTCCAAATCGAATTTTGTCATGTCGTTTCTCTTTTCTTCTCTTTTGGCCGAATTGCGCCGTGTTAGAGACGTTTTCAAACTCAGTTTCGGGCGGCTGCAAAGAGCCGTCCGCCGCTGGCACGCCGGACGCGTGCCTTTATTTTTTGAGGCCTCTCGCCAAAACCTGCGCTGTTTGATTGTTGAATTTTTCGAAGTCGCCGTAGATTTCCGCTACCTTCGACGTGTCGCCTGCAAGTTTGGCGTCAACCAATGGCGAGAGCAAACCAGCAGCCTTAAGATCTTTGACGACGTTGTGGTGGCAGAACGGTAGCAACCGCAGGTGTAGATTTTTGGCATTCGGCAAAAGCGCGGCCTGCGCACGCTCCAAATGACCGCCAGCCCCCATGGTTATGAAAATTTGGGATGTGCTTTCAAGGATTGGACCGGCGAGGGATGGTAAAAGCGCGTCGCCAAATGCAGGGCGGTATCCTTTCCACCTCGGTTCATCGATAACGGACAAGTCCATCGAAATTTGTGGGGCAAAGGCCGCAGCAAATCGGATCGGAAGGACTGAACAGAACCGGATTGCGCCGTAGCCGCCCATTGAATTGCCAACAGAGTCCATGTGTTCGATACCGTGCTCTTGAGCAAAAATGGTCACCTGTTCAACGATCTTTTCGACAAGTCCGGTGCGTGAATACCAGCTACGCTGCATATCACTGACAAAGAGAACATGGTTTGACGCGCCGCCCGACGCAGTGCCGATGAATTCGTCCATCGGCATTCCGCCCAGCCCGTGCTGAACTCCGCTGAATGCGAGTATCAGCCGTGACGAATTCCCCGGAAGCCAACGGATCATGAGATCGTCGTCCTGGTACGTCGTGCGTGCCGCATTCATTTGGACGGTTTCGTTCATCTTTATTCCGCTGCTACCGCCGCAGAAGTGTTCAGGTAGTCCAAGACCGCATCCGCAGTATCGCGACCGTCACGAATGGCCCAGACCACAAGCGAGGCGCCCCGGACAATATCACCAACGGCAAAAACGCCGTCCATCGCCGTCCGACCCGTGGTGAATTCAGCCCGGATCGTGCCCCAGCTGGTTACTTCGAGGTCTTCTTGCCCCCAGAGTGTAGGCAGGTCTTCAGGTTCGAACCCCAGTGCCTTGATCACAAGATCAGCGGGTTCTTCGACAATTGCGCCTTCGATTTCTTCCGGGCTTTGCCGTCCACTCGCGTCTGGTGCGCCCAGACGCATTTGTTGCACCATTACGCCGGAAACAGGGTCACCTGTGAAGCCTTTGGGCGCGCTGAGCCATTGAAAAACAACGCCTTCTTCTTCGGCATTGGCAACTTCGCGTTGGCTGCCCGGCATGTTTTCCCGGTCTCGGCGGTACAGGCATTTTACTGACTTTGCGCCTTGTCGCACCGCGGTACGGACGCAATCCATCGCGGTGTCGCCACCCCCGATGACAACGACGCGCTTACCTTCGGCATTGAGAGCGCCACTTTCGAATTCCGGGACTGTATCACCGAAACTCATCCGGTTACTGGCCGTCAGGAAATCGATCGCGCGTTCAATCCCGGCGACACCCGACCCCGGGCCTTGTAACTCACGTGACTTGTAAACGCCGGTGGCGATGATCAACGCACTGTGCTTTGCCCGCAATTCGTCAAAGCTCATGTCTTCGCCGATATTGCAGTTCATCACAAACGAAACGCCGCCGTTTTCAAGTTGTTCGATCCGACGCATCACAACGTCTTTTTCTAACTTAAAGCCCGGAATGCCATAGGTAAGCAGGCCACCACCGCGGTCATAACGATCATAGACCACCACCTGAACACCCGCGCGCCGCAAAACATCTGCTGTCGCCAATCCACCTGGGCCGGCGCCAATGATACCAACAGATTCAGCACGTTCCTGTGTTGGCGATGGGGGCACAATCCAGCCTTCTTCCCAGGCCGTATCGGTGATGTACTTCTCGACAGATCCAATCGTGACTGTCCCATGACCCGACTGTTCGATCACGCAATTGCCTTCGCACAGGCGGTCTTGTGGGCAAATGCGGCCGCAAATTTCAGGGAACGTGTTTGTGGCCTGGCTCAGCTCATAGGCTTCGCGCAGACGCCCTTCGGCGGTCATCCGCAACCAATCCGGAATATTGTTGTGCAGCGGGCAATGCGATTGGCAGTAGGGCACACCGCATTGACTGCACCTGCTCGACTGCTCCTGCGCTTTCGCGGCAGCGTATTCAGAATAGATTTCCTGAAAATCTGTGTTTCGAACATCTGCCGGGCGCTTTTCCGGCATGTCACGCTCCACAGATACGAATTTCAACATCGGTTGCTTCGCCACAGCACTTTCTCCAGATTCTCTTGGGTGCTTGGCATGTCTAGAGGAACTGCCCGTCGAAATAAAGTCATAAAAGATGACCTATTATCAATTAAATCAGTACGCCCACGAAAGTGCGGCGGGTTTTCGCCCTATATTTAATTCCACTTCGGACCTAAATACGATCTTCCCTCAGTATCCCGATGGTTTATAGCTGTGGTCGAGGCAAACACAGGACGCCCGGAATGACCTTTTTTCATTTGTTCATGGTCGCCGTTGTGCAGGGCATTACGGAATTTCTACCGGTCTCTTCTTCGGGACATTTGATTCTCCTTCCGCATATGATGGGACACGAGGACCAAGGTTTGGCGGTTGATGTCGCTGTTCACGTTGGAACGCTTTTTGCGGTTATCCTCTATTTCTGGTCTGATGTACGCTTGGCCCTGAGCGGTCTGCCGCGTCTGGCAGTGGGGCGTACGGATACCGAAGGCGCGCGGCTGGCCCTGTTGTTGCTGGTTGCATCCGTGCCTGTGATCGCGTTTGGCCTGTTGCTTAAACTGACCGGTCTCTATGAAGATCTGCGCACGATAAAAACCATCGGATGGGCGATGCTGATTTTCGGCATTTTGCTCTATTGGTCGGATCAGAGCGGCGAAACAAAAAAGAAATCTGGGGACTGGACGATTTCGGACGCTATGACAATGGGTGTTTGGCAGGCGATTGCTCTTATCCCAGGCACATCGCGATCAGGCATTACAATCACCGGCGCGCGCTTCTTGGGATACGATCGACATGACGCGGCCAAGCTGGCCATGTTGATGTCCATTCCAACCATTATTGCCAGCGGCGTCTATCTGGGTGGCAAAGTCGCGCTCGACGCGGATATGGATCTCCTGCGCGACTGCGGCATAGCGGCGGTTCTGTCTTTTGTGGCCGCGCTTTTGGCTTTGGTGCTCATGATGCGACTATTGAAAAGCGTCAGTTTCACACCTTACGTGTTGTACCGCGTTGCTATGGGCTTGGTTCTTTTGGGAATCGCTTATAGCTGATCAGGCACGCAGGTTATCAGCGGATTCCTTGATCGCTTCATATTGGCCGGCAGGACGGAAACGCCACAAGTAGTCCGGTAGAACAGCTTCGGTTGCAACAGGGTCGATGCCCAGTTCAACAAATCCCATAGCGCCCTCGGAGACCACATTGTCCACACGCAGACTTTTGACCTGATCACGCGTAATTTGCGGAGAGATCAAACCCAGAGACAGAGTTTGAACCAACTCCATAGCAGCCGCCATGATCGACGCAGCCCAAAACGGAATGTTCAATATCAAACGCCGGCGACGGATAACGCCCAGCATTTGCTGCATGAGCTCACGGAACGTATTCACGTCCGGGCCGCCGAGCTCATAAATCCCCGGCTTCGAGGCACCCGTGATGCCCAATTCCGCCGCTTTTGCAACGTCATCAACATAAACGGTTTGGAATTTTGTATCCGCGCCAACAACCGGCAGAATTGGACCCAAGCGAGACATGGATGCAAATCTGTTGAAAAACCCATCTTCCGGTCCGAAAATCACCGACGGTCGAAGAATGGTTGCGGACGGAAAGTGTTTCAAAATGCCTTCCTCGCCTTGCCCTTTACTGCGCGCATAAAGGATATTGGAGGTAGCATCCGCACCAATCGCGGAAATATGCACCAGATGCCTGACGCCCTCCGCAGCGGCCAGACGGGCAACACGTTCAGCACCCTCATGCTGCACGGCGTCAAAATTGTTGCGACCCTTGCGGTCAAACGTGCCAACGCAATTCACAACGGCGTCGGCGCCCTGCATGACGGCGCGAACGCTCACGTCGTCACGGATGTTGCACAAGACCGGCTCGACCTGACCAACAACACCGTACGGTTTGACATGCATCGCCTCATTAGGGCGTCGAACAGCAACCCGCACACGCCATCCCGCTTTGGCCATACGCCGCGCAATGTATCGCCCGACAAATCCCGATCCGCCGTAAATGGTAACAAGCTTGGACATGACATGTCTCCGAGCAGAGAATTAGACACTTCTTCCTATCGCCCCATGGCGCATTGGACAAGTTGATATGGTGAACGTGCTTTCAGCAAAATCAACGTTGACTCCGTCCGAACGCAGGTCTAAACGCCTGCTTCACGACACCTGCCCAGGTGGCGGAATGGTAGACGCGCTAGCTTCAGGTGCTAGTGTCCGTATGGACGTGGAGGTTCGAGTCCTCTCCTGGGCACCAATTCCCCTAAAAAATCTAATTTAGCCTTCGGGATCGAACTAACTCGCTGCCCGCCTGACAAACTCGGCGATGCGCTTGTAGGTCGCAGATTTATGCTCCTCTGGTGAAAGTTCGCAATGGCCATGAATATGCGCTTCATCTTCAAGCAATTCCATTTGTTCGCCCAAAGCACGCTTTAGCATTAGTACCCCTTTGACCGACACGCGTTTGTCTAGTGGATTATGCAACGCCAGTGAGCGAAAATTGGCGCTCGAGGTAACAAAATTCGGATAATTGAACCCACCTGAACTTGCAAAAACACCACTAATTTCTGGCGTTTTCAGACCAACATGTGGTGCGCCAAAGGCAATGTTGTAGGCTGTAATGCCACCGGCTGACGTACCTCCCAATACAAGCTTTTCTGACCAGCCAAAGTTGCGCGCTTCCTCGGACGCCCAAGACAAAAACCGCACCCCATCTTCAAGCGCCACAAGCGACCTGAATTCACACAATCCTGGCCGGATAAGGTTACTTTGATGCGATTGGTAGTCTTCAACGCAACGCGATACCGACTCTGAAAGATCATCAACCGTACCCCACAAACGATACTGAACAGATGCAACGGCAATGCCTTGCTTGGAAAGTCTGCGACCCAATCTCTGTGACATTTTCTGCCGGTGGTTTCCAAACTTAAATGCGCCGCCGTGGAACCAGACAAAAAGAGGTGGAGGATGGTCAATTGTCCTTGGCAGATACAGCGAACAATGGAGCGTTACGTCTTTCCCATTTTGTTGAGTGTCGGCATAGGGAACCGCATCGTAGTGCGTGTAAAAGTCAAACTCCGTTTTTGCATACTCAACCGTCAATCTGATTTGCCTTTTGATAGTGTCGCATTTTCAGTTTTCGGGCTGGTGCATATTGACGAGCCACGCTTGTTCGGCACTGGTGCACCTGCATCAACCGGGCCAACTATCCATCCAATGTCATGCTGCATATCAGAGACGCTCGCCGGAAATTTCAAACTGCGACGCTACCAAATACCGATATCACCGCGTTTTCAATCAGATTTAAGCCAGCCCGACGGTGTGACATGCCATACTCCGGCCGGCATCTATGCTCTGATTAGAGACCGTTACCAAGTGCGCCGACGGGATTTTCAATGGCGTTCGTGTTAGCAAATCAGTCAGAAGCATCTTGTAGACTACTTTTTTGCCGGTGGATTGTTCAGAAAAGGCCTTGGGTCCGACCTTTGACCGATATCGGCCCCGAATTTGACACGATAGCTCTTTATGCCTGTAAGTAGGAAAGATGGGGAAAATCGGCTATTACGATTTCAATATCCCGTCAGAAAACTTGTGAAAGAGTTACGGGCATGAGGCGATACGTATGAACGACATGACGGCACATTCGAACTTTGAGACAAATTGGCAAGTGGAAGATACCGCTTGCCCAATGTGCGGCAGCGCAGACGCTGAAAACACGCCCTACGCGCAACTTCCGTTCAAGGTTAAACGTTGCAAATCCTGCACGTTGTCCTTCCTGAGCCCCCGCTTGTCGGCGGAAGAGGCCAACAGGTTTTATGAAAGCGATGATTATTTTGCCGGCGGCGATGGCGTGTCCGGCTACGAAGATTATTCCGTTCAGGAGCGCAGTCTGCGTGCGACGTTCCGGAAACTTTTGGACACGATTGAAAAGCAAGGCGCATCAGGTGGTGCCTTGCTGGAAGTTGGGTGTGGGCCAGGTTATCTGTTGGATGAAGCCCGCGACCGATTTGACGAGCGCGTTGGCGTGGAGCTTTCGCCAAGTACTGCGGAAGAGGCGCGTTCCCTGACCGGCGCAGACATTTATCTTAGCATCGAAGAGCTGGAAGATCGGCCTGCATTTGATTGCATCGTGGCCACACATGTCATCGAACATATTTACGAGCCGGTCGCCTTTGTAGAAAGCTTGGCAAAACGGCTGAAGCCGGGCGGTAGTATCATTCTCGCAGCTCCGCATATGGGCAGCATTTTCCGCCACATCATGGGTCGTCGCTGGCCGTCTTTCAAATATCCAGAGCATGTTTCGTTTTTCGACGCAAAAACGCTTCCCGATCTTTTCAAACGTGCCGGGATGGACGTTGCGGAGCGTGTGCCTTACCCTCATGTCTTTCCGCTGTCGCTGGTCCTGTCGAAATTTGGTATTCGCGGCCCGCGCTGGACTGACAAGATGAGCGTTACATTGCCCGCAACCACGATCAGTTATCGAGCCAAACATCGGAGTGAAGGATGAAGTCCACACCGCTACTGTCTGTTGTCATTCCAGCCTATCACGAAGCTGATGGACTGGCAGATGCGGTCGCTGCAATTCGCAGTCATGCTGACACTTTAGGACATGTTGAGTACATTATCGTCGACGATGGTTCGGCAGATGCAACGTGGCACGTTATCCGGGATATCGCGGCATCGCATCCGAGCATCAATGGTGTGCGGCTGTCCCGAAATTTCGGCAAGGAAGCTGCGATTGCCGCTGGTTTGAAAGCGGCAACAGGCTCGGCCGTTGTGACAATTGATGCAGATCTGCAGCACCCACCAGAACTGATCCCGGAGATGTTCGCACTTTGGCAATCCGGGGCGAAGGTCATAAACACTGTCAAACGCACGCGGGAAAACGAAGGGCCTGTAAAGGCGTGGATGACCCGGCGCTATTTCGGTCTGTTCCACCGGTTGGCCGGCATAGATGTTGGCAATGCATCCGATTTCAAGCTACTGGACCGCGAGGTTGTTGATTGCCTGAATGCCTTGCCAGAACGAGAGCGGTTTTATCGTGGCCTGGTTGGCTGGCTCGGATTTGAACAGCATACGCTCTTATTTGATGTGGCACCGCGTCTTGCCGGGGATGGCAAATGGTCATCAACCAAACTGATCCGGTTGGCGTTGGATTCCATCGTGTCGTTCAGCACAACTCCGATGCATCTGATGACGATGCTGGGCACGTGTTTCGCGGTTGTGGCCGTTGGTTTGAGTGCGCGTACATTCTGGCTCTGGATGACCGGCAGCGCCGTTCCCGGGTTTTCGACCGTCATTTTGCTTTTGATCCTTATCGGATCCATCCTGATGATCGGTCTGGGGATCATCGGCATCTACATCGCCAAGATTTACGAAGAGGTCAAAAGGCGGCCTGAATTTATTGTTCAACAGCAAACGCGCGCGGCTACTGCGCTTTCTGATAGCGGTAGAGATCAAATGGACCAATCGAGACAGGCGCGTTCGACCGGGCCTGAACTTGTGCGAGAAGTGTCGCGCTGAGCGCGGACAAGTATTTGTCCTGACGTCGATGCACTACAAAGAGCGGTGCTGCAGCATCTAGCGCTGAAAGCGTTTCGGCGACATCACTTTCCTGCCGTAACCCCAAAGGCGTGCCGTAATATCGCACGGGGCTTGCGCGACCCGTCATGAAATTGAGTTCCGGATCCATGGGCAGCGTCATCAATGGCTCGTCAGGTCGCGCGCGTGCTTCGATCGCCGTTGTGATCTGACGGTAGATTTCGATGTCACTGGCCTGCAGCCTCAGGCTGACCCGTGGAAGATTGGCGGCGACATTGGGCGGGCTTCGGTGACCTGCAATGGTGCCATTCAACCCTCTTTCGAGGGGCTGGGCCGCCTGAAAAACCAACGCCCAAGCCGACAGGGCAACCAGGCCTACACTGATTGTGGACTTCGGGGACATGTGCAGCATTGCAAACAATATCGCTGGTATCACAAAGAGCAGGTAAATGGGGATCTGGTAATGTAGTGCACCAATGGCCCAGAAAACCGCCAAAATGGCCGTGGGCGGCACGTGCTTTCTGCGGATAAGGGCGAAACAGCAATACGCGCTGAATAGTGGCACGCAAAGAACCAGAAACAGCCATGCCACACCAGAAAGCATTGGGACGAATCCCGCCGCGGTGACGATATTCTGGAGTGCCAATTGTATCACTGTCAAAAAACTGGCCTGCGCAATGAAATCCTGACCATTGATCATCAGGGCAGAGAAAAGAATGTCTGACGTCCAATAGGAAAATGCGCCCATCGACAATGCGAGCAATGCGAGCGGCATTCCCGCCAGAAGGAAACCGCCCAAAACCCATACGGTCATTTTTCCAGCGTCACGCCATGAAAGTCTGGCGTGCAGAGTGGCAACCAACATCAGTATCAATGGCCAGATCCCGCCCCAGATCAGACCGAACATATGCTGTTTCGAAGTCAAGTAGACGAGTAGCCCTGCAAACGAAATGCCACCAACAAGGATCGCGGGGCCACGACTTTCCGGCGTTTCGCGTGATACTTCGTTGAGCAATACGCAAACCAGGCCCAACGCCAGGAAAACGCCGCTGAGCTGGCGCGTGAAGAAACAAAGACCTACTAAAAAACCCGCCAGAATAAAGCGTGTCGGCGATCCCTTTGGTAATTTTTCAAGACAAAGGCAGAGGCAGAAAAACGCGGCTAAGGCGTGCCAATTGGCGCTCGGGTTTGGGAATTGAACGAAAGAAAAGGCAGCCACTGTGAATGCACCAGCAGATGCCACAACTCGTCCGCTTTTCATCAACAAAACATAGGCAATAAGGCATTGAAGAAGAGCCAGCATAACCAACGGATATCTGAGGCTCAACAGGTCTTCGCCAAAAGCCTTGAATGCCAAAGCGTTGAGAATGTTGCCGTATCCACCATGCAAATCAATGACGTCGCGATGGATGACATCCCCTGCGTTCGCCCGCTGTGCAACATAGGCATATACGCCTTCATCGACTGGCCACCAAAATTGATCGTGGAAATGCAACAGAAGCGCTGAAATACAAAGCATTGTAACGCTGAAGGACGCTATGTGCCGTTGTGGTTCAGTCATTCTTGGGTTCGGAATTTATGCTGAACACTGCAAAAAATGCGCTGCCCAGCCCTGCTGCGGCAACTTGAGTGACGCCGAATAAAAATGCCAAAGCGATGGCGACGGACGTATCGACACCAATCATTGCAAAGGCGCCGGCCGCGGCAAGTTCCCGTGTGCCCCATCCACCAACTGAAATCGGGATGGACGCCGCCAAAAGCACAGCCGGAAACAACACGAGAAGTTGTGCGACACTGATAACCACAGGTTGGCTGCTCAGAAACGAATATGCGATGATGATGGAAACCAGGTGTGCTGCCAGAGACAATACGACAGTCTTCGCGAGCATGCCGCGTGTTTCGACCTGAAAAGACGCGGTGTCGTCCGATGGCTTATTGGACGGAACCCTGCGCCAAAACATAAGCAGAATTGCAGCAAGGGCGGCTGCGCAAACACAGCCGACGATCCAAATCGGAGTAATCGTGGGCTCTACAAGAGCGCCTGCAAGCACAATCATCCCCAGTGATGCCAATCCGATGATCCGGTCAAAGACACCTGCGCGCATCGCTGACTTTAGGGTTAGCCCGAACCTGCGCACCAGGAAAACCCGCCCGGCGTCGCCGGCAAGAGATGTCGGTAGAAGCATATTCGCAAGCGTGGAGGCAAATGTGAGTTTGGTGGCATCCGCGATTTTGAGATTGGCACCCGACACGCGCGCGATGACGGCAAACCGGCAGGACACCAGTAATATGATCACGATATGCAGGGCCGTCATGGCACCGAAGACGCGCCACGAGACTGTTTTCAAGCTTTCTAAAACGGCTTTAGTGTCGACCAGTAAAAGGACTGCAGCGATCAAACCCGCCAACACGGCCAATCGCAACACGAGCGAAACACCACCAGTCGCATTTTCTGTTCCGGAATGCTTTGGCATTGATTGTCCAAAATGGAGAAACGGCAGTCGTGACTGCCGCGCTCCTTTGCTGTTTACGTCCCGCGACATAACCTGCGTACGCATGTTGAGAACAACCGGATCAGTCGATATCTAGCGTCTGCTGAATTTTGGGTTTGCGCAGTTTCCAGATCTTGCTGTCGACCATGTAGTGATGGAAGTTGACGATTTGATAGAGAACAATGGTTGCTGACAAGCCTGCAAAGAACAGCCAGTCGATTGCGCGCAAAACGCCCCAATAAACGACACCCGTGATCGCGACACAGCTGAGCATGTAAAGCCACATGCGACCGGATTGCGAAATGTACGACAAAAACTTCGCATCAGGATCAACACCGCCGCTGAAGCGTTTGTTGTTATACATCCAGACGAAGAGAATGTATTGCGCGTTGTGCCAGATGTTAATCATGAGCCAGCCAAGCGTAATGTCCGCCGTTGCGATATAGGCAAGATAGAAGATGGCAAAATGCGTCATCATATACATGGTGTGCACAACGGCCAATTGCCCATCGGCTGCCGCCTTCAACCGGGCAAGAACCCAATACGCCAGAAGACCAATGGCGATGTAACCAGACAAATCGGAAACCGGTTGCGGAACGGGTATTGACCACAATTCCATGCCAATGAATGTCGGATGCTGTTCTGCGGAGCGGCTCAGGATCCCGAAAACGGGGATTGCATAAAAGATAGCCTGATCCAACCAGCCGTCTTCGTAACTCGCTTCGCGGTCTTTGCCGCGGTAGGCACGTGAAATGCCCCAGCTCTGACGGGTGTAATGGTACCATTGCCAATAGAAATAGATAGTCACAATTACCCAAAGACCGGCGATCCAGACCACACCGAGGGTTGCCACAATTACAATTGGCAGCAAGCCAACCATCAGGAACTTGTGTTCACGAAAGCTATCTTTGTCGAAGCAAATTCGTGTGAAAGTGGAAATCACATGGTGATAGCCAAGAAACCACAAATCGATCACGAGGATCGGATAGAAAAGCGTGGGTTCGAACAAAATGACCAATCCTGTGACACACGAAAGTGCCAGGAGGCCAAAGATGAATCCCATATCAAAACGGGCGTTTCTGATCCACGGAAGATCCGCGAAAGATTTTGATGGTGTTGCCGTATCGGTCACTGCTTCAATCCTGTTTTTTTATTTTTAGCCTAGCAAAGGTTTCGTTTTCGTATCCAAGCAAAATGGCAAGTTTCGGGCATTTAAACGGCATTTGTGATATTCTCGTCGGGTTCAAAACCCGGAGCTGTTCGCGACAGATTTCGCAACCCAAAGCCAGCTGCAGTACATCTATTGATCATTGAAATTGAGGATTTTGCAGGCAACCGAACATCCAGAAGTACTCCGCCGGCTTCAGACAACGGAGTATTGGCGCAGAAAACGCGTCTAAATCGGCGATTTAGTGTTTAAAAATGCCGACACGATGGCGGGGTTTAGCTGGCTGCTTTTTCGGCGGTTTCCGGCTCGGAATCTTCTACGATTTCCGCGTCCTGAACATCCTCAACGGGATCCATTTCAACTTCAACCGCAGCTTCTTCCTCAGCCATGTCCGACTGATCTTCGATGGCTCCCACAATCAAGGGCAGCATTTCAACGCCTGTCGGGCTGCTGACCGTGCTCGCGGGCGGCGCTGTCCAGCTCAACGTGTCAAAGGACTGGCAGTTATCGCAGGCAGGTACCCATTCGGCATGGATGTGGTGGCAATTGTCGCAGACCCATTGCGGACCACGCGGCGCGGACAATGCCCGCGTCAACCAACCTTTGACGACAGTGTCCGACGCGCCTTCACCACGTTCTACTGCGGCCATGATTGTAAGCGCACGGGCATCCGGGTCAACTTCAGCCAAATCACCGAGGGAACGCCGTGCTTCCGGGAAATCTTCAGCGGCAATGTGAAGCTCTGCTGCCAGCAATTTGGTTTCACGATCTTCGGGATGCACTTTCATCAACTTGGCAAATCGCTTGATACGGGCCGCCGGGGTTTCTTCGGGTTCGATCTCTGCAAATGCGGCGGCAAGATCTGGGTGGGGCCGTACCGCCCACGCCTTTTTCACCACACGCGCCGCATAGCGTTTCGACCCGTTCGCGATGTAGCTCCGCGCCGCAAGTACGGCCGCGGGAACCAGATCAGGTGATAGCCGATTGGCCTCTATCGCGGCCTCGCGCGCCTCGATGTCTTTGCCATCATCCAGAATATCACGCGCCTCAGATAGCGCCAAAACTGCATCTCGGCGCTTGTGCACATCGCGCGGCAAAGAGCCGTGCTTGAGCTTGGCATTCAACGTTTCGCGCGCACCGGACCAGTCTTCGTTCTGGGCCTGTAGTTTCAGCAACGTATCCTGAATTTCCGAATGCTTTGGTTTCAGAGCAAATGCGGTCTCCGCAAGCTTGAGGGCAGTTTCGGTATCGCCGTCTGCGAGCTTTTGCTTGAGGATTCCGCGCACGCCAACAAAACGCGTTTTCTCGTTCTGAAGAAGGCGTTTGTAGACTTCCTCGGCTTTGCGCCGGTTCCCCGACATTTCAGCAGCTTGTGCTGTGATCAGATTCTGTAAGCTCGGGTTTGCTGAGATATTTTTCCGCACGACCGGCCTTCGCCATGGCCAAATCGCCCTCGCCAGATGCAAGTGCCATCATGCCTTCCGACAGGGCCTGATATCCTTTCTGCTGGCGATTTCGGTCGAAATAACGCGAGATCGCTGTTTCATCACCGTTTATAAACTTGAGAACCGCAATCAACAGTGAGGCCAGTTTCAGGAATATCCAGATCGCGATCACAAGGACCAGCAATGCAACGACAGCAGTCAAAGGTGTAAGGTTGAATTCTTGCCCCGCCATGACAATGCGCACACCACCGTCAAGTTCGAGCAGATAAACCGCCCCCATGGCAGCGGCCGCAACAAGGGCGATGAAAACAACAATCTTAATAATTGACCACAGCATTACGCTTGCCCTTTCGGTATCAGTTCAAACTGTCGCTCAGCGCCTGAGCGGCAGAAACGGCTTCAAGTCTTTTGGTCACCTCAGCAGACCATTCAGACAATGCGGCACGCCCTTCTTCGGGCAGCCCTTCAATTTCAGCCAATGCGTCATTAAATCGACCTTCACGCGCTGCTGCCTCTGCGCGCGACAGAACGGCGTCGGGGTCATCCCCTTCACGCGGCTCTAAAGAACGGGCACCGAGCTGGCTTTTCAAGAACGATGCAAAGCCGCCCTCACCAGCGTTTGTCCCCGCATCGCGTGACAGCTCCAAAGCGGCGCGTGCGGCATCCGGAAAACTGTCTTGCAGCGCATCAGGCGATGCAACGCCCGTGTCTGCCGCGGCCTTCAAAGGCTCTGGGACATCAACACCCAGCCCCTCCAAATCTGCCAGAGCAGATTGGTATCCAGTGCCGGTATCCAGCGCCGTTTGAACGCGCGTTAGAGCGGCGCGTTGAAGCGTGGCCTGTGCTGCGGACTGGGCGTTTTGTTCCATCAATGCAGCATTATCCGCCATGGCATCGACGGTGGATTGCAGCTCCTTCAACTCTTTTTCGTATTGTTCGAGAGCAGCACTGGAGGCGCCATCACCGGCGTTCGCTGAAGGTTGTTCAAACCCATCCAAACGCGTTTCGAACTCTGCAAGGCGATCCGCAAGAGCCGCTATGGCTGCAACGTTGGTTGCAAGCCCCTCCTCGACACCACTCAAGTCGCTGGTGGGTGCTGGCGTTTCTTGGGTCTCCAGCGCGCCAAGGCGGTCACCCAATTCAGACAAGGACCCTGATTGTGCGTCCAAAGCGCTTTGAATTTCCGTCAAAGCTGTTTCATTCCCTGGCGTGGCGGGTTGCCAATAGGTTGCCGCACCATACCCGATGGCACCTGCCGCCAATCCGCCCAATAGCATTGGGATAAATACGTTTGGCGGATCTTGCGGTGGCTCAGGCATTGGAGCCGGTTGGGCTTCAACTGTCTCTGACGTCTCTGGTGCATCGAGGTCTGACACCTCATCAGCGCTGTCATCAGTGGCTTCTGATTCACTGTCAGACATCTCGGTCATTTCTTCGGGCACGTCATCGACCTGATCCGACTCGCCCTGAACCTCTTCTACAGCCGCGTCTTCTGCTAGAATTTCCGCGTCCAAGACATAACTGTCAGATGACGGCTCAGCATTCCCTTCAATGTCAGTTGTGTTGTCCGCCTTAACATTTTCAACGTTCGCGTCCGGCGATGTCAGCTCAGATTCGTTGTCAGCCGCTTTTGCAGATTTCTTTTTTCTCGCCAACGTCCGCCACCCTTTTCGAATCTCACACACTTATGCGTCCCAGAAGACCTTACTGCGCCAGATTTTATCCCTCAAGCGGCTTCCCCGCCCTGATTACCTTGTCAATCGCCGCCAACATTGCATCTGCATTGGGGCTTTCGGCGATTATCATCTCACCCGAAAATCTATTTGGAACTTGCGCCGCTACCGCCTCGCTCATCGCAATTACCTTCAATGGCGCCGCTATGCACTCCATCGCAAACGCTAATCTGGTAGTGCGCGGCGAGAAAAGGGGAAGAACCACCGCTTCTTCACCCTGTAACAAGGTTTGAGCATCCGGCGTCAGCGGAACGGCCACTTGCCGATACAAAATTGCCTCTTCGGTTGAGATACCTTCTTGTGTCAGGCGTTCCGCGATATCGCCAATGGCATGCTCGCCCCGGACATGAAGGCAGGGACCGGAAATTTGGTCTGCCTTTAGTCGCGCGATAATATCCGCCGCCGTCCCATCACAAGAGATTGCCTCAAATCCCGCGGCACGGGCGCTCTGTGTTGTCGCAGGTCCCACGCAATAACTAAGAATGTCCCGTCGATTTGACATCTCGGAAAACGCATCGACGCCATTCCTTGACGTAAAAATCAGAACATCGATCGGATCCATATCTGGCAATGCGCCAGAATTTTCTATCCGAATAAGCGGCGACAATAGTATGGGCACTTCACATCCAAACATCGCGCGCAACTGATCGGCAAACGTCAGGGCCGCCATTTCAGGTCGCGTGATCAAGATGGTGGGCGGCATCAATGCTCCGGTGTTGTTTGCACGCGGCTGTGGTGATACCTGCCAAAGAGGCAACACGCAACGGGTGGCCACATGGCAAAAGCGTTGACACTTTTGGGACTGGAAAGCAGCTGTGACGACACAGCCGCAGCCGTCGTTCGGTTGGAACCCGATGGCCCTGCGCAAATTCTATCGTCAATCGTGCATGGTCAGGATAACTTGCATGCCGATTTTGGCGGTGTCGTCCCGGAAATAGCCGCACGCGCCCATGCCGAAAAACTGGATATTTGCGTGAAAGAGGCTCTGAAACAGTCGAATTGTGGCCTTTCAGATCTTGACGCCGTCGCGGTGACTGCCGGGCCCGGTTTGATCGGTGGCGTGATGTCTGGCGTCATGTGTGCTAAGGGTATCGCGGCGGGCACGGGCCTTCCGTTGATTGGGGTGAACCACCTGGCGGGACATGCTTTGACGCCACGCCTGACCGATGCTGTCACCTACCCCTATTTGATGTTGCTCGTTTCAGGGGGCCATTGCCAAATTCTCATCGTGAATGGCTGTGATGACTTCAAACGTTTAGGTGGCACGATAGATGACGCTCCGGGCGAAGCTTTTGATAAAATCGCGCGCCTGCTGGGGCTGGGTGCTCCGGGTGGACCTCTGGTCGAACAGGAAGCCAAAACAGGCGATCTTCACCACTTCAAATTCCCCCGCCCGCTATTGGACCGCCCGGGTTGCGACATGTCCTTTTCCGGACTGAAGACCGCGGTTTTGCGAACGCGAGATCAAATTATCGCCAAGAAGGGTGGATTGAGCCGCGCGGATCGGGCTGATGTATGTGCGGGTTTTCAGCGTGCCGTTGCTGACGTGCTGGTCGAAAAAGTGCGGCGCGCACTGCAGGTTTATTTGCCATTGTCAGGCGATGCGCCCACCTTTGCCGTCGCCGGAGGTGTGGCGGCAAATACTTCAATTCGGGCGGGATTAGACACGCTTTGTGCGGCACACGGTACATTATTTGTGGCGCCACCATTGTCCCTTTGCACCGACAATGCGGCCATGATTGCCTATGCAGGGGCTGAGCTTTTCCTAAAAGGGCACAGCGATACAATGCAGCTTGCAGCGCGGCCCCGATGGCCGCTTGATCAAACCAGCCCATCCATGCTCGGCAGCGGGAAAAAGGGGGCAAAGGCATGATAACTGTTCTGGGGTCCGGAGCTTTTGGCACCGCGATGGCCGTCACATTGGCGGGTAACGGGCATGTTGATCTTTGGGCCCGCAACCCGGAGATCGCGTCTTCAATGGCGCAAAACCGAGAAAACACCGGCCGCTTGCCGGGCATCAACTTACCGCAATCATTAAGACCCATTTCGACACTGTCTTCATTGGATGCTGGCAGCATTTGTCTGTTGGCCGTTCCAACGCAGAAATTGCGCGGCCTTTTGGACGAACACGGATCGAAACTGACCAATTGCCAGCTTGTTGCCTGTTGCAAAGGCGTTGAGCACGGTACTGGATTGGGGCCCACACAGATCATCTCGCAAACCGTTCCCTCTGCAACGCCGGCTATGCTGACAGGTCCAAGCTTTGCCAACGACATTGCCCGCGGATTGCCAACAGCCTTAACGCTTGCCTGCGCGGATGCAGATGCCTCACTCGGGCTACAAGAGGCACTCACCACCTCAAACCTGCGCATATATCGAACCACAGATACGATCGGCGCAGAATTGGGTGGTGCGCTCAAAAACGTGGTTGCCATTGCCTGCGGTGCCGCGATCGGTGCGGGCTTAGGGGAAAGTGCACGCGCGGCGCTGATGACGCGCGGCTATGCGGAAATGGCGCGCATGGCGGCTGAACTGGGCGCTGAGCCCGAAACCTTGGCTGGGTTGTCGGGATTTGGGGATTTGACCCTGACTTGTACGTCAGATCAGTCACGAAACTATCATTTTGGGCAGAGTTTGGGTCAAAATAAAGAATTTGACAGTCAAATTACCGTTGAGGGCGCATCAACCGCATGCGCGGTCATCGAACAGGCAAAGAAAATGAAACTCGACATGCCCATCACTTCAGTTGTTGTTGCGTTGATCGATGGGAAATTGCACGTCCGACAAGCCATGGATATGCTGTTATCAAGACCACTAAAGGAAGAATAATGCTGATAGCCCTGATAGCCCGCGACAAGCCGGGCGCATTGCAGACACGTATCGATACGCGCGACGCCCATGTCGCTTATCTCAAAGAAACGGGTGTTGTATCGCAGGCTGGACCGTTGCTGGATGACGCAGGCAATATGTGCGGCTCGCTGGTGGTTCTAGATGTGCCCGATATGGAAGCGGCGCAGGCATGGGCTGCAAATGACCCCTATGCGCATGCAGGTCTGTTTGCGCAGGTTGAATTGATCCCGTGGAACAAGGTGATCTGATTAATGCAATACTGGCTGTTCAAATCCGAACCCTCGACCTGGAGCTGGGACCAGCAGGTACAAAAGGGCGATGTCGGCGAAGAATGGGATGGGGTGCGCAACTATCAGGCCAGAAATTTCATGCGGCAGATGAAAATCGGTGATCTGGGGTTCTTTTATCATAGTCAGACGGAGAAGGCCGTTGTCGGTATAGTCGAGGTGTCAGCCCTTGCTCACCCCGATAGCACAACGGACGACGAACGATGGGAATGCGTTGATATCAAAGCTGTAAGTCCCGTCAAAACGCCCGTGACGCTGGCAATGATCAAAGACGACCCAAGACTTGCGGATATGGTCTTGGTCAAGAATTCACGGCTTTCGGTCCAGCCGGTCACGCCCGATGAATGGAAAATCGTATGTGAATTGGCCGGGCTGCAGCTGTAGTCTGTTAGGCGTAGCTTCTTTGAAACGAGCTTTAACTGAGGGGTAGGAAAATGGAACTTTTGAACGTTCTGGTCGCTGCGATGGCGTCTTACGGGTTCGGCGCGATCTGGTATATGACGTTGTCCAAACCTTGGATGGCGGCGGCAGGTGTCGAAGCCGGCGAAGATGGCAAACCGATCAACAACGCTGATCCCAAACCGTATCTGATTGCCTTTGTAATGGCTTTGGTTGTCGCTGGTATGATGCGCCACACCTTTGCCTTGAGCGGCATCGATACAATCAACAAAGGCTTTGTTTCCGGACTGGGCATCGGGCTTTTCATGGCCAGCCCTTGGTTGGCAACATGTTACGCATTTGGCGGCAGGCCATTTAAGCTTGTTTTGATAGATGCTGGGTATGTAACGTTTGGTAGTGCGATCATGGGCGCCATTCTGACGTTGTTCTGATCCAAAAAACAAACGGAGGGCGCAGGCAATAGCCGACACCCTCCGTTACCCCACGTGCTCCCTACACACCACACGCGTATTTCGAATAGGTCTCGGCCGTACTGGCCTGTTATTGGTAAGCTAGCGGAATCAGACGTAATTCACAAACACCAAGTCCTTAGAATTAAACTCAAATCTCCACCAACGGCCCAAAAGAGAAACGCCCGCCAGTTGGGCGAGCGTCTCAAAATCTTTGATTAAGAGAGGTTTTAGCCGTAAACCGACTCTTTGCCAAAATGCTTGGTCAGCATGTAATAGACAACCGCGCGGTATTTGTTGCGCTCGGAACGACCATAGGTTTCGATCACGTTGTTGATTGCTTCCATCAGCTGCGGGCCATCTGCCAGGCCCAGCTTCTTGATCAGGAAATTGTCCTTGACGGTTTCCAGTTCGGACGCTTGGCCCGCTGCAACGGTTGATGCGTCTGCATTGTAGATGGCAGGTCCACAGCCAATTGTTACCTTGGTCAGCAGATCCATATCCGGCTGCATGCCGCACTTGTTGCGCAGATCATCCGCGTATTGCGCAATCAAATCGTCTCGTTTTCCCATGAATAGTCTCCCTCTTGTCCGATAAAACCGGCCCAAATTACTGTTTCAGCCCCCAAGTTGGCGCTGACGTCACGATAACGACTGTTGGTATCTGCTCAAAGGGAAAACTTGGCTCTTTCTCCCCTTCGGCCATCATCGGCACAAACCCCAACCACTGCCTTGTAAATGAAAGTGGTCGGCGTGCAGCGCGTTGTAGTCAGGCCCCAAGGAAACCCGAAACCAGATGCATGCAGCGGCGAAAGCATCCTTCAGAAACCGCGCTTTATCATCATCACCAGACCAATGTGATTTCAGGTCAATGAGTTCGCCGTCGTTGGTGCGAAATCCGGAAACATCTATGGCATCTGCCGTGGCATGGCTGCTCATCCGGCCGGTGGATCCACGCAGCGTGCGAATTGCACGGCAATTGTAGCTGGAAAAGTGCTTTATTTCCGATACTGGTTGACCCAAATGCCGAATTGCAGCCGCCTGTAGCCCATGCTTTTCCCACATCAAAAGGCGCAAGGCGGTTTGGCACCGTGTTTCAACAGGGCTCAATCTGGCGCCACCGACACGTTTGAGTGAGATACGTGGAGAGATATGACATTGTTCTGACGCAACCAGAGGCTCAAGGGCGTCGAACGATGCCTCTTCTAAGGCTGCCAAACAGGATGCATCATTTGACAATGTGTTTCGCAATTTCCATTGCGTAAGCCCGGAAATTGGAGCGTTGACATTTAGCGGTGTCAGCGGCTGCCATTCGTCGGGCAAGGGCGATTTGGGGTGGATTAGGGTCACATAGCCCGTGATCAATAGAACAATGAGAGCTGCACGGAAAAACGCCCGACGCAAGGCCGGGCGGAATTCTTTCCAGTCAAATCGCACGCCGCTTAATAGCGGTAGTGTTCCGGTTTGAACGGCCCTTCGGGCTTGACGCCAATGTAAGACGCCTGGTCGCCACTAAGCTCGGTCAGTTTGACACCGATACGTTCAAGATGCAGACGCGCAACCTTTTCATCCAAATGCTTCGGCAGGATGTAAACTTGGTTTTCGTACTCGTCGCCACGTATCCACAGCTCGATCTGCGCCAATACCTGGTTGGTGAAACTGGCGGACATGACAAATGACGGATGCCCTGTCGCGTTACCAAGGTTCAGCAAACGACCTTCAGACAGCAAGATCAACCGATTGCCACTTGGCATTTCGATCATATCGACCTGTTCTTTGATGTTTGTCCATTTGTGGTTCTTGAGACTGGCCACCTGAATTTCATTGTCAAAGTGCCCAATGTTGCCAACGATCGCCATATCCTTCATCTCGCGCATGTGCTCGATGCGGATTACATCTTTGTTGCCTGTTGTGGTGATAAAGATGTCAGCATCACCAACCACGTCTTCCAAACGAACAACTTCGAAACCATCCATCGCGGCTTGCAGCGCGCAAATCGGGTCAACTTCGGTGACTTTGACACGGGCGCCAGCACCGCTGAGTGAGGCAGCAGAGCCTTTGCCAACGTCCCCATACCCCATGACCACGGCAACTTTGCCGGCCATCATGGTGTCGGTGGCCCGACGGATCCCATCAACCAGAGATTCCTTGCACCCGTATTTGTTGTCGAATTTGGACTTCGTGACGCTGTCGTTCACGTTGATCGCGGGGAAGGGCAGTTGGCCTTTCTTATGCAGATCATAGAGGCGATGGACGCCGGTTGTGGTTTCTTCGGAGACACCTTTGATCGCGTCACGTGTCTTGGTGAACCAGCCTGGAGATTCCGCCATCCGCTTTTTGATCTGTGCGAAAATAGCCTCTTCTTCTTCAGACGTCGGCACCTCGATCAAACCGGTTTCTCCAGCTTCGACACGTGCGCCCAACAGCACATAAAGTGTTGCGTCGCCGCCATCGTCCAGGATCAGATTTGCGCCTTCCGGGAACATAAAGGACCGGTCAAGGTAGTCCCAGTGCTCGGTCAGGGTCTGTCCTTTCACCGCAAAAACGGGTGTTCCGCCATCCGCAATCGCGGCTGCCGCATGATCTTGGGTCGAAAAGATATTGCAGGACGCCCAACGGACGTCAGCGCCCAAAGCCACCAGCGTTTCGATCAACACGGCCGTCTGAATTGTCATGTGCAAGCTGCCCACAATGCGGGCACCCTTGAGCGGCTTGCTATCGCCGTACTCCTCACGCAAAGCCATCAGGCCCGGCATTTCTGTCTCGGCTATGTCCAGCTCCTTGCGGCCAAACGCGGCAAGGCTGATATCTTTGACCACATAGTCTTTCGCCATACTGATGGCTCCTTCAAATATAACGGTTGGAGGGGCAGATAGCACTCGACCACCTATTCGGCAATGCGGGATTGCCCAGCAACGACATCGTGACGCAAGAATGCCGGTCAAAGCGTGCGATATGGTGATTTAGCTTTTGGTGTTGAGATGTGGCGCGCGGTGAAGCGACATGCAGCTGACACATCAAAAGCGCCCAAAAACTGGGCGTGGTTAATTTTAACCAAACACGAAAAAATCTGTCAGCTTTCCGTGCCCTCGGGCTCATCCAACAGATGGCCTTCGTACCAGTCCGTTCCGGTTGCTACGATGCAGGCGAGGCCTTCGGGCGTCGTCAGAATGACTGTGAACGTTCCAGTTTCTTCGGAGGACCAAACCTCAACAACCGATCTTTCTGTTTGTGAGGCCTGTAATCCGCCACCAGTAAAGCTTTCGGAGTATTTGGTTTTCAACCTCTCGACGATTTGATCGCGATTTGCACAATTCGCGGCATGTGCCGACTGTGATGCCAACACCAGTCCAATGCTCAAACCCGACCCCAACAGATGCTTGTACATTGCAAGCTCCTTTTCGTTTCTTAAACGGGGGACAGCGCAAAGAGAGGATCGCACGTCCCCCCTTTTATGGCTTCAAGTTTGGCCAAAACTCTTTGTTTTATTGGCTTCGATCCAAACTGGCAGCAGATCGTGCGGCAAGAGTGCGACCGAAATGTGGCAAAATTGTGGCGAACGACTCGAGCGTACCTATGCACAAAATGTTGTGAGGCCCATTTGCACCGCCGCAAATCGCAAGGTAGGCACAAAGGCAATTTCGTCGGCCCTGGAGAAATCATGTCGCATCCCCACACGATCAGATTTTCGAGCCTCATGTCTCGGTTTCACTACTATCTTCTGATGGCTCTTTTTCGGCTGGCTTTCACGCGGGGTCTCTACGGGCGCTTTGCACGCGGGTTGGGCCGTATCTTTGGCTCACAAAACGCCGTTTTCCTCAGCCAAAATGACGAACCACCGTTTAAAATATACCTCAATGACGGATATTGGACGCGATTTGCGCTTTACCATCATGATTACGAGGAGGAAGTCGAGCGCACAATCAATGCTGCGGCCGGCCATACCGACCTGTTTTGTGATCTTGGCGCAAACAAAGGGTACTGGTCTGTTCGTACCGCCCATCTGTTTCGTGACATTTACGCTGTAGAGGCATCCGCAGAGACATTTGAAATACTCGAAGAAAATACCGCTGGCTTGCCAAATGTAACGCGATTCAAACGCGCAATTCACAAGGCTTCCGGCCAAATTCTGCACTTTCTCAACGTTCATAACAGCCATGCTTCAGCCCGTATCGCGGATGCAGAGGAGGGGGCGGATGAAGCCGTTGAAACGATCAGCATAGACGATCTCGTGCCTCGAGGCCGACCAGCTTTGATCAAACTGGATGTCGAAGGGGCGGAAATCGCAGCCTTTGAGGGTGCCCAGCGTGTGCTGGCTGAGGGATCAGTTTTTATCTACGAAGATCACGGAAACGATCCGGATTGCCTGCCCAGCGCACATTTGTTGGAAAATCCCGATATCAGTATCTATTTCACCTCAAATACGGCAGATTTACTGTCTTCCGTTGCGCAAATTCGTGCGCTGAAGACGGACCCGTTTAAAGGATATAATTTCGTCGCGGGGCATGCATCTTCACCTCTTTTGAAAGCTATTCTTGAAGGTTTTGCAAAATCGTGAGGCAAACGTTACGAGTGAACCTCTGACAGTAGGAGTTGTTGTGCCCACACCCCGCGCTTGGCAAAAAATGTTATCCGGTCGCAGATTAGATCTGCTGGACCCAACACCGATGGATATAGAAATCGAAGACATCGCCCATGGTCTTTCGTTTGTGGCGCGATGGAACGGTCAAACGCTTGGTGATTTTGCCTATTCTGTCGCGGAACACTCCTTGCTGGTGGAGGCGCTTTTCACGCGCCTCAATCCAAAGGCTCCCGCGAAATGGCAATTGGCGGCTTTGCTGCACGATGCGCCTGAATACGTCATCGGGGATATGATATCGCCCGTGAAAAGTGCCGTTGGGCCAGGATATGAGCAACTGGATCAGCGATTGACGGCAGCCATTCACATCCGGTTTGGCCTGCCAGCCGCGATACCCGCGACCGTAAAGAAGCAAATAAAGAAGGCCGACAAAATCAGTGCCTGGATGGAAGCGACACAGATCGCGGGTTTTGATGAAGATGAAGCCAACCGGTTTTTCGGAAAACCAGATGCCGCATTGATCCAGGACTTTTCACTGCGTTTGCAGCCCCCGATTCAGGCTCGCAACGACTATCTCGCGCGCCACGCTGAACTGATCAACCTCATGTAGTCTCTATCTTGGCCTGAATCGTCTAACGCGGCGACCGTTTCGCCAGGATACGCTGCAAGGTCCGGCGATGCATATTTAGCCGTCTTGCCGTTTCGCTGACGTTGCGGTCACAGAGTTCATACACTCTCTGAATGTGCTCCCAGCGCACTCTGTCCGCGCTCATGGGATTTTCCGGAGGCGGTGGCAACTCGTCACCCGTGGCCAAGAGTGCGTTGGTGATGTCGGTTGCGTCCGCCGGTTTGGAGAGATAATCCGTAGCGCCAATTTTCACCGCGGCAACGGCCGTCGCGATCGCACCATATCCGGTCAGGACAACCACCCGACTATCAGGACGACGCTCACGGATGACTTCAACAACATCCAAGCCGTTGCCATCTTCAAGCCTCAGATCGCAGACAGCATAGGCCGGTGGGCGGGCCGTGGCGATCGCCTTTCCGGCGGCGACGGATCCAGCCGTTTCAACGGCAAAACCACGCTTTTCCATGGCCTTGGCCAATCGGCGCAAAAAAGGTTCGTCATCGTCAAGCAGAAGAAGCGACTTATCCTCGCCTATCTCACCAAGATCTTCTGCCATGCGTGTCTCTCCGTATTTCACGATCTTGGGGAAACGTAGCCCGCCGGGTATAGGACGTCAAACACGACCAGTGTCAGGCACTGGCATCCACAAAACATGCAATCCGGTCTGCCATGACTTCGGCTGAATCGTTGCGATTGAAAAACTCGACAAACCCATGCCCCGGGATCATCAGGTAGCTCTGGGTAGAATGGTCGACGAGGTAGAATTCATCACTTTCATCTGCCGGTTCGTGGATATTGAAATAGGTACGATAGGCTTTGCTCGCGGCTTTCACTTGCTCGGCCGAACCTGTCAGCCCCAGCATCCGAGGATGCAGAAAATCGGTGAATTCTGCCATGACTTCCGGTGTGTCGCGCTTGGGGTCTACTGTCACAAAGACCGGCTTTACCAAGGTTCCCCGATCCTCCAGCAGCGTCACGGCCTCGGCGTTCCGCGCGGCATCTACCGGGCAAACATCCGGGCAGAACGTATAGCCAAAATAGACCAGCGTTGGTTTGTCTATCACCTCCGCATCGGTCACCGTTTCGCCCGTCTCGCTCACCAACTCAAACGGTCCACCTATGGCCCCAACGCCACCTGCAATCGAAGAGGCCCGACACTGTGCAAACTGATCATCAGAGCCGGCCAATTTGGTTGCAACAAACAGACCGCCCAAAACCAAAAGCAGCGCCACGCTGGAGAATATCGCAATGTTGCGTGTCATGGTTTTATCCTTAGTCTGATGGGTGAAATTGTGCTTTGCCATATATCTAGCACCGCAGAGCCAAACCGCAACAGGACCAAGTCGCATAGATGACGGAAATCAATTCTAGCCCACTGAAATCACGTCACAGCGGAAACTGGATCCGGCTTCGCACCCTGGTTTTGTTGCGCTGGTGGGCGATTGCCGGGCAGCTTTCTGCCTTGTTGATCGTGCAGCGACTTTACGACCTGAACCTTGAAACCGGCCTGTGTTATCTGGTGATAGGCGTTTCGGTCCTGAGCAACCTTGTCGCGTTTTTCATTTACCCCGAAAACAAACGCCTGCGTGAAACCGAAACGATGTTGTTCGTTTTGTTCGATATGCTGCAGCTTGGGCTGATGCTGCATTTGACAGGCGGCTTGAACAACCCGTTCAGCATCCTGATTGTGGGTCCCGTTACGGTGGCCGCGTCTGCCCTATCTTCCCGTTCGACTCTTTTTCTGGGTATGGCGGCTATTGCCATCGTCTCGCTGCTCATGGAATTTCATCTGCCTTTGCGCACCCAGGACGGCTTTATCCTACGCGTTCCTGATGTTTTTCGGTTTGGCAATTGGGTCGCCATTGTAATCGCAGTGATCTTTCTGGGTGTCTATTCCCGCTGGATCGTGACCGAAATGCACGCGATGTCAGATGCGCTTGAGGCCACGCAAATGGCGCTGTCGCGGGAGCAAAAACTAACAGATCTGGGCGGTGTTGTTGCAGCCGCTGCGCATGAAATGGGCACACCATTGGCCACGATCAAACTGACCAGCTCTGAGTTGGCCGACGAATTGGAAGACAAGCCCGACCTCCTGGAAGATGCTTTGTTGATACGCGCCCAAGCGGATCGTTGTCGGGATATATTGCGCTCTATGGGGCGTGCAGGAAAAGATGATCTGCATTTGCGCAAAGCGCCCCTAATCTCGGTCTTGGAGGAGGCTGCGGAACCTCACCTCCAAAGAGGCAAAACTGTTCTATTTGAGACCTCTCCTGATGCTGGCGATCTGCGCGAGCAACCCGTCATTCTGCGAAGACCGGAGATCATACATGGGTTGCGAAACCTGATCCAAAATGCAGTCGATTTTGCTGAAACCACCACCTGGGTCGAAAGTAACTGGGATGATGAAACCATTTCTGTCCGCATTGTTGACGATGGGGACGGATTTCCCACTCAGCTTTTGGGCCGCATAGGGGACCCGTTTGTGCGCAGACGCCCTACTGCCGACAAGATTAGACCCGGATACGAAGGAATGGGCCTTGGTTTATTTATCGCAAAAACGCTGTTGGAGAGGTCTGGCGCTGACATAAGTTTTGCCAATGGCCCCGAAACAGTCGGCAAACGAGACGGGCAGCCGCCGCGCACAGGTGCGATTGTTGAGCTCACTTGGCCCCGCGATGCAATCGACGCCACATCTGACAAAAACCAGCTGCCAGAAGGCGACAACCAGCTCTTCGCGTCTTGATAAATTACCCGATTGTTTACTTTGGTTAACCTTGCCTTAACCAAGTGACGGCACTCTTTCCTGCGTGGCGATCAGGAGAGACCGGCCCATGGCAGAAAGCGCGTTGATTAATCTTGCAGGCATTCTGGCTGTATCGGTTGCCGCATCTTTGACCGTTTTATGGGTCGTGGGGTTGATGACAAAACCCCGACAAAAGCCAGGCTCCGCTGCCATGATCGCGCCGCCCACGTCGAACACTTTTTTGTTCCGCAATGGTCTTTTGGTGGATCACGACAGCAACCTGCAAAACTTGAAAACAAGCGTCGAAGACTGGTCAGATTTGCGCAATTGGTTGGGACAACGATTTTCCAAACTGCCCGAGTTTCTGCCAGATGACACCTCGAGAACCGATACTTACCCGTCTACGGGTGAGGATGATCTCGCAAGTTTGACAATTGCCTCTGATGGCGGCGTGGCGCGCATCATTCTGGAAGACCCGGTGGAAAGCCAACCTGCGGCACGACATCAAGCGATCACGTTGCACTCATCTAGCGCCGAGTGTGGCTCAGCACTCCACAATGCCCCATGCGCAATCTGGCGCGTCAACGAAGCAGGCGATGTGATCTGGAAAAACGATGCCTGTACGCAAATGTTGAGTGACGAGATCAATCGCGTAATGACCCATATTGAAACACCCGAAGGGCCGGGACAGACCAAAACCGCGCGCGTTGCCATTCCCCAAACGGACAAAAACAACCAAACTTGGCTGGATGTGCATGTGCGCGCCTCAACTCACTCAGCCGTCTATTACGCGACCGATATCACCAACGCCGTCAATGCCGAGGCGGCACAACGTGAATTCGTCCAAACACTGACCAAGACCTTTGCCAATTTGACGACAGGTTTGGCCATTTTTGACCGAAACCAACAGCTCGCCCTGTTCAATCCCGCACTTGTCGATCTGACGGTTCTCCCCGCCGAATTCCTGAGCGCTCGGCCAACTTTGATGAGCTTCTTTGATAACCTTCGGGATCGGCAGGTCATGCCGGAACCCAAAAACTACGCGGACTGGCGCGCACAGATAAACGAAATGATCCAGACTGCATCGGACGGTCTCTACCAAGAAACGTGGGCGCTGCCTTCGGGTGTAACATACCGGGTCACAGGGCGGCCGCACCCGGACGGCGCAGTAGCTTTTCTGTTCGAGGACATCACCGCAGAGATTTCTCTGACCCGCCGTTTCCGCGCGCAAAATGACCTCCGGCAGGCCGTAATGGACAAACTGGATCACGCCGTGGCGGTCATTGCCTCGAATAACGTGGTGATTTTTTGCAATGCGGCCTGGACGGAGCTGTTTGGCATTGATCCAGACACCAGCTTCGCAGAATTGGGCATCCGGGATTTGATGGCCGTTTGCCGACAGAAATACCCGCATCCCGAATTCTGGCAAACAGTCGAGTCACAGACGACATGCAAGACATTGTCGCACCCGATCGAAGAAACCATCCAAACCGAAAATCAAACTCCGCTGCATTGCCGTTTGGTGCCCGTCTCTGGCGGTGCGACGCTGATATGCCAGCAGCTGGAGCAGTCGACTACACGGTCGAAATCAAACTCTGACCCCGACGCAAAATCCATGGCGTCCTGATCCCGGTTGCAGGCAAACGCGGCACGTGTAGTGTCGCTGCATGTTGCGCAAATCACATCCGATAGAGTTGAACTCACCCGACGACACTTGCCGTCTGGCACATGCGCTCGGCTCCGTGCTGCGTTCCGGTGACACAGTGCTTTTGGCGGGCGAAGTTGGTGCCGGCAAAACCCATTTTGCGCGCTGTCTGATCCTCTCGCGGCTTCGTCTACCGGAGGATGTTCCTTCTCCGACCTACACACTGGTGCAAACATACTTGGGTGACGCATGCGAAATCTGGCATGCCGATCTTTACCGCCTCACGGATATCTCCGAAATTGACGAGCTTGGTCTGTCACAGGCCTTTTCCGACGCGATTTGCCTGATTGAATGGCCGGATCGTCTTGGCGACCAAACGCCGCCGCAGGCTTTGACGCTGTCCTTGGAGGCGCCGCAGAGCGATGATAGACGTGTTGCGACCCTGACCTGGTCCGATCCAGCTTGGGAGCAAAGACTGAAATTGGTACTTGATGACTGATCGCGCGCACCTTGCTCAAAAATTCTTGGCCAAGACCAATTGGTCGGCTTCCAAGCTGACTATGCTGGCGGGTGACGCTTCCAATCGAAAATATTGGCGCTTGTCCCACCCTGAAACGAACGCAACTGCGGTTTTGATGGATGCACCGCCCGAAACGGGCGAAGAAATTGGACCTTTTGTATCAATTGCCCGATATCTGCGACGTGTTGGCTTGAGCGCACCAAAGATTCTGGAGCTCGACGAAACTCACGGGTTTTTGCTGCTTGAAGATCTAGGGGACGCACTTTTTGCGCGCGTGCTCTCCCAAAATCCTGATCTTGAATCTGACCTATACACCGCCGCAACGGATGCTTTGATCGAATTGCATCGCCATGCGCCACCTAAGGATTTGCAGCCTTACAGCAGCGAAATTATGGCTGACATGGCGGCACTGGCCTTCGACTGGTACGCTGCCTCGGCAACTAAATCCGATGGTGTTGTGCGTGCGCATTTCAAAAACATGATGCAAGAAATTATGGCGCTGCACTGCGCCGATGCTTCGGTATTGATACAGCGGGACTACCATGCTGAAAACCTGCTTTGGTTGCCTGATCGTGACGCTGTGGCAAGGGTCGGTCTGCTCGACTTTCAGGACGCCATGCTGGGGCACCGCGCCTATGATCTTGTTTCCCTCCTGCAAGATGCGCGCCGCGACGTTACGCCAGAAATCGCACGTCAGATGATAGATCACTATGTGCAGACGACCGGCGCCAACAAAGATGATTTTGACGTTGCCTATCACTGCCTCGGTGCGCAACGAAACCTGCGCATTTTAGGTGTGTTTGCGCGGCTTTGTGTACGGGACGGAAAATCAGGGTATATCGATCTCATTCCGCGGGTGTGGGCCCATCTGGAACATGATTTGACGCATCCCGTCCTGACGCCCATCGCAGACTTGCTCAATGATGCGCTACCCAAACCCACACCAGAAATCCTTCAAAACCTTCGAGACAAATGCGCGACAAACCCAGCTCAGTAATGCTTTTTGCAGCGGGGTTTGGCACCCGGATGGGGGCGCTCACGGCAACCCGGCCCAAACCTTTGATCAGTGTTGGCGGCCGTGCACTCATTGATCACGCCCTTGCACAGGTTCAAACCTATGGGGCAAAGACCATCGTTGCGAACACCCACTATTTTCCCGATCAAATTGCGGATCATCTGGCCGGAACAGGGGTCATGCTTTCGCACGAAAGCCCCAATATTCTGGAAACCGGAGGTGGGTTGCGCGCCGCCCTGTCCCAGTTGGGCAAAGAACCGGTTTTTACGATGAATACGGACGCCATCTGGAAGGGACCAAATCCGTTGACCCATCTTGCAAATAGATGGGAACCTGATCGAATGGACGCTCTTTTGCTGTGTATTCCGCGTAAAAGCGCTATTGGCCACAGGGGGGCGGTGATTTCCTAGTCGATGATGTGGGCCGGGTAACACGCGGCGCGGGACTGGTGTATTCGGGCCTTCAGATCATCAAGACGGACCGTCTGAATCACATTTCTGAAAACAGCTTTTCGCTCAACCTATTGTGGGATCTCATGCTGGCTGACGGGTCATTGTACGCCACATCCTACCCCGGCAATTGGTGCGATGTTGGCAAGCCCGAAAGTATTTCTCTGGCGGAACAGCTGATGGACGACGGTGATGTTTGAACGCACAAGCACACCACGTGTTTTTCATCTGCCCCTCGGTGTGGACTTTCCAAAGGCACTGATCGACGGCTTGTTGGATCGCCATCGCGATTACCCTCCGCAGGATTTGGCCAAGGTACAGGTGATCGTAAACACACGTCGAATGGCCCGGCGATTGCGTGCGTTGTTTGATGCAGGCCCATCGCTTTTGCTACCGCGGATCAGTTTGGTAACGGATCTGGGGGAAAGCTGGGATCTTGCGGAAATTCCCGAAGCTGTCTCACCTTTGAGGCGCCGTTTGGAACTGGTGCAACTGTTGTCAGGACTACTGGAAGCTCAACCGGATATCGCGTCTCGCAGCTCGCTTTATGATCTTGCTGACAGCCTTGCCAACCTGATGGATGAAATGCACGGCGAAGGTGTTTTGCCTGAAACCCTAGAAGACTTGGATGTAAGCGACAAATCTGGGCATTGGACACGGACTATTTCGTTTTTGCGTATTGTTAGACACTATTTTGATGCAGAAACCGATCAGCCGGACAGTGAAGCGCGTCAACGGCTTGTGATCGAAAATGCTGTGCGGCGGTGGCAAGATGCACCACCGCGACACCCAATCATTATCGCCGGCTCAACAGGGTCGCGCGGTGCCACGCAGATGCTTATGCAGGCGGTTGCAAACTTACCTCAAGGTGCTGTGGTTCTCCCCGGATTCGATATCGATATGCCGGAGGGTGTTTGGCATAAGTTAGGTGGTGAGATTCCGGCGGAAGACCACCCGCAATACCGGTTTCATGCATTCGCACAAAACCTTGGAATTGACGCGAAGAGTATTCCCGCCTGGGCAGATACAAAGCCTGTGAATGCCTCGCGCAACAAGGTGATATCCCTTGCACTGCGGCCGGCCCCGGTGACCGATCAATGGCTAAGTGACGGTGCCGAATTGCAAGACATCAAAGCGGCGATGCAAGACGTAACCTTGGTTGAAGCGCCAACCCCTCGGCAGGAGGCGCTGGCGATTGCCATGCGTTTGCGACGTGCTGCCGAGTTCGGCCAAACCGCTGCGCTAATTACGCCTGATCGCACTCTATCGCGGCAGGTAACCGCAGCCTTGGATCGCTGGAACATTATTCCAGATGATAGTGCGGGTATTCCACTTCAGCTCACAGCACCCGGCCGTTTTCTCCGGCATATCGGTGATCTTTACCGCCAACCTCTCAGCGCAGAACTTTTGTTGACGCTTCTCAAGCACCCATTGACCCATCGCGGAGAGCATAGAAACAAGCACTTGCTACTTGCGCGGGAATTGGAACTTCATTTGCGCCGACATGGCCCGCCTTTTCCTAGCGCGGAGGATTTGCAGGCTTGGGCATCAGGGCGCAAGGAAAAAATTGCGGCACCTTGGGTTGATTGGCTATGCGATTGTTTCATTGATCGCATGTCCATCGACGACGCTCCTTTGGGGGGACGTGTAAGAGATCATATGGTTCTGGCAGAAAAGATCGCGCAGGGGTCTTTTGGATCAGGGTCTGGGACACTCTGGCAGGATGATGCTGGACGCGCGGCGCAGGAAACCACAAACGAGCTACTGCGTGAAGCGCCCTACGGTGGAACGATCAATGCAGCCGATTATGCGAGCCTTTTTAGTGCAGTCTTGTCCCGGCAGGACGTACGCAATCCGGTCGAACCGCACCCCAGGATTTTAATCTGGGGCACACTGGAGGCGCGGGTTCAAGGCGCTGATCTCCTTATTCTGGCGGGCTTGAACGAGGGCGTATGGCCGGAAATGCCCTCTCCCGATCCATGGTTGAATCGCGCATTGCGCCGTGATGCCGGTCTGCTATTGCCAGAACGACGCATTGGCCTGTCCGCACATGATTTTCAGCAAGCGGTGACGGCGCCAGAGGTTTGGTTGACCCGGTCCATACGTTCCGATGATGCTGAAACCGTAACATCGCGTTGGCTGAATCGCCTGCAGAATCTTTTGGCTGGCCTCCCGAAACAGGGTGGAGCTCATGCCCTGGCGGATATGCAGGATCGAGGAGAAATTTGGCTGCGTATGGCGCGCAAAATGGAGGAACCAGGAAAATGTGATCCGGCCCCTCGACCCGCACCATGCCCTCCATCCAGCGCGCGTCCTCAGCAACTGTCTGTCACCGAAATCAAACGATTGATCCGTGATCCCTATGCCATTTATGGCAAACGCATATTGCGTTTGAACCCTTTAAATCCGCTAATGAAGATCCCCGATGCGCTCATGCGTGGCATCGTTTTGCATAGTGTTCTCGAACAATTCATTCGTGAGACGCGCGATGATGTAGGAGCTTGTATCACAGAGCGACTGCTCTCAATAACAGAGACTATTCTTGCCAAAAACGTACCCTGGGCTCAGGCACGAGCCATATGGCTCGCCCGGATGGAGCGGGTAGCAGATGAATTTATTTCATCCGAAATTGAGCGGCGTACAACGGGAGACCCGTTTGCGTTTGAAGTCCGAGGGCGCGTTGAAATTCCTGAGTTGGCATTTTTCCTGACGGCAACAGCCGACAGGATTGATAAGTCGCATGACGGCAGGCTGAAAATTTACGACTACAAGACGGGAAAGCCACCCACGCAAGCACAGCAGTCTCATTTCGACAAACAGTTGCTTTTAGAAGCCGTAATTGCTGAAAACTCCGGTTTTGACGGCTTGGAGCCCACCGAAGTAGCAGAAGCAATGTATTTGGGGTTGGGATCGGACGCAAAAGACGTTGCAGCACCTTTGGAAACGGAGAAAACGCAGAAAGTCTGGGCGGAATTCCGTGCCCTGATCGAGACCTATTTTGACGAAAACACAGGGTATACTGCACGCCGCGCGATGGAAACCAAGCGCGATCATAGTGACTACGACCAGCTGTCGCGATTTGGCGAATGGGACATCACCGACGGTCCGATCAAGGAGCCGCTTTGATGTCCTTTGATCCAGCAACCCTCCTGCAAATCAAAGCCGCGCGACCTGAGTGGTCCACTTGGCTGTCCGCCAATGCGGGATCTGGAAAAACCCGCGTTTTGACAGACCGGGTTGCAAGGTTGCTGCTGGACCAAGTCAACCCACAGGACATTTTGTGCCTGACATACACCAAGGCCGCTGCAAGCGAGATGCAGAACCGTTTGTTCAAACGATTGGGCGCATGGGCCATGCTGGACGACGAAACTTTGTCCAATGAACTACGGCAGCTTGGTTTGATTGGATCCATACCTAACACAAAGCTCAAAAACGCGAGGCGGCTGTTTGCCAGTGCCATAGAAACCCCTGGCGGGCTGAAGATTCAGACGATCCATTCTTTTTGTGCGGCTCTACTGCGCAAGTTCCCGTTAGAAGCCGGCGTCAGTCCGCAATTTGTCGAGATGGATGAACGCACAGCGGTGCAGATGCGGTCTGAAACAATGGAAGCAATGGCGTCGGGCGAAAATGCCAAATTGTTTTACGACTTGGTTCGCCACTACTCTGGCGACGATCTGGACGATGTGGCCGCCGAAATTATTCGATTTCGCGAGTTTTTCCGAGGCAGCCCCGATTGCAGAGCCATACACGGACGTCTTGGATTACCAGAAACAGCCAATGCCCAGGATGCTCTGAACATTGCATTCGATGGCTCCGAGAGCCGTCTTTTTCAAAAGCTACTCCCATTGTTGGAAGAAACAGGCACGGCGACGTATACAAAACTCGCAGAGAAATTGTCTTCTGTGAACGTCATTTCACCGACGATGTCAGATCTGGAAAATCTGTTTAGCGACTTTCTTTATCAATCGAACGCTTCAAACGGCAAATACCAGAAATGGGATTCTAAATCTGTCAATTTTCCGCAGAGTAACCACAAAAAGGCGGTGGCGATTTTAGAGCCTGTTATTGCGCAAACACATGAATTTATGGATCGTATCGCCTCTGCCAAAGCTTTTTTGCTTGCGATCAACGCGGCGGCAAAAAGTCAGGCCCTTCATGCATTCGCTCGCGTGTTTATCCCTGAATACGAAAAGGCAAAACAACTGCGCGGTCTGCTTGATTTTGATGACCTTATACTTCGCACGCGAGACCTGCTGACCAACAGCGACGTATCAGAATGGGTTCTTTTTCGCCTTGATGGCTCCATTGATCATATCTTGGTCGACGAGGCGCAGGATACCAGCCCCACGCAATGGCAAGTGATCGAACGGTTGGCGCAGGAGTTTACCAGCGGGTTGGGTGCGCGTGACGACAAGTTCCGAACAATCTTTATTGTGGGAGACAAGAAACAATCGATTTATTCCTTTCAGGGTGCTGATCCCGGCGAATTTGATCGGATGCGGGTAGAGTTTACTGCACGTCTCAGAGATACCCCGAAACCGCTTCAAACACTGGAGATGGAGTATTCGTTTCGGTCATCCCAAGCCATTCTTTCGGTTGTCGACTTAACGTTTAAAGGCGCTGAAAAATCAGGTTTTGCGCCGGAACAGAGCCACAAAGCGCATAAGTCAAACCTTCCAGGACGCGTGGATCTTTGGCCCTATGTGCTAAAACCCGGAAAGGAAGAGCCGCCGCCTTGGCACATGCCGGTAGACATCAAAGCAACAAACGATCCGGAAACCGTTTTGGCCCGACAGATTGCCGAAACGATCGATGAGCTAATTCGCAACAAGCATCCACTTCCCGCAAGTGACGCCACAAACGGACACCACCCATCCCGACCGGTAAGAGCCGGTGATTTCCTGATCCTTGTCCAAAGGCGGAGTGAGCTTTTTTACGACATCATTCGGGAGTGTAAGGAACGTAACCTCCCAATTGCAGGCGCGGACAGGCTCAAAGTGGGGGCTGAATTGGCCGTTCGTGATCTGGCTGCGTTATTGTCGTTTCTAGCCATTCCCGAAGACAGTTTCTCCCTCGCTGTCGCTTTGAAATCGCCGTTGTTTGGATGGTCAGAGGCCGACCTTTATCATCTGGCACACCCGCGTGGATCAGAGTTTTTATGGCAAGCGTTGCGGGGTCGTTCAGATGAATATCCTGAAACTATGGCTGTTTTGCGCGACCTAAGAGACAAGACCGACTTCTTGCGACCTTACGATTTGCTCGAGCGCATTTTGACGCGCCATCGTGGACGTTACAACTTGCTGTCTCGCTTGGGGCCGGAAGCGGAGGAAGGGATTGACGCTCTGCTGGCGCAATCCATGACCTACGAACAAAAATCCGTGGATAGTTTGACCGGCTTTCTGGTTTGGCTGGAAACCGATGAATTGGAAGTGAAGCGTCAAGTTGAGACCGATGGTGACTTGATCCGTGTTATGACAGTCCATGGCGCCAAGGGGCTGGAGGCACCAATCGTCATCCTGCCTGAAACCGGCAAGCGCAAACTGACGGTCCGCAACCAAATTATAACCAGCGGCGATACAGCGCTGTGGCGGACGGCGAGTGATCAATCGCCGCCTGAAATCAATGCTGCAACAGATGAAATCAAAAGAGCAGAGCGCGCGGAACGGGACCGTCTTCTCTACGTCGCAATGACCCGTGCAGAAAAGTGGTTGATGGTTGCGGCAGCCGGGGATCCCGGCTCAGACGGAGAAACATGGTATGAAAAGGTCGAGGCAGGGATGACGGCCGCTGGCGCCTCGGCTCACACCTTTAAGAGTGGAAAGGGATTGAGATATGAATATGGAGATTGGGCTGGTTTAGAGACTAGAGCGGACGAAAAAGAACATCACAAACCTACACCGATAGATGCTTTTTTTGACAAAGATGCCCCGACCGAGCAAACGCCCGCCAAACCACTTAGCCCATCTGATCTTGGCGGTGCGAAAGCTTTGCCTGGAGAGCGTGGTCTGGATGAACACGCCGCGAAACGCCGGGGGCGCCAGATCCACAAACTATTGGAGTTTTTACCGCAAAAGGACCCTGGTGAATGGCCCGAGACGGCGCAGAACTTAATGAAAACTGGGCAGGACGCCGCCACGGGCGAAGAACTTGATTTACTTGTGGCTGAGGTGCGGAAAGTTCTGACGAAGCCATCTTTGTCCCATCTCTTTGAAACTGATGCACTTGCTGAAGTGCCGGTTACGGCATCGCTGGAGGTGTTAAATGGCCAAAGAGTGCACGGGACAATTGACCGGCTGATCTTTCGGGAAGGCCGGGTTTTGGCCGTGGATTTCAAAACGAATGCGATGGTTCCAGATGACGTCGGCTTGGTTCCTGACGGAATTTTGCGTCAAATGGGCGCCTATGCGCACGCGTTGCATGCCATTTTTCCCGAATGCCAGATTGAGACAGCGATCTTGTGGACACGTACCGCAACGCTTATGTATCTACCACACGATATTGTGACAGACGCGCTTAACACCACCCAGATATCTTGACGCGCGAGACCAGTCTTCATACGTTCACGTCAAATTGCTGCTACCCTCAGGAGAAGAGATCATGGCCACAGTTGCCGTTACTGATGCTACTTTCGACGCCGAAGTTAAGAATTCCGAAATTCCAGTTGTTGTGGATTTTTGGGCCGAATGGTGCGGCCCGTGCAAACAAATCGGTCCCGCTTTGGAAGAACTGTCCGATGAGCTGGATGGAAAGGTCAAGATCGTCAAAGTAAATGTTGATGAGAACCCGAATTCGCCGTCGCAAATGGGCGTGCGCGGTATCCCCGCGTTGTTTCTGTTCAAAAACGGTGAAGTCGTTTCGAACAAGACTGGTGCTGCACCAAAAGCCGCGCTCCAGGGCTGGATCGAAGAAAGCATCTAAACCAGTTAGAATTTCGAGCAAAAGGGCCTGTTCACGGGCCCTTTTGTTTTGGCATCAGGTATGTAGGAAGCGCACAGCGTCAGGCTCGATTACAGCGGCACTAAGCCGGTCCGTAGAATACGCGCCTGTATCAATCGCGATACGTCCATTGCGAACTTGCGCCTCATCCACAACGTAGTGTCCGTGTACCATCCAAAGACCATCTTGGCGTGGTTTTCGCAGCACATCAGGATGGCCCCACAAAAACCCGTGGCCCCGACGGGGTTCGATGGGTTGCGCGGGATCCCCACCTGCATGGCTCACAGCGACATTTCCAGTCTGCCACACAAGGGGCAAATCACGTATCCAGTCGATCATATTTTGACCAACATGCTTTGCCAAAGCGTCGCGTGCGGCTGTAAGCGCTTGTTGATCAGTTGGATCATTCGGGGCGGCAACACCGAAGCTTTCCAGTGTCTTATTGCCTCCATTGCGCAGCCATTGTGGTCCGGATTGGTGCGGTGCATCGAGGAAATCCAAAAACATGGCCTCGTGATTGCCTTTCAGGCAAACAGCCTGCTCGGGTTGTGCTTGAGACATGTCAAACAACACCTCCAGCACAGATTTGCTATTGGGACCTCGGTCCAGATAGTCCCCGACGAACACTTTTGTCAGCGCCGCACCTTCGGCATCTATTTGTTTCAACAGGCCCCGAAGCAAGTCATGGCGCCCGTGAACATCACCAACCGCAACAAAGGACTGACCCGGCGCCAACGATGCGCCAAAATCGGGCGTTTTTCGCAGAAACCACGGTAAAAATTCACGTAAACCAGTCATTTGGCTTGTTTACCGTACCTGTGATCCGATGGCGAGCCTGGGCTAGTACAGGCCGATTTTTCCCAAGAGTTGCAAAGACTACCTGTGATTTGGCCGGTTTTGACGTGACGCAACTAAGCAACAGATTTTGCGAATTCACCGCTCGATCGATCGAATGTGGTGCTAAACAGCTAATTTTGTTAAGTTTTGCGCAAGGCCCGCTCAAGGCGTCGAAAAGACGTACAAAATAATGGGTCAAAACGAGGCAGTAAAAGAGCAGTTCTAATGCGCATTGTCCTATCTATCGGGGCGGGGTTACTCCTGTCGGCCTGCACTGTGGGCCCGGAGTACAAGACGCCCGAAATCGATTTACCGGATCGCTATTCCCTAGTGGCACCTGTTACCAAAGCCAGTACGCGTGATCTGAACTGGTGGACGGATTTCAATGATCCCATCCTGAACAGACTCGTGAGTGAGGCGATGCAGGGTAACCTGGATGTCGCAGAAGCACGCGAGAGGGTGCGCGAGGCAGAAGCCGTCGCCCGTCGCGATGGGATTGCCGTATCGGGCAACGGTGGCGCCGAGGTAACTGGCAACAGCAATGCGCCAAACAACGCGCAGGTTGATTTGACTGCGTCTTTTGGTTTGGGCGGACAGACACTTTGGGCGGAACGGGCCGCAATGCAGCGCCTTGAGGCAGCAGAGCTTGGCGTTGGCGAAGCCCGGCGCATTCTACTTTCGAGCCTGGGATCAGCCTATGTTGATCTGCGGTTCCTGCAGCGTAACCTGGAGACCCGCCAGGAAGATTTGCGGTCGCGGCAGCGTACGTTGCGCGATCTGAACAAACAATTGGATGCCGGCGCGGCGACACGTCTTGATGTGTTGCGCGCGCGCGCTCTTGTGGCCGAAACACGGGCCGAAATCCCGCCCATCACGGCTGATATCATCCAGCAACGCAACCAGATCTCCACATTGCTGGGCCTGCCGGTTGGTGAGGTCGGTATCGATCTTGGCTATCGGGGTGTACAACCTATTCCTAAAGGCGTTGCCGAAATGGGTGTGCCGGCAGATTTGCTGCGCGCCCGGCCGGATATTCGCGCGGCAGAACGGCTTTATGCCGCCGCTGTTTCTGATATCGGCTCCGCTGAAGCCGCCAGATACCCAAGTTTGAGCCTGAGTGGGTTGGTGACCGCACCGCTAAGCCGCGGGTCCTGGAACGAAAGCATTGTGGCAGGATTAACCGTACCTGTCTTCTCGCAAGCTTCTTTGGCCGCATCCGTGGATGTCGCTGAATCGCGTGCTCAACAGGCGTATCTGCAATGGCGACGGGCGGTCCTGGTTGCGATCGAGCAAGTCGAAACGGCCCTTGCAGACCTCCGTGCCGCACATCTGGCGGTTCGTGCTTCACGCGACGTTGTTGAGCTAAACCAAAGCTCCCTGAACCTGACACGCCGGTTGTTGGTTGAAAGCGGGGAAACGACGGTGCTTGATCTGATTGATCGGGAGCGTTCCGTTTCCAATGCGCGTGCCCTTCTGGCCTCTAACGTTCGAGACTTGTCGAATGCCTATATCGCGCTGCGGGTTGCTTTGGGTGTGGGCCATGAAGATGTCGTCGAGGTCGCCTCCCGCGATGCGATCATGTCCGCCGAGGATTTGCTGACGGACTAAAGGCGCCGCACGGCGTGCAGATGTGTTCTCCGCCGTGCCGTCAAACCAACGGTGGTGGAGGCTCGTTTTCACGCATGAAGAACGCGATAAGCGCGCCACCGGCAAATCCGCCCAAATGCGTTTCCCAGGCGACGTTTTTGTCGAACCCGAAATACATCAATGCGTTGAGAACCAGCAGGATTGAGAGGGGCCAGAGAACTGAGGCTGCCTTGACCGCAAAGCTGACGTTTTGACCCAGCGTATATCGCACATTCCAGACCACAAGTGCGCCTGCCAACCCAAATAGAGCGCCCGACGCACCAACCATTGGGCGCGAGGACGTTGTCACCAACGCAAATATGATTGCACCAATCAGCGTTGAAACAAGGTAAATCAGTGCAAACCTAACCTGCCCGACATCCCGTACAACCGCCGCACCCAAAGACACTAACGTGATCATGTTGACGACCAAATGCACGAAGCCCCCATGCAGCAGGGCATATGTCAAAAACATCGTGTATGGTTGCAGGTCATAATTTGGTATCCAGCCCCGCAACAAGCCCGGCCAAAACGCCCCATTTTGATAGATTAGCGTCCTGAGACGCGCCGTACCCCAAATCCCTGCATCAGCTGCCTGGAGCGCCAATTCAATCGTTGTCGCAGAGACCACCAGAAAAACGACAACGGGTGACAGCGCTGCCCAAGTTTTGGTGTCTTTGCTCATGTTAATGAGGCGCTACATGCACCGCAGATCCTCGGCCAAAAACGGGGTTTTGTCCGATGTGAACCGCCCATATCAACGGAAGAATTTGAATTCGCGGTTCAAACTGAGAAAGATCGAGGTGGAGTCTGACGAGCCCGTAGTCTGACGATCACGGATCGAATAGGAAACGCCCGTAGACATTGTCCAATCCTCCGTCAGATCACGGTTGTAGGTTGTCGAAATGTCTGTACGCGTCGTCTCATCTGCTGCGGTGCTGCCTTCGGAGAAACCGAATGTAATGTCAAAGCCGATGCTCGAGATCTGGTTGATATTATGATTGTACGACATGTCCGCAGTTGTGGTGATGCGCTCATCGTCGTCATTGTTCCGTGTCACATTTCGGTTCAACCCAAAGCTCAAGTTGCCTGTTGGCATCTCATGCAGATAGGACAGGCTTCCGATCAGGCTTGGATCGCTGCCATCTTGGCTTGTAGCGCCGATGCTTGCTGAAAGCTGGCCACTTGGCAAAGCAAGTGAGCGCCCAAAAGACACGTTATGCCGCGCGCCATCCTGATCACGCGTCGTAGAATACGAAGCCGTCAGATTGCCGTTCGGCATGTCGTAAGAGTATGTCACCCGGCCCGTCGCGCCCGAGGTTGTGTTGCTGATGCCCAGGCGTTCTTCGTCGGTTTCCGAAAAACCAATCGCCGCTTCGAGGTTTGCGCGACGCGAAATCGCTTGATTTATCCCGACCTCGATCGCGTTTGTATCTCGCTCGGTGTTCAGCGCGTCTTCTGATTCAAAGTGCCTGAAATTGTAGGCTACAAAACCCGTGGTGACTTGGGAAAACCGCAGGTTGGCCCGCGCACCGGCCGTATACCGGAAGATGTCGTTCAAAGTGGCGGATTGCTGATCGTAGGTGATACCGCTGACGCTTGCATCAAAGACAAATCCCAAAGGACCGCTTCTGTTGAGTTCAAGCCGGGTTTGCAGATCATAGTTCCGGCGCGTTCCAGTGCCTTCCAGATCCTCAAAATCCGGCGGCAAAACGATGACGCCGTCTTCATCCGTGAAAGACCCGACATCCTGACGGAATGAAATATCGCTTTCACGAACGCGTCCGTCGATGCTGAACGAACCGTTTGCACCTTCACGCATATAGTCGAACGAAAAACGCGGCTCCACGATGCCTGTGTCAATATCGCTGCCGGAGGGCACTTCGCCTGCGCGCAGGTTCACCCCTGCTGTTGCTGAAAACCTCTGATCTCGGGTTTCCGCCAGAAGGCCAAAATCCAGAGATGTTGTCGAAAGCACGGTACGGCCTTCTTCTCGCGCGTTAAGAGACAGGTTATCGCCTGCCTCAAATCGCTGTTCTACGTCCAGCGTAAAGGATACGCCCTGATTTTCCTGCGCAAAAGCCGGCAGGATAAAGAGCGTTAGTCCACTTGCAGCTGCTGCGTGAACGATCTTTTGTTTTGCCAATACTGCCCCCTCGAAAACGGGTTATTCGAATAGTTTTCGTTGTGGAACAATGATCACATCGCCTGATTCCATGACCGTTGTACCGATACTTGTCTTTCCTTGAAGGATTGAATTGTAGTTCACATTGTAAATCCGCTCTTTGCGCGACTTATCTGTGCGTCTGAGCTGAATGCGTTTTGTTGCCGCAAATTGCGAAAAGCCACCCACTTGCGCCAATGCCTGCAGCATCGTTGTGCCGCGTTCGATTTCATGTGCGCCAGGATTTGCCACTTCGCCCAGGATGTAGATCGTGTTGGTAGAAACGGCTTTACCCGAGCTCGCTACTGGTGCGGCAAGCTGCGAAATAGACACAAATACTGTAGGTTCGGTCGCAAAATTCGGTGACAGTTTCGAGATCACTTCACCCCGAACCTGTTCAACGCTGCGGCCACCCGCCGTCACGGAACCAGCCAAAGGGAATGAGATCCGGCCATCTGGCAGAACGATTGCATCCCGGTTCAGGGTCAGAATCTTCCAAAACCTCAACGCGCAAAACGTCGCCGGGTTTGATGCGGTAATTGTCCTGCGCGAAAGACGCCACAGCGAAAACAGGCAAGATCAGCAGAGCTGTAATGATATTCGTAACGATGCGTTTCATCCTAAACTCTCGATTCTTTGAATTAGGTGTCAGTTTGAGTGAAAAATAGGCTGTAATCCGCAGCTACGGAAGAGTTTTCTGGATTTTTACCATTTTTAACGCGGTTCTGTGATGTCCCGTGCCGCGCAGGTCACAATAATCGTGCATGTGGCCATCATTTACAGAGATTCTGACGATTTAATCCTATGTTCACCCTTTTGCCCCATTTTGGACCAACAAATGCGCACCATCATCGCAACGATAAGACGAAGGACCACGTAAATTTAGTAAGTAGTCTTCGAAAGGAGCGGGCTTAGAAATGGTTGTTTTTGTAATCTGTAGTATGTTTTCTGGCATCTTGGCAGGCGGTTTTGCTTTGTATTCAGGTGCTTCCATCGTCACCGCAATTGCGGCGTACGCTGCCACCGGCGTATTGGCATTCATGTTGGTTCTCGCACGAGCCTATATGTGCCAATTCATTTCGAACCTGAAAAATTCCGACTATCGCCAGAAAGTATTGCAACCGAATACGTTTTGATTTTTCGCGTCAAACACGCAAGCCATGCGATGCGCGCGCTCTATTTGAGCCGTTTGAACATTTAGCCTCGCGGATGGCATACATCCCAAACACTCCATCTTTACATGACTTGAACAGCCGGCAGCGTTGGTGAAAACGCGTTTTGGGCGCCGGACCAACTGACCCAACGCCCAAAATAGTCTCTAAACCACGGTTATTCGGCCGGTTGCGACTTCAATTCTTCTACAACGCTTCTCGCATCAACAAGTTGCGGCAAAGGATTCTCGCCTGCGATTGTGATGGCGCGCTCAAACGCTTCGAGCGCTTCTTCTTTGCGATCAAGCGCCAGATAAGTGCGCGCCAGATGGTATTGAACCAACGGATCATCTGGCAAACCAGCCGCTGCCGGTTCGAGATGCGTCAGCGCCTCATCGTAGTTCCCCCGACGGTATTCGATCCAGCCGTATGTGTCTTGCAATGCGGGCACTTCGATTCCACGCAAGCGGCGCGCCACGGCGTATGCACGGTTCAGGCTTTCGTCCGTATCGCGATGCGCGGATATCAGGCTCGCCAGATTGTTTGCCACAACAATGTTGTTGCTGTTTCTTTCGTACATCGATTCGTAGATCGCGATGGCACCTTCAAAGTCACGGTCCCGCTCCAGAATCTCTGCTTTCAAAAACAACGCGTTGGTGGCTTCTGGGTTTTGATCCAGAAGGGCGACCTGCTCATCTACCAATTTGCGGGCATCCTCGTCACGACCCGTCGCGACCAAAAGGCTGTAGAGTGTGCGCAGTACTTGATCGTTAGCGGGGAACTGTTCCAACAGAGACCGATAGATAACTTCCGCTTCATCCCGCTCGTCGCTCAACATATGCAGGCCGGCACGCAGATGACGCAACACGGCATCATCAGGATTTTCTGCCAACCGTATTTCTACCTGCTGGACCGCGTCGAGAAGTCGGCCGGCGCGCACTTGCGTTTCAACCATTGCGGCGAATGCCTGCTGGCCGTTTTCTTCTTCTGCGAGCTGACCCAGATAAGCGATCGTGTCATCGAGGCCGTTTTGCTGCAACAACATCTCTGCCTGCACAGCATTCGCGGCCGCTTGCGACTCGGGCGTATCAATAGACCGGAGCTTCCAGACGATGCGCTGAACTTCGTTCCAATCCTGTTTTTGAATTTGCAGCGTCACCATGCTCTGCAACAAATCAACACTGTTCGGTGCATTGATTAGAGCCTCGTCTAACACTGCTTCCGCGGATTCTGGACGCCCAACACCAACCAGGTAGTTGGCGTAGCGCAATGATTCCTCTGTTCCCTGGTTGGAAAGCTCAACGGCCAACGAATACCGCTCACCGGCCAGTTCACGCTCGCCTGCCCGTTCATGGGCAGCGGCCATCAACGTCATGATGGATGGATCACGTGGCGCTTGTGACAGTGCTGTCCGAAGATCGATAATCGCGTCACCGGGTTTGTCTTCTTCTATTTGCCAGCTGGCGCGCATCTTAAGGGCCGCAACATGGCTGTTGTCATTTTCAATGACTTCTTCGATCCGCGCTCTGGCACCGACAAGATTGCCAAGGGCGTTTTGCATGCGCGCCAAAAGAACTTTGGCATCATTGATGACCTCATCTGGCTCTTCTGCAGCATCAACCAATTGATCAAGCGCCGAAATGGCCGTGTCATGCTCGCCTGCGTCAAAATCCATAGAAGCTCGAACCGCAATAAATCGTGTTGGGTCTTCTTCGGTTTCAATCAATCGTTCGATTTCTGCGCGAGCCGCTTCAATCCCATCCGTCAGCCGCAGGAACTGAACAACCGACATATGATTGGAATCGTCTGAGTCAGGTCTGTTTGCAACTTCCCTAAGAAAGTTCTCTGCGCCCTTGTTGTCACCTTGATCGACATACCAGCCAATCAGCAATTGCTGCGCGGTTTCATCTTCTGGAAATACTTCCGCCATCTGACGGAGGGCGGGACCCATATCACTGATCTTATCGGTCCGTTCCAGGATTCTGAGTTTCGTGAAATGCAGATCGTAGTCTTCTGGGTTCTGCTCAATCCCAACGTTAATAATCGGAAGAGCTTTGTCATAGTCTTCTCTGCCAAGCAGGTAGTCGATCACGATGCGACGCGCTGTGGTGTTGGCAGGATCTCCGTCAAGAACGACCTGTGCTTTTTCAGCCTGAACTTCCGCAGCAATCGGGTCATTTTCAGTCCGGGCATCGGAGTAACCCAACGCGATTTCAGCGACCTGCACGCGAGGGTCATCCGGCACAAGCTCGAGAGCCACCGCCAGATGGCGCTCAACTTCTTCCCAATTGCGCGCTTCTACGGCCAAGTCTGTCAACTCAATCCGGGCTTCGACATTGTCAGGAAATTGCTCCGCAACGCGCTGATAGGCGGAATAAGCTTCGCCCCTGCGCCCGCGTTCCAACTGCGTGCGAGCATAGGCAAGGCGCGCCTCTTTATGGTCGGGAACCAGTTTGAATACGTTTCGGAATTCGACAATTGCGCGCTGGACATCTCCTTCATCCAACAATGCCATACCAGCTTCAAAATGACGTTCTGCGCGTTCTTCTGCGCTTTCACACGCCGCCAAAGCCAGAAGCGCCGTGAATAAAAAGGCCTTAAAAATTGGAAAGCGAATAGGCATGGGTGGGTCCAACTTTCTTTCTTATCAACGCATTCGAAATTGGAACGCGACGCTATCTAGGAACGGCGAACGCTTGCGCTGGAGAAGCACAAGCGTTTTCTAGCAGCCATAAACTGACGTGAAATTTAGCAACCAGTCCCGCGCAGCACAACACCAACCGTGGAAAGAACGATGGATGCGTCGGTAGAAAAGCTCACATCTTCGTAATAACGGTTATCGAATTTTGCGCGCGCGGCGAAAGTCGACTTGTTGCGATCGGAAATCTGCCAGTAGCCCGTCACACCAGGGCGCAGGGCATAATAAGCGCGACCCGGATACAGATCGCGTTGCTCAGGCATCATAGGGCGCGGGCCAACTATGCTCATGTCGCCGATCAGAACATTCCACAGCTGTGGGAGCTCATCCAACGACGTCTTGCGAAGGAGCTGCCCAAAGGAAGTGATCCTTGGATCGTGCGTCAGCTTTTGCTTCTGCTCCCACTCGTTCATCGCGTCCTGATCATTCTCAAGATGGTTTTTGAGAAGTTCGTCTGCGCCATGGACCATCGACCGAAGTTTCCACATTGTGAAAACGCGACCATTCTTGCCAATCCGAGACTGTTTGTAGAATGGATTGTGACCGTCCCGCGCTACAAGAAGGGCGAGCAGCAGAACGACTGGTACGACGATCGGTGCGGATAAGAGTACAAGCGAGAAATCAAAAATTCTTTTAAATACAAGTCGATAAACACTCCGTTGAGGAATGCCAAAGCTTGCTAGGGGAGAAACTTTATCTGCAAAAGCAAAGCTATTTTTAAAATCATTGTCTTGGATGCTCATTGGTACACAGCGTCCTTAATCATTACCACGGTTCATACTCACAGCCCGCGAAGCGGGCCAAAAACGACTGCTCATTCACTAGATTTTATTATAATCGACGAGAACTTCGCCGAGATTTTTATTTAATTGGTTCTTACCAGCCGTCGTTGGACATTTAAAGCATATTCCGCGCGGCAATCTGAAAAATCTGCCTGTGGTTGAATTTTTCACTTAAAAAGTGAGCATTGTTTCCATATTGTGTCTAATCTGTCAGCTTTCGTGAATTGTATCCGTTAAATAACCGAGGCGATCCTGAATTACGGCGGAATTCTGGCGAAAGTGGCGAATCAGCGATTTCTGCCTTTCACACGCATTAGGCGTTTAAGAACAAGATTTTACCTTCCATCTGTCCACATTTGGACAAAGCCCAATGCGATCTCAGTTTCGGAACATGGGGTCATCCGGCCAATTTCGCATGTTTTGGTAATCGGCTTGGAGGTAACAATGAGCGGGAGAGTCCCGAGGTCCGCAAAATCTGCGCCGCCGCCGGATGTCACAAACATCTTTAGCGCGACAGATCCGGTTCGACTTGGGAAAGCAATCTCTAAGGTTGAGGAAACACGCGCCCGGAACGCAGCCGCCGAATCCACCAACGACGTCAGCACAAAACCAAAGCCACCAAAGTTTTCCAGCGTCCGTGCGCTATGTGCAGCCATAACGCCAGGCAGAAAAAATACCCCGTCTTCTGTTTCGACCTCTAGCAACACCGCCTATATCCTGCAAAACGGCAATCGTGTGAGTGATGCTAATTTAATGGAAGGTACCGGTAATTCGAGTTACACGAAGCCAATGAACAATACGATTGAGATATATACACAGCATTTTGAATTGAAGGAGCGGCCCTTTACGCTTCTGCCTGATCCCGATTTCCTTTTTTGGTCACCGGCACACCAGCGCGCATTCACAATGCTTGAATATGGCACGCTGACGGGTGCCCCAATCACATTGATCACTGGTGAAGTGGGCGCGGGTAAAACGACGCTGCTGCATCATTTCCTGAACAACCTAGACGAAAACGTCAAAGTTGGCCTGGTCTCCAATGCGCATGGATCGCGCGGCGAGTTGTTGAGGTGGGTTCTGATGTCGCTGGACCAGCCTGCGGACAACTCGGCCACCTATGTCGACCTCTTTGATGCGTTCCAGGAATACCTGATCAGTGAATATGCCGCTGGCAACCGTGTCATTCTGATTTTTGACGAGGCGCAGAACCTCAGCCAAGAATCACTGGAAGAGTTGCGCATGTTTACGAACATCAATGCCAACAAAGATGAATTGCTTCAGTTGGTCTTGGTGGGTCAGCCCGAATTGAGAGAAATTGTGCAACGCCCGGAATTGCGCCAGTTCGCGCAACGCGTTGCGTCGAGTTTTCATTTGAATACGATGGATGAAAGCACCACCTTGGCCTATATCGGGCACCGATTGAAGAAAGCCGGCGCGCCTCGCAACCTTTTTACCGAGAGTGCCAGCCGGTTGGTTCATAAGAATACCCATGGTGTGCCACGTCTGGTAAATCAGTTGTGCGACCTATCTATGGTGTATGCTTTTGCAAAGAACCAGAAGACTGTGACCTTGCTTACTGTGGAACAGGTTTTGGATGATGGCGCTTTTTTTGGCGCTCCAGCTCCTGAAAAAAATGACGAGACTGCGTAATGATCCCTGACTTTAAATTTTTTGCGTCATTGTTCCTGAGACGCCTTCACTACTTTCTGGTGGTGGCGGTGGCGGTATCCGCATTTGGTGTGACCGTCGCCTATACATTGCCAGCAGGATATGAAGCGCGTGCCAGATTGTTGGTGGAATCCGCCCAGATCCCCGGTGATCTGGCTGAATCGACGGTCCGGACGGAAGTGTCGGAACAATTGGCTATCATTTCACAACGTATTCTTACGCGCGCCAGCCTTTTGGATGTGGCCAGAAAATACGAGCTCTATAAAGATCAGCCCCGCACCAGTGCAGATGATATCGTCGCGGATATGCGCAAGCGCCTGAAGATGAATTTGCCGGGCCGCCGTGATGCCGCATCATTTGTAAATGTTTCGTTCCTTGCAAAAACCGGCGACACGTCTGCCAAGGTCACAAATGAATTCGTTACGCTGATCTTGCAGGAAAACGTGGCGCTACGGACAACCACCACGTCACAGACGCTCGAGTTCTTCAAGAACGAAGTCGACAAGCTGGACGAAGCGTTGGCAGAGCAGGGCGCGAAAATTCTCGCGTTCAAAGGCCAAAACCAGGGCGACCTGCCGGACAGCCTTGATTACCGCAGAAACAGGCAGGCGTCGTTGCAAGAGCGTTTGCTGAATATGGAGCGTGAGCTGGCAAGCCTGCGGGACAGACGCGCGCATCTGGTGGATTTGTATCAAAGCACAGGCGAAGTGGCCTTGTCTGGTGATTCCCTGTCGCCTGAAGAATTGCAGCTGCAAGAACTTAGTAATCAACTGGCTTCAGCGCTCGTTCTTTTCTCCGAAAACAACCCGCGTGTGAAAACGCTCCGGGCTCAGGTTGACGCAGCAAAGCGCCAAGTTGCCAGTCAGCGCGGTGGTGCGGGCAACGAAGTTATGTCCGCCTATGAAGTCCAACTCTCGGATTTGGACGGGCAGATGGAGTTCTTGCTCGAAGAAAAGAAGAACGTAGAAAACGAAGTGGCAGAGATTGAAAAGTCAATCGAACGCACACCGGCCAACGCTATCACGCTCAGCTCGCTGGAGCGCGACTATGACAATATTCGTGTACAATATAACCAGGCCACTGCAGATTTCGCTGCAGCACGCACAGGCGATCAGATTGAAGCCCAATCCCGCGGCCAGCGTATCTCGGTGATCGAACAGGCCACAGTGCCGCGCCAACCTACAAGCCCGAACCGCAAGAAAATTGCCACTGCGGGTGTGGCTGGCGGCGTATTGGCCGGACTGGCATTCGTATTTCTGATCGAGCTTTTGAACAATTCCGTGCGCCGGTCTGTCGATCTGACCAATCGGCTTGGCATCGCGCCGTTTGTATCAATCCCCTATATCCGCACGCGCCGTCAGGCCAATCTAAGACGGTTTGTCATTTTCCTGGCGCTGCTTATCGTTGGGTTGGGGATCCCGGTCACACTATTCTTGTTGCATACGTATTACCTGCCGATGGATCTCTTGATCGAAAAAGCCCTTGATAAAACAGGCTTGGCCGATCTGATCGAGCAATTTCGGCAGGGTTTTGGTGAATGAGTTAGAGAGGTAATATGGAACGTATCCAATCAGCACTGAGCAAGGCCCGCAAAACCAGACGTGAAAATGCGGGTACGCCACAGGAAGAACGGCCGGATCCACGCGATGATGCCGCGCTGGATACTTACGTTTTACCAAAAACCATGTCGGTAGAAGGCCGGGAAGAAATCTGGAAAACGATCCCCGCTTTCAATCCCAAGGAAAAGCACTTGGCGAGCAGCCGGATTGTTGCCTACAAATCGAGCCACGATTCCGTTCCATACGACGTGATGCGCACCAAACTGCTGCACCAGATGCGCAGCAACAAATGGACGCGACTGGCCGTTGTGTCGCCGTCTCAGGGCGCTGGCAAAACCCTTACAAGTGTCAACTTGGCGTTCAGCCTTGCGCGTCAAACCAACTTCTTTGCGGCGCTTATAGAACTGGACATGCGTCGACCAGCGCTGGCCAAAACACTGCGGCTGACGGAAGAGCGGCAGTTTTCCAGGGTGCTTACGGGTGAGGACCCGGTCGAAGCTCAAATGCTGCGCTATGGCAAAAACCTGATTTTCGGCTCAAATAGCAACACCGTAAGAAACCCGGCTGAATTGCTGCAGAGCACAACTGCTTCGAAAAAGATCGATGATATCGAGGCCCAGTTTCAGCCAGACATCATGATTTTCGACACGCCGCCTGTGTTTTCAGGTGACGACACGCTGGCATTTTTGGATCAGGTGGACTGCGCGCTAATGATCGCCGAGGCAGAACGTTCGACGATTGATGAGATCGACAAATGCGAGCAGGAACTTGCGGCCCGAACCAATGTCTTGGGTGTTGTCCTGAACAAATGCCGCTACCTGAGCAAACACGAAGAATACGGCAAGGAATACAGCTAACAGCCAGGGCGATCCGCCGTTACTGCGATAGCTCGGTCTCCATCACCAGAATCCGGGCTTTTTCGGTTACTTCCATATCGTACTGAATGGATTGACCGCCTGCCAGTGTTGTTGGTGAGGTCAGCGTTATCGTTTCATCACCGGTCTGACGCGTTATCTCAACGGTGCCCTTTGCATCGTCATAGCTTAATTCGTCGCGCCATGGGGCTGACCAGAACAGCACCGGGTCGTAGTTGGCCTTTCTTTCGGCAGCGTCATAATCAATCGAAACCAAGCGCGCGCGCTGTTCGCCCGAGGCTGCCGCATATTCACGCGTCTGGTGTCCCGGAAAGCTAACCGAAATGATGGCCGGGGCACTATCGTGGAAACCGTTCCAGGCGAATACGCCAATATCTACCCTGTCCGTCAGACGTTTATGCGTTGGCGTGATCTTGCGTGTGTCGTGCCAATCAATGCTAATCTCGGCTGAGCTGCCGTTTTCACCAATGGGTGTGATGCGGACACGGTCTTGATCACCCCGCAAAACAACCCATGAAAACTGCAATTCATGTCCGTTGGGATCTACGGTTGAGTCCGCAGAAATAGTCATGGTCCGGGTGTATTCTGTAGAGCGCCATATGCGTGCGATGGCCGAGGGCGTGTCGAACAAAACCTCCGACAAGCCCGCCAAACCTGCGGATTTTTGAAATTCCTCTTCCTCAATGGACAAGTAAACCATCGGCGGAATTTCGTCCGGTTTCAGCGCCGAAGCCATTGCGACCATACGTTCGGGAACGAGTTTTCGTTTCTGAAAAACCGTGGGATGCGCGGCACCCGACAGGTAAGCGGCCCTTTTGTAAACGGCCTTTTGGCTGCGACGCAGTATCATTTGCAAGGTTGGGGCGATCAGATTCAGCTCCTGCAAGCGCGCCTGCGTCTCTGGACTGAAGGCAGCAACCGTCATCAGGAGGGCGCGCATAAACGGCTTGTCGGAATGTGACGAACCTTGCGTGATCACCATATACGGCCAGTTCGCAGGGAAGAGGTCAGCCGCATCATGGTCACGGTGCTCAGGATAGAGGTAAAGGTGGTTGGTCACATAGGTCAGGAATGCACGGACCGGCCCATTGGGTGAGGTCATCGAAAGACGCGGCTGGCTGCGTTTACGTTGGCCTTTGGTGATCGCGGTCGATGAATTACCGATCACGATGGCAGGCAGAATGATCTTACCGGCCAGCCCGAAGTCTAGTTTCAACTTCTTCAACTCTTCGCTGAAATAAACCTTTGGAAGGCGCGGAAACATACCCGGCGGCAGGACAGAATGCCCACGATCATGATTGTCATAGACAACGTTTTTGAAACCTGCGGCTTTTCCCTGCTGTTCCAATCGACGCAGAAGAAGGGCTTCCGGCGAATTATCCACAAGATCCAGAAGCGGCAAACCCGGAGACGCTTGAGGGATTTCGAATTCCGGCACTGACCACGCAAGCCCGCCGAACGGGACCAGCTTATCTCGGGACACAACACCGGGATCCGCAATCGCAGAATTGGAGGTGAAAACAAGAACTGCGGATGTCAAAAAAGCGCAGAAGCTACGTGTGAACCAGGAATTTTTCATTACAAGAATTTGCTCAAATTTACGCAGATTGGCCAGATTAAATCATACTATCCATGTTTTTGGGGCAAAAATCGCTTCAATCCTGTGTGAACTGCACAAAATTCGGAAGCACCAGGCCGGAAGTCGCCTCAATTGCTGCGACTGCACCAGAATTTCATTTTTTATGGGTCACTGTGCTGCGAAACACCAACAAACAAAGGCACCAAGCTATTGGCAAAGCGTACAGATAGTGTGACAAGGCACCAAAATGGCCTTGGGCGCGGCATCACCGTAGTGCCAAGGATTTGCCGCAACAGGGCCATTTCGACACGACATGAACTGTTTGTCTTTGGGAATCGAGAATGATCGATGTCATAAAAAAGTTGATGGTGCTGCTCAGTGAGCGTGAACGCCGCCGTTTTTGCGTGCTTATGGCGCTAATGGTGTTCGTCGCCTTTGCAGAAGTTTTCGGCATTTCCACCATTCTTGTACTGCTCCAAATTCTCTCTGACCCCCAGCGTATTTTCGAAAGCGAATACCTGAACTGGATATACGAAACGCTCGGCTTCACGGGCACGTTCGGCTTTCAGCTGTTTCTGTCGATTGTCGTCTTGCTTGTCGTCACATTCAGTCTGGCGATCAAAGCAGGCGGCAACTACGCGATCATCCGATTTTCAACCATGCGCGGCTTTACTCTGTCCAGCCGTTTGCTGCAGGCCTATTTGCATCAGCCCTACACATGGTTCTTGGAACGCAACAGCGCCGATGTGAAAAAAAGCGTCCTGGGCGAAATTCAGAACCTTGTGAACAAGATCATCGTGCCCGGCAGCCGGCTATTGTCCAATCTGCTGTTGGCCATTTCAATTCTGGTCTTTTTGCTTTTCGTCGATCCTTTGGTTGCAATTGTTTCGGCGCTCTTGCTCGGCGGTGCCTACGCGGCAATCTACATGAAAATGCGCGTCAAACTTTTGCGGTTGGGTGACGATATTCTGGATGCCAACAAGGAACGGTTTCGACTGACCCAGGAGGCGACGGATGGCTTCAAGGAAGTCAAACTGATGGGGCTTGAGGAGATGTATGTCTCCGGCTTTCGCTCTCCTGCAAAACGTTTGGCCAATAGCGCCGCATTGTCACAGGTCATTAACCAGATTCCCCGTTACGCACTGGAAGCCCTGACCTACGTGGTGTTGATGGCGGTCATTCTGTTCATGATTTTCCGCGACGATGGCGATCTGACGAAGGCCATTCCGATCCTTGGCGTCTTTGCGGTTTCGGTCATGCGTCTTTTGCCAGCACTGCAACAAGTCTACAGCGCTGTGGCATCCATTCGAAATTCCAAACCGGTTCTCGACCATATCTACGAAGACTATTGCGATGCGATCGCCAACAAGGTGAAGGAACCCATCGGCGCGAAGGAAACCAACAAACTGCCGCTGAATGAGGCGATCGTTTTGGACAATGTCACCTTTAGCTATGCATCAGGCGATAAGCCGGCTGTAAATGGCCTGAACCTGGAAATTGCCGCGAACTCCACGATCGGTATCGTCGGCGGAACCGGTGCCGGAAAGACAACGGTTGTTGATCTTATTCTGGGGCTTTTGATCCCGGATGGCGGTCAGATATCCGTGGATGGAACGACCCTTACCCGTGAGAACATTCATTCCTGGCGCCGGTCGCTTGGATACGTGCCGCAGAGTATTTATCTGACAGACTCTACCGTCGCCCGGAACATTGCCTTTGGTGCGGGCGATAAGCCAATAGATATGGAAGCCGTGGAACGCGCAGCCAAAACAGCGATGCTACATGACTTTGTAATCAATGAACTGCCGAACGGATATGAAACAACGGTTGGAGAACGCGGCGTTCGTTTGTCAGGTGGTCAAAGACAACGGATCGGCATCGCCCGAGCGCTCTACCATGATCCGTCGCTTTTGATCCTTGATGAAGCCACGTCTGCGCTCGACAACCTTACCGAAAGTGCGGTGATGAAGGCGGTTCAGAATATTCGCAATGACAAGACCATTATCATGATCGCACACCGGCTGAGCACGGTCAAAAAATGTGATCAGATTATTCTGCTGGAGCGCGGCAAAGTCGCATCTACCGGCACGTTTGATGATCTGGTTGAATCAAGCGATACTTTCCGACGCATGGCCGCGAACGAGTAATCAGATGAGCACGTGGTTTCTTTTTCGGTTTGAATTTTACTCATATGGAACTGTTTTCGGTGGCGCAAAATGACGGCTGGCGCGAATCCAAAATCCAGATATCCGACCATGCTGACGCAGCTGGCAAAACCGGTCAAAACACAGTGGCGCAAGCTGGCAGTTTCGGCGACGGAACGCTGGATTTCAGCAGGCAGGACATATGATATCCTCGTTCTTTTTGGGATGCGGCGGTCTGGCAATCACCTGGCGATAAATTGGATTTTAGGGCAGGTGGATGGCTCTGCAGTTTTCTACAATAACATCCGTCAAAACGCGCATCCCTTCGATGTGGGTATGCGCGAATATCGGATAAGGCGCGCCAACCGTCGCCCCAAAATCATCCTCAGTTACGAAGACCTGACACCTGGAGAGATAACCGCCGGGGCCTTGCCCGACTTTTTAGCGGACCGGGCAGAGCGGCATGGGACGCAAGTGCAATGTGGCGTAATCCTTCGAGATCCGTACAATCTGTTTGCCAGTCGCCTCAAAAAATGGCCCGAGCGGTTTGGAAGCGCTGAAGACATCAAACGCCAGCAAGATCTATACGCCAATCACGCTCAATTCGTTCTCGCCCCCGAAGTCACGTTTGGTAGCGAACCCGTCGTGCCAATCCTCTATAATCATTTGGTTACGGACCAAGCTTATCGCCATGATCTATCCCAGAAGCTTGGGATAAACAGTGGCGATATCGGATTGGATGACGTGCCCGTCTATGGCCACGGCAGTTCCTTCGATGGCTATCAGACTGAAGGCACAAATGTACGCGCGGGCGTCTTTGATCGCTGGAGAAACAGCCAATCTGACCCGATCTTTCAAAGTGTTGTATCCGATGCCCGCCTGCAAAATGTGGCACATTCTGTTTTTGGGATGGAGCCCTCTGCCACATGACACACACCCAATGCACTTCAACTGGCGTCACTTTTTGTGACGGGGGGCGGACATGACAGCTTTGCCAAACACCATTTTGATTGGCGCAGCCAAGGCAGGCACCACCAGCCTTTGTGGCGATCTGCAACATCACCCGGATATTTATCTGTACCCTTCGAAAGAGACGCATTTCTTTTCGTATCTTTATGACCGTGGCATCGATTATTATATGTCGTTATTCCAGCCATCCGGGCAAAAGGTCATCATGGATGCCACACCCGAGTACAGTACCCGAGGAAAATCGCAAATAGTCGCGGATCGCATGGCAGAACACGTGCCGGATGCAAAACTGATCTACATGGTGCGCAATCCAATTCGGCGGATAGAATCAGAATATGTACAAAAGCTCGCGAATGGCGCTGAACATATGGATTTCGAACGTGCCGTTTTTGATTGGAACCTGATGCATGGCAGTCTTTACGAAGAGAATTTCAAAATCTTCGCCAATGCTTATTCGGAAGACCGCATTCACGTGATTTTTTTCGAGGATTACGTTGCCGACAAAGAGGCAACTGTATCTGGCTTGTTACGTTATCTTGAAGTCGATGATCATGCGGCGGTGTTTGCAGACCGCAAAGCAAAGAACACGCGCGATGAAAAAATCTCAGATCCATCACTGGTCAAACGCTTGCGACAATTCAAGGCGTTCGAACGATACAAACATCTGGTGCCGCACGGGCTGAAACTGTTCCTGAAGAATACTGTCACCCACAAAATTGAGACTGACATCGTATGGAGCCCGGCACTACGAGAACAGGTAACCCAAGAGGTCCAAAAGGATGCAGCCGCATTTTTGGAACGGTTCGGTAAAAAACCTGATTTTTGGTCCTGAAAGTTGTAGGTTTGACACGGCTTTCGGCAATTTAATCGGTGAATGGCCAAATCCCGCTGTTGTTCTCAGCGTAACCTATTATTGACATAAAAATCAGTACATCAGTGATCAGTAAACACGTTTAACCTGCAAGGAACGCACCACATGGCGGATCGATATTATGGATTGGTAAGGCAAGATGTCTTCCCGTTTATTCCAGCCCATTCAAAAAAGATTCTGGATGTTGGCGGCGGTTTCGGTGGTACGAGTTCCGAGCTGAAAAGACAGGGCAAAGCCGATTACATTGTGCTGACGGATCTGGTCGCGGATAATCATGATCCGGATGTTGATACGGCATTTTCCGGCAATTTGGATGATCCGGCATTCCTGCAAAAAGTTATCAAAGAAGAGGGTCCGTTCGATACGGTCCTGTGCCTCGATGTTCTGGAACATCTGCGTGATCCCTGGACGGTCATTGAAACGCTGCATGCGGGGCTTTCGCCGGACGGTGTCATCGTGGCCAGCATCCCGAATATGCGCCACGTCAACCTGGTCGGGCCGCTTGTCCTGAAGGGCAAATTTCAGTTGGAAGATCACGGCATCAGGGATCGCACCCACATGCGCTGGTTTACGCGCGACAGCTGTGTCGAACTAATGACCGGCTCCGGTTTGACGCTGGAAAGCATTGTGGGCCGGCAGTCCAAAGCCCGGTGGCACAAGTGGACAAATCTCTTCACGTTCGGATTGTTCCGCGCTTTTTTCGAAAAGCAATATCTCATCGTGGCACGCAACAAATGACCAAACCCGTCTAGGTTTTGGATTTGGTTCATCGCAAGGGGTTCTCGGTTCCATGAAGTTGGTAAAACGGGCGATAAAATCCGCACGAAACATGCGCAATCGATCCAAGGCCAACGTTGAGCGCGGCGTACTTTCCCACAGTTTTGCGTCTTTTTTCGATGCCCTGCCGAAAATGGAAGGAACGGACGATGGATCGAAATCTTTTGTCCAAATTTGCGCCGATGCGCTCAAATCCCTGGCGCCAGATCGCATCATTGTAGCGGACGCAGATGTCCCTGTTCTGGTCAAAAGCGGCAAGGTCATGCTGATCGCAGAAAACTCGTCGGGCGCGCGTGCCGTTCTGCAAGCGGTCGAGACATCCGCGCCCTTCGGGTTGTGGCAAGGCAAGGCTACGACTCTACAGTTCTGCAAAGATATGTCGGATCAGTTGGAAAACTGCGTCGCGATGCATGCAACACTCGATAGTATAGCGTCTGGCGACAAATCCTCCACCGCGATCGACGTGACCGAGTTTCTGATGGCCAAAGGTCTGGAACCGGTTTTGCGGAGCGCAAAAGCAGACGACAACACATTTCGCGTCTTCTTCGTACAACGTAGCAGGATGTCAGATGTCGTGCCTGTCCTTCGAAACAGCATCGAAGAGGCGTTTGGCGCGACCAAATCAGGTGCGGTAGTTCGCCCGCGCGACATGCCGGTCTTTATTCCCTGCTTCAACAACCAGACATATTGCAAATCGATGGTAAAGCAGCTGCGTGATACCGGATTTGTGGATATCACTTTGGTCGACAATGCCTCGACCAGTACCGAGATGCATGCCTTTCTGGATGAAATTGAAGCCGTGGTTTCAGTGGACCGTTTGAAGGAAAACCTCGGGCCCAAACGATCGATTTTCACACCGGAGCGCTACGCGAAAATGCCGCGGTACTTTTGCGTCACGGACCCCGACATCGTGTTCAATCCTTTTTTGCCTGACGACTTTCTGGATCAGTTAATCGAACAGACAAAGGTCCATAAAATCGGAAAAGCTGGCTTTGCGCTGGATATCATGCACCGGCAATTTTTCAGCGATACGATTGTAAATCTTCTTTATCAGGAATGGAAAATCTGGGAGTGGGAAGAGCGGTTTTGGGCGAACCCAATCGGTAAAACCAAGACCAGCGATACAGTCTACCGTGCCGATGTGGACACAACATTCGGGCTTTATGACAAGGATCAATGGACGCAGGACGCCTTCACCCGAGGGGTGCGCATCGGTGGACGGTTCACGGCTGGCCACGCGCCTTGGTACGCCAAGTCAGATGTCCCGGACAGCGAGCGTGATGCCTATCGAAGCGACAGCACCTTTTCTTACTACAAGATGTGAATGCCCTGATCAGGCCATCAATGATCCGCTACTTCTTGGCAAACGGATCGCGGTAGAGACCCAGCCGTTGTAACAGGATTTTCCACAAGAATGGCGGCTCATGCACGATGTATCGATGCCAACGTTGTTTTGGTTCTTTGAGCAGACGATATAGCCATTCAAACCCGGCCTCGGTGATCCATGCGGGCGGGCGTTTGAATGTACCGGCCTCATAGTCAATCGTACCACCCAAAGGCAGGAACAGTTTTACGTTGGGCAGGCGATCCCGGTAGTTGATGATGAACTTTTCCTGACGTCCACCGCCCAGACCGACCAGCAAAGCCGTCGCACCGGACGCATTGATGAGATCAATCATATGTTCGATCTCTTCCGGCTTTTGATCATAGTCGAACGAGGGCGCGTAAGTGCCGCAAATAAACTCACGGCCAACTTTGTCGTTGATGTTTTTCGCCGCAATTTCAGCGATGCCCGGTTTACCCCCGCACATGAACACAGTGATGTCAGGGTTGTCTTTGTGGTGCATGTAGAACTTGGGGAAGTAGTCAGAGCCTGACACACGTTCCTTGACCGGCGTGCCCATGAATTTCGTAGCGAAATACATGATCTGACTGTCGCAGGTGATCAGGTCAAACTTCTTGAAGATTTCATAGAATTCAGGATCCTGCTGCAGCTTCATGATCATATCGACATGCAGCGTCAGCATCAGACCTTCGTTGAAATCGCGCACGACCTCATCCATCGTGACGTCATGAACAAACGCATTCAGGAGAGGCACTTTTTTGTACCCGACCTCTTGGGTCTGATCGGCATCTGACGCCATCATGCTGTCGTCCTGCGCGGCAATGAAACCACCCTCCATGAACTATTCCTTCCACATATACTGATTAACAAGGTCACGTGTATTGCGAATATTGCCGGCACTCGATGCGCCAAACACAATTGATTCCACATTCGGCAGTTCTGATATCCACGAAATCGCTTCATCCGCTGAAATTGCCCCCGAGGCATAAACCGACATGGCGATGGCCCGGACCCGGCCGCTTTCGAGGGTTTTGACGTAAGAATCCAACCCGCCACACATCCGGAAGCCCAGTTTGTTGATGTTTGAGCAGACGATCGGGTTCTTGATCCCCAATTCCTCCAGCGCATCAACAAGGGCAGGCATGTTCATCGTGATGAACGCAGGCTCGGCGTTGTACTTTTCCTTGATGTGATCGTGGAACACCCGGAAAGCTCCGGTGAAACCCATTCCCAAAAGCAGATCAGTAAAGACGTTCTGCATAAAGATGATCGGCGTGTTGAGGCCTTTGAACATCTTCATTTCGGCGTCGATCAGCACCTTGGCGATACCGTCCACATCCTTGGTGGCCAGTGCTGCTCCCCCTTTAAGGGCCGTTTTGAAAAACCCGTCCTCGGGCATGAAATGCGTCACGGCACCCAACATGCCGTAATCCGTCACAGCGTTTGCGTATTTATGGGCATAGGGCATACACGGATAGAACGTGAAATCAGGATAACGATCCGGGTTTGCGCGCACGATCTCGGCCACTTCGGCGATCCGGTCGTGGGTCGTACACATGAAGGTCTTGATGCCCTCATCATAGGCCGTATCCAACACATCCATGATGGCGCTGGTTTCCTGAAATCGCATCGCTTGCGCACGCGCTTTTTCCTCTGACATGTGATTGATGCCAAAGAACTGGTTATCGCCAAAGAGCAAACGGTCCATTGTGGTCTCTGTTCCCATCTTCACGACCTCCCAAACCATCCGCGCTTGCGCTCGGATGATTTCGTGTCTGTGGATGTGTGTGGTTTTGCGGGTGTGACGCCGGCGCTGTCATCCATAATCATGCTCAATGCGCGGTCGGTCATCGCTGCCGAACGGAAGTCATTTTCCCCAGCCGCACCACGGTTGTCGCGGACGGCCAGGATAAAGTCATCAATCTGGTTCGAATACTCTTCGCCGCGCAGGTAGAACCACGGATCTTCGGTCAACTCCGTCGTATATTTTACGGTCCAACCTTTTTTGAAATCGGGCAGGGCGGCAACCGGTTCGCGCAGATAGACCTGACATTCCTGACGGTCCACATTCACGCGACCGTTGGTTCCGATCATGCTGATCTTCGTTGTCATCTTGCGGTGCGATTCGTCGCTCCAATTGACCGATAGCTGGGCCGTTGGACCGTCTTTGAATTGCAGCGTGCTAAACACTTCGTCATCGATCCCTTCGGAGTAGATCGAATTCAGAACCGAGCCGCGCACTGTTTCAGGGGCGCCAAACATCCAATTCAGCAAATTCAACGGGTGGGCCGCGTAGTCATAAAGACATCCACCGCCCTCTGTTTTTTGGGTCCGCCATGTCTGGCGCTTGGCCTTCAAAACGACCGGACCATAGGCCTCGGCCATCACATGCGTGATCCGGCCCAATGCTCCCGTGTCGACAATCTCTTTCATTTTGCGGAAAGCACCAACGTAGCGATTGTGGTACCCGACCTGATTGACCAGACCTTTGCTTTCCGCGATTTGGGCCAGCTCTTCCGCCTCATCGGGATCAAGGCAGAAGGGTTTTTCACAAAACACATGAATACCCTTGTCGAGCGCTGCGCGAACCATTGGCCCGTGAAGACGCGATGGCGTTGCGATAACAACCGCATCCAGCGTCTCCTCCGCCAGCATTTCATCATATTTGCGATAGATCTTGGCTGGAATATTCTTGCTCAGCACGTCAACCATGAAACCGGTTGCATCACAGGCAAATGTTTCCGTGTCGGGGTGGGCGTTCACCAATGCGAAATGAGACAGGCCCATCTTGCCCAGGCCGACAACAGCAATTTTTACTTTTTCTTTCATGACCGCTCGTGGATTTTTGATTGAACGTGCTACTCGCAGTTTTTTATGTCTATAATTTGACGACGACCGTGCGTAGCGGTGAAAATTCCGGGTATTTTCTCAGGTTTGCGTAACTACGTGTTCTTTAAGTGAAAAACCGTGAGGACAGAAGTAAGGAAAAACACCATTGTCTGCGCTTTGTGCGCCGCTTGAGTGTTTATCCGCCAGTCTCACCGCCTATTCGATCGCAGATTCGGTGGGCATTAGTTTTTCAGGCCCAGTTTGTGCATTATTTTGTAGAGCAGCATCTTTTGCTTTTTGACGCTGCGGCGGTTGGCATGTGGCCACGGGATGTTCGGCAAGGGCTCATCCAAGAACGTACAAACATTGTCCCAATTGACCTCACCCTTTTCGAGTTCAAGTGAGATGAAGTCATCAGGCCGGTCTGCAAAATACGCTTTTACATCAGAATTGTGCTGGTCATAGCGGTCCAGCCATATCCCTTCAAAACCTTTCGGATAAGGCGCGCCGTAGATCAAGGTACGCATCGCATTTGGATTTTCACCAAAATCCTTGATCGCGCTTTGCATCCAGGCGTCACGATCCCGGTAGATATGGATAAACTTGCTGCCCGGGAAGGCAGCATCCATCTGGCGATACAAAATAGGCCATGGACTGTCTTGAGCGGCATCATGTTCTGCCGCAACTTGCAGGGCCAGATTTTCGACCTCCGCCAAGTCCAGCTGGTCTTGCTGCGCAAGGTGGCGAAACGGGTAGAAGCCTACAACATCGTATCCCAGTTTCTCAAGCGCCACACCCAGTGATGAGGTACCGGTCTTGTGAAATCCGATACAAAAAACTTTTTTGGTCTTCACGACATGGGCTCCTATTCAGACCATTTCGAATGCAACGTCGAGCGATGCAAGGTCAAGCTCAAAAGACTGCAGCGAGTATTGCAGAAAAGGTTTGTCCAGATCATAGGCAGGCGCCACATGCTCCGGTTTTATTTTGCCCCGTACCCCAATCCAGTCGCAGCCAACTTGATGCGCCATGACACGAAACACGTCTGTCATGTGGCCGCAGGGGAAAACCTCGATCAGTTTCTTGAGTGTTGAGGCTTCTGACAAAAAGAGCAGCGGCGCCAGACCCGCACCGTGTATAGCAACCATGCTTTCCGCGTGTTCAAAAAGCTTCAATTGATCCGCGATTGACAGATCTTCAGGGTAAATTTTTGTGTATCCGCGTTGCGACAAATACGCTTCGACCGGCGCTTCATTTTCCAGGTTCCGTGTGTTGCATCGCGAGAGAAACACCTTCCGGGGCAAATGATCAGCCGTCGCCCCGTGGATTTTTTGCGTTTGCAAAACATCCTGCATCATCGGCAGGCGCGCCCAGTCAGCCCGTACAGACCGAATGCCCGTCCAGGGCTCAGACGTGAAGGCAATCCCCTCGCCTTCGATCCGGTCGTCCGAGCACAGTGCTGACACCCCAAAGAATTCGGCCGCCTTTACGATGTACCCGGGTGTTTTGGCAGGCAGAATGACTGTGACGTCCCTCGGCCGCAGACCAGTTTCGTGCAACAGTACAAAACAAATCGGGATGTGATTATTCAGAAAATGCGCCCAATTTTGCGGGTGCCTCATTCTGAGATCCACGAAAACGCCGCCGTCCAACCGATGGGTCGCTGCGCTTTTCCGGAACGCACGGATGCCGCGTTTTTCTGGCTCAGAGGCGTCAGTCACATATGTCTTCCGTTCGTATCGAAGTTGACCACCTCCCACAGTTTTCGCAGGCAACCGGATCAATTCGCATTCCGGCACAAACCGGTCAATCAAATGCGATCGGGCGGTAATCAGGGTATGTTCAGGGCATTTCGATGCTTCGAAATCAAGTGTGCCAAAAGCATTTTCCACCATCGAATTGCCTTCTCGTATGATTTTGGGGTGTGGGTTCACGTCGTTCACGGGTGTGTCAGCGAAGTATTTGTCTTAACCTTCGCGTGGTCGACGTTGATGTAATGGGCGTGCGGCACGGGCTGTATTCGGTCTTTTGGCCATAACAGGCTCGTCTATCAACGCGTCTGATTTGTTGCGATTTTCAGCCATTAGCCGGACATTGGTTTCTTTAACAACCGCCTCGGCGGTTTGATAGCGCCCCATCAAAGCCCCTGCCAACAACCACGTGATCGGCGATATCGTCGCATTGGGGATCAAATCGACCATGGCACCAACCAGCACAACCGCGATCCCGGATGTGGCGTGCGTCAATTGCAATCGCCTTCGGTTCACCGCCAACATAACAATCCCGGACATCAGCAGGCCGAATTGCGCGATGTAGCCGAACCAACCATGGACACCAACGATAATGATCCAAAATCCATCGGTCGCCGTGTTATCGACACCCTTTTCGTTTGCAACGCGGTTTCGGCCCCACGATCCCCACCCGGTCATTGGTTTTTTGTTCGCGTGCGCCAACAGCTCATCTTCGTTGTCAAATCGGTACTGAATGGAGTGCGCGCGCGCCGGGTCAATCTTTGCGGTCGCGTTGGCAATCGCCGTGGTGGGTATCCAATCCGCACCACGCAGCATCGGGTAGAACAGGATGACACCCGAAATGATGGCCGCCACAAACAGTTGCATTCCAACACCGAAAACAAACAAAAGCGGCAGCAAAAGTACGGCAATGATCAAGGCACCCAACGATTTGCACAGGACCAAGATCAACAGCAAATAAAGCGAAACAAAAAGCCACTTGGACGCATTGCCCGATTTCAATTGATCTCGCCAAATTGCCATAGCGGCCATCGTTGCCATGGCAAAGACGATGGCGAGCCACAATCCGTGGTTCATAAACACCATGGGTCTGAAACCACCGCCACGCACGTTTTGGGCCCAAACGTGATTGGAAAATCCATAAATCTGCTTGTTCAACGTGGGGCTCATACGGAGTTCCCACAGCGCAAGCAGGCTGTATGCCAGGCTCGCAATAACAAGGATCTTGAGAATGGTCAGATGGGCCTCGGGTGTCGACAGGTAGCGACGCGCCAGCAAGAAGGGCAGGATCACGGTCATCAATTCGAAATTGATCGTGAACATGTCGTAGATTCTCAAGCCCTGCAGAATACGCAGGCCCTGAACCAGCGGACGACCGTTGTCTAATACGGTGAACAGTGTTGTGACGAACAAGGTCGAAACCAGACCCCAAAACAACAGCTTTCCGCGACGCACAACAAACTTGTCCGGACCTCCAGATGGAGGTGCAATACCTCGGACCAGCGCATGTTTGACTTTGTTTTGTTGGGAAATCGCGAAGGCCACGCAAATGATCGCTACTGAGACATTTGCCACCAGATGTTTGTCGACTGACGGCACCAGCGGAAGATCAAATCCGACGATTTGGGGTAAGAGCAGATATCCGGCAACAACCGACCACACCAACGCTTCCTGCAACGGCATCCGTTTGAACAGGTAGAGCGTGACCAATGGCCAGCTGTATAAAACCAGCTCAGCGAACATAGAAAACCATTCCCGGACAAAATCTTTACTGGAAAAAGGACATATCCGTTTTCGAGACGAATCGAAACCTATTGGGGCAATTTTCACTCTATCTTTGCTGATTTACAACGGAGAGCCCCCACAATTTAGGTCATTCCAACCTATTGTTTCCTTTGGGGGTTCAACGCTTTAAGAAGGCGCTTGGAAAAATCGACCGTGCCGTGCATCCAGTGCGTGCCTTTCGCCATTGGCCACAAAGAATCGGAAAACCTGGTGACACCCCCTTCAAAAGCCACCGTTGTTGTCTCGGTCATCAACTACAAGACCGCGGACCTGACGCTGCAATGCGCGCAGTCCGTTTTGGATGCGTTGGATGACATTGATGGCCACGTGGTGATCGTTGACAATAAATCCGATGATGGATCAGTCGAAAAAATTGGCAACTGGATTCAGGAAAAGAACCAAGCACATCGTGTACATTTAGTGATCTCACCCACCAATTCCGGATTCTCAGGCGGGCACAATCAGGGCATCGGCGCGATGCAGGCACAGTATTATCTCGTGTTAAATTCTGATGCGGTCGTACAGCCGGATTTTTTCAAAGAAATACTGGAATGCGCTGAAACAGAGACTGAATTTGGCTTTTTCGCCCCTCGCATAGATTACGATGACGGCGGTCAGCAAATCAGCTGTTTTCGTTTTCCGTCGCCCGCGAGCGAAGTTATCCGCGGCGCAGAAAGTAACCCCGTCACGCGGCTCTTGGCAAAATATCGCGTAGCGATGGAAATGCCGCCGGTTGCGGATCAGATCGATTGGGCCAGCTTTGCCTGCATTTTGCTGCGTGCAGAAATGATTGAGGAGGTAGGACCGATGGATGAAGGCTATTTCCTCTATTTTGAAGATGTCGAATATTGCTGGCGGGCGCGCCAAGCCGGGTGGCGCATTCGGTACACCCCCGAGGCGCGCGCCATCCATTTTCGCGGCGGCAGTGGTCCGGTCAAATCCCTGGCCAAGGCAAAAAAACGTTTGCCTGCTTACTATTACGCATCTCGGACGCGGATTTTGTACCAGATGTACGGCACAGGCGGATTATTGCTTGCCAACCTGAGCTGGCTTGTCGGCCGTACAATTGCCGCAATGCGTGTGCTAGCTGGTAAAACCATACCCGCCAGCAACCAACAGGAATACCGCGATATCTGGACTAACGTGTTTTCACCGCTTGGCGACAGCCATCAACCAAAGAATTAAAGAATGGCCCTCCCGGACTTCATTATTGTCGGCGCCATGAAGTGTGGCACAAGCACATTGGCTGCACAGCTTGGGGCACAACCCGGGGTGTTCATGACCACGCCCAAAGAGCCAAACTTTTTCTCGGATGACGATGTTTTTGCCAATGGTAGAGACTGGTATGTGGCACTGTTCGACGATGCGTCACCGGACGATATCAAAGGTGAGGCAAGCACGCATTACACCAAATTGCCTGTCCACCCTGATGCCTTGAGCCGCATGCGAGACATGTTGGATACGCCCAAGATCATCTATCTGATCCGCGACCCGATCGCCCGCGCAGTATCGCATTACATCCACGAATGGACGATGGGTGTTATGTCGGGCAACGTAGAAGAGGCTTTTGCAAAACATCCGGAGCTGGTCAGTTACGGATCTTATGCCACGCAGATTGGACCGTATATCGATGCTTATGGCGCGGAAAATACGCTGGTGATTAGCCTGGAAGCGATGAAATCCGATCCTCAACGTGTTTTGGAACAGGTTTGTTCGTTTTTGGGATACCGACAACAACCCGTGTGGACAGAAGATTTGGCACAAATGAATGCCTCAGCCGAACGCATTCGGCGGTTTCCTTTGCATTGGCTGGTGTTTGGCAATCCTGTTGCCACGGCCTTGAGAAAAACAATTGTACCGCAATCAATTCGGACCCGTCTGAAGAAAAAACGGCAGATGCAGGACCGTCCGGAGTTGTCCGCAACGCTCCGTGAGAAATTACAAGAAACCTACCGCGATGATTTCCGTCAACTGATGGCATTGTTGCCGGGCCGCGATGATCTCCGCGTCAGCTATCCGTTTCTGACGCATGACTGAAAGGGCTCACATAGGGGCGGTCATCATTGGCCGAAACGAAGGCGAAAGGCTTGTGCGCTGCCTAGCGTCCGTGTGTGCTCAAGTGCCACATGTCGTTTATGTGGACTCAGGTTCCACCGATAATAGCATCGAAGAGGCCCGTGCCGCCGGGGCGGATGTGGTTGAGTTGGACATGACCAAACCTTTCACAGCAGCGCGTGCTCGAAATGCGGGGCTGGCGGCTCTCACATCGACTTATCCGATTGAATTCGTTCAATTCATCGACGGTGACTGCGAGTTGCAGGACGGCTGGATCAACACAGCTCTCGAATTTCTGCTAACCCATTCAGATGCTGCCGTGGCCTTCGGTCGCAGACGGGAAATCAACCCTGAAGATTCCGCATACAATCGGTTTTGCGACTGGGAATGGGACACGCCCGTCGGCATGACCAAGGCCTGCGGGGGCGATTCACTGATGCGGATCGCAGCATTGAAAGACGTCGAAGGGTTTGACCCGGAATTGATCGCAGGCGAAGAGCCCGAGCTGTGCGTGAGGTTGCGGGCATGGCGTTGGCAAATCTGGCGATTGGATCACGAAATGACGCTGCACGATGCGGCGATCAACAGTTTCACGCAATGGTGGAAACGCACGCACCGTTCTGGCCACGCCTTTGCCGAAGGGGCCGCCATTCATGGATTGCCGCCGGAACGCCATTGGGTGCGCGAAACCCGAAAAGCTTTGACTTGGGGCTTGTTTTTGCCGCTGTTTATCTTGGTGGCGTATTGGCTGTTTTCGTCCAAAGCGCTGTTTCTTCTGTTGCTCTACCCACTACAGGTAATCCGCCTTGCCGTGCGTGAAGGCGGCGATTTGACCGCATGGGAACGCGGGTTTTTCCTGGTGATTGGAAAGTTTGCCGAAATGACCGGAGTGATGGAATACTGGCTGCGCCGTGTTTTGGGGCGCCGCAGAGGCTTGATCGAGTACAAATAATACCCCGCGCCCTACCGCGCCGCGGCCTCTTGCAAAAGCGTTTCGTGATGCGTGCCATGGACGGCCTCAAGACACTCATCATAGTTCTCAATTACGTCTGATACGGATGAGCGGATAATTTTGACCATGCGTTCTTCGGTCTGCACCGGCGGAACACCCAAAAACTGAAACAGCTCCGTCATTGCAGCTTGGCGTTTTTCGGGGTCCAAAAACAGATCGTCATAGCGAATTACGTGTTTGCGGTTTGCCGGCAAACGACCCAGCATCGCATCAAGGTCAGCGTTTTCAGTCTCAATATCGCTAAGCAGGTTTGCAATCTGGTCCGGCGCGATGCGAAGTGTCTTGCGTTTCTGATCGGTTGCGCTGGTCGTTTTTATGACACCGGTCGCGCCCAGCATAGCATTCGAAATCATTCGGTCGACAACATCGTCTCGCTTCAGGCCAATCACTTTCAAATCAGCGTGTTTATCAAGGTAGTCGGACAGGCCAAACCGCATGAAATTGAGTGAAAAGTCCTTGATGCCAAAGGTCTTGATATCGCGCATTGGTTTGGAGGAACCACGTTTGCCGGTCACGTTTTTTCGCAGAGACCGGATACCGTTCACCGTCCGCAAAAATGATCCCGAGTACAAAACCCAATCCAGAAACGCCTCGTCCCCGCGCGGGATGAAAGGGAGTTTCTTTTGAAGCTTACGTATGAGGTTCCACTCGCCCAGAACTTCGCCAAAATTCAAAACGGCTGGATTTTGGTTAAGCATATCACAGAGCGTGTTACTGCCGCTGCGACCCAGGGTCAGGATAACATGACGCTCCATAGCCTTACCGCCCCCGTGTCCAATCTGAGCCTGAGCGGCGCAATCTTACCGCAACATGCACCAGAGCATATACAAAGAAAGAAATCGGCCGTTTGAGCAACAGGCCAATCAAGTCCTTCCGACGCACAGATGCTTTGGCCTCATTGTCAACAATCTCGGGGTAAAGCTGGTGGATTTCACGTACACCCGCATCCTGCCTGCGCCGCACGCGCACCAAATTTCCAAAGCCTTCGACCATCGGCCAATGGTACCTTGCGGGTACTTCGATCCTTTCGTCGGGCGCGAATTGCAGCCGCACAAAAGTATCGTCGGAAATGATATCAGGAAACTCGGCCCAACGCGCACGACCGGCGCGATTAACGGAAAAAAGCCCGGCGCCAACGGCCCCACCGCGCACAAACGGCAAACATACCCAGAACTTGGCATAGCGCCGCGTAAACCAGGTTTTGGCTGGCGCCACCTTGAGCTGTCCGGTGGCATAAATCGGTCGATCCGTGTTTAGTACCCCGCGCAATTGAGCCAGCAAATCACGATCACACCGAACGTCAGCATCCAGAAAAATCAGGGCAAAACCGGTCGCTTTCTGGTCGGCAGCATTCAGGGCGTTGACCTTCCCTGGCTCCGGGACCTCAATGATGTTCAGGTGCCAGCCGCGCGCGGCAAAATCTTCCTGACAGGCGCTTGCCACGTCAACGGTGCGGTCCGTACAGGCATTCGCCGCCAGTATCACTTCTACCGGTCCGGCATCTGCAGACTGCTCCAAAAGCGCGTTCAAACATGCGCCGATATAGGCTTCTTCGTTTCGGGCGGCGATGATCACGCTCATCAGGGCGGCTTTGCGCCCCGCATCGTTTTCTGTTGCCGCTTCACCTGTCATAGTCTTGCCTGTCTTGGCCCAAAATCTTTACAGCGTCGGTGCAAAAACCTTTGCTGTGTTGACCGTTACCTGCTTCGGGGGGCGTTTGTCGATGACCAAGGGGCTTTGGCATGGAATGCATGAAACCTGTTGGTCTTGCGTCACAACCTGACGCCCAATACGGCAACATCCCATGAATATGGATGGACAAAATCGCCGTTGGACGGCACGAGAGGGCGCAAACACATGCTTTTCCGCAATCGGGCCACATTACTGACAAGAGAGATCGGCACATACGCGACATGATCAAAGTGGGCATCATCGGAACCGGTTTCGTTGCCGATTTGTATTTACGGTCCTTTGCGTTGGGCACCGAATTCGAATTGGTGGGCGCATATGACCGACGCGCAGACCGGCTGTCGCAATTTTGCGGGTTCTGGGAGTTGCAGGAGTTTGCTTCGCAAGACGCGTTGCTGTCCGCAATTGGCCCCGGGGGTGTTCTCCTGAACCTGACCAACCCCTCTTCTCATTTTGAGGTTGGGAAGGCCGGACTTGAGGCTGGCTGTCACGTTTACACGGAAAAACCTTTGGCCATGACGGTCAAGGATGCCCAATCGCTATGCGAAATGGCGCGTGAACGTGACCTGATGTTGGCCTCTGCCCCCTGTAGTTTTCTCAGCGAAGCGGCACAGACCGTCGGGGCGGCAGTGCGTGAAAAAGTGGCAGGCAAAGTGCGCGTGATCTATGCCGAACTGGATGATGGCTTCATCCCACAGGCGCGGTATGCCGATTGGATCAGCGAAAGCGGCGCGCCCTGGCCTGCGGGTGATGAATTTGAGGTGGGCTGCACACTCGAACATGCGGGCTACTACCTCACATGGTTGATTTCGATCTTTGGTTCTGTGCGCACCGTGGTGGCAGCGTCTTCCCGACAGGTGGCAGATTTATTGCCAGTGGATGATCCGGCGCCGGATTTTTCCGTCGCCACGCTCTTTTTTGAATCCGGCGTTGTTGCACGTTTGACCTGCACCATTATTGGTCCGCATAACCATTCCCTTCGTATCATCGGGGATCGCGGCATTATTGAGCTGGACGAAGCATGGAACAACAGCGCCAAGGTACGGTTTCGCAAACGCTTTAATCTGCGTCGCCGCCTGATGGAATCGCCAATTTCCAAGCGTTTGAAGCTGGGCAAGCAGACCCATCCGAAGGTCGGCAGATGGGGCTCTGCCTCGATGAATTTCGCGCTTGGCGTGACCGAGATGGTCGAGGCCATTCGCGAGGGACGCGCCTCGCGCATGTCGATTGATTTGGCACTGCACCTGACGGAGGTTACCTTGGCGATCCAAGGCTCTGGCGAGCAAAGCGGCGCACAACAAATGACGACACGATGTGACCCGCTGGAACCAATGCCGTGGGCTCAAAAACTGGGATGAAGGCGTGATGGCAAATCAAATCCGATTGGGCATCGTTGGTACGGGTCGCATGGCGGCACGCATGATGCAGGCTTTGGCGACTGTACCCGACTTTTCAGTACAGGCCGTGGCGTCTGGCAGTGCCGAACGCGCGGCGGCCTTTGCAAAAGCGTTCGGCATTCCCGAAACGCACGCGGCCGCACAAGGCCTTTGTAATAGCGATGCCGTGGACGCCGTTTACATCTGTGGCCGCTCAGGCGCGCATCTGGCAGGTGGAATGGCGGCAATTGAGGCTGGAAAACCGGTTTTGGTGGAAAAGCCGCTGGCAACCACAGTGGCGGATGCAACCACGCTGGTCGAAGCAGCACGTCAGCGAAACAGCCTATTGATGGAAAATCTTTGGTGTCTGGCTTTGCCTTCTTATCGACGCCTGTCTGAAGGGCTCAACAGCCAGAGTTACGGCAAACCGGTTCAGCTCCAATTCTCCTTTGGCTATCCGGTCACGCCAGAGGGGTATCCATCGCTATTCGATCCCAAAGATGGTGGCGCACTGTTGGATCGTGGCGTCTATGGCGTATCCCTTGCCATTCATCTTCTTGGTCCGGTTCATTTGGTGCAATGCACATCTCAGCTCGATCAAAACGGCGTTGATCTCACATCTGATCTGATGCTTGAGCATTATTCCGGGTCTACGTCCCAGATTACGGTGTCGCTGAATGCCCTGATGTCCAATACGGCAGCGCTGTCCTGTACCCACGGGTTCATGCAATTGGGTGCTCCGGTTGTCGGATCAGAATCGTTTCTGAGCCAGCAAATGACGCCTGAAGGATCCAGTGACACACTAGATATCATTCAAGTGCCATCAAGCGGCCTCAAGGATCGCTTAAAATCGAACGCTGTTTTACGCCGGATTAAACGTTTGAAAGATGCGTCTGCCGCGCAATTCATACCCCATGGCACTGACCAATATGCCCCGATGCTGAACCATTTCCGCGATCTGATCCGCGCTGACCGCACGGAAAGCACGCTCGCTACACTGGATCTGACCCTGAACACCCAAGACGTGTTGGACCAGGCACGCCAACAGATCAAAGGGATCTGACGCAATGCGCATTGGCTATTTGATGAATGCCTATCCAATGACCAGCACCACGTTTATTCGTCGCGAAATTCACGCGATCGAAGAGCAGGGTGTCGAAGTCATGCGTTACGCGATCCGGCCTTGGTCGGAAGAGCTGGTCGATGATCAGGACAAGGCTGAGAAAGAGATCACCTTTTACCTGTTGGTCGGTCGGCTGGGCGGTTTGCTGTCGGACTTTGCCAAGGAATGTGTGACAAATCCTGCTGGTATGGCGCGCGCCCTCTCCACATGGGCGCGGCTTTGGCGCAATGCGGGCCGGGGATTTGTCCCACATGTGGCGTATCTGTTGGAATCCGTCTCATTGAAACGCCGCGCCGTTCGGGACGGTATAAGCCATCTGCATACGCATTTTTCTACCAACTCTGCGGCAGTTGCGATGCTATCCAAACGGCTGGGTGGGCCCGGCTATAGTTTCACGGCCCACGGGCCGGATGAATTTGTCGATTGGGGGCGTTCTTCGCTGGGCCTGAAAGTGGCAGAAGCACGGTTTGCCATAGCCATTTCCAATTTCTGCCGGGTGCAATTGGCACGTGCGTCGGGCATGGACTATTGGGACAGGCTGCACATTGTTGGTTGCGGCATTGACGTAGATGAGTTTGCGCCAAGCAACGCCCCTTTCGATGCAAACGCACCCTTTGTTTCCGTCGGCCGTTTATGCCCACAAAAGGCCCAAACCCTCGTGGTTGAAGCTGTCGCGCAGGTCGCACAGACACATCCTGATGTCCGTGTGACGCTGATCGGGGATGGAGAGAGCCGGGCCGATGTTGAGGCGGCAATCGCCCGTCATGGCATCGCAGAAAACATCACGTTGCTTGGATGGTGCGACAACAAACAGGTCCGCGCTGAACTCGGGCGTGCCCGTGCATTGCTGCTGCCCAGCTTCGCCGAAGGGTTGCCCGTGGTGATCATGGAGGCACTGGCTTTGGGCCGGCCTGCCATATCGACCTATATCGCCGGCATCCCGGAATTGGTGGATGAAGATTGCGGTTGGATCATTCCCGCCGGGTCGGTTGGCGACATTGCGAATGCCATGAAAGCCGCGATGGCTGATACACCCGCGGCGCTAAAGGCCAAGGGTTTGGAAGGGCGGGAACGGGTCAAAGAACGACATAACATTCGCAAGAACGCGACCGCCCTGTTGGATCTGATCAAAGACAATGTTTGAAAAAATCACTGCGCTTGGCAGGACGCCTGACCGCTCAGGATTGGCGCAAGAAATTCTGCAATCGCCTCGGCGACAACGCCATGCCCATCTGCACTCAGATGTGTGTAGTCGCCCGGCACATAAAGCGGCAACGATAACGGGCCATTTTCCGCCCGCGCCTGTCGCAGAGCATCAGCCACCGGGACGTAAGCCACGCCCAATTGCTGTGTGAGCCGGATAACATGGTCTTCGGCATTATAGGTCAGTCGGTGTTTGGGCACGAATTTCAGGTTGTCCAAACGGTTGCTGCCGAGCGTAAACCGGGGCGGCAAAAACCCCACGACAAGACAGCTGCCATTGCTTTGTGTGTGATCCCGCAAGGAGGTCATGCCCTCCGCGAAATCTTCCCACATCTGTTCAAACTGGTCGGCGGGAAGGTCTGCCTGTTGCCAGCCAAATGGGATAAGCGGACTCAGAGGACGAACGGGATCAACCCGATGCCCCACAAGTCCAACTGCAAACTTGCCGTAGTCGATACCGATTGAGATGGCTTTCCAAAGCGCGGATGCTTGCAGCGCTTCTACCGCGCGTCGTTTCATTCCCTTGTTGTCTTTCCGGGCATTGTGGCGACGCGCGCGTTCGCGTGGGTCTTTGATGTCATCGCCACGACGGAAATTCGCGAAGCTGATCATGTTTCCGGTCACCAGAATGACGACCGCTTCTGGCGGGTTGGGTTTGCTCCATATCTGGTCGAAACCATAGGCCAGTTGGCGAGGTTCATTGCCGGGAATACCTGCATTGACGGCGGTTTGGTTCGGCCCAAGAAGCGCGTTCAATTGCAGTGGCCAGGTTTCCTGCGCGCCGACGCCGGTTCCAAAGGTTGTCGAATCTCCCATGCCCAAAACGGTTAATTGTTCCGGACGTTCATCGCCGCGCTTTGCAACACGCAAGGAAGTTTCAGAGAGGTAAATCGGGTGACCCCCTGTGATCTTGCCCGCATACACCTGACCCGCCAAATCAGGGGCTACAAAACGGATCAACATCTCGAGGCACAAGGCCGCGCCCAAAATACCGATCAGAAGCCATTTTTCACGCGCGATCAGGGATGCGACATTTTTAAACATCAGATCCTCCGGCCATGGTTTTGGACGTTCAAGCGCAACATGCGGGCATCCTCAGAACTGAAAATAAATGAACTCGACACGTTCGACCCCCCGATAAATCAATGGGAAGATCGCACAGACCAGCAAGGCAACGATCAGTGCCGCGCGGGGCGACTTTCCGATGGCGTCAATCCACTTGGCCCGCAGTTTCGTGAGCTCTACAGCGATCAAAAGGAACATCACCGCAACCGGCCAGACGACGGAAAACTCGTACCCCGGTTCCAGGGTGGCGATGCGGCTCAGCACGGTCATCGCATGGTCCATATCGACCGCCCGGAAAAAGACCCACGAAATACAGACCAGATGGAATGTGATGAACCATTGCAGCAATCGGATGCTCAGATGCTGGCTGATCTTGTTGGATATTCCCAAAACGCGTTCGATGATGAGCAAACCGCCGTGGAAAGTGCCCCAGACGATCCAGTTCAAGCCGGCACCGTGCCACAGACCCCCCAGCACCATCGTGATCATCAGGTTGAAATAGGTGCGGCTTGGGCCCTTCTTATTACCCCCCAGCGAAATGTAGAGGTAATCGCGCAGCCATGTGGAAAGCGAAATATGCCATCGACGCCAGAACTCACCGATCGAACACGAGAGATAGGGTGAATCGAAGTTCTTCGGCAGCTTGACGCCCAAAAGAAGCGCGCTGCCAATGGCGATGTCAGTGTAGCCGGAGAAATCGAAGTAAATTTGAGCCGCGAATGCATAGGTCGCTGTCAGCAAGGCCAGCCCGGACATCAGCTCAGCGCTGGCGTAGGCCTCATTCACGATAGGCGCCATGGAATCCGCAAAGAACACTTTTTTGACCAAACCCCAGGTGACCAGCGCAATGCCGGCGCGCAACAGGGCGGGCTCCAGCGTATGTGCCTTGTGAATTTGAGGCACAAGGACATCTGCCCGAATGATCGGGCCTGCGACAAGCTGCGGAAAGAAAGACACGTAAAGTGCCACATCTATCGGATCATGGAAGGCTTTGTTTTTCCCGCGATAGACGTCGATCGTGTAGCTCATGGTTTGGAATGTGTAAAAACTGATGCCCAGCGGCAGCACCAAGTCCAGCACTGGCCACGGTCGGGCACCAACCAAGTCCGCCGCCGAATTGCTGAAAAAGTCGGCGTATTTGAACAGCGCCAGGATGCCGAGATTGAAACCTATGGAAGCGATCAGAGCGACGCGCCTGCGCCAAGCGTTTGGATGATCGGGCGGGATAGCGGAAATCACACGTGCCGCGAAATAGTCGACAAAGGTCGAAGCCACCAGCAGAAGCGAAAGTTCGACATCCCAGAACCAGTAAAAGACGTAGCTGCAAAACAACAGGAAGTGACGCCGGATCGCCATTGGAATCGAGTAATGAACGAAAACGACCGTGATCAGAAAAACCAGAAACTCGGTAGAATTAAACAGCAAGAGAGTACGCTCCGGGGCGGTATCGCATAATTGCGCAGTTAAGCCATCGGCAAAGTGTGTTGTCCAGAACGGGGTTTCATCAATTGTCTTTTCACACAAACCGTTGCCAATGGGTTTGCTATTGAATGTGTATTTCTACGGCTCTAACGGGCAGGTCCATGGCTACTTGTTTTTCGTATGTGATGCAGTAGTGTCTGCCGCCATGAGGCCGTGACCCACATCTTTGATTATCCTCACCCGAGCAGGCCGAAATCATGAGCAAACTGTCAGGCAAAAGCGTGTTGATCGTCGCGCCAAACGCGTCCGCAAAAATGGGCGGAGAAGCGTTTTTACCGCTCAAGTATTTTCAGATTCTCAAGCAGCGCGGCGAAGCGGTCAGCCTGATTGCACATTCACGCAATCGCACGGAATTATCTGAATTGCTGCACGCCTATACCGATGACATTCATTACATTGAAGACAGCGTTTATCACCGCGCCGCGTGGCACGTCGGAAAAGTTCTGCCAGATGCGATACGGGTGCCTTTGATCGGCAACATCGTGAACCAGATCAACGAGACCTACCAGAAACGTCTGATCAAAAAGCTGCTCGATGATGGCAAGGCGGATTTGATCCATCAGCCCATTCCTGTCTCACCACGGGCGCCATCGCGTATTTATGGTTTGGGTGTACCAGTCATCATCGGCCCGATGAACGGAAACATGAATTACCCCGAAGGGTACGAGGATTATGAAAGCCGAATATCCCGGCTGTTTATCCCGGTGGGTCGGCTTTTGGCCAAAATGGTAAACGTTCTTATTCCTGGCAAGCGGCGCGCGGATATCTTGCTGGTGGCAAACGAGCGGACACGCGAGGGGCTTCCGATTAGTGATCTAAGTCGCGTGATGACCTTGGTGGAAAACGGCGTGGATCTTTCCATCTGGAACCCACCTGAAATGGCCAAGCCGGAACTTGCCGCGCCCGGCACACTCAAACTGGTTTTCATGGGCCGTTTGATCCCTCTTAAAGCGTTAGATTTCTCGCTGCGTGCAATAAGCCTTGTCCGCGACGAAGGTCTGGACGTTAGCATCGACATACTGGGTGACGGTCCTGAGCGACCGGGGCTTGAAGCATTGGTCAAAGAACTGGGCCTTTCTGACCATGTGCGCTTTCATGGATTTCGCACCCAGGATGAATGTGCCGATGTCCTGACCGCAGCGGACGCGTTGATATTAAATTCGCTCCGAGAATGCGGCGGTGCTGTTGTGTTGGAGGCGATGAGCTTGGGTAAGCCAGTTATTGCCGGTGATTGGGGTGGGCCTGCAGACTATATCGATGCAAGTTGTGGTATCTTGGTGCACCCGGTTCCCAGGGCCACTTTTGGCCAACGGCTGGGTCAGGCAATTTCCGACTTGGCCAATGACCCAGAAAGAAGGTATAGTATGGGTGTGGCGGGGATACACAAGATAAAGTGTGAATTTGACTGGGAAAAGAAGGCAGACAGGATACTTGAAATCTACCAGAACACTCTGGAAGAACGCCTTTGAGGCCGTCAGCCGGTCTTTTCGGCGCGCATATCCGCTACATTTCCCAACAGTCCCACCCAGAACAATTGTCCAAACCTGCCCTTTTTTGGCCAGCTTTCGCTGCTCTTTAGTGATTCCCGTTCTGCTCACGTCGGGCACAAAAAAGGCTGATTGTTAAAAATGTCTGCAAATATCGAAAGCAAGAGAGTTCCGGATCACCTTGTCGGTACCCGTCAGGGCCTGTTTCACCTGTTGCTTCGCGCGGAGATTTTGCCCGCAGATGATCCAATGGCACGGGCCGAGTTGCCGCGTGCCGGACGGTATGGCGACGTTTTGCTGCAAAGCTACAAATCACAATCGACGCCGGTGTTTCCGAAATCGGATCAACAAAGGCTTTCAGACTTTTTGTTGGAAGACGAATTCGACTTTGGCCGTTAATTGAATTCGAGCGAGCACCTGAAAAATCTTACAACCTCAAGTAACAAGTTCGTTTATTAGTCCCAAAATCGGCAGGAAACCCCCACGCTTCGCGAGGTTTTAAGCACGAAAGTGCCCACTTCAGACGAAACGTTTGATGGCAATTGTTCCAAAATCCGCAATCGACTTAACGTCCGCTCAGTAAGCGAAGTGGTCGTAATCCACTCATCGAGGAAGCGGCAGTTTTCCCTTTTGGCAGACGTCGCGGATCGATTCCGAATGATCATCGGGTCGGTCAACCCATTGTGCTGCGCGAGTGATGTTTTCGAGGGTCACGTTGACCTAACCCATATCTACGTAACTTGTTTAAAATGTTCCCCTTTTTTGTAACCGAGCATCAATGGCTGCGGCCTTATCTTGCCGCGTGAGAGCCACAAAATAGTCCAGAAGGTAAACCAAAAATTAACCGGGATGGGCGCGAAAGAAGGAGCGGTCTGCAATGAGAGACCTCGAAAATGAGGTGTTCAATTTGTTTTTACCGAGTCAAACCTCTGGCTCATGGTCTAGTTTGTTTCCAACTGTCTGGTCAGTGCAGTACCACTTTCTGACCCAGCTTGCCAAAAAGAAGAAAGCCGAAAAGGCTGCTTCTGAAGACCATGGGTCTATGGCCCATGATGATTCTCCAACCATGGCTGGGTTGATGGCTGAATACCATCTTCTTCCCAACAAAACGAAATCTCTCAATCGTGTTGATTTCGATGCCGAGCCGGTTGTTGAGGATACAGTTTCCAGCGTGGATAATTACCGCACGCGCGACGCCTTCTGGGACGGCGGCGCGATCAACTATTTTGCCGCGCGCTATAAGGGTCTTTTGAACGTTGAAGAGGGCGGTGAATATACTCTGTTTCTGACGTCGGATGACATCGCTGCGCTTTACATCGACGGTGAGCGGGTCATCAACAACAGAAAACTCGGCGGTCATGCGCTCCGTGAAGGTGAGAACAAGATTGACCTGAGCGCGGGCAGCCACACCATCGAAATACGCTATGTGGAAAACCGTGGCAGTCAGACATTGCGGTTGGAATGGCAGGGGCCTGATTCCAATGACGCCCGGACTACGATTAGTGGCGATAGCTTGTCGCATCACCACACGGCTCAACACGGCGAAGAAAATGACGACAATGGCCACATGGGCCATGACACCAACGATACTGATGGCTCGACCGCGGACGATGGCGGTGATGATCACGGCCATATGGGCGACAGCGATCACAACCATGACGACGATATGCACAATGATGGTCATGACGCTGACGGTCACATGAATGACGACGCTCACGACAGCCATGGTGATGATGACATGCATGGCGACGGTCATGATGAAGGCGGATCCATGAGTGGCGATGGCCACAGCGGTCATGATGATGGTGGTCAAAATGATGACGGCCAAATGCACGATGACGGGCATGGTGGTCACGACGATGACGCATCGGATGATGGCAGCGGACATCACAATCATGGGTCGGATGACACACCGCCCATTCCATTGCCTACCTCGCCAGATGAAGTGGAAGCCTATGTTGCCGCCGTAAAGGCCGAACAAGACATGGATGCTCATATGAATGATGAGCAGCGCGCAACGGAACATGGGCAACTGCTCGAACTCGTTCCGCGTTCCGAGGCGACACATATTGCAATTGGAAATGGCGACTGGTTCGATCCTGACACCTGGTACAATGGCGAAATTCCGGATGAGGGCGCGCAGGTTTTGATCCCGCGTGGCGTATCGGTCCAATATGATGGTGAAAGTGACGCGTCGCTCTTCACGGTCAGAGTGGACGGTGAATTGTCCTTTGCCACGGATACAGACACCAAAATCCTGGTTGATACGATGGTTGTATCACCCAGTGGTCGTTTGGAAATCGGAACGGAAGAGAACCCGATAGAAGACGGTGTGAACGCACAGATCATTATCGCTGATAACGGTGATATTGATGTGGGCTGGGATCCATCTTTGTTGTCACGTGGTGTCATTTCGCATGGCGAGGTCGAAATCCACGGCGGCGAAAAGAGTGCTTATCTCAAAGTTGATGACGCACCCATGGCCGGTGACACCGAAATCAAGCTGGCTGAGATTCCGGACAACTGGTCTGTTGGTGACACAATTGTCCTGACGGGCACCCATAAAATGGGCTGGTTTTACAACCGCGAAACCAAAAGAAAAGAGCATGGCGGGACGCAGGACGAAGAGGTCAAAATCGTATCGATTGATGGTGACACGATCACAATTGATCGCCCGCTTGAATATGACCACGATGTCCCGCGCGAAGACCTAGCGGCTTATGTTGCCAACACGTCTCGGAATATCACCTTCTCCAGCGAGAATGGCGACCAGACCGAAGTACATCACCGTGGGCACATCATGTTCATGCACAACGATGATGTCGATGTGCGCTATGCCGCCTTTGATGATCTGGGCCGGACCGACAAATCGAACCCGGCATTCCACGGCAGCTCGCTTGATCCGGGGTCTATTGAGGCGGATACAAACGTTCAAGGCCGGTATTCCGTGCATTTCCATCGCACGGGTACCGAGGATCAAGATAACCCCGCCATCGCCTTGGGTAACGCGGTTAGCGGATCGGCCGGTTGGGGCTTCGTGCACCACTCCAGCCATGCCAACCTGATTCAGAATGTTGCCTTTGACGTGTTTGGCGCATCTTTCGTTGCGGAAGATGGCGATGAAACAGGCGTCTGGTGGCAAAACCTCGCAATCAAAACCGAGGGTATCGGATACGGCCACGCCAAAACCAAATCCGGCGCAGATGTGAAGCGCGATGATGCTGGTCGAACTGGTGATGGTTTCTTCTTTGCTGGCCGTTTGGTCGAAACAGGCGAAAACATCGCGGCCAACACCACGCACGGTTATGTTTGGAACACCCGAACCTCTAACGTCAAATCCGACGTGGACCACACTGACCATCCCGAGGCTTTCTACGGCCGCGAAGACCTCCGCGGTTCCCAATACGCACCCATTCAGGGGTTTGGCGACAACGAAGCCTTTGGAACGCAAGTTGGGCTGATCGTTGTGAAACGTGGAATTGAGCAGAACCATGATGTTCGGTCCGTCATTGATGGTTTCCTGAACTGGGAGACATCAAACGGGATCCAGCTGACCTACACCTCACACTACACGCTGAAGGATATCGACCTGATCGGCACCAACAGCGAAGTGCCGCTGTCAAACGCGAAAACTGGGTTTGATTTTGGTCCCAAGACGTTCGATTTGGTTGTGAACGGATTGACCGTCGAAAATTTCCAGACTGGCGTCGATCTCGATCAGCTGATCGTTGAGGCGTGGAAAGGTGACGATATCGATCATATCCTGATCGACGCGGACGTTCAGGGCAATGATGTCGACATCAAGGGTTTTGACCCCAAACGTCACACGATACTGACAGCCGATGATTTGGTTGCTGACCGTCTGGAATTCGATCCCACCGGCGACACGACCATCAGCCTTCATGAACATCTGTCGTTTGACGGTATCAAAACCGACTCAATCGGTGACCGGGATCGTCAATTCTATTCGGATGTTCAGGATATCAAGTTCAACAAAAACATCCTGCCCTTGCTGCAACGCGATGGGTACTACGAAACTGAGGATGGGACCAACATCATGCTGCTCGAAGATCTGGTTGCGGATCGGGCAACAGGTGAGTTGTTGCGCTTTTCTCAGATCATCACACTGGACATCAGCGATAAGAAGCTGGAGCAGCTCGGCGTCACGTCCAATGGCTTGATTGACCTGGATAGTAAAGCACCTGATGTCGAAGATGATCAGGTGTCCACCGACAATGATTCCAGCATCATCATTGATGTTCTGGCCAATGACTTCGACCCCGAGGGCGAAGCGCTGGAAGTTGGCGGATTCACAAATCCGTTCAAGGGTGAGTTGAACCTGCTTGAGGATGGAACGTTCTCATACACGGCCCATAAGGATTATGTCGGGACGGACACGTTTGATTATTGGGCAACGGACGGACAAGGGCAGTATACCCGCGCCACCGTGACGGTTGATGTGTTCGATATCATCTGAGCCTGAACGACACAGATAGCAATGCAAGCATTGGTGCGCCGCCTTGATCGGGCGGCGCATTTCTTTTTCAGGCCTTCGGTTTTGAATGGCTGCTTTTACTTGACGAGGTCTGACGCTCTGTCCCGCATTCTGGACCTTAGGCGTTGGTTGATTTTTCCTAGACCAATGTACCGCGTCAGCTTTTCCAGGAAGTATGTTGCAAACCCAAAATTCTGAATGCCCGTTTGCCAAATCAGCACGCGATTTTTCAGCGTCATCCAGAGGCGTTCGGGGGTAGAGGGGTGACGACCTGAACCAGCAAGCTCGTAGCCCAAAACCTGCATCAGATGTCCAGCTTTACCTTCGACCAACGCTATTTCATCATCACTCGATTTCCGGCGCCACTGCTCAACAAGGGACACGTCTGGCGGGCTGTACGTGCTGTTTTCGTGATACTTCAACATGCCTGGATCGAAATCGACCCCCAGAAACGCACAGACCTTTCGCAACTCACTTTCAATCTGCCGAAACAGGTCTTCGTACTTCACCGTTAGCACCCGATTCTGATCAAGCTCATCGCCCATCATATGCCATTCATTTTCCGTGTATATCCAATGGTTCACGCCATGAAAAAGCGTCCCCGCCCAACCCATACCGATTGAAGAGCGCGCGACATCGCGCGGGTCACGCAGCATGTGGATCACACCGGCATCTGGTAGAACCTGGGTTGCCCGAGCAATATTGCGGTGGATATTCAATGTCAGAATGCCACCACCGCGCTGTTCGTATTGCCCGATAAATTCCTCCAGAAGATCCAGCCCGTCTGTTTCCTCGGGAATTACCAAACCAGATGACTTGAAGACCCGGTTTTCTCGAAGACCCGCAATGTCGTAGCGCCATCCGGACGGGTGGGTTGTATCACGCTTCAGAAAGTCAAAAAGGAAGTCGACTTCACCAGGATTGTCGATCGCAGGATGGCCGTCCAGCATCAATCGAAAGACGGTTGTGCCTGACCGCAACGCGCCAAACACCAAAGTGACCTGACGCGGTGACTCACCTCTTTGCGTACCCATCGTGCGCGCTGCTCCAGACGATCTGTCGTACCGATGCCGGTTTTAGAGCCCCGGAACGAACCTTGATGTCTTGGTCAGTACACCCTGCAGGGTTTCTTGCAACCGAATTTCTGCATCTTCCATCGACTCGCCGCGCTGCATTGCCGTGGTCAAACGGATGATCGCACTATCGTTGCGGCCATTGGTGAGCTTGCCCATCATAAGCTGAAGTTTTGCGGTGAACATGGATGCCGTACGTTCACCCTGCTGTTCGTACCAGTAATACACCAGCTGGCGGTTCACGCCCTTCTGAATGATGGCGCGGTTCATCGTGAATGTTTCACCGAAACCTGCAGGTGGTGTGGTTTCGATCTGCTCGAGCTGGGCAATTTCCCATCCCGCACCGGGCAGGCAAACTTCCGGAGAATGGACGCCGCCGCGATCCTGGTTTTCGTACCACGCGACAAAGAGCTCGACATGCTCAGAAACGCCGGGCTTCTGCATGTCGACCATGAGGTAGTCATTTGCGCCTAATACGCGTTCGATTTCCGGATCGAGCAGGGACTGCCGGCCGGTTGACCAATCGTTCACTTCCGATGGGAACAACGCAAGCGGGTCGCGGTTGATCTGTACCGCATCGCGCTGTGGCACCGAATTCCAGGCGACAGCCATTACCGAAACAAGAACGGCCGCCGTGATCATTGATTTGGACGGACGCACCAAAAGAATGCGTTTCGCTTGAGTGCCCAAACCGTCAGTATCCAAATCAAGCGCTTCGATCAGGCTCACGCGTTCACGGCGAAACTTCACCAGGACCCATGCTAAGGCGAACAGGATCAGGATACAGCTGACAAAAATCACCCAGCCTTCGAAGAAATGCGAGAAGCCTTCCAAGTGGCTAAGGCCGTAGTTGTTGACGATAACACCAGCAATCGCGATGCGGACGGAATTCATGAAAACCGTGATCGGAGCTGCGGCGATCAACAGGATTGCCTTATGCCATGTCGATCCTTTGTAGAGCACCGCAAAGATGTACGAGAAGCTGAGGATCGGGAACAGGTACCGCAGACCTGAACACGCTTCCGCAACTTGCAGTTTGTAAACACCTAGATCGATGATGTTCCCTTCGAGGAACACTGGAACACGCAGCAATTGCAGGAAGTAGACACCAAGTTCGGACGAGATGCCTTGCAGATAAGTCGAGACGCCGTAATAGAGCGCGCCGGGCAACGGCAACATATAGATCAGGTGTACGACAGGCGGCCAGAAATGTTTGCCCGTTTTCCATCCGAAGCTAATCAGCAGGATCGCACCGACCCAAAGGATCAATGCATAGGCCACGATGTCTCGAATTTCGATCATGTTGCCCGCGGCGCCCAGCGCAACGGCAATGATCAGCAACACAACACCGGGCCAGCGGTCATTGACCGGGCCATCGTTGACGGGGACAGTTTTAAGCTGGCGCAGGAAAAGCAACCCAGACAACAATGGGATCAACGGCCCATGGCTGTATTCAGGTAGCTGCCATGCCTTGAGAAGCTCCGCGATTCCATCCCAGTAGAAAACTGTTGCCGCGATTGTGGCAATCGTCAGCCAGAAAAGTCCTTTGTGAAAGAACCCTTTGGATGTTTCTGCGGAAGGAATGTGATGACTGGTAAGGCTCATAATCGTCTCGGCCCCTAACTAGGTTACAAACAGGTTTGGCCTACGTTTTCAAAAACTTCTTTGGTCAAATAGGCATGCGCTAAGCGCGAACGATACTTGTTTTTGTGAATATTTTCCATGGTAATTTCGCCGCATCAGAGCCTATCACGCGCGTGTGATCTAGCAGTGAGTAGGCCACTGTCAGGGTGTAACCTTTCGAAATATTAAAAAATGTTTAAAATCATTGTGTTAAGCTGTTTCACCGTCGCAAGAAGTGAGATGGCGTACGATAGGCACAATTGTAACGGATTTGGAAAAGCTGTGGTTCGCTTCCGATTTTGGCTGGTTTTCTGGCAGCACAGAACAAAATCCAGCCCAAAATCAACGGCTGCTTGGCAAAATCTCTGTTCGTCCGTGACCGATTCCCAGCGTTTGCAATGTCGCCCGGAACCGTTGCCGTTCGCTAGTATCATTGCGGAAGGTTGATCCATCGCGATAGACAGAAATCCATGACGCTCACAACTTCCGATATTGATGAATTGACGCAATGGCGCCGCACGCTTCACCGTCAGCCGGAAGTATCCGGCAACGAGCATCGCACCGCGCAAAAAGTAAACATAGCGCTTCAGGATCTGTCGCCGGACGCCATTGTTACCGGTTTGGGAGGGACTGGCGTCGCTGCAATTTTTTGTGGCGCAGCGCCCGGGCCTACAGTTCTTTTCCGCTGCGAACTGGATGCCCTTCCGATTCACGACCTCGGACAGCATTCGCATCGATCTGAAATTGAGGGGGTCGGCCATCTGTGCGGGCATGACGGGCATATAGCCATTTTGGCAGGAGTCGCACGGTGCGTGGCGCGGAAGCGGCCCGCGGCCGGACGGCTGATATTGTTATATCAACCCGCCGAGGAAACGGGGGCCGGTGCCGCCGCAGTTTTGGCTGATCCAGAATTCGCAGACCTGAAACCTGATTTTGCTTTCGCGCTACACAATCTGCCCGGCATGCCACTTGGTCATATTTCGGTAAAAGCAGGTCCTGTTTGTTGTGCATCCCGAGGTATCAAAGTCGAGTTGATCGGGACAGCTGCCCACGCTTCACAGCCGGAAACGGGTCGCTCCCCGATGCTTGCGCTCAGCACATTGATGCCCGCTTTGACATCGCTCAGCCGCGGCTCGATTGCTGATCCAGATTTTGCATTGGTCACGATCACACATGCCACTATGGGCGCCGCCGCCTTTGGTGTTGCGCCAGGGCAAGCGACGCTTTTTGCCACGTTGCGGTGTCTAACCGATGATCATATGGCGAAACTCTGCAAGGCTGCGGAGGACTTGATAGCGAGTACCGCATCGGATCATAGTCTGGAGTTTGGATTTTCGTATCATGACGAATTTGCGCACTGTGAAAACAACCACGAAGCCACAACGATTGTGCAAAAAGCGCTGACAAAACTGGAAATTCCGTATGATGAAAAAGGCCTCCCCTGGCGGCCCTCCGAAGACTTTGGGCGTTTTGGGCATAATGCCAAGGCTGCATTGTTCTTTCTGGGTGCAGGTCAAAAACAGCCACCGCTTCATAATCCCCAATACGACTTTCCTGACGAGTTGATTGCGGTAGGAACCTCCGTTTTCGAGCAGATCGCGAGAGACCTGCTTGGGTAAGCATGCCCTTGCGCCCAAGCGTATCCCCTTTCATAAAGTTCCCAACAGATCGGAGGGCGCATGAGCAACGAATTTCCTGGGTGGCACGGCACAACCATCATCGGTGTCAAAAAGGGTGGCGAGGTGGTGATCGCTGGTGACGGGCAGGTGAGCCTTGGGCAGACCGTTATCAAGGGAACCGCCCGGAAGGTCAGGCGGCTGAGCCCGGGTGGCATGGACATCGTTGCCGGGTTTGCGGGATCGACAGCAGACGCGTTTACATTGCTCGAGCGACTGGAGGCAAAACTTGAAGCCACCCCCGGTCAGCTACAGCGCGCGTCCGTTGAACTGGCCAAGGATTGGCGGACAGATAAGTACCTGCAAAAGCTTGAGGCGATGCTGATCGTTTCAGATGGCGCAGAGCTTTATGTCATAACGGGTGCCGGGGATGTTCTTGAGCCGGAACATGACGTAACGGCCATTGGGTCGGGCGGCAATTATGCTCTGGCAGCGGCACGGGGAATGATGGACAGCAAGAAGTCCGCAGAAGAGATCGCTCGCGACGCAATGGCAATCGCATCGGACATTTGCGTTTACACAAACGGCAATCTGACCGTTGAAAAAATCGGGGGTTGAAGGAAAAACCCACCAGCCCCCGAAATTCGTGTGACGCGCCGACTTTTTGGGGAAGACGAGGCGCGAAACACTACGCAAGCACCTAGGGTAGACGGGGTGCTCTTGCTCCGGCATACATGCCATCTGCACGCAATGTTCCAGCAATCAGGATAGCGTATCGGCTTTCGCGCGACAGTGATTGCTACGGCAGGTCACGCACACCTCATAAACCGTGATCAGAATGTCAGTGCTTGCGTTTTTGCCTCTCATGCTTAGGTTCCGCCAATAGCCGCAACCCGGAGAACCGAATGACCGACCTGACCCCGCGCGAGATTGTGTCCGAACTTGACCGTTTTATCATCGGCCAAAGTGACGCAAAGCGCGCCACCGCCGTGGCTCTGCGCAATCGATGGCGCCGCAAACAGCTGTCGGACGATTTACGCGATGAGGTTTATCCAAAGAACATCTTGATGATCGGGCCCACGGGCGTTGGAAAAACGGAAATTTCCCGCCGCCTGGCCAAACTCGCGCGGGCGCCATTTATCAAAGTTGAGGCCACCAAATTTACCGAAGTTGGATATGTGGGCCGCGACGTAGAGCAAATAGTTCGCGACCTGGTCGACGCCGCTATCCTTCAAACCCGTGAGCAGATGCGCGATGATGTGAAAGCCAACGCGCATGCCGCCGCAGAGGAACGAGTTATCACCGCCATCGCCGGTGAGGATGCGCGCGAAAACACCCGCGACATGTTTCGCAAGAAGCTCAAAGACGGGCTCTTGGATGATACGATGATCGAATTGGACATCGCCGACAATTCCAACCCATTGGGCATGATGGATATTCCCGGCCAGCCTGGAAGCCAGATGGGCATGATGAATTTGGGTGATCTATTCGGCAAAGCGCTCGGCGGACGCACGACACGGCGGAAAATGAGTGTTGCTGAGAGTTATGAAATTTTGATCGGCGAAGAGGCGGACAAACTTCTGGACGACGAAATCGTCAACAAGGCAGCACTCGACGCGGTTGAACAGAACGGCATCGTATTTCTGGATGAGATCGATAAAGTCTGTGCCCGCTCAGATGCGCGCGGCGGCGATGTCAGCCGTGAAGGTGTGCAACGCGATCTGTTGCCCTTGATTGAGGGTACAACCGTGTCGACCAAGCATGGACCCGTCAAAACCGATCATATTCTGTTTATCGCCAGCGGGGCGTTTCACATCGCGAAGCCTTCCGATCTGTTACCGGAGCTTCAGGGCCGGTTGCCCATCAGAGTAGAACTGCGTGCGCTGACAGAAGAGGATTTTGTACGCATCCTTACCGAAACAGATAATGCGCTGACCCTGCAATACACCGCGCTGATGGGTACGGAAGATGTCACCGTGGATTTCACAGATGACGGAATTGCAGCGCTGGCAAAAATTGCCGCAGATGTTAACCAAAGCGTGGAAAACATTGGCGCGCGGCGGCTCTACACTGTGATGGAACGGGTTTTTGAAGAGCTGAGCTTTAGCGCTCCCGATCGCGCTGGTGACGGCGTGACTGTGAATGCCGCGTTTGTGGAAGAAAACCTCGGCGAGCTTATGAAGTCCACAGACCTCAGCCGATACGTTCTGTAAAAAGAATTTGGTGCGGCCACGCCAGCAGTCGCACCGAATATCTTTCGTCAGGACGCGCATCTTTTGCGGCGACGCAGGGCGACCAATGCGCCCAGCGGTGTGATCAGCAAAAATGCCGAAGCGGGCAAAGGAACAACACCGTTTGATCCATCGACCGGTTCGATGGTTGCGCCATCCAAGCCAAAAACCCGAAGACCGGATTTGAGATCGACCTCCATGTCAAAGGCGGCAAGAACTTGATCAAGAAAATGGATTTTGGCCTCGATCACCGCCGAAACATCAAACCGGTCACCATCTTCCACATCAAACGTGAATGACAAGAGACGGTGCAATGGGCCTGTCGCGAATTCAAAGAGCGGATCGGTATTGTCGGTGGTCGAGAGCGTTTCACGATAGGTTGCACCGTCGTGGAAAATCTCCACTGCGCCAAATCCGGACATAAAAGACCCAGGGTTTCCAAGATCAGTGAGTGATTTAAAATCCCCGTAGATGGTGTAATTCACCCGTGCCTTGCCATTGCCGGATACAAAATACTTCTCGTCGATTTGTGTACGCGCTTCGGCATGTCCTTGGGTCGCATCCGTATTTGGTGCTTTGTTCATGCGAACGCGTGCTCGACTTGCGCCAAGACTTAGGTCAACGCCGGAAAGTGCATCAGCCCGAACATCACCAGGCGGCAATTCCGCCTCAGCGGTGATGTATTGAAGCGGGCCATCTACGGCTGTGTCGTAGGTTTCGTTCTTCTCAACCTGGTCTTCGAATGATTGTGATTTTACGCCGACACTAGAGCCCAGTGTGACGCTGGCCGCCTCACTCTGACCTGCGAGGCCAAGTACGATGAGTATTGTCAAAAATTTCAAGTTCATGGTCTTTCTCCAACTAGATACTGTGATGATGGTTCACGATCAGACGTGAATTGACGGCCCCACTTTGATGGTTTCGCGGGGCTTCCGGCAGCCAGCATCGCGTATCATTCCAGCCCATTTTTGTTTCTCTGGACTGTCGATTGTTTCAGCCACGTTTCGGTCAACGCCAATTCACCCATCGCCGGCGAGATCGCAACTGAGCACTGCGCGAGTGAAGATGGGTGCTTTTTAACTCGCAAATCAGGTGCCGATTGTGTAAATCGCGGCACAATGAAATCCACCCGCGAGGCCGAGCAGCAGATGAAGTACCGCGGCGAAATTGATGGCCTCCGGACGCTTGCGGTTGTGCCAGTTATCCTGTTTCACGCGGGTATTGCGCCTTTTGGGGGCGGGTTCATTGGTGTCGACGTTTTCTTCGTGATCAGTGGCTATCTGATATCGACGATCATCATCAACGAGTTGGATGAGGGCAGGTTCAGCATCCTGAACTTTTACGAACGCCGGGCCCGGCGGATCTTGCCCGCGCTATTCTTTGTTATGTTGGTTTGTATTCCCTTCGCGTGGTTTTGGTTGATGCCGCGCGATCTGAAAGATTTTGCCCAGAGCCTGACCGCTGTCACGTTCTTTGTGTCGAACATCCAGTTCTGGCTTGAGGCCGGATACTTTGAAACAGCGGCCGAGCTAAAGCCGTTGCTTCATACGTGGAGCCTGGCTGTCGAAGAGCAGTACTACATCATCTTTCCCGTGCTGATGATCTTGCTGACGCCGTTGGGCAAACGCACGACCCTTTACTGCCTTATCGCGATTTTTGTGATCAGTTTTGCGATTTCTCAATGGGGCATTTACAACCGACCTTCAGCCACTTTCTTCTTGTTGCCCGCACGGGGGTGGGAGCTTTTGGTTGGGGTTTTCGCCGCGATGCACATTCAGAAGAATTCTGCTTTTCAGCGCAGCACTCAGACAGAAGTTTTGTCCATCCTTGGCCTGCTCTTGATCATTGTGCCGATCTTTTTCTACTCCCATGAAACACCGTTCCCGGGGGCGTATGCCTTGCCGGCAACCATCGGAACTGCACTGATTATCCTGTTTGCGCGTACTGGCACGATCGCCCATCGGTTGCTGGCCGCAAGACCGATGGTCGCGATCGGACTGGTTTCCTACAGCGCATATCTGTGGCACCAACCTGTTTTTGCGTTCTTCAAACATCGCTTTGGTATTGCGTCATTCGACTCTTACGCATTTGCTCTGATCCTTCTGTCTTTGGCGCTGGCTACGTTTAGCTATTGGGTGGTCGAGCGTCCGTTCCGTCGTGGCGCGACACTCAAACAGCTCTGTGTTTCAATGACTGCCTGTCTTCTCATGGTCGCGGCTGCAGCGACGACGTTTTTGACTACAGTTCACGAAAACCACACCGCGGTGCCATCGTACCAATGGGCCCTGGCCAACGCGTCGCCGGAGTTGATCAAATATGTCGAACGTCGCGATGTACGCATGGAATGTGAAAACCAAATCGAGGAGCTCGGGCTGCAATTTTGCAAGTTTGGCGCAGAAGATCAGAAACCAACAATTGCGATGTGGGGCGATAGTCTTTCCGGTGCACTTTTGCACGGCATGGATCAAATCGCGCGCAAAAACGGTATTGCCGGCATGGCCTTTGTGTCCAATGGCTGCCCACCTGTATTGGGTTTACGCAACACCACCCTTTCGACCTGTACGGCAAAAACCCATGCTGCTGCTTTGGATCTCATCAAGAACTTATCAGCTCTGGAAACGGTGATGATCATCGGGAACCTATCTGTTGCAATGGAGGCGGGGAACGTAACCCTAAATGGCGAAGCGACTTCGCAATCCGCCGTTCAAAAACAGGTCGAGGTCGCGGTGGCTCAGTTCAAAGAACTTGGGGCTCAAACTGTTTTGGTGGAACAGGGGCCTATATACGACACCACCGTCGCAGAACATGAATTGCAACGGTTGCGCAGTGATCATGAAGGCCCATTATCAATCACCAGAAATGAGCTGATCGAGAGCGTATTGCTTACCCGAACGCTCGCGCAAACGGTCGATGTGTATATTGAGACAACCGATTTTTATTGTGATGATACCGTCTGTCCTTCGGTCGACGAAACCGGCAATTTGGTGATTTATGACCGAAATCATGTGACCAACAAATACTCTGTAAAGCTTGCTGATCTGATATTCTCCGAGCTTGGCCTGAGCGATTAGCATCATGCGAACGCTTGATTTCCTGCGATCAAATTTACCGTGGTTGTCAGCCGGCGTTCTTCTGACATTTCTCTCCAGTTTCGGACAAACGTTTTTCATTTCGATCTTCGCAGGAGAAATTCGATCTGAATTCGGTCTCAGCCACGGGGAATGGGGCGGCATCTACACACTTGGCACAGGAATATCCGCCGTCTTGATGGTCTGGGCGGGCGGATTGACAGACCAGTTTCGGGTCAGATCTCTGGGCACGGTCATTTTGCTTATGCTATCCGCCGCCTGTCTTTTCATGGCGCTCAATCCTGCGGTTTGGGCACTCCCTCTCGTCATTCTGGCCCTGCGTTTCACGGGTCAGGGGATGACCGGCCACATTGCTGTTGTTGCCATGTCACGGTGGTTCATCACAACACGTGGGCGCGCTCTTTCCGTTGCCACACTTGGTTTCGCAGTAGGCGAGGCTGTGCTGCCGCTCGTGTTTGTCGGCCTTATGCTGTTTTACGACTGGCGGGTACTATGGGGTCTCGCAGCCGGAATTGCCCTTTTGGGTATTCCCGTTTTGCTAAAGCTGTTGAAACAGGAGCGTACACCACAATCGATTTCAGCGTCGGATCAGGCGGTCGGAATGATGGGCCAGCAATGGACCCGGAACCGGACGTTCAAACATTGGCTGTTCTGGTTCATGGTGCCTGCACTTTTGGGGCCCGGTGCATTCAACACCGCGTTTTTCTTTCACCAGGTACATTTTTCAGAAATCAAAAACATGACGCATGTTGAGCTGGTCGCCATGTTCCCGTTTTACACGCTCGTTGGCATTGGTGCGATGGTCCTGTCTGGCGCCGCATTAGACAGGTTTGGAACCGCCCGGCTCATCCCCTATTTTCAGATTCCAATGGTCGCTTCGTTTGTGGTTTTTGCCTATGCGACCGGACCCATGACCATGCTGCTTGGGTTTTTCTTTTTGGCCCTAACAACAGGGGCAAACACGACGTTACCCAATGCGTTTTGGGCAGAATTTTATGGGACCCAATATCTGGGTTCCATCAAGGCTATGGCTGCTGCCGTAATGGTCTTGGGTTCCGCCATTGGGCCGGGAATAACTGGGGTTGGGATAGATCTCGGGCTTGGGATTGAGACGCAATATCTGTTGATCGCGCTCTACTTTGTTTTCGCAACGGTGATGATGGTCCTGGGCATTAATCGGGCCAAGCCGTTGTTACCTGTTGCGACGTAGGTACACATAATAGGCACCACCACCGCCATGTTTCAAATGCGCTTCTGTGACCTGCAGCACGACCTGCGCCAGGGGTGGCACCGATAGCCAATGGGGAACGTTATGACGCAACACGCCAAGCCGGACCGGAATCGGACCGCCGTCATCCCGTTCTTTACCTTTGCCCGTCACCACCAAAACCAGCCGTTTTCCGGATGCATGTGATTTCAGAATGAAACTGGTCAAAGCCGGATGCGCCTGATCCAGTGTTTTGCCATGCAGATCAATTTTGCCTTCCGGCACCAATTTGCCGCGCTTGAGTTTGCTAAACGCCTTTTTGTCCATTTTCAGCGGCGCTTGCGCGACGCGCTCGGGCAGGCCGGGTAAAACATCGTGGCTTGGCACCGTTCCATTGCTTCGGGCGCCGATCTGAAATTTTTCAACAGGTTTTCTATCAAGTACCGCTGGCTGTTTGGGTTTCAAAGGCAGTGATGGTTGCGGCCGGTCCGGATGCATGGGTTGCGTCGTGTCTGCAACCTTGCGCCATAGGTCCAATTCATCCGGCCTCAGGCGTCTTCTGCTCATTGATTGATCTCAGGCAGCATCGCAAAAGCGCGCTGAATGGGCAGCAACACCACCAACCGCCCTGGGTCGCGCAATCGTCCGGCGGATTTCCCAGCCTCATCGCCAGTCCCAAAAAAGATATCTGCGCGCTGCGGTCCTTTGATGGCTGAACCTGTGTCTTGGGCAATCATCAAACGCCGAAGAGGTCCGTTGCCATCCTTTTCGATCCACACTGGTGATCCCAGTGGCACATAGGCCGGGTCAACGGCAATCGAACGCATTGCCGTGACTGAACGGTTCATCGCGCCCAATGGTCCAGCATCAGATGACAATTTGGTAAGTTTGCGGAAGAAGACATAAGACGGATTATGAAAGAGCAATTCCCGTCCTTCAATCGGATTGCGCCTGACCCAGTTTTTGATCACTTCGGCAGAAACCTGATGAGCCTCATAGACACCGCGCCGCACAAGCTCGACCCCGATGGAGCGGTATTCATGACCGTTTGACCCGCCATAACCCACTCTGATTGTCTGGCCGTTTGGGAGTTTGATCCGGCCTGATCCCTGAATCTGCAGGAAAAAGAGTTCAACCGGGTCATCGACCCATGCGATCTCGAGCCTCTTGCCCTGCATGAAGCTTCCTGTTTCGATCTGGCGTCGTGTCAGCCAGATATCCGTATTTTTTGATGCATAGGGTTCGCGGTAAACCGGGTAGCGATACTGCGCATCCGGTCGGAGAGCACCGTTCAGTTCAGGCTCAAAATACCCGGTGAACAGCGCCGCTTTTTCGTTTTCGATCAGGACAGGTCTGAAAAAGAGTTCGAAAAACGGTTTGGCGTCGGGCTTTTGTTGCGCAAGTGCGCACAGGGCACCCCAATCAGGATCCTTGAGATCCGGACATGTGTTCAGAAAGACGTCCAGCGCTTGCGCGTGGTCGTCATCGCTCCAGCCGTTGAGATCCTCAAAGGATAGAATTTGATGGTGCAGGTCTGTCGTGTCCGGGCTGGCTGCCGCAGGCAACCAGAGACAAAGCAAAACCCAAAGCGCGCGCGTCATTCGCCCGTGGCAACAAGCCGCCAGTTAGGATCATCCGTGCCCATCGCACGCTCGAAGGTCCAGACATCTTTTTGCTTCTTTGATTGCCCCGGTTTGCCCTCAATGATCTCACCCTCGCTGTTGCGCACAACAGAGGATAGCTCGCCCACGAATTTCATCGTGATTTCCGCCCGCTTTTCATCCGCATCAAATCGGGCTTCGTGGAGTGTGACTTCGCGAACGCCGGCGAATTCGGCTTCGATTGTCAGTCCCTGCTCTTCGCGGGCGTCGACAACCTGCGCAAATGTTTCATAGACATCTTCGGACAAAAACGGTGTCACTTCATCCAGCTTGCCACGCTCGAACGCCATCAGAATCATCTCATATGCGCTACGCGCACCCTGGAGAAATTCAGTCAGGTTAAAGCTTGGCTCCGCCCGTTTCATTTCGGCCAAAGCGGCAGCGGCTTCGCTGTCTTCGGCGACATGATCCGTGATGTCACGATCAGGGCCGCCATCAATGACCTCAAAGTCCTGACGGCGTGTGTTTGATGGCGCGGGCCCACGATTTACGGGGCCTTCAAAACCGTCGCGAGTGCCCAGCACGCTTTTCAGGCGCAAAATCAGAAAAATTGCAATTCCGGCCAACACCAAAAGCTGTAGGATAGGCGAATTCATGAGGACCTCTTGTCTAACTGGGCATGGAAACACTGCTGTCACGCACTTATGTAGGGGGTCGATGCGGTCAAGTCCACCTTGTGACCCGCAAAACAAAGGAGTCGCCTTAATGTGGCTGTTGTTAGCGTTCATTGCCGTCCCGCTTATTGAAATCGCCTTGTTCATTCAGGTAGGTGGCGCAATTGGTCTTTGGCCTACGCTTGGCGTGGTTGTTTTGACGGCCATTCTGGGAACATGGCTGGTGCGGACACAAGGCGCGATGGCGATGGGCAACCTCCGCCGTTCGTTTTCCGAGCTGAATGATCCCACGGAACCTTTGGCCCATGGCGCCATGATCCTTTTGGCTGGCGCATTGTTGCTAACGCCAGGATTTTTTACCGATGCATTTGGGTTTGCGCTGCTGATGCCACCGGTGCGCAAGGCCGCCTTTGACTATTTGCGCAAACGTATTCATGTGCAGAAATTTGACATGGGACCGCAAGGACCTTCCGCCCATCCAGGTTCGCCCCCACCCGGTTCAGACCCACAGCGAGCGCAAGACGGTGATGTGATTGAAGGCGAATACCAGGAAGTGGATCCACCAAAGAAGCCCACGCATCAGTCATCCGGCTGGACTAAGCATTGAGGCCCGCGACCCTAGCTGTTAAGCCTGCCCCAAATATTTTGACCCCTTTGGAGACAGACTATGGCCGAAAATGAAAACGGAGCCGCAGAACAGCCGCCCCAGGTAAAGATGAATGTCCTGACGCAGTTTGTTCGCGACCTGTCATTCGAAAATATTCTCGCTCAAAAAGGCACCGGTGGCGAAGTGCAGCTCGACGTGACAGTTGGTGTGAATCTGGATGCCAAGAAGCGCAAACCTGACCATCAGTATGAAGTCACAATGAAAACCAATGTGGCGGGAAAGAACAAAGGCACTGAAGATCCTTTGTTCATTTTCGAAATGGAGTACGCCGGCGTTTTCCATGTTGAGGGTGTGCCAGAAGACCAGATGCATCCTTTCCTATTGATCGAATGCCCGCGGATGCTCTTCCCTTTCGTGCGCCGCATCGTCAGTGATGTGACCCGTGATGGCGGGTTCCCACCGTTGAATCTGGAAAGCATCGATTTCGTGAAACTCTATCGCAATGAAATCAATCGTCGTGCTGCAGCGGCACAGGCCGAAGCCGCGAAACCGGACGCTTAATTCATCGATTTCCACAAAGCGTTGTCGCCTAGGGTCTCCAAAAAAACCTCATGGGCGGCAACCTCTTCTTCGGTTAACCGGGATGGAAGAGGGTTTGGCCGAGCCGTTGGCCGCCAATCATCAGATCCCGCTGCGGTATCATCGGCCTTTGTCGTGGCGGTGCTCAAAACCAGGTCGGGCTGACGCCCGCCAATCAGCTCAAGATAAACTTCCGCCAATATTTCCGAGATCCAACAGCGCGCCGTGCAACGTGCGTGCGGAATTATCAATGCCGAACCTGCGGCAGAGCGCATCAAGAGATGCCGGCGAACCCGGGAATTTCTTCCGCGCAATGGCCAATGTATCGATCGCCTGTTCCCAAGGCAGCTGCGGCAGTTTCATCCAACCCAGCTCCGCGTTCAGAAATTTCATATCAAAAGCGGCGTTGTGAATAACGAGCTTGGCGTCGCCAACAAAATCGAGAAACTCCTGACCTATTTTTGCAAAAACAGGTTTATCGCGCAAAAATTCATCGCCCAGACCATGAACTTCGAACGCCTCATTCGGCATCGCCCGTTCCGGATTTATGTATTTATGGAACGTCTTTCCGGTGGGCATGTGGTTCAGCAACTCAACCGCACCGATTTCGACAATGCGGTCACCCTGTTCGGGTTCAAACCCCGTGGTTTCCGTGTCGAGTACGATTTCACGCATGATCCAGTTTACCCTTTATGTCGCTCAACACAGATTGCACTTGTTCCCGCGCATGCTCAAGGCTGTCGGTCTCAATCACATAATCCGCCCGGGCACACTTTTCTGCATCTGACATTTGCGTGTCCCGGATCACATTGAACTGTTCTTCTGTCATGGTTCCACGGTCCAAAACCCGCAGGCGCTGGATGTAGTCCGGCGCCGTTACACAGACAACGGCATCCATTTGTGCATCGGCTCCGGTTTCGAATAGAAGCGGTATGTCGAGAACAACAATGGCCGTCTCAGCATCTTTTAAAAATGCCTCCCGGTCCGCCGCGACCAATGGATGAACAATCGCTTCGATTTGTTTCAGCGCGTCGGGGTCCGTTGTCAGGATACGCTTCAGGGCTTCGCGGGAAACTTCTTCGTCGACAATGGCATTGGGGAATGCATCACCGATGGCGCAAACTGCCGCTCCACCTTTGCTGTAGAGACGGTGCACTGCCGCGTCCGCGTCCCAGACTGCGCATCCGTGTTCTGCAAACATTTTGGCGGTGGTGGATTTGCCCATGCCGATCGACCCGGTAAGGCCCAACTTGAAAGTCATGCCAGAGCGGCCGCACGCGTGGCGGTATCAACGTCTGGACGTACACCAAACCAACGCTCAAATGCTGGAACTGCTTGGTGTAGCAACATCCCGAGGCCATCAACCGTGGTACAGCCAACTTCTTCGGCTTCGTGCAACAATCGGGTCTTCAGTGGGGCATAAACCAAGTCCGTGACGACAGAGTCTTTGCGTAACCCATCGAGAGGTACGCGCAATTCGGGCTTTCCGATCATCCCAAGGGAGGTTGTGTTCACGACAGTCGCTGCCTCATCCATCATGTTCCCGGCCTGCACCCAATCAATGACTTTCACCCGTTTGCCAAAGTCGGATTGCAACGCTTCCGCCCGAACGCGGGTGCGATTGGCCAGCATGATCTCTGGAACACCAACTTCCAGAAGCGAGGCAACAACAGCGCGTGCTGCACCACCAGCGCCCAGTACGGCGGCAGGACCCGCCTTTGGATTCCAATGTGGCGCCCCTTGACGAAGGTTTTGGATAAACCCATATCCATCCGTGTTGTCAGCATGCAGCTTGCCGTCGCGACGAAAAATCAGGGTGTTCGCCGCCCCAATCAGCGATGCACGATCTGTCACCAAATCGGCCAGCTCCATCACGCGTTCTTTGTGCGGTACAGTGATGTTAACGCCGACAAAACCCAGTTTGGGCAGCGTTTTGATTACATCCGACAAATCGTCTGCCGCGACATCCATGGGGATGTAAAAACCTGGAAGGCCGTGCGCGCGCAACCAGTGACCATGAAGTTGAGGCGATTTGGAATGCGCAATTGGATGGCCAATGACCCCGGCCAAAGGTATTTTCTTGTCACTCATTGTTCTATTGCGCCGCGCAGGCCGAGATATGACAAAAGATCCAAAAGCGGCAAGCCAAGGATCGTAAAATAGTCACCATCTATCTGTGTGAATAGCCTGACGCCTTCTTCCTCCAGCTTGTAGGCACCGACCGAGTGCCGGATGCTGTCCCAATTCCGTTCTATATAGCCGTCAAGATACTCATCTGAAAAGCGCCGCATGGTCAATCGGGCGACACCAACATGTCGCCATACCGGTTTGCCACCTTCACAAATGACAACAGCGGATAGCAACTCATGCCGCTTGCCCCGTAGTTTCAACAGATCTGCCCGTGCTTGCTCCGGGGATGGTGGCTTAGACAATATCGCTTTCTCGAAACTCAGAACCTGATCACATCCTATGACCAGACTGCTGGGGTTTTTGTCGCTTACTTTTCGAGCCTTCATCTCAGCCAAAGTGTCAGCAATATCGCGGGCACTGGCATTTTCTGCTTCCAGCGATCTGCGCACTGCCTCTTCATCGACGCGCGCGGCTTGAACATCAAATTTCAATCCGGCGCTATGCAACAACTCCTGTCGGATTGATGAGCCCGACGCCAGAACAAGATCTTGAGACATGTGGAAAACCCAAAGGATATGTTCCCAGATGTTTAAGAACACTTTGCCGGTAAATCCATGACCAGGTTTGTTTCTGTTGAAATCAGTTGATTTCGTGCCGTTTGTCCAAAACTACCCCATTGTGGATTTGGAAAACTTGAGGGTCAGGACAATTTCAGATTTCAAGGAGTTATCCCAGATTTATCAACATTCTAGTTTTAATTTCATGTATCTAAGTACCTGTTTTTGAAACATAGTTTTGACAAAAAGTGGGTTTAAGTTAGAAACTAGCCATTTTATCCACATCGCGATCAACTTGTTCATAAATTGCGTAGAACCTATTAATCCACATGTTTGAGCATCCCTACTAAAACATCATCCTTTCTTATCTTTCTATTTAATATTAAAGGAAGGTTGCTCAGAAGTGGGGAAAGACCGTGGCCGATTTTCTGATTAGCTTTTATCCATGGACCAAGGCCTTTCATATCATGTCCGTGATAGCATGGATGGCTGGTCTGTTCTATCTTCCCCGTCTCTTCGTGCATCACGTTGAGCAGTCGCCCAAAGTTGATGGTATCGACCCCGTTTTCCAGATGATGGAAATGAAACTCCTTCGGGTCATCATGAACCCTGCAATGATAGCGACATGGGTTTTTGGACTGCTTCTGCTATTCACCCCCGGTATCGTCGATTGGTCTGCTGTTTGGCCTTACACAAAAATGCTATCTGTCCTGATCATGACATGGTTTCATCATTGGCTAGGTCTGAGACGCAAGGACTTTTTCAAAGGTCAGAACACTGTGTCGGGCCGACAATACCGAATGATGAATGAAGTACCGACTGTTTTGATGGTTATCATTGTCTTGTCTGTTGTCGTGAAATTCTAGGTTTTATTGACTCGCTTACGACACGGGCTTAATAAGCCTCCCAAGCGCCCGTCCGGGTGGCCTGTTTTCCAGCAATAAAATGAACACGTGCCTTACGGGCTGCGTATAAGGTGTATCTCCATGTCCCAAGACAAACTCAATCTCGCTGATCTCAAAGCGCAATCCGCTAAGGACCTTCTGTCCATGGCGGAAGAGCTCGAGATCGAAAACGCCTCGACCATGCGTAAAGGCGAGATGATGTTCCAAATTCTGCGGGAACGCGCAGACGAGGGATGGGAAATCTCTGGTGACGGGGTGCTTGAAGTATTGCAGGACGGTTTTGGATTTCTCCGCTCTCCTGAAGCCAACTATCTGCCAGGTCCAGATGACATTTACGTTTCGCCCGAGATGATCCGTAAATTCTCGCTCCGCACCGGAGATACGATCGACGGCTTCATTAAGGCCCCGGAAGAAAGTGAACGTTATTTTGCCCTTACTTCCGTGACGCAAATCAATTTCGAAGATCCGGAGAAGGCTAAGCACAAGATCGCTTTCGACAACTTGACGCCCCTTTACCCGGATGAGCGTCTGAAGATGGAAATCGAAGATCCGACGATTAAAGATAAATCTGCACGTGTGATTGACCTGGTTGCACCGATTGGCAAAGGCCAGCGGTCCCTGATTGTGGCCCCACCGCGGACCGGTAAAACTGTGATCTTGCAGAACATCGCGGCTAGCATCGAAGCGAACCATCCCGAGTGCTATTTGATTGTTCTGCTGATCGATGAACGTCCCGAAGAAGTTACGGATATGCAGCGCTCGGTGAAGGGTGAAGTTATCAGCTCGACCTTTGATGAACCTGCCACGCGCCACGTCGCCGTATCAGAGATGGTCATCGAAAAAGCCAAACGTCTTGTCGAGCATAAACGAGATGTTGTTATTCTACTGGATTCGATCACAAGACTTGGTAGGGCGTTTAACACAGTTGTCCCATCGTCGGGTAAGGTTTTGACCGGTGGTGTGGATGCCAATGCCCTGCAACGACCCAAGCGTTTCTTTGGTGCGGCACGGAATATTGAAGAAGGCGGATCCCTAACCATCGTCTCAACCGCGCTGATCGATACGGGCAGCCGAATGGACGAGGTGATCTTTGAAGAATTCAAAGGCACCGGTAACAGCGAATTGGTTCTGGATCGAAAAATCGCGGACAAGCGCGTGTTCCCGGCCATCGACATCCTGAAATCCGGTACACGGAAAGAAGACCTGTTGATCGACAAGATCGACCTGCAGAAAACCTTTGTGCTGCGCCGCATTCTTAATCCAATGGGCACAACGGATGCGATCGAGTTCTTGTTGTCGAAGTTGAAACAGACCAAGACCAATTCTGAATTCTTCGATTCAATGAACACCTGACATAAGGTGCTTTGAGGCCAGCCATGGACACGGTCTATGCTCTTTCCTCAGCGCAAGGCAAAGCTGGCGTCGCTGTGATCCGCATATCCGGGCCAGAGGCGTTGAGTGCGGCTGAAATGCTGTGTGGGGACGTCCCGCCCTTTCGGATGGCGTCAGTGCGTGTCCTGCGCGATGCGAGCGGTATGCGCCTCGATGAGGCGCTTGTCGTAACCTTTTCGCACGCGGGCAGCTTCACAGGAGAGGACATTGTGGAGCTGCAGGTTCACGGTTCTGTTGCCGTTGTGTCGTCGGTACTCGATGCTCTGTCAAAGATCGAAGGTTTGCGAGCGGCGGAGCCTGGGGAGTTTACAAGGCGCGCGCTGGAAAATGGCCGCATGGATTTGGCTCAAGTCGAAGGGCTGGCCGATCTCATCGAAGCGGAAACCGAAGCACAAAGGCGCCAGGCACTACGCGTTCTGTCGGGCGATTTAGGGAAGCGAGCGGAAGGGTGGCGCCAGAATTTGATCCGGGCGGCCGCGCTATTGGAAGCCACAATAGATTTTGCGGATGAAGACGTCCCGGTTGATGTATCACCAGAGGTCAATGACCTCGTCCGTACTGTGATTGCATCATTGGGTTCAGAGATCAAAGGCGTTCAAACTGCAGAGCGCATTAGAACTGGGTTTGAAGTGGCAATTGTTGGTGCTCCAAACGTAGGAAAATCTACTCTTCTCAATAGCTTAGCAGGTCGAGAAGCTGCAATTACGTCGGAAATTGCCGGTACGACACGGGATGTCATCGAAGTTCGCATGGATTTAGGGGGCTTGCCTGTGACCCTGCTGGATACTGCGGGAATACGAGACACGGATGATGTAGTCGAAACAATCGGAATAGATCGCGCGCGGCAACGGGCAATGGCGGCCGATCTGCGCGTGTTTTTGGTAGAAGCTGGTGAAACCCCGGACATGGAGGTGTTGCCTGATGACATCGTTTTGGCGGCCAAAGGGGATCTGCTGGATGATTGCCCGAATGCCGTATCCGGCCTAACGGGACAGGGTGTTTCAGAACTGGTGAGCCAGGTTTCCGGAGAGCTGAAGAACCGTTCCATGGATGTCGGAATTGCGACCAGACTGCGCCATAAGCTGGCAATGGAAAAGGGGCTGAATGCATTACAGGCAGCGGTTGATCTTTTGCCCGGCGGTGAAGATACGGCTGACATCGCCGCAGAAGAGTTGAGGACGGCTATCCGTGCCCTTGATTCTCTGGTAGGACGCGTTGATATCGAAAACGTGCTGGATGAAATTTTTGCAAGCTTTTGTCTTGGCAAATGAGGAGTGTTTCACGTGAAACATTTTGATGTGGTGGTTATTGGCGGTGGTCACGCTGGCACAGAAGCTGCACATGCATCAGCGAGGCTTGGCGCCAAGACTGCTTTGGTTACGCTGACGCGATCAGGTATCGGAGTGATGTCTTGCAATCCAGCGATCGGCGGTTTGGGCAAAGGACATCTCGTTCGTGAGATTGACGCGCTTGATGGCGTTATGGGACGCGTTGCCGATGCGGCAGGGATACAGTTTCGCCTTCTGAATCGCCGGAAGGGACCTGCCGTTCAGGGTCCTCGAGCGCAGGCAGATCGCAAAATTTATCGCGAAGAGATGCTCAAAGAAATCGAGGCACAGGAAAATCTGTCGATCGTCGAGGGAGAGGCCACCGACTTTATCATGTCAGGTGAGGCAGTGGTCGGCGTAGAGCTTGATGACGGAGGTCAGATCAAAGCGGGAGCCGTTGTGTTGACCACGGGTACGTTTCTGCGTGGTGTTATACATATTGGCGATGTTTCGCGTCCAGGCGGTCGGATGGGTGACAAACCTTCTATCAAGTTGGCAGAAAGAATAGACAGCTTTGACTTGTCGTTGGGGCGCTTGAAGACCGGGACACCACCCAGGCTTGATGGAAAAACCATCGATTGGGCTATTCTGGAAATGCAGCCCGGTGATGATGACCCGACGCTGTTTTCTTTTTTGTCGCGGAAGCCAAGTGCCCGGCAAATTTCATGTGGCATCACTCATACAAATGAAAAAACACACGATATCATTCGCGAAAATCTTGAACGCTCTGCAATGTATGGTGGTCATATTGATGGTGTAGGGCCGCGGTATTGCCCGTCGATAGAAGACAAAATCGTCCGTTTTGCAGATAAAACGTCGCATCAGGTTTTTCTTGAGCCTGAAAGCCTGTCAGATGATTTGATTTACCCGAATGGAATATCGACGTCCTTGCCGCAGGAAACTCAGATCGAATACGTGAAATCGATAAAAGGCCTTGAAAACACGACGATTCTGCAACCGGGTTATGCCATCGAATACGACTATGTCGATCCTCGTGCGCTAGATGCGCGGTTGTCTGTCAAATCCGTTCCCGGATTGTATTTGGCGGGCCAAATCAATGGCACAACGGGCTATGAGGAAGCTGCGGCACAAGGCCTCGTGGCGGGGCTAAATGCTGCTCAGGAGGTGAAATCCGGTGAACCTGTTCTTTTCAGTCGGTCAGACAGTTACATCGGCGTTATGGTGGACGATTTGATCACGCGCGGTGTTACGGAGCCATATCGCATGTTTACGTCGCGCGCCGAGTTTCGCCTTTCTCTACGCGCCGACAACGCCGATCAGCGGTTAACGGCCAAGGGAGTAGCGCTTGGATGCGTTGGAAATCAGCGCGAAACCCATTTTAATGAAAAGATGGAAAGGCTTTCGGCTTCCCGAGACAAATTGGAAGAGCAAAGCTTCACACCGAAACAGTTAAATGAAGTTGGTCTGACCGTGAACCAGGATGGTTCTCGGCGCTCTGCGTTCCAGCTATTGGCCTTTCCAGAAATCAACTTCTCGCACCTTCAGCAGCTGGACAAGGATTTCGGCGCAATTGATGTGGAAACTCAGGAGCAACTTGAAAAAGACGCTCTTTATGCGAATTACATTGATCGTCAAAATCGGGATGTAGAAATGATGAAGCGTGACGAGGCGCAAGAAATCCCAGATGACTTCGAATATGGGAATATCGGGGGGCTTTCGAATGAGCTTAAGGCGAAGCTGACCAGTGCACGGCCTTCGAATTTGTCCCAAGCCGGACGTATAGATGGGATGACACCCGCCGCGCTCACGCTAATTTTGGCCCGACTGCGGCAAAATAGGCGCGGTAAATCTGCATGACGTCGGCTTACGCGCCGGATGTTTCACGTGAAACAATGGAACGGCTTGAAATTTACGCCGCACTTCTGAAGAAGTGGAATCCCTCAATAAATCTTGTCTCAAAGGGATCCATAGAAAATCTTTGGACACGCCATATCTTTGATTCTACGCAAATATTCGACATGGCGCCTCATCCTGTGGCACATTGGGTTGATCTGGGGTCAGGGGGCGGTTTTCCGGGATTGGTGATTGCCATTATGGCAATGGAGGCTGGGTCACCCAAGAAAGTAAGTTTGGTGGAAAGCGATACGCGGAAATGTACATTTTTGCGCACAGTCATCCGCGAAACAGGTACCAACGCAGATGTACTGAATGATCGGATAGAAATTGTAGATCCGTTGCGCGCCGACGTATTATCAGGCCGTGCACTGGCAGATCTATCCGATTTGCTGGCATTTGCAGAACGTCATATGCAGCCAGACGGGATGGCAATTTTCCCAAAGGGAGAATCTTGGCAGAAAGAACTGAACGCTGCTCAATCTCAGTGGCGCTTTGACCATCAATTTGTTAAGAGTAAAACGGAAACTGGCCCGGTTATTTTGCGAATTACAGGAGTTTCGCGTGTCTGACCCCACTCGCCCACGTGGACCTAAAATAATTGCTGTTGCCAATCAAAAAGGCGGCGTTGGAAAGACCACTACAGCGATAAATCTTGCAGCGGCTTTGGCCGAAGCTGGAAACCGTGTTTTGATTGTTGACTTGGATCCACAGGGTAACGCATCTACCGGGCTCGGCATCGGCGCTGATGCGCGTGAATACACTACATACGACTTGCTGCTTGATGATGTGGAGCTCAAGAATGTTGTTCAGGAGACCGAGAACCAGAACCTGATGATTATCCCGGCGACGGTTGACCTGAGTTCTGCTGATATCGAGCTTTTTTCTAATGAAAAGCGCAGCTTTCTGTTACATGACGCTTTGCGACAAACTGCGATGGACGCGTACAAGCTGGACTACATCCTCATTGATTGCCCCCCGTCTCTTAACCTTTTGACGGTCAATGCGATGGTGGCTTCTCACTCGGTTCTGATACCCTTGCAGTCTGAATTTTTTGCGCTGGAAGGTGTTTCCCAATTGATGTTGACCATTCGGGAAGTTCGGCAAACAGCCAACAAAAACCTTAGGATCGAAGGTATCGTCCTGACGATGTTTGATGCGCGTAACAATCTATCCAGTCTGGTCGAAAAGGATGCGCGCGATAATTTGGGTGCGCTGGTCTTTAGGACAAGGATTCCGCGGAATGTTCGCGTCAGCGAGGCACCGTCCTATGCAATTCCAGTATTGGACTATGATACCAACTCCAAAGGTGCACAGGCATACCGAAGTCTTGCCCAAGAGCTAATAAAAAACCAGGCACGAGTTGCCGCATAGGTACAAGAAGGAGCGCGTAATGGCCAAAAAGACAACGAAGCAGCGAGGGCTTGGACGTGGCCTATCTGCGCTCATGGCTGATGTCGCTGAAGATACTTCGCCAAAAAGCCAGGATACATCCGCCGCACCTGATCTTCTTGTTCCAATCGAAAAGGTGACGGCCAACCCGGATCAGCCACGACGCGCGTTCGACAAGGAAAAGCTGGCTGATTTGAGCGCCTCAATCGCAGAAAAAGGTATTATTCAGCCGCTAATCGTTCGTGCGCGGCCGGGTGTCGAAGGAGAGTATGAAATTGTTGCGGGTGAGCGCAGATGGCGCGCGGCGCAAATGGCAAAGCTACATGAGATCCCGGTCTTGGTGCGGGATTTTACAGATATCGAAGTCTTGGAAGTCGCGATAATTGAAAACATACAGCGGGCAGATCTAAATCCCGTGGAAGAAGCGGCTGGATACCACCAGTTGATGGAAAAGTTTGGGCACACACAAGATAAGCTGTCTCAGGTGCTTGGGAAGAGCCGCAGCTTCATCGCAAATTCCGTCCGTTTGCTGCAACTGCCCACTGAAGTGCAAACGTATTTGCGGGATGGAAAATTGTCAGCCGGTCATGCTCGGGCCCTGATTACGGCAGATGATCCGTCTGCTCTTGCCCGCCATGTCATCAAGAAAAACCTTTCGGTGAGAGAAACCGAGAAACTTGCCAAGTCGGGTATTGGCAACATTTTTGCCCCTAACGGCACATCGTCAAAACCGAAGGTTTCTTCAGGCAAAGACGCAGATACCAAGGCGCTTGAGGGCGATCTGTCTGCTAATCTTGGCATGAAAGTTTCAGTAGACCACAAGCCAGGTCAGGAAAGCGGGCAGATCGTCATCAAATACGCAACGCTTGACCAGCTAGACGACATCTGCCGAATTCTAAGCGCTACTCATTAGGGCGCGTCCAAATAAAAATAGTCACGCAGGTTAGGGCAACAGCCTGAATGGCCAAAACCATTGGCCGTACGCCAAGGACCAGCGAAATTCCAAAAACAGCAAGAATAGAAACAGAAGACAGGCGCTTTACGCGCGGGCTGATTGCCCCGCTTCGGTACCAATCTATAATGACCGGGCCAAATTTGGGGTGATTGATCAGCCAGCTATATAGGCGCTCCGACGATTTGGAAAAACAAAAGGCGGCCAGCAAAGCGAATGGAACGGTGGGAACGAGCGGCAACAAGATACCGACGATACCCAAGCCCAAGCTGATCAGCCCAAGAGCCGTCCAAATGATACGCATCAGTTTCCTGACAAAAATTCCCGGATTACTGCATTCAATACCATTCTGCCTTGCTGAGTCACGCGAATTTGGTGCGGGGCAGCTGTGATCATTCCAAGTTCAGTGAGATTATCAATCGCAGAGGAGGATAGAGTTTTTCCTGCTAGTTTCTCGTACCTATTGGGATCAATACCTTGGTCGATGCGCAATCCCATCATGACATATTCTTCGGCCTGCTCCTGAAATGTAAGGGGCGTTTTTGGTTTTTCCGTCGACCCGTTATCTGCGCAGTTCAGCCATTTCGCTGGCGAAGACCATGCCTCGGTCGCGAAGCGAGATCCGTTCACGGTTATTCGTCCATGCGCGCCCGGACCAATTCCGACATAGTCCCCATAGCGCCAATAAATCAGGTTATGACGGGATTCGGAGCCCGGTTTGGCGTGGTTTGACACCTCATAAGCCGGGAGGCCGGCAGCGCCGCAAATATCCTGCGTTGCTTGATACATGTCAGCGGCCAGATCGTCGGGCGGCAAGCCACGTAGACCCCCCGCGGCATACCGATCACCAAATGCCGTTCCTGACTCAATTGTAAGCTGGTATAGCGATAAATGATCGACCGCCATGCTAAGCGCTTCGCGAAGTTCAGCCCGCCAACCATCAAGCGTTTGATCCTGCCTGGCGTAGATAAGGTCAAAACTCACACGATTGAAAATTTTCCGTGCTATATCAAATGCTTGACGGGCCTCTGCAACCGAATGGATGCGCCCTAATCGCTTTAGGTCGACATCATTCATAGCTTGAATGCCCATCGAGATCCGATTGACGCCGCTGGCTGCATGCCCTTCGAAGCGTCGCGCCTCTACTGACCCAGGATTGGCCTCCAGTGTAATTTCAAGATCATTTGCCGTTGGCCAATTCTCACGTATGTGAGAAATAATGCGCGCAACAACATCTGGGCTCATCAGGCTCGGGGTGCCACCCCCAAAGAATATCGAATTCAAAACCCTGTCGGGAAGCAATTCGGCGTATCGATCAATTTCTCGCAGATAGGCTTCAGCCCATGCAGTTTGGTCGATCGTTTGACTTACATGGCTGTTAAAGTCGCAATAGGGACATTTAGCCTCGCAAAACGGCCAATGGATATAGAAGCCAAAGCCGCCATTTTGCCAATCGTCACGCAAAACAACCTGCTATAAGCTTGGAAAAAGCATCGGCGCGGTGGCTGATACGGTTTTTGGCCCAGCGATCCATTTCCCCAAAGGTCACATCATAGCCATCCGGTTGGAAAATCGGGTCATAGCCATGACCTTCAGATCCGCGCATCGGCCAAACGATTTTGCCAGAGACATAGCCAGGAAAAACCTCGTCATGGCCATCCGGCCAAGCCAGGACCAGTGTGCAGCAAAATCGAGCGGTCCAAGGGTGCGGTACGCCTAGTCGTTCGAGTTCGTTTTTTGATCTGTTCATGGCCATTACGAAGTCTCGACCAGTCTCTGTTTCTGCCCAATCCGCTGTGTATACACCCGGCGCGCCATTCAACGCATCAATTTCAACACCGGAATCGTCTGATAGAGCCGGCAAGCCGCTTGCCCGTGCTGCAGCATGGGCCTTGATGCGCGCATTTCCAACAAATGTGGATTCCGTCTCTTCAGGCTCGACCAGACCTTTTTCCGCCGCGCCCAAGACGCTGACACCGTACGGATTGAGTAATGCGGTGATTTCTTCAAGCTTTCCCGCATTGTGCGTGGCCACCAGCAGAGTATCACCGTCGAATTTACGCATTTACGGCCGCCAATTGCATTGCAACAAGCTCATCTACGCCCTTTTCAGCCAGATCCATCAATTGATCCATTTGGGCCCTTGAGTATGTTGCGCCTTCCGCGCTCATCTGCACTTCGATCAATTGCTTTGATCCGGTCATTATGAAATTGCCGTCTACGCCAGCATCGCTGTCTTCGGGGTAATCAAGATCAAGCACGGCTTGCCCGGCATAGATGCCACACGAAACGGCCGCGACAGGATCAACCATTGGATCAGATGTAACATCACCGGTCTTCATGAGTTTAGCCACCGCGAGACGGAGCGCCACCCAGCCGCCGGTGATTGACGCGCAACGCGTGCCGCCATCGGCCTGAATCACATCACAGTCCACTGTGATCTGTCGCTCACCCAAAGCAACGCGGTCAATTCCTGCCCGCAAAGACCGGCCTATCAGGCGCTGGATCTCAACCGTCCGTCCGCCTTGCTTGCCTGCTGTGGCCTCCCGGCGCATGCGGCTCGTGGTTGATCGCGGCAGCATCCCATATTCCGCTGTTACCCACCCAAGGCCCGATCCTTTGATAAACGGTGGCACGCGATCTTCGATTGTCGCAGTACAAAGAACGTGGGTGTCGCCCACTCGGATCATGCATGAACCCTCTGCGTGTTTTGTAATGCCTGTTTCAATTGAAACCGGGCGCATCTCGCTTAAGTCTCTTCCAGAAGGGCGCATTGTTTTTTCCTTATATCGGTTGGGTTTGGAGATACAGGCGACGCCACCCGGATAGCAACCCCGATTGACCTTTTGATCGGTGCGCCCTTTATTACAAGCGGCAAATAGCGCAACGCAGGTGACATGACCGATAGCAGCAAAATTCTGGAAGAGATGAACGAACGGTCTCGTGAAGTTTTTCGCCGGGTCGTCGAAAGTTATCTTGCCAGTGGCGATCCGGTCGGATCGCGAACGCTGACACGGGATATGACTGAAAAAGTCAGCGCCGCGACCATTCGCAACGTCATGCAGGATCTGGAGTATCTGGGCTTGTTGGACAGCCCGCACATCAGCGCCGGACGTATCCCGACGCAAGAAGGGTTGCGCATGTTTGTTGATGGCCTCCTGGAGGTGGGCGATCTGGAAAACACAGATCGGCAGATGATTGATGCAACGGTCACAAAAAATTCTGACGACGTGGCGCTAGCACTGGACCGTGTGGGTGCGGCCCTGTCCGGCGTGACACATGGCGCATCTCTTGTTCTGGCACCCAAACACGAAGCGCCGATCAAGCACATTGAATTTGTTGGTCTGGGGCATGACCGGGCGTTGGTGGTATTGGTTTTTGCCGATGGCCATGTGGAAAACCGGGTGTTCAATCCGCCGCCCGGGCAGACGCCAAGTTCCATGCGCGAGGCCGCCAATTTTCTGAATGCCCTGATCGAGGGCAAGACACTGTCGGAAGTTCAATCCGCCATCACGGCTCAGATCGATGCCAGGCGACAGGAAATTGATCAATTGGCGCATGCGATGGTTGAAAGTGGGCTTGCTGTTTGGGGTGGGGATGGCGATTCCTACGAACGGTTGATCGTACGAGGTCGTGCAGAATCTACTGAACGCAGAGGCTGACGAGGAAGATCTGGACCGCATTCGAAGCCTGTTTGATGATCTAGAACGTAAACGTGACATCGCCGAATTCCTTGAATTGACCGAGGAAGGCGAAGGTGTGCGCATTTTTATTGGCTCTGAGAACAAACTTTTCTCACTTTCGGGTTCCTCTTTGGTTGTGTCTCCTTATATGAACGCTGATCGAAAGATTATTGGCGCGGTAGGGGTGATTGGCCCAACCCGCTTGAACTATGGACGGATCGTGCCGATTGTGGATTACACGGCACAACTGGTCGGCAAGCTGATCGCCGACCGGGGTTAGAGGTAGAAAACATGGCTGAGCAGAAGAACGAAGATTTTCTGGATGACATTGAACAGGCCCTGGCCGAGGAGCTGGAGGCGGAAACCGCTGAAATTACCGATGAAGCGGCGGAGATTGATGCGCTGCGTGCAGAAAGAGACGCACTCCAGGATAAATTTATGCGTGCCTTGGCTGATGCGGAAAACGCGCGAAAGCGATCTGACAAAGACCGCCTTGAGGCCGCAAATTATGGTGGCTCGAAGCTGGCCCGCGATATGTTGCCCGTATACGATAACATGAAGCGCGCACTTGAGACGATCACAGAAGAACAGCGCCATGGTTCAGCGGCGTTGATCGAAGGCATTGAGCTGACAATGCGGGAATTACTAAACGTATTTTCGAAGCACGGTGTCCGATTGATTTCACCCGAAGTTGGCGACAGGTTTGATCCTCAGGAACACGAAGCGATGTTCGAAGCGCCGCTTCCGGGAACCAAAGCCGGGGAAATCATCCAAATTTCGGCTGAAGGCTTTATGATCCACGATCGAATTCTGCGCCCCGCGCAGGTCGGCGTATCATCCATGAAGGAATAAGCAGATCAGCGTGGAATAGTGTCGCTTTCGGCGCGTTCGAACACTTTAACATCTCCCTCGAAGGCTTCGGTGACCTGCTCGACGAAAAACTGATCGGCCTCACCGCGCATCCTTGTGGTCACCTTGCTGGCGACTTCCCAATCGCCTCGTCCCAATGACCGCGTCCAGACAATCTCGACCTGTGCGCTGGCGGGATCGTCACGCACAATCGACCAGGTTTCGGAAACTGCGCTTTCGGTAATCAGGCCATTTTCCAAATCTTCCCGTCGCCCGTGATCGCCGAAAATCTCCAGCACAATCTGCCCGGTATCCGGGTCATCATGCCATTCCTTGCGTTCCACCGGGGGCGACAATTCCCGATACTTGCGTTGCTCCATAGGCCCTGGCTCATCAAAGCTCACATGTTGCGCTGTCTCAAAATCAAGCCACCCAACTGACAAAACGCCGACGCACACCGTCAGCGCGGTGTTTTCTCCTTCCGGCCAGCAATACGGCCAATAGCTCGTCGAAAGGGCAACTCGCAGCTTATGTCCTTTGGGCAACCTGTAGGCCGTTTGATCCAAAGATATTGGAAATTCGCAGGTCTCACTGGGGGTAGCGTCAAATTTTTCGACAAATCCAAATCGATGCCGCAAGTTCATGATCCCCATGGTGATCAAAGCGGATGTGCCATCGGGCCTCACATCACATAGCCTCGCCACGATTTGCCCGCGACGACTCTCGGCGATCACGCTCAGCGAGACTTTTGGTGCTCCGATAAGAACGCGGTCTTCTTCCATCGGTGCGCTATCGAAACATAAAGACCTGGCATCATCGACACTCTGATCGTCGGGCAATTCACCGGGCCCAAACCCAAAGGGAAAAAATTCGCTGCTGGCTCGACCGCAGCTCAGATCAGTCTCTAAATAGGCTGATAATACCTCGCCTTCGCCCAATGTGCCGCTTCCAAAACCAAAAACCTGGCACTTCGTAACGGTTGCTGGAGCGGCATCCAGTCCGACCCACTTGCCGGGGCGATAACTCAATGACGGATCGGGTTTGACACTGTCCATGACATAGGCCCGGTAAGCCGGATCGTCGCCAACGCCGGTGTCTTTGCCTTTCAACCAGTGATCCCACCATCTGAGCGCCTCGCCAAGATAGTCGATCGACGGACCAATGGTGCTGATATTCGGGTATTTATGGCTCCACGGACCTGCGATGCCTTTGACAGGTACGTCCAGATTTTCAACCAGCGCGGCCATCGCATTGCGGTACCCATCATGAAGACCACCCAAGACCAAAACGGGGGCCTTGATCGCATTATAGTTCTCGCAAACTGATCCGTGTCTCCAGTACCCATCCCGGTCCGCGTGGCGCATCCACCGGCTGGCAAGAAACGGCGCATTTTCGAGCCTGTTCAACCACATTTTGCGCCAGTCGGGCCGTAACGCCGGATCTGGCGGCATGGAAAACCAGGATGAAACGGTAGCGGCCCATCCAATGTTTTCGCAGAGCTGAATGCCCCCTTTGTAGTGTATGTCGTCGTGGTATCGATCGACTGTTGTGCCTATGCTGATCACTGCTTTGAGGGGCCCGGGCGCCAACGCGGCCAGCTGCAAGCCGTTGAAACCCCCCAGCTGATCCCTTGAATACCTACATTTCCGTCACACCATGGCTGTTCGGCGATCCAGTTGATGATCTCCACGCCATCACGCAATTCCTGTTCGGAATATTCGTCGTCAAAGAGGCCTTCGCTATCGCCGCAGCCGCGACGATCCACGCGCAGACATACATACCCGGCCTTGGCGAAATGGAGATGCATCCCGTGGTCGCGCGCGGCGGTTCCATCAGACTTGCGATAGGGTAAATATTCAAGAATCGCCGGAATAGGCTCTGTTTTCGCGCTCTCTGGCATCCAGACACGTGCCGAAAGCCGGGTACCGTCGGACAGGGGAATCCCCATGTCCGGAAGAATTTTCACTTCAAAAGATCCTTCAGTTCGTAAACCAGATTTAGAGCATCTTTCGCAGTCAGCTCGTCTGGCAGAACGTTCGCCAATTTTTCTTCAACCTCTGAGGATTTCGGCTTGGTTTCTATGTGTGTCGGTGTGTTTGCAAACAAAGGAAGGTCTTCGAATAACGCTTTTTGGGATGCTACACCTTCGCGCTCCCCTTTTTCCAGCGCATCCAGAACAACACGTGCCCGCGACACAACAACGTCTGGTAGACCGGCCAATTTGGCAACTTGTACGCCATATGATCGATCTGCCGCGCCTTGGCGCACCTCGTGAAGAAAAATCACTTCTCCATCGTGTTCTTTGACGGCCACAGTCGCGGTTTCGACGCGGTCGAGCTTCTCACTCAAATTTGTCAATTCGTGGTAATGCGTTGCGAAAAGGGCGCGACATCCGTTCACATCATGCAAATGTTCGAGCGTCGCCCACGCGATAGATAGCCCGTCATAGGTAGCTGTACCGCGTCCAATTTCGTCTAGAATGACCAGTGCATGGGCGTCGGCTTGATTCAGAATGGCCGCGGTTTCAACCATTTCAACCATGAAAGTTGAGCGCCCGCGCGCCAGATCGTCTGAGGCGCCGACCCGACTGAACAATTGGCTGACCATCCCGATATGCGCGGATTTTGCCGGAACATAGCTGCCCATTTGGGCCAGCAGCGCAATCAGAGCGTTTTGCCGCAAGTAAGTTGATTTACCCGCCATGTTGGGACCGGTGAGAAGCCAAACATCTGCACCATTTCCTAAATCACTATCATTCGCAATGAAGGGAGCTCCGTTTTGCGCTTTGAGCGCTTGTTCCACCACCGGGTGCCGCCCACCTTCGATTTTTAAACAACGGCTAGCGTCGACTTTGGGTAGGCACCAGTTTTCAGCGATGGCCAAATCTGCCAAAGCGGTTGTCAGATCAAGCTCCGCCAATGCGCGCGCGGTTTGCGATATGTCGGCGGACTTATCCAAAATCGCCGTTTTCAAGGTGGAATAGAGCCTTTTTTCGATTTCAATGGCCCGTCCACCCGCGTTGAGAATCTTGCTCTCCATTTCGGTCAAGCGTGTGGTGGTGAAACGTATTTGATTGGCCGTGGTTTGGCGGTGTTTGAATGTTTCGTTCAACGGTTCGGACAACAATTTGTCCGCATGCAAACTCGTTACTTCGACAAAATAGCCAAGCACATTGTTATGCTTGATTTTCAGCGAAGAAATACCCGTTAATTCGGAGTATTCAGCCTGCATAGCCGCGATAACACCACGTCCCTCATCACGCAGTTTGCGGCAATCGTCCAGTTCCTGGTCATACCCTTCGGCAATGAATCCACCGTCACGCGCCAGCAAAGGAGGCTCAGCAATTAGAGCTTGTTCCAACAGTTCAACCAACGCGTCATGACCACCCAGAAACGGTGCGGCATCTGAAAGACCCTTTGGCATGTCGATGGCCGCGAGGCTTCCCACAATATCGGAGGCTTGCTTAAGACCAATTCGAATAGCGGCAAGATCCCTCGGACCGCCGCGATCAAGGCCGAGACGTGACAAGGCGCGATCAAGATCGGGAACTCTTCGCAAGGAGCTGCGCATGTCTTGCAAAAAACGGCTATTCTCTGCGGCAAATTTTACGGAAGTGAGGCGCGTATTGATTACATCTATCTGTTGCGAGGGGCTGGAGAGCCGACGTTCCAGCAGGCGCCCGCCGCCTGCGGTGACAGTGCGATCAATAGCAGCCAACAGTGATCCGGTGCGTCCACCAGAAAGCGCATGGGTTAATTCGAGGTTACGTCTTGTTGCCGCGTCAATTTGTAGGACTTGCGATTGATCTTCCCGCAAAGGCGCGCGCAGGAGCGGCAGATTGCCCTTTTGCGTGATTTCAAGGTAATCGACGATTGCACCCATGGCCGAAATTTCCGGGCGTGAAAACTCACCATATGCGTCCAGCGTGCTGATACCGAAGAGGTCGCACAATCGTTTCTCACCACCAGCACTGTCAAAGGAAGCTGGGCTGAGCGAGGTGAATGAAGCGCCCAAATCAGAGACTAATTCGCCCAATTCTGCAGATTCAGCGATCAAAACTTCGCTTGGAGCAAGCCGTGCAAGTTCGGGTCCAAGTCGAACCGCTGCCATTGGCATCACATGAAATGAGCCCGTTGAAATATCGACCCATGCCAGCGCACATTTACCGCGGACGTCGGCAAAACTGGCCAGATAATTGTGGCGGCGCGCTTCGAGAAGGCTTTCTTCGGTCAGCGTACCGGGCGTGACCAACCGAACTACGTCCCGGCGCACAACGGATTTCGACCCGCGTTTTTTGGCCTCCGCCGGGCTTTCCATTTGCTCGCAGACAGCCACACGGAAACCTTTGCGGATAAGCGTCAGCAAATAGCCTTCCGCGGCATGGAACGGCACCCCACACATGGCGATGTCTTCGCCAAGATGTTTGCCCCGCTTTGTCAACGCAATATCGAGCGCCGCGCTGGCAGCTACGGCATCATCGAAGAACAGCTCGTAAAAGTCGCCCATCCGATAGAACAGCAGCGCATTTTGGTACTGCGCTTTGATCTCCAGATATTGCGCCATCATTGGTGTTACGGCGGATTTGGCAGACGTCACAATCACCCCTAAGTTCCACAAACCTTACAAACCACAGCGGCCAGACGAAAGGTAAATTCGCCTTGCGCTTGAGGCCCGGGTGATCCACCGCTATGCAGAAATCTCTTTACCCTAATGGACGGGCCGCGACTGACATGGCGAAAACCAAATTCACCCCGGAAGAGGCGCTGGCCTTTCACCTTGAACCGACCCCAGGAAAGTTTGAGATTCAAGCTACTGTTCCGATGACCACACAGCGTGATCTGAGCCTTGCCTATTCGCCGGGCGTTGCCGTGCCGTGTTTGGCGATCGCAGAAAACCCCGAAACTGCTTACGATTACACGAACAAGGGCAACCTTGTGGCCGTTATTTCAAACGGCACTGCTGTTTTGGGTTTGGGCAATCTGGGCGCGCTGGGCGGTAAACCCGTCATGGAAGGTAAGGCGGTTTTGTTTAAGCGTTTTGCCGACGTGAACTCGATTGATATTGAACTGGACACAGAAGACCCTGAGGCATTTATCAACGCCGTCAAACTGATGGGACCGACCTTCGGGGGTATCAATCTCGAAGATATCAAAGCGCCTGAGTGCTTTATCATCGAACAACGGTTGAAAGAGGTCATGGATATCCCCGTGTTCCATGACGACCAGCATGGCACCGCCGTGATCTGTGCGGCGGGCTTGATTAATGCGCTGCATCTGAGCGGCAAGAAAATCGAAGATGTTCGTATCGTTTTGAACGGCGCTGGCGCGGCTGGCATTGCATGTATCGAATTGCTTAAATCTATGGGAGCACAGCACGATAATTGCATCGTTTGTGACACCAAAGGCGTGATCTATCAGGGCCGTAAGGAAGGTATGAACCAGTGGAAATCAGCCCACGCGGCCAATACCGATTTGCGAACACTTGAGGAGGCGATGAAAGGGGCAGACGTCTTTTTGGGCGTCTCTGTAAAGGGCGCCGTGACGCAGGATATGGTTATGTCGATGGCCAATGATCCGGTTATTTTTGCCATGGCGAATCCTGACCCGGAAATCACACCGGAAGAAGCGCAAGCCGTTCGGTCGGATGCGATTGTTGCCACGGGGCGCAGCGACTATCCAAATCAGGTTAACAACGTGCTGGGGTTTCCCTATCTTTTCCGCGGGGCACTTGATGTTCATGCCCGGGCGATCAATGACGAGATGAAAATTGCCGGTGCGGAAGCGTTGGCGAAGCTGGCGCGTGAAGATGTCCCTGATGAAGTCGACATGGCTTATGGTCGAAAATTGCACTTCGGGCGGGACTACATCATTCCCGCACCGTTTGATCCGCGTCTGATCCACACGATCCCGCCAGCCGTTGCAAAAGCGTGCATGGATACCGGTGCTGCGCGTCGGCCGATTGTCGATATGGAAGCGTATGAAGTGACGCTCAAAACACGCATGGACCCAACAGCCAGCATCATGCGTTCAATCAATGCGCGTGCCCGCGCGGCGCAAGCACGGATGATTTTCGCCGAAGGGGATGATCCACGGGTACTTCGGGCTGCGGTTCAGTACCAACGGTCTGGGTTTGGACAAGCGCTGGTTGTGGGTCGTGAAGCAGATGTCAAAGAGAAGTTGGAAGCCGCAGGTATGGGTGACGCAGTTTCCGAGCTGGAAATTGTCAATGCGGCCAATACTGACAACTTGGAGGAATACAAAGATTTCCTTTATGACCGGCTTCAGCGCAAGGGCATTGACCATCAGGATGTTCACCGCCTTGCTGCCCGGGACAGACATGTATTTTCGGCCTTGATGTTGGCGCATGGCCACGGCGATGGTCTGATCACGGGCGCGACGCGGAAATCAGCGCATGTGTTGCAGTTGATCAACCATGTGTTTGATGCGGACGCAGAACATGGCGCAGTTGGCGTTACAGCAATCATGCAAAAAGGCAAAATTGTCTTTATCGCAGACACGTTGGTGCACGAATGGCCGAACGAAGAAGATCTCGCCAACATCGCTGAACGCGCAGCTGGTGTGGCGCGGCATCTGGGTGTTGAGCCTCGCGTTGCCTTCGTCAGCTTTTCAACCTTTGGGTATCCGCGCTCGGAGCGTGCCGAAAAAATGCACCGAGCGCCGAAAGTCTTGGAGCAACGTGGCGTAGATTTCGAATTCGAGGGCGAGATGACCGTCGATGTGGCACTCAATACCGCGGCGCAAGAGGCATACCCGTTTCAGCGATTGACCGGTCCCGCCAATGTGCTGGTTGTTCCCGCACGACATTCGGCTTCGATTTCTGTCAAATTGATGCAGGAAATGGGTGGGGCCACGGTTGTTGGGCCCATTCTGGCAGGCGTCGATCAGTCAATTCAGATCTGTTCGACAAATTTCACCGCCAATGACATTCTGAACATGGCTGTTTTGGCAGCTTGCAAGGTGGGTTAGGTTTATTGGTCACCAAAAAAGTGACGGTAAAACCTGTCCCTTTTCCATAAATAGGCTCTGTTGTCTGGTTCAATACCCGGCTGCGAAAGGTGCCGCACTTCCCCAAAGCTGCGCCACGCGGGCATCACGACCACAGGCTTTGCGGTATCGTTTATATGCTTCGGATTGGCGCTTTGGGCCAAAGCGCGTGACGACAATTTTGGAGCCTTTGTAATAGTCCTGGTGATAGTCTTCGGCTTCGTAAAATGGTTGAGCCGGCAGGACGGGCGTTACAACTTTTTTGCCAAGCTGGTTTTGAGCATTTTTCTTTGCGGCTTCTGCAGCCTTGCGCTGGCCGTCATTGGCAAAAAAGACTGCCGTCCGATAGCTTGCGCCACGATCGCAAAACTGTCCGCCCGCGTCGGTTGGATCTACGGAACGAAAGAACATATCAAGAAGTGTTGCGCGGCTGACTTTGCTGGGATCAAAGGTGATTTTGACTGCTTCGTAATGGCCGGTACCACCTTTTGTGACCTTTTTGTACTTAGCAGTTTCGGACGCGCCCCCGATGTACCCGGACACGGCTTCTTTTACGCCAGCGACGGATTCGAAATCTGATTCGACGCACCAAAAGCAACCACCTGCGACGATCAGCGTTTCGCTTCCGGCTGCATTTGCCTTTTGGCTCTGAACACCCAATCCGACGGCGATCAATGCGGCCAGCAGGTATACTTTCGCTTGTCTGATATCGAATGTTGTCATGGTGCGTCCTCCGTTTGATCCAGTCATAGACCCAAGGATTGCCATGCGCCAAGATACTGAAACGTAATCTCACACGCTGGTGACAGCAGTTTACTCTTTTGTGGCGGAATTCCGCAGAATTGGCGTGACTTGTAACATTCTTTGAGAAACGATTCACCGGCCGGGGACGTGACCCACAAGGCGTATGTTTCAAGAGATGGGTGGATATCATGCGTATCGCGATGTGGTCAGGGCCGCGAAATTTAAGCACTGCAATGATGTATTCCTTTGGCGCGCGCAGCGATTGCGCTGTTGTGGATGAGCCGTTTTATGCGGCATATCTTGCGAAAACAGGTCTGGATCACCCAATGCGCGCCGAAATTCTGGCATCGCAACCAACGGACCCCAAGACTGTGGCGCAATCTCTTTTGGGGCCTGTTCCAGACGGCAAGCCGCATTTCTATCAGAAACACATGTCCCAACACATGGTCACAGGTATCCCTCAGGATTGGGCAGAGCACGTGACGAATGTATTTTTGATCCGTCATCCCGCACGTGTTGTTGCCAGCTTTGCAGCCAAATACGAAAACCCAACTCTGATGGACCTCGGGTTTGTGCAACAGGCGGCGCTATTTCAGCGCCTTCAGGAAAAAGGGCAAAATCCGATTGTGATCGATGCCGTCGATATTCGCCGCGATCCGGAAACGATGCTGCGGCGATTGTGCGGTGCGCTCAACTTGCCGTGGGACCCAGCCATGCTGCACTGGCCGCGGGGAGGTCACGCGAAAGATGGTGTTTGGGCAACCCATTGGTACGGAGCCGTGCACAGCTCAACCGGTTTTGCCTCAGCCGAAGGAGATCTGCCGCAGCTCTCGACCCAAGAACGTCGGCTTTCCGAAGCGGCATTACCCCACTACGAGACCCTGAAACGCCATGCGTTATGACAGGTACACAGGTTATTTCCCCGTAAATCCCTGCTGCGGAATACCCATATCCAATCCATGAATAGACGCGAATTCACCCAGATGATGCTGGGCACTGGTCTAGCTGCGAGTGCTCCGGCAACGGTTTTGGCCAACGCACCCACGGCTGCAATGCAGCGCGGTACCTACACATGGGCGGTGGCCATTGCGCATGCGAAGTCCCAAATCTCGCCGGATATGATCGTTGAACGACTGAAGATTTCACCTGATGCGGCCAGGCGCATCATTTCCGATCTTGCCGCGAATGGCGTCGTGGACGCGCCAAATGCCGCGGGCGTTTCGAAATTGGCATCGTCTCTGCTGCGCGTGCGACCAGAAGTCATTATGCGCGCGCCTAGTGGCATCACGTCGCAGGACCCTCTGGGCAAACTGCGTGCCAAAGCGAACGAGATTGCGCAGATCACCAAAGACGTGCCGGAAGACCGGGAAATGAGCGCGGCGTCAGAAGCAAGCGCACCGCCTATTTCAGTCGACGATCCCGCGCCGCCAGAAGCTTCAGACGAAGAGCGTTTAGCTGAATAAAGCCGGCTGCATCTTTCTGATCGTACGCGCCTGCATCCTCTTCGAACGTCACATGCGCTTCTGAATAAAGCGAATGATCGGACCAGCGCCCAACGGTATGAGCCGATCCCTTGTAGAGTTTCAGCCGCACCGTACCCGTCACATGATCTTGTGATGCATCAATGGCAGCCTGGAGCATTTTGCGTTCGGGGCTGTACCAGAAACCGTTGTATATCAGTTCGGCATATTGCGGCATCAGTTGATCTTTCAGATGCATCGCACCGCGATCCATCGTTATGGATTCGATACCGCGATGGGCCTCCAAAAGTACGGTGCCTCCCGGCGTTTCATAAATGCCACGAGATTTCATGCCGACGAAGCGACCTTCGACAAGATCGAGGCGTCCAATGCCATGCGCACCGCCCAATTCATTCAAACGCGTCAGAATGCTGGCTGGGCTCAGTTTTTCGCCATTAATGCTGACCGCGTCACCTCTTTCAAAACCGATTTCGACAAATTCCGGTTTGTCCGGCGCGTCTTCTGGATGCACCGTGCGCTGGTAAACGTAATCTGGCGCTTCAACGGCTGGATCTTCCAGAACCTTGCCCTCTGACGAGGTGTGCAACAGGTTAGCATCTACAGAAAATGGCGCTTCGCCGCGTTTATCTTTGGCGATTGGAATCTGGTTTTTTTCGGCGAAATCAATCAATTTGGTCCGGCTGGACAAGTCCCATTCGCGCCAAGGCGCAATCACTTTGATGTCAGGGTTCAGGGCATAGGCCGCAAGTTCAAATCGAACCTGATCATTGCCTTTGCCCGTCGCGCCATGGGCCACGGCATCCGCGCCGGTTTCTTCGGCGATCTCGACCAGTCGCTTGGAAATCAAAGGGCGCGCAATCGATGTGCCCAACAGGTAAAGGCCCTCGTAAACGGCGTTGGCGCGAAACATTGGAAACACGAAATCACGTACGAATTCTTCGCGAACGTCTTCTATAAAGATGTTTTCGGGCTTGATCCCCAGCATGACTGCTTTTTCGCGCGCTGGCTCAAGTTCCTCGCCCTGACCAAGATCAGCGGTAAAAGTCACCACTTCACAGCCATATTCGGATTGCAGCCATTTCAGGATGATGGACGTATCAAGGCCGCCTGAATAGGCCAGCACGACTTTCTTTGGCGCGGACATTTTCGTTTTCCTCATGTCAGAATTGATCGGCGCTTACCGGGTTTTGCGAAGAGGGGCAAGGTCAGGGCTTGCATGGAGACGGCGCCTGGGTCACAGATCGTGAATGACAGACTTCCAAGATCAGGCCAACGCGGCAGAAATTGCCATGCGTGCGGTATTTGCCGAGACGCCATTGCAGCGCAATGAACATCTATCTGAGCGGTTTGAGGCCAATATCCTCCTGAAGCGTGAGGATCTGACGCCGGTCAGGTCATACAAGCTGCGCGGTGCATTTAATGCGATGCGCAGGGTGTTGGATAACAAATCTCCCAGCACGCAATTTGTCTGTGCCAGCGCGGGCAACCATGCTCAGGGCGTGGCCTTTATGTGCAGGCATTTCGATGTGCGCGGAGCCATATTTATGCCCGTCACCACGCCCGAGCAAAAGATCAGCCAGACACGCAAATTTGGCGGTGCGTCGATCGAAATCGTACTGACCGGTGACTATTTTGATGACACGCTTGCCGCGGCTCAATTGCATTGCGACCAGATTGGTGGCCACTTTCTTTCGCCCTTTGATGACGAGGATGTCATTGCTGGTCAGGCTTCGGTTGCTGTCGAAATTGCCCGGCAATTGGGACGATGCCCGGATCGAATTTTGATGCCCGTTGGTGGTGGAGGGTTGTCCGCTGGTGTCCGTAGTTATTTCGGAGATACCACAGAATATACGTTGGTGGAGCCTGCAGGAGGCGCCTGCCTCAAGGCCGCATTGGATGCGGGATCACCGGTGAAACTGAACTCTGTCGATAATTTTGCAGATGGCGCAGCGGTGGCGCGCATCGGAGAGAAGACCTTTGCCCGCTTGTCTGACTTGTCGCCAAACGATGCGGTGACTGTGCAAGAGGACAGATTGTGTACAACGATGCTTGAGATGCTGAATGTCGAAGGCGTTGTGCTTGAGCCTGCTGGTGCGCTTGCCGTGGATGCGCTCAAAGATGTCGCTGATGCAATTGTCGGCAAAACGGTGGTTTGCGTGTCTTCGGGAGGTAATTTCGATTTTGAAAGACTGCCGGAAGTCAAAGAACGTGCGCAGCGACATTTGGGCCTGAAGAAGTATTTTATCCTTCGCTTGCCTCAGCGACCGGGCGCGCTTAAGGAATTTCTGACAATGCTCGGTCCGGATGATGATATTGCCAGGTTTGAATACCTGAAAAAATCAGCGCGAAATTTTGGATCTGTATTGATGGGGATCGAGACAAGTCAGGCTGAGAACTTTCAAAACCTCGAACGTAAATTGACCGATGCCGGTTTCGGATTTCGGGATATCACAAACGATGAAGTGCTCGCGCAATTCCTGATCTAAGCTGCGTTTTGTTACGACAGCGATTCAAGGAATTCGGTTTTTGAAAGGTCATAGCACTCTGTTACCGCTGACAGATCGACATCCGCGTCATTGCCTGCAGCCGAACTTGTTTCGCCATGCTGACACAGTTCCGAAAACTTCGAAAATCCGAGGTTAAGCGCGCTTCCCTTCAGAAAGTGCATTTTCGCCTCTAGGTTTTCGACATTGGATTGACCCCTGAGCTTGTCGATTTCATCTTCGACTTCTTCAAGAAATATTTCGACCACTTCTTCGAAATCCTCTGCGCCGATTTCATCGCGCAATTCATTCACTCTTTTCCAGTCAATCATCGCCTTACGCCCGCTTTTGAGACGCACCATTGTGGCATCTGAAACTTTAACAATTTGCAGGCGCGAGGCAGGAAATTCGGGACAATTTTAGCATTCATGCGGTGTTAAGTGGCAATGTCCAAATTGCCGGGGCAAATGTAAGGCGAAGCGTGTGAATTCAACAATTCAAACCATTGATCAGAATAAAGTGGAAACGGGTGTTATCCGACACGTGCTGGTTGTCGATGACAGCCGGTTGCAACGCCGCATTCTAATGGCTTCACTCAAACGCTGGGGGTTTGAGGTGCAGGAGGCTGAATCTGGCGCTGAAGCATTGGAAATGTGCCGACATTCGCCACCTGACTTAGTGATGAGCGACTGGATGATGCCCGGCATGTCCGGGCCTGAATTTTGCCGTGAATTCAGGCAGATGAGCCGCGATCACTACGGGTATTTTATCTTGCTGACATCCAAGAGCGAAAAGGATGAGATCGCGCATGGGCTTGATGCCGGCGCGGATGACTTTTTGACAAAACCTGTCAACCCAGCCGAATTGCGGGCGCGCATATCTGCGGGCGAACGCATTCTTCAGATGGAAAGGGAGCTGACGGAGAAAAACAGGATCGTGGAATCCACGTTGGAGGAATTACAGGCTCTCTACGATTCGCTCGACAATGATTTGATCGAGGCAAAGAAGCTTCAGCAATCGCTTGTCAGCGACAGGTATCGGGATTTTGGTCCGGCAGAAGTCTCAATGCTGTTGCAGTCATGTGGGCATGTGGGCGGCGATCTCGTTGGTACCTTTGCGGTGAACCCAACCAGAATTTGTCTCTATGGCATTGATGTTTCCGGACATGGGATCAGTTCTGCGCTGATGACAGCGCGATTGGCTGGATATCTGTCATCTGCAGCACCTGATCAGAATGTTGCGTTGGTCAAAAACGCCGACGGAGATTACGTGCCGCGCCCGCCCGCTGAGACAATCGCCACCCTGAACCAACTGATCTTGGAGGAGATGGAGACAGAACTCTACTTCACAATGTGTTTGGCGGATGTCGATCTGACGACTGGTCGAATAACAATGGTACAGGCGGGCCATCCGCACGCCGTGGTACAGCGTGCCGATGGGTCGGTGGAGTTTGTAGGTGAAGGTGGGTTGCCAGTTGGTTTGATTGAGGGCGCTGAATATCAGCAGTTTGAAGTTTCAATGACCCCGGGGGACCGGCTGATGATCCATTCCGACGGCGTTGTAGAGTGTGCTGATGCGGCTGGTAACCTGCTGGATGAACCCGGTTTGGAACGTATCCTCGCGGATCTTCGGCAAACACGCGGTTTGGCTTGTCTTGAGTCAATTGTGTGGAAATTGTCTGATTTTGCGGATGACCGCGAGTTTGAGGATGATGTTTCAGCGGTACTTTTGGAATTCAAGAAAGCCTCAATAGAGATTTGACAAAGTGCCTGTCACCTGAATTTTCCAGCTCGACCGCAGCTACCTCCGGGCTTGCCCAGACACATGTATGCCCGTCTTCCGTTGGCGGCCCCATCTGCATCGCAGGACGCGCCAAGTAAATCGTACAGATTTTTTCCGCCCACATGTCGTATTCCGGCATGTAGGTGAACCGCCGGTAAGCGCCCAATCTACGCGGTTGTGAGATTGTCCAACCGGTTTCCTCCATGACTTCGCGATGAAGTGCCCGAACAGGATGTTCACCTGGATCAACACCGCCCCCGGGGAGCTGTAACTCCGGTTGGGGTTCGAGTTGATGGGTCAACAAAAGTGACGAACCACGAACCAAGATCGCATAGACCCCCGGCCGCATGGTATATCGCTGCGTCAATATCGGGGTTTCGCCAAAGCGTCTGATCATCGAATTATGCCTCTTGGACCACAACTTGCCCTACCTATATAGACGCGATATGCCAATATTAGGCGCATAAGGAAACCCCATGACACTCGGACAAAAAATCGCTTGGGACGATACAATTCTGCCGTTCCAGCTGGACCAATCGGATATTCGAGGCCGCGTTGCGCGCCTCGATGGCGTTTTGGGCGGTATATTGAAACAGCATAACTATCCGGCTGTTGTAGAGGCCCTTGTGGCAGAAATGGCTTTGCTGACCGCGTTGATTGGGCAAACGATCAAATTGCGCTGGAAACTGTCGCTTCAGATCCAGTCCAAGGGGCCCGTGCGCATGATTGCGACAGATTATTACGGGCCGGAAACCGAAGGTGGTTCGGCGCGTATTCGTGCTTATGCCAGCTTTGATCGGGAACGGTTGACCGATGGTGCCCCCTTTGACCAAGTGGGTGAAGGTTACTTTGCCGTGCTGATTGATCAGGGTGAAGGGACCGAACCGTACCAAGGGATCACCCCGATTGCCGGCACTGGTCTGAGCGATTGTGCAGAAGCCTATTTTGCTCAATCCGAACAACTTCCCACGCGATTTTCGCTGAGTTTTGGCAAGTCAACCGAAGCAGGCGGTGAAGAGCATTGGCGTGCCGGTGGAATTATGCTGCAGCACATGCCCAAGGCGTCGCCATTTGCTAAAGATGGTGCATCTGGAGAGAGTGGCCTGCTGGGTGCGCAGGACTTGGTGGATGGCGATGAGTTGGAAAACTGGACCCGCGTCAACCTGCTTCTGGATACCGTTGAGGATCTCGAGTTGATTGGCCCATCACTTGCCCCGACAGACCTGCTCGTTCGATTGTTCCACGAAGAAACGCCACGTGTTTTTGATGCCCAACCGGTTCGATTTGGCTGCACCTGCACGGAAGAACGCGTGCGAAACAGCCTGTCGATTTATTCGGCGCGCGACATCGAAACCATGACAACTCCCGACGGGGTCGTGACGGCCGACTGCCAGTTTTGCGGCCAACACTACGTGCTTGACCCCAAAACGCTGGGGTTTGAGGCGGAAAGTGACGCTGGCGACGGTGGTTGATCCCCTTTCACCTCTTGCCGCGGCATTGGCAAATCCGGGCGCGTCGTCCTCGGATTTCGATCTGAATCCGGATGTGAATCTACCAGCAGGTCGCAAATTGCGGTCTGCTGGTGTTTTGGTACCCATTCTGTGTGATGAGAATGGCGCGCACCTGTATTTGACCAAACGGTCTTCTGCACTCAAACACCACCCTGGTCAGATTGCATTTCCGGGTGGGAAAATGGATGAAGGGGATGCCGATATTGCGGCCACGGCACTGCGAGAAGCATCGGAAGAGATCGGCTTGTTGCCGTCCAATGTGCAGGTTTTGGGTCAGATGCCATCGCACGAGACCGTCACGGGGTTTGTTGTGACCCCTGTGTTGGCACAGGTTTTGACACGGTTTGACCCGGTGCCGGAGGTTGGCGAAGTGGCGGAGGTTTTCACCGTTCCTTTGTCGCATGTTATGGACGTATCTCAATATGCCGTGCAGTACCGACGCTGGCGCGGGGCACGGCGGCACTACTATACCGTTCCTTATGGGCCCTATTACATCTGGGGTGCGACGGCTCGGATCTTGCGTGCTGTGGCAGAAGCGGCGAAACCGTCATGAAAGTTTCCGGCGATTGGATCACATCTGTCGCAACGCAGTCGGTCTGTTCGATGTTGCAGGCGGGTGGTCACCAGGCATTGTTCGTCGGGGGATGTGTCCGCAATGCCCTTCTCGACGTACCGGTCAGTGACATTGATATTGCCACAGATGCACGACCAGAACGCGTTTTGGAACTTGCGGACCAATCGGGTTTCAAATCCATTCCAACGGGGCTGGATCACGGGACAGTCACCGTCGTTGTCGATGAAAACCTGCATGAAATCACGACTTTTCGCACGGATATCGAAACCGATGGGCGGCGCGCGAAGGTCGCATATTCTGATGATGTAAGTCACGACGCGGGCCGCCGTGATTTTACGATGAATGCACTTTATGCGCAGCCCGATGGTACGGTGATTGACCCGCTGGATGGTCTATGCGACCTGCGGGCGCGCAAGGTTCGGTTCATCGGGGATGCAGGACAGCGTATTCGTGAAGATTACCTGCGTATTCTGCGGTTTTTTCGGTTTCACGCGTGGTATGGCGATCCGGCGGCTGGCATTGATGCGGAAGGTTTGGCGGCCGTGGCGGACCATCTGGATGGCGTGGCCGGGCTTTCATCAGAACGCGTTGGCGCTGAGATTTTGAAACTTTTGTCTGCGCCCGACCCCAGCCCTTCCATAGCGGCGATGCGGGCAAGTGGCGTGATGAACCGCGTACTACCCGGCGCAGATGATCGGTCGCTTGCCGCGCTGGTTCATCTTGAGCAGGGAAATGGTTTTGATGCTGATCCATTGCGCCGGATGGCAGCGCTGGGTGGAGAAGATCCTGCGGAGCCACTGCGCCTGAGCCGCGCGCAGGCCAAACAAATAGCGCTGTTAAAAGATGAGGTCTCCAGCCAGAGATCAGCCGGTGAGCTTGGCTACAGGTTTGGCTTTGGTACGGCCATTGATGTTTTGGTATTGCGGGCGGCTCTTCTGGAGATGCCATTTGATGCCGATCTGCAGAACGAGGCGCAAAATGGCGCATCTGCAAAATTTCCGGTTCGGGCGGATGACGTGATGCCCGTGTTCACAGGACCGGAACTTGGGGCGCGATTGGCTGAATTGGAGCAGCGCTGGATCGCGTCCGGTTTTAGACTTTCCAAAACGGATTTGTTGGGGTCATGACCCGCTACACGATCATGCGATTGGGTCAACATGGTGATGGTGTTGCCGATGGCCCTGTTTTTGCGCCGCTATCTCTGCCGGGTGAAGTGGTCACCGGTGATTTGGTTGGGGATCGCCTGACCAATGTCAAAATTGAGGTGCCCTCGTCTGATCGCGTGGCTGCGCCATGCCGTCATTTCCGCTCATGCGGTGGGTGCCAACTGCAACATGGTTCGGATGCGTTTATCGCGCAGTGGCGCATGGAGGTCGTTGCCTCTGCGCTGGCTGCGCATGACCTTGAAGCGGAATTTCGTCCAATTTCGACATCACCCACCCAAACGCGGCGTCGTGCGAGCTTTGCGGCGCGGCGCACCAAGAAAGGTGCGATGGCCGGGTTTCACGCCAAAGGGTCGGACGTGATCGTGGAAATCCCTGATTGCCACTTGCTCGAACCGTCTCTGATGGCAGCGATACCGATTGCCAGTGATCTGGCACTTGTCGGCGCAAGCCGGAAAAACGGCATCAACGTTTCTGCGACGGCAACTTTGAATGGGTTGGATATACATGTCACAGATGGCAAGCCCTTGGACGGTCCCTTACGCATTGAACTTGCTGCGATGGCAGAAAAGCACGATGTCGCCAGATTGGTTTGGGACGACGAAACGATTGTCACACGCAATCCACCCGAACTGATGTTTGGCACGGCGAGAGTCCGTCCTCCCCCGGTGCTTTTTTGCAGGCAACAGCACAGGGGCAAAGTGACCTGCTGGCGCATGTTGCTGATATCGTGCACGGCGCCAATCGTGTGGTGGATCTGTTTGCCGGATGCGGCACGTTCGCGTTGCCTTTGTCCGAGGTTGCAGAGGTTCACGCGGTTGAAGGTGACCAAGACATGATTGCCGCCCTGGACGCGGCGTGGCGTGGGGCGTCGGGCCTGAAGCCGGTTACCCATGAGGTCCGTGATTTGTTTCGCAGACCTTTGATGCCGGATGAATTATCGTCATTTGACGCGGCGGTGATTGATCCGCCCCGCGCCGGAGCACAGGCACAGGTTGCGGAATTATGTGACACCAAGATCGGAAAAATTGCGTATGTGTCGTGTAATCCAACCACATTCGCGCGTGATGCCAAAACGTTGGTTGAGGCAGGATATGTGTTGGGGGCCATAGGCGTGGTCGATCAATTTCGATGGTCGACGCACATTGAATTGGTTGCTGAATTTAGCTTCACAAAAGGGTGAGAGGCGATTTAGGTCTATCTCTGGTTAACCGATCCGGCTTAGAAAGAGATCGAGCAGTAATACTTGGTGAAAAAAATGCGGATAGTTAAATATCTGGCGGTCGTCTTGCTATTGGCGGGATTGACCGCATGCAGCACGTCCAAATTCAAGACTTATAATGGACCTGAAGTGACTCATATCGTCGTGCATAAAGGCGAACGGCGTATGTTCCTCTTGCATGAAAACACGGTTCTAGAGTCCTACGATATCGAGTTGGGGTTTGCGCCGCTGGGGCACAAGCAATTTGAGGGGGACGGCAAGACGCCAGAGGGCACGTACCGGATCGACCGGCGCAACCCGAACAGTGACTTCCATCTGTCGCTGGGCCTTTCGTACCCAAATCTTCGGGATATTGCCAAGGCGAAAGCAGCTGGAAAAAGCCCGGGTGGCGATATCTTTCTGCATGGGCAGCCGAACAAAAAATCCGGGTCCGGACCAGATTGGACAGCGGGATGTATTTCGGTCACCAACAAAGAGATGGAGCAGATCTATGCGATGGTGAAAACAGGTACGTTGATCACGGTTCGACCCTGACGGCTACTTGCCCATCACCAGTGTCCACCAGATCTTACCGTTCTTTTCCTGTAGCCACGAGAATCCCATATTTCGGGCGTCCGGGGCGAGGATAACGTTGCGCGTTTCTGGCCGATCCATCCAAGCCGAAAGCGTTTCCAATTCGGTTTCGAACGTCTCCGAAATGTTTTCACCGACAAGACGGCCGGGATATCCGACGCGTGCAATACGATCAATCGGCGATGAGCCGTCAGAGCCGAAGTGCCAAGGCCGGTTTTGAATGGACATATCGCGTGAATGCGTTGCAGCGGCGGCGTTCAACTTGGCGTCAAGCGACACGGGCGACGCGCCCGATGCCTGACGCAAGGAATTTACCGAATCGAGCATCCGGAACTGGATTTTGGCAGTGTCGCCAGACCGGATTTTGTAGACCCGTGGAAGGGATTGCCCATCCGTACCAACTTCTGGTGGTGCCGCACAGGCAGACAAAACCAGCAGTGCCGACATGAGAAGTACAAGAATACGCGCCATATTTTTAAGCCATCCGGTTGCCCTATTGAGTTTGCTTTAGCCTGTGCCGCGTTGCGATTCAAACCCAGTTCGCGTATCTTCGCTGATTAACGCAGGTTTGATTTGCGACTGAGGCTTTCTGGCAATATGCCAGTTACAGACAGTGTTGTTTCAGAACTCTGGAGAAAGAAAATGTCACCCAAATTTCGGAAAGATGTCAGCAGACGCGCGTTTTTGGCTGGTACAGCGTCGGTTATCGGAACGCCATTAATTGCCCAGAGCATCGATGGGCCGGGAACGGTTTTGATCGAGCAGGACATTGATCAAACCGTGCGTAGGAACATTTCCAGTTTCCGCGCCTTGGATTGGCAACCCTATTTCTCCAACCTCAACAACGGTGCGATTCTCGTCGATATTTCATCGCGTGCGTTGCATTACTGGGCGGAAGGTGGCGATTTTTACAAACTCTACCCTTCCAGTGTTCCGCTTTCAGAAGAGCTGACCCGTAAGGGGCGCACCAAGGTCGTGCGCAAGGTTGAAGGGCCGAGCTGGCGTCCGACGCCGTCCATGCTGAAGCGCAATCCGGAATGGCCCGCCTTTGTGGGTCCGGGTCCCGACAATCCGCTTGGTACGCATGCGCTCTACCTCAGCTGGACCTATTATCGGATCCACGGCACGCATGACACGCGCAAAATCGGTCGCAAATCGTCGAATGGCTGCATTGGTCTTTACAATGAGCATATCGCTGAACTTTTCGGGATGACGAAAGTAGGCACGCAAGTGTTGCTTATTTGACGAAAATCCCGGCTTTTTTGGCTTGTTGTCGCCATGATGCGTTTGCAATCGCCAAATTTAGCAGGTTAGAAGCGGGCACGAGGTAAAGTTTTTGGGTGCCTGCCCCCGTGCATAGTTCGGAGCCAGGCCAATATCTGGAGGATACTATGAAAAAACTCGCACTTGCAGCCGCTTTCGCAGCCGCCGCGTCGACATCGTTTGCTGGTTCCTACGAAGAGCCAGTCATGGAAGCACCTGTTGTTGTTGAAGAAACAGCCGCAAGCTCATCTGCCGCAGGCGTATGGGTACCGCTGGTACTGCTGGCCATCGTTGCAGCAGTTATCGCAGCCGACTAATCTGTCAGGCACATCGAATTCGGAAAAGGCAGCGTTATCGCTGCCTTTTTTGTTTTTGCGGGTTCGATTCGGGGTTTAGCTCACCCAACCGCGCAAATTATCTTCGACAATTGATGCAAGCGCTTTGATATGGGCATCGCTGTCATTCAGGCAGGGAATGTAGGTAAATGTCTCGCCGCCCGCCTCTTCAAAACTTTCCTTGATCTCTTCATTGATCTCTTCAAGCGTTTCGATGCAATCCGCTGAGAAGGCGGGCGCAATCACCGCGATGTTCTTTTTGTCGTCGTCGCGCGCCAGTCGTGCAACTTCTTCTACAGTGTAAGGTTTCAGCCACTCTTCTGGGCCAAAAACAGACTGGAAGGTGGTTGCGATTTGCGTTGTATCCCAACCCAATCGTTCTCGTAGCAACCGCGTCGTTTTCTGACACTGACAGTGATAGGGATCACCTTGCATAAGATAGCGTTTGGGCATGCCGTGATAGGAAACCACCAAAATATCGGGGCGCTGTGACAGCTTGCCATACGCTTCCTCAACGGACGCGGCCAGGGCTTCGATATAAAGTGGGTTGTCAAAATAGGGCTCTACGACGCGGGCTGTCGGTTGCCATGTTTCTTCCATCAAGGCGCGAAAGAACTGATCATTGGCGGTCGCAGATGTAGCACCTGCGTAATGCGGGTAGAGCGGGAAAAACAGGATACGGGAACATCCGGCATCCACCATCTCGCGAACCTTGGATTTCGTGGACGGGTTACCGTAGCGCATGCAAAAATCGACCATGACCTGATCGCCAAACCGATCTTGCATCGTACGGGCCATTTTTTCGGTTTGGTCGCGGGTGATGGTCATCAACGGGCTTTCACCCTTTTCCTCGTTCCAGATCGATTTGTAGGCCGCGCCGCTGCTGAATGGTCGTTTGGACAGGATCACCAGTTGCAGCAAAGGCTGCCACTTCCAGCGGGGGTAATCGATCACGCGTTTGTCTGACAAAAACTCGTTCAGGTACCGCCGCATTGACCAGTAATCCGTGTTGTCCGGTGTCCCCAAATTCGCCAACAAAATGCCGGTCTTTTGTGATTTCACCGGGGGTGATCACCGGGCAGGTGATTGCTCGAGGCGGGAACGGGTCGACTGGCTTCTGGCATAGGGGTTGGCGTCCGATACAGGCAGGGTTCGACATCGACATAGACGTACAGGCGGCGCCGTCAATCTTTTATAGGTGTTTCGGTGGATCCTAGGGCATCAGCAAGCCTGGCGGCGGCGGACCCGGGACGAAGGGGTTGCGGTTGGCTGGCATCAGGTGCCCAGCCGGTTAGGAAAATCATATCAAAACTGGCAATGATGCGTCCTGCGCCATCGCTAAACTGTTTCGCATATATCTCGGATGCGCGGGCAAAGAGGTGCCGCTGAGGTCCGCGTTTTTGGCGTTCGGAAAGGGCATTTGTCTCGCCCATATTGCGTAAATCATGCATCAGATGGCGCGGCGTTTCGTAACTTACCTTAAGCGGTACATTGTCTGCGACCGGCAAGGCAAAACCGGCCCGTTGCAGCAATGCGCCCAGATCGCGAATTTCGGCCATCGGCGCGACACGAGGCGAAAGACCACCGTAGAGATCTGATTCTGCCTGACCCAGTGATGCGCGAAGTTCATTGAGCGTCTCTCCCCCAAACAAAGCGCCCAGAAAAAGGCCATCCGGCTTGAGGGCGCGGCGCATTTGGATCAGTTGACCGACGGGGTCATTGGACCAATGCAGGCAAAGTGCATGGATCACGAGGTCAAATTCACCTGGCGCCAGATTGAGGGTCTCATCATCCGGAATGCAGATCGCATCTGGAAAGGCACTTTGCCAAAAGTCAGGGTGTCCGGTCACGATCGCGACGTTTCTAAAGGTTTTGTTAACCAGTAAGAGGCGATCTTTGAGTTCGTCGCGGGCGGCTTCATGCATAAACAATGCTGGCTTTTGCGCGCGCAACGCACGTTGACGGTTGCGGATCAGAACAGCGCGATCGGTCAGATTACTCATAGCGGGGACAATAAGGCGATGGCAGGCGGGTTTCAAACAGCCTTACACCTGATTTATCCGCCGCAATGTACGATGTGCGGCACTTCGGTCGACAGCGATTTTGGTCTGTGTGGGCCCTGTTGGCGCGACACGCCGTTTATCACTGGGTTATGCTGCGACATCTGTGGTTCGCCTTTGCCGGGCGAAGATTCGGGCACGGCGGAAGTTTGTGACGATTGCCTGAAAATCGCACGGCCCTGGCGCCGAGGACGCGCCGTGTTCCTCTATCGTGACAATGGTCGAAAACTGGTGCTTGCCTTGAAACACGGGGACCGGCACGATGTTGTGCGTCCCGCGGGCCAGTGGATGGCACGCACCGCGGCGCCGCTGCTAAACCCTAATACGTTGATTGCGCCCATCCCCTTGCATTGGATGCGCCTCTTGAAGCGTCGGTTTAACCAATCTGTGCTTTTGGCCAAGGCCTTGGCCGCGGAAACGGGGCTCTTGCATTGCCCGGACGTTTTGGTTCGCCCCAACCGGACAAAATCTCTGGAAGGCATGGGGCGTGACGCACGGTTTACGACGCTAGATGGTGCAATTCAGGTCCATCCGAAACGTCGTCACATGTTAGCCGCGCGGCGCGTGCTTTTGCTGGACGATGTGCTGACGACGGGTGCAACGCTCTCGGCTGCGACACAGGCATGTTATGCCGCAGGTGCCGAAGATGTGTGCATACTGACCCTAGCGCGTGCCGCGAAGGACACCTAAATACCTGTCCAACACAATTGCAGGACTGATTCTCATGAAACAGGTTGAAATCTACACCTCACCCATGTGTGGCTACTGCCATGCGGCTAAGCGTCTGTTGAAGCAGAAAGGCATAAACTTTTCTGAGATCAACGTTTTCACCAATCCGTCCCGGAAGCCGGAGATGATCCAGCGCGCAAACGGGGGCCGTACTGTGCCGCAGATTTTCGTCGGAGATGTTCATGTTGGCGGTTGCGACGAACTTCATGCGCTGGACCGTGCGGGAAAGCTGGACGCATTGTTGGCGGCGTAAATTGTGATGAAGGTCGCCCTGCTTCAACTCAATAGCAGCGATAACTCGACTGAAAACCTGACGGAAACGCGGAAGATGATCCGCGACGCGGCATCCCAGGGCGCACAGTTTGTTTTGACGCCTGAGGTGACAAATTGCGTATCGACCAGCCGGGCACATCAATCGGATGTGTTGCAGGTGCAGAAGGATGACATCACGCTGCAGGCGTTGTGCGAGGAGGCGCAACAGCTTGGTATCTGGCTGCTGATCGGGTCGTTGGCGCTCAAAACGGATGACCCCGACGGTCGTTTTGCCAACCGATCCTTTCTGATCTCACCTTCTGGTGAAATTGCGGCCCGGTACGACAAGATACATATGTTTGACGTCGATGTATCCGCGACAGAGAGCTACCGGGAATCGGTCGGGTACCGCCCGGGCAAGTGTGGTGTGACGACGCAGATGGACGGGTTAAAGCTGGGCCTGACGATTTGCTATGATGTCAGATTTCCAACTCTCTATCGAAGCTTGGCGCAGGCGGGCTCGGATATCATTTCAGTGCCGTCCGCGTTTTCGCCGATCACTGGCGCCGCGCATTGGGAAGTTTTGCTGCGCGCGCGTGCCGTGGAAAACGGGTGTTACATCCTCGCACCTGCGCAAACGGGGACGCATACCGCTACGTCTGGAAAACCGCGCCAAACTTACGGTCATTCGCTTGTTGTCGATCCCTGGGGCCGTGTTTTGGCAGATGGCGGGCGTGATCCTGGGATCATTATCGTTGATTTGGACCCCGCCGAAGTGGCAAAAGCACGAGGACGCATACCATCCCTGTCCCATGGAACCGATTTTGGCGGCCCTTGAATGAGTGACGACACGAGGAATTCACTGGCGGTGGCATTGTTCAGTGAAATTCTGACCAATGACCAACTGATCCGAAACCGGCTGAGCCGGGTGTTGCCGAAAGGCATGGAAGTGTCGCACTTTTCGGTGTTGAACCATCTGGCGCGCCTCAATGACGAGCGCAGTCCGGCCCAGTTGGCCAAGAGTTTTCATGTCACGCGTGGGGCCATGACCAACACGCTCAGTAAGCTTGAACTGGCGGGATACATCCATATCAGACCCGACTGGGATGATGCGCGTCGCAAGATGGTCGCCATAAGCCCGGCAGGACGCACAGCCCGCGAAGCGGCATTGGATGCCATCACACCGATGATTTCAGACATGGTGGCGGATTTGGGCGAAGAAAACGTACGCGCGACACTGCCAGTGATGCGCGACTTACGCCTGCGGCTTGAAGCCAAGGACTAAGATGTCGCTGGCTTCAGGCTGGTGGTGACATAGTTGACGCTCAGGTCGCGCGGTGAAAGCGACCACGACCATAGGACGGGATTGAAGACAAACCCCTTGCGGTCAACAGGCTCTAACCCTGCGCTTTTGAGTAGTTCGTAAAGTTCGTCGGGCGTTATGAACTTGTTCCATTCATGGGTGCCCTTCGGCAGCCACCGCATGACATATTCCGCACCGACGATCGCCATCGCAAAACTTTTGGCGTTGCGGTTGATGGTCGAACACAGATGAATACCGCCTGGTTTCAACAGCCGTTGGCACGCGGTCAGATAAGTCAGGGGGTCCGCCACGTGCTCCACGACTTCCATGTTCAAAATCGCATCGAACTTTTCGCCCGCATCAGCCATGTCTTCGGCCGTCGTGTGCCGGTAATCTATGGTCAGACCGGATTGCTCGGCATGAACTTGCGCAACGGGGATATTGCGTGCGGCTGCATCGGCCCCGACAACGTCCGCACCCAAACGCGCCATCGGTTCGCTCAACAAACCGCCGCCACAGCCGATGTCCAGAATACGCAACCCCTTGAAAGGTGCTGGCGCGTTCAGATCCCGGTCAAATTCCGCTGAAATTTGGCTTGTGATATAGTCCAGCCGGCACGGGTTGAGCATGTGAAGCGGCTTAAATTTTCCGGTCGGATCCCACCACTCCGCGGCCATCGCCTCAAATTTGGCGATCTCGTCTGGATCAATCGTTGTTTGAGCGGCTTGCATTCTGCTCTCCATGGGTTCTTGATGGTGTTGCCCATTATATAGGACGATCATGGACAAATTCTCAGGCCAAAAGAGCGCAGTCCAGTATTTGTACCCGCCGGTTGAACCTTTCGACCGGCAGATGATGGATGTGGGCGACGGGCACAAGGTTTATGTCGAACAATCCGGCAATCCGGACGGCAAGCCGGTGGTGGTTCTGCATGGCGGTCCAGGCGGCGGGTGCAGCCCGGCGATGCGACGCTATTTTGACCCCAAGGTTTACCGGATCGTGCTCTTTGATCAGCGTGGCTGTGGTCGGTCCAAACCCCATGCCAGTGTTGAGGCGAACACGACCTGGCATCTGGTGGCCGATATCGAACAGATCAGACACCATTTCGGGATTAAGAAGTGGATCGTTTTTGGGGGTAGCTGGGGCGCGACTCTGGCATTGATCTATGCGCAAGCGCATCCTGATCGTGTGACCCAATTGGTGTTGCGCGGGGTTTTCATGATGACCCAGGCCGAGCTGGATTGGTTTTATGGTGGTGCCGCTGGGCATTTCTGGCCGGAGACGTGGGACCGGTTTCAGGAATTGATCCCGGTGGCCGAGCGTGGCGACATGATTGCAGCCTATCATAAACGTCTGTTTGCAGAAGACGTCGCCACCCAGACAACATTCGCCAAAGCATGGTCTGCATGGGAAAACGCGGTGGCGACTGTGCAGTCAAACGGCAGGGGTGGCGACAGTCCGGCAGAATACGCACGCGCCTTTGCCCGGTTGGAAAACCACTATTTTACCCATGCCGGATTTCTGGAGTATGACGGGCAGATTTTGGATCAGATCGACAAAATCGCGCATATTCCCGGCACCATTGTGCAGGGTCGGTTCGACATGATTTGCCCTCCGCGCACCGCGTATCGATTGGCGCAAGCCTGGGGCGAAAAGGCCGATCTGCGGATGATTCCCGTTGCAGGCCACGCCCTTTCTGAACCGGGAATCAGTGCTGAGCTCGTGAGCGTCATGGACCGGTTGGCGCGCAAGCCTTAAACGCCAGTTACCAACTGACGCTCTTGGTCGTCCGCGTTGGACCGGTTGATGCGGAATACAATGTCGTCAGTTTAGGGGGCAACAATGCCTTGGGGCGATTTTTGACACCACACTTTGATATGTCGATCACTCAAGCCATGCACTGCGTATGGTTTCAAAGCCATGATCTACCTCTAATTTATCGCCAGTTTCATGATTGAGCGAAACTGGAATTCAGAATTCAATCAAAGGACATTGAAACACAGGCCTTGCAGACTCATGACAGGCTCGTTATATCCCCTTCAACAGCGGCGCTTACGGGTCCACACCGAAAGCTCCACCGGAGATTTTCAACGGGCCGCGCGCCCGTTTTTTTGTGCCTTAGTCACACCTGTTCAGGACCACATGACCAACGATCTGATTGCAAAAGCAGCGATTGACCGCCGCATGGCCGAGATCATCACCCCCGTCATCGAAGATATGGGGTTTGAGCTGGTGCGCGTGCGTCTGATGGGAGGCAAATCCCATACGCTGCAGATCATGGCCGAACGTCCGGATGGCGGGATTGAGGTGGATGAATGCGCGCAGATCAGCACGGCTGTCAGTGCGGTACTGGATGTGGAAGACCCGATTACCGAAGCCTACACGCTCGAAGTGTCGTCGCCGGGTATCGACCGGCCTTTGACACGGCTCAAACATTTTGAAGCATTTGAGGGTTATGAGGCGAAACTTGAAACTGCTGATCTGATCGACGGGCGTAAGCGATTTAAAGGTGTGTTGGCTGGCGTTGAAGGCACCGAGGTGTTGATCAACCTGGAAGAAGGCACCATCGGTCTGGAATTTGACTGGTTGGCCGAAGCCAAACTGGTTCTGACCGATGAGCTGATCAAGGAAATGCTGCGCCAGCGCAAAGCCGCAGGCGTTATAGACGAAGACGCGTTTGACGAAATAGAGACCGAAACCGGTTCTGAGGAGGACTGAGAGAATGGCAATTACATCCGCCAACCAGCTTGAGCTGTTGCAAACCGCTGAGGCCGTGGCCCGCGAAAAGATGATCGAGCCGAGCCTCGTGATCGAAGCGATGGAAGAGAGCCTCGCCCGCGCCGCCAAGAGCCGCTACGGCGCCGAAATGGACATTCGTGTCAGCATCGACCGCAAGACCGGCAAGGCCACATTCACCCGTGTACGCACTGTTGTTGAAGACGAAGAATTGGAAAACTACCAGGCCGAGTTCACGGTTGAGCAAGCCAAGCAGTATTTGGAAAACCCGGCGGTTGGTGATCAATTCGTTGAAGAAGTGCCGCCCGTGGATATGGGCCGGATCGCAGCGCAATCTGCCAAACAGGTGATTTTGCAGAAAGTGCGCGAAGCGGAACGTGATCGGCAATTCGAAGAGTTTCAGGATCGCGCAGGTACTATCATCAATGGTCAGGTCAAACGCGAGGAATATGGCAACGTCATCGTTGATGTGGGTCGTGGCGAAGCGATTTTGCGCCGGAACGAGAAGATCGGCCGCGAATCATATCGCCCGAACGACCGCATCCGCTGTTACATCAAGGACGTGCGTCGCGAGGCTCGTGGCCCGCAGATTTTCCTGAGCCGCACTGCGCCGGAATTCATGGCGGAACTGTTCAAAATGGAAGTGCCAGAGATCTATGACGGTATCATCGAGATTAAGGCCGTGGCCCGTGATCCTGGTAGCCGCGCCAAGATTGCGGTGATCAGCTATGACAACTCGATTGACCCTGTGGGCGCCTGTGTGGGTATGCGCGGTAGTCGCGTGCAGGCGGTCGTGAACGAGCTTCAGGGCGAAAAGATCGATATTATCCCATGGAACGAAGATCAGCCAACGTTCCTTGTGAACGCGCTGCAGCCCGCCGAGGTGAGCAAGGTTGTTCTGGACGAAGAGGCCGAGCGGATCGAAGTCGTGGTGCCTGAAGAGCAGTTGAGCCTGGCCATTGGCCGTCGCGGTCAAAACGTGCGTCTGGCCAGTCAATTGACCGGTTTGGACATCGACATCATGACCGAGGCCGAGGATTCGGAGCGTCGTCAGCGTGAATTCGAAGAGCGTACGAAGCTTTTCATGGACACATTGGACCTGGACGAGTTTTTTGCTCAGTTGCTGGTTTCGGAAGGCTTCACCAACCTCGAAGAAGTCGCCTATGTCGAGTTGGACGAGCTTCTGGTGATCGATGGTGTTGACGAAGACACGGCCAATGAATTGCAGGCGCGTGCCCGTGATGTGCTGGATGCCCAAGCCAAGGCGGCGCTTGATAAAGCCCGTGAGCTGGGTGTCGAAGACAGTCTGGTTGAATTTGAGGGTCTGACACCCCAAATGATTCAGGCGCTGGCTGAAGATGGTGTTAAATCGCTTGAAGATTTCGCCACATGCGCCGATTGGGAGCTTGCCGGTGGTTGGACCACCAATGATGGTGAGCGCGTCAAGGATGATGGCATTCTGGAACCCTTTGATGTGTCGCTTGAGGAAGCGCAAAACATGGTGATGACCGCACGGGTAATGCTGGGGTGGGTCGATCCCGCTGACTTGGAGGCTGATGAAGCCGACGAAGAAGCCGTTGATGGCGAAGAGCAGGAGGCTGAGGCCTGATTTATCAGGCCTCGGAGGCACCTGATGGGTCGCGCTGGGCAACCCAAAGACCGATCTGACGGTCCTGATCGCAAGTGCATTGCCACGGGTGAGGTGCAGCCAAAACATGGCCTCATCCGCTTTGCCGTGGGTCCGGACGGGCAGATTGCGCCTGATCTTGCCGAGAAACTGCCGGGTCGTGGCATATGGGTTGCTGCGGATCGGGCTGCTGTCGACAAGGCCGCGACGAAGGGTCTTTTTGCCCGTGCCGCCAAACAGACGGTCACCGTACCGGATGGGCTGTCGGACATGCTGGAAGGTATGCTTGCCCGCCGGGTGATTGAGTTGATCAGTCTGACGCGGAAAGGTGGGCGTGCTACGACCGGATATGAGCGGGTCAAGGATTGGCTGAGTAAAGACGAAGCAGAAGTTCTGATTCAGGCAAGTGAAGGATCGGAACGGGGAAAATCGAAACTGAGCACGCCCTACGGTGGCAGTTTCATAGGCTGGCTGACAGCGGCTGAGCTGGGCCATGCCTTTGGGCGACAAACAGCAGTGCATGCGGCACTGGGTGCTGGTGGTTTGTCCAAACGTGTTGTAGAGGAGGCGGCAAGGCTGAAAGGCCTGCGCGTCTCGGACGGTGACGAGAGTCGCCGGAAAGGAAAGTAGAAGCAGATGAGCGACAACGACGGAAAGAAAACACTGGGCGTTCGTGGTGGTCCCCGCGCGGGGAATGTGAAGCAAAGCTTCAGCCATGGCCGGACCAAGAACGTCGTGGTGGAAACCAAGCGCAAACGCATCGTCAAACCAGCGGCGGGTGCGTCCAGTTCTGCTGTGCCTTCCAAGTCCACGGCACCGGGCAGCTCGGCCAAACGTCCTGCAGGCATCTCCGACGCGGAGATGGAACGCCGGATGAAGGCGTTGCAGGCTGCTAAGGAGCGCGAAGTAGAGGATGCTGCGAAGCGCGAAGCCGAAGAGCAGGAGCGCGAAGCTGATCGTAAGCGTCGCCGCGAAGAGGCGGAAGCGAAAGAGCGCGAAGAACAAGAGCGTGCCGAGCGGGCCAAGGCGAAAGCCGAGGCAGATGAACGTGCGAAGGCCGAAGCCGTCGCCGCGGCACAGCAAGCTGCCGCTGCCGCCGCTCAGCCCGCGGCAGCGCCTCCGCAGGAACGTGGTTCTGCGCCTGCGAAATCAGCGCCGGTACCACGCAAGCAAGACAAGGATCGTGATCAGCAACGTCGCGGCAAGGGTCGCGGTGATGACGGACGACGTTCTGGTAAGCTGACCCTGAACCAGGCGCTTTCGGGTGGCGAAGGCGGGCGTCAGAAATCGCTTGCTGCGATGAAGCGTAAGCAAGAGCGCGCGCGTCAAAAGGCGATGGGCGGCAATGTTGAGCGCGAAAAGGTTGTTCGTGAAGTCCAGTTGCCTGAGACCATTGTTGTCTCTGAACTGGCAAACCGCATGGCGGAACGCGTTGGTGATGTCGTCAAGGCGTTGATGAATAACGGTATGATGGTCACGCAGAACGAACCGATTGATGCGGATACGGCGGAACTGATCATCGAAGAGTTTGGTCATAACGTTGTGCGCGTAAGTGACGCTGACGTCGAAGACGTAATTGATCAGGTTGAAGACAAGGAAGAAGACCTCGAGGCGCGTCCGCCCGTGATCACCATCATGGGCCATGTTGACCATGGTAAGACGTCGCTTCTGGACGCCATTCGCGACGCCAAGGTTGTTGCTGGCGAGGCGGGCGGCATTACGCAGCATATCGGCGCGTATCAGGTGACCACCGATGGCGGCACTGTGCTGAGTTTCCTCGACACACCCGGCCACGCGGCGTTTACGTCGATGCGCGCGCGTGGTGCCCAGGTGACCGATATCGTTGTGTTGGTTGTCGCGGCAGACGATGCCGTGATGCCGCAGACCATCGAGGCGATTAACCACGCAAAGGCGGCCGAAGTGCCGATGATCGTCGCAATCAACAAGGTTGATCTCCCGGCGGCGGACCCGGACAAAGTGCGTTCGGATCTTTTGCGTCATGAAGTGATCGTCGAAGCCATGTCGGGTGAGGTTCAGGATGTGGAAGTGTCCGCCGCAACCGGTCAGGGGCTTGATGCTTTGCTGGAAGCGATTGCGCTGCAAGCCGAAATTCTTGAGCTGAAGGCCAACCCGAATCGCGCCGCTGAAGGGGCCGTGATCGAGGCGCAACTGGATGTGGGTCGTGGGCCTGTGGCAACGGTTCTGGTTCAGAACGGCACGCTGCGTCAGGGCGATATTTTCGTTGTGGGTGAGCAATACGGTAAAGTCCGCGCGCTGATCAATGACCGTGGTGACCGCGTGGAGGAGGCTGGTCCTTCAGTGCCTGTTGAGGTTCTGGGTCTGAACGGCACGCCGGAAGCGGGCGACGTGTTGAACGTTGTCTCAACCGACGCCCAAGCCCGCGAAATCGCTGAATACCGCGAAAAGGCCGCCAAAGACCGCCGCGCTGCTGCGGGTGCGGCCACGTCACTTGAACAGTTGATGGCCAACGCCAAGGAAAACGAAAACGTGTCGGAGATGCCGATATTGGTCAAGGCCGATGTGCAGGGCTCCGCTGAGGCGATCGTTCAGGCGATGGAAAAAATCGGCAACGAAGAAGTGCGCGTTCGCGTGCTGCATTCGGGCGTCGGGGCAATCACGGAATCCGATATCGGTCTGGCGGAAGCCTCGGGCGCACCCGTCTTTGGCTTTAACGTTCGGGCAAATACACCCGCGCGCAACAGCGCCAATCAAAAGGGTGTCGAGATCCGGTATTATTCGGTGATCTACGATTTGGTTGATGATGTGAAAGCTGCGGCGTCGGGTCTGTTGGGCGCGGAAATCCGCGAAAACTTCATCGGATATGCGCAGATCAAAGAGGTCTTCAAGGTCACAGGCGTCGGCAAGGTTGCTGGCTGTCTGGTAACCGAAGGGGTTGCGCGCCGCTCGGCCGGTGTACGCCTTCTGCGCGACGATGTTGTGATCCACGAAGGCACCCTGAAAACGCTCAAGCGTTTCAAGGATGAGGTGCCTGAGGTTCAGTCCGGTCAGGAATGCGGCATGGCGTTTGAGAACTACGACGATATTCGCGCCAATGACGTGATCGAAATCTTTGAGCGTGAGGAAATCGAACGTACGCTTGAGTGATTTCAAGGTTATTCTGATTGAAAAGGGCCGGTTCTTCCGGCCCTTTTTCGTTGATCGGAGACTTGGTTTTTGTGGTCTAGGTACGGAATGCGGACGAAGTTGCCGTCCAAACCCAGAGCGAATAGATAGTTATCGATCGCGTAGGGGGCGGCTAACGAGCGGGGTTATTGGTCTTGAAGCTGCGTAGAGTACTTAAAGTAAGCTTTGGAATAATTGCGGTCCTTCTTGTTTTGGTCGGTTTAAGTCTGCTCAACTCCTTCAAGCGTTTTGATCTACTCTTCAATCCCATAGTCAACGAGATCAGAAATGATAAACAACCATATGGCTGGGGGGAACGTGTTGCTCTTATTCCAGCGCAATTCGCTTTAGGTGAACAGCGAGAAGATGTTTTTGAAAAGCTGAATGATGCCGGGTTCGAATACATACCAAGCTCTCAAGTTTGGAGCCAACATCAGGGCGAAGTGGTCTTAGGACGTGAAATATTTTCTCGCGAAGCCAGCCGTTTTCCCTGTAATATTCGAATGTACGTTTTCATAGGCTTTGATGAGCACGGAAGTCTCGAATTTGCGCAAGGCACTCAACATGAGCGTGGATGCTTGTAGCCACGAGGTTTGGCCTTCTTTGTTAGGAGAAACCAACATTGAGCCCGGAAGATTTTGGCCCGTCATACGCGTTTGCATTGGGCTTAAACCGGATCTTTAATATTCCGCTTAACTAGAGCCAGTCACGCAGGATAGGGATCAGGGGGATATCTGCAGGTGGCATTGGGTAGTCGCGCAGGTCACCGGGACGGGCCCATTTCAGTGTTTGGCCCTCTTTGCCTTGGGGTTGTCCTTCCCATTTGCGACAGACAAAGAGCGGCATCAGCAGGTGGAACGTTTCATAGCTGTGGCTTGCAAAGGTCAGCGGTGCAAGGCAGCTGGCCCACGTATCGATGCCAAGCTCCTCCTGTAACTCTCGGATCAACGCAGCTTCGGGCGTTTCGCCGGGCTCGACTTTGCCGCCGGGAAACTCCCACAGTCCTGCCATGGATTTCCCTTCAGGTCGTTGCGCCAGAAGGATGCGCCCGTCGACATCGATCAACGCAACCGCAGACACCAGAACGGTCTTCATGAGCGGTAGTCAGCGTTGATGGTGATGTAGCCATGAGTCAGATCGCAGGTCCAGACCACGGCTGTTCCGCCGCCCAGGCCGAGATCGACGTGAATTTCGAGCTCCTGGTTTTTCATATAGGTGGCGGCAGCACTTTCGTCATAATCCGGGCTGACCCAGCCTTCGCTCGCGACAAGGATGTCGCCAAAACGGATCGACAGCATATCGCGATCTGCCCGCGCGCCAGATTTCCCGATGGCCATGACAACCCGCCCCCAATTCGGGTCTTCGCCCGCGATGGCGGTTTTCACCAACGGAGAGTTAGCGATGGCCAACGCGTGGGTGCGTGCCTCTTCGTCGCTGGCAGCACCGGTGACGGACACGGCGACAAACTTGGTCGCTCCCTCACCGTCGCGGACCACCTGGTGCGCCAGATCCAGCATGACCTGACGCAAGCCTTCCATAAAGCCGAGGCTGCTTTCGGTGATGCGGATGCCCGAGGCGCCGGTGGCAGCAACCAACAACGTGTCAGACGTTGATGTGTCGCTGTCGACGGTGATGCAATTGAAGGTTTTTCGATTTAGCGCGCTGACCATGGATTGCAGCACGGCCTGATCCACCAGCGCATCGGTGAAGATGTATACCAGCATGGTTGCCATATCCGGCGCGATCATGCCCGAACCCTTGGCGATTCCAGCGATCCGGATCTTCTGGCCGTCAACCGTCACTGTGGTTTGCGACCCTTTTGGAAACGTGTCAGTGGTCATGATGGCGCGCGCTGCATCGCTGATACCGCCCGCTGACAAACCTTTGGTCAACTGGTTCAGTTTTGTTGTGATCATGTCATGGGGCAGAGGTTCGCCTATGACCCCGGTCGAAGAGGTCAGAACGCGGTTTTCCGGAACACCCAAAGCCTTGGCTGTCGTTTCTGTAAGCGCTTTCACCGATGCCATGCCGTGACGACCGGTAAACGCGTTTGCGTTGCCGGAATTTACCAAAATGGCCGCCCCATCCTTGGATGAAAGACCAATCTTGTCCTGGCAGTCCAAAACGGCGGCGGAGCGGGTAACAGAACGCGTGAACACACCGGCAATGGTTGTCCCCTTTGCCAGCTTCGCAAGCATCACGTCAGGGCGGTCGCGATATTTGATGCCCGCCTCAGTCACGGCAAATTCCACGCCAGCAATTTCTGGCAAGTCCGGAAAGACATCAGGCGCGAGAGGGGACCGGGGAGGCGTTGCGCCCATGGCTATTTCTCCAGAATATCAGAACTCTTAATCACTGCCTGATTGATAGCATCTGCACCGGTGCGGTCAATTTCGGTTTGTGCTTCGCGTTCTTTTAGCAGGTCTTGAAACTGTGTTTCCCGGATATCCTCTTCGAGTTGCTCGCGCACCTGATCAAGGGTTGGAATGACGGTTTCGCGCGTTTCAATCAGCTTAATCACATGCCAGCCAAATTGCGTCTCAACCGGTGGAGATACCTCGCCGTCCCCCAGCGCCTGGACGGCGGTGAAGAATGCCTCGACCATTACGCCAGCGCCAAACCAGCCCAGATCACCGCCATTTGGCCCGGAAGGACCTGTGGAGCGGTTTTGGGCGAGGTTTGCGAAATTGGCGCCATCCTCAAGCTCTGTGATGATCGCCTTTGCCTCTTCTTCAGTTTCTACAAGGATATGGGCGGCATGATACTCGGATTCGGGCGTTTGCCCGGCATAGTTCGCGTCGAACGCTGCTTGTAGCTGCGCTTCATCCAAAGGCTGATTTGTGATGTTTTCAATGGCTTCTGATGCCAAAATGGCGCGGCGTTCGTTTTCGATCCTCAGCCGCGTCATCAACGCAGGCTCGTCGCCGACCACCTGCATCAGCAATGTCTGTTGGATGAGTTGATCCAGGATGCCGTTGAACAGGACCTCGTCCGGCAACTCATTGTAATGGGGCGGCAGACCTGACCGCAGCGCAAGCATGTGGCCCAGTGTGATTTCGGTATCGCCAACTTTGGCCACGACTGTGGCAGCCGTAGGCTCATCCTGCGCCTGGGCAGGGATGGTGAATGCAAGAGCGGCGACGGTCACAGCCGTTGCCAGAATCCGCGGGCGGTTGAACATGGTATTCTTCCTTTGTGGACACTGCTATGGATTTCGCGTGGGACCGCGACGTTGACACTGTACCAACGGCCCCTTACATCGCCTTAAGATGAAGGCATACTCGCTATCTTACCCTCGTTGTACGGTGGTGCGGAATGCGGGGCAAGCGAATGCCTTTCACGTATTGTCAAATGACCGGAACGGATAAAACATGCTGGGTATCGGAACAGTCGCCAAAAAGATTTTCGGCACCCCGAATGACCGCAAAATTAAAGCAACACAGCCTTTGGTCGACAAGATCAATGCGCTTGAGCCAGAATTCGAAGCGCTGAGCGATGAAGGCTTGATTGAAAAGACACGCGAATTTCAAAAACGCGTGGCAGAGGGCGAAAGCCTTGATGATCTGTTGCCTGAAGCTTTTGCCAATTGCCGCGAAGGTGCGCGTCGTGCCTTGGGCTTGCGTGCGTTTGATGTGCAGTTGATGGGCGGAATTTTCCTGCATCAGGGCAACATATCCGAAATGAAGACGGGTGAAGGGAAGACGCTTGTGGCGACCTTCCCGTCTTATTTGAATGCGCTTTCAGGTAAAGGCGTGCACATCGTCACGGTCAACGACTACCTGGCCAAGCGTGATGCGGCCTGGATGGGCAAAGTCTACGAAGCATTGGGAATGACGACAGGCGTTGTTTACCCACAGCAGCCTGACAGTGAAAAGCAAGCGGCCTATGGCGCCGATGTTACTTATGCAACCAACAACGAACTGGGCTTCGACTATCTGCGCGACAATATGAAGTCCAATCTCGAGGAAATGCACCAGCGCGGGCATAATTTTGCCGTCGTCGACGAAGTTGACAGTATTCTGATCGACGAAGCGCGGACCCCCCTAATCATTTCGGGGCCCGCTCAGGACCGTAGTGATCTCTATGTTGCCATCGACAAGGTGATCCCTGAACTGTCGGAAGAGCATTACACGATTGATGAAAAGGCGCGCAGTGCCTCCTTTACCGATGAAGGTAATGAGTTTCTGGAAGCTCTGTTGCTGGAAAAGGAACTGCTGCCGGAAGGTCAGTCACTTTACGATCCGGAGAGCACGACGATCGTACACCACGTCAATCAGGGTCTGCGCGCACACAAGATGTTTTCACGTGACAAGGATTATATCGTGCGCGATGGCGAAGTTGTTCTGATCGATGAATTCACCGGCCGCATGATGACCGGACGACGATTGTCGGAGGGCTTGCACCAGGCGATTGAGGCCAAAGAAGGCTGTGATATCCAACCTGAAAACGTCACGATGGCGCAGGTTACGTTCCAGAATTATTTCCGGCTCTATAACCGTCTGTCTGGTATGACCGGGACGGCCGCGACCGAGGCAGAGGAATTTTCAGAGATCTATGGTTTGGGCGTGGTCGAAGTACCGACCAACAAGCCAATCGCTCGGGTTGATCGCGACGATGCCGTCTATCGCAATGCCGAGGATAAATACAAAGCCATCATCGAATCGATTCAGGAAGCACATGCCAAAGGTCAGCCGATCCTTGTGGGTACAACCTCGATCGAAAAATCGGAACTGCTCAGCCAGTTGCTGACGTCCGCCAACGTCAAACACAACGTTCTGAACGCACGCCAACATGAACAGGAAGCTCAGATCGTTGCGGATGCCGGTAAACTGAATGCCGTTACGATCGCGACCAACATGGCTGGTCGCGGGACAGACATACAGTTGGGCGGCAATGTGGATATGAAGGTGATGGAAGCGCTGGCGGAAAATCCGGACGCTGATCCGGAAGCGCTTCATCAAAAGATCGAAGCTGAACATGCGGGCGAGAAGGAAACGGTATTGGAGGCCGGTGGTCTGTTTGTCCTTGCGACCGAACGGCACGAAAGCCGTCGGATCGATAACCAGCTGCGCGGTCGGTCCGGGCGTCAGGGCGATCCGGGACTTTCGGCTTTTTTCCTGAGCCTTGATGATGATCTGATGCGTATCTTTGGCTCAGAGCGGCTGGAGAAAGTCCTGTCCGGTCTGGGTATGAAAGAGGGTGAAGCGATCATTCACCCATGGGTCAACAAATCGCTGGAACGCGCGCAAGCCAAGGTTGAAGGCCGCAACTTCGATATTCGCAAGCAGCTTCTCAAGTTTGACGACGTGATGAACGAACAGCGCAAAGTGATCTTCAAGCAGCGCCTCGACATTATGGAAACGTCCGACCTTTCGGAGATCGTTCAGGACATGCGGAACGAGGTTATCGATGACCTTGTGGATACGCATATGCCGCCGAAATCATATGCAGACCAGTGGGACGTGGAAGGGCTGAAAGCCTCGGTTATCGAGCAGCTTAGTCTGGACGTGCCCGTTGATGAATGGGCCGCGGAAGAGGGTGTAGACGACGAAGAAATTGCTGAGCGTCTTGAAAAATCCGCCGATGAGATGATGGCGCAAAAGGCAGCGCAGTTTGGCTCAGAAAACATGCGCATGATCGAAAAACAGATCCTGCTGCAAACCATTGATACCAAGTGGCGCGAGCATTTGCTGACATTGGAGCATCTGCGCAGCGTTGTCGGTTTCCGGGGATATGCACAGCGCGATCCGCTCAATGAATACAAGAACGAGGCGTTTCAACTCTTTGAAACCATGCTGGATACTTTGCGTCAGGATGTGACCCAGAAACTGGGACAAATCAGACCAATGACGGAAGAAGAACAAGAGCAAATGCTGGCGCAGGTGGCCGAGCAACGCGCCGCGATGGAAGAAGCAGCGGCGGCAGCGGGCGCACCTGTCGGCAACCCTGCCGTGGCGGCAAATGGCTTTGTTGAGGATGATCCATCTACCTGGGGCAACCCGGGGCGCAACGAAACCTGCCCGTGTGGGTCCGGAAAAAAGTTCAAACACTGTCACGGTCGTCTTGCCTAATACACGAGGCTGCCACATGGCTGCCTGATTCATTCCCCAAGCCTGCCATTTTCCCTAATTATGGCTATCCCCAACCTTTCGTAGGTGTGGGAGAGTGTAATGCTGAAGAAGAAGATCAACCCCAGACGGGTTATCACCGTCGGCGGCACTCTTTTTTGTGCCTGGGGCATAGGTTTTTTGATGCAAAGCAACGCTCAGGAAGTCCTGCCGCAAGCGAGTGGGCTTCCCGCCCCTGAAGTGGCGGTTGAACCGTTAGTACAAAACGAGCAAACGACGCCTTCAGAGCCGGTCGAAATCTCTGAAATCAAGCTGACAAGTGCCGTTTCAGTGCCGTTTATGCCAACATCCATGCCTGCGTTCTTGTCAGATGCGCCTATTGTGGCCGTGAAACTCACCCAAGATGCGCCGAGTGCGCCGATCGCGGATATGTTGACCGAAGAAGACGCGCCGACATTCGCGTGTGAGCACACTGTAACGGCAGAACCAGCCGCAGCGGCGATGGTGACGCTGACGTTGAACGCGCCCTGCATGGTCAATGACCGATTCACCGTCCACCATAACGGCATGATGTTTACGGATATCACCGACGAAAAGGGCCAAATCACCCTCGATGTGCCCGCTTTGGCGCGTGATGCGGTCTATATCGTCTCGTTTTCCAACGGCGAAGGGGCCGTTGCCAAGACAACAGTGACATCTTTGGAATATTATGATCGTGTTGTTGTCCAATGGACGGGCGACAGTGGCTTGCAGATTCATGCGCTTGAATATGGTGCGGATTACCAAGAGTCGGGTCATGTTTGGCGTGAAGACGCCGGTGACGTTTCGGTTGCGGCCCGCGGTGAAGGCGGATTTGTCAGCAGATACGGCGCTGAAGACACCGATAACGCCCGAATTGCCGAAGTATACACCTTTCCTTCCGGCACAACGGCGCGTGGAGGTCGTGTGTCGCTGAGTGTCGAAACTGAAATAACGGCATCGAATTGCGGGCGTGATATCGAGGCCCAATCCCTGCAATTGAGCAGCGAAGGATCGCTGAAGGTTCAGGACGTGGTGTTGGCGATCCCCGCCTGTGACGCCATTGGTGACTTTCTAGTGTTGAAAAACTTGCTGAATGACCTGAAGATCGCTCGGAACTGATCCACGAGTTCCGAGGGCTCCTTTGATGGCAATGATGCGTGCGGCGGTTTTCGCCGCACTTCTCTTTCTTTTTGGCGGCATGGCTGCTGTTGCGCAGGACGTGACGCTCACGTCGCGGGATGGCGACGTTGAGGTTTCGGGAAATCTGCTGGGGTTTGACGGCGAGTTCTACCGTGTTGATACGATCTACGGAGAGCTGACAGTCGACGGGTCTGGCGTGGTGTGCGAAGGACCGGGCTGTCCCAATCTTGAAAACTATATCGCCCGTATCACCTTTTCCGGCGCACCTACCATAGGCAGGGTTCTGATGCCCGCACTATTGGAAGCTTTCGCCATTCGCGGTGAATACGAATTGACGCGAGAGAACTTGCCAGATGGGCAATTTGTTATTCGATTGGCAGATCGCAAGGACAGCGCGGTTTTGGGAGAGTTCACCTTTCGACTGACCAATACGGATGAAGGTTTTGCCGACCTTCTGGCCAATGAAGCAGATGTTGCCATGACCCTTCGGGAAGTGCGGGCAGAGGAGTTAACGCGTGCCTATGAGGCCGGCTTGGGAGATCTACGGGCGCGCGGGCGCAGTCGGGTGCTGGCCCTGGATGCTTTGGTACCTGTCGTCGCACCCAGCAATCCGATTCAGGCGATAACCACACCCCAATTGGCGCAGGTTTTGGCTGGAACAGTCTCGAATTGGACAGAGCTTGGCGGCCCGAACGCGCCCATAAGCGTTCATCTGCATGATGCCGCGTCAGGATTGGGCCAGGCGACGGTTGATCGCCTCCTTGGTCCGGAAAATTTGGCGCTCCTCGACTCCGCAATCCGACACAAAGACAGCCGAGTCTTGGCAACTGCGGTGACGGATGACCCGTTTGCATTGGGCGTGACCAGCAGGTCAGAGACCGGCAACACATGGGAATTGGCGCTAAAGGGACAATGCGGCTTCGCCTTGAATGCCACCCGCCGTGCGGTCAAAACCGAAGACTACCCATTGACCGCGCCTATGTTTCTCTACCTGCCAGCCCGCCGGTTTCCAAAGCTGATGCGCGAGTTTTTGTCCTACATGCGTGATCCGTCCGCGCAGTTGGTGATCCGTCGCGCCGGATTTGTGGATCAAGCCCCTGAAGAGATCGATATCGATGCCCAAGGGGCCAGGTTTGCAAATGCGATTCTGCAGGCTGGAAATGAAGTGCGTCTGACGGAATTGCAGCGCATGGTGAGTACGCTCGCCCCACTCAAACGGCTGTCGACAACGTTTCGGTTTGAGGCAGGTTCGGCCCGCTTGGACGCGCAGTCCAGATCCAACGTGTTGCAGTTGGCACGTGCGATGGAAATTGGCATTTACGACGCGCGCCGTTTGGTTTTCGTGGGTTTCAGTGATGGAGAAGGGCCCGCCAATTCAAACCGCGCCATCGCGATGCGCCGGGCCAAGGCTGTCCAGGCGGCTGTTATTCAGGCCGCTGAAACGGCAAATCTGGATCGCATCGGTTTGGGCGTCGAGGCTTTTGGAGAGGCGATGCCGATGGCCTGCGACGACAGCGCATGGGGTCGACAAGTAAACCGTCGCGTTGAAGTTTGGGTGCGTTAGAGACGAAACGGCGGCAATTTTGGCGTGCTCGTTAACTCTTCATCGAATCCCAGAATGACTTGACCGAAGAGAAGAAGCTTTTGCTTTCCGGGTTGTTGTCTTCGCTCAAAGCTTCGAATTCACGCAGCAATTCTTTTTGTTTGGAGGTCAAGTTGACGGGCGTTTCCACCGCCAATTCGATCATCATGTCCCCGCTCGCTCCGCCGCGAAGAGCTGGCATGCCCTTGCTGCGCAAGCGCATTTGCCGGCCTGATTGGCTACCAGCGGGGATTTTTACGCGGCTACGGCCGCCATCGATCGTCGGCACCTCGATATCACCACCAAGTGCTGCCGCAGACATGGAAACGGGTACGCGACAAAACAGGTGGTTGTCTTGCCGTTCAAAGAGTTCGTGCGGCGTCACATCGATGAAGATGTATAGATCACCGGGTGGGCCACCACGCATCCCGGCCTCGCCATTGCCGGCCAGACGAATGCGGGTACCGGTTTCGACACCGGCAGGAATGTTCACGCTCAGTGCGCGGTCTTTTTCAATGCGACCGTGCCCTTGACAGGATTTACAGGGGTTGTTGATGATCTGCCCTAAACCCGAACAGGTTGGGCATGTGCGTTCAACGGTGAAAAACCCCTGCTGCGCACGTACTTTTCCCATGCCCGAACAGGTCGGGCATGTTGACGGTTCCGCCCCACCCTCTGCACCGGATCCCTCGCAGGCGTCGCAGGCGACAGCCGTAGGGACGTTAATGGTTTTTTGCAGGCCGGAATAGGCTTCTTCCAATGTTACGCGAAGATTGTAGCGCAGGTCAGAGCCGCGTGCCGCCCGACCGCGGCCGCCGCCACCGCCGCCGCGACCACCCATGAAATCACCAAAGAGATCGTCAAAGACATCCGAGAACGCGCTAGCAAAATCGCCCTGTCCGCCGCCTGGTCGACCGCCACCGCCCATGCCGCCTTCAAATGCAGCATGGCCAAACCGGTCATAGGCAGCCTTTTTGTCGGCGTCCTTTAGGACATCATAAGCTTCGCCCGCCTCTTTGAACTGCTGTTCCGAGTCGGGGTTGTCTTTGTTGCGGTCCGGGTGAAGCTCTTTCGCTTTGGTGCGGTAGGCTTTTTTGATTTCCTCAGCCGACGCGCCTTTGGAAATTCCAAGCACTTCGTAATAGTCACGTTTGGCCATTGGTGATCTCCTTATGCCGGAACGTATGGAGCCGGGCCCTATCCTGCTGGCCCAGCTCCAATGATTCCGTCAGGCGCACATCAAGCGCGCTTGTCGTCGTCGAGATCTTCGAAATCGGCATCGACGATATCGTCGTCACCGGCCCCGGCCTCATCTGCCGCCATTGGCTCGTCTTCGCCGTCTTCCTGAGCTGCCTTGTAGATGGCCTCACCCAGTTTCATGGCAGCTTCTGTCACGTTCTGGATGCCGGACTTGATCTTGTCGGCATTGTCGGTTTCCAGCTCGTCTTTCAGCGCGGCGATGGCCAACTCAATGGCTTCGATGGTAGTCGGGTCCACCTTGTCCGCGTGCTCTTCCATCGACTTTTCGGTCGAGTTGATCAAGCTTTCCGCCTGGTTGCGGGCTTCGACCAGTTCGCGACGTTCCTTATCGGCCTCCGCATTCTCTTCGGCATCCTGCACCATCTTTTCGATGTCCTCATCACTGAGGCCACCCGATGCTTGGATGGTGATCTTTTGCTCCTTGCCGGTGCCCTTGTCTTTGGCCTGTACCGAAACGATACCGTTGGCATCGATGTCAAAGGTCACCTCGATCTGTGGCATGCCGCGTGGTGCCGGCGGGATGTTTTCCAGATTGAACTGGCCCAGCATCTTGTTGTCCGCGGCCATCTCACGCTCGCCCTGGAACACCCGGATCGTTACGGCGTTCTGGTTATCTTCGGCGGTCGAAAAGATCTGACCTTTGTTGGTCGGGATCGTGGTGTTGCGATCGATCAGGCGGGTGAAAACACCGCCCAGGGTTTCGATACCAAGCGACAGAGGTGTTACGTCCAGAAGAACCACGTCTTTGACGTCGCCTTGCAGAACACCGGCCTGAATGGCGGCACCCATGGCAACGACTTCGTCCGGGTTGACACCCTTATGAGGCTCTTTACCGAAGAACTTGGTCACTTCTTCGATCACTTTGGGCATGCGGGTCATCCCGCCAACCAAAACGATTTCGTCCACCTCATTTGGCGCCATACCGGCATCTTTCAATGCGGCCTGACATGGCTTGATTGACGCTTTGATTAAATCACCCACCAGGCTTTCCAGCTTGGCGCGTGTCAGTTTCATAACCATGTGCAGCGGCGCGCCGTCTGAACCCATCGAGATGAAGGGCTGGTTGATTTCGGTTTGAGAGCTGCTGGAGAGTTCGATCTTGGCTTTCTCAGCGGCCTCTTTCAGGCGCTGCAGGGCCATTTTGTCTTTGGTCAGGTCGACGCCATGTTCTTTTTTGAACTCATCCGCGAGGTAGGTGACGATGCGCATGTCAAAGTCTTCACCCCCGAGGAAGGTGTCACCATTGGTCGACTTCACCTCAAACAGGCCATCGTCGATCTCAAGGATGGTCACGTCGAATGTACCACCACCAAGGTCATAGACCGCGATCGTATGTGTGTTTTCCTTGTCGAGACCATAGGCCAATGCGGCGGCTGTTGGCTCGTTGATGATGCGAAGCACTTCGAGGCCCGCGATCTTGCCAGCATCCTTGGTGGCCTGACGCTGTGCGTCGTTGAAATAGGCCGGAACGGTGATGACAGCCTGTGTTACGTCTTCGCCCAGATATGACTCTGCGGTTTCCTTCATCTTGCCGAGAATGAAGGCTGAGATTTGCGAGGGGCTGTATTTTTCACCCTGAGCTTCAACCCAGGCGTCGCCATTGCCGCCATCGATGACGTTGAATGGCATGTTCTTTTTGTCTTTGGCCAGATCCTTGTCGTCGGCGCGGCGGCCGATCAGGCGCTTGACGCCAAAGACAGTGTTTTCGGGGTTTGTGACTGCCTGGCGTTTTGCCGGCTGGCCCACAAGGCGTTCGTTTTCAGTGAACGCGACGATGGATGGTGTTGTGCGTGCACCTTCGGAGTTTTCGATGACGCGTGCCTGGCTACCATCCATGATGGCAACACAGGAGTTGGTTGTTCCGAGGTCAATACCGATGACTTTGGCCATTTTACGATCCCTTCTAACTTAGGCGATGTTGCGGTGGCCTGACCCGTTTTGGCATCAGGCTCCGGATATGTGGCAGATTCCAACAAAGGTTTCCGCGCTTCTGGGCGTATATAGGCAGGCAAAACTGCCCCTGCAACCACTGCAAGGGGGTGGATTTTGCAATTTTGCGCTAAATTAGTGGGCAAATGGCGGATCGACAGGAGACAGAATGCGAACACCAACGATTTCGATCCGGGGATTCCGTGTTTTCAAAGGGTTGTTAACACCTGACGCGCAGGTTGCTTTGGTAGGTGCATTGCGTGAGGTGGTGGCCGATGCCCCGCTTTTTTCGCCTGACACGCCATATGGTAAACCGATGTCAGTTCAAATGACGTCGGCGGGCAAATATGGATGGTTTTCTGACCGGTCCGGGTATCGCTATGCAGATACACATCCCGGTGGTACGGCCTGGCCCGCAATCCCTGACCCGGTGTTGGCGGTTTGGCATGATCTGGTCAGCACAGATCGCGATCCGGATTGTTGCCTGGTCAATTTCTACGGTGAAGGTGCCAGAATGGGCATGCATCAGGATCGCGATGAGGCTGACTTTACCTGGCCGGTCCTATCCGTGTCGTTGGGTGATGAAGGGCTCTTTCGGATCGGGAATGCGACACGCGGGGGAAAGACCGAATCTATCTGGCTGCAATCCGGAGATGTCGTTGTGATGGGCGGTGAGGCGCGACTGACGTATCACGGCGTGGACCGGATCAAGTTCGGGACGTCATCTTTGCTGCCAAAGGGCGGCCGGATAAACCTGACATGTCGGGTGGTTGATTAAATAATTGTGCAGAGGCGCGCGCAAACGCGCCCCTGCGGGCTTCAGACCAGATCAGCCAAGATCAAAGTTGAACGACAGGTTGATCGACACCTGGAAATCGAACGAGTCGGGAGAAAACTCTTCGCAGGTGACCTCCATATCGTCATCAGCTGATATATCTTCCACCACCGGGTCTTCCATGATGGGTTCTTCTTCCATCGGCATTTGATCGACGATGATGTCAGGATCGCAGTCTTCGGATGCGATGAGTTCGAATTCGTCCAGAAGTTCACCCAGCATATCGCCAAGCTCTGCAAAAAACGCCTCGATGTCGAAGTCTTCGCTTTCAGGATCCTCGGCATCAGGGTCTTCGGCATCGGGTCCTTCCGCGATGGGTGGTTCTTCCTCCATCGGATCATCGATCACTGGATCTTCCGCATCGGGGTCCTCGTCGTCTTCAGGCCCCTCGGCGACAGGCGTATCGTCGTCTTCTTCAGGATCATCATCCTCAACATCTGGGTCCTCTTCATCAGTGGGCCCATCCGCGACCGGTGTGTCTTCCACATCCGGATCTTCGACGTCTGGACCCTCTGCAACAGGAGGTTCTTCTTCCGGCATGTCATCATCCGGGTTTTCCGCTACCGGCGTTTCGCCATCGTCATCATCGTCATCGGTTGGACCCTCCGCCACGGGGGGTCCTGATCATCGCCCTCCTCGTCCGGACCTTCGGAAACAGGCGGCTCTTCATCCGGCGTGTCGTCCATAGGCGTTTCTGGCACAGGTGTTTGCTCATCGCCGTCGTCTTCTAGAACTGCATCTGTCGTGCCAAAGTTCTGGGTTATCATCACGCTATCAAAACTGTCGAAATCGCCTGTTTCAATACCGATGCCAATTTCCTCGAAATTTGGGTTGAGGATGTTGGCCCGATGGCCCGGACTGTTCATCAGGCTTTGGTGAATATCCTCGACGTCATCTTCGATACCGGGTGCGCCCCGTTCACTTTGCCACCCAATGTTTTCGCCCCAGGTCCAGTTGCCTTCCAGCGCATACCCCGCATCTACAATCCGGTCACCGGCCGATGATCCGCCTTCCCCGGTGTGCGAAAACTTGTCCGTATCCAGCATCCAGGAGCTATGGTCTTCGCTGGCATCGTTCAGCAGGTTGTTAAATGTCAGCGGAGCAAGGTTGGCGCTGGTTCTTTCCTGATTGATCAGGTTGAGCATCAATTCTTCTGCTTCATTTGGCAGTGACATGTTCAGGTCCTTTCTTATGGCGTTGGCGCCATTGTGTTGTGTGTTTCGGCAGGTGCCGATTTTGAACAAAGCCTCTCTGACTGCTCACGGAGGACATAAGCAGATGGTGCCGCCAGGCATCGCCATGACGGGTTCACTGAGAGGTTTTCGAGCGCAGAGCCGTGTCGCGTGTCAGGTGCGGTCCGGATGCTTGGGGGACGCTAGATGGGGCTTTGGGCCAGGACCATTGCGGGCAAAATGGTGCCGACACAAAGGCGCCAACTTGCTGGATGGCAAGAAAATGTCGGCAAATTAATGTTTAGCAGGAATTGGCTCAGGACGCGCGATCATCTTATGTAAAGCAAACCGGCCGCGCGGACGCTATTTGATGTCTAACGCCGTGCGTCCCAGCTTCGGGACGCGTATTGCCGGGTATAAAACTCACCCATCAATCCGAGGATGATCAGGATCACGGCGATAATCACGGGGTATTCGACGCTGGTATTGCGCGGGAAGTAGTTGCCAAACACAAAACCCCGACATTGATCGATGATGTGAAAAAGAGGGTTCCAATCAAACATGGTCAGCATGAAAGACGGCAATGTATTGACAACAAAGAGCTTACCCGACGCAATCATATTAACCCGCAGGTAGACCGTTTTGAATATACTCACAAAACCCGGAAACCACGGCCGGATGGCCATCAGCACAAGCCCAACCGAAACGCCGGTGAACCAGGCAAGCATCAACATGCCAAAAGCTGACGCAGGTTGATCGATCTCAAAAGGCGTTATTGCGACATGGTAGACAAAGAGGATCACGAAGAGCGACAACACCTGAATGTAGAGCGCACTTAGCGCCGCCCCGGCAATAGATACGATTGTGTTCATGGGCGCATGCTGCATCATCGGTGATGATGGTCCATCCGCGCTCAATATCGCACTGACGGCTTTGATATGCGTGAGGTAGAGGAAAATGCCCGACAACATATAGAGCAGGAAATCACCACGCAGTTTTGCGCCCCTAAGACCCAACACCGAAAAAAGCAGATAAAACGCCATCACAAAGATGACCGTGGTTAGGATGCTGCTGGCCAACGCCATGAAAGCGTTACCATGCCCCTTGCGCACTTCGCGCACGGCGGAATGGTAGATGAGTTCGACCATGGTAACGGCCGAATGCAGCTTGGATCTGGGTTTTACGTGCTGAAACATGGCCTCTTGCCTGTGGCTTCATGTAGATTTGTTGCACGGATTTCTTGCTGTCCCGTTAGCGTCGTACCATAAGGGGCCGCGATTGAACTATCAACATGCGGGTCACGCCGCAAAATCGGGAGTTGCGATTTGGACTATGATAAACTTGTTGTGGTGATGCGGGAGCTGGCTCTCGAGGCCGGAGACCGGATCATGGAGATCTACAACTCTGATGATTTCGACGTGAAAGTGAAGTCAGATGACAGCCCGGTCACCGAGGCGGACGAGGCGGCTGACGCGCTGATTTCGGCCGGGTTGCGACAGGCCTTTCCTGATGTTTTGCTGATCACCGAAGAGCAATCTGCATCGCATGGTCAGAATGCGGATACGTTCCTGATTGTCGATCCGCTGGATGGAACCAAGGAATTCATTCATCGCCGCGGCGATTTCACCGTCAACATCGCCTATGTCGAAAACGGCGTGCCGACTCGTGGTGTCGTTTATGCGCCTGCCAAAGAACGCATGTTCTTTACCCAGGCTGACGGGAGGGCCGTGGAAGAAGCAGGCCCGTTTGATCGCGGCACCATTGGACAGCTATCGCCAATTCGCGTCTCGGATCCGGATAATGGTGCGCTGATGGTTGTGGCCAGTAAATCGCACCGGGATCAGGCGACCGATGACTACATCAACAAATATGCAGTCAAGGATATGAAGAGCGCGGGATCGTCGCTGAAATTCTGTCTGATCGCGACCGGCGAGGCTGATATCTACCCCCGTGTCGGGCGGACGATGGAGTGGGACACGGCGGCGGGTCACGCGGTTCTGCACGGTGCCGGTGGCAAAGTGGTGCGTTTCGATGATCATAGCCCACTGGTCTACGGCAAAGAAGGCTATGCCAATTCGTTTTTCATTGCCTACTCCCCGCGTGTTGATCTCAAGCCGGCCTGATGAGTGTCTTGATTGCCATCCCGGCGCGCTATGCCTCGACCCGCTACCCTGGAAAACCTCTGGTGGCGCTGACCGGTGTGACGGGGGAAAGTAAATCACTGATCCAGCGATCCTGGGAGGCGGCCTGTGAGGTAAAGGGCGTGGACCTGGTGGTTGTGGCGACGGATGATGACCGGATACGCGATGCCGCCCAGGCTTTTGGCGCCGACGTCGTGATGACGTCCGAGGCCTGTGGCAACGGGACCGAGAGATGTGCGGAAGCGCTCGAAAATCTGGGTGGCGGATATGACATCGTCGTCAATTTGCAAGGCGACGCGCCTCTGACACCGCATTGGTTTGTCGAAGACCTAATCAACGGGTTGCGCAATGACCCATCAGCGCAGGTGGCGACGCCTGTTTTGCGCTGCGACGGGCGGGCCCTCAACGGGTTTCTGGAAGACCGGTCGCACGGGCGCGTCGGTGGGACAACGGCGGTTTTTGGCCATGCGCATCATGCACTCTACTTCTCTAAGGAAGTTGTGCCCTACACGGGCTATACTTATGCAGATGATGACGAAACGCCGGTTTTCCATCATGTTGGTGTCTATGCATACCGGCCCAGTGCACTGAAAGACTACCAAAGTTGGCAGTCAGGGCCGATCGAAACGCTCGAAGGCCTTGAGCAGCTGCGGTTTATGGAAAACGGACAAACGGTTTTGTGTGTTGAAGTTGCAGCCAAGGGTCGGCAATTCTGGGAATTGAACAACCCGGAGGATGTGCCGCGGATCGAAGCGATGATGCAAGAAATGGAGATGCCGTAGATAAAATTGTTACCCGTTTCTGGCAAGGAAAGGCCTGAAATGGCGATTCATAGCGAATCTGGGCGTCATGGGACAAAAAATGTCCTATTTTCCCCCTAATGTTCACACATGAATTGGGTTTGTGATGTACGTTAACGAAATACTGGCATTGAGGAGCAGGCAATGCGTAAGAAGGTGACCAAAGCGATTTTTCCAGTAGCCGGGTTGGGGACGCGATTCTTACCCGCGACCAAGTCTGTGCCAAAGGAAATTATGACGCTGGTCGATCGGCCGCTGGTGCAATACGCGATTGATGAAGCACGGGCCGCTGGCATTAAGGAATTCATCTTCGTGACCTCGCGCGGCAAAGGCGCGCTTGAGGACTATTTTGATACCGCCCCTCAGCTGGAACAGGAATTGCGCCGCAAAGGCAAGGATGACTTGCTGGATGTTCTCAAGAATACCAACATGGACAGTGGTGAAATAGCTTACATGCGCCAACACAAACCTCTGGGTCTGGGCCATGCTGTTTGGTGCGCGCGCCGTTTGATCGCGAACGAACCGTTTGCCGTGATCCTGCCGGACGATGTGATTGCCGCAGACAAACCCTGCCTTGCGCAGATGGTTGAGGCGTTTGAAGAAACCCAAAGCAATATCGTTGCGGCCATGGAAGTGCCCGAGCATCAGGCCTCGTCCTACGGTATTTTGGATATCAAGGAAGACATGGGATCAATCGTGTCGACAAAAGGCATGGTCGAAAAACCTGAGGCTGGTACCGCGCCGTCAAACTTGGCGGTGATCGGACGGTACATCCTGACGCCGACGATTTTGCAGAAGCTGAACAAGAAACGTACCGGGGCCGGTGGTGAAATCCAGCTGACCGATGCGATTGCCGATGCCCGCGAAGATGGCGAAGAAGTGTACGGCTTCCGGTTCAAAGGGCAGCGGTTCGATTGCGGGTCAAAGGCCGGTTTCCTTCAGGCGACGGTGGCATTTGCATTGGCGCGCGATGAATTGCGTGATGACCTCTGGGCTTATCTGAGCGACGTTGTGCATTCGGAAAAAGCCGCGCAGTAATTTCCTTGGGGGACACGCGTTGACCAACATCCTTGTTACCGGCGGTGCCGGATACATTGGCTCACACGCCTGCAAGGTTCTCAAGGCAGCCGGATATACGCCCGTTACCTACGACAATCTGAACACCGGCTGGGAAGAGGCCGTGAAATTCGGCCCTTTCGAACAGGGTGACCTGAATGACCAGGCTCGGCTGGATCAGATATTTGCCGCGTATCAACCTGCGGCGGTCATGCATTTTGCGGCGCTTAGCCAAGTTGGGGAAAGCATCCGCGAACCGGGCCTATACTGGCACAACAACGTCGCGGGATCGCTGAACCTGTTTCAGGCGGCGGTTCAGGCCGGGTGCCTGAACGTGGTGTTTTCGTCCACTTGCGCCACGTATGGCGATCAGGACAATGTGGTTCTGGATGAGGATTGCGAACAGCATCCGATCAACGCGTATGGTGCCAGCAAACGCGCGATCGAAGATATCCTTCGCGACTTTGAAACCGCCTATGGCATGCGGCATGTCATCTTCCGATATTTCAACGTGGCGGGAGCGGACCCGGAAGCAGAAGTAGGTGAGTTCCACCAGCCCGAAACACATCTGGTGCCGCTCATGCTGGATGCCGTAGATGGTCGTCGCGATGCATTGACCATTTTTGGCACGGATTATGACACGCCGGATGGCACGTGTATTCGGGACTATGTGCATGTGATGGACCTTGTCGATGCGCATGTGCTGGGCCTGCACTGGTTGGAGGCCGAGAAAGGCAGTCGCGTTTTCAATCTGGGCACTGGCAGCGGTTTTTCCGTGCGCGAAGTGATTGATCAATCGGGTGCTGTGACCAATCGCGCGGTACCGGTTGTGGAAGGGCCCAGACGTCCGGGTGACTGCACGAAACTGGTTTCCGGATCGACCCGTGCCGAGGCAGAATTGGGCTGGAAACCAACACGATCCAATATGAAACAGATGATCTCAGACGCGTGGCGCTGGCATCAAACTGGACATTACAGCAAGTAACGCCGATTCTGTCGGTAGGGTGGCACACTACAGGCGTTGGACCACATGGAACGGATAAAGCAGTTGGCACTTGCCTATCGCCTGCGTTGGAAGCGCCGGCGCCTGCTATTCCGGGCATTGCGCAAACGCCACCAGCTGAGCCCGGTGATCGACCGAACGCCTCAAATCCAACCCGATGATATTCTGGCGGCGTCGACGCTGCGCAACGAAGTCACACGCCTGCCATTTTTCTTGGATCATCACCGTGCTTTGGGCGTCAAACATTTCCTGTTGATCGACAATGGCAGTGATGACGGCACACGTGACTTTCTGGTGGCACAGCCGGACGTCTCTCTATGGTCAACACCACACAGTTATCGTTTGTCGCGTTTTGGCGTGGATTGGCTGACCTGGCTGCAATTGCGCCACGCGCATGGCCATTGGTGCCTGACCTTGGATGCGGATGAGGTTTTCATTTATCCGCATCATGATACGCGGCCGCTATCCGCCCTGACAAATTGGTTGGATCAAACCGGTCGCACGTCATTTGGCGCACTTATGCTGGATATGTATCCCAAAGGCCCGATCGGCGCGCACAGCTATGCGGCGGGTGATGATCCCTTTGAGACGTTGTGTTGGTTTGATGGGGGCAATTATACCATTCAACGCAAACCAGATTTGCAAAATCTCTGGATTCAAGGCGGTGTCAGAGCCCGCAAATTTTTTGCCGGTCAACCACGTCGCGCACCCACCATGAGCAAAACACCTTTGGTTAAATGGAACCGGCGCTATGTGTATGTCAGCTCGACCCATTCGCTTCTGCCGCGCAGGCTCAATCATGTCTACGACGATCAGGGTGGTGAGCTGACATCTGGCATCTTGCTGCATTCCAAATTCTTGCCGCAGGTTCTGGAGCGATCCGCAGAGGAAAAACAACGCAAGGAACACTTTGCTAACAGTACGCTTTACGACAGTTACTATGACGAGGTGTCGGCAGATCCTGATTTGTGGTGCGAAAGGTCCACAAAATTTATCAGTTGGCGTCAGCTGGAGGCGATGGGATTGATGTCGAAAGGAAACTGGTTATGAACTTGAGGAGCGACAGGTTGAAGGGGATCGCTGTGGGATGTGACCGCAGAGTTCTGAGCCGCGAATATCGTCTGTGGGTTCTGGCAGATGAGCATGCAAAAGGTTTGGTTAATGCTGATTGGCTAAACACAAGCCTGACTGCAGCACGCGGAACGGAGAAATAACGTTTGAGCCTTTGGCAATCATATCGCATGAGGCTACGCCGGAAACGGATGAAAATCCGTGCTTATCGGAAGCATTTTTCGCTTCGATCGGTGGCAAACCGGACGGGCGCGATCAAGCCGGGCGATATCCTGTTGTTCTGTACCTTCCGGGACGAAATGATCCGGTTGCCGTATTTTATGCAGTATTACCGTGATCTGGGTGTTTCGCATTTCATCATGGTGGATAACGACAGTACGGACGGTGGACGCGAATATCTGGCTGGCCAAAGTGACGTGTCGGTGTGGTCGACAAAGGCCAGCTACAAGGGGTCGCGGTTTGGGGTCGATTGGCTGAATTGGCTGCAACACAAATACGCTGACGGGCATTGGACGCTTGTCGTCGATCCGGATGAGCTGTTTGTGTACCCATTCTGTGATACTCGTCCGATCCGCGCATTGACCGATTGGCTGGATGTCAGTCAGGTTCGGTCGTTTGGGGCAATGTTGCTGGATATGTACCCCAAGGGACGGATCGATGCGGTGCCGTACAAGCAAGGTCAGAACCCGATTGAGATTGCCAGTTGGTTTGACCCCGGCAACTACACGATCGAGAAAAATACGTTCTACGGCAACCTGTGGATCCAAGGCGGTCCTCGCGCCCGCGTGTTTTTTCCTGACGCTCCTAAAAAAGCGCCTGCGTTGAATAAGATACCGTTGGTCAAATGGAACAAACGGTATGCCTATGTGAGCTCAACGCACATGTTGCTGCCGCGCGGCTTGAACCTGGTCTATGACGAATGGGGCGGCGAGCAGGCCAGCGGTGTTCTGCTACATGCCAAGTTTATCGACACGTTTACCGCGAAGGCAGACGAAGAACTGAAGCGGAAACAACACTATTCCGCCAGCGTCGAATACAAAGCCTATGCCGAAAACCTGAGCGACAATCCTGAGCTTTGGTGCAAATGGTCGGAAAAGTATATAAACTGGCGCCAATTGGAGATCCTCGGACTGATGTCAAAGGGGAACTGGGCATGAGGAAAGGGCAGAGCGCGTGAGTGTCGGTATCGTCATGCTGGTCCACACGGCCTTTGACCGCGCTGAGCAGTTGGTACGCCACTGGTCGGCCGCCGGATGCCCATTGGTGATTCATGTCGATAAATCTGTTCCCCGGGCGGAGTACACAGGATTTGTGTCTGCGCTTTCGGATGTACCGGACGTGCGGTTCAGCAAAAGACATCGCTGCGAATGGGGCACATGGGGGCTGGTGGCCGCCACGCAGAGCGCATCGCAGACGATGTTGGAAGAGTTCGCGGATGTCCGACATGTGTATCTGGCATCGGGTTCTTGTTTGCCATTGCGTCCTGTTCAGGAACTTCTGGATTATCTGGCGGAGCGCCCGCATACAGATTTCATTGAATCTGCCACAACGGCGGATGTCCCCTGGACCATCGGGGGGTTGGATGAAGAGCGTTTCACCATGCGCTTTCCGTTTTCGTGGCGCAAACAGCGATATCTCTTTGATCGCTACGTAGCGCTTCAAAGACTGGTCAGGTTCCGGCGTAAAATTCCAAGCGGAATCGTACCACACATGGGCAGCCAATGGTGGTGCCTGACCCGACAAACCTTGTCAGCGATTTTGCAGGACCCGGAGCGGGAGTCGTATGACCGCTACTTCAACAAGGTCTGGATCCCGGATGAGAGTTATTTCCAGACGCTGGCGCGTCAGTATTCCCGGCAAATCGAAAGCCGGTCGCTGACCCTGTCGAAATTCGACTATCAGGGCAAACCCCATATTTTTTACGATGACCATCTGCAATTGTTACGTAGATCAGACTGTTTCGTGGCGCGTAAAATCTGGCCCTTCGCTGACCGGTTGTTTGAGGCCTTTTTGACGGATGCGTCGGCGGCCATGAAGCGTACCGAGCCCAACCCCGGGAAAATTGACAGGATTTTTGCCAAGGCGGTCGAGCGGCGAACCCGGGGGCGTGCAGGCCTGTACATGCAAAGCCGTTTTCCGGTGGAAACGCGTGAAAATGGTCTGACCTGCGGGCAATATTCGGTTTTTGAGGGGTTTAGCGACCTGTTCGAAAATTTTGAAAGCTGGTTGGCCAAAACGACCGGCACACGCGTGCATGGACATCTTTTTGCGCCAGAGCGTGTCGAATTTTCCGAAGGTCAAACCGTCATGAATGGCGCGCTGAGCGACAGTGCGGATTTGAGGGACTACAACCCGCGCGCCTTTCTTGCCAACTTGATCTGGAACACGCGCGGAGAACGGCAGTGTTTCCAGTTTGGACCACGCGACAATTACGATGTTGAATGGGATATGGCCAAGGATCCCAACGCACAGATTTCCGTCATCACCGGCGCTTGGGCGGTCCCATTGTTTCAATCCAACCGCAACTTTTCAGATATTCGCCGCGAGGCAGCTTTCCTGCAGCAAACCGAAAGCAAGCATCTGGAAGTGTTGCGTTCATCCTGGGCAAAGGCACGCATTCGCATTTGGACGATGGCTGAGTTCATTGAGGCCCCGATGGAACCATTGCAAACCATCATTGATGAAATCCGGCAGCAAAATCTGCGCGGGCTGGCCGAAGTACCGAAAATGGTCGATCTTTCCGGGTTTGGGCAGTTTCTTCAGAACCTCAAAAACCAAGGGATGCACCCTTATCTGATGGGAGATTTCCCTGTGGCGCATGATTTGCGGGAGCCGCCCAAAGGCAAACGCAAACCCTATCTGGTGCGATAACGACTTATGCCAGGCCCCTTCGACTATTTCGTTATATTTGCCGAAATGCGCACCGGCTCAAACTTTCTGGAAACAAATCTCAATACCTTTTCCGATCTGACCTGCCACGGCGAGGCATTTAATCCGCTTTTCATTGGGTATCCGAACAAAACGGAAATTCTGGGCGTCACTCAGGCGATGCGCGATGCCGATCCCATACGGCTTATCAAGACCATCAAGGAAATCAGTGATGGTCTGGGCGGTTTCCGGTTTTTCCACGATCACGATCCGCGTGCGCTGGACATATGTCTGGATGATCCTCGGTGCGCCAAGGTTATCCTGACGCGAAATCCGCTCGATACGTATGTGTCTTGGAAAATTGCACAGGCCACGGGTCAATGGAAACTGACCAATGTTAAACGACGTCGCGACAGCAAGATCAGTTTTGATCCGGCAGAATTCGAAAAGCATGTCGCGGCGCTGCAGGCATTCCAAATCCAGCTCCTGAACCGGTTGCAAGTGACCGGGCAAACTGCTTTTTATCTGGCATATGAAGATTTGCAGAATGTGGATGTGATCAACGGGCTCGCCCAGTTTTTGGGATCGGGCGAGCAGCTTGAGGCGCTGGATTCTTCGCTGAAAAAGCAAAACCCAAAGCCGCTTTACAACAAAGTCGCAAATTACGATGACATGGAAGCAGCGCTAGCGGGTCAAGACCCGTTCAATATGTCCCGCAGTCCGCATTTTGAACCGCGCCGTGGGGCGGCTGTTCCGGGCTATGTCACCGGGGCAAAGGCACCGCTCTTGTTCATGCCGATCCGATCTGCACCGGAACACGAAGTATGCGATTGGATGGCCGCACTTGATGGCGTTGCAGCGCAAGATCTGCCCACACACCTAAACCAAAAAGCAATCCGTCAATGGAAGCGCCGCATGGGTCGACATCGCAGTTTTACCGTGATCCGGCATCCTGTTGCTCGGGCGCATCGTGCCTTTTGCTCCAAGATATTGAATGCGGAGGATGAGGCGTTTTGGGACATCCGCAAAACCCTGCGTAATTCCTATAAATTACCAATACCGGCGCGAGGTCCGGACGATGCCTATGACCGGCGGGAACATCGTGCTGCTTTCCTTGCGTTTCTAGAATTCCTGCAATCCAATCTTGCGGGCCAGACAAGTTTGCGGGTGGATCCAAATTGGGCCACGCAGGCCGCGATCATTCAGGGAATGGCGCGGTTTGCTTTGCCAGATGTGGTGATCCGGGAGGCTGATATGGCGGTTGTCTTGAAAAACCTTGCGCAAGAAGTGGGGTACGACACGGCGCCCGACCTTGTTGACGCCGCCGCAGACCAACCAATTGTGCTGGATCAAATCTATGATGACGATATCGAGAAGTTGACCCGCAAGGTCTATCAACGCGACTACATGATGTTTGGGTTTGAAGCCTGGCAGTAATTGGGTGGTCAGGCGGCCTGCACGGCCTGCGATTCCGTTACGATTGTGTAGAGCGTTGCCGGGTCCTGATTGGCGCGCAATTTTGCGCAGATGGCCGCGTCGCGCAATGTGCGTGAAACCAATGCCAATGCCTTGAGATGTTCGACACCAGCTTCCCGCGGTGCAAATAGCGCAAATGCCAAATCGACGGGCTGACGATCTACCGCGTCAAAGTCAATCGGGGTTTCCAAAAGTACAAGCGCGCCGACAACTTTTTCCAAACCGTCAATCCGTGCATGTGGCAGCGCCACACCTTTGCCCACGCCGGTTGGCCCAAGATTTTCGCGATCATTCAAAGCTTCAATAGCCGTCGTATGATCAACGCCATACGCATTTTCGGCGATACCGCCGATTTCATGCAGCAGGCGCTTTTTGCTGGTTGCGGCAGAAAGCACACGTACGGCCTCGGGTTTGAGGATAATTGACATAGACATGTTTATTGTCGCTCCGTTCGGATCAGCGCGCAAGCCGCCTCACCCAAATTTACGGATCAATCCATCCGATATTGCCATCATCACGGCGATATACGACGTTCAACCCGTCCTTACCCTCATTTCGAAAAACCAGAACAGGTGCCCCGGCCAGCTCCATTTGCATGACCGCTTCACCAACGGAGAGAGAGGGAATATTGGTTTCCATCTCCGCCACAATGATCGGTTGCAGGCTATCGGGTTCTGATTCTGCTTCTTCGCCTTCCGAAGCGAGGATATAAGAGGGGGCGCCGAAGATTTCAACCGGTTCCGAACGGTGGGTGTGGTGGTCTTTCAGCCTACGCTTGTATCGCCGCAGCTGTTTTTCCATTTTGTCGCAGCACGAATCAAACGCTGCATAGATCTCGTGAGCATGCGCTTTGGCCTGCGCGGTCAGGCCAGTGGACAGGTGAACAGTGGATTCTGCAGACAAATTCATTGGCGCTCTTCGAAAATATGACTTGGGCATCGGTCGGGCGTTCGGCATATTTTGCGACGGCCGCCCCCAATTCATCCTTGACGTGAATCTGTAGCGCTTCACCCACATCGATCTGTTTTCCACTGATTTGATAGCGCATCTTGTCTCCTTCATTTGACATATCGGCGGCGCGTCCAGTGCAAAGCACCAGGAAAAACGTCAGGTCCGAATGTTGAGAAATGACATTTGATCAGCTTGCCCGAAACCCAGCCTGTAAACCGGCAAATTTCCAAGGGACACTTCGCAGAAGACAAATGTCATTCCCCAATTGACGCGTTTTTTGGTGTGAATGTCAATGATGGAAGAGTTAAGATTGAAGTGTTCAACCTGACTGTCGCCAACCTAAGAACGACGGAAGCTGTCCCCAAGGTAAACGCGGCGAACATTCTCGTTTTCGACCACTTCGTCCGGGTTACCGGACATCAAAACTTTGCCATCATGCAGAATATACGCGCGGTCCACAATTTCGAGTGTTTCGCGCACATTGTGGTCAGTGATCAGCACGCCGATGCCACGTTTTTTCAGGTCAGCCACCAGATGTCTTATGTCGCCAACTGATATTGGATCGACGCCGGCAAAAGGTTCATCCAACAGAAGATATTTCGGATGCGCGGCCAAGCAGCGCGCGATTTCAACACGTCGCCGTTCACCACCTGACAATGCAAGCGCGGGGGCGCGTCGCAAATGTTCGATTGAAAATTCCGATAGCAGTTCTTCCAAACGCTCGCGGCGTTTATGCCGCCCGGAAACCGAGATGTCCAAGATCGACATGATGTTGTCTTCGACGGACATGCCACGAAAGATCGACATTTCCTGCGGTAGATATCCGATGCCCAACTTGGCGCGACGATACATCGGCAGGTTCGTTACTTCCCGGCCATCGATGGTTACGTGGCCGCCTTCGGGATAAACCAAACCCGCCACTGCGTAGAACGTTGTTGTCTTGCCCGAGCCGTTGGGGCCCAGAAGGGCAACAACCTCTCCTTGGTTCAGGTTGAGAGATACATCGCGGATGACAACCCGCTTGGCATAACTCTTGCGCAGGTTTTCTATCTTCAGCCCGGAGTTTTCGTGGGCGATATGAAGTTTGGGTTTGGCCATTTTTCTATTCGGATGGCTCAGGTTGCAAAACGGTTTTGACCCGTCCGGTAACCCGTGCGGTTCCGGCTTTGGTATCGATAAACATCTTGTCGCCCGTCAATGCGTTCACACCCTGAACCAACAATACGTCGCCCTGCATCTCGATCAGGCCGGTCTGGATATTGTAGTCGGCTTGGCTGGCCTCAGCCGCGTCGTCGCCGCTTACCAGCGTTACGCCACCGGTCGCGTTCAGGCTTTCAATGCCACTTTCGTCTTCCAGATAAACGACTAATACTCGAGGTGCCGCTAGCCGCATTTCCCCCTGCCCAATCAAGACGTTACCCGTGAAAACAGCTGTGCCATCGTTTTGGTTTACGTTCAGATTGTCGGCGGTCACTTCAACCGGCAGATTGCTGTCTTGCTGTGTGTTGCCAAACGCCACTTGCGCACCTTGGGCAGGCGCCATTGCAGGGGCTATGATCAGGACGACGGAAAAGAACAGCTGCTGAAAACGAAGCACGTGAATTATTCCTTGGTTTCTGATGGCGTATATATCAACTTGACGCCCTGAGTGAAAATCAATTCTGCTTGTCCTGTTTCAGGGTCTGTTCGCAATACCATTTTACCAGCCGTCAAGTCACCAGGAGGGCCCCGGCCATCGACTTGCCCGGGTGTTTCTGCATACAGTTCGTCAAGACGTGTCCAGAGAGTTTCGGTAGTGATTTCATAACCGGACGTGGTCGTCACATGTACATCGCCATTCAAAGTCGCCGTGTATTTGCTTTGGTGCATATCCGCATTTTTGGACGTTATGTCGATGACAGTTCCCGAGATCAGACCTAGTTGAGCGGTAACGTCCGTCGCCACGAGATGCTCTGGATCTTCCGGGTCGGGGATTGCCCTGATGGCCTGAAATGTAATTTGATCGCCGCGCCCGGATACACCGGCAAATGACGGGTTCGTCGCCCCTAACTCTTGCGCGCGTTGTTCGAGATCGATCTGTGCTACCGGAATAGAATCCGTGGGGTCAATCGTACGGGAGATGAGAAAAAGTGTTGAGAGAATTCCGAGTGCGGCAAGCGGTAGGATGATTTTCATCCACGCAATGACGTGTGAATAGAGATTGTCGCGCAAAGCCATCAGTGTGCGAAAATGTCGATTTCTGGCCATCCTGCCAGATCCAGACATGCGCGGGTGGGCAAGAAATCAAAACACGACTGCGCCAACTCGATCCGGTTCTCACGCTCCAGCCGTTTGTCCAGTTCCTCCCGAAGCGCATGCAGATAAAGCACATCCGACGCCGCATAATCCAACTGTGCGTCGGTCAGGTTTGCAGCACCCCAATCTGACGATTGCTGTTGTTTGGAAACATCCACATTCAGCAATTCCTGCAGGAGATTTTTTAACCCGTGGCGGTCCGTGTAAGTGCGGATAAGTTTGCTTGCAATCTTGGTACAATAAACAGGCGCGGTAAGGGCCCCGAATGCATGAAAGAGCGCTGCTATATCGAAGCGACCGAAATGGAATAATTTCAGGACGTTTGGGTTTTCCAGCATTGCGGCAAGGTTGGGCGCTTCGGTTTGGCCGAGAGCGATCTGAACTATATGGGCGTCACCATCTCCGCCCGACATCTGCACAACACATAGTCTGTCGCGGTGCGGGTTGAGCCCCATGGTTTCGCAATCGATGGCCACAACAGGCCCAAGGTCGAGCCCATCCGGGAGATCGTTCTGATACAGATGATTGGCCATTTTCGATCCTCTCCTCGCCCGCCGGGCCGCTGTCACCCTTACCCTGTAAAGCCTACTTCAGGCTTGGCAAGTGTTGCAGGAAAAAATCGGCTGCAAATCGCATCCCCACTGGGTATTTTTGCGTTTTGCAGTGTTGGGTTTCTGGAGGCTGGGCGGATTCCGCGCAAATTCAAACTGGATTGTTCCGCCAGAGTCTGGGTCGTAGGCGCGGGTCGTGAAACGCTAGGTTGGGAATTTCAGCTCAATCGACGTGCCGCGTTCTGATGGATCAGACAACCATTTGATTTGGCCACCGTAGATATCGACGATTTTACGAACCAATGCCAAACCCATACCGCTGCCTTCGATTTCGTCGCGTGGCTTTAACGTGGTCATTACTTCAAAAACACGGTCGCGGTACTTTTCGGGGATACCGGGACCATCATCCGAAACGGTAATGACGCAGTTACCCGCCTTCTTGACAGTCGACACTTTGACGGTCCCCTGGCTCATGTCGTGATGTTTGATCGCGTTGGAAATCAGGGCTGACAGCAATGTAAGTATATCCCGGTCACCCATCCTGATTTCAGTGCATTTAAGGTTCAATTCAACATCGAAGCCCGCAGGTACACTGAGTTGATCCAGAACAATTGCTACGGCTTCTGAGATATCGACGGATTTCACAACCTGCATGCGTCCAGCGCGGGAGTAAACCAGCAGGTCGATAAGCATACGATCTAAACGCCGGGTGTGGATGTTCATCAACGCAAGATTTTCCTGCAATGGTGCATTGATCCGGTATCCGGCTTCAATCAGGTCATCTTGGATCCATTGCGGCACTTCCAGAAGTGCGCGAACGGAATTTCGGATGTCATGGCTCAGAAGATAAATGAAGTCTTCAAATTCCTGCGAGCCTACCTTCTTGTGAAGTTGCTCCGCTCCTTGCGAAACTTCTGCGTCGACTTGGCGTATTCCCATCTGAACCCTCAATCCTGCTATTTCTTTGGGTTTATTGAAGAATTGATAATTGTTTGTTAATCGCCAAAACGCATCGCCGGATCCGTCTGCCAAAGCAGGAGTTTTGCCCGACTATTAAGAAAATGCGTTAGATTTTCCGCATCGGACCCAAAGCGCTCAATGTTTCGATGAGATGGTGTTTAGACAGTGTTTTTGAGTTTGGTCCGGGTTTGAGCGGGATATTTGCGTTTCAAATGGCTCCACCGCTTGATCTGGGCTTGGCGGCCATAGCTGTCGGTCGTGACTTGCCACCGGCGAGAGATCTGCTCCAATGCCTGCCGTGGTTTGAGGTCTTGTGTCAGGGCTTTGTGAAGACCTTCATTCAGAATGCGGAAATATTCGCTCTGACCCTGCAGGTACAAATCAGGGATTGCGGCCTCGAGGCTGTTGCGATGAACCTCCAGGAATTCGGGCGAATAGGTCTGCTGGATTCCCAGGTCGTCGTAATGTTCCGGTCTGTGCGGATCGAAAAATCCGTCTTTTTCACGCACGGCCAAAGTGGACATGGCAGGCGTCGATGCAAAGAGTGAGAAAAGGTACGCAATTTCGGGGAAACGCGTGCTGCGGGGAACGACGTAACTCCACCCCCAATTGAAATATGGTGTTTCCAGGAGGGTTCCATCCACGATACCACCCGGCATTGGGCCATAAACGATGTTGCCGCGCATCGCAGAAGCGCTCGAATTCAGATACTTCTGTGATCCACCCCATCTAATGTTGCAGTAAATGTCGCCGCGGCTGTATCTTTCCCAATTCTCAAATAGGCCCAAGTCGAAGACCTCCGGGCTTTGACTTTGCGTTGCTCTTATCAGCTCTTCCAAAGCCGCCACACCATGGTCAGATGCAATCTGCGGGTCCATTTCCGGAGAAAACGGCCACACGCCCTTTGCGTGAAACCGCACCCACCATTCCCATGCTAGATATCCGCGTGATCGAAACAGCAACCCGCCCCACTGACCATCATCTGGGCGGTTGAAATAGGCCATCTGCTGGTCCAACTGTGCCCAAGTTTTTGGAAGCTCTAAGGCTTCGCCAAACGTGTCTGAATATCGCGCCGCGTGACCCGGATCTTGGAGCATTCGTTTGTTGTAAAACATGAGGTAGGCATCGCCATCCGCCTGAAATCCATAAACGCTATTGTCAAATTCATCGCCAATTCTGTAGAGGCTATCATTGCGAAATCCTGGCGGTTCGTGGCGATTGACATAGGCCGTTAACGGCAGAATCGCGCCAGAAGTTACCAAATCCGGCACACCAAATGTGGCCGGAAGGGCGATGTCATATTTGTCAGATTGACTGAATACATGCAGCGACAACTCGGTATTTATGTCGTCCACTTGAGTTTCGAAGGGCGTCACTCGCACACCCGTTAACCGGCCAAATTCTGCAATTACTGGCGCTAGATTTGCATTTGATCCATTGGGCAACAGGATGCGCAAAGCAGCGTCTTGACCTTGTGTAAGTGCGCGCACCTTTTCGGCCACCGTCTTGTGCAGATCACCGAACCTGTTGAATGCAGCGGCGGGCAACGCGCACCCAAATGTTGCGGCAAGACCTAAAATCGCTTCTCGGCGTGAGCAGATCACCATTCCACCTTTCTCAGTAAAACTTCTCCGCAAAACAGTGTCGTTTCGCGCCAAAAGGTTTCGTTTAGCAACGTTAACGAAGGTTTAATTCATTGAGCTTAATTTGATCTTTCTCAGACCTGAGCAGCGTGGGGCGTTCTAATTTGTCACTGAGACAATTTCAGCTAGTACCGAGTGTCGTCGCCCGGCTTCGGCTCGTGTTCCTGTCGGTGTCATTGGTGCTGCTCGCCGCGATTGCTTTGGGGTATCTCCAGATTAGAACGCTGAATCAAACAGCGGTCGAATTGACGGAAGCGTCGGTACCGGTTTTTGTCCGAGCACAGGAGATTGAAAGTAATCTTACAGATTTGATTCTATTGCTGCGCGCGGTTGAGAATGTCGTGGAAATTGAAGATCTGATCCCGCTGAAAGACGCACTTACAGAAAAAACACAAACCATCAGAAGCGAAATTAGGCAGTTGGTCGAACGCCATGACGCGCTAGACGTCACCGCAACGATGTCCACGGCACTGGAAAAGGTTGTCGGCCGCGTTGATGGACTGTTCGACCTGAAACGCAAAATGTTGCTCTTTGAAATAACAACAATCCAAGTTGAAGAGCGCTTGAAGGAAAGCCAGGTTTCGGCCCGTGATGCTTTGGAAGAACTGACTTTCAATACCGCGATCTTGATCGATCAAGATGTAACGGAGAGTGCGATTAGCCCTGAAAACTTCAGACAGGTCTATTCCCGAAATCTCAAACAGGCGAATGCGGTAACCCAATTGACGCTTGAAATCGAGGCGATCGTAAGTACGGCGACACGTTTTAGACAGATTTCTGATATCGAGGAAGCGGCTCAAATCGAGCGTGAAATTCGGTTCAAGTCGCAATCTGTGTCCACGCTCATCAGTCAGCTACGGCCTAGCTTTGCACGAAAAGAACTGGCCGAAGAGGTTCTTGCCATTCGAGAGCTTGTTTTTGGCGACATGGGTATCTTGGAGCAAGTCGGAGAATCACGAATTCTTCGCCAGTCGTTTGATACCTTGAATTCGCTTGAAAACGCTTCCGTTCAGGTGATTTCCAAGGCTGCATCTGACTTGGTGAACGGCACGCGCACTAAAGTTGACCAAGCACGCCAATCTCTGGCCAATGCTGCCAACAAGGTTGTTGTTTTTCTGGTGTTTTCTGGTTTGAGCTCGATTCTGGTGTTCGTTATCGCGAACCTTTTCATCGTCGAGAAACAAATCAATCAGCGTATGTCGCGCCTTACAAAAGCAGTCTCTGCAATCGCGTCCAATGAGACGGAGTATAGAGTCGATGTTGAAGGCAATGATGAATTGGGAGAAATGGCGTCGGCTTTGGAAACGTTCAAAGCGACAGCTGAGGAGTTGAGGCGATCGAATACCGAATTAGAAAAATTCGCGTATGTAGCAGCTCATGATCTCAGGTCGCCACTGCGTGCAATTCAGGATCTTGCGGAATGGACGATGGAAGATGAAGAAAACCGTCTGTCGGAGCAGGGACGCGAAAACATGGCCATGCTTCAGATGCGGGTTAATCGTCTCAATCTGATTCTGAGTGACCTGTTGGCGTATTCAAGAGTGGGGAAAGAAGGTGAAGACCTGACACTTCTTTCGATGCCGCAACTGGTGCGATCAACAGGCGATATGCTTGACCCGAACGATTACTTCAAAATCATCTACTCGGGGACAAGTAATGACATTGTGACTTACGCCACGCCCTTGCGGCAAATTCTCATGAATTTGATCAGCAATTCGATCAAGCACCATGACCTAGATGTCGGTGTGATCCAGGTCACTGGTGAAGTCGAAAACGGTCGTCTGAAGATCACAATCGAAGACGATGGTCCCGGAATTGAACCGCAGTACCACGAGCGTATCTTCGGGCTGTTTCAAACGCTGCGGCCCAGAGATGAAGTGGAGGGCAGCGGTTTGGGCCTCGCAATTATTCGCAAACAAGTTGAACATTTTGGTGGAACAATTCGCATCAAGTCCAATCCAAGCATCGGACGCGGCACGAAATTTGAATTCGATCTGCCGATCAAGACGCCGCCCAGCTTCAACCGCGACCTGGCGGCTTAGGCAAAAAATGAAGGATCTGAGATGACTGCAATCGAACCGAATCCCGTTGTAAAGGTGCCCACGAAACCGGTCAGGTTTTTGATCATAGATGACGACCAGGTCAGTGTTCTGGCCATTAAGCGTGCGCTGAAAAAGCTGAAGATCATCAATCCAGTTCAGGTTGCGCGCGACGGCCGGGAAGCCCTTGATATGCTTCGCGCAGAGTGTCGCGATGGAAAAACCTTGCCGCCCTACTTGGTTACTCTGGATCTAAATATGCCACGGATGAATGGTTTTGAGTTCATGGATGAGGTTAGAAACAACCCGCCACTGCACCGGCTCGTGATCTTTGTTCTCTCTACGTCCGACGCCCCTGCTGATGTCGCACATGCTTATGACAACAACATTGCTGGTTACATTGTGAAAGACAATTTGGGAGACAGCTTTGTGAAGGCATTGGATATGATCGATTGCTTTGCCAAGGTTGTGGAATTTCCCAACTGACTTCCTCCCGTGCATTGGCGTTTGCCGACACTCAAAAAAACGTTTCACGCAATGCGGCAACAGATGCGTAAGCGCTTTGACGGATGCTGCAATTGGACTTGAGCCATTGGCCTCGCGTCGTTAGACCGACGCGGAAGGAGCCGACAGATGAGCGTCAATTCGTTTGGACATCTTTTCAAGGTCACCACATGGGGTGAAAGTCACGGTCCCGCGCTTGGGGCAACGGTTGATGGCTGCCCGCCGGGAATTTCCATCGATGAGGCCATGCTGCAGCACTGGCTGGATAAACGACGCCCGGGTCAGAACAAGAACATGACCCAACGCAATGAACCCGACGCGGTACAGATTCTGTCGGGCGTTTTCGAAGGGCAAACAACCGGAACGCCCATCCAGTTGATGATCAAAAACACCGACCAACGGTCGAAGGATTACGGCGATATTGCCCAAACTTTCCGACCCGGACATGCGGATATCACGTACCATCAGAAATACGGGATCAGAGATTACCGTGGCGGTGGACGCAGTTCAGCGCGTGAAACCGCCGCGCGTGTGGCGGCAGGTGGTGTTGCGCGCGCCGCGCTTGAAGACCTCATTCCAGGTATTCGCATTAAAGGATACATGACCCGGATGGGTGAGATGGAAATCAACCGGGATCGTTTCGATTGGGACGCGATTGACGGCAATGATTTCTGGATACCGGACGCACAGGCGGCACCCGAGTGGGAAGACTATCTGCAGAAGCTACGCAAAGATCACAACTCTGTCGGTGCTGTGATCGAAGTTGTAGCGCAGGGAGCGCCTGCAGGGTTGGGCGCCCCGGTTTATGGCAAGTTAGACACTGAATTGGCTGCGGCGATGATGTCGATCAATGCGGTCAAGGGTGTCGAGATTGGCGAAGGCATGTCCGCCGCGATGTTGACCGGTACGCAGAATGCCGATGAGATTTTCATGGGGAATGACGGGCAGCCCGTCTATTCCTCGAACCATGCTGGCGGTATCCTCGGCGGCATTTCGACGGGGCAGGACATCGTTGTGCGGTTTGCCGTCAAACCCACCTCTTCGATATTGAGCCCACGCAAATCAATCCGCATGGATGGCACACCGACGGAGGTTGTGACCAAGGGCCGTCATGATCCTTGTGTGGGCATCCGAGCCGTACCTGTCGGTGAGGCGATGATGGCCTGCGTTTTGCTGGATCAATTGCTGTTGCACCGAGGTCAGGTGGGCGACGGTCCACGCGGTAAAATTGGGTGAGACCGCCGGTCTATTTGGCCGTTTGCCGAGATAGTTGAACCGCCAGAATACCTAAGGCAATCACTGCAACACCAAATGCTTCGCGCATACCCAGGTTTTCGCCCAGTATAATTGCCGCGATGACCACGCCCAAAAACGGATTGAGGAAGTGAAATGTTGCTGCCTTGATCGCGCCGATGCGGTTGACCAGCCAAAACCAGACCAAGGTAGCCGCCAGCCCGGGGATAAGAGTGGTATAGGCAAAGGCGGCGATCAATTGCCAGCTCCAGGTAATGTCGATGGTTTCGGTGGTTAACGCTGCCAAGCTCAGTACGGCACTGCCGACCAGCATCTGCAGGCCGACAACCATCAGGAAATTTCCACCGGATGTCGCGCCACGTACGGCGAGCGTAGCGAATGTCAGGGCAATCACACCCAGAATGCACAAACCCAGGCCCATCATGTCTATGCCGCCCTGAAGGCGCGCGCCCATGATGATCACGACCCCGATTAAGCCACCGGTCAGGCCGATGAAGCCCAATAGGCTGACCCGTTCGCCGTAAAACGCCCAACCGGCCAACGCGACCAGCAATGGCATGGTCGACGCAATGATCGCAGCAAGCGACGCTTCGATTGTCTGCATGGCGACAAAGTTGAGGCCCAGATAGAGCGCGTTTTGGCAGATCCCGAAAATGATCGTTGCACGCCATTGAGACGGGCTTAGTTTCCAGCTTTGGCCCAACATCCAAGCGATCAGCACACCCAGCATGCCAGAGATCAAAAATCGCAGCGAAAGAGCAGTGAGTGGCGGTGCGTTGGCCACGATGATCCGAGCGGATGTAAATGCGCTGGACCACATGAAAGCAAAGGCGATGCCCGCGACGATTGCCCGAATATCCATGCCAATGCTCCAAAACTGAAAAGGGCCGCCCTAAGGCGACCCTTTCCGAAACTTTGGTCAATTACAAGATCAGCCGTTGACGCTGTCCTTGAGTGCCTTGGCGATTGTCATTTTAACAACCTTGTCGGCGTCTTTTTTGATTTGCTCGCCGGTGGCAGGGTTGCGCACCATACGCTCAGGGCGTTCACGGCAATAGATTTTGCCAACACCTGGCAGGGTCACAGCGCCGCCGCCGGACACTTCGCGTGTGATGATCGAGATCACGGCATCCAGTGCGCCGCTCGCGGTTTTCTTGTCGCTGCCCATTTCGTCGGCCAGAGCAGATACAAGCTGTGTTTTGGTCATCGGTTTTGCCATTTTATGGTCTCCTTCAACTGCCCGGCTATTGGGCCTCATGCGCATAATCTAACGCTATCTTGTGTATGAACACAACGAATAGTGGCCTAAAGCAAGCGTTTTTCGTGCATTTTGTGCTGATTTACGCCGGGTTAGAGGAAGGCGGTCTCGTCAAAGGAGCGCAATTTGCGGCTATGCAACCTTTCCAGCGGCATTTCGGCTAGTTTTTCCATCGCTCGAATCCCAATCATCAAGTGGCGGGAGACCTGTGCTTTGTAAAAATCGCTGGCCATTCCGGGCAGTTTTAATTCGCCATGCAGGGGTTTATCGCTGACACAAAGCAACGTGCCATATGGCACCCGGAAACGGAAGCCATTGGCGGCAATTGTGGCGCTTTCCATGTCCAGTGCAATGGCGCGTGATTGGCTCAGGCGCTGTACCGGACCTGACTGATCTCGCAGTTCCCAGTTTCGATTGTCAAAGCTGGCCACTGTGCCGGTTCGCATCACGCGTTTGAGGTCGTATCCATCGAGCTGAGTGACATCCGCCACGGACCGCTCCAACGCAATCTGAATTTCTGCCAACGCTGGAATTGGCACCCATGCGGGGATATCTGCGTCCAGCACACCATCTTCGCGCAAATAGGCATGGGCGAGGACAAAATCACCCAGACTTTGCGAATTCCGCAACCCGGCACAATGGCCCACCATCAACCACGCATGCGGACGCAAAACGGCGATGTGATCGGTTGCAGTTTTGGCGTTGGACGGTCCAACGCCGATATTGACCAGAGTAATCCCCATGCCATCCGCGCGCTTGAGGTGGTAAGACGGCATCTGAGGCAATTGACTGGGGCGCTGAATTTTCGCATCCGGGTTTTTGATTTCCACATTACCGGTGCTGACAAATGAGGTGTATCCGCTGTCAGGATCGTCCAGAACCTTGCGCGCATATTTTTCGAATTCTGCGACATAGAACTGGTAGTTCGTAAACAGAACGTGGTTTTGAAAATGCGCGGGATCGGTTGCCGTGTAATGCGCCAGACGCGCCAGTGAATAATCCACGCGCTGGGCCGAAAATGGCGCCAAAGGACCAACGCCATCTGCTCCGGGTTGGAATGTGCCGTTGACGATATCATCATTGGTCGTGCTCAGATCAGGCACATCAAACTTGTCGCGCAGGGTGAAATCCGCAGCACCTTCCTGAGGGACGGTGATATCTGGCTCATTGGCAACGGCGAAATGCACCGGGATGGGCGTGTCGGATACCGAGATACAGACGGGAACGTTATGATTTTCCAGGAGCAGTGCAATCTGTTGCTCAAGGTAGCTCCGAAATAAGGTGGGCCGCGTGATGGTTGCCGCATATGTGCCGGGTGCTGAGACATGGCCAAAGCTCAGGCGACTGTCGATCTGGCCAAAGGAGCGGGTCGTGATGCGAATTTCGGGGTAAAAGGCGCGCACTTTCTTTTTGGGAACGTTGCCGTTGATGGCTTCGGTGAAGGAGTGGCACAAAAATTTGGCGGCGCTGTCGTACAATTCCACCAGATGATCAACGGCGGCCACGGCGTTTGTGAATTCCTGCCGCGCGGGCACATTGGGTGTGATCAAGTCAACATTCTGGTCATGGAGGTTCATGGTTTTTCCTGACGGATGACGAGGGGAATGACAAGGTGTCGTCGTTTGCCGCGTTCCACGTAAGTTGACACGCCGACAGAGCGGGATCAAGCTGTCCTCAAACAGGGGGTTGGCATGGATTATGAGACGGTGAGCGCCGAAGATTTTGGCGCATCTTTGACTGGGATTGGGCTGAACATCCTTGTGCGTGATGTGGCAGCACAGGTCACTTTCCTGACCGAAATTTTTGAGATGACGGCTCATCAGCCCACACCGGATTTTGCAATCATGTGGTATCATGGCCAGGTGATGCAATTACATGCGGATGGGACGTATCATTCCAACCCGCTGCTGGGGCTCCTGCCCGAGGCGGGTGCGCGGGGCGCTGGCGCGGAGCTAAGGCTCTATCAAACAGACCCGGATCAGGCCGCCGCACGGGCCGAAGCCTTGGGTGCCCATATCTTGCAAGCCCCGACAGACAAGCCGCATGGCCTGCGTGAGACGTACATCCTCTGTGAAAACGGCTATGCCTGGGTTGCGTCCCGCCCGCTTTGATCCTGCGCCATTTCTTCGAGCAGCCAATCAATGAAGGCCTGAGCGCCCGGAATTTCCGCGATGTGGGGTGCGGTGATCAGGTAATAGGCCTCCTGCATTTTTGACCGGTGGTCGAACAGGCGCTGCAAACGGCCGGTTTCGATCAGGTGTCCGGCGATCGTGTCATGGGCCATGCAAAGACCCGCGCCGGAAATGGCCGCTGACAGGGCAATGGCGTAGGTGGTGGCATATGTCACGTTGAGGTCGGACCAATCGAAGCCCTGTTCTTCGCCCCACGCGGCCCAGGTTGCCATCAGGTTGGCGCAGTCAAAGAGCGTTTCGCGCGAGATGTCTTCGAGGCTGCCCTGCCATCCCGGCGCGGCAACCGGGTAGGCATAATCCTGAATGAGTTTTTGTGCGACAACACCATCGGACGGGCGAACCGAATACCGGATTTCCACATCGGCACCCGGGGCGATGCCAGCGGCCTGCTCCCAAAGCTCTGCGATGATGTTCAATCGCACATCAGGGTGGCGCGCATAGAAACGGCCAAGACGCGGGGCCAGCCAAAATGTGCCAAAACTCATGTTCGTGTGCACCTGGACCACGGTTTCACTGCCGCCGGTGACGGCCAGCGTACCGCGCGACAGCGTCCGGAATGCATCCCGCACGATGGGCAGGTAACTGGAACCGGTTTCCGTAAGCTCCAGCGTCCGTGGGCGGCGATGAAAAAGCGCGCGTCCCATATGGCCTTCAAGCGATTTTATCTGCTGGCTGACGGCACTTTGGGTCATGTTCAGTTCAGCCGCGGCAGCGGTGAAGGACAGGTGCCGGGCCGCGGCCTCAAACGCCCGCAGCCAGTTCAGGGGAGGGAGGGATTTACGCATCGGTATAAATTGCCCATTAGTTGAACTTATAGCATGGCTGTAATTTTTTCGTTGGTAAAGCACCGTGTGACGCGGCACCTTCTGTCCAGCACATCATAGGAGACCTGCACATGTCTGTTACCGAGCTTCGTCCGAACATGGCGCATTGGAATGAACGTGTTGATCTGGCGGCTGCGTTCCGCTGGACCGAGCGGTTGAACATGCATGAAGCCGTCGCCAATCACTTCTCTCTCGCGGTGAACGAGGATGGCACGCAATTTCTGATGAACCCGAACCAGAAACATTTCAGCCGGATCAAGGCAAGTGACCTGCTATTGCTGGACGCCAACGATCCGGAATCGCTCAAGGGTCCCGACGCGCCTGACCCCACCGCCTGGGGTCTGCACGGCGCGTTGCACCGGATGTGCCCGCATGCACGCTGTGCCATGCATGTGCATTCCATCCATGCCACGGTTCTGGCGTCAATGGCGGATAGCACCTTGCCACCGATCGATCAAAACACGGCGACCTTTTACAACCGCGTGGCGGTGGATAATCACTTCGGCGGTCTGGCGTTCGAGGAAGAAGCTGAGCGCTGCTGTTCCAACCTGACCGACCGGTCCAAAACCGTGCTGGTCATGGGCAATCACGGGATCATGGTGATTGGCCAGACCGTCGCCGAAACCTTCAACCGGCTCTATTATTTCGAGCGTGCCTGCGAGACCTATATCAAGGCGCTCTGGACAGGTCAGCCGTTGCGCGTGCTCTCGGACGAGATTGCGGAAAGCACGGCCAAGGAACTGGAAGACTACCCCGGGCAGGCGGATAAACATCTGTCAGAACTCAAAGCCATTCTGGATGAGGAAGGCTCAACCTACGCTTCCTGATCTCTGCGCTGTTCGAATACCGGAGCTGAAACATGTCTGAAAACACAGGCAACCAATCCCGCGAGTGGAACTACCATCCCGACCTACCCTTGGAAAATCCGTCGATTTTCAGCTGGCCGCCAGACCCACGGTTTCTGGCCCGTTGGTTTCTGCGCAACTGGCTGATGCTGAGTGAACGGGTGATGATGGTGATCCTTGCGGTGGTTGCGTGGCTCACACTCTACCCATCGCTTGAAACCGCTCGGAGTTTTGCGTTTGGCTGGATTTTCCAGACATGGCTCGTGAACATGGGCTTGATGATCGTGATCGCGGGTGGCTTGCATTGGTACTTCTACATGCGCAAGGGCCAGGGCAAGACGCTCAAGTTTGACAAGCGCGATCCGGCCAAAGGCAACAAGCTGTGGGATTTTTCCAATCAGGTCCATGACAACATGTTCTGGTCCTTGGGGTCCGGTGTGGCGCAGCTAACGGCGTTTCAGGTCATCACAATGTGGCTGATGGCCAATGGATACGCGCCTACGATCACCTTCGCCTCCAACCCGGTCTGGTTCATTCTCGCCTTGATCCTCTTGCCGATCTGGAGTGCTTTTCACTTCTATTGGGCGCACCGGTTGCTGCATGTCCCGTTCCTCTACAAGCGCGTGCATTCGCTGCACCACCGCAACGTTAACATTGGGCCATGGTCCGGCCTGTCGATGCACCCGATTGAGCATTTCATCTACCTCACCACGCTCTGCATCCATTGGGTTGTGGCGTCGCACCCGGTTCATCTGATTTTCCACGTGATCTATCAGGGCCCGGGCGCGGCTATGACGCACACGGGCTATGAGGACTTGTTGATCAAGGACAAACGCCGTCTGGCCTTGGGCACGTTCTACCACCAACTGCATCATCGGTATTATGAATGTAACTACGGCAATCAGGAGATGCCGTGGGACCGGTGGTTCGGAACCTTCCATGATGGCAGTGAAGCGGCAACCGCGACAACGCGCGGGCGCAAGAAAAAGATGCACGCCTGAAACCCTTGCCATTGCCCCATGGCACTACCATTAAGGTGCCATGAGCAAGGTTTTGATTTCATTCGGTCACGGGTATTCCGCGCAGGCGTTGGCAGAATTGCTGCTGCCGATGGGCTGGACCATCTACGGGACAACGCGCAAACCAGAAAAGACGGCGCTGCTGGAAAACCAGGGCGTGATCCCCGTGCTTTGGCCAGATGGTGATCTGACGCAAGCTTTTGCACAGGCCACCCATGTGCTGACATCTGCCGGTCCCAACGAGGGTGGCGATCCTGTGTTCAACGCTTACCGCGACGATCTTGCCGGGATTGCCTCACAACTTGAGTGGTTCGGCTATTTGTCGACAACCGGTGTGTACGGCAACCATCAGGGTGGTTGGATTGATGAAGTGGACGAGCTGCGCCCCTCAACCGAGCGGGGCAGGATGCGCAAGGATGCGGAAAACAGATGGCTTTCCGTGCCCGGATTACCCGTACATATCTTTCGACTGGCGGGGATCTATGGGCCGGGACGGGGACCCTTTGAAAAGGTCAGGCAGGGCACAGCGCGGCGCATCATCAAGAAAAACCAGGTCTTCAGCCGCATCCATGTCGAAGACATCGCACAAATCCTGGCGGCGTCCATTGCTCAGCCCAATCCGGGACGTGCTTACAACGTTTGCGATGATGAGCCTGCGCCTCCACAGGATGTAATTGCCCATGCGGCCGAACTGCTGGGATTGCCAATCCCGCCCGCCATTCCAATCGAAGAGGCTGAGATGAGCCCGATGGCGCGGAGCTTCTATGCAGAATCCAAACGCATCAGGAACACGCGCATCAAGGAAGAGTTGGGCGTGAAACTGCGCTACCCCACCTACCGCGTGGGCCTACCGGCGCTGCTGGCCAGCGAAGGCTGAATGCCGGCAACTATTTTAAGCATCCTGTTCCGTGCCAAAACCCGTCCCAATAGCCGTGCGAATGCTGTAGCCCGGCGCATAGGTCAATCGGACAGATGTCACTGTCTGGCCCCGGTCCCATGTGGTCCGATCTATCACAAAAACCGCATCACCCTGACGGGTTCTGAGGTGTTTGGCCTCAAAGCCCGTGGCCGGCGCTGACATGAAAGAGATGTCGCCGTGGGTATAGGGCGCCGAGGTGATCAGCCATTCATTCGCGCTGATCTCTTCAAAGGTCTGATCAAGGGCTGCGGGCACGGTGGTTGTGTTGATCCATCGATCTTCGATAACATAAGGGGCGCCGTTCGCCCGGTGCAGGGCGGTGACGTGAATGCCGGTAGAGTCCGGCCCGAGAACCGCAGGGGGTGTGGCGGATTCATGAGCAATCAGCTGATAGGCGTAGGTCATACTCCGCTCTTCGATTTCCTGCCGGATGACAGGAATGTCGACTGTTGCCTTGCTGATCGGATGTAGGGCTACGCGCGTGCCCGCTTTGCGCCGGCGTTCAAGCATGCCCGCGTCGGCCAGTGACTGCAGGGCACGGTTCACAGTGGCGCGCGCGCACCCGAATTCCAGCGCCAGATCGGCCTCGTTTGGAATGGTATGACCGGGCGGCCAATCGCGCGCGTGAATCCGGCGCAGCACCTCCGCCTGAATGGCTTGCCAGTTTCGAAACTGCGGATTGCTCATAAAACATCCCTCAGAGATTTCATCGCGCGCGTGTAGTTGGCTGTAATCGTATCGCGGGCATGGTGGCGACCGTCCTTGACCAGATGCCGACCTGCGGACCAGACGTCGCGCACCATGTGGTCATCCCCGGCAAACATCCAGCAATCCAATAGCTGGTCACCTGATTGATCCGCCAGATCGATATGCGTCGCATCCAGGGTCAATAAATCTGCCCATTGTCCGGTGGCGATACTTCCGGAATTCCGGCCTGCCGCCTGCGCCCCGCCAGTGCAGATTGCATCATAAAGGCGGCGGCCCGTTGAAAACTCTGATGTCGCCAGGGCGGCGCGGGAGTGATCCCGCAAGCGTTGCGAATAGTCCAGCGTGCGTACCTCTTCCGACAGGGATATGCGGATATTGGAATCGGATCCGATGGCAATTCGCCCGTTGCTTTCCAACCACCTAACGCCATCGAAAATGCCATCGCCGAGGTTCGATTCTGTGATCGGGCACAAGCCTGCCACGGCACCGGTCCGGGCGAGGGCCATGGTTTCATGATGCTCCATCTGCGTGCAATGGATCAGGCACCAGCGATCATTTATATCCACGTTGTCCAGCAGCCATGCCACCGGGCGCTGCCCATAGGAGGATTTGACTTCTTCTACCTCTGCAACCTGCTCAGCAAGATGCATGTGAACTGGCCCATTCGGTATAAGTTGCGCAGAAATAGACACGTTTTCCGGCGAAACCGCACGCAGCGAATGTGGTGCAATGCCCATTACAGTGTCAGCAGGCAATCGACGCAGGGCAGATCGCGCACTTTCGACCAAACGAGCGAATTGGTTAGGGTTGTTTCCAAAACGGATTTGTCCGGATGTCAGCGCCCGCTTGTCACACCCGCCAAATTCATACTGTACCGGCAATAGCGTCAGGCCGATGCCTGTTTGCTCGGCCGCTGCGGCAACGCGATGCGACATTTCAGCCAAAGTATCGTACGGCACACCGCCTGGCTGGTGGTGCAGGTAGTGAAATTCGACATTTGTGGCAAAGCCCGCCTCGAGCATTTCCATTTGGACCAAGGCGGTGATTGCCTGCACCTGATCCGGGTCCAGGTGATCCAGAAACTGATACATCAGCCGTCGCCATGTCCAGAAACTGTCGCGCGGGTCTGGCCCGCGGGATTCGGTCAGACCGGCCATGGCGCGTTGAAACGCGTGCGAATGTGCATTCGCCGGGGCTGGCAGCAGAATGCCCACGGTATGGCCGGAGCGAGGTTGATCGGTGCTAACGCTGTCAATCTGGCCGCTTTTTCCAATCGTGACGGCCACGTTTTGGACCCAACCGGCAGGCAAAAGAGCATGTTCCGCCCAAATCGTTTGCATGATGGCCCCGCTTGACAGATTATTATGTCTATACATAATATCAGGCGCGACTCGAGGACTCAAGAAAGTTGTTTGGATGCTTTTGCGGAATGCACAGGTGGCCACGATGGCCGGTGGTCAGCCCTATGGGTTGATCAAGAATGGTGCGATTCTGGTGAAACAGGGTCTAGTTAATTGGGTTGGGTCGGAAAATGACGCGCCGCAAGGACACGATGGCCCTGAAGAAGATTTGCAAGGCCGATTGGTGACGCCAGGGCTAATTGATTGCCACACACACATCGTTTTTGGCGGGAATCGTGCCAATGAATTTGAGATGCGGCTCAAGGGAGCGAGTTACGAGGAAATTGCCCGGGCTGGTGGTGGTATCGTATCCACGGTCAGCGCAACGCGGGCGGCAACGGAAGCGTCCCTGCTTGCTGGCGCTCTGGCCCGTGTGGACGAGTTGATCGCGCAAGGTGTCAGTACCGTAGAAATTAAATCTGGCTACGGGTTAGATTTGGACACAGAGCTTAAGATGCTGCGCGTTGCCAGCGAAATAAAATCCGCGCGCCCGATACGCGTGAAAACGTCGTTTTTGGGTGCTCATGCCGTACCGGAGGAATACTCGGGTCGGAAGGATGCGTATATTGACGACGTCTGCATCCCCGCGCTTGAAGCAGCCCATAGCGAAAATTTGGTCGATGCCGTGGACGGTTTTTGTGAGTGCATAGCATTTGATGCGCCGCAAATAGCCCGCATGTTTGAAACGGCAAAAAAGCTCGGGCTTCCGGTTAAATTACACGCTGAACAGCTCAGTAATATTGGCGGCACGCAATTGGCCGCCCAGCACAACGCGTTGTCCGTAGACCACGTAGAGTATGCAACGAACGAAGATGCACGGGCCATGGCCAGCGCCGGCAGCGTCGCCGTCTTGTTGCCCGGCGCGTTCTATACGTTGCGCGAAACCCAACGACCGCCCGTTGACGCGTTTCGTGCGCAAAACGTCCCAATGGCTTTGGCCACGGATTGCAATCCAGGTTCGTCACCTTTGACCTCCCTGCTGCTTGCAATGAACATGGGATGCACTCTGTTTGGCATGACCGTAGAGGAGGCCGTTGCCGGGGTAACGTGCCATGCAGCAAAGGCACTGGGGTTAAATGATTGCGGCACAATCGCGCCGGGGAAACGTGCCGATCTGGCGATCTGGAACGTCACCGAACCTGCAGAATTGCCCTATTGGATTGGAAAAAACCCATTGGAACGGCGCATGTTTGGAGGTCAGGGATGACGGAAATTCTGATCCCTGGATCCACTTCCATCCTGCAGTTAGAGAAAATTTGGCGGCATGCGCTTTCTGCTCGGGTAGACCCTTCAGCGATGGCCAAAATCGATGCGGCGGCAGATCTGGTTGCCAAGGCAGCCCAAAGTGACGCGCCGATTTACGGTATCAACACTGGTTTTGGAAAACTGGCCAATGTCAAAATCCCGTCAAAAGACACAAGTGTTCTCCAGCGCAATCTGATCCTCAGCCATTGCTGCGGCGTGGGCGAAGCATTGGATGTGAAAACGACCAGGTTGATGATGATATTGAAACTGGTTTCGTTCGGGCGGGGCGCGTCAGGCGTGAAACAATCAACCGTCCATCTTATCGAAGAAATGTTGGAAAAGGGTGTGACACCTGTTGTTCCGGATCAGGGCTCCGTCGGCGCGTCGGGCGATCTTGCCCCGCTAGCACATATGGCCGCCATCATGATTGGTGAGGGCGAAGCGTTCTACAACAACGAAAGAGTATCCGGGCGAAAAGCGCTCAAAAACGCTGAAATAGAACCAATTACCTTGGGGCCCAAGGAAGGGCTTGCGCTCATAAACGGGACTCAATTTTCCACGGCCTGCGCTTTGGCCGGGCTATGGGGCGCATGGAACAACGCGCAATCCTGCATAGTGACCGCCGCGCTATCAACCGACGCAATCATGGGCTCCACGGCGCCTTTAGAAGACGATATTCACGTTTTGCGCGGACATTCGGGACAAATTATAGCGGCGAGGCTACAACGCGCCCTGATGGATGGCAGCGCCATCCGCGAAAGTCATCGGGAAGGTGATACCCGGGTACAAGATCCGTATTGTATTCGCTGCCAGGCTCAGGTGAGTGGATCAGCCATCGATTTGCTGCATCAAGCCGCATGCACGCTCGAAATTGAAGCCAACGCTGTCACGGATAACCCGCTAGTTCTGGTGGAACAGGGTCGCATCGTGAGCGGCGGCAACTTTCACGCCGAGCCTGTGGGGTTCGCGGCCGATCAGATTGCCATGGCCATTGCTGAAATCGGGGCAATTTCACAACGGCGCGTTGCCCTCATGGTTGACCCAACACTCAGTTTCGATCTTCCACCGTTCCTGACACCAGACCCCGGGTTGAACTCGGGCATGATGATCGCAGAAGTAACCACGGCCGCGCTGATGAGCGAAAATAAGCATCTGGCAAACCCCTGCACAACCGATTCAACACCAACAAGCGCCAACCAGGAAGATCACGTGTCCATGGCGGCACATGCGGCGCGGCGGTTACAGCGCATGAACTCAAACCTGTCGACCATTTTGGGTGTTGAAGCGATGTGCGGTGCGCAAGGCATTGAGTTCCGAGCACCCCTAAGATCAAGCCGTCCATTGCAAGCTGTCATCGCCAGGTTGCGCCAGGATATTCCTGCGCTGAACGCGGACCGTTATCTTGCGCCTGATCTTCAATCTGCAAGCCACCTGATCAGCTCCGGGGCTCTTGTTACGGCATCCGGGCTTGAGATGCCTATGGAAAGTGAACCCCGGGCAAAAGGGATTTGAAATGAACAACTCACGGCACAACGCCAGAGATATTTTTCCTGACACCGGCGCTGAAATAAGCGCAAAAAGCTGGTTGACCGAAGCGCCAATGCGGATGCTGATGAATAATCTGCACCCCGACGTTGCAGAAAACCCTGACGAATTGGTGGTCTATGGAGGGATCGGACGAGCGGCCCGTACATGGGCAGATTTCGACACTATTATTGCTGAACTTAGAAATTTGGACGACGATCAAACCCTCTTGGTACAGTCCGGCAAACCTGTTGGTGTCTTTCGTACGCACAAAGACGCGCCACGTGTGTTGATCGCAAATTCCAATCTCGTCCCGCATTGGGCCAACTGGGATCATTTTAACGAGCTCGATAAAAAAGGTCTGGCCATGTATGGCCAGATGACCGCGGGTTCCTGGATATACATCGGGTCGCAAGGCATCGTTCAGGGCACGTATGAAACTTTTGTCGAAGCAGGGCGTCAGCATTACGACGGTAGTCTGACGGGCAAATGGATCCTGACGGGCGGTTTAGGGGGCATGGGCGGTGCGCAACCATTAGCGGCGGTTATGGCCGGTGCGTGTTGTCTGGCTGTTGAGTGTGACGAAACACGCGCGGACTTCCGATTGCGCACGTCCTATGTCGATGAAAAGACCCACAACCTCCAAGATGCGTTGGAAATGATAGATCACTGGACCCGGGCAGGAGACGCGAAATCCGTCGCGCTGATCGGCAATGCGGCGGATGTTTTTCCGCAGTTGGTAGAGATCATGAACAACGGCGGTATGCGCCCGGATATTGTGACGGATCAGACAAGCGCTCATGACCCGGTGCATGGGTATTTGCCTCAAGGGTGGTCCGTAGGCGAATGGCGCACCAAACAGGAAAGCGACCCAAAGGCGGTGGAAAAAGCGGCAAGGGCGTCCATGAAAACCCATGTAGCTGCGATGGTTGAGTTCTGGAATGCGGGTGTACCCACACTGGATTATGGCAACAACATTCGCCAAATTGCGCTGGAAGAGGGTCTAAAAAATGCTTTTGACTTCCCCGGATTTGTACCTGCCTACATTCGTCCGCTCTTTTGTCGGGGTATCGGGCCGTTTCGGTGGTGCGCGTTATCGGGTGACCCGGAAGACATCTATAAAACCGATGCCAAGGCGAAGGAACTGGTGGATGATCCGCACCTGCACAATTGGCTGGATATGGCGCGGGACCGGATCAGTTTTCAGGGCTTGCCCGCGCGTATCTGTTGGGTCGGTTTGGGCGTGCGTCACAAACTGGGCCTCGCGTTCAATGAAATGGTTCGCAATGGAGAGCTTTCGGCACCCGTGGTGATTGGGCGCGATCATCTGGACAGCGGATCGGTTGCGTCGCCAAATCGGGAAACCGAGGCGATGAAAGACGGCAGTGATGCGGTAAGCGATTGGCCGCTGCTCAACGCGCTATTGAATACGGCAAGCGGGGCGACTTGGGTGTCGCTGCATCATGGTGGTGGCGTTGGCATGGGTTTCAGCCAGCATTCGGGCATGGTGATCTGTTGCGACGGGACCAAAGACGCGGACCGCCGGATTGCAAATGTTCTCTGGAATGATCCGGCCACGGGCGTGATGCGCCACGCGGATGCGGGTTATGACATTGCGCTTGAGTGCGCACGGGAGAACGACCTGAATTTGCCGGGCATTTTGGGGTGAGTGCCGCACGGTAGCAACAACCCGCCTTTCCCACGCAACATGCTTGATCATTGGACCGTTCTGGCATTCTGTTTGACTGGAATTGCGAGAAGGGATCTCATGGTGCGGCGCAGCTTGATTTTGGTGGCTCTATTGGCGCTTCAGGCCTGTTCCGGCCCTTCGGAGCAAGTACCAATCGAGCCCGCGCTCTACCCGAATGAAACACCGGCGTTGCGCAACCTGATCAATCAATATGCGGATTTCTATGACGTTCCCAGTCCGCTGGTGCACAAGGTAATCCAGCGAGAAAGTGACTATAGGCCTCACGCGCGCAATGGTCCCTACTATGGCATGATGCAAATTCTGCCCGAAACGGCAGGCATCATGGGATTTCGCGGCCAACCCAATGATCTTCTGGATGCCGAAACCAACCTGCGGTGGGCGGTGAAATACCTTCGGGGCGCCTGGCTCGTCTCGGATGGTAATATAGACCGTGCCGTGATGTGGTATGCCCGCGGTTACTATTATGAGGCGCGCAACCGGTGCCTCCTGGTTGAAACCGGATTGCTCAACCGAGAGGTCGCCAAGCACTGTCGCTGAGATCAGCCCTCGCGCTGGACCATCATGCGATGCGGGTACGGAATTGAGATGCCTTTGGCATCCAATGCTTCTTTGATCTGCTGCGTCAGCGTGAATTTAAGGTCCCAATATTCCGCGTTGTCGCACCAGAGCCGCGCTGTCAGATCAACACTGCTTTCGCCCAGATTGGTCACACGTATCCATGGGGCGGGATCCTGATGGATACGCGCTTCGGATTTGGCAATGTCATGAATGACCTCTTTGGCCAGATTGGCATCATCTCCGTAATCAATACCAAAAACCAGATCCAGACGACGGGTCTTGTGATGTGAGTAGTTCGAGATGATTTCTCCCCAGGCTTTGCCATTGGGCACAATCACCTGAACGTTGTCGGGTGTGACAAGTTCGGTAAAGAAGAGAGCTATCTGTTTCACGGTGCCGGTTGTGCCGCCGATATCCACATATTGCCCTTCGCGGTAGGGGCGGAAAATCACCAGCATCAGGCCTGCCGCGAGATCGCTGAGCGTGCCTTGCAGGGCCATACCGATGGCTAATGTGGCTGCGCCCATGACGGCAACAAGGCTGGTCGCCTGAATGCCGAAGATGCCAAGAACGGCCATGACAACCATGAGGCGGATCACCCATTTCACCAGATTGGCGGCGAAATTGCCGATCGTGTTATCGATGTTTTCGTTGGCGTTGACCTTGCGGCTGACCAGCCGGGCAACCATGCCCGCAATCAGCCAACCAATGACCAGCACCAAAAGCGCTTTGGCCGCATCAATTACAATGGGCCCATAGCTTAGCGCCTGGTCGATAACCTGTTCCATGTTGATCCCCAATCCGTCCTACATGTGATGCAGGCTGCTACCTTGTGATGGGGCAAAACAAAAGGGCCTGCGTGGTCGCAAGCCCTTTAAAGTTCCGGTCGTGACTTGGCGTTATTTTTTCGCCAGCGAGTCGCGGATTTCCATCAGGATGTCCAACTCAGAAGGACCAGCCTCTTCTTCGGCTTCCTCCTCTGGTTCAGCCGAAGCTTCCTTGGCACGATTGACGGCCTTGACCAGCATGAAGACAACCCATGCGATGACCAGGAAGTTGATGATGGCCATGATGAAGCGACCATAGGCGAAGACGGCGGCGCCGGCATCTTCCGCAGCTGCCATCGAGGCATATTCACCACCGTCCAGCACAGCATGCATGCTGGAGAAATCGATACCGCCCATAAACAGACTGATGATCGGATTGATCAGGTCTGCAACCAGCGATCCCACGATCGCTGTAAAGGCCGCACCGATGATGATGCCCACCGCCATGTCCATAACATTGCCCTTGGCAATGAAATCTTTGAATTCTTGAATCATTTGTCCCTCACCACTTGATGTTCGCGCGGCATTTCCCGTCCGCGCGCACTTGGTAACATGAATTCCGAAATTCACGCAGACTCTTTTAATGGGAAAAAACGTCTCGTTTTCCCTCGAAGCGGGAGTTTGCTCATTTCGTGGAAATGACCGGTGTTTTGAAACCTAGGACGGGAGCGATCCGTCAAGAACATAGCGCAGAATTTCAACCACCTGAGACGGCTCGCGGGCAACGGCCAATGCTGCCGCGTCGATCTCCTTGAGGGGGTGGTCATGCTCGGGGCGTTGCAGAATAATCAGTGATTTGCCCAAGGCAGAGGCAAAGCCTGCGTCAAAGGCGGCGTTCCATTGTTTGTACTGCTCGCCAAACCGGACCACGACGATATCCGCGTCCTGAATGCCTTTGCGCGTCCGGATCGCATTGACCATGGCGCCCTTGTGATCGTGCCAGTATTTGTCTTGCTCTTCACCCAAGATGGTCACGCCGCAATCATCGCTGGCCGCATGATCAGTCACCGGGCTGCTGAAGCTGACGTCCAAGCCCTTGGCACCCTCAATGATCTGTTCGCGCCAGTCCGTGTGGATTTCACCGGAGAGATAGATTTTCAGCGTCATAGGTGGGCTCCTTGTTGGGCGATGCGGGCGCAAACGGGGAAAGGGTCAACCGCGCAGCACACCGCCTGTTGCCTTGGTGACTTTCTCGACAATTTTGGCGCTGACGGCCTCGATATCTGCGTCCTTCAGCGTTGTGTCCGTGGGTTGCAGACGCACTGTTACGGCAAGGGATTTTTTGCCTTCACCAAGACTGCCGCCAATGAATTCATCAAAGACACGCACATCTTCGATCAGTGTCTTGTCTGCGCCAACCGCCGCGTTGACAAGGGTAAGCGCCTCAACCGTATCGTCCACGACAAAGGCGAAATCCCGTTCGACGGCCTGCAGGTCGCGCAATTCCAGCGCGCCCCGATTTGCAGTCTGGTTCCGTGGTTGCGGAATTTCTGCGGGCCAGATGGTGAACCCCATTGCGGGTCCTTTGATATCCATTGCGGTCAGAACGCGGGGATGCAGCTCACCGAATATGCCAAGCACTTTCTTGGGGCCCAGACAGATCATGCCATGACGGCCCGGGTGCCACCATTCGCGCGCGCCACGCAGCACTTGTACTTTGGCGGGCGCACCAAGCGCAGACAGGATCGCTTCAGCATCGGCCTTGACGTCAAAGAGATCCACAGATCGCGCCGTGCCATGTACATCCTTGGGTCCGGTCTGGCCCACCAGCAAGCCGCTGACCAACAGGTGTTGTTCGCCCGGCTCACCGCCATGGAAGGCCTGTCCCACTTCGAACAAGGCCATGTTCATATGACCACGGGCCTGATTGCGTGCTGCTGCTTGCAACAGACCCGGCAAAAGCGCGGGGCGCATGTGACTCATTTCAGAGCTGATGGGATTGGCCAGCTTGGTGGCGTCATCACCTCCGCCAAAAAGCTCGGCACTCTTTTGATCGATGAAGCTGTAGGTGACGCATTCGTTATACCCAAGCGCTGCGGTGGTCCGCCGCGCAATCTGTTCGCGTTTTTGCGTGGGCGACAGGATGGGTTGCGGCACACCGGTTTGCAAACGCGGCAACGGACGCCCGACCAGCTTGGTCAGGGACGCAATGCGCGCGACTTCCTCAACCAGATCGGCCTCACCCAAGACATCGGGGCGCCAACTGGGCACATGTGCCTGATTGCCTTCCATGCGGAACCCAAGGGCCGTCAAAGTCTGGCGTTGCTCAGATTCGGGAATATCCATGCCCACCAGCGATTGCACACGCGACGCGTCCAGTGTGTAGGAGCGGCTGACATCGGGCACTTTGCCCGCAACAACAACCTTTGATGGTTCGCCACCGCACAGATCAAGGATCATCTGCGTGGCCAGCTCAATCGCTTCCATATTGAAGGCCGGATCGATGCCGCGCTCGTTTCGGTACCGCGCGTCAGAATTGATCTTGAGTGCGCGTCCGGTTGTCGCGATCTGAATGTGGTTCCATACCGCAGCCTCCAGAAACACGTCTGTGGTCTCCGGGGTACATCCGGTTTCCAGACCGCCCATGATCCCACCGATGGATTCGATGCCCTTGTCGTCGGAAATGACCACCTGACCCGGGCTGAAGGTGTATTCCTTTTCATCCAGGCCAACGAGTGTTTCACCACCCGCTGCACGATGCACGCGCAGATTGCCCTGCACCTTTCCCGCATCGAAAACATGCAATGGGCGGTTGCGGTCATAGGTGAAGAAGTTGGTGATATCGACCAGCGCGGAAATTGGACGAAGCCCGATCGCGCGCAAACGGTTCTGGAGCCATTCCGGGCTTGGGCCGTTGCTGACGCCTCGGATCAGGCGACCCGCAAAGACATCACAGCCGTCCTGCAATGTATCATCATCGATGGTGACGGTAATCGGGCTGTCAAACTGACCTTCAACCTGTGCCTCCGCAGCAGGTTTCATTGTGCCAAGACCACGCGCTGCAAGATCAAGCGCAATCCCCCGAACCCCAAGTGCATCCGGGCGGTTGGGCGTGATGGCGATTTCAATCACCGGGTCCACTTTTGCCGGGTCATTGGCGGCCAGCCAGTCGATGAACCGTTCGCCGACGTCACCGGAGGGCAATTCGATAATGCCGTCATGCTCGTCGCTGAGCTCCATCTCACGCTCGGAGCACATCATGCCGTGGCTCTCGATACCCCGGATCTTGCCGACACCGATGGTTGTGTCGATGCCCGGAACATAGGTGCCGGGTTTGGCAATGACGGCGGTGATGCCGGTGCGCGCATTCGGGGCGCCACAGATGATCTGAAGCTCGCCTTCGTCGGTCAGAACCTTGCACACACGCAGGCGATCTGCATCGGGATGCTGTTCGGCATGGATGACCTTGCCGATGGTAAAATCCGCCAGCCGTTCGCCCGGGTTTTCAATACCTTCCACCTCAAGTCCGAGGTCTGTCAAAGCCTCAGAAATCTCCGCTACCGACGCGGTGGTGTCTAGGTGGTCTTTCAGCCAGGAAAGCGTGAATTTCATGTGCTGTCATCCGCTGGTCAAATTCAAGTCTCAAGCGCTTTAGCGGATATGCGCAGAAGGGGAAGCCTGCACGCCAGTTTCGTTGGATCGGCCGGGCTCTGATCAGACAGGATCGCGGATCAGGCTTTGACACATGCAATGCACCCCGCCGCCGCCCTGTGTGATCATCGACAGGTCAGGATCATAGATCGTGAACCCGTATGCCTTGAGCTTGTCTTTCAGCGTTTTCGACCCTTCGGGTAGCAGGACACGGTCGTCGCCCAAGGCCACAACGTTGCACCCGAGTGCGATGGTTTCCTGAAACGGCACATCGATGATTTCGATTTTCTTGCCGCGTAACCAATCGACGATTCCAGGATCGGTACAATCGAGGCAAACCGCGGCCAGTTTCGGTGCAAGCATCACCACCATCAGGTCGATATGCACATAAAACGGGTCGATATCCGCGAGTTTTACCTCCCAGCCCTCGGCTTCCATCCAGCCCGCAATCTGTTTGGCACCCTGTTCCTGGGTGCGGCCTTCGTCACCTTCCCAGCCGATCAAGACGCAGCCCGGTTCGATCACGTTGAAATCACCGCCTTCAAAGGTACCAGCGGTGACGAAATCATAAATCGGAATGCCGAGGTTTTGATATGTTTCAATCGCGCGGAAGTTTTCGCCACGGCGCCAGTACTGCGCCATATGGGTGATGATCGCGCCATAGGGCGTCATGATGGAACTGTCGCGCGCGTAGACCTGATAGGGCAGATGCGGATCGGGTTTGTGCGTGTGCACCTCAACCCCGGCTGATTGGTAGGCGCTGACCATTTCCGCATGTTGTTTCCGGGCGGTATCAGCGCTGAATGGAACACCGCGCCGCAGGGTCTTTTTTGACACGGAGCTGGTTTCCAGCCAACGGTAATTCTCGATCGGACCCAAGAGCACAGAGCGAAGCGTTCCGTAGTCTGAGTTCGCGCCCCAGCCATTCAGGTTGGGTGTGCCGCCACCGTCACGCCGGACGTGCAGAGAAAACGCGGTTGCTTGATCTTTCATGTCGGTCCCTCCCGGTATCGTAGGGAAAACCGTCTGCCTGAACACGCATTGTGTCAAGCAAAGTCAGGGATAGGATGGTGTGCGGCCCATCAGTTGATCCAGCTGCCAGCCGATCCAACCGTGCGGAATGAAATGCCCGCTATTGTGGACATCCAAGGTCACGGAACCGCCATTTGCGCAGTTTTCCCATGTCGTGCGGTTCAGGCTCAGCCAATCGACGGCTTTCCATGGGCCGGTATTTTCACCAGTTCCACACCCGTATTTTTCACGCCAGAGCGCCACCGGATAGGTGGTATCGCCGTCTGGGCCAAACGGGAAATCCATAACCATGTCTGAGGTGCCATGCACATGGCGCACTTGACGCGGAGCCGTGGGGCAGGTTTCAGATTGGCGCAGCGTGCCTGAAATCGCCAACAAAGCCGCCACATCCCCACCGTTTTCGCAGACATAGCGCCACGCCATGGCTGAACCAAAGGAGTAGCCCGAGACATAGATACGCGAACGGTCGATGGGATAGCGTTTGGCGGCGTCTTCCAAAACGGCGGCCGCAAAGGCAACATCATCTGTGTCGGAATCCCAGAAATCCCATGTGCGCCTGTTTCCGTTGGGCGCAAGGAGCAGTACGCCGCGTCGCCTTGTGGCGCCGGAAATGCGTTGGTGTTGCACAATCAAACTGCCCTGTCGCATCCACCCATGGAAATGCAACAGGACCGGCATGGGTGTTTCGCCATCCCAGCCGTCTGGTTCTTTGATATGATACGAGCGGTCGCCAAGCTCACACGGTACTGTCGCGTGGCAATCGGCCTCATCCGCGCCGACGGCCAGGCCCGGCGTTGCAAAAACCGCAAAAAAAAGTGCGATGAAAATCCGCATGACTGATCGTCCCGTTTGATACTGATGCGAATGTAATGAGACCTCGCAAGATGTCACGTCACAAGCACGTCAAGGTTCAGTTGCAACGGAGCTGGTTCAAGATGCCAATACAATTTTGGGTGCGGTCACCTTGGGTAATCGTGACCTTTTGCCAGAGAATTTTGTCCTCAGATTGGACATCCATGGTCGTCCGGATCAATTGGGTGCACTCGTTGATATTGGCCTTGCAGGTCATCAGCAGGATACCGGATGCCAGATCAGAACTGCCAGTCGCCTGAATTTCGCCCACGATCATATCCGCGATCTTGCGCTCAATTTCGGTGGCACCCGGTTTGGTGGCAAAAAGCGCGCCTGCGCCGGCAACTACCGCGACGAGAAGGATGATTGTTTTGGTTCCCATGGTCTTCGTTCCTAGCGCGACAGACCGCCGTGCAACGTTGGTACATCGAGCGATGCAAACCCGTAATGTCTGAGCCAGCGCAGGTCTGAATCGAAAAACGCGCGCAGATCCGGGATGCCGTACTTCAGCATCGCAATACGGTCTATGCCGACGCCAAAGGCGAAACCCTGCCATTCATCGGGGTCAATGTTGCCTGAGCGCAGCACATGCGGATGCACCATGCCGCTGCCCAGAATTTCCAGCCAATCGTCACCTTCGCCAATCTTGAGCGTGCCGCCTTCCCAGGAACAGCGGATATCAACCTCGGCCGAGGGTTCGGTGAAGGGGAAATGCGAGGCGCGGAAGCGCAGCTCGACATCATCCACCTCGAAAAACGCCTTCACGAATTCCTCAAGGCACCATTTCAGGTTCGCCATCGAGATATCTTTGTCGATGGCCAGCCCTTCGACCTGATGGAACATCGGTGTGTGGGTTTGGTCATAATCGGCCCGGTAGACGCGGCCCGGCGCAATGATGCGGAGGGGCGCGCCGTGGTCCTGCATCGACCGGATCTGGACGGGGCTTGTGTGTGTCCGCAGCACATGTGGCGGGCGGTCATCATCCGCTGCACGGTGCATGTAGAACGTGTCCATCTCGGCCCGCGCAGGGTGATGGCCGGGAATGTTCAGCGCATCGAAATTGTACCAATCGCTTTCAATCTGCGGTCCTTCGGCGACGGAAAAGCCCATATCGGCGAAAATCGCGGTCACTTCCTCGGTGACCTGGCTGATGGGGTGGATCGTGCCCGCACGACGCGTGCGACCCGGCAAGGTCACATCCAGCCATTCGGTTTTCAAACGCTCATCCAGCGCGGCATCGCCCAAGGCCTGCTTTTTCGCGGCAAGGGCCGAATTGATTTCATCCTTGAGCGCGTTGAGCTTTGGGCCAGCCATCTGGCGTTCTTCGGCGGTCATCTTGCCCAGCTCGCGCATTTGCAGGCTGACTTCACCTTTTTTGCCGACCGCCTGCACGCGCAGATCTTCTAGAGTGGCTTCATCGTCAGCACCGGCGATGGCTGTCAGATATTTCTCGCGGAGATCGTCCATTGGCTTTGTCCTGCAAAAAGGTTCGGATGCGGGTTACCGCGCATATCCTGCGCTTGCAAGGCTATGGTGTGCCAACCTTGCGGATGTAATCGCGGGTGAATTCCGTATATCCATCTGCGGTCACCTTGTGCTGACCCTGCATGTAGGCGTGTAAAACGGGAAGTTTGTGAAAGGGTACTTGGGGCAGCGTGTGGTGTTCAACGTGATAGGGCATGTTCCACGCCAGAAACCGGATGATGCGGTTGGTGTAAGTCGTACGCGTGTTTTCGAACATATCAGCGACAAAGGCGCAGCGACCATGTTCGGCCAACAGGTAAAGACGCAAAAAGGGTTGCCCAAGAAGGCACGGCAACAGCCAGATCCAGAAGAAAAACGGCGTGATCAAGAGGCTGACCAAAACTGCGCCATAGATCATCAACATCCACCGCGCCTCGGCCACAATGCGGGTATGCGCGCGCTTGGGCACGAAATCACCCGGATCATGACCCAAGGCGTTGCGCACGATTTGAGCCATCATAGAGCCCCAAAACGGAAGGCCCGAGACATGTGCGATGTAAGCGCCTATGGTTTCGGGCTTGGCGCCTGCCATCAGTTCGGGGTCTTTGCCGGGGATATTGGTGTGACGGTGATGCGCCAGGTGAAAATATCGGAACCATTCAAAAGGTAGCGCAATCAAAACGCCGCAGATGCGACCAACCTTTTCATTGATGTCTTCACTGGCAAATGGGGTTTTGTGCGTGGCCTCATGCTCCAGCGTGAAAAGGAAGCAGATTGCGATGCCTTGAACGACAAGCGCCAGCTGCCAGAGCGGCAAGCCGAGAGCGATCCAAAGTGCGAGGCCCGCGATCAGTGCCGCGTGCCCGGCCAAATGGCGCAGGCCAGGGGTGTCATCTGTCCGGTTCAATTCGGCCAGGGTGTTGGGCGGAAGGGTTGCGATGAAAGCCTTATGGTCCATTATCCGGCCCCTCAGGCACCCGCATCCACGATGGCTCGGGCCAGAACAGGCACAGTGTTCTGGTTGAGACCCGCGATGTTCATACGACTGTCTCCGATCATGTAAATTCCATAATCAGCCCGAAGTCTTTCGACCACGTCCGAACTGACACCCAACCTTGAAAACATACCGCGATGTTGTGCCAAAAACCCGAACCGATCAGAGCCAGAAAGCCTGCGCAATTCCTGGGCAAGGTTTTGGCGCAAGCCGAGCATTCCCAGGCGTACATCTTCCAGTTCCTTTTCCCAGTCTGCGCGCAGCACCGGGTCACCAAGCACCATCGTTACCAGCCGCGCCCCGTGATCGGGTGGAAAGGAATAGGTAAGGCGATTCAATGCGTTCAGATTGTCCTGTGCCACATTTCTGACGGATGCATCGTGACTGACAGTCATCAAAATGCCGGTCCGCTCACGATAAATCCCGAAATTCTTTGAACAGCTTCCTGCAATGACCGTCTCGGGACAGGATCGTGCGATCAGACGTGTGGCGGCCGCGTCTTCCTGCAACCCGTCCCCAAAGCCCTGATAGGCAATGTCTATCATCGGCACGGCACCGGTCCGGTTTAAAAGGTCGGCAATGGTCTGCCATTCCGTCAGGTTCAGATTTGCGCCGGTCGGGTTGTGGCAACAGCCGTGCAACAGCACCAGATCGCCGCGGCGCGCTTTGGCGAGATCGGCGATCATGCCTTCGAAATCTACGCCGCAGGTGGCGTCATCAAAATAGCGGTAAGGCCGGGTGTCGATGCCGAGGTGCTTGAGGATGCTTATGTGGTTGGGCCATGTCGGATCAGACACGTGAACGCGCAGGTCAGGATTGGCGATCCGTGCAAGTTCAAAAGCCAGCCGGACCGCGCCAGTCCCGCCCGGCGTTGCGGCGGCTGCGACGTTGTCATCGGCAACGGCGTCGCCCAGAATAAGGTTGCGCATCGCGTCACCAAAGGCAGGATCACCGGCAAGTGCGACATAGCTTTTGGTTTGTTCTGCGTGCCAGAGCTGCTCTTCCGCCGTCTTGATGGCCCGCATGATGGGTGTGTGACCGTCAGCGTTTTTGTAGACGCCCACGCCCAGATCGATTTTGTCATCGCGCGGGTCATTCTTGAAGGCTTGCATCAGCGCAAGGATTTTATCCTCGGGTTGTTTGGTCAGCGCCGTCAGCACGGTCAAGCATCTCCGGTGGCAACGGGAACAGTAGGGTACGCACCCCATTCCGTCCATGAGCCGTCATAAAGTGCGTGATCCGTTTTACCGATACGTTCCAGGGCCAGATTGATGACTGCTGCCGTGATCCCCGATCCGCAACTGGTTATCACGGGTTTGGACATATCCACACCGGCTGCTGCAAATACGGCGCGCAGATCATCAGGGGATTTCATAGTGCTGTCGGCGTGCAGCAATTCCGTAAAAGGCACTGATTTTGAGCCGGGGATATGCCCGGATCTCAATCCTTGGCGCGGTTCTGGTGCTTCACCACGAAAGCGTCCGGCAGCGCGGGCATCCAGAATTTCGTAGTCGCCCAATTTCGACGCAGAAGCCACCTGTGTTACGTCCTTGATCATCTGGTTTTGGCGGCGCACGGTCATGTGCCTGTCTTTGACAATAGGGGGCATGTCTTCTGTGGTACGATCCTCGGCCAACCATTTGGGCAAGCCGCCATCAAGAACGGCAATGTTCTCTTGTCCCATCAGGCGAAATAACCACCAAACACGTGCGGCTGACATCAGGCCGTGTTGATCATAAACCACCACCTGGTGTCCGTCCCCAACGCCCATTGCGCGCAACCGGGACATAAATTTCTCAACCGGTGGGACCATGTGTGGCAGGTCAGACCGATGGTCGCAGATTTCATCAATGTCGAAAAAACGCGCGCCACGAATATGGGTGGATGCATAGTCGGATTTGGCGTCGCGCGGATCACCGGGCAAAAACCATGTGCCGTCCAACACGCGCAAATCCGGGTCTTTCAAATGTGCACTCAGCCACTCGGTTGAAACCAGAGTCTTCGGATCATCATGTGCCATGGATGCCCCCGTTTGAGATAATTCCTGCCTACATCCCGGGGGCGGGAAGGGCAATACCGGGTGCCGGGATACAAGGCACCCGGTGCTGGCATTATTTTGCCAAAACGCTCTTTACCAGACCGACAACGGCCAAAAGAGCACCGCCGCCCACGCCGCCTGAAGCGACTTGGCCGATGATTGCGCCGATATCAGTGCCGCCCGCGGCAGCACCTCCGGCTCCAAGAGCTGATAGAATCTGGCCCCCAAGCCCGCCACCAACAACGCCTGCAACTGAGTTCAACAGGACACCCATATTGGCTTTTTTCAACAGGCCACCGGCCACGTTACCGCCGACAGCACCTGCAATAAGACTGATCAGAAGTTCCATCAACTTCTCCTTTCCCTCGGGTCTTTAAACATACTTGAAACAGCCGAAGTTTGACCCATCCCCCCTCGGTTATGCGAAAGGTATAGAAGCATCAGGGACAACCTAAGGGGAAAATACCGGGGTTCATTCCCCGTGGCGCAGCAACCGTTGTTTTTGGCGATTCCAGTCACGCTTCGCTTCGTTGGCGCGTTTGTCGACGTTCTTTTTGCCTTTGGCGATGCCGATTTTCAGTTTGGCCAGACCGCGATGGTTGAAGTAGAGCACCAGCGGCACCAGCGTCATGCCCTTGCGCTGGGTTTCGTTCCACAGGCGAGACATTTCCTTTTTCGACACTAGCAATTTGCGCCGCCGCTTTTCGTTATGGGTGAACGTCTTTGCCTGATCATATGGCGCAATGTAGCTGTTGACCAACCACAATTCACCGTCTTCGACACTGGCATAGCTTTCGGCAATGTTGCTGCCGCCCGCACGCAGGGATTTCACCTCGGACCCTTCCAGAATGATGCCGCATTCGATGTCATCCTCGATGGCATAGTCGTAGCGCGCACGCCGGTTCTCAGCGATGACCTTGTAGTTTGGGTTGTCCTTTGGCTTGGCCATGGGTCTTGTCCTAACGGGGTGCCGGACACCTGTCCAGCGGCCCGCCTACATAGTGGGTTGTGATCCGGGTTCCAAGACCGGGCTTGTCGATCAGGCCCGCAGGTCTTTCGGTGATCCCATGACCACATATGATGTGATCGAACTAACCTGTGGCAGGGTGCCCACAACATCCGTGTGAAACGACTTGTACGCAGGCAGATCTGCAACTTCGATCCGGAGCAAGTATTCGACAGAGCCGGTTATGTTGTGGCATTCGACAACTTCCGGGGCCACGGCCATGGCGCGTTCAAATGCCAGTTGGCTGGCCTTGGTATGCGAATTCAGTCCAACGGTGGCATAGGCCATAAATCCCACACCCATTGCGGGCCGGTTCAACACGGCACGATAGCCCTGAATCACCTCCCGTTTTTCGAGGGCCGCTACCCGTCGCAGACACGCGGATGCGGACAGGCCGACCTTTTCGGCCAGTTCCAGATTGCTGATCCGGCCATCGCGTATTAATTCACGCAATATATTTTCGTCAATTTGATCCATGGCCGCATTTAGTTGCATATTTTCCGGCTATACTCAAATATTTGCAATTCAAATGCGCGAGGAGCCGCATAAGGTTGCACACATGACACCAGAGTTGTTCTTCGCCCTTTTCACCTTTGCCCTCGTGACAGTGTGCACGCCGGGGCCGAATAACCTGATGTTGATGGCTTCGGGTGCCAATTTCGGATTTCGGCGCACATTGCCGCATATGTTGGGCATCGGGATCGGCTTTCCGACGATGATTTTCCTAGTGGGGATCGGCGTCATGCAGCTTTTTGATCTCTGGCCGGTCAGCTATACGATCCTGAAAGTGTTTAGCGTAATCTACCTGCTCTATCTGGCGTGGAAGATCGCCAATGCGGCCCCACCGAAGGACGCCAAAGCCAAGGGTAAGCCGCTGACCTTTCTGCAATCGGCCGCGTTTCAATGGGTGAACCCCAAGGCGTGGAGCATGGCATTGTCAGCGATCACACTCTACGCCAGCAGTCGCGACTTGCCAGCGGTGATCTGGGTCGCCGGTGTCTATGTCTGCGTCTCGTTCCTCAGCACCACGGGCTGGACCTTCCTGGGGCAGCAGATGCAGCGGATCCTGACTAACCCGGTGCGGTTGCGGATCTTCAACGGGGTGATGGCGCTTTTGCTGGTCGCCACGCTGATCCCCGTGTTATGGCCTGCACAGAGCTGATTTCCGGAGGGCACTTTGCCCAAGATCCTCACGTTTTTTCACACGGCTGTCGTGCATAGCGATGCGTTTGATGCATTGCGTGACAAGATCGCGCCGGGCGTGGCGATGCATCACAACATCCGGACCAGTTGGCTGGCGCGTGCACAGGATGGGATTAGCCCGGCGCTGGCGGCTGACATCAAGAACGAAGTGCGGGCCGCGCGGCAGCCCATCATATGCACCTGCACGACAATTGGCCCGGTGGCCGAGGCTGCGGGCGCTATCCGTATCGACCAGCCAATGATGCAGGCAGCTGCCAAGAAGGGTGGCACAATCATTCTGGCGTATTGTCTGGAAAGTACACGCGTGCCCAGCACTGAATTGCTTCAGACGGCTCTTTTGACAGCCGGGCGTCCTGCACAGGTAGATTTGTTGCCATTGACCGGGCTTTGGTCGCTGTTTGAGGCGGAGCAAATGGTTGCCTTTGAGCAAGCCATTGCGGAGGCCGTACGTGCGCGCGTGCAGCACATGGAAAATCCGGGATGCGTGGTTTTGGCGCAAGCATCCATGGCGGGCGCGGTCAAGTGGCTTGAAGAATTGCCCTGTCCGGTTCTGGCGTCACCTGAATTGGCGATACGGGCGGGCTTGGCCCGGTTGTGATTGCAAATGCGTGCATGGCCCGCCATATATCCAAGCGATTAACGTGGAGACGGCGATGACCAATTACCTCGACTTCGAAAAGCCGCTTGCCGAGATTGAAGGCAAGGCGGAAGAGCTGCGGGCGATGGCGCGGGCGAATGAGGAGATGGACGTCGAGGATGAAGCGCAGGCGCTGGACAAAAAGGCCGGCGAAATTTTGACCGAGTTATACAAAGACCTGACTCCCTGGCGCAAATGCCAGGTGGCCCGTCACCCGGATCGGCCGCATTGCCGTAACTATATTGAACAGCTGTTTTCAGAATATACGCCGCTTGCCGGTGATCGGAACTTTGCGGATGATTTATCCGTGATGGGGGGCTTGGCCCGGTTGGATGACCGTCCTGTCGTGGTCATTGGTCACGAAAAGGGTGCAGATACCAAAAGCCGGATCGAGCGTAACTTCGGTATGGCCCGTCCGGAAGGCTATCGCAAAGCCATTCGCCTGATGGATATGGCTGACAAGTTCAACCTGCCCGTGGTGACGTTGGTTGATACGCCCGGCGCCTATCCGGGCAAGGGGGCGGAAGAACGCGGTCAATCCGAGGCCATTGCGCGCTCCACGGAAAAGTGCCTGCAGATTGGTGTTCCTCTGGTCAGTGTGATTATCGGTGAAGGCGGTTCGGGGGGTGCGGTGGCTTTTGCCAGTGCGAACCGGGTCGCGATGCTGGAGCATTCGGTTTACTCCGTGATCTCACCGGAAGGCTGTGCATCGATCCTTTGGAAAGATGCAGAGAAGATGCGCGAAGCCGCTGAGGCGTTGCGGCTGACAGCACAGGATCTGACCAAGCTTGGCGTCGCGGACCGGATCATCAACGAACCCTTGGGGGGCGCGCATCGCGATCCTCAAAAAACCATTGCCGATGTGGGTAAGGCGATCAGCAGTATGTTGACCAACCTCGAAAAGAAATCGCGTGACGAGTTGATCAACGATCGCCGGAAAAAATTCCTGACCATGGGCAGCAAGGGATTGGCGGCCTAACCCCGCTGTCCCCTAGCCGACGAGCATTCGTAATCCTTGCGTGACATCTGACCGGACCGCCAGACGCAAGCCGGGCTCATCGCCCGCTTTAAGCGCGCCAATGATAAGGCGGTGATATTGCGGTGGATCCTTGCGATTTAACTTCCCATAGAGCGCGCGCATGGTCGGCCCAAGCTGTAACCAGACAGTTTCGGCCATGGCCAGCATCGCAGGGGCTTGCGCACGCAGATAGAGCGTGCGGTGGAATTCAAGATTTCGCCGTATGTAGCCCACGGCATCTTGTCGGGCGATATCTTCTAAAATGAGCCCGTTTATGCTGTGCAGACGATCGATCAGGGCGATATGCGCTCGGGGCAGTGCACGGCTTGCCAATTCCACTTCGATCAAGGCACGCAATGCGGCCAATTCCTCGATCCGGTCGTCGTTGAGTTCCGGGGTCGAGACGCGGCCCGAGGTTGAAAGGGTCAGTGCGCCCTCGGCTGTCAAACGGCGGACGGCCTCACGGGCTGGGGTCATCGAGACGTCGAATTCCGCTCCAACGCCCCGGAGGGTCAATTGCTGGCCCGGTGCGATCTCGCCATGCATGATACGGGTTCGCAGACCGCGATACACACGGTCATGAGCGGAAGGTGATGGGTCAGGGCGCGGATTCAGAAGCATGCATATTTTGTGATCACAAAATCAGGCTTGGTCAATCATCAAAGCGATACCGGTGCAATTCCGCCCCCTTTTTGCGCAGCCAGAGGCGCGGTTCCCGGTAGTCCGGGCTCAGTTCTTCGACCAAATTCCAGAACGCCTGCGAATGGTTCATTTCCTGAAGATGCGCAACCTCATGCGCGGCCACGTAATCCAGCACCTCCGGTGGTGCCATGATTAAACGCCATGAGTACATGAGCCCGCCTGCCGTTGTACAAGACCCCCAACGGGAGCGTGTATCGCGCAGGGTGAGCCTGACGTAGTCGCGGCCAAGTGTCTTTGCATATCGGTCAGAGGCTGTGGCCAAACGATCCCGAGCCAGCGTTTTCAGGAATGCCTGCAGCCGCTTGGCCACGGAGGTTTCCGGCCCTGGAACCATCAGGCAATCTGCCCGAGCCTGAACCCCCTGCCGGTGCCCGGAACGATTCTGCAGCATGTCTCCTTCAACCGGGATTTCGGCGCCCCACGCGACCGGTACCGCCCCAACCTGATTTTGCAATTGCGCCCGCAGCCAGTCTCCTTTGCTATGGGCAAATTTCAGGGCCTCGCGTTCCGTGACACCGCGCGGCAATGTCAGGGTGACCAACCCGTCGAGCCCTGATACGCGCAGGGAAATACGCCGTGCGCGCGCGGATCGCCGCAGGGTTAGATCGACTGGGGGGTTGCCGGGAAGACGATGTTGGCCCATATGCCCTCGTGAATTGCAGTTGATGCCTGCGCTAAAGCCTTTGACACCTGTCGCACGTTATGGCAGGTGGCGCGGATCGTCGACAAGACCTCAGATGTGAAAGGGATGACCAATGCCCAAGGATGAATGGGGCGTAAAGCGCCTGTGCCCGACCACCGGAAAACGGTTTTACGATCTGAACAAGGATCCGATCATCAACCCATATACGGGTGAAGTGTTCGAACTTGAGACCGGCAAGAGCCGTTCAATCACGGCGGATGCGGAAGATGCCGAGACGAAGAAGATGAAAGAAGCAGACACGGATGTCGCTGACGAAGTGTTGGATGACGACGCTGACGTCGATGTCGATCTAGGCGATGATGTGCTGGAAGATGACGATGATGATGAGGTTTCGTTGGATGAAATCGCTGACGTAGCGGCGGATGACGACGAAAGCTGAAGACAAAACAGGCGGGATTTTCCACTTGATCCCGCCAGCCGCTTTGCCTAATTAGCGGCGAGTTGGCCCCAAGGGGTCAAATGGTAAGGGGCCTTAGCTCAGCTGGGAGAGCGCTTGCATGGCATGCAAGAGGTCAGGGGTTCGATCCCCCTAGGCTCCACCAAATTTTCGAAGACATTGATTTCCCCTAATTTGCCCCCTTTTTGACGGTCAAGACGCTCAACAAAACTCGGTCGGATAAACCGAGACCCTGAAATGACCATTGCTCGGTCCAAAAAAAGCCGAATACCTTTGAGAAACGCGTTGTTTAACGTAAGCAGTAGCTGCAACCTTAGGCTTTAAAGATGATTTTGTTCGGTATTCGGTCTCCGATCACCGTAGATTTTGAAGAAACCTGCCGCAGGCTCGGGATTGAAATCAGTCTTGGCGTCAGTGTTGAAGGTGTGCCCAGATCTACGATGGCGCGTCAAAAAGTTGTTCGGTTGGATGATTTTGACCCGGCTCGCTACACCGACATACCTTTTTTGGCGTCAGCGTTTGTCCCAAAGCGGCGAATGCGTTTAAGTCAGCAGGCACAAGAGCTTGGCCTGAAGCCAGCGCCGGCATTGATCGATCCCAGTGCTGTTCTGCCGCACAATATCCGGATTGGAGACGGCTCATTTGTAAATGCCGGCGTTGTGGCCGGTGGTGTTACGATGATGGGGTCCGGTGTTTTGGTAAATCGGGCGTCTTCTTTGGGGCACCATTGCTTGATCGGCGATTTCGTTTCGATTGCACCCGGTGTAACCTTAGCGGGAAATATAGTTGTTGGTGATCGTGCTATGATTGGTGTGGGCGCCACAATTTTGCCCGACGTGAGAATTGGATCTGACACCGTGATTGCCGGTGGCTCGGTTGTGCGTGAAGACGTGCCGGACGGCGCGTTTGTTGCGGGGAACCCGGCAAAACGACGTGAATTTAATGCAGAGAAATCAAGTTTAAATGTCCCAGGTGGTGAATAGTCCCATGAATGCACATTCAAAATTGAATACTAATTTTTCCAATGCCTGGGCCACATTGATGGCAAAGCCAAAGGCGGAATTCATGGCATCGCCTGAAATGGTCATGACCAAGGGCGATCTGGCGGGTTTGGTACAGCGTGTTGCAACGGCGTTTGACACAGCGGGGTTGGCGCTAGGCGACCGTGTTTTCATCCGTACAAAGGATGAAAGCAGCGCCGTGGTTCTGTTCATTGCCTGTCTGTTGGACGGCGTCGTCCCGGTGATGGTGTCGCCGGACACGCCGGATGAAAGAGCCGCGCATATTGCGGCCTTCACGGACTCAAAGCTGATCGTGCTGGATGATGTCGGCCCGCCGCCTTCCGGATTTGACGGGTTGGCAACTTTGATCGTCTCGCCAGCCGCCTCTGCGCCAAGAAAACTGCGTTTGAAAAGCCCGACGGCCGAAGAGATCGTCGCGGCGCGGATGAATTTGTCGGATGCACAGCGCAAACCGCGTCTGCCCGACACGCCCGGCGCTCTGGCATATCTCCTCTTTACGTCCGGTACGACATCAGATCCCGCGGGTGTGATGATCAGCTATGAAGCGATGATCACAAATATTGCAACGATCGCCAGCGTCTTTGAAATCGACGAAAACTCAAGGATGTTCAACGATATGATCCTGGCCCATGCCGATGGCATGATACAGGGCCCGGTCATGGCGCTGATGACAGGCGGTTGTGTCGTGCGCGCGGGCGGTTTTGCCGTGGACCGGATCGAAACCTGGCTCAACCGTGTGCGCAAAACCCGGTCGACGCATTTCATGACCGTTCCGACGGTCTGGACAATGATTGACCGCTATTGCGCGCATGATGACTATTTTGATGCGCCGGAATTCAAGTATCTTGGAACCGTTGCCGCCGCGATGCCCGAACCCCTGTGGGACCGGATCGAGACACGGTTCAAACGTCCATTGGTCAACCAATATGGCCTCACTGAAACCGTCGCGACAGCGCTTTTTGCCGGAGATGCCCCGCGAGCAGGCGCGCGTTTCACAGTCGGTTTGCCACTGGATTGCGAGGCGCGTGTCGAACGCGTTGCCGGGTCCGAGGACACGGGTGAAGGCGAATTGATGTTACGCGGTGCGAACATTTTCGACGGCTATTGGAAAAACCCGGAACGCTCGGCTAATACGTTGACCGAGGATGGATGGCTGCGAACCGGCGATCTGGCGTACCAGCGCCCGGATGGTAGCTACGAGATACTAGGCCGATTGAAGACAGTTATCATGTCCGCGGGTTTCCTGATCAGACCCGAAGAAATTGATGATGCGTTGAATAAACACCCAGAGATACACGAAGTGATCACCGTCGGTCTGCCGCATTCTGATTTTGGTGAAATTGCCGTGTCCGCTGTGGTTTGTGATGCCGATGGTCCGCAGGAGGATGCCCTAAAGGCCTTTGCGCAAACCCATCTCGAACCTCTCAAAGTGCCCAAACGCATCATCGCCATGGACTCCATTCCACGTGGTGATGCGGGTAAACCAAAACTGGATGCTGTTCGTGGCCTACTCACCGAGGCGCTACAAAGCGCATCTGCCGGTGCCACGCTGGATGGTTCTGATATCGATGCCCAGTTGATCGAACTTGCCGCAAATGTGTTTTACGTGTCGCAGGATCAGCTCTCCATGTCTTCCCAGCCCGACAATGTCTCTGGATGGGACAGTTTCACCCATATTGCGCTTATTCTGGCGATTGAAGAGGGGTTTGGCGTACGCATTCCACCTCACCGCGCTGCTGCCCTTCGCAGCCTGGGTGATGCAGCCCTTGCGGTCCGGGAAGCGCAGGCATGAAACTTGGCCAATTTTTGGCCGTCTGGTGTGCGGCCCTTGTGCTGGTCGCTATCGGCATTGTCGTAACCGCTGCGCGGCACGATAACGAAGTCATTTTTGTTGGGTCTTCGCTGACAGATCATGCGATGCCCCCGAATGATGCAGAGATGATCGAAGCCCTGGGTGCACCCTATGCCAAAAACATGCATCGCGGTGTTCGCCGTCATGCATTTATCAGGGAATTGGATTTCGCACGCTCCACCGGCGTGAAAATCGTTTTTTTGGAAATCTCGCATTTTCTTTTCGATCAGGCGCGTGTGCCGAAGGAGCGCGGGTGGTTTGCCCAAGGCTTCGACGGATTACGCGACATCGGACATGGGCTTCTTGCCGACACACGCGTGATTGGTCGCGAGGCCGTTGCGCAGGCCGGTCTTGCCCGCGATTACACGGCACGCCGGATCGATAGCAAATACAAGCTGCGTCCTGAAGTCTTGAAGACCTTGTTTCCGATCACACCCAAACGCACCCGCGAACTGACGGAATTGAGCCGTGCCATTCGTGATTTGCAGGCTGAAGGGTCCAAGGTTGTCCTGGTCGCGCCACCGCTGTCTGAAGCCGCGTATGAATTGGCTGGTGAGGGGGCGGTGGAAGATGTGATGAGCCTTGCACAGACCTTTGCCGATGAAATGAATACCGAGCTTTTCCGTCCAATCGGGCCTTGGACAAACTCGTTCTACATCGACAGTTCTCACCTGAACCGCGCGGGCCGCGAGCGGTTTCGACAGGCCTTGATCACATGGCTGAACGCTCATCGGAGTGTGTCGATTGACGGCTGAACTTATCCTTCTCTTCGTGGCGTCTTTTTTGATTGTCCCGCTCTCTTGGATGTTGCCGCGCGACATTGCGTTGGACGGCGTAGCCCTGTTTTCGGCCATTGTTCTAGGCCTTCTGGCCCCCATCGCGTTACTCTGGCTGGCGGGCGTTATTCTGACGTCTTGGGTTATGGCTGGCCATCTTGAACGATCGGGCGGCAAGGTAATGATGCTCGGCCTTGTCTCTACCTTGATGGTGGCGGCATACTTCATTCTGCGTGAGCTTGAAGGAATTGCCCTTATCGGTGGCGCCTATTTCACACTCCGCGCACTGCATGTCCTGTTTGATATTTGGATGCGACGTCTGCAAGCGCCTTCGCTTCGGGAATTGGTGCAATACCTTTGTTTCCTGCCCGTGATGGCAATTGGCCCGATCAATCGGTTCCAGACATTTCACCGTTCGCTGGAACGCCGGAGATTTGATCCACAGGCATTGGCTGACGGTGCCGAACGTGTGCTTCTCGGATTGGCTCAGGCCACGGTGTTGGGCGGGTGGATTATGCCGCTGGTGACAGCCAAAGTTGCCTATTATGTCCCGAACGGTTTTCTCGATGTCTGGGCTGCGTCCGCTATGGGGTGGGTATCCCTCTATATGGTGTTTGCCGGGTTCAGCAGTGTTGCCATCGGCGTATCCGCGATGTGCGGCATCAAGATCGAGGAGAATTTTCGGTCACCGTTTCTGGCGGTATCGCTGATCGATTTCTGGACCCGCTGGCACATCACCTTATCCTTCTGGTGCCGCGATTACGTGTTCCAGCCCGTTTCGGTCACTTTGCGCAGCCCCCTGCTCGGGCTCTTTGCCGCAATGGCAGCGATTGGCCTCTGGCACGAAACGTCGTTCTTCTATGTGCTGTGGGCCGTTTGGCAAACGCTTGGCATTACGTTGAACCGGATGGGGTTGAACTATTGGCAGAAACAGGGCTGGCCGCCCATGAACCGGTTTGTGCGCTATTGCATCGCGCCGGTATGTGTTCTGGGCTGGTTGTCCCTCGCTCATCCCATCATTGCGCTCATTCTAGGGTAAATCAATATGACCCCGCTTCAATCTCTTCTCGCTCGAATCCTGCCCGCCAAAGCGACGCCGCCGGTATTGGCGTTGATCTACGCCGTGCTGATTGTGGGCGTGATTGTGTCTGTCGCAAGTGTGCAGCCAAACATCTACCTGGACATCGACTGATGCCGGTTTCCAAACCACGTTCAATCCTTGTTTTGGGGGCCAGTTACGGCCTCTTGCCGGCGGCACGTATCGCGGCCGCTGGCCACGTCGTCACGGTTGTGTGCCGTAAAGAGGAAGGTCAGGAGATTGCACGCTCGGGCGTGTCGGTCACATTGCCCGAACGGGCAAGGGGATCTGACGCAACAGCCAGCGCCGCGCGTTTCGTTGGTCCTGACTTCACACTGACCCGCGATGCACATTTGGGCGAAGGTTCCAGCACTGCCATTGGATTTGTGACGCCTGAAGACGCGTCTCCTGAGAAGGCTGATCTAGTCATCCTAGCAATGCAGGAGCCGCAATTTACTGCGCCCGAAATCGCGGAGCTGGCGGCGCGCATTGCAACGTCTGGCGTGCCCGTTTTGTCCTTGCAGAACATGCCGCCGCCGCCTTTCCTTGCACGTATCGGCCTTGATCCTCTGATGGCGCCCGGCGCGTATTCTGCCGCAGGTGTCTGGTCGAAATTCGACAAGGACCAGATCACACTGGCCAGTCCGGATGCCCAAGCGGTACGAATGCATGCGTCTACGCCCGGAAGCCTGACAATCACGCTGGCAACCAATTTCAAAGTTGCGCCGTTTGCCGATAAAGCCACCCAAAGCATGCTGGAGCAAATTTGCGCGGATGTTGATGAATCACGGCCAAGCGGAAAGTCGTTGAGCGTTCGCATCGTCGCCACACCTGACCTGCATACGCCCTTGGCAAAATGGCCGATGCTGATCTGTGGAAATTGCCGGTGCATGCGGCAAGGTTCCGCGCCGGTGTCGATCGCGGAGGCGGTTCATACCGACCTTGATGCGTCGCGCCGTATTTACAATTGGACAGCTGAATTGGCCAAAAAGGCGGGTGCCGCCGAAAACGTACTGGTCCCGTTTGAGCGATATGCGGCCGTGGCCACAGGCCTGACACTGCCGTCATCACTTGCTCGCGGCCTGGCGGCCGGGGCACCGGCTGTTGAGCGCATTGATTTGCTGATTGCGGCTCTTGCGGCTCAGTTTGGTGAAACCTCGGTGCCGCTTGTGGCAATCACTGAGTTGATTGAAGAACAATTGTCTGGCGGTCGGCGTGTGGCCTGATCGGCGATTGCGTAAAAACCGTGCAGCCACGCCAGAGAGACTCAGCCAAATACTGAGCTAAATCCTGAAGATTTAGATGCCGCCTTTTAGGGCGTTTCGCTGAATACGCAGGCGAAAAACCGACGTTTTTCAGTGAACAATGTTGCCTGACATTCATCGGGGTAGAAAATGCTTGTCCCTTGATTCAACTGACCAATTCCCAAATCCCGCATATGGCGCCTTGTATCGACAGGGGGATGCGTGCGTCTCCAGGTATTTGTAAATATTGATTTACACTTGAAAATGTACACAAATAGTGACAACCTGTCGCATATAAGTCTTGAATTTTCAGGGCTTGGCGGCCTGGACAAATGAAGGTCCAGGTGTCAGCGCTTGCGTCAAAAGCGGAGGAAATGGCATGGCGGATAGTGAAAAAGTTTGGCCGACTGGTCTGACACTCGAAGAGGCAGAAGAGGTGCATAGCTACCTCATCGACGGAACGCGCGTTTTCGGCGCGATCGCGTTGCTTGCCCATATTTTGGTCGCTGTGTCGACCCCTTGGCTCGGATAAAGGAGGCTTATTATGAACAATGCGAAAATGTGGCTTGTTGTTAAGCCAACCGTTGGAGTTCCGTTATTCTTGAGCGCAGTTGCAGTTGGATCCTTTGCGGTTCACGTGGCAGTTCTCAGCAATACGTCCTGGGTCGCGGACTTCCTGTCCGGCAAACCTTTGGGCTCCGGTGATCAATCCGCGGCAGCGACGATCACGACCGATACAGACACGGCAAAAGTGTCCTATGTCGCTCCATCTCAGGATGGCGCAACAAATGAAGTGACGCTGATCCTGTCGGACGGAACGCCGGTAAAGGCAATTCTGCAACCGCCAGAGGTCCACGCGGCGGCACATTCGACACAGAGTACTGTGATCGAAAACTAGCTTGAATCGGCCCGCGGTGCTTCTTCTGCGGGCCGAATTCTATTTGGAGACCACTCTGAACGCGCCTTCTGCGACACGTGGGTTGCGCGGAGGCTGATCTAAGTGATGTTCGACTACCGCACATTCGCAACACGCAAATTGGCGGCCATTGGCCCCAAGTATTTGCCGTTTGTCGATGTTGCGACTGACGACGTTCCATTGTCGCGTCTCCTGCGCCTCTCGCTTTTTCAAGTCACTGTCGGCATGGCTCTGGTCCTGCTTGTCGGGACCCTGAATAGGGTCATGATCGTCGAGCTGAACGTGCCCGCAACACTGGTGGCTACAATGTTGGCGCTGCCATTGTTGTTTGCGCCCTTTCGAACGCTGATTGGTTTCAAATCAGACGTTCATGTCTCAGCTCTTGGTCTGCGACGAATTCCCTACATTTGGAAAGGCACACTCTATCAGTTTGGTGGATTTGCCATCATGCCGTTTTCGCTGCTTGTCCTTTCCGGATATGGCGAGGCGATCGATGCACCGCGCTGGATCGGATATAGTTCGGCAGCGCTTTCCTTCCTCTTGGTCGGGGCGGGCGTGCATATGGTGCAAACGGTTGGATTGGCTCTGGCCACCGATCTGGTGGAAGAAAAAGACCAGCCCAAAGTCGTTGGCCTGATGTACGTGATGCTGCTGGTCGGGATGGTCATCAGCGCATTGGTGTTTGGCGCACTTTTGGAAAACTATACGCCCGGTCGACTGATTCAGGTGATCCAGGGATCTGCGGTTGTGACTGTCGGTCTGAACATGTGTGCGATGTGGAAGCAGGAAGTACGCGACCGCGATCGTGCGCAAGCGATGAAAGCAGCACCCAAAGCACATTTTGCAGACGCGTGGGCACATCTTATGAAAGCGCCGGGCATGGTGCGGCTGCTCTTTGTGATCGGCGTCGGGACCTTTGGGTTCGGAATGGCGGATGTTCTGCTTGAACCCTATGGCGGGCAAGCGCTCGGTCTGTCGGTGGCCAGTACAACAAAACTGACGGCGCTCTTTGCGACCGGCACGCTCATTGGTTTTGCTATTGCGTCTTGGGAGCTGGGCCGTGGCGGTTTGCCTGAACGCATCGTCGTCTTCGGCACGGCCGTCGGCATTCCCGGCTTTGTCGCAATCATTTTGTCATCAGCCGGGGGTGGCATCCCTCTCTTTCTACTCGGTACATTTCTAACCGGTTTAGGCGCTGGCATGTTTGGTCACGCCACGTTGACGGCTACGATCCGGGCCGCTGACAAAAATCGCATTGGCCTCGCCCTTGGGGCATGGGGCGCGGTGCAAGCAACGGCCGCCGGGATAGGTGTGGCCCTGGCGGGTATCGTGCGGGACCTCATCGTTGGGCTCAATGCCGGTACTGGAAGTGCGGCCGAAACGCCTTATAATGTCGTATTCGCGATCGAAATCGCGTTCCTTTTGGTGGCAATTGCGGTGGCCCTGCCGTTTTTGAAAGACCATGGCCGGCGAACGGATCATAAACAACTGCGCGTACCTGCCCGTACACTCACGGACGCCAGCAACAACTCAGTGGAGGTAACATGACCACAGTCATCACACGCGTTTTCGAGGACGAAGCGGCCGCGCGAAAAGCCGTCGAAAAACTGGAATTCCGACGCATTCCCAGCAGAGCAAGCCGCATCTTCACGGCGTCATCTTATGGCGACGCTGCGACGCTGAAAGACAAGATGTTGCACTTGAACGTGCACGAGTCAGCAGTGGACACATACGCCAAATACGTCATGGACGGGCGGGCATTGCTGGTGCTTCGCACAACGTATAAGCCTCTGACCGCCGCAACGATCGCAAGGCAGGTACTGGCAAACCGCGAAACCGTGAACGTTGGCGATGTCGTTGATGATCACTATATCGCGGATGGCCCGGAACCCGCGCGCAGCGTGCTCAAAGAGCACCCGCTGTTTTTGACAGCGCGCATCGATCGCAGCAGATATGAGGGTCGCCCCGTATCGCACGGATTGAGCATTCCGCTTCTGAAAGAACACCGCACTCGCAACTCCGCCATCGCCGGTGGCGGCTATAAATCCCGCTTTTTCTGGCCAATGCCGCTTTTGTCCACCAAGACACGTAGCCCGTCGGTCATCAGCGGTGGACGTCGCATGTCGAGAGCCTTCTGGCCTGGCAGCCTGTTGTCAAAGAAGAAGCGAAACAGCTCGGTTATCCGGGGCGGCGGACCAACACTGTCGCGCATTTTGGGGTGGCCAACTGTGAGTTGACACGTTCTTAAGCACGACACCACTTAGACACGGAAAAGGGGCGCAAAATTCTGCGCTCCTTTTTTTGGTGCACGTTTTTCAGCGCAGTTGCGACGGCGCATCGGCAGATCAATCCATGGTCGAGGACGAACTTGCCCATACAATTTCAGCGTTTCTGAAATTTGGTTAAGTGAAATTCGCGCTGCATTTTTCAATTTCCTATGGTACAAAGCCCATCTAGGTGCTTGAAAATAACTTGTAATAATAATCACCTGTTAAAATGGTTAAACTGTAAGTCCAAGGGAGAGACTATGACAAACCAAAAAGATCAGATGATGATCGACAAGCTTGCGGACGCTGCCCGGGAAGGCAAAATCTCGCGCCGGTCGTTCATGAACTACTCGGTAGCGGCGGGTATGACCGCGTCAGCTGCGACGGGTCTGTGGGGTACATCCGCCAAGGCCGAACCAAAACGCGGTGGCAAATTCCGCGTCGCACAGCACGATGGTAACACCAGCGACAGCCATGACCCAGGCACATACCTGTCTTATGCCATGATTTCGTTGGCGCATACGCACCGTTCGTTCCTTACCTTGATCAATACGGACCAAACGCTTGGGCCGGATCTTGCAACCGAGTGGTCGGCAACGCCTGATGCGAAGGAATGGACGTTCAAACTGAACCCCAATGCGACCTTCCATTCTGGCGCCAAGGTAACAGCGACAGACATTATCGCGTCGATGAACCACCACCGTGGTGAAGATTCCGCATCAGCGGCCAAGTCCCTGCTGGGTTCGGTTGAAGATATCGTTGATAACGGTGATCATTCGGTGACGTTCAAGCTGAGCTCACCAAACGCTGACTTGCCGTGGATCATGCCAGACTACCACTTGGCAATCTGTCCTGCAAACGCGGACGGCACGCTGAACTGGCAATCTGCTGATGGCTGCGGTCCATACAAGCTGGTCGAACATGAGTTTGGTGTTGGATCGCGCCTCGTTCGTCACGACGGATGGCACGGCGATGACGCGTATTTCGATGAAGTCGAATACATTGTCATCAATGACCCGAACGCCCGTCAGACGGCGCTGGTCACGGGTGACGTCGATGCCGTTACGTTGCTTGAAAACAAGACCATGTCGCTGTTGGCGCGTGACCCCAATGTTGAGGTCGATAACGTGCCGTCCGCGCAGTGCATCACGATGCCGATGCACACGAACAAAGCTCCGTTCGACAACCCGGACGTACGTATGGCGCTGAAACTGGCGATCAATCGCGAAGAAATCGTCGATAAAATCACCTTTGGTGCGGCGACAATTGGTAACGACTTCCACCACTCGCCCGCGATGCCATACTGGCCCGATGATATTCCACAGCGTGAGTATGATCCGGATCAGGCGGCGTCACTCTGGAAGAAAGCCGGGATGGAAGGTCAGACGCTGAACCTCAGCACGGCTGAATCGATCACCACAGGTGCGGTTGACCTCTGTGTGCTCTATGCAGCCCACGCCAAAGAGGCAGGCATCAATATCAACGTCGTACGTGAGCCGAACGATGGCTACTGGTCGGACGTTTGGCTTACCAAGCCTTGGTGCGTTGTATCCTGGGGTGCGCGTCCGACGCCTGACGTGATGTACACGCTTGGATATAAGGATGATGCGTCCTGGAACGAATCCTATTGGCAGAATGAGCGGTTCAATGAATTGCTGTTGATGGCCAAGGCCGAGCTGGACGACACGAAACGGGCCGAGATGTACCGTGAGATGGGCATGATTGCCCGTGATGACGGTGGTTCGCTCATTCCGTACTTCCCGAACTTCGTCTTCGGGCGCCGCAAGAACGTCAAGCACACCGGTCAACTGGCAGCGAGCTGGTCATTGGATGGTGCACGCGGTGCACACCGCTGGTGGTTCGAAAGCTGAAGCACTAAACGCTGATGTACTAACCATCTGGGCCCGGTCGATTGCACCGGGCCCAGAACTTTCTAGGCGCCGGAATGGCGTGCTGTTGGTCATAAAAACTTCGAATGACCTGACTTCCTTCTACAAGTGTTCAAAAGACGTTTCTTAATCTTCGCGCTGCGTGAATTCCTAAATGCCGTCTGCCGTGAGTTGAGTGACAACAGAATTCCATGCCAATTTAAAATCCGCTTGGGCTATGCGCCGGATCGCTTCATAAGGTAGGCTTAGACTTGGAGGCTGAATTGGAATCAATTGCATTAACGAGTGAGATGATTGCGGTCCTGGGACTGCTGGCGTTTACAGTTTTCCTTTTCGTTTCAGAAATAGTCCGAATAGATGTGGCGGCCGTTCTGGTTATGGTCTTGCTGGGTGGGCTCAGCTATTTGCCCGGCTTGAACAACCTTGCCGATGTTTCCAATCTTTTTGCCGGATTTTCGTCGAACGCGGTGGTGTCGATCATCGCCGTCATGATCATCGGGGCTGGATTGGACAAAACCGGGCTCATGTCCAAAGTCGCCGCGCTGATTCTGAAACGAGGCGGCACAACCGAGGCCCGGATCATCCCTATCGTCTCAAGCGTTGTGGGTGTCATCAGTTCATTCATGCAAAATGTTGGCGCTGCAGCGCTGTTTTTGCCCGTGATCAGCCGTATTTCAGCACGGACAGAGATTCCAATGAGCCGGTTGCTCATGCCGATGGGGTTTTGTGCCATCCTGGGCGGCACCATCACCATGGTTGGATCTTCGCCGCTGATTTTGCTCAACGACCTGATCCTTGCGTCCAATGAAACATTGCCTGCTGATCGGAAGATGGAGCCATTTGGCCTTTTCTCCGTCACGCCAATTGGGGTGATGCTGGTGGCGACAGGTGTTTTGTACTTCGTTCTCTTTGGCCGGTGGGTTCTCCCAGCGCAGCGCGACCGGGGAACGGATGCTGGATCTGCCAGATCGATGCAGACCTATATTGAAAACACATACGGGTTGCGCGCTGACATGTTCGAAGTGCGTGTGCCTGAAGGGTCAATCCTGATCGGGCAAACGCTGGCTGATCTGATGGTTGCCCATCACATGTATATTCTTGGTACGTCTTATCGCGGCCACAAGGTAATCGCGCCAATGGCGGATACCACAATTGAAGCGCCGGCGCGTTTGGCGGTTCTGGGTTTGCACCGTGTGGTACTGGAGGAGTTTGCGGAACCCTACGGGCTTGAAATCATGCCGCAGCTTGAAGTGTTTGCGGATGATTTCGCGGCAACTCAATCCGGCGTTGCCGAGGTGGTCATCCCACCGGGATCGGGCGTCATTGGTCAGTCACCGATTGACCTGCGCTTGCGCCAGACACATGGGTTGTCACTGCTGGCGATCCACCGTGGCGAGGATACGCTGAGCCATGTGGAGACCGAAGATCACGTGGCCACGCATATCGGGCAGGTCCCCCTTCAGGCGGGTGATACGGCCGTCGTCCACGTTCAGTGGGATCGTCTAACCCAGCTACTTTCAGACCGCGATTTTGTGGTGGTCACATCGGACTTTCCTCAGGAAGAATTACGACCGCACAAAGTTGGATGGGCGCTGGCGTTTTTTGCAATGGCACTAGTGTTGATCCTGTTTTCGGATGTGCGCCTGTCGCTGTGTTTGCTTGCCGGGGCCATGGGCATGATTTTGAGCCGAGTGCTGTCTATAGACGAGGCATATGAGGCGGTCAGTTGGAGCACTGTTTTCTTGCTCGCATCCCTTATTCCATTGGGTCAGGCCGTTCAAAATACGGGAACGGCGAATTGGATTGCAAGTCAGATTTTGACTTTGCTGGATGGGTGGCCAATTTGGGCATTGCAGGTGGGCTTGGCCGTGTTGGCAACTGCATTTACGCTGGTCATGTCAAATGTGGGTGCGACTGTTTTGTTGGTGCCTTTGGCCGTGTCCATCGCGATTGCCGCTGGCGGGGATCCGGCGGTCTTTGCGCTGACAGTAGCAATTTCCACCTCCAACTCGTTCCTGATCCCGACCCATCAAGTCAACGCTTTGATCATGGGTCCGGCAGGGTACCGGGTGATTGATTTTGTGCGATCGGGTGGGATCATGACGATACTGTTTCTAATCGTGTCACTTACGGGTTTGAACCTGTTCTTCTGACGAGACGTGTTTTTTACACGGTAAACCGAGCGGGAAACAGCGCACGGTACGTGCCGCGCATTGCGTTCTGAAAAGGATTTCAGTGGTGAGCCGTGCAGGATTCGAACCTGCGACCCACTGATTAAAAGTCAGTTGCTCTACCAACTGAGCTAACGGCCCACTAGGCGGCCTATCTAGAAAGTCGCGCAGCGGGGGTCAAGCCCGAAAATCCAAGTAAATCGAATGCGATGCTGGATTCATCATATCGCCGCGTTTATATGCGCCCCTATGACACCGCGCACAAATTCAGATTTGCCCTTTATGAAGATGCATGGGCTGGGCAACGACTTCGTCGTTGTAGATTCGCGTGCGCATGAAATTGAAGTTACCCCTGCTATGGCGATTGCCATCGGAGATCGCCGTTTTGGCGTTGGGTTTGACCAATTGGCTGTGATTGCCCCTGGTGGCACAGAGGGCACCGATGCCAGCCTGATTTTCTATAATGCGGATGGCACGACGTCGGCGGCTTGTGGCAATGCGACCCGCTGTATCGCGCGGCACTTGATGGATGAAACCGGAAAATCCACGGTCCATCTGACAACGGAACGGGGCAACCTCATTGCCAAAGACGCAGGGAGCGGCGCCACATCCGTCAATATGGGATATCCTCAATTGGTCTGGTCGGAAATCCCCTTGACTCAAGAGATGGAGACGCTTGAGCTGCCAATTGACGGGGCACCGACGGCCACGGGCATGGGCAATCCGCATTGCACGTTTTTCGTGGATGATGTGGAGGCCGTCGACCTCGAACAGTTCGGACCGCTCTATGAGCATCATCCTCTCTATCCTGAACGGACCAACGTGCAGGTGGCCAGCATCGTGGGACCGGATCACATCCGGATGCGCGTCTGGGAAAGAGGTGTGGGCATCACACAGGCATCCGGCTCGTCTTCGTGCGCAACGGCGGTTGCGGCGGCGCGGCGTGGTCTGACAGGCCGGAATGTGCGGATTGATCTGGATGGTGGCACGCTGGATGTCAGTTGGCGGGATGACGGTGTCTGGATGACAGGGCCCACGATGCACGTTTGCAACGGGGTTTTCACAGCCGCGTTCCTGGAGACGATCACATGACGGGCGCGCCGGTCTTTGCGACCCTTGGCTGTCGCTTGAATGCCTATGAAACCGAAGCGATGAAAGAATTGTCTGCGGCGGCGGGGCTGCAGGATGCTGTTGTGGTAAACACCTGCGCTGTAACAGCAGAGGCGGTGCGCAAGGCACGGCAGGAAATTCGCAAACTGCGCCGTGCGCACCCGGACGCACGATTGATCGTTACGGGATGTGCGGCGCAAACTGAACCGCAGACCTTTGCCGAAATGGCCGAAGTCGACGCTGTCATTGGCAACGCAGAAAAAATGCAGGCGGACACGTGGACAGGTCTGGCGTCTGAGTTCATCGGTGAAACCGAAGCGGTGCAGGTCGATGACATCATGTCAGTCACCGAAACGGCAGGGCATCTGATCGACGGGTTCGGAAGTCGGTCGCGCGCCTATGTTCAGGTGCAGAACGGATGCGATCACCGTTGTACGTTTTGCATCATACCTTACGGCCGAGGCAATTCGCGGTCTGTCCCGGCGGGCGTTGTGGTGGACCAGATCAAGCGACTTGTGGATCGCGGATACAACGAAGTTGTGTTGACCGGCGTGGATTTGACCAGTTGGGGTGCTGATCTTCCATCAGAGCCGCGTTTGGGTGATCTGGTCGTGCGCATTCTCAAATTGGTTCCTGATTTGCCGCGTCTGCGGATTTCGTCGATCGATCTCGATTGAAGTGGACGATAATCTGATGCTGGCCATTGCGTCGGAACCGCGGTTTATGCCGCATCTGCATCTGAGCCTACAGCACGGCGATGACCTGATCCTCAAGCGCATGAAGCGGCGGCATTTGCGTGATGATGCAATTCGTTTTTCAGAAGACGCCCGCAAGCTGCGGCCTGACATGACCTTTGGTGCCGACATAATCGCGGGCTTTCCCACGGAAACAGAGGCGCATTTCGAAAATTCGCTTCGTTTGGTCGAAGATTGTGACCTGACGTGGTTGCATGTCTTTCCCTATTCACCCCGGCAGGGCACACCAGCGGCGCGGATGCCACAGGTGAAGGGCGCGGTCATCAAGGAACGCGCCGCGCGCTTGCGTGCTGCCGGTGCGCGGCAAGTGACCCGCCACCTGCAAAAACAGATTGGTCAGCAGCATCAGATATTGATGGAAAATGCGCGGATGGGCCGGACCGAACAATTCACCGAGGTGGATTTTAGCGCGGATCAGATCGAGGGTCAGATTGTGACCGCCACGATCCGCGACCAGAATGGTCAAAGGCTGGTGGCCTGATCGGATGTCAAAGCCCATCTTTTGGTCTTTCCGTCGATGCCCTTATGCCATGCGGGCGCGGTTGGCCGTGATGTCATCCGGTCAGGCCGTTGAGCTGCGTGAGATTCTTTTGCGGGACAAACCAGACGCCTTTTTGAAAGCCTCGCCCAGTGCCACCGTTCCCTGTCTGCAAAACGGATCGGACGTGATTGATGAAAGCCTTGATATCATGCTCTGGGCGCTGGAACAGCAGGATCCAGAAGACTGGCTCGACATGCCAGAAAAGGGGCATGCGTTGATCGCTGCGAATGATGGACCATTCAAATCCGCGTTGGACAAGTACAAATATGTCTCTCGCTACAACGACGTTGATGCGCAATCAGAACGCGCCAAGGCGTCTGTTTTTATCGCGGCGCTTAACGATCAACTGTCAGGGCAGGATTGGCTGTTCGGGGCGAAACCACGTTTGGCGGATATGGCGATATTGCCCTTTGTCAGACAGTTTCACATGTGGATCTGACCTGGTTTGAGGCGCAGGCATGGCCTGATGTGATCCAGTGGCTGGCAGCGTTCAAATCATCGGACATCTTTGCACAGATCATGTTCAAAAATGCCGTATGGCAGTCCGGTGACGACGGTATCGCCTTCCCCTGACATGTGCTGATTGTGCTTGGTACAATGCTTTTCTTGCAAAGAACCCCATGATTGACATCATGCGCGCGGTTTGTCAGCAAGGACATGCATCATGCATCCCAACCCGATATTTCGCACTGAAACAGATGCACAGAACATAACGTTTGCCCGAGAGCAGGGATTTGGTGTGTTAGCAGTCAACACATCCGATGTGCCGTTGATCAGTCACATCCCTTTTTTGTTGTCCAAGGACGGCACGGTTGCCGAATTTCACCTCGTGCGTTCCAACCCTATCGCGCGACTTCTCAAATCCCCGATGAGCGCGCGGTTGGCCATACAAGGCCCCCATTCCTATGTTTCACCGGATTGGTATGAGGTTGAGGATCAGGTCCCGACGTGGAACTATGTGTCCGTGCATCTGGTTGGAGAGATCACTTTGCGTCCGGCGGAGGAAATGCGTGATTTGTTGGATCGGCAATCGGCGGAATTCGAGAATAAGCTGGCGCCGAAACCTGCCTGGACTGCCGACAAGATGACACCTGACGCGTTGCACAGAATGATGCGTCAGATCGTGCCCTGCAGGATGCGGGTTGAGGAAATTCATGGCACATGGAAACTGGGCCAGAATAAACCCGACCCGGTTCGGCTACGAGCCGCGGCGCAGATGGATGCCTACGGAATGGGCAACGAGGTTCGCATTCTGGCGGCCCTGATGGCAGGTGTCGCGCCCAAGGAATGAATGATGCGGACCAGAGAGATAATGGATGCCAGTTGAAGATTGGCGCAAAAGGAGTTCTTTGAAATGAAACTAATCTCAGCTGACGCATCGCCCTTTGCGCGCAAAGTGCGCGTATTTTTGCATGAAAGCGGCACTCTGGACGAGGTTGACGTGGTTTCGGCCATGACCACGCCTTACAACACGGATGCTGCGGTTGCGGCGGCCAACCCGATGGGCAAACTGCCGACACTGGTGCGCGATGATGGCCCGGCTCTTTATGACAGTCGCGTCATCACGCGGTTTCTGGATGCCCGGGCTGGCTGTGGGTTTTACCCCGACGCCCGTCTCTGGGAGACATTGACGCTGGAAGCGACCGCAGATGGGATCATGGATGCCGGTGTGTTGATGACGTACGAAAAGCGCCTGCGTCCGGCGGAATATCAATCTGAGGATTGGCTGGATGCACAGTGGAAGAAAGCGGCGGGCGCGGTCTCGGCGATCAACACACGCTGGATGAGCCATTTGTCCGGCCCGTTGGACATGAGCCACATTTCCGTAGCCTGTGCCTTGGCCTATCTTGATTTCCGCCACGGTGATCGGAATTGGCGCAAGGGTAACGATGCGCTTGATGACTGGTTTGCCGTATTTAATGAGCGCGACAGCATGAAAGCCACCGCGCCCGAATGATCACGCCTGATCAGAAGCTATAGCTGATCCCGAAATTCACGGCATGTGTGATGATTTCGGTGCTGATTTTGCCCGGTGTCTGACCTGCCACAAGGGGGTCGGGGTCAATGGTGATATCGTTGTCGGACCATGTGATCTGATATTCGCTGAACAATGCCCACCGGTCGTTGAGGTCATATTTGACACCCGCAATGCCACGCAGGGCAGGGCCGGTCACTTCAAAACCAAAGGTCCGGTTTGACGCGCCATTCACGGCCACGTCCACGTGTGGGATGGCCACACCAGCACCTGCGCCCAGGTAGGGCGTGAAGTTCTGATTGGTAAACAGACCGGGCCAACGTTTCATGATGTTGGCGGTTACGATGTTATGGCCATCGGACAATTCAAAGCTGTTGGCGCCGACGGCAACAAGATCAGCGGTGGATGCATAGGCCTTGGTATGTGTGCCTTCGATGCCGAAACCGATGTTCTGTTGTGTCCACCACATTGCGCGGCCCCCGTAGTAATAGGGGTTTTCCAGTGGACGACCTTCCCAATTGAAGCTGCGACTCACAGGCGCGCCGCCGGGGAATGTACCCGATGCGGTACTGTCCTGAACGTTTTGGACACCCAGATAGAAGCTCAATTCAAATTCGGCGCTGGCGGGGGCTGCCAGCAGACAGAGCGCCGCTGCGGTAGATTTTAAGAGTTTGTTCATGGATTGGGCCTCTTTTAGGTTGTGCCTGCGTGCTTTTCCTCTTGCTTACACCCGGAAACCTGCACTCTCAAGCGCGACACATGCGCGCCCTGATCAATTCTGCGGTAATGTGCTCTGGACTGGCCTGAAAAGCACAGTTAAACATCGCGATGGAAAGGTTGCAGGATTCCTGCGGCCCCAGATTGCATGAGCCGCATTCGGCACCAGAATGGAGAGAACCTCGTGTCCCACGCAGACGATCACGAAGGCACCCGCAGGGATTTCCTGTATTATGCGACAGCCGGTACAGGTGTTGTTGCCACCGGAGCAGCCGTTTGGCCGCTGGTGAACCAGATGAACCCATCCGCTGACGTTCAAGCGTTGAGCTCGATCCGGGTGGATGTCGGCAGCGTTGAGCCCGGCACGCAGCTGACCGTAAAATGGTTAGGCAAGCCGGTTTTCATCCGTCGCCGGACCCCGGAAGAAATCGAAGAGGCTCGTGCCGTTGATCTGGCGGATCTGCCGGATGCAGATGCGCGCAACGCCAATTTGGGCCCGGCACCCGGAGATGACAGCAACCGTTCGCTGCCACCGTTTGGTGATGCGGAAAATACAGGGGAATGGCTGGTTCAGATCGGCGTTTGTACCCACCTGGGCTGCGTTCCGCTGGGTGACGCGGGTGATTTCGGCGGGTGGTTCTGCCCCTGCCACGGATCGCACTATGACACATCGGGTCGTATCCGTAAGGGACCTGCCCCTGAAAACCTGCCAGTACCTGTGGCCGCATTCGTCGATGAAACGACGATCAAACTGGGATAAGGGAGCGCGCAAATGTCCGGAATTCCACACGATCATTACGAACCAAAATCAAACGGCGAAAAGTGGCTGCATAGCCGCTTGCCGATTGTAGGCCTGCTTTACGACACCATTATGATCCCCACGCCAAAGAACCTGAACTGGATGTGGATTTGGGGGATCGTTCTGACTTTCTGTCTGGCGCTGCAAATCATCACGGGCATTGTGCTGGTTATGCATTACACGCCGCATGTCGATCTGGCCTTTGCCTCGGTTGAGCACATCATGCGCAACGTGAATGGCGGGCATTTTCTCCGCTACCTGCACATGAATGGCGCATCGCTCTTCTTCTTTGCCGTCTACCTGCACATCTTCCGCGGTCTTTATTACGGCTCTTACAAAGCCCCGCGTGAGATTACATGGATCATCGGCATGTTGATCTACCTGATGATGATGGGTACGGCCTTTATGGGGTACGTTTTGCCATGGGGTCAGATGTCCTTCTGGGGTGCGACGGTTATCACCGGTCTCTTTGGGGCGATCCCGTTTATCGGTGAGCCTATCCAGACATGGCTGTTGGGCGGCCCGGCGGTGGATAACGCCACGCTGAATCGCTTCTTCTCGCTGCACTATCTGCTGCCCTTCGTGATTGCCGCACTTGTGGCTGTTCACATCTGGGCGTTCCACACCACCGGGAACAACAACCCAACGGGTGTAGACGTCCGTCGTGGCTCCAAAGCAGAAGCCGACAAAGACACGGTTTCCTTCTGGCCCTATTTCGTCATCAAGGATCTCTTCGCCCTTGCCGTGATCATGGTGGTTTTCTTTGCGGTCGTCGGTTTCATGCCAAACTACCTTGGCCACCCGGATAATTATATCGAAGCGAACGCGCTGGCGACGCCGGCACATATCGTGCCCGAATGGTACTTCCTGCCGTTCTACGCCATCCTGCGGGCCTTCACGAGTGAAGTCTGGGTTGTGCAGCTGGCAAGCTGGGTGACCGGCGGCATCATCGACGCCAAGTTCTTCGGTGTTCTGGCGATGTTTGGCGCCATTGCGGTTATGGCTCTGGTGCCTTGGCTGGATACGTCCAGCGTACGCTCGGGCCGGTACCGGCCGATGTTCAAATGGTGGTTCCTGCTGCTGGTTGTCGATTTCATCGCGCTGATGTGGCTGGGTGCGCGTCCTGCGGAAGAACCCTATGCGACCTATTCACTTATCGCCTCGACCTATTGGTTTGCCTACTTCCTGGTGATCCTGCCGATCCTAGGTGTTGTCGAAAAACCGACAGCGCCACCGGAAACCATCGAGGCGGACTTCGAATCGCATTACGGCAAAGCCGAAACACCTGCGGAATAAGGAAACGGGATCATGATGAAGAAACTCAGCATTGCTGCTGTCACGGCCCTGACCCTCTCTGCAGGGGGTGCCATGGCGGCTGGAGCCGAAGGTCACGTTCACGATGTGGATTTCTCTTTCGAGGGACCTTTTGGCAAATTCGACCAGAACCAGTTGCAGCGTGGCCTGCAGGTTTACACGGAAATCTGCTCGGCCTGCCATGGCTTGCAATACGTGCCACTGCGCACATTGAGCGATGAGGGCGGTCCGCATCTGCCGGAAGATCAGGTGCGCGCTTATGCCGAACAGAACTTTGAAGTGTTCGACCCCGAGCTGGATGATACGCGTCCTGCAACACCGAATGATCATTTTCCGGGCTCCAGTCTGGAGAACGCACCGGATCTTAGCTTGATGGCGAAGGCTCGTGCCGGGTTCCATGGCCCAGAAGGCACCGGGATTAATCAACTGCTCAAAGGTATGGGTGGTCCTGAATACATCGTCTCGCTTTTGACCGGCTATACCGGTGAAGAGAAGGAAGAGGCGGGTGTGACGCTGTACGAAAATACGGCTTACCCTGGAGGTTGGATTTCGATGGCACCGCCGCTTTACGGCGATGACGTTGAATTCGCAGACGGTCACAGTACGGATCTGCACCACATCTCCGAAGATGTGTCTGCATTCCTGATGTGGACCGCTGAACCCAAATTGATGGCGCGCAAACATGCGGGCCTGACGGGTGTGATTTTCCTGACACTTCTGTCGGTTCTTCTATACCTAACCAACAAACGGATCTGGGCACCCATCAAAGGTAAAAAGCACTAACTCAGTTGCTTGCCTGAAACAAAAAGAACCCTCGTCCAGATTGCTGGGCGGGGGTTTTTCAATTTCGTGATTTGCGGTTGTTAACGACGCTTGAGCGTATCGCCAAAACTAATTGTTGGTTCCAGCACAATGCGCTGTGATCCTGCATCACCGTTGACACGATCCACGATCACCTGTGCCGCGCGTTTGCCGATTTCCAGGCGGCACGCGTCCATCGAGGCCAGCTCTTTGGGCAGCCCCTTCAGAAGGTTGACGCCATTGAACCCGGCCAGACCAATCTGACCCGGAACGTCGATACCCTGATCAAGCAAATAGAGAAGTCCGCCGGCACCGATAATGTCGTTCGAATAGTAGAGGAAATCGATCTCTTCGTTGCGATCCAGGATGGCCTGGGTCATCTCGCGGCCTTTCACCAAGGCCGAGCCACCGGTATAAAATTCCTTGTCGATGATCTCAACGCCCGCCTTGCCAAGAGTTTCGGTGAAGCCCTCAAACCGCTTGCGCGCGCGATGATCCAGCGACATTTTCGTACCCAGAAATCCGATCTGCTGGTAACCCGCCTTCAAGATTGCCTTCGCCATTTTTTGCCCGGCCAACCGGTGCGAAATCCCCACGACGGAGTCTACGGGTGTTCCATCTACATCCATAATTTCCACAACGGGGATGCCAGACGCCGCCAGCATGGCCCGCGATGCTTCTGAATGTTCGAGGCCTGCAATGATCACGCCGGACGGGCGCCAGGACAACATCTCGTAGAGGACTTTTTCTTCTTTTTCCCGTTGATACCCGGTGATGCCAACGACCGGCTGCAGCTCGGTATCATCCAGCACTTGGCTGATGCCGGTCATGACTTCCGGGAAAACCATGTTGGACATCGACGGAATCACAACGGCCACCAGATTGACGCGCTGGCTGGCCAAAGCACCCGCTATCTTGTTGGGAACATATCCCAGTTCCTGCGCCGCTTCCAAAACCCGTTTGCGTGTCGCGTCCGATACATCGCCTCGGTTCCGCAAAACTCGGCTCACGGTCATTTCCGATACACCCGATGCGTCGGAAACATCGCGGAGCGTCAGCGGGCGGTTATCATTATCTGTCACGAAGCTTCTTCCTGTGCGAGGTCCTCCAAGTGTTACCGCGAACAGTCTTGTCGGATCAAGCATTGCCGGTTCGCAAGTTTCTGAAATTGCCCCGATGACAAACAGAATCCCGCCGGATAACAAAGACGATAGCGGCCCCGTGGCTCAACTGGATAGAGCAGCCCCCTCCTAAGGGGCAGGTTGCAGGTTCGAATCCTGCCGGGGTCGCCAATGTGCATATCAAAACAGCCAGGTCAGCAAGACTTTCTTTGTCTTGGGTCATGTGCATACTAACGATACGTGCATCATCGACGGGAGGTATCATGAGCAACAAGCTGGTCATCAAAAACATCGGTATGATCCTCTCCGGTAAGATCGAAGAGCCTATTTTCGAGGGCGATTGTTTGGTTGCTCTGGACGGCAAGATCAACACCTGGGGTGTCGAGGCGGATCTGGATTGTGACGGGGCGACAACCACTGTTGATGCTAAGGGCGTCACGCTTGCGCCTGGTCTGATTGACAGCCATGTCCATCCGGTTGTGGGTGATTACACACCACGACAGCAACAGCTTCATTGGATCGACTCAACGCTGCATGGGGGCGTCACAACACTGATTTCGGCGGGTGAAGTGCATATGCCGGGTCGTCCCAAGGATATTGTTGGTCTCAAGGCCATGTCGATCGCGGCGCAGCGCTGGTACGAAAATTTCCGGCCCTCGGGTGTTAAGGTGCATGCTGGCGCACCGGTGATTGAACACGGCATGGAAGAGCAGGATTTCAAAGACCTCGCTGATGCAGGGGTCAAATTGTTGGGCGAGGTTGGCCTGGGCACCGTAAAGGACGGTAAAACCGCCAATCAGATGGTCGATTGGGCCAGAAAATACGGTATACAAAGCACGATCCATACGGGGGGCCCGTCAATTCCAGGTTCGGGGCTGATCGATGCGGATATGGTGCTGGAAACGGGGACAGATGTCGTTGGTCATATTAATGGCGGACATTCCGCTTTGCCGGACGATCAGATCGTTTGCCTCTGTGAAAACTGCACTGCCGCACTTGAAATTGTACATAACGGGAATGAACGTGCCGCCCTTCTTACGCTGAACACGGCGCGTGAACTGGACAAGCTGGATCAGATCATTCTGGGCACGGATGGCCCCGCCGGATCGGGTGTGCAGCCCCTTGGAATCATGCGAATGGTGGCCATGTTGTCGTCGCTCGGCAATGTCGCAGCGGAAACTGCGTTTTGCTTTGCCAACGGCAACACTGCACGGCGGCGCGAGTTGGATACTGGTTTGATAGAAAAGGGCAAATGTGCGGATTTTGTTCTGATGGATCAGGCGCAACATGCACCGGGGAATGGCCTTTTGGAATCAGTTCAGTTGGGTAATCTTCCCGGTGTTGGCATGACGATCATCGATGGCGTTGTGACCAGCCATCGCAGTCGAAACACACCGCCCGCGCAACGTTTGCCCGAGGTGATCTAAGTCCGGTGCGGGGCTTCAAGTCAGCTTACGGAGCAACGAAACGAAGGTCTGCTGTTCTTCGGCACTAAGGGGTTTAAGCGTGCCTTCTGTGATAGTTTGACCTGCCGCGAACAGATCTTGCATCACTGCATGCCCTCGTTCTGTCAGGGAGACCAGACTCCGCCGTTTGTCCTCCAGCGACGGTTCTGTGTGCACCAATCCCTTTTGCCGAAGCCGATCCACAACGCCTTTGATGGTCGCGATGTCCATCGCCGCGTGACGCCCCAGTTGGTTTTGCGAACAGCGACCGTGCTGCGCCAAACGCGCTATGGTCGCGAATTGCGTGGGCGTGAGGCCGTCTAACATGTGCGCTTGAAAAATCGTACTGTGGCGCTGGCTGGCCAGACGCAACAAATACCCGACCTGATCATCCAACAGGTAGTCATCTGTCCGCTTTTTATCGAGTGTGCTCATCAGGGTCCCAATTGGCTCAATGGAGCGGAATGATCATCGCAGACCATCCTTGCCCTCAGCGTCTTTTGCTTCCAATCCACCGACGCGCGGCAAGGGACGTCCGCCATCCGTCACAGCCACAGCGACCATAATCTCACCGGCGCGCGGCGCATCGTTCAGGCGGACTTCGATGCCATCGAAATGACTGCGGACATAAGCCGCATCCTTGTGCCCCAAAGGAACATCCAATACCTGGCCCGGGCTTCCCATTTTTTTGGATGACGGCACCAGAGCGGCGCCCTTTTCAACGGCCGCGCGGAGTGGTGCGCCCAGTTGCGGATGCAAGATTGCGGCGGCATGCTCAAGCTCGCCACGTTCACCGACCATGGCAGATTTACCGTAACTCTCGGCCTGCTCCGGTGTGATGCCCAACGCCTCGACGCACCGCGCGCCCAAGAGACCGCCTAACTCCGCTCCGATCTCCATCAGGAGGCTCAGGTCTTCCTGATACGTGCCTGCAAAGGGGTTTTCGATCACGGCGACAGCCACGGCCTTGCGGGTGACAGGGTCAATAGCGCGGTCCATTTCAATATGCGTTTCTTCGATGTTCACGGCAATTTTCCGGATTTTCGCTTTCATCTGAGCCCGTCCTTTCCTTGGATATCTGTTGCAGCCAATCCGCCCGCGCGGTCATGGATGCGGGCGCCGGTGGTCATCACCAACACGAACGCCAATTCGTCAGCGCGTGGGGCATCGTTGCAACCCACTTCCATCGCGTCAAAGTGGCCGCGAACGTAAGAGGCGTTGATATGGGTGATCGGCACGTCCAACCGTGCGCCCACGCCGCCTACCTTTTTGGTAGACGGCACGATAGCCTTTGCGTCACCCAGTAACTCGCGCATCGCGTAGCCGCCCGGCGCATGCCAAAGCGCGCCATGCTCAATCTCGCCCGCTTCGCCGACAATTGCACCTTTGCCGTACCCTTCAATGCCATCCGCACCGCCCAGCAGGGTGACAAGCTTTTGTGCCATCGACAGACCAAGTGGCTTGAGGTCTTCCATGAAGGGCTGGATGTCAGGTTCATATCGCCCCGCAAACGGATTTTTGAGGATCGCCATAATGGAGCCGCGCAAAAGTGGCGTGTTGGCGACCGGACCGCCTTCGTGAAAGACTTCTTCGCTGGCCTGCACCGTTTTTCGCAGGATAATTTCAGGCATAGGCCAGGCTCCTTTTATTGGGCGCTATATGCGAGCCCAAAATTTCCAATTGTCCGTCCAGACACAAGGCAGCATCCGCAATGAGTCCCCGGTTCTTCATGTGATGTGCGCAGGCTAACCCCGCGGCCAGTGCAGTTGAAACATCACCGTGCTGCAGGTCGCTTCGTCCAACAACCACAGGTTTGGAGCCCAGATCGCTGTCTGGATCAAGGCTGTTCGCTGGAGCGCGCTCGATACCAGGATGGTCTGGAAGATCGACCGCATTTGCGATCAAAGTTGCGGCAGCATCTGCCTGTGCGGCGTTTTGCGCCAGAACAGTGACACTATCGGCGATGCCCAGAGACAAACTCCGACCATGTCGACCGGATGTTGCGATCCCACGGACGTCCTGTTCGGCAGCTACGCGGATCCGCCCGATTTCTGCGCCGTTCGGCAGGTGAATGGCGCTGACAAATGTGTGGCCCGGCGCGAGTTGCAACGCAATGTCGCCCCCATTGTTCACATAGGCGCGTGTCAGAGGGGCGGTTTGGCTCATGGAACAGAGTATTTCGTCTGCAACAGCGCCCGCGACGGCGGCCATGCGGGTAATGAACCTATCACAGTGCATCCGCGTGGCAGCATCCATTCGTTGCGCTATTCGGCCAGTGGGATGTGGCGCAGTGGCTGTGAGTTGACGACGCAGGAGTGGCAGTTCTTTCACCAGTTCTTCCAGCACGGAATTGAATCGCTCTGTGGCAGTGGCGAAGGCCTCCTGACGCGCATTTTCCGGGCCGTCCGCCCCGGCGATCAAATCAATAGGCCCGTGGTTCAGGTGCAGGCGCTTTCCATCCGAAAGAAGTGTTGCCTGTGCGGTCATGACACCCCCTTGGGCCAACGATAGTGAGCACGGTCCATTGGATCGGGTTGCCCCGCGGGCTGGTCGACTTTGCGCAGGCTTGGCCCATCAAGGGTCTCGATTTTGCGGATTTCCTCCATGTAGCCACCCAATGCGCCATAGTCCCTGACACGCATTGTAAATTCCACGGGAGCAACCAAGGCAGGCGTTGGCACATACCCAAAAGATCCAGGCGGCATATCCATCACATCGACCATCACCGTTATGCCCCCGCCGGGCCAAATGTAGGCCTGCGCGCCACCGCATGATACATAGGTCAGTGCGTCCTTGACCGACCGTGTCAGGCGCACGGGGTTTTCCGTGACACCCGCCCGCAGGCTGCCCCCGGCGCCGCCCATGAAGAGCACCGAACAAACAGAAGGTTCGCAGTTTTCAGCGATAAGGTCCGCGGATGCTTTCAGCGCCGCAGGTATATTTGCGGGTTGCGGGGTCAGGTCTTCATCCAGTTCAAAATAGGCATATTGTTCGCCGGTGGTTGACACCATCAGGAGCCTTTGACCTGCCCACGCTTTTTTGGGGTTAAATGGCCCCAGTATGGACAGTGGGTCTTCGACATTTGTGCCACCCCAGCCGGTTCCGGGATCTGCCACCTGGAAGTATCTTCCGGGTGTTGAGCGCCGGCCCATTATCTTGATGCCTGTCGCAGGCACATCAAGCTGTTTGCCCGCCTCATGTTCCGACAAAACGCCAGTGATGTGGTCGTCGACGACCACGACATCGTCAACGTGATCCAGCCATTGCTTGGCGAACATGCCAATCGCGGCGGAACCACAACCAACGCGCATCAGTTTTTCAGTCACACCATTGATGATCGGAGGTTGCCCTGCCTGAACGGTGATCTGAGTGGCATGGTCCGCTTCACCGATCACCATATCCACGGCCTCGCGATTACAAAGGCGCAACAGCGCGTCGCAGGTCACGCGACCTTCGGGTTTTGTGCCCCCCGTCAGATGTTCAACCCCGCCCAATGACAACATTTTGGACCCGTATTCGGATGTCATCACATGGCCGATTGGCTCACCCTCAACCCTCACAACATCGCGCTCATGTCCGATGTGCCGATCTGTGTCGATTTTCACTTTGACGCCGCAATAGGAAAAGATGCCTTCGGTCACGACTGTGACCATATCCACGCCTTCGACCTCCTGGCTGACAATGAACGGTGCTGGTTTATAGTCGGGATAGGTTGTGCCCGCGCCGATGGCGGTCACGAAAGGGCGACCGCCCTGCACGATATCCCCGTCCCAGTCTTCCGGCTCCGTTTCGCCCAGAAAAGGAACCAGTTTTTGACCTGTATTCTCGATGATCGTCAACGGGTCCAGCCGCACCAGTTCACCGGCATGGTTCGCATAGCGATCGCAGGCTCCTGACTTGCCGTCGGCGATGTAACACATCACAGGGCAGGCATCGCAGCGGATTTTTTCCGGTTTGTCAGGGCGTTGAGGGTTTTTAGCCATCGGCCTGTTCCCGCAGTTTCGCCCTTATGCGAGCGGGGGTTGCCGGGAGTTGGGTGATCCTTGCGCCGGTGGCATTCTTTATCGCGTTCAAGAGTGCAGGTGCCGTGGGGATAAGAACATGCTCTCCCAGCCCCTTGGCCCCATATGGCCCGTGTGCATCAGGTTCCTCGATGATGATCGTCTGGATGGGTGGAATGTCTCCAATGGTCGGGATCAGATAGTCATGCAGGTTTTCGGTGCGACCGGGAATGTATTCTTCCATCAATGCCATGCCCAACCCCTGCGCTATGCCACCTTCCACTTGTCCTTCGACAAGAAGCGGATTGATAGCATGACCCACGTCATGTGCGGCCACAAATTTGATGGGCTTTACGGTTCCCAGAGCAACATCCACCTCGACCACAGCCAAATGCGCGGCATAGCCAAACTGCGCATAGGGGATGCCTTGCCCGTTTTCATCTAATGGCTTGGTCGGCGGGTCATAGGTCTCTTCGGCACGCAGAACATAGCCTTCTGCATCCGCATCGAACGTCGCCAGATCGATGTCGTGCTGACCCGCCTCATCGCGTACTGTCAGAACGCCCTGACCGATTTCTATGACCGCATCCTTGCTGGCATTCACCAGTTTCAGGATATGCGCCCTGAGTGCTTCGCCTGTGAGCCGTGCGGCGTTCCCGGACACAAATGTCTGGCGCGAGGCGGAGGTTTTTCCCGCGTCGGGGGTGACATCCGTATCGCCTCCAATAAGCTCTAAACGGTGTGTTGGAACGCCGAGGGCTGTTGCAAAAATCTGGGCGATGACCGTGTTCGCGCCCTGACCGATATCCATCGCGCCCTGATGCAGGAAAACCTGTCCGTCTGCGCGGATACCGGCCTTGATCGTCGAGGGATTGGGCAGAGATGTGTTCCCGCAACCGTACCACCCCCGGCCAGGCCGACACCGCGTTTTACCGTGCTGTTTTTGACGTTGTGGCGTTGGGCTTCGGCATTTTCCGCTTTCCAGGCTGCCCTCAATGCTTCGAAGCAGGCCTTGATCCCAACGCCTTGCTCAAACACCTGACCACAGACGGTTGGTGTGTGGTTCTCCAATGCGTTCAGGATGCGGAACTCCAACGGGTCAATTGCGAGTTTATCGGCCAATTCGTCAAAAAGGCTCTCTTGCGCCACAGCAGATTGCGGCACCCCGAACCCCCGGAAAGCCCCCGAAGGTGGGCAATGGGTGTGGATACCTTTTGCATCGGCGCGGTAATCTGTCACGCGGTATGGCCCCGAGGCGTGAACCGGAACCCGGTTGGCGACCGTGGGACCCCAGCTCGCATAGGCGCCGGTATTGAACAGCCCGTCAAATGTCATTCCGCTGAGCTGTCCATCCCGCGTTGCCCCAATCTGCATCGTGATTTCCGCAGGGTGGCGCTTTGTCGTGGATTGCATCGATTCTGTTCGGGAATAGGTAATCCGGACGGGCTTGCCGGTTTTGAGCATGGCCAACGCCAGATAGGGTTGGACGGAAAGATCAAGCTTGGCCCCGAAGCCACCGCCCACACCAGTCGGCACCACGCGGATATCGGATCGATCAAGCCCCAGAATAATTTCAAGCCCTTCCAAGTCCATAACGGGGGCCTGCGTGCAGGCATGAACTTCAACACGGCCATTGCGGAGCATCGCAAACCCGGCCTCGGGTTCTATGTAAGCGTGTTCGACAAATGCTGTGGAGAAATGTCCTTTGACAGTCACATCTGCCGCCCCGAGCGCATCATCAGGGTCACCGCAGGTGACAAAGCCACCACACATAACGTTCCCTGCGCGATCACTATGCAACAGATCTGTGCCGTCTGCCATTGCTTCAGGGATGGTCAAACTGGCCTTTCTTTCAGACCAGTCTATCGGGAATTGCGTGTCATCAAATCGCTCAATTGCCTTAGGTGTGCCAATCACCGCTGCTACGGCTTCACCACGAAACCGGCATTCGTTTTCTGCGAAGACAGGTTGATCGGCGAAGGCCGGAATGACGCCGAAACAGTTTTCGCCCTTGATGTCGGCGCTGGTAATCACAGCCTCAATGCCGGGGGTATTTTGCACCCACGTATCTATATCTCCGAACTGGAAACCAGCGCGATGAAAGGGAGATCTGATAACGCGCACAACAAGGGTATCGGGCGGGGCGATATCATCACCAAAGCGTTCGGTTCCGGACAGTTTTGCTGCGCCATCCAAGCGGTGAATGGACGCGCCGGTGTGACCAGTTGCGTCATGTTTCGGGTGCTCTGCACCGGTGCGAAGAACAGCATCTATAATTTTGCGGTAGCCGGTGCACCGGCACAAAACGCCGCCCAAAGCATCTTCGACCTGTGGGCTATCTGGCGAAGGTGTGCTGCGCAGCAGAGCGACAGCAGAGACCATCATGCCGGGTGTGCAAATGCCACATTGCGCGGCGCCATGTGCCTCGAAACTTCGCGCCAGGGATTGTGCCGTCGGGTCTTCGGCGATCAATCCGGCCAGTGTTTCGATCTGCTTCCCATCTGCTTGGTGCACCGGCATCAGGCAGGCGCAAACGGGCGCCCCGTCGATCAGAACCGTGCACGCGCCGCAGTCACCAGCGTCGCACCCGACTTTCACGTCCCTCATTTCCAGCGTTTCGCGCAGTACGTGCGACAGGCGCGCACCGGTCTCTGGCTGGACGTGATACGCGCGGCCATTCAGGTGGAACGAGATGTCGTGCAGGTCGGTACGTTTATCCATTTGACTGCACCGCAGCTTGGATTGCCCTCAGGATTTGGTGTGGAACAGCCTCAGATCGATAGGTTTGATCCGCGCGTACATCATCAATTGGGGACAGCGGCGCAGTATGATGCAAGCCAATTTCGATTTTGGCAGGGTCGCATCCCAAAAGGTCCTTTTCCAGTTGGGTCAACCGTTGTGCAACGGGAGAGCATGATCCGACGGCTACCCGAGCAACATCGATACGCCCTGCGGCATCCAGACCAACCAGAACCGCTGTCATAGCGATGGAAATAACCAGGTATTTGCGGGCACCGGCCTTTTCAAACGCTGAAACAGCATGCGCTGGTGGTTGTGGCATATAGAGCGCGGTGACCAGTTCACCGGTTTTCAGATCGGTGTGTCTGGGACCGCGCAGGAACGCCGAAAGCGCCATACGCCGCGTTCCGGACACGGATGCCACCTCGACCTCAGCGTCCAGCGTCAGCAGGGGCGGAACACCATCCGCCGCCGGTGATGCATTGCACAGATTACCCACAACGGTTGCAGTATTTTGGATTTGGATGCTGCCCACTTCACGCGCGGCGGCCTTGAGCCCGGCAAATGACGCGGGCAAATCCGCGCGCACAAGCTCGGTCCATGTGGCGGCGGCTCCTATGCGCAATGTGTTTTCGCGAGTCCATTCGATCCCTTGAAAACTGCTGACACGGGTGATGTCCAAGATGTCGTGGTCAACCGGAGCGCGGCCACGAGCTGGAAAGTAATCTGTACCGCCCGCCACGACACACACAGGCCGGGCCTGCATCAACTCGAGCGCTTCACTTAGGTCCTGAGGTGCGAAATAGGCAGCGGCCAAGACGACTCCCTGTCACAGAAATTCATTAGTATACGAATGTTATGATGCGCGGGCTTTTTGTCAATTAATTCCGGCTAAAGGGCACTAGGTGTTCTTTGCTTTTTGCGCGGCTACATTTTCTGCAACGAGGTCTTTGTAAAGCCCGCGCAGCTTAGATGTGATAGGGCCTGCACCTTTCGCAGAACCGATTTTTTTGCCGTCAATTTCTGCCACAGGGGTTTGTGCGCCAAACGTGCCGGTCAGGAAGGCCTCATCCGCACCATAGGCTTCAAAAAGCGAATAGTTCTTTTCACGAATGGGGATGTCGTTGGCACGGCACAGGTCGATCACTTTCTGGCGGGTCACACCGTTCATGCAATAGTCGCCGGTCGAGGTCCAAACTTCGCCGCGTCGGACGATGAAAAAATTGCACGCATTGGTCGTGTTCACAAATCCATGCGGATCCAACATCAATGCTTCGTCCGCACCGGCTTCTTCGGCTTGAAGACAGGCGATCACGCAGTTCAGCTTCGAATGGCTGTTCAGCTTTGGATCCTGACTGTTTGGCAGGCCGCGCACCTGCGGGACAGATGCCAGCCGGATGCCTGTCGTTTGCAAACCATCCACTGGTTTGGAATGCTCCAGAATGGCAACAACAGTCGGTCCTGATCTGCTAAGCCCCGGATGTTGAAATGGCTTCGCTTTCGGACCGCGTGTGATCATCAGACGGCAATGTGCATCAGATGTCATCCCGTTCGCTTCCGCCGTTCTGTTCAAGGCGTCGTGCAGTTCGGTCTTGGTCATTCCAATGTCTAGTGACACGGTTTTGCACGCGTTGAACAAGCGATCCATGTGTTCATCAAAAAACGCCCAGATACCATCATACAGACGTAGACCTTCCCACATACCATCTCCGAGCATGAAGCCAGAATCGTAGACAGAAACGAGTGCCTGCTCGCGCGGGACAATTCTACCGTTCAGGAAAATCTTGATGGATTGGTTGCGCAGGTCTTCCTCTGCTTCATGGGTCGAATGGCTCATTCAGTTTGTCTTTCGATCGTTGATCACATCCAAGGGCGCTTGGTTTAGACATGCGATACTAGGCGCTTGCGCCGGGACCGCAACGCTTGCCTGTTTGGTGGGGGCGATTGAAGAGATCAGACGGGCGGCGGAGCCAAGGTGCCTCGCAGGCGCAAACTGGTTTCCAGTCGGAGGCTTTCTCCCGCCTCTCCACCGTCCACCATTTTGATCAACAGGCGTGCGGCGTGCTGTCCCATTTCGCGATGTGGCACGTGAACGGTGGTCAAGGGTGGGCGTGCAACGCGGGAGAGTTCCATATCATCAAAGCCGGTGATTGAGACTTCTTCGGGTACTTTCAGACCCAATTCATGCGCCATATGCAACGCGCCGACCGCCTGAACATCATTGCCGCATATCACGACCGTCGGACGCGGCGCGCGACCCATCAATTCGCGAAAGGCCGCTTTGCCGCTTTCTATCCCGTATGAGGTTTCAATAAGTGTCATTGCACTAGGGTTTAGCCCTTGCGCTTGCATTGCGTCTTGAACACCCAGCACCCTGTCGCGCGCCCGGTCGTTATTGGCCTGGGGCGCCGAGATCACACCAATATTGCGATGTCCTTGTCGTATTGCTTCATCCGCCATGGCGGTCATGGCGCGTCGGTTGTCAAAACCGATGGAGGATTGTGGTGCACTGCTGTCATAGGCCCATGTCACAAGAACGGGGACATCACGGCGTTCAAGGAAGTCATAAAGGTCGGGGTTGCGGTGGTGACCAATCAACAAAAGGGCATCTGCGCCGCGGGCCACAAGTGCGCGTATCTGTTTTTCCTCAAGGTCCGGTCTGTAAGACGAACTCGCGACAAGAAGTGTAATGCCCGCCTGATCCAACTCTTCCTGAAACGCCTGCAGACCGCGGGCGAAAATGGCGTTGTCCATTGTGGGGATAATTGCGCCAAACGTGTTCGTGCGTTTCGACGCAAGAGCACGGGCGTTGAAGTTGGGGGAGTAACCGAGCTCGTTCACGGCGGACATGACACGTTCGCGGGTGTCTTCGACCACGCGGCCCGGCGCGTTCAAACACCGCGAGACGGTGGCCGTTGACACACCCGCCCGCCGCGCAACATCGGCCAGTGTTGGCACGGGTTTGAGCGGATTGGTGTGATCTTGATTCATCGTCATTGGCTTGTTTTGCTGCGTCGCGATTTACGTAAATCCCTGGATTGGACCGCTCCATCATAACGCCAAAGAAGGAAAATGTAAGCGCTTGCAAGAAAAATTGTAAGCGCTTACATTGGTATCGAATCAAGTGCGCGATTTAGCCCCGTAAATGGATTCGTGCTATTTCAGGCAATTTGAACCGCGGAGTTTCCCACACGACGTCATTGTCGCCCACCCGTTAAACCACAAGGCGCTCAGCGCTTCGCTCCGGCATCTGAATATAGGATCGTTTCATGACACGAGAATACCTGAAAAAAGCAACCTTGACCGCGCAATCCGATGCTTCAGATGTGGGCGATACAGTCCGGACGATCCTGAATGATATCGAGGCAGGCGGCGACGCCGTTGCAATGGAATACGCAGCCAAATTCGACAAATACGATGGCAACGTCATCCTGACGCGGGAGGAGATCGAGGCAGCGGCGGCCGAGGTACCGGAGCAGCTCAAGAAAGATATTCAGTTCGCGCATGCCAATGTGAAACGCTTCGCTGAGGCGCAAAAAGAAACGCTCCGTGATATCGAAATTGAGGTCGTCCCTGGATTGATTGCCGGGCAAAAGAGTATCCCCGTCAATGGCGCGGGCTGCTACGTGCCCGGTGGGCGATACAGTCATATCGCCAGCGCAATCATGACAGTGACAACAGCCAAAGTGGCAGGGTGTAATCACATTGTTGCGTGTTCACCGCCGCGCCCCGGGGTGGGTGTTGCGCCCGCAATTATCTACGCGGCTGATCTGTGTGGCGCGGACACAATTCTTGCCATGGGCGGCGTACAAGGTGTGGCCGCGATGACATTTGGCCTCTTTGGACTGCCCGAGGCCAACATTCTTGTGGGTCCCGGCAACCAGTTTGTGGCCGAGGCCAAGCGTCGGCTGTTTGGTCGTGTCGGTATCGACATGATTGCTGGCCCAACGGACAGCCTCGTTCTGGCCGACAAAACGGCGGATCCCATGGTTGTCGCTGTCGATCTGGTTGGTCAGGCGGAGCATGGCTACAACTCGCCCGTTTGGTTGGTAACCGATGATCGCGCGCTGGCTGAAAAGGTCATGGAACTGGTGCCCGGGTTGATCGATGATTTGCCCGAAGTGAACAAGGACAATGCAACCAAAGCCTGGCGTGACTATGCAGAGGTCATTCTTTGTGCTGACCGCGAAGAAATGGCGGCGACGTCCGACGAATACGCGCCGGAGCATTTGACGGTTCAGGCTGAAGACCTGGATTGGTGGCTGGGGCGTCTGGCCTGCTACGGATCGTTGTTCCTGGGTGAGGAAACTACAGTCGCGTTTGGCGACAAGGCGTCAGGTACGAACCACGTTTTGCCGACCTCGGGTGCCGCCAGCTATACCGGTGGTCTGAGCGTGCACAAATACATGAAGATCGTGACGTGGCAGCGGGCCACGCGAGAAGGTGCAAAACCGGTGGCCGAAGCCACTGCACGCATTGCACGTTTGGAGGGGATGGAAGGACACGCCCGGACGGCGGATATCCGTCTCCACAAATACTTCCCCGACGAAGAGTTTGATTTGGTCGGGACCGAATAGTCATGTCAGGCGCCCTGTTCGACCTGACGGGACACGTGGCCTGTGTGACCGGAGCTTCCTCAGGCTTGGGGCAACATGCGGCAACCGTCTTGGCGCGTGCCGGTGCTAAGGTTGTCGGTGTCGCCCGCCGCGCCGATGCGTTGGAGGCGTGGCAACACGCCACCGGTGATGCCGCTGCTTGTGTGGCGCATGACGTGTCTGACAGGGACAGTGTCGCGGATTTGGCTTCACGCGTTTCCGATATTTTTGGAGCGCCGGATATTCTGGTGCATGCCGCTGGTATCAATACTCGCGAGACTGCTGATGATGTCACGCCTGAGGGCTGGGACATGACAGTGAACCTTAACCTCGCGGCGCCCTTTTTCATCAGTCAGGCCTTTGCGCCCGCGATGAAGGACAAGGGCTGGGGTCGTATCGTGCATTTCGCTTCGTTACAGACCACACGGGCCTTTCCGGGAGGGATCGCATACGGCGCGACGAAAGCAGGCATTGGTCAGTTGACGCGCGCCATGGCTGAGGCGTGGTCACCGCATGGCATCAATACAAACGCGATTGGCCCGGGGTTCTTCCACACGGAATTGACGGCCGCGGTTTTCGATGACCCGGACCGTGCGGCGCGGAATGCGGCACAGACTTGCATTGGCCGGAATGGAGAGCTTTCGGACATGGATGGGCCCTTGCTTTTTTTGTGTTCGGACGCGTCGGCCTATGTGACAGGTCAGGTCTTGATGGTGGATGGGGGGTATACAGCCAAATGAAAGCGCTTGTGTACACAGGTCCTGAATCGCTGGCGTTTCAGGACATGGCAGATCCTGCACCGACGTCCGGTGAGCACTTGATCCGCGTTGACAGCGTGGGAATTTGCGGATCGGACATGCACGCCTATCTCGGTCATGATGAGCGTCGACCCGCGCCACTGATACTCGGCCATGAAGCTGCGGGCGTGATCGTCGGCGGGCCACAGGACGGCCGTCGTGTGACGGTCAATCCATTGGTCACCTGTGGCGATTGTTCCGCCTGCACATCTGGTCGTGAAAATCTCTGCGAGTCCCGGCAAATCATCTCCATGCCGCCGCGAGAAGGTGCATTCGCCCAGTTCATTTCGATGCCGAACCAGAACCTTGTGACAGTCCCTGACGACGTGCCTATGAGCAAAGCTGCGCTGGCGGAACCATTGGCGGTCAGTTGGCACGCGGTGCGGTTAGGTCTCGACGCGTTACATGAAAGCGCCGATCGTAGCGCACTTGTACTTGGCGGCGGCGCAATCGGTCTTGCTGCAGCTTTGTCGCTGAGGGCCATGGGCGTGGATGAGATCACAATTGTGGAGCCTAATGACACGCGGCGTGCCTTCTTGACTGGTCAGTGCGGCGAAAACGCTGTTGCCAGCAGTGATACACTCCATGCCATCGTGGTCGACGCAGTGGGATACGCAGCGACGCGCGCCACGGCCTCGGCGCTGGCACAGCCCGGTGGTGTGATCCTGCATATCGGTTTGGGTGAGGATGCCGGTGGCCTGGATGTCCGCCGCATGACCCTACAGGAGATCACGTTTATCGGCACCTATACGTACACGGCCGAAGATTTCCGCCAAACCTGTGCCGCCATTTTCGATGGCCGCTTGGGCGCGCTCGACTGGACTGAAACGCGCAACCTTTCCGATGGCGCCAAGGCATTTGCCGATATTCGTGCGGGCCTTGTGCCCAACCCCAAGATTATTTTGACGCCGTAAGGCAGACATTCAAAGGAGACTATCCTCGTGTCCATCGACAGCAAAATCGTTGACGATCTGGTGGCCAATGACATCAGTTTTGTGACCACTGTGCCGTGTAAACAATTGGCCGGCGTCATTGACGAGGTCGAAGCGCGGCCCGAGATCTTTCATATTCCCGCCAACAAGGAAGATGAGGGCATGGGCCTGTGCGCCGGTGCGTTCATGGGGGGCAAACGTCCTTGCATCATCATGCAGAACACCGCCATCGGCGTGACCATCAATACGTTGGCGACGCTGACGCAATACTACCGCATGCCCTTGCCGATGTTGATTTCCTATCGCGGTGAGCTGCGCGAACCGGTCGCCTGTCAGGTGGAAATGGCGGTGCATACCAAAGCGCTGCTCAACCAGCTCAACATCCCAACCTATCACTTCCACAAGGAAGCGGATGCGGATGAGCTGGACGCGATCCTGAAATACACGTTCATGTGCAATAAACCTGTGGCGATCCTGACGGATGCGTCCTTCTGGGGAGGCTACGGAGACCAATGATCCGTTCTGAAATCCTGCGCGAGATTGCGCCCATTCTTCGTGACCATCTAGTTGTCTGCAACATTGGCCTGCCCAGCCAAGAGTTGCATATGATCGACGATCAGCCGTCGAACTTCTACATGCTGGGCACCATGGGTCTCAGCTCGTCCATCGGCCTTGGCGTTGCCCTGTCCCAGGACAAAACCGTCATCTCGATTGACGGTGACGGCTCGATCCTGACCAATCTTGGCACGCTGCCGACCATCGCCAACAACGTGGCGGACAATTTCGTGCTGCTCATCATCGACAATGGGTCCTACGGCTCCACCGGGGATCAGCCCACCTATGCGGGCAAGAAGACCAAGCTGGAAAACGTGGCCAAGGCCTGCGGCTGTGAAAATGTTGTGACTTGCGACGCGGCCGATACCGGCAAGGTTTTACAAGCAGCGATCGACAGTAAGCAGATGACCGTGATCGTTGCCAAATGTGAAAGCGGCAATATCAAACTGCCGGTCATTACCATGGATCCGGTTGTGATCCGTGATCGCTTCATGGGCGCAGTTCAAAGCTAAGGGTCACGCGATGTTGCGGTCCAGTCAAATCCATTCCAGCGAGGATGCACGGCGGCTGGCCCGTCGACGGCTGCCGTGGATGGTGTTTGACTATATGGACGGCGCCGCTGGTGAAGAATACGGCGCCGCATTAAACCGCCGGGCGTTGCAAGACATCCGTCTGCGGTCGCGTGTTCTGGTTGATGCCAGCCAGCGCAAACTTGACATGCCGGTTTTCGATGGCGTTGCCAATCGCCCTTTCGGCATCTCGCCCATGGGTATGTGCAACCTTGCGGCGCCGGGCGCCGATTTGATGTTGGCGCGCCTTGCTGCGGATTACAAAATCCCCCAAGGGGTTTCGACCGTCGCCTCGACCTCGTTAGAAGAGATCATTGAAGTGGCCCAGGGCAACGCCTGGTTCCAGCTTTACTTCAGCGGCGATGGCAGTACCGCGATGAAGCTGGTCGATAGGGCGGAAGTTGCGGGATACCAAACGCTGGTTCTTACGCTGGACGTGCCAGAGGTTGGTCGCCGTCCCCGCGAGTTGCGGCACGGGTTCAAAATGCCGTTCAAGATCGGCCCGCGTCAGTTTGTGGATTTTGCCATGCACTCCCGATGGTCGCTGAATATGCTGTTCAAAGGCAAGCCGCAGATGGCGAACTTCACGGGTGCCGATGAGTTTGACCGCACGGAATCCCGGTCGCGGGCAGATTGGGATTACCTCGCCCGTCTTCGGGATCGCTGGCACGGTAAGCTGGTCGTGAAGGGCGTCTTGGACGTTGAAGATGCGGTGCGTCTGCAAGAAGCAGGCGTAGATGCGATACAAGTGTCCTCCCATGGTGGGCGACAGTTGGATGCAGCGATTCCACCCGTTCACGCATTAAGGGATATTCGCAAGGCCGTTGGCACGGATTTCCCGTTGTTTTTCGACAGTGGTATCCGCAGTGGTGAAGACGTCATGAAAGTCCTTGCCTCTGGTGCAGATTTCACCTTTCTGGGGCGTATCCTACTCTACGCTATTGCGGCGGGTGGTGAGGGTGGCTTGCGCGCGCTTTGGGACGTGATGTCGGAAGAGGTCAGTCTGACTTTGGCCCAGATCGGGCAAACCCAGCCGGCAGTTCGTAACCGGGATGTATTGGGCTAAGGCATGCCGGTTGCCCGTGAATTCAGACAGTAGGTAACGTTTTGATCCGCAATTGTGGCATTTGGCTCGACATCAGAGTTTTCTCGCTGCGCCAGAAGCGGAAAATCAGCCTGTCGAAGTCCCGGATCCGGATGTGAGATCGCGCGTAATGACGTTGATCTTTAGGGACAATTCCGGATGGATTGCAATCGCCCGAAATCATCATAAAAATATAAATAAATCATAATCTTGAGCCATATATTGGCCATTCTCCCAGACCATGTCCGCCGCCGATTTGTCGCGATGTATCCGCATATTCCGGACAACGCGCAATTTGGAGTCCTTTATGGTACAGTTTTCGTCTGCATCGGTTTTTGCCAATGATATCGTTGGCCCTCTGGTCGGTATCGCCGATTTGGATGCAGCACTTTTTGGCAATCAATGGCGGCTGTTTGCCACCAATCAGTCGGATGCTACTGTCAGCATTTTCGACATTCTTGATGCCTCTGCTCCGTCAACGAATGGTGTGACGCCTGCTATACAAGGTGGACAGACTACAGTTACCAACCTGGACATCGTGTCGACAAACGCGGGAACCATCGCGGTGTTCAGCGGTGAAGGTGGCACGCTCTATAACGCGTATGAAGTGACTGCGTCCGGAAGCTTTGGTGACAGCATCGGCTTTGCGCCGCAATCTGGCGAAAGTAACGCCATCAGCGCGATTGCTGCTTTGCAATTGCCCGGCGGTACGGTGCTGGCAACTGCCCAAGGCGGACAGGGCGGGTTTTCGGTACAATCCGTAGAGACGGATCTGTCTCTATCTCTTATCCAAAACGTTTCTGTTCCGGCGGGCGAAATTACCGACATCGCGTTTCTGACGGTCGGCGGAAACGATCTGGCGATTGCTCTTGACGGCGCCGGCAATGAAATTTTGGCTTACACCGTAGATGAAAACGGTGCGCTCAGCCCGACGGATACATTGGGTGTCATCGATGGCTTGGGATTGATTGCACCGGAGACCCTGAAAATCGTCACGGTGGCGGGTCAAAGTTTTGGTGTTGTTGCGGCCAGCAGCAGTTCTTCGATTAGCGTTTTCGAGATATCTGACACCGGAGTGATGACGGCGCGTGACCATGTGATTGATGGGCAGGGCACGCGGTTCGCATCGATCTCCGAGCTGGAGGTCCTGCAGAGCGACGGTCGCGCGTTCGTATTGGCGGCCGGTGCCGATGATGGTTTGTCATTGCTCGAACTGATGCCAGATGGGCGTTTGATCCATCACGTGACGCTGGAAGACAGCGATGATGTGACGCTGCAGAATATCTCAGGGTTGACCGGCGTTGTCGAAGACGGTGTTTTACATGTCTTTGCGGCGAGTGCCACGGAAACAGGCGTGACGGAACTCACCTTTGATCTTGGCACACCGGGCTCAGTTCAGACCGCAGGCGAGGGCAATGACACGCTCAACGGCGGCAATGGCAACGATGTGCTCTTTGGCGGGCATGGGGCCGGACAGGACGTTCTTTACGGCCATGACGGTGATGACTTTCTGGTCGCAGGTCCAGGTGGCGACCGATTGATCGGTGGCCTTGGAGCGGACACGTTTGTGTTCGGTGGGGCCGGAGATGGTGGTCAGATTGATGATTTCAACGTCTCGCAGGATACGCTGGACCTGTCCGGCTGGTTCCTGTTGCATGACGTCGAACAGTTAACGTTCATCAGCCAGGGTGATCGCGTTGATATCGGCTTTCAAGGCTACAGCGTCACCCTATTTTCCCACAACGGCAGTTCTTTGAGCGCAGAAGATGTGGCTGAACGAATTACTATAAACCCAAGCCATTCCATGGTGTCAGACGCGCCTACAGGCGCAGACCTCTCTGGCACGCATTTCGGAACCGATGGTGATGATGTGATTTTTGGCAATGCGGGCGAAGACGTCTTTTTCGCGGGAGAAGGCGCAGACACGTATGTGGGCGGTGACGATTTTGATCTGGTGTCTTTCGAGAATTCGGACGAGCGGATCAAGACTGACCTGCTCTTTCCGATCCACAACAGAGGCGATGTCTCTGACGATAAATTCTATTCGATTGAAGGTATCAGGGGCTCGGAATTCCGCGATGTTCTAAAAGGTGATACTGGCACCAACTGGTTTGAAGGCGGTGACGGCGATGATGTCCTCAAGGGCCGCGCGGGTTCGGATGAATTGTTTGGTGGCATCGGCGACGACCGCCTTGTCGGCGGCAGTGATGATGACAGCCTCGAAGGGGGACTTGGTCATGACGTGCTCAAAGGGAACAAAGGCAACGATATCCTGATTGGCGGCGAGGGCAACGATACGCTGCGTGGCGGTGGCGGTGATGATACGCTGCTGGGCGGTACGGGCGATGATATATTGACCGGTGGTGGTGGATCAGACGAATTCCACTTTGTCGAAGGTAATGACCGGGTTACCGACTTTTCGCGCAAAAACGACACGCTTTTCATCAGCCAGGACTTGCTCGCGGATCCGGCCATGTCGGCCGAAGATATCGTTGCCACTTATGGTCAGGATCTCGGCGCATCCCTGCGGCTTGATTTCGGGACGGATGCGTTTGGAAACAGCCAGATGATTACGTTAAACGGTATGGGTAACATGGATCATCTGGCCGACTTGATTTTTGTCTTCTAGGCCCGCGCGTCAGCCGATTTTAAATCCCCAGAAGGTAGTGTCATCCGCCTGAAAATTTCCCGATTGGCCGGAAAACATGCCTTGCAGTTCAATCGTATCGCCACTTATCAGAGGGATCACAGCTTGGGTGTTGATAAAGGTTGAACCGCTGATATGACTGCTGGTGATCCGACCAAAACTACCCGCAACCTGATCGGTTGTGTTTTTGACGATGCGCGCGTTTAGCCGGGCATTGTTGCTGCTGTCTTGCTTGAAGAGAAGGTGTCCACCGAAACTATAGAGCCCGTCCACAGGTGCGGTGAATAGGTTGGTGCCCGCGTCAAACACGGCCTGATCATTATAGCTCATGGTATTGATCGCGATCTTCACCCACGTGTCAGCCGCGCCGAAGTTGTCGAAATTCGTCGCACCTGCAAAGCGGGGCAGGTTGGGTTGATCTACAATGCCGGTGGCGTTGTTCACGGTAAGCCCGTCACGAAAGTTCGTTCCGTCGGGCGTGACGGACAGGCGTAGGTTGTCGTTGCCAAAGAGGCCAAGCAAAGCGCGGGTTGCAAAGTTTGTTTGCAAGACAAAACCAGCGTCATCCGCCGTGGCTTCCTTGTTCAAGGTCTGGATCAGGTCGCCGTTGCCGGTATCCGCCGCATAGAGCGCGGTCCAGAGTGCCGAATTCAGTTTGGCTGAAAATGGCGCGCTGCTGGTGTCCACGCCGATGCCCAGACCCGTAAGGTTTTCCAAAAGGCTGCCGCCAACGATTTGCCAGGCCGAACCATCAAAGACTTTGAGCAACGACGTGTCGATGACAAACACACGCCAGCCTGCCTGCGGTGGATAAAACAGCCAGGCGCCCTGATCAAAACTTGCGATCATACCGTCTTGTCCGGTCCATGCGTCCAAACCGCCCGCCGGGACAAGATACCGTGCGCCTGCATCATTCGAAGGGGGTGGTGTGACTGCCGTTTCAGATAACACGGCAAGCTGCGTCAACGCATCCAGAACACGCAGTGCCTCGTTATGAGTGACGTGTTTTTGGGCCTGTGACGGGGCAAGAAGGGGCAGGTTGAGGTTTGGCAACGTATCCGGCATTGGGAAATCCCTGTTTCAAAGCATCCGCTGAAAAATGTCGCCCAATTCTTTCGTGTCCGTCTGTGTGCCGTTCTGAAGCTTAAGAGATTGTTCAGTATGGATGCTGAGGCCATGATTTTGGACTGCGGCGGATATGATCCACTTCGTACGTAACGCGGTTTCTTGGGGCGTGACTCGGGATGCGGACCTTGTTAAACGGCCAGAGAATATTAGTGACTTGCGGAGTTTGATGTGGACGTTCAACTGACCAACCTGGAAGGCGTTAAAGTGCTGACGCCGCGCCGCTTTGGCGACGATCGGGGGTTTTTTTCCGAAAGTTGGAGCCGTCGCGTTATGCATGAGGCCGGGTTGGCGATTGATTGGGTTCAGGACAATCATTCTCTGTCGGCCCGAGTGGGCACAGTGCGCGGGTTGCACTTTCAATCTCCGCCGCATGCACAGGACAAATTGGTCCGGTGTGGACGCGGTGCGCTCTATGATGTGGTTGTAGATGCTCGCCGTGGCTCTCCGACCTATGGGCAGAGTTTTGGAGAGGTTCTGAGCTTTGAAAACGGTAAACAATTGTTGGTTCCCAAAGGGTTCCTGCACGGGTTTTCCACTCTGCAGCCAGATACTGAAATCATCTACAAGTGTTCCGATTACTATGCGCCCGACTGTGATGGCGCGGTGCGGTTTGATTCCCCGGAATTAGAGATTGATTGGCAGTTGGATGGCATTGAACCACTGTTGAGCGAAAAGGATGCCAAGGCGCAGCTCTTTGCCAACTTTGACAGTCCGTTTGTGTATGAAGGGGCCGCATGATGAAGCTGATCGTGACAGGTGGCGCCGGTTTTATTGGGTCGGCTGTTGTCCGCCAGGCGGTGCGCGATGGGCATCAGGTGATCAATCTTGATGCGCTAACCTACGCGGCGTGTCTGGAAAACGTGGCGTCTGTCACCAATGATCCGAATTACAGTTTTGAAGAAGCCGATATCCGCGACAGGGAGGCATTGGATCGGGTGTTCAAGGCGCATCAACCGGATGCCGTCATGCATCTTGCCGCAGAAAGTCATGTGGATCGTTCGATTGATGGCCCGGGCGACTTTATCGAAACCAATATCACCGGCACCTACAACATGCTGGAGGCGGCACGGGCCTATTGGACAGAGCGCGGTAAACCCGGCGTGTTCCGATTTCATCACATCTCGACCGATGAAGTTTTTGGAACGCTGGGTGACGAAGGCCAGTTCACGGAAGACACGCCTTATGCGCCCAATTCACCCTATTCCGCGTCCAAGGCCGCCAGCGATCATCTGGTACGTGCGTGGGCCGAAACCTATGGCCTGCCTATTGTGATGACCAACTGTTCGAACAACTACGGCCCGTTTCACTTCCCTGAAAAACTGATCCCTGTGGTTATTCTGAATGCATTGGGTGGCAAACCGATCCCGGTTTATGGCAAGGGCGAAAACGTGCGCGACTGGCTTTACGTCGAAGACCACGCCGATGCGCTTTTGACCGTTCTTCAAAAGGGTGAGGTGGGTCGCAGTTACAATATCGGCGGCGAAAATGAGGCCAAGAACATCGATATCGTCAGAATGATCTGCGCTATCTTGGATGAAAAGCGTCCTGCGGACACTCCATATGCAGATCAAATCACCTTTGTTACAGATCGGCCCGGCCATGATTTGCGATATGCGATTGATCCGACGCGTATCGCGACCGAACTGGGCTGGCGCCCCTCGGTCACACTGGAGCAAGGGCTTAAAAAGACAGTGCAATGGTATCTGGACAATGAGGACTGGTGGCGCGCGTTGCAATCGCGGGAAGGTGTCGGTCAGCGATTGGGTAAAACCGGCTAACAAGATCCAAAGGGTCTGAAGGACAGGCAGATGACATTTCTCGTGTTCGGAAAAAGCGGCCAGGTGGCCACGGAATTGGCACGCTTGCCGCACGTTTTGTGCCTGGGGCGTGATCATGCAGACTTGAGTGATCCTGCCGCGTGCGCCGCAGAAATCGAGAATCACAATCCGACTGCGGTTATCAACGCCGCTGCTTATACAGCTGTAGACAAGGCTGAATCCGAGGAAGACTTGGCAACCGTGATCAATGGCGATGCGCCCGGCGTGATGGCCAAGGCCTGCGCCGAACGGGGCATCCCGATGGTACATATTTCAACGGATTACGTGTTCGAAGGCGGTGGCACGGACCCTTGGCGACCAGAAGATGCTACCGGGCCGCTCAGCGCCTATGGGCGCTCAAAGCTCGAGGGTGAGAACGCTATTCGTTCAGCGGCAGGTGTGCATGCCATTCTGAGAACCAGCTGGGTTGTGTCTGCGCATGGGGCGAATTTTGTGAAGACCATGCTGCGTCTTGGTGCAGAGCGCGATCAACTCACCATCGTCGCAGATCAGATTGGGGGGCCCACGCCGGCCCATGATATCGCGGCAGCGTGCCACCGGATGGCTACTGAACTTACGAACGATGCATCCAAATCTGGAACCTATCATTTTTCTGGCGCGCCGGACGCCAGTTGGGCGGATTTTGCGCGCGAGATTTTTGCGCAATCCGGCCTCACCTGCGAAGTGACTGATATTCCAACATCTGACTACCCAACCCCCGCAACGCGGCCGCTGAACTCCCGGATGGATTGTAGCGCGCTACAGGCTGCGTTTGGTATAACTCGCCCGGACTGGCGCATTGGGTTGGCTGACATTCTGCGCGATCTGAATGCAGTCGCCGAGTAAAAAAGGAAGCCGATTATGACTGAACGCAAAGGTATCATTCTGGCAGGCGGATCAGGCACGCGGCTTTATCCGATCACGAAGGGTGTGTCGAAACAGCTTCTGCCGATTTATGACAAGCCGATGATCTACTACCCGCTGAGCGTTTTGATGCTGTCGGGTATTCGAGAGATCGCGATCATTACCACGCCGCAGGATCAGGACCAGTTCAAGCGAATGCTGGATGATGGCAGCCAATGGGGGCTTAGCTTCACGTATATTGTTCAACCCTCTCCGGACGGCCTTGCGCAGGCATTTATTCTGGCTGAGGATTTTCTGGATGGTGCCGCGTCGACATTGGTTTTGGGGGATAACATCTTTTTTGGTCATGGCTTGCCAACCTTGTTGGAAGAGGCAGATGCCAAAGACACGGGTGGCACGGTATTTGGCTACCAGGTTGCAGATCCTGAACGGTACGGCGTGGTTGATTTCGACAAAGATGGCACCGTGCGCGAGATCATCGAAAAGCCCGAGGTGCCACCCTCAAACCACGCTGTGACCGGGCTCTATTTCGTGGATGGATCGGCACCGGAAAAGGCAAGGCAGGTCAAACCGTCTGCGCGTGGGGAGCTGGAAATCACCTCGCTTCTTGAGATCTATCTCAAAGAGGGGACGCTTGATGTCCAGCGAATGGGTCGTGGTTATGCATGGCTGGATACAGGAACGCATGGCAGCCTTCTGGATGCGGGCAATTTTGTACGCACGATTCAAAAGCGCCAAGGTCAGCAGATCGGTTGCCCGGAAGAGATTGCTTTTGAGATGGGCTTTATCACCCGTGAAGCATTGATGGCTCAGGCCGAGCAATACATGAAGAACGATTACGGCAAGTATTTGAAAAAGCTGTAGGGTTTAACCAGATACAGATCGTTTTCCATCGGACTTTCAGATCAGGCACGCCGACAAAAAGCGCGATTTCCGGGATGCTCAAAAAATCCCGGAAACAGCAGTCACACCTATCTCAGCTCCTGCCAATTATTGGGCGAGATGTTTTTCGATCGCAGCCAAACCAGCTTCGTACATTTCAGCGATCGCAGCTTCCATGTCTGGTTCATCGGACGAGAAACGGCCCGACCAACTGATGAGTGCGCCGTTTAAAGACTCGATCGAGAATGTTGCGATGTAGTTTTCAATTGGCAAAGATGACTCAACGATGCTGTATGTATAAGACAGCCCCGGTTCCTTCGCGATGCGCTTTTCCACAATCATCGATCCATCGACGGCAGTGAGATGACGATGAAGCTGACCATCGGTCACTTCAAGTGTGCAGGCCGTCAATGCCGGGTGCCAATCGTCAACATCGCAGAAGTCTCCGACCATGTTCCATGCCTCCACTGCGGGGGATGAAAGTTGAAGCGTGCGTTGCACTTTGTAGTCGGCGGATTGAGCACCTGCGGCGGGTAGGCTGGCTATGCTAGCGGCAATCAAAACGGCGTAAATTTTCATGGCTGTGTCCCTCTTTTTTGGTCCGTGATCAACACGCGGGCAACCTTGCAGTGGAAGTGAATGCCATTGCTAAATCGGTAACCCGCCCGCTAGGTTAAATGCGCATGGAGGCGGCTGAAATGTCCGGAAAAAACTACGAAAAAGAGACGAAATCTGAAGAACGGTTTCAACTGGGTAGCTTCATATTTTCCTTGCGCACCAACGAACTGACCGATGAAAACGGCCATTCCGTCCATTTGCGCAGCCAGAGCACGGAAGTCTTGAAATATCTGGTTTTGCGTGCGGGAGAGTTGGTTTCAAAATCAGATTTGATCGAAAACGTGTGGTCTGAGACGTTTGTCACCGATGACAGTCTGGTGCAATGCATCGCGGATATCAGGCGTGCGTTGAACGATACGGACCACGTGATCGTACAGACGTTACCCAAGAAGGGCTACAAACTGACTGTAACACGACACCCCGATAAACTGGATGCCCCAGTCGGCATGCAAGGCAGCCCAAGCGCACCTGGATTTTTTGCCTCCAGCCTATTCAGACGCTTGGCATTGGCCAGCGGCGTTGTGGCTTTGCTCGGTGGTGTTTTTGTGTGGAAGTTTGCCGGATCTGAATTTGACCCGCTTAGATCCACTTCAGAGACCCTGCCCCTTCCCGGCAAGCCATCAATAGCAGTGTTGGCGTTTGACAATCTGACTGGAGGTGCTTCGCAGGATTACCTAAGTGACGGGCTTAGCGAGAATATTATCACGGCCTTGGCGCGCTTCCCGGATTTCTTTGTCATCGCGCGCAATTCAAGCTTCACCTACAAAGGCAAGCCCACGAAAGTTCAGCAAGTCGCAGCAGAACTGGGCGTTCGTTATGTTGTTGAAGGCAGCATTCAGTTTGCAGATGATACGTTTCGTGCCACTGCGCAGTTGATCGATGCCCTTACCGGTAAGCATATATGGGCGGAGAGTTATGATCGCGACATGGCGGATATTTTTGATGTACAAGACGAGATAACCGAGACCATCGCGTCGACGCTCGTGGCAAGCATAAATCTGGCTGAGTACAATCGCTTGAAACACCAGCCGACGGAAAACCTCGGTGCATATGAACTCTTCAAACGCGCGCAGGAGCAATCTTTCACGTTCACGAAAGACGGTAACATTCGCGCTTTGAAACTGGCCGAACAGGCCGTCGCGCTCGACCCGAGTTTTACGGGTGCTTACGTGGAGCTTGCTTGGGCCCATATCAACGGCGCGCGTTGGGGCTGGAGTGAGAATACGCCGCGTGAAAAATCGCTTGAAATGGCCTTCGCGATGGCGAGGAAGGCGATCGAATTAGAGCCGTTTAATTTCAAAGGCCACTGGGTTCTGGCAAACGCGACGACCCAAACCGGTGATCTGCAAGGTTCGGCCATGCTCTACGATAAGGCGATTTCCCTGAATCCGAATTCCGCCTCTGTGCTTGCTGATTCAATTGATCCACTGGTCTATGGCGGCAGGGCAAGTGAGGGTGTTGAGCGGATGAAATCAGCAATCCGTCTCAACCCGCATCATCAGGATTGGTATCTTTGGAACTTGGGATGGGCTCAGTACTTTGCCGAGGACTACGAGGGTGCGCTTGCTTCGATCGAACAAATGAACGAAGTCCCAAATCAGCTTAAGCGCACCCTTGCTCCGATACTGCTGCGGTTAGGACAAGAAGATGAAGCGCGTGCTGTGATCGATGAATTTATGAAGGAAAACCCGGATTACGATATTGAAGAGGCGCAGTCAGCACCGTTCAGTAACGGGGCATATCTGAACCGTTGGCTAGAAGATTTACGAAAACTGGGTGTCCCGGAAAGCGCGCCTTAGCCGTATGCGTTGCTAGTTTAGGGTAGCAAATTGAACATAAAACCCATCCGTTAGGTCTGCGACGACATTTCGGAGAATGCTGGGTTTTCTGCCGGATCAGTTGGCATCCGGCTCAATGTGCAGATTCTATAGGCCATTCTGAACGTTTCACTACCCTTTGGCGCCTTGGCCGCGGTCATACACATCTTCCAGACGTACGATGTCATCCTCACCCAAGTAACTACCGGTCTGTACTTCGATCAGGACCATTGGGACTTTGCCCGGGTTCTCCATGCGGTGCACCGCGCCCAGTGGGATATAGACGCTTTCGTTTTCCGAGAGCAGTTTGACCTCGTCGTCGATCGTGACCTTGGCTGTGCCCGCCACAACGATCCAATGCTCTGCCCTATGGTGGTGGCTCTGCAGGCTGAGGATGCCGCCGGGTTTCACAACAATGCGTTTCACCTGAAAGCGATCCCCGAGTGCGAGAGTTTCGAACATGCCCCACGGACGCTGATCCCAAGGGAATTCCGTGGCTTGTTTGGCATCCTTCTGTTTCAGTTGATCGACAACTTTCTTCACGTCCTGTGCGCGTGATTTATCGGCTACCAAAACAGCATCGCGCGTGGAAACAACCATAACGTCCTTGAGGCCGAGCCCAACAAGTTCAACGCCGTCATCTTCGGCACGCAACAGGCTGTCTGAGCAATCAACCGCGGTTGCCGTGCCATGCATGGCATTCCCATTGGCATCAGATGCCATGTGACGGCTGACAGAATCCCAATCCCCCAGGTCGGACCAACCGCCGGTGTATGGGACGACCACCAGATTGTCGGCCTTTTCCATCACGGCGTAATCGATCGAAATGTCTTCCACGGCGCTCCATGCGGCGGGATCGATGCGGAAAAAATCCAGATCAGGCTGGGTTTTTTCAACCGCGGCTCGGACCTGATCAACAAGCTGCGGAGCGTGGGTTTGGAAAGCCGCCAGAATCCCGCGGACAGAGAATAGGAAAATCCCACCGTTCCAAAGGAAATTGCCGCTGTCCAACATCTTCTGGGCCGTTGCTTTGTCGGGCTTCTCGACAAATTGCGCCAATGGGATTGGCCCGGAGGCACCGGTCGGATCAGCCGTCAATTCAAGGTATCCGTATGCGGTTTCGGGTCTGTCGGGGGCAATACCGAAGGTGACCAGCTTTCCCGCTTCAGCTGCCGATTTGCCCATTTGCACAGCCGCCGTGAAGTCCGCACTGCTGGGGATTATGTGATCGGAGGGTGCGACCAGTAACAAACCATCAGGATTGCGCGCCTCCAACCACAACGCTGCGGCCAGAACTGCGGGCGCGGTGTTGCGCCCCTCGGGTTCGATCAGAACGGTGCCGTTTTCGACCCCTTCGTCGCGCAATTGTTCTGTTGCGATGAACCGAAAATCTGACCCAGTGATGACCACGGGTGCTGTGTAATCCGGCCCGGACAGCCGATGGGCGGATGCCTGAAACAGACTCTGTTCCCCCACAAGGCGCGTGAACTGTTTGGGGTAACTCTTGCGCGACAGGGGCCATAGGCGCGTACCGGAGCCACCGGCAAGCAAAACAGGGGTAATCTGGGTCAAACTGTAAACTCCTGGCCAGGATCACGTCAATTTGGCGCACGCATAGCATGAAATTCTCTGCGGCACAGCATCAGAACCCGCTGATATGGTTAATATATGGCGATAATTGGAAGTCTCGGTGCAGGATTGCCTAGCTGTGGGCGTTGTACCTGCGCCGGATGTTTGACGGCCTTCCCGGCAGGGTCAGCCTCGCATCCGGGCGCGGCGCGGAGGCGATGACCTTGCCCTTTGAGATCACATGCAATCGCGTGGCGCGCAGCCGGATAGCTTCGATTGGATGACTGGCGTCGAGGATAACAAGCGATGCCTGAGCGCCCTTCCGCAGACCATAGGTATCCAGCCCCATGATTGCGGCGCTGTCTACGGTGACCATGTCAAAGCATTTTCGCATTTCTGCAGGGTCTGACATCTGCGCCACGTGCAGACCCATAAATGCGACGTCGAGCATGTCGGCCGTTCCGAGCGAATACCATGGATCCAGAACGCAATCCTGACCAAAGCCAACCTGGATTCCATGCGCCAGCATCTCCTTGACCCGTGTCAAACCGCGCCGTTTGGGGAAGGTATCATGCCGCCCCTGGATCATGATGTTGATCAGCGGATTTGGGATGGCGGCCACTTCTGCCTCTGCCATCAGCGGCAGCAGTTTCGAGACATAGTAATTGTCCATCGAGTGCATTGACGTCAGATGCGATCCGGCAACGCGCCCCTGCAGCCCCAGGCGTTGTGTCTCGTAGGCCAGTGTTTCGATATGGCGGCTCATCGGATCGTCGGTTTCGTCGCAATGCATATCCACGCGCAGACCACGTTCCGCTGCAATTTCGCACAGCTCTTTCACGGAGGCCGCACCATCGGCCATCGTGCGTTCAAAATGCGGGATGCCGCCCACCACATCCACGCCCATATCCAGCGCGCGGATCGTGTTTTCCCGCGCGGTCGGGTCGCGGTAGAACCCGTCCTGCGGGAAGGCGACTAGTTGCAGATCGATGTAATCTTTGATCTTCTCGCGCACGTCCAAGAGTGCTTCGACGCCCAGAAGCCGGTCATCGCAGGTGTCCACATGGCTGCGAATGTGCAGAAGGCCCATGCTGGCGGCCCAATCGCAATAGGTGAGCGCGCGTTCCACCACTTCGTCTTGCGTCATGACCTCTTTCAGTTCACCCCAAAGACCAATCCCTTCAAGCAGTGTCCCCGAGGCATTGATGCGCGGAGTGCCGTAGGACATCGTCGCATCCAGATGAAAATGCGGATCCACGAAGGGCGGGCTGACCAAGTCGCCGCTGGCGTCGATCACCTGTCCGGCTTCGGCGTCGACCTGGCCGACCTCGGCAATCACGTCGCCCTTGATGCCGATATCCGTCACCGTCCCGTCGGGCAGCGTGCCCCCTTTGACAATCAAATCGAACATCAGCGTTCCCCCTTGTTGAACGGCACCATCAGGGCGGCGGGCACTTCGGCCCGGCGCGACATGACGATCAGGGCCAGTATAGACAGGAAATATGGCATCATCAGGAAGATTTGGTACGGGACGTTGGCCCCCAACGGCGTCTGCTGGATGCGGATTTGCAGGGCATCAAAGGCGGCAAAGAGAATCGCGCCCAGCAAGGCCTTACCCGGCCGCCATGCACCAAAGACCACCAACGCAATGCAGATCCAGCCGCGGCCGTTGACCATTTCAAAGAAGAAACTGTCAAAGGCCGACATGGTCAGGAACGCGCCGCCCACCGCCATCAGCCCGCTGCCCACTATGACCGCCCCCATGCGGATGCCCGTCACCGAGAGGCCCTGTGCCGCAACCGCAGAGGGGTTCTCGCCCGCCGCCCGCAGGGCCAATCCCAAAGGCGTTCTGTAGAGGATGACCGACACAACGATCACCAGAATAAACGCCAGATAGGTCAGTGGCGTCTGTGCAAACAGAGCGGGGCCGATAATCGGCAAGTCGGACAGCAGCGGGATTTCAAAGGGCTGAAACGCCTCGATCTTGGGTGGGCTTGTGACTTCGGGAAGGGCCAGACGGTAGGCGTAGTAGGTCAAGGATGTGGCTAACAGAGTAACCCCAAGGCCCACCACGTGCTGCGACAGGCCAAAGGGCACTGTCAGGGTGGAATGCACAAGGCCGAACATCATGCCCACCGCCATCGCCACGCAAACCCCGCCCCAAAGGCCCATGCCGGAATACACGGCCATCCAGCCCGCAAAGGCGCCCGCCACCATGATCCCTTCGATGCCAAGGTTCAGCACACCGGCGCGCTCGCAGATCAATTCGCCCAGAGTGGCAAAGATCAACGGGCTCGCGATGCGGATCGCGGCGGTCCAGAAACTGGCGGAAAGGAGTATTTCTATCAGGTCCATCGCGCTACTCCCGCACCACGCGGAACCGCGTCAACATGATCGCCAGCACCATGAGCAAAAGCGCTGTGGCCAGCATGATATCGGCGAGATAAGTTGGCACGCCTACCGCGCGGCTCATGCTGTCAGCGCCCACGAAAATCCCCGCCACGAACAGTGCTGCCGCGATCACCGCCAGCGGATTGAGTAGAGCCAGCATCGCCACGATGATGCCGGTGTATCCAAAGCCGGGTGACAGATCCAAGGTCAGGTTGCCTTTCAGCCCGGCGGCCTCAGAGAACCCGGCCAGCGCCGCCAGTCCACCTGACAACAGCGCAGTTTTGATCAGAACTCTGTTGACGGGGATGCCCGCAAACTTGGCGGCTTCGCGGTTCAGTCCCACGGCGCGCATCTCATACCCCAAGGTCGTGCGGCGCTCGATCAACCAGACCACCAAGGCAGCGATCAGCGCCAGCGCAAAGCCCCAGTGCAGCCGCAACCCGTCGAAGATGCGCGGTAGCCGCGCTTCGGGGATCAAGCGCGCCGATTTTGGCCAGCCCATGCCCATCGGGTCTTTCAAAGGCCCTTCCAGCAGCATCGAGATGAAGAGCAGGAAAATGAAGTTGAAGAGAAGTGTTGTAACCACCTCATCCACGCCAAACCGCACTTTCAACAGTGCCGGGACCAGCAGCACAATCGCGCCTGCCAGCATGGCCAGAACTGCCAGCGTTGGCAGCAACAGCCCCGAAGGCCAGGCCAGTGCACCTGTGCCCAGCACCACGGTGATAAGCGCCCCTGCGTAAAGCTGCGCCTCGGCTCCGATGTTCCACAGCTTGGCCCGGAACGCGACGGCCACGGCCAAGCCTGTAAAGATCAGCGGCGTGGCCCGGTTCAACGTTTCCAGTAGCGCAAATTTCGACCCGGCCGCGCCCTTAAGGATCAGCCCCAGCACCGAAAACGGGTTCGCCCCCGCCAGCATCGCCAACAGGGACGCGATCACAACCGTCGCCACAATTGCCGCAAAGGGCAGGGCAAAAGACCGCGTCAGCGTTGGGTTGGCGATGGGTTCAAGACGCATGGGCGTGCCTCTCATCGAAACCGTGGCCTGCCATCCAAACGCCCAGTTCGGCCGGCGTCATTGATCCGCGGGGAAACTCGGGGGATAGACGACCTTCCGAGATCACATGGATCACATCCGACAGCGCCATGATCTCATCCAAATCTTCCGAGATCAGCAGCACAGCAGCGCCTTGATCCCGCGCGTCGAGCAGTCGTGAATGCACATAGTTCACCGCGCCGATATCCAGCCCCCGTACCGGTTGATTGGCCAGAATGATGCGCGGTTCGGCTTCCAGCACACGGCCAAGGATCAGCTTCTGCATGTTGCCGCCCGAAAGCAGCCTGATCCGCGTGCCGGGTCCCGGGCAGCGTACATCATAGGTGTCGATTACATCGCGGGTAAACGCCTCGGCACGGCTCCAGTTCATCCAGCCGCGTTGGCTGAAGGGTGCATCGCGATAGCTTTCGAGAATGGCATTCTCTGTCAGATCAAAATCCGCAATGGTGCCGGTCTTGTGCCGGTCCTCGGGGATGCGTGCGATACCGCTTTGCACCGCCTCGCGCGGGGTCCAGTTGGCAGGGCTCTGATCCTCCAGAACCAAGGCACCGGCCTCGGGCTGTGTCAGCCCGCCAATCAGATCGGCCAGCGCGGCCTGCCCGTTGCCCGACACACCGGCCAGCCCCGTGATCTGCCCCGCGCGCAGCGCCAGTGTTACGTCTTTTAACCCGGGCGCATTGCCCTGGTCGGGCGTTGCTACATCGCGCAGTGTCATCAGCGCCGGGCCGGGTTGTGACGGGGCCACCTCTGGTGCGTCAACGTCTGAGCCCACCATCAGCGCCGCCAGCTTGCGCGCATCCACATCCCGCGTCTGTTCCTCGGCCACCAATTTGCCATGCCGCAGGATCAGGACCCGATCCGAGATCGCCATCACCTCGTGCAGCTTGTGCGAGATGAAAACGATCGACAGCCCCTTGGCCACCGCCTCGCGCAAGGTTTCAAACAGATCATCGGTTTCCTGCGGGGTCAGCACCGCGGTGGGTTCATCAAGGATCAGTACCCGAGCATCCCGGTAAAGCGCCTTGAGGATTTCCACCCGCTGGCGTTCACCCACGGTCAGGGACCCCACGCGCGCGTCGGGATCGACCGACAGATGAAAATCTTCGGCGAGGCCCATGATCTTGGCGCGCGCCGCGGTCCGGTCCAACCCGGGCCGCCACAGCGATTGCGTGCCCAAGGTCACGTTCTCCAGAACGGTCATGTTATCCGCCAGCGTGAAATGCTGATGCACCATGCCCACGCCCGCATCCAGCGCCGCGCGCGGATTGCCCGGCGGCAGTTCGGCCCCAAAGACCTCAACCGTGCCCTCATCGGCGGTGTACTGGCCAAAGAGAATGTTCATCAGCGTGGTTTTGCCCGCGCCGTTTTCGCCCAGAAGGGCAATCACCTCACCGCGATGCAAAGACAGGCTGACCGCATCATTCGCGGTCAGCTTGCCAAATCGCTTGGTGATGTTGTTCAGGCGCAGGACGATTTGCGCGTCGTCCTGCACATCGACCTGACCGGTCATTTAAGACGATTTCGGCTCTTCGTCATTGATCGCCACTTCGTAGGCGCCCGATCTGATCTCCTCGGTCCGGCTGGCCACCATGTCGAGAGCGGCCTGCGGGACTTTGCCTTCAAACGTCCCCAGAGGCGCCAGTGAGCAGCCGCCTTCCTTCATGAAGGAATAGATGCCGTAATCTGCGGCGGTGAATGATCCGTCCTGCACTTTGGCGATGGCTGCATCCAGCGTCGGCTCGAAATGCCAGATGGCCGAGGCCACGACGGTTTCCGGATAGTCGGCTTGCGTGTCGATCACGTTACCTATGGCCAGTATGCCCTTTTCCTGCGCCGCATCCGACACGCCAAAGCGCTCGGCATAGAGCATGTCCGCGCCATTTTCGATCATGGCAAATGCGGTTTCCTTGGCCTTGGGCGGATCGAACCACGAGCCAATGAAGCTGACCTGGAAGGTTGCATCGGACCGCATTTCCTGAACGCCCGCCATGAAGGCATGCATCAGACGGTTAACTTCGGGGATTGGGAAGCCACCAACCATGCCTATGTTTCCGCTTTCCGTCATCGATCCGGCGATGATGCCTGACAGGTAGGAAGCGTCCTGAATGTAGTTGTCAAACACCGAGAAGTTCGGAAGGCTTGCATCTTCCTTGAAACTCGAACCCATCAGGAAGGCGATATCGGGGTACTCGGCCGCCACTTCGCGCGCTTCTTGCTCTGCGCCAAACACCTCACCAATGATCAGCTTGTGGCCTTGTTCCGCATATTCGCGCATCACGCGGGTATAATCGGTGTTGCTGACATTTTCGGAAAACGTGTAGCTGATATCACCGCGACCTTCGGCCGTTACGGCGGCCTGATGGATGCGGCTGACCCATTGCTGTTCAACAGGTACAGTATAGATGCCAGCGGTTTTGATCGGGTCGGCAGCCAGCAATTTGCTTGGTGCGCCAGCAATCAGCGTTGCGCCTGCCGTTGTGCCCAAAAAGGCGCGCCGCGACATCCCCGTGAAATTCTTGTGTGTCATGTCAGTACTCCCAGTCCGTTATTGTTTTACCAATTGGTAAAATTATTCTCGCGAAATTGCAAAGGAAACGATTCCGCTTGGCTCTTTTATAGGGTGTGGTCATTGGTGTGCCTATGTCGGAATCATGGGCTAGCTGGATCATCCGCATGATAGTAAGCTGGCCCAAAGACCAATCTGGCCGGTCAATCAGGAGCCGCCTATGACAATTCCCGAAAATGACCCGGACAGTGAATTGCTGACTAAAAATCAGGCGGTGATGCTGAGTAATTTGGCGGATGAACTACGCACGCTCAACAAGCACAGGTTCATTCGGATGCACAACTCCGCGTGGCGATTGCTCACCTTCAACTTCATGCGTGGCCTTGCGTTTGGTTTGGGCTCTGTGATTGGTGCCACGGTCTTGCTGTCTGTTGTGGTGTATTGGCTTGCACAATTCGAATGGCTGCCGATTGTTGGAGATTGGTTAGGGCAGCTGGCTGAGCAAATAGACCCGAAACCATCTGATAATTAACGAAAATTTTACCACGATCATCGGTTTTATTTGATTGTAAGGCCTTTATGTGGCCCATTCCATGTTGGTTAAACGGTTCTGGATTCGTGACATGCTTCTTCTGGCGGGATTGATGGGTGCACTGGCTGTCGGTGCGACGGCATTGGTCGGACTTGAGGTCATGAGTGAGCCAGAGTCTGAGCATGACGAAGACGCGTTGCAGCCTGAACGTGGTGCTGAGGACCTCGATCATGATGGCGAAGACCTCGTTTCCATTGCAACGGCCGGATATCAGGACGTTTCAGACTACGCGCCAGATACGGCGGAACAGAACCACATGATCGAGATTTCCGATGGTTCGGAGTTGAACCTCGATGACGCGGAAAGTTACTTCGCAGAGAACCACAGTGCCGTCTTTGAAAATGGTGAGCTGGGTGAACAAAGTAATGTTCACGCAGAAGCGTCTCAATTTGAACCCGTAGAAGTAGGTGAAGAAGTCAGCCCCGGTGATATCTTGACAGAGATGCATCTTGATGACGTGCGGGATTTTTCTGCGGATGAAGACCGGCTTGTTGTTGTTTATGATGACGGTGTTGATCCGGATCCCCAGGTCGGCCTTGAAGCGGATGAGACCGAACAGACGCGCACGCACCTTACGCTGAACGGCGTTCGAATTGCGGCTGTGCACGAGGCCGAAGGTCTGACGCTGGATCACGTAACACTGGTCGCACAAAGTACTGTGGAAAACGCCGCTGCGGCCTAAAGGCCCACAGCTGATTTTCTCTTTTCTTCCCGACGAATATCTCCTATACGCGCCCATCTCCCGGACGAATCCGGGGGTTTCTCCATAGGACCCTGCTGGACGACATCCCGGCTTGTGCCCTTAACCCTTAGACGACAAGGAGACCCCGATGTCGATCACAGTCGAAGAAAAAGCCCGTGTAATGAAAGACTTCGCGACAAAGGACGGCGACACCGGTTCGCCCGAAGTTCAGGTCGCGATCCTGACATCACGGATCACAACGCTGACCGAGCATTTCAAGACCCACAAAAAAGACAACCACGGTCGTCGTGGTCTTTTGAAAATGGTCGCACAGCGTCGTAAACTGCTGGATTACCTGAAAGACAAAGACGATGCGCGTTACCGCGATCTGATCAAGCGTCTCGGCATCCGCCGCTAATTAGCGCCTGAAAAGAATTCGAACCGCGTTTGGTGCATCTACACCGGGCGCGGTTTTTTTGTGGCTATCTTGTTTGCTTTATCCAGCAGCCGGTCCCGTCATTTCCCCGCAGATTGGCGATCGCAAAAACTCGCGGCGCGTGTCAATCGAACCATCTTGGCTCAACGCCAATACCATCTTTACATACGCCGCTTCGACCGTCATGTCGCGACCATCTATGGCATGATGATGGATCAAGGGCGCGCCTGCCGCGTAAGTGCCAAGTGCTATTCCGCCTTCCGGGCATTGACTGACAGCCAGCACCGGAATGCTACGGTGGTGAGCCAAACGCAGCGCCTCTTCTGTATTGGGCGTGTTTGGGATGGTGCCCGATCCGAAGCACCTAAGGACAATGCCATCACAGGAACGGGCGGCGTTCAGCAGTACGTTGCCAAAGCCACCGGGGACAACGGGCAAAATCGCAACATCCGGATGTCCGAATTCATGACGTTGTCGTGAGCCTTTCGCGGCGCGTCTGGGCGCATCGTCTGAAGGGACTGCATTGAACGCGTCAAAGGACTGCGAATGCGTTTTTCGAATACGTCCGCCATGTAAAAACCGACCGGCAAATTGCACCCAGACACCGGGTTTCGCGTGGTCGGTGCTTTCGATTGCATCCGAAAGGTTGCGATGCCCATCATTCCCAGGTTCCGAAAGTGGCAACATCGACCCTGTTAAAATGACTGCTTTCTGCAGGCCTTCCAACGCCATCGCCAAGGCGGCGGATGTGTAGGCCAACGTGTCGGTTCCGTGGGTTACGACGAAGCCGTCGAAAATGTCATGATGTTCATGGATGACCCCGGAAATCCTGTTCCAGTCCTGCGGTGTTGCATTCGCGCTGTCGATCAGTGGTTTCAACAGATGCACTTGCGCGTTCACACCGGAACCGTTTTTAGCAAGCACCCGCGAAACTTCCGCCTCCACAACGCCTTCTTCGGGTGTGAAGCCGTGTTTAGAACGCACCATACCGATCGTGCCGCCCGTATGAATCAGCAAAATGCGCTTTGTCGCCATACGTCCCCCGATGGTGAAAACCAGCCTTGCGCAGCGATATCACGGTGGCCCACATCAGCCAATCGCCGCGGAATTGAAATTACCTGTGTGTATTCCCCAATGAAGCACCTTCATGGCTTCCAATACAGGCGAAACTCCTGTATGGCCCCGTCCATCTGAGACGTGATGCCTTTGACTCCGGGCGCATGGAAATGATTGGGGTCGGCGGCAATGGGGCCGCCAACGAAACGGGAGACCCGGGATACGCCTGGGAGTGCTCTCAACTAGGATGTAAAAATGTTTGATACCACAACGAAATCAATTCAGTGGGGGGAAGAAACCCTGACACTGGAAACGGGCAAGGTTGCTCGTCAGGCAGATGGTTCGGTCATCGCGACACTGGGTGAGACCAGCGTCATGGCCAACGTGACCTTTGCCAAGGCACCGAAACCGGGAATGGATTTCTTTCCCCTCACGGTGCATTACCAAGAAAAATACTATGCGGCCGGTAAGGTCCCTGGCGGGTTCTTCAAGCGCGAAGCGCGCCCGACCGAAAAAGAGACTCTGACCGCGCGCCTGATTGACCGCCCAATTCGCCCGTTGTTTGTGCCTGGCTTCAAAAACGAAGTGCTGGTCATGTGTACGGTGCTGAGCCACGATTTGGTGAATGATCCAGACATGGTGGCGATGATCGCCGCCTCTGCGGCGTTGACAATTTCCGGCGCGCCTTTCCGGGGCCCGATTGCCGGGTGCCGTGTTGGATTTGAAGACGGTGAATACGTTCTGAACCCGACCGTCGATGACATGCATGAGTTGCGCAACAATCCTGATCAACGTCTTGATCTGGTTGTAGCCGGTACAAAAGACGCGGTCATGATGGTTGAATCCGAAGCCTATGAGCTGACCGAAGAGGAAATGCTGGGCGCGGTTACTTTTGCGCATGAACAAATTCAGCCCGTGATCGACCTGATCATCGCGTTGGCCGAAGATGCCGCGAAAGAGCCGTTTGACTTCCAGCCGCCGGATTACTCGGAGCTCTATGACGCTGTCAAAGCAGCCGGTGAAAAGCAGATGCGTGCAGCCTTTGCCATCACTGACAAACAGGAGCGCACAACAGCGGTTTCCGACGCACGTGATGCGATCAAAGAAGCCCTGACCGAAGAGCAGCTGGAAGACGCAAACCTGAGCTCAGCGCTCAAGAAGCTGGAAGCCAGCATTCTGCGTGGCGACGTTGTCAAAACTGGCAAGCGGATCGATGGCCGTGCTCTGGATACGGTGCGCCCCATCGTTTCTGAAACCGGCTTGCTGCCCCGGACCCACGGGTCGGCGCTCTTTACGCGTGGCGAAACACAGGGTCTGGTTGTGACCACTTTGGGCACCGGTGACGATGAGCAATTCATCGACGCGCTGCATGGCAACTTCAAATCCAACTTCCTGCTGCACTACAACTTCCCTCCCTATTCGGTGGGTGAAGCGGGTCGCGTGGGCCCTCCCGGCCGTCGTGAGATTGGTCACGGCAAACTGGCGTGGCGTGCGTTGCAGGCGGTTCTGCCAGCGGCGACGGACTTCCCTTACACCGTCCGCGTTGTCAGTGAGATCACAGAATCCAACGGCTCGTCCTCGATGGCGTCGGTCTGTGGTGGCTCGCTGTCGATGATGGATGCGGGTGTACCGTTGAAAGCACCGGTTGCCGGTGTGGCCATGGGTCTGATCCTGGAAGAGGATGGCGAATACGCCGTTCTGACTGATATCCTGGGTGACGAAGACCACCTGGGTGACATGGACTTCAAAGTGGCCGGTACCGAAAAAGGCATCACGTCGCTGCAAATGGACATCAAGGTTGCGGGTATCACGCCCGAGATCATGAAAACCGCTTTGGCGCAGGCCAAAGAGGGCCGTCTGCACATTCTGGGTGAAATGGCCAATGCGTTGACCGAAGCAGGTGATTTCTCGGTGCACGCGCCGCGGATTGAAACCATGCAAATCCCAACCGACAAGATCCGTGAAGTGATCGGTTCGGGCGGTAAGGTCATCCGTGAGATCGTCGAAGTGTCGGGCGCCAAGGTCGACATCAACGATGAAGGCACCATCAAGATCGCGTCGCCCAATGGCGATCTCGATCCAGAAAGCCTACGACATGATCCACGCGATCGTGGCCGAGCCCGAAGAAGGCGCCATCTATACCGGCACCGTCGTGAAGATCGTCGATTTCGGCGCCTTCGTGAACTTCTTTGGCAAGCGCGACGGTCTTGTGCATGTCAGCCAGATCGAAAACCGCCGCCTGAACCATCCTTCGGATGTTCTGAAAGAAGGTCAGGAAGTGAAAGTGAAGCTGTTGGGCTTTGATGATCGTGGCAAGGTGCGCCTGTCGATGAAAGTCGTCGATCAGGAAACCGGCGAAGAAGTCACGCCCGAGAAGAAAGAAAAAGACGACGCCTAAAGGCCGTCTGATTTGAGTTGAAGGCCCCGGTTGAACCGCCGGGGCCTTTTTCGTGTGACGTTACGTTCTAGGAGACAAACGCAGTCGAGGAGTCGATGCTCCCCCGCGAGAAGAGGGAAAATCCCCAGGGAGAGAACATGAAACACGTTATTTGCGCGGCAGCGTTTGCCGTGGCTATGGCCGGTGGGGCGCAAGCAAAAACCTTCACCGACCTGTTCACAAGCTTTTACAGTTTTGGCGACAGCCTGTCTGATGATGGGAAATTCACCCAGCTTGATCCGCCCAGTTTCGAAGGACGGTTCAGCAATGGCCTGGTCTGGGCTGAATATATCGAAGACCAGTTCAAGGCTGCAGGGCGTGACACCGGTAACCTCGCGCTTGGCGGGGCGACCGCCAATGACAACAACACGAGGTCAACCGCGCCGCTGGCAACGTTCATGGGTCAGGTCGCGACGTTTGCCAATTCACTGAACACAGGCATCGGATTGCCGACCCGCGTGCTGCCCAGTGTAGAAGTTCAGCCAGAAGGTCCGGAGCCGGGGGAAAACCCGCTCTTGTCCGTTTGGTTTGGTGCCAATGATATCTTCCAGGAATTCAATCCGGTGCTGGCGGCCGACGCTGTGGCGGCTGGCATTCGCGCTTTGAATGCGCTCAACACATCCGTGTTCGATGATTTCCTTGTGGTCGGACTGCCGGACCTCGGAAAGACACCTGCCTTTTCCGGTGACGATGCGCCTGGCGGTACGTTTGTGACCAACTTGTTCAATGATCGGCTCGACGAAAACATTAAGGATCTGCGGCTGGAAGGTTTGAATATCATCAAGTTCGACCCGAATTCTGTTGTCGATAAAATTCTTGCGGATATCGACTCTGGCACATTTGAATTCGGTATCCTTGATGCCGAAAACCCCTGCACGCTGAGCGTTGGCGCGCCGCTGAACCCGGACGTGACCAATCCGGGAAGTTGTCTGGATTTGGGCATCGATCCCAACCGTCTGTTGTTTGTCGATGGTGTTCATCCCAATGCAACGGCGCATAGGCTGTTTGCAGATGATGTGGCCCGTGCGATCACACCAGTGCCCGTTCCTGCGGCTCTGCCTTTAATGCTTGTCGCATTGGCTGGTTTTGGTGTTGTGGCGCGTCGTCGAACCGCCTGAACACAAATCAAATTCGCTGCGGAAGGCCCCGGTGGGAACGCCGGGGTTTTTCTTTGTGGCAACGTCAAAAGGTAAGGTTTTCCTTACGGGGCGGATCAGCTGTTTTTTCCCCATGAATGTCGTCGCCGCAACCGCCATATTCTGGATGTAACAAGTTGAGGCAAACGCCTTTGGGGGTCAACAGTAACGGGTGCATACTACTACTCACGGAGCAGGCTGTACCCAGGGGCCTCGGTGGAAACACCGAGGTCCTATGGTTTTTTGGCCATAGCAATCAGACAGGCAGCGCCGTTGTTTTAAACACCGTACGCAGGGCAAAACTGGATTGCATTTTGGCGACACCAGGAAGTCGTGTCAGGTATTGCCGGTGAATGCGGGCAAAATCCTCGGTGTCTTCCGCCACAACCTTCAGGATATAATCGGCGGCACCCGCGGTCAGGTGGCATTCCAGAACATCTGGAATGCGCTGCACGGCCTTTTCAAATGCTTCAAGCACTTCGTCAGCTTGTGTCGACAGGGTAATTTCTACAAACACGGTGGCAGGCACGCCCATCTTGCGCGCATCCAATAGGGCCACATAGTCCCGGATGTATCCATCCGCCTCCAACCGTTGCACGCGTCGGTGACAGGCGCTGGCAGACAGGTTCACCTTTTCAGCCAGATCGGCATTTGAGATGCGGCCTTTACGCTGCAATACCGTCAGCAAGCGACGATCGGTCGGGTCCAGGGACATTTGTGCAAGACCTTTCGGAGAAATATCTGATTGTTCGAATTATATTCACATATTCTGCAATTCAACGAGTGAAATCTCAATCCAATTGCGCAGAGGGTGCGACAGAATGGCGCAAATACCAGGGATGAAGAGGAGACTTCCCATGAAGATCGGTTGCCCAACAGAGATCAAGCCACAGGAATTCCGCGTTGGCATGACGCCCAATGCCGTGCAAGAGGCGGTCAATCATGGACATGACGTGATCATCCAGGCCGGAGCGGGCAAAGGCGCGGGGTTTGAGGATGCCGATTACGTGGCCGCTGGTGCCGCGATCATCGACACGGCAGAAGAGATTTTTGCCGCGGCCGACATGATCGTGAAGGTCAAGGAGCCGCAGGCGGGCGAGCGCAAGATGCTGCGCGAAGGTCAGCTTCTCTTCACCTATCTTCATCTGGCGCCGGATCCCGATCAAACCAAAGACCTGATCGACAGCGGATGCACCGCGATTGCTTATGAGACTGTGACAGACGATCGCGGCGGATTGCCGCTTCTAGCGCCCATGTCCGAAGTGGCAGGTCGATTGGCGCCGCAGGTTGGTGCCTGGACATTGCAAAAGGCCAATGGTGGCCGCGGCATCCTGATGGGCGGTGTGCCCGGGGTGGGCCCGGCCAATGTGGTTGTGATCGGTGGCGGTGTCGTAGGCACTCACGCGGCTAAGATTGCCGCCGGTATGGGCGCCAACGTCACTGTTCTGGATCGGTCTTTGCCGCGCCTTCGTTATCTGGATGATGTGTTCGGGGGCGCGTTCCGCACGGGCTATTCCTCGGCAGGTCTGCTGGCTGAGCATCTGACACAGGCTGACATGGTCATCGGTGCCGTTTTGATCCCCGGCGCCGAAGCGCCCAAACTGGTGCGTCGTGATCAGTTTGCCAGCATGAAACCGGGAGCGGCGCTGGTGGATGTGGCCATTGATCAGGGTGGCTGTTTCGAGACATCCAAGGCCACCACCCATGCCGATCCAATCTACGAAGTGGACGGTATCATGCACTACTGCGTTGCCAACATGCCGGGTGCTGTCGCGCGTACGTCGACCATCGCGCTTGGCAATGCCACGATGCCTTTCATGTTGTCACTGGCCACCAAGGGTTGGAAACAGGCCTGCGCCGATGACAAGCATCTGCTCAATGGTCTCAATGTGCATGCCGGTCAATTGACCTATTATGCCGTTGGCAAGGCATTGGGCATCGACGTGATTTCGCCAGAAAAAGTCGTCAAAAGCTAAGTCGTTTTATTGCGAGATATCGGCGCCACCCTCCGCGGTGCGCCGGGCGATGAAATCGTCCAACTCTTCCAGCCGCGCGGGGTCAAACTCGGGCGGCTGATATGCGTTGAGCGTGTCCTGCCAAATCTGGTTGGCGCGGGTGGTTGCGTCGGCAGCACCGCGTTCGGACCAGTTTTCAAAGTTGTTCCAATCGGACAGGAGTGGCGAGTAAAATGCCGTCTCGAACCGATCCAATGTGTGCTGTGTGCCAAAGAAATGCCCGCCATGGCCGACATCGGTGATGGCGTCCAGGCCAAGCGTGGCATCGTTCACTTGAATTGGTTTGAAAAGCTCGGCAAACATCTGCAGCACTTCTACATCAATGATGAACTTCTCGGCCGAGACGGTCAGGCCACCCTCGAGCCACCCTGCGCCATGCAGCAGCAGGTTGGTGCCGCCCATCAACGCGCCCCAGAGGGACATCTGCGACTCGTAGGCGGCCTGTGCGTCCGGCGCGTTTGATGCCGTTGGTGCAGATGACCGCAGGGGCAAGCCATATCGCCGTGCTAACTGACCGGAGGCAAAGGCCGCTCGTACGTATTCCGGTGTACCAAAGGCGGGTGCACCAGTTTTCATGTCCACATTGCTGGTGAAGCTGCCGTAGCATATCGGCGTACCGGGGCGCACGATCTGCGACAGGCACAGGCCCGCCAAGGCTTCGGCGTTTTGCATGACGAGAGCCCCGGGGATCGTGACCGGGGCCATCGCCCCGGCCAGCGTGAACGGCGTCAGAACCATCAACTGCCCGGCTCGGGCGCTGTCGATGATGCCGCGGCACATCAATTCATCCAGTTGCAGGGGCGAGTTGGAGTTGGCCACTGAATAGCAGGTGGGCGTGTTGAGGAATTCCTCATGGGTCAAGCCGTTGGCGATGCGCAGGATTTCGTAGCTATCGGCAATCGCCTGCTTGCCGCGGAAATACACAAACGGGACTTTCTCCGTCAGCGTCACCACCGAACGTGCCATGCCCAGATGCCGCAGGTTCATGGGCACGTCCTGCGGCTCGACGATGGGCCCAAAAAGATGGATGACGTCAAACGCCTGTGCGGCCTTGCAGAAGTTATCGTAATCCGCCTGGGTACCGGGGCGACGCCCGCCCTGCAGGTCAGAGCAATTGGGCGAGCCGGCGGAGGTGGTAATGCCGACATTTTTGCCGCCAATGATCACATTGCGATCCTTGGCACGACTGCGCAGTTCGACGGTCGAAGGTGCTTTGCCGATCAGTTCCATAACCAGATCAGGATCGAAGTGAATGACATTATCCGCACCGAGCGTCATGCCCGCCTTGACATAATGTTCGCGGGCAGGGGCGCTGAGCACTTTGATCCCGGTGTCGCGCAGCACTTTGAGCGAGGTCAGGTGGATGGCCTCGATCTCGTCCGCGCTGAATTGCTCGATAGGCGGATAGGGGTTCACCCATTGCCGCCATGCCAAATCGAACTGATTTTCAGCCGTTTTCTGGCGTTTTGCTGCGCGTCCCCGACGCCCTCCGGACCGCTGGCTGGTCATTTCTGAGCGTCCTTTTGAAGAAAGATCTCGATTTGTCGGGCAGCCGTTTCGGCATCAATGTCCCGCCCGGTGAAGCTCAGGAAATAGGCGGCGAGATAGCTCATCCTGTCGGCCATCGGCTCTTGCACGTTCAACGCGTAGTAGCTGAGCTGGGTGAAATAGATCACCCGGGCCCGGATGAAGGCCTCGGTCGGCTCATAATCATGGCGTTTGAAGAAATCGGATATCGCCGCCACGCGGGCATCATCCTCGGTTTGCAGAATGTCACGCACCGCATCGGCGTAACGGGCCCAGTCCCGAATGGCCTGATCCAGATTGGGATCGAACCGAGTGTGCACCGTCCAGACGGAAAAGAGGGCGAGAATGCCATCGTCCAGAGTGTCGGTGTTGGCGATAGCCTCAACCATCACATCGGTATTGCGCGCGCGCCATTCGTCTAGCAGCGCATCAAGAAGAGATCTCGCGGCTATCAAAATGCCAATAGAAGCTGCCACGTGTCACACCCAGTTTGCGGGCTAGAACCGTGATCTGCACCGCTTCGATCCCTTCGTGGATCAGCGTTTCAAGCGCAGTTTCCACCCAATCAACAGCGGTCAAGCGGGTTTGCTTATCCGAATCAGCGCTGCGTGTTTGAAGGGTCATATTGGATTTCCATACAGGGTTGCATGGTTCAATACAGGGCTGTATGGTGCGCGTCAACAAATTTGGGAGAAGGTGAGATGGCTGACAAAGCTCCAGCGCGTGTAGCGTCGCTTTCAAAGGCCGCGTTTGTGCCGCGGTTTGATTATGGGCATATGGCCGAAGTCTCGGTTGTGACCGGCAAAGATGGTGATGGCACCAAGCTGGGCAGTGGGTTCGTGCGGATGAAAAACGCCGAAATTCCGTGGACCATCAAGTATGATGAGGTGATCCTGGTACTCGAGGGGCAGCTGACTATCCGCACCAAAGAGGGCGATCTGGTAGCGGGTCCCATGGAGACCATTTGGCTGCCGGATGGGACGGAGCTTACCTACGTCGCCGAAGACGCCCTCATGTTTTACGCGATCGAGCCTGCAAACTGGGCAGAGGCATAGCCCATGAAAATCAATCGCCTGCCCAAGGATGATAAAACCAACGGTTGGAGCGCCATTCTGCCCGAACGCTCCCCTCGCCCGGTGTTGACTGGTGATATTGCCGCCGATTGGGTGGTGTTGGGTGCGGGCTATGCGGGGTTGGCGGCGGCACGGCGCTTGGCACAAAACTGCCCGGATCAGCATATCGTCCTGATCGACGCGGGGCAGGCCGGGGAAAACGCATCCGGCCGGAACTCGGGTTTTGGCATCGACTTGCCGCACAATGTCGGATCGTCGCTGGATGAACTGGAAGGCTCGCACCGGTTCATGCGCCTGGCGCGGATGGCGATTGACCATTTGGAAGAGGTCGTGACGACCAATGATATCGCCTGTGATTGGTCCCGCGATGGGAAGTATCACACGGCCGTATCGGCGCGCGGCACGCGCGACGTATTGGAGCCGTTTGCCAAAGAGCTTGAAGCGCTCAAGGAGCCGTTCACCTGGGTTGAGGGTGATGCTCTGCGTTCCAAACTGGGTTCCGATCACTTCAACGCGGCGGTTTATACACCGGGCTGCGTGCTGATGAATCCCGCGGCCCTGACGCGTGGGCTGGCCGACACTTTGCCGGAAAACGTGACGCTTTATGAAAACTCGCCAGTGACACAGGCGATCTTTGAAAATGGCGTGCATTTCACAACGCTGTCAGGCTCTGTACGCGCTCCCAAACTGATCATGGCCGCGAATGGATTTTCGGAACAGTTCGGGTTTTTCCCAAGCCGTTTTCTACATCTTGTGGCCCATGCCAGCCTGTCGCGCCGCCTGACCGAAGAAGAGCAGCACGCGTATGGCGTGGCCGAGCCTTGGGGCCTGACCCCCGCAAATGCCTTTGCCGGGATCACGATGCGCTACACGAATGACAACCGTCTTCTGATTCGTCAGGGGCTGAGCTATTGCCCCAGCCAGAGGGTTTCCGTCACTGAGCAGGCCGCTGTCAAAGCCCGGCATAAACGGCTCTTTGATCAGCGTTTTCCGATGTTGCCGGACGTTGAAATGGAACATACGTGGAGCGGGATTGTCTGCCTGTCGCGCAACGGCGCGCCGGGGTTTGGGCAATTGGCACCAAATGTCTGGTCGTCGGTGTGTCAGAACGCCGTGGGTGTGACCAAGGGCACGTTTGGCGGTATCCTTGCGGCGGATCTGGCCACGGGGCGTGAGAACCCGTTGATCAAGGACATGCAGAGCTTGGGTGAGCCTGATCCCCTTCCACCTCGTCCGTTCCTCGACATTGGGGTTCGGACACGGTTTCAGTGGGAATTGTGGAGCAATCGCCACGAGGCTTAATCGGAAAGCTTCGGAAGTTTGCGGCAAAACCCCATGAGATCGCGCGCCACCAAAATTTCGCCACAAAGTTGATTTAAATCAATAAGTCATCAGCTTTTGATAGATAAATAGCTGTTGAATTTTGCTCTGGATTATTCCTTATTAGGAGAGTATCCAACAAAGAAACATCTTATGATTGATCTCATGAAATCGCCTCATGAGTTGCACAACGAGTAAAGGAAATTTGCGATGTCCCTGAAATTCAAAAGTGTTGCCGCTGCCGCAATTTTGGCCGCAACACCCGTTTTTGCCGGGTCGCCCGAACCTGCTTGGATTGAGCCAAAAGTCACAGAACCGGCCAAGGTTTCGAGATCAGTCGACTGGACGGGATATTATGCGGGTGTCGAATTGGGATATGCTGACATCGACGCCACGACCGGGGCCACAGGTGATGGCCTGACGGGCGGACTTCTGTTTGGATATGACTACGACCTTGGCAACTGGGTTGCTGGCGCCGGTGTTGACTATGACTTCTCGGATATCTCTGTCGGCAGTACGGATGTTGAATCCCTTTGGAGAATTCGTCTTCGCGGGGGCTACAAAGTGGGTAGCGGCCTGATCTACGGCGTTGGTGGATATGCGCATATGCACACCGATAATGCCGGTGATGACGGCGGGTACTTCTTTGGGGCTGGATATGAGCACTTGATCTCAGATCGCTTTAGCCTCGGTGCCGAGGTGCTTTATCACGAGATCAATGATGCCGGGAATGTTGGCCTCGTGGATCTGGATATTACCACATACCAAGTGCGCGGCATTTTCCGGTTTTGATCTGAAGCAACGATCGCAGACCGCTTACCTGATTGGGTAAAAAACTCCGGAAAAGTTTTGAAAGCGCGGCGTGTTTCGCCGCGCTTTTTTGATCCTTAAATCGACATGCAGATGTATTTCATCTCCAGATAGTCTTCGATCCCGTGATGGCTGCCTTCGCGGCCAAGGCCGGATTGCTTGACGCCGCCGAACGGTGCCACTTCGGTCGAAATAATACCGGTGTTGACGCCAACGATGCCGTATTCCAAGGCCTCGGCCACTTTGTAAACGCGGCTCAGATCCTTGGCGTAGAAATAACTCGCCAGGCCAAAGATCGTGTCATTGGCCATGGCAATCACGTCGTCCTCATCTTCGAACTTGAAGAGCGGGGCGAAGGGCCCGAATGTCTCATCCGTGGCAACCTGCATGTCCTGCGTGCAGCCCGTGACAATTGTGGGTGGTAGGAAATATCCGGTGCCTTCTGTCGGTTCACCGCCGCCCAGGATGACCTCTGCGCCCTTGGCAGTAGCATCGGCGACATGCTCCTGCACCTTGTCTATGGCATCCGCGTTGATCAGCGGGCCGAGGGCGGTGCCATCTTCCAAGCCATCGCCAATTTTCATCTTGCTCACCGCCTCTTTGAGCTTCGCGGCAAAGGCATCATAGACACCGGCTTGCACATAGATGCGGTTGGCACAGACGCAAGTCTGGCCGTTATTGCGGAATTTGCACATGATCGCGCCTTCGACAGCGGCGTCCAGATCGGCGTCATCAAAGACAATGAACGGTGCATTGCCACCAAGTTCCATCGAACATTTCATGACCTGATCCGCCGCCTGACGTAGCAGGATGCGGCCCACTTCGGTCGAACCTGTGAAGGTCAGTTTCCGAACTGCGGGGTTTTCGCAAAACTCCTTGCCCACGTCCGAAGACCGAGAGGACGTGACAATGTTGAACACGCCCTTGGGGATGCCCGCGCGTTCGGCCAAAACGCCCATGACAGTCGCCGACAAGGGCGTTTCCGCCGCAGGTCGGCCCACAAAGGCACAGCCTGCTGCAAGGGCAGGTGCTGCCTTGCGGGTGATCATTGCGTTGGGGAAGTTCCAGGGCGTGATCGAAGCCGCGACGCCAATGGGTTGCTTGATCACGGTAATGCGTTTGTCGCGCTGGTGACCCGGAATGGTTTCGCCATAGATACGTTTGGCCTCTTCGGCGAAGAACTCGATGAAAGACGCGCCGTAACCGATTTCGCCCTTGCTCTCGGTCAGTGGCTTGCCCTGTTCCGCGGTCAGAATGGTCGCCAGATCATCGGCGTTTTCCATCATCAAATCGTACCATTTGCGCAGAACGGCAGCGCGTTCTTTTCCGGTCCATGTTGCCCAGTCTTTTTGTGCGGCCTCAGCGGCTGCGATTGTGCGCCCAACCTGCGCGCGCGACATATCAGCCACTTTGGCAATGACGTCACCGCGGGCCGGGTTAGTCACATCAAATGTGCCGCCGTCGCCATCCACCCATTCCCCCCCGGAAAAGGCCTGTTCGGTCAGCAGGGATGGATCCTTGAGCAATGATTTCAAATTTGTTTCGGTCATGGCGGTGTCCTCTGAATTTGTCTCGTACAGCCAAAGCATCTCGGGCTAGGCTTGTCCAGTACCGCGAAGGAGACAGATACATGGACTGGGATGATGCATACGCGAACATGCCGTATATTCCCGACGCAGAGGCTTATCTTGAGCGGTGGTCCCGGGACGCAAGCGCATTTCGGCAAAGACTTGAAACCAATGGTCGGGCGCATTTGGCAATTCCCTATGGTGCCACCGAGCGACAGCAGTTTGACCTCTTTGACCCGGTGGGCCTGTCGCAGGGCATCGCGATCTTTGTGCACGGCGGGTATTGGATGAAATTCCACCGGTCGTATTGGTCACATTTTGCGTCCGGCTTACTGCAGCAGGGATGGCATGTGGCACTGCCCTCCTATGATCTTTGTCCGGACGTTACCATTGCGGAAATCACAGGTCAGGTTGCTCTGGCTGTCCAGACAATCGCCCGGCAGGTCTCTGGTCCGATACGATTGGTTGGCCATTCCGCAGGCGGTCATCTGGTGGCGCGCATGTGTGTGAAGGGCGTCTTGCCTGTTCCGGTATTTGACAGGATCAGGCACGTGATGTCGATTTCACCCGTTTCCGATTTGCGGCCTCTCTTGAATACTCAGATGAATGCGACCTTCCAGCTGGATTTGGCGTCAGCGATTGCGGAAAGCCCCGCGCTTATGGTGCCTCTGGACGTGCCGGTGACGATCTGGGTCGGTGCAGACGAGAGGCCTGTATTTCTGGATCAGGCGCGGTGGTTGGCAGAGGCTTGGGGTGCCACGCATATTGTTGATGACCATCGTCACCACTTCGATGTGATTGATCCACTGCTTGATGCTGGCAGCCAGATGGTGAAACGTCTTTTGTCTTAGCCGTGGCGCTCTGACCAACAGGGCAAAACATCCCCATCAACCGGTGTGGCCGCATAAACCGCGCGGGCGATCGCACGGGCCACACAGGTGGCAGCTGCATGCCCCAGCATCAACGTGTCTGCGACCGGGTTGGCAAGTGGTACGCGGCCCGTTGCGGCCGCAAAGATCAGATCACCATCCATTGGGGTGTGAGACGGGATCAAAGCGCGGGCCAAGCCATCATGCGCGGCGGTCGCCAGACGCGTACATTGTGCCTGGCTAAGGTTCGCATCGGTTGCAACGATGCCGATGGTCGTATTGGCGTGCGGCGCAGTTTTTGTGGGAGTTGTGTGCACATCTGGATGATCTCTTGCCGGACCCTTGCCACCAAACTCATCGCCGATTTCAAACGGCGCGGCCCAGAAATGCGGCCCATCACCCACGATTGCTGATCCAAGCGCGTTGACCGCCACAAGGGCTCCGACGGTATGACCTGATGGCAGAACCAAGGATGCGGAACCAAGACCGCCCTTGAGGTTGGCAGTGGTCGCACCGGTGCCCGCGCCAATGCTACCCAGATCAAAAGTGGTTTGCGCAGTCTCCAACGCCATTTGGCCAAGTAACTTGTAGGGGTTCTGGGTCCAATCCTTGTCCCCCCCGTTCAAAAGATCAAACAGGATGGCCCCGGGCACAATCGGGACGTTTGTGCCTCCGACGGCAAACCCTCGGCCCATCGCGCGCATCCCATCGGCGACGCCTGATGCCGCGTCCAACCCGAAGGCGGAACCCCCCGAAAGGACCAGCGCATCCACCTGTTCCACTGTCTTGTCTGGCGCCAAAAGATCGGTTTCGCGCGTCCCCGGCGCGCCGCCCATGACATGAACGCCCGCCGTAAACGGCACGTCACCCACCAATACTGTTGCACCGGACTTAAGGGCGGTGTCGGCGGCATTTCCGACGCGCAATCCGGCTATATCGGTGATCAGGTTCAGCGGACCCGGCTTTGTTGTCATGGCTCAAAAACGCCTCTCATGTGTCGCGTTTCATCTTGCCAGATTGCACAGGATCGGCAAGAAAAGCCTTAGGCAGGAGCGATGGCGTCGTCTCCAAAGCCTCAAAACCCAAACAGTCCTGAACGCCGGGACCTTTCTTTTCAGGAGGGTCACTATGACTGCATATCCAGAATCCAATCAATTCACCCAAACCGCACGTCCCGAAATGTATCGGTTTCACAATGGCGAAAAGGCACAACTGCCTTTTGATGTCGCCGAATATGAGGCGCGCATCGCCGGTCTGCGCCGCATTATGGCCGAAACGGGCGTTGATGCGGCTGTGCTGACCTCAATGCACAACGTCGCCTATTACTCGGGCTTTCTCTATTGCGCTTTTGGCCGGCCCTACGGCCTGGTTGTGACCGCGACCGAATGCGTGACGATTAGCGCGGGCATTGATGCCGGGCAACCCTGGCGCTGGTGCTTTTGTGACAACATCACCTACACTGATTGGCAGCGCGACAACTATTGGCGTGCGATCACCTCGGTCGCTGGTGAAGGCAAGGTCGTGGGCTATGAGGCCGATCACCTGACACTGATGCAGCGTGACAAGCTGGAGGCGTTCATGAAGCCCGGCAAGGCGGTTGACATCGCAGGTCACACGATGCGGCAACGGATGCACAAGTCCCCTGCGGAAATCGCGTTGATCCGTCAGTGTACGGCGATTGCCGATGTCGGTGGCTATGCCATCCGCGACGCGGTGCGCGAAGGCACGCGCGAGATTGATGTGGCCATGGCCGGACGGGACGCGATGGAGACCGAGATTGCACGTGTCTTCCCGAATGCGGAGTATCGCGATACCTGGGTCTGGTTCCAGTCCGGCATCAACACGGATGGGGCGCATAACCCGGTTACGGGCCGTCAGTTGCAGCGTGGCGATATCCTGAGCCTAAACACCTTCCCGATGGTCAGCGCCTACTACGTGGCGCTGGAACGCACCATGTTCGTGGGTGAAGTCGATGATGCCAGCCTGAAAATCTGGGAGGCCAATGTGGCAGCCCATGAATATGGCATGTCGTTGCTGAAACCCGGGATCAGCTGTGCTGAGGTCACGCACAAGATCAACGCGTTCTTCGAAGAGCGTGATCTGTTGCAATACCGAACCTTTGGCTATGGCCATTCGTTTGGTGTGCTGAGCCATTACTACGGCCGTGAAGCCGGGTTGGAACTGCGCGAGGATATCGACACGGTTCTGGAGCCGGGCATGGTGATCTCGATGGAGCCGATGCTGACCATCGCCAACGGTCAACCGGGCGCCGGAGGATACCGTGAACATGATGTGTTGGTGATCACAGAAGACGGCAATGAAAACATCACCGGCTACCCCTACGGGCCTGATTTCAACGTCGTCGGTTAAACCGCATGAATATTGTGAATGGGGCGGCTTACGTTGGCCGCCCTTTTTTGTCAGACCATACCAAAGATACGGGCCGGACCCCCTGAGCCACCGCGATGTTTTGGCGCGCCGATCATGATCGTTGCGCCACTGGCCGGCATTTTGTCGAGGTTGGCAATGTTCTCAATGCCAAAGCGGCCGTTAGGCAACCAAGCGTAGTGCGTAGCAAAGTCTTCGGAAATGCCATGATCCAAGGACAGGGTGTCGCTTGCAATTGATCCGGCACCGGTCTCCAGCAGCATCTGCGCCGCTTCGACATGGAACCCGGGGAAATGCATCTTTTCACCATCAAAATTGCGGAAACCATCCCCGCCGGTTTTGGCACCCCAACCGGAAAACAGCGCGACACAGGCATTGTCCGGGATGTCCCCATTAGCGCTTATCCACGCCTTGAGGTCATCGGGTGTGACCTGCGTGTCCGCATCTTCAGCTGCGCGGGCAGCGATATCGACCACACATAGCGGGGCGACCAAGGAGCTTACCGCGATTTCATCTACCGCCGCACCATCCGCAGAAAAGTGTAACGGAGCATCGATATGGGTGCCCGTGTGCTCGTTCAATGTCATTGAAAAGAGGTTGAAGCCATTATCTGCGAAATTGAATTGCTGTACCATCTCAACGCCAGGTTTTCCGAAATAGGTCGGAAAGTCAGCGTCATATGTGTGGGTCAAATCTTCGACAGCGCTGTGCCCCATCGCGAGTGCAGGTGGCGCGGAAACGGCCCCGAGTGTTGCGGCCGCCCCTGCTGCTGCGGTTGCTGTAAAAAACGACCGACGAGACAACATTTTTTCTTTTACGGCCTTCATGACGCATGCATCGCACATAGTCTTCTCCCAATATCTTCGGTTATAGTTTATGGCGAGGATAGCTTGGTGCACCGCATCGGCGAATTAATTTTTTCGTTACGGGGTATTTCGGCGATGATCCGGGTTACGTGTGTCAGATAGGGGGTCGCAATGGTTTACGTAAAATGGGTGCTCAAAGCATGTTTCTGGCTGCTTGTGATTGCGTTCTTTCATTATACGTTGCCGCAGAATGACGTGGCGCGCGTGACGGACACGTATGAAAAGCGGATTGATTTCGGCGAAAACTCGATTTTCTGGTCCAGCCCGGATGTGGGAAACAGCACCACCGGTGGCAATCGTGATGTGTTTTTCATTCAAAGCCGCCTGAAAGACGGACAGGTCATGGTGTATCGCAACGAAGATACCGGATGGGGTTGGCCGCCCTATTTCAAATTTGACACTTCAAACTTGCAGGCTGAAGCGGCGGATTTGAAATCTGTGGCCGAGTCTCCGAAATGGGTGGCGATCAAACACTACGGGTGGCGCAATGAGTTTTTGTCGATTTTTCCCAATGCCGTAAGCGTGCGTCAGCTGGACGGGCCGGATGTTCGCATCATTCCGTGGTTCAATATCATTCTGCTGACATTCCTTTTTGCCGTGTTCTGGGCAATCCGGGTGCGGTGGATCAGGTTTCGGAAAAACAGGATCGACACAAAAATAGATGAATGGACGGACGGTTGGGGGTGAGGCTGCAGCACTGACTGGGTGCCGCAGCGAAATTCACCTGGATGCGCGGGTCGGATTGGTCCGTTGGCTTAGCAAACCCACTGGTGGTAGAGCGGTTCTACCGTTTTCCGTAATACAGACCCACCACATGTTCGGCCTCTGCAAAAAAGAGCCAGCGCGATGCGGCAATGCCGACGAGATGCACGATCACCGCGACCAGAACCAGCACATGGGCGAATGGGATCAGGATCAAAAGAACCGGCAGAACGAAGCCCAGGAGGATTGCAATGATGCGCATTTTCATCGCGTGTTTGCGCCCGACCTGAAACACCAGTTCACGCAACAGGTAATTCGTGCCGGTATGGGGTGGTTCAAACGCGCGCACGGTGCCCGTGTCACCAAGGCCCGTGGCACTTGCGATATTCGTGCCGCTGCCTTCAAGCGCGCCGTCGCCACGGACCCACCAGATCACCTGAATGACCATGGCAATGGGAAGGAGCACAACGGCAATGCCGATCTGACCCGCCAGCAACGACCCGCCCGCGAGCGATATCGAGACCAAAAGTGCGGGCGTTAGGGGTGTTTTCCACCGGGGAACAGTATTCAGCTGGGCATAGATCATCGACGTGGCATAAACGGTTGCAAGGCTGAGCAACGCGCCGATCCATCCGAGGATGGATAGTTTCAGGTCCAGAAAGATCAGAGCCGCGGCATAGATCCCCATGATGACAAGTGCACCCACGGCAGCCACGCCTTCGCGGCTGAGCCAGCTAGAGCGCCATTGGCTGAAGGCTTTGATGGCGCGTTCTGGGTGGCCAAGGTGAAAGGTCGAAGCCAAGAGGCCGCCCACGGCCAGGCCAAACCCGATGGCAAAGAAGACGAAGGCGACCCAACCCGAGACGTCTGGCAGGCCAAGACCCAACCAAAAGAGAAGGCCAAAACCCAGACCGGACAGGGTGGTGAATACGATGACGGATGGTGCGGGATGCATCTCAGATTTTCTCCAATGCCTTGTCGAGCCAGCCAAGAAATCCCTTGGGCTCTTCCACGATAGGATCGAGGAAGGGTGCCAGAATATCGATTTGCTCTGACTGATCCATTTGGTCCTTGGGACGCGGTGGCAGGTATTTATTGACGGGTTTAGTGCCTTGCTCAGGCATCAGATCCATACCGCCGCGTTCGGCGGTCAGTTTGCTGACATTGCTTTCCGGATCGGCGAAATCACCGAAATGGCGTGCACCGGCCGGGCAAGTCCGAACACAGGCGGGTACGCGGTCTTCTTCCGGCAGGTTGTCGTTGTATATCCGGTCGACGCAGAGCGTACATTTCTTCATCACACCCTCGGCCTGATCCAGCTCCCGCGCGCCGTAGGGACATGCCCAGGCACAGAGGCCGCAACCGATGCAGTCACTTTCGTTGACCAGCACGATCCCGTCTTCGACCCGTTTGTAGCTTGCGCCGGTTGGGCAAACGGTGACGCAAGGTGCATCTTCGCAATGCAGGCAGGATTTCGGGAAATGCACCAGCTGTGCCGCGGGATGCGGCATTGCTGATGTGGCAAGCGGTTGAACCTCGTAGCTGTGCACGCGGTTCAGGAATGTGCCCGATCCTGCGCCACCATATGCATTTTGGTCACTCAGCGGTGCGCCGTAGTTTTCTGTGTTCCAGCCTTTGCAGCTGATTACACAGGCATGGCAACCGACACAGGTATCCAGATCAATCACAAGGCCCAGTTTGCGTTGCGTGTTTTCGGGTAGGGTTGTCATTGGCCCACCTTCCATTTCAGGTCTTTGGGGCCTTTTGCCACCGGGGATTTGATCGGATCAAAGCTCGGTTGGCTCACATCCGGTGGGGCGCTCGCCTTTTCGACCTTCACACGCAGATCGAACCACGCGGCCTGGCCTGTAATCGGGTCCGAGTTGGTCCAGCGCAACCCGTCGCCCTTGGGCGGTTGCAACTCGTGAATGAGGTGGTTCAAGAGGAACCCCTTGGTGGTCTCGGACGCATCGTTTTCCAGCGCCCAGGCCCCCTTGCGTTTACCAATCGCATTCCAGGTCCAGATCGTGTTTTCATTCAGCGCGGCCATATGCGCCACAGGTACGGTGATTTCGCCATGTGCAGACGTGACCTTGGCCCAATCGCCGTCGGCAAAGCCATTGGCTTCCCAGATCTTGGTGGGCACGTACAAAGGGTTGCGGCCATGGATCTGGCGCAGCCACGCGTTTTGCGTGCCCCAGCTGTGATACATCGCCATTGGGCGTTGGGTCAGCGCATGAACGGGGAAATCGGCGGTATCGACATTGTCATCTTCGAACGGAGCATACCAAATCGGCAGCGGGTCCATGGTTTGTTTGATCCGCTCGCGCAGGTGGTCGGGCGGTTGCCGATCCCCATGTCCTTCCGCGGCCAATTGGAACTTACGCATTGTTTCGACATAGAGGTCGAAAACGTAGGGCTGTGGGCTGTCGTAGATGCCCATATCAACGGCCCAATCCTGATAGGCCGTGTTCCAAGGCTTATAGTAATTCGACCCGTCCGGGATGTGTTTCACGAAGAACCCACCATTGGCGATGTAGCTTTGCAGCTGCGACTCGTTGGGCTCACCCCGACCGTGTTGCAGACCTTTCTTACCCATACGCCAACCCGCCAAGGGCCCAATGCCCGGCTTGCGCTGGTGATTGACGATATAGTCAGCATAGTCTTGGTATTTGGCGCTGCCGTCTTCGTTGGTGAAGCCGGGCAGTTTCATTTTATTGGCCAGTTGAACCAGCGCGGTCTGGAAGCCACGGACGTCACGATCAGGCTCAATCACGGGCCAGCGAATGGCATCCGCCGCCGCGTCGGCTTCGCAGATCGGACGGTCCAGAAGCGAGATGCAGTCATGCCGTTCCAGATAGGTTGTATCCGGTAGAATGAGATCGGCATAAGCGACCATTTCCGAAGAATAGGCGTCGGAGTAGATGATGTGCGGGATCACGTAGTCGCCATTTTCATCTTTGTCGGTCAGCATCTCCATCACGCCTTTGGTGTTCATGGAGGAGTTCCACGACATGTTGGCCATGTACATAAACAGCGTGTCGATTTTGTAGGGATCGCCTGCGTGGGCATTTGAGATCACCATATGCATCAGCCCGTGGCTGGACATCGGGTTTTCCCAGGTAAAGGCCTTGTCGATCCGCGCCGGTGTATTGTCATCCTTCAGCATCAGATCATCGGGGCCTTGGACAAACCCCAGATGCGGGCCGTCCAGCGGCGCTCCGGGTTTCACGCCGCAATGCGGTTTAGGATGCGCGCTGACGGGTTTGGGATAGGGGGTTTGAACCGGAAACCGCCGGGCACTTCGACGGTTCCCAAAATGATTTGCAACACATGCAGCGCACGGCAGGTCTGGAACCCGTTGGAATGTGCGCTGACGCCCCTCATCGAATGGAAGCTGACCGGGCGACCCGTCATGGTTTTGTGCTTTTCACCTCGGAAGTCAGTCCATTCATGGTCAAGCTCAAACGCCTCTTCAAAGGCGACACGAGCCAGTTCAGCAGCGATGGCTTTAATCTTGTCCGCTTTGATACCGCACTTTTCTGCCACGGCTTCAGGTGCGTATTGCGGATCAAGGTAGCGTTCGGCCATCAGGTGCATGACCGGACGATGGGTGATGCCTGCTGCACGGTGTGTGGCGTGTAGATCAGGGCGCACGCCGGGCTTGTCAAAGGCGGTCAGCTTGCCGGTCTTGCGATCGATCACCAGCGGTTTGCCGTCATCATCGCGCAGGAAGAGGCCGTATTCGGGTGATTTCGGATCACCGTTCACGAGAACCGGGGCGTTGGTGTAACGCGCCAGGTAGTTCAGATCGATTTTACCGGCTTTCATCAATTCATGAATGAGCGACAGGATGAACAGGCCGTCGGTTCCGGGTGTAATGCCCACCCAGTCATCCGCCACAGCGTTATATCCGGTGCGGATCGGGTTGACGCCAATGACACGTGCCCCGCGCGCCTTGATTTTGCCGATGCCCATCTTGATCGGGTTGCTGTCATGATCTTCGGCCACCCCAAAGAGCATAAAGAGTTTGGTATGATCCCAATCTGGCTGACCAAATTCCCAGAATGCACCGCCCATCGTGTAGATGCCCGCTGCCGCCATGTTGACGGAGCAAAAACCGCCATGGGCCGCATAATTGGGCGTACCGAAATTCTGTGCCCAGAAGCTAGTGAAGCTTTGCGATTGGTCGCGGCCAGTGAAAAAGGCCAGCTTCGACGGGTCTTCTTTACGAATGGGCTCCAGCCAGTCGGCGGCAATCTGGAACGCCTCGTCCCAGCTGATTTCTTCGAACTCGCCTGATCCGCGTGGTCCGACACGCTTCAGCGGTGCCCGCAGGCGCGAGGGCGCGTTGACCTGCATGATGCCAGCACTGCCCTTGGCGCAAAGAACACCCTTGTTCACGGGATGATCCCGGTTGCCTTCGATATAGGCGACCTTGCCATCTTTCATGTGGACATTGATGCCGCAGCGACAGGCGCACATGTAACAGGTGGTCTTGCGTACCTCGTCCGAGACCTTCGGGGACGTATCGATTTTCGGTTGCTGGATTGTCATCTGGCTATTGTTCCTCTCGTCCCGTCAATTCAAGAACTTTATTCCTGCAAGTATCAGGCCCGCAATGAAAATCGTCTCAATAACGATCAATGCAATTGCTGCGCCGCCGACGGACAACACTTGTTTCAGGTTGGTCTTCATTCCGACCGCTGCAATGGCGACCAAAAGCAGCCAGCGAGACAGCTGACTTAGAAAATCCGCAATCATCGTGGGGATGAGGCCAAGTGAGTTAAACGTGGCCAAAACCAAAAACCCCAGCACGAAAGTCGGCAGGATCGGTGGGCGTGAACCCACTTCGTCATGTTCTGCGAAACTGCGGATCAAGATCGATGCCACAAGCACGACCGGGGCCAACATCGCCACGCGGAAGAGTTTGACCAGGGTCGCGGTATCCCCGGCTTGTTCCGAGATCGAAAAACCTGCACCCACCACCTGTGCCACGTCATGAATGGTGCCGCCCAGAAAAACCCCGGCAGAGACGTCATCCATACCAAGCGCCTTAACCAGAATGGGATAGGCGATCATGGCAATGGTCGATAGCACCGTGACACCGACAACCGTGAAAATCAGGCGCTCCTCGGAGCGTTCATCGCGGGGCAGGATCGCGCTGATGGCCATGGCCGCAGAAGCGCCACAGATTGCCACTGATCCGGCCGTCAGAAATGCGAACCGCCATTTGTGGCCCAAAAACCGTGCGAACGCCAAACCAAAGCCGATCGTGGCGACAACGCCGGCGATGACCAGCAGAATCAATTCGATGCCAAGACCGGCCATAAGAGCAATCGAGATCCGCACGCCCAACAGCGCCACTCCAATCCGCAGCAAAGTGCGCGCGGCAAAGGAAATCCCATCAACGGCTTTGCCATCCTCACCCAGAAAGCTGACCGCAATGCCCAAGAGCAGCGCCAGTAGCATGGCGGGGGTCGCATAGTGGTCGGACAAAAATTGAGCGGCGACGGCAACAAGAATTGATATCAGCACACCGGGAAAAAGCGCGCGGGTGCGCTCTTCAATCCGGTTGCGTAGCGGAGAGGGCTGGGTTGCGGAAGGCGCCATTGTGCAGGACGTATCCTTTTAGGTCGAATTGGGTGCACAGCATTCGATCAAACGAACGCGTGGCTGCCTTGGGTTCAGGATGCCACCGATTGCAAAACGGTGACGGCGATCATTTGCGTTACATCATCGGCCACGCAACCGCGTGACAGATCATTGGCGGGATGGGCCAGGCCTTGTAGAATTGGCCCGATGGCGCTGTATCCACCGACGCGTTGGGTGATTTTGTAGCCAATGTTGCCCGCATCTAGATTGGGGAAAATCATCACGTTGGCCTGTCCGGCAACGTCTGATCCGGGCGCTTTGCTGCCACCGACCGAAGGAACAAACGCCGCGTCGAACTGCAGCTCACCATCGGCGTTCAGATCCGGATGATCTGTGCGCAGCTTGGTCAGCGCGTCGGTTACTTTGGTCACCTTGTCGTGGCGCGCGCTGCCTTTAGTGGAAAAGGACAGCATGGCGATTTTGGGTTCTTCGCGCATCAACGCGCGGCAGGAATGTGCTGAAGCGGCAGCGATGGCCGTCAACTCGTCCGCGCTTGGATCGATCACCAGCCCGCTATCAGAATAGAGCATGGCGCGACCATGTTCGGTTGCTTTCTCCGGCGGATACATCAGGAAAAAGCTGGACACCATGGCGGCATCCGGTGCTTTGCCGATCACCTGTATCGCCGTGCGAACGACATCTGATGTGGTCGCAACAGCGCCGCCTACTGTACCAGCGGCATGGCCCTGACGCACTAGCATCGCGGCATAGACCAGTGGCGTTTCTACGGCCTTGCGTGCAGCCTCTTCATCTACGCCCTTGTGTTTGCGCAACTCATGAAAGGCAGCAGCGAATTCTTGGGCCAGGTCTGATGTTTTGGGGTCGTGGATCGACACGCCATCTCCGGCACTTGCGCCCTGACTGACAAGTTCGGCTTCGACAGCGCCTTGGCTGCCGACCAGAATGACATTCGCAATTCCGGCCTTGTGGGCGGCGAGCGCCCCCGCGACAACGCGGGGATCACTGCCTTCGCTTAGGGAAACGGTCGGACGGGTTGCCGGAACCTCTGAGAGCAGCAGATCAATTGGGGTCTGTGTCATTGGTTCGCGGCCTTTCCGGTCTAACTCGTTTGCGTCTTATGCAGGTTGCTGTGGACGCATGTCGTCTTTGCTGACGCCTGCAACCGAAACCGGTTTCTTCATGGCGTCGCGACGGAAGGGTTCACCCAGTTCTTGGTTCAGAATGACCTCGATGAAGGTAGTGACGTTGTCTTTCATCTGCTCTTTGACAGCAGTGTTCAGAACATCGGTCAGTTCTTCCATCGTTTTGGCCTGAACGCCTTTGACGCCACAACCTTCGGCGATCTTGGCATAGTTCACACCTTCGTTGAGCTCGGTGCCGACGAAGTTGTCTTCGAACCACAATGTGGTGTTCCGCTTTTCAGCGCCCCATTGGTAGTTGCGGAAGATGATCATCGTGATCGCAGGCCAATCACCACGGCCACAGGCAGTCATTTCGTTCATCGAGATGCCGAACGCGCCGTCACCGGCAAAGCCGACTACCGGAACATCGGGGCAACCGATTTTCGCGCCAAGGATCGCAGGCAGACCGTAACCACAGGGACCAAAGAGGCCCGGTGCCAGATATTTGCGGCCTTTGTCGAACGACGGGTATGCGTTACCGATCGCGCAGTTGTTGCCGATGTCCGAGCTGATGATGGCATCTTTTGGCAGGGCCTGCATGATCGCGCGCCAGGCTTGACGGGGCGCCATGTGATCTGGCTTGGCCTTACGAGCGCGCTCGTTCCATGTGATGCCTTCATCGTTATCTTCTTCGTGATCCAGCGAGCTCAGCTCCTGTGCCCAACGCGACTTGGTTGTCGCGATCAGTGCCTTGCGCTCTTCGCGGCCTTTGTCGCCTGCGCCAGTTCCCAGGTGCTCCAGCAGTTGCTCGGCCACTTTCTTGGCGTCGCCCTGAATGGCTACGTCGACTTTCTTGGTCAGACCGATGCGATCCGAGTTGATGTCGACTTGGATGATTTTGGCGTCTTTGGGCCAGTAATCAATACCGTAGCCTGGCAGTGTCGAGAATGGGTTCAGGCGGTTGCCCAAAGCCAAAACGACGTCGGCTTTGGCGATCAGTTCCATCGCTGCTTTCGAACCGTTGTAGCCCAGAGGACCAGCGGCCAGAGGGTGCGAGCCCGGGAACGCATCGTTGTGCTGGTAGTTGCAGCACACTGGTGCGTCCAGCGCTTCGGCCAGTTTGGCAGAGGCGTCAATGCCGCCCGCCAGAATTACACCGGCGCCGTTCAGGATGACTGGGAATTCAGCTTTGCTCAGCAGGTCTGCAGCCGCTTTGACAGCGTCGGCACCACCAGCGGGGCGCTCCAGGCGGATGATTTGGGGCAGTTCGATATCAACAACCTGTGTCCAGTAGTCACGCGGGATGTTCATTTGCGCCGGAGCGGAACCGCGCCATGCTTTTTCGATCACGCGGTTCAGAACCTCAGCCATACGGCTCGGGTCACGTACTTCTTCCTGGTAGCAGACCATGTCTTCGAACAACTTCATTTGTTCGATTTCCTGGAAACCGCCTTGGCCGATTGTCTTGTTGGCAGCTTGTGGTGTTACCAGCAGGAGCGGCGTGTGGTTCCAGTATGCGGTTTTGACAGGTGTCACGAAGTTGGTGATGCCCGGGCCGTTTTGCGCGATGGCCATCGACATTTTACCAGTTGCGCGGGTGTAACCGTCGGCGATCATGCCGCCGGATGTTTCGTGGGCGCAATCCCAGAACTTGATTCCGGCAGCTGGGAACAGATCGGAGATTGGCATCATTGCAGAACCGATGATGCCGAAGGCATGTTCGATTCCGTGCATTTGAAGTACCTTGATGAAGGCTTCCTCGGTCGTCATTTTCATTAGGGCGGTCCTCACTTATTTCGCAATTATCGAGTTGCAGGGAAAAACTGACACGTAACTACCTCTGAGATCAGAGGGGTGTTAGGGCCAGAATTGCAAGTATCATATGGCCAGAGTAAATCGTTATTGAGAATAAAAGTCTCAAAAATTTACATTTTTAGCAACCCCTTTGTTGTAAGGGTCTGAAAGAAAAGCCTTGTTTTATTAAATTTTTTGGATTTCGAAGGATTTTTCCTCCGGAATCATGCTTTTTCCAATTCCCGCGCAAGAATCGCTATGCCTTCCGGGATGCGTTCTGCCGAGATTGAAGAGTATGCCAAGCGGTAAAAATTGTGCGGCGGATCGTCGCCATGAAAGAAAGGCACGCCTGGCTCGATCAAAACGCCTTGGGGACGAAGGTGCAGATCAAGCTGTTTTGTATCGACATGATCAGGCGCGCGCATCCAGACAGATGACCCGCCAAAGAGGCCACGCCCTATAACCCCAAGCCCATGATCTGCGAGTGATTGTTCCAAAACCTTGCGCCGGGTGGCAAATACCTGACGCATCCGACGGATCAGACTATCGTAATGTCCCAATGACAAAAAGTAGGCAGCGGTGCGTTGGATATGTCCTGGTGGGTGCCGCAACACGCTGGTGCGCAACGCCCGCACTTCGCGGATGAACGCCTTGGATCCGACCAGATACCCCAAGCGAAGTCCCGGAAAAATCGATTTGGAGAAACTGCCGACATAGATCACACGTCCGTCCTTATCCAGTGACTTAAGCGCTGGCAGAGGCGACTTCAGAAAGGACATCTCAAATTCGTAGTCGTCTTCCACGATCAGCGCGTCCATGGCGCGGGCTTTTTCCAATAGCGCCTTGCGACGCTTCAGGGGCATCGTGGCGTTGGTTGGCGATTGATGGCTTGGCGTGGTGAAAATGACGTCCGATCTTTTTGGCAGCGCGTCGGGCGGCAGCCCATCCGCGTCCACCTTGATCGGTTTCAGGTGGCAGCGTGATTGGGTCAGAATATCGCGCAGGGCATGGTAACACGGATCTTCGATGGCGGCGGTACGGCGCTGTGTCAGCAACACCTGAGCGGTGAGCCACAACGCATTTTGTGCCCCCATTGTGATCAGAATTTCCGAAGGATCCGCCAGGATACCCCGTCTTGGCAATGTGTGGCGCGCAACGAACTCGATCAGCCGGGGGTCGTCCTGATCATAATAGTCCGTGGTCATCGCCTGAAAGTCTTTTTGACCCAGTGCCTGAAGTGCACATTGACGCCAGTTCCCATGATCGAACAATTCCGGGTCTGCCTGCCCGTAGATGAACGGGTAGCGGAATTTCGACCAATCCTGTGGCTTTTCTGGCGTGGCCCCGCCCGTAAATCGGCGACCCAAGGCCCGGGACCAATCAATGCGATCCTGTCGTGGGGGAAGAGCTGCAAATTTCGGTGGTTCCGGCGCGTTATCGGAAACGAAATATCCTGAACGGTCGCGGGCCGAGAGGTAATCATTGGCTTGAAGTTCCGTGTAGGCCAGCGTCACGGTAATCCGACTGACGCCAAGATGGCTTGCCAGTTTGCGGGAGGAAGGCAGCTTTTCGCCCTTCCGAAAGCGCCCGGACAAAATGCCCTGAGCAATCATTTGTTGGATGCGCGCCTGCAGTGTGCCTTGTGCATTCGGATCCAGAAAAAAAGTTTCGACGGAAATAGCCATATGCGCACATTAGACTGGACTTATTTTGCGTGCAATCTGGCCTGATGGTCTGTTTTGCTTGTCGCAAAGAATATGTGATCAAAGATGGGGAAAGGCCTGATCGAAAGCAGCAACACCGTCGTGAGAAAAATGGATAATGCGGGTGCCTTCGACGCGCTTGGCCCATCCTGTATCTTGCATATGCGTGAGCATCGCACGCCCCAATCGCCCGGCAAGGTGCGACCTGCGCTCTGACCAATCCAGACATTTCCTGCACATAGGGGCGCGTGATGGTGGCAGATCGTCCAGATTGATGCCAAATTCAGCGATAAATTTGGTACCGGCATCCGTTAGCGAAAGTGTTTTGTTGATTTGCTTGAAATGGCCTCGCTTTTTCATGCTGTCATACATGCGCGTGCCCAGGTCTCCGGCGAGGTGGTTGTAGCAAACGCGGGCGTGCCGCAACTCGGGGTCTCTAGGGCCCGGGCGATGACGTAAATGACCGGAACCTGCGGCAAGCCCCATGAGCGCTTCGAGAACATGCGCCACATCTTCTGACGCGAGGGAGAAATATTTGTGCCGTCCTTCCTTGCGGGGGCGGATTAACCCTCCAGCTTCAAGTTTTGCCAGATGCGATGACGTGGTTTGAAGCGTAACCCCTGCCTCTCCTGCAAGTTCGGTTGCCGTCAGCGCGTGCCCTGTAATCAGCGCCGTTAATATGTTGGCGCGCGCCGGATCGCCAATAAGGGAGGCAACGCGCGAAATGTCAGGTAGATCTTTCATAATTCGATGATAGCCGAAGTATAAGAGAGCGGCAATTGATCTCGGTACCTGGCGTCGAGAGCCGGACCAGAATCTTACACGCATTGTTGGTAATAGCTTAGTCTGAGGCGCGGGGCCTGCAAAACGGCGCGCAGAAAGACCCGTTTTGCCCTGGAACGCGGGCAAAGGCTTGCCGCAACTGCTCAACATTGCTTGGCAAAGCGCGGCCAAGCGCTTAGATGCAGTATCATGGGAAAAAACAAATTTCATGATGGCCCCGGTCCATCGCAACGGCAGTTGAGAGTGGGGGAGTTGATCCGTCGGACACTGTCCGAGGTTTTAATGCGTGGCGACATCCACGATCCGGACCTCAACAGGCTTTCCGTGACCGTTGGTGAGGTGCGCACATCGCCCGATCTGAAAGTTGCAACGGCATATGTTCTGCCGTTGGGCGGCAAGGGCCAGGATGAAGTGGTCGGCCTGCTTGCGCGCAACAAACATGAACTGCGCCGGATCATCGGCAAAAAGCTTGAGCTTAAATTTGCGCCGGATTTGCGGTTTCGACTAGATGAAACATTTGATCAGATGGACGAAACACGCAGGCTTTTTGCGCAGGAGGATGTGCGCAGGGATCTAGGGGAATGAAGCGCGGGGCGTGGTTGGTTCTGTTAAGCCTGCTGGCTGGCCCGTCCTGGGCCGTCGACTGTGGCAATGTCAGTTTTCGCGAAATGGCATATACGGTTTGCGAAGTGGATGTATCCCAAGATGACGTGCGCCTCTTTCTAAATGACCCGGAAACGCAGAAGCCTTTGGGCACGTTCAGCAGCATCGAAAAACTGATTGAAAAAGACGGTGAAAAACTGGTCTTTTCGATGAATGCGGGCATGTATCATACGGATCGTCGACCTGTAGGCCACTACGCGGAAAATGGTGCTGCGTTGGCGCCACTAATTACCAGCGCCGGTCCGGGTAACTTCGGCCTTTTGCCAAACGGTGTTTTTTGCGTGCGCGACACCCGAGCCGATGTGTTTGAAACGAAGCGTTTTGTGCAAGAAGAACCGGACTGCACCTACGCCAGCCAATCTGGCCCTATGTTGGTGATTGACGGTGCTTTGCATCCGAGATTTTTGGCAGATAGCGACAGTCGATACATTCGCAACGGAGTTGGCACGACATCAGATGGCCAAACGGCGTTTTTCGTCATTTCGGACGAACGCGTCACATTCCACCAGTTCGGTAGTTTTTTCCGTGACCACCTTGGCGTGCCACAGGCGCTTTACTTTGATGGCAATATATCCCGGCTTTACGCGCCGGAATTGGACCGTTTTGACAGCGGATTCCCGATGGGGCCGATGGTGGGTGTTGTTGTAAGAGTGGCTGAGTGATTGACGCACAGCGCAGGTCACGGTAACGCGCTGATCTGACGAATTGAACGGGGTGTTGGGATGGCACGCAAACGCAAAGGCCGTGATATCTCCGGATGGCTGGTGGTGGACAAACCAGCGGGCATTACTTCAACCTCTGTGGTCAACAAAGTTCGCTGGGCATTGCAGGCTAAAAAGGCTGGGCATGCCGGTACATTGGACCCCGAAGCAACCGGCGTTTTAGCGGTGGCTGTCGGCGAGGCCACCAAAACCGTTCCGTACATAACAGACGCGCTCAAGGCATACGCGTTTTGTGTGAAGTTGGGAGAATCCACCAATACTGATGATGCTGAAGGCGAAGTGCGATCGACAAGTGATCTCCGCCCCACTGACACCGAGATCAAAGCGGCATTGGGTCAGTTTGTCGGTGATATTCAGCAAGTCCCACCGCAGTTTTCTGCTGTCAAAATTGATGGACAGCGGGCGTATAAACTTGCGCGGGAGGGTGAAGATCTTGAGATTGCAGCGCGACCGCTATGGGTGGAGGAGTTGGTTGTCACCGACCGCCCCGATGCTGATCACGTCATGCTGGAAATGACCTGTGGCAAGGGCGGGTATGTGCGCGCGATTGCACGTGATTTGGGTGAGGTTTTGGGTTGTTACGGGCACGTGGTCTGGCTTCGCAGGCTGTGGTCTGGTCCTTTCGATGCGAGCGATGGCTTGAGCATTGAGGAGATTGACAGCTTGGCCCATTCGCCCGCGCTGGACGAACGGCTCTACCCGTTGGAACAAGGATTGACCGATTTGCCGAAAGTCACATGCACGCCTGAATCGGCCGCGCGGTTGCGCAATGGCAATCCGGGCTTGGTGATTGCTCAGGATGTGGAATACGGCGATGAATGCTGGGCGGCCCTCGAAGATCGCGCCGTTGCCGTAGGGCGCTACAAAGCCGGGGAATTGCATCCGAGCCGGGTCTTTAACCAATGACAGAACCAACCAACCATGATCCGGGCGGCAAGGTTCGTTTGAAATTACCTGACGGTGTGATTGGTGGGGCAACATTCTCGACTTGCGGGCGCTACCGTCAGGCGTTGACACGGGATTGGACGTCGCAGGGTACCAAGGCACGCACAATCCTGTTCATTGGCATGAACCCATCGGTGGCAGCTGCTGAAATTTCAGACCCAACATGTCATCGCGAGTTGATGTTCGCGCGCGACTGGGGGTACTCGCGATATCTCAAGGGCAACATGTTGGATTGGCGGGCGACCTCACCCAAGGATATTCCAACCGATGTGAATGTGGCCTGCAGTGCTGACAACATTCCGGCTTTGCTGAATATGGCACATGAAGCTGAAACGCTGGTTCTGGCGTACGGCAAGCTCCACAAGCGGTTTGACAATGTGGTTGCAGACGTTCTGACGGCGATGCGCTCGACGGGCAAACCCTTGATGTGTCTTGGCCTTAATCAGGATGGGTCGGCAAAACATCCGCTTTATCTGCGCAAGGACACCCAATTGCGGGCATTCCCGACATCGAAACCGTGAACAGCACCGGACGCAGCATTCAGCAAGTGACCTTCTAAAAAGCGAAGGGCGCTCCGTCTCCGGAACGCCCCACGAGGTAAACCTGGGATGATATGACCGTCAGTTGTCGCTCTTTTCTTCCAGTGAGAGAGCAACAAAGCGGGGATCGCCGGCACGACGCACGAGCAGCAGAATCGATTTGCGCCCTGCATCTTTGGCGGCCGAGATGCGGCCATTCAGATCCTCGATGCCGTTGAGTTTTTCCTGTCCGGCTTCGACGATCAAATCGCCCGCGCGGATACCTTTTTCGTAGGCTTCAGACAGCTCATCTACATCGCGTACCACGAGGCCGGTGGCGTTGGAATCAAGCTCCAAAGCGCCACGCACTTCATCATCCAATGGGGCGATTGTCAGGCCCAGAAGCTCAGTTTGTTTTGGCTCCTCGGAGTTTTCCTCGCCCCCTGGCTGCGCTGCAGGTATGGCGCCTTCAGCGGCCTCCCGACGACCCAAGGTGATTTTCAGCGTCTGGGTTTTCCCATCGCGGAACACTTTGACACGAACGGTTTTGCCCACCTCCGTGTTGCCGACCTGGCGAACCAGACCGCGGGTATCCGCGACTTCCTTGCCATCAAACGACATGATGACATCGCCCGAGGCCATTCCCGCTTCGGCGGCAGGTCCTTCGGGAACGTCTGTGACCAAAGCACCGGCAACTTTTTCAAGGCCGATGGCCTCGGCCACGTCATTTGTCACGTCTTGAATACGTACGCCCAGCCATCCACGGCGGGTCTCGCCATATTCCTTGAGCTGCGCGACTACACGGGTCACCACATTGGAGGCCATCGAGAAACCAATACCGATTGAACCGCCATTCGGGCTCAGAATTGCGGTATTCACACCGATCACTTCGCCGTCGAGGTTAAAGAGCGGTCCGCCCGAGTTTCCTCGGTTAATGGCGGCGTCTGTCTGAATGTAATCGTCATAGGTGCCAGAAAGGGCTCGGTTCCGCGCGGAAACGATACCGGCCGATACCGAAAATCCCTGGCCAAGCGGGTTACCCATAGCAACGACCCAGTCGCCTACACGGGCGACATCGCTATCGCCAAAACTCACGAAAGGCAGCGGTTTGTCGGTTTCGACCTTCAAAAGCGCAATATCAGTCTTTGGGTCTGTTCCGATGACTTTCGCCTCAAGTTCACCGCCGGAATAGAATTCGATGATGATTTCGTCAGCGGCTTCAATCACGTGGTTGTTTGTGACCACATAGCCGTCTTCGGAAATGACAAAGCCGGACCCAAGCGCCGATGTGCGGCGAGGCCGGTTCCCATCTTCGCCACGCTCGCGGAACTGGCGAAAGAAGTCTTCAAAGGGTGATCCCTCAGGCACAATCGGCGAGGGGCCTGTGCCCTGTGCCACAACAGTTGACGTTGTAATGTTAACCACCGCCGGGCTGAACTTTTCGGCCAGATCGGCAAAACTGTCGGGTCGGGCCTGTGCGGTGATGGTCTGAGCCAGCAGAATGGCAAAAGCCAGTGCGGTCAGCCAAAAGGCGCGCAGGCTTGTGACATTCTGCCGAGCCATGGAAACGGTTTGAACTTTCACGCGGGGTTCTCCTTCGTTGTCCTAATCATACCAACCGTGCGATTGGCTTACTCTTCGTATCATGTAGGTGGCGTTTTCAGGATCGCAAAGTCCGCTACACCGTGTCACGCGCATGTGAACAATATGTTAGAATTCTATCAGGCGCCGATCGTTTTGGCGACCCAGACCATGATCAACCCAATTACAATTGCCAGACAGCCCAGAAGACGCCGGCTCTCGAGCGGCATCTGACGTAAGGCAACCAGCAACTGATCAATAAGAGAAGGGGCCAGTGCATACACCAGCCCCTCAACAATCAACACCAGCCCGAGAGCCAGAAACGTTGTTTCAATCATTGCGACGCGTTGGCCCGATTGGCCGCAGCACCCTGATCAGACCGCAGATAGTTGAAGAACTCACTATCCGGAGAAAGGACCATGCTGGAATTCTGCCCGGTCAACGACTGCTCATAGGCAGCCAGCGAGCGGTAGAATTCAAAGAATTCAGCATCCTGGGCATAGGCTTCGGCAAAGATCCGGTTGCGTTCCGCATCTGCTTCACCTTCGATGATACGGGCATCACGTCGCGCCTCGGACAGGATTTCTTCGTATGTCCGGTCGGCGGTTGCCGTCACTCGCTGCGCGGCCTCGCGGCCACGGGCGCGTTCGTCGGTTGCTTCGCGTTCGCGCTCGGCAATCATCCTTTGCAGAGTGGCGTCAAAGTTTTGTTCCGGCAGGTTGGTTTGACGCAAGCGCACATCAACCACATCGAGGCCAAGCGCCCCGGCACGGCTGTCTGCACGGGCGCGGATCTGTTCCATCAGACCTGCCCGTTCGGGCGACAGGATGGTGTTGGATGTCACACCGTCAGACCCCAAAACAGCCCTAATCTGACCATCGAGGATGTCATTGAGCTGGATCGCCGCTTCTCGCTCGCCGCCTGCCGCAAGGGCTTGCCGGAACTGGACCACATCGCCGATGCGGTAAAGAACGAAGGCATCAACCTCAAGCCGGCGGTCGTCAGCGGGCGTCACTTCGATCACAGGTGTTTCGAGCGATAGAATACGGTCTTCGTACGACACGACCTCATCCAAAACAGGCACTTTGAAACCAAGGCCGGGCTCGGTCCGAACCTGCTTGATCTGGCCGAAGCGCAGGACGAGTACTTTCTCGCGTTCGTCCACGATAAAGATGGATGACATGATCGCGACCAGGATTACGGCCAGGATTGGAAAGATAAATTTGGTTTTTCCCATCAGTTCGCTCCCGTGCTGCGACGTAGTTCGTTGAGCGGCAGATAAGGCACGATGCCCTGTCCGCCGGCGCCCGCGGAACCACCCTCCAGGATGATCTTGTCGACATCACCCAGAACCTTTTCCATGGTCTCAAGATAGAGACGTTTGCGCGTGACTTCGGGCGCCGCCTGATACTCGGCCAGAACGGCAAGGAACCGACTGGCTTCACCGACAGCGTCGTTGACCACACGTGCGCGGTAGCCTTCCGATGCTTCCAGAAGCTGCGCTGATTCACCCCGGGCTTCCGCCAGTTTGCGGTTGGCATAGGCGTCCGCCTGACGTTCTACCCGGTCGCGCTCCTGCTCCGCGGCTTGCACATCGCGGAAGGCGTCAATGACCGATACGGATTCCGTGCGACCTTCGCCGTCGGTGACGGTCACCTGTTGGCTCGGCGGGTCCACCTTGTTGAAGTTTACGCGGATGATGTTGATACCGGTCTCGCGATTGTCGAGTGTTGTTTGGATCAACTCTTTGACGCGAGCTTCAATGGATGCACGATCCCGGTTCAGGATCGGCGCCAACTCGGATTGCGCGATGACTTCGCGCATCGCTGCTTCGGAAATGGCACGTACGGAGTCATTCGGATACTTGAGCGAGAATTTGAAATCCTCAGCATCCTTGATGTTCCAGACAACCTGGAAGTCGATGTCCACGATGTTTTCATCCGTGGTCAACATCAGGCCATCGTTATCCCGGCCGGACCGACGCACGCCGATATCTTCGGTGCGGTTGGTGGTAACGTTGAACACTTCATAGGTCACGACGGGCCAGGGGGCAAAGTTCAGACCCTCTGTGCCGATGCCGGAAAATTCTCCAAGGAAGAGTTCGATGGACTGTTCTTCGGGTTTGACCGTGTAGAAGCTTGCCGCACCCCAGAGACCGACGGCCACAAGCGCGCCGATCAGCAGAGTACCTTTGCCAATACCCGGATTGTCACCGCCGCCGGTGCCACCGCCGCCGCCATTGCCGCCGCGGCCGCCCATCAACACGCGTAGTTGATCCTGGCCCTTTTTAACAAGCTGCTCAATTTCGGGTATTTGCCCCTGACCTTCGGGGGGACGTCTGCCACCCCGATTGCCACCACGGTCATCGTCTCCGTCACCGCCGCCGCCTGAATTTCCGCCCCCTCCCCAGGGGCCGCCAGAATTTCCAGCCATGTAATATCTTCCCTTATCTCGTGCTGCCTTAGCAGCGATGTACCTAACCTGTGCAGTAAAGGCAAAAAATCAAGCCGTTCTGACCGGTGCTTTCATAGTCACAATCTCTTCGGACATGGTGGGGTGAACCGCCACTGTCCGGTCGAAATCCTCTTTGGTTGCGCCCATTTTGACCGCGATGCCGGCCAATTGGATCATTTCACCGGCGCCCGGCGCGACAATATGACAGCCCAGCACCTTACGCGATGCCTGACTGACGACCAGTTTCATCAAGACACGGTTGGCGCGTCCGGCGAAACTCTGTTGCATGGGCTTGAAGGAGGTGCAGTAGATTTCAACCGGCTCCCTTTCACGGGCTTCTTCTTCCGACAAGCCAACCGTGCCCATTTCAGGCTGCGTAAAGATCGCGGTTGGGATCAGGTCATGGTCGACCGGGGTGGGATTGCCGTTGAACACTGTTTCGACAAAGGCCATTCCCTCGCGGATCGCCACAGGTGTTAGGTTGACGCGGTCGGTGACATCGCCAATGGCGTAGATCGAGGGCACCGCCGTCTGGCTGTAATCGTCCACAACGATCTGACCTTTACGGCCCAGTTCGATGCCCAGCTCTTCAAGCCCCATATCGTCGGAATTTGGCACCCGGCCCGTGGCGAACATCACCTGTTCGAACACTTTTTCAGACCCGTTCGTCGATTTGACGCGATAGCCACCCTCGACAGGTGTCATTTCCAGGATATTGGTGCCCAGATGCAGATCAATTCCGGATTGGATCATCTCTTCGGAGACTAGACCGCGTGCTTCTTCGTCGAAACCCCGAAGAATTTGCGCGCCCCGGTAGTACTGGGTCACGTCAACGCCAAGCCCGTTGAGGATACCGGCAAATTCGCAGGCAATGTATCCGCCGCCGATGATCAGGATCGATTTGGGCAAGCTTTCAAGATGGAAAATATCGTTTGACGTGATGCCATGTTCGGCACCGGGTAGTTCCGGTTTGACAGGGCGGCCGCCGCTGGCCACCAGAATGTGTTTGGCCGTTTTGCGTTCACCGGTGCTCAGCTCGACCGTATGCGCGTCGGCAATTTTCGCGCGCGCATCATAACTATCGACACCATTGTTTTTCAGGATGCCGCGATAGACCCCTTCCAGACGATCAAGCTCCGCATGCAGCTTGGTCTTGAAAGCGGTCCAATCGAACGCGCCGGGTTGGACTGACCATCCATAGGCTTGCGCGTCTTCCATGGCCGCGGGGTATTCGCTGGCAAAGACCATTAGTTTCTTGGGTACACAGCCGCGGATCACACAAGTGCCGCCGTAACGGTCTTCTTCTGCAAGGGCGACATTTGCACCGCCCTGCGCCGCAACACGGGCCGCCCGCACGCCGCCCGAGCCACCTCCGATGACAAACAGATCGTAGTCAAACGCCATTTAAGTTCCCGCCTTAGTCCTGCATGTCGGAAAAGAGGTTATCGGATTCCAAGAAATCCAGACGGTCTTCTTCAACAGTGCCTTGGTTGATATCGCGCGTTTCGACCCGGCCATCGCCGTAGCCCAAAACGACCACATCGCAGATATCAATGAAAAGCCCGTTTTCAACCACCCCAGGCATTTGGTTCATCGCCAGCGACAATTGCTGTGCATTGCCGATCCGGCCCAGGTGCAGGTCGAGAATGTAATTGCCTTCATCAGTGATGAACGGGGTGTCGCTGTTCATACGCAGCGTGGCGTCTCGGCCCAATACATCCATGCTGATCAGCAGTTCCTCGATCAAGGATTTGGTGGTCTGCCAACCAAAGGGTATGACCTCAACCGGCAAAGGGAAAGCGCCCAGGCTTTCAACCTCTTTGCCCACATCGGCAATCACGACCATTTGATCACTGGCTGTTGCGACGATCTTTTCCTGCAGCAGGGCACCGCCACCCCCTTTGATCAGGTTCAGGTCGGCATCAAACTCATCTGCGCCATCGATTGTCACATCCAGCCACTTCGCCTCATCAAGGCTGATCACCTCAATACCGACTTCACGTGCCAGATCTGCTGTTCGGGTCGAGGTCGGAACCCCGCGGATTTTCAGCCCGTCGTCTCGGACCATCTCGCCCAGGCAGCGCACCATCCAGGCGGCAGTGCTGCCAGTACCTAGGCCCACGCGCATGCCGTCTTCGACAAAATCAACCGCGCGTTTCGCGGCAACGAACTTGGCTTTATCGATAGGTGATAATTCTCCAGACATGGCAGCGACTCCCCGATGTTTGGCAGCGGTTATAGGTGAGTTGTTTGCAGGGTGCGAGGGGGCAAACCTCGAGCGGTGCAAGTTTTGGTGGTTCAGGCGTCGTTTTTTGGCTGGCTGGGGCAGGGCCGTGACCTAATGTGGTCACATGACAAAAACATACCGACTACACTATGCGCCCGATAATGCCTCTCTTGTTGTTCGTTTGACGCTCGAAGAGCTGGGTCAGCCATATGAGACCATCTTGGTCGATCGACGCATCAACGGTCAAAAGTCCCAAGAGTATCTGAAAATTAATCCCAACGGTTTGATCCCGACATTGGAAACGCCGAATGGGCCACTGTTTGAAACGGCATCAATTCTTTTGTGGCTGGCTGACCGTCACGGTGCGTTGGTCCCCACACCGGATGATCCCGATCGGCCCCATTTTCTGAAATGGCTGTTCTTTGTCTCGAACACGTTGCACCCGACGCTTAGAATGATGTTTTACCCTGAGCAATATATCGGGCCAGACCCGGACCATCAGACCGCGTTGCGTCGGCATATGCGCGGCGAGTTGCAGCGGCACGTTTCGATTTTGGAGGGGGTTGCGTCGCAATCGCCACCTTGGTTCGGCGGTGCGCATCGTTCTGTTCTGGATTTCTACGTGGCCTGCACCCTGCGCTGGATGGTTTTGTACATCAGAGGTCGATCAAACCGGGTTTCGTTGGAGGCATGGCCGCATTTGCAGGCTTTGGCGGCGCGACTAGAGCCTTGCGAGAGTGTGACACGTGCAATACATGCCGAGGGTCTGGGTCCAAACCCTTTCACCGCGCCGCAATATCCAACACCTCCCGAAGGGTCCGCACTTTAATGTTCCTGTCTGTCTTCGATATGTTCAAAGTTGGCATTGGTCCGTCCTCGTCCCACACGATGGGTCCGATGGTCGCGGCCAACCGGTTCTTGGACAAAATGCGCGCGGCGCCGTTTCAATGCGCTGGCGTCAAAGGATCGTTGCATGGATCATTAGCCTTTACGGGTGTGGGTCACGCCAGCGACCGGGCTACCATTCTGGGGCTCGCCGGGTTCGTGCCGGAAACATATGACCACAAAAAGGCAGAGGCGGCGCTGGACGCGATCCGCGAAACACATGTGATCCGTCCCGCAGATCTGCCCGAACTTAAATTCAATCCCAAAGAGGATTTACTGTTCGACTTCGGCCCGAACTTGCCCGGCCATGCGAATGGCATGATCTTGATGGCGACGGACCCGCAGGGTGATGTGATCTTGCAGGAAACGTATTATTCCATCGGTGGAGGGTTTGTCATGACCGAAGCCGAATTGGCCGAAGGGCGAGACACGGATGAAGGCGCTCCGGTGCCTTATCCGTTTAAAACCGCAGCGGAAATGTTGGAGATGGCGGAAAGAAGCGGCAAGAGCATCGCCGCCATGAAGAAAGCCAATGAACATGCCCGGGGCGGGCCGGAAAATCTGAAATCTGGAGTTTCGCGAATTTGGCAGGTGATGAACGATTGTATCGAACGTGGCATGGCCGCGGAGGGGATTTTGCCCGGTGGTTTGCAGGTCAAACGTCGTGCAAAAGGCATCCGCGATGCATTGCTTGACGAACGGGGGACAAACCTCAATGCGCCGCACAAGATCAATGACTGGATGAGCGTCTATGCCATGGCCGTGAACGAAGAAAACGCGGCAGGTGGGCAGGTTGTGACCGCGCCCACGAATGGCGCGGCTGGCGTGGTGCCCGCCGTGATCAAATACTGGTTGGAACATGTACCCGGCGCTAGTGACGTGCAGATTGAAGATTTCCTACTTACAGCTGCCGCGATTGGCGGTTTGGTGAAGTTCAATGCATCGATCAGCGGTGCCGAAGCAGGCTGTCAGGCGGAAGTTGGATCTGCTGCTGCCATGGGCGCCGCCGGATTGGCGGCTGTGCTGGGCGGCACACCTGAACAGATTGAAAATGCTGCAGAAATTGCCCTGGAACATCATCTGGGCATGACCTGTGACCCGGTTGCTGGCTTGGTTCAGGTGCCCTGCATCGAACGGAACGGTCTGGGCGCGATCAAGGCCGTCAGCGCCGCGTCTCTGGCGATGCGCGGCGATGGCACGCATCTTGTGCCGTTGGATGCCTGCATCGAAACGATGCGACAAACCGGTGTGGACATGAGCGAGAGATACAAGGAAACGTCGCTGGGGGGCCTTGCCGTCAACATTCCCAACTGCTGATTTCCAACCAATTTCGCCAAATCTTCACTGCACCGCCAAATTTTCGCCCGGTTGCCAGTGCCATCCTCGATTAAATTTTGATGTAAATCGGGGATTTATCGCGATGCGATTGCTCTTTATCATTTTTCAATTGCCCTTTTGGGTTTTCCTGATCGTCGCAGGCGGCTTGTTTTATCTCGGTGAATTGAGTCATAGGGATACATTGGCAAAAAATCAGGAAATGGCCCGCGCTTTGGCAGGGAACCCGCCTGAAACGGTCTCGCTTGCTGAGTTTTCACGTGACGCGAATATCGGTTTGGCCCAGGAAATTTCGGTTAAAGCCGTGATTGACCCCGAATACAATTACGAGCTGACCAAGCAGCGTAAGGGCCCGGATACAGTTCGGTTTATGTTTGTCCTGTTTGATGCTGACGATGCCGCCGGCACAAAAGAAGCCCGTGGGGCGATGGTTCTGAGCGAAGCACAGAAACAAAAATTCATCGACGAATACTATCTTGAAAACTCTGAAATTGCCTTTGGTGCGGGAAGTGTTGTTTCCGTCGTGACGTTGAATGGCGTGGTCGAGAAAAGCCCTGATCTGTCATCGCTGGTGCGCGATGCGTTTGAGGATGAAAACCTGTCTAAGTCTGACGATTTCATCTACATTCAACCGTTTTTGGAAGGCCGTACAGCCGGGTTGACGCCGACCATGTCTGCGGATGAATTGCGCAACACAATCCGTTATGTAGCGCTGTTTGTTGGTTTGGTCGGAATTGCGAAATTCGTGATGCGCCGTCGGAAAAAGGCCGCATCCGATGATCCGAAAGAAGCACCTGACGCCAGTGAAAGTGCTTATGCGTTTGCAACGCCAGCATTGGAAACAAACCCTGAGACGAATTCAACGGCAGACGCAGAAATTGCACCTAAGAAGCCCAAAAAACCTTTGCCAATCAAATTGCTAGCTGCAATGGCTTTGATTGGCGTTGCCATTTATTCCGGTAAGTTCAGCTTGATACTGGTGTGTGTTTTGTTGGGTCTGTACCTGTTGATGATGCGCAAAACCGGCAATGCAGTTGCTGGTGGGCTCCAGAAATTGGCGAGCAAAGTTCCCGGACGGAAGCCGTCGGACGATGCGATTATGGCAAACGTACAGGCAGAGGCTGGGGCCTCTTTCGAGGAGGATAAAATGCTTGCTGATTGCGTCGAGGAGGAAAACGAATTGTCACACCCCGCAGATCAAGAGACACCCAAGAGCAAATTTGGTCTGTCACTACCGTCATTTGGACGCAAAGCGAAACCTGCCCCGGACCAAGTCACAGCCATGGATCCGGTTGCTGAAGAAGCCCCTGAGCGCCGTGGAATTAAACTGCCACTTCCAAAATTGACCCGAAAGGCAACGAGCGACGAGGATTTGAATGACGCGGCTATCCCAGTTGAAGAGAAGCGTCGTGGGTTCAAATTGCCCTTGCCGCTTTTGGGTCGAAAGGGAAAAGAAGCAGATGATGCACCCGCATCCGCCAATCCAGTTGTTAGCGTAGCGGCCAAAAAGGCCGCGATGCAGACGGCGTCATTGTCAACGGAAAGCGAAGTTGAAGAAAAACTTGGGCTGGCCGACAAGTTGCAATTGCTGATGGCACGCTTGGTTCCGGCTGAACGCGAGCCAAAAGTGTTTGCTGGACGCCCTGACCCCTTTGACCGGCTGGCGGATGATGCGCAACGGTTATCGACCCGCTAAACCACCCGCTCTTGCCATAGAATCCCGATTGTAAAAATTCCGCCGCGCGCCTAGCGTCGCGCCATGGGCAGTGACCGCACTCTTTTCGGCATTCTTTTGATGATCGGGTTTTCGCTGATTGCCCCATTGATGGACAGTTTTGCGAAACTTATCGGGGACGCTGTGGCGGTTGGTCAGATTGCGGCCACCCGGTTTGCAGTACAAGCGGCTTTGCTGTTGCCATTGGCGGCGCTGATGGGGTGGATGCACCGGCCGGGACGTGGCGAAATTGGGCTACATCTGGTGCGTTCCGCCCTGTTGATGGTGGCAACGGCATTCTTTTTTACCGCCATTCGCTACATGCCCATTGCCGATGCGATCGCGATCTTTTTCGTAGAACCTTTCATTCTGACGCTGCTCGGCGGTTGGCTTCTGGGTGAGCAGGTGGGACTTCGCCGTTACATCGCTTGCGCCGTTGGGTTTGGTGGTGCACTCCTGATTATTCAGCCAAGTTTTCAAGAGCTTGGCGGTGTTGCACTGCTCCCCCTGGTTACGGCTTTATGTTTTGCGTTTTACATGATTTTGACGCGCCGTATGGCGACACAAATGCATCCCATTACCTTGCAGGTTTACACTGGACTTGCGGCTCTGATCATCGCGGTTCCGGTGCTTTGGGGCTTTAACGGCAGCGGTATTGCACCGTTGGATCCGAGCTGGCCGGCGCCGCGTGAATTGATGCTGTTGGCGGCCTTGGGTATTGTCGCGACGCTTAGCCATGTGTGCATCAGTTTTGCGCTTTCTCTTGCACCGGCCTCTGTTCTTGCGCCCTTGCAATATATCGAAATCGTCGGTGCCACGTTTTTTGGGTATTACATCTTTGGGGACCTGCCGGATGCCCTGACTTTTGTGGGGATCGCACTGATTGTGGGATCAGGCCTTTATGTGTTTCTGCGCGAAAGGCATATGCAACGACGGCCTACGCCTGCCCCCTGAAAATCGAGTTCGAAGGTCAGGAATAAGTGACTTTCCAGAAAGGGTGGGTCGTGAAAAACTGCTGATATTTTCAGGAGGACATTTTTCATGGCGAAGATACGGATCAAAGACGCGGCGACGCTGGCACAGCATTGTTATAAGGCAAGCCAGATACAGTCGCCCAGAATTGTTGATAGTCTGGATAAATCTGGGGTGCAGGCGCATCTTACAGAGAACGGGATACTGCTTTTACCCGGCAGCAACAGCTTATTGGACTATCTTCATTTCAATCTGCGTGTCTTCAATGTCGGGCAAAAGAAGTATCGGCTTGCTGACGGTGCAACCGAGCGAGGGGCTAGCGGGACGCGGTGGCACCAGGGCTTTCTGGTGTATTCCCGGATGGTACATGGCTGGATGGGTAATCGCCGGCCACGTTTGATCATCGGTCATTCGCTTGGGGCGGCGGCGACGCAAATTTTGTCAAAAACCTATAACGTCCACGGCATTGGCTTTGCCTCACCACGGCCAAAGAAAGGTGGGGGACGCGTGCAAAATGACGGCAAGTGTCTGTCGATTTGTCGGGTAGACGACACTGTTTGCGCGATGGCGCCGAATTTTAGCCATCTGGGGCAAGCCAAGTTCCTGGAACCGCCCGAAAACAATTGGGGTATGGACCATTCGATGAAAAACTACCGCAAAATTCTGGAAGCCAACAAAGGACCGGATCGAATACCCGAGACGTGGCCGTTTAGTTAGGCCAATCAGCCACAGTGCTTAGGAGAGCGCTGACAACGGTTTCCAGGCTGCTTAATGGCAGAATGATCAGCATTTTGGGCGCTGTCATACTGATATGCAAAGGGCCGGTCGTGCGGTTCGACGTCCCGATGCGTCCGTCAGGCGCGAAATTCAGGCCGGCGATGGGCCATTCCAATCCGTCGGAAACACCTTCAACGGCACCCAAAGGAAAAAGAGACACCAAAGTTGCGACTGGTAAGTCCAGTTTCAGAGAGGGGGCACAAGAACGCGATCTCGGTTTCGCCCATCAGAATGCAGCGCCGCTGTGGGTTCCGCACCAGCGCGTTGAAAGCCGCCAACTGGTGATCCAGGCGTGCGCCGGAAAATCCCACACCGATGATCAGCGGCGCGTTGATGTTGCGCAGACATTTTTCAAGATCCGTACTGTCTTGTTCGGTGATCGAATGTTGCTGATCTGCGGGAATGATCTGGCGCGCCGAATCGCTGATCGAATCAAAATCACCGATTACGGCGGCGGGCATAACGTTATGGACCAGGGCGGAATCGGCTCCGCCATCGGCTGCAACGATATGCGGGGCCAGCGCTAAAGCACGCGAAAGCCCTTGATTGTTTACCTCTGCGCCACCAATCAAAGTGACCGGTTCGGATTGTTGAACGATCATTTTTTCCCCGAGTTAACGCCAATTTATCGAAGAGAACACATTATCGCCACAAAATGGTACGCTAAAACTCCAAGAATCGGGCAGCTTTCGTCCCCCCCATGCTGGTAAAGACAGTCTTTGCAGGCAAAGCAAAGCGAGCGATTAAAATGGTTAACACAAGTAAAATTCTAACAGTTTCCTATGGAACCTTTTCGTGCACGTTGGAAGGATTTGATGATTCCTTCGATACGATGAAGGCCATTGCGGAATATTTCCGCGATCTGGCGGCAGATGACCGGTATTTTGGTGCAGAGCCTCCGACGCCCGATGCTGAGATGCTGGCGCGTATCGCCGAGCGCGAGATTGAGCGGCGCGTCGAAGCGCACGAAGATCAGGGCAAGATTGTCCTGCGTGCTGCAGATGCTCCTGCGGTCGCAGGGATTGCGGCCTTGGCCGACGTAGTCGAAGACGAAGTGTCCGAACTGAGTGCTGGCGACACGGTTGCTGCACCGGAGCCTGAACAAGAGGCACAGGTGACTGATGAAGCACTTTCCGAAGAGCCTATTGCCTATCAAGGGGCTGAAAGTCCAGAATCGCCGCTGGAAATGAACAATGTCGCGAATGACGACATGCCCGAAGATGTCACGGTGGACGCGCCCCTTGCCGATGAGCCGGTTGCAGAGCCACAGGAAGAAATCGAAGCGGCAGCCGCTGAGGAAGTGGCCGTTGAAGAAATTACTGCGGCTGACGAAACGACCGATCTGGAAGTAGCTGCTGAAGATGATGGTGAAGCGGTAGAAGAAGAATCGGCCGAAGCCGAAATGGTTGAAGGTGAAGACGCGGCTTCGTCTGATGACGCTATGGAAGACGAAGCAGTTGAGACGGCAGAAGAGTTCTTTGCGTCGGCACCTGAAGCAGATCCAGAAACATATTATGAGCCTGAAGATGTTGATGAAGTCGCGGCGCACCCAGATCCGGATAGTGTTGCTGCAAAACTGAGCCGAATTCGTTCAGTCGTATCCCAAAACAGTCAGACCCAGGATCAGAGTGATTTTAGCGAAGATGAGCATGCGCAAGACTTTCTGAGTGATACCGCCGCTGATCTCGACGCGGCGCTGGCGCAGGATGATGCGGCGGAAATGGACGCTCTGGAAGAAGAGGAACAGGAATCCACACCGGACGCAGATATTCTTGCATCGCTGGCTGGTGCAGCCGCTGACGATCAAATTGTTGACGATGCGCCTGCCGAAAAGGCGGATGAGGCTGAGGAAAACGATGGCGAAATGCCAGACACACTTTCGCAGCTGTTGCAGGATCTCGATTGCCGAGCAGTCAGAAACTGACGATGTCGTGGTCGATGAAGTCGACGATAGTTCAGAAGACGTTGTTTCGGAGGATGCTGCGGACGATGTCATGGCGACCGAAGAGCAATCTGATCTTGCAGAAGAAACAGCGCATGATGATCTGAATGCGCGCGTGATCAAAATGAAACGTGAAGATCTGGAAGGCCTCGAGGGGTACGACGCGGATCAAGATGTTTCGAGCGATCTTGCGGATGAAGGCTTCGAAGACGCGTCTGAGGAGACTGCTGATTCCGAAAATATCTTGAGCCCTGAAGACGAAGAAGAACTGCAGCGCGAATTGGCTGAGGTTGATGCTGATCTGGTCTCATCTGAAATGCTTCAGGATGAGCCCGAAGTTGCGGAAAGCGAAGAAGGCGTTTCGGCTGAAATGGCGGAAGAAGAGGCCGTTGAAGAAGAAGCTGAAGCGGCTCGTGAAGGACGCGCCAAATTTGATATGGCGGATGATCAATCTGATCTCGAGCGTATCTTTGACGAAGCGGACAGTCAGCTTGAAAAACCAGAGTCTAACCAACGTCGTAGTGCTATTCAGCATCTGCGGGCCGCTGTTGCGGCAACGCGTGCCGAAAAGAAGGCGGGCGCTGATCTTCAGAAAAATGTTGATGACACACCCTATCGTAGCGATCTGGCGAGCGTCGTGCGTCCGCGCCGGCCCAGTGCGTCGGATGGAACCCGGTCTGAGCGTCCGAGCGAAAGCCGTCCTGCGCCGCTCAAACTTGTAGCAGAGCAACGTATTGACACGGAACGGGATCCCGTGCGTCCGCGCCGCGTATCAGCAGCCGAATTGAATGCGGCGACCGAAGCGTCGTCGGTGGATAGTGACAGCAGCTTCAGCGAATATGCCCAAGAAATGGGTGCAACCCAATTGCCAGAACTTCTGGAAGCGGCAGCGGCTTACATGTCCGATGTTGAGGGTCGCTCACAATTCTCACGGCCAATGTTGATGCACAAGCTGCAGGAAGTTGAGAAAGATAACTTCTCGCGAGAAGACGGCTTGCGCTCATTCGGGCAGTTGTTGCGCGATGGTAAGCTTCAGAAGATCAAAGGCGGTCGTTTCACAGTTACCGAAGAAACCGAGTTTCGGGATGAAGCGCGCCACGCTGGCTAACGCGCTTTAGAAATCGCATCAGCCCCGGAGAACTTTGGTTTTCCGGGGCGTTATCATTGCCAAAGGTGTGATTTCGGCCGACAGCACATCAGATGATACTATCGATACTTCGTCAGACCCGAACCATACCACCGAAGGCATGTTGACGTACTTGTCCAGGTAGTTCGCCGTACTTCTCAACGAACCATTTTTTCATCAAGGTTACATTTGAAAAGCCGCAGGCGACCGATACTTCGTTGATCGGGAGTGAAGTCTGTGCCAGCAAACTGCGGGCGCGATCTAACCGCAGGTCCCGATACACTTTCAAGGGTGTTTGATTCAGCAAGTCCCGGAAGCCGCGCTCGAGTTTGCGGGGTGATACATCCAGAATGTCGGCAATCTGCCCTACGGTCAGCGTGTCTTCCAAATGTTCCAGCATGATTTTCAACGCGTCGCTGATCACGAGGTTGCCCTGCGCCAAACGCTTGTACCGCCAGTGTTCGGCCATTCCGGTGTCTTCGTCAGGGTCGCTGAGCCCCATATATTTGGTCAACGTGGCGCGCGTGAATTCACCATCGCGGGCCCCGACGAGTTCTACCATCATACGGATGGCGGCCGCCGGACTGACCGCGCTGGACAAGGCCTTGTGGTGGCACGTGGCTCCTTCGGTCAGTTCCAGCATGCGCCCAGTTTCGCGTACACCTGGGCGAAAATTGGGATGGACCGAAAGTTGTTTTGTCCCCAACACACCTGCAGCCAAGGGGACAAACACGGCAGACCCTACCACACAAACCCGCGCTGCATTCCGAATACAGGCCCGCAGGTTCCGCAAATATTCCGGTGAGGGGCGCCAAGGATTCTCAATCCCGCCTACCAGCACCAGTGTTTGGTCCGGTCCACAAATAGGTCCATCCTGCAAGCAAGCCTCACCGGTGTAATGCGTCCAATGGTATCCACCTTCGCCCGTAAGTCTGTTTGCCGATCGCAACACATCAATGCATGCCTCTGCGGCGAATGAGACGGTTTCATCCTGTGACAAAAATACGAAATCGCCTGACAGGCTGCGTCGGCAGTGCATGGCGGCAGGAGCGGGGGATCGTGCTGTTTCCAGTGTTTCAAGATACATCGCGAATTTCCTTCTCCGTTTGAGCGGTTTTGGCGTGTCGCCGTTTAGGCGGTGTTGTGGATTGACGTTTCAATCGCATGCAGGAATGACTTGGCGGACGAGCTGGCAGACAAAAGCATGTATGCGTCAGGACCCGTTCGGATGATCAACGTACCCAAATGTTCCATGATGGTCCGTGCGGCGTCCCCTTCCAGAAAGACGCCTGGGTTCAAATCGATAGGGCAGATGCGTTCAAGAACCGTGCGGGACTTAGCGCCGTCCAGAACCAAACCACTCCACACATCTGTTTGATCGGTTGTGTAGACAGCGCCCTTCAATTTGCCGGCGATAACGGGCTCGGCATCGGGTGTGGCGTGGGTGAAAATCACAAACGCAGCATCGGATGACAGGCGGGCGATCCGCATTGCACCATCTTTATTGGTCACGGTTTTGCCGACGTTGGGCAACGCGACACCAAAGGCTGATTTGATGGTTTTTTCAGCGCTGGATCTCGCCCCCCATTGGTAATGCCATTGAAACAATGGCCAAATTCGCGGGTGCTGATAAATGGACGCCGTCAAAACGTTGATCGTAGCCGTCTAGAGGCGGTGCAGAGATGAGTGTGTAATCAGGCACGCAGACGCTCTCCTTCGGGATCAATGAAATGGGCTGAGACAATCTCGACGTCCATTTCAGTGTCATGGATTGGGCTCACGGCGCGTACGATTTCGCCAATGCGCTCATGTCCGGCCTTGATGAAGCCCAGGCCGATGGAGTGGCCCAGCGATGGTGAATAGGCCACGGAAGTCATCCAGCCCTGGTCATTGGCCATCACGGCTTCATCTTCCGTGTTTATAAAATGCGACCCCGCAATCAGTTTTACGCTCCGGTCAACCGGGCGGAAGCCAACCAACCGAATAGCGTCATCCCGGTTGAGTTCCGGGCGCTTTGAAAGGGTCTGGCCAATACAGTCTTTCTTCTGCGAGACCATTCCGCCAAGCCCAAGGTTAAGAGCTGTGGTTTGACCATTCAGTTCATTGCCGGCGGCATGGCCCTTTTCGATCCGCATCACCCCAAGGGCTTCGGTGCCATAGGGCACTGCGTCGAATTCTTCTCCGGCTTTCATGAGCACTTCCATCATCGCATTGCCGTAGCGCGCGGGCACAGCGACTTCGTATGCAAGTTCGCCAGAGAATGAGATGCGGAAGAGACGTGCGGGCGTTCCGCCACACACGGATACCTCGCCACAGGCCATGAAAGGGAACGCCTCGTTCGAAATGTCATGCGCCTCGTCGACCACTTTGCGCAGAAGGTTTCGCGCATTCGGGCCGGCGACAGCAAACTGAGCCCATCCATCTGTGGTGGAAATCAAGTGCACGTCCATATCCGGGCACAGGCATTGCCGTACAAATTCCATCCGGCGAAACACCAGTACCGCATTGGCGGTTGTCGTGGTCATTACGAAATGGTTTTCGGACATCCGCGCCGTTGTGCCATCATCGTAGCAGATGCCATCTTCGCGCAGCATCAAGCCATATCGCACTTTGCCAACCGCCAGTTTGCCGAAGGCGTTGGCGTAAACCACGTTTAGGAAGGCAGCGGCATCCTTGCCCTGAATGTCGATTTTGCCAAGCGTGGTCACATCGCAAATACCAACGGAGTTGCGGGTCATTTCAACCTCGCGGTCTACACTGTCGCGCCAGCCTTTTTCGCCTGGGCGCGCAAACCATTGAGCGCGCAGCCAATTTCCGACTTCCACAAATGTTGCACCATTGGCCTTGGCCCATTCGTGGCTTGGCGTCAAACGGTAGGGACGGAAGTCTTTGCCCCGCGCCCGCCCGCCCAAGGCGCCCAATGGAATAGGCGTGTAAGGGGGCGAAAAATGGTCGTTCCGGTGTCCTGCAGGGATTTACCGGTACACTCCGCCATAATGGCAAGCGCTGGAATATTCGCCGTTTTGCCCTGATCAGTGGCCATGCCCAAAGTCGTATAACGCTTGAGATGCTCGACGGAGCGGAAACCCTCGCGGTAACTTTGCTTGATGTCTTTGACAGTGACGTCGTTTTGTTGGTCCAACCACGCGCGCTTGGTGCTTTCTTGCACATGCCAGATTGGCATGCATTCACGGGCTTCGTCTTCTGCCTTGGGCGCAGATTTCCGCGATGGGGTGAAGCCCAGGTCTTTGATCTGTTGGTTTGCGACACTTCGGCCTTCGGCCAAGGCGCTTGCCAGCGTCATTGAGCCGTTTGCTGCACCTGCAACGGCCATGCCTGGTGGTAATTCAGCGCCCGGTACGAAGGCGCAGATGTCATCGCGCCACGTTGGCTTGCCCCGTTGGTGACATGTCAAATGCACGTTGGGGTTCCAGCCTCCAGAGACCGCCAGACAATCCGCAGGGATCACCTGGCCACTGGTCAGAGTGACGGATTTGAGACCCTTGCGACCTACCGTGTCCATAACAGCAGCATTGCGAATGTGCCGCGCGCCAGGCACGTCGATCACCGCGGGCGCATCGCGCGTGTCGATGATGTTTGTCACGTCCACGCCTTTGGTCGCCAGATCGGCTGCTGTTCGCCAACCATCATCGTTGTTTGTGAACACGGCCATCTGTTGACCCGGGGTGACCCCGTAGCGATTGACATAGGTGCGCACGGCGCCCGCCAGCATGATGCCGGGGCGGTCGTTGTTGCCAAACGCAATGGGACGTTCCGTTGACCCCGCCGCCAGAACCGCGCGCTTTGAGTAAATGCGCCACAAGACTTGTCGTGGTTTGCCATTTGCACTGGCCAAATGATCCGTACACCGTTCGAGCGCGCCATAAATGCCGTGGTCATATGCCCCATAAACCGTGGTGCGAGTCATCAGGCGGACGTTATCCATCGCGCCAAGTTCTGCCATGGCTTGCGCAGCCCATTCGGAGCCAGCCATGCCATCAACCTCCAACGTTTCAGCGTTGAGGCGGCCTCCCATGGTGAAATCTTCATCCGCCAGAATAACCTGTGCTCTGCTGCGCCCGGCCGCCAGTGCGGCACTCAGACCCGTGGGACCGGCGCCGATGACCAAAAGATCGCAGTGTAGAAAACCTTTGTCATAACTGTCCGGATCTTCCTGCATCGACAGGCTTCCCAAACCGGCTGACTTGCGGATCATCGGTTCGTAGAGCTTTTCCCAGAAGGCTTTGGGCCACATGAACGTCTTGTAGTAAAAACCTGCGCTCAGAAACGGGGCCATCAGATCGGTGACGGCCATCAGGTCGAATTCCAGCGATCCGCGGTGGTTTTGGCTTGTTGCACTCAGCCCGTCGAATAATTCGGCAACTGTCGCTCGTGTATTGGGCTCCTGATGTGCGCCGCTGCGCAGCTGGACCAGAGCGTTGGGCTCCTCGGAACCGCTGGTCAGAATACCCCGCGGACGGTGATATTTGAACGACCGTCCAACCAGGCGTTGCCCATTAGCCAAAAGAGCGGAAGCCAGCGTATCACCCTGATACCCACGCATGGCCTTGCCGTTGAACGTGAATTTGAGCTCTTTGGACCGGTCAACCAGCCCACCTTCGATCCGATTCATCTGCGTCATTTGCTGCGCCCCCGGGCACGCGCGACATCGCGGGCCATTTCAACCTTGGATATTTCGTGGGTCAGCGTGTCGCGGGTGATCACAAGCCAAGACCGATCGCCCTGTTCGTGGTACCAGAGCTCCTGATGTTTGCCTGCGGTGTTGTCGCGCAGATACCCGTATTCGTAAAATTTTGCGTCGGCGTCTGGATCTTGCCAGTCGGGGCGGTCAATCAGACTGGCATCACCGAGATAGATGAATTCAGCCGCGTCTCGGGGGCCAAGCAATGGATGGTTGATGATCATGTCCTGTCCTCCCGTGTCAATGCAGGTTGGGCTGATTGCCCTGACCTTTTTCGTCAATGATGTGGCCGCGTTGGAACCGATCCAGGCGCATTTCGGTTGCCACCGGGTGCGGGGTATCCTTGGCCAGCAGATGGGCATAGCAATACCCGCTGGCCGGCGTGGCTTTGAACCCGCCGTAGCACCAGCCGCCGTTGAAAAAGAGTCCGTTGATGTCGGTCTTGTCTATGAAGGGTGACCCATCCATCGACATGTCCATGATCCCGCCCCAGCTGCGGAGAAGTCGCGCGCGTCCAATCATGGGCATGATCGCCATGCCGCCTTCGGCAACGTCCTCAACGACCGGAAGATTGCCGCGTTGGGCATATGTATTGTAGCCGTCGATATCGCCGCCAAAGACCAAGCCGCCTTTGTCGGATTGACTGACGTAAAAATGCCCGGCGCCAAAGGTGATCACCCCGGGCAATACGGGCTTTAATCCTTCAGTGACGAAGGCTTGCAAGACGTGGCTTTCGATAGGCAGACGCATCCCGGCCTGCGCCATGACGCGGCCAGAAGAACCGGCCACGCACACCGCGACCTTTTTGGCTCGGATCGCGCCGCGGCTGGTTTCCACGCCACGACACATGCCATTTTGGATATCAAAACCTGTCACTTCACAGTTTTGGATGATATCCACGCCTCGGCTGTCCGCGCCGCGCGCATATCCCCAAGCCACTGCGTCGTGGCGAACGGTGCCACCGCGTCGTTGATACAGGCCGCCTTTGATCGGGAAACGTGCATTGTCGTAATCAAGAAACGGCAATTCTGCGCGCAGCTGTTCCACATCGGCATATTCCGCATCAGCTCCGGCCAGGAACATCGCGTTACCGCGCCGGATGAAAGCATCCCGCTGAGCATCCGAATGCACCAGGTTCAAGATTGACCGCTGACTGATCATGGCGTTGTAGTTGAAATCCTGCTCCAGGTTTTCCCACAACTTCATCGACAATTCGTAGAAAGGCTCGTTTCCGGGCAGCATGTAGTTCGAGCGGATGATCGTTGTGTTGCGACCGATATTGCCCGACCCAAGCCAGCCTTTTTCGAGAACCGCGACATTTGTCAGTCCGTATTCCTTGGCCAAGTAGTAGGCAGTGCTAAGACCGTGCCCGCCACCGCCGATGATGATTATGTCGTATTCGGGTTTGGGGTCTGGTTCACGCCAAACAGGCTTCCAGCCTTTGTTGCCAGTTAAACCCTGGCTGAATATCTTTAGAGCGGAATAGCGCATTGGGCGTCGACCTCTGAGTCACATTGCGCAAGCATCGCTGGTTAACGGCGAATCGACTTTCCCAAAATAGACCGTTATGTATCTAAAATGGACGAAATTGGTACAATCGCTCAAACGCGTCGCATCGGGGTTCTGACGTTACCGGGATTCGCATTGCTGTCATATTCGTCGACGGTTGAACCCATGCGTGCAGCCAATTTGCTGGGGCGGCGACTGCTCTATGACGTTATCAACATCGGACTGACGGCGGAGCCGGTATCAAGTTCGGGCGCGGCTGTTGTTCTGCCGCAAGCCACAATCTCCGATGATCCGAAACTGGACTATCTTTTTGTCGTCGCTGGGGGGATCCCTCAAAATATCAAGACAGAGCGGTTATCCCCTGGTTGGCCCGGATGGCGCGACGCGGCACGCAATTGGGTGGCGTATCGGGCGGGCCGTTGATCCTTGCAAAGGCTGGCTTGATGGACGGGCGGCGTATGACGGTTCATTGGGAGCATGCCGAAGCGCTTTCGGAGATTTCACCTCATCTGATGATTGACCGCACACTTTATGTGATCGACCGGGACCGGGTGACATGTGCGGGGGGACGGCCCCTCTCGATCTGATGCATGCATTGATTTCCCGGCATCACGGCGTGCCATTTGCGCGGCTTGTCAGTGACTGGTTCATGCACACGGAAGTTCGCCCTTCAATCGGCCCGCAACGGGGCGGGCTGGTAGAGCGCGTCGGTTCCACCAACGCGGCGATTATCGAGGCAGTGGGCGCCATGGAAACGCATGTGGCTGAGCTGATAGGGCTGGATGATTTGGCGCGGGTGGCGGACGTCTCACCACGACAATTGAACCGCCTATTTAGAGAGAAATTGGGCCGTTCTACGATGGCGTATTACCGTGAGCTACGCCTTGAAAAGGCGCAAAGCCTTCTGCGAAACTCGGCCTTGTCCCTTACGGAAATTGCACTGGCGACCGGCTTCGCGAACTCGTCGCATTTTTCGCGAGTGTACACGCAGCATTTTGACAGACCGCCATCCGCGAGCCGATAGGCATCTTGCGCGCAGGGCCGTTTGCAGCATAGGGTCGCGCAAAATTGGAGGGGCCTATGCATATCCTGGTTTTGCAACACGAAAGCGTCGAACACCCCGGAGTTTTCCGTCATTTTTTGGCCGAGGACGGGCACACTTGGGATGCCATCGAGCTGGATGAAGGCGAAGCATTGCCATCGCTCGAAGGTTATGATGCTCTTTGGGTTTTGGGTGGCCCGATGGATGTCTGGCAGGAAGAGGAGCACCCCTGGCTGAAAGACGAAAAAGTGTTCATTCGTAAGGCTGTAGAGGAAAAAGGATTGCCTTTTCTGGGGCTTTGTCTTGGACACCAATTGCTGGCGGAAGCATTGGGGGGAGCGGTTGGACCGTCTGAGACCCCGGAGATTGGTGTGATGGAAGTCCAGCTTACGGAAGCTGGGGCGACGGGTGTATTGTTCGATGGATTGCCAGAACGGTTTGAGACACTTCAGTGGCATTCAGCAGAGGTGAAGCAGATGCCGCCTGGCGCGCAGTGTCTGGCGACTTCGCCGGCATGCCCTGTACAGGCGATGAAGTGGGGCACACGCGCCGTGTCGATGCAATTTCACATAGAACTCGAAGCCGACACGGTGCGAAATTGGGCAGTTATTCCGGAATATGCTGGTGCCTTGGAAAAAGCGATGGGAGCCGGTGCCGTGGAGAAATTCGATGCCGATTGCGCCGCGCGCATGGACGACTTCAATTCCATGGCCGAACGGCTTTACATGAACTGGCTGCAGATGACCGCCAAAGCCGGTTAAGTCTCGGCGGCGCGCGTCAGTGAGAGGCGCGCCGTTTCAAGATGTTCTTTCATCACATTGGCCGCGCGCTCTGGCTCACGTGTTCGAATTGCGTTCAGTATTTGGCGGTGCTGGGCATTGTATTGATTGATCGTGCGCGCGTCCAAAGTCAGGTGTCGCATGCGTGTCCAATCGTCCTGACTACGCACATGCGCGATCTGATCGATGATCCAGATCAACAGGCCATTTCGGGTTGAGCCCGTCAGAGCGCGGTGGAATTCGGTATCGACTTCGGAAAACGAAACCGGGTCGTCGGCCAAGCTTTCCATCTGCGTACAAAGCGCTTCCATCTTGTCGAAATCGGCGCGGCGCCCGTGCAGAACGGCCAGCCTGCAAATATGTGGTTCAAGCGCGAATCTGGTGTCCATCAATTCGAGCGGCGTCGCGTTTTCGATGGCGTCAGATGCCGAATCGGTAGGCATGTGAACCACATATGTACCGCTGCCTGGGCGAATTTCGACAAAGCCCTCGCTTTCGAGCAAGTTCAGAGCTTTTCGGACCGTGCCGCGGGCCGCACCATATGTCTCTGACAGCACTCTTTCTGGCGGTAAACGGTCATGCAGTTGCAAAATTCCCTTTGAAATCTCGCGTCTTAGCAGGGCGGCGATGTCCGATGCGCCAAGTTTTTGATCCATAGTGCCTGTCATTCAAAACTCTTTGAATATAGACCAAAATTGAACCAAATTGAATGGATTTTTGGATTTTTGGACGTCATTGGATCAAAAGTGGTTGACTTTTGGGTGTCCAGTGAGAAGTATTTCGTTAACAAGAATGCAGAGCCTCGGTTTTGCGTATCAAGCCACCTTACGTGATCAAGGGAGCCCGATCGGATGGCAGTCAGAAATCAAACTGATTTCATCATCACTGATGTCTGTATACACCGCGGCCCCATTGCATGGAAGCTCGGAGCATCTTCAGCTGATCTCCGCACCGCTGTTCGAACATTTTCGATTACAGTTTTCGATTTGCCGCGCGCGGTTGCGAACATGAACGCGGCACCTGCATTCATTCACGATAATCTTGAACCAATTGAATCTGACCGGTCTGCCTTTGGTGTTTTGCAGCCGGTTTCACAACACCCCATCGAAACGGGGTGAACCACCGCGCTGATGGCGGATCATAACCACGCCAGGGCGATATATTCAGGGAGACTAAGACAGTGGCAACAGATCTAGAAAAGTTCGTCGAAGCCGAGGGCCGCGCCGAAAAGATCAAAGCAGTGCGCAAGATGATCGATGCAAAGGGCATCGAATATCTGTACCTGCAATTTGTATCCGTGACCGGCAAGATCATGGGCAAGGGCATCCCGGCCGACCATTGGGAAAGCGTCGCGATGAAGGGCTTCCAGTTGGTTTACGGTGCCACTGTGAACCTCTTTACCGACCGCGCTGGCAACTATCTGGGCTATGGTCCTGAGGCTGCCGAGCTTGTTGGTATCCCAGAGCCGGAAACGTTCATGCAGCTGCCTTGGGCGCCGCAAATCGGCCGGTTCTACTGCACACTCTTCCGCAACCGCGAGGAAAAGGAAAATCCGGGTGGGTACCTGACGTCGGATGGCCGCGGTAACCTGCGTCGCATGCATGACCAGTTCAAGGAAAAGCACGGCCGTTCGCTGCGGATCGGTACTGAGCCTGAAATGATGTGGCTGAAGTTCGATGAGAACGGCAAGCCAAAGGACGGCTATTCCAAGCCTTATTGCTATCACATCGACCAGTTTGAATCGCTGCGTCCGGTTTCGATGAAAGTGATCAAATATGCCCGTCAGATGGGCCTCGATATGATCCAGGGCGATCACGAGGACGCGCCCGGGCAGCTGGAATTGAACTGGATGTTCGATGACGTGTTGCGCAACGCCGACCGTCTGACCACCTATCGTCAGATCTGTGCACAGGTCGCGCGTGAAGAAGGTATCTTTGCCTGCTTTATGACGAAGCCGTTCATGGGTGTGTCTGCCTCGGGCTGCCACCACAACATGAGCCTGTGGCGTGGCGGTGAAGACGAGTTTGTGAAATGCGGGAACGATCCCGATGATCTGCCGGGCATGCCCGAGAATTACATGTACGTCAAAGGCGGCGAGAACACGTTCATGCCGGATGATGACGATCCGCAAATGCCAGGCAAAGAGGGCCTTGAGGCGATCGGCGGCGTGGTACACCACCTGCAGGCGCTGACAGCCATCGGTTCTTCCACAGTGAACTCCTATCGCCGTCTTTGGGACACCGGTTTCTGGGCACCGATCTTTGCAGACTGGGGTTTCCAGAACCGCACCACAGGTCTGCGCGTTTCGGCCCCTGGCCGGTTTGAATACCGCTCGGTTGACTCGATGGTAAACCCCTATCTGATGGGCTCGTGCCTTCTGGCGGCCATGGATGACGGCATCGACAACAAACTGGACCCAGGTCAGCCCGAAGAACGCAACATCTACGAGGCGATCAAGGCTGGTAAGCAGGTCAAGAAACTGCCGATGTCTCTGGGTGAAGCGCTTGATTTCCTTGAAAACAGCGAGGTTGTCCAACGCGGCTTGCCGGGTGAAATGTATCGCCTGTTCCATGAGTACAAGTACGACGAATACGCCCGCTTCATGGCGACCGTCACCGATTGGGACAACGACACGTATATGGAATGTCTTCCCTGAGGCACTCCTAAAACTGGCGGCAGGTTCCCTATGCCTGCCGCCTTTTCTGAACACTAGAACGACGCAACTTGAGGAGGCGCATCCAGATGTGCGGAATTGCTGGACTTATTCACAAGGGCAAAAGCTCGAATGTCGGGGCAGAAATGACCCAGATGCTCAAAGCCCTGAAACACCGTGGACCGGACAGCACCGGCTATGCGGTGTATGGCGAACCGACCGAAGGGGACTACATCCTGCGGGTCAACGTGGCGGAAGCCGAGGACATGGATCGCGGTCGTGGCATCCATCAGGTGATCAAGGATCGAATTACCGAAGTCGAGGCGATCTTGAAAGAGCATGGCGCCAAGGTGAAGGACAAGAAAGCCGACACTGAATATGCTCTGCGCTATGTGATCAGCCACGATGGCGACACCGCCAAAATGGCCGCCCATATCGAAGAGGGCGAAGGTGTCGAGATCATGTCTATGGGCAACGGTCTGGAACTGATCAAGGATCTGGGCGACGCCGATGATGTGGCAGGTCTCTATAATCTGAACGAATTCAAGGGCACGCATGGCATAGGCCACACACGTATGGCGACCGAGTCAGATGTGGATATCCGGTCGGCGCACCCATATTGGGCGTTCCCTTACAATGATGTGAGCGTTGTCCATAACGGTCAGATCACAAACTACTGGATCATGCGCCGCACCATGGAGCGCAACGGTCATCGTTTCATGTCGAACTGTGACAGCGAATTGCTGGCGGTCTATACGGCGCACAACCTGTCGCAGGGCATCTCGCTGGAAGACAGCCTGCGCAAGTCCATCGAAGAGATTGATGGTGTGTTTACCTATCTGGTGGCAACCAAAGATCAACTTGGCATGGCCAAGGACACGATGGCTGCCAAGCCGCTGGTTCTTTACGAATCGGACGATCTGATCGCCATGGCCTCTGAAGAGGTGGCGATCCGCGCGATCCTTCCCGAAGAAATTGACACAACTGATCCCTACGACGAGGAGGTTCGAGTATGGCAAGCGTAAGCGATGCAGAACTCAAAAAGATGACCCAGGAAGAGCGGGTCACCGCTCTGGGCATGCGCACCGAACAGCTGACGGGCAAGTCGCTCTATATCGAGTTTGACCCCGATGCGAGTGAGAATTTCACGTATCCCTGGGCGCCGGATGTTGATTTCAACAAACGGACCGAGCTGGATTGCGACGGGATGACCACAACCGAGGTCAATTCGAGCATCCGTGATCTGATGAAAGAGGGCTACGGCACAATCGTGCTTAAAAACCCTCGCGGCATGCACTCGCTTGGCGTGGGCATCCTCAGCCGCCTGAACCTGATCATCGAAGGGTCCACTGGCTACTTTGCGGTTGGTCTGATCGATGGGCCGAATGTCCGCATCAATGGTCGCGTTGGCTGGTCTTGTGGCGAAAACATGATGTCCGGTACGATCATGATCGAAAAGAACGCCGGTTCCACCTTTGGCGCTGCCATTCGTGGCGGTGATCTGGTGTGCCGCGGTTCGGTTGGATCACGGACAGGGATCGACCAAAAGGGCGGTACAATCATCGTTGGCGGTGATACAGGCGCGCTTTCGGGCTTCATGATGCAGCGTGGACGCATGGTTGTATGTGGCGATGCCGGCAAAAACCTGGGCGACAGTATGTATGATGGCACCATCTTTGTGGGTGGGAACATCAAGTCGCTTGGTGTTGATGCGATTGAGGCGGAACTGACCGATCTCGATAAAGCATGGCTGACACGCAAGCTTACACAATATGGCCTGATGCCTGACAAAGGTGTCGATCATTTCACAAAAGTCGTCGCGGGCAAAATGCTTTGGAACTACGACAATCTTGAGCCCACCGAGAAAAAACTCATTCTCTGAGGCATCGAAAGGATTAGAATTATGGCTGACGGTGATCTGCCCAAAAAACCAGCGCTGGCGCGCGATGTAAACCGCATCGGTGACAGCTTTATCTTCCCGCCAGCGGTGATGGATGACATCCACATCAAGTCTGAACTTGGCCGCTACCGGATGCGGGGCTTCTCGCTCTTCAAGAAAATCCCTCACTGGGATGATCTGACCTTCCTGCCTGGCACGCTGACGCGTTTCGTGATCGAAGGGTACCGTGAGAAATGCGAAACCAAGACGGTGATTGGCCCCCGCGCCAAGACGCCGCTGGAACTGGATATCCCGGTCTACATCACCGGTATGTCGTTCGGCGCGCTTTCATATGAAGCGAAGACTGCTTTGGCACGTGGTGCCACCATGGCCGGTACGGCAACGTGTTCTGGCGAAGGTGGGATGATCCCGGATGAGCGCCGCTATAGCTCCAAATGGTTCTACCAGTGCATTCAGTCGCGTTATGGCTTCAACCCGAACCACCTGGTTCTGGCGGATGGCTGTGAATTCTTCATCGGTCAGGGCTGTAAGGTTGGCCTTGGTGGTCACCTGATGGGTCAGAAAGTGACCGACCAGGTTGCCGAGATGCGTTCGCTGCCTGCCGGTATCGACCAACGCTCACCTGCCCGTCACCCTGACTGGCTGGGACCGGACGATCTGGCCCTGAAAATCCAGGAGATTCGCGAAGCAACCGATTGGCAAATCCCGATCCAGCTCAAGCTGGGTGCGAGCCGCGTCTATGACGACGTGCGGATGGCGGTGAAGTGTGACCCTGACAGCATCTATATCGACGGTATGGAAGGCGGCACGGGCGCAGGTCCGCACCTTGCGACCGAAGACACAGGTGTGCCCGGCATGGCGGCCATTCGTCAGGCGCGTAAAGCGATTGATGATCTGGGCAAACGCGGTGACATCACGCTGGTTTACGCGGGCGGTATCCGGAACGGTGCCGACGTGGCCAAGGCGATTGCTTTGGGCGCAGATGCCATCGCGATCGGCCACTCGGCTATGATGGCGCTGAACTGCAACAAGGACATCCCCGAGGCGAACTACCCCGAGGAAATCGGTGCAGAGCCGGGTTATTGCTACAACTGCCACACGGGCCGCTGCCCGGTTGGCGTTGCGACGCAAGACCCGAAACTGCGCGAGCGTCTTGATCCCGATGCGGCAGCAGAGCGTGTATATAATTTCCTACACACGCTCACCATCGAGGCACAGCTCTTTGCCCGTGCCTGCGGTAAAACCTATCTCCACTCGTTGGAGCCCGAGGATTTGGCCGCGCTTACGATGGAGGCTTCGGCCATGGCGGGTGTTCCCCTTGCGGGCACCAACCATACAGTCGGCATCGAAGATTATCACCACCTCTAATGTGTGGATCGTCCGACCGGTGACCTGGTTGCCGGGCGGGACCCACCATCCGAAAGGAGAAACCAAATGGCTGGAACACAGTACCGCGGCTCGGAAATCACCGATGTCGATCAGTTCCTGAATGACGCCGACGGCCTTGGCTCGGAGCGCGAAAAAGAAATCGGTCAGCACATTGGCTATCGCTATGACGTAAACCTTGTGCCTGATTACAACCGCATCACGCCCTACTTGGAAAAGTACATGGAAGTGATGGGCTGGGACGATCTGAACTGGCTTGAAGACGTGCACATGGGCTACGAAGAAGGTGCCCCAGCCGTGTTTGACAGGAACAACAACGGTTGGATCCGGGTGCCTGACACGATTGATCTGCCGGACAACCAGCAGGATCGTGACATGATTGCGCGTGAACTACTGCTGAAATTCCAGATGTCGGATCGTCATCCGCTGGTCAATCTGCGCAAGGCGTATATGAAGTTCTGAACCATGCCGCGCCCGTTAGATATCGCCTGCCTTCAGACCCGGCCGATGCCTGATTTTGCATCGGCCCTGGATGAGGCGATGCCGTTGGCCAATTCGGCGGCAACAGCGGGCGCGGACATCCTCTTTTTGCCGGAATATTGCGGCGGATTGAAAACCGAAGGTGCGCGTGTAACGCCGCCGTCTGCACCCGAAAACGCGCATCCTTTCCTCAAAGCGATGCAGGATTTCGCGGCCAAGCGTCAGATCTGGGTCAACCTTGGATCAATCGCTGTAGATGGCCCGGATGGGCGTATCATCAATCGTGGATACATGTTGGACGACACAGGAGCGATCAGAAGCTCTTACGATAAAATCCACATGTTCGACATACAGCTTTCGGAAACTGAGATTTACCGAGAAAGTGCCTGTGTCAGTCCCGGAAACGAAGCGGTGATCCATGAAACGCCGTTTGCTCGGATCGGGCATACGATCTGTTATGATCTGCGGTTTCCCGAACTTTTCAGGCGCCTTGCGCAAAATGGCGCCGAAATCATCATCTGCCCCGCGGCCTTCACACGCAAGACCGGTGAAGCGCATTGGCACATTCTCAATCGGGCTCGGGCAATCGAAACCACGCGGTTTGTTGTTTCGCCTTGCGCGATAGGTCCTGTGCCGGGAGGTGGTGAAAGCTACGGCCATTCTCTGGTGGTTGACCCTTGGGGCGAAGTCATCAGTGATGGTGGCACGTTGCCGGGGGTTGTGCAGGCCCGGATTGATCTGGATAAGGTCACTGAGACCGAGGCTCGTATTCCGAGCCTTGATAATGATCAGCCTTTCACTCTTGAAGTCGATACCAAAAGGAATGTTGCATGAGCTCTGTTGCCTCCCAGTTGGGCGAAAGCTATTCCGATCACCCGTTGCGAAAAGCCTTCTTGCGGTGGCAATGCCGGGTGCGGCAGATGTCGATGCGTGACCATGATGGACGCCCAGATGATGCCATCATGCCTGCAGTGATCCTGCCGGACCAAGATGAGGCAATGGGCCATATCATTACCGTGATGAACAAGTCGCCCGGGTATTCCGTGACCTCCGAACTGGTGCACATGTCCGCCAAGACAAATGACCCTGCTCAACGTCGCGAGACAGCGATCCGGTTTCTCTCGGCTGGATATTATCAAAATGCAGTTGAGTTTTCCGACATCCTGACAGCCACGTTTCCGCCGGCATCCGAAGGAGCTGCGAAGATCCATCAAGCGGGTCATTGTCGTCTGGTGTTCGACGCATATGCCCAGCAATTTGATCTGCAATGCAAGGTTTGGCGCCTGGCGCAACATAACCTGCTGCATCAGGCAACCGTTGCACACAACAAGCTCTTCAACTCGGTTCTTCCACCGGATACGGAAGTGTTGGGCTTTGAGCCAGACTGGAAAGCCAGTACGTCTGAGCCAGCATACCGCTAATCACTGTTTAAATTTTGCGACCTTGCTTTGTATCTTTTTGATGCAAGTGCAAAACCTGGGCCGCTGAAATTTCTGGACTCGAAATCCATTTTGTATACAAAATGTATGCAAATGAGGAGATCTCGATGTCAAAAGACAAAAAGTCAGCCTGTATCGACGATTTGCGTATGCGCATCCTACGTCAGGATATTGCTCCGGGCAGTGATCTGGATGAAGTGTCGTTGTGTGATCACTACGGCATTTCGCGCACGCCGATGCGCGAGGTCTTTCAGCGGTTGAGCGGCGAAGGATATGTTCGCATTGAACAGAACCGCGGGGCCAAGGTGGCCTCGATGGATCTGGGCGTCATGCGGATGTTCTTTCAGACGGCACCGATGATTTATGCAAATGTTGCGCGTCTTGCGGCCGAAAACAGACGGTCTGACGAAATTCCACCGCTGAAATCCATTCAGGAAGAATTTCGTATTGCCGTGCAGGCGGGCGATACGGCGCAATCGGCGCTTTTGAACCATGCATTCCACGAACAGATCGGTGTGATGTCCCACAACCCTTACCTGCGGGCCAGCTTGGGGCGGATGTTGATCGATCATACGCGGCTCAGCCAGACATTCTATCGCCCGACGTCGCAGGATGAAGAACAGCGCGTGGCACGCGCAATCGAGCAACACGATGCCATGATTGTCGCCATCGAACGGCAGGAGCCTGCTCTGGCTGTCGACCTGACCATTGAGCATTGGAACCTGTCGCGGGATCGGCTGGAGCGGTTCGTGTCACCGGATCCACTGCCGCTCGATGTGATTTCTATGAAGGACCGTAAACATGCACTTTGAAGGCATCTACACGCCCATCGTGACGCCCTATCATGATGATTTCAGTGTGAACGAAGAAGCGCTGGCCAACACGGTCGAATTGCTGATCGGCGCCGGTGTGCACGGCATAATCGTAGCTGGCACGACCGGTGAATACTATGCGCAAACCTTTGATGAACGCGTCTGGATGATGAAACACGTGCACAAGCTGATCAAAGATCGGGTGCCCATGATTGCGGGCACGGGCGATATCCGCACTGAAAACAGCATCGAATATGCCAAGGCCGCCAAGAAGATCGGTGCCGATGCGTTGTTGATCGCCACGCCGCCCTATTCCTGCCCGACGGGACGCGAGGTGGCGCTGCATTGTCTGGCGGTGGACCGGGCCGCGGACATGCCGGTGATGCTCTATAATTACCCAGGCCGCATGGCCGTGAACATGGATGAAGAAACGTTGGATCGGTTGGGGCGCTCCTCTAACTTCTGCGCGATCAAGGAAAGCTCGGGCGACATCAACCGCTTGCATATGCTGGCGCGGGATTATCCGCATATCGCGCTGAGCTGCGGGATGGACGATCAGGCGCTGGAGTTCTTTGCCTGGGGTGCGCGGAGCTGGGTTTGTGCCGGATCGAATTTTGCGCCCGAGGCGCATATCGCGCTCTACCGTGCCTGCGTGGTCGAGGGTGATTTTACCAAGGGCCGCGCAATCATGTCGGCGATGCTGCCGCTGATGCGAGTGCTCGAGCAAGGCGGCAAGTTTGTCCAGTGCATCAAACACGGTCTGACCATGCGGGGCATACCCGGCGGCCCGCCGCGTAAGCCGCTGCATCCTCTGAACAAAGACGACAAACGCGCGCTTGAGGAGGTCATCCGCACAATGAACACCCGCGTTGCCCAGATCAAAGGAGAGGCCACATGACTGACCTTCTGACCCGCGACGAATATGGCGCCATCGCCGCCGAGATTGACTTGCCCGCAACCCCGTTCATCGATGGGAAATTTCAGAAGGGGTCGGGCCCGATGATGGAAACGGTGAACCCGGCAACGGGGGATTTGCTGACTAAGGTCAGCACCGCCACCGCCAGGGATGTGGATTTTGCCGTCAGCAAGGCGCGCGAGGCGTTTGATCAGGGGCATTGGTCGCGCCTGCACCCGTCTGAGCGCAAGGATGTGCTGATCCGGATGTGCAAGCTGATCACCCGTCGCCGTCGCGAACTGGCAGTGATGGAGAGCCTGGACAGTGGCAAACCGATCAAGGATTGCGAAGAGATCGATATCCCCGAGACGATCCACACGATCAAATGGCACGCCGAACTGGTCGACAAGATCTACGATCAGACCGGTCCGTCTGGCGACGACGCGATCAGCATGATCGTGCGGGAGCCGATTGGCGTGGTAGGCGTGGTGCTGCCGTGGAACTTCCCGATGCTGATGATGGCGTGGAAGATCGGCCCGGCGTTGGCGGCGGGCAATTCGGTCATCGTGAAACCTGCGGAACAAACCAGCCTGACTGCCCTTCGCCTGGCCGAGATCGCCCACATGGCGGGTGTCCCACGCGGTGTGTTGCAGGTGTTGCCTGGCGATGGCCCCTCGGTGGGCGAACCGCTCGGGAAGCACATGGATGTCGACATGGTGAGCTTCACCGGCTCGACCGAAACCGGCAAGCGGTTCCTGCGCTACGCCGCGGACAGCAACATGAAAGAGGTCACGCTGGAATGCGGCGGCAAAAACCCCTGCGTCGTGCTCGCAGACGCCGAGAACCTGGATCATGTGGCCGAACATGTGGTCAACGCGGCGTTCTGGAACATGGGCGAAAACTGCTCTGCCGCGTCGCGCCTGATCGTGCACAAGGCGGTGAAAGCTCCGCTGATGGAGCGCATTATCGCCCGCATTCGGGATTGGAAAACTGGTGACCCGCTGGATCCGGCCAACCATCTTGGAGCGCTCATCGACGCCGAGCATTGCAAGAAAGTCAGCGGTTATCTGAAGGGCAAGGCGATTGTTGGCGACAAGGCCAAAGGAAATTTCGTGCCCCCCACGGTCTATGAGGTGAAGCCGTCCGACAAGAAGGCACGGGACGAGATTTTTGGTCCCATACTGAGCGTGATTGAGGTGGCCAGCACCGAAGAGGCGATCCAACTGGCCAATGACACAAGCTACGGTCTCGCCGCGTCAGTCTTTACTGCGAATACCCGCCAGGCAATCCGCACTGCACGCGAGATCAAGGCGGGTACAGTAACGGTCAATTGCTATGGCGAGGGGGATATCTCGACGCCCTTTGGTGGGTACAAGCAATCGGGCTTTGGTGGCCGCGATAACTCGGTCCACGCCCATGACCAGTTCACACAACTCAAAACCATCTGGATCGATCTTTCTGATCCGTCTGAAGGAGACAACGTGGGATGAGTGTTGATGCAGTAGGCACGGTTCGTCGCGGACGTGGGGCGCGTACATCGGCGCGACGCGCCAAGGATTTCACCATGCTGCCGGCGTTGAAACGCGGCATTCCTCTGACCGAGCCGATGAGTGGAGAGGAGATTGAGCGCATTGATGCGGCCTCGATGCATATCCTTGAAAATGTAGGTGTGCATTTCCGCGATGACATCGCGCTTGAGGATTGGCGCAAGGCCGGGGCCAAGGTTGTTGGAGAACATGTTTATCTTGATCGCGGTTTGGTGCGCGAGTTGATCGCGACCATCCCCGAAACCTTCACGTACCATGCGCGCAATCCGGTAAATAACCTGCCCTTTGGGCGCGATCATGCGATTTTTGTGCCAATGACCGGCGCGCCGTTTCTGCGCGATTTGGATGACGTGCGGCGCAACCCGACGCTGGAAGACCTCGCGAATTTCCACAAGCTAGCGCATATGTTGCCCGCGATGCACAGCTCAGCGCATCACATTGTCGAGCCTTACGATCACCCGATCAGCCAGCGCCACCTGCGCATTACCTATTCATCGATGAAACACTCGGACAAAACGTTCATGGGCATGACCACCAGCCCGAAAAACGCCGAGGATGTGATGGAGATGTGCGCCATTCTCTTCGGCGATGAATTTCTGGAGACGCATCCCGTTGTCACCGGCAACTGCAATGGCAACAGTCCACTTGTGTGGGATGAAACCATGCTTGGGGCGATGCGGGCTTTTTGCAAACGCAACCAGCCGGTGCTCTGCTCACCCTTTGTACTGGGCGGGGCCAATACGCCTGCGTCCGTTGCACCCACTGTGGCACAGTTGAATGCTGAGGCCTTGAGTGCTCTGGCCTACACACAGGTCGTGCGAAAGGGCTGTCCTGCGATCTACGGGCACTACCTCAGCACTGTCAGTATGAAATCCGGCGCGCCTATGGCAGGCACACCCGAGATTTCGTTGATGAACCTGATGATCGGTCAGATGGCACGGTTTTATGGTGTCCCCTGGCGGTCCTCGAACACTTTGGGGGGGCCAAGACCTTTGACGCGCAGGCAGGATATGAGAGTGCCACCACGCTGATGGCCTTGCAAATGGCGGGCACCAATTACATGTGGCACAGCGCGGGTTGGAACGAGGCCGGGATGCACTGTTCCATGGCCAAATTCGTTGTTGATGCCGAACAATGTGCAATGGCGTATCGCATGGCAGAGGGCATCCGGTGGGATGATTTCGACGAGGCGTTGGCCGCGGTCGCGGATATCGGTCCCGGTGGGCATTATCTGGGCCACCCGCACACGCTGGAAAACTTCCAGCGGGCGTTCTTCATGCCGGACCTTTTCGACAACAACTCGATCGAGCAATGGCAAGCCGAAGGTGGGATTGAAGTGGGCGAACGCGCGATCACCTACACCCGCGATCTGTTGAACAGCTATGAAGAGCCCAAGCTGGATGCTGGCGTGAATGACGCGCTTTTGGACTATATCGCCCGGCGCGAACGCGAAATCCCAGCAGCAGATGCCCTGAATCAGGAGCACTGATGCGTATCGCCGAGATCCATATCTACGCCCACGATCTACCCGTCAAAAACGGACCGTACACGATGGCCAATGCGCAGGTGTGGTCGCTGGATACGACACTGGTGCGGGTGGTTTCGGATACCGGGCTAGAGGGGTGGGGAGAGACCTGCCCTGTTGGTCCCACCTACGCCGAAGCCCATGCCAAAGGTGCCCGCGCCGCGTTGGTGGAAATGGCACCTGGCCTGATTGGGGTTGATGTTGCGCCGCTGAGCTTGCACCGGGCGATGGATGGCCTGCTCAACGGGCATAAGTATGCCAAGGCGGCGATAGATATTGCCGTGTATGATTTGATCGGTAAAGCCACGGGGCTGCGTGTGGCTGACCTGTTGGGCGGAGCGGTGACAGAACGCGTGCCATCCTATTATGCCACTGGTGTGGGCGAGCCTGATGAGATTGCCAAACTGGCGTCCGATAAGGTGGCTGAAGGGTATCAGCGGTTGCAGATCAAAGTGGGTGGGCGGCCGGTTGAGATAGATATCGCTGTCATCCGCAAGGTCTGGGAAACGGTCGGCGGCAAAGTGCGACTGGCGGTAGATGGCAACCGGGGCTGGACCACGCGGGATGCTCTGCGCGTCAGCCGGGAATGCCCGGACATCCCGTTCATTATGGAACAGCCCTGTAATTCGATTGATGAGCTGCGCCAAATTCGCCCACAGGTCCGCCATGCGATTTACATGGACGAAAATGCCGTTGATCTCAGCACCGTCATCGCGGCGGCAGGAACAGGATTGGTGGATGGGTTTGGCATGAAGCTGACCCGGATCGGCGGCCTGCACCCAATGGCCGCCTTCCGCGATATCTGCGAGGCGCGCAACCTTCCGCATACCTGTGATGACAGTTGGGGGGGTGACATCATTGCTGCCGCTTGCACGCATATGGGCGCTACGGTCAATCCGCGTCTGCTGGAAGGCGTGTGGCTGGCTGCCCCTTACATCGATGGTAGTTACGACCCTGAAAACGGCATTCGAATTGAGGATGGTCACATCGATCTGCCGCAAGGCCCAGGTTTGGGCATTCTGCCAGACGCCGCTCTTTTTGGTGATCCGGTTGCGTCGTATAGGCGTTGAACAGATGAACGCAGCGCTGCCATATCTTGACCTTGCGGATCCCGGGTTTTCCACTCGAGGACCCGAGGTGCGCGCGGCACGGGATACAGGTTGGTGCGCGCGGACACCCTATGGTCTGGCGGTGCTGCGGTATCGTGAGGTTGGAAAAATTCTGCGCGACAGGCGGTTCCGACAGGGCAGTCACAACTGGCCATCCACGGTGGGTATTTCCGGACCCTTCGCCGCATTCTGGCGGCAATCGGTGATCGGGCAGGAAGGGGATGCTCATCGGCGGTTGCGCGCGCTGGCCGTACCTGCCCTGAGCGACGATTACGTGATCGGGCTTGCTCCCCGGTTCCTGCAGATAGCCCGCGATCTTTGTGCCGAGATACGCAAGACGGACCATGTCGAATTTCAATCTGCCTTCAGCGATCCCTTCACAGGCGGTGTGATTGCGACGCTTTTGGGTTTGAATGAAGAGGAGTGGCCGTCAGTTGCACGGGATGCGTCGGAATTGGGGCTTGCAATGGGCATCACGGCTCAACGCTATGAAGACCGGTTCAATGCGGCGTGCGAGCGTTTGTTCGATCTGGCGGACAGGCTGGTTATTCGCGTTCGGCAGGGCAAAGACACGACGAGCTATGTTGCCCGGATGGTCGATGAATTTGACCGTAACGGCGATTGCACCTACGCGGAATTGCTGAACACGATCGTAATTTCCATTTTCGGCGGCGTGGATACGACCCGCGCTTTGCTTGGGCTGGGCCTGTCTTTGTTTATCGAAAACCCGGATCAATGGCAGGCGCTGCGGCGCGATGCCAACCTAATCCCTGCCGCAGTAGAAGAGTTCATTCGTGCGCGCCCCACCACCACATGGGCCACCCGCGAAGCGGTCGAAGACGTCGATATGGGCGGGTTGAATATTCCGCGCGGTACGGTTCTTCACCTGCTGGTTCACGCATCGGCACGTGACCCCGAGATATGCACGGACCCTCGGTTTGACATCACTCTGCCGCGCAAACGCCATTTCGGTTTTGGTGGTGGGGCGCATCATTGCATCGGGCATTTTGTGGCCCGAACGGATCTGGCCGCAGCATTAACAGCCCTGCGCGAAACCTTTTTGACAGTGACCTATGATGGATCACCGGAATGGATGCCCGACAGTGGAAACACAGGGGCCATCAGACTGCCGATAAAATATGAGGTATGCGCATGAGATTTGCAGGGAAAACCGCGCTTGTCACGGGGGCTGCCGGTGGCATTGGTACAGCCCTTGTACGGGCGTTGCGCGACGAAGGAGCCAAGGTTGCCGTCACAGATCGCGATACATCCGCGGTCGAGGCCGATGCCCATTTCGACGGTGACCTTTTGGATGGTGATTTCTGTGATGCGTTGCCCGGCCGCGCGGCTGAAGCACTTGGGCGGCTGGACATTCTGTGTAACAACGCCGGGGTCATCACACGGGGTGACATCACAACCGCTACAGATGCGGATTATGCCCTGACGATGGGCGTAAATGTCGAAGCGCCATTTCGGCTGTGCCGCGCGGCCATTCCGATCATGGCGGAAGGGGGCGGCGGAGCCATTGTGAATACGTCCTCGTGCTGGGGATTGCAGCCCGGGGCTGAGCATCCGCTTTACGTGATGTCGAAGGCGGCGATTGCGTCGCTGACGCAGTGTCTTGCACGGGATCACGCGGGCCAGGGCATCCGGGTCAACGCGGTCTGCCCGAACGAGGTGAACACGCCAATGCTGCGCACGGGGTTTGCCATTCGCGGCCTGGATCCTGACGACGCGGTGGCCAAGCTGAATGCCAGTGTCCCCCTGGGTCGGATTGCCGAACCGGAGGATGTTGTGGATGTGGTAACCTTTCTGGCTTCGGACGCCGCGCGCTATGTCTGTGGTGCTTTAATCGAAGTCAACGGTGCGAAGCCGGTCGGATGACGGAGCGGTTTGCGGATAAAGTGGCGTTGGTCACCGGAGCGTCCAGCGGGATGGGTGCGGCCACGGCAAAGATGCTGGCGGACCAGGGTGCACGTGTTTTCACCGCTCAACGCGGTGCTGCAGAGCACGAGAATATTGTTGCCGACTTTGCGGACCCTTCCGTACCTGAGCAGGTGATCACCCATGTGAACAGGATCGCAGGTGAATTGGATATCCTGATCAACAATGCTGGCGTTATGCGCGAAGGCACGGTTGAAGAAACAAGCGTTGAAGACTGGCATTTTCAAATGCAGGTCAACCTGACAGCGCCCTTCCTCTTGACCCGTTATGCCATGCCGATGCTGAAGGCGCGCGGCGGGGCGATCGTGAACGTGGGTTCGATCGAAGGCTTGGGGTCAAACCCTCGCCATCCGGCTTATTGCGCGTCCAAGGCGGGGCTACATGGGCTGACCCGCGCGGTGGCCATCGATCACGGACCCGACGGGGTGCGTTGCAATGCCGTTGCGCCTGGATGGATCGATACCCCGTTGAACGTGGATTTCGTCAACAGCATGGCGGATCCTGAGATGTTCCGCGAAAAGATTGGTGACATCCACCCGGTGCGCCGCACAGGATCACCCGAGGATGTTGCGAAGCTGATCTGCTGGTTGGTGTCGGACGAGGCAAGTTTTGTCACCGGCCAGACTTACACGATTGATGGTGGCCGCACCGCGCAATTGAGCCTGCCATGACAGTGAGCCGTCTTCCTGTGGACACAGGTGTTTCAGGCTGGAATGCCATTCTGCCTGCGGCAGACACACCCGATCAGCTTTCCGAGAACGTCATGGCCGATTGGCTTGTTATTGGCGGTGGGTTTGCGGGGCTGGCCGCTGTGCGTCGGCTAAGTCAACTGCACCCCGATGCGCGGATCGTCCTTTTGGATGCCACGCGCCTGGCCGAAGGTCCGGCGGGTCGCAACACCGGGTTCATGATTGATCTGCCCCATCATTTGACGTCCGAAGGTTATGGGGGGCACACCGAATGGGATCGCAACGAAGCGTTTGCCAACCGGGCCGCGATTGCATTTGCCGCGGAAATGGCAGCAGATTTTGGATTGAGTAAGGAAGCGTTTGACCGTCCCGGCAAAGTGAATGCCGCGGCATCAGACCATGGCCATCGTCACAACCTGTCTTATGCGAAGCACCTTGAGAGTTTAGGTGAGGCTCACGAGATGCTGGACGCCAAACAAATGCAAGATTTAACAGGCAGCAGCTATTACCAAAGCGGCCTTCGAACTCCGGGGGCTGGGTTGATACAACCCGCACTTTTCATTCGTGATGTGGCGCGTTGCTTGAAATCCAACCGGGTGCGCATATACGAAAATTCTCCTGTTGTTGATCTGCAAAAGAATGGTGATTGGGTTGCCAGAACGCCTAAAGGACAAGTTACGGCACCCAAGGTTATCTTAGGCGTCAACGGGCATGCCAACAGCTTTGGACACTTTAAAGGTCGCTTGATGCACATCCATCTCTATGGCTCGATGACACGGGCCTTGACGGCTCAGGAATGCAAAGCGCTCGGCGGAGAGCCGCGATGGGGGCTGACGCCGGCAGACCCGATGGGATCCACAGTGCGGCGCATTTCAGGAACGGGCGGTGACAGGATCGTTGTGCGCAATCGCTTCAGCTATGATCCCACGATGCGGGTGAGCGCAGCGAAAGTAGAAAAGATGGCGCGAGATCACATCAGGAGCTTTGAAGCGCGGTTTCCCATGCTTGCGGGTGTCGAAATGGAACACAGCTGGGGCGGGCGGCTTTGTCTGAGCCGCAATGGTGCACCTGCTTTGGGCGAGGTGGATGACGGCCTTTTTTCCGCGTGCTGCCAAAACGGATTAGGGGTCGCGAAGGGGACGTTGCATGGCATGCTGATGGCTGAGCTTGCTTCTGGTCTTACATCCGATTTGTTGGATCAGGTTCTGGCATTGCCTAAACCGTCCCGTTTGCCGCCTGAACCCGTGGCGTATGTTGGGGCCAATGCGATGCTGCGCTGGAGCGAATTCAAGGCAGGACGAGAGCTTTAGAGACCTTAACCCGAGGCCAGATCCCGCAGAATTGGACAATCCGGGCGACTGTCACCGGCACAGGCTTCTACCAGATCAGACAAGGTGTCTTGCATGGATTGCAGCTGTGTAATCTTTTGGTCAATTTGTTGGAGGTGCAGAAGGGCCAGTTGTTTGACATCCGCGCTGGCACGTGTGTCGTCTTCGTAAAGCGCCATTAATGTACGGCAGTCATCAATCGAAAACCCGAGTGTACGCGCACGCCCAAGAAACGCGAGTTTGTGCGCATCGTTTTTGTGAAAAATGCGATACCCGTTGGTGTCTCTCTGCGGGCGGATCAGACCAATATCTTCGTAGTATCGTATGGTTTTGACCGGCATATCGACACGTTTGGAAACTTCCCCAATATTCATCACCCACTCCCTTATTCGGTTAATTTTGCCCCTGTTACATAGTCATGTTCGCTGAACGTGCGGCCATCTGCGGACGGGTTGACCGTTCTGAGGCGCAAGGCGTTGCTGAGCACAAAAACCGAGGATAATGCCATCGCCCCCGCCGCCAGCATCGGTGATAGTAAGAGGCCAGTCCACGGATAAAGTACGCCGGCCGCCACCGGGATCAATGCCGCATTATATGCAAAAGCCCAAAACAAATTCTGGCGAATGTTGCGCATCGTGCGATGTGACAGGTGCTGGGCTGCGATGACACCCTGAGGATCATCCGACATCAGCACGATATCTGCCGCTTCGATCGCGATGTCAGTACCGTTGCTCATGGCAATACCGACATCGGCCGCTGCAAGAGCCGGGGCATCGTTGATGCCATCACCAACAAAGGCAACGGGACCGAATGACTTACGCAATGCCCGCAGGGTTTCGACTTTGCCGCCGGGCAGAACCTCTGCAACGACATGGTCGATACCAAGTTCGGACGCAATGGTCTGTGCCGTGGCCTTTGTATCGCCTGTGACCAGGGCAACCTCCAACCCAGCCTCGCGCAATTGCGCAACTGTTTTCTGACTGTTTGGTTTGACGGCGTCTGCAATTGTCAGAACGGCCGCCAGAGTGCCGTCGACCGCGATGAATACGGGGGTCTGGCCGCTTTTCGTGGCCGTTGACAGCGCCTCATTGAATGAATCGCACGCGATGCCGTCGCGCGACATCAACCGTTTCGCACCGATCAGGACATCAAAGCCATCGACCTGTGCCTGCACACCGAAGCCACTTATGGCAGTGAAATTTATCGGTGTGGGCAGGTCTGTCCCGTCCGCCGCAGTTTCAATGGCGCGCGCGATGGGATGTTCGGATTTCGCTTCGGCCGCGGCGGCAAGGCGCAGGACCTGATCGTGTTTGAACCCTGGTGCCAGTTCCACGCTCACAACGCGAGGGCGGCCTTCCGTCAATGTGCCCGTTTTGTCAAACGCGACGACACTGGCCTCATCCAATTGCTGCAGAGCGTCGCCTTTGCGAAAGAGGACACCCAGTTCCGCCGCGCGTCCGGTGCCCACCATGATCGACGTCGGCGTGGCCAGACCCATGGCGCAGGGGCAGGCAATTATCATCACGGAAACACCTGCAATCAAGGCATGGCTGAGCTGTGGGTCAGGGCCCAGAAACAGCCATGTGATGACGGTTACGCAAGCAATAGCGATCACAATGGGCACAAACACGGCAACGACTTTGTCAGCCAGAGCCTGAACCGGCAGTTTCGCATCTTGCGCCGTTTCGACCATGTTTACGATTTGGGCGAGGGCCGTATCCCGACCCACCTTTGTGGCCTTGAAGGTGAGCGCACCCTCTCCGTTTACTGTACCACCTATCACGTGTTGTCCGGGATGTTTGGCAACGGGCATAGGCTCACCGGAAATCATACTCTCATCCACGAAGGAAGAGCCGTCCATGATTTGCCCATCAACAGTGATTTTCTCTCCGGGCCGCACATGGAGGATGTCGCCAACGATGATATCCTCCGTTGCGACACTTACAATTTGACCATCGCGCTCGACGCGTGCGGTTGGCGGCTGCAGTTCGATCAGTTTGCGGATGGCTGCACCCGTTTGGCCCTTGGCACGCGCTTCGAGCCATCTGCCCAACAGGATGAGTGTTACGATCACCGCGGCCGCTTCGAAATACACTGCCGCTGTACCGTCGGGCAATAATTGAGGCAGGAAGACCGATACCGTCGAAAAGAGCCATGCCGCCCCGGCACCCAACGCGACAAGACTGTTCATGTCCGGCTTGTGGCGTATCAACGCCATCAATCCGCGTGTGAAAAACACGCGTCCCGGCCACAACAGCACAAGAGTTGTCAGGCAAAACTGAAGCAGCCAAGAGGTATTCTGACCCAGCAGGGAATGGACCAACTCTTTAACGCCGGGCACGAAGTGACTGCCCATTTCAAGAACAAAGACCGGTAGGGTTAGCGCCGCAGCGATCAGGAACAGACGTTTTGCGGCATGCGTTTCTTCGTGTCGGCGTGCGGCCTGATCCGCCCGGTTTCCCGTGGATTCACGCGCGGGGTAGCCTGCTTTCGTCAGCGCGACGGACAATTCCCTGACATTGGTTATCTGTTTTTGAAATTGGACCGTGGCCGTGTGCGTGGCCAAGTTTACCGAGGCAGCTACCACGCCTGAATGCGCATTCAACGCGGCTTCTGCGCGCCCCACACACGATGCGCAGGACAGCCCTTCTACGTCCAGCCGAATGGTTTGAGACTCAGTCATAGACACCCCGGATCATGTCATCTGATCCACTCTATAAAGGTTCCGGTTACTGGAAGGTCAAGCCCTAGCTCAGCGATCTATACCTAAAAACGCCAGTTGCCTTGGCAATCAGCGTGCCGTTTTCGTCTTTGACATGACCGTCTGCGAAGAACGTTTTGCGCCCGCCGCCTGTCCGCCATCCGTCGGCAATCAAGCGTGAACCCGAAGCCTGGGCCAAATAGCTGACGGTCAGTGACAAGGTCAGCGCCATTTGGCGGCGGGCCGGATCGCCGGTGTAGCACCCTGCGAACCCCATGGCACTGTCCAAGAGCGTGGCATGCACGCCGCCATGGGGCAAACCCTGACGGTTCATGAGGTTGTTGGTCAGCGGAATTTCAACACGCGCGAAATCTTCGCGCCAGGCGGTGATGTCAAAACCAAGTAGCTTTTGCAGGGGATATTCGTCTTCGATCAATTGGGGATCGATAGGGAGTTCTGTCATTTACTTTCCGCCACGTTGAGGCCCTGCCGGGCGAATTCCGGAACATGTTTACCAAGTTTCAGGCCGCGTTCTGGGTCTGACGCGTTTCCATTCAGCGCGCGCTTTTTGACGCCTTGCAATATGGCGGCCATTCGAAAGTAGCAAAATGCGAGGTAGAAGTTGAAATTTGGGATCCCCTGTATGCCACGGCGGGCACAATAGGCGTCAACAAATTCGGCATTACTCCAAAGCCCCAATGCCGCACGGTCGATACCAGCCAAACCGCGCCCCTCACGGCCCGGCGGCATTTGCCATTGCATGATCACGCTTGCCAGATCGGCAAAGGGATGGCCGAGCGTGGACAATTCCCAATCCAGAACCGCGGCACACTGTATGCCCTTTGGTGCAAAAAGTAGATTATCGAGGCGATAGTCGCCATGAACCAGAGTGCGTTGCCCATCATCCTTGGGCAAATGTGCGTTGAGCCACTCTATCAGTTTTGTCATTTCCGGCAGTGGCTCGGTCTGTGTCGCTCGGAATTGCTGCGTCCAGCGGTCAAGCTGGCGGCGATAGTAGTTGCCGGTAGGACCGAAATCCAGCAGTCCGGTTGCTGTCAGGTCAACGTCGTGGATCGCTGCCAAAACGCGGTTCATTTCGCGTATCGTGGCGCTGCGTTGATCCGGTGTCATATCTGGTAGAGTGGGATCGTCGTAGATGTGGCCAGAAACCTCATCCATAACGTAAAACATCGACCCCAAAACACTCAGATCGTCACAGAGTATATGCATGGGAGCAACCGGAACGTTGCTCGCTTTCAGGGCGCTTTGAACGCGAAATTCACGGTCCACGGCGTGGGCAGATTTCAACAGGGTGCCTGTCGGTTTTCGTCGTAGCACGTAGGACCCCGAAGGTGTCGAAAGACGAAACGTGGGATTGGACTGTCCACCAGAGAATTTTGCGACACTGGTGATACCTTGAAAACCCGGAATGCGGGCCGACAGCCAGTTAGAGACGGCTTGAATATCATCTGGGGTCATGGTGGCCATCACTGCTTTACCTCAGAAAGGTGGCACAAAGCCGGCGGAGGATAAAGCCCTTGACCTGAACGGGTTCAATGCGCATTAGCAGATCACGCAGCAATACCTCGGGGGAGATCGGGCCATGAGTTTCGACCGAAGCATCAAGATCGCGCCGTCGATCCTTTCGGCGGATTTCGCCAATTTTGGACAAGAAATTCAATGTGTTGAGGCTCAAGGTGCGGATTGGATCCATGTTGACGTCATGGACGGTCATTTTGTACCGAACCTGACATTCGGTCCGCCGCTCTGCGCTGCAATCCGCCCCCATATCAAGACGGTCATGGATGTCCATCTAATGATTGCTCCCGTGGATCCATACATTGATGCCTTTGCAGAAGCCGGGGCGGACATTCTGACCGCGCATCTTGAGGCCGGACCGCACGTGCATCGGACGTTGCAGGCGATCCGAGGCGCCGGGTGCAAAGCTGGTCTGGCGTTAAATCCGGGAACGGGCGTAGATGATCTGGACTACCTGATGGACATGGTGGATCTGATTTGCGTGATGACGGTGAACCCCGGTTTTGGCGGCCAGAAGTTTATTCACAGTCAGGTTGAGAAAGTGCGCAAACTGCGCAGCATGATCGGGGATCGTCCCATCCATATTGAAATTGACGGCGGCATCACGCCAGAAACTGCACCGCTGATGGCTGAGGCAGGCGCGGATGTGCTGGTTGCGGGCTCGGCCGTATTCAAGGGTGGATCAGTTTCAAACCCTGGACCGTATGGCGAAAATATTCGTGCGATCAAAGCGGCCACGGGCGCAACCTGACATGACCTAGCCCGTACCGATCAATGCGCTTGCCCGGTCGTGACAAGCGGCGCATAGTTTGGCTACACTGGGGGCGTTGATGGACATTGCGGAAAGACTAAAGGCCGAAATTGAATCGCGACGCGACGACCTGATTGCGTTGACGCAGGATTTGATCCGCATTCCCACGTTGAACCCGTCGGGCGAGAACTACCGAGAGATTTGCGATTATCTGGATCGGCGGCTATTGCGGGCTGGTTTTCACACAGAACTTGTGCGCGCCAAGGGCGCGATTGGCGACAGTGACAAGTACCCTAGATGGAACATCGTGGCGCGGCGGGATGGCGCGCAGTCGGGGGATTGTGTGCATTTCAATTCACATATCGACGTGGTCGAAGTGGGTCACGGATGGACCACCGATCCCTTCGGCGGTGAGGTCAAGGACGGCAAAATTTTTGGCCGTGGTGCGTGCGATATGAAAGGGGGCTTGGCGGCCAGTATCATTGCGGCAGAAGCGTTTATTGACCGCTGCCCGGCCTATGCCGGAGCGATTGAAATCAGCGGCACCGCAGATGAGGAATCGGGTGGATTTGGTGGCGTCGCTTACTTGGCAGAACAGGGGTATTTTTCGCCAGATCGGGTTCAGCATGTGATCATTCCAGAGCCACTTAACAAAGACAGAATTTGTTTGGGCCATCGCGGCGTCTGGTGGGCGGAGATTGAGACCAAGGGTGAAATCGCACATGGGTCGATGCCGTTTTTGGGCGATTGTGCCGTACGTCACATGGGGGCCGTTGTGGCAGAGATGGAGGAGAGCCTTTTTCCGGCATTGGCGCAAAAACGAACAGATATGCCTGTGGTGCCGGACGGGGCAAAACAATCGACGCTCAATATCAATTCCATCCACGGCGGCGAGGCAGAGCAGGAGGCGGACTACACAGGACTGCCAAGTGCTTGCGTACCGGACAGATGCCGCATGGTGATCGACAGGCGGTTTTTGATTGAAGAAGACATTAATGACGTCGAAAACGAGGTGCGTACCGTGCTGGAACGTGTGCGGTCAGAACGCGAAAAGTTTGACTATGACATTCGCGAATTGCACCGGGTCTTACCAACGATGACGGCTCAGGATGCGCCTATCGTATCATCTGTGGCGCGTGCCATTCAGGCCACTTTGGGACGTGAACCGGATTATGTGGTCAGCCCTGGTACCTATGACCAAAAGCACATCGATCGCATCGGACGGCTAAAGAATTGCATCGCCTATGGACCGGGCATATTGGATTTGGCGCATAAACCGGATGAATATGTGGGTATCGAAGACATGATCCAATCGGCTCAGGTGATGGCGCTGAGTTTGCATGATCTCTTAGGCGGGTGATCGCCGTCCTCACATCAAGATGCGTTCTGGCAGCGATTTTGGTGCGTGTTTCAGGCGTTCTTGCCGGAAATCAATCCCGAAAAGATACAGCCACCCAAGAACGTGCCTTCCAGCGCATTGTAGCCATGATACCCGCCACCCCCAAAGCCCGCGACTTCACCGGCGGCGAAGAGGCCATCAAATACGCTGCCATCGGGGCGCAGGACGCGTGCCGCGGTATCCGTGTGCAGGCCGCCTAACGATTTGCGTGTAAGTATGTTGAGACGCACACCGATCAGGGGGCCATTGGCCGGATCCAGAATCGCGTGCGGCTTTGCGGTGCGGATCAGCTTGTCACCCAGATAGGTCCGCGCGTGATGGATCGCATTGACTTGGGCATCATCCGCTTTTGGATCTTCGATGGCCGCATCGCGTGCAGAGATTTGTGCGCGTACATGATCAAGCTTTAGCGGCGTGTCCGGCGTCAAACGGTTCATACCAGCGACAAGTTTTTCCAGATCATCGGCGACGACAAAATCGGCGCCTTTTTCCTTGAACGCTTCCACCGCGCGGGTAGCGCCTTTGCCCAAACGCTCGCGCAAGACTTTCAACCATTTGCCGGAGGTCAAATCAGGATTTTGCTCACTGCCGGACAGGGCAAACTCCTTTTCGATGATCTTTTGCGTCAGAATGAACCAGCTGTGATCATGACCGGTCGACAATATGCGTTTCAGCGTTGAAAGCGTATCGAAACCGGGCAGACAGGGCGGTTCCATACGATCCCCGTTCGCGTCCAGCCATATGGAGGACGGGCCGGGCAGAATGCGAATACCGTGCTTTGGCCAAATCGGGTCCCAGTTTTGGATACCTTCGCAATAGTGCCACATGCGGTCTTCGTTTATGGCAGCCGCACCGGCAGATTTGGCGATGTCTTGCATTTGGCCGTCTACGTAGTCTGGAACCCCAGCCACCATGGTTCTTGGCGGTGCACCCAGCCGATCGCGCGGCCAAAGTGCGCGAACCTTGTCATGATCACCGCCAATACCGCCGGAGGTTACAATCACGCTGTCTGCGCCATAGGTAAATTCGCTGTCGACGTCGCGGTTGGTCGGTGCGCCACGGATGGCGGAATCTCCTTTCAAAATTTGTCCGGAAACGGCCGTAACGCGCCCGTCTGTTGTCTCGAGCCCAATGACTTTGTGGCGGAAGCCGAACCGCAGGAGGCCAATATTTGCGGCGTCACGTGCCAATCTCGCGAAGGGATCCACGATGCCTTCGCCCGTACCCCATGTGATATGAAAACGGGGCACGGAGTTACCATGGCCTTTGGCTGCCGGGCCGCCTCGCTCTGCCCAACCGACGACCGGAAACCACCGCAGGCCAACGAAGCGCAGATATTCGCGCATCGGGCCGCTTGCAAATTCGATGTATCGTTCGGCCCATTGGCGCGGATTGGCATCCTCCTCACGATCAAACTGGGCGCTGCCGAGCCAGTCCTGCATGGCGCGTTCCTGACTGTCGCGAATGCGCATGCGGCGCTGTTCCGGGGTATCCACCATGAAGAGACCACCCAAGGACCAAAATGCCTGGCCGCCTAGGGATTGTGGGCCTTCCTGATCAAGCAATATCACCTTTTTGCCGCGATTTGTGGCTTCATGCGCTGCGACAAGACCAGCAAGTCCTGCGCCCACGATGATGATGTCTGCCTTGATCATAGATCGTCCCCCCAAACGATTGGCCCCAGCCTAAATGGGCCAGGGCCGTTCGACAAGCGAGCTCGTGTCAGGTTTGCGGCGAAGGTGCTGGGGGGCTGGCGGCGGGTGGCGTTTTCCTGAACCAACCAAAGCCGGACTTTGCGTCCTTGTCCCCGTACCAATTTTCGTTGCGCGTGGCGTACATCGTGCCTGCTACCGCCCCAAAGGCCAGAATTGACCCTGCGAGCAGAGCAAAATCTGCGCTGCGCAAGATCAGGTACAGCACAGCATAAAGGAGCGTGAGAAGCAGACAAAGAACTGTGGTCCGCTTGCCAAGGGCCAAAGCCGTCGACCCAAATGCCGTGATCAAACCAATTGTTGCCGCGCTGGCGATCAAGTACGCCAGACCAAAGCCCATCTGCTCAGACAAAGCCAACATCAACAGAAAAAACGTGGATTGCGCGAGGCCCACCAGCAGGTAGTGCACCGGGTGGATCGGGCGTTTTGACTGACCATCGATCAGAAAGATTGTCAAAAAAGTTAGGCCGATGAACATCAGACCATAGCGTGCCGCGCGGTAGGATTTTTGGTAGAAGTCGTTGGGTTGGTAGAATGTGACGCCAAAACTGGTCCGATGTCTGGCGGCATGGTCCAGGTTTTCACGGGAAACTTGCGGCAAAGCCCGTGCCAAATGCGGGATCAGCCAATTGGCGTTGAAACCTTCCGAAGATGCATCGAAATCATTGGGCAGAAAGGAGCCAAAGAACGATGGGTGTTCCCAGTCGCTTACGATCGAGATGTTGCTTGTGCGTCCAACGGGCGCGATCGAAAGGGTTTGGGCGCCGTTGAAACCGATAACAAGTTCGTAGTTGTTTCTTTTCCTTGGGTCGCCGGTTAGGGCTCGCAATCCACCGGATTGACTGTCTTCGTTTACCAATGGTTCAATCTGCAGACTTGATTTGTCCGTGGTTAAATTGGCAACGCCCCGCAGCGCGCGATTTGAGGTGACATGTACCCGGATTTCCGACTTGTCCCACAACGCCACCTCCTGACCTTGCAGGGCATCGGTTATGTCCTCGGTTGGAAAATCAAATGCCAGCCGTGCGTCCGCTGTGTAGACGGGCACGGTGAATATTCCACGATGACGTTCTTCGATTTTGGTATCGATCTGGGCATCAAATTGATCAGGATAGACATAGACAGGGTTGCGATTTACGACCTTTTCCACATCCACATGCCGAAAAATTGGCTGTTCGTCCCGGTCCAGTTTAGGCAGCTTGGTGATCGGATCAATCACCTGCTGTTTTTCGCGTATTGTGACGGTTTCCTGAACGGGGACCACAAGAACAGGTCCGCTGATAAGTTGTTTGCCGCCCCATTCCTGTCCGACACTGTCGCGCGTCGAGCGATTGTAGTTCGCGCGATCATTAATGATTTCGCTGACGAACAAGATCGGAATGAACATAAGAAGGATGAGAATGCCGACGATGAAAAATCGCAGGCCGGGAGATCGTAGCATTGGTGCACTTCCTTGCTGTTGAATGTGTTTCAACAGTTACGGAGTGCATGTGCAGTCAATACTGGGGGAAGTGTGCAGATATCGCGCAGTTTGAACATCATTGTTCATCGGGGGTCATATGCCTGCGATAGGGAGACTGGGGCGATCAGGCGACAGTGGCTGCCGCCTTTTGCCCCAGGTGTGGTTAAGCTGCCTTTTGCAAAATCGATGCAATGGAGGCGGACGTACGGCATGAGCTGAAGATCAGTGCATCCTGCCGACGACGGGTTGCTTTGCGGGCAGTGCCAAGAACGATCAGGTTACTGTTGCGCTGCTTGAGAACCTCAAGAGCGATGAGACGGTTTGCGCGGGCTTTTTCCAGAAGATTAGCAGACATATTCGTATCCTTTCGAGGTGTAGGGGGATCAGGCGGTCAGGCCATAAGTCAAAAGAACATGTGTACTAGGTAAGGCTTTGGACGCAGCGCGGCGCTGTTTCTTGCGTTCGCGCCAAACAGCGAGGTCGATCACGTTATCAAAAGTCGACAACATGCTGCGTTTTGGTGTTGCGTTGGAGTTCGCGGTTTTTGGTTCGGTTTTCATCTTGTTACCCTTTTTGATTTTCCAAATACGCCGGCATTCGGTCGCTTTGGTTTGTTATTGGGGTATCAAGAACGTGGCGCAATTTACGGCGTCGATGATGTTCCGCGATACCCGTTTTGGGGATGGGAAACTAAGAGAACTCGCTAGGTCACGTATTGTACTGGGCCGTTAGGAAATTTGCGTTTTCTGTGGCCTGATTAAGAAGATTGTTTCAAAAAATGTCATGATTACAACAAGTTAATGGCTATTTTATGGCAGCGCTAACAATTGACATGATTGCGCCAGATTGTTCGTTTTTCGAACAAAATCTCTCTACTTTTGGATAGGGTAACAGCCAATTTCGTGTGATTTTTACCACCCCGAAGTTGTAATTATTTGGACAAGCCGGGCGTAAATTCGTGTTCAGATTGCATATTTTGCCCCGAATCATTCCGAAAGACGCCCGTAACAGGGCATTTTCCGAAAAGATCCAACTGGCTATTCAGATCGACAAAGTGACCGGAAATCTCATGTGAGAAGTGGAGATGGCATTGCTGGCGATCTACACACCATGGGGTGTCAAACGGCGCGTTCGACCATCATTTTCTTGATCTCAGCAATTGCCTTGGCCGGGTTGAGGCCTTTGGGGCAGGTCTTGGTGCAATTCATGATCGTATGGCACCGATAGAGTTTGAACGGATCTTCAAGATCGTCCAAACGCTCTCCCGTTGCTTCATCACGGCTGTCGATGATCCACCGATATGCGTGCAGCAAAGCCGCTGGCCCAAGGTATTTGTCGCCATTCCACCAATAGCTGGGGCACGAGGTTGAGCAGGAGGCGCACATTACACATTCATAAAGACCATCAAGTTTCTCGCGGTCATCAATAGATTGCTTCCATTCCTTGGCGGGGCGGTTTGTCTTGGTTTCCAGCCAGGGCATGATCGACGCGTGCTGCGCATAGAAATGAGTCAGATCAGGGATCAAGTCCTTTACGACTGGCATATGCGGAAGGGGATAAATCTTCACGTCGCCCTTGATTTCATCCATGCCGTAGATGCAGGCGAGAGTGTTGATCCCATCAATATTCATCGCGCAAGACCCGCAAATACCTTCGCGGCAGGAGCGCCGGAACGTGAGCGTTGGGTCAATTTCGTTCTTGATTTTGATCAGTGCGTCCAAAACCATCGGGCCGCAGCTGTCCATATCGACGAAATAGGTATCGACACTGGGGTTCTTTCCATCATCCGGGTTCCAGCGATAGATTTGGAACTTTCGGACATTTGTGGCACCCGCAGGTTTCGGCCATGTTTTGCCCGACGTCATCCGCGAATTCTTGGGGAGTGTCAGTTGGACCATGTTCTTAACTCCTTCAAATGCCCAGCAACGTGATGCTGTTTTCGGCAATACACTGTACGGCCTCGGGGCGTTGGGCAATTTCCAACACTTGTTCGACCGTTGACTGGTTCACGCCTGTAACAGACGCACCTGCAATTTTGATGATCTCACCGGCAGAGGCCGCATCGATGATGCAATCGGTAATCGGGGCCGCATTGACGCTCGGGAACCTGTCGGTGACGACGCCGTTGACGACGGTTTTTGCGCGATCACGCGCCACCGTGTCGGCGGCGTCATTGACCGCTGTGCAGCTGGATAGCAGCACGGTCGCCAGCAACAGAGGTGGTGTTCCGCGCATTATTGATTGCCCACGCAATACATAGTGCCGCCATAAATCGTGCCTGCGTGCTTGGGGCAGAACGATGTGGATTGCGTCTTGGTGACGCGTCGGTTTGCGCGCGCTCTTTTTTTCTCAGGAGGTGTTCCGTATGTGTATGTCGTTTGCGTTGTTGTTCCGGAGCTTTGCGTGGTCGTGGTTTGACCATTGGCCGCAGCTTTTTGGCGTATGCACTCATTTATGGATGCCGCGCCTTCCCGTGTGCCACCCAGGTTTTCGACCGGGGTAACAACCGGGACTTTCTGGCCCGCGCGAGAACTATAAGCGCCGGGAATGCCGGTCTCAACCAGACAGGCATTGACCAGCTTTTGGCCGGTATCACGTTTGCCGATGATGCCGTCGCCCGCGCATGCAGATACGACAAAGACGGAGGCGACTGCCATAAATTTAATCGTTGAGGCCATTAGAAAGTCCGTTCCTTGGGGGCGATTTTCTTGAGGCTGATGCCGCCCTCCTTTTCCGTTGTAAGCGGCGCTTCGATGATGGGACGGTAGCTCAAATCGACTTTCTTGCCATCGACCCTTGCAATTGTATGGACGCGCCATTTCTCATCATCGCGTTTGCTGAAATCTTCATGTGCATGCGCGCCCCGGCTTTCGTGGCGGGCTTCTGCGCCAGAAATCGTGGCCAGCGCGTTTGGCATGAGGTTTGTCAGCTCGAGTGTCTCCATCAGGTCCGAATTCCAGACGAGGCTACGGTCGGTGACTTTGATGTCATCCATCTTGGCCGCGATCGCATCCATTTTGGTCACGCCCTCTTTGAGCGTTTTGGAGGTCCGGAAGACAGCCGCGTCTTCCTGCATGGTCCGCTGCATTTCAAGACGCAGATCGGCCGTTGTGGTGCTGCCACTGGCGTTGCGCAGGCTGTCAAACCGTTCAAAGGCTTTGTCGACCTGGGCTGTGTTCGTCGAAGGAACGGCGCTGTCGGCATCTACAACCTTGCCGGCGCGTATGGCAGCGGCGCGCCCAAAGACCACGAGATCAATCAAAGAGTTCGAACCAAGGCGGTTGGCACCATGTACCGAAGCGCAGCCCGCCTCACCCACGGCCATCAGGCCGGGAACCACGGCGTGCGGATCTTTTTTGGTGGGGTTGAGAACTTCACCCCAGTAGTTCGTCGGGATACCGCCCATGTTGTAGTGAACTGTGGGCAAAACCGGGATAGGCTCTTTGGTGACATCGACACCGGCGAAAATCTTGGCGCTTTCGGAAATGCCGGGCAGTCGAAGGTTCAGCGCTTCGGGCGGCAGGTGGCTGAGATTCAGGTGGATATGATCGCCACCATCGCCAACGCCACGTCCTTCGCGGATTTCCATAGTCATTGACCGGCTCACGTAGTCGCGTGGTGCGAGGTCTTTGTACTGCGGGGCGTAGCGCTCCATGAATCGCTCACCCTCGGAATTGGTCAGATACCCGCCTTCGCCACGCGCGCCTTCGGTGATCAGACAGCCTGAGCCATAGATGCCGGTGGGATGGAATTGTACGAACTCCATATCCTGAAGCGGCAGGCCCGCGCGGGCCACCATACCGCCACCATCACCGGTGCAGGTGTGGGCAGACGTCGCGGAGAAATAGGCCCGGCCATATCCGCCGGTTGCCAAGACAACCGTCTTTGCGTTGAAGACATGCATTGTGCCATCGTCCAGCTTCCAACAGACGACGCCCGTGCACATGCCGTCATCAGACATGATGAGATCAATCGCGAAATACTCAATATAGAATTCAGCGTTGTTCTTCAGGCTTTGTCCGTAAAGCGTGTGCAGAATTGCGTGACCGGTCCGATCCGCGGCAGCACAGGTGCGCTGTACAGCTGGGCCTTCGCCAAATTCGGTTGTATGGCCGCCAAAGGGGCGTTGGTATATCTTGCCCTCTTCTGTGCGTGAAAATGGGACGCCGTAGTGTTCAAGTTCGTATACTGCTTTGGGCGCTTCGCGGGCCAGATATTCCATCGCATCCGTGTCACCCAGCCAATCACTGCCTTTGACGGTGTCGTACATGTGCCACTGCCAGTGGTCGGGACCCATGTTGCTGAGGGACGCGGCGATGCCACCCTGCGCGGCAACCGTGTGTGACCGTGTGGGGAACACCTTGGTGACGCAAGCTGTGCGCAACCCTTGCTCGGCCATGCCCAATGTGGCGCGTAGACCCGCACCACCCGCACCGACGACCACGACGTCATAATCATGCGTCTCGTATTCGTAAGCAGCCATTCGTTTCTACTCCGGTCTTTAGAGGGCGATTTTGGCGATGGCGAACAACCCCGTCGCCATTGCACCGTAGGACAGACATGTCATCAGGATGATTGAGACTTTTTGCGCGGTGCCATGGACATAATCCTCAAGCAAGACCTGCGCGCCATCCCGAAAATGCTTGAAGCCTACGATGATGGTAAGCGCGGCGACAATGGCCGGGAAGGGGCGCGAGAACGTCGCCAATACGTCTGCATGGGATTTTCCCAATGCGGGACCCACGGTAAAGATAAAGAGCGGCACAAGAATAAGCAGAGCCACACTCGACACTTTCATCGCCCAGAAGTGGTGTACACCCGACTTCGCCGAGCCCATGCCGACAGCGCGTTTGCGATCAGTGAGATAGCGCATGATCCGACCTCCTCAAACGACGATGATGGTGAAAAGCGTCAGGCAGATTGACCCGATGATAACCATCCATCCCAGGTTTTCCGCCTTATCGATCTCGAGCATCATGGCATTGTCCCAGATCAGATGGCGCACGCCGGCAAGCGTGTGATACCAGATCGCCCAAACCGACAGGAGCATGATCAGATCGCCAAACCAGCTGGTCACAAATGCGTCCGCGACAGCGAAATATTCAGGTGATGTTGCTGCAGCCAAAAACCACCAGACGAGCATCAGTGCCGCCAGCAAAAGTGCATTGCCTGTGATCCGCGTAAGGATCGATGTCATGGATGTCAGTTGTGGCCGGTAGATCGTCAGGTGTGGCGAAAGCGGGCGGTTGCCCCTATTCACATCAGCCATGTAGTGCTCCCATTTATTTTCGCGGGCATCCGGGTGCTTCAGGTGAAACACTCTTTCTCGAACTATTCTAACGCGACTGGCGCGCTTGCCCAGCACTAAATCTCAGCGCGTATAGGCAAATCGTCGCGATTCTCTTAATTTGTGATCACGTCATTTGTGCTGTGATCACAAAATTAACTATTCGGGAGAACTCTGACCAAAGATGGTCACGGGTGAACAGTCAAACCAATAAGTTCGCACAGGTTCTCAAGGCGACATGATTTATCCTGATGCTCGCATATCCGGCCAGAAATCATTTCTTATCGCAACGACCCACGTGGCGCGCGAAGGCATCGGCCTTCACGTCGACATCGGCCCCTTTCAGGGACACGGTGCCTTCGGCCATGCCCGTGACTTTGGTTCGGCCATATCTGAACGCCATGCGTCCCTTCGATTGAAGTGGTATGCTTGCGATCGTCTGTTTGCAGACAAGGTCGAATGTTACCGTGTTGAGCGAGGATTTGAGGTTTGCAATCTCACAACCACCTTCCTTGGAAAGCTCGCTCAGAAGCTCAGACAGTTTGCGCTCGGCATCGTCTTCCTTGATACATTCCGTTTTGGGCGTGGATGATGGGGAAACCAGGCCCGGGATGTTGAGCGTATGCGTGTATTCCCACAATCCTGGTTTCACAGATATCACACGTTCCGCAGCTGCAGTGTTTGCGCTTAGCAATGCGATGGCTATCAAAAGTGTACGGTCCAAATGTGCCATGATATGCGTGTCGTTCCCAAATAGTTCTCAGGTCCGAATAGTTTGGCATGCAATTTTGGTAACTTTACGGCATACGCTGGAAAGGACGTTTGACGCCTGTGCTCACAATGGGATGAGCGCCCAAAAATCCAGATCAAGCATCACATGTGGTAAGTACTTGCCGTCATCGCCTTTGAGCGTAAACGGGTCGCCTCCCTTTGCGGCGACCAAACGTAGCCGCAGGGCCCCAACACCGGGGGCGGGCGTTTCCACCTTATCCAGCACTTCGGTCCACGCCTTGATCGTATCACCCGCGTAGCAGGGATTGGCATGTGTGCCGCCGTTCAGGCCCACCACGATCTGCGCATTGGCCAGTCCATTGAAGGATAGGGTTCGTGCCATCGAAATTACGTGACCACCATAAATCAGGCGCTGTCCATCAGGCCGGGATCCGACGTCAAAATGCACTTTGGCCGTGTTCTGCCACAGTCGTGTCGCCATCATATGCTCGGCTTCTTCGACCGTAACGCCATCGACGTGGTCAATCTTCTCGCCAACTTCGTAATCGCCCCACCGGTGCGGTTCGCCTGCCAGAGTGAAATCGTAGTTGGTGAAATCCAGGCCTGTCGGGATCACAAGATCCGAGGCCTCAAGCGCAGGTTTCAGTGACGGGATCACGGGTTCGGGTGCAGGCGCGTCGAAATCACGTTTGCGCACCATCGCCCATCGCACATAATCCAGCACAACCTCGCCATGTTGGTTTCGACCCCTGGTGCGAACCCAAACAACGCCAGACTTGCCATTTGAATTCTGTTTTACGCCGATGACGTCAGACGTGGAATGGATGGTATCACCGGGATACACTGGCTTTAGCCAACGGCCTTCTGCGTAGCCAAGATTGGCAAGCGCATTGAGTGAAATATCTGGAACGGTTTTGCCAAAAACCACGTGAAATGCCGCAATGTCATCCAGAGGACTGGCCGGCAGTCCGCAGGCGCGTGCAAATTCGTCTGACGAATACAACGCGTGACGCGCCGGGTAGAGCGCGTGATACAGTGCACGTTCGCCACCTGATACGGTACGAGGCACCGCGTGATGAATTGTTTCACCAACTGTGTAGTCTTCAAAAAACCGACCCGGATTGGTTTTGGCCATCGTTACTGCTCTCCAAGTTTTGTGTCGGGCGAATAGGTGCCCTCAGCATTTTTTGTGACCGCTTGCCCGCATCGCATGACACCTTTCGCGTGATCAAATGCATATGTTGGGCTGCCATGCAGGTCCCAGCCTTTGTTCAGGGCATCAGACACTTTATGGCAAAACGCTGCGGTATCGTCGGCGCTCAGGAATCGGTACAGTTTCATGCGTAGGTACCCAGGAATGGGTTGTGGCCAAGCCAAATGTGAACCCCGGTCGCAATGACGTAAATCACAAGCGTGATAATCAGGTTTTTGACATCGCCTTTGACGGTGCCAGGTTCTGGCCGGTTCCATGTACCTTCGGCGCGATTGATCAACATCATTTCAAGCAATGCCCAAAGGCCTAGGCCACCAAACAGAACGACCGATGCCAAATCGCCATTCACCAATAGATGTGCGATGGCGAAAACGACGATCCCAAGCAGCATGGGGTGCCTGATTTTGTCTACAAGTACGCCCTTGGATGCACCGATACCAAAGCAAAAAACGGAGACCAGCATCAACAAGTTGTTTAGATGGCCGATACCCGTCATGGGCGTGTAGAGTGGGACGAATTCTGCGGCGCGGTAGCCAAGAACCATGAAAACGATACCGGCCAGAATAGCCAGACTGATGGGGCCACGGCCCTTGGCTCCCATTTTGGCGCGGGCCTCGGGCGCTGCGCGTTTGAACACATGGGCCCCTATCCAGAGGGCAAGACCGAGAAGCAGTAGGATCATCAGATCACTCCGTCATCATTTCCGCAATTGCGCTTGCTTTTGCCAGAACGCGTTTTGCCGCGACGACATGCAGGTTTTCAACGATCTGGCCATCCACAACAGCAATACCAAGGCCAGATGCCTGACTTTCCTGAAAAGCAGCGATCTGCCGTTGCGCCAAATCAATTTCAGAACTTGTGGGCGCGAAAGCCGTATTTGTAACTTCGATCTGCGCGGGGTGGATCAGTGTTTTGCCGTCAAAACCAAGATCACGGCCTTGCTCGCACTCCGCTTTGAGTCCGTCTCCATCGCGAAAGCGGTTGTAAACCCCATCAATCGCCACGATGCGGGCCGCACGGGCTGCCATAACGATCATTTGCAGCGCTGTCATAAGGGGCAGGCGATCGGCACGATAACGGCTGCCGAGGTCTTTCGTCAGGTCATTTGTACCTGTTACCAGGCCCGCAACGCGGCCGTGTGCCGCGATATCGCGCGCATTGAACACACTGACCGGGGTTTCCATCATGGACCAGATCGGCATGGTCTCGTCCAGCAGATCAGCAAGGTTATCGACGTCCGAGCGCGTGTTGACCTTGGGTAGCAGGATGGCGTCGGCGCCGGCGTCGCGAAGTGCCCGAACGTCGCCCAGACCCCATTCCGTGTTCAGGGCATTGATCCGGACAATTTTGGCGCGGCGTCCAAAGCCACCATCCCGCAGAGCTTGTGCCAGGGTGTCGCGGGCGCTGGCCTTTGCATCGGGGGCAACTGCATCTTCAAGATCGAAGATGATGGCATCGCACGGCAAACTGCGCGCTTTTTCCAGCGCACGTTCTTTGGAGCCGGGTATGTAGAGAACGGATCGATAAGGTTGCATGGTCGGTTTTTCTCAGATTTCTGCGCAGAAAGCCCCGCAATTTTCTTGCGCACAGATGCCATTTTTCGCCTGAAAACTTCAAGAGTTTTCTCGCCGCAGCGCAGAATATGCCAAATAATTTCGGTTACGGCCTCCATATTAACCCTGTTTTGACACACTGTTGTGCATGCTTTGTTCACACGAAATCGGCAGGGATCCCACCACAGAAAGGGTGTAAAAATGAAAACAACAGCAAAAATTGTCGCCGCCACAGCGGTTCTGATGGCTGGTCCTGCACTTGCTCAATCCGGTCCAAATTGCGCGCCGCGCGAGATGGTTCTTGAGCGTCTGGCCAACAAATACGGTGAAACGCGACAGTCGATGGGCCTTGGTGCCAATAACGCCGTGGTTGAGGTGTATGCTTCGGAAGCCTCCGGTTCATGGACCATCATAGTGACCTCGGCAAATGGTCTGACATGTCTTGTTGCCAGTGGCCAAGCCTTTGAAGAATTGGCTGAAGCGCTTCCGGCACAAGGCAATGATGCCTGATTAGAGCGTGGGGCGCATGTGATTGCACCCACGCCTCTGTTTGGCGCACTCTGCATTGACTTCGATGTCAAATTCAGCGCGTTGCAATAACGAGTAATGCTCTGTTGCCACGACGTGGCGGCTCAAGTTGGCGCTTTTCCTCCGAGCAGGTCTGCTCCAGCATCACAGGCCCACACAGAAAATACCGTGATCGTGCGAGTTACTCTTTTGTTTTCCAAGGGTTATCTTGGGTTCTTTTCTTGTTTTTTTTGTCGCCATTTTTTGGACGTTGTGCATTGTCCAAATTGTCGCGACCTCTTCCTTTTTGTCAGAAGGCTGGAATTGGGCGCGTTTTTGAGCCCTATCAGTGTTGAGTTTTCAGTCTTGTTTGTTCTCTTACCGCAGATCGTGTTCTGTAACTCCAGCATCCGAAAGTGCTTTTGCACCAGTATGTTAGGTGCATTGCAATTGCGTCTACACCTAGGTGATCCGGTTATGCCGCAGTGCGGCACCCTTGCGCATAGGCCAGAATGGGAATAGGCCATACGCGAAAATTCAACCGACCGGAGACAAATCCAATGGCTAGACCCAAGATCGCACTGATCGGCGCAGGACAGATTGGCGGCACGCTCGCGCATCTTGCTGCGCTGAAGGAACTGGGCGACGTAGTGCTTTTCGATATCGCAGAAGGCACGCCCGAAGGTAAGGCACTTGATATTGCCGAGTCCGGCCCGTCTGAGGGTTTTGATGCCACGATGTCCGGGACGCAATCATATGCGGACATTGCGGGCGCGGATGTCTGCATCGTAACGGCGGGTGTCCCACGCAAGCCCGGAATGAGCCGAGATGACCTTTTGGGCATTAATCTCAAGGTTATGAAATCGGTGGGTGAGGGCATTCGGGACCATGCACCAAACGCATTTGTAATCTGCATCACCAACCCGCTTGACGCGATGGTTTGGGCGTTGCGTGAGTTTTCCGGTCTGCCCCGCGAAAAAGTATGCGGCATGGCCGGAGTTCTGGACAGTGCGCGCTTCCGCCACTTCCTGAGTCTTGAATTTGGCGTGTCGATGAAAGATGTCACCGCTTTTGTTTTGGGCGGACATGGCGATACGATGGTGCCTTTGACGCGCTATTCGACTGTTGCCGGGATTCCTTTGCCTGATCTGATCGACATGGGATGGACAACGCAGGAAAAGCTGGATGCGATCGTGCAGCGTACTCGTGATGGCGGCGCAGAGATTGTAGGTCTTTTGAAGACCGGGTCTGCCTTTTATGCGCCCGCGACAAGCGCCATTGAAATGGCAGAAGCCTACCTGAAAGATCAAAAGCGCGTGCTGCCAAGTGCGGCATATGTTGATGGCGCTTACGGTCTGAAGGGCTTTTACGTCGGCGTCCCCACCGTGATTGGCGCGGGGGGAATTGAAAAGGTCGTGGAGATCAAGCTGGACAAAGACGAACAGGCCATGTTCGACAGCTCTGTTAACGCGGTTAAGGGTCTTGTCGAAGCCTGTAAAGGGATCGACAGTTCGCTGTCGTAAACGGGCTTCCATAACAATTGAAGCGTTCAGGGTCGGGAATTTCCCGGCCCTGATTCTTTTTTGTTTACACTATCGTACGTTGTTTTGTTAATTTGTGATCACACGTTTTGTGCCTGTGATCACAAATGTTCGAAAATCCTGTGAAATTGCGCTTTTAAGCAAGAAAACGGTTTAAACCTGCGTCTCGCTTGTGGGTATATCTGAATCAATCGCATCTAAACGGGATTTTTTCATGAACATCCATGAGTATCAGGCGAAAGCACTGCTGCGTTCATATGGCGCTCCAGTGTCCGACGGTCGTGTTGTGCTTCGCGCCGAAGAGGCCAAAACCGCTGCTGGCGAGATGGACGGCCCTTTGTGGGTCGTTAAAGCGCAAATTCACGCTGGTGGGCGCGGCAAAGGAACATTCAAAGAAGCCGGGGCCGGAGAACAAGGTGGTGTTCGATTGGCAAAGTCCGTCGAAGAAGCCGCCCAGGAAGCCAAGCGTATGCTGGGCCGCACCCTGGTGACAAAACAAACCGGCCCTGCGGGCAAACAGGTGAACCGCATCTATATCGAAGACGGCTCGGGCATCGAAAACGAGATGTATCTGGCGTTGTTGGTCGACCGGCAATCATCCCAGGTGAGTTTTGTCTGTTCGACCGAAGGCGGTATGGACATTGAAGAAGTGGCGCATTCGACGCCTGAAAAAATCCTGAGCTTCAGCATTGATCCAGCCACGGGGTACCAGCCCTTCCATGGTCGCCGGATTGCGTTCCAACTGGGCCTGACCGGGCAACAGATCAAGCAATGCGTCAAATTGATGGGCACGCTCTATAAAATGTTCCTCGAAAAGGACATGGAGATGCTGGAGATCAATCCTTTGATCGTGACCGACAAGGGTGATCTGAAATGTTTGGATGCCAAGATGGGCTTTGACAGCAACGCAGTCTACCGCCACGCCGACATTGCCGAGCTGCGCGACACGACCGAGGAAGACCCCAAGGAACTCGAAGCCTCGAAATACGACCTGAACTACATCGCTCTGGATGGTGAGATCGGGTGCATGGTGAACGGCGCCGGTTTGGCGATGGCGACGATGGACATCATCAAACTCTATGGGTCCGAACCTGCCAACTTTCTTGATGTGGGGGGCGGTGCGACCAAGGAAAAGGTGACCGAAGCATTCAAGATCATCACATCTGATCCGCAGGTCAAAGGCATTCTGGTTAACATCTTCGGCGGTATCATGCGCTGTGACGTGATTGCGGAAGGCGTCGTGGCCGCCGTTAAAGAGGTGGGCCTGCAAGTCCCGCTGGTTGTCCGGCTTGAAGGTACCAATGTGGAAAAAGGCAAGGACATCATCAACAATTCGGACGTGGATGTGATTGCCGCGGATGATCTGAAAGACGGTGCTGAGAAGATCGTCAAAGCGGTGAAGGGATAACACGATGGCCGTACTTATTGACGAAAACACCAAAGTCATCTGTCAGGGTCTGACCGGCTCGCAGGGCACATTCCACACCGAACAGGCGATTGCCTATGGCACCAATATGGTGGGTGGTGTGACACCGGGCAAAGGCGGGCAGACGCATCTGGATCTGCCGGTCTACAACTCGGTTCATGAAGCCAAGCACGCGACAGAAGCGAACGCATCGGTCATCTATGTGCCACCGCCTTTTGCGGCAGACAGTATCCTCGAGGCGATTGATGCCGAGATGGAAGTGATCATCTGCATCACCGAAGGTATTCCCGTTTTGGACATGATGCGGGTCAAACGCGCGCTGGAAGGGTCCAGCAGCCGGTTAGTTGGTCCCAACTGCCCCGGTGTTATCACGCCAGATGCCTGCAAGATTGGCATCATGCCGGGCCACATCCACAAGCGAGGCAGCTGCGGTGTTCTGAGCCGTTCGGGCACCTTGACCTATGAGGCGGTGAAACAGACCACGGATCTGGGTCTTGGCCAATCCACAGCGGTTGGGATTGGTGGTGATCCGATCAAAGGGACCGAGCATATCGACGTGCTGGAATGGTTCCTTGCGGATGATGAGACCGAATCCATCATCATGATTGGTGAGATCGGCGGCAGCGCCGAGGAAGAGGCCGCGCAATTCCTGACCGACGAGAAGAAGAAAGGCCGCTGGAAACCGACGGCCGGTTTCATCGCGGGTCGCACGGCACCTCCGGGCCGACGCATGGGCCATGCTGGTGCAATTGTCGCCGGTGGCAAAGGCGGTGCCGAAGACAAGATCGAGGCCATGCGCGCCGCTGGTATCATTGTTGCCGACAGCCCTGCGGGTCTCGGCGAAGCGGTGATGGAAGCGATCGGATAAAGATGACGGTGTCGCCCGCCGCATCTTGGTGGCGGGCGCGCTGACCTACCGGGCACCGGGTCGGGCCCGACATCGAAAACGGCTTCTTCAGGGAGACAGCCATGACAGAACAATCCCCCAATGACCAGTTTCGTGCCTCCAGCTTCATGCAAGGGCACAATGCGGAATATTTGGAACAGCTCTATGCCAGATATGCCAATGACCCGAATGCGGTGGATGAAGCATGGCAGGCGTTTTTCCGGCAGCTTGGTGATGATGATGTCAGCGTCAAACGAGAGGCCGCTGGTCCCAGTTGGGCGCGCGGAGATTGGCCACCTGAGCCGAATGACGATCTGACCGGCGCTCTGACCGGCGAATATCCATCGGTGCCAGAGGCCAAGGAAGCGGGCAAGAAGATTGCCGCCAAAGCGGCGGAAAAGGGCGTCGAAGTCAGCGATGATGCAATCCAGCGCGCGGTTCTGGACAGTGTGCGTGCATTGATGCTGATCCGGGCGCACCGTATCCGGGGGCATCTAGCCGCGGATCTGGATCCATTGGGTTTGCGCGAAATGCCACACCGGCCAGAGCTCGATCCAAAGTCATACGGATTTACCGAAGCGGACATGGATCGCCCTATTTTCATCGACAACGTTCTGGGCCTGCAAATCGCGTCGATCCGCGAAATTCTGGATATCGTAAAACGCACCTATTGTGGCACGTTTGCGCTGCAATACATGCATATTTCGGATCCTGAACAGGCCAACTGGCTGAAAGAACGGATCGAAGGGTATGGCAAGGAAATCCAGTTCACCCGCGAAGGCCGAAAAGCAATTTTGAACAAGCTGGTCGAGGCTGAAGGCTTTGAGAAATACCTGCATGTGAAATACATGGGCACCAAGCGGTTTGGGTTGGATGGCGGCGAAAGCCTTATCCCGGCGATGGAGCAGATCATCAAACGCGGTGGTGCGTTGGGCGTTCAGGATGTGATTGTGGGCATGCCCCACCGCGGGCGTCTGTCGGTGCTGGCCAACGTGATGGGCAAACCGTACCGTGCGATTTTCAACGAATTTCAGGGTGGTAGTTTCAAGCCCGAAGATGTCGATGGTTCCGGTGATGTGAAGTATCACCTTGGGGCCAGTTCTGACCGTGAATTTGACGGTAACACGGTGCATTTGAGCCTGACGGCGAACCCGAGCCACCTTGAGGCTGTGAACCCTGTTGTCCTGGGCAAGGCGCGCGCGAAGCAGGACCAGTTGAACGACACGGACCGCACCAAGGTATTACCGATTTTGCTGCATGGTGACGCGGCGTTTGCCGGGCAGGGCGTTGTGGCAGAAGGCTTTGGTCTGAGTGGCCTGAAGGGTCATAAAACCGGCGGTACGATGCATATCGTGGTCAACAACCAGATCGGGTTTACCACCGCGCCGCATTTCAGCCGCTCCAGCCCCTATCCCACGGATATTGCGTTGATGGTTGAAGCGCCGATTTTCCACGTGAACGGCGATGATCCGGAGGCGGTTGTTCATGCCGCCCGCGTGGCGACGGAATTCCGTCAGATGTTCCACAAAGATGTAGTGCTGGACATCATCTGTTATCGCCGGTTTGGCCATAACGAGGGCGATGAGCCCATGTTTACCAACCCGATCATGTACAAGAAGATCAAAAAGCAGAAAACGACCCTGAGCCTGTACACGGATCGTTTGATCAAGGATGGCTTGATCCCCGAAGGCGAAGTTGAGGATATGAAGGCCGCGTTTCAGGCGTTCCTGGCGGATGAGTTTGAGGCGGGTACGAACTACAAGCCGAACAAGGCCGATTGGCTGGATGGCAAATGGTCTCATCTCGACCGCAAAGAAGAGGATTATCAGCGCGGCGCGACGGCAATCAAACCGGCGACCTTCAAAGAAATCGGTACAGCGCTTTCGACCGCCCCAAAGGACTTTCCGCTGCATAAAACCGTAGGCCGGCTTTTAGACACGAAAGCCAAGATGTTCAAAACGGGCGAAGGTTTTGATTGGGCGACGGCTGAGGCGCTCGCTTTTGGGTCTTTGATGACGGAAGGGTTTCCGGTTCGGCTGTCGGGGCAGGATTGTACCCGCGGGACGTTCAGCCAGCGCCATTCGGGCCTGATCAACCAAGAGACCGAAGAGCGGTACTATCCGCTGAACAATATCCGCAAAGGTCAGGCGCAATACGAAGTCATCGATTCAATGCTGAGCGAATACGCGGTGTTGGGTTTTGAATATGGCTATACCCTTGCCGAGCCCAATGCCTTGGTGATGTGGGAGGCGCAGTTTGGGGATTTTGCCAACGGTGCGCAGATCATGTTTGATCAGTTCATCAGCTCGGGTGAAAGCAAATGGCTGCGGATGTCGGGCCTTGTGTGTCTGCTACCGCATGGTTTCGAAGGCCAGGGGCCGGAACACTCATCTGCGCGATTGGAGCGGTTCCTGCAGATGTGCGGTGGCGACAATTGGATCGTGGCCAATTGCACAACACCTGCCAACTACTTCCACATTCTACGGCGGCAATTGCACCGCACCTATCGTAAACCCTTGATCCTGATGACGCCGAAATCGCTGTTGCGACACAAGTTGGCGGTGTCCAAAGCTGAAGAGTTTACCACCGGGTCCAGTTTTCACCGGGTGCTTTGGGACGACGCACAATTGGGTAATTCCGAAACCAAATTGGTAGCCGACAAAAAGATCAAGCGGGTCGTGCTGTGCTCGGGCAAGGTCTATTACGATCTGCTGGAGGAGCGCGACAATCGCGGCATTGATGATGTGTATCTGATGCGGGTTGAGCAATTCTATCCCTTCCCTGCAATTGCAATGGTCAAGGAATTGGAGCGGTTCAAACAGGCGGAAATGGTCTGGTGTCAGGAAGAACCCAAGAACCAGGGGGCATGGACGTTTATTGAGCCGAACATCGAATGGGTCCTGACCCGCATTAAGGCCAAAAATACCCGCCCGGTTTATGCGGGCCGCCCGGCGTCTGCCTCTCCGGCAACAGGACTGGCTGCACAACACAAAGCACAACAAGAAGCGTTGGTGGATGCCGCGCTGACCATCGAAGGGAAATAAATTATGACAACCGAAGTGCGCGTCCCAACGCTGGGAGAATCCGTGACCGAAGCCACCGTGGCAACCTGGTTCAAAAAGCCCGGCGATGCTGTGGCAGTGGATGAAATGTTGTGTGAATTGGAAACTGACAAGGTGACGGTCGAAGTGCCAGCCCCGGCGGCCGGAACGATGGGCGAGATTGTTGCCGCAGAAGGCGATACGGTTGGCGTTGATGCGCTGCTGGCGACAATTTCTGAGGGTGAAGGTGCCGCGGTGGCGCCGGCACCCAAGGCGGAAGCCGCACCGGCTGCGGACGCACCTGGCGGGGGAGGCGAAGCCGTAGACGTGATGGTGCCTACATTGGGCGAATCCGTAACAGAGGCCACCGTCTCAACCTGGTTCAAGAAAGTCGGCGAGAGCGTCGCGCAGGATGAAATGCTGTGCGAGTTGGAAACAGACAAAGTGTCTGTTGAGGTGCCTGCGCCGACCTCCGGCACATTGAGTGAGATCGTGGCCAATGAAGGGGACACGGTTCAGGCCAACGGCAAGCTGGCGGTTATTTCGGGTGGGTCGGGTGCTGCGACCGCGGCTCCGGCAGCTACGCCTGCGACGGCCCCTGCGGCGTCGAGTGGCGCGAAAGATGTTGAAGATGCTCCATCGGCCAAAAAAGCCATGGCAGAAGCCGGTCTGAGCCCGGATCAGGTGCAGGGGTCTGGCCGTGATGGACGGGTGATGAAGGAAGATGTGGCCAAAGCGGCCGCAGCTGGAGGGGCAACGGCGGCTGCAGCCCCGGCGCCTGCGGCGACCGCGCCCGCCCCGCGTGCCCCCGTTTCTGCGGATGATGCCGCGCGCGAGGAGAGGGTGAAGATGACGCGGCTGCGTCAGACCATTGCGCGCCGCCTGAAAGACAGCCAGAACATCGCCGCCATGCTGACCACCTATAACGAGGTCGACATGACCGCGGTGATGGCATTGCGCAACGAGTACAAGGAAGATTTCGTCAAGAAACACGGCGTTAAGCTGGGCTTCATGTCGTTTTTCACCAAGGCTTGCTGTCATGCGCTGAAGGAAGTGCCCGAAGTGAATGCCGAGATCGATGGCACCGATATCGTCTACAAAAACTTTGTGCATATGGGCATCGCCGCGGGCACGCCCACAGGCCTTGTGGTGCCGGTCATTCGCGACGCCGATCAGATGGGCTTTGCCGCGATTGAAAAAGCGATCGCGGAAAAAGGTGCCCGCGCCCGTGACGGCAAGCTGAGCATGGCCGAGATGCAAGGCGGAACGTTCACCATTTCGAACGGGGGCGTCTATGGCTCGCTCATGTCTTCACCGATCCTGAACCCACCGCAATCGGGCATTCTGGGCATGCACAAGATCCAGCAGCGCCCGATGGTGGTGAATGGTGAGATCGTGGCCCGGCCCATGATGTATCTGGCACTGAGCTATGACCACCGGATTGTGGATGGCAAAGGGGCGGTGACCTTCCTCGTGCGGGTCAAGGATGCGCTGGAAGATCCGCGGCGCTTGTTGATGGACCTTTAAGGCCTCGTGGAGCTTCGATGGAAGAAAATTTCGTCCTGCCAACGTTTGCAAAAAAACGGCTACCAGGCTTGACTGTGAGCGGTGTTTCGGAGGAAGCCCCGCACTCGTTTAGCCTCAACTTTTCAGATGGCTCGGTTTTGATTGTCACTGCGATGCCTTTCAGCAATCCGGAACTGGACGTCACTTTCATAGAAGGTGAATTGGAAGGCTAAAAGTAGGCAAAATCGGTTTAAAGGAGTAGGTGCTTGCGGCGTAATTCCACTCAGATTCGAGAAGAATTTCTACATCTCGCGACATGTTGGGAATATGCAAGAGAGATTGCAATTGCGCGGATGCAGCTGGAAGGTGCCCCGAAGAAAATACAAAATTCACTTCCTACCAAAGAAAAACTCATTTCCGACTTTGATAGTGGCAAAGACAAACCCAGTGTGTATTTGGAGGGCCTCAAGCAAGGTCTGATGGATATGCGGCCATGGATCGCCTTTCAGCTTAAAATGGGCGAGATCGCTTCGGAAGTTTTGCAGCGTTACACTGCAGAGACCGGCAATGATTTTTTTGAAGATGCCATAAGCAAAAAGGATTTTGCGCGCAAAGCGGTCAAACGGGGCAGGATTAAAGATGACTTAGAGTTCTATGCGTTGAACGAAATTTTGTCCGATGTTTATCAAACGGTGTTTCAGGAAAAAACTGTTCAGAGAGCTAACGAAATTCTGGCAGATTATGAGCAGACGAAGTAACCCCCAAAGTCACTGCCTTAACCAATGCCGCGGTTTTAAACCACGCTGTTTTACCCCAGATTTTCCCCTTTGTGCGTTTGCGGCACTCTGAAATGTTTGCAGCACAGCCTGTTACGGTATGGGCGCTCGATTTGGTGAAAGGGGATATTGATGCGGTGGGTAACACTTTTAGGCGTGGGTTTGGTCAGTACGTTGACGGCGTGTCAGTCCACTACTGGCCCAAAAACGCCGGTGCCTTACGAATCGACAACGCGGATTGCCCCGGTTGGTGTTTCGAATTTCGTCTTTCGCAGTCAAACCAAAGCTGGCGAAGAGAAAAAGGAAATAAAAGGTGTCGCGTGCAAGATGACCGGTGAAGGATTTCAGTCTCAATTCACCACGCCTGCAAAGGTCAGTGCGCCCGTATTTGGACCAAAGACTAAACCAGTGTCGATCTCATGCCAGCATGAAGGCGAGACCAAGGTGAAAGCGCTCAAGCCCTTTAACAAGACGCAGGCGGAGGCGAACAAATCATTGATCTCGCTGAAATCTGCAACGAGTGTCACCGGTGCAGTGATTGCAGCCACCAAAATTGGCACCGCTATGGCGCCGCGTGACAAGACACAAGATGTGTACGCCTATCGAAACAGTGCTATTGTTTTTGGTGAGGAATAAACGCCGGTTTGCAACGCAAGGGATGCCATGACACCTGAACTCACTGCTCTGACGTTGGCCGCCCTTCTTCAAGTGGTGCAAGTATGTATCTATTCTGTGGCTGGGCGTGGACAGGTGGGATCAAAAACAGCGCTCAAGCCGCGGGATGAGCCAATTGAACTTTCGGGAAAGACAGGGCGCATTTACCGGGCGATGAACAACCATTTCGAAGGGTTGATCTTGTTTGCAATTGCCTGTTCGGTGATCTCCGTTTCCGGGCAATCAACGGGTTTCACCGCGATGTGCGCCTATACGTACCTGCTGGCGCGGGTGCTTTATGTGCCGGCTTATGTGTTTGGCTGGGTGCCGTGGCGCTCAGTGATCTGGGCCGTGGGTTTCCTGTCGACGGGCCTGATGCTATTGGCGGCACTGGTTTGAGCCACGCAATTTGGACCTTCCCCTTCAAATCCCGCACAGAATCCTCTTACAGTCGAAAGAGACATTTCAAAAACAACTCCACAGGAGACCCCCATGGCAAGTTATGACGTTATCGTAATCGGTTCGGGCCCCGGCGGCTATGTGGCTGCAATCCGTTGTGCGCAGCTCGGCCTGAAGACGGCTTGTGTCGAGGGGCGCGAGACCTTGGGTGGTACTTGTCTGAACGTGGGGTGCATTCCATCGAAGGCGCTGTTGCATGCGTCGCATTCGTTGCACGAAGCACAACATAACTTTGCGAAGATGGGATTGAAAGGCAAGGCGCCGTCTGTCGATTGGAAGCAGATGCTGGCCTATAAGGATGACGTGATCGGTCAGAATACCAAGGGCATCGAATTTCTGTTCAAAAAGAACAAGATCGACTGGTTGAAAGGTTGGGGGTCAATCCCCGAGGCGGGCAAAGTCAAAGTGGGCGACGATGTCCATGATGCCAAGAACATCATCATTGCTTCCGGTTCTGAGGCGTCCTCCGTGCCGGGTGCAAGTGTGGAGATTGATGAGAAAATCGTGGTCACTTCCACAGGCGCGTTGGAGCTTGGCAAAATCCCCAAAAAGATGGTGGTGATCGGGGCCGGTGTGATCGGGCTGGAGCTGGGCAGTGTCTATGCGCGATTGGGAACGGAGGTGACGGTTGTTGAATTCCTGGATGCCATCACGCCCGGTATGGATGCAGAGGTTCAGAAAATGTTCCAGCGGACGCTCAAGAAGCAGGGTTTGACTTTCATCATGGGGGCCGCGGTCCATACCGTGGATAAAACCAAGACCAAGGCCAAGGTGCATTACAAGCTGCGCAAGGATGACAGCGAGGCGTCATTGGATGCCGATGTGGTGCTGGTTTCCACGGGACGGCGTCCTTACACGGACGGGCTGGGGCTTGAGGGCTTGGGCGTTGAGGTGACCAAGGGTGGTCAGATCAAGACGGACGCGCATTGGCAGACCAACGTGAAAGGCATTTATGCGATTGGGGATGCAATCTATGGGCCGATGCTGGCCCATAAAGCCGAAGATGAAGGTATGGCCGCCGCCGAAGTGATCGCAGGCAATCATGGCCATGTGAATTATGGCGTCATTCCGGGCGTGATCTACACCCATCCTGAAGTGTCGAATGTGGGTGAAACCGAGCAGAGCCTGAAGGAGGCGGGCCGTGCCTATAAGGTGGGCAAGTTTTCTTTTATGGGCAATGGGCGTGCCAAGGCGGTATTTGCAGGCGATGGCTTTGTGAAGCTATTGGCCGATGCCGAAACAGATCGCATTCTGGGTGCGCATATCATTGGACCGGCAGCGGGCGATTTGATCCATGAAATTTGCGTTGCGATGGAATTCGGCGCCTCGGCGCAGGATCTGGCGCTGACCTGCCACGCGCATCCGACCTATTCTGAGGCCGTGCGCGAAGCCGCGCTGGCCTGTGGGGATGGTGCGATCCACGCGTAAAGGTTTACTGTTGGTGGCTTACCACAAGGTTTTGGCGGCGCGTGCAGCCCAACCGACATCATAGTCGTCGCCGCCTTCTTCGCCATCTGTCATGTCGGCCAGAATTTCGCCCATGGTTGGAAGGCCAGCGCTGTCATCGCGCGCCCAAAGACCAGCCCTGAGGGGTGCCCGTGCGCATTGGGTGTAAATCTCACCAATGCGGACCACGATTACAGTTGCGGGCAGGCGGTTTCCACGGGCAAATCTGCCGCGCAATGCGTCATCGGCGCTGAGCTTCGCGCTGCCGTTCAGCCGCACCACAGTGTTCGAGCCGGGCACCATGAACATCAGCGAGATACGCCCGTCTTCTACGATGTTGCGCAGCGTGTCCAAACGGTTGTTGCCCCGCCAATCGGGCATGGCAAGCGTTTGTGGATCGAGTTCGGTAACCACGGGCCCATCGTCACCCCGTGGGCTGCCATCTGTCCCGTTCGGGCCAATTGTGCTGACAACGCAAAACCGCGACGTCATGATCCATTTCCGATAGAGGGGCGTCAGCCGATGGGCGACTTTTCGGAGCGCGGGCGCACCGGGAGTGCCGTAGAGCGCTTCGAGCGCGGCGATATCCTCAACCCACGCCATCTGGATCAAACCCGCTTCGCGCATCAACCGGTTCGAGGCAGTCTCGATATCGTGTTCGAGCTTTGCCATGAAATCTTCTTTGTTCATACCCGCTTTGATCCGGGGCAAAAACTCAACAACCGCCGTGCCAGGTTTGCGATAGATGCCCCGCTTGGGCCAATAGAGGCCGACATTGGCGGCCACAGGCACGCAATCCTGTCCAAGCTGTTCATAGAGAATACCCGTGCCGACCTTATAAGGGGCTTTCACACCTGGTGCGATACGGGTGCCCTGGGGGTAGATGATCAATTGTCCCGGGTGCTGGCGGCCTTTGGCGACATCTGCAAGCATCTTCTTGATCGCTTTGCCGCGTTGGCCCCGATTAACCGGCACGCAGCCGATGCGCAGTCCGTATTGGCCAATTACGGGTGCATACATCAAGATGCGTTTCATGATGAACTTGCCCGATGGGATCGCACCGAAGATCAAAATAATGTCCAGAAACGATTGGTGTTTGGCCGCGACGACCACTTCATCCGTGGGTGGCGTGCCGCGAATTTCGGTTTTCAGACCGATCATCCAACGGGCGGACCATCTGATCCAGACGCACCAGCTGTGACACCCGGCCAACGCGCCGCGGCGGTCAAAAAGAGCCCAGGGGAAGAACACGATGCCAAGTACGCCCATCATGATGTAGGCGCAGATCGTGAAGATCAATGAGCGTATCCACTGGATGGCGTAGCTCATGTAAGGTCCTTCAACGTTCTGTGCGCGGCCGCGCGGGTGGCAATAAACGCCACGATAGCAGCCAATGGCGGGATGACCAGTGGCCACAGCCAATGCGCTCCTTGAAATCCGAGGCCGGTCAGAAAGCCACCGCCCGTATCGGCAGAGGGCAGGAAGAAGATGGCAATCGCCCCCAGAACCACGCCAACAGCGGCCCCAATCAAAGCGCGCAAAGTAAAGCGGCGCACGAAGGCCCGGGCGATGTAGGCGTCCCGCGCGCCCACAAGACGCAAGACGGTGATGACCTGGGTGTTGGCGGCAAGAGCGGCATTGGCGGCAAGCGTGATCATGGCGGCGGTTGCGGCGCCGATCAGAAGCAGTGAAACCCAACCCAACAGGCGCAGCCGGCTGGCGGCGCGAACCAAAGGACGGCGCCATCGTGTGTGATCGTCCAGCACGGCACCCGGCACTTCGGCAGCAAGGCGCAGACGCAGGCCATCGGCATCAAACCCGTCATTTTCTTCGATGATTTCGATCAGCTGCGGGATGGGTAGCGTTTCTACCGGTAAATCCGGCCCGAACCAGGGCTCCAGCAACGCGCGTTGTTCATCTGTGTCCAACGCGCGGGCGCTGGCCACACCGCTGGTAGTTGTCAGGACCGAAAGCGCGGCCTCGGTCTGGGCTGCCATCTGCTCGGCTGGTGCCGAAATGCGTAAGGTCGAGCTGCGCGCCAGTTCGTCCCCCCATCGGTCGGCCAGCCGCCCGGTTGCCAGTGACAAAGCCAGGGCGAAGATCGCCAGAAATGCCATTGCTGCCGCGGTAAAGAGGGTCAACGTGGCGGTGTACCCGGTGGGTGGTACAACCTTGTCGGCCTGCGCGTCACCGGCCAGCAATTCGATGACCTTGCGGATGTTCACATTCATAAATCCGCTCCCGCAAGCTGCAGCCTTCGGTTGGAAATCCGCAAAACGCGGGCCTGAACCTGTGATTTCACTGCCCGCACCAGTGTCAGGTCATGGGTCGCGATCATGATTGTCTTGCCCATGCGATTGAGTTCGAGGAGCAGTTTGAGCAAGCGTTGCGACATCTCCCAATCAACGTTGCCGGTGGGTTCATCCGCCAGAATGACATCAGGCGACATGATCACCGCTCGCGCCAGAGCGGCGCGTTGGCGTTCGCCGCCTGATAGCTCGGGGGCAGGGCATTGATGCGGTCGTTCAGGCCAACCCAGCTGGTCAGCTCTTTCAAATTTGCAGCTTCGCTCAGCACGTCACGTCCCGAAACCATCAGGGGCAGCGCAATGTTTTCCGAAACAGACAGGTGGTCGAGAAAGCGGCAATCCTGATGCACAACACCGATGCGCCGTCGCGTCATCGCAATATCATCGCGTTCAAGGGCGCGAACGTCCGTATCGAACAACCGGACCTGGCCGGACGTGGGCAGAAGCGCGCCATAGCAAAGCTTGAGCAGCGTTGTCTTGCCTGCGCCAGAGGGGCCTGTCAGGAAATGGAACGAGCCTGCCTGCAGTTTAAGCGACACGTCGCTCAGCAATTCCCCGCCACCATAGCTATACGCTACATTTTCCAGCTCGATCACGGCTGCCCCCTCGTCCTCGACTATGCCCTAAATGCCTCAGAGGACACACTTGTGCAATCATTACCGAGGCTATTTTCTTTGTCCTTTTCGGGCGTGATTTTCCGGCATAAGGTGGCCGCCAAACAGATTTGCGCTAGAACGGCGACAGGCAGCAGGTGGCACAATGAGGCTGACATGCCCGAATTGCGGGGCCCAGTACGAAGTCCCGGATGAAGTGATCCCGGAATCGGGCCGCGACGTGCAATGCTCGAATTGCGGTGACACGTGGTTCCAGCATCATCCCGATCACGCCCCGGCGGAGGAAGAGGACGCAGCTGAAGCGCCGCATCCAGGTTGGGACAGCCCGGAAGAAGAACCCGAACAGGATTTTGCACCTGAAGAAGACGAAGCCGAGGCGCGTGAGCCGGATTCTGAGGCCGATCCCGAACCTGAGCCCGAACAAGAGCATCATAAAGAAGATGCATCTGAGGAAGACAGCAGCGCAGACGATGACGCATCTGACGAGGATGGCGACACGGATTTCGCGCCTGAAGAAGATGATTTACCCCCGCGTCAGGAACTGGATTCCTCGATTGCAGATGTTTTGCGCGAAGAGGCAAAACGTGAGCAGGATGCCCGCGATGCCGAAGCTGGTGGCGGATTGGAAACGCAGCCGGACTTGGGCTTGGACGATCAGGCATCGGGTGAAGATGAGCGTTCTCTACAGGCGAAATCCCGCATGGCTCGCATGCGTGGCATGCCAGAAGGTGTTGTGGAAGACGATGGACCGGAGCCTGATCCAGAACTGATTTCGCGCCGTAATTTGTTGCCGGATATTGACGAAATCAATTCATCGCTGGATTCTGAGAGTGCGCGCTCGGACGCGGAGAACGGGGATGCCAGCGCGGCATATTCGGAAGAATCCGTGGCGCAAAAAGGCCGGTTTGGGCGCGGTTTCCGGCGCGTCATACTTCTGGTCGTGCTCTTGGTGATCCTCTATCTGCTGGCGCCAATGATTGCTGAAAAAGTTCCCGCCTTGAGCGGCGCGATGTCAGCTTATGTCGATGTGGTAAATGCCGGCAGGCTTTGGTTGAACAACATGATTGTTGGCTCAGGCGCGTCTGGCTAACCGCGTCAGGTGAATTTACGGAATACCCGCGTGACATCGAAAAGGGCATCCAGCCGTTCGTAGCGATCACGGGTTTCCGGCCATTTCTCTTCTTGCGTCGCAGCGATCAGCGCTTCCAGTAGCATCATGGTAGAGATGTTCGAATCCCACGCGGATGGGATTTCCACCCAGCAATTGAATGTAAACGTCGCCTGTGCCGCCACAGGTGATGCCCATTGATCGGTGATCAGGATGACGCTGACGCCACGATCGGCGGCCTGCTTGGCAAGGTTCTGCAGGTTGGTCTCGTATCGGCGCACATCGAACAACAAAAGCGTATCACCTTCGACCATGTCCAAGACGTAATGCGGCCAGGTGGCTGACGAAGACGTCATGTGCGTAACCCGCTGGCGTATCGCTTGAAAGTGGGTGAAGGCGTATTCGGCCAATGCGCGGGTGATGCGCCCCCCGGCCACATAGAGCCGCCCATCCGTATTGGCCAACTGCCTTACAGCGGCGTCGAACCTATCGGTGTCGACATTGGAAAACGTCTGGCTCAAATTTTGTGTCACGGCTTGTGAAAATCGGTTCAAAAGATGCGAATCTGGGGCGTCACTGGCCCAGTTTGCGCGTCTCTGCGTTGGCCCGGAGACCTTTGCCTGCAGTTCCTTGAGGAGAGATTTGTGGAAATGCGGGTACCCTTTGAACCCAAGCTTCTGCACCGTTCTGGCCACCGTTGGCGTTGAAACGCCTGCGTTTTCCGCGACGATCGTGATTGAGGCCAATCCCGCAGCAGGATAGTTTTCTAACAATGAATTTGCGAACTTACGCTCGGATTGAGTGAGCGTCGCGTAGTGCTCTCTGATTAAATCCCGAACGCTTGTGGTTGGATTGGTCAATGTTGGTCCCCGGCATGAACGTGTCGCGCATATTTTGAGCGCTTTTGTAAATATTACCCCATGGGCGCAAAAGTCTCTGAAAATATATTGACGCATTATGATTGTTGAGAAAAGATATTTACAGGACTGGGGAAATTTGAATGTCTGGCAGTGCCGCCAATGATCACTTCAATGCTGTTGATATCCTGAACCCAACGGGCATGGGACAGGCAGTGATCCTGTGCGAGCATGCCTCCAATCATATCCCGCCGCGCTACGAAAACCTCGGCCTTGACGATGATGTTCTGGCAAGCCACGCGGCGTGGGACCCGGGCGCGCTTGGAACAGCAAAAACCTTGTCCGAGGCGTTGGATGCGCCGCTTGTGGCATCGCGTGTGTCGCGGCTGGTTTATGATTGCAATCGCCCCCCTCACTCCGCGGATGCCATGGTTGAAACTTCCGAGCGCTTCGAGATTCCTGAGTAACCGTAACCTGTCTCAAGCGGCGCGCGAAGAACGGGAAAGGACAGTTTATCGCCCGTTTTGTGAGGCGGTCACGCGCGTGATTTCTGCAAAAAAGGCGCGCGGGCAGATGCTATTCCTGATCACGGTGCACAGCTTTACACCGGTTTATTTCGATCAGCAGCGACCCGTCGAAATTGGGATCCTCCATGATGAAGACACAAGGTTGGCGGACGCGATGCTGGCCAATGCCGCCATGGTGCCGCACAGAAATGTTCAGCGAAATGAGCCCTACGGTCCCGCCGATGGCGTCACGCATTCGCTGCAAATCCATGGTCAGGCGCATGGGCTGGCCAATGTCATGCTCGAGGTGCGCAACGATCTGCTCGGGTCCGCCGTTGATGAAAGAAAGATGGCAGATGAAATCTTGTTGCTTCTGAAGCCCGCGCTTGCGGAGCTATCGTCGGAGGGCGTTCAACGTGCCTAGAGCCATGATGTCCTACGTCCGCACGATCGATGCGATGAACCGTTTTATCGGGCGGATCATTATGTACGGCGTCTTTGCGATGATCGGTGTGCTGCTCTGGTCATCCGTCTCAAAAACCTTTTTTGTGCCGACGCTCTGGACCTTGGAAATGGCGCAATTCTGCATGGTGGCCTATTACATGCTGGGTGGGCCCTATTCGATCCAACTGGGCTCGAACGTGCGCATGGATCTGTTTTACGGTGCCTGGACAGACCGCCGTCGTGCCTCGGTGGATGCAATGACCGTGTTTTTCCTGATTTTCTATCTGATCATACTGCTGTGGGGCGGGATCAGCTCGACGGCCTATTCATTGGGTGATTTCTCGGGTGAACCCTTCGGCTTCTTCGGCGGTTTATTTGGTGCCTTCGTGACAGGTGGCCCCGCTGCGGCCGCTGCTGAAATTGGGCATCTGGAGCGCAGCCCGTCGGCATGGCGGCCCTATATGTGGCCGATCAAAGTGATTATGGTTGTCGGAATTTTCCTGATGTTGCTACAAGCGATCTCCGAGCTGTGCAAAGATATTTTGCGGATCAAGGGGCATGAAATCTGATGTCCTATGAGATGATCGCGCTTTTGATGTTCTCGACCATGATGGTGATGCTCTTCACCGGTCAGCGTGTTTTTGGTGCGATCGGTTTTGTCGCCGTGGTCGCGGCGCTCCTGCTGTGGGGTGACAAGGGGGGTTATGATCTGGGTTTCTCAGCCGCCATCAAGCTGATGAAATGGTACCCTCTTTTGACGCTGCCGATGTTCATTTTCATGGGGTACATCCTCAGTGAAAGCCGGATTGCTGATGACCTCTACAAGATGTTCCACGTCTGGATGGGGGGCCTTTCGGGGGGGCTGGCGATTGGTACAATCGGGCTGATGGTCCTGATTTCGGCGATGAACGGATTGAGCGTTGCAGGTATGGCAATCGGAGCCACGATTGCGCTGCCGGAGTTGTTGAAGCGGGGATACGACAAACGCATGGTCACGGGGGTGGTGCAGGCGGGCTCATCCTTGGGTATCTTGGTGCCGCCCTCTGTGGTGCTGGTGCTTTATGCGATGATCGCGCGCCAACCGGTGGGACAGCTATGGCTAGCGGGTGTTTTCCCGGGTCTGATGATGGCGGCGATGTTCGTGATCTACATTGCCATCCGCTGCAAAATAACCCCGTCGCTTGGTCCGGTTCTGCCGCCCGAGGAGCGCAATGTCGGCTGGCCTGAAAAACTGCGCCTTCTGGCGGCTGGCCTGCTGCCGCTGGTGATATTCTTTTCCATGATGGTCCCCTTCATCAAAGGCTGGACGTCATTGGTCGAAAGCTCGGCTATTGGGGCCATGACGGCCTTTATGGCTGCGGTGTTGAAGGGTCGGATGACATGGACGGTGTTTGAAACGAGCGTGCGCAACACCTTGGGAATTTCGTGCATGTTCATGTGGATCATTCTTGCGGCTCTTGCCTTTGGCGCTGTGTTTGATGGGCTGGGTGCGGTCAAGGCCATCGACAGTCTTTTCACCGAAAAAATGGGCCTGTCACCGATGATGATCCTCATCCTGATGCAGCTCAGCTTTATCGTGATGGGCACGTTTTTGGATGACACGGCCATGCTGGTCATCGTCGCCCCACTTTACGTGCCGCTGGTCGGCGCGCTTGGGTTTGATCTGGTGTGGTACGGCGTGCTCTACACGATCACCTGCCAGATCGCTTATATGACGCCGCCTTTTGGCTATAACCTCTTTTTGATGCGGGCGATGGCCCCGCCCGAGATATCAATTCACGACATCTACCGGTCAATCCTCCCCTTCGTGCTGGTGATGAGCTTTGCGCTGGCGGTGATCATGATGTTCCCGCAAGTGGCCCTTTGGCTGCCGGAATACGTTTATGGAAAATAGGAATTTTTGAGAACTCCGTTAACGGAGCAACAATTGTCGAGCAAACAACAGGAGAGAAAGTGATGACGACGAGAAGAAAGTTTTTAACAACTGCGGGTGTGGGCGCTGCGGCCACGCTGGCCTCACCTGCAATCGTAAAAGCCCAGGCGCCGATCAAATGGCGCTTCCAGACATATGCTGGATCGGCGTTGGGCGAGCATGTGACCAAGCCGATGGTCGACTATGTCAACAACGCGGCCAACGGTGAGATGGAGATCGAGCTTTTCTATGCCGATCAGATCGTCCCGACGGGCGAACTCTTCCAGGCGCTCCAGCGCGGTACCATTGATGCGGTGCATTCGGACGATGACTCCATGGCCTCGCCCACACCGTTGCGCCAGTTTGGCGGATATTTCCCTTTTGCCACCAAGCATATTCTTGATGTGCCGGTTCTCTTTAACCAGTACGGCTTGGCGGATATCTGGCGGTCAGAATACGAAAAAGTCGGTGTGCAGTGGATTTCCGCGGCCGGACAGGACCCGTGCAACTTCAACACCAAGAAGGAAATCACATCTGTTGCCGATCTGGATGGGCTCAAGCTTTATTCCTTCCCGACGGCTGGCCGGTTCATGGCCAAATTCGGTGTGGTGCCGGTCAATATCCCGTATGAAGACGCCGAAGTGGCGGTTCAGACCGGCGAGCTGGACGGCATGGCGTGGTCGGGTATCACCGAGGACTACACCGTGGGCTGGGCCGATGTGACGGATTACTTCCTGACCAACAACATCTCAGGTGCCTGGATTGGGTCGTGGTTCGTGAACCAGCAACGGTGGGCGGATTTGCCCGACCATCTGAAGCAATTGGTGATGGCAGCGACCGAGGCTGGACACACCTATCGCAACCAGTGGTATTGGGGTGGTGAAGCCGCGTTGCGGGCCAATGGTGACAAATTGGAACTCCGTACGGTTCCCGCCGAAGAATGGGCCGAAGTGGAAGACGCCGCGAAGGATTTCTGGAAAGAGATCGCGGAAGAAGGCGAAATCCAGCAGAAGATCATCAATATCTTCAGCGAGTACAACTCGGTCATCAACCAAGCCGGACCACCCTACACAAACGGCTAAAGTGACCCTTCAAAAACCTCTGGTCCCGGCGCTGTCCGGGGCCGGGCAACACAATAACCGCCACAGAACGGACTGCCGATATGAGCCTGAGTTTTGATGATCTGAAAGCACAAACCGCGTCGGGAGACGTGGACACGGTTCTGGCCTGTATCGTGGACATGCAGGGCCGCCTGATGGGCAAACGTTTTCACGCCGCGCATTTTGTGGACAGCGCGTGGGAAGAAACACATTGCTGCAATTACCTGCTGGCCACGGACCTCGAAATGGCGACGCCGGATGGCTATGCATCGACAAGCTGGCAGTCGGGCTATGGCGACTATGTGATGAAGCCTGATCTGGCGACGTTGCGCCCTGTGCCGTGGCTGGCGGGCACGGTGATGGTGATCTGTGATGTACTGGATCACCATACACACAAGGATGTCCCCCACTCGCCCCGGGCGATGCTGAAAAAACAGGTTCAGCGACTGGAGCAGATGGGATTCGACGCCATGATGGCGACCGAACTGGAATTTTTTCTGTTCGAGAAGAGTTTTGACGCCATTCGCAAGGACAAGTTCCGCGATCTGGAACCCATTTCCGGCTACAACGAAGATTACGCCATTTTGCAGACGACCAAGGAAGAGCATGTGATGCGGCCCATCCGCAACCATCTCTACGCGGCGGGCATCCCGGTTGAAAACTCCAAAGGCGAGGCTGAAACAGGCCAGGAGGAATTGAACATCAAATACGCCGCCGCGATAGATACCGCGGATTTTCACACGATTGCCAAGAATGCCGTCAAGGAGATCGCTTTTCAGCAAGGCCACGCAGCGACTTTTTTGCCGAAATGGCACCACGACAAGGTGGGCAGCTCCAGTCACGTCCATCAATCGCTTTGGAAAGACGGCACGCCTGCTTTTTTCGATGCGGATGACAGTCTGGGAATGTCTGCGTTGATGAAAAAATACATGGCGGGCCTGCTGAAATACGCACCCGACTTCACGTATTTTCTGGCGCCTTACATCAATAGCTACAAACGATTTCAAAAAGGGTCGTTTGCGCCAACCCGCACGATCTGGTCCGTGGATAACCGCACGGCTGGTTTTCGGCTTTGCGGGGATGGCACGAAATCTGTTCGCGTTGAATGTCGCGTGGGTGGCTCTGATCTCAACCCCTATCTGGCAATGGCTGCACAGATCGCCGCAGGGATTGCCGGGATCGAGGAGGAATTGGAGCTTGATCCGCCGTTTTCAGGAGACGCGTACGAAGGAAATACCGGCATGATCCCACAGACCCTGCGGGATGCATGTGCGACTTTGCGCGGATCCAAGATGTTGCGGGCGGCAATGGGAGATGACGTCGTGGATCACTATGTGCGCGCCGCCGAGGTTGAGATCGAAGATTTTGACCGCGTGGTCACCGATTACGAGATTGCCCGTGGGTTCGAGAGAGCGTGAGGATCACATGTTAATTGCGCTGCAAATTCGGACCGAGAAGCGGACGCGCTGGTATGACGAAGAAAATCGCGGTGTCTCTGAAGCCGCAACAAATATGGGTCAGATTGCACATGTGGCGCTGGCCGATATCCGGGGGGAGAGGGTGAAACGTTTAGACGATACATCAAACGCGTTCCCCAAGGCGTGGTGTTCGCCCTCGCCCCCTGGACCAATTTCGACGACGCGCAGGAATTCGATTTGAAGACCTGTGGGCAATATCTGATGGGACTAAACAGATGTCCTGCTGCAAAAACCTTCTATCTAAAAGGGTGAACTCATGAGCCTGACTGGAAACTGGTCTTATCCGACCACAATGAAATTTGGCGCTGGCCGGATCAAAGAATTACCCGACGCCTGTGCGGCGGCGGGGATGAAAAACCCGCTTTTGGTGACGGATAAAGGTTTGGCCGAATTGCCGGTCACACAAGCCGCGCTTGATATCATGGATGCGGCCGGTCTGGGCCGGGCGATGTTCAGCGAGGTTGACCCGAACCCGAACGAAAAAAATCTGGTGGCCGGCACTGATGCCTACAAAGCCGGTGGTCATGACGGTGTGATCGCCTTCGGCGGTGGCTCTGGTCTTGATCTGGGCAAAATGGTTGCCTTCATGGTTGGCCAAACCCGCCCGGTCTGGGATTTTGAGGATATTGGTGATTGGTGGACGCGGGCAAATGCGGATGTCATTGCGCCGATCGTGGCGGTGCCCACAACGGCCGGGACCGGATCAGAGGTGGGGCGCGCAAGCGTGATTACCAATTCTGAAACCCATGTGAAGAAAATCATCTTTCACCCCAAAGTGCTGCCATCCGTCGTGATTTGTGATCCTGAATTGACCGTCGGGATGCCGAAATTTATCACGGCAGGCACCGGCCTTGATGCGTTCGCGCATTGCGTCGAGGCGTTTTCCAGCCCGCATTACCATCCGATGAGCCAGGGCATCGCGCTCGAAGGCATGCGGCTGGTGATCGACAATCTGCCCCGAGCCTACGTCGATGGCTCGGATATCGAGGCTCGCGCCAATATGATGTCTGCAGCGGCCATGGGGGCAACAGCGTTCCAAAAGGGTCTTGGGGCGATCCATGCGCTCAGCCACCCGATCGGGTCGGTCTACAACACGCATCACGGGACAACCAATGCGGTTTTCATGCCTGCGGTGCTGGAGTTGAATGCGCATGAGATCAAAGACCGCTTTGATTTGGCGGCGTCTTACTTGGGCATTTCCGGCGGCTTCAAAGGTTTCTGTGAATTTGTGCAGGAGTTCAATGATAGCTTTGGCATCGTGCGCAAGCTGCGCGATATGGGTGTGGGCGATGACCGGATAGATGAACTGGCCGCAATGGCGATTGAAGATCCGTCCTGCGGCGGCAACCCTGTTGAACTGACGCTGGAAAATCTGTCGGGTATCTATCGGGACGTGATCTGATCCGGTTGGTATTGAACCCGTTCATCCGTCGCTCAACAGCGGTAGCATCAGGTGAAAAAGTTCAGCTTGAGAACTGATTGCGCATTTGCGGTAGAGTTGTTTGCGGAAGACCTTCACGGTTTGCGGGCTGATGCCGAGCTTTAACCCGATCGACACCGACGAATGTCCGCGCAGAATGAAAAACGCGACCTCGGCCTGACGCTGGCTGAGCCGGATGCCATGTGACGTCTCCAGCGATGCCACCAGTCGGTCGGTCACTGCAGTATCGGAGTAATCTCCCTGTGCGGCCAATCCGGCCCATTGACGATTTGCCAGTGATTGGACAATCGGCGCAATCTGGCGCGCGGCTGACAGCTCTTTGGTGTTGAACCGCGTATCAGAACTGGCATCGCGCCCAAGGCAAACATGCAACGACATATCGGGTGCGGGATAGGTGACAAAGGCGAGTTCGTCCATCAACGTCGTGGCCGAGTAGTAGTCCAAAAAATAGGGATTGCGATGAAACTGGTCGGGCGCGATGTCCGACAAACGGTAAACACCAGCTTTGGCCCGGCTGATATGCAGATCGTGAAACGGATCCAGCAGGTACGCACCGGCAATATAGATTTTTTCAAACCTCTCATGCACGGCGCTGATGTGCGCCTGGCGCGTGATCGAAAGAGGCCGTCTGCCATCAAAATAGGCGATGACAGTGCAATTGTCCTGACGCATTTCGGCCTGCAACCAACGTTGAAGTGCCTCGGAAAAGTCATTTGTGCCAAGGGCATCAATAGTCTGTGCCAGAAAATTAGGCACGTCTGGAGCGTTTGCCATGTCATACCACCACGGGGGTATATACCCCCTCATATGAAGTTAATAACCTAATTTTGCCGCTTTAGGGGGTATAGGCAATGGAAAATAGTGTTTCAGATTCCGGCGCTGCTGCGGTCGAAATTGATCACGTCACCAAACGGTATGGGTCGTTTACGGCGCTGCAAGATGTCTCCCTGACGATTGCCGACAACGAATTCTTTACGCTGCTCGGGCCGTCGGGATGCGGCAAGACGACGTTGTTGCGTATGATCGCCGGGTTCGAGGATGTGACCGAGGGTGAGATTTATCTTTTCGGAGATGAAATCGAAACGCTGCCACCGAACAAAAGACCCGTGAATACTGTGTTCCAGAACTATGCGCTCTTCCCGCATATGAGTGTGACGGACAATGTGGCGTTTGGCCTGGAAATGCTGGGTCGGACGAAGGCCGATGCGCGGGCGCGCGCAGGCGAGATGTTGGAACTGGTTCAGCTGTCGCAATTTGCCGAGCGCAGCCCGTCGCAATTGTCAGGGGGCAACAACAACGCGTCGCTCTGGCACGGGCGCTGGCCCCACAGCCAAAGGTCTTGTTGCTGGACGAACCGTTGTCGGCACTGGACCTCAAGCTGCGGCAGGCGATGCGATACGAACTCAAAGCGTTACAGCGCGAGACCGGTATCACGTTTATTTTTGTCACCCATGATCAGGAAGAGGCGTTGACCATGTCTGACCGGATCGCGGTGATGTCGGACGGCAGATTGCAGCAACTGGGCGCGGCACGGGATATCTATGAAGCGCCGCATAACGTTTTTGTCGCGAATTTCATTGGAGAAACCAATCTTCTGGACGTCCGGGTCGAGAAAATCGACGGCGCACGGGCCACGTGTGATCTGGGCGGCGGCTATGCACTCAGCTGTGAGGCCGTGGAGGGTGTCACGGCGGGTGCGCAGGTGCATCTTTCGGTCAGGCCCGAACGTTTGTTCCTGTCCGATACGCCAGCCGCCAATGAAAGCCTGAAGGGTACGGTGCGCGATAACATCTTTATTGGCACGGATATCCAGACCATCGTGGCGCTGAGTAACGGACCAGAGATGACGGTGCGCACATCCAATTCAGAGCGGGGCAGCAGCCGAATTTTTGAACCGGGCAGCGCCGTATTCGTCAACATGGAGGTGGGGGCCGCGCGGCTCCTGGTGGACTGATGGCAGCAGGCGCGGCATCAGGCGGATCAGCCCGTTCGGACACATACAAAGAGGCGCGAACGTGGCTGTTATTGCCGTCATGGGTGGTGCTTTCTGTCCTGGTGCTGGCGCCCGTGGCAATGATGTTGGTCTACTCCTTCCTAACCAAGGAATTCCGAGGCGGTGTCATCTGGGAATTCTCTCCGGCAGCCTATGATCAGTTCTTTTGCAACCGCGGGCTTTTCGGAGATGAACCCTGCAGCGTCGAGTGGACCTATATCCTGATCTTCTGGCGTTCGATCTGGCAGGCAGGGGCCGCCACGTTGCTGAGCCTGATCATTGGGTTCCCCACAGCGTATTTTATTGCCACACGGCCCGCGCCTGTCAGGCCACTTTGGGTGTTTCTGATCACGATACCCTACTGGGTAAATCTGTTGATCCGCACGGTCAGCATGAAGTTTGTGCTACGCGACCAAGGCCCGCTCAATGACTTTCTGATGGCGACCGGGCTGATCGACGATCCGCTCCGCATCGTGAACACAAATTTTGCGGTTCAGCTTGGTCTTTTTTACTCATACCTGCCGTTTATGGTGCTGCCGATCTATGCCTCGGTCGAGCGGTATAATTTCAGCCTCTCTGAGGCGGCGGCTGATCTTTATGCCAGTAAATGGACAACGCTGCGGCGCATTATTCTGCCTGCCGTAAAACCCGGCGTAATTGCGGGGTGTATTCTGGTCTTTGTGCCATCACTGGGTTCATTTCTGGCGCCTGATTTGCTGGGCGGGGCCAAGAACTTCATGATCGGCTCGCTGATCGAAGAACAGTTCAAAGGGAACGCCGGGAACTGGCCCTTTGGTGCCGCGTCCGCGATGGTCCTGCTGACGATGGTGCTGATCATCCTGCTCATCATGGCGCGCCAACAGGCCCGGGCACAGAAGGGCGTATCGTAATGGCCCGGAGCAAGCACGATATCCGCCGTTACCCTGGCTTTTTACCGATGACCATCCTGTGTCTGACCCTGCTCTACGCGCCATTGATCGTGGTCACGGTCTACTCCTTCAATGCCAGTAACTCGATCACCAATTGGGAAGGGTTGAGCCTGCGCTGGTACGCGGATGTCTTTACCGGGGTCGAGGCTGAAAAATTCAAACGCGCGGCATGGAACAGTTTCACCATCGCGCTGATCGCGGCGACAGTGGCGACCACAATCGCAACGCTTGCCGCCACCGGAATGATCCGCAGCGGCCAATTCCGGCTGCGCACAGTGTCGTTCGGGTTGATCTCCTTGCCCTTGATGGTCCCTGAAATTGTCACGGCGGTTGCCACGCTGATCTTTTTCAATTCGATCGGATTTGTGCGCGGATACACGACGATCCTCTTGGCCCATATCGCCTTTTGCATCCCCTTTGCCTACATGCCCATTGCGGCGCGAATGCAGGGGATCGAAGACAGTTATGAACAAGCCGCTATGGATCTTTACGCCACCAAACGACAGGCTTTTACCAAGATCCTTTTGCCCTTGATGATCCCGGGCATCATTTCGGGTTACCTTCTGGCCTTCATCATCTCGCTTGACGATTTCATCATCACGAATTTCGTCAAGGGCGCGGGGGTCGAAACCCTGCCCACGGCCATTTTCGGGGCCGTTAAACAGGGCATCAAGCCCAACATCATGGCGATCTCGACCATGCTTCTGGCAGTCTCGATCATCATGGTCACGATATCCTATTTCATCAGTAAATCGGACAATACCAAATAACCAACAAACGGAGGAAACTATGAAAGATATACTGAAAACAACGGTTGCCGCTCTGGCGCTGAGCATCGGGGCGCAGGCAGCGCAAGCCGATGGCAAAGTGGTTCTGTACCACTGGTTCGAATACATCCCGCAAGAGTTGCTGGATAAGTTCACCGCTGAATCCGGGGTCGAAGTTGTCATGGACACGTTCGATTCAAACGAGTCGATGCTGGCATCGCTCAAGGCGGGTGGAATGGGCACCTATGATCTGGCTGTCCCGGGTGACTACATGGTCAAGATCATGGCCGGTGAAGGCATGTTGGACACGATTGCCGATGGCGAATTGGCCAATGCGGGCAACATCGCGGATGAATGGGCGGATCCCGCGTTTGATCCGGGCCGCGCGAGCTCCATTCCCTATCAGTGGGGATCAACATCTTTCATGGTCAACCGCGATGCCTATGCGGGTGAAATCAACACCACGGACATCATCTTCAATCCCCCGGAGGAGTTGGCGGGCAAAATCAATATTCTCGACAGTCAGGGTGAGGTCATGCTGATGGCGTCCCTGCATCTGGGCATTCCGCAATGCACGCAGGACCGCGATCAATTGCAGGCTCTCAATGATTTGCTGCAGGGGTCCAAAGCAAACTGGGTGTCGTTCAATTCCGATACGGCAAAGGATGTGCTGGTATCAGGCGATGCCGCGGCGGGCATGATTTGGAACGGGTTTGGTGCCAAGGCGCGTGAAGAAGGCGCGAATGTGGAATATGCCTATCCGGATCAGGGATTGATCGTGTGGATGGACAACGTCGTTCTTTTGAAGGATGCGCCCAACCGTGACAATGCGCTGAAGTTCATGGATTTCCTTCTGGAGCCTGAAAACATGGGCGCGGTGACCAATTTTGCGCGCTACAAATCTGGTGTGAAAGGCGTGGAAAACCACATCGATGATGTGCTGAAAACCATGCCGGAGCAAAACCCGCCTGCCGGTATCACGACAGTCTTTGTCGAGGTCTGTGATCAGGACACCCAGAAGGTCTATGACCAGATCTGGACCAACCTGAAGAAGTAACCGGATGCATCGGCAGATGAAGCTTGGGCTATATCAGGGGCCGCCCATTCAGGGTGATGTCGAAGAGGGCTTTGCGCGCATTGGGCAGCAGTTGGATGCTGCGTCCCGTGCTGGCGCGCGCATGGTCGTCTTCCCCGAACTTTTTCTGCCGGGCTATAATCAGCCCGAGCTGCACGCCTCGCTATCCCAGCCACGTGGCGGGGAATGGAGTGTGCGGCTCGCGGCGCTAGCGCGCAATGCAGGCTGTGGCCTGACGATCGGCTGGGCCGAGCGCGACGGAGAAACAGTGTACAACGCGGCAACGGCTTTTGGCCCAGATGGTGAGACGCTGGCGCATTACCGTAAAATTCAACTGTTCGGGCCAATGGAGAAGGCCAGTTTTGCCTTTGGCAATGCCCATGCCGTGTTCGAGTTTGAGGGGCATATCTGCGCGTTGTTGATTTGTTATGATGTCGAATTTGCGCATCACGTAAGGGCTTTGCGCAAACAGGGCGTTGCCGTGCTCTTGGTGCCCACAGCCAATCCGGCGGGTTTCGAGAACGTTTCGCGGCAGACGGTTCCCGCGCAGGCCTTTGGGCAGGCACTGACAATTGCCTATGCGAATTATTGTGGCGATGAAGGTGATCTGCGCTTTGGCGGACATTCCATCATCGTTGCCCCCGATGGCAGCGTGCTTGGCGCCGCCCACAGCACCGAAACGCTTATCGTCACGGACATCACCCATGATGTCGACCCGGCGCTGCTGTCAACGCAGCTGGCCGATTACAGGGAGATCCCAGAATGACACTCGATATTTCCAGCCGCACGGATGACGTGCTGACATCCGACACACATCTGATCCAGTCATTTGCCAATCTGAATGCGCTGAAGCAGGACGGGGCACGCACGGCCATCGTTTCAGCCAAAGGTGCGCATGTCATGGACAGTGAAGGCAACAAGCTGATCGACGGTATTGGCGGCCTCTGGTGCGTGAATGTTGGCCACGGGCGTGAAGAGATCATCGACGCCATTGCCGAACAACTCAGAACGCTGGATTATTATTCGACCTTCTACAATTTCACCCACCTGGCCGCCGCCGCCCTTGCAGAAAAGGTCGCATCTCTGGCGCCGGGCCAGTTGAACCACGTCTATTTCGGCAATTCCGGATCCGTGGCCAATGACACGGCGGTCCGCATCCTGCACCACTACAACATCCTCAGGGGTAAGCCGGAGAAACGGCAAATTCTGTCGCGCGTCGGCGCGTATCATGGCTCGACCCACATGGCGATGGCGCTGACCACGCCAGCCTATTCCGACGGGTGGAGCACTGCTGAGGGGTTGGTGCATCACCTGAAGGCACCGCATAAATATCGTGAAGCACCCGAGATGACGGATGCGGAATTCTTGCAGGTGTTGGAGCAGGATATGCTGGACGCTATCCACCGCATTGGCGCAGGCAATATTTGTGCGTTTTTTGCCGAGCCGATCCAGGGTGCTGGTGGCGTGATCACGGCACCCGAAGGGTATCACAAGCGGATGCGGGAAATCACAGCCGAACATGATATTGCCTATGTGGCCGACGAGGTTGTTACCGCATGGGGCCGGTTGGGGCATATGTTCGCGTCCGAAGATGCTTATGACTATGTACCCGATATCATCACGACGGCCAAAGGTCTGACATCCGGCTATCAGCCGCTCTCGGCCACCATCATATCAAGCGAAATTCACGACGTGATTTCCGGACCAGATGCCATGTTCCTGCATGGGATGACCTATTCGGGGCATCCGGCGGCGGCGGCGGCGGGTCTTGCCAATATCGGTATTCTTGAACGCGACGGTCTGCCTCAGCAGGTGCAAACCACGGGCAAGATTTTCGAGAACGCCCTGCGGGGATTGGAAGACATGGATATGGTTGGTGAAGTGCGCGGTTCGCATTTCATGATGGGGATCGAGTTTGTCAAAAACAAAGACACTCGTGAAGAGTTCGACGCTGATGCGATGATCGGATCAAAGGTTGCTCAGGCCGCGCAGGAGCGTGGGTTGATTGCCCGGGCGCTTGGTAACATCCTGATCCTGTCGCCTACGCTGATCATGGATGAAGTGATGATTGGCGAAATTGAGAATACCTTGCGCGAAAGCATCCAGACAGTGGCGAACGCTTTGCATGTCTGAAAAGACGGCTTTCGGTTGCGATCGATCGCACCGGTTGTCGGCGCGTCCTGACACAACAGTTTTCGCCAAAAAGAAAACCCCGCCACAAACGGCGGGGTTTTTTCCGTCCACAAAGATGTGGGTGCGGGTTCAGCCTTGGCGGGCTTTGAACCGGCGCTGTGTTTTGTTGATCACGTAGACGCGGCCTTTGCGGCGCACGACGCGGCAATCACGATGCCGGTTCTTCAGCGAGCGAAGCGAGTTACGAACCTTCATGGTCCTCTCCTTTTTGTCGCGGCGCGGGCCAGCGCCTGGGGTTGCGGGTGCCTCGCCGAAGCGACGCAGTGAATATGGTGGGCGATACAAGGATCGAACTTGTGACCCCTTCGATGTCAACGAAGTGCTCTACCGCTGAGCTAATCGCCCGTAAGTCCTGCGCTTCAGATGCCCCCAAAAAATAGGGGCGCGGAAATCCGCGCCGGAGTGAACAGGTCTATAAAAGGAGTCGTGTGAGGGATCAAGGGCTTTTAGATTGCCAAATTCAGGCTATGATAAATCGCAACAGGAGAGTTGATGCCCAAGGTTGCCTATCACCTGAACCATGCAGAGCGACGCACGACAAGTGTTGTTTTCGCCTCGCCGCATAGTGGGCGCGACTATCCTTGGAGTTTTATCCGCCGAACCAACCTGAACGAACATACCGTGCGCAGTTCGGAAGACGCGTTTGTGGATCAACTCTTTGATTGCGCACCACAATTTGGCGCACCTTTCTTGAAAGCCGGAGCACCCCGCGCCTTTGTTGATCTGAACCGAAGTGCCGAGGAACTGGACCCGGCCCTCATAGATGGGGCACAGCGTCTTGGACATAACCCAAGGGTGGCGTCCGGATTGGGCGTGGTGCCGCGTGTCGTGGCCAACGGCAAGGCGATTTATTCTGGCAAAATAACTATGGCCGAGGCGGAGCGCCGCATCGATACATATTGGCGGCCCTACCATGCCGCGTTGCAGACCCAATTGGACCAAGCCCATGCGATGTTTGGTCAGGCGATCCTGGTGGATTGTCATTCCATGCCACATGAGGCGATGGATGCTGTTGCAAGAACCGGTGTCCGGCGACCCGAAGTTGTGCTGGGCGATCGATTTGGTGCGGCGGCGGATGAGGCGATTGTGGACCGGATCGAAGCGGCATTTACCGCAGCTGGCCTGGTGGTGACGCGTAACACGCCCTTTGCCGGGGCTTACATCACCCAGCATTATGGCCGCCCGATGCGGGGCCGACATGCAGTGCAGGTCGAAATTGATCGCGCGCTTTACATGAACGAACAGATGATCCGGCCCAATAGTAATTTCCAGAATTTCCGCACCCTTTTGCGTGGTGTGATTGCGGAAATCGCAGATATCGGACGACCGGTCGAAAAATCTTTGGCAGCGGAATAACCCTAGCGAAGCGAACGACCCTTGAGGATTGCATCAGGGCCAAATTTCTGGCGAATGCGGTCTGTGGCCTTTTCAGCCTCACTGCGTTTACTCGCCTGCGGGTCCAAAAGGTCGCCTGACCGGTCGGCCCCTTCTTCCGGGATCAGGTCAGAGATACCTACGCCGATCAGCCTGTAGGCAGACGTGGCATCGACCTGATCAAAAAGATCGCGGGCGGTTCTGTAAATCATGTCTGCCAATTGCGTGGGGTCGCGCAGAGACAGGCGCTTGGTCACCAGCGCGTGGTTGGCGCGTTTGAGTTTGAGCGTGACGACACGTCCGGCAATTTGTTTTGCCTTGGCCCGGTCGGATACTTTTTCCGACAGTCGCCAGATATGCCCATCTAGGACATCGCTGTTGGCGGTATCTTCAAAGAAAGTGGTTTCGCTGGAGATCGATTTGACCGGGGCATGTGCGGAAATCCGGCGTTTGTCCTGCCCGCGGGCCAGATGCCAGAGCCGCTCTCCCATGGCACCGAAACGGGCCGTAAGATCTTCGCGCTCCCATCGCAGGAGGTCAGCAAAGGTGCGGATACCGACCTTGTCGAGTGAACTGCGAGTGGATTGACCAACGCCCCAGATCAAACTGACAGGCTTGTCGCGCAAAAATCTTGCCGTTTCGGCCTTGCCGATCACCGAAAAGCCATGGGGCTTATCAAGATCGGAGGCCACTTTGGCCAGAAACTTGTTGTGCGACAGGCCGATGGAACCGGTAAGCCCCAATTCCGTTTTCATACGCCGTACCAGGCCGGCGAGCATGACGGCAGGCGGGACGCCATGCAGCCGTTCGGTGCCTGTCAGGTCTATAAAAGCCTCGTCCAGAGAAAGCGGTTCGATTGATGGCGTCAGTTCTTCCATCATCTGCCTGATGGCGCGGGAGGTTTCCGCATAGACATCCATTCTGGGCTTTAGGACGATCGCGTCAGGGCAGAGCTTGAGCGCCTGAAACATCGGCATGGCGGATCGCACGCCCCGGATGCGGGCGATGTAGCATGCGGTTGAGACCACACCGCGACGTCCGCCACCGATGATCAAAGGCTTGTCAATCAGGCTGGGGTTATCGCGCTTTTCGACGCTTGCGTAGAAGGCATCACAATCCATATGGGCGATGCTCAAGGCGAAGAGTTCGTCATGGGTTTTGATCCGGGGGCTGCGGCAGGATGGGCAGCGCGGACCGGTGTCAAACTGTGTCAGGCAATCGCGGCAAAGGGCAGGCATTTGGCCACCGGAAAAGAGGTTGGTGGTGAGAGTGTAATCAATCCGCGAGCGCGGGGACAGGGTGTTTCAATCGAATAAGAATGAGCGCCCATGGCGCGCAGTATGTCTCGTCGTCAGGCCTCCGGCTTCCTCCTCGGGCCACGTGTGGCGGATGGAAGTGTTTGGCCAAATGCGTTTTGTCAGGGGGCGAGTTCGGACTGGATCTTGCGCGCGGCCTCTGCCGGATCAGGAGCCGCCCAGACCGGACGGCCAACCACGATGTGATCGGCCCCGTCGGCAATGGCTTGTGCGGGTGTGGCCACGCGTTTTTGATCCCCGAGCGCCGATCCGGCCGGGCGCACACCGGGCGTCACGATCTGTTTGCCGGTTGCGTTTGGCAGGGCACGTATCATTTTGGCCTCTTGCGGTGAGGCGATCACACCGTCGGCGCCCGCATCAAAGGCGCGCGATGCGCGTTCGGCGACGATCTCGGGAATGTCCCCGGACCGGATCAGACCCGCATCCAGATCGTCACGGTCCAGCGAGGTCAGGATCGTCACGGCAAGAATTTTGAGGTCTTTACCCGCAGCGCCTTCCTTGGCGGCCCGCACGACATGCGGATCGCCGTGCACGGTCAGGAAATCAAGATCAAATTGCGCCAATCCCCGTACGGCATTTTCAACCGTCGCTCCGATATCAAACAGTTTCATGTCCAGAAAAATACGTTTTCCGTGATCCTGTTTGAGTTCGTTTGCCAGCGCCAACCCGCCACCGGTCAGCATGCCCAATCCGATTTTGTAAAACGATACGGTGTCGCCCAGAGTTTGTGCCAGTTGCAGCCCGTCGAGCGCATTTGGAACATCAAGGGCAACGATCAATCGGTCATCAGACATGGCAGTAGCCTTTTATCGGGGTTTTGCCCTTTTCGCGGTGCGGGTGGCCCACGTCAAGCCTTGCCGCCAGGACATGCCTAGGGACGTTCACATCAAAATGACATCGCCGCACAAAAACTTCATCAGATGTGTTTTCCGCGCGCCTTGAAACACCGGCATGTTGACGCCTGTCGCGGAACGGTTCGGCGGCATTTCTCAGGAGGAACTTTGTATGTTCAATACACTAACAAGAGGGCGAAGGGTACTGAGCTCTGCGGTCGCCGCGGGTATGCTTGCGACAGCGGCTCAGGCGACGACGCTGGAAATCACGATCACCAATACCGCCTTGGAAGGCGGCTTTGCGATCACGCCGGTTTATTCGGCATTTCACGATGGCGCATTCGATGCTTTTAGCGAGGGTGCCGAGGCCACCGATGGGATCAGATTGATCGCGGAAACCGGCAATAGCGGGCTTTTGCCAAGCGAAAGACTTCCAATCTCACCGGACTCCGTGGCCGTCAATATCGCTGCGCCACAGAGCGGTCCGCCCACTATCGATCCGGGCGAATCCGGTATGGCAACCGTAACTGTGGACGGATCCGTGAACCGCTTTTTCACGTTTCTGTCGATGCTGGTGCCCTCGAACGATACGTTTTTAGGCAATGACGATCCTATGGCCTTTGAACTTTTCGACAGTGACGGCAATTTCCGCGGTGATCGTATCATCGACGTAACGGCCGAATACCTTTGGGACGCTGGCACGGAGATCAATGACCTGTTTGGCGGTCCGGCATTTGTCGCGGGACAGAATGCGGATGACGGTGTGGATGAAAACGGCGTGGTTCACGCGGCGGAATCCTTTGCCGCGTTTGCAGGCGCTGAGACGCCTCTGGGTATTTTGGATGGTGACCTGATTGACTTCACAAATGATCGCAGCGGTTTCTCGATCGCGACCATTTCAATTCGCGAAGTTCAGGCTGCGGTGCCGCTCCCGGCGTCGGGACTTTTGATCCTTGGCGGTCTGGCATCTCTTGGCGGACTTCGTTTGGGTCGCAAGAAACGGCAATCTGCCTAAACGCACGGTGTGAGGGACGGCGTCCTGATCACATGGCTGATATAAGAAACGGCCCGTTTAGGCGGGCCGTTTTTTCGTGGAAGGATCCGTGGGTCAGGCGGCCAGTGCGCGCAGCATCCGCATCATCAACGGTGTTTCACGAACCTGCGGCGCAGGGCGATGCACCGTTTGAACAGGTGTGTTTGCCATCCGCATCCGTAAAGCTGGGGCCGACGTCTTATGCGCCCGGTGTGCTTTTTCGACGAGACCGCGCGCGATCAGGCCAAATTCAGCCTGCAGCGGCGCTAAAATGTGGGTTGGATACTCGTATGTTTCGCCTTTGTCGTGAATCCGAACAATGGCCTCAAAACCACTGCGTTCCGGATTATAGCGGATGTCCGAAAGTTGAAGTTTATCGGTACGCATAAGCAACTTCCTTTTGCTCGGGCCTCTGCGGGCCTGTGGATAACTATGGGGATAAGTATGACGCCCGCGTGACAGTCCAAGGGGGAATCACGGAAATGTTTACCCGTGAAAGAATTTGCGGGCAGGGTGGCTTGAAGATAACGGGCTCGTTACCCATTTATGAGATAAGGTTTCCGACCGGCGTATGCCTATTGAAGGGTGCGCCACCGGGATAACGCTTGTTAAAAGGAGAAAGCCCATGGACTTGTCGAAGTTCACGGAGCGGTCGCGCGGCTTTATTCAGGCCGCTCAAACGATCGCGATGCGGGAGAGCCACCAGAAGCTGGCGCCCGAGCATTTACTGAAAGCATTGATGGATGACACTGAAGGGTTGGCAAGCAACCTGATCAAGCGTGCTGGTGGCGCGCCTGAACGCGTGACTGAGGCGCTGGACGTTGCGATGGGTAAGATCCCGCAGGTCGGTGGTGATGCCGGGCAAACATATATGGATCAGCAGACCGGCAAGGTGTTGGCAGAGGCAGAAAAGCTTTCGACCAAGGCCAAAGACAGCTTTGTTACCGTCGAACGCTTGCTGACGGCGCTGGCCGTGGTCAAATCCCCTGCCAAAGACGCGTTGGATGCGGGTGCTGTGACGGCGCAGAAACTGAATGAGGCGATCAACGATATCCGGAAGGGCCGCAAGGCCGACACAGCGAGCGCGGAAGACACATATGAAGCGCTCGAAAAATACGCGCATGATCTGACCACTGCAGCAGAGTCGGGCAAAATTGATCCGATTATCGGCCGGGATGATGAAATTCGCCGCGCCATGCAGGTGCTGAGCCGCCGAACGAAGAATAATCCGGTTCTGATTGGCGAACCGGGCGTCGGTAAAACTGCAATTGCCGAAGGCTTGGCGTTGCGCATCGTTAATGGCGATGTGCCCGAAAGCCTGGCCAACAAACGCTTGCTGTCTCTGGACATGGGCGCGTTGATTGCCGGTGCGAAGTACCGTGGTGAGTTCGAAGAACGTCTGAAAGCGGTTCTGAACGAGGTGACCGCCGCCGCAGGTGAGATCATTTTGTTCATCGACGAGATGCATGTGCTTGTGGGTGCCGGCAAAGGCGACGGTGCCATGGATGCCGCCAACCTGATCAAACCTGCGCTGGCGCGCGGCGAATTGCACTGTGTCGGTGCCACGACGCTGGATGAGTACCGAAAGCATGTCGAGAAAGACGCAGCGTTGGCGCGTCGTTTCCAGCCGGTTTTGGTGGAAGAGCCGACCGTTGAGGATACGATCAGCATTCTGCGTGGCATCAAGGAAAAATACGAACTGCACCATGGTGTGCGGGTCAGCGACAGCGCTCTTGTTGCGGCGGCCACGCTAAGCCACCGTTACATCACGGACCGGTTTTTGCCCGATAAGGCCATCGATTTGATGGATGAGGCCGCCAGCCGGTTGCGCATGGAAGTGGACAGCAAACCAGAAGAACTGGATGCGCTCGACCGTGAGATCTTGCAAAAGCAGATCGAGGCTGAAGCGTTGCGCCGTGAGGATGATGCGGCCTCCAAGCAGCGGTTGGACAAGCTTGAAAAGGAATTGTCCGAGTTGCAGGAGCGGTCATCCGAGATGACAGCGCAATGGCAATCTGAGCGTGACAAGCTGGCGGGTGCCCGCGATATCAAGGAACAGTTGGACCGTGCCCGCGCCGCGCTGGAGATTGCCAAACGCGAGGGTGATCTGGCCAAGGCGGGTGAGCTGTCCTACGGCGTCATCCCGGGTTTGGAAAAGCAACTGACCGAGGCGGAGGAAGCCGAGGAAGACGGTGTTATGGTTGAAGAGGCCGTGCGTCCCGAGCAGATCGCACAGGTGGTCGAGCGTTGGACCGGTATTCCGACCGCCAAGATGCTGGAGGGCGAGCGCGAAAAGTTGCTGGGCATGGAAGATGGCCTGCACAAGCGTGTCATCGGCCAGCACAGTGCCGTCAAAGCCGTCGCCAATGCGGTGCGTCGTGCCCGTGCGGGCCTCAACGATGAAGGGCGGCCTTTGGGGTCGTTCCTGTTTCTGGGGCCAACGGGTGTGGGCAAGACCGAATTGACCAAAGCGGTGGCGGAGTTCCTCTTTGATGACGATAGCGCGATGGTGCGGATCGATATGAGTGAATTCATGGAGAAACATGCCGTGGCACGTCTGATCGGCGCCCCTCCGGGGTATGTGGGCTATGATGAAGGTGGCGTGTTGACCGAAGCGGTGCGGCGCAGACCCTATCAGGTGGTTCTGTTCGACGAGGTCGAGAAAGCGCATCCTGATGTGTTCAATGTGCTGTTGCAGGTATTGGATGATGGTGTGCTGACCGATGGTCAGGGGCGCACGGTCGATTTCAAACAGACGCTGATTGTTCTGACCTCCAATCTGGGGGCTCAGGCCCTCAGTCAGTTGCCGGACGGTGCCGACGCCTCGGACGCGAAACGCGATGTGATGGATGCGGTTCGTGCCCATTTCCGGCCTGAGTTTTTGAACCGTCTTGACGAAACCATCATTTTTGACCGTCTCGCACGGGCGGACATGGATGGGATCGTTGATATTCAACTGGCGCGATTGGCCAAACGTCTGGCCGCCCGTAACATATCGCTTGATCTGGATGAAGCCGCCCGAAAATGGCTGGCGGATGAAGGGTATGATCCGGTCTTTGGGGCCCGCCCGCTGAAGCGTGTGATCCAGAAGGCCATTCAGGACCCACTGGCCGAGATGTTATTGGCTGGCGACGTTCTGGATGGCTCGGTCGTGCCGGTCAGTGCTGGTGCCGACGGTCTGATTGTGGGCGACCGTGTCGGCTCGTCGGGTCGGCCGCCGCCAGAAGATGCCGTCGTTCATTAAAATTTTGGAAACCCCGTGCTGGATGGCGCGGGGTTTTTTCTTGCTGAGTTGAAAGTGTGGGTTTGCGCAACCTGCGCTGCTTCCCACGGCCGCTTCAAAAAGAAGTCGTTTCAATTTTCGAAACAATCACGGGTATCCGATAGAGTTGTTGCGTGTTTCTAAACTCAAAGCCTATACTGGAACCGCCTGTTCGGACGCGGACGGCCAGATAACAAAGAACAAAGATAGAGCGATGGCAGAGCAGCCTACTGCAACAGAAGACGCCCAGCCCATGCCGCGCTGGCTTGATGCGCTTCGGCCTGGCGGTGATGGCGAAGGGTTTTTGGAAAAACGTCTGCGGCACAGCCTGATGTTCGTCCGGCGCCCGGTGAACCGGCTGTTGGTCACTTTCGATAATCTGTCAAACGTCGGTGATCGTTCTGTCGAGCGTGAGCCCTGGGCCTATAAATTTGCACAGGACGAAAACATTTCGCATCTGGGCGTGATGGCGCATGTCAGCGACTGGTACCGTGATCCGGACCTGATCGACCGGATAAAGAAACTGAAAAAGGACGGTTTTTTCGACGGGTATGACCGCGTTGTTTTTGCTGGTGTCTCAATGGGCGGCTATGCAGCGATTGCGTTTGGGTCGCTGGTGCCGGATGCGCATGTCGTGTCGATCAACCCGCAAAGTACGCTTGATCCCGAATTGGTGCCTTGGGAGACGCGATACGAAAACGGGCGGCGGCAGGATTGGAAACTGCCCTTGGGGGATGCCGCGAAACTGACCAAGAAACTGGGTTGCGTGAACATTTTCTATGATCCCTATCACGCGTTGGACCAGCAACATATTGACCGGTTTTCTGGCGACAATGTTCGTATCTTCAACTGCTGGTTTTCCAACCACAAAACAGCTGTGTTTTTGCGCAAGATCGGCGCGCTGAAGCCGGTCATGCGGCATTGCATATTTGATGAACTGACGCCACTTGCGTTTTACCAGCTCTATCGTGAACGCCGATACCTGCCGTGGTATCGCGGATCGTTGTCATCGTACTTTCGAGATCTGGGGCGGACAGAGCTATCCGAAGCGATAGACGTGGCGTTCCGACGTCGCATGCTCAAACGCAAGAGCCAAGCCGCGACAGAAGATGACTCTGTTGAGGTGACGGCAGCAAAAGAATCTACAGACAAAAAAGAAATTGAAGCTGCCGCGCCCGCCCCAAAGACACAGCAGGCTCCCGGCAAAATGCTGCGTAAGAACACGGGCCGCCGCGCTGTGATCACCACGATGAAAAACGAAGCCCCCTTTATGTTGGAATGGGTGGCCTATAACCGCGCGATCGGGTTCACGGATTTTCTGATTTACACCAACGATTGTGATGACGGCACAGATGCGATTGCCATCCGGCTGGAACAACTTGGCATTGCTAAACATGTCGAGAACAAGTTCAAGCCGGGGGCCAGTCCGCAGCGGGTGGCGCTACGGCGGGCCTTGAAACAGGAAGTCTACCGCAATTGTGACTGGGTGATTTGCGCGGATTGCGACGAGTTCCTGAATGTGCGCACGGGCGACGGAACGCTGGATGCCCTCTTTGACGCCGTTGGCGAAGCCGATGCGATTTCGCTGTGTTGGAAACTCTTCGGCTGTGGTGATCAGGTTGCCTATAATGACCAGCTGATCACAGAGCAGTTTGTTTGGAGTGCGCCAGAGAACTTTCGGGCCAAGTACCGCGCGTTGGGGCTGAAAACGATGTTCCGCCCGTCGGAGAATATCCGCAAGTTTGGTGTGCATCGCCCGAAATTCGAAGATCGACCCGAAGGGTTTGTCTGGAAGGATTCCAGCGGCAAGGAGATGCCGGAAAAATACTATAATGGCGGCTGGTCAGCACACCCCAATTTTGGCAATGAATTTGCGCGATTGCACCACTATGCGGTGCGCTCGGTCGATAGTTTTCTGGTCAAACGCGACAGGGGACGTACCAACCATATCGACCGGGACCAGGGCGTCGCCTATTGGGCGGATATGAACCTCAATATGGAAAAAGACGACAGCCTGTTGGGGACGGTTGAGCGCACCAAACAAGAGTTGAGCACCCTGCTGGCCGACCCTGAGCTGGCAGCGCTTCACGCGGCCGCATGCAAATGGCACCGGGCGAAAATCAAGAAGCTCAAATCCAGCAAGGAGTGGGCTAATTTGCACGGTCTGTTGCAAACCATCAACCGGCCGGGGGAATTGCCGGTCGACCGGGATCAGCTGATGCAGGACCTTGAGGTCGGATGAGCCAACCGACGCTGGTTTTGCATGGTGGCTTTCACAAAACGGCCACCAGTCATATTCAGTCCTTGCTGGCACGCAATGCCAAAATGCTGAGCCGCAATGGCGTGCATTACCTGCATCACCGTGACACGCGCAAACGGCTGACTGTCCCGGTTCAATGCAATGTCTACACGTCAATTGGCATGGATTGGGATCCCAAGATCACCGGTGATGAGCTTTCGGCGATGACCGCACAGTTTTTCGATGAAGTGCTGTCGGAGCCAGCCGACCGGATCATCCTGTCAGACGAAAATATGGCCGGTCATTGCGGGCATTGCGTGAAGCGCGGTGTCTTGTATCGCTGGCGGCGAAAGCTGATCGAAGTCTTTTCAGCGCAATTTCCGCACCCGGTGGCAGAAGTGTATCTGGGTGTGCGAAACTACGCGGATTTTTTCGCGTCGGCTTACGTAGAGTATCTTCGATCTGTGCAGGGACGGTGGTTTATCGACGAGGCCATTATGCGCCGAAATGTTCTGGAGAACATGCCCAGCTGGCACAACATCCTGAAGTCGATCGTTACGTTTTTCCCAGAGGCCAAGATCACGATCTGGAAATACGAAGACTTCCGTGAGCTGGATGGGGACATCATGGCTTTGCTCTGCGGCTCTGAGGTTGATGTATCAAAACTGAAAGCGCCCAAGGACACAAACAAGCGCCCAACGGCGTCTGGCCGTGCGGTGGCCGAACTCTTGACGCTTATCCATTCCAAGGGGGCAGAATTTGCCCTGAATGAACGCGTGGCGCTACAGGAGAAATACCCGCGCGGCCCGGAGTTTGGCAGTTACGATCCTTGGACGGACCGCGAGCGGGCGCATCTGACCCGCACCTATGAAAATGACATACGTGATATCCGTGCAAACCCTGCGATTACGGTCCTGGGGCCGGACGGCACGTGATGGGCGATGTGTGTCCGCCCGGTTCTGGTGCGCGTGAGACACGCGGGCGGTGTGGTATGCCAACGGATGATTGCGCGGGTCCATCGCGACACGTACAAGTGACCAAAAAAGGTGCGTCCCTTCGGGCAAAACGCATCAACTGAGTGAGGGCAAAAATGAGCAGAGATCATGAAATCGGCATGTTATGGGTCGAAGGAGCGCTGAGCTATGTCGAAGTGCTCTGCGCGCAATCCTTTCTGGACGCCGGTCACCATGTGAAGCTCTACCACTATAAAGATGTGCAGAATGTTCCCGAAGGCGTCGAGCTGATACATGGCGATAGCGTGCTCAAGATCGACAGGTTCATCCAGCATGGTCGCACGGGTAGTTTTGCGTTGTTTTCGGATGTTTTCCGGTATCACCTGCTGCAACAGAATGACCGTATGATCTGGGCTGATCTGGACGCGTATTGCGTCAAAGCTTTTGAGAGCGAAACCGGCCATTTCTTTGGCTGGGAGAGCAAACGGCACATCAATGGCGGGGTGTTGGGATTGCCGCCGGACAGTGATGCGCTGGGCCAATTGCTGGAAATGACAGAGGACGAGTTTGGCATCCCGGAATGGGCGGGTCCGGAAGAGCGCGCACGGCTTGAAGCTCTCAAGGAAAGCGGGACGCCAGAACATGTCAGCGAGATGGCGTGGGGCGTATGGGGCCCGCATGCGGTAACGCATTATCTGCAAAAAACTGGCGAGGCCAAATACGCGCTGCCGATTGAAGGGTTGTATCCGGTTGGATTCCGGCAGCGTCGGCAATTGATGCAACGCCGGTTGCGCGACAAGGTCGAAGAGGTTTTGACGCCCAATACCTATTCGATCCATTTTTATGGCCGCCGTGTGCGTGAATTTCTTTCTAATCGGGGCGGATTGCCGGGCGAGGACAGCTACATGGATATGCTTTTGAAGAAGCACAATATCGATACTGACGCGGCACCTGTTTTGTCGCGTGAAGAGAAAGCAGCGTTGGATGCGGCCAAAGCAGAGGCCGGCGACGCCGCGAAACCAGCCAAGAAAAAGGCGGGTGACGACAAGGTCTCAAAGGCTGAAAAAAGCAAACCCAAACCTGCCCCCGCACCCCGGGTTGCGATTGGCAAGGGGGGCGAAAACATGACCGATCTTGCCGATCGTTATGGGTCGGACAAGGGGTCCACCAAGCATCGCTACACCGAACTTTATCACATGCTCTTTCATCCCTACCGGGGTCGCAAGATAAACTTTCTCGAAATGGGTTTGTTGATTGGTGGCCCGGAGCATGGGATCGACAAAGACCGTGAAACCAATGACGCGCCGTCCATCCGGATGTGGCTGGAATACTTCACCAAAGCGCATATTCACGGGCTGGATGTGTCGGATTTCAGCTGGTTCAAAGATGATCGTTTCACCTTCCACCGTTGCGACATGGATGACCGGGCCGAAATTGCCCGCGCCATTGAGGAGATCACACCGGCACCCACGATTGTCATTGATGATGCCAGTCACGCCAGCCACCATCAGCAAAATGCGTTTCTCGAGATTTTTCCGCGTATGGAGTCGGGCGGTCTCTACGTGATTGAGGATTTGCGGTATCAGCCCGCAACGTATGAGCATCCGAAAATCACGAAAACCTCACAGTTGTTCCGCAGTTGGCTGAACGATCGTGAGTTCAGACATGTTGACCCTGAGGTCGCAGAGGAATTCAACGCGCTGCGCGATGACATTTCGGGATGCATCATTGAGCCGGTGAAATTCCGCAGAGGATTACGCGATCAAGTGGCAGTAATCCACAAGCGTTAAAAAAGGGGCGCAGGTCAGCGCCCCCAATATCGTTTTGCCGGGTGGATTATTCCGGCAGGATTACGGCGTCGATGACGTGAATGACGCCGTTCGATGCTTCGATGTCCGCGCTGACGACATTTGCTCCGTTCACGGTGACACCGCCTTCGGTCATGATGGTTACGTCACTGCCTTGGGCCGTCGTGGCCGTCATGTTGTTTGTCAGATCGCCTGACATCACTTTGCCCGGCACAACGTGATAGGTCAAAATGGCAGCCAGCTGATCCTTGTTTTCGGGCTTCAGAAGGCTTTCAACCGTACCATCCGGCAGGGCCTGAAAGGCCGCATCTGTCGGTGCGAAAACGGTGAACGGGCCATCGCCCTTCAATGTGTCCACGAGGTCAGCGGCCTTTGCGGCAGCGACCAGCGTTTCGAACTGTCCGGCACCAACGGCAGTGTCTACGATGTCTTTGGCGGCATCGCCGGCAAATGCAGGGGTCGCGATCAGAGCGGCGGCCGTCAGAGCGAGGTAAGTTCTACGAAACATGTCTACTTCCTTTCAGAAATGTGGGACGATGTCTTGCTGACATCTGTGCGCTCTACGGCGTGCACATGGGTTTGGATCTGCGGGGAATCCTGCCGATGCGGTTTGACATAATTCGGAGCGCGCCTAAGCCGCTGTGTTGTGCCATTTCCACTCACAAATTTGTTATTGATCGTTGCAATTCGGCGGGCACTTCGTGCCGCTCTGAATGGGTTGTTACCCTCGCTTTTCCAACGCAAAGTGCTGGATACGAGAAGACGAGGTTGAAAGGATCGAATGGACATGACCTATGCAATGAACGCCCTGGAGTTTCTGGCGCTGTTGTTTGTTTTCGTTGTGGGCGTCGCCGTCATTGCAGCACTGGTGCTGTTCATCATCGACCGCGTACAGAAAGACGATGCGATCCGACGGAATTATCCTGTGATCGGACGATTTCGCGGGCTCTTCACCACGCTGGGTGAGTTTTTTCGCCAGTATTTCTTTGCCATGGACCGCGAAGAATTGCCGTTCAACCGGGCACAGCGGGATTGGGTGAAACATGCCGCTAAGAACGAAGGCAATACGCTGGCCTTTGGATCGACGCGAAACCTCAGCATTCCAGGCACGCCGATCTTTGTGAATGCGGTGTTCCCGCCGCTGAGTGACCAATCGTCCATGACAGAGCCTTTGGTGATTGGGCCCACCGCGGCGGCGCCCTATATGGCGAAATCGTTTTTCAACATTTCGGGCATGAGTTTTGGGGCCATTTCCAAACCCGCGGTTGAAGCGTTGAGCCGCGGTGCGGCCACGGCAGGCATATGGATGAATACGGGCGAGGGCGGGTTGTCGCCCTATCACCTCAACGGAGGGTGTGACATCGTCTTTCAGATTGGCACAGCGAAATACGGGGTGCGGGACAAAGACGGGCGATTGAGTGAGAGCAGGCTCCGCACCATTGCCGAAACGCCTGCCGTCAAGATGTTCGAGATCAAACTGGCGCAGGGCGCAAAGCCCGGTAAGGGCGGTATTCTTCCCGGCAGTAAAGTCACTCCCGAGATTGCTGAAATCCGCGGCATTGAGGCCGGTCAATCCAGCGTGTCGCCCAACAGGCATACGGAAGTGAGTGATTTCGGTGATCTGATCGACCTAATCAATCATATCCGCGATGTCACCGGCAAACCGGTCGGGTTCAAAACCGTTATCGGTACATCGCATGTCTGGGAAGAGTTCTTTGATCTGATCAATGCCCGTGGCCCGGACTGTGCGCCTGATTTCATCACGCTTGATGGGGGGAAGGCGGTACCGGTGCGGCACCCATGCCCCTGATGGATTTGGTCGGATTGCCCATTCGGGAGGCATTGCCGCTAATGGTAGATCTCCGCGACCGGCATGGATTGAAGGATCGTATCCGCATTGTTGCTGCAGGTAAGCTGGTCAATCCGGGCGATGTGGCCTGGGCGCTTTGCGCCGGTGCTGATTTTGTCACTTCAGCGCGGGGCTTTATGTTTTCCCTGGGCTGCATTCAAGCGCTCAAATGCAATAAGAATACCTGTCCTACCGGTATCACCACTCACGATCCTCATTTGCAGGCCGGGCTGGTGGTCGAAGACAAATACGAAAAGGTGGCTCATTACGCCAAATCCATCATCAAGGAAGTCGAGACCATTGCCCATTCCGTGGGGGTCTCCGAACCACGTCAAATGCGACGTCGTCACGTACGATTGGTGCAGGCAGATGGCAGTTCGGTTGCCATGAATGAGACCCGGCCAAGTTACAATCCGGGCACGCCATCGTGATATAGGTTCATTTGCCAGGCCTATGCGCATGCTCAAGCACCCTATATATAAGGGCGTGATCGGACCTTTTTGGAGAGACAAATGGCCCACCGTTGGAAGAACACACTTAAAGATAGCGACGTGACCAGTGAGACGGCGTTTCTGAACCGACGGCGGCTTCTGGCCGCTGCTGCAGGAACGGTTGTTGCGGGTGCTGTCGGCGGACGTGTTCTTGCAACGTCTTCCCCTGAGGTGCCGCCAATAGGCGAGCCGAACTCATGGGAAGATATCACCAGCTACAATAACTTTTATGAGTTTGGCACGGGCAAGGGCGATCCCGCTAAAAATGCCCATATGATGACCACGACTCCGTGGAGCGTCAAAATCGATGGCTTGGTGGATAATCCGGGCGACTATGCGTTCGAAGATATCATGTCCAAGATGACGATTGAGGAACGTATTTATCGGTTTCGCTGTGTCGAGCGTTGGTCGATGGTCGTGCCCTGGAATGGGTTCGAACTTGCAGACCTGTTGGCTTTGGCTGGTGTCCAGAGTGAGGCCAAATACGTAGCATTCGAAACTCTGGCGCGCCCTGAGGAAATGCCGGGCATGCGCCAACCGGTCATAGATTGGCCCTATGTCGAGGGATTGCGCCTGGATGAGGCGATGCATCCGTTGACCATCATGGCCACAGGTATCTATGGCAAGGACATTCCCAATCAGAATGGTGCGCCGCTGCGTTTGGTGGTGCCATGGAAATATGGCTATAAATCCATCAAGTCGATTGTGCGGATCACGCTGACGGATCAAGAACCGCCGACGGCATGGAACAAATACAGCGCACGCGAGTACGGGTTTTACTCGAACGTGAACCCCAACCGTCCACATCCGCGGTGGGCACAGGATTATGAACAGGTGATCGGGCAAGGGCTGTTCGCGCCCAAGATACCGACATTGATGTTCAACGGATACGAAGAAGAGGTTGCCAGTCTTTATGATGGCATGGACCTTTTGGAGTTTCATTGATCGCGCTTTGCGATCGGATGCTTAAGTGGCGCTCGTGGATATAGCCGCAACCATAAATGCCCCTGTTCGTTTGGTGCCATGCTGGGTGATCTACGCCAGCAGTTTCACATATGCGGGTTGGTTGTTTTGGCAGGGCATCAATGGGGGGCTGGGCCCCAACCCGGTTGAGGCGATGGAGCATGCCACGGGTGAGGCGGCGCTCTACCTGTTGATCGCGGGTTTGGCCGTTTCCCCCTTGCGGCGTTTTGTTGGCATCAACCTACTGAAGTTTCGTCGCGCCATTGGTGTCAGCTGCTTCTTCTTCGTATTGGTGCATTTACTGACATGGGCCGTGCTGGACGTGCAGGCGTTGGATCGCATCTGGGCGGATATTCTGAAACGCCCTTACATCACTGTCGGCATGGCGTCATTTGTGCTGTTGCTGCCTTTGGCGCTCAGCTCGAATGACTGGTCGGTGCGCCGGTTGCGCAGTGGTTGGAACAAGCTGCACAGACTTATCTATCCGGCCGCAGTTTTGGGTGGGGTGCATTATGTGATGCTGGTCAAAGGTTGGCAGGTCAAACCAATGATCTTTCTGGGCATCATCCTCGTGCTGCTCTTGTTGCGAGGCAAGGGCAAAACCCGGTCGGCGAAAACCTGACACGCGCCGGACGGCACTGGCGGTGTCAGCGCATGTCGTGATTCCTCAAAAACGTCTGGATCTCGACCATCTGACGGCGCATTTTGCGCGATTCCTGAATTTGCGGTCCGGAATGGGCCAGCGATTCACCTAAAAACGGGCAGACTCAGGCTGTGAGTCTGCCTTGAATTGGGGATAACTCGGTGGAAAACCCAATATCTGGTGTTGTTATACCTGCCGGGAGAAACGCAAAATACCTGAAATCCCGAAATCCATGAAAAAATCACATATCAAGTATTTGTTTTTAAATTAAAAAATAGAAATAAGAAAAAAAGATGACGTTTACCAAAAAAAGGGGTTGCGGGTCAGCACGGCAATCCGTAAATACCCCTTCACCGGCGGCGCAGAGATGCACCAACGGGACGCCAGACGGAATAAGCGGGACACACTCGCAAGGGACGCCGGGCAAAAAACACTGAGGTAACTGACGCAGGTTGCGCCAAAAGATAGTGGCGCTTCGTGTTGATTTTGTCTCTACGCTCTTTGAAATTGATAGTATCTGAAGAGATATGTGGGCGGTTTGGTTCATTCGATGGATCAACAACTGCACATATGTCGCTCTACTAGGCTTCGGCCGATCATGTAGATACAGCTTCACTGTTTGGACGGCTTTCGGTTTCTCTGAAACCAGAAGCACAACAGACAGTACGATCCGGTCATGCCGGCCGGATCAATATGTGCAGAGGTTCGAACGTCAAGGATAAGCTGGTAACAGCTTTTCAACTTGAGAGTTTGATCCTGGCTCAGAACGAACGCTGGCGGCAGGCCTAACACATGCAAGTCGAGCGCACCTTCGGGTGAGCGGCGGACGGGTTAGTAACGCGTGGGAACGTACCCTTTTCTACGGAATAGCCATTGGAAACGATGAGTAATACCGTATACGCCCTTCGGGGGAAAGATTTATCGGAGAAGGATCGGCCCGCGTTAGATTAGATAGTTGGTGGGGTAACGGCCTACCAAGTCTACGATCTATAGCTGGTTTTAGAGGATGATCAGCAACACTGGGACTGAGACACGGCCCAGACTCCTACGGGAGGCAGCAGTGGGGAATCTTAGACAATGGGCGCAAGCCTGATCTAGCCATGCCGCGTGAGTGATGAAGGCCTTAGGGTCGTAAAGCTCTTTCGCCAGGGATGATAATGACAGTACCTGGTAAAGAAACCCCGGCTAACTCCGTGCCAGCAGCCGCGGTAATACGGAGGGGGTTAGCGTTGTTCGGAATTACTGGGCGTAAAGCGTACGTAGGCGGATTAGAAAGTTAGGGGTGAAATCCCAGGGCTCAACCCTGGAACTGCCTCTAAAACTACTAGTCTAGAGTTCGAGAGAGGTGAGTGGAACTCCGAGTGTAGAGGTGAAATTCGTAGATATTCGGAAGAACACCAGTGGCGAAGGCGGCTCACTGGCTCGATACTGACGCTGAGGTACGAAAGTGTGGGGAGCAAACAGGATTAGATACCCTGGTAGTCCACACCGTAAACGATGAATGCCAGTCGTCGGGTAGTATACTATTCGGTGACACACCTAACGGATTAAGCATTCCGCCTGGGGAGTACGGTCGCAAGATTAAAACTCAAAGGAATTGACGGGGGCCCGCACAAGCGGTGGAGCATGTGGTTTAATTCGAAGCAACGCGCAGAACCTTACCAACCCTTGACATCCTGATCGCGGTTACGAGAGATCGTTTCCTTCAGTTCGGCTGGATCAGTGACAGGTGCTGCATGGCTGTCGTCAGCTCGTGTCGTGAGATGTTCGGTTAAGTCCGGCAACGAGCGCAACCCACATCCCTAGTTGCCAGCAGTTCGGCTGGGCACTCTATGGAAACTGCCCGTGATAAGCGGGAGGAAGGTGTGGATGACGTCAAGTCCTCATGGCCCTTACGGGTTGGGCTACACACGTGCTACAATGGCAGTGACAATGGGTTAATCCCCAAAAACTGTCTCAGTTCGGATTGGGGTCTGCAACTCGACCCCATGAAGTCGGAATCGCTAGTAATCGCGTAACAGCATGACGCGGTGAATACGTTCCCGGGCCTTGTACACACCGCCCGTCACACCATGGGAGTTGGGTTTACCCGAAGGCCGTGCGCCAACCTTTCGAGGGGGCAGCGGACCACGGTGAGCTCAGCGACTGGGGTGAAGTCGTAACAAGGTAGCCGTAGGGGAACCTGCGGCTGGATCACCTCCTTTCTAAGGATGTTCCTAGCAAATTGAGTTCGCTCAACTTCGTGGAACACTTAGCAGAAGATTGGCAAACAAAGCCGATCAACATCACGGACCGAGCCGTCCTCATATCTCTTCAGGAATTGATTTCAGGCCCTACCGGCCTGTCTGGGTCGGTAGCTCAGGTGGTTAGAGCGCACGCCTGATAAGCGTGAGGTCGGAGGTTCAAGTCCTCCTCGACCCACCAACGTTCTTTTCGCAAAGCGAATTGGACAGGCGGCAGTTGATTTTCACTGAAAATCAACGAGAGCCATCATTAACCACCGGGCGCGCCGCAAGTTTTGCACGCAAAACTCGCTTACCGCGTTTGTCGAATTTGCCACGCAAATTCAACTGGGGCCTTAGCTCAGATGGGAGAGCGCCTGATTTGCATTCAGGAGGTCAGCGGTTCGATCCCGCTAGGCTCCACCATAACTTGATTTGACCGTTAAGCACTGTTCGCAGTTCTTAACCGTCCAATCGGACGAATTGACATCGTATAGAGAGATACAATATCAACACTGTTTGGTTTCCGCGAGTAAGTGGAAAACCTCAGTTTGGTGCCGAGGACTTCGGTCCGAAGCGAGCGTATGCCACGGTTGTTTCCTCGACCTAACATGCGTCTGCCTGCTGAAACGAACAGAGTTGTCCAAGTCAAGTACACTAACCCGAGCAATCGCAAGATTGCTCATTAAGTACTCTATCTTACGGGGGACCTCACCGACATGAGGTTCTTTGATAGAGTGCGGGAAAGTATGCTTTTGGTTCAGAATAAGGAGGGCAGTTTCTTACCAGCTTCTGTTTTCCGCGCATGACGCAAGTCTTGCTTTTTCTGGATCAAATCAAGCGCGAGAAGGGCGTTTGGTGAATGCCTTGGCAGTAAGAGGCGATGAAAGACGTGATACTCTGCGATAAGCCATGGGGAGCTGAGAATAAGCTTTGATCCATGGATTTCTGAATGGGGCAACCCACCTGACAGTTTGTTATAATTGCCTTCGGGCAGCTTATAACTTGCTGAAACAGGTACTTAAGAACTGAATACATAGGTTTTTAAGAGCAAACCCGGAGAACTGAAACATCTAAGTACCCGGAGGAAAGGAAATCAATTGATACTCCCCTAGTAGCGGCGAGCGAACGGGGACCAGCCGAGCCATGATTGTGAATAGAACGTGTTGGGAAGCACGGCCATAGTGGGTGATAGCCCCGTATATGAAGCATGATTGGACGTATTAAGTAGGGCGGAACACGTGAAATTCTGTCTGAAGATCGGAGGACCACCTTCGAAGGCTAAGTACTCCTTACTGACCGATAGTGAACCAGTACCGTGAGGGAAAGGTGAAAAGCACCCCGACGAGGGGAGTGAAACAGTACCTGAAACCGAACGCCTACAATCAGTCGGAGCTTGACTGGACTCTAATGACAATCTGCTTCAGAACGTGATTAATGAATCGCGGAGGGAGCATAACGTGTCAGACCTAGCTTTTATAACAGATGGAACAGCTGCAGTGGTCTTCCTGGTAGCAGGATTGATCGACGCAGGTGTCAATCATTGCCCGAATGGGGGCTGCATCGCGAAAAACGATGTACAAGCCTATAATAGCATCTCGGTCGGAAGCACGTATTTTCAGGAAAACGAAGTCGGAGAAGAAGTCTATTTTCGCCGTGACACTGGCCATGCAGATGGCCCGTTTCAGCGGATTTGGGGTGTTTCAGCAACGACGGACGGTGAACTTTGGGCCGGTGTGGGGCATGCCTACACACTGAGCAATCGTAAAGATAACCTGTTCCTGGAGCTTCATGCGATGACGGGCCTTTATGAAGAAGGTGACGGCGTCGATCTTGGCGGACCGATCGAATTCCGATCCGGTCTTGCCGTTGGATACAAAAACAAGGCGGGCGTTAAAATGAGCCTGAGCGTCGACCACCGGTCGAACCTCGGGATCTACAGCGACAACCCCGGTCTTGAAACCGTACAGTTTCGGGTCTCATTCCCGATCAACAAGTAACGGTCAAAATCCAAAAACAACAACTTCGGTTGTCATTAGTGTCCAGTCTTGTGACGGCGTACCTTTTGTATAATGGGTCATCGACTTGGTCTATCTAGCAAGCTTAAGCCGTTAGGTGTAGGCGCAGCGAAAGCGAGTCTTAATAGGGCGAATGAGTTAGATGGATCAGACCCGAAACCGAGTGATCTAGGCATGGCCAGGTTGAAGGTAAGGTAACACTTACTGGAGGACCGAACCCACATCTGTTGAAAAAGATCGGGATGAGCTGTGCCTAGGGGTGAAAGGCCAATCAAACTCGGAGATAGCTGGTTCTCTGCGAAATCTATTTAGGTAGAGCGTCATCCGAATACCCTCGGGGGTAGAGCACTGGATGGGTAATGGGGCCCCACAGGCTTACTGATCCTAACCAAACTCCGAATACCGAGGAGTACTAGATGGCAGACACACTGCGGATGCTAACGTCCGTAGTGGAGAGGGAAACAACCCTGACCTACAGCTAAGGCCCCCAATTCATGGCTAAGTGGGAAAGCAGGTGGGACGACCAAAACAACCAGGAGGTTGGCTTAGAAGCAGCCATCCTTTAAAGATAGCGTAACAGCTCACTGGTCTAAATAAGTTATCCTGCGGCGAAGATGTAACGGGGCTCAAGCCATGAGCCGAAGCTTAGGATGCCGTAAGGCATGGTAGCAGAGCGTAGTGTGACATAGTCTCATTCCTCCTTAGCGGGATCCGTCCCGCATTGGAGGAGAGAGGCTTTCGATGAAGCGGGCGCGTGAGCGATCCCGTGGAGAGATCACTAGTGAGAATGATGACATGAGTAGCGACAAAGAGTGTGAGAGACACTCTCGCCGAAAGTCCAAGGGTTCCTGCTTAAAGCTAATCTGAGCAGGGTAAGCCGACCCCTAAGTCGAGGCCGAAAGGCGTAGACGATGGGAACTGGGTTAATATTCCCAGGCCAGGAGGAATGTGACGGATCGTGAAGATTGTTCACCCTTATCGGATTGGGTGGGCCGTTAATCGGTTCCTGGAAATAGCACCTCCATTAGATCGTACCCTAAACCAACACAGGTGGACTGGTAGAGAATACCAAGGCGCTTGAGAGAACGATGTTGAAGGAACTCGGCAAAATACCTCCGTAAGTTCGCGAGAAGGAGGCCCAGTTTCTACGCAAGTATTGGCTGGGGGCACAAACCAGGGGGTGGCGACTGTTTACTAAAAACACAGGGCTCTGCGAAGTCGCAAGACGACGTATAGGGTCTGACGCCTGCCCGGTGCCTGAAGGTTAAAAGGAGAGGTGAGAGCCTTGAATTGAAGCCCAGGTAAACGGCGGCCGTAACTATAACGGTCCTAAGGTAGCGAAATTCCTTGTCGGGTAAGTTCCGACCTGCACGAATGGCGTAACGACTTCCCCGCTGTCTCCAACATCGACTCAGCGAAATTGAATTACCTGTCAAGATGCAGGTTTCCCGCGGTTAGACGGAAAGACCCCGTGCACCTTTACTACAGCTTCACATTGGCATTAGGCCGAACATGTGCAGGATAGGTGGTGGGCTTTGAAACGGTGACGCCAGTCATCGTGGAGCCTCCCTTGAGATACCACCCTTGTTCTGCTTGATGTCTAACCGCGGACCGTTATCCGGTTCCGGGACCCTGTGTGGCGGGTAGTTTGACTGGGGCGGTCGCCTCCTAAAGCGTAACGGAGGCGCGCGAAGGTTGGCTCAGAGCGGTCGGAAATCGCTCGTTGAGTGCAATGGCAGAAGCCAGCCTGACTGCGAGACTGACAAGTCGAGCAGAGTCGAAAGACGGCCATAGTGATCCGGTGGTCCCGAGTGGAAGGGCCATCGCTCAACGGATAAAAGGTACGCCGGGGATAACAGGCTGATACTGCCCAAGAGTCCATATCGACGGCAGTGTTTGGCACCTCGATGTCGGCTCATCTCATCCTGGGGCTGGAGCAGGTCCCAAGGGTACGGCTGTTCGCCGTTTAAAGAGGTACGTGAGCTGGGTTTAGAACGTCGTGAGACAGTTCGGTCCCTATCTGCCGTGGGTGTAGGATACTTGAGAGGAGTTGCCCCTAGTACGAGAGGACCGGGGTGAACGATCCACTGGTGGACCTGTTGTCGTGCCAACGGCAGTGCAGGGTAGCTATGATCGGACAGGATAACCGCTGAAGGCATCTAAGCGGGAAGCCCCCTCAAAACAAGGTATCCCTGAGGACCGTGGTAGACCACCACGTCGATAGGCCGGAGATGTAAGCGCAGCAATGCGTTCAGTTGACCGGTACTAATTGTCCGATAGGCTTGATTTGATCCAGTAAAAGCCAGACTTTGTCGTCCCGGAGGGACGCGAAGCTGACGACTGGTCGAAAGCATACACTTAACAGTGTACGCGACTTGGATTTCTAGGACTTTTCTTGGTTTGGTGGTCATAGCAAGAGCAAAACACCCGGTCCCATCCCGAACCCGGCCGTTAAGTGCCTTAGCGCCGATGGTACTGCGTCTTAAGGCGTGGGAGAGTAGGTCACCGCCAAACCTAGTAAAGCCCTAGAAATACGTATCTCTCTTTCGATGACGCCCCATATCACTGTTCGACTTGGGGTGCGCTTTTGGCGCGGGATGGAGCAGCCCGGTAGCTCGTCAGGCTCATAACCTGAAGGTCGCAGGTTCAAATCCTGCTCCCGCAACCAAAAAACACCGCTCTTCGGAGCGGTTTTTTTCTCAGAAAATGCCCATGTTCAGCCCTGCGGCCAGGCTCAGACCGATCTCCCGGCACTTCTCCAACTCCATGTTCGGGATCGTCTTTTCGGCCAGAATATCTTCGGGTGTTTGTGCATGGGTGCAGATGATGACCGGCTCTTGTACCGCCTTGAGCCGCCAGCCTTGGGCAATCCGGGCGATCTGGCGGACGGCATTTTCACCGTCGGATCCCGCGCAAACCATCTGGGCATAGGGTCGCCCTTCGATCTGGCCCAGAACGGGATAGTAACACCGATCAAAGAAGTCCTTCATCACACCGGAAAGGGCCGCGAGGTTTTCCGGCGCGCAAAAGATAAACCCATCCGCGCGCAAAAGGTCCTCCGGACCAGCGGCATCTGCGGGCAGCAACGTAACGTTGGCCTCACCCTGCGCGGCGTCTGCGGCGGCTTCGGCCATCTGGCGGCTGCCGCCGGTGCGGGAATGATAAACGATTAGAAGCTCTGCCATGGCAAGCGCCGACCAGCCTCAAAACGCCTTGAAGGTCAGCGTGGTCTCGGTCCGCTCAATCCCGTCAATATCCAGTAGTTTCTCGTTGATAAAGTGGCCTACATCCTCAGTCGCTGGAATGTAGAGCTTGAGCAGAAGATCAAACGGGCCCGAGGTTGAATAGAGCTCGGAATGAATTTCGCGCAATGCGATCTGCTCGGCAACAGCGTAGGATGTTCCCGGTTGGCAGCGAATGTTCACAAAGACACAGTTCATCTGAAATCCTTCCGCTTGTTTTGACGGCCATTAAGCCGCAATCCGTGCCTGAAGGAAAGGCCTAGGCTGTGAGGTGGCGGGCGCGGGCACCGCGTTCAATCGCGGCAGCATGCAGCCTGTCGATATTCAGTTCGTACCGAATTTCCTCAAGAATGCGCAATTCGCTTTCGTCGAGTGTACCGTCAGCGGCGGCAACGTCGCAGGCCAGTGCATAGGCGGTTTCAAACAAGTGCTCTGGCAGATTGTCGCGGACCAACCCGAAAAGTGCATCCAGACCTTCTTCAACGCTGAAGAGGTCAAAAACCATCTGCGCAATCACTCGCATGCGATCAAGATCATAAGCGCCGAAGACCGGGAGGTTGTTCACGGCCACCTCGATTTTGACCAATTCAGAGGTGCGTATGTCTTCGTCCGAGGCCGAAACTGCAATCATCACCGCTACGAGGCAATCTTGAGGGCTCAGCGGGTGCTGGATTTGTTCGGTCATCGGGTATCCTTTGCGATCCGGTGTTGCGGTGCAGAATATTGACTGTCTGGCCAGTGGGCAATAGGAAGCGGACGTGTTCCGCGCGCGACAAATGCGCCGGAAAATCAGGAGACTACCCAATGTCCGAACTGCGCGCCGCTGCACTGGAATCGAAAGCCTGGCCTTTTGAAGAAGCGCGCCGCGTGCTCAAACGGTATCAGAAGGCACCGCCAGAAAAAGGCTATGTGCTGTTTGAAACCGGTTACGGGCCTTCAGGCTTGCCTCATATCGGGACTTTTGGTGAAGTCGCCCGCACGTCTATGGTCAAACGTGCGTTCGAATTGATTTCCGACATACCAACCAAGCTGGTCTGTTTTTCGGATGATCTGGATGGGATGCGCAAGGTGCCGGGTAACGTGCCGGATGCGGCGCAACTGGAACCCTATTTGCAGATGCCCCTGACCTCGGTTCCCGATCCGTTTGGCACGCATGACAGTTTTGGCGATCACAACAATGCCATGCTGCGGCGGTTTCTGGATACATTTGGCTTTGACTACGAGTTCTACTCGGCTCGTGAATTCTATCATTCGGGGCAGTTCGACGAGATCCTGAAACGGGCGGTGGACCGCTATGATGACATCATGGCGATCATGCTCAAAAGCCTGCGCGATGAACGTGCGGCGACCTATTCGATTTTTCTGCCGCTGCATCCTGAAACAGGTCGAGTGCTCTACGTCCCGCTCAAGAAAGTGTGCGCCGAGACATATACCATTACCTTCGACGATGAAGACGGCAAGGAATGGACCGTGCCGGTGACCGGCGGCAAGGTGAAGCTGCAATGGAAGCCGGATTTCGGTGCGCGGTGGGCCGCACTTGGCGTTGATTTCGAAATGTACGGCAAGGAACACGCCACCAACGAGAAGATCTATGATGCGATCTGCCGGGCGCTTGGCGGGCGGGCGCCCGAGCATTTCTCGTATGAGCTTTTCCTAGATGAAAATGGTCAGAAGATTTCGAAATCTTCGGGCAACGGCGTGTCGATTGATGAATGGCTGACCTATGCATCGACCGAAAGCCTGTCGTATTTCATGTATCAAAAGCCAAAAACAGCAAAACGGATGCATTTCGATGTGATCCCCAAGGCGGTGGATGAATATCATCAACAGCTGCGCGCGTTTCCGACACAAGATGCGAAAGCACAGTTAAACAACCCCGTCTGGCACATACATGGCGGCGACGTGCCTGAGAGCCATATGGTGGTGCCGTTCTCTATGTTGCTGAACCTGGCGTCCGTGTCGGCCGCAGAGGACAAGGATAAGCTCTGGGGCTTTATTCAGCGATATGCACCCGACGCGAGCGCCGAGACCAATCCGGACATGGACCAGGCGGCGGGTTTCGCGGTGCGCTATTACAACGACTTCGTCAAGCCGACCAAGACCTACCGAGCTCCTACGGAGCAGGAGCGAGAGGCCTTTGAAGCGTTGCGCGCAGCGCTTGTGGCCCATGACGGTGATGTCGACGACGAGACTTTGCAATCCATCGTCTATGCCGTTGGGCGCGATCGCTTCGACCCGCTTCGTGATTGGTTCAAGGCGCTGTATGAGGTGTTGCTGGGCGCCAGTCAGGGCCCTCGTTTCGGCGGTTTCATAGCACTCTATGGTGTGCAGGAAACCATTCAGTTGATTGACGACGGCTTGGCGGGCAATCTGTCCTGAGAAACGAATATCGCCCGGTTTCCCAAGATGCGACACAGTCTGGCCTTGGTTAACAGTTACTAAACGGGTCGATGATAATTGGGTACGAGAGAAGACTGCGCCATGAGCACGACAAGGGCATCGGGCCGTCTATCTACAGCAGTGGAGAGTAAGAAAATGACCAAATTCAAACGTGTTGGACCATTTCTGGCCTGTGCCGGAGCGCTGGTATTGTCAGGGTGTATCGACCCGGCTGACTATGAAACTACACCGGTTCAGGTGAAATCGGCCAAGGGCGTTGTCACGTGTCAGCTTTATAAGCCCAAACAGGTAATCTGGGACGAGGCAATCTCGATCCCGCCCGGTATGACCATTGCCGAAGGGGACCGCATTTGCGTTGAGGAAGGCCTGCGCCGTCTCAAGAAGTAATCGCGGCTGGCAGAGCCTGCTCATGCAAGGATGGTTGACGCGGCCCAGGCCGGGTTAACCCGCGTCGTTTTCACCACGACTGCATATACCTTCGATTTCCACTCCGTCCCACGGGAGGAGTACACGCTCCGGCACGGATAGTTTTTGCAGTGGGAAGGCCCCGCTCAAGAGCTGTTCGAGGCGTTTGGTTCGGGCGGCATTGGGGTCCAACGTGGCGCAGCAGACATATTCTTCGACAATGCTGGCCTGCTGTTCGTAGGCAAAGTCCAGAAAATCGGTCTGTGTGTTGATGTCATAAAGGTAAGGATCGTCGCTGCCGCTGTGTTCGCGGGCCGCACGAAATGGCGTATAGCCCGTTTTTTCTCGGTTCTGCCATTGCCACACATGGGTAATTTCATGGGCAAACAGCATTGCGGTCAAGAGGTTCAATTCCTCTGGGTAATCTTGGAGGTAATCCTCCAGATACCAGTCTTTGGAATAGAAAATCCGGTTATGAATGACCATCGCGGCCGGTGCTACGGTGATGGTTTCGGTTTCCGGCTCTGGCAGGATCAGTTCGCGGCACGCAAGCCGGGGTCTTTTGTCACGTTTCAAAGTAACGCTGCCGACGGGTGAGCCATGTACAGATCGGATGCGCGACGTGTCGATTGTGGGTCCGTGCAATTGCTTTGCGAAAGCGTGCTCCGCGGGCGTCAACGGGCGACCGCAAGCGGCCAGCGTTAGAAAGAACAGAACAAACATCACGCGCATGCAGGCAAGGTAACAAGAGAAAGTCCCCCGCGCGAGAGGGAAAGTAACCGCGCAGAAAATGGTGCTGCGATGGGAGCAAAACTGCCCTATCGGGTTTTGGCCTGTGCCAGTTCGTTCAGCAATTCAGCCGTGTGTTGTCCGCGTTGAGGTGCTGGCGCGATGGACGCGGGCGTTCCGTCAAATCGTGGTGCGGGGGCTGGTTGCAATGCGCCATTGATCTCCTGCCAAACGGTTCTGGCCGCCATATGCGGCTCGGTTTCAGCCTCTACCGGAGACAGGACCGGCGCCACGCAGGCGTCTGATCCTTCAAACAGCGCCTGCCAATGCGCCACAGGTTTTTCGGCAAGTATTTTGGCGAGCTTTGTTGTCTGTCCCGGCCATTGGGACCGATCGAACTGATCCCTGAAATCCGGGTCTTGCGCGAGGTCCATTATCTCCAGAAACGCGGCATAGAATTTTGGCTCAAGACACTGAACACTCAGGTACCGGCCATCCTTGCAGGCGTAACTGCGCGACCAATGCGGCCCGTCCAACAGGCTTTGGCCGCGCTCCGTTTTCAAATTGCCTGTGGGCTGCATGGCCATCAAGAGCGCCATCATATGGGCAGACCCGTCGACAATGGCCGCATCGACAACCGTGCCTTTCCCGGTTCGGTTGGCCGCCAGAAGGCCCGCCAAAATACCAGCCACCAGGTAAAGAGCGCCGCCGCCAATGTCGCCGACCATGGTAGCCGGTGCGATGGGCGGCGTTCCAGGCTCAGATGTGTACCAAAGCGCGCCCGAGGTGGCGATGTAATTGTAGTCATGGCCGGCGGTCAGCGCGCGCGGTCCGGTTTGCCCCCATCCCGTCATGCGGCCGTACACCAATTTCGGGTTGGACGTGTGGCACATATCCGGACCCAGCCCCAACCGCTCCATGACACCCGGGCGGAACCCTTCGATCAACGCATCCGCAGTATCTATCAGGGTGCGCGCAGTTGCCAGATCGGCGCTTTCTTTAAGGTCCAATACAATCGATTTTTTCCCGCGATCCAGCAGGCTGGGATCACCGGTGATATCGGGCGCTGATCCGGGGCGATGAATTGTAATGACCTCGGCGCCCAGATCCGCCAACATCATTGCGGCAAAAGGCCCGGGGCCCAGCCCTTCGATTTCGATCACTCGAATGCCATCCAACATCCACTGCTCCCTTGTCTTTCGTGGCCAAGTTTACGCTGCGCATTTGCGCTGTAAAAGAGCCGTCAAAAGCGTCGATGTCCCTGTGATGCAGCGATTGCGCGCAGTTTTTGTTGGCGTTCCCGCAAGAAGACAAACAGGCCGGAGCCCAGAACAAGCACGATCCCAACTGTCACGACCACATCCGGCAGCTCGCCCCAAATGATCCAGCCCCAGAAGACGGCCAGTGGCAGACCAAGATATTCGAACGGCGCTATAATGGCTGCGTCGGCTTGTCGATAGGCCTGTGCCAATGTGTATCCGATGATGCCAGCGTTGAAGCCAAGCAGCACAAAAAGATAGAGATCGCGACCCTCTGGCCAGACCCATGCGCGCAGCAGGAAGATGAGGCTTTCGCTTTCTAGCCCTTCGGCATATCGGCCATCGCCGGCCACGAGCCAGAAACACATGCTGACGACCAAGAAGAGGCTTTGCAGATAGGCCGCGAGAACCGACGCCTTTGTGGTCGTGCCCAGTTTACGGGTCAGAACCTGTGTGATGGCGTAGGTCAGGGCCGCGAGGACAGGCAGCAGGTAAATCAACACAGAGACGTCTCGGCTGCCCGCGCTTTGCCAGGGGCGGGTCATGATCAGCACGCCGCAAAATCCAACAACGACTGCGCCCAGGCGCAAGGGTCCAACCCGCTCGCCGAGGATTGGGATGCTGAGCAATGTGATCAACAGCGGGCCCACGAAAAAGATGGCTGTTGTCTCGGCCAGGGGCAGAACAGCGAGCGCCGAAAAGAACGTCATATTCGCCGTGACGAGCATTGCGCAGCGCAGGAGGTGCAGTCCGGGTCTGTCCGTACGCAAGATGCGCCACCCACCCTCGACCTGCACCAGAACGAGGGTGAAACAAAGCCCGATCAATGACCGTGTGAACACCAGCTGATGTAATGGATAGCCACCGGACAACAGTTTGATCAGCATGTCGTTGACCGAAATCGTCAGAATCCCGACCACGATAAAGGCGACGCCGACCGCGGGGTTTTGAAGTTGGGTGGGTGCGGTCATCCGGGCGTCCTTTCTCCTTTGGCTCTACCATCATGGCCGCGTCGGGGCCACGCCCGTTTACGACTTTTCACGCTTTGGCTCGCAGGCTAGAGTTGTCGGGCAACCATGAGAAAGGCGCGCCCCATGCAAATGAGTGACGAACGCGACATCAAGGTGGATCGTGCCACGGTTTGGGCGGCGTTGCTGAGCCCTGAAATGCTCAAGGAATGTGTGCCCGGTGCGCAGGAAGTGACCGGTACACCCGAGGATGGATTTGAGGCCGTCGTCGTGCAAAAGGTCGGGCCCGTCAAGGCGACGTTCAAGGGCATGGTGACCGTCTCAAATATGGTCGAAGGTGAAAGCCTGACCCTAACCGGCGAAGGCAAGGGCGGTGCTGCGGGCTTTGCCAAGGGCGGTGCGGATGTGCGACTGGAGGACAGCGAAACAGGTACGCGCCTGATCTATGACGTCGAAGCCAAGGTGGGCGGTAAGTTGGCTCAGCTTGGCAGCCGTATCGTGGATGGTTTCGCCAAGAAAATGGCAGATCAGTTTTTCACGCGGCTGGAAAACGTATTGGAAGGCCCGTCCGATGAGGATGACGCACGCGAGGCCGAAAAAAGGGTTGGCTCAAGCGATTGATCAGCTGACACTATGTGCATTGACGCAGGGCAATCTCTGCCTCAATCCAGCATTTTCACATCCGCGTGAATGACATAAATATACCCGATCAATCAAAGGGTAAACGCATGCCTATTGTTCAAGTCAACGACCTGCGCAAAGTTTATGATGGTGGTTTCGAAGCGTTGAAAGGCGTCACTCTCGACATTGAAGAGGGTGAGATTCTGGCGTTACTTGGACCAAATGGTGCAGGCAAAACAACATTGATATCAACGCTTTGCGGTATCACAACGGCCAGTTCCGGAAGCGCCAGTGTTGGCGGCTTTGACATCGAGACCGGATACCGTGGCGCGCGCAAGCTCATTGGGCTTGTTCCACAGGAAGTCGCGCTGGAGCCGTTTGAGAAAGTGTTGAACACTGTCCGGTTTTCGCGCGGTCTTTTTGGCAAAAAACGCGACGATGCCCTGATCGAAAAAATCCTGCGCCAATTGTCCTTGTGGGACAAGAGAGACAACCGCATTCGCGAACTCTCCGGTGGGATGAAACGGCGGGTCTTGATTGCAAAGGCGCTGTGTCACGAGCCGCGCGTTTTGTTTTTGGATGAACCGACGGCCGGTGTAGACGTGGAATTGCGCAAAGACATGTGGCAGATCGTCGAAGGTTTGAAGGCAGATGGCGTCACGATCATCCTGACCACCCACTACATTGAAGAAGCCGAAGCGATTGCGGACCGTGTGGGCGTGATTTCCAAGGGTGAATTGCTATTGGTCGAGGAGAAAAACGCATTGATGACGCGGATGGGCCGCAAGACATTGCGCATTGATCTGCGAGATGCGGTCAAAACCGTTCCCGACACTCTGGCGGATTACGATCTGGAACTGTCCGAAGACGGGTCGAGCCTGAGCTATCATTACGACACGCGTGGCGAAGGGACAGGCATCACCCGGCTTCTTCAGGCGCTGGCCCGGGAAGGCCTCTCACTCAGTGATATTCAAACCACGCAGAGCAGCCTCGAAGAAATTTTCGTGGGTCTTGTGCAGGAGGATGCCGCATGAACCTGCCAGCTATTACCGCGATATACATCTATGAAATGAAGCGTTTTTTCCGGACGTTTATGGAGAGTTTTCTGTCGCCTGTGATCTCCACCTCGCTCTATTTCGTGGTCTTTGGGGCCGCTATCGGGAGCCGCATCAATGAGGTGGACGGGGTGAGTTACGGGGCGTTTATCGTACCCGGGCTGGTGATGTTGTCGGTGATGACGCAATCGATCAGCAACGCCTCTTTTGGCATCTATTTTCCGAAATTCATCGGCACCATTTTCGAATTGCTTTCGGCCCCGGTGAACTTTCTCGAAATCGTACTGGGATACGTTGGGGCCGCGGCCACCAAATCGCTCTTCATTGGTGTCGTGATCCTGATCACGGCGGAGTTTTTTGTTGATCTGGAGATCCAACACCCTTGGGCCATGATGGCGTTTTTGTTGCTGACCTGTATCTCGTTTTCGCTCTTTGGATTCATCATTGGCATCTGGGCGCAAAACTTCCAGCAGCTGCAATTGATCCCCCTGCTCGTCATCACACCTCTGGTGTTTCTGGGTGGGTCTTTCTATTCGATTTCGATGCTCCCGCCCGCATGGCAAACGGTGACCCTGTTCAATCCGGTGGTTTATTTGATTTCAGGTTTCAGGTGGTCATTCTTTGGAACAGCCGATGTTGCAATCGGTTTCAGCCTGCTTGCGATCGCCGTTTTTACCGCCATTTGCATCGGTATCATCTGGTATATTTTCAAGACAGGGTACCGCATCAAATCTTAACGCGACCGGTGTGTGCGTGACTTATTTGCCCTTGGACCGCATCTTTTTCAGAAACTATGTGGTTGGGCGGGGCCTGTCACCTTGTCTGGACCGCATCGGCATTCTACATCGGGCTGCATGAAGCGATGGATCCCTTTTGTTAAATCTGAGCCGACGGTTGCCGTCATCCGCCTCTCTGGCTCCATCGGAGCAGGTGGGCGTTCCCAACTAAGCGATGAGGCGATGGCGCCTGTGATCGAAAAGGCGTTCAAGCGCGGCAAACCCGTCGCTGTGGCGCTGGTGATCAATTCTCCGGGTGGGTCACCCGTGCAGTCCTCGCTGATCGCAGCACGTATTCGCCGTCTGGCCGAAGAAAAAGCCATTCCCGTGCATGCTTTCGTCGAAGACGTCGCTGCCTCTGGCGGCTATTGGCTGGCGACGGCTGCGGATGATATCTGGGTTGACCCGGCATCGGTTGTCGGCTCGATCGGTGTGATTTCGGCAGGCTTTGGCGCGCCGGTCTTTTTGGCACGACAGGGGCTGGAGCGTCGGGTCCACACATCCGGAAAATCCAAGAGCATGCTGGACCCATTCCAGCCTGAAAAGCCCGAGGATGTAGCACGGCTCAAAGCCATTCTGGAACAGATGCACACGACCTTCACGGATCATGTCAACGTCCGACGCGGGGATCGCTTAACCGACAAGCTTGATCTCTTCACCGGAGAATTCTGGCTGGGTCGGCGGGCGATTGAACTGGGTCTGGTCGATGGCATCGGCCATCTGGTGCCCAAGCTGAAAGAATTATACGGCGACAAGGTGAAAATAGCGCGCTACGGCCGCAAACGTGGCTTCCTGCAGCGCTTTGGCGCAAATGTTGCACAGGACGCGATTGCCGCCGTTGAAGAACGCGCTGATTTTGCCCGGTTCGGCCTCTGACATGATCATCAAGATCGTCATATTGTTTCTTGTGGCCATGGGTGTATTGGCGATGTTTGGCCGCCTCCGGTTTCCGGGTCAAAAACGCCTTGCCTCGGCGAAATGCGGGAAATGTGGACGATACCGGATCGGTAAGGGCCCTTGCAAATGCGATAAGGGGATTGGCAAATGATCCCTTGGCTTCTGGCGGGCCTTGGGCTTTTGATCTTGCTGCTGGCGGGAGACGCGCTTGTCAAAGGCGCCGTCAACCTAAGCCTGCGGGTCGGGATACCCGCCCTGATCGTCAGTCTGACAATTGTGGCGTTTGGAACATCCGCGCCGGAACTCCTGATATCCATCAACGCGGTTCTTGAGGATAAACCCGGCCTTGCGCTAGGGAATGTTGTTGGCTCCAACACGGCGAATATCCTGCTGGTCCTTGGCGTACCCGCGTTGTTTGCCAGTTTGCACACCAGCGTTTGCGACAGCCGTAAGACATTCTTTTTCATGATCGGCGCGACGCTTTTGTTCATCGGTCTGGCCTTTACCGGCAGTTTTACGTTTGTATCCGGTCTGATCCTGCTGTCGGTGCTGGCCTTTGTGCTGGGCGATGCGTTTTTGGAGGCAAACCGTCACCGCAAACAAAACGCAGCTCTGGCGCTGGCGGAAGAGGCCAGAAACGATGCCGGGATGGATACAGAGGAAGATGTTGAAGGGGCCGACCCGGATATGCCCTGGTGGCAAATCTTTGTGTTCCTGATCCTTGGCCTGATCGGCTTGCCGCTGGGGGCTGATCTATTGGTGGATAATGCGTCGATCATCGCACGTGAATACGGTGTCAGCGACTCGGTCATCGGTTTGACGCTTGTGGCGCTTGGCACATCCTTGCCTGAATTGGCGACCACTGTGATGGCGGCGTTGCGGCGCCAGGCTGACGTTGCGTTGGGCAATGTGATCGGGTCGAACATGTTCAACCTTCTGGCCATCATCGGCATTACCACGTTGGTTGGCCCGATCCCGGTCGACCCGCAATTCCTGCGCTTTGATCTTTGGGTCATGTTGGGTGCGTCGCTGATGCTCATCCCGTTTGTTCTGTGCAAGCAGGACATCGGGCGCGTGTGGGGCGTTATCTTGACCGGGCTGTATTTGACATACATTACCGTTGTGCTGATCTAAACGGAGGCAGGCAATGACACGGGCTTTGGTAACCGGGGCGGGCAAACGTCTGGGACGGGCAATGGCGCTTGAACTTGCGCGTCGTGGATATGACGTAGCGGTTCACTATGCCTCGTCGGAAGCCGGCGCGCTGGAAGTGGTCAATGAGATCAAGGCAATGGGCAGAAACGCCGTGGCAATTGGCGCTGACCTGCTGGACGAAGAACAGACAAACACATTGGTTCCACGCGCGGTGGAAGCGCTTGGTGGGCCGCTCTTGGTGTTGGTCAACAACGCGTCGATCTTTGAATACGATACCCTTGCCACCGCGACGCGCGACAGCTGGGACAGACATATGGCAAGCAACCTGCGTGCGCCGTTCCTGTTGACGCAAGCCATGGCCGCTGATGTGCCGGAGCCCTTGATGGACGCAGCCGGTGAGCCGGTTGCTCAAGGGCTGGTCGTCAATATGATCGATCAGCGTGTGCGCAAGCTGACGCCCGAGTTCATGACCTATACGCTTGCCAAGATGGGCCTCTGGGCCTTTACGCAAACCGCCGCACAGGCCTTGGCGCCGCGCATTCGCGTCAATGGCATAGGGCCGGGCCCGACCCTGCAAGGCGGTCGCCAGGAAGCCAGCCATTTTGAGCGTCAGCGTAAAGCAACAGTCCTGAAGAGGGGCTCGAACGAGTCGGATATAACCGCAGCACTCGCCTATTTTTTGACGGCGCCCGGGGTCACGGGACAGCTTCTTTGCGTTGATGGCGGGCAGCATCTTGGGTGGCAGACACCGGACGTGTTGGGCGTTGAATAATCAGACCCTGCAATGCAAGTTTTGCACGTGTTACCAAAGCTATAAATGTTCGTTACAAAACCTTTAATGATTTCAATATTTTGGCACTAATTTATAATTTTTTCGTTTAAAAACAACGATCTGAAAAAGTGCCTAAAAAATAGGCATTTCTACGAAGTGGTCAAAAAACAAAGGAAAATTCTGGATCACGGAAAGTTATCTCCAGACTTATCCACATGAAACGGGGAAAGGTTTCCTCTTGCTCATTGGTCGATATGGTTGCAGCAAGACCAGAGAATCATATCCAAAGGACTATGACAGAAGACGCGCAGGAAAAACCCCGGCAAACCGGACATGAAGTGATCCATTCCTATCTCAGGACACTGGATGGCTCGCCGGGCGTGTACCGCATGCTCGATGCACAGGCGCGCGTCCTTTATGTCGGCAAAGCGCGCGATCTGAAGGCGCGGGTATCGAGCTACGCCAGACCTACGGGTCACACGCCCAGAATTGCGCGGATGATTTCGCAAACGGCGTCGATGATGTTCCTGACGACCCGCACGGAAACCGAAGCTCTGCTATTGGAGCAGAACCTGATCAAACAGCTCAAACCGCATTTCAACGTGCTGTTACGCGATGACAAGAGTTTCCCCAATATCATGGTCACCAAGGCGCATGATTTCCCGATGATCAAAAAGCACCGCGGTGCGAAAAAGGAAAAAGGCGCCTATTACGGCCCCTTTGCCAGTGCGGGCGCGGTGAACCGGACATTGGCGCAGCTGCAGCGCGTGTTTCTATTGCGCAATTGCAGCGATGCGATGTTCGAGGGGCGTACGCGACCCTGTCTGCAGTACCAGATCAAGCGGTGCACAGCGCCATGCGTCGGACATATCAGCAAGGCGGAATATGCCGCATCGGTCAAAGATGCCGAGAGGTACCTGTCCGGCAAGTCGACCGAAATTCAGGCCAAGCTTGGCGCGCAGATGGCTGAAGCCTCGGAAGCGATGGAGTTTGAACGCGCGGCCGCCCTTCGCGACCGCATCAAGGCGCTGACGCAGGTGCAAACCAATCAAGGCATCAATCCCCGCACCGTTGATGAGGCCGACATCGTGGCGCTGCATTTGGAAAAGGGACAGGCCTGCGTGCAGGTCTTTTTCATCCGTGCCGGGCAAAACTGGGGCAACCGCGATTTCTATCCGCGTGTTGGCAATGACGTGGAGGAGGCCGAGGTTTTGCAGGCGTTTCTTGGCCAGTTCTACGATACGAAAGAGCCGCCGCGTCAGGTGATCCTGTCCCATCCGATCGACGATGATGACCTGATGGCAGACGCCCTGAGTGGCAAGCTGGGACGCAAAGTCGAAGTGCTTGTGCCCAAGCGTGGCGAAAAGGCTGAACTGGTCGATGGTGCGGTACGGAACGCCCGTGAAAGTCTCGGTCGAAAAATGGCGGAAACGGCAACCCAGGCCAGACTGCTGAAAGGCCTGGCCGAAGCGTTTGATCTGAAGGCCCCTCCACAGCGGATCGAGGTCTATGACAACAGCCACATACAAGGGACCAATGCTGTTGGTGCGATGATTGTGGCCGGTCCCGACGGGTTGATGAAAAACAGCTACCGGAAATTCAACATTAAAGGGGATGATCTGACCCCCGGAGATGATTTCGGGATGATGAAAGAGGTGCTGACACGTCGTTTCAAGCGCTTGCTGAAAGAAGATCCTGAGCGCGATCAGGGACATTGGCCTGATCTGTTGCTGATCGATGGTGGGGCCGGACAGGTCAGTGCGGTTGCTGGCATTATGCGCGACATGGGCGTCACGGACATCCCGATGGTTGGCGTGGCCAAAGGCGTGGACCGCGATCATGGCAAGGAAGAGTTCCACCGTACCGGCAAGCGGCCGATGGCCCTGCAACGCAATGACCCTGTGCTTTATTTCGTGCAACGCCTGCGGGATGAAGCGCATCGGTTTGCCATCGGCACGCATCGGGCGAAACGGGCAAAATCAGCCATCGCCAATCCATTGGACGAAGTGCCCGGCGTGGGCGCTGCCCGTAAACGGGCGCTTTTGGCACATTTCGGGTCGGCCAAGGCCGTGAGCCGCGCCAATTTGTCCGATCTAAAAGCAGTGGATGGTGTGTCCGAAGGCTTGGCGCAGAAAGTCTATGACTTTTTTCATGAAAAGGGCTGAGTTGGCGGCGCTTTCCCTCCGGCAAAGATGCGGATAGAACCTAAATATGACTTGGACGATACCGAATATGTTGACGGTATTCCGGTTGCTTGCCGCACCGGGTGTAGCGGTAATGTTTCTATATTTCACAAGACCTTACGCGGATTGGTTTGCCCTTCTGCTTTTTGTTGGCGCGGCCATAACCGATTGGATTGACGGCCATCTGGCGCGCAGTTGGAAACAGGAGACGAAACTGGGCGCGATGCTGGACCCAATTGCCGACAAGGCGATGGTCGTGATCGCATTGATGGTGATCGTTGGCTATTCCAGCTATTCGCCCTGGCTGGTCTTGCCCGCCACTTTCATCCTCTTCCGGGAGGTTTTCGTCTCTGGGCTGCGGGAATATCTCGGGGACACGGCAGGCACTTTGAAAGTAACCCGGTTGGCCAAATGGAAGACCACCATGCAAATGATCGCCATTGCTGTGCTCTTCTCACAGGGGGTGTTCGAGCATTACTTTGGCATGTCCGTTTTTGGCATGGATGAGGCCATGGTGATGGACATTCTGGAGGGCCGCGAAGAGGACGTGCTGGGCCTGAAATGGAAACTCACCGGCATGGAATGGTCTGGGTTTGTCGGCCTGTGGCTGCTCTGGATTGCCGCCGCGCTGACCTTGGTCACGGGGTTCGACTATTTCCAGAAGTCTATTCCCTACCTGAAGGATGAAAACTGATGGATGTACTCTATTTCGCGTGGGTTCGGGAGCGGATTGGTCATGCCAAGGATACGGTTGAGACCAACCCGGCAACGGTGATGGATCTGGTCGAGGAATTGCGCAAGCGCGAGGAGCGCTATGCCGCAGCCTTCGCCGATCTTACAGCGCTGCGCGTGGCCGTTGACCAAGAGCTGACGGATTTCGACGCACCCTTGTCTGGCGCGCGCGAAGTGGCCTTTTTCCCGCCGATGACGGGGGGATGACGGATGGAAATCCGTGTACAGAAAGATCCGTTTGATTTGGGCGCTGAGAGCAACAGGTTTGCTGAGCGCCAAAAGGGCATGGGCGCGATTGTCACCTTTACTGGCATTGTGCGTGATCTGGGAGAGGGTGACTTGCATGCCATGGAGATCGAGCATTATCCTGGCATGACGGAAAAGGCGCTGGAGAAGATTGCCCAAGATGCGCAGGAGCGATGGGACCTTGGGGATGTTCTGATCATTCATCGACACGGCACGTTACGCGCGCAGGATACCATCATGATGGTGGCGACCGCGTCGCGCCACCGGGTAGATGCATTTCAGGCGGCGGAATTTCTGATGGACTTTCTGAAGTCACGCGCCCCGTTCTGGAAAAAGGAAGTCTCGACCTCCGGAACGGACTGGGTGGCGGCGCGGGATGAGGATGAAGACTCGCTGAAACGCTGGTGAGTGACGTATCACATTCGCCTTAGTGACGCGGGGTTTCGATTGAACACATCGCATCGCCATCCGATGTTGACGTTGGAGATCAGACAGGAGGCTTGCCCCAATGAGCGATGTTGTACAGGCGTATATAGATGACCTACAGCCCAAGGCCGCGGGTCAGATCAGGGGCACGGCAAAGTTGCAGATCAAGGGCGAAGGTTCGGTCATGCTGGATGAACAAGGTGCCCGGGCCGGGGACGATGTTGCCGATGTGGTGCTGATCGCGAGCGATGGAGTTTTCCGCGATATCCTGTCAGGGGACCTGAATCCAGTGATGGCGTATATGTCCGGCAAGCTGAAGGTTGAGGGCAACGCGCAACGTGCCCTCAAGGTCAGCAGCATTTTGACCGGTTAGGAAGAACTATTCGGCGGTCCAATCCAGCTGCTTCAGAATGGCCGGATCAAACGCGTCTGCCTCCGGGCGCACGATGTCGGTTTGTGCTTCTATGTCCTTGATGTAAGCCGCGGCGATTTCTTCCTGAAGGCGGCTTTCCAGCTCTGCGCGGACATTGTTAAGGCTGGGCGGTTGGCTGTCGCGCAGCTCATTCATCTTGATGACATGCCAGCCAAATTGAGTCTGAACCGGATCGGATACGTCACCCGCCGCCAGCGCAATGACTGCGGCTTCGAATTCCGGCACCATTGCCCCTTGCCCAAACCAACCAAGCTGTCCACCGCCGGGACCCGATGGGCCCGTTGATTTCTCCTTGGCAACTTCCGCAAAATCCGCACCTTCTTCGATCATTACCTTGATCTCTTTGGCTTCGTCTTCGGTTGGCACAAGAATATGTGAGGCATTGTATTCTGGCGCTGCTTCCCAGTTTTCGAATTGTGCGTCATAGGCTGCTTGCAGGGCCTCTTCGGTCACCGCATCCTTGAGTACGTCATCGAGGGCTTCGCTGGCGAGCAAGGCGCGTTCCTGGTTGTCCAGCACCAGTTGGATGCGCTTGGGTGCACCACCATCAAGTTGCTGCGCCAATGCCGTTTGATTGATCAACTGATCCAGCAGACCGTTGAACAGTGTTTCATCCGGCAGGTTCTGGTAGTCTTCCGGCAGTTGCTCCCGCAATGCCATCATGTGGCCAAGCGTGATGTCAGTGCCACCGACGGTGGCCACAACCGTATCGGCCGTCGGTGTGTCTTGCGCGATGGCAGTGGTCGAGACAACGGCCAGCAGGCTGATCGTTCCCAGAAGGTTACGGCATGTGCGCATTGGTGTTTTCCTGTGATGGGGCCGCAGCAAACGCGGCGGGAAAGAGATGTGCAGCCTAGGATCATCCAGTGCTGGCTTTGGTGTATAGGTAGTCCGTTCAAGCTGAAGAGAACAGGGAGACGGCGAAAATTGCGCGCACAAAACCGTGAATTTCGTGCGGATCCGAGAGCAGGCCCCTCGTGTGGGCAGAAGGTCAGTATCAAGCGCCAGACGCGGCCCAATCCCAATACATATCCCGCACCCTTCGTGTCAGCGGGCCGATTTGATAATTGGTGTCTTCGAGCGCGGTAACAGGCGTCACCTTCATCATGTTCCCCGACAGAAAAATCTCATCCGCCGCATGGAAATCGTCGAAGGACATGGTGCATTCGTGAACAGTCACACCGTCGGCCCGCAAGTTTGAGATGTGGCGCGCGCGTGTGATGCCCGACAGGAAAGTGCCATTCGGAACAGGGGTGAAAACCTCGCCGTCGCGGACCGCAAAAACATTGGCGGTGGCGGCTTCGGCCACGTTGCCAAGCGCGTCTGCCACCAATGCGTTTCCAAAGCCCTTGTCGCGCGCTTCGGCGAGCATCCGGGCGTTGTTTGGATAAAGACAGGCGGCCTTGGCGTTGACCACGGCATTTTCCAGAACCGGGCGCCGGAACCGCGTCAGAGCCAGGGTTGTGACATCCTCTGGGGCGGCCATTGGAATTTCTTCGAGGCATATGGCAAACCCCGTTTCGCCGCCGGGCTTGGGCACGATGGCCGACATGCCGCCCTCGATCGCCCAATACATCGGACGGATATAGATCGCGGCATCTGCGGGATATGCCTTTAACCCGTCTTTGATGATGGCCACCATGTCTTCGGGCGTGACGGTGGGCGTCACCATAAGCGCTGCCGCAGAGGCGTTAACACGCGCACAATGCTTGTCCAGATCGGGCGTCAATCCGTTGGCCATGCGGGCCCCATCGAACACGTTGCTACCCAACCACATCCCGTGATCTGCGGCGTTCATGACGGGCACGTCGCCCTCATGCCAGCTGCCTTTGTAGTAGGTTCGGATATTGGTGCCCGTTGCCATGGTATCCCCCGGTTTTGATCAACTTATGTCGCCACGCGGGTCAGGTCCAGACTCAGTTTGGCGCGTGTGACAGGAGCTCTTCCAGGTCCAGTGGCGTGTTGGTCATTGCAAGACCTCCGGCGTCGTCGCGGGGCCATTCCTCCTGCGGTCGGTCGCGGTAGAGTTCCACACCGTTCCCGTCGGGGTCAGAAACATAAATGGCTTCGCTGACGCCGTGGTCAGCGGCGCCGTCGATCTTTATTCCGGCGTCGCGAACCCGGCGCAGGGCGTCCGCCAATTGGATGCGGTCCGGGTATAAAAACGCTGTGTGATAGAGCCCGGTGTGACCTTTAGGTGCTGGTGTGCCACCCAGACTTTCCCACGTGTTAAGGCCGAGGTGATGATGATATCCGCCAGCCGACAGGAACGCCGCCTGATCCCCATAGCGCTGCTGCACTTCGAAGCCCAAAATGCCGCTATAGAACGCGATTGCCCGATCCAAATCCGCGACTTTCAAATGAACGTGGCCAATGGATGTGCCGGGGTGAACAGGGTGTGTCATATGCCGATCCTCTTGTTGATGAGGATGGATATATGGTGACGTGCCAAATTGCACAATTTACTGTTTTCGCCCAGCCTTTGTGCAAATTCAAACAATTCAAGTCGCAGGATGGCGATCAATCAACGCGCATTCTGAGTGGACCGCGGTTTCAGTACGTCGGGCGGGCTTAACGCCCTGTTGCGCCCACCATGCCAACGATATCATACGTCTTTTGCAGGATAGGCGCCGCAATCGCCCGGGCACGATTTGCGCCGTCTTCCAGAATACGATCAATTTCGCCCTGATCCTGCATCAAACGGGACATCTCTGCGGAAATCGGGGACATCTGCGCCACGGCAAGATCTGCCAGAACGGGTTTGAATTCAGAAAAGGCTTTGCCACCCATTTCGGCCATCACTTGTTCTACCGTCATGTCCGAAAGTGCTGCGTAGATATTGATCAGATTGCGCGCCTCGGGGCGATCTTCCAGCCCTTTGACCTCGGAGGGCAGGGGCTCCGGATCGGTTTTGGCCTTGCGAATTTTCTTGGCGATCGTATCGGCATCATCGGTCAGGTTGATGCGGCTCATATCCGATGGATCGGATTTCGACATCTTCTTTGACCCGTCGCGCAGGCTCATCACCCGCGTGGCCGCGCCTTCGATCACCGGCTCGGTGATGGGAAAGAAGTCGACGCCGTAGTCGTGGTTGAATTTGGCCGCAATGTCGCGCGTCAATTCCAGGTGTTGTTTCTGATCTTCGCCCACAGGCACATGTGTGGCGTGATAAATCAGGATATCAGCCGCCATCAGCGCAGGGTACCCAAACAGCCCAAGCGAGGCGTTTTCCGCGTTCTTGCCGGCCTTGTCCTTGAACTGGGTCATGCGCTTCATCCAGCCCATGCGCGCCACGCAATTAAAAATCCACGCCAGTTGCGCATGTTCAGAGACTTGGCTTTGATTGAACAGTATGGATTTTTCCGGGTCCAATCCGGACGCGATGAACCCGGCACAAAGCTCGCGGGTGGCATGGCGCAGTTTGTCAGGGTCCTGCCAGACGGTGATGGCGTGCAGATCAACCATGCAATAGATGCTCTGCGTTCCCTGATCTTGCGCTTGGGCAAACCGTTTGAGCGCGCCCAGATAATTGCCAAGCGTCAAACCGCCCGATGGCTGAATGCCTGAGAACACGCGTGGCGTGAATGCCGCCTCGGTCATATGTCATCTCCGAACTGGATTTCTTCGTCTGCCTCGCTTACCCATGGGCCAAAGCCCCGTCAAGGAGAGCAGGCATGAGCAGCCCAGATACCATGAGCCCGGTGAACCCTTTACCGCCCGTCGTCGTGGCCCTTTTTGCCGTGATCATAGGGATCGAACTGATATTTCAACTGGGCGCTCGTGGTCTGGTGGGCGGGCCCGAGGCCATCGGTTGGCGCAGCACCGCGATCCGGGATTACGGGATTAACGGCAATGTTGTCGCATGGATGGTCGAAAACGGGCGCTATCCTGTGGAGTATATGAAACGCTTTGTCACATATGTTTTCGTGCACGGCACCTTCACCCACGCGCTTTTTGCCGGGGCAATGCTGTTGGCATTGGGCAAGTTTGTGGGCGAAATTTTCAGCCAATGGGCAACACTGGTATTGTTCCTGGGATCGGCAATCGCGGGCGCTGCGGTCTATGGGCTGGTGTCGGGACAACGGCTGATGCTCGTGGGCGCGTTTCCGGGCGTGTACGGCCTGATCGGCGGGTTTACCTATCTGATGTGGCTGCGACTGGGGCAATTGGGTGAGGCGCAATCGCGAGCCTTTATGCTGATCGGGTTTTTGATGGGCATCCAGTTGCTCTTTGGTCTGATCTCGAACCTGCTTGGAACATCAGGCAGCAACGCGTCCTGGCTGGCCGATGTTGGCGGCTTCGTTTTTGGGTTTTCGATTTCGTTTTTCCTGAGCCCGGGTGGATGGGCGAAAATCCGATCCGTGATCCGGCGCCAATAGGTACCTGAGTTCAAAGGCCACTAGCGTCGGAAGGCGGCGCGCAGTTCTGCCATTTTGAACGCGCCGATCATGTGACCAATCCCAAAATAGCTCAGCCCGCCCAAAACGATCAGGACAAGCAGTGCAATCCAGCGCAGGCCGGGCAGACCAAAGAGCGGCCCCATCAGCAGCCAGAGCACCCAAAGCACCACGCCCATCAGGATGGATGCCAGAATGATCCGCCAAAGACGTTGTTTGAACCGCGCATCAAACCGCGCGACCTCGCCAAAGCTCCGGGTGCCACGCAAGAGGAGCCAGACCATCACCCATCCCGCGGCTGTGGTGGCAATGGCGGCGGCGATCCACCCCACAGCGTAGGACAGCCCAATGGCCACGGCGGCGTTGATCACCATCGCGACCACGGCGTAACGGAAAGGGCTTTTGGTATCTTCGCGGGCGAAAAAGAGCGGCTGCAGGATTTTTTGCAGCACAAAGGCGGGTAAACCCAGCCCGTAAATGGCCACGGCGGTGGCCGTGGCGGCGGTGTCATCCGTCCCGAAAGCGCCGCGTTCGAAAAGTGTAGAGATCAAAGGCAGAGGCACGACCATCAGCGCAACCGCTGATGGGATGGTCAGCGCCAGTGAAATTTCGCCCGCACGGGAAAGTGCTTCGCGTGCGCCGGTATGGTCATCCACTTTCAGGCGGCGCGACAGGTCTGGCAGCAAAACAATTCCCACAGCAATGCCAACGACGCCAAGTGGCAGTTGATACAAGCGGTCGGCGGCATAGAGCCAACTGACAGCCTTTTCGTAATTTGAGGCCACCAATTGACCGACCAGAAGATTTACCTGCATCACACCACCGGCCAGTGCGGCGGGCACGGCAATGCGCACCAATTGCGCCATTTCGGGCGTCCAGCGGGGCCGTGTGGGGCGGATGCGCAACCCAGCACGATCCGCCGCGTACCAGACCAGCGCAAGTTGCGCCATGCCGGCGAAGGGGATGGTCCAGATCAAGGCCTCAGCAACCGCCTCACCCCGGAACCATGCCACGCTCATCGCCGTGACTAGCATGACGTTCAAGAGCACCGGTGCAGCGGCCGCGGCAGCAAAGCGGTTGGCGGCGTTCAGAACCCCGGAAAACAAGGCCGCGAGGGAGATGAAGAAGATGTACGGGAAGGTGATACGGCCAAATTCTATGGTGATGTCAAATCGCTCATCGCCATAGAACCCTTCGGCTGTGGCCCAGACCAGCGCGGGCATGAAAATCATCGCCAATGCCGTCAGGATCAGCAGGATCAGGGCCAATCCTGAAAAGGCCAGTTGCGCAAAGCCTATGGCATCCTCGTCGGCCTCGAGCCGTTTGGAAAACATGGGTACAAACGCCGCGTTGAACGCCCCTTCGGCGAAAAACCGGCGGAACATGTTGGGCAGGCGGAAGGCGGCCACATAGGCATCCATCAACACGCCCGGCCCCAGCAGATTGGCAATGATCACATCCCGCACAAACCCCAGCACCCGGCTGAGCAGGGTCCAAACCCCAACGGTCAGCACGCTGGAAATCAGGCGGATGGGTTTCATGCTCGGGCCTCACTCCGGGGGCGGTTGCCGAAGAAGTAACGGATCAGGCCAAGCGGGGAAAGAGGGCGCCGCGCATTGCAGCGACCTCCGTGGTGTGAAGGTGACGTCCTGGGCTTTCGTGTTCTGGCCGCGTTAGCCGGTCTCGCGAAGCATCACTCCCAACACGCCCAAACCAAATGCCAGCAACGGCAATGATGCGGGAACAGGAACAGTTGCGATCCCATCTGAGAAAGTGAGTTTGGTGTAGTCGACAACCCAATTGTCACTTTCGTCAGAAACGCAACGATGCCACCTTACTAAATATAACCCTGCGCGGGGGCACCGGGTTAAAAGAAATTCGTTTTCCAAACAAATGTCAGTGGCGGTCTTTACTTCAGGGCAAAGTCGGCAAAGTCGCCGGTTCCCTTGTCCGAAATAAACCGGATTTTACCGTCGTTGATTTTGACCATCTGACAGTTCGGGCCAAGATCGCGCTTGCCCCAATAAAGATCGCGGCAGAAGTACCCGCTGTCCCACTGCCATGCGCCCAGAACTTCGCGGCCAAAGGCGTCGCCTTGTATTTTGCCGTCGGTTGTCACGTTCAGATTTATCCCGAAACGCTTGAGGTCACGGCCGTCAATCAACGACACGAAGTCAGATTTCTTTGATATTTTCGCAAACCCATCTGCGGACGCAGGCATGGCAATCAGGCTGGCTAGAACGGCGGCAATAACAACACGCATGACGTTTCTCCCTCGGATACACAAAGGAATACGCACGGTTGGCAGGATTGGATCAGTTTTCGTTGAGGCCGAGCACATCCAGCATGTCATAGGCGCCAGGTTTGCGGCCAATACCCCACAGGGCCGCCTTGATCGCACCGCGGGCAAAGATACCCCGGTCGGTTGCGATGTGGCGCAAGACAATTCGCTCACCGGGTGCCGCAAACAAAACGTCGTGTTCGCCTACAATGTCGCCGCCGCGGATTGCGGTGAAGCCGATGTCACCGCGTTTGCGCGCGCCCGTTATGCCGTCACGCCCCCGATCTGCAACTGCATCAAGGGAGACGCCGCGGCCTTCGGCGGCGGCCTCGCCCAGCATCAAAGCCGTGCCAGACGGCGCATCGACCTTTTTGCCATGATGGGCTTCGATCACTTCGATATCGAAATCCTCATCCAACGCGGCAGCCACGCGTTTGGTCAGTTGCGTAAGCAAGTTGACACCAAGGCTCATATTGCCAGCCCGCACGATCACCGCATGGCGCGCCGCTGCGTCCAGACGTTTGATGTCGTCCGCTCTGAGCCCGGTTGTGCCGATGACATGCACGCAGCGCGCCTGCGCTGTGATGGTAGCAAATTCGACCGTTGCAGCTGGGGCGGTGAAATCAATGACGGCCTGCGCATTTGCAAATGTCTCAAGCGGATCATCACTGACTGTGACGCCCATTTCTGTCCCGCCCATCGCGGTACCGACATCTTGTCCGATCCATTCATGACCGGGGCGTTCCAACGCGCCGATCAGCCGCGCGCGCGGGCTTTCGTTGATCGTGTGCATCAGCATCTGGCCCATCCGGCCCGACGCGCCGGTGATCACTATTCCGGGCAGGTCATTCATTTCCACGGCTCCTGTGTCTCGCGCCCCTGCATAGCGCGGCCAAGGGCAAAGGGACAATCGAGAAGTGTGTCGGACGTTTCTGAGCGTGCGGTTTCAGACCAACTGGCTGAGATTGAAGCAAGCGATCGAGGCCAGCATCATCGCGATGCCCAATACATAACTGCCCCGCTTTGTTTTGCCTGATTGAATCACGCCCGTTCGGCGATTGTAGGTGGCGGCAACCTTATCGCCAACTTTGTGCGCCGGCGCGGAACTTGTTGCCCACGAAGACCAGATTTCGCCGGCATGCGCGCCGTCGATCACGCGAAAGACCGGCGCAAACGCAACCCCGTCATCGCCATCCGTGGTTTCGCGCAAATCAATGACTTCGGCAAAAACCGCATAGGCCGTCATCCGATGATACAAGGTCAAAACCATGATGAAGACGGCATTGATGCTGGCCAAAAGGCCCAGGCCAATGAAAATATATGCGCCAAAAACGCCCATACAAAAAATACCTTAGCTGCCACCGTTTACGTTTATGCGGGGCGTTTTGACATAAATTTGAGGCAATTTTTTGGCCGAGATGTTCAAAAACCTGATTTTTGACTCAGGCGGTGGCGCGCTCGACGCCCTTGGTGATTGCCGCGCGCAGTTTCTTGTCGAGCGCGTCCTGTTTGGCCTGTGAGTGGAATTTCAGGCCAAACATGTCCTTGACGTAGAACGTATCCACAACCTGTTCGCCATAGGTCGCGATCACCGCAGAATTGATATAGACATTGCTGTCGGCCAAGGTGCGGGTGAGATCATAGAGCAGACCTGGGCGGTCACGGGTATCGACTTCGATAATCGTGTAAATTTCGGACCCTTCATTGTCGAAGGTGATATGCGTGGGCACCTTGAACGCGCGTTCGCGTTTCTTGATCTTGTCGCGAGATTTTATGGCGTCGCGGGCCACAACCTCGCCTTTCAGCGTTTTCTGGATCATTTGCCGCAACCGGGGTAGGCGGCTGGCCTCATAGGGGCTTCCATCGGCGTCCTGTATCCAGAATGCGGGCGTTGCATGGCCGTCTTTGGATGTATACGTGCGTGCATCCACAACATTGGCGCCGACCAGGGCCAATGCCCCCGCAAGGCGCGAAAAGATGCCCGGGTGATCGGCCAAAGCGAAACAGGCGCGGGTGGCATCGCGGTCTTCATCCGGGTGCAGATCGATGGCAATCTCGCCCTCCTTTAGGTCGCGCAATAGCCGGGCAAAAACCGCGTGCGCGGTGACGTGCAATCCTTGCCAATAGGGCGGGTAGTGTCGGGCAATCTCGGTTTTGATGTCTTTGGCGTCCCAGCCTTCCAACGCTTTGCGCAGGTTGCGTTTGGCCTCGGAGCCGCGCTGTTCGCGGTTCAATGCCTCAAGCCCGCCTTCCATGGCACGGCGGGTTTGACGGTAAAGCGCGCGCAGAAGCGAGGCTTTCCAGTTGTTCCATGTACCTGGCCCGACGCCGCGGATGTCGCACACCGTAAGCATCAGGAGCAGGTCCAGCCGTTCGCGGGTCTGCACCGCCTTGGCAAAGTCGCGCACGGTGCGCGGATCCGCGATATCGCGTTTTTGCGCCATGTCGGACATCAGAAGGTGATACCGCACCAGCCATTCGGCCGTGTCGACCTCCTTGGGTTTCAGGCCAAGACGCGGCGCTACCTTTCGAGTGATTTTTGCGCCAAGGATCGAGTGATCTTCATCGCGCCCCTTGCCGATATCGTGCAACAAAAGTGCGACATAGAGCACACGGCGGTTGATCCCCTGACTGAAAATCGTGGAGGAGACGGGCAGATCATCTACCAGCTCCCCGCGTTCGATTTGTGCCAATTGGCTGATGCATTGGATGGTGTGCTCATCCACCGTGTAGTGGTGATACATGTTGAATTGCATCATCGCCACGATGGGTTCGAATTCGGGAATGAAAACGGACAGGAAACCCAATTCATTCATCCGGCGCAGCGCACGTTCCGGGTTGCCATGTTTCAAAAGCAGATCCAGAAACAACTTCTGCGCCACAGGGTCGGCCCGCATGTCATCGTTGATCATATGCAGGTTTGCAGTGATCAATCGCATGGCGTCCGGGTGGATCAACATGCCTGTGCGCAGGGCCTCTTCAAACACGTGCAGCAGGTTCAGGCGATCCTTGAGGAACTTCTTTTCATTGGCGATGGCGAGACGGCCATGAACCTCCACATAGCCTTCTTTCAATTTGCGTTTGCGCTTGAAAAGCCGCTCCAGCAAAGGGGCGGATTTAACATGCGCCGCCTCCAGCTTGGTGATGAAAATCCGGGTCAGATCGCCAACAGCGGTCGCGTGGCGGAAATAGTCCTGCATAAAATGCTCAACCGCCCGGCGTCCGGCGATATCCACGTATTTCATCCGCTCGGCCACTTCGACCTGCATGTCAAAGGTCAGCTGGTCATTGGGACGGTTGGTTGCCAGATGCAGATGGCACCGTACGGCCCAGAGGAAATTGTGCGCCCCTGAGAATTTATCGAACTCATCTTCGGTAAAGACCTTGAGGCGGACCAGCTCCGCAATATCCTGCACTCGGTAGAGATACTTGGCGATCCAGAACAGCGAATGCAGATCACGCAGCCCGCCTTTGCCCTCCTTGACGTTCGGTTCAACCATATACCGCTGTCCGCCCTGTTTTTCATGGCGGATGTCGCGTTCGGACAGCTTTGCTTCAATAAATTCAGGCGCCGTGCCCTTCACCAGATCATTCCATAGACGGTGGTTCAGATCGGCCGCCAGATCGGCATCCCCGGCCAGAAAACGGTTTTCCAGCAGGGCTGTGCGGATGGTGAAATCTTCGCGGCCCAAACGCAGGCAATCCCGGATGGTGCGGCTTGCGTGGCCAACTTTCAACTTCAGGTCCCACAGGATGTAGAGCATGGATTCGATCACGCTTTCTGCCCAGGGTGTGATTTTGTAGGGGGTCAAAAAGAGCAGATCGACATCCGACATCGGGGCCATTTCCCCACGTCCGGACCCACCGACCGCCAGCACAGAAATCCGTTCAGAAGCCGTGGGCGTGGGCACGGGATGCAAGTGCCCCGTGGCAAGATCAAGGGCGGCCAGAATGATGCAATCGGTCAGCCAGCTATAGGAGCGCGTGGCCGATGCGGCGGCAAAGGGGTGTTCCGCCAGCGAAGATGCAATCGTTGCACGTCCCTGTTTTTGAGCAGCACCCAGAATATCGACCGCCGCCTTGCGCAGCGCCATTTGATCGTTTGCTGTCTTTTGAAGCGTTTGGGAAAGTTCAGCCTCAACGCGTGCCACGTCAAAGATCGCCTCTGCCGGGCAGATCAGATCGTCCGGCAGAGATGTTTTCAGGGCCATTGCAGGAAAGTCTATGTGTTCAGAAACCTGCCGAGCCAAAGCCCTGCGGTGCAGGCGAGATCACAGCCACGCGTTTGTCGCGGATTGTGGCCACGGCCAGCCCGCGCTCGTTGGTGCCATTAGGCAGGAAGCGGAAGATGCCGGTGACGCCTTGAAAACCAGCCGCTTGCGTCAGCGCCTGACGGTCAAGCGCGCCACGTCCACGCGATGAGGCCAACGCACCGATAGCCGCGATGCCATCATAGGCCAACCCGCTCAACGCGTGGGGGTTTTCGCCAAAACTTGACGAGAAGCGGCCGTTATACTGTGACATCCGATTTGGGTCTGGCAGGGCAAACCAGCCGCCTTGAACGCCCGGCAAGGCAAGGGTTTGGGGCGGCGTGTCCCATCGGCTCAGGCCGATATATTGCACGTCTTGTGGCGACAGGCCTGCTTCGGGCAGCATTTGAGTGAAGAGCGGCAAGGCGCCCGCGGCATTTGACGTCATGAAGACCGAATTTGCGCCACTGGATGCTGCGGCAGATGTGATCTGCGGCACCGCATTTACAACACCGTTTTGCGAAAACTCATAGCTGACGCTGCCGGCGTTTGTGCCGCCATTGGCCCGCACAGCCTGTTCAATGGCTTGTTTGCCGAGCTGTCCGGACAGGTTGCTGGCATAGACCGTCAAAACCTTGTCCTTGCCATTTTGTACCGCGTAACGGGCCAGGCGATTGGCTGTGTTTTGGAAGGTTTGACCTAGGATAAAGAGGTTGCCACCGGCGATTGTCGCGTTGTTGGAGAACGCCAAAACATTCACGCCTTGATCTGCCACGGCCAGGGCGACCGCGTTGGCGGATTCAGCGTGTAGCGGCCCAACGATGATCTTGGCGCCGTCCGCTACGGCTTCAACGGCGACGCTTCGCGCCCGCGCTGCATTTCCGGCGGTGCTGTAGACGCGCAGATCAATTTGAACGCCGTCCAAATCGGAAACGGCCAATCGTGCCGCGTTTTCCAAATCCCGGGCCAGTTTTTGTTCTTGCTGGCTTGATGATCCGTGCGGCACCAACAGGGCCACGGCAACGGTATTGCCTGGGATGATGCCATCGCCGACGTTGGACAGCGAAACGGGCTGGCAGGCGGCAATCCAAAGAACGGACATCAACAATGCCACGCGGGCGAAAGTCTTGCGGGCGGCGGATAAAACGGCAAACATAGGTAACTCACTCCCTCTGGGCGGCGCGCGTTATGCGCTGCCGCAAATTTGGGAGCAATCATAAACGTCTAACGGGGCGGGTCCAGTGGTGAATCCGATCAAGAGCAAGCTGCCGCCGGGTCTCTACCTGATTGCCACACCAATCGGGACAGCGCGCGACATCACGCTCAGGGCGCTCGATATTCTGGCCTCGGCGGATGTGCTTGTGGCCGAAGACACCCGCAGCCTGCGCAAGTTGATGGATATCCATGGTGTGGCCCTCAGCGAACGGCCTTTGTTGGCCTATCACGATCACAATGGCGACAAGGTGCGCCCGCGCATTCTTGGCGCGTTGGAGGCGGGAAAATCGGTGGTTTATGCATCAGAGGCGGGGACGCCAATGGTTGCTGATCCAGGATTTGATCTGGCGCGGGCGGCCGTAGAGGCGGGGCAAAATCTGATATCCGCGCCTGGGCCGTCAGCGGTGATCACGGCGCTCACATTGTCTGGATTGCCAACGGACCAATTCCATTTCGCCGGGTTTCTGCCGAATACGAAATCCCGGCGAAAATCCGCGCTTCTGGCGCTTGCGGCTGTACCGGGCACGCTGGTTTTCTACGAATCGCCTAAACGGGCGGCCGCCATGTTGGCGGATGCCGCTGACGTGCTGGGTGCAGATCGACAGGCCGTTGTCGCGCGTGAATTGACCAAAAAATTCGAGGAAATTCTGCGCGGGTCGTTGGCAGAATTGGCAGAAAGGTGCAGCACGCGGACCCTCAAGGGCGAATGCGTTGTGCTGATTGACCGAGCGCTTTCATCAACCGTTAGCGAAACTGACATAGAGCTTAAACTGCGTGCGGCATTGGAGACGATGTCTGTGCGCGATGCCGCAGATCAGGTTTCCGCCGATTTGGGGATGAAGCGGCGTCAGATTTATCAAATGGCGCTCAAGCTGGAGGCTGAAAAATGACCGATGCAAGTCCGGCAAAGTGCAAGACACGTGAAGATCGCGGCCGGCGTGCGGAGCTTTCCGGTCGTGCCGCCGAGCAGCGTGTCGTCGAGGCCTATGTGTCGCAAGGATACGCGTTGTTGGAGAGCCGCTGGCGCGGTCGCGGAGGCGAAATTGACCTGATTTTCGCGCATGGATCCTGCCTGATATTTGTTGAGGTGAAAAAGGCACGCAATATTGATGCCGCCATTTGCAGTCTGCGCCCGGCGCAAATGGCCCGGATCCACAGAGCCGCATCAGAATATCTCGGCCAAACGCCAAACGGGCAATTGAGCGAGGTCCGCTTTGATCTGGCGGCCATGGATGCCTCCGGGCAGGTTCAAATCATCGAAAACGCTTTCGGTCATTTCTGAATTGAACCTCGCGCGCCCTTGCCCCATGTAGAGGGGGATTGAACAAAGGGGCAGCGCCATGAAAATCGCCTTTCAGATGGACCCGATCGGCCCGATCGACATCAATGCCGACAGCACGTTCCGCCTGGCCGAAGAAGCGCAGGTGCGCGGTCATGAGCTGTTTTACTATACGCCGGACAAACTGGCGTATGACCAGGGCCGCGTGACAGCACGCGGGTGGCCGTTACAGGTGCAGCGCGTGGTGGGTGATCATTTCACATTGGGTGACGAAACGGTTGTTGACCTTGCTGATTTCGATGTTGTCTGGCTCCGCCAAGACCCGCCGTTTGACATGTTTTACATCACGACAACGCATCTGTTGGACCGGCTGGCGCCGGGTACGACGGTGGTCAACGATCCCTTCTGGGTACGAAATTTTCCGGAAAAGCTTCTTATCCTCGATTTTCCCGAGCTTATGCCACCCACCACGATTGCCCGTGATCTCGATGCCATCCGTGGCTTTAAGGAAGAGCATGGTGATGTGATCCTGAAGCCGCTTTATGGCAATGGTGGTGCGGGCGTGTTTCTGTTGAAGAAGGATGATCGAAACCTGACTTCGCTGCATGAAATGTTCAGTGGCTTCAGCCGCGAGCCCTTGATCGTGCAGAAATTTTTGCCGGATGTGTCCAAGGGTGACAAACGGGTGATCCTTGTGAATGGCGAGGCCGTGGGTGCGATCAACCGTGTGCCCGCCAAGGGTGAAACACGGTCCAACATGCATGTCGGCGGACGTCCGGAAAAGATCGAACTCTCGGAGCGCGATCGCGAAATTTGCGCCACAATCGGCCCGTTATTGCGCGAGAAAGGCCAGGTTTTCGTGGGTATTGACGTGATTGGCGATTACCTGACGGAGATCAATGTCACCTCGCCCACGGGCATACAGGAACTTGAACGGTTTGATGGGATTAACGTAGCGGCTCAAATCTGGGAAGCGATTGAGGCGAAACGCCGTTGAGCCTGCGCCTTCGCTTTCTAAACGCGTGGCTCAAGCTGACGGAAAAGCCCCATCTGGCCCGGGCCGCGCCCGAGAAAATACGCAACCTTTTTGAGCAAAAAGCGCGGTTGCTGTTTCACCCGCCCCGCGGCACCCGTTTTGGGTCCCGTGATCTTGTCCATAACGAACAAAAAGTGTGGGCGCAGACCGTCAATATCGACAGCCCGGGCCCGTTGATCCTTTTTGTTCACGGTGGCGCATATGTGTTCGGATCGCCGCGCACACATCGGGCAATGATTGCACGACTGTCTGCGCTTTCGGGATTGCCTGCAATGTTGCCGCGCTACCGCCTGGCGCCGGAACACCCGTTTCCTGCGGCAATTGATGATGTTCTGACGAGTTACCAGGCGGTGATGGACTGGCCCGGCGGTGTGATACTGGGTGGGGATAGCGCCGGTGGCGGACTGGCCTTGGCCCTGCTGGCTGAGATCACACGATTGGGATTGCCCCAGCCGATTGGCAGTTTTGCGTTTTCTCCACTGGTCGACATGCGGTTTTCGTCCGAAAGTTTTCAGCGGAACACAGATGCCGAGGTGGTGTTGCCGGCCCAACGCGCGTCTGAGATGGGGGGCATGTATCTGTCGGGGACTGCCCCCGAAGATCCACGCGCGTCGCCGATTTTTGGGCAGTTCGCAGGAGCGTCACCTGTCTGGATGGTGGCAGGTGATACGGAAATCCTTCTGGATGATACGCGCCGAATGGCAGAGTATCTGGAAAAACAAGGTGTGTCGGTTACGTGGAAGATCGAGCGTGACAGGCCGCATGTCTGGCCCATTTTTCAAGGATTTTTGCCCGAGGCCGGAGAGACTTTGCAAGAATTGTCCGGCTGGCTCACATCTCTTTCGCGCCGTGAAGACGGTAGCTGACAGCCTCGGCAACATGGGGGTGCTGGACATCAGATGCGCCGTCGAGATCCGCGATGGTGCGGGCCACCCGCAAGACGCGGTGGTAACCGCGGGCGCTCAGGCCAAACCGTTCCGCAACCTTGGTCAGCAGATCGCGCCCCGCCTGATCCGGCGTTGCAATTTCCTCCAGGGCCTCGCCTTCGGCATCGGCATTCAGGCGCATTTCCGGCCGTTCGGCATATCTCGCCTGTTGCGCCGCCCGGGCCTGTTGCACCCGTTCCGCGACCTGAGCTGAGCTGTCGCCAGATGCGGGAAGATCCAGATCGGTGAAGGCTACCGGGGGGACGTCGACCCGCAGATCGAACCGGTCCAACAATGGCCCGGATATACGCGACATGTAATCCTCACCGCATATCGGCGCACGGGTACAGGCACGCCCCGGATCGCTGAGGTATCCACATTTGCACGGGTTCGCGGCTGCGATCAGCATAAATCGGCAAGGGTATTTGATATGCGCATTGGCGCGCGCCACCATCACTTCGCCGGTTTCGATCGGTTGGCGCAGGGTTTCCAGGACGGCGCGCGGAAATTCGGGAAACTCGTCCATGAACAGGACGCCATTATGGGCAAGGCTGATTTCACCTGGGCTGGCACGCCGCCCTCCACCCACGATGGCGGCCATGGAAGCCGTGTGGTGGGGTTCGCGAAACGGACGTGTCCGGCTGATCCCGCCTTCGTCCAGAAGTCCGGAAAGCGAATGGATCATGGACGTTTCCAACGCCTCCATCGGCGTCAGGGGCGGCAAAATGCCGGGCAGGCGCGCCGCCAACATGGATTTGCCCGATCCGGGCGTGCCCACCATCATCAAATGGTGCCGGCCGGCGGCGGCAATTTCGAGCGCACGTTTTGCGCGTTCCTGTCCTTTGACGTCGCGCAGGTCGCGATTGGCGCTTGGTGCTAGTACCTCGCCAGGGTCAGCAGACGTGAGGGGCGATTGCCCGGTGTAATGCCGGATCACTTCGGCCAGTGACGTAGCACCTAAGACCTGTACGGCATCGACCCACGCAGCCTCGGCACCGGACGCTTTGGGGCACAGCAAAGTGTGGTCTTCCTCCGCGGCGGACATGGCAGCGGGCAATGCGCCTATCACCGGCACAAGTGAGCCATCAAGCGACAATTCCCCCAGAGACGTGGTGGTTTCAACGGCATCCTTTGGGATGATTTCCAGTGCGGCAAGCAGCGAAAGCGCTATGGGCAAATCGAAATGACTGCCTTCCTTTGGCATGTCGGCGGGGCTGAGGTTGATTGTGATCCGCTTCGAAGGCAAGGCGATTGCCATGGAACTCAACGCCGTTCGCACCCGATCCCGCGCCTCGCTAACGGCCTTGTCGGGCAATCCGACAACCGAAAAGGCAGGCATGCCCGGTGTCACGGCGCATTGCACTTCCACCTGACGCGCCTCAACACCTTCGAAGGCCACAGTATACGCGCGTGCGACCATTCATTTGCCCTTCGTCAATCTTGGTTAATGTCCCAAAGCTGACGATAGGTTCAGAGAGATTGACGAAAAGTTAATCGTGCTCAGCAATCTGCATAGCTTGAATGCCAAGCGACCAGCCCGCGTCGGCACTAACGGTCGAGGGCGTGATGTTTGCGCGCATCTGCGTCTGAAATTTCGGTCAAGCGTGGTTGTACAATGCCATAAATGCGGGCCAGGCACTTGGGTCCACCATCGTTTTGTCGCGGCAAAACGCGTTGCAAAAGCCAAAAACGCGCCCGTCGAGCTCGAGCATATCTGTCGAAGGCTTTCCCGAATAAGGACATGTCGCGTTTTCGGGAGTGGCATCACTTTCCTTTGCTGACATCGGCGCAGGGCCGGGCCACGCAGTTGTCGCGAAAGGCTTCTTGTAGCGGTTCAAAACATCGCCCCGGACCAGCCCCATTGCACGCCACCTTCGAAACGCGGGATCCGCCAAATGTGCAGCAACGTAGGCCTGCGCCGTTTCAGAAACCTCCAGGCCATAGCCGGCAATGCGGGCGGCAACCGGTGCATAAAATGCGTCTGCAACCGAATATTCGCCGCACAGCCATTGTCCTTGTGATGCGCAGGTTGCGCGGGCGTGATCCCAGATGGCTTCAAGCCGCCGCAGATCAGCCTTAACAGCATCAGAAGGTTCAACATCCGAATAAGCTAGGCGCATGTTCATGGGGCAATCGCTCCGTAAGGCGCCAAAGCCAGAATGCATTTCCGCGGTCAGGCTCCGCGCCGTAGCCCGGGCCTTGGGGTCGGTGGGCCAAAGCCCTGCATCTGGATGACGCGTTGCCAATTCTTCGGCGATCGCAATCGAGATCCGTCAAGATAGCGCCGTCTGGCGTGCGTGCTGCAGGTACTGTTTTGGCCGGCGCCCATCCGGGCATCTGCGCAGGCACACTGCCTTTTTTGAAATCCACCATTTCAGTCCGATGCGCGATGCCGAACCGTTCGAAAAGCAGCCAGCCCCGCAAGGACCAGCTGGAATAGGCGTAATCGCCAAGGATGAGGTCATATGTCATGGCCGAAGTTTAACCACGGCCTGCGGCGACGAGAAACAAAACCTTGTGGTCCATACCATCAAGGATTGTGATTGATCTGCGCGGCGCTCCAGCGCGCGCCATCCCAATGCAATTCGGTGACAGAAAGATTATCTATCTTGTGTCCAAATGCCTCGTACGCGCCGACCTGCAATGCCTGTTGCACCTGCGTCAGGATCGCCCCGAAATGTGCGACCACAATGATATCGCGGCCGGGATGCGCCGAGATCAGTCTGGCTGTCGCGCGATCTACCCGTGCTACAACTTCGTGCCAGCTTTCGCCCTCTGGCGGTCGTATGTCACCAGGTTGGTCCCAGAACGCGCGCACGTGAGCCTGGTTAGGGATCGCATCAAACCCTTGCATTTCCCATGCGCCGAAATTGATTTCCCGCAGGTCGGGGTCATCCGGTAACCGCGTCCGCCCGGCCCCGATCGCATCCGCCGTATCGTGGGCGCGGATCAGATCAGACGAAATCAAAACTGCATCGTTGGGCAGGTAGGCGGACAGGCGGGCAATTTGTTCCTTGTCGCTCAGATCAGCCGGGATGTCAGACCATCCAACCATCGCCTTGGCGTGGGTTGGGCCATGCCGGACCCAAAAAATCGGTTCACGGAAGATTACCCTTCAGAACCTGTGGTAATCCGGCGGTTACGTTGACAACCAATCCAGCTTTCGCCGCGAGTTTCTGGTTCAGCGCGCCTTGTGCATCGCGAAAGGTGCGCGCCAGTTTATTTTCCGGAACGACCGACAATCCCACCTCGTTTGACACCACAATTACCGGGGCTGCGGAAAGTGTAAGCGCGGTCATCAGATCGGCCTCGGCCATGTCCATATCGCTTTCGGCGAGCAAATGATTGCTCAACCACATCGTGGCGCAATCCAACAAGACGATATGATCCCCCGGTGCGCGGTTGAGCGCAGAGCCCAAATCCATGGGCGCCTCAATCGTTTTCCAGCCCTGCCCCCGCATTTCTTTGTGTTTATAGACCTTTGCTCGCATTTCGTTGTCACGGATTTCGGCCGTTGCCAGATAAATCAGCCCGCGATTTGAGCCTTTGGCCAGGCTTTCAGCAAAGGCCGACTTTCCTGAAGCAGCGCCGCCCAAGACCAATGTCAGTTCTGGAAGCATCAGATTTTATACCCGTTTTTTGATCCGCTTTGATTTGGCCTGCGTATCACTGGTTAAGACACTGAAAAAGAGCGCATGTAACGCAGCCATATCTCAGGGGGTATAATATGCCTTTGGACGCACCTTATCAGAACAACATGTCGCGGACTGCGATGAAGGCCGAAATGCTGGACGCAGAGACCGAACGCGCGCTGGCCTACGCGTGGCGCGACGAGCGCGACGAAGAAGCTCTCCACCGATTGATCAACGCGTATATGCGTCTGGCGATCTCGATGGCATCGAAGTTCCGCCGCTACGGCGCGCCGATGAACGACCTGATCCAGGAAGCCGGTTTGGGGCTGATGAAAGCGGCTGACAAATTCGATCCTGACCGCGGCGTGCGGTTTTCGACCTATGCCGTTTGGTGGATCAAAGCGTCCATTCAGGAATATGTGATGCGCAACTGGTCCATGGTGCGCACCGGCAGCACATCCAGCCAAAAGTCGCTGTTTTTCAACATGCGTCGTGTTCAGGCGCGGTTGGAGCGTGAGGCGATGGCCAAGGGCGAGGAACTGGATGGGCATCAGTTGCGTGAAATGATCGCCAGTGAAGTCGGCGTGCCTTTGCGCGATGTTGAAATGATGGAAGGTCGGCTGTCTGGGTCGGATTTTTCGCTCAACGCAACGCAGTCCGCAGAAGATGAGGGCCGGGAATGGGTCGACACGATCGAAGATGAAGGTCCACAGGCCGAAGAGCTGGTTGAAAAGGATCACGATCAAGCGGCTCTGCGCACATGGTTGACGCAGGCAATGGACGCCTTGAACGATCGGGAACGGTTTATCGTGCGCGAGCGTAAGCTGCGGGAACAACCCCGTACGCTGGAATGTCTGGGTGACGAGTTGAACCTGAGCAAGGAACGCGTGCGCCAGCTCGAGGCGGCGGCATTTGTAAAGATGCGCAAACACCTTGAACGCCATGGGTCCGAGGTGCATAACCTGTTGGCATGAGGTTTCTTCTAACGGCGGCAATTCTTGTGTGGGGCGGCAATCTTGCCGCCCAAGATGTTGTTGTCATTGGTGAAATTCACGACAACCCGGCCCATCATCAGGTGCAGGCAGCGCAGGTTGAAGAAATACAACCCAAGGCAATCGTTTTGGAGATGGCGACGTCGCTGCGGACGGAAAAAGTGTCTGATACGGTGCGCGCGTCCCGGGAAAAACTGGAACGGGTGCTGGGCTGGTCTGAAGGCGGCTGGCCGGATTTTGAGATGTATGCGCCAATATTCGACGCCGCACCTGAGGCCCGGCTTTACGGCGCCCTCGTTCCTGGACCCAATTCGCGGCGGTTGATGAGCGAAGCATTGGCCAAAAAGTTTGATGCCCTGAAAGAGCCGTTTGGTTTGGATCAGCCCTTGCCCCCGGAGCAGCAGGAGGCGCGCGAAGCGCTGCAAATGGCGTCTCATTGCAATGCGCTACCCGCCGAAGCGCTGCCCGGGATGGTTGAATTTCAACGGCTCCGCGATGCAGCATTGGCGCAGGCCGCGCATCAGGCATTCGTCGAAACAGGTGGACCAGTTGTGGTGATAACTGGCAATGGCCATGCCCGCAAGGATTGGGGTATGCCGGCCCTTCTGGCAGGTTACGCGCCAGATCTTGATATTCTGGTGATTGGTCAAACAGAAGATGATCAGCCGCTTTCGGGCACATATGACAAGGTTCTGAGTGCCCCATCCATTGAGCGCCCTGACCCATGTCTAGCCTTTCAATAGGCCGCTGAGCGCCCTTGTTTCCCCCAATTTCCCGCAATACTGTCGCGCCAGACCTATAAGGAACGTGGCCCATGCTGGCATCGAAACGCATTCTGCTGATCATTGGCGGGGGTATTGCGGCGTTTAAATCACTGGATCTGATCCGAAGATTGCGGGAACGCGGCGCCGAGGTGACACCAGTTTTGACCCGCGCGGGCACGGAATTTGTCACGCCGTTGTCGGTGTCGGCATTGGCGGGCCGGAAAGTGTTCAGCGATCTCTTTGATCTGACAGATGAGGCTGAAATGGGTCATATTGAACTCAGCCGCAGTGCGGATTTGATCGTTGTCGCCCCTGCCACGGCGGATTTGATGGCCAAGATGGCACAGGGTCATGCGGATGATCTGGCTTCGACACTGTTACTGGCCACCGATACGCCGGTTTTGGTGGCACCTGCGATGAATGTGCGGATGTGGGATCATCCGGCGACGGCGCGAAACCGGGAAACGCTCGCGCAGGACGGGGTGCGCTTTGTGGGACCCAACGAAGGGGACATGGCGTGCGGTGAATATGGTCCGGGCCGAATGTCTGAACCGCTGGAGATTGTTGCGGCGGTTGAGGCAGCTTTGGCCGATGGGCCGCTCAAGGGCAAACGCATTCTTGTGACGTCCGGCCCAACGCATGAGCCGATTGATCCTGTCCGCTACATCGCCAACCGTTCGTCGGGGGCGCAAGGCACCGCCATCGCGCGGGCGCTTGCGGCTTTGGGCGCTAACGTTGTTTTTGTGACAGGACCCGCCGATGTTGCTCCGCCTGAAGGTGTTGAGGTGATTTCCGTTCAAACCGCACAAGAAATGCTGGAGGCGACAAAAGACGCTTTGCCGGCAGATGCCGCCATCTTTGCCGCCGCTGTGGCCGATTGGCGCGTGGCAAAGGCCCAGAGCAGTAAGATGAAAAAGACCAAGGGCGGGTTGCCCAAACTGGAATTTGCCGAAAACCCGGACATTTTGGCGTATGTCAGCCAGTTGAAAAAGGGCCGACCCCGTCTGGTGGTGGGCTTTGCGGCAGAAACCGATGATGTCGAGAAAAATGCAACGGCCAAACGTCAACGCAAGGGGTGTGACTGGATCGTTGCCAATGACGTCAGTGCGAGTACCGGCATTATGGGTGGCGCTGAAAACGACATTACCTTGATTTCCGACAACGGCGCTGAAGACTGGCCGCGGATGGCCAAGGACCGCGTGGCCGCCAAACTGGCAGAGCGGATCGCCGAGGCTTTGGCCTGAAGGGTCACGAAAAGGGGGCGGTGATGGTCAGGATCGAATTCGTTTGGGAAGAGGACGCAGATCCGACATTGGGTTTGCCTCAGTATGAAACCGCCGGGGCGGCCGGGGCGGACTTGCGGGCAAATTTTGCGGAAGATCAGCGCGACGGCATTGTGATTGCATCGATGGGCCGCGCGCTTATCCCAACCGGGTTGCGCATGGCGATCCCGCCGGGTTTCGAGGTTCAATTGCGGCCCCGTTCTGGTCTGGCGCTGAAAAACGGACTTACCTTGCCCAATACGCCGGGCACCATCGACAGTGATTATCGCGGACCGCTGGGCGTGATCATTTTGAATGCGGGGCCTGAGCCGTTTCACGTCATCCATGGCATGCGGATCGCGCAGATGATTGTAGCACCTGTCGTTAAAGCGCAGTTCGATCTTGTGGAGACACTGGACGCTACGGTGCGCGGTGTTGGCGGGTTTGGCTCAACGGGGCACGGCTGATGGTTCTGGTCCTCCTCATGGCTGCGGCATTATGGGGTTTGGGTGCCGCGATGGGCACGCCAAAAAACCTCCGGTGGGCGATGATCGGGTTTTTGTGGCTGGGCGTTGTCCTGCTGCATTTCATTCTGCCCGACGGTAATCCGCTGCGGGTGTCAACCGGAGAAACCGCAGCACCTTGGTTGTTGCTGGGCGGTTTTGCCTCCCTTTTTGTGGCCTACCGCGCCGGGTTGAGACGGTTGAAATTGCGAGCAGAATCTGGCCCGCAGACGGACAAGCAACCAGCACCCAACAGGTTCACGGAGGCCCAACTGGACCGGTACGCGCGTCACATTGTGCTGCGTGAAATTGGCGGGCCGGGGCAAAAGGCGCTGCGCGATGCGCGGGTGCTGGTCATCGGCGCGGGCGGGCTGGGCTCACCGGTTTTGCTTTACCTGGCGGCAGCAGGCGTGGGAACGATCGGCGTGATCGATGATGACATCGTCGACAATTCCAACCTGCAGCGTCAGGTAATTCACCGCGATGAGGACATTGGACTGCCCAAGGTGCAATCGGCCATGCGCGCGATGCAGGCCCAGAACCCATCGGTCACTGTGCGCCCGTATCAGCGTCGTCTGACGGCTGAAATTGCGACGGCGCTTTTTGAAGACTATGATCTGGTGTTGGACGGGACCGACAATTTCGGCACCCGGTATCTTGTGAATGAGGCTGCCGTCACATCTGGCAAGCCGTTGATTTCAGGGGCACTATCACAATGGGAGGGTCAACTGAGTGTCTTTGACCCGGCGCAGGGCGCACCCTGCTATCAATGCATCTTTCCCGAGGCCCCGGCGGCGGAACTGGCACCTTCTTGCGCGGAAGCAGGCGTATTGGGCCCTTTGCCGGGCGTATTGGGGTCGATGATGGCGGCGGAGGCGATCAAAGTGATCACTGGTGCGGGCACATCGTTGCGGGGTGAGATGTTGATCTATGACGCCCTTTTTGGGGAAAGCCGAAAAATCACACTTAAACCCCGTGCAGATTGCCCTATCTGTGGATCTCAAGGAGATATGCATGACAAATCCGCTGCTGGCTGACTGGACTACACCGTTCAACATCGCCCCGTTCGACAAAGTTTCAGACGCGGATTTTGCCCCCGCTCTGGACGAGGCGTTGGCGCAGGCCCGTTCTGAAATTGCCGCGATAGCCGACAATGTGGACCCGCCGAGTTTTGCCAACACAGTTGAGGCGCTGGAAACCTGCGGCAAGGCGTTGGACAAGGTCCTCTCGGTCTTTTTCTCGCTGGCCGGCGCGGACAGCAATCCAAAGCGGCAGGAATTGCAGCGGGATTTCAGCCCGAAACTGGCGGCCTACAGCTCCGAAGTTCATTCAAACAAAGCGCTGTTTGCCCGGATTGACGCGCTTTGGCAGGATCGCGAAGCGTTGACGTTGACCCCAGAGCAAGCGCGGCTGTTGTATCTGACGCGGCGGGGATTTGTCCGGGCAGGTGCTGCTTTGACCGGTGATCAGGACATCCGGATGCGGCAAATCATGTCACGCTTGGCCGAGCTGGGGACAGCCTTTACGCAAAATTTGCTGGCGGATGAAGCTGCGTGGCATATGGCGTTGTCGGAAGACGATTTGGATGGCCTACCGGATTTTGTGGTCGATGCGGCGCGCGCCGCGGGCCAGGAAAAGGGCTTGGACGGTCCGGTGATCACGCTGTCCCGCTCGCTCATTGTACCTTTTCTGCAGTTTTCCCCACGCCGGGATTTGCGCGAGCAGGCATTCAACGCTTGGGCCGCGCGGGGCGCCAATGGCGGTGACACGGACAATCGAGAGATTGCAGCGGAAACGCTTGCGTTGCGGCAAGAGCGTGCAAAGCTTTTGGGCTATGACAGTTTCGCGGATTTCAAACTTGAAACGGAAATGGCCAAGACGCCGGACGCTGTGCGGGCGTTGCTGATGGATGTGTGGGAGCCGGCAAAGGAGCGGGCAGAGGCGGACGCCAATGTGCTGACATCCATGATGCAGGAAGATGGCATAAATGCCGAGCTGGAGCCGTGGGATTGGCGCTACTACGCTGAGAAACGCCGCAAGGCGGAACACGATTTGGACGAGGCGACATTGAAGCCCTATTTGCAGCTTGAACGTATGATCGAGGCTGCGTTCGCCTGCGCCAATCGGCTTTTCCAGCTTGAATTCACACCGCTCGATGTGCCGCTCTATCATCCGGACTGCCGGGCATGGGAAGTGACCCGGGCAGGTGAACACGTGGCCGTCTTTATCGGTGATTACTTTGCCCGCGCGTCAAAACGATCCGGCGCGTGGTGTTCGGCGATGCGCGGGCAGGCCAATTTCCCGAAACGCCAGGGGCCCGTTGTGATCAACGTGTGTAACTTTGCCAAGGGCGACCCGGCATTATTGAGCTATGATGATGCGCGCACGCTGTTTCACGAATTTGGCCATGCGCTGCATCAGATGCTGTCGAACGTCACCTACGAAAGCATGTCAGGGACCAATGTGGCGCGTGATTTTGTTGAATTGCCAAGCCAGCTTTATGAACATTGGCTTGAGGTACCCGAGGTGCTGGCTGAGTTTGCCACACATGCTGAAACCGGCGAGGCGATGCCACAGGATATGCTCGACAGGGTATTGGGCGCCGCAACCTTTGATATGGGGTTCCAGACGGTTGAATATGTGGCCTCTGCGCTGGTTGATCTGGCGTTCCACGAGGGCGACGCACCTGCGGATCCGATGGCAAAACAGGCCGATGTGCTGGCGCAGATTGGCATGCCCCACGCCATCACAATGCGCCATGCCACGCCGCAATTCGCGCATGTGTTTTCAGGCGATGGGTACAGTTCCGGCTATTACAGTTACATGTGGTCCGAAGTTATGGATGCGGACGCCTTTGCGGCCTTTGAAGAGGCTGGCGGGGCATTTGATGCCGAGCGGGCCAAAGCATTGGAGGCGCATATCCTGTCCACGGGTGGCTCTCGCGATGCGGAACAATTGTACCTTGCATTCAGAGGGCGCTTGCCCGGTGTCGAGGCGCTGTTGAAAGGGCGTGGGCTGGCGGCTTAAACGTGCTGTGCGCCGTTCACTTCAATCTCGGTGCCCGAGATGTATGAACTGGCATCCGAACACAGGAAATAGATCGCTGATGCGACCTCTTCGGGCTGTCCCAAGCGCCGCATGGGGAGCTTTTCCACCAACTTGTCCGTGCCCGGGCTCAGGATGGCGGTTTCGACTTCACCCGGTGCGATTGCGTTGACGCGTACGCCCAAGGGGCCAAAGTCATGCGCCATTTCGCGGGTCAGTGCCGCCAGCGCTGCCTTGGACGTTGCATAGGCGGCACCGGCAAAAGGATGCACCCGTGATCCTGCGATCGAGGTCACATTCACCACGCTGCCCTTCGCTTTGGCCAATTCGTCTTTCAAACCGCGGGCCAGCACCACAGACGCGAAGAAATTGACATGAAATACCTGCCCCCATGTCCGTAAATCAGTGTCGATTGTATTCAGGCGCTCTCCCTCGGGTCCTTTGGGCGAAATGCCCGCATTGTTGACCAACGCATCCAGTTTCCCGTCGAGCTTGCTGCGGATCGTTTCGATTGCCTCGATGGTGGTTTTGGGTTCGGACAGGTCAACCTGCACATGATCTTCACCACCGCCCCACGGGCAATTGTCATCAAACGCCTGACGCGAGCAGGTCAAAACGCGCCAGCCCGCCTTGTCAAAGTGGCGAACGGTGGCGTGACCGATCCCGCGGCTGGCGCCGGTCAGCAACAAAGTCTTTCGGCGATCACTCATGTCCTTGGTCCTTTGGTCTGTTACCCGGCTATGCGCATAATGCGCTGGCCGATAGGCAGTGTCCCGGTGGCTTAGCGCTCACGCATGGCTGCCCTCTCAGATCGTCTGGTCGTATTCACCCACGGAAGGTTCGGTTCGGATCACGGCGTCTATATCCGCAAAAATCGCGCGCATCTCGTCATCGCTTTCGCTGCTCTCGCATACGACCACAAGGTTGGGTGTGTTCGACGACGCGCGAACCAGTCCCCAACTGCCATTGTCGAGGATAACACGTGCGCCATTTACCGTCACGACCTCTTTGATCGCACGCCCCGCAATCTGTTCTCCCGCGTTATGTTTGGCGACCAGTTTTTGCACCAACCTTTCCAGCACATCGTATTTTTCCGTATCTGCGCACCACGGCGACATGGTGGGGGTTGCATAGGTGACAGGCAGCGCGCGGCGCAGGTCCGACATCGACATGTCGGGATTGCGGTCCATCAGTTTGCAAATCTCAACCGCGACACGCATGCCGCAATCGTATCCACGGCCTACGGGTTCGGCGAGAAAGTAATGGCCTGATTTTTCAAACCCTGCCAAAGCGCCGATTTCCTTGACACGGCGTTTCATATGGCTGTGCCCGGTTTTCCAGTAGTCCGCCTTGACACCATTGGCGATCAGTTCCGGATCGGACGCAAAAAGCCCGGTCGATTTCACGTCTGCGACGAACGTGCTGTTCGGATGCAGCTTGGACAAATCGCGCGCCATGATGACACCAACCTTGTCGGCAAAAATCTCTTCACCCTCGTCATCCACCACACCACAGCGATCACCATCGCCGTCAAACCCGAGTGCAAAATCCGCACCGCTGGCCTTCACGCTGTCACTCATGTCGTGCAGCATTTCCATGGCTTCGGGGTTGGGGTTGTAGTGTGGGAAGGTGTAATCCAGCTCATTGTGTGATGGCACAACTTCGACGCCGAGGCGTTCAAAAAGTTCCGGCGCAAAGGCGCAGGCGGTGCCGTTACCCGTGGCGCAGACAACCTTCAGTTTGCGGGTCATTTTGAAATCCCCGACAAGGTCATCCAGATATGCCTCTCGTACGCCGTCGATGAATTCATATGCGCCGCCGGGGCGTGTTTCACCGCGGCCTTCCAGGACGATGTCGCGCAGTTCGGACATCTCGTCCGGGCCGTGGGTCAGCGGGCGATCAAAGCCCATTTTCACGCCAGTCCAGCCATTTGGGTTGTGGCTGGCTGTGACCATGGCCACCGCGGGAACGTCCAAGTGAAACTGACTGAAATAGGCCATCGGGCTGAGGCAGGGGCCGATATCTTTGACGGTGATCCCTGCGCGCATCAGACCCAAGATAAGGGCGTTTTTGATCGACAGTGAATAGTCGCGGTAGTCGTTGCCAACCGCAATGACGGGTTCGATCCCGCGCGCATGCATCTGCGTCCCCAGACCCAGACCAAGCGCTGTTATGCCTGGCAGGTTGATCTCATCGGGATATTTCCAGCGGGCGTCATACTCGCGAAAGCCCGTGGGCGTAATCATCGCGTCACGGAGGAATTCCCAGGTGTTGGGGGTGACGTTTGGCTGGGGTTTGGTCACTGTCAGTACTCTTTCTTCAGATCGTAATTGGTGTGTCTTTTGCCAACTCGTCAAAGCGCATCAATGTGTCAACAAGATGGGGCATTTCGGACAGGTAAATCATATTCGGCCCGTCTGATGGGGCGTTGTCAGGGTCTTCGTGGGTTTCGATGAAAACAGCGGCGATGCCAAGGCTGACGGCGGCGCGGGCCATGACCGGCGCAAATTCACGCTGTCCGCCGCTAGAGCCGCCCTTGCCGCCGGGTTGCTGTACCGAATGGGTCGCATCCATCACCACCGGATACCCTGTTGCTGCCATTTGCGGCAGGCTGCGCATGTCGGCCACCAGCGTGTTGTAGCCAAAGGATGTGCCGCGTTCGGTCAGCAAAAGGCGTGTGTTGCCGGTGCTCTCCAGCTTGGTGATGATGTTCGGCATTTCCCACGGCGCCAGAAACTGTCCTTTTTTGATATTGATCACCGCTCCCGTTTCACCAGCCGCCAAAAGCAGATCAGTCTGGCGGCACAGGAATGCAGGGATTTGCAACACATCACAAACACTGGCGACCGGGGCGCATTGATCGGGCAGGTGCACATCCGTCAGAACCGGGACGTTCAACGCGTCCTTGACGGATTGCATGACCTTCAAGCCATCCTCAATCCCGAGGCCGCGTTTGCCGGACAATGATGTGCGGTTCGCCTTGTCAAAAGAACCCTTGAAGATGAATTGCGCCCCCGAGGCAGCGCAGGCATCGCGCATCGTGCCCGCAATCATCTGGGCGTGGTCTGCGCTTTCCAACTGGCAGGGGCCCGCAATGACGGTCAATGGCTGGTCATTTCCGACGCGCAGCCCCGCGATTTCAACCTGTTTCATGGTCGGCGGTTCCTTGGTCACTCTGGCTTCAATGGCCCTATGACGACACCTGTTCCCTCAGGATCGAGGCGGTCAGAGATACCATCAGATAGATACCGGCAAAGATCAGGAAGGCAAGGATCGTATTCTCAAACGCGCGCGGATAGGAGGGATCCTGCGAGGCCACGGGTCGCACCGACACTGTCAGATACCGAACCTGCTTGTTTGCTTCGATTTCACTGAGGCGTTTGCTTTCCAGCGCTGCCTGCAGCACCAGATCAGCCGTGGCCAGATCGGCCTGCGCCATTTGGATTTCGGCCGTCTGGGACGCCAAGGAACTGGCCCCTTCGGTGGCTTGATTCAGTCGGGCTTTTTGTTTGCGCAACTCCGCGGTCAGCACTTCGATCTCGCTACTCAGCGCGTCCACTTTGGCCTTGTTGGGCCGCGCGTTGTTTTGCTGGATATCCATCGCCAGTTGCTTTTCCTGCAATTGCAGCTCCACCGTGCTGACCAATTGCCGGATGCCGGCGATTTCACCTTCGGGATCGAGGATTGTACCTTCTTGCAGACGCACCATACGCTGTTGGGCCGCGCGGCGCTCCGCCTTGGCTTCTTCCAGACCCTTGTCGGCGGTTTCAACCGCATCCACCCGCTTTTCGCGGCTTAGCTCATCCACACGTTCTTCGGCATATTCGATCAAACGCTGTGAAAAGAGCGCGCTGACAGCTGGATCTGCCGTCGACAGTTCCATTTTGATGACGCCCTCAGTTGGGTCATATCCCAGCTTGATGTATTTCTTGTAGAGCTTGTATGCCGCTTCGTTGCTGGCTTCGGGATCCAGACGCTGGATTGGGTCGATGGTGTCCTGACTGAAATGCGCCCGGAACCCCAGATCCGCATCCAGTCGCAACATCGCATCTTTGGATTGCAGGTAAGACTGCGTCGCAATCGAGATCCTGCCCGGTAGCGAACTGACTGGGCAGCAATCCACCCAGGCCCCCCGCACTGCCGCCGCCGCCATCAGCGGTCAGGATCAGGAATTCGGACTTCGTGGAGTACATCGGGGTGGCAACCACGTAGTAGTAATAGCCCGCAATAAGCGTTGGCAGAAAAACAAACGCGGTCAGGCGCGACAGCAAAAGCAGAAGTTTGCGCCGCCGCCGTTTGCTGATGTCGCGCTGAATGCCCATGATTTCCGACGCGCGCCGATCGGCCGGATTGAGATCGGTTGATGGTAGCGTCTGTTGGTCCGCCGGAAGGGTTTGGGGCAACTGGACTTTTTGTTCGGTGTTCCCAGTTGGTTTTTGCGCACCCTGCTGGTCTGCATCGGCCACTACTTCGAGAATGTTTGTGCGTTTGAAAGGATCAATCCCTTTGGCACGCAACAGGCGCACCGCGTCGAAATCGGACACCGGTGCCAAACCGTGTTTCTGCGCCATGCGTCGTGCCATCCGCAATTGACGTCCGGTCAGGCCCTCGCGGCGGATGTCGTCGATATTCTGGGACGTTTCCATTTCCCGTGCGGAGCTGACCTGACCCTCCACGCCTGTCTCTGCAGCGGGCGCAGGGACGTCTTCTGCCGGGCGCGCAGCATTTTCCTGCGGCGTGGCGTCAGCCCCGGTTGTTGGCGTGTTGCGCCTTATGCGGAATTTTCTAGCCTTGGGTTTCGTAGTCATAGAGTTGCTTTGCCTCTTCCAAGGTGTCGAACATGTGTAATTTGCCGCCCATCAAAACCCCGGCCTCGCGGGCGAATTTTTCGAGCGTTGACGGTTGATGTGAAACGATCACGACCGTGGTGGTCCGCAACCGTTCGCGCAGGATTTCACCGGCCTTTTGATTGAACTCAACGTCGGTCGAGCTGGGCATGCCTTCATCGATCAGATAGATATCGAAATCCAAGGCGAGCATCAGCGAAAACGTAAACCGGGCGCGCATGCCGGATGAATAGGTGCCCAAGGGCTGGTCGAAATATTCACCAAGATTGCACATCCACCGGCAAAACGCTTCGATGTAATCTGGGTCCAGCCCATAGAGCCGGGCGATGTAGCGGCTGTTTTCCATCGCGGAAATCTTGTTAACGACGCCGCCCATGAACCCCAATGGAAAACTGATACGACAATCACGGCGGATGTTGCCTTCGTCCGGTTTTTCCAGACCGGCCATCATATTAACCAGCGTGGTCTTGCCGGTGCCGTTCGGAGCCAAAATGCCAAGCGACCGGCCAAGCTCCACCCGAAAGCTGACCTTTTCAAGGATCACCTTGCGTTGTGTGCCCGTCCAGAAGGACTTGCTGACATTGTCGAACTCGAGCATCTAAAGGCTCCGGTACTGCTCTGGTCTGCCCTCTTTTTAGCGGGGCTTTGTTAAGGCATGCTTAGCCATAATTGCCCTCATTATGTGGTAATTTTAACATGTGATACAGGAAAACCGGGTATTTTTATCCCCCGTGATGCAAAAAAACCGGCGCACATGGCACCGGTTTTCATCTTTAGCTTGAAGGTGTTGATCAAAGTTCCTGTTTTTCGACTCTGAGCATTTTGCCAGCGATGATTGATAGTATAACCGCGGCAAAGCTGAACAGCGCACCCATCTTGGCGGCGTCCTGCACCGGCCCTGCGTCAAAGGCCACGGAAGCCACAAAGAGCGACACCGTAAAGCCAATTGCTGCGACGAACCCGATGACAACCAGATCGATGACCCGCATGCCTTGCGGCATGCCAAGGCCCATTGGCCCGGCGGCGATCCAGCCAAAGAGGAAAATGCCGATGGGTTTGCCCACGATCAAACCCGCCAGAACAAGCCAGGTGGCATCGCCCATCGCTGAAAATTCAACCCCGGCATTCATTAGGCCAAACAGGAAAAGCACAATTTCGACCGTGTTTTTGAGTGCATGTTCCAGCACGTTGAGCAGGTCTGTCAGATATCTTTCGGCTTCGTTGAAAATTCCGAATGCGCGGTCCGCATGGGGAATGGTTGCCACGATGGGCAGCAATCCAAGCGCCGGATGTAGACCCGACCGCATGAAGCCATACCAGCTTGCAATTCCGGCGATGATATAGGGCAGGCCGCCCAGGCCCTTACGCATCCGGGTGGAGTTGGGGCGATCTTGTTTGCCGCGGTCTAAATACCGGGGAAACCAGTTGAACAGAATGAACGCGGCTGCTGCCGCGCCGAAGGAAAAGAGCAACCATTCCGGCGCCAGATCACCCGAGGGGTAAAAAACTGCGAGAATGATCAGACCTGCCGCGTCATCGGCAATGGCCAGCAAAAGAAGGAACCGAACAGCAGGGTGGCCCGCGCCAAAGACAATTCGCCCGACAAGGTAACTGAAAGCAATGTCCGTGGCGGTGGGGATGGCCCATCCGTTGGCAACTGCGTCATAGGTATCGGACCCCATGATCGCGGCCAGACCAAGGTAAACCGCGATGGGTCCAAACATGCCACCCGCCGTTGCAAACAAGGGCGTTGCTGCCTTTTTCCCGCGCAGGGAGCCGTTCTTGAGAATGACCGCTTCCCAGACCTCCTTGGCGGCAATGGCAAAGAACAGCGCCATCAGCACATCGTTAACCAGATAATGTAGCGTCAGCGTGCGATGGCCGTCATGCAAATGTCCAATGGGCGCGTGATCCCAGATCACAAATTCGGTAAAGGCGTGGTAGCTGTGCGCGTCGATATTGGCCCAGATCAGGGCGATGATTGCGCCGAAGATCAGCAAGAGCGAGTATTCGGCGACGAAACTCCAGACGCGATACATATATCTCACCCCGCTCTTTGCGTTTTCTTAGGGGTAAGACAAATGATGGGCCGGAGCAAACCCCGCGCTCATACCGGCATGTGGAGTAGGTGTGCCCGGGCGCGTGGGTTTAGCTGACCGCTTGCCAGAGCATACCGGCCAAAATCGCTCCGATCATGGCATAACCGATATAGGCGGCAAATACGCGAGGTTTGACCAGGGCCCAGACGGCGATGGCGGCGGGAATGCAACTGATGCCGCCTGCGATTACAAAGCTCATGGCTGCACCCTGCGTCATGCCTTGTGCCAACAGTGCATCCACCAGTGGCACGGCGGCATAGCCATTCAAGTAGGCTGGTGCACCGACAAGCGCGCCCAGAATGATTGGCATCACACCTTCGCCACCCAACACACGTGCCACCATTTCGGCAGGTACATATTGCAGCATTAAAGCCTCAAAAACATATGCCAAGGCCAGCCATTTCAGAAGGAAATGCGCGTTTTCGATTGTAGTCGTACGGAAGGTATCGCGCCGTGTGCTTTGGGTCCAGAATGCCCAGACCGGCTTGCCCTCAAAGGGCTTGTTGCTGCTGCAACAGCCGCCGCATCCTTGCGATTTTTCCCGCAGTGGATCCGCAAAGACGGGTGACGTCGACGCCAGCATAGTGGCGAACCCGCCCATCATCCCAATGCTGACGGCTGCTACGGTCTTGGCGATGGCAAATTCCCATCCCAATGTGCCCGACGTGATCAAGAACATGGCGGGGTCCATCAGGGGCGAGGCCAGCCAGAATGCCATGACGGCCCCCAGAGGCGCGCCGAGCGCGAGCATGGCGGCGATGAAAGGGATCACTTCACAGGAACAAAAAGGAGAAAGCCCGCCCAGGAGGGCCGCAAATACGACCATTTTCGCCTGCCGGCCTTCAAATGCCTTGGCAAGCAATGTCTCTGCGCCGCTGGCCTTCATGTAGGCCACGGCCAGCACGGCAAACGCAATGAAAGGTGCGGTATGCCACAAGGCACCCAAAGCGAATGTGATGGTCGGCCAGAACTGTGGCCCGTCCAGAACTGCGACGAGCAAAAGCACAACAACCAGCGCTGCCCAGGCTCTATCCAGCCGCCATTTCGCGACATGGGTATCGGCGGTCGTTTCAGCCATGAATATGCCTTTCATGGGGGTGGTCACTGTCGGCGCAGCATTCGCGCAACAGAAATTCCGAAATGCTTTTCAATTCGTCATAGGCCACGGCAGCGCAAATGATGCTCCGCCCGCGCTTTTCCTGTCTGACGAGACCGGCTTGAGCCAGAATTTTCATGTGATGCGTCAGGGTTGAACCTGTCACGCCCGTCCGATCTCCCAATTCACCAATGCTCAACCCATCAGGGCCAGCGCGTACGAGGCTGCGCAGCACGGCAAGGCGTTGTTCACTACCAAGCGCCGCGAAGGTCGAGGCCGCCAGGGCAAGGTCATAGTCGGGAATCGCTGTCTGTTTCATATTTCTAGAATTATAGAATTAACCTTACTACGCAAGAGTTATTTCGATGTTTTTCGAAATAATCAGATTGGTTGTGCTGATGAACCAGAATTTCGTGCTGATCGTTCAAAGCAATGCAAAACACGCGCCGATTTCGTGCAAATGGTTCTAAACGGCGGTACGATTTGCAAAAAGCCGCGTGATTCAATGACCAAACTAACCGAAAACATTTCTAATTGCCGTTTGTGCGCAGACCGTTTTGCCGCCACCCATACAGGCCATGAGCCGCGTCCGATTGTCTGGTTTAAACCCGGTGCGCGGCTCTTGATCGCGGGTCAGGCGCCGGGCATGCGCGTGCATAAATCGGGTAAACCCTTTGACGATCCTTCCGGTGACCGGCTGCGCGACTGGCTGGGGCTGAGCCCGAATGAATTCTACGACACATCCCGGGTGGCAATTGTGCCGATGGCGTTTTGCTTTCCGGGCTACGATGCAAAAGGATCTGACCTGCCGCCGCCCAAGATATGTGGCACGACGTGGCATGCTGAGGTCATGGCGTCGCTCAATAACGTGGCGCTGACGGTCTTGGTGGGGGGCTACGCCCACAAATACCACATGGGTGTCAAAACCGGTGTGACCGAAACAGTTCAGGGCTGGCAGGCCCATGCACCCGCTCTCTTTCCCTTGCCTCACCCGTCGTGGCGCAATACTGGATGGCTGAAGAAAAATCCGTGGTTTGAGGACGCGCTTTTGCCAAAGCTACGTGCGCAGGTACAACAGGTCATGCATGGTTGAGACGCTTTTGGATGCGGCTTATGCGGCCATGCAGGCCCATCCCGATGATGATGAAATGCGAATGCGGTTTTATGAGCGCCTCTCAGGGACAGAGCTTTTTCTGTTGCTGGATGCAGAGCCGGTGGGCGATCAGATTTCGCCGCATGTCTTTGACCTCTCGGACCATTCCTTTGTACTTGTTTTTGATCTGGAAGACCGGCTGACGCAGTTTACGGGCATCACATCGCCCTACGCGGCGCTGTCGGGGCGCGCGATTTGTCAGATGCTGGCCCCCAACGGATTGGGCGTCGGGTTCAATCTGGATGTGGCGCCATCGTCGATATTGTTGCCACCCGAAGCGGTGCAATGGCTGGCAGATATGGACAAGGAACCCGATCAAATCACAGCGCGGGTTGCGGAAGTGAATGCGCCCACAAATCTGCCCGAGGCCTTTTTGCGCGTGTTGGACACACGCCTTGCCGCCGCCGAAGGTTTGGCCGAGCTGGCATATCTGGTGCAGGCAACTTACGAAAACGGGTCGACCGGACATCTTTTGGGGTTTGTGAACGCCCGCACCGAAGCAATGGACGCTTTGGCGCAGACCGTTGCGCAAGCGTTGATCTTTTCCGGTCTGGAGGCAGGCACGATTGATGTGGGATTTTTCGACGCCAGTGATCCGACGGCGACCAAACTGGCAAAATGCGGGCTGCGGTTCGATCTGCCCCGGGCGCCGGCGCCGACGCGTATTGCGCCGGGATCAGACCCGGATAAACCCCCGAAACTGCGCTAAGTTAATAACCCAACTCACGGTCGACAACGTGCAAAAAGGGCTCTCCCGCTTCGCCGCGGCGGATGTTTTCGGCAATCACCTCGGCGGCGGTCTCGGGGCGGGTTTCAGATGCAATATGCGGGGTCACGGTCACGTTTTCATGTGCCCAATACGGATGATCCTGTGGCAGGGGTTCGACCCGGAAAACATCCAGCGTGGCATGGCCGATCTGACCGCTTTTAAGTGCTGTCAGTAACGCATCATCATCTATCAACGGGCCGCGACCGGGATTGATGATAACCGCGCCTTTCGGCATGTGGGCCAGCGTGTCGGCATTAATGATGTTCTCGGTCTGGGGCGTGGCGGGCAGCAACAGGACCAGAATTTCAGCCGTCTTCAGAGCTTTAGTGAGTCCGTTGTCACCTGACAGGCATGACATGCCGGCGATGTCTTTGGGCGACCGGCTCCACCCCGTCACATTGAACCCAAGATGGGCCAGCGCGGTGCCGCACGCTGCGCCAAGCGCGCCCAAGCCCAGAATGGTCACGCGCCGGTTCTGGGCCAACGGCGGGGCGATTTGATGCCACGATCCATCCTGTTCTTTCAGATGCCGGTCGGTGTTCAGATGATGCCGCAAGACATGCGCTGTGACCCATTCGATCATGCCTTGAGTCAGGCCGTGATCGACCATGCGCGCCAGAGGTACTTTGATGGTGTCGTTTCCAACGATCCCTTCAACGCCAGCCCACAGGCTAAGGACCGCCTTGGCGCGGGTATATGGCCCGAAATCCCGCATATCAGCATTGGGTGCGTAAATGATGTAATCCACCTTGTCTGCAGCGATATCCGTGCCGAGGTTTACGTCCAGACCCGCGTTTGAAAAGGCGGACTTCAAAGGGGCTTCATATGTGTCCCACCGCTCATACGCGGCAGAAAACAGCACGTTGACAGGCATGATCTTTACCTCGGTTTATGGATATGGGCGCTTTGAATAAGGCCGAAGCCCAGAAGCAGGATCAGCATAGCCGATCCGCCATAGCTGACCAGCGGCAATGGAACCCCAACCACCGGTGCCAGCCCCATGACCATGGACATGTTCACGGCGAAGAAGAGGAAAAAGGTTGTGGCAATGCCAAGGGTCAGGAGGGACGAGAACCTGTCGCGGTTGGACAGGGCCGCAATGACGCAGAAAAAAATGATCAGCGCGTAGAGGGACAAGAGCGAAAAGGCGCCGACAAATCCGAATTCTTCGGCGAGAGTCGTAAAGATGAAATCGGTGTGTTTTTCCGGCAAGAAGTTCAGCCGTGACTGCGTGCCTTGCATGAAGCCGCGTCCGGTCCAGCCGCCGGAGCCCAGAGAGATTTTGGATTGGGTGATGTGATACCCCGCGCCAAGCGGGTCACTGGCAGGATCGAGGAACGTATCGATGCGCCGAAACTGGTAGTCTTTGAGCAATTGCCACGTTGTGCCACGGCTCTGAAAGACGGCGGTGACAAGGCCGACCACGGCGGCGATGACCACGGCAAAGTATCCCCAGTGTACGCCCGCCAGAAACATCACAAGTGCACCCGCGGTAATCAACAGGATCGAGGTACCCAGATCGGGCTGTTTCAGAACCAGTGCAACGGGGATCAGGATCAAAATCACGGGTAAAACCACCCAGAACAATCGCGATGTTTTCTTGAGCGGCAGCCAGTCGTAATACGCAGCAAGTACCATGACGAGGGCGATCTTCATCAATTCGGAGGGTTGCAGGCGCATGAAGCCCAAATTGATCCAGCGCTGCGCGCCCTTACCTTCGACGCCCACAAGCTCGACCGCTACCAAAAGTAAAAGCGAGACGATATAGGCCACCAGCGACATGTTGCGCCAGAACCAGATCGGGACCATGGCCACAAAGAACATCAAGACCAAACCAAGGGCGAACCGCTTCATCTGCGGTTCGGCCCAAGGGAAAGCGACCCGCCTGCCACGGAAAACAGCATCAGGAACCCGGCCGAGGCGACGGTTATCAGCAAGATGACCAGCGGCCAGTTGAGATGCAGTATTTTGCGCATCCCAGTGGGCGTCGTTTTGACCGTGTATTCAAGATAACTCATGCGCGGTCACTTTTGTCTTTTTTGCGGTTCGGCCGCACCTGCCGCAGCTTTTCCTGTTGTTCCTTGATCCGGGGCCGATCAGCCGTGGGATAGGCCTCGAGCGGGGGTTCTCCACCATAGAGCGCCTGCAAGGTCACGTCGCGCGCGATTGGGGCCGCCGCGGTTGATCCGCCGCCGCCATGTTCCACCACGACCGCCACAGCGATCTTTGGGTTATCATAGGGTGCAAAATTCACGTATAGCGCATGGTCGCGGCGTTCCCAGGGCAGGTCACGGTTGCGTGTCACGCCCCGCGCGCGCTCGGCTTTGGTGATGTTTCGGACCTGACTGGTGCCGGTCTTGCCCGCCATTTTGAAGGCATCTTCGACAATGCGGCTTCGATACGCGGTGCCACGCTTGTTGTTGGAAACCGAATACATCGCCTTTCGCACCAGCCTCAGCAGGTTTTCATTGATGCCCAGGTCTTCGGGTGCCTCAACCGGTTGTTCGACCCCGTCGATGGATTTGATCAGCCGGGGCTTGATCTTTTTACCGGTGGCAAGTCGCGCGGTCATGACGGCCAATTGCAATGGCGAGGCCAGCACATATCCCTGACCGATGGCCACGTTGACCGTGTCGCCGCGCAGCCATTCACTACCCTTGCTTTCCAGTTTCCATTCCCGTGTGGGCGCCAGACCTTTGGACACGCTGGTCATGGGCAGATCGTGTTCCACGCCAAGCCCCAAGCGATTGCACATTTCGCTGATGCGGTCGATGCCTGCGCGTTGGGCGATGTCATAGTAATAGACGTCGCAGCTTTCACGCAGGGAACGGTGCAGATCAACATTGCCGTGGCCCACGCGTTTCCAGCAATGGAAGCGACGGCCACCGACGCGCAGGTGACCAGGGCAATACACTGTCTCTCCCGGATCAACGAAACCGCCCTCAAGTGCGGCAAGTGCCGTGACCATCTTGAAAGTTGACCCGGGCGGGTAGACACCCTGGACCGCTTTGTTGGGCAGGGGGCGGTACTTGTTGTCCAGAAGGGCCTTGTAATCGGCGCTGGAGATGCCGCGCACAAAAAGGTTTGGATCGTAATTCGGGGCCGATGCACTGGCCAGCAGATCGCCGGTCTGACAATCCATGACCACGACGGCGGCACTCTCACCCTCGAGGCGGTCGTTGATGTAGGCCTGCAGCTTGTTGTCCACGGTGATCTGGATGTCTTTGCCGGCTTCGCCTTCCTTGCGGTCCAGCTCGCGCATGACACGGCCAGCGGCGTTGACCTCAACGCGTTTAGTGCCCGCCGTACCGCGCAAGACGTCTTCCTGTTTGACCTCGAGGCCGATCTTGCCAATTTGAAAGCGTGGGATGAGCAACAACGCATCTGGCGCATCGATCTTTTCAAGATCGCGATCGCTGACCGCGCCCACATATCCGACAATATGCCCGTAATCGCCGCCGCCAGGATAATGCCGCGACAGACCAACTTCTGGTGTGACACCAGGCAGCGCCGGGGCGTTCACAGCGACGCGGCTGATTTCTTCCCAGCTGACGCGATCGGCAACGGTGACCTGCGTATCGCCCCGCAATTCGGTCAATTCGCGTCGGGCGCGCTTGAGCAGATCGGGATCAAGTTCAACAAGGTTGCCGAGCCGGGCAATGACTTCTTCGATATCCCCGGCGTCTTCGCGCACCATCGTAATGCGGTAACTGGGCGCATTTTCGGCCACCACGGCGCCGGTACGGTCAAATATGCGACCACGGGCCGGCGGAATGAGGCGAATGTTTATGCGGTTTTCTTCCGCCAACAGGCGAAACTGATCGGCTTGATCGACCTGCATGTATCGCATTCTGAGTGCCAAAAGCCCCATGAAGCCGGCTTGCGCGCCGCCAAGGATCAGGCCACGGCGCGTGATGATACGCAGGCTGTCTGCATTATCGCGGGTCGGGCGCTTCATATCCGGTTCCCCATTGCGTCCACGTCGCCCGGGGCAAGTTTTCGGACCCCAAAGACCACTTGAGTCACAAATACCACAATTGGATAGGAAAGAAGCGTCATCACAAGCTGTATCAGGCTCAGGCCCAATGGTGCCTGATCCACAACCGTCAAACTAAGGATGAGGCGGTAGCCGAGGGTCATGACCACCAATGTGGTCGCAACGGTCAGCCATTCAACGGGAAAAGTCAGATCGCGCAGTCCGGGCGCGCGAGATCGCAGGGTTTCACCGCCCAGAAGGACCAGCGCGGCCCAAAGGCCCGGCGGGCGTTGCAACAGCAAATCCGCCAGCAAAAACAAAAGGGCGATCACGAATGCCGGAATGAATTCCGGGCGTCTTAGCACCCATGCAAAGGTAACGGCCAGCATCAGTTCCGGAGCCGTCCATGCTTTGGGTACGGTATCCAAGGGGAGCAGTTGAATGAAGATCAACACCATGCAGATCAGCGCATAGAGGCACATCATGATCCAGGGGCGGCGCGTGTTAGCCATTGCCACCCTCCGCCGTTGCATCGGTCGAGGTTTCGGGTGTCTCGGACGGGTCAGTCAGGATCGCGGGGGCAATCAGGTTGCCGGGGTCTTCGATGGCTTCGTTGCCATAATCCCGCAGGACCCTCAGGAACTTTAGCCGCTCGTAGTCTGCCGCCAGCCGAACACGCATACGCCCACCCGGGTCTTCGGCGACCTGACCGACCAGCAGGCCGGCGGGAAAGACGCCGCCGTCACCGGATGACATGACCCTGTCACCGGGTCGGATCTGGTCTGCATCTTCGATGAAGTCAATCGGGGGGGCGACAGTGTTGTCGCCAAGCAGCAGGGCCTGTTGCCCCGAAGGTTGGATCGTGACGGGAACGCGGCTGGAGGTGTCGGTCAGAAGGATCACGCGGGCGGTGTTGTTGCCGACGCCCGAAATGCGGCCCACAAGGCCCAGACCATCCATTGCGGCCCAGCCATCGACGATCCCATCGCGGCGTCCGACGTTGAGCAAAACAGATTGCCGGAAGGGGGAGCCGCTGTCGGCCAAGACAACGCCGGTGACAAATGTCAGGCGCGGATCAAGTTGCACGTTGTTGAGGTCCAGCAGGCGCGCATTTTCCTGACCGAGCTGCAGCGCGGCCTCTTTCCACGCTTTCATTTGCTGAAGCTCGCGGCGCAATTCCTGGTTTTGCTGGTAAATGCGGCTGTAGCTTTGGAAGTCGCGCAGGATATTTACGGTGCCGGTCACCGGGGCCATCGCCCAATCAAAGCTGGGTACGACGCGGTCCACGACCTGCGCACGGAAACGTTCGACGCGCGGGCTGTCAATACGCCAGACCACGAAGAAGCCGAGCAGACACAAGAGCAACGTCCCGAAAAGCAAACGCTTGAGCGGGCCGGTGAATTCTCCTGATTGTCCTCGGTCTTTGGCCAATGGCATTCCCTTTGATTAAAAGGTGGCCGCCTTAGCTGTCGTAGTCAATCGCGTGGCGTAGCTGTTTTTCAAATTCCAGCGCCTTGCCGGTGCCAAGGGCCACGCAGTTCAGACTGTCATCGGCAATGGAAACCGCAAGGCCTGTCTGTTCGCGCAGCGCCAGATCCAGATCCCCCAGAAGCGCGCCGCCGCCAGTCAGCATCACGCCCCGATCCACGATATCAGCTGCCAGATCGGGTGGTGTTGCTTCCAGCGCGGTCATCACCGCTTCGCAGATCGCCTGCACAGGCTCGGCCAGTGCTTCGGCCACCTGGGCCTGGCTGATCTCGGTTTCTTTCGGCACACCGTTCAGAAGGTCACGGCCACGGATCTGCATCGAGCTGCCGCGCCCGTCATCGGGCATGCGCGCGGTGCCGATGGAGGTTTTGACGCGCTCGGCGGTGGATTCGCCCACCAGCAGGTTTTGCTGACGACGCAAATAGTTGATGATCGCCTCATCCATGCGGTCACCACCCACCCGGACCGAGCGGGCATAGACGATATCACCCAGTGACAGAACGGCCACCTCTGTCGTCCCGCCGCCGATATCAACAACCATGTTGCCGGTGGGGTCAGTGATGGGCATACCCGCCCCAATCGCGGCTGCGATAGGTTCGGCAATCAGGCCTGCACGGCGTGCACCTGCGCTCAGCACCGATTGACGGATCGCGCGTTTTTCAACGGGTGTCGCGCCATGGGGTACGCAGACGATAATTTTGGGTTTTGAGAAGGACGAGCGTTTGTGCACTTTGCGGATGAAGTGTTTGATCATCGCCTCGGCGGTATCAAAGTCCGCAATCACCCCTTCGCGCATCGGGCGGATCGCCTCGATACTGCCGGGCGTGCGGCCCAGCATCAGCTTGGCGTCTTCGCCCACGGCGAGCACTTTTTTGACGCCATCCTTCACGTGATAGGCCACAACGGACGGCTCAGACAGGATCACCCCACGGCCTTTTACATAAACCAGAGTGTTGGCTGTACCCAGATCAATGGCCATGTCCTGGGAAAACAGACCGGGAATTCTGTGCAATATTGACATGTTACGGGTCGTCCTGTGGTGATCGTGCTCAATGGGCCCGTACTTTGTGCACGGTGCGTTGTTTGACCTTATAGAGACCATGGCGCAGAGGCGAAAGGCCTTGTTTTAATGCCTTCAGCATGTAGTTGCCGGAATGTCAGAGTTGGGCTGTTGCCGGTGTTGGCTGCCCCATGGCTCGTGGGCGGGTTCCGGGTCTGCAGGCAGTCACAACCGTGGCCAGTCCGGAATGAAAGTAATTATCCTGTATTTAGGACTGCATGTGCCTAAATATGGTCACAATGATTTTGTAATCCTTATTTACGCCAGGCAGTAACGGCGTAACGAGTATGTTTTAGTGAGTGTTACGGAGTAGTGTTGTAATGAGTATCGCGCGTCGCCAAACCGCCGCCCAGTCGCTGCATGCCAAACCCCTTTGCGACCTGCCTGGCGGCATTCTTATCAATGATGATTCCACGCTGAGTGATTTCGTGCGGATCATCCAATTGAAAGAAAAAAGCAGGCAAAAGCGCCAAGCTTTGCCTGAGCTCGCCCCCTGTGAACCGGTCCATTGCGGTCCGGCTGCCAATTCCCCAACCAAATTGTTGCACAGGGTGCAGCAAACGCTTTTCTGCGCCTGATAACCTCGTCCCAAAACAATCCTCCCCAATTCAGGCCCAGACACCCGCCCAACTCAGTTGGGCGGGTGATTTTTTTGCGCGCCGTCACATGACGAAAATTCCTGTGTCAGCGGAACGAAGAGACTCTCAGTACGTAACTGACCGGTTTTCGGTGGGTCCTGTTGACGGTGCAGAGCCTTTGTTTCGTTTGATTGTCTGGCGGAATACGTATTACGCCAACGCCAGCGCTGATCCTTACTCAGGGGCCTGGTCAATTGGAATGACCTCTTCTGCCTGTGAAAGTCTTTTGATACGGATTAGACAGGGCATGTTCGACGTCAAGACAGGCTAACCATCATGATTGCTGCAATTCAGCTATGCGAAAACGCCGAACTGGATTTTCAGCAATCCTTTGCCAGGCAATACTGTTTGTCACGGAACCCGTTGCAAAAGATATCGGGTTGGAAGCGCCCCAAACCCAAGATGGGTTGGAATTTCACACATTGCCCAAAAATCGAACATTGCGATTTGCAGGATCGCGACGGAAACCCCATCGGGTGGCTCTTGGGTGCGGCGGTTACCCCGAATGGGGCGCTTGTGGGTAAAGCGCCATTCAAACTGACCACTTCCCTGACCGACAAAGACTTCTGGAACGCCTTCGAACAGGAGGTGACGTATTTTGCTGGCCGTTATCTGGCAATTGTTCTGACCGACAAGGGCAAGCGCGTCTATTTCGATCCGGTGACTGATTTGCCCGCGGTTTTCAATCGCAGCGAAAGGATGGTGGCGTCATCCCCGATCATGGCGCTGAATCGACCAATGCGGACGAACCACCGGGTTAGCCACCGCCTGATCGTCAAAGAGGGCGGAAATTATGGCATGCAGAACACATGCGATCCGGATGTGTTGCGGGTTTTGTCAAACCACTACCTGGATCTGGATGACTTCTCGCTGCATCGTCACTGGCCCACTGAAAACGATGATTTCAACGCGCATGAGATGTCGCCGAGTGACGTCGCCGATATGATGGTTGCCCGTCTGGGGCAAACCAGCGGAACACTTCTTCAGAACTATTCCTGTTTTGTGGCGTTAAGCGGGGGGCCGATAGCAGAACGCTGGCGTATTCGGCGAAAGCCAGCCTGCATCAGGCCAAGATGATCTTTTCCCATAGAACAACGTGGATTTCACAGTTTGATTGTTTTTTGGCAAAGCAGATTGCCGAAGATTTGGGCGTCTCGAGCCGTTTCAAAATATTTGATGCCGTTGCCGAAATCGAAAAGGGTACATATGACGGTGACGCGAAAGGGCGCATACGTTGGAATTTTTGCCACCGGACGGGGTATCAGCATCCCCCAAAGCACCGGGAGTTGGTGGCCGCGGATATTTTGCCCGAAGCGGATTACATTTTGCGCGGCAATATTATGGATATGGGACGGGCGAACCAATGGCCTGTTGATCTTAAATATGATCTGGATCATGCGGTGTCACAGCTGCTTATTGGTGGCCGGCCTGCTGAAGAGAACCTGAATTACTGGGGCCCGGAGTACAAGAACTGGGTTGATACACTTCCTAAATCTGCCCGGTCCAGAATATATGATTTTGCCTTTGTCGAGCAGTTGCTTCCCAACACATTGGGGGGGCGTCTGATCGGGTACAGAAACGCAAATTACATCAATCCTTTCAATGACCGGCAGCTCATCAAGGCCTGCATTCAAGTTGATCCTGAACTGCGCAGAAGCCGCCAATTCAACAAAGTAATGCGAAACGCCTATGGCGATTCAGGCATCATGCGAACGCGGCAGGCGATGGGCGATACGTCCACCAAATCAATCGTTGAAAAGATGTTTGCGTGACGCCTCGGGTGTGGTTGCGTGGGATGTCTGGGTCGCATGTAACCCAAGCCAAATGCTTTGGTTTATCCTTACGAGGGAACCCGCAGCGCGTTTGACCAAAATCCCTGGCTATGGGTGATTTTAAGATCGGAGGTGTGCGGAGTTCAGCATGCGTCAGATAAGCAGTTATGTTGACACATTTTGCTTAAATTATGGTGCTGCTGGGGAGCATTGAAACACTATATCATGTAGTGTCACTCTGTATCAAAAACTGAATGAATCCAAATTTTTATCGCAATTTCATGTATCAAACCGTGTCATTCTGTTTCAGCCTGTACTATATATAGAGGTGGATATTAGGGTGGATACAGATTTTGCGAGCATTGAACAAACTCACAACTGCTAAGATCAAGAATTCTTCCCCAGGTAAGTATTCTGATGGTGGCGGGCTTTGGTTGCACAAGCGGTCGGACGGAGGCGGGCAATGGTTCTTGCGTGTCACTGTTCACGGCAGAAGGCGGGAGATGGGGCTGGGTCGGTTCGACAGCAAGGGAGAGTTTGGTGTCTCACTTAAGGAAGCACGTGAGAACGCGGAGAAGTGGCGTGCTCTTGTTCGGCAGGGAAAAGACCCAATAAAAGTCAGAGAAAAACAGAGACGTGAAGCTGAGAAAGCGGACCACACTCTGGAGACGGTCGCAGAGGAAGCCTTTGAGGCAAGAAAGGCGGAATTGAGGGATGACGGCAAAGCTGGTCGTTGGTTCACTCCTTTGAAGTTATACATTTTGCCAAAGCTTGGAAAAATCCCGGTCGAAGACATCGACCAACGAGACATCAAAAATACTTTAGGACCCATCTGGCACGAAAAAGCTGACACTGCTCAGAAAGCGCTCAACCGACTGCGGATCACAATGCGCTATGCCGCTGCAATGGGCTTGGACGTGGATATACAGGCGACGGAAAAGGCAAAGGCCCTTCTGGGCAAAACCCGGCACGTGATCCAGAACATCCCATCTATGCCCTGGCGGGAAGTGCCTACCTATTACGCAAGCCTGAACGAAGGCACGATCACGCAATTAGCGCTGCGTCTTCTGATACTGACCAACCTAAGATCCAAGCCGATAAGGTTATGTCGTTTAGATGAGATTGAAGGCGATGTTTGGATTGTTCCTGCCAACAACATGAAGGCACAGAAAGGTCACGAAGCAGAGTTCAGAGTACCGCTGTCATCTGAAGCCCTTTCAATCATCGAGCAAGCGAAGCCATCGGCGCGTGATGGGTTTATCTTCCCCAGTCAGCGCAAGGGCGTGCTGTCGGATGCTACGATGAGCAGGTTCATGGAGCGAAGTGGGCTGGAGTATCGTCCGCATGGTTTCCGGTCCAGTTTCAGAACGTGGTGTGCGGAAGCAACTGACGTCTCTGATCAGGTTGCCGAAGCCGCCATGGCACACGTTACGGGTAGCAAGGTCGAGAGGGCTTATCGGAGGACGGACTTCCTTGAGCAGCGCCGCGTATTGATGGAACGCTGGGCAGACCATGTGACCGGTGGATCTGGTGAAGTTGTGAGGATGGTGCGGTGATCAATTTAGACGATAAGAACAAATTCTTAAGTGCTTTGAATGCAAGGGCTCGCCAATATGCTGATCGCGTTAAAGCGGGTGAACTTCCAGCACAGTTCGCAAGCTTCGAGATCTTGATGTCAATTTTTTCCGCACTTGAGAAGGATTTCGATCCTAAAGAACTGTCAGAATGCTACCCCGTTAAGGCATGGCGAGAAGACCAGATTACTATACCGCGCGCCTTGTTGCGCCCTCTCGTTGAAGGATGGGTCGAATACTTAGAGGGTCAGCCGGGCCTTACTCTTGGGAAAGCCATGGAGTTGGAAGGTGGCGGCCAAGGAACCAGCCCAGTATTAAAAACAGAAAACACTCAGGATGAAGTTCGAAGACTGTCAAACATGGTCGTACGCCAACTCTTACGGGCTGAGAAGAGCAGCGCGCCAATAAGCCAAGATGCTGCCATTCAAGCGGTTGTTGAATCGCAAGATATCCCCTACGAGACCGTCCGGAAAGCATTCAGAAAATATGGCCCGGACACCATTGAGACATTCAGGCAAGTTCATCCAGGCTTTGGGTAAGAACCTCCTGAAGTTTCCACCTAAGCATTTGTTTGAATTGAATTAAATCAAGTCATACCATCTCAACACAACGCAACCAACCAACCGCGAGGTGTTGAAAATGGCCCTACAGTCTTTTGACAGGCTGGTTTCAGTCAAAGACACGGCAGCCGCCTATGGCTGCAGCGTCGCCACAGTGTGGCGACGTGTATCTGACGGAACCATCCCCCAGCCCGTAAGAATCGGCGGCATGACGCGCTGGCCCATGTCTGAAATCGTTGCCGCGATTGAAGAAGCGAAAGCTCAGCGTGAGGCCGCCTGATGGGAAGCATGCCTCATTTCAAAGCAGCCGTGTCTGACGAACACGGGAAAGCAGCCAAAGTGTTGGGCTTTGCTCTCCACTTGGGTGACTTCGACTCTTGGCTCAAGCTGTCAGGCGTCTGGTCCGTTCGCCTGAAGAACGAAGAGCGCGCTTCAATCGCCTACGCGGCTTTGAAATCCCTTCCTTCTCACCAAGCTGAGTTGACCGCAGGTGCTGTTCGTCCCGAATGGGCTGGTATGCCTCAAGTGGCTTTGTTCTCAGAAATGGATCAGGCGGCGCACTGGGCTGACCTGGCCTCAGAAGAGGAACTTGATGCCTACTGCCTTGCGGCTTTCAACCGGATGCAGGCCGGTCGACAGCACGCATTCCTAGATCATGTTACGGGGAGGAAAGCCGCGTGACTTCGTTCGATGGCCTACATGCACAAGATACTGCGCATCTCAAAGAGGTGGGTAGCGCTCCTGTATATATCGCACCGGAACTGCCGAAGCGTGCAAACACCCTGCGCAATGCCCTGGAGCCAATCTCCTGCATCAGGCCAGTCATCAAGTCACGATACCTGGTGAAAGGGTGGATCGACCGGGAAACCGTGAGTGTGATCTACGGAGAAAGCAATGTTGGGAAGACCTTCTTCGCTCTGGATTTGGCCATGCATGTGGCCGCTGGAAGGCCCTGGCACGGGCATCTTATTGGTGGGGTGAACGAAGGATCAATTGGTCCGGTTCTCTACGTTGCGGGGGAAGGCGGATATGGCATCAATAACCGCATTGAAGCGATACGAATTGACCAACCAGAGCTCATACAAGGCATTGAGGGAAATAGTGAATTCTTGCTCCTGCCAACACCCCTTGATCTCTGTGCAAAGGGCGATGCAACTGCCCTTGTCAGCGCCCTTGAGCGGCTTGAAGATATCCCCTTGATTGTGATCGACACCCTGGCTCGCAGCATGGGAACAGGCGATGAAAACACCGCCAAGGACATGGGAGCATTCGTCAGAAACATCGATTTCATCCGTGCACAAACCGGCGCACATATTATGGTCATCCATCATTCTGGCAAGGACACCAGCAAAGGTGCCCGGGGAAGCGGAAGCCTGAGGGCTGCTGTTGACACGGAAATTGAACTCACGCGTTCGGGCAGTGTCATTATGGCGGAGACCCGCAAGCAGCGGGACATGCTCACGGGTAAAGTCTTTGCCTATTCCCTTCGAGGAGTCGAAATCGGCATTGACGAAGACGGAGACAAAGTCACGTCGGCGGTCGTCGAACAAACCGATCCCGTAGGCAAGTCGATCAAAATCACCGGCCAGCAGAAGATCGCCCTACAGGCGCTTGATGATGCCCTTGCACATCACGGCGCGAAGCAACCCGGGGACATGTTCCCGAGCAGCCGAAACTGCGTTTCGATGGATCATTGGAGAACCTATTGCGACCGTCATTCTCTCTCTGGTGGAACCGACAACAGCGCCGCCAGACAGGCGTTTGGTCGGGCATGGAAATCACTGCAAGAAAAGGAAGTCGTCAGGGTCATCGACGGCTTCGCATGGAGGTGTTCAGATGAATAATTCTACCAACGTGACAGGCGTGACAAAGCGTGACGTGTCACCCGCTGATGCTACCGTGACATACGTGACATCCCCCTTTAGGGGGTGTCACGGTGTCACGCTCAGCCAACTTCACAGAATTGGAGTTGCACCGTGACACGTAAAAACGATGGCAATACGTACACTGATAACACCGGCAAGTTCGCTGAGGGCAACCCCGGCAAACCGAAAGGTGCGCGTCACAAGACGACCCGAGCTATTGAGGGCTTGCTTCAGGGCGAAGCAGAAGGTCTGACACGCAAGGCCATTGAGCTGGGTCTCGACGGCGACATGGCGGCCCTGCGTCTGTGCATGGAACGCATTGCCCCACCTCGTAAGGACACAACGGTCGAGTTTGACTTGCCATCCATGCAATCGGCCAGTGACGCCGCCAATGCCGCCCAAGCGGTTCTACAGGCCGTGTCCGGGGGTGAGCTGACCCCACTGGAAGCTGCCAGCGTCATGGGGCTTGTCGAGAGCTACAGGCGCGCTCTGGAGACGTCTGAATTGGAAACCCGCATCACAGCATTGGAGGCAGGCAAATGAGTAGGTTGGAAAAACGGGTTAGCAGGCTTGAAGGTACGAGTTCGATGGCACGCGAGCGGCTGATTGTGTTCCGCAAAATTGTCGCGGCAGCGGACGGTAAACCCACCGGCCAAGAATGGTTCGCTTCCGCAAAGACCATCGATGCCAAACCCGCGTGCATTACACCCCATCCAGGTGAGGCCGATACGGCATTCGTTGAGCGCGCAATGTCAAAGGCAGAAAATGGAGCACTGGCATGAGTACTGCACTTACACGTAGACTGAATAGATTGGAGCATCAGAGCGGTGTTGGCGAACCTGAGATTGTCTTCATCATGCCATTGTGCCGTGACACTGAGGACGGACCTGCTGAGTGTGACGGTGAGGCAAGAATATTTGGGTGTGCCAAGGCATTCACTAAATGGCCAAGTGGTCAGTACACAGCGCACTTTGCCAAGCAAGGCGAAACTTTCGAAGATTTCAAAACGCGTGTGGAAGCCGCTTCTGAGGTGAAGCAATGACCCTCTCAAAGCGCATCGCAAAACTTGAGCGACAGATTGGGTTTTATGAGCCTGATATCCTGTTCATGGCAACAATTTACGAGCAACGAGAAGGGCCAGACGAATTTGGCGGTGCACTTGCGTTCGCGAACTGGCCAAACGGCAGCCACGAAACTTTTTCTGCCATGGCGGGTGAAGCCTATGACGACTCCAGGAATCGAGTAGAGGCAAAGGTGAAGCAATGAATTTGAAATCGCGCATTGAACGCATAGAGCGTCATTCCGGTAGTCCAACGGGCAGTGAACCGGCAGCAATTATCATCGGCCAGCTTGCGCGCCGAGATAAGGCAAGTGAGCCGTGCTTTGCATACGTTTTGGCAGGGCCCTTTGCGGGCGGGCAGGTCAATCGAAACGGTGGGGAATCTGCAGCTGAATTCGAAAGGCGATTGGATCGCATCGTCAACAATACTGAAGTCGCCATCGCCAGTGATGGGCAATCTCATTGGAACAAAGCACTCAATAAGGAGAACAGAAATGACTGAGACAGTAACATTAAGAATGAACGCGTGATGTCGCGGTATCTAACCGGGACCCTGGGCGCGCAGCAGGGGGATTAACTGAATTTTAATCAACTTATAGGCGAATTTGTATCTTATGCAGGTAAGAAGCAAATTGTCGGAGAACAAAATGCCAAAAGACACTAATTGGGTTGAACCTATTCAACCAGTTGAAAGCTTTGCGCTCTCAGTTGTTAGCAGTAAGCGAGACGTTTTCCCAAGGCTGGCGGACCCTGAAGAAACTCTGGAAGCGACTGAAAGCTGGTTCAAGCAAGTGACTTCAAGACTGCGAAGGGTTTTGGGTCGGCGTTTCCAGTAGTGGATCGCGAAATTCAGTCGTTGTTGGCTTCCGCGCTGGTTGCTCTCGGCTAAAGCTATCAATAGTAGACGCCGTGTGCGAAATTTCCGCACGCTCCTCCATCTCGCGACGAATAGCTTCCACAGTTCTATCCCGCGCGGAGGGCGTCACAGAGGCCACCAGAGATGCCATCCGAGACACCAACTTAGTTTAGGGTGTCGTGCTGGACGAATTGATGCGTTTGCTTGCGTTAATGCTTTGAAAGTTAGCTTCGTTATCGAGCAGATTAAGAAGTCGTTAGGATTCCATTAATAGAAATTAGCTGTTGTTAATTCATTCTTGGCTAATTCTGGGGGATTGCTATGATAAAATATGAGCTCCTGATAAGGACAATTTATACAGCACGGCAAACGCGAGAAAACGGCTACATTCAAACGGCTGATGCCCTGGATGTAATTGTCAACATGCTGTCGAAACACTTGGACGCTGAGTTTTTGATGACGAGCGTCACGTCGCCATACCATTCGACGAAGCAAAAGCCGCGTAGATTAAGTAAGCGCATGAATTCAAACACTTCAAAAGATAAAGTTTAGAAGTGCCGCGGATTTTTACCCCGTTAGATCACCGAAACTGCCGCGCAAAACAGAGTGCTTTTACATAACTTAAGCAAGATAACGCCGAATTTACGTGGCGTATCTCAAGGTTAAGTTTTCCTTAGGTTTTTATTAACAAAGTGATTCCATTGATCGATAAATTATTGCCAAGCTAGGAGTGAGCTATGGATACGAATGAAATACTGGTTCGAACCATGAACGCCGCCAAGGAAGCCCGCAATCAGGGTTTCAACAATACCGCTGATGCTTTCGACGAAATCGTTGAAAAACTGTTGGAATTAGCCAATTCTAGAGCGCAATCTGCAGGTGAAAAAAGAGCAAATACCAACGTGGACGTATTGCATGTCCACTAGCAAAAACACTGTTTTCCCTTTGATTAAAGCCAATTTACTTATTGTTAACACTAATCCCTAAAGTTGTGACAGGTGGGGCTGCCACTCACTATATCGCCTAAGGGATACAAATAATGACGAGTTATAAAGACGCACTTGTATTGTTGAATGACCTCGAAGAGTACGCAGGCAAAACTTCGTTTCCACAAGCTGAGAAACTAATTGCGACGGCCAGAAAGGCAATCGAAAAAGACCGGAACGGCGCGTTCCCTCCATTACGTAAGTCGACTAAGTCGAACCGGGTCTATCTCATCCAATAAACTGCCGACCGGCGAGAACTCGTTTCACACGATTTCTGAGCTACGCAAGGAAAGTCTGGCTACGTCTGAGTTGTCGGAACGGGTAATCTAGTGCTACTGGCAAACAGTTCCTGTCGCATTTGCGGGCAACCATATGTACCTCCCTGTTAGGATGACCCCGGCAACAACCGGCGGTTTTTTTGGGGGGGTCGCTGCGAAGACGCAGTGCAACATAAAACTCATCTTAAGTTCATCATTAACAAAAAATTAATCTACTTTAAGATGTAATTAATGAATCGTGCAGTACAGCAAAGACGGATAGACAAATGAGCGTTGAGCAGCAATTTCTTAAGGCACAACACAATGAGGAAACGGCACACCCCGATAAGAGCGAACGGATCATCGAACGATTTCCACCATTGGCTCCGCCTGAAGTGCCTAAGGATCATGTGGGTATCAGGATTTCTAAATACGCTCTTGCCTTAAGCCATTGGAAGAAAACCGGCTAGCTAACGTCTGGCAAGTGTCGCCTTGAGGTGTTCGACCAATCTCGATGACCTACACTCCCTTCGCGTTGAAAATGGCGGGAAGTAAGCTCGGTTCATGGGCGACGCTACTGAGTTTGTAAATCACACTGTTTACTTAATTTGCTCTGCCAGAAGCGCGTCGCACATCTATTCTCGTTGATTAGGGATCACCAAGTGCGCCAGCACTTCAAGCCCAAATCTCGTTACAATCAATTGGGAACTGTCGAAGAATTCTTCAATCAGTCGAAGGCCTAGTAGAGAACGGTAAACTATCGTTAGCCGCTCGGGTGACACCACCCGTTGCTGGCCAAAATGTAAGAGGAGGGCAACCTCCTCCATGGTCAAGCTGGCTGCGATGATATTTGCTGCTCGTATAGTACCCACGCGCAAAGTCTTCGGCGAAACTGCGAACGCGTAAATGCGTGTGATTACCTAGTCGGCGTATTCACGCTGGCGTCGAATGACGGCAACGAGCCCACACCTCCCGAATGCTGCACTGCGCCCCAATAAGGGCGATACGCCAAAAGCCGACATTGCTCCCCAGGAGGACGGCCCAAATTCAACCTTGAGCATCCCCTCAAAATGCTGCGGTTGCAGCCCTTAATCGCTGCATAGGCAACGCAAGGGTGCAAGCCAACGCACAAGCTACGGACGAAGCCGCTTGTGCATGTGTGGCTCCTGTTGCCCCGATAGCCATCGCATCTGCAGCATGACCACTGTCGCATTTCACCTGACGACGGCAAAACAGTTGTTGAAACCCGCCGTCTGGTACAGAAGCCAAACGCACCTTTCCCTGCTGACAGTTTGAGCCTTAGAAACGTAGACTAATACAGAAATCAAATACCTATCTCGGCTAAGCCGCTACACAGTATCTTTCAACCAGTCCAACAAGATCTCCCGCAGTCACCGGCTTGGGGATGAAACCATTCATGCCGATTTCACTTACTGATTGGTCGTCGTGGTATCGCGTGTCGGTTGTCACAGCAATAATCGGTATGTTTTGCGGCGGGTCATCATCAGTATTACGGATACGATGTGTGGCAGAAACCCCATCTACTCCGGGGAGATGGATGTCCATTAAGACGACACCGTAGGCATGAGGGTTTTCCGAGAGCAGGTCACAACCATCACTACCATCATGAGCAAAGTCCACGTCCACATCCAAAGCTTTCACAATTTGCCGCATCATGAAGCACGTGAACTCATCATCTTCGATGAGAAGAATCTTCTTGGCTTTTTTCACGTAGACCCTCCCTCACACACAGGCATAGCCCATGCGAAGGACTGGCTCAGAGACTGTGGCTTGCGCTCTATACTACTTGCTGGATCGAAGTCTTCATACCCCATTTCGTGAGCGGATCTCCTGAAAGTTAATGAAAGGTTAACTCTTTGCGCATTTATATGAGGTAATGCCGTCTACAGGCAGAGCTCGCACGGTCGGTGCGGAAGGGGTGCCAACATGCTAGACTTATTTTTCAGTATCTTTGACACGGCGCAATTTATTCCCCACGGGATGTGTTTGCTTTGGCGGCCCGATCTTCTATTTTTGCACGGCGGCTCTGACCTGTTGATCGCTTTGGCATATTTCACTATTCCTCTGATCATCCTGAGAGCCAAAGAAAAGCGACCCGACTTAATTGATCCAACGGTTGCGCGAATGTTCGCGGGCTTCATTACGGCCTGTGCCCTCAGCCACACCGGAGCCCTTCTGACGTTGTGGTTCCCTGCTTATACGCTGCAAGGTTTTGTGAAGCTGGCGACCGCGGGTATCTCGATTTACACCGCAATTCAGCTTGCGCGACTGATGCCTATGTTTCTGAGTTTGCCAAGCCACGACGACCTTGTCCGCAAAAATGCGCAAATCATGCTTGGTGAACGGCAGATCGAGGAGGCAAAAGACGCAAATGAAAGGCTCAGCGAATTCGCTCATATTGCGTCGCATGATCTGAAAGCGCCACTGCGTGGAATTTCAAACCAAGCCAAGTTTCTTGAGATCGATCACGGTGACACACTCGCGCCTCAAGCGCTCACGCGTATCGAACGGATTTGCGAACTCTGTGAACAGGTTGAAACGTCAATCTCAACGCTGATGAGGTATTCGAGCATAACAAGCGACGCGGCGCGAACGCCCATAAACATGCAAGAATATATTGGTGACATCGTGGAATCAATGTCCGAGTTCTTGGCGGAACAAAAGGCGCAGGTCTCGGTTGATCCAAGTTTGCCAGACCTCAGTTCTGATCTGGCACAGATTGACACGGTTTTTCGCAATCTTATCGTCAACGCTGTGACGTACAACAATTCCGAACGCAAAGAGGTTTCTATCGGTCATGTCAAACATGTTGCCTTGGACGGACAGGCGATTTGGGACGCCTACTATGTTCAGGACAACGGCATTGGCATTCCCGAAGAGTTCCACGAAACCGTGTTCAAGATGTTCAAGCGACTGCATTCCGATGCCAGCTATGGCGCAGGAAGTGGGGCTGGGCTTGCTTTTGTGAAAAAAGTGATTGGAAGCGTACAAGGTGCCATTGGATTGACTTCGAAGGTCGGTGAAGGGACCACGTTTTATGTCTCCTTCACGGATCAAACAAATCATGACACAACCAAAGATAACATGCTACATTTCACATCGGGAGAATTCGGCCATTCAACGTGATATCGTAAGTTGCCCCTTAATTATGACGGGATAAACCGTGGAAGTACTGATTGTCGAAGACAATGATGATGACTACGAGGCCACGTTGCGCGCGCTCAACCTGAGTAGCGATAGTGATCTCAACATTTCCAGATGCTGCAACGCAACGGATGCGTGGAATGCTTTGTTGTTTCGGGCGTCTGACGTCGAGCACAAAACCGAGGACCAGAAATTTTTTGTCATATTAGACCTGAACATGCCAGGCTTTGATGGACGCGACCTGTTGGAACGCATGAAGTCGCACGATAAGACCAAATCAATCCCAGTCGCCATTTTAAGCACCTCTGGTGATGCGAACGATGTAGAAGCGTGCTATCGCACTGGTGCAAACACCTTCATCCGCAAGCCGGTCAATTGGGACGAGTTCGTTCAAAAGATACGCAGCTTATATACGTTCTGGTTGCGGCACGCGGAATTGCCGACGCTTAGGTCATAATATGAAATTGCTTCTTGTGGTCGACGATACACCCGAAGACCGCGAGGTACTGACACGCATATTCGCTGCGAGTGAAACTAAAGAACACTATCGAACGATCGAGGCTTGGGACGCAGAGTCCTGTCTTGAACAGTTGGAGACAAACGCGAAAGTTGATTGCCTGCTGTTGGACTATTCCATGCCGGGGAAAGATGGGCTCGACCTTTTGTCCGCTCTTGTCGCGCAGTATCCGTCCATGCCCATTATCATGGTGACTGGCCATGGCAGCGAACATGTAGCTGTCGATGCGCTCAAACTGGGGGCCCAAGACTATATTGTCAAAAATTCGTTTTCTGGGCCTGACATCCGGCACCGCGTCGACACCGCGATTGAGCACAAAAACTTGGAGCGGCGTCTGGCGCGACAACAGCGAAGCTTGCGGGATTTTGCTGACATTCTCGTGCACGATCTGCGCGCTCCGCTCAGGTCTATCAAAGGACCGATTGAACTCCTGACCAACGGTGATGCGCCTTTGCCTGAAGAAACTCAGGCCCGGCTTTTCGAGTTTATCACCGATAGCGTCGCGCAGATGGACGGTCTAATCCTATCGCTGCAAGAGTTTTCCGAGCAGCCTCAAGCGGAACAAAAATTCGAGATGTTTTGCCCGTCAACTCTGTTCGAGCACGTCAAAACGACGCTGGCTCATGACATCGAGGCGACCAAAACAACCCTGACCTTCGAGCAGAATGTGGAGGAGATCTGGGGCTCTCCGCTCCTCCTTGCTCAGTTGCTTCAAAACCTCGTCGACAACGGTTTGAAATATCGCCGGAACTCTGATCCTCGTATCCATATTACCGCCCATGAAGACGCCGACGCATGGTTGTTGGTGGTGTTGGACAACGGCATCGGCATCGCTCAGGAACACTTGGCCGATATTTTCGAGCCTTTCAAAAGACTGCATGGACGTACGATCTACAAAGGAACTGGCCTAGGTTTGGCAATCTGCATGCGGATTGCAGAGCAACACGATGCCGGCTTGTTCTGCCAGGCAGAGCTTGGGCAATGGTCCAAATTCACACTATCGTTGCCAAAGCCACGCGCGGCTTGAAGACCGTGACGCGCAGTTCGGAATCGTCAATCGGACAAGTGATTAACCGGAGCGAGACGGCGGTCCAACAGCCTCCAATAGTGCTCAATGTTGTTGGGAAGCTCCGACGGCTCCCATCGACATCTTGAGCCATTCAAAAACGTTCGAAGCCGACGCTGGTCAATTGGTTTCGTCAAAAAGCCATCACAGTCGCTGATCAGGGCGCGTGCGCGCGTTTTGTCGCCGCCATCTCCCGTAAGCATGATGATGCGCAGCGTGGAACCATTCAGATGTCCTCTGATGCGCTCTGCCAAATCTGTACCCAAAACTCCCGGCATGTGCTGGTCGATGAAGCAGAAGTCGAACCGGCCAAGATGTTCGGAAAATGCTTGTTCCGGGGACGAAACCCATGTGATTGTCGCGTCAGGAGAGATGGCAGACAGTTTTGTGGATAGCTCAAGCGCGTCATACTCGCAGTCATCAATGACAAGAATATTCATCGGACGCCTCGTCTTAAAAACACGTTACTTTCAGCACAGTTCGTTTCACATTATTGTTAACGAACCATTAATCAGTGTTGCTGGGTATTTAACTCTCGAGGGAAGACGCCGGTCGTCTTCAACTCGGTTTCAATGAAATGGAACCCACAAAGAGGCATAAGTGCGAGCCGAAAAACAGGTGCTTCTGGAGAACTAACTAGGTCTGATTTGTAAACCCGCAGCCAACATCAACGGATGCTATGCTAGCGAAGTTCAAAACTCCGGAGTTGGCATAATCCTAAGTTTCGAAAACAGGGCCTGATAACTTCGCTTCAACATATGTTAATGGCTGTGTTCCAGACACCGTGGCTCAAAATATTCTATAGGGTTGCAGCGTTTTCTGCGCTGCGCGCACTAGCAACGCGATCATTGAATCGACTTTTCGGGCTCCGTGTCGCCTCGCACCGTTGGAGAAAAATACCTGGTTTCAAGACTAAACGAACGTCAGCTACTGAAAACGCTCGGCGACTAGTTCGCACCCGCAGCTAACTTCGGTTTTCTACCTTTGGTGCTTTTCGCTGTGGTCGCAAAGGGCACAAAGCGGACGTTAGCTCAAACAAATCGAACGGCAGCAAAGTCCGCACAGCTGCCGTTCGTGAGGACAGATCAACGGGGTCGGTCATTTCGATATCCAGTGTCTTGGATATCATTGGTTAATTCGTTGACCCGACTTTTCTCTCATGCACCTATACGTTTTTTTATGTCAGCGGGTAGAGAAGTGCGCTGGACAGTAGAGTACCCGTTTGCAAGCCGAACGCTCTGAGGTGCTCTTGCAAGTAAATTTGCCATATCATTGGCCCCCATCCAGATTAAGTGATCTTCTTCGGTTACCTGCTGATCCGGCCCCAACCAGTGGCCGGGTTCGCAATGGCTATAACCGTACCGAAGATGGGCTCCCTTCGCAGCCAATTTCTTGGGAACAAATGCAAACACAAAAGATGGGTTCCAGGCACTGACCATGATTTCAAGGAGGATTCGCGACAGTAGTGACGTAGCACCTTGGCTTCGTGGCCCACCAAGACCGCTGGCCCGAAGCCAGAATTCGCCCTGGTAGCAGACTTTACCTGTGATTGTCTGGAGCGCTTCTGGGCCTGAATAGAACGTGAGGTCCGGGTCAGGTGTTGAATCTGGGGTAATGTATTTGTGGCGATGTTCACTCAGGTGTTGAGCGAGCGACACACCTGAAAGATCAAGGACCCTTACCGCCTGAGTGTGAATCAGCTCCCCGCATGGAGAAAAGCCGCAGATCCAGAAACCGTTGGTATGGTCGATGTACGAACTCGCCACATCGAACATCGGGTAGATTGGGCCTCGATCAGATAGTTGACCTCGCAAGGTACGGTATTTTGCGAAATCATCTCCAATCTCAACACGGATTCCCGCCTGCTCAAGTTCGTGGAGTGTGCCGGAAAGGTTTTTTATCAATTCAAACAGTCTATTCGGTGACATCCCCATCCGTTTGGCCCTCTCTTCCCGGTCTGACGGTTAACCTCCCATTAATTAGTTAACGATGTGTTAGTCACGTTAACGGCGTGGACCAGTACAATTCGGATTCTGCTAAATCCGCTATGCCACGAACGTCACTTTGTCCGCAGAGCCACAACAGCTGACATTCGCGGTTAGCCCGCAATATCTACTTGCACTTCTTCAACCTACCTACAGGCAAACCACAATTTGTCGGATACGGGAATCCCCGAATAGCCGAAGAAGTAGTTAGGTCTTAAAAAAGTGTTATCGCTTGTTAAAATGGTTTCTTGATTATGCCCAAGAATAAAAAATTCCGCATTACATATTCGAGCCCGTTCGCCCGTAGATTGACTTTTACGCCTGCTGACAATCCAGCGGAGGATAATGGGTCGCTTGATTGCCCCGAAACATTGGATGAATTTGAAGAGGCAATTCTGGAGCTGTTTACCCCTGTTGATACGAAAAGCATGAGGTTGCACTGAACTCTTGCGGCAATCCCCGTTAAGTGCTGCGGCTATCACTCCCTAGATGACCCGCACCTACTTCTTCAACCTCACCCCAGGCCCACCACCGTTTTCGGGGATGAATTGAATTCCGGCATTGGTAAGCGCCTCTGAAATGAGCTTTGCATTGCTTTCCCTTATGGCGCCGCCTCTTTCAAAAGCTGTGATTGCAGTCACGCTTAACTTTCCACCCATGCCATTGATGGCGCTCGATAAATCTGCCTGCTTCCATCGCAAGAGAGCTCTTGCTGCCGCGCATTGTGTTCCCGTCAGCACTATAAACCTCAATTTTTTTCAAGTTATGCATTGACCAAATGAGTCATGTAACTTAAATATATTTCAAGTTAATGCAGTGCGCAAGCATGCAACTCGCCACCATCTCCCGCATTGCCGTCAATGGCGCGGTGCATGAGTACGTGATCCAATAACTCATAGGAGGGACTTCAAATGGATGCCCAAGTTCAAAGACCAACCTTGGCAGATTGCCAACACGACGCCGTCATACTGGCTGAGATGCTAGAAGGCATTGACTTGATGGGTGTGGAAGGGTGCAAGTTTGACAGCCCACGCATTGCGGTCACCATCGTCGCGCTCGAACGCGCAAAGGCACTTGCCGAAAACTTGGACAAACTTGAGTCAGGGGACGCCCAATGAACCACACTGTTCATCACCGCCTCTGTACGGCTCTGAGTATCATTCAAAAAGAGATCATGGCTGCAGACACCAACTTCGTGCCCGAGAAGTTCTTTGAAGGTTGGTATTTTGAAACTGCTGCGCTGGAGCAAGCAGCGCACCTTCTGATGGAAGCCATCCCGGAAACCGAACACCTGGAAACCGCTCAGACGCCGCAGGAAGGGAGGTGAGATGACCTGCGGTGTCTGCCATCCAGAAGCTTTCCGCGAAGCTGACCAGCGGGTGTTCGGCTACGTTGCTGAATCCCGCGATGGGGCGTCAGACACGAAGGTGCGTCAGGTGTACTACGTGGGTGCGGAGTTGGTGCTGACTGACATTCGTGAAGGCCGTGTCATGGACCGCCCAGCATTCAAAATCCTGCGCAAGGTCATGCGCCCCGGTGACAAGCTCATCCTGGCCGACGAGACGGCACTGGGCACCAAGCCAGCCTATGTGTCGGCGAACATCTTTGCGCTGGAAGCAGAAGGCGTAGAGGTCGCAATAGTGAGGAAGGAATTCTTTGTTAGCAGGTGAAGGAAGCCTTGCAGTTCCGGCAACAAGGCTTCCAACCTTACAATCATACAACTCGTGACTAGTGTAGTAGAGGCAAACAGCGTGAACTTGCTTTTGCGCCGAGTGATGAAGAAGAAAGTAGAGACCTTATCTGCTGGAATTCGACAAGGCCTCTAGCTTCCGTCCTCTGCCAAGAGGCAGGTTGATTACTACACTCCGGAAAGTGAATCTGAGGTTACGACTGACAAAGAAATTTGCAGATGCCCGGAGTTTTTGAACTCATGTTTAACGGGCAGTAACGAGTGCCCCTGTTTGGGTTTTGAGTACGAGGTTTTTGTTATGAACCATTATGCTGTAAACCGGACCTGGTCAGACCAGTTCCTGCCGCAGATAAAACGGATTGTGGGCAGCCATCTCCTGGAGACCTCACCAGATCCACTGGACTGGCATCAGGCTACAGACCTTCTCATGTTGGACGCCAGAGACATGCGTATCGCCGCACGGGTTCGTAGACCTGGCTACGCAGACAGGTACCCGCATCAGTTCACCATCCGCTCTCGCGTCGCCTCTGGGGCGGAGACAGAGCTATCCAAGATAGTGAACGGCAAAGGCGACTGGTTGTTCTACGGCCATGCCAATACAGCTCAGACGGCGATTGAGAGCTGGTATCTGATTGACCTACGGGCATTCCGAGCAGGGCTTATACGGCAGGGAGTGGATGGGTTGGTGTGGGGCAACAAGACGAACGCAGACGGCACGCGGTTTACGTGGTTCGACATCAGGAGCTTTCCCAAGGAGCCGGGGTTGGTGGTGGCAAGGTCGACTGTTAGTCCATCCATGAACCAGAGAACCTGAACCCGTCAATTTGGAAATGTTCAAGCAATTCTTTTATCCGCAGTTTTTCGCTAGGTAGAAAGATGTTGATTTGCCTCAGCAACAGGAGCAACGCAGGCCGTCGGTTGTATTAGTAATACTTGGACGGTTCCTGCTTTGACAGTGGCCGGCACAGAAAGTTCGAGGCGAAGGTGAACTTGCCAAAACAAAAACAGATTTCCTGCTTCGCTTATCGAAGCCATTCTTTTTTAGGTGGACCCGAATACCTTCGTCCGCCATTCGAAACGGTCCCGAGTCGAATTGACGCCAATGGTGTGGGTCAGTGTGCTTTTCATCATTGGAACCAACTGATGCAAGAAATTTCGCAATTTGAACGGCTTCATTTTTTGCAAACAGTATGTCTTTTCCACCTGCAACATGAACGACAACGGGACAAGTATGTGCTTTCTGTCTGGCTGTCTTTTTATTGGCGCGCCTCGGCATCTATGGCATCCCTCAAAATTTCAACTGCTACATTGTGTTCGTTAAAAGTTGCAATGTCGAGTGCTGTGTAACCGGAAGGGTCTCTGGCTGACAAGTCGGCTGCGTGATGAATCAGCGTTTGGAGAACTTGAGTGTTCCCAGCCTCAACCGCATGAAAAATCGCAGACAAGCCAGAGTCATCAATTGCGTTTGGATCCGCACCTGACGCAAGTAGTAGCTTAACTTGCTTTAGATCACGTAGCCAAACTGCTTCGCGCAATGATTTGCTTTGGTTGTTCATCTGCTCTGCTCGCTCTACAAGTTGATTTTTTGTTAGACATTAGCACATCATGTAGTCTTGGTATATGTGATTTTCGGAATAATTGGGGACAGAAAATGGTAAAAAAAGCAAAAAGGATAAGAGCATTTTGCGTCTTTGAAGGAGGAGGAGCGCGCGGTGTGGCGCATTTGGGCGTTCTGGAGGCGCTTGAGAAAGACACTAGCATTTCAATAGTTGGATTTGCGGGCGCTTCAGCGGGTGCAATCGTCGCATCTCTCGCAGCAGCCGGTTTTTCCAGTGAGGAAATTCTTAACCGAGAAACAAAGAAAACCTCGTTAATGCAGTATCTGAAACCGATTGAGTTTCGGCATCCAAGTGAAATCTTCGGAGGCGGGCTGCGTTGGATAAATCGATTCAATGGGTACGAAAACCGACGTCGAACAGTAAAGTACGCTATCGCGTTGCTCTCGATTATAGCCCTTGCCACAGCGTTATTCTTGCACTTAACCTTGTCAAATAGCTTTGTATGGAACGTCTCAGTTTTAGCCAGTTTACCAGTGGCCATTCTATTTCTTTGCACTGTGCTAACGTGGTATACGATTTTTCAGTTCAAGGGGTTCGTTTCGCTCGATGAGTTTCAGAAAAATTTCAATTCGCTATTGCTAGCAAGATTGAATGAAAAGCAACCTGGTTTGATTAATGGCGAATGGGTTACGTTCGGAGAATTGTATCAACACACTGGAATGCCGCTGAGAATTGTTGCTGCTAATCTTACGACAGGTGAAGTCGAACTTTTTTCATCAGGCCAAACCCGAGACATGCCAGTAGCCAAGGCCGTCGCTGCGTCAATTGCCGTCCCTGTTATTTTTGAGCCTGTACTAATCGATGAAGTAGAGTACTCGGATGGTGGTTTGGTCTCAAATCTACCTGCTTGGACGTTCGAAGATGAAGCTATTTTTGGTCCAAACATAGTCACAATAACATCAGAACTAGAAGCGCTAAAATCCACTCCCAGAAACTTGTTTTTGAGATTGTTGGTGACAGCTGTCTTTGGATCGCATCAATTGAATACTCGCGGGCTTAAAAATCATATTCGGATTGATACAGACACGACTAACTACGGCTTATTAGACTTTGAGATGAATGGTCGGCGTGCGTCCAAACTTGCAGCGCGTGGTTTCGAGAAAGCTCAAAACGCATTAATTTACGAGAAAGAACAGTTAAAGTTAGCTTGGGACATTCAAAATTTGACATCGCGAGTTATTTCAAACTTCGCTACGCCAACAGAAAGAACTACCGATGTGCGCGTAGCCCTCTTAAGGTTTGTGAACTTGCCAAGATGCAGACCTACAGCTTTGAAACCTTGGAAGTGCGTAGGTTTTGATACTAGCGTTGAGGAGGGCCTTACTTTTCCCTTAAAAAATTCTGGTCTTCATGAAGCATTGAGTACCGGTGATCCCGTATACGAAAACCTCAGTGTCAAAAACAATAGGAAAGCACTAAGAGATTTTTTTGGCAATCCAAAAGACGATGATTGGCTTGTTCGCTGCTATAGAGGCGACCGCTCTGCAATTGTGTGTTTTCCGTCCAAAAATGAAACTTCAGTTCGCTTAGGCGCAATTTTGATAGATACAAATGCACAGTTCTCTTCTGCGAACAGACTTAAGAGCTGCATCAACGAACTTGAGGCACAACTCTCGAAATGGAATCTGTAGTGTCGTTAAGCGTGTATGACTTGATATGCCACATATCGTATTTATAAGTTTTGCAACACGGTTACGTTCGTAACATCATCGAGGCGACACTCCCCAGTTGCAGCATGCTTAGAGTGCTTGGGTGGATTCTAGGGTGGATTAGAAACCTCAATTTTTATGTAAGTATCTGAAATTTATAAAATTTATTTGGTAATCTGGTGCTGCTGGGGAGGATTGAACTCCCGACCTCACCCTTACCAAGGGTGCGCTCTACCACTGAGCTACAGCAGCACGCCGTGGCGGGCTGATTAGACCCTTATTGCATATGGTGCAAGGGTTATCTGGACCCTTATTGGCTGCTGATGTAGAGAGTAAACATGGACAAAAAAGCGCCAGAAAAGAAACCGAAAAAAACCGGAAAAACGCGCGAAGAGAGGCTCAAACAGGCTTTGAAAGCTAATCTTGCGCGTCGAAAAGCGCAGACACGTGCGCGGGGCGCGCAGAACACAGGCAAAGGCGAGGGATAGAGCAGATGGATTCGATTGTTGTGACAGGAAATGGCCCGTTGAAGGGCCAGATACCAATCGCAGGGGCGAAGAATGCCTGCCTGACATTGATGCCGGCGACGCTCCTGAGCGATGAGCCGCTGACCCTGACAAACGCGCCGCGCCTGTCAGATATCAAGACCATGACAGAGCTATTGAGCTCCCTCGGGGCGGAAGTGTCGAGCCTGCAGGACGGGCAGGTGCTGGTGATGTCCAGTCACAACCTCGATAATCACGTGGCAGACTATGACATCGTGCGCAAAATGCGGGCGTCGAACCTTGTTCTTGGGCCCATGCTGGCGCGGTTGGGACATGCGGTTGTGTCGCTGCCCGGCGGCTGCGCGATTGGTGCGCGTCCGATGGATTTGCACATTCAGGGGCTGGAGGCGCTTGGGGCCGAAATCGACCTGCGTGACGGGTACTTGCATGCCAAGGCACCCAAAGGGCTTAAGGGCGCAAAGATTTCATTCAATTTCGCATCAGTTGGGGCCACGGAAAACGTGCTGATGGCGGCGACGCTGGCCAAGGGCACGACCGTTCTGGAAAACGCGGCGCGCGAGCCTGAAATCGTTGATCTGGCTACATGTCTGCGCCGGATGGGTGCGCAGATTGAAGGCGACGGCACAAGTACGATCACCATTCAGGGCGTTGATCGCCTTGGTGGGGCAACGCACCCGGTTGTTACTGATCGAATTGAGCTGGGTACTTACATGCTGGCACCGGCGATCTGCGGTGGTGAGGTGGAATGCCTCGGCGGACGGATTGATCTGGTTGGCGCATTTTGCGAAAAACTGGATGCGGCGGGCATCTCGGTGACCGAAACGGAAAAAGGCCTCAAAGTCGCGCGCAAAAACGGCCGGGTGCGATCCGTCGATGTGACGACAGAGCCCTTTCCCGGCTTTCCGACGGATCTGCAGGCGCAGATGATGGCATTGATGTGCACCGCGGACGGGACTTCGGTGCTGGAGGAGAAGATTTTCGAAAACCGCTTCATGCATGCGCCGGAATTGACCCGCATGGGAGCCCGGATCGAGGTTCATGGCGGTACGGCCACGGTCACGGGGGTGGATCGCCTCAAGGGTGCGCCTGTCATGGCAACTGACTTGCGGGCCAGTGTCTCGCTCATTTTGGCCGGGTTGGCCGCCGAGGGGGATACTGTGGTCAACCGGGTCTATCATCTGGACCGCGGATATGAGCAAGTGGTGCGTAAATTCGAAGGCGTTGGTGCCAAGATCGAAAGGGTGTCGGGGAAATGAGTGAAGACGCGCGTTTTGAAGATGGGGACGAGGCGCCCCTGAACCTTGGTGCGTTGGACGCCGATGATCTTGAGGTCATGTCGTCGCTTCTGCAGGACGCTGTTTTTCCGATCATTGAGATGTCGTGGCGCGCGGCGGATCGCCGGTTTGCACTCTTGGTCAACCGTTTCAGATGGGAAGATGACGGTCGCGATCGGCATGGTCCGGAACGGGTGAGGTCGCTTCTGGTGGTAGACAATGTTTTGCGTATTGCGAGCCAGGGCATCGACCGGTCCGACAAGGACATGATCCTGTCGCTGCTGGCGATAACGTTCGAGCCCGGCGAAGAGGGTGCGGGGTATGTTTTGTTGACCCTGGCGGGCGATGGCGCAATTCGGCTGGAAGTCGAAGCGCTGGAAGCCACGTTACGGGATGTAACGCGGCCTTACGGTGCGCCGTCCAAGAAAACACCGGATCACGGCGCGTAGAAGTTGCGCGAATGTGGTGCAGCTAATTGCGCTGCGCCGGGTTGAGCCTTGGGGGCGATGCAAGTAAGCCTCTGCCAGATCAAGGAGGCTGGGCTATGCCGGTATTTCTGAAAAGCACCGATGCGGATTTCGAGGCGGCGTTTGCAGCACTCCTCGGCGCCAAGCGCGAGGACAGTCCCGACGTTGATTCGGCCGTCGCAGAGATTATCAGTGACGTGCAATTGCGCGGCGATGCGGCCGTGATTGACATGACCAAGCGGTTTGACCGCATGGAACTGGACGCGGATAGGCTGCGTTTTTCAGAGACCGAAATTGATGAATTGGTGGCGCAAGTGCCCGCTGTTGAACGCGATGCGCTGGAATTGGCGGCGGAGCGTATCAGAGTTTACCATGCGCGCCAGATGCCGGCGGATGACAGTTGGACGGATGAGCATGGCGCAATGCTGGGCTGGCGCTGGACGCCGGTCAGCGCGGCGGGCCTTTACGTTCCCGGTGGTTTGGCTTCTTACCCCTCATCCGTGTTGATGAACGCGATCCCGGCCAAGGTGGCGGGGGTTGAGCGGTTGGCAATCACGGTGCCAACGCCAGATGGAATTTCCAACCCGCTGGTATTGTTGGCCGCGCGTTTGGCCGGTGTCGACGAAGTTTACCGCATCGGCGGCGCGCAGGCGATTGCAGCGCTGGCGTATGGCACGAACACGATTGCGCCCGTCGACATGATCACCGGACCGGGCAATGCCTTTGTCGCCGCGGCCAAGCGCCGGGTGTTTGGCAAGGTCGGCATTGACATGATCGCGGGGCCATCTGAAATTCTGGTCATTGCCGACAAGGACAACAACCCCGACTGGATCGCGCTTGATATGCTGAGCCAGGCGGAACATGACGAAAGCGCGCAATCCATTCTGATCACGGACGACGCGGATTTTGGCAATGCGGTTAGTGCTGCCATAGATGCGCGTCTTGAAACCCTTGAGCGGCGTGAGATTGCTGGGGCCAGTTGGCGTGATTTCGGCGCAGTGATCGTGGTACCTGATCTTGATTGCGCCGCGGAGCTATCCAATCGCGTGGCGCCCGAACATCTGGAGCTTTGCGTTGGTGATGCCGATGCGCTATCGGCCAAAATCACCCATGCGGGCGCAATTTTTCTTGGCGCCTGGACGCCCGAAGCCATTGGCGACTACGTGGGCGGGCCAAATCACGTGCTTCCCACAGCGCGATCTGCCCGCTTCAGCAGCGGTCTGAGCGTGATGGATTTTCTCAAGCGGACCACACTGGCGCGGATGACGCCAGAGGCCTTGCGTGCCATCGGACCGGCGGCGGAAACGCTGGCGCAGTCCGAGAGCCTTGAGGCGCATGGCCTGTCCGTGCGGGCGCGGCTGGATCACCTCAACAAGTAAGACGGCTTGCGCGGGCTGGCGGCGGCCCCTTAGACTTGCGCTATGCCGAAGGTCATGCCGAATATCCCCACAGAGACGATTGCCAATTGGCAACGGATTATTGATCTGATCGCCAAACTGTCTGATGTGCCCGCCGGGTTGGTCATGCGCACGGATGCCCCGCGACATGCGGTTTTCGTGACCAGTCGGACGCCGGGCAACCCTTATGAAGTTGGTCGGGAATTTCGGCTGCATGACAAGCTTTATTGCCAGGGTGTCTTTGACAATGACGGTGAATTGATCGTCGAAGATGCGCAATGTGAGGCCCGTTGGTGCGATAATGAAGACCTTGAGGAAGGGATGAGTTTTTACATCGGCTATCCGCTGAAATGGCCGGATGGGGAGGTTTTTGGCACGATTTGCGTGCTGGACCGTCGGCGCAACAAGCGCGCGCTTCTCTTCCGCGAAGGGTTGCAGGAGTTTGCCCGGGTGATCGAGGCCGATCTGGTGCTGCTGACGGAAATCGACGCGCGCAAACGCCTTGAAGCGCAGTTACAGGACACGCTGGATCAGCTCGAAAAGCGGGTCAGTGATCGTACATCCGAGCTGGAAGAGGCCAACACCGCATTGCGGGTCTTGCTCTCGAATGTCGAGCAGGCGCGGCAGGATTATGACCAGCAGTTTCTGCGCCAGATCAAGGGCCTCGTGATGCCGCATGTGTCACGCCTGCGCACCCGGCTCAGCAGCGATCCGGTGGCGCTCACCTATCTTGAACTGATGGAAAGCAGCCTCAAATCCATATCGGCGTCGTATTCCAGCAAACTGGCCACGGCGTTCGAAGCTCTGACACCGGCTGAACTGGAGATTGCGCAAATGGTCATGCGCGGCCAGACGACCAAGGAGATTGCGCAGACCCTGGCACGCGAAACCAGTACGGTCGATTTCCATCGCAACAATATCCGGCGCAAGCTGGGCATCCATGGCAAGGGTCAGAACCTGCGCAGCCTTCTTTTGTCGATCCAATGAATATGGGGGAAAACCCCCATTTCCCCATCGGTTTTTCCATACTCTCGAAAGACAGATTGATTGTTAGCCTGTTCACGGCGGCATCAGGCCGCTTGCCATCTGACAACAGGGACAAAACGCATGAAAAGAGAAGATTTAAAACCTACCCTATTACACGGCGCACGCGATGATCTGGCGCCGGGCCTGTCACGCCGATCCTTCTTTCTCGCGGCGGGGGCCACAGGTGTCGGGGCCGCGGCAACGATGCTTGGCAGCGGAAAGGCACAGGCACATTCGACGGATTGGTTGCAGCCCGGCAACAACAACAGCGTGATTGATATGCAAGCCACAACGGGTGCTGCGGTTGAGGGCGATGTCGGCATAGATTTCTACGGTCATTGCGCTATCAAGATCACATCCCCCGGCGGTGCGACGGTCCTGTTTGATCCCTGGCGCGACGATCCGTCAGGTGCCTGGGGCCTTTGGTTTAAAAACGAGTTTCCGGAAACACAGGTCGATATCTGCATGTCGACCCATACGCATTTCGATCACGATGCAATCGACCGTCCGGTCTCGACCATGGTGCTCGACCGCATGGTGGGCAATTTCGAGTTTGCCGATCTCAAAATCACCGGGTTTGCAGACAAACATGCCTGTGTGGCGCCGGGCTGGTACAGTTGGACGGATGCGCTGGCTGAATTTGGCGTCAATGCCTGCCCGCCTGATAATGTGGGCCATATGGATATGGTGGTCTATCTGGTGGAAACCGGCGGTATCCGGACACTGATCTGGGGCGATAACCGCCACAATCCACCCGCCGAATTCTGGGATGCGATTGGTCAGGTGGATGTGCTGACCCTTCCGGTGGACGGCTCCCAGCATATTCTGTCCTACGACATGGGCAATGACATCGTAGAACGGCTGAAGCCCAAGGTGATCATCCCCACACACTACCTCAATGAGACCACCAGCTACACGCTGACCACGCTGCAGAACGCAGATGAATGGGTGAAGGCGCAAAAGAGTTTCAAGATGGTGGATGGGGCAAACCTTTCGTTGAATGCGGGCGATGTGGCCGGCATGGACCGTGAGTTCATGTATTTCGGACACAACGCGCATACGGCCTGATCAGGCCAAGGCCGGGGCAGTTTGACCCCCCAAGGCATGCCCCGGCCATTCACAAAATCCATCGACGTCTGGCCCGGCTGGTGTAGCGTGGTGTCCGTGGTAAATTGCGCGCGGATATCGGGATGAAGAGAACCTATAGCTGGCCCCAGGGACACTGGAACTGGCCCGTAGACTTGACGCACAAGCATGGCGTACGGGCGGGCCAGATGATTTTCACCGGCGGGCAGGTCGATCTGGACGCCAAGGGCACTGTACGCAACCCGGGCGACATCACCGCGCAGTGTGATGCGGCGATGGCGTACCTGTCGGATGTTCTGCACGATCTGGGATCGGATTATGGTGATCTTGTCCGGCTGGTCGTTTATTTCGTGGGCGATGCAGGCGCTGAGGCACGGCTTCTAACACAGCTGGCAGGCATTCTAAGTGGCGCGTCCTGCCCAGTGGTCAACCTGATCGCGCTGCCCGAGCTGTGTTATCCGAAGATGATGATCGAAATCGAAGGCGTGGCCATGCGCCGCGAGGATGATCAGCCGTTGCCGCGTCAGGAAATACACATGCCATCGATGCCGAAATTGCCCCCGACTTTCTCGCATGTTGTCGTCTGTGGCGACATGGTTTTCACCGGCGATCTTTCCGCCCAGAAACCGGATGGGCAGTTTGATATGCCCGGCGATGTCGTGGCGCAGACCGAGGTGATGATGGATCAACTTGAAAGTGCGCTGACGCTCGCGGGTGCGGCCATCGGTGATGTGGTCAAGCTCAACGTGTTTTATGTGGGCGGCGGTACGGCGGAGGATTGGGAGAAGCCCGCGCAAATCCGGGCGGCACGTTTCCCGGATCCCGGGCCCGCGCCAACAGGTATGCCCGTGCCACGTTTCCCGAACCCGGAAATGATGACCAAAATATCCGTCACGGCGATGCATGGCCCCAAGATGCACGCCTGGCCCGAGGGGCATTGGGATTGGACCACGCCCTTGCCCTACAAACACGGCAATAAATGTGGGCAGATGATCCACGTGGGCGGGCAGGTGTCGCTTGACTGCAACGCGCAGGTGATCGACCCGGGTGACATGGTGGCCCAGACCCGGCGCGCGATGGAGAATATGGCCAAGGTGCTGGCCGATCTGGGCGCGGGGCTGGATGATGTGGTCAAGGTCACAACATTCTATCAGGGCAACGCATCCGCCGATGCTTTGCACGAAAACCTGTTGATCCGCTCAAATTCCTACACCGCCCCCGGACCTGCGACGACAGGCATTCCCATGCGCGCGCTGGTTTATGAGGACATGGTGATCGAAATCGAAGTCACGGCGATGGTTCCCGCCTAATCCTGACCTGTGTTTTACGGGTCGCGATTCACGTGCTCAATTCGAAGTCGGATTGCCCAAAAATGCATCCTGCGATAGTGGTTCGGAAGCTTGCCAAGTGAAAGATCGTAAAATGAGTCGTATCAGCCACATCGAATTGGATGACGCCAATCTGCCACCGCCCACGCCCGAGATCGAGCAGGAGCGAAAGGTAGCCATGTTTGACCTGATCGAAGGGAACACCTTTGATCTGCCCAAACGGGATGACCGCGTGGTGCCGCCGGGCCCCTACCGCGTGCAGCTGTCGATTCTGCGAAAAACGGCTGGTGTTCGACATCCGCACCGAGGCTGAAGATCCCGCGGCGGAGTTCCATTTGTCCCTCAGCCCGTTCCGGCAAGTGGTCAAGGATTATTGGGCGATCTGCGAAAGCTATTTCGATGCGGTCAAGAACATGCCGCCCAGCCAGATCGAGACGATCGATATGGCGCGTCGTGGCATCCACAACGAGGGTGCCCGCATTCTGGAAGAACGCCTGGAAGGCAAGGCCGATATCGACAATGACACCGCCCGACGCCTCTTCACGCTGATCTGCGTGCTGCATTTCGGGGCCTGACGCGAATGGGCGAGGAGCTTCCTCAGTCAGTGCTGTTTTGCTGTGACCACAATGCCGTGCGTTCGCCCATGGCCGAAGGGATCATGAAGAAGTTCTACGGCACTGACACCTACGTTCAGTCCGCCGGCGTCAAGAGCGATATGGATATTGACGGGTTCAGCATATCTGTCTGTGGGGAGATCGGCGTGGTTCTGGACCGTCACCGCACCCGCAGCTTTGATGAGATGGAGCAATGGGGTGATGACCTGTCATCCTTTGACCTTGTGGTGGCACTCAGCCCGGCCAGCCAGCGCCGCGCCTTGGAACTGACCCGTGTCTTTCACCTTGAAGTCATCTATTGGCCAATCATGGATCCAACTGGGCTTGGTGAAACCCGCGACGCCAAGCTTGGCGCCTATCGCCAGACCCGGGATCAGATCATCAGCCACCTGACCGACAGGTGGGGGCCTGCACGGAAAGACATTTGAACAAAACTGGGCTATTGCCCGCGTGTCAGTGCTCGCGAAGGAGCCGCCCCAGCCCCGTCAACTTATCTCTCACTCCGGCCAGCCGCAGACAGTCCCAAAGCATCGCTTGATTGCTGCAGATCACCGGTTTGCCAAGGCGCTGTTCGATCTCATCCACCACGTCGATGCTGCGCAGGGCACCACAGCTGAGCAGGATGGTGTCCGCCTCGGGCGTGTCGATCGCGCGGGCGTAGTCGATCAGGTACGCGGGCGAGACCCTGATCATCTCGGTGTCGTAGTGCAGGCCCATGCCGTGGGCGGCCACGATGTTGAAACCCGCCTCTTCCAGATAGGCCGCGACATTGTCGTTTAACTCCGACACATAGGGTGACCCAAGCGTGATGTTCCGTGCGCCCATCGCGGATAGTGCTTTGCGCACGGCCCCGGCGAGGGTTGATGTTTTGGCCCCCGGCGCCCCTTTGGCCAGTTCCGTGCAGGAGGCCTCTTCGCCAACGGCCACGGTGCCGGAGGTACAGGCGAAGCAGATCACATCCAGACCGTCATCAGGCAGGATGCGTCGCGCCGTATCCGCCAGAGAGCCACGTAGCTGAGCCAGGCTTTCGGTAGAAATTTCACGCGGCATGGTGGCCCGGCTGAAAAATGTGCCCACACCCGGTGGCATGTGCCGGATCATGTCGTCTTCGATCGTCTGCTCATTAGGAATGAGAACAAATCCGATCTTGGCACGCGCATTGCGACCATCGTCAAACCGCACGCTGTTCAACACCGCCAGTCGTGCGGCATCATCCAGTTCATCAAGCTTGTTCATCTTCGCCTCCCGCAACGCATCTGACGTACAGACTACCCGGAATGCAGAATTGCGCAAATCCGCCGGGCAATACAATGTTTTGACCCAGTGCGGTCTGTGGGCCAGATGTGACGGCAATCGAAAAATTGGACAAATTCCGAATCGGGGGGCTTCCCAGGGTGATTCTGCGTCTGTTAACCATTCGTTAATAAAAAGAATAAAAGGCAGGCATATAGGCAATGAAGACGGGCTTTCGTGGCACGTTTGTCATCTCCTGGTCGCAGACGGAAGTGGACGGTTTAGAAGCCGCACCTGTATCGTCGCTCAACATTGGGGCCGCGTGGTCCTGGCGGGGCGATGTGGTACGGGTGGACGGACCCAGTGAACTCCTGCGCCTTGAGCGGGCAAATGGTGATGTAACAAATCGCAAACGCGCGGCGCGGATGGTACGGCGCCTGGTGGGCGCGGCGATCACGCACACAAATGATATCGAGGCCGTGGAGGTCGAAGACCCACAGGTGGATAGCGGTTTTGTCGTCACGGATGGGGCGCAAAGCTATACCGTTACCATGATTGATGCCGGTCGCGACACGCCGCCTCTCTTGATGTTCCTCGACGAAATCCCCCCGCGCAATACGGAAATGTGGATTGTGCACCACTCGCTTGACGGCCTGCGGAGTGCCGCGAGACAGCCCATGTCGGGCGGCGTCATTTGTTTCACACCGGGCACCCGGATCGAGACGCCCGAAGGCCCGCGTCTGGTGGAAGAACTGCGCGAAGGTGACCACGTGGCGACCAAAGACAACGGAGCACAGGAAATTGAATGGATTGGCAGCCGCCGGATGTCTGGCGCCCGGCTTTTTGCGATGCCACGGTTGCGGCCGGTTCGGATCCGTGCCGGTGCATTGGGCGTTGAACGCCCGGATGAGGAATTACTGGTCAGCCCCGAACACCGGATGCTGATCAAGGGTGATGTGGCGCAATCGCTGTTCAATGTGCCGGAAGTTTTGGTGTCGGCGAAAGATCTGATCAACAACGCGACCATTTCGGTCGATCTGGCAGTGCGGGAAGTCACCTATGTGCATTTGCTGTTGCCGCAGCATCAAATCGTCTGGGCCAATGGGATAGAGACGGAGAGTTTCCATCCGGCCAGCACGTCGCTGGACATGTTGGACATTGGTGACAAAGAACGTCTTTTGGAAGTGAACCAGCGCTTGGAGTACGAACCCCACGCATATGGCAGTTTTGCCCGCAGGAAACTGAGCAGTTCAGAGGCGGCAATTCTGGCGCATGAGGCGGCCTAAACGCACGTATCTGTTTTTCGCAAAACAGAAATCAGTTCTTCCTGGTCTTGAGGCTGTGGAAAGCGACGATTTTTGCCTGGGTTTCCAACCTGTGTTGACTCTGCGCCGCAGCGCAGTATAAGCGCGCATTCATTGGTGTTGGCGGCCCCCGCAAGGGGATGCCTGTCGGGAGAAATCCAGAGGACAACGCCCTTCATAGTCGGCCACTCGGGCCGTCGGTCTAAAGAAGGAGATCAGCCGTGACAAAACGCACGTCTGCCAAATACAAAATCGATCGCCGGATGGGCGAAAACATCTGGGGTCGTCCGAAATCACCGGTCAACCGTCGGGAATATGGCCCGGGCCAGCATGGTCAGCGCCGCAAGGGCAAAATCTCGGATTTTGGTCTGCAGTTGCGCGCCAAGCAAAAGCTGAAAGGCTACTACGGCGACCTGACCGAAAAGCAGTTCAAACGTGTGTACGCAGAAGCGTCCCGCGTGAAAGGCGACACTGGCGAGAACCTTGTGGGTTTGCTGGAGCGCCGTCTGGACGCGGTGGTTTACCGTGCCAAATTCGTTGCAACCATGTTTGCCGCACGTCAGTTCGTGAACCACGGTCATGTCATGGTGAATGGCAAAAAGGTCAACATCCCTTCCTACCGTGTGAAAGAAGGTGACGTGATCGAAGTGCGCGACCGTTCGAAACAAATCGCCGTTCTGCTGGAAGCCACACAATTGGCCGAGCGGGATGTGCCTGATTACATCGATGCCGATCATTCGAAGATGACAGCAACTTTCGTCCGTACACCCGGCCTGAGCGACGTGCCTTATCCGGTGATGATGGAACCGAACCTCGTTATCGAATTCTACGCGCAGAACTAAGCCAAGTTGACTTCTGCCAAGGGCCGCGACGGGGAACCGCCGCGGCCTTTTTCGTTTGGTGCTGGTCAAGTTATGGCACCACAGTTAGAACACGCCACGGGAGGCGGATCTATGACGCTAATTTCACCCCAGCCGGGGATCATGGATATTGAGCTTTATAAGGGCGGGGCGACGCATATCGACGGCGTGAGCAACGTGGTCAAACTAAGCTCGAACGAAAACCCATTTGGGCCAAGTGACGCCGTTAAAGAGGCGTTTCGCAAGGTGGCGTATGATCTGCACCGGTATCCATCCACCGATCACGCGTCGCTGCGTGGCGCGATCGGTGAAGTGCATAATGTGGATGCGTCGCGTGTGGTGTGTGGCGTGGGCAGCGATGAGATCATTTCCTTCCTGTGCCAATCCTATGCAGGGCCCGGCGATGAGGTGATCCATACCGAACACGGGTTTGGCATGTACCGTATTTCCACACTGGCGAATGGCGCCACGCCGGTCGAAGTGCCCGAACGGGGGCGCGTGACCGATGTGGATGCCGTTCTGGCGGCCTGCAATGATCGCACCAAGCTCGTCTTCATCGCAAACCCCAACAACCCGACGGGCACGATGATCGGGGATGCGGAAATGGCGCGGCTGGCTGATGGTCTGCCGCCGCAGGCGATGTTGGTGATCGACGGTGCTTATGCAGAATATGTTGACGGCTACGACGGTGGCGCGGCGCTGGTAGATGCACGCGACAATGTGGTTATGACGCGCACCTTTTCCAAATTATACGGTCTTGGCGGTCTGCGTGTGGGGTGGGGCTATGGTCCACGGCATGTCGTGGACGTGCTCAACCGTGTTCGCGGACCTTTCAACCTGTCGAATGCCGCATTGACCGCGGCAGAAGTGGCGGTGCGCGACACCGACTGGGTTGAGAAATGCCGGACAGAAAACAATCGTCTGCGCGCCTGGTTGGCCGAAGCACTGGCGGGACATGGCGTGGTGTCGGACACCTCGCTGGCCAACTTCATTCTGGCCCGGTTTGCGGATGCGGCTGAGGCCAATGCCTGCGACGAGCACTTGAAATCTCAAGGTCTGATCGTGCGCAAAGTTGCGGGGTATAACCTGCCGCATTGCCTGCGGATCACGGTGGGGGATGAGCCCAGTTGTCGTCGCGTCGCGCATGCGGTGGGTCAGTTCATGGGTGACGCGTAATGGCTGTGATTTATAACCGCGTAGCGCTGATCGGGCTGGGCCTGATTGCATCGTCGATGTTCTGGGCCATGAAACGCGCGGGGCTGGCAAACGAAGTTACGGGCTATGCCCGGTCGGCTGAAACGCGCGAAACGGCGCGCGAAATTGGCCTTTGTGACCGGGTTTGCGATAGCGCCGCCGAAGCCGCCGAAGGGGCAGATCTGGTTGTGTTGTGTGTGCCCGTTGGCGCAATGGGTGCCGTTGCCGCCGAAATCGCGCCGTCGCTCAAGCCGGGCGCCACGGTGAGCGATGTCGGATCGGTCAAACGGGCCGTGATCGACGCTATTGCACCACATCTGCCGGACGGTGTGCATTTTGTTCCGGCCCACCCGATGGCGGGAACGGAACATTCCGGGCCAACATCCGGCTTTGCTGAGCTATTTGACAACAAGTTTACGCTCATTGTTCCCTTGCCGGGCAGTGATCGCGTTGCCGTCGACCGGCTGGAGCGGCTCTGGCACGGTATGGGCGCAAAAACCAATGAAATGGGCGCGGATCACCATGATCTGGTCTGTGCCGTCACCAGTCACGCCCCCCACCTGATTGCCTACACGATGGTGGGTGTGGCCGACGACATACGCCGCGTCACTGACACGGAAGTCATCCGATATTCCGCGGCAGGCTTTCGGGATTTCACCCGGATTGCTGCGAGCGATCCCACGATGTGGCGTGATGTTTTCCTGAATAACAAGGATGCGACGCTGGAAATCCTCGGGCGCTTCACCGAGGAGCTGTTTGCCCTGCAAAAGGCCATTCGCGACGGCGACGGCGATCATCTGCATGATTATTTCACCCGGACACGGGCGATCCGTAAGGGTATCATCGAAGCAGGTCAGGATACGGATGCCCCGGATTTCGGACGAATAAAGGTATAAAAGATGCGCGTTTTGTTGGTGATTGCTTTTTTGTTTGCGCCTCAAGCGGCCTTTGCCCAAGCCCCTGAAACATCGCTGCGCCCTGTTGCGCGTACCAGCCCGGCAGAGGTTATTCAGGCGCAAGCTCAGGAGACAGAGCGCAAAGGCCTTTTCAAATCACTGCGGCCCAAGAAACGGGATGGCAAAACCCGCCGCGAGTCCCGCAAGGAAAGACGCCTTGCGGAGAAAGGCGCGGTGTGCGGCGATCCGGCCATCCAGGGCATCATTGTTGGACGTGTCCCGGGTAAAATTCGGGGCTGCGGTGTGGAAAACGCCGTCAAAATCCGCTCGGTCAGCGGTGTTGCATTGAGCCAGCAATCGGTGATGGATTGCGGAACGGCCAAAGCGTTGAAGACATGGATCGATCAGGGCGTGAAACCGGCCATTGGCAATCGCGGTGGTGGCGTCGTGCGTTTGCGTGTGGCGGCCCATTATGCGTGCCGTACCCGCAACAACCGCAAGGGCGCCAAAATTTCAGAGCATGGCAAGGGCCGTGCGATCGATATCTCTGCCTTTACACTGAGTGACGGCAACGAAATTTCGGTGCTGAAACACTGGGGCAGCGGTAAAAACGGTCGCATTCTGAAGAAGATGCATCGAAGTGCATGTGGTCCGTTCGGCACGGTACTTGGGCCGAATTCAGACCGCCACCACCGCGATCACTTCCATTTCGACACGGCGCGGTACCGGAGCGGGTCTTACTGCCGTTAGCGCAGGATCAAGACGGGTGCGGGTCCGATTGGGATAGGTCCAAGCAAGGTCTTGCCGTTGCGAAAATCCAAAGGGATATCCAGCGTCTTGGCGCTTCCTGACAATCCAGCGATCAGACCAAGCGCATCCTCAATCGTACCGCTCAACCCTTCGGGCACGGCGCCGGATGCCACGGCCAACTGCAAAATCTCGCGCCAGTTCTCGGCCTTGACGGTGATTTGGCCGTTTGGTTCACCCGCTTCATTCACATCGACGCTGCCTGCCAGACGAAGATCAAGCTGGCCCCAGGTGGCCTGAACAAGTTTTAGGGTGATGTTGCGCGGCTGCGGCCGCGCGACTTCGATCGCGGAACGGTTCCAGGGTTTGTCAAAGGTTACCGTGATGTCGGCGCTCAATGCTTCAAGCGTATCGGGTAACGTGCCCTTGGGATCGACAAGGCGCGCCCACGAAACGGAAGGTTTCAACCCATCCGCCGAAAGACCAAATCGGTAGGTTGCCTCACTGGCCTGCACGCGTTCTGCGGCCAGCGACAACGCATCCATACTGGTCGGTGTCGGGGGATCGGATGGAGTCACAACCAGTTTTTCGGCGGTAAGCGTTGTGCGTTCCAATGCCAATTGCGTATCGGGTTGAAGGACAAGACTGGCGCGCATGTCATCACTGGTGATCTGATACTTGCCCAGAGGTGTAGCAACCACCTGTTCCGGCGGCCAGATGGCGATCACGTGGTTGGGTTGGTAACTAAGGGCCAGAAGTTGAAAAAAGGTGCATCCCAGGCCAGCCCGGTTTCCGGATCGGCCAGTGCAATATCCGTAAACTTGGCATCAAACCGGTTCGGATACCCTTCGACACCAAATTCACTGTATTCGGCCACCCATCCTTCGCCGCGACGCTCTTCAAACCACGTCTCAAAAGCGGTTTCAGACCCACGGGAGCCGACAAACCAATAGCCAGACCAGATGACAGCGCCAAGCAGGACGAGGTTTAGCAATAATCTCATGAGCGCGTGCCCCTTTCATGCCCTCTGGCTTTGGTGTTTATAGGTGAAAAAACGCAAGGAACAACACTATGACGATGTGGGTTTTCGGCTATGGGTCGCTGGTGTGGGATCCGGGTTTTGAAGTTGCCGAGCAGGTGATTGCCACCTTGCCGGGTTATCACCGCAGCTTTTGCATGCGGTCCATCCATCATCGCGGGACGGATGAAAATCCGGGACTTGTTCTTGCCTTGGACGAGGATGCCCACGCAACCTGTCAGGGTGTTGCATTGGCTGTTGCCAAGGGTCACGAAGACGCGACATTGGCCTATCTTCGCGAGCGTGAATTGATCTCATCTGCTTATCTGGAAAAATTTCTAAACGTGCAGTTGGACAATGGGCCCGTCGTTGAGGCTGTGACCTATGTCATCGATCCAGATCACGTGCAGTATTGCGGTGGGCTTCCGTTGGAAGAGCAGGCGCAAATCATCGCGCAGGCCCATGGTGGGCGGGGGCCGAATGATGAATATCTCTACAACACGGCCACACATCTGAACACGCTTGGGATACGCGACGCTGATCTTGAGTGGTTGACCGCCCGTGTCCGTACCCTGGGCGCATAAAACCTTGGCTTGAATGGCGCATCCGCGTAGGGTGCAGGCCAACAAGAGCAAGTGTCGGGAGTGTCCAGATGGACCAGCCGGACCGCGAGGTCGAGCCGCAATTTTCACACCCTGTTCGCCAGATCCTGTTGATGCTGGTGGTGCTGGGCCTGACGGGGGCAGGTGCGTTTTTGGCGTTGCCCCGCGTATTGCCCGTGTTCCAGGCCAACCCATGGTTGAACGGGTTCATCATTTTCGTGTTTTTCATCGGTGTGCTGGCCTGTTTCTGGCAGGTCTTTCAGCTGATCGGGTCGGTGCGCTGGATCGAGGGGTTTGCGGCACAACGACCGGGGCATGAATTTATCAAAGCGCCACAATTGTTGGCCCCGCTGGCAACGTTGTTGCGGCAACGGGGTAAACGCATGCAGGTGGCGTCATCTTCGGCGCGATCGATATTGGATTCAGTGGCGCAACGGATAGATGAAGCGCGTGAAATCACGCGATATATCGTTAACATGCTGATTTTCCTTGGCCTTTTGGGGACGTTCTATGGCCTGGCGACGACGGTTCCCGCCGTGGTCGATACCATCCGGTCGCTGGCCCCGCAGGAAGGTGAAGAGGGCGTTGAGGTGTTCAACCGGCTGATGACAGGTCTGGAAACACAACTTGGCGGTATGGGGGTTGCCTTTGCCTCGTCCCTGTTGGGGCTTGCGGGATCACTGGTTGTGGGGCTGCTGGAGCTTTTTGCCGGGCACGGTCAAAACCGGTTCTACCGCGAGCTTGAGGAATGGATGTCGACGATCACGCGGGTAGGGTTTTCTGCGGGTGATGGCGAAGGTGGTATCGAACAAGGCGTGATGGCAGGGGTCGTTGACCATATGGGGGAACAGATGGAATCCCTTCAGATGATGTTGACCCAATCTGATATCAGCCGTGCAGCAGTTGATGAGAAACTGGGTGTTTTGGCGGACGCAGTCCACAGGTTGACCGAACAGATGAACCCACAATCTGGCGCAACCGGCGATGCGGCTTTGATGCGTTTGGCGGAAAGCCAGGAACGCCTGATCGAAAAGCTGGAGGCGCGTGGCGATGAAGGAATGGACGCGGAGAGCCGGATGAGGCTCAGGTCCATTGATGTGCAAATGTTGCGTATTCTTGAGGAGATCAGCGCAGGCCGCCAGGAAAGCATGGCCGAATTGCGCATGGATCTTGCGGCGTTGACCGAAGCCTTGCAGCAGAAACGGAAATCTGTCGGAAACAAAGCGGCCGGCGGCCCGGGGGACAGGTAGGCGATGGCGCTGTCGCGACGCACGGGAACGCGGTTTCAGGCCTCAATCTGGCCGGGTTTTGTGGATGCGATGACCGGTCTCCTGCTGGTTCTGATGTTTGTATTGACCATTTTTATGGTGGTTCAATACGTCTTGCGAGAAACGATCACCGGGCAGGAAAGTGAACTTAACGATCTTTCTGCGGAAGTGGCCGCCTTGGCGCAGGCACTTGGTTTGGAGCAAGGCCGAACGGCGTCGCTTGAAACGCGGGTGGGTGAGTTGTCAGCCACACTTGGTGAGGCACGGCAGCGCGAGGCAGATCAGGCGGCGCGCATCGTATCGTTTGAGGAGCAAGTTGCGGGCTTGTTGGCGCAGCGCGATACGGCTTTGGGCCGTGTGGCCGATTTAGAGGGCGAGCGTGATACACTTTTGTCCGAGCAGGAAGCCTTGCAGCTGGCCTTGGCAGGTTTGCGCGATGAGGTGAATGCGCAGGAAGAGGCGGCGCGGCTGGCTGCGGCGCGGCGTGCGGCATTGGATGCGCTGGTGGCCGATTTGCAGCGTCAGAATGCGGACGGCGCGGAGGCTCAGGCGGCACTTGATGCGCAAGTTGCCGAACTTGAAACGCAGTTGAGTGACGAAGAAAAAGCAAGATTGGCAGAAGCTGCTGCGGCTGAAGCGCTGCGCGCCAGGTTGCAAAATTCCGACGCAGAATTGACGGCTATGACGCTTGCGTTGGAGGAGCAACGGCGCGCCGCAGAAGAAACGCTTGCGATGTTGGCCGCTGCCCAAGACGCACAGGATGACCTGGATGTCCGGTTGGCAGCCGCATTGGTCGCGCGCCAGGATGTCGAGGCGTCACTTGAGGAAACGCGTGAAGCTTTGAAAGACGCATTGGCCACGCGCGAAGAGCTGGTTGCCAATGTGGCCGATGCAGAGGATGTCCGCCGCGAGCTGGCTGCAGCCCTGGCGGCAAAACTGGCAGCAGAACGGGAAGTCAGTACGCAATTGACCGCAGCCGAAGAGCGTGCGGCGTTGCTGGCTCAGGCTCAGGCGGAACTTTCTGAGCAGGAGGCCTTGGCCAGCGAAGCACAACAGCAGCAGGCGCTGTTAAACCGCCAGCTGGCCGCTTTGCGCGAACAGTTATCCGGTTTGCAAGGGCTATTGGATGACGCCAACGCGCGGGAAGCGACAGCAGATATTCAACTCCAAACACTAGGACGTAATCTGAATACGGCACTGGCCCGCGTCGCCGCCGAAGAGCGGCGCGCCCGGGTGCTGGAGGAAGAAAAAACCGGATTGCTGGAGGAACGAGCCGCTTTGGAGGCGGAAAAGTTGGCACTTCAAGAAGAGCGTTTGAAGTTGCTCGAAGCTGAAAAACAGGATCTTGAACGGTACCGGTCTGAATTCTTTGGCCGTCTGCGCGACGTCCTGGGCGCACAGGAAGGTGTCCGGATCGTTGGGGATCGATTTGTGTTTTCCTCGGAGGTTCTGTTTGCCCCCGGAGAGGCGGAATTGTCGGTTGATGGGCGTGGTGAAATTGCCAAAATTACGGATATTCTTGGCAATGTTGCAAATGATATCCCGGAAGAAATCGATTGGGTTTTGCAGGTCGATGGTCACACGGACGACGTGCCAGTGGCCGCGTTTGCGCGGTTTAGGGACAATTGGGAGCTCAGTCAGGCGCGCGCCTTGTCGGTCGTGCGCTACATGATTGATGTTCTTGGCATGCCGCCTGATCGATTGTCAGCAAACGGCTTTGGACAATACCAGCCGATCAATCCTGATGACACGCCTGATGCCCGCGCACAAAACCGGCGGATCGAATTGAAGTTTACAGGTAAATGATCGGAGATTGGCGCTCCCGTGTGGGAACGCCAGATTTTTAGTCGGCGGTGAGCAATGGAGGCTTTTTGCCGGAAATCCGAGGCCGGTCAGGCCCCTCGAGTTTCAGGTCAATCTTGCCGCCTTTAACACCCACTTTAACGATGCCACCTTTGGCCAATTTGCCGAACAATAGCTCTTCGGCAAGCGGCTTTTTGATGTGTTCCTGGATCACGCGGCCAAGGGGGCGTGCGCCCATTTTGTCATCATAGCCTTTGTCGGCAAGCCACTCCGCGGCAGGTGTTGTCAGCTCGATCGTGACGTTGCGGTCCATCAACTGCGCTTCGAGCTGCAGCACAAATTTCTCGACCACCTGCAAGATCACGTCCTTGCCAAGCGGCGCAAAAGAAATGACCGCGTCAAGGCGGTTGCGGAATTCCGGCGTGAACGTGCGTTCGATCGCAGCCGTATCCTCACCTTCGCGACGGTCGCGGCCAAAACCAATGGCTGATTTTGCCTGCTCTGTGGCGCCCGCATTGGAGGTCATAATCAACACGACATTGCGGAAATCAACAGTGCGACCGTTGTGATCTGTCAGACTCCCGTGATCCATCACCTGCAAGAGGATATTGAAGACGTCGGGATGCGCTTTTTCCAACTCATCGAGCAACAAAACGCAATGTGGGTGCTGGTCAACGCCATCCGTCAACAAGCCGCCCTGATCAAAACCAACGTAGCCTGGAGGTGCACCAATCAGACGCGAAACAGCGTGTTTTTCCATGTATTCAGACATGTCGAACCGCAGCAATTCCACCCCAAGCGTATCTGCCAGCTGTTTGGCAACTTCGGTTTTGCCCACACCGGTAGGACCTGCGAAAAGATAGTTCCCGATGGGCTTTTCCGGTTCACGCAAGCCAGCACGGGCCAACTTGATTGATGAACTGAGCGCTTCGATTGCATTGTCCTGACCGAAGACGACGCGCTTCAGCGACTTTTCGAGATCCTTGAGGACTTCGGCATCGTCTTTTGACACGTTTTTCGGCGGGATGCGGGCGATTTTGGCCACAACTTCCTCGATCTCCTTCGCGCCAATGTTTTTGCGACGCTTCGATGCCACCAGAAGATGTTGCGCTGCACCGGCCTCATCAATCACATCGATGGCCTTGTCAGGCAGTTTGCGGTCATTGATATAGCGCGCCGACAGTTCAACAGCGCTTTTGATTGCATCTGCGGTGTATTTCACGCCGTGATGTTCCTCGAAATAAGGCTTGAGACCTTTGAGAATTTTAACTGTGTCTTCGACAGTTGGCTCAACCACATCGATTTTCTGGAAACGGCGCGACAAGGCGCGATCTTTTTCGAAGTGTTGTCGGAATTCTTTGAATGTGGTCGACCCCATGCACCGCAGCTTGCCGCCTTGCAAAGCGGGTTTGAGCAGGTTGGAGGCATCCATTGCGCCACCCGATGTGGCACCTGCACCAATCACGGTGTGGATTTCGTCAATGAACAAGACGGCGTCAGGATGATCTTCCAACTCTGTCATGACCGATTTCAGGCGCTCTTCAAAATCACCGCGATACCGTGTGCCCGCCAGAAGCGCGCCCATGTCCAAAGAATAAATCGTCGTGTTTGACAGCACCTCGGGAGTTTCACCCTGTACTACTTTATGCGCCAAGCCTTCCGCGATGGCGGTTTTGCCAACGCCGGGATCACCCACAAGCAGTGGATTGTTCTTACGTCGACGACACAGCACCTGAATGCAACGCTCAACCTCGTGTGAGCGACCGATCAACGGATCAACATCACCCCGGCGCGATTTTTCATTCAAATCAACGCAATATTTAGCCAGTGCGGATTCACCTGCTTCGACGGCATCTGTTTCATTGGGCGTCTGCGCGCTTTCTTCGGCGCCGTCTGTGGCACCGGAGACCGAGCGGGTTTCGCCATACGCCGGATCCTTGGCCACACCATGCGCGATGAAGTTGACGGCGTCATACCGTGTCATGTCCTGCGCTTGTAGGAAGTAGGCCGCGTTTGATTCCCGTTCTGCAAATATAGCCACCAAAACGTTTGCGCCGGTAACTTCGGTTCGGCCGGATGACTGAACATGGATTGCTGCACGTTGGATCACGCGTTGGAACGCGGCGGTCGGGACGGCCTCAGACCCATCGATATCGGTCACCAGATTGGAGAGGTCTTCGTCGATGAATTCTACCAGAGTTTTGCGCAAGTCTTCGGTATCGACGCTGCATGCCTTGAGCACCCGCGTTGCGTCCGGCTCATCGACCAGCGCCAAAAGCAGATGTTCCAGTGTAGCAAATTCATGTTGCCGGGCGTTGGCCATTGCCAAAGCTGCATGAATTGCCTGTTCCAGCGTATTCGAGAATGAAGGCACGTTTGGTGCTCCTTCTGATCTGGGTCCGGGTTCGTTTCCCTGACCATGGCCTCATAACATTAAAGTTTGGTCGATATCGTGGGCGCTTCAAGGCTTTTTTGGAAAAGAGTGGTCACTTTTCCTGACATTGTTGAGGTTTAACACGGTTTGGGAGAGTCAAAAACAATCCTTGCGTGTGCGAATTTCCGCAAAAACATCGGCGGGATCGGTCCCGGTCATGCCCAAATGGGCCTGAATGGCAGGGTCTGTTGCGCGCAGGAACGGATTTGTAGCCAATTCGTCTGCGAGGGTTGAGGGAACAGTGGGTTCGCCCCGCGAACGGGCCGTATCCACTGCGGATACTCTGGATATAAGCGCGGGGTTTGCCGGGTCAACGGTCAACGCAAACTTTGCGTTGGATTGGGTGTATTCATGGCCCGAATAGACCGTTGTGGCGGGCGGCAACGCCGCTATTTTTTGCAGGCTTGCCCACATTTGAGGCATTGTTCCTTCGAAAACGCGGCCGCATCCAAGTGCCATAAGGCTGTCCGCGGTGAAAATTGCGGCGCTTTGTGGAAAGTAAAAAGCGACGTGCCCCACCGTGTGACCGGATACATCGATGACATGTCCTGTTTCATCGCCAATCGCGACGCTGTCCCCTTCTGACAGAGCCACATCGAGAGGTGGCAGGCGATGGGCATCGGCCGCGGCACCAATGACCCGTGCAGGGTGGGTTGCCAAAAGGTCCGGCAAGCCGTCGACATGGTCATAGTGGTGATGGGTCAACAAGACGTCGCTCAGTGTCCAGCCGTGTTCTTTCAGCGCGTGCAGCAGCGGTCCGGCCTCAGGCACATCAATCGCGGCGGTTTTCCCGGTGGCGGGATCATGCGCAAGATAGGCGTAATTGTCCGACAAACAGGGGATCGTCAGGATTTGCAGCGTCATAGTATTTTCCCTTTTGCCGGATACTGTTAACGTCAGAGTGACTGATCAGAGGCCGGGCTGCAATGCATCTTGACGTTCAAGACTTGCGGAATTTTTACTACCGCAGCGCGCTTGGCCGCGCCGCGCAAAAAGCCGTGCGTGAAGAATTGACCCGAATTTGGCCCGAAGCTGTTGGTCAAACGGTCGTCGGCTATGGATTTGCGGTGCCCTTCTTGCGTCCATACCTCTTGGACGCGCGCCGCGTCATGGCGTTGATGCCCGCACCGCAGGGGGTGATTGGTTGGCCATCAAATGCACCGAATGTCTCGGTCTTGTGTGAAGAAACATGGTGGCCGATTGAGACCGGCCATGTGGACAAGCTCTTGGTGGTGCATGGGTTGGAAACCAGCGAACAGCCAGCGGCCCTTCTGGAGGAATGTTGGCGCGTCCTGGGCCCCGGTGGCTCAGCGCTTTTTGTTGTGCCCAACCGGGCGGGTTTGTGGTCACGGAGTGACCGAACACCCTATGGTTTCGGGCGCCCCTATAGCCAAACGCAGTTGGAAAGCCAGCTTAAGTCGCATGAATTCATGCCGGTGCAACATGCGACCGCCCTTTACCAGCCGCCGTCTGAACGCCGGTTCTGGCGCAAAACGGCCGGGATGTGGGAGAAAATGGGCGGTAAACTATCAGTTGTGGTCGCGGGTGGCGTGCTGATGGTTGAGGCCACCAAACGGGTTCAGGCGGCAAGCGGTCCGGGCTTGCGCGAAAAGGTACGCAAACCTTTGGCAGTTCTCAGCCCGAAGCCCGAAGCGAAACCTGTTTGAACGGCACTTAACTGCCTGATTGGTGTTACTGAAGGTCCGAAAACGCGCTGTGCAGACGGTCGATCGCCTCGATCAAACGACCACGTTGGGTTCCGATGTTGAACCGTAGGAAGCTCTCGCCGCCGGTGCCAAACTCGGCCCCAATGGAGGGCGCGATACGGGCATCCATGCGGACACGCCGCTGCACCTCGGCCATGTCCATGCCGGTATTGGCAAAATCAATCCAGCTGAGGTAGGTCGATTGCATCGGCATCGCGCTCACGCCCGGGATTTGCGCCATAGCGTCCACAAACAGCCGGCTGTTTTCGGCCAGATAAGACTGCAATTTGTCGACCCACGCTGCACCTTCTTGGGAATACGCGGCCTCGGTCAGGACGACACCGAGCAGGTTCGGGCTCATGTCCAGCGCGCGGAACAGGGCGGAAAACCTGGCGCGCAGTGTATCATCCGGTATCGTGACGGTGCCCAAGCGCGCACCTGCGATGTTGAAGGTTTTTGATGCCGAAGTCAGCATCACCAGACGGTCCATGATATGCGGTGCAGCGACCGGCATGGGCGTGTAAGTTTCACCCGGAAATGTCAGATCGTGATGGATATCATCAGAGATCAGGATGAGATCGTGACGGATGCAGAAATCCGCAACGGCGCGCAGTTCATCCGGGGTCCAGATCCGCCCGGCCGGGTTATGCGGTGAGCAGAAAATCATCAGTTTCTCGCGACCGGTCATGGCGGCCTCCAGCGCCTCGAGATCCATGTGGTAGACACCATCGCGGATCACCAAAGGGCTTTCCTTGAGAGGGCGTCCGGACTTTTTCACTTTGACCGTGAACTCGTGGTAGACAGGCGTGAAGATGATCACTTCGTCTTGCGGTTCTGTCAGGGCCTGCAGACACAACCCGATACCGTTCCCCAATCCGAATGTGGAAAACATCGCAGCCGGGTCCGCGGACCAGCCGTGGCGGGTCTGCATCCACTGCGCAACTTTCTGTTTCATCGGGGCGTCACCGGTGAAATAACCATAGTTCGCTTTGTCCAGGAGGCCTTGGGTGGCTGCCTGCAAGAAATCAGGTGCGCCGAAGTCCATATCGGCAACCCACATCGCGATGCCATCCTCTGCACTGACGCCGCCGTTTGAGCGCGCCATCCCGTCCCATTTCGAGCTGTTGGTGCCGCGACGGTCTATGATCAGGTCAAAGTCCATAAAGCTGTCCTCATTTGCATGTCGCGCACGCTAGCGAAATGCGATCTGAGCGCAAGGGGCGTTGCAGAAGCACAGGTCTTGGCCTAAATCAGGCGTCATGAAGATGCCTATTCTGATCCACCCTGATCCACGTCTGAAAAAGGTGTGCGCTCCCGTCGATGATGTGACGGACGAATTGCGCGTTTTGGCCGAGGATATGCTGGAAACCATGTATGACGCGCCGGGTATCGGACTGGCCGCGCCGCAGGTGGGTGTTCTGAGCCGTTTGCTGGTTTTGGATTGTGTCAGGGACGAAGATGATGTCTCGCGGCCATTGGCAATGTTCAATCCGGAAATCCTGGCGTCATCCGATGAAACCAATGTCTACGAAGAAGGGTGTTTGTCGATCCCGGACCAGTTTGCCGAAGTTAAACGCCCAAAGGTCGTGGATGTGCGGTGGATGGGTGTGGACGGCAACGAACATACCGAAACCTTCGATGGTCTGTGGGCCACATGCGTCCAGCACGAGATCGACCATTTGAATGGGAAGCTTTTCATTGATTACCTCGGCGCAATGAAGCGCCAGCTGATCACCCGCAAAATGCAGAAGCTGAAGCGCGAACAGGCGCGGGCGTGAGCGTCAGGCCCTGTCTGCCCTGGCCGGATAAACGGCTGCGCGTGCCTGCGGCAACCGTTGATGAGATCACCGATGAGATCCGCTCCGTCTGGCAGGACATGATCGACACGATGGAGGCGATGCCCGGTGTTGGACTGGCAGCTGTCCAGATTGGCGTGATGCTACGATTGGCCGTGATTGATGCCAGCGACACGCGAGGGCAGGTGATCCGGATGGCGAACCCGGAAGTGCTTCACGCCAGCGCGAAAATGAATACCCATAACGAGGCCAGCCCGAACTTGCCGGGTGTTTCTGCCAAGATCGAACGACCACGTGCCGTCACCGTGCGATTTGTGAACGACCAGGGTGAGATCAAAGAACAGGATTTCGTCGGGCTTTGGGCCACAAGTGTGCAACACCAGATCGACCATCTTGCGGGAAAGATGTATTTCGACCACCTGAGCAAGATGAAGCGTGACATGCTGATCCGCAAATCGCGAAAGGCCTGATTTATGCGTATTGTCTTTATGGGTTCTCCGGAATTTTCCGTTCCTGTCCTGGACGCCTTGGTGGCGGCGGGACATGAGGTGGTTTGTGCCTATTGTCAGCCCCCTCGTCCGGCGGGACGCGGCAAGAAAGACCGGCCGACGCCTGTGCATGCGCGCGCTGAAGCCTTGGGGATCGAGGTGCGCCATCCGGTCAGTTTCAAAGGTGCTGCGGAGCAGGCGGAATTTGCAGGGTTGGGCGCGGAACTGGCCGTGGTTGTCGCGTATGGATTGATCCTGCCGCAGGGTATTCTGGACGCGCCGGCGCAAGGGTGCCTCAACATTCATGCCTCGCTCCTGCCGCGCTGGCGGGGTGCGGCGCCGATCCATCGGGCAATCATGGCGGGAGATGCGCAGACGGGTGTCTGTATCATGCAGATGGAGGCCGGATTGGATACGGGGCCCGTATTGCTGCGCAAGGCCACGGCCATCGCCCCGGAAGAAACAACCGGGCAATTGCATGACAGGTTATCTGCGATGGGGGCCGATCTGATTGTTGATGCATTGGCGCGGCTTGGAGATTTGGTGCCCGAGCCGCAACCTGATGCGGGGGTAAGTTATGCTTCGAAGATCGATAAATCCGAGGCCCGCATTGACTGGTCCTGGACGGCGGCCGAAGTTGACCGGCATATCCGCGGCTTATCGCCTTTTCCCGGCGCGTGGGCTGAAGTTGATGGTCATCGCGTCAAGTTGCTGGCATCCCGGGTGGGGCAGGGATGCGGAGCCCCTGGCCAGGTATTGGATGACAACCTGACGATTGCCTGCGGGCGCGGCGCAGTCCAGGTTTTGCGCTTGCAACGGGCAGGAAAGGGCGCGCAGGATGCAAGCGAGTTCTTGCGGGGCATGCCGGTGCCCAAGGGGACAATGCTGTAGGAGAAGCCCATGTTTCTAATGTTGTTCGGTACGGTCGTGATCGCGGGTATCGTGGGCTATGTCAGCGAAAAGTCGGGGTTCACGCAGAACGGATACCTGCCATCCATCATCATCTGTGTGGGCGGTGCGTTCCTGTTTTACTTCGTCAGGATCATGTTTGGGATCCGGTTCGGAGCGCCGGGTGTTGATGCCATTTTGTCATCCATCGGTGCTTTGATCATTGTGCCAACGCATTGGCGTCGTCGTAAGTAGGAGGATCGCATGAGTGTTGTCTGGTTAGTTATTGTTGGCGCTGCCGCAGGGTTTCTGGCAACGCGTCTGATGCGCCTGGAGACCGATATCGTCACAACAGTTGCCATCGGCATTGGCGGTGCGGTTGTGGGCGGATTGGTTCTGAACCTGTTGATGCGTGCCATGGGCATGCTGTCCGGTCTGATTGGTGCGGTACTGGGTGCGTTAGTGCTGATTTGGATATGGAAGACCTACATCCGTAAATGAGATCACCCCCTCAGACGCCTGCCGCCCGCCCACCCCGGCGTCTTCGGGGGGCGATTAGAGACTTGTCTATTCGACACCGGCGCATTGCGACCGCTGCGAAAACCAAATTCGCTGGCGTGGTCCGTCACATGTTCTACATTGTTCCCGACGCAAATGAGGAGGCATCTCAATGGCAGCTACCCCGCCTGTATGCGATTTTAACTGGCCCGCACCGGATTTTTCCCTGCCCGCGACCGACGGCAAGACCTATCGCCTAAAAGATATCGCAGGCGAAAAGGGCACGCTTGTGATGTTCATCTGCAATCATTGTCCTTATGTGCTGGCGATCCTCGATAAGATCGTGCGGGATGCCAAAGAACTGAGTGATCTTGGTGTTGGCGTAGCAGCGATTTGTTCGAATGACGCCGTCAGCTACCCCTCGGACAGTTTTGAAAACATGGTGGCGATGGCGCGAGAGCACGGATTTCCCTTTCCTTACTTGCATGACGAAGATCAATCAGTTGCCCGGGCCTATGACGCGGTATGCACCCCGGATTTCTTTGGCTTCGATCAAAATCTTGGTCTGCAATATCGGGGTAGGCTTGATGCATCGCGGGCCTCGTCCGGATCTGCGGACCTCACGCGTGATCTGTTCGACGCCATGGCGCAGGTGGCTGAAACCGGCAACGGACCGCGCGAGCAAATTCCATCCATGGGATGCTCAATCAAATGGAAACAGGCCTGATATGCGACTGTGCTGCCGTCTTATAGCACCTACAGTCAGATGATCCCGCGCGCGGCATTGGTGTTGGGATTGGCCGGTTTGATCCCGTTTGTGTGGGGTGCAATGACCGTGTTGGCCCCCGATCTTGGGTTGTGGACGGCGCAAACCATCGGTCCGCGCTTTGCCGGACCATATGTGATGCTGTTCTACGGTGCGGTGATCTTGTCGTTTATGTCCGGTGTCCTCTGGGGCTTTTCCACAAAGCTGTCGGGCCAACAGGCCGCGAGCGGCTACGCCTTGTCGACATTGCCTGCACTTTGGGCGTTCTTCATGACAGGAGGGGGCCCGACGTCGGCCGGCATATCACTCATGGTCGGGTTTCTGGGTCTTCTTGGTCTGGATTGGCTGTTCTGGCGGTACCGGGTAGCGCCGATTTGGTGGATGCGTCTGCGGGTTTTGCTGACTACAGTGGTCCTGATCTGTCTTGCAATTGGAGTGTTCCTTTGAGCCGCGATACCGAAACAATCCGCGTCTATGACAATATGGCTGACGAATACGCCGCCATGACGACCAAGCCAGATCCGGTGCTGGAGACCTTTATCGCAGCGCTGCCTAAGGCGTCGTACCTTTTGGATCTGGGATGTGGTCCGGGTCAGGCCGCGGCGCGCATGGCGCAGGCGGGCCACCGCGTTGATGCGACAGATGCCACACCGGCGATGGTGGAACTGGCCCAGAAACATGATGGCGTGTCCGCAACAGTGGCCAGTTTTGATGATCTGTCGGGCACCGACGTCTATGACGGTATCTGGGCTAATTTCAGCCTCTTGCACGCACCGCGATCGGATATGCCGCGATACCTTTCCGCGTTACATGAAATTCTGAAGCCAGCCGGACTTTTTCATATTGGGATGAAGACCGGGACAGGTGAAAAGCGGGATGATCTGGGGCGGCTCTACACCTATTACACCGAAGACGAACTGGCGGGGCTGTTGCGGGGCGCGGGCTTCACGCCGTTTTCCAGCAAAACCGGACAGGAAGTTGGCCTCGATGGTCAAATGGCACCTTGGGTGACGATTGCAGCACATGGTTGACTTGATTGCCTATACCGATGGTGCGTGTTCCGGGAATCCCGGCCCCGGCGGGTGGGGGTCTTGATGCGCGCAATGCAGGGCGAAACCGTCGTCAAGGAGCGCGAGCTACAGGGTGGTGAAGCAGACACGACCAACAACCGGATGGAATTGCTGGCGGCGATCCATGCGCTGGAAACGCTCGAACGTACCAGCCAGATCACCATTGTAACCGACAGTGCGTATGTCAAAAATGGTGTGACAGGCTGGATACACGGGTGGAAACGCAATGGTTGGAAAACCTCGAGCAAAAAGCCGGTCAAGAATGTCGAGCTGTGGCAGCGTCTGGATGAGGCGCAGGCGCGCCATGACGTGACATGGGAATGGGTCAAGGGCCACGCGGGGCATCCCGAGAACGAACGCGCGGATGAATTGGCGCGTGCTGGTATGGCACCCTTCAAACCCGCGAAACCGCCGAAAGACGACGTATGAGCGCATTGACGTTGCTCGATTACGCGTCGGTGCTGATCTTTGCGCTGACCGGGGCATTGGTGGCCAGCCGGGCGCAATTGGATATCGTGGGCTTTGCGTTCATGGCGTCGATCACGGCGGTGGGCGGTGGCACGGTGCGTGATGTTTTGCTGGACAGAAACCCGGTCTTTTGGGTGGGCAATCCGACTTATATATTTATTGCTCTGGGCGCTGCGCTCTTGATCTATTTTACGGCGCATTTGGTGGAAAGCCGCTATCGGTGGCTCTTGTGGCTGGATAGTTTTGCACTGGCTGTGGCCGTTCCGGCGGGCATGGCGGCGGCGATGGTGATGGGGCAACCGGGGCCTGTTCTGGTGCTGATGGGGATCGCAACGGGGTGTCTGGGTGGCCTGTTGCGCGATGTCGTCTGTAACGAAGTGCCTTTGGTGCTCAAGCAAGGGGAGCTTTATGTTACCGCCGCTCTGGGTGGAACGCTGGCCGGATTGCTGGCGATGGAGATGACCCACGAGGTGATGCCAGTTCTGGCGATTTGCGCGTTGGTCACATGGTGCCTCAGGGCCGGTTCATTGGTGTTTGGCTGGAAACTCCCGGTTTATAAGAGTCGTCCGCCGAGGGTTTAAACTGCCTGCTTCGCGGACAAACCTGCCGTCCGCTTGCATTCAACAAGGCCGATAGACCTTCCTCTTTGCAAAACTGCTCTAACTCAGTTGCTCATGAAGAAACTTCTGCATGTAGGCCGAACGTTCATCTTCAAGTCCAGCCCCCTCCAAAAACTTCAGGAAGGCAACGATTGTTTGGATTTGTTTTGCGTCGAGTGAGTCAATTTGTTTTTTGTTGAAAGCCAGAAACTTCTTCGCTTCCTTCCGGCTTGCAATCGATGGGTCAAATAGGGTGAACAACTCAAGCAGTTCATCAGAGTATGGCTCTTCCTGCAAGGAAAGCTCCATAAGAGCACCCAGGAAATACGGAACATTCTCTTTCGGCAAGAAAGAAAAAACACGCGTGCAGTCTACAAAATCTGCCATCGCTAGGGCAGACCAATTCTTTCCCCAGAATCGGTAGGTTTCTTCAATCGCTTCTGAGTAGTTTACTGAGCTTATGTCATCCGTCAGCTGCTCCCATCCATTTGGAAGGCTAGGAGGTGCATCCTGGCCAAACACGTTCCTTATGTCGCGAAGTAGTTCTGATTTGTTCTGAGTATTTTGTATTTTGCCCATCGTTTCCTGCATCCACTCTTCACTGAGTAGTGTCCAGTTAGGTAGACCAAATCGCACAAAAATCAGTTACCAAGGAACGTAAGTTTGGGCTCGCAGCTAGGATTTGGCTCAAGTTGCAGTCAAGCAATTTCACGAAGGATGCGGGGGACTTTGAAATGGACGTTTTCCTTGGCGGTTTCGACCTCGGCCAAAGTGACGTCATAGGTGGCTTTAAGCGCATCGATCACTTCGTTCACCAGTATCTCTGGCGCGGAGGCGCCTGCGGTAATACCCAGGGACGTAATTCCGTCGAGCGCGCGCCAGTCGATATCCGTGGCGCGCTGTACCAGTTGAGAATAAGAGCAGCCCGCCTTTGTGCCCACTTCAACCAGACGTTTGGAATTAGATGAATTCGGAGCACCGACAACCAGCATTGCATCGACTTTCGCGGCCATCGCCTTGACAGCCTCTTGTCGGTTGGTGGTGGCGTAGCAGATGTCTTCCTTGTGCGGACCCTGAATGTTGGGGAACCGGGCTTCAAGTGCAGCGACAATATCGGCGGTATCATCCACGCTCAAAGTGGTTTGAGTGACAAAGGCCAGTTTGTCGGGGTCATTGACGTCGATCGTGGCGACATCCGCGGGTGTTTCCACCAACAAAACCTCGCCATCGGGGAGCTGACCCATGGTACCGATGGTCTCGGGATGGCCCTCATGTCCGATCATGATGATCTGCAATCCATTGGCCGAATGGCGTTCAGCTTCGATATGCACCTTGCTGACCAGCGGGCAGGTGGCATCGACATAGATCATCTCGCGGCTGGCCGCTTCGGCCGGGACGGATTTGGGAACACCGTGGGCAGAAAAAATCACGGGGCGGTCATTGGGGCATTCCGACAATTCTTCGACAAAGATGGCGCCCTTGGCGCGCAGATCATCCACGACGAATTTATTGTGCACAATTTCATGCCGCACATAGACGGGCGCGCCCCATTTAGTCAGCGCTTTTTCGACAATTTTGATGGCCCGGTCCACGCCGGCGCAGAACCCGCGTGGTGCGGCCAGGTAAAGGGTCAAAGGTGGTTTCGCCATGATGCCTCCGGTCTTGGTTCAGACCTAAGGCTTATGACCCGCGTCGTCCAGTGAGATGTAACGTTCAGAAATCGAAGAGCTCACCCAGAAAACTCTCGCGCTTTTTCTTTTTGTACGAGCGATGATCCTGTCCACGGTCATAGGATTGTGGCGCGGCTTGCGGTGCAGGGGGCGGGGTTTGGACAGTGCTGCGTTCGATGATCTTGTCCAATTCGCCACGGTCCAGCCAGACGCCACGGCATTGCGGGCAGTAGTCGATTTCGACCCCGCTCCGGTCTGACATGACAAGTTGTGTTCCATCAATCGGGCATTGCATCGTGTGTCCATAACCTCCGTTTGTTTCAGATGCTGGAGATATGGGGATCAGAGCGTTTCAAACAAGAATACGCTCATGCGACAAAACCGCTTGGGTGTCGCATCGAAAAACCGGGGCGCAATGGCCCCGGTTCAAGTTTCGTTATTTGCCGGTGACGAAGGCTTCTTCGCGCTCGGGTGACATTTCCCGGGGCGGGCGTCCGATCACGTCGCGCAGGTCTTCCAACTCGATAAAGTTGTCAGCCTGACGGCGCAGTTCGTCCGATATCATCGGCGGCTGGCTGCGAATGGTCGACACAACCGAGACCCGCACGCCCTGACGCTGCAAGCTTTCGATCAGCGGTCGGAAATCTCCGTCGCCGGAAAACAGCACAATGTGATCAATCCGTGGGGCGAGTTCCATGGCGTCGACAGCAAGTTCGATGTCCATGTTACCTTTGACTTTGCGTCTGCCCTGGCTGTCGGTATATTCCTTGGCCGGTTTGGTCACCATCGTGAAGCCGTTGTAGTTCAGCCAGTCTACAAGCGGGCGGATGGGGGAATATTCGTCGTTTTCAAGAAGCGCCGTGTAGTAAAACGCGCGCAATAGTTTTCCACGACGCATAAATTCCGCGCGGAGAAGTTTGTAGTCGATGTCGAGATCCAAGCGATTTGGCGGCTGCGTACAAATTCGAGCCATCGATGAACAGCGCAAGCCGTTCGTCTTTGTAAAACATCTTAAATGTCCTTCCGAATTAACTTGCCCCGACCGCGGTGTTCGTGAGTGAGTGGTAAGGGAACGACCAGGACTGTCGGCCAAACTAAATAGTTTACATATAGACGGCAAGGGTGTTTGGAAGTTCAGAAGGATAGGTTCGGCATGACACAGCATCAACAATTCCTGATTGCTTTGGGTGGGAACCTGCCCTCTCCCATAGGTGGTCCTGCCCGAACCATGCGTGCTGCACTGCAGCGATTGGAAAAGGCCGGTGTTGTGATCACGGCGCAAAGCCGGTTTTACAACACGCCGTGTTTTCCTGCGGGCGCGGGGCCGGACTATGTGAACGCCGCCGCCGAATTATGCTTTGCCGGGGATGCTGAGACCCTGTTGGCCAAGATGCATGCCGTAGAGGCGCATTTCGGACGGCACAGAAATGAACGGTGGGCGGGGCGAACGCTTGATCTTGATCTTATTGCAGTTGGATCTGAGGTCATTCCCAGCACCGCAGAGTTTGACGCATGGAAATCACTGCCGATTGAAGAGCAGATGACACATTCGCCGGATCATCTGATCGTACCGCATCCGCGCCTTCAGGATCGGGCTTTTGTTTTGGTGCCTTTGGCGGAGATTGCACCAAATTGGAAACATCCCGTACTGAAAATGACGGTGTCGGACATGCTGGAGATGTTGCCAGCAGAGGAAAAATCTCTGGTGACACGGCTCTGACAAGACCGCCATGCGTGTGCGATTCTGTGCTTGTAAATCCAGCCTTCAGGCCTTAAATACCGGGCTTCTATTGATTGCTTGATCGGAGTTCCCATGGCCCGCGTGACCACAGAAGACTGCGTTGACAAGGTCCCTAACCGGTTTGACCTGGTGATGCTTGCGGCACATCGTGCGCGCGAAATCTCGGCCGGTGCGCCGATTACGGTGGATCGCGACAACGACAAGAACCCCGTGGTCAGCCTGCGTGAGATCGCTGAGGAAACCCAATCAGCCGAAGAACTGCGGGAACGTTTGATCGAATCGAACCAGACGCAGATCGAAGTTGACGAGCCGGAAGAAGATTCAATGGCTCTGTTGATGGGCGGCGAGGCTGACAAGCCCGCTGATGACGACATGTCCGAAGAAAAACTGCTGCGGGCATTGATGGAAGCGCAGGGTCAGGGCTGAACCTGACCCCACAGCCCTGGGGATGCGCCGCGGATGATCGCCCAAGAAGACCTGATCGCGCTGGTCCGCACCTACAACCCCAAGACAGATGAAAAGCTGATATCAGCGGCCTATGACTATGGCCGCGACATGCATGAAGGGCAGTATCGCCATTCGGGCGAGCCGTATTTCAGCCACCCGGTTGCTGTTGCTGCGGTGTTGGCGGAACAACGCCTAGATGACGCAACGATCATCACTGCGTTGCTGCATGACACGATCGAAGACACCCGCGCTTCCTATGCCACCGTCGACGAGCGATTCGGTTCCGAGATTGCGGATCTTGTGGACGGCGTTACCAAACTGACCAATTTGCAGCTCAGCAGTACAGAGACCCAGCAAGCGGAAAATTTCCGCAAGCTCTTCATGGCGATGTCCAAGGACATGCGGGTTATTCTGGTCAAACTGGCAGACCGATTGCACAACATGCGCACGATCAAGGCCATGCGTCCTGAAAAGCAGCAGCAAAAAGCCCGTGAGACAATGGATATTTTTGCGCCATTGGCCGGCCGAATGGGCATGCAATGGATGCGCGAAGAGTTGGAAGATTTGGCCTTCAAGGTGCTTAATCCCGATGCGCGCGCGTCGATCATTCGGCGGTTCATCACCTTGCAAAAGGAAACAGGTGATGTGGTGGAGAAAATCACCACTGACATGCGCCATGAAATCGAAAAGGCAGGAATCGAAGCGGATGTGCTGGGCCGCGCCAAGAAACCGTATTCCGTCTGGCGCAAGATGCAGGAAAAGGAATTGGGGTTCAGCCGCCTCAGTGACATTTACGGGTTCCGGATCGTCACCGGCAGCGAACATGATTGTTATTCGGTCCTCGGGGCCATTCACCAAAGATGGCGCGCGGTGCCGGGTCGGTTCAAAGATTACATCAGCCAGCCAAAATCAAACGGGTATCGCAGTATCCACACCACGGTCAGCGGCCGGGACGGCAAACGGGTGGAGGTGCAGATCAGGACCCGTCAGATGCATGATGTGGCCGAAACCGGCGTGGCAGCGCATTGGTCGTACCGCGATGGCGTGCGAAGTGAAAACCCGTTTGCTGTTGATCCGGTAAAATGGATTTCGGCCCTCACCGAGCAATTCGACGCGGAAGAAGATCACGACGAATTCCTCGAAGCCGTGAAGCTCGAGATGTATACCGATAAGGTGTTCTGTTTCACGCCCAAGGGGGATGTGGTCAAACTACCGCGCGGTGCGACGCCGATCGATTTTGCCTATGCCATTCACACCCGGATTGGTCATGCCTGTGTGGGGGCGAAGATTGACGGCATGCGGGTGCCACTCTGGACGCGGATCAAAAACGGCCAATCTGTGGATGTGATAACGGCCGAAGGTCAGGTGCCGCAGCCCACTTGGCTTGATATTGCGACAACTGGCAAGGCGCGGGCCGCTATCAGGCGTGCGTTGCGTGAGCAGGATCGTGACCGCTTCATCAAGTTGGGCCGAGAATTGGCGCGCGCCGCGTTTGAACATGTGGGCAAGAAAGCGACAGACAAGGCACTCGAGGCCGCGACGCGCACATTGCGGTTGAATGAGCCTGATGAACTCTTGGCGCGTCTTGGCAGTGCGGAATTGACGGCGCAAAACGTGCTCAATGCGATTTACCCGGATCTGGCCCCGGATGAAGGTGATGAAGTTGCGTTGGATCTGGCTGTGATTGGTTTGGCGGCGGATCAGAGTTTTGATCGTGCACCGTGTTGCCAGCCCCTGCCGGGGGAGCGTATTGTGGGTATCACCTATCGGGGGCATGGGGTTGTGGTCCACACGATTGACTGCGAATCCCTGCAATCCTTCGATGACCAACCGCAACGCTGGCTAGACCTGCATTGGCATAGCGGCACTCACCCTGCGGTTTATAATGTGTCGCTTGATATGACGATCGGTAACGATGCTGGCGTTCTTGGCCACATTTGCACCTTGATAGGCGAACAGAAGGCCAATATTTCGGACTTGAATTTTGTGGACCGAAAGCCAGATTTTTACCGGTTACTGATAGATGTTGAGCTAAGAGATGCTGAGCATCTTCATCGGTTGATTTCGGCACTTGAGGCCGAGAGCGATGTGGCCGCAATCGAAAGACATCGCGATCCCGGCCGATCCGGTGGTCCACAGACACGCCAAGACTAGGAGCCCTCGGTGGTCTTCAAACGACGAAACAAACGTTCAACATGGCGGGCAGTGGTCGAGTTTCTTTGGCCACGCACTGGTTGGGCACGTGCGTTTCAATATGTGCGGCATCGGATCTGGCGTCTTCCGGACCCGCCGCACAGGATTGCCCGTGGCATCTTTGCCGGGGTGTTTGTGACCTTCTCACCGTTTTTTGGGCTGCATTTCTTTTTGGCGGCGTTTGTGGCCTTCATCCTGCGCGGCAATATCGTGGCATCATTGCTGTCGACCTTTTTTGGCAATCCGCTGACGTTCCTTTTCATCGGCGCGTCATCGTTGCAGACGGGGCATTTCCTGCTCGGTACGGGCAATGCGCCCGACGCCGAAGAAATTCATAGCTCGCTTGGCGAAAAATTCCTGAACGCGGGCCGTGACCTCAAGGAAAACTTCTTTGCCATCTTCACCGACGACATGGCGGATTGGGCAGAGCTGCGGATTTTCTATGACGAAGTGTTTTTCCCGTACCTGATTGGCGGGATCATTCCGGGTGTCATTTGCGGTCTGATCGCCTATTACAGCAGCCTGCCGGTGATTCAGGCCTATCAAAACCGCCGCAAAGGTCGTCTGAAATCTAAATTTATGGCTTTGAAAGAAAAAGCGGCTGCGAAGGCTGACGGCAAGAAGAAACACGAATAGTCTGCCCCTGAGTCGCACAGATCCGAGGGTCACCATGTCACTACCTGAAAAACTGCGCTTGGGCGTCAACATCGATCACGTGGCCACGGTGCGTAATGCACGCGGCGGCGACACCCCTGACCCGTTGCGTGCGGCCAAAATTGCCGAAGAAGCCGGGGCCGACGGCATCACAGCGCATTTGCGCGAAGATCGCCGTCACATCAGTGATGACGATATTGACCGGTTGATGGACGCGCTGGATGTGCCGCTGAATTTCGAAATGGCGGCCACGGATGAAATGCAGAAAATTGCGTTGCGTCATAAACCGCATGCGGTGTGCATCGTGCCTGAAAAGCGCGAAGAGCGTACCACCGAAGGCGGCCTCGAAGTGGCGCGCGAGGAAAACAAACTGGCACATTTCATCGCGCCGTTGCGGGATGCCGGTTGCCGTGTCAGCATTTTTATCGCCGCAGACAAGCGTCAGATCGAAGCCGCGCACCGCATTGGCGCGCAGGTCATCGAATTGCATTCCGGCGCGTATTGCGATGCCCATCATGAGGGTCGCTTCGACGACCGTGACCGAGAGCTGGAAGCGATGCGCGAAATGTCGACCTTTGCCCATGAGCTGGGGCTTGAGGTGCATGTCGGGCACGGGCTGACCTACGACACAGTGAAGCCGGTTGCGGCATTTCCTGAGGCGATGGAACTCAATATCGGGCATTTCATCATCGGGGAGGCGATTTTCCGTGGGTTGCACCCGGCCATCACAGAAATGCGTCGGTTGATGGATGAAGGCCGCGCCGGCATCTGAGCGGCACAGAGGAGCGCATCATGGTTGATCTAACGACGCTTTTGACAGTGGGTATCGCTTTTTGGGTGATTGCCGCGTCACCAGGCCCCGCCAATATTTCGAACGCGGCCATTGCCATGCGGTACGGCAGACGCGCCAGCATCATCTACGGCCTTGGGTTAAGTGTGGCCCTGGTGTTTTGGGGTATTCTGGCTGCCACGGGTATGGGGGCCGTGCTGCAGGCATCGGCGTGGCTGTTGACCGTGCTCAAGGTTTTCGGCGGCCTCTACCTGTTGTGGCTGGCGTGGCAATCTGGTCGATCTGCCATTCGGCCGGGCGCGGCGCAATTGGCGGAAATTTCGCCTGGTCGCTGGTTCTGGCGGGGTGTTTTGCTGAACCTGTCGAACCCCAAATCAGTGATTGCATGGATGGCGGCGCTGTCGATGGGGCTGGACCCCACGGCTACCATCGGCGCCGTGGTCGTGACAACGCTTGTGTGTGTGGCAGTCGCTTTTGCAAACAATGCCACCTACTCCCTGGTCTTTTCCATGGGTGGCATGATGGCGCTCTACCGAAAGGCGCGGCGCTGGATTGAAGGCGCAAGTGCGGTGCTTTTTGCCAGTGGTGGATTGGCATTGATCCGGTCGGCCGCTTCAAAATGATCCTCGGCGTCGGTACAGATCTCGCGAATATCGACAGGATCGCCGGTACGCTTGAGCGGTTCGGAGACCGGTTTCGAAATCGTGTTTTCACGGAAGTTGAACAACGCAAGGCTGAGCGGCGTGCAGACACGCCCGGTACGTATGCCAAACGGTGGGCAGCCAAAGAAGCGTGTTCCAAGGCATTGGGTACCGGGTTGCGCATGGGGATTGCGTGGAAAGACATGGCAGTCAGCAATCTTGAAACAGGTCAACCCGTGATGGCCGTGACCGGCTGGGCCGCGGAACGTTTGGCAGAGATGACGCCAGATGACCACGAAGCCATAATCCACGTGACCCTGACGGATGATCACCCCTGGGCGCAGGCCTTTGTTGTGATTGAGGCCCGACCCACGAGTTGAACCGCGCCAGGCTACGCGCTGTTCAGGCGAAGCCGTGGCGGTGGTCAGGTGCCGGTATGCCCGTGGCTTGATCGTTCCAGATGACCGCGGAGGTCTTCGGCTTCTCGGCGGGCCTCACGCAGGCCGTCCATTGTGGCAGACAATTCCGCCTCGGTTTGGCTTAGCTGATTTGTCAGCTCTGCCTCGCGCTGCTGAAGATAGGTTATGGCCTGATCTCGCGTCTCTTCGGCTTCGTGAAGTTCCTGCGCCATTTTTTCCAATTCGCCGACATCCGACCCGGAGACGCGGATGAACCGGTGGATCAGCCAATTGGCAAACCAGCCCAAACAGAAAGCCACAAATAGAACGATTGCAGTGGCGATGATAAATTCAGTTCTGTTCATCTGTTGTCTCTTCTTGGTTCTGATCCGCGGTGTCGGGCTCGCGGCTCTCGTCAATCGCCTGTTCCAGGCTCTCGAGGCCGGTTTGCCGTTCCTGAATGGGTTCCGGGCGGATCAGTTTAAACTCAATGCGACGGTTTGCTTCGCGACCTTCTTCGGTTTTGTTGTCGGCGATTGGGGCACTTTCACCGAAGCCCTTTGACGTGATCGAGGCGGTCAGGACCCGGCGGCTGCGCAGTTCGTTCAAGACAGCCCGGGCGCGTGATTGGCTGAGTTGTTGGTTCATGACCTCGCGCCCCTGACTATCCGTATGGCCGCCGATTTCCATGCGGATATCGCCGCATTTTTTCAGGATTTCGGCGATGTCGTCCATGATGGCCGCACCGCTTTCATCGATCGTTGCAGACCCCGGTTCGAAGTTGATCTTGCGTTCAGACAGGATCGTGGCGATCTGGGCTTCGCATTCATCCGGTGTCGGAATGCTGGCAACGGGGTCCAGCGCCTTCTGATAAGTGATGTCGATGGAAAACTCTTTTGCATCACCAAGCTTGTCGGACAGAAACTGCGCGATCATTGCTTTGGCGTCTTTATGACCGGTGTTGCCTGTCACCTCGATCAGCTCTGGTGTAACCGTCACGGCACCATTTGACAGGTAGGACAGCGTTTCAAGACCGGTCAGGATGCGCGCGGGCCAATCTTGCGGCAATCCCGCTGCAACACGGGCTGTGTTGTGCACGCTGTCAGAGGAAAATCGTGCCTTTGCAAAGCTATTGACCGTGTCCCGGGTGGTTTCACTGCCGACCCGTCCGCGGATTTGCACCAAACCTTCAGGCGACAGGGTGACAACAAATTCCGGTGCTATTTCAGGCGCTTCGGTCGGTGGGGCTGGTAGAACGGCGTGGAGTGCGAAGACTTCGGGCAGCGAGGTTTCAAGGCTTCCGACGATATCATCGAAGTGGTTTTCCGGGGTGCCTTGTGCGGCGACAAGTGTGATGTCAGCGTCGGAAAATGTCACCGTGCCGCCGCCCAGATTGCCAAGCGCTGTGATGGCTTGTGCGGCGGCTTTCCCCCATTTGGGAGACGGTACGCCCAGACCGATTTTGCAGTCAGCCTCCTGACGCAAACCCGACTGCGCCGCGGCCTCGAGAATGGTGTCTCGCGTCTCCGGAGTGTCTGCGGAGCAAGCGTCAAAACGCGCCTGGCCATCCTGGATCAGGAACCTGAGCGTAAAGGGTGTGATCACCGGGCGCGGCGCCGAGATGTTCATTGCAAGGCGTACATCGTCGGGTGTCTTGCGGGTCAGTTCGTTCTCAATTTCCTGCTTTTGCTCTTCGCTTTCGACCATTGCCGTGATTTCGACCCGCGTGGGTGCCACGGATATTTTGGTCCGGGGCAGGGTCTTGAGCGACCTGACGGCATAGTCCAGTGCTTCATCCCACGTGTCAGGTTTCGGGTAATCCGCTGATTCCAACAGGTCCGTCACCTCAAAGCCATCCGCTGCGTTGTTGATATCCTCCAACAGATCTTCGCGATCTGTGGTCAGGGGGATCAGGCCGATCAGGGAAATGCCACTGTCATTGCGCAGAATTTCGACGGAAAATTCCGGGGGTGCGATGATGGCGCTGTCGGCCACATCCATTTGGTCAATCACACGCGCTGCATCCACAACCGTGCCAGCTACGGATAACGCCTTGAACCGGAGCGCTTCGGAGGGGGCGGTGCCACCAAGAAATACCTGCAGGCCGTTCGCGTCCACTTCGGACCAGACCATATCGTTTGCATCCAGCGTATCGCGCACTGCGTTGCGGGAATTGTCTTCGATAACCCGAACGGAAAACCCCGCCGCTACAAGGCATAAAACAGCCGCCATGACGAAACTGGCGATAATCGCAAAAAGGACAGACAAGCGCATGGCGTGGCCGGAAAATGATTAAGGTCCTAATGTGTTTAGGCTGCTGCGCGTCTGAGTTCAATCAAAGGAACAGGGCGATGGCAAAAAATGGCAGGGGCAACAGGCCCGCATCCCGGTTCGAGCGGAAGAGTTTCAGGAGTACGTCCTGATCATCCAGATCCAGCGTTCTGAGTTGCCATTGTAAATGCCAACCCAACGCCCATGGCCCGCAGAGCGCCAAAAGCACAGCTGCAAAATGCCCATCGAGTGTGGTCAGCATGACGGCAATCGCCATCAGCGTGACGGTCAATACCAGAAACCACCGCAGCCATTTGGGGGAGTTCGAGCCAAAAAGGCGCGCGGTTGATTTCACGCCGATCAGCGCATCATCATCCGCGTCCTGATGGGCGTAGATTGTGTCGTAGAACAGCGTCCATGCGATGCCAGCGAGATAAAGCATGACGGCTGGCCACTGCAGCGATCCGGTGTGGGCCGTCCATGCCAGCAATGCCCCCCAGTTGAAGGCGAGGCCCAGAAACACTTGCGGCCACCAGGTGAAGCGTTTGGCAAACGGGTAGATCGCGACGGGCAGAAGCGACAAAACACCAAGGGCGATGGCGGCAAGATTGAACGTTAGCAATATGGCAAAGGACACCAATGCCTGCGCGATCAACCACATCATGGCCTGTTTGACACTGACCTGACCGGATGGAATGGGCCGGGACGCGGTCCGTGCGACAGATCCGTCGATATGGCGGTCGGTGATGTCATTCCAGGTGCACCCGGCGCCCCGCATCAAAAACGCACCAATTGCGCATCCGGTAAATATCCACAGATCAAAAAACGACGCGCGCCCATCGTAGAGCATTGCCAGCAGCAGGCCCCACCAGCAAGGCAGTAACAAGAGCCATGTGCCAATGGGCCGGTCTGCCCGACTGAGCCGCAAATACGGCCTTGTGGCGGGCGGCGCCAGACGATCGACCCAATTGCCGCGATAGGCGTCGGCCACCTGGCCTTCGGCCTCTGGCGTCTTGTTGGTGTCGGTCATATGTTGGCCCCATGACGGCTGCAAAGATCAGGCTTTATGTAGAGCACCCCTTGGGCAAAGGGCAATCGGTTCCTCTGACGCGGGAACAGGCGCATTACCTTTTTGGTGTCATGCGGCAAGGTGTGGGGGATGCCATTTCCCTGTTCAACGGCCGGGACGGCGAGTGGAAAGCCACTGTGGTTGAAGCCGGCAAGCGCGGTGGTGTTCTGGACGTACGCGTACAATCCCGGGCGCTGCATATGCCACCGGATCTTTGGGTGATGTTCGCGCCCATCAAGAAAGCCCGCACCGATTTTATCGTTGAAAAGGCCGCGGAAATGGGCGCGCGGCGGATTTGCCCGGTTCAGACTGATTTCACAAATGCAGAACGTATTCGACAGGATCGCCTGCAGGCCCATGCTGTTGAAGCAGCCGAGCAATGTGGCGGTACTTTTGTGCCCGAGGTCGTCAATTTGCAAAAACTCACGCGAATTCTGGACACGTGGCCTGATGATCGCCAACTGATGTTTTGTGACGAGGCTCTGGCCGGGTCAGCGCAAGGGCTTACGGCGGCACAGGGTGGCAAATGGGCCATTCTGATCGGCCCGGAAGGCGGGTTTTCGGAGGCGGAGCGCACGCGTCTTGCCGCGGCTTCGTTTTCGCAGGCTGTCAGTCTGGGCCCTCGAATTCTTCGGGCTGACACGGCAGTTGTGGCCGCAATGACCGTCTGGCAACAGGCCGTTGGGGATTGGACATGAGTTTTGTACGCCCCGAAGCCCGTCAGGCCATTTGGCGATGGCGGGAAGTCTTAATCGCGTTGGGGGTGCTGAGCCTGGGTGCCTATTGGGCGTTTGGCACCGGCGCGCTGCTTCATTGGATCGGGTATTTTGTGATGGCTGCAGGCTTGGTGCTGCTGGCCACAGGCGTGCAGCGGGGGCGGTTCCGTGGCAATCAGGGTGGGCCCGGTGTTGTCCATGTCGACGAAGGTGCTGTGGCCTATTTTGGCCCCCTGACCGGCGGAGCGGTTGCGCTGCGAGAGATGACTGGGTTGATGTTGGATCGTTCCGGCACGCCGCCCCATTGGGTGCTGAGCCAACCGGGGCAGGCTGATCTACATATCCCAATGAACGCAGAAGGGGCCGAGGCCCTTTTTGACGCATTTGCAAGCCTACCGGGAATTAAGACCGAAAAAATGCTTGCCGAAATGAAACGGGACACAATGCCGAGCGTCGTTATCTGGCAGCGGGCAGTTGACCCCCGCGCGCTGCACTAAAATTCATATTTTCAGTTAGATGCGGACCTGCTCAACGTGCCTTCGTTGGGTGCATTCCGCCATGCCTGAACATGTTCGGCATAGGCCACGCGCTTTTTCTTTTGTGAGGAAAAACCACGGAAATTTTCAAGGTCTTGTTGCGCATATTCCAGTTCGCTCTGCAACATGTTCTGCCGCTGCCGGTCCTGGGTAACGTTCTGCAATTTCTGGACCAACGCTTTGGTTCTCGGCAAGTTTGCGACGCCCATCTTGAACAGGCTTTGGGACATTTGCCGCGAGAAACCCTGGATACTGGCGTTGGGGTTGTTGCTGTTTTCGAAAAAACTACTGCGCGACATGCCCAAAAACTGTTTTTGCGTGATCTGACCTGTTTGGCGCCGGTTCGCACGCTCTTCGCGCTCTTTCCGGTCTCGGATGTTATCGCCGCCGCCGCCTTGCGCCAAAACGGTTGAGCCTGATGACGTCAGAATGAGCGCGGCACCAAGCGTTGCGCAAACTTGCCGTCTGGACGGGTGATCAAGGTGAGTTTTCATGTGTTCAGAATTTCCTGGTTCACGGCCCAATATAAAGTAACTTCGTTCACGAACAATTGCTGCAGGCATCACAGTTGCGTGCCAATTTCAGATCAATCCCGGGTTGACACCCATGGCCAACCGTTTCAGAGACTGGCGCTCTATACCCTGCGGAGGCAATTCCACCATGTCTATCCCTCAATCCGGCGGCGGCCCGATCGAAAGCCACGACCAATTGGCAGGCTATCTGGAAAGCGGTTGCAAACCCAAAGACGATTGGCGCATCGGAACGGAGCATGAGAAGTTCGGCTATTGCCGCGACACGCTTCAGCCCATTCCCTATGACGGTGACCGGAGCGTTTTGGCGGTGCTTGAAGGGTTGCGCGATGGCCACGGCTGGGCACCTCTCGAAGAAGGTGGCAAACTGATCGGCCTCGAAAAGGACGGCGCCAATGTCAGCCTGGAGCCCGGTGGGCAGCTGGAGTTGTCCGGTGCGCCGGTAGAAACCATCCACGAGACATGCGACGAAGTGAATGCCCATCTGCGCGACGTGAAGGACATTGCCGACAAGGTTGGTGTCGGGTTCATCGGGTTAGGCGCGGCCCCCCAATGGTCACATGACGACATGCCGATGATGCCCAAAGGGCGCTACAAGCTGATGGATGCCTACATGCAAAAAGTCGGCACCATGGGACGTTCCATGATGCGCCGTACCTGCACGGTTCAGGTCAATCTGGATTTCGCGTCCGAGGCAGACATGGTGAAAAAGCTGCGGGTCGCATTGGCATTGCAGCCTGTCGCGACAGCCCTCTTTGCCAACTCACCCTTTTTTGAAGGCAAGGTGAACGGGCACAAATCGTGGCGCGCCCGTGTCTGGCGTGATCTTGACGCCGATCGTACCGGTATGTTGCCATTTGTGTTTGATGACGGTTTCGGGTTCGAACAATACGCCGATTATGCGCTCGATGTACCAATGTATTTTGTCTACCGGGATGGCAAATATGTGGATGCTCTGGGCATGTCCTTTCGGGATTTCCTCAAGGGTGAATTGCCCGCGCTTCCCGGCGAAAAACCGACACTGAGCGACTGGGCTGATCATCTGACAACCATATTCCCCGAGGCGCGGATCAAGAAATTCATGGAGATGCGCGGGGCCGACGGTGGACCATGGCGCAGGCTGTGCGCGCTGCCTGCATTCTGGGTGGGTTTGATGTATGATCAATCGTCGCTCGATGCGGCATGGGACCTGTGCAAGGACTGGGATGCCGAGACCCGTGAAGAATTGCGCGTTAAGGCAAGCGAACAGGCACTTCAGGCGCAGGTTGGGAAGATCAACATGCACAGTCTTGCGCGCGACGTGCTCGAGATTTCCGAGGCCGGGCTTGCCGCGCGTGGCTGCACCGGGGCAGGTGGGCTGGTGCCGGACGAAACCCATTTTCTCAACGCGCTGAAGGAAAGCGTTGAGAGCGGCAAAGTGCCCGCGGATGAATTGCTCGACCGTTTTGAGAGTGACTGGGATGGCGACATCAACCGGATTTACGCCGATTACAGCTACTAACTCACTGCTTCGGTACTGGACGAAGAACTTCTGACCAGTCGCTCAGCTGTCGCGCACCGCGTCGATCATTTTTTGCACGTTGTCTGGGTCTGCGTCAGGCGTGATGCCGTGGCCAAGGTTGAATATATGGGGCCCGCCACGGAACGTGTCGACGATGGCTTTGGTTTCCCGCACCAGATCATCGCCGCCCGTAACCATATGCGATGACGCGAGGTTGCCCTGAACGCAGCCATCCTTTTGCACATGCTCCGCTGCCCATGCAGGGGCGACAGAATTGTCGAGAGCGACGCAGTCGGCATTGGTTGCGTTGTGGAAGCCCACGTATTTTTCGCCCGCTTCGCGCGGGAATGCGATCACCGGCGTGTCCGGATGGCGCGCCTTCAGGGCGGCAATGATCTGACGCGCAGGCTCGGTTGCGTAATTGTCGAAGTCTGCTCCTTTGAGCGATCCCGCCCAACTGTCGAACAGTTTTACAACCTCCGCGCCCGCCTCGATCTGGGCTGACAGATATTCGATTGTGGCTTCGGTCAAACGCGCCAGGAGGCCTTCAAAAACCGCCCGGTTTTCGTCCTTGAGCGCGTGGGCCGGGCCCTGGTCCGGTGTGCCGCGCCCCGCGATCATGTAGGTGGCGACCGTCCACGGGGCACCGGCAAAACCAATCAGCGTGGTCTCGCTTGGCAGTGCGCCGGACAGGTTGCGGACGGTCTGGTAAATGGGGTTCAGCGTCTCATGAATGTCAGAGACCGGTTTGAGCTGATCCAATCCGGACTGATCGGTCAGCGTCGATAGGCGTGGACCTTCGCCTGTGACAAACCACAGATAGGCGCCAAGCGCCTGAGGCAGCAACAGAATGTCGGCAAATAGAATGGCGGCATCAAATCCGTACCGGCGAATGGGTTGCAGGGTAACTTCGGTGGCCAGATCACTATTGTAGCACAGCGACAGAAAATCCCCCGCTTCGGCGCGCGTGGCACGGTATTCCGGCAGGTAACGACCGGCCTGACGCATCATCCAGATTGGCGGAACATCCTGTGTTTCGCCCGCCAATGCTTTGAGAATCGTTTTTTGTGCGGCCATCTTTTCCCTCCGTTGTACGTGTTTGGTCGCCTTGACAGGGCGGGATGTCAACCTGTCAGTCTTGCAACGGCTGAAACTCAGGGCTAGACCTTGGCCATGACACTGAATTTACCTTCGCCCGATCAGCCAATGAAATTGGGGACGCGCGGCTCTCCTCTGGCGCTGGCACAGGCGTACGAAACCCGCGAAAGGCTGTCGTCTGCCTTTGAACTGCCCCAGGATCTCGTTCGAGATCGTGGTCATCAAAACCACCGGTGATGACCGCACGCTGATTGATGCGGATAAACCGCTGAAGGAGATTGGTGGCAAAGGGCTTTTCACGCGTGAGATCGAACAAGCCCTTTTGGCCGGTGACATTGATATCGCCATCCACTCGATGAAAGACATGCCGGTGTTGCAACCTGGCGGGCTGGTGATTGATTGCTATTTGCCGCGCGAAGACGTGCGCGATGCTTTCGTTTCACCATCGGTGGCGTCTTTGGGCGATCTTCCGGAAGGCGCCAAGGTGGGCACCTCGTCGCTCCGGCGCAAGGCGCAGGTGCTGGTAGCCTATCCGCATTTGGACGTGGTGGAGTTTCGCGGCAATGTACAGACCCGTCTGAAAAAACTCGATGATGGCGTGGCCGCATGTACGTTTCTCGCCATGGCCGGTCTGAACCGGCTTGGCAAAAGTGATGTCGCGCGCGCAGCGATTGAGCCCGAAGTCATGTTGCCCGCCGTGGCCCAAGGCGCCATCGGGATCGAGAGACGCGAAGATGACAGGCGCGCGGCTGAAATGCTGGCCGCACTGCACGATGCGCCAACTGGACAGCGTCTGGCGGCGGAAAGGTCATTTCTGGCCACGTTGGATGGCTCATGCGAGACCCCGATTGCGGCTCTTGCCGAACTTGAAGGTGGCACCCTGCGCCTGCGTGGCGAAATTCTGCGCCCGGATGGCAGCGAAAGCCTGAGCGATGAACGCACCGCGCCGATTGAAGATGGTGCCGCTTTGGGCAAAGCCATGGCTGAGACCTTGTTGCACGAAGCCGGCGAAGGGTTTTTCGACTGGCGTGCTTAGTCCGCTTTCTTGATTTAGATAGCGAGAGCATTTTCCAAGATGACCGCCGCACAGTATCGTGCGTCAGAATCCTCTGATCTTCGCCTATGTCATTCGTGATGCATTTCTGTTGAATTCACCTATGCGAACAAGGGTTTATAGGCAGTTCTATCAAAATCTGCGCAATTCTGGTAATAATTAAAGATATGAACTGGCCCTATCAGTGAAGGCGATTCTGACCACTGATAAATACCAGAAAAACGCAGTTTCTGCGGCGGAACACGCCCGACCTCTGGATCGGGCTTTATTCGATGGAGAATTCAAATGGACGGCAAAGTTCTGGATAATGACATCAGCAAAATCGTGGACGCCGATCGCGCCCACGTATGGCACCATCTGATTCAGCACGAACCCTTTACCGGGGATGACCCGAAATCCGACCCTCGTATCATCGTCGAAGGGCGCGGAATGCGGGTTTGGGACCAAAAAGGCAAAGAACATCTGGACGCGGTTTCGGGTGGCGTGTGGACCGTCAATGTTGGCTACGGCCGCGAGCGTATTGCCAATGCCGTTCGCGATCAGCTGATCAAACTGCCGTATTTTGCGGGGTCTGCAGGCTCGATCCCGGGTGCCCTGTTTTCGGAAAAACTGATTTCGAAGATGCCAGGCATGAGCCGGGTTTACTACACAAACTCAGGGTCCGAGGCGAACGAGAAAGCCTTCAAAATGGTGCGCCAGATCGCGCATAAGCGTTTTGGCGGCAAGAAGCACAAAATTCTCTTCCGGGAGCGTGATTACCACGGCACGACCATCACAACCCTGTCGGCCGGTGGTCAGCCTGAACGCGGCGCGCAATACGGCCCTTACACGCCGGGTTTTGTCGAAGTGCCGCATTGCCTCGAATACCGCGCCCAGTGGGATTTGAGCGGTGAAGAATATGGTATCGCCGCCGCAAACGCGATCGAAGAGGTCATCCTGCGCGAAGGCCCTGAGACCGTGGGCGCGCTCTGCCTTGAGCCGGTAACCGCTGGTGGTGGCGTGATCGTGCCGCCAGAAGGCTACTGGCCGCGCGTTCAGGAGATCTGCAAGAAATACGACATCCTGCTGCACATTGACGAGGTCGTCTGTGGCGTAGGCCGTACGGGTACGTGGTTTGGCTACCAGCATTACGGGATCGAACCTGATTTCGTGACCATGGCCAAAGGTGTTGCCTCGGGGTATGCGGCCATTGCGTGCTGCGTGACCAATGAGAAAGTCTTTGACATGTTCAAAGATGACGTCACCGACCCAATGAACTATTTCCGCGATATCTCGACCTTTGGCGGGTGTACTGCCGGTCCGGCAGCCGCGTTGGAAAACATGGCGATCATCGAGGAAGAAGACCTGTTGGGTAACACCGTCGCGATGGGCGATTACATGCTTGATCAGTTGAGCGCGCTTCAGGACCGGCATGGTGTTATCGGTCAGGTCCGGGGAAAAGGTCTTTTCCTTGGCACCGAATTGGTGGCTGACCGCGCCACCAAAGAAGCTGCAGACGAAAAACTGGTTCAGGCTGTGGTGGGCGACTGCATGGCGCAAGGTGTTGTCATCGGCGCTACCAACCGTTCGCTGCCGGGCTTGAACAACACGCTGTGCTTCTCACCTGCGTTGATCGCCACCAAAGACGATATCGACGAAATCGTCAGTGCCGTGGACAAAGCGCTCACCAAAGTCTTCGGGTGAGTTTTTAAACATCTCATTGGCCCCATCCTGCGCTTTGTCGCGGGGTGGGGTTTTCTTTGGCCGTGCAGATCCATCGCGCGACGTGAACGTGCCAAACTAACCAGTATTCAGATATGCTGGCATCGCTCGACGACCCAGAATCAAGGGGTTCGGCAAAAACTGCAACTGGTTTGCAGGGCGTGTGATGCGCGATGATCCAAGCAACCGAAGACAGATATACGGAACTGGAACGGTAGAGACAATTATCCATCCAGCAGCCGTTTGCGAACCTTGGCCCTGCAAGCCGGTCGCATCCAGAGTGGCAATTCGTGAACCCGCGAGATAGACTTTACCGCTGCCTGTGCACCCTGAAGGTATCGGATGCAGCAGAGGGTTGTGTGTGACATAGAAGGTCGAGACCCCAAGAATCACTCAACAGAGCGCCCCGTGAACCTCGCCCTCCAGATCATCGAAATTATCGCGCCGACCTTTGCGCTCGCCGGTATTGGCTTTGCCTGGGTGCGATTGGGGTTTGAGTACCGTGTCGAATTCGTAACGCGGCTGGCCATGACGCTGGCGGTTCCTGCGCTGATCTTCGTGGCTTTGATGGAGACGGAAATCCCCGCCAAATCGCTTTCGCTGATCAGCCTTGCGGCGGTTGCATGCTATGTTTTGGCAACCTGTGTTGCGTGGGTTGTCGTCAAACTCACAAAATTGGACGCCCGCACCTATCTGGCCCCGATTGCCATGGGAAATACGGGGAATATCGGATTGCCAGTGGTCTTTTTCGCCTATGGGGACGAGGGGTTGGGCTATGCCGTCGTCATATTTGCCATTTCCGCGATTTATACGTTTACCTTCGGGATCTGGATCGTGTCGCGGTCCGGCTCTCTTGTCGCGATGTTCAAGGAACCGATTGTGGCGGCGACGCTGTTGGGAGCTTTGTTTTTGTGGCAGGGGTGGGAAACACCCACCGCGATCACCAATACGCTTTCGCTTTTGGGTCAGATGGCAATTCCGATCATGTTGATCACATTGGGCGTCGCCGTGGCGCGCTTAACACCGCAAAACATCAGCCGTTCTGTCTGGATCGCTTTGGTCAAAACGCTGCTTTGCGCCAGCATCGCCTGGGGCGTGGCGGTATGGTTTGATCTGCCAAAAGTAGCGTTTGGCATATTGGTTCTGCAGCTTGCCGCGCCCGCTGCGGTCACAAGCTATCTCATCGCGGAAAAATACAAGGCGGACGCTCAGGCCGTCGCCGGGCTTGTGGTGGTTTCGACGTTGTTTGCGGTCGTCACCTTTCCGCTCCTTCTGAGCCTCGTGCTTTGACGCGCAATCCAGAATTATGCGTGTGTTTTGGACTTTTTCGGATCGTACACCGGGCCTTTCACCACCGTGGCGGTTGTCTTGATGTTGTTGCCTGTAACCTGCAACTCGGTGCCCACTGAAATGTCCGGACGGATATGCGCCAGGGCGAGTGATTTGTTCATCCGGTGGGAAAAGCAGGGGCTGTTAACGGTTCCAATCTCACGTCCACCAAGTGACAGGGCTTCGCCGCCTTCGAGCATATCCGTATGCGCAACATCCAGACACACGTTGTGTACGGCCTCACTTCCCTTTGATGCCATCAAGGCGCTTTTGCCCCGAAAGGCGCCCTTCTTTGTGCTGATCGTGAAGCCCAGCCCGACCTCCCAAGGGGTGTTGTCCTCGGTCATGTCATAGCCGTAAAACAACAATCCGGCTTCGATTCTGACCTTGTCCAATGCGGTGAAAGAACATGGCATAACACCTTCTGTGGCCAGATTGTCCCAGATGTCCCCTATGACCGCTGCATCGGCAAAAATCTCATAGCCGCGCTCACCCGAATACCCGGTGCGCGACAAATGGCAGGGATGGCCGAACAGCGTTGCCGGTGCATGTTGAAAATAGCCCAAGGCCGGAAGATCTATATCGCAATGTGCGTTTAGAATTTCACAGGATTTGGGCCCCTGAACCGACAAATCGTGCAGTTCGTCGGTGAACTCCACTGTAACGTCGCGACCGGCCGCGGATGCCTCCAGCAATGCCATTGTGTCGCCGGAGCCGTGAACGATCATCCATTCGTCATCGCCGTTGTTCGAGACGATGGCATCATCCGCGATACCGCCTTTTTCCGTCAGAACGCAGAGATAAGCGGCATGTCCCGGTTTGATCCGGGAGATGTCTCGTGTGGTCAGGTGGTCCAGTGTCGCCGCTGCATCTGCGCCGCGCACGAATACCTTTTTCAGCGGTGACATATCAAACATACCGGCGCGCTCGCGCACGGCATCATGCTCGTCATTGGGATCAGTACTATAGCTCCACGCGGTGCCCATTCCATTCCAATCCTCCAACCCCGACCCAAGCGCAGTGTGGCGCGAGGCGAGGGCAGATTTGCGGCTGAGTTCTTCGGTCATGTGGGTTCCTTTCTAGTACCATTCGTCTGGCATTGACGCTTTGCGGTCGGCGACGAATTCCATAAGGTTTGATTTGATCGTTTCATCCATCGGTGGATCAGTGACTTCGGCCAATATGTTCTTCCACCGGGCGGTTGCGCGTTCTGCGGCGGTGTGTGATCCGTTTTCGACCCATGTCTCAAACGGCCCGGCTTCCGGGATGTCAGGTTGGAAATTGGCGGTCGCGTAGTGGCGCAATGTGTGCGCCGTCGACAGGAAATTTTCGCCGGGCTGCGTTTCGAGATACGCATCTCTGCCGAAGGTTTCATCGGTGGTCTCAAAGCCCTGAAGCAATGTCATCATCGCGCCGCAATGATCGAGGTCCATCACGAATTTCTCGTACGACATGACCAGCCCACCTTCCAACCAGCCCGCCGCATGCCAGACCTGATGAGCGCCCGAGATCAGTGTTGCCCACATGGCATCTGCGCTGTCTTGCATCGCCTGTCCGTCCGGCGCGTTCGACGCGGTGATCTGTCCGCCGCCCGACCGGACGGGAACACCCAGACGGTGCCCGACCTGCGTCAGTGCCATGGTGGCCAAGTTGGCCTCGGGCGAGCCAAAAGTCAGCGCGCCGGATTTCAAGTTCATTGTCGAATGAAAACTTCCCAGAACAACCGGACAGCCCGGACGCACAAGCTGTGCAAGGGCTATCCCCACCATGCCCTCGGCAAGGGTTTGTGCGACAACTGCGGCGGGCGAGAGCGGGCCCATGGCCCCCGCAAAAATCGCCGGAGAGACGCAGACGCATTGGCCTGCCTGCGCATAAACGCGCAACGCGCCTGACATTGTGTCGTCATAAATCAGGGGAGAATTGACGTTGATGTTGCCCTGCATCACCGCGTGTTCGTCCATGACGTCCGCGCCGAACACCAGCCGCGCCATATCGATGCTGTCCTGCGCCCGTTCTGGCGATGTAACACCGCCCATGAAGGGTTTGGTGGACAGTGTCAGGTGTGCCAGCACCATATCCAGGTGCCGCTTGTTGACCGGCACATCGGTTGGTTCGCAGACGGTACCTCCGGAATGATGCAGCCAGGGTGAATGATACGTAAGTTTGACGAAGTTTTGGAAGTCCCGAAGCGTCGCATATCGGCGGCCCTTCTCAAGATCAGTGACAAAGGGCGATCCATAACCGGGCATCAGCACCACGTGATCGCCGCCCAGGGTCAGGGAATGGGCCGGGTTGCGCGCATGCAGGCGAAACACTGGCGGGGCTGTGGAGCACAAATGCCGGGCAAGTCCGGGCTCGAAGGTGACGCGTTGACCTGTGACCGTTGCACCGGCGGCATCGAACAAATCAAGGGCGGTTTGATCACCGCGAAACTCGATGCCGATGTTCTGCAATATCCAATCCGCTTGCGCTTCAATTGCCGTGAGCGCCGTTTCGTCCAACAGGTGATACATCGGTACTTTTCGTGCCTGCAGGACCGGCGCGGGGTAAGGTGGCACAGGACGACATCCGGCCCTGCGCCGACCGGAACGGCGGGCCACCTGGGTCGAAGATGCGTCAAAATTTCCCAACACCTGTCCCTTTGTCTCAGCATTCAGGTCGAGGATTTATGAGAACTCTCCGCCGGACAATCGAATTTATCTGTACGTTGCGTTCAAAAAATTTATACTCATATGATATGCCTAGATTATTCAAACATCACGACACTTTGCGCCTGTTTCTGGAAGTTGCCCGGCACAGCAGTTTTTCGGATGCTGCGGATGAATTGGCCATCACCAAAGGGGCGATCAGCTACCAAATCAAAACGCTGGAGCAAAGCTTGGGTGTTCGTTTGTTTCTACGGCAATCGCGTGGGGTTGTTTTGACGCCCAAAGGGCGAGATTTGATGGAACGGGTCACACCTGTGTTCAAGGAAATCGAAACCGCCCTGAAAGAGGTGGTTCGCCTGCAGGATCAGTCTTTGACAGTCGGCATGTCGAGCTATTTTGCGTCGCGATGGCTGTCGCCGCGGTTGATGACCTTCATGCAGCAAAACCCCAAAATTCAGTTGCGGATCCAGCCGTTGACGCAGATTTTCGATCTTGAACACCAAGGTGTCGATCTGGCCATCCGGTGGGGCAGCGGGGAATGGACAGATGTTGAGATTACGCCCTTCATGCGGATGCCTGCATGGCCTGTTGGCAACCGTGACGCAGCCGAAAAAGTCGAAGAGGTGGGCCTGGAACAGGCAATGTCGGAACTGACGTTGTTACGCGACCATGATGACAGCAACGCCTGGACCGATTGGTTGGACGTGGCTGGATTATCCTCTCAAAATCGCAAAGACGCTTTGATTATTCCTGATCCCAATGTCCGGGTGCAGGCCGTCATTGACGGGCAGGGGATTGCTTTGATGGATGCGTTTGTGACCGCAGAACTTGACGACCAAAGGCTCTTTCGTCTTTCGCCAATCGAGCTGTCTTCCTATGGATACTTTTTGGCGGATCCTGGGCAAAGCGATCACGCTGATGCTGTCGATGCTTTCGTGGAATGGCTCGAAGGTCTTCAGCCCGTTCACGCGTCAATTTAAGGCAGTTTTGACGCGCGTTGGGGTGAGGGTGCCGCCCCGGAAACAACGCCGGGGCGGACTACTTTTTCAGAATGACTGCGTGGTGTAATCCACTTCATCGGGATAAAGCGTGTCTTCGATTGAGGTCGTATGCACCTTGACCAATCTGCCGCTTTCCACTCGTGAAATGTACTGGTGTCCAAAGACCTGGTGGGTCTTGCCATTGAATACCTTTGCGCCCTGCGGGTGCGCTTGCGACGCGGGCATTTCCCCCATGGCTTCCACCGCTTCGATCAGTTTGGCCCTGTCGGCTGTGCTCTGATATCCTGCAGCCTCCATGCCATCCTTGATCACGTGGAGTGTTTCCCAGCATCCAAACATATGCGCATAGGTGGACACATCGGTGGGGTCACTGATCGATGCGCCGTTTTCATCTACGCCAACCGCAGCACGGTAGAATTTATCATGCTCGGATTGATCCGGTTGTGCGTTGCGTGGGTTACCTTCCCAGAAATACGTGCCTTCAAGGTAGTCCAGCCCCGGGCTGGAGATATCCACCGCTTCCAGACTGTCGATAAAGCCAAACATCTCGGGGCGTTGGGAGCCAAAGAATTCGCCGAGTTCCTTGACGAACGTCAGAACAGCTGGCCCGACCATTACGTGGTACAGCACTTCAGTTTCGCGAGGGATTTTGGGGAAGTATTTGGTGAAGGAAGTCTCAGACGGAGGAATTGCGATATGCTCCAGCACTTCACCGCCCTGAGCCTCAATCGCGGCTGTAAAGAAATCGCGGTGGTCATGTCCGAACGCGAAATCGGGGAACACCATCGTGACTTTCTTACCCAGATTTTCGGCCACATAAGGCGCCATCGCCTGAACCTGACTTTTAACGTCCGTGATGCCGGGCTGAAGCGTATAGCGGTTCAGGATACCGCTCGCTACGTGATGGCCTTCCGAGACCACGAAATAGGGTAGTTTAAGTTCGCCGGCACGCGGGGAGGAGCCGATCACAACATGGCTGAAGAGGGTGCCGAACCCCACATCGCAATTATGCTGTGTGGCAAACTTTTCGACCACTTCGGCGCCGCGTTTCGGATCTGTGCCGTCATCCTCTGCAACAATCTCCACCATGCGGCCGTTGATACCGCCACCATCGTTGATCAGTTTGACCGCAGCCTCGGTTGTTCGGCCATACCAGCGGCCATATGCGGCACCAATCCCCGTGCGGTGAACCTGAAAGCCAATCTTTATCGGCTCTGCCGTTTGCGCATTGGTATAGCGTGCCCACATCGGCAAACTTGCGGCGCCCACACCGGCGGCAAGTGTCTTGAGTGCTGTGCGACGGTTGGTGGATTTCGTCATATCAATTGTCTCCCATGTCTGACCGCTCAAAAAAGAGATTGGCCTAAATCACACATTACCTTGCGAAGTGGGGTTGGAATTGTCCAGTAAAATGCAGTTTTTAACCGCGTGGTGACGCCAGCAACCAAAGTCCAAAGAACGTGTAGAGCACCATGAACAGGGCCAATGGTGCCTGTGATAGAGTTGCGCGCCGCGCGGTTCCGAACGCATGCAGAGCCAGCGCATGTGCCAGCAAAATGGCCACCACATGACCGATCACGACGGCCCCGGCCTGCGCCAGCCAGATCGTTCGAACACTGCTGGCGGTATTGAAAAAACCGGTGGTGACGTAAAACTGCCCAAGCCCCAGCAAATCGGACCCGTTGTTCAGTGGGTCTGTGGCGGCTTTGAGTGCGTATTGCCCATCCACCATGAAACTCGTCAGGTAATGCGCCACGTGGTAGCCAAGCGCGATGGGTAGGATCGAGGGGGCAAAGAGGCGAAAAGCGTCGCCAAAACCTGTGTTGGTCTGCGCAATCCGCAAGCCGAGCCAGATGCATAAGCCATAGCTGGCAATAAGCGCGGCATTTGCCGCGAACAGGCCGATCAGGGTTGGCGTTACAACCGCACTGCGCCCTGGGAATTCCAATGGGTTCAGGCCCAAAACGCCTAGCCACCAAAAGGTTTCGTTCAGGCCATCAAAACTGCCCGTTCCCAGCAGGATCAGGATGAAGATGGCCAGTCCAAACGGCACGTTGCGGCGCAATGTGATCCGCCAACCGGGAAGCCCAATAGCAAGGCGCCTGCCCAAAGCACCGAAGGGGGCAGTGCGGCCGTAGCATCGCATCAGGATCGTCAAGGCCTCGGCCCGGACCATCCAGCGTGGCCCAAAAAGCAGAACACCAAACATCGTGAGGTACCAATATCCCCCGGCAAACAGCGCAAGGCGTCCGGGATCGGCGGGCGCGGGGTCTGCCAAAAGAAGGGCGGCAAAGGCAAGGAACAACAAAATACCGGGCGCGTAGCCCAATGCGCTTGGGTAACGCATCAAGGGGTGAAGCCCAGTCATACGCGTCAACAGGACGATCGGACCGGTCCAGGGATTGGTCCAGCGCCAGTGATTGCCAATCAAGCCTTGCAGTGAGACCAAGCCGATCCACCACACGGTCCAAACCAGAAGCGGCAGGGGATTTGCCAAAGGATCACGCGTGCCGGTGAGGCCAATCCAGACGGATACGGCCAGAAGCAAAGCCGCAATGCAGCTGGTGACAAGGTGGAGCGACCCTGTTTGACGGGAAAATAGCCGTGCTGGCCGGAAGATACCCGAGGCCATACGGGCGGGCATGAGCGCCAGCAACACAACCGTCAACGCCACGCTGGCAACGCCGGCACCAATATAGACATCCGTGGGCAGCAAGAGCACAAACCCCTGCTCTGAGGCATGCGCAAGTGCAAGACCGGGTGCCAAAAGTACAAGCGTGCAGATGAGTGTTCGAAAGACCGCCATGCTGCGCAGACATTACCGCGTTCGGCGCCTAGGGAAAGGCCCTTTCCGCGGGCTTCGCGCATGGCTTGACCCAGATTGCGCAGATTTCCTTTGGCCGCTACGGTCCGGCATGGCCCAAACCCAGCCCCATGACCCCTGCGCGAACGGAACCGGCGTTCTGATCGCGGCGTCACTTTTGGCAGCGGTATTGGGGTCCGTGCATGCGTTTTCCGTTTTTCTGTTTCCGCTGGAGGTCCAGTTTGACCAATCACGCGCTCGGGTCAGTTTCACGTATTCGCTGGCATTGATGAGCCTGACGCTGGCCGTGTTGTGGGGGCATCACGTTTACACGCGGATCCGACCTTCCCTGCTTGTGCTTGCCATTTGCCTGTTGGCGGTTCTGGGCGTGGGGCTAGCCCGCCACGCATCGACGTTGTGGCAGGTCTGGTTTGGCTACAGCATCATTTTTGGCGCGGCAAACGGGCTTGGATACGGGTTCGGCCTGCAAATTGCAGCGCAGGCAAATCCAGACCGCAAGGGTATTGCCATGGGATGCGTCACTGCGGCCTACGCCTTTGGTGCTGTTGCCGCTCCGGCCTTGTTCTCGGCCGCGGGTGGTTTCAGGCTTGCGATGTTGGGGCTGGCCGGTGTGTTGATCGTGATCGGTATCCTTTGTGCCGCCTTGATGCATATCTCCCGTGCGTCTTTTCATTTGCAGGACGTGCAGCAATCGACGCGTCGCGTTTCGCGGCGCAACCTGATGCTCTTTTGGATCGGCTATGGCGCTGGTGTTGCGACAGGTTTGATGGTGATGGGGCACGCGGCTGGTCTCTCGCGGTCCTTCGGTGCGATGGGGCCCAGTTGGACCGCGCCCGTGTTTGTCTCAATCTGCAATCTTGGTGGCAGTTTGTTCGGCGGCAAATGGGCCGACAGCATTTCCCCGGCGCGCTTGTTGACCGGTTTGCCGTTGGTGTCAGCACTTGCCGCGATGGCATTGGCAATGCTCGACAGTATCGGTGGGGCGTTCCTTGCGCTCGGGGTGATTGGGTTTGCCTATGGCGGGACAATCGCGGCCTATCCGGCGATCATCGCCCGTCTCTATGAGGGGGCAGATGGGGTGCGTATCTATGGCCGTGTTTTCACCGCATGGGGGGCTGCGGGGTTGTTCGCCCCCTGGCTTGCCGGGGTACTCTACGACCTGGGTGGTGATTATCAATCGGCGTTGATTGTGGCGTCCGCATCAGGCCTGGTTTCCATCGCGGCGATCCTGCTGCTCTTTCGCAAAGATCGCAGGCTCTGAAAATGAAAAGGCCGATGCATTGCGCACCGGCCTTGACGATTTTATCGGATTTCAATCAGGCGTATTTCTTGATCTCGCCCGATTTCAACCGGCTCATGTAGCTTTCCAACTCGGCCTTGACGACCGGCATCAGGACGTAGAGCCCGATGATGTTGACAACTGCCATGGCAAAGATCGCCGCATCCGAGAAGTCGATGACTGGGCCAAGGCTGGCCGCCGCACCAATCACAACGAAGATGCAGAAGATGATCTTGAACACCAATTCTGTCGTCTTGCCTTCACCGAAGAGATAGGTCCAAGCCTTGAGGCCGTAGTAAGACCAGCTGATCATGGTTGAGAAGGCAAAGAGGATCACCGCAATCGCGAGGATGTATTTGAACCCACCGATCGCCGACGAGAACGCCGCTGAGGTCAGCGCCACACCCGAGTTGCCATCAACCGTGGCAATCGCGGTGCCCGCTTCGTTCAGCATGTAGAGGCCGGTGTTTTCATCTACCAGCAACTGACCGGTGATGATGATCACCAATGCGGTCATGGTACAGATCACAACGGTGTCGATAAACGGCTCCAGAAGCGAGACAAACCCTTCGGTGATCGGCTCTTTGGTGCGCACCGCGGAGTGTGCGATCGCCGCCGAACCAACGCCCGCTTCGTTCGAGAACGCGGCCCGTTTGAAGCCTTGGATCAGCGCACCCACCATGCCACCGGCAACGCCGAGGCCGGTAAAGGCGCCTTCAAAGATCTGGCCAAAGGCCCAACCGATCTGATCCGCATTCATCAGAATGATGACCAGCGCTGTCAGCACATACATCACGCCCATGATCGGCACGACTTTTTCAGTCACCTTGGCGATGGATTTCAAACCGCCAACAATTACGGCAAAAACCACACCGGCAAAGATCACGCCGGTGATCCAGCCCGGATAGTCGCCGACGACATTAGTGATCTGTGCATGCGCCTGGTTTGCCTGGAACATGTTGCCGCCACCAAGGGCGCCAAGGATACAGAAGATCGAGAACATGACCGCAAGGATTTTGCCACCTGGCTTGCCGCGTTCGGCGAACCCTTTTGTCAGATAGTACATGGGACCACCCGAAACGGTGCCGTCCTCGTATTCATTCCGGTATTTCACACCCAGCGTACATTCGGTGAATTTCGAGGCCATGCCCATGAGACCGGCCAGGATCATCCAGAAGGTTGCACCCGGTCCACCGATGCCAATGGCCACGGCCACACCGGCAATGTTACCAAGCCCCACGGTGCCCGAAAGCGCCGTTGCAAGGGCCTGGAAGTGGCTGACTTCGCCCGCGTCATTTGGGTCGGAGTAATCCCCTTTGACGAGCGCAATGGAGTGCGGGAACGCGCGGAACTGAATGAACGCGAAGTAGAGCGTGAAGATAGTGGCCGCAACCACCAGCCACGCCACGATCCACGGGAAGTTTGTACCCGGGAAGGGGCTGAAGATAAGGTTGACGAACCAGCCTGTGGAGCTGGCAAACATCGCGTTTACCTTCTCATCAAGCGTTTGCGCCATTGCCGGTGCGCTGGTCAGTGCCAGGCCGGCCGCGGCCGTTGCCGCATAGGTCAAATTTCGAAACATATGACTATCCCTGATTTTTGTTTATTTATGGAACGATTGTGCATGGAACAGGCGCGACCTGTGCCAAAGAGCTGGCGACTGAGCCAAAGACCCGCGCGCCTATATCGGTCTCGCCATCACGGCCAATCACGATCTGCGAAGCGCCGGACTCGGTGCAAATTCTGGCCAACGTCTTGGAGATATGGCCATATTTGATGTCGGTTTCGATTTCGACACCGCTATCTGCCAACGCTGCGACAGCCGGATCCATCAACGCTTCTTTTGCGCGCGCCAGTTCTTCGTTGCGTCTTTTGTGGCGCTCTTCCAGCTCAAATGGCGTCAGAAAGGAATAGGGCGACCACTCCAATACATGCGCAACCAAGATGCTGCCACCTTGAGATTTGGCTCGTTCGACAGCAAATTCCAACGCCCTTTTGGACGCGTCGCTGCCGTCATAGCCGACGACAAATTTTCCAGACATTTCGTACTCCCATTTTAGTACCACGCCGTGTTTAGCGCAGATTGATAATACCACAGGTTGCGTTGCAATTTTCGTTGAAGCGTGTTGTCATTTCGGAAATTTTTGGAAATACTTATCTGAATAACTAAAATAACAGGAAAATTTCCGATGGATCGGCTGGACTTCCGCATTCTTTCCATACTTCAGACAGATGGACAAATTTCGATGGTTCGACTGTCGGAAAAGGTTGGATTGTCTTTGTCTGCCTGCCACCGGCGGGTCAAAATGATGGAGGTCAGCGGTACGATTTCGAACTATTCCGCCGTGGTGGATCGCAAATCGGTTGGTTTGGAATTGCAGGTGTTTATCGAGGTTAAACTGACGTCGCATTACAAGGAGGATCAGACCGCGTTTGAAGACAAGATCAAGGCGATGCCGGACGTGCTGGAATGTCACCTGATTTCGGGTGAATTCGATTATCTGATGCGTGTTGCCGTCCGCAACCCATCCGACTACGAAGATTTTTATCGAAATAGGTTGTCACAGATTCCGTCCGTCGCGCAGGTCAAAACCCTCCTAAGTCTTTCTACTTTAAAGGAATTCAAGGGCTACAACCTTGAAGCAGTGATGGATTGAATTGCCCTGCGCTCTGCGGTCGCAGGTGACTGACTTTGCCGCATCATGCCCTATGTTAGCGACAAAGGGTGACGTGCGACGCGCTCGGTAATTGGCGGAAAAAGACTATGGACACATTGCTACTTTCCCGAATTCAGTTTGGGGCGAACATTTCCTTCCACATCCTGTTTCCCACCATCACAATCGCGTTGGGGTGGGTGCTGCTCTACTTCAAACTGCTGTTTGTTCGGTCCGGCGACGACCGGTGGATGGATGCGTACCGCTTTTGGATCAAAGTATTTGCGCTGAGTTTTGCGCTGGGCGTCGTCAGCGGAATCACAATGTCGTTCCAGTTTGGTACGAACTGGCCCGGCTTTATGGAAACGGTCGGCAATATTGCAGGTCCGCTGCTGGCGTATGAGGTCCTGACCGCCTTTTTCCTCGAGGCGGTCTTCCTGGGCATCATGCTCTTTGGGTTCAGCCGTGTGCCCAGTTGGCTCCACACGCTCAGCACGTTTCTGGTTGCGTTCGGAACAACAATGTCGGCGTTCTGGATCCTTGTCCTGTCCAGTTGGATGCACACCCCGGCGGGGTATGAGATGCGCGACGGCGTGGCATTTGCTACCGACTGGTGGGCCATTATTTTCAACCCGTCTATGCCATATCGGCTGGTACATATGCTGATCGCCAGCGGCCTGACGGTTGCCTTTCTGCTGGCAGGGATCAGTGCGTTCCGCTGGCTGAGGGATCAACGCGGCCCGGATGTGCGCGCGACGTTGGTAACTGGTCTTGCGCTGGGCGCTTTATTGATCCCGGTGCAGATATTGGTGGGGGATTTGCATGGCCTCAATACGCTCAAGCACCAGCCTGCCAAAGTCGCGGCGATGGAGGGCAATTGGGAAACACAAGGCAACGTCCCGCTGCTGCTCTTTGCTGTTCCGGATGAAGCTGCACGCGAAAACAACTTTGAAATCGGTATCCCCAACGGGGCGTCGTTGATCCTGAAACACAAGGCCGATGGTGTTGTACCCGGTCTGAATGACTTTGTGGCCGAGGATGGCACCCCCTGCACCCGCCCGTGGCACCCGTATTTTATTCTTTCCGCATCATGATCGGAACCGGTGTTGCAATGCTGCTGCTCAGCTGGGTCGCCGTGGGTATGATGGCGTGGCGTCGACGTGGCGTTGAGGCTTTGCCTAAGGTGATGCTGTGGGCAATGGTCCCGATGGCCTTTTCCGGCTGGGTTGCAACGCTTGCCGGGTGGTACACCACCGAAATTGGCCGTCAGCCATGGCTGGTGACTGGAGTGATGACCACCAAGGAAGCGGTAGCGGACGTGCCCGCCCCCATGGTGGCAGGAACGTTGGCAGTTTACCTGACCATCTACGGATTGCTCCTGGCCGCCTATATCGGGGTGTTGTTCTACCTGGCGCGTACAGCGGGCAAGGGGGCCGCGGATCGCATCCGGCCCGGTCTGCCTGAACCGGTACCGGCGGAGTAACCAGGATGGAAATGTTTGGAGATCCCGCCCTGTGGTTGCCGGTTGTCTTTGCAGCGCTGATGGGCGTTTCGATCCTGATCTATGTCTGCCTTGACGGTTTCGATCTGGGTGTCGGATTGCTGTTTCCTTTCGCATCCGATGATGAAAAGGACAGAATGGTTGCGTCAATCGGGCCGTTTTGGGACGCCAATGAAACGTGGCTGGTGTTGGCGATTGGCATCTTGCTTGTCGCATTTCCCGCAGCACATGGCATGATACTGACGGCGCTCTATCTTCCGGTGGCGGTCATGCTCGTGGGTTTGATCCTGCGCGGTGTGGCGTTTGAGTTCAGGGTCAAGGCACCAGCACCCCGCAAACCCATGTGGAATCGCGCCTTTCTCATCGGCAGTTTAATGACGTCGCTCTCACAAGGCTTCATGCTGGGTATGTACATTATGGGCTTGGAAGCCACTGCATTTACGCTGGTGTTTTCCTTGGTGACGGCCGTGTTCCTGACCGTGGCCTATTCCTTCATCGGGGCGACATGGTTGATCTTGAAGACCGATGGCGTGCTTCAGGAGAAATCCGTGAAATGGGCACGCCAAGGAATCTGGGGCGTTGTCCTGGGCTTGGGCGCGATTTCGATCGCCTCGCCTTTTGTCAGCCCGCGTATTTTTGAAAAATGGTTCTCAGTGCCGGAAATTTTCTTGCTGTTGCCGATGCCGATGATGGCGATGGTGCTGATTGGTGCGTTGTGGTTGACCTTGCGCCACTTGCCGCGGGCTGATGATGGCCTCTCTTGGGTACCATTCGTGGCCACGATCGTGCTCTTTATGCTCGGCTTTTTCGGGATGGCTTATTCGTTTTATCCCTATGTCGTGCCGGATGCGTTGACGATTTATGATGCGGCCAGCGCGCCTGAAAGCCTCTTCATCATCCTTGTGGGTACGGTTTTTGTATTACCGATGATCGGGGGCTACACGGTGATGGCCTACATTATCTTCCGCGGAAAAGCGACGGAACTGCGCTACGACTAAGTCGCGGCAGAGAGGTCAGGCGAAACCTGCACCGCTGCATGCGAGGCAGCGTCTGGTTTTCGTGCCAAAACAGCCTTCGCATCGGCCAAATTTTGGCCCGCCACGCTCATCACGGCCCTGCGCAACCTGCCCGGAGCCACCACAGATCTGACACGGCGCGCGACCGGTACCGTGGCATCGGTGGCACTTGCGCTTTTCATGCGGCATTTGCTTTTTGCGTGGCGTGTGGTGTTCCATAATGGGGCTCAGATACCTTTAAAGTTTTAAATTTTGCTTATTGGGGCCGCATCTGAGCACAGCAAACCCCTCAAGTCACTGTCATGAAAACCAAAAGAAATGGAGTGAGGCAGCAGGATCACGCCGCCCCCCAACCGCCTCCGCCGGGTGTCTCCATGCCAAAAACCGCACCAACGGGCAGGTCGATCTCACCATTGCCGGGCATGTCACGCCGCTCTCCGTCCGGCAATTCCGCCCAGTTGCGGCCCACCTGACCGGGTGCGCCGCCATCGCCGCCAAAGGGCGGAATGATCCGGTGATTGCTCAGGGTCGTGACGGTGACCGGTGCCAAGAACCGCAATCTGCGGATCAGGCCATTGCCGCCATCCCATTGGCCCGCACCCCCGATCCGGGCCGCACGGTGAATTCTTCCAGCCGCACAGGAAACCGTTTTTCCAGGATTTCGGGATCGGTCATGCGGGTGTTGGTCATATGGCTTTGGACGGCATCGCACCCTTTGAACCCCGGGCCCGCGCCTGTGCCGCCCGCGATGGTTTCATAGTTCTGGAAGTCGTCATTGCCCCAGACAAAATTGTTCATTGTTGCCTGCGACCCTGCGATCACACCTAATGCGCCATATAGTGCATTGCAGGTGGCCTGGCTCACTTCGGTATTGCCCGAAATCACCGCTGCCGGGTAACCGGGGTTCAGCATCGATCCATCCGGCACGATGATCCTGAGGGGCGTAAGGCAACCCTGGTTCAGAGGAATATCCGCGCCGACCATGGTGCGGAAGACGTAGAGCACGACCGCATCGGCAATTGATCGGGGGGCGTTGTAATTGCCCGAATGCTGTGGCGAGGTGCCGGTGAAATCGATCGTTGCTTCGCGCGCGCTGCGATCCACCGTAACCTTCACTTCGATCACGGCACCGTGGTCCATCGGATACGTAAACTGCCCGTCGCGCAGCCGGTCAATCACGCGCCGCACGCTTTCTTCGGCATTGTCCTGCACATGGCCCATATAGGCCTGCACCACGTCGATCCCGTAATTGTCGACGACCTTCAACAGTTCTTGCCGGCCGGTTTCATTGGCCGCGACCTGCGCTTTGAGGTCGGCCATGTTTTGCGGTATGTTACGGCAAGGATATTTGCACGTAGCCAGAAGCGCCTCGGCCTCAGCCTCAAGCAATGTGCCGCGATCCACCAGTTTGACATTGTCGATCAGCACGCCCTCTTCATCGATATGGCTGCTATCAGGAGGGGCACTGCCCGGTGTGCGCCCGCCGATATCGGCGTGATGTCCGCGTGAGCCCAACCAGAACGCAGGCGCACCCCCTACAAAAACGGGCGTTACAACGGTCACGTCCGGCAAATGCGTGCCGCCATTATAGGGCGAATTGAGCACATAGGCGTCGCCCGGCGCTACATCGGGGTTGAGGCGCATGACGGTCTTGATGCTGTCTGACATCGAGCCAAGATGCACCGGGACATGCGGCGCGTTGGCCACCAGATCGCCCTGATCGTCGAAGATCGCACAGGAGAAATCATAGCGTTCCTTGATGTTCACCGACCAGGACGTATTGGCCAGGGTCGCGCCCATCTGATCCGCCACCGACATGAAGAGGTTGTTGAAAACCTCGAGCAGTACGGGGTCAGCCTCGGTCCCGGCGGCGTGATCACGTGCCTTGGTCGCAACGCGCTCCAGGATCAAGTTGCCCATGGCGTCCACACGTGCGGCCCACCCCGGCTCGATCACGTTGGTGCCGGTGGGTTCGGTGATGATGGCCGGTCCGGTGATCTGCATCTCCGGGTCGAGCGAGTTGCGATCAAAAAGCGGCACATCCTGCCATGTGCTATCCGCATGCATCGGGATATGCGCCACGGGTTTGCCACTGCCTTGAGGCAGGGCAGGGGCAGGGTTTGGCCGGTCTGACCAATCGCCTCGGCACTCAGCATATCAAAGAGGATGGCCCGTTCGGGCGAGTAAAAACCAAAGCGCTGTTTGTGGGCGGCCTCGAAATCGGCCTGCATCTGGTCCGGCGCTCCAAAGGGTACATCCAGCGGCTGGTGGGAGCCGTCGTAGCGCAGGTGGGCACGACGCAGGACCGTGATGTTATCAATGCCTTGCCCGGCCACTTCGGTGCGGGCTTCGTCGGCAATTTTGGCCAACGCGGTCTCAGCCTGACCTGTTGCCGCAAGGGGTGCGTCCATCTGCACCTCGCGCAACGCGCGGATCTCGGCCAAGCCCATGCCATAGGCACTCAACACGCCCGCATGGGGATGGATCAGAACCTTGGTCATGCCAAGGGCGTCGGCCACCAGACAGGCATGTTGCCCGCCTGCGCCACCAAAGCATTGCAGGGTATAGCCGGTCACGTCGTGGCCGCGCTGAACGCTGATTTTCTTGATCGCATTGGCCATGTTGTCGACTGCAATACGCAGGAACCCCTCGGCCATTTCTTCGGGGCTGCGCGGTGCGTCGCCCGTCTCGGCGGCCACATCACGGGCCAACGCCGCGAATTTTTCGCGCACGATATCGGCATCCAGCGGTTGATCACCGTCGGGGCCAAAAACTGGCGGGAAATGATCAGGGTTCAGCTTGCCCAGCATCACGTTGCAGTCGGTCACGGCCAGCGGTCCGCCACGGCGATAACAGGCCGGACCTGGATCGGCACCGGCACTTTCAGGGCCCACTTGAAACCGGCCATCTTCGAACTTGCAGATGCTGCCGCCTCCCGCGGCCACGGTGTGAATGTCCATCATCGGGGCACGCATCCGCACGCCCGCCACTTCGGTCTCAAAGCTGCGCTCGAAATCGCCGGCATAATGGCTCACATCGGTCGATGTGCCGCCCATGTCAAAACCGATCAGCTTGGAGTGACTTGCCGCCTTGCCGGTTTTGACCATTCCGACGATACCCCCCGCCGGGCCGCTCAGAATGGCATCCTTGCCTTGGAAGAGCTTGGCGTCGGTCAGCCCCCCACTGGATTGCATGAAGAGCAGCGCATCGCAGGCCCGCCCCATATCGAGCGCCCCTGCCACCTGATCCACGTAGCGCCGCAAAATGGGAGAGAGATAAGCATCAACCACGGTCGTATCGCCGCGCCCGACCAGTTTGGCCAGGCGGCTCACCCGGTGGCTGGCGGTAATCTGCGTATAGCCAATTTCGGCGGCAATCTCAGCCACGCGGATTTCATGCGCAGGGTTGAGGTACGCGTGCAATCCCGCAATCGCGACGGAACGAATGCCCTTGTCGTAGCTTGCCTGCAACGTGGCGCGCGCCGCGTCTTCGTCCAAGGGCGTCACAACCGCGCCATCGGCATCCAACCGCTCGTCCAGCTCGGCCACATCTTCGTAGAGCAAATCAGGTCGCTTGATTTCGAGGTCAAAGAGACGCGGGCGGGTTTGATACCCAATCAACAGCAGATCACGAAACCCCTTGGTGATCAGGAGCAACACCCGCTCGCCCTTGCGCTCCAAAAGCGCATTGGTGGCCACGGTGGTGCCCATCTTGACGGCGCGAATGGACTTGTCGGCAAAGGCACCATCGACGCGCATCACGTCTCGAATGCCCTGCACAGCGGCATCTTGATAGCGTTCCGGATTTTCCGACAGCAGTTTGTGCGTGTGCACGTCCCCCGTGGGATCAAGCGCCACGATATCCGTGAACGTTCCGCCCCGGTCGATCCAGAATTCCCACTGTCCGCTCATCAGATTTCCCCGTTAACGCCACTCGGCCACGTTTGGCTTGAGTACCGGAAATGTCAACGCTACTGGCATTGATCTTGCCCCACGATTTTGCGCATATATGCCAAAGCCAGAGGAGCACGCCCATGGACCTGCGCAAGATCACTGATGACTTTTCGGTTTCGCCACAGATCGAGGCGACGGACATTCCCGATATCGTGGCGGCGGGCTTTCGATCTGTTCTCTGTAACCGGCCAGACAGCGAAGAACCCAATCAGTGCTGCTACGATGATGTAGCGGAAGCCGCTATGGAAGCCGGTCTTGAGGTGCGTTCCGTCCCGATCGTGTCCGGCATGGTGCGCGCCGATGACATGAAAGCATTCAATGCTGCACTGGACCAGATGCCTGGGCCCATTCTGGCCTATTGCCGAAGCGGAACGCGTTGCACGATGCTGTGGACCATTGCGCAATATGGCCAGATCGCTCCGGAAACGATTCATGAACTGACCAACAAGGCGGGCTATGACATGTCCGGAATCTTGTATCAACTGTCTCAGCAGTAACCCGGCATGGCTGATATCAGCTGGATCGCAATCGGGCGCAGCATGTCCGGCGTTTGTGCTTACGCGTTGCAAGGCACCGAGATACAGGCGCAGTCACACGGTTCGGATGAGGCGGCAGCGCTTACCGGATTAGGGGGTCATTCCGGGTCTACGGTCAGAATTGGCGACGGGGCCCCGGATGCTGTGCCTTGTGCGATTTTGCTGCAATCAGGGCATGGATTGCCCGTCATCACGCAAGACCAGCCTGCAGATGTCATGGGCGGATGGGCCCGCCTGAGTGTGGCCGGGTTTGTGACACGTCATTCGGATTGGGACGGTGTGATCTGCGTGCAGGAAGTTGATGTGACACATTGGGTGCATGTCAGCGCCAACGAAGTTGTGAGCTTTGCCAGCTTTCTGACGCCGCGGCTTATTGCAGCCCTGGGAGGAGGCGAGGCACCGGATCTCGAGGCTTTGGCGGACAGTCAAAGCAGGCCAGAACGTCTGGCGGCATATCTGCGACAAGCTGAGCTTTCTGGGGCGCCCAATGCCGTTACGGGTCATTTGATCGGTGCTGAACTGGCGGCGTCACGGGTCTATTGGTTGGGCCAGCAGGTGGGCGTGATTGCCCCTGACGTCAAAATATCGACCTATGCAACAGCTCTGACAGCTCAGGGGGTGCCTGTCACCGTGCAGTCCCGTGAAGAGATGATCAGAGAAGGTTTGGCAGGTTTGGGGCGGTCGTTGGGGATGCAAGCATAGCGCAGGTCAATTCCCGGGAAAGCGGATGTCAAACCCTGCACCAGCTGTGCCTTCGGTTAGCGAAACCGTACCACCAGCAGCTTGCAACATGGTTTGCACAATCGCCAACCCCATGCCCGTCCCACCGGTGCCGCGCCGGGTCGTGAAGAAAGGGTCGAAGATGCGCGCGCGATTGCCCGCCGCAATGCCGGTCCCGTTATCCTGCGCTTCAAAACCGTGGTCTTTGGCAATGATTTGCAACCTGTCTGCCCCGTGTTGACGCGCGTTGCGCGCCAGATGACCCAAAATCACCAACGCAGCCTGTGGATCAATTGGCAACAGCGTATCACCTGTAAGGTCTATGGATATACCGGCCTCGGGCGACAGCGTCGCCACCACGTCGGATAAACGCGATGGTCCGGGGCCGACAGGGTCACGCGCGGCGGCCAGAACGCGCAGGGCGTCGAGTTGCTCCTGCATCTGCGCCGTGGCTGTGAGGATAGTTTTGGTCAATCGTTCACGGTCTTGGGCGTCCAGCTCACCATCCAGCAGTTCGGCCGCCCCCTTGATGCTGGTCAGCGGTGATTTCAATTCATGTGTGACGTGATTGCTGAATGCTCGTAACCCTGCCTCGCGGTTGTTCAAGGTGGCACCCATCTCGACCACGGCCTGTCCCAGTGCTGTAATCTCCGGGGTGCCAAAATGCGGTGGCAACGGCGCATCTCCACGCCCTTCGCGCACGGCGTTCGCGTGGGCGGTGAGCGCTGTTACCGGCCGCAGAACCAGGCGCCAAAGGAGGTATCCCAAAATGGTCGTGGCGATCACCGCCATCCAGAAAATCAACCAAGCGGTTTCGCCCCAACCGAGGATGTTTCCAGCCAGCTTGAAATGGGCGATGCCGATCAAAGGCAGGCACAAAACGGCGGCCAAAGTCCCACCAACAACCAGCGCTAGAGGCGGGCGCCACTTCTGCTTTATCGGTCCGGACATGATTGTTCCTGACAAGGACCCATTCGGATGCCGACACCATGCACGGTTTCGATGGCCCCTTCGCATCCGGCGCTTGCCAGTTTGGCCCGCAGGTTGCGCAGATGGCTATCCAGCGTCCGGTCCGACACATGGATCGTGGTGCCATAAACCGCATCTATCAATTGCGCCTTGGTCGCAATGTGATCAGGCCGCGTCATCAAGTGGTTCAGCAATGCCATTTCGCGGCTTGTCAGGGTCACGGGAACGCCAGAAATCGTGCAAAGGTGGCGGTCTGCATTGAGTTTGATAACACCGCGGGTCATCTCAGCCCCGCTGGATGTGCCGGTCGATGTCGTGCGCTTCAGGATGGCGCGGATGCGGGCGATCAATTCGCGGGGCGAAAACGGTTTGGTGACATAGTCATCACCGCCTAGTTCGAGCCCCAGAATACGATCAATTTCATCGTCTCGTGCAGTCAGGAAAAGGATCGGTGTATCGTGGCCTGCACGAAAGGCGCGACAAAGCTCCAGCCCGTCCATTTCTGGCAAGCCAATATCCAGGACAATAAGATCCGCCTTGCCCCGTTTCGCCTTTGCCAGCCCTTCGGCGCCGTCACCCGCTTCGGTCACATCATATCCGGCCTGTTTCAAAGCGATGCGCAGGACGTCACGAATCTGCGGATCGTCGTCGATGATCAGGATGTGAGCCATAGTCAGAGTGGCGTGCCTTGTTGCATTGGTGCGCCAAAGGTACGCAACTCATTGGCCGCGTGGAAGCTTAAATCGTTGGGGCCACCGCAGGCCGTGTATTCCGTCATGGGCAAGGGCTGAAACGTGTCGGTGAGGTTGGACACCTGCGATCCTGCTATCAGCACGCCCAGCAACAACGCGTGCAAGGCGTAGCGATTGGGATTCTGCGCGGCGTGCGGCTGATCGGGGGTCGGCCCGGCCCGGGTGATGGGGTCCAGCCACCAGCCGTCTTGGCGAAGGGATGAAGGGACGCCGCGCAGAATGCAGGTTTTCATGGATAGGTTCCTTACTGTCTTTTTCTTACCTGTTGCCTCACTTTTAGGCGGCACCTGTGCAGCCCGGGCGGAGCGTTTGTGCAGTTTTTGCGCATTTATTTATGCGTTTGATTTGATTTGGAAAAATCGGAACCTGGCGTCAGCGCTTTGCCAGAATCCGCTGCCGTGGGGCGGTATCTCTGGAAAACACCGCGCCGCTGATTTCACGAAAGAGCTTGGTTTCCATCGCTTCGGTAAAGTCGTCAAAATCATTGGCCGTGATCACGAAGGCATTTGCGCCGCCGACGACATAGCGCTCGAAATATTCGGTCAGTTCGTCGTCGTCCTCTTCAATCGCCAGACCGTTGATCACAATGCCTCGCGAGAGCAATCTGTCGCGGCTTTCCAGCAATAGATCACGGTCATCTGCTTGACCGTTTCCTGCAATATCAATGACCTGTCTGCGCGCATTACCCGGTCCGGCCTCCAGCATTCGGGCAGCAAAATCCAATCCGGAGTGGATCATTGTGCCGCCGCCCGGCAGACGCCGCGGCATGTCGGCAACCTCTCTTGCGTAGGCGTGTACATCGCCGGTGTTGTAAAGCTCTACCCAATCCAGGCCCAAGGCCTGACGCGTCACACTGGACCATTGGACAATCGCTATGGCGACACCCCCGGGTGCGCGGGCGATTGCCTCGGCTACTCTTTCCGAGCGCAGCGCGTCGGCTGTGCCCGTCCGTTGCAGATCGAATTCATTGTCATTGACACTGGCGGAGACATCAAAGGCCAACACCAGATGCAGTTCCATTTGACCCTGCTGCTGCGCGGACGCCGGACCAAACCCAAAAGCGCAGAAGAAAATCAGCACACGAAGTAATTTCACCACGTGCCCTCGATTGTCACCCTATGGTTCTTGTTCATGCGCTTGCCCCGCCCTTTCCCCGTCACGTTGGGTTGCCTTCAAGGGGCAGGTCAAGCGCTATTGAGTCCTTGTTTGGTCGTCAGTGCGCCATCAGGACAGGAAGTGTCGTCTGTTCGAGCATATTTCGCGTGGCCCCGCCGAATATTGACTCGCGGAAACGTGAATGACCATAGGCGCCCATCACAATCATATCGGCGTTCATATCTGTCGCGTGACGCAACAGAACATCTGAAACGCGTGGCAGCGTCTTGGCCAACACATCTATGCTGACCTTGACGTTGTGGCGTGCCAGATACTGCGACAAGAGCCCCCCGGGATCGGACCGGGCTGGCCCATGTGCAGGCGGATCAATCACGACCACATGCACGGTTTGCGCTTGTTGAAGGAGCGGCAAGGCCGACCGGATGGCATCCAGCGCCTCGGTGCTTTCGTTCCAGGCGAGCAGGACACGCTCTGGCGCGGTTTCGGCGACGGTACCATGCGGCAATATCAGTGTTGGCCGTCCGGCATCGAAAAGGGCCGCTTCGGTAACCGGCTCCATCTCGGTACCCAGATCGTCGCCATAGGGTTTTGGCAGGATCACCAAGTCAGAAAACCGGGCGCGGACCGCCACATGTCGGCTTAAGTCGGCCAATTGAGCCACGCCGGTTTCGACATCCCATCTCACGTCAGTTTTCTGCAGGATTGCACGTGCCATTTCTTCGATTTCCTGCGCTTCCTGATTGGCGCGCGTCAGGGTATCGGGCACGGTGATCGCTGTGGCACCAATACAGTAGTACCCGTTTTGCGATCGATCGACGCCGAGGCAAAAGACATTCAAATGCGCGTCATGAATATGCGCCGCGGCAATGGCATGCGGCAGGGTTTCGGCAACAAGTTCCGTGTCGGTCAGTACGGTAAAGAGGCAATTATAGGCCATTTTGAACTCCATCAGGTTTGCGTCTCCTCTGCGGTTCAGAATGCGTGCCGGGCCAGGCCGCGCCTTGATGCGTATCAAGTTCGGAAAAATTTAAGTCTTTGATCGCGTCTTGATGCAGATCAAGGAACGCCCCTCCGTCTTGGCGCATCTAATCCCTGTCTGAACGCGCAGATGCGGCTCGAGTGAGTCGTAAGGACCAAGACGAAGGGACCAAGAAAATGATGAATTATTTCAAGCTGATCGCGCTTGGGCTGATCACCTTTATCGCGTTGATCGCCGCCAATTACGCGCGTGATATGGCCTATATGGTCAATGCTTTGACCATCGCGCTTGCGGCGGCGGCCATGTTTATTTGGGTGCTGCGGCAAACCGATGAACCTGTCGAACACGTCGACCTGTCCGGTGAATACATGGATGGTGTGATCCGCGCGGGTGTGATCGCAACGGCGCTTTGGGGCGTTGTTGGATTTCTGGTTGGGACGTTTATCGCTTTCCAGCTTGCCTTCCCGGCGCTCAATTTCGAATGGGCGCAGGGCCTGGCCAATTTTGGCAGGCTCCGACCGCTGCACACCAGTGCCGTTATCTTTGCCTTTGGCGGCAATGCGTTGATCTGTACGTCCTTTTACGTCGTGCAGCGCACGTCGGCTGCACGTCTATGGGGTGGCAACCTGGCATGGTTTGTCTTCTGGGGATATCAACTGGTCATCGTATTGGCCGCTGTTGGGTATCTTTTGGGCGCCACGCAATCCAAGGAATATGCCGAACCGGAATGGTACGTGGATTTGTGGCTGACGATCGTGTGGCTGGCCTATCTGGCGGTTTTCCTAGGCACCATCATCAAACGCAAAGAACCGCATATCTACGTGGCCAACTGGTTCTACCTCAGCTTCATCATCACGGTTGCGATGCTGCACGTGGTCAACAACCTGTCGATCCCGGTTTCAATCTTCGGCTCGAAATCCGTTCAGGTCTTTTCGGGCGTGCAGGATGCGATGGTGCAATGGTGGTATGGCCATAACGCCGTGGGCTTCTTCCTGACAGCGGGCTTTCTGGGCATGATGTACTACTTCGTGCCGAAACAGGCGGAACGTCCGGTCTATTCTTACAAGCTCTCGATCATCCACTTCTGGGCGCTCATATTCCTCTATATCTGGGCGGGCCCGCACCATTTGCACTACACCGCTTTGCCGGATTGGGCCTCGACCCTTGGTATGGTTTTTTCAATCGTGCTCTGGATGCCCTCTTGGGGTGGCATGATCAACGGATTGATGACCCTCTCCGGGGCCTGGGACAAGTTGCGCACGGATCCGATCATTCGGATGATGGTCATCTCCATCGGCTTCTACGGCATGTCGACCTTTGAGGGTCCGATGATGTCGATCCGCGCGGTCAACTCGCTGTCGCACTATACCGACTGGACCATCGGGCACGTGCATTCTGGCGCGCTTGGGTGGAACGGCATGATCACCTTCAGCGCGCTTTACTTCCTGGTGCCCAGGTTGTGGAACCGTGAACGCCTCTACAGTCTCAGCATGGTCAGCTGGCATTTCTGGCTCGCGACCATCGGTATCATCCTCTACGCCGCCGCCATGTGGGTGACCGGCATCATGGAGGGCCTGATGTGGCGCGAAGTGGACGCCAATGGCTTCCTGGTGAACTCATTCGCCGACACAGTTGCGGCCAAGTTCCCCATGTATGTCGTGCGCGGATTGGGCGGTGTCCTTTACATGGCCGGCGCGATCATCATGTGCATCAACCTCACCCTGACCGTTACGCGGAGCCCGGCTGTTGCAGCCACCAACTCCGCTGTGCCAGCCGAATAAAGGAGGATTCAGAAATGGGAATTCTCGACAAACACCATGTTCTGGAAAAGAATGTCACCCTTTTGGCCATCTTCGCATTTTTGGTCGTCACCATCGGCGGGCTGGTACAAATCGCACCGCTCTTCTGGCTGGAAAACACGATCGAGGATGTGGAGGGCATGCGCCCTTACACCCCGCTCGAACTGGCCGGGCGCGATATCTATCTGCGCGAGGGCTGCTATGTCTGCCACAGCCAGATGATCCGCCCGATGCGCGATGAGGTTGAGCGGTATGGCCATTACTCATTGGCGGCGGAATCGAAATACGATCACCCGTTTCAATGGGGATCAAAACGCACGGGGCCTGATCTGGCACGTGTGGGAGGACGCTATTCAGACGAATGGCATGTCGATCACCTGAGGGATGCGCAATCGGTCGTACCGGAATCGGTGATGCCCAAATATGGCTTTCTCGAAAACCGGTTGATCGATGGTGAATACATGGATGATCGTCTGAAAACTGACCGCTTTGTCGGCGTGCCTTACACCGAAGACATGGTGGAAAACGCAATAGCTGATTTCAAGGCGCAGGCCGATCCCGACAGTGACTATGACGGGTTGATCGAACGCTACGGCGATACGGTTCAGGTGCGTAATTTCGATGGGGCGGCAGGTATTTCCGAAGCGGATGCCCTGATCGCGTATTTGCAAATGCTGGGCACACTGGTCGATTTCTCGACCTTCACGCCAGCGGCAAGCCGGTAGAGGGGGCTGAAACATGGAAACCTATTCATTCCTGCGCGAATTGGCAGATAGCTGGGCGCTCCTGATCCTGTTCGTATTTTTTGCGGGCGTTGTGTTCTGGGTCTTTCGACCCGGTTCCAGCAAAGTCTACGACAATCCCGCCAACATCCCCTTCCGGCATGAAGACAAACCCGCCCCCGACAGGGGCGCGGACGCCAAGGAGGCGTAAGCGATATGGTCAAGAAACCTGAAGAACAACAAGGCGATCCTGATACCACCGGCCACGAGTGGGACGGTATTGAGGAATTCAACAATCCGCTGCCGCGCTGGTGGCTCTGGACGCTCTATGCCACGATTGTCTGGGCTGTGGGCTACACGATCGCGTATCCCGCCTGGCCCGGAATTTCGTCGGCCACTGCAGGTGTGATGGGCTGGTCAACACGCGCCAATGTGGCTGAAGACATCGCCCGGGCAGAGGCCGCTAATGCGCCAATGAACGCGCGATTGGTCGAAGTGGACCTGACCGCAATTTCCACTACGCCGGAGCTTGCGGGTTATGCCACATCGGCCGGGTCGGCCGTGTTCAAGACATGGTGCGCACAATGCCATGGCTCTGGGGCTGCGGGGGCGAAAGGGTATCCCAACCTTCTGGATAATGACTGGCTTTGGGGCGGCGATATCGAAGCGATCCATACCACGATCGCGCATGGGATTCGCAGCGAGGAAGGTGACGAGACGCGGTTTTCCCAGATGCCTGCCTTTGGCGACCTGCTGGAGAACGAAGAAATTGCCGCCGTCACGAATTACGTGATGTCGCTCTCGGGCACGCCCAACGATGCATCGCAGGTCGAGGCGGGGCAGCAGGTCTATATGGACAACTGCGCCTCGTGCCATGGCGATCAGGGCCTTGGTGACCGCGAGCAGGGCGCGCCGAACCTTGCGGACGCGATCTGGCTCTTTGGCGGGGACTACGACACCGTTCTGCAAACCGTCACCTACAGCCGCTATGGCGTGATGCCGCCTTGGTCGGAGCGCCTGAGCGAGGCCGAGATTCGTGCAGTGGCCGCCTATGTGCACCAGCTTGGTGGTGGAGAGGAATAAAGAAAACCCGCAGGGTTAATCCTGCGGGTTAGGCACCGGACCTTCCGTCCTGTTCGCGCGTTTCCTGGAAGGCCGGTGCCGCCCAATTCGGGCCACAGCGGGAGATGTCTGTGGCCCGACCATTTTGTGTGATTACCAGCGGCGTTGATCCGGAAATTGGGGCGCCCACCGGCGTCCACGCCACGGCCAGTCAAACACGCGCCTCTCGGGGGAGGAGAGGCGGCCCGCGTGGCGAGATCGGGGATCAGTCATCGCGGCGCTTCACGGTGTGGGGAAACATGGATGCTTCACGCCGTTCATCAAACCGGCTGCGGCTTCCCCAATGGTTTCCCGGGTTGGTTCGTGTGGCGGTATTGAAAGTTTTTGCGAAAATATCCAACATGGCGTTTCCTTTCGTTATGTGAATTTCTGTATTGAATGTTGCATTTAACCTGCAATTCTGCGACTCAGGAAAAATTCACATATGTAAGGAAAAATTACATAATGGATTGGATCAAGATCCCACCGCTCTCGGCGCTAAGGGCCTTTTCCGCATTGGCCGAAACCGGATCGGCGGTGGCGGCAGGCGACAAACTCAATGTCAGCCACGCGGCCATCAGCCAACAGATCAAGACACTTGAAGCGCATTTGGGACTTCAACTGGTCGATCGCTCCGGGCGCAGTTTGGCTCTCACACCTGACGGACAGAAACTGGCCGACGCGCTCAGTGCCGGGTTTGAGGTTATTGCGACCACGATCAATGGCCTGACAGGTCAGGATGCGGATCGTCCCTTGCATATTTCGACCACACCAATGCTCGCCGCGGCATGGTTGATGCCGCAACTGGGTGGCTTTCATACGGAGCACCCGGATATCAACCTTATCCTTAGCACGACACCCAAAGTCGAACCCATGGAGACGGGGCAAATAGACGTTGCCTTGCGCTACGGCGTCGGGGCGTGGGCGCGACTTGAGAGTGAGCTGCTATTTCTGTCGAAGATGGTGGTGGTGGCCTCTCCCTGTTTGGTGGGAGAGGAGGAGATCAAATCCTTTGACGATCTTGTGGATTTCCCGTGGCTTTTGGATGCCGGGCTATCGGAGGCCAACAACTGGCTGACCGGGATCGGGACGCTGGAAAAACTCAGCCAGGGCTCGATCCAGCTCCCTGGAAATCTGCTTCTGGATGGCGCGCGCGATGGGCAGGGCATAGCCGTTACTGTCCGGGCCTTTGTCGAAAACGATTTGAAGGCCGGGCGTTTGCGCGTGTTGTTCGAAAGCGAGGCGATGAAGGGCTATCACATCGTCACCCGCCCGGGCGCGCAACGTCCGGCGCTTCGGAAATTTTTGAAATGGCTGCGCAAGCAGGCCAAGCAGTGTGATCGCGGAGTTTAAGAGCCGAGGAACACGCGGCTCAGTTGCAGAACTTGACCCATATCAAAGTCGCGAAACGCGGGACCTGACACAAAGGCGTTGAACAGGACAGCCAAATCGGAGTGATTCCGTGGCCATCAACCCAAACGACGCGCCCAAAAGTCTCTACGCGCCGCGTGAGCCCATATTTCCAAGGAAGGTTTACGGCCCGTTCCGTAACCTGAAATGGGTGATCATGGCGGTCACCTTGGGCATTTACTATGTCACGCCATGGCTGCGGTGGGATCGCGGCCCCAATTTGCCGGATCAGGCGGTGCTTGTCGATCTGGCGCATCGGCGCTTCTTTTTCTTCTGGATCGAAATCTGGCCCCACGAATTCTACTTCGTGGCGGGGCTTTTGGTGATGGCAGGGCTGGGGCTTTTCTTGTTCACGTCGGCGCTCGGCCGGGTCTGGTGTGGTTATGCCTGCCCGCAAACTGTCTGGACGGACCTTTTCATTCTGGTGGAACGTTGGATCGAAGGGGACAGAAACGCCCGGCTCCGCCTGCACCATCAAAAGAAATGGGATTTTCGCAAAGCCCGGCTGCGCGTGACCAAATGGGTCACGTGGCTTTTGATCGCCGTCGCAACAGGGGGCGCATGGGTGTTTTATTTTGCCGATGCACCTACTTTGCTGGTCAACCTTTTTACACTAAACGCCCATCCCGTGGCCTATGCGACGGTGGCAATTTTGACCGGAACCACCTTTCTTTTTGGCGGTTTTGCGCGCGAACAGATTTGTATCTACGCCTGCCCCTGGCCGCGCATTCAGGCGGCGATGATGGACGAAGACACGCTTGTGGTCGGGTACCGCGAATGGCGCGGTGAACCCCGCAAAAATTCTGATCCCGTGAAATCTGGCGCGGCACAGGGTGACTGTATCGACTGCATGGCCTGCGTGAACGTCTGCCCGGTTGGCATCGACATTCGCGACGGGCAGCAAATGGAGTGCATCACTTGCGCACTTTGTATCGATGCCTGCGACGATGTCATGGCCAAGATCGGCAAACCCCGCGGGCTTATTGATTACATGGCCCTGACGGACGAACAAAACGAACGCACGGGCAAACCGCCCCAACCTTTGTTGAAACACATTTTGCGGCCGCGCACGCTTCTTTACACGGCGCTTTGGTCGCTTGTCGGTTTGGGTCTGCTTGTCGCGCTTTTTATCCGTCCAGATATCGAAATGACGGTGGCGCCGGTGCGTAATCCGACCTTCGTGACAATGGCTGATGGCACGATCCGTAATACCTATTCCGTGCGTCTGTTGAATAAACACGGCACGGACCGGGTTTTTGACCTGACCCTGCGGGGGGATCCAAGCATTCAGATCGAACTTGAGGGCCAGCCCGGCAGTGCCGTCGAAGTACCTGCGGACACAACATTTCTTCAACGCATCTACCTTCAGGCCCCGCCCGGTTCGGGACCGGCACTGGCCAAGCGTACGGAGGTGCGCATGTGGGTCGAAGACACGGTCAACGGCGATCGCGCGTTCAAGGACACGATATTCAATGGAAGGGGAAAGTGATGGCGGAACGGCAAATCACCGGTCGACAAGTGCTTATGGGTTTCAGCGCAGCATTTGCGTTGATCATCAGCGTAAATCTGGTTCTGGCCTGGAATGCGGTGAAGAGCTTTCCGGGGTTGGAAGTGAAGAATTCATATGTGGCCAGTCAGAGCTTTGACGCGCGAAAAGCGGCGCAGGAACGGTTAGGTTGGACCATTCGGGCAGATCACGACGACAGTGTTCTGCATCTGGCCATAACAGACCGTGACGGTGCGCCGGTGCGGGTTGCCACATTGGATGCCACGTTGGGCCGGGCGACGCATGTCAGCGAGGACAAGTCTCTTGATCTGATGTTTGAAGGCGCGGTTTATATCGCACAGGTTGAGGCCGGAAGCGGCAATTGGAACATCCGACTGCGTGCCGTTGCACAGGACGGTACCGAGTTCACGCAACGTGTCGTGATGCACAAAAAATGACTGCGGTTTTGCGTCCCTCCCTTTCGGCCTGCCCGGCCTGTTCTGCGGCTCCGGCAGCACAGTCTTTGGCACAGCACGATGACAATGCTCCGGCACAGATCATCTTGTCGTTGCCAACGATTCATTGTGCCGCATGTTTGTCCAAGGTCGAAAACGCATTGGAGGCCCATCCTCTGGTGATATCTGCGCGGGTCAACCTGACCATGAAGCGCGTTAAAATTTCGGCGGAAGCGGTGTTGACCGCAGAAGACGCGATAAAGCTGATCGAGGGATTGGGCTATGACGCCTTTGAACTCGATGCCGGCGCGTTGCGAGGCACGGGCACCGATACAGCCGGGCGCGATCTTTTGATGCGGTTGGCTGTGTCCGGATTTGCGGCGATGAATGTCATGCTTCTGTCTGTCGCTGTCTGGTCAGGCGCCGAGGCGGTCACACGGGACCTCTTCCACTGGATCTCGGCGATCATTACCGTTCCGACAATTGCATTTTCCGCGCAGCCTTTCTTTCGCAATGCCTGGGCCGCGCTGTCACGTGGTCGGTTGAACATGGATGTGCCCATTTCGCTGGCGATTTTGCTGGCTGTGGTCACATCGCTTTGGGAAACATCCTTGTCGGGGGAGCATGCCTATTTCGACGCCGCACTCACTCTCACCTTCTTTTTGTTGGCCGGGCGATATCTGGATCACAGAACCCGGGCAATTGCCCGATCCGCGGCCGAAGAGCTATCGGCACTGGAGGTGCCGCGTGCGATCCGGTTGAACGATGGTGCGGAGGAAGAAGTTGCCATCGCTGAGCTGGCTGTGGGTGATCTGGTCCGGGTGCGTCCGGGTGGGCGGATGCCTGTCGACGGCCAGATCATCGAAGGCCGTTCAGAGCTGGATCGATCCCTTTTGACGGGTGAAGCCTTGCCGGTTCTTGCCGAACCCGGGCAGGCTGTTTCAGCGGGTGAGGTGAATTTGACCGGCCCGCTGACCATCAAGACAACCGCCGTTGGCGCCGACACATCGCTTCATCAGCTTGCCGATCTGGTGGCCGTCGCGGAATCTGGGCGGGCGCGTTACACGTCGCTGGCGGATGCGGCGGCCAAACTCTATGCACCCGGCGTGCATGTTCTGTCCGCGCTCAGTTTTGTTGGATGGTATCTCTACAGTCAGGATGTCCGCACGGCGCTCAACATCGCAGCGGCTGTATTGATCATCACGTGCCCCTGTGCGTTGGGATTGGCGGTACCAGCGGTCACAACCGCCGCGTCCGGAAAGCTGTTTCGCCGGGGTTTGTTGATCAAAGATGCCACGGCGCTGGAGCGACTGGCAGGTGTCGATACGGTGGTGTTCGACAAAACCGGGACATTGACGGCGGGTACACCCCGACTGACCAATTTTGACCAGCTGCCAGAAACAGCCATTCAATTGGCCGCGGGATTGGCGCAGGCATCGTCGCATCCCCTGGCCCAGGCAATTGCCAAGGCTGCTGATGAAGCGGGCCTGGTCCCGTATGTGGTCGATGAGTGCGCCGAAGTGCCCGGGTATGGCACGAAAGGGGTTTGGAATGGTCAAGAGGTCCGTCTTGGTCGGGCGTGCTGGACGGGTGTCGCAAGTGCGCAAGTCACGGCGACCTATCTGCGGATTGGTGACGACACTGCGTTGACCTTTACCTTCGAAGACGGGTTGAGAGAAGGTGCAGAGCACACTGTCCGGATGTTGCAGGAGAGCGGTAAGACAGTTCATCTGATTTCGGGCGATGCGACCCGGGCCGTGGCGGATATCGCAGACCGTTTGGGGATCGAAAACTGGGTGGCCGAAGCGCTACCGACAGAGAAACTGGAGCGTGTAAACGCGCTGTCAGAGGCGGGTGCCAAGGTGCTGATGGTTGGGGATGGCCTCAATGACACAGCGGCGCTCAGAGCGGCCCACGTCTCCATTTCCCCGCTTCTGCGCTGGATGCCGCACGCGTGGCCAGCGATATCGTTTTGCTGGGGAAAGACCTGAGCCCGATTGTTGCGGCCTGTGGCACGGCCCGGATCGCAATCCGGCGCATTCGCCAGAATTTTCGCATCGCAACATTTTATAACCTGGTCGCAGTGCCGCTGGCAATTGCGGGTTTCGCGACCCCGTTGATTGCGGCTTTGGCCATGTCGAGCAGTTCGATCACAGTATCCCTTAACGCGCTGAGACTGGGAGATCGCAAATGAATGTCCTGGCGTATTTGATCCCAATTTCGCTTTTGCTTGGAGGTGTGGGCCTGGTCGCGTTTGTCTACACCGTGCAGTCCCGCCAATATGACGACCCGGAAGGCGACAGCCGCCGCATCCTGAGCGACGCATATGATGACCACCCCAAAACCTGAAGGCATTGGGGCGCATGATTAGCTGGTAGAAAAGGTGGCCGTCAGCTTGGGCCAATCATAAAGCACGAGACCTGTTTGGCCTGAAGGCGACGACAGGCCAGATCGGCTGTATCACGGGTCATACCCATGAAATTCGCATCGTACCCGTTGGATCTTTCAACCACTTTGCGCAGGCTGCCATCAAGCGTGCTCATTTCATTGAGAGCAGTCTGCAGCAGCACTTTGCGTGCTTTATACTGGCTCGGGTACCGACCGATGTTGATGCCCCAATGGCGACCACCGGAGGTTGAAACGCGGGTCACAACCTCCTGAATGGGATCAACCGGTTCTGCTGCGGCATTCACGATGGATTTCGGCCGCGCGGTTGGTTTGACCATGCGAATCGTTGCGGCTGCGGCCCCCGTTGCCTTTTCAGGTGCGCCGTTGGCTGCACCAATTCCTTGCGCGGCAAGAACGGCTTTGTCGATATCGGCTTTGGCGGCGACCAGAATAGGCGTATTTGCGGGACGTGGCCGCAAGGTAGGACGCAAGCTTTTCTTGACCGCAGCGGCGGCCGCAAGGCGGACGGTCTTGCCCACCGCGCCGGGCTGCGCCTGCGCGACTGACGTGCCTCTGACCTTGCCATAGTAGGCCGGTTTTGCGGGGCGATGTACGGCCACGCGTGTGGGGGAGCGTTTGAAGCCCAAGTCCAGCAGCTCCGCCACACGGGCGTTGCGAGTACGGGTTGAGCGCCCGCCGAAAACGGTGGCAATCACCCGCTCGCGTCCGCGCTCTGCGCTAGCTACAAGGTTGTAGCCCGCAGCACGGGTGTAGCCGGTTTTGATCCCGTCAGCGCCGCGGTAGCTGCCGAGCAATTTGCGGTTCGTGTGATAGACGGTTTTGACGCCCGCATCGGCGGTCATGCGCGAAAACAGATTGTAATAGTCCGGGTAGTCGTAAAACAGGTGCCGTCCCAAAACGGTCATGTCGCGAGCCGTCGACAGATGGCCCGATTCCGTCAGGCCATGTGCGTTTTTAAAGGTGGTTCGTGTCATGCCCAGGGCTTTGGCGGTGCGGTTCATACGTCTGGCAAACCGCGCTTCCGAGCCTTCGATTGCTTCTGCCAATGCGGTCGAGGCGTCGTTGGCTGATTTTACAGCCGCTGCCCGGATCAGATACCGCAATGCGATGCGCTGGCCGGCCTTGAGACCCAGTTTGCTGGGGGGTTCACTGGCGGCATGTTTTGAAATGCGCACCTTGGTGTCGAGGCTGATTTCGCCGTTTTCGACAGCCTCAAACACGATGTACAAAGTCATCATTTTGGTTAGGGATGCCGGGTGCAATCGTGTGTCTGCGTTGCGAGAATGCACAACTTTGCCAGACCGCGCATCCATTACCATCGCTGCGTAAGGTGCAGCGACCGCGCTTAACGGTACGACGATTAACATCCAGATAGTGGCCAACGCCACCAGACCCCAACGGATCGGTTGCCTGCTCCGCGCCTTCATGGAACTACTCTTTTCTGCCTCATGCCGCCGGTTTTCCGACTGGCTTTTTCTTTTATGTCGTAACGCTATCATAGAGATCTTGGTAAATAAAGCGTTCATTCCCAATGAATTATCTGCAGTTGTTTTGGCGCGTGACTATATCTTGTGGCGATCATCGTGGCGGCAACAACCAGCGGATTTCGTCTGATGCTTGAAGTTTTGGTAGGGCATTCGCTCCAAGGGTAATACCTATGCGGCATCGAGCTGCGCCGCTTGGTCAAGTAAAAGGGCGCCCTGATGGACGCCCTTTTCTGAATTTTGGCACTAATTCAGTTCAGTGCTTTATCGGTAATCGCATGCGTCCATGCGGCCTCACCCGGGTTTGCGGTGATGACCGGATCCGAGCCACCCGAGAGCAAGGATTGCACTGTGCGCTCGAAATCGGCAGGGTCCAGCGCGCCGTTCGAACCTGCGGTCAGCTTGGCAATCTCGCCCATCATCCGGGTCTGATGTTCTTCGGTTTGGGCACCTGATGCATCATTGTCCAACACGATCAACGCGGCTTCGTCCGGGTTCTCTTCGGCCCATTTCCAGCCCTTCATCGACGCGCGGACAAACCGCACCATCTTGTCTTCAAATGCCGGATCGCTCAGGTTTTCTTCAAGCACGTACATGCCATCTTCCAGCGTCGCGACACCCTGATCCTCGTATTTGAACACCACCAGATCATCTGGCGTGAGGCCTGCATCAATGATCTGCCAGTATTCGTTGTAAGTCATGGTCGACACACAAGCCGCCTGGCCCTGCAGGATCGGATCGACATTGAAGCCCTGTTTCAGAACCGTCACGCCATCATCACTGCCATCGGTGGGAATGCCCAACTGGCTCATCCAGCTCAGGAAAGGGTATTCATTGCCAAAGAACCAGACGCCAAGCGTTTTCCCGCGGAAATCCTCGGGGCTTTCAATGCCCGCATCCTTGCGGCAGGTCAGCATCATACCCGAGCTTTTGAAGGGCTGAGCGATGTTCACCAGTGCCAGACCTTTTTCACGGCTGGCCAGCGCAGAGGGCATCCAGTCAAGCACGACATCCGCGCCCCCACCCGCGATCACCTGTGCGGGTGCAATATCTGGCCCACCGGGTTTGATAGTGACGTTCAGTCCCTCTTCTTCGTAGAAGCCCTGGTCTTGCGCCACGTAGTATCCGGCGAACTGTGCTTGGGTGACCCATTTGAGTTGAAGCGTCACATCATCCGCTGCGTGCGCGGCGGTTGTACCGAAAGCGGCCCAAGCGCCTATGGCTGCAACGCCAATTGTTTTTGTCAGAGTATTCATCCGTAATCTCCCTTGAATTGGATTCTTTTTGTTATGAGCCCCGCTGAGACGGGTGCCAGAATGTCATGGAGCGTTCCAATAGAGCAACTGCGCCATAAAAGCCTGAGCCAACTATCGCCGCTACGACGATTTCTGCCCAGACCAGATCCATCGCCAATTGGCCAACTGACGTGGAAATTCGAAAGCCCATGCCGCGCACGGGCGAGCCGAAGAATTCGGCCACGATGGCCCCGATCAGCGCCAGCGTGGTGCCGATCTTGAGGCCGTTGAAGATGAAAGGCATCGCTGCGGGCAGGCGCAGTTTCAGAAGCGTCTTCCAATAGCCTGCCGCGTAGGTCCGCATCAAATCGTGCTGCATGGCGTCGGTGTCCTGCAGGCCCTGCACGGTGTTCACCAGCATTGGGAAGAACACCATGACGACCACCACAGCGGCTTTGGATTGCCAGTCGAACCCGAACCACATCACCAGAATGGGCGCCATCCCGATGATCGGCAAGGCCGCCACGAAGTTACCCACCGGCAAAAGGCCACGTTGCAGGAACGGGAAGCGGTCGATGGCAACCGCGATCAGGAAGGCGCTGCCGCAGCCGATGACATATCCGGAGAGCGCGCCTTTGAGCACGGTTTGCACAAAATCTTCCCATAGAATTGCGGTGGAGGCGGCAAAGGTCTGGGCAATCTGTGTCGGGGCGGGCAGCAACACGGGTGAAATTTCGAACCCGCGCACGACGCATTCCCAGACCACAATGATCGTGATGCCAAAAATGACCGGCACGGCTAGACGGGTGAAAGGTGTGCGCTCCTGATGCGACAGCCGGGCATTGAGCCACCAGCCACCGATCCAGACGATTATGCCGATGAACAGCCAACTCATGTCGCCATCCCCATGCGTTTCAGCGTGAACCGTTGCAGCAGGCCGATGAGACCGACAAGGACCGCAGCCAAAGTGGCAGCCATGATAAGCGCGCTCCAGATCTGGATGGTCTGACCATAATAGCTGCCCGCCAAAAGGCGCGCACCAAGGCCCGCAACAGCGCCGGTCGGTAGCTCACCCACAATGGCCCCCACCAGGCTCGCCGCCATGGCGATTTTGAGCGAAGTGAAGAGGTAGGGCATTGATGAGGGCAGGCGCAGCCGCCAGAACGTCTGACTGGGGCTCGCATTCCATGTGCGCATCTGGTCCATCTGCATCGCACTTGGACTACGTAGTCCTTTGACCATGCCGACGACGACCGGGAAAAACGACAGATACATCGAGATCATTGCCTTGGGCAGAAGCCCTGAGATGCCTACCGCGTTCAGCACCACAATGATCATCGGGGCGATGGCGAGGATTGGAATGGTCTGGCTCGCAATGACCCAGGGCATCACGCTCATATCCATCGTGCGATTGTAGACAATGCCAACCGCCAACGCGATGCCCAGAGCGGTGCCAAACAGGAACCCTAGCATGGTGGAACTGAACGTGACCCAGCTATGATAGATCAGTGACCGTTTGGAAAAGGCGCGCCCCTTGGCGACCATCTCGCCAGTGGTTTTCCAGATTTCTTCGCCAACCTGATGCGGCACGGGCAGTTTGGGTTTCTTCTGGCTCCAGGTGTCCGCGACCAATTCATTGAAGCTCAGTTCAACGCCCGCCCGTTTTGCCTTGTCGAGCGCCCAGGGTTTGTTGAGTTGAATGGCCGCCCCGTACCAGAGCAGGATGATCGCACCGACCACCGTCAGGATGGGCAAGACCGACCTCATGCGCCAAACGCCATATGCGGGTCAGACATCATCGCCATGCCCCGCACGCAGGCCATCACGAACGCGATGGGCGATTTCGATAAACTCCGGTGTGTCCCTGATTTCCAACGGCCGTTCGCGGGGCAGGGTGCTTTCGATCACGTCCGTGATACGACCGGGTCGGGGCGACATCACGACGATCTTGGTGCTGAGGTAGACCGCCTCGGGGATCGAGTGGGTGACGAAGCAGATCGTCTTGTGCGTCGTGTCCCAAAGGTGCAGCAATTGCTCGTTCAGGTGGTCGCGCACGATCTCATCCAGCGCACCAAAGGGTTCGTCCATCAACAAAAGGTCCGCATCGAAGGCCAGCGCCCGCGCGATTGAGGCGCGCTGCTGCATCCCGCCTGAAAGCTGCCAGGGGAACTTCTTTTCAAACCCGGCCAGTTCGACCAGCTCCAATACTTTTTGAACCCGCGCGTCCTGATCAGATTTATCGTATCCCATAATCTCAAGCGGCAGGCGGATATTGCCCCCAATCGTCCGCCAGGGATATAACCCAGCCGCCTGAAAGACATAGCCATAGGCACGGGCAGCGCGCGCATCCGCAGGGCTGACACCGTTGACGGATATCGTGCCCGACGTGGGTTGCTCCAGATCGGCCATGACCCTCAGAAACGTGGTTTTCCCACAGCCTGAGGGTCCGATGAAGCTGACAAAATCGCCCTTCTGCACGTCAAGATTTACGTCTTTCAACGCATGCACCGGGCCGTCATTTGTCTGGAATGTCAGGCTGAGGCTTTCAGCATGAATGACTGTTTGCTCGCTCAAGTGGCTGGCTTTCTTCTCAGATCCCCGATGGGATATTCAGGGGATCGCGTTCGATCATTTTGGGGGCGGTGAGCGCTTTCCATTTGCTCAGAGCTTCATGGGCCGACGGGAAGGCGGGGCGGGGAACGAAACGGCCGCGGCCGGGTTGCGGCTGCGAGTTCTGGCCCCAGGCCCAGATGACTTCGCCACGCGAGATCGTATAGCGCGAGTTGGCCGTGACCTCGAACCCCTCGAAAACATTGTAGTCGAGGATCGAGTGATGGTTGGCCGGAGAAATCGTTTTGGTGATTTTCGGATCCCACACGACGATATCCGCATCCGCCCCTTCGACGATGGCACCCTTTTTCGGGTAGATGTTCAGGATCTTGGCCACGTTCGTGCTGGTCGCCGCGACGAACTCGTTGGGCGTAAGGCGGCCGGTCTCCACGCCGTGCGTCCAGAGCACGGGCAGGCGCTCTTCCAGCCCGTTGGAGCCATTCGGGATGATGCGGAAATCCTCGCGGCCTGCGCGTTTCTGTTCGGTATTAAAGGCTGCGTGATCGGTGGCAACCACCTGCAATGACCCGGCCTGAAGACCCGCCCAGAGGCTGTCCTGATGATCTTTGGAGCGGAAGGGGGCGACATCACGCGGCGCGCGGCATGGTCCCAATCCTTGTCGAAATACTCGGATTCGTCCAGCGTCAGGAACTGCACCAGCGGCTCGCCATAGACCCGCATGCCTTTCTGGCGCGCGCGCCGGATCGCCTCATGCGCCTGCTCACAACTCACGTGCACGATATAAAGCGGCACCCCGGCGGTGTCGGCGATGGTGATGGCACGGTTCGCGGCCTCACCTTCCAATTCAGGTGGACGGGAATAGGCGTGGCCTTCGGGGCCGGTAATCCCTTGATTGAAATACTTTTCCTGCAGCTCCGCCACCAGGTCGCCGTTCTCGGCATGCACCATCGGCAGCGCACCCAGCTCGGCACAACGCTTGAAGGAGGCGAACATCTCGTCATCCTCGATCATCAGCGCGCCCTTGTAGGCCATGAAATGCTTGAACGAGTTGACGCCCATGTCGACGGCATCTTTCATCTCGTTGAAAATGCTCTCGTTCCAGCCGGTGATCGCCATGTGATAGCCGATATCGGCGCAGATCTGCGGGGCGGATTTGCGGTGCCATTCGTTGATCGCGTTCTTGATCGAACCGTCCGCGCCCGGCAGGCAAAAGTCCACCAGCATTGTCGTGCCGCCACAGGCCGCGGCCCATGTGCCCGTCTCAAACGTTTCGGCAGCCGTGGTGCCCATGAAAGGCATTTCCAGATGCGTGTGCGGGTCGATGCCGCCGGGGATCACGTAGGCGCCCTCGGCATCGATAAATTCATCGCCCTTGAGGTCCTCGCCGATCTGCTTGATCGTCTCACCCTCGATCAGAACATCGGCCTTCCACGTGCGATCCGCCGTGCAGACGGTGCCGTTCTTGATGACTTTGGTGGTCATTGTGTTCACCTTTCCGTTCGTTCGCAAATTAACATATCGGAGTCGCCTCTATACGGTTTGCAGTTTAGTCCGCATTCCCAATCAGGTTTGGATGGATCCGATAACCCGTCGATTTTGCCAATGATGAAGTTTCTGCAGATATCTAAGCCCTCGAATGTTCCAACGATTTCGTGCACAGTTAAATCAGCACGATCTGGATAAAACACTCCAGTCCATATTTGCGACCTCGGCCAAAACCAATAAGCAGCAGCTACGCAAGCTATTACGAGTAGCCATTTGCCCATCTAAACTTCTCTTCTCACTCCACAATCTCCGCCGTTTCGACCACTGCGTGCATTAGCACGTCCGTACCCGCCGTTGCCCACTCTTTTGAAATCTCCTCAGCCTCGTTGTGGCTCAGACCATCGACGCAGGGGCACATGACCATCGCCGTCGGGGCGACGCGGTTGATCCAGCAGGCGTCGTGGCCCGCGCCGGAGATCAGGTTGCGGTGCGAGTAGCCAAGGCGTTCTGCGGCATTGCGGACCGCTGTTACGCAGGCTTCGTCAAAGGTCACCGGGTCAAATCCGCCTGCGACTTCGAATTCCACACTCAGGCCCATGTCATCACAAATCTCGGTTGCGGCGGTTTTCATCCGAGCGACCATGTCGTTGATCACGTCCAGATTGGGCGAGCGGAAATCGACGGTGAACACGGCCTTGCCGGGGATCACGTTGCGTGAGTTGGGGTAGATGTCGATATGCCCGGCAGCCCCCACCGCGTCGGGCGCGTGGGATAGGGCGATCTCCTCAACCTTCTCCAGCACCCGCGCCATGGCGAGGCCAGCATTCTTGCGCATCGGCATCGGGGTTGAACCAGTATGGCTGTCCTTGCCGGTAATGGTGACTTGCGTCCAACTGAGCCCCTGACCGTGGGTCACGACGCCGATATCTTTTTCTTCGGCCTCCAGAATCGGACCCTGTTCGATGTGCAATTCAAAAAACGCGTGCATCTTGCGTTGTCCAACCGGCTCGTCGCCGCGCCACCCGATGCGTTTCAATTCATCACCAAACTTCTTGCCTTCGGCGTCCTCGCGATCATAGGCCCAGTCTTCTTCGTGGATGCCCGCGAACACGCCCGACGCCAGCATCGCGGGGGCAAACCGTGTGCCTTCCTCGTTGGTCCAGTTGGTCACGACGATGGGGTGTTTGGTCTTGATGTCGAGGTCATTCAGCGTGCGGATCAGTTCAAGCCCGGCCAGTACGCCCAGAACGCCATCATACTTGCCACCCGTGGGCTGTGTATCCAGGTGGGAACCGACATAGACGGGGAGTGCGCCCGGGTCGGTCCCCTCCCGCCGCGCGAACATGTTGCCCATGGTATCGAGGCCCATTGTCATGCCCGCCGCTTCGCACCAGGATTGGAAAAGTGCACGGCCTTCACCGTCTTCGTCGGTGACGGTTTGGCGGTTGTTGCCACCCGCGACGCCCGGTCCGATCTTGGCCATCTCCATCAGACTGTCCCACAGGCGCTCACCGTTGATTTTGAGGTTTTGTCCGGGCGCTGTCATGTCTCTCTCCCTATGGCGGGGCGTCTGGCGGCCCTCTTGCAATCGGTAGCATCCTGACCGTATGGTCAAGATGAGAGCACCATATCCTGACCAACCGGTCAAGAAATTTCTGGACCTGCCCAAAGATGTCGCCAACTGCACGCCCGCTCAGCAAAAAGGAAATCCGGCAAGAGAATGAGAGGGTCATTCTTGAGGCGGCGGAAAAAGTCTTTGCGGAGGCGGGGTTTGGCGGGGCGACAATGCAATTGATCGCCGATCTGGCGGGGCTTCCCAAGGCCAATCTGCACTATTATTTTCCCACGAAAGAAGCGCTCTATCGTCAGGTTGTGCAGAAAATCTTTCAGGTCTGGCTGCAGGCGGCCGACATCTTTGACGATGCCCCTGGCCCTGTGGAGGGAATCGGCGCCTATATCGATGCCAAGATGGAAATCAGCCGCCGTCATCCTGCCGGGTCCAAAGTGTGGGCGTCCGAGGTCATGCATCGCGCACCGGTTATTCAGGACTATCTGGAAACCACGCTGGTGGAATGGACCGAAGGGCGGATGGCCGTGATCCGGCGTTGGATTGACGAAGGTCAGATGGATGAAATTGACCCGCGTCATCTGCTCTACATGCTCTGGGCCACCACGCAGCATTACGCCGATTTCGGGCACCAGATCGAAACCCTGAATGGCGGGGAGCCTTTGTCGGATGCGCAATGGGATGCCGCCAAGGCCTCGGTCAAATCGATCATTCTCACGGGGATTGGCGCCAAGGGGTGAGCTTGGTGTCAAGGCATGGGCTTTTCCCGGCGCTGGAAATGGCGCATGATGTGCCAAACCACCGTCTTACACGTACCCGAGTGATGTGATGACCGATGCCCTTGCGCCCAAAAAACCCAGCCGGATCCAGCAGCGCAATCGGAGTGTCATTCTGGACGCAGCACTTGAGGTATTCTCACAACACGGGTTTCGGGGCACAACGCTGGATCAGATTGCCCGCGAGGCGGGGCTGAGCAAGCCCAACATCCTCTACTATTTTGACGGCAAGGAAGACATTCATGTCACGCTGCTGAACCAGCTGATGGATACGTGGCTCGATCCGATGCGCCAGATCGATCCCGGTGGGGATCCCTTGGACGAAATCCTGCGATATGTGCGGCGCAAACTGGAAATGAGTTATGAGTTCCCGCGCGAAAGCCGCCTTTTTGCCATTGAAATTCTGCAAGGTGCGCCGCGCATGGGCCCCCATCTGGAAACCGGTCTGAAGCCGTTGGTGGATGAAAAAGCCAAGGTGGTCCAAGGCTGGATCGATGCCGGGAAACTGGCACCTGTTGACCCGCGCCATTTGATCTTTTCGATCTGGGCGACCACACAGCACTACGCTGATTTTGATGCACAGGTGCAGGCGTTGATGCCAGACGCAGATGCCGGTCGCGACGATAGCGCACACGCTCATTTGGATGCGCTTTTTACTCGTCTGCTGACCCCGTGACATGCCACCGGCTTTGTTAACCGTTTCGTAACTAAAGTCTTAAGTTTTGGTTTAAATAAAAAGACTTGGCTGTTAGCTGTGCCTTTGGGTGACGGGCTTCAGATCGAATGATCAATGACGAATTGGAGCAGCCATGACGGCAATCGGCGGTATCAGCAGTGTCATACCACTGCAACAGCAACAAAACACGGATTCTACACAGAATTCAGGTCAGACGGAAAATACTCAAGGAACCAGTGCTTCTCAACAGGGTTCCACGTCGGAAACCCAGCAAAGCACAGGGGCGAACGGTCCTTCTCAGGCTGAGCAGCCACGTTCAACCGAGTAGCCCGTTTCGGCAACGAAGGAAAGCGTTGTTCTGGCGCGCAGCGAACGGGCGGATCTGTCGGACAACCTTCAGTCTGCCCGCAGGATCGCAGAAGCTGCCATGGAGCGTGCCCGGACGGATAACATCGTCGATAAATTGCGCGATATTGTCAGCAACTGGACGGATCCTGTTTCGCGCGCTGTTCCGGAAAATTCGGAAAACGTGCTGCTGGCAGACCCTAACCCCGCAAGCCCCATCGATCCCTCCGCGAAACCGGATAGCTAGGGGTCATTCGGCGGCACAGGCGCCGGGGTTATTCGGGTGTGTGGTCCAATCGCCGAATTTCTCTTCGACAACCTGGCCGGTGCGCGGATCAACCGTGCCCGGCGCCATCTGTTCCATCGTGATGCAGCCCTCAACGGGGCATACATTGACACACAGGTTACAGGCGACGCATTCGTCATCTTTGACCTCGAACACCCGGTCGTCTGACATCGAAATCGCTTGATGCGAGGTATCTTCGCAGGCCGCGAAACAACGGCCACAATTAATGCAGAGGTCCTGATTGATTTTGGCTTTGGCCACGTAATTCAGGTTCAGGTGTTGCCAATCACTGCAATTGGGCACGGCGCGGCGGACGATTTGGGACGTATCGGTGAGGCCTTTTTCATCCATCCATTGGCTGAGACCCGAAATCATTTCTTCGACAATCTTGAACCCATAGGTCATCGCAGCGGTGCAGACCTGCACGTTGCCCGCACCAAGCGCCATGAACTCGGCCGCGTCGCGCCATGTGGTGATGCCACCAATGCCGCTGATCGGCAGGTCGGCCATGTCGGGTGCGCGCGCAATTTCGGCCACCATGTTGAGCGCAATCGGTTTCACGGCCGGGCCGCAATAGCCACCATGCGCACCTTTGCCATCAATCGTGGGTTCCGGCGCGAAGAGGTCGAGATCAACCGATGTGATCGAATTGATCGTATTGATCAGGCTCACGGCATCCGCACCGCCCTCCATCGCGGCGCGGGCCGGGTTGCGGATGTCGGTGATGTTGGGGGTCAGTTTCACGATCACCGGCAGATCGGTATGTTTCTTGCACCATTGCGCCACCTGGCCCACATATTCAGGCACCTGACCTACCGCGCTGCCCATACCACGCTCGCTCATCCCGTGGGGGCAGCCGAAATTCAGCTCAACGCCATCGCAACCGGTATCTTCGACCCGGTGGAGGATCTCTTTCCAGGCGTCTTCATTCACGGGCACCATGAGCGAGGCGATCAGTGCATGGTCAGGATAGTCCTTCTTGACCCGCGTCATCTCCTCAAGGTTCACTTCCAATGGCCGGTCGGTGATCAATTCGATATTGTTGAGGCCCAGAAGCCGCCGGTCCGCGCCCCAGATCGCGCCGTAGCGCGGCCCGTTGACGTTGACCACAGGTGGCCCGGCTTCGCCCAAGGTTTTCCAGACCACGCCGCCCCAGCCGGCCTCGAACGCGCGGCGGACATTGTATTCCTTATCCGTCGGCGGGGCCGAGGCCAGCCAGAACGGATTAGGGGATTTGATCCCGATGAAGTTGGATGTCAGATCAGCCATTGGCTTTCCTTTCCCTGTGTTCGCCCGCGCCCTAGTCGGGCAGACGAAAGATCATTTCGGTCGGGGCGATATCGCCCGCCGTCAGATGCGTGATGTAATTTTCAATCTTCTGTTTGCCGGTGTCGTGCATCAAGAGGTGAATGCCAACCGGCGGCGGCCCACCGGCCTCGGCAATGCGGGCAAAGACGCGGTCAAAAAAATCGTTTGCAAACTCGGACCTATCCCGTTCGGCCACCTGTTCAAAACCAGCCGCGGCAGCGGCCGCGCGATAGGCTTCGGGCCGCGTCACAAACGAAAACGCGACCTCTTCGGCCCAGGGGAACGGGAATGTGAGGTCAGCGTCCGAGCCGCGCATCACGTCGAAAAGCGCAAAGGTGCCACCGGGTGCCAGAACACGCGCGGATTCCTGAAAGAGTGTTTCCTTGTCCTCGATATTCATGCCCACATGGAACATTAGCGCCAGATCGGCACTGTTGTCCGGTTCTGGGACATCCAGCGCGCTGCCCACCTGAAAGCTGGTTTGTGCATCAAGGCCGACCAGTTGCGATAGCGCCTTTGCGGTGCTGACGAAATCGGGCGTCAGATCAAATCCACGCACATGCGCTCCGGTGCGCGCAGCCACATGGCGCGCCGCGCCGCCAATGCCACAGCCAATATCCAGCACGCGGGTTTGCGGGCTAATTTCAAGCTGGTCCAGAAGATCATCCGTCGCCTCCAACCCGCCGGTGTGAAACTCATCCACGGGTTTGAGGTCTTCAATGCCGGGCGCATCCGGGTCGACGCCGGTTTGTTCAAGCGCTGAGCGGATATTCTCCAGAAGGCTTTTGCCCGCGTAATGGCGTGCGACGAGGGTCTCGATATCAGTCATGGCATAATTCCTATCTAGGTGCTGAAAAATGCCCATAGCCTATCACGAGATCGAGGAAAGCGTGGATGTCTTCGGCGGCATCGCGCCCTTCGGCCACCGCCGTTACAGTCAGATCGTCACCACCTGCCGCGCAGTCCCCACCGGCCCAGACACCCGGGATGCTGGTGCGGCCCGTGCCGGTCACAGCGATCTTTCGCCCGTCCAGCTCTGGCAGGTCATCGCCCTCCAGAACCTGACCTATCGCCTTGAAAACCTGATCGGCGGCAAGGCGTAAGGTTTGTCCGGTGGGGGTGAGATCATCATCAGTGTATTCAAACTCAATCTCGCGCACTGATCCGTTGCCATGCACCGCCTTGGGGGAGGCATTGGTGATGATCCGCACGCCTTTTGACGCAGCAAGGTCCTGTTCGAACGCGCTGGCGTTCATCCGATCACGCCCACGCCGGTAGACAAGGCTGACATTGAGCGCACCCAAAAGTTTTGCCTGCACAGCCGCATCCACGGCCGTCATGCCGCCGCCAATCACCACAACATCGCGGCCAATTGGCACGTTTTTGAGGTCTTTCGCCTGCCGTAAATCGGAAATGAAATCGACCGCATCCAGAACGCCGTTCTTTTCCTCGCCCTCCAGCCCGAGGGCGTTCACGCCGCCCAGACCGATTCCCAGAAAGACCGCGTCATACGTGGTCTGCAATTGACCCAAGTTGAGATCGCGACCGAGGGATTTGCCGGGCTCAAGAGCGATCCCTCCAACTTGCAGGAGCCAGTTTACTTCCCGTTCGGCAAAACCGTCGACTGTTTTGTAGCTGGCAATGCCGAATTCATTGAGGCCGCCGGGTTTGTTGCGGCCATCAAAGAGCGTGACGTCATGCCCTTTCAGTGCCAGGCGATGCGCACAGGCAAGGCCCGCAGGACCCGCCCCAACAACAGCGACCTTTTTGCCTGTAGCGGGCGCACGGGTAAATGGGTGGCGGCCTGCGTCCATGACTGTGTCCGTGGCGTGGCGCTGCAACTGTCCGATGATCACCGGCTTCCCTTCGGCTGCCTCGCGCACGCAGGCCTGTTCGCAGAGCGTTTCCGTCGGGCAAACCCGGGCGCACATGCCGCCCAGAATGTTCTGGTTCAGGATCGTCTGCGCGGCAGCTTCCGGCGTGCCGGTTGCGATCTGGCGAATAAAGAGCGGGATATCAATGTCCGTCGGGCAGGCGGTGATACAGGGCGCGTCGTGACAGAAGTAACACCGGTCCGCTGCCACGCGTGCTTCATGCGCATCGAGGGGTGGATGGAGGTCAGAAAAATTGTCGGCATAGCTGGAGGCATCTAGTCGACCGGCGGCGATACCGGGGGTCAGCGCATTGTTTGTCATGGCTTCCTCTTTGGTGGCAAACGACGCGGACAGTTTGCCACAAACAAAATTTTTATCAATTGGTAAAATTAATTTGAATACGCTGGCTTGGCACACGGGGCGGAAATTTGAAAAAAGTTAATAAATTGAGGGAGATCGCAATTTAAATGTCACTTTCTTCAAGCACATGGTAGACGTAAACCAAGATGACTCAAAAACAAGGGAGTGTGAGTTGGTCAATCGTCGCATATGGTACAAAGGTGCTACATTTCTTTTTTTGGCAGGTGTAGCACCGGTTTCGGCGCATGAGATTTCGGGACTGCAAGGCGCCGTGTCTGGACACCTAAACATGTCGCAGGCTAGTTGCGCCAGGGTCGCGCAAAGCGCTTGTCGGGCGGTTTTTGGCAGCTGTACCGATTACAATGACGGGGCTGTTGGTACAGTTGACAACGTGACAATTTCTTACACGTGCCAGCTTCTGTCCGGCAACGTCAGGATTTTACAGAAAAACGGGGTTTCGCTGGAACCAGCAAAACCTGGGACTCTTGAACGGCTTTTGCGCCAGTCTCTCTCCGAAACAGCTCCTTACTTTAACAACTAATTGCGTGTGATTGTATGTGACGTGCCGCAATTCCAGGCTAAAGCGCAGCAACTGTTGAGAAAGTGCCAGAGGGGCTTAACGCGACTGCTCATGCTCGAAACGCTGTGTGGCGATGGCTTCGTTCCTGTCGGCCATTTGCTGATCGCGAAGTGACTTTTCAACGTAGTTGAGATGCTCCACAACGGCAGCACGGGCTGCAATGGGATCGCGCGCCTGCAAAGCGACATTTATCGCGCGATGCTGGTCCAGCAGGCTGTCGCGGGTCATGCGTTGTTTGAACATGACCTGACGGTTGTAGAACACACCCTCACGGAGCAGTTGGAACATGGATCGCATCATGTGCAGCATCACCACATTGTTGCTGGCTTCGATGATGGCCATGTGAAAATCCGCATCAAGCTGTGCCTCGTCCCGCGGATTGGGTTTGGCATGGGCGGTTTCCATCTTGTCGAAGATCGTCTGGATCACTTTGAGATCTGTTTCAGAGGCCAAATGCGCCGTTCGCTCAGCTGCGAGCCCTTCGAGATCTCGGCGAAAGGCGATGTAGTCGAAAACAGCCTGATCATGTTCGGCAAAGAGCTGAACAAGCGCGGGCGAGAACGCGTTTCCCAGCACATCGGCCACAAAAATTCCGGCCCCTGCACGCGCGGCCAACAGACCTTTGTTCTGCAAATCCGCCACGGCTTCGCGCAAGGAAGGGCGTGAAACACCAAGGCGTTCCGCCAATTCACGCTCTGCTGGCAAACGTTCGCCAGGGCGTAAGATGCCTCGCAGGATCAGTTTTTCGATCTGACGTGTAACGGCGGTTGACAGTTTCTCGGGAGTGACTTTCTGGAAGGGCATCGTTCAGCCTTGTACAAACTGGTCAAATCATATGACCGGTTACGTCATTGGGCAAGCGCCCCCTTTTTGGCAAGGCTGCGCCGTCGGTTACTGAAAGCGGGGCAGTATTCGCAGATTATTCTGCTGCGGCTTTCCAGCGATCCCCTTGATACGGCAAAAAGCCTCTACGGCGGCCGTGGCAATGACCAGTGTTTCGCCGTCATCCGGGTTGGTGACATTTTGCCCGCCCCTGACGGCGGTCACCTGCGCCACGCCGCGTGGCATCATGGCCGCAAGCGCATCGGTATCGATCTTTTCGGGCGCCTGCACACCGACAGTAACCTGTACGCGCATGTCGGACGGGCTAAGCCCGGTCGCCGAAAAAATGGGCAATGTGGAATGGCGAAACGCATCTTCGATCGCGCGCCGCGCTGCTTTTTGATAATCCATCCCATGCAGGTCATTTCCCATGCCCATTTCGATGATGAAACGTTGATCACTCATGACTGGCGCTCCATGTCAAAGCTGACGGAAATTGCGGCATTGGCGATCACCGTGGGGTTGCCGACAGGCCGTGGAATATCGAGCCCGCCATGGGTGGTTGTGACGCTGATCTGTCCGTATGGGAAAACGCTGGCCAATTGATCCGTGTCGACCGCATCGGGATTTTGCACTGCGATCTCGACGTCAATAATCATCGCTTCTTTCTCGAAGCCGAACAATTCGGCCATGTTGATCGAGTTGTGCCACAGTGCATCCTTGAGCGCGCGTTTGGCAGCTTCGGTATAATCTTGTCGGCGCAGGCTGCTGCCCATTCCGAATTCGGTCAATACGCGGTGTTTGGGCATCGGCATTCCGTTCAAATCAACGTGGTATCACCGGGGGCATCGCTGATTTCCCCCGGCCTTTGGTCGCCAAGACAGTGCGGGTCGCGTGGATCAGGTGCAAGTGCATTTTGCAGGCAGCCCACGGATCATAAGGCTTTTTTAACTTTGAACACCCAACTCTTTGCGCATGCGGAACTTGATTTGTCTTTTGGCGTTTTTGCTGGCTGGCTGCGCCACGCCCGGGCCGGATTTTGGCGGCATCAAACCGACACGGATTTCAATTGGTGACAGCATCTTTGATGTCCGCGTGAAAGGCACCCGAGCTCAGGCAATTCGGGTCAATGCCGAATACGCACCGCGCTTGGCGGCCGTTGCCCCCCGCGGTTTCTTCGCAATTGAAAAGGTGAGCGGTTGCCGCGTCCGGCGTTTGGAGGGGGATGCGGCGGTGATGGAGGCATGGCTTGACTGCGGAGGGCAACTCGAACCCTTGCCGCGCGACGTTGAGTTCGAATGTGAACTGGACGCGATTTTTGACAGTTTTGCCGACGTTACATGCCGCTCGATCTAAGCATGGATCAAGACGGCGCATCCAGATGCCAGTGCAGGCGTTCATCGCCGTGGTAAATGTCGGTTGGGTTGAGGTTTTGCGGGTTTTCCAGAAGCGTCGCATGGAAGTGAATTTCTTCCGGGTACCTGTCAGAGGTATAGGCCACTGAGCTGCCGCAATTTGGGCAGAAATGCCGGTAATTGCCGGGCGAAGAGGTGTAGATTTTGGGTATCTCTCCCGTCCAGCGCCATTCACCATTCGGGTGGCCAATGAAGGTCACAATCGGCGCGCCCGCCCCGCGTCTGCAGCTATCGCAGTGGCAATGACCAACCCAGTTGTGTGCGCCAGTGATTTCGAATTGGACCAATTTACACAAACAATATCCACGCGAGATCATGACAGGTTTTTTTCCATGAATACGCTCAGAGGGTCCGAGGCGTAATCGCCAAACACACCGCAGCGGACAAAGCCATGGCGTTCGTAGAGACGTACCGCCGCCGCCAGCTCATTGCCGGTTTCCAGACGCAGGATCTGCAAGCCCAAAGTGCGGGCTTGATCCTCAATCTGCCTCAGGATGGCGGCGGCAACACCTTTGCCCCGTCCGTCCGGTGCGGTGAACATCGATTTGACCTCGCCATATCCCTGATGCACCGCAAGCGCGCCTGTTCCAAGCGTGTTCCCGGCCTCTCGGGCGGCAAAGAAGTAGACGTCATCAGCGCATAGCGCATTGATATCAAGCGCATAATTGCTTTCAGGCGGGTAGAGCGAATGCATCAATGCATGACTGGCTTCGAGCAGGGCACGGGGGCCGTCTTCACGCGGATCAGTGGCTTCAATCATCAACATGTACGTGCACCTGTTGCTGCGGCATCATCATTCAATGATGACTTCTGTGGTCGCCTCGACAGGCGTGCCGTCGACGCTCAAGTAACTATGATCGTTGGCATTCAACGTGACGCGAATAACGTGAGTTCCAACGGGCAGGGCGTCCAGTTGCATCCAGGGCGCATAGGCGCGTGCCACTTTCACATCATTCACATAAATATGGGCGTGCCCCTGCCCGGGGACATGCGGGCCGTTCACCGCCTCGGGTGCAAAGGCAAAATTCGTCGTCTGAATATGCAGATTGCGGCTTTGCGCGCCATCGGGATGCACGGTGATGGCAAGGGTAACGGGCGGCGTGCCCGCATCTGTCATTTTGCCATGCCCGGAGCCTTCGCCATGATCGTGAGCCGAGTGATCATGGACCATATCCGCGTTCATTGATTTACCATGATGCATCCCCATGCCGGTTCCGGAGGCCAAGATAAATCCCAGTCCCGTTCCGAAAAGAAGACCGATTGATAGCAGAGCAATGGGTTTGGGCATGGTGTGGGGCTTTTTCTATCGGCTGATGGCAGATGTCGGCGCATGATGCCTTGAAATGCGCAGATTTTCTGCGACCATAGCAAGGAAGACTTCGCGCGCCAATCCTTGGATCTTCGGAGACAGCTCAATTCTGCCATGCGGGCCAAATTGCGCAATATCTTGTGGATAACTTGTACTCACTGGCCATATCGTGGGGTTTGTCGTTGACAGAGGGCTGCGAGGACCCGCACATTTACCGGCAACCGGAATCAACTGCCCAAGGCGTGCCTTTGCAATTTTCCAAACTCAGACTGACGGGCTTCAAGAGCTTTGTAGACCCGACTGACCTGTTCATCGCTGATGGGCTGACAGGTGTTGTCGGGCCCAATGGCTGTGGCAAGTCGAACCTGCTGGAAGCGCTACGGTGGGTCATGGGTGAAAACCGACCGACCGCAATGCGCGGTGGCGGTATGGAAGATGTGATCTTTGCCGGTGCTGCCACGCGACCTGCGCGCAACTTTGCCGAGGTCAGCATTCATATCGACAATGCGGACCGGTTGGCGCCTGCGGGGTTTAACGAGGCTGATCATATCGAAATCGTGCGCCGGATTACGCGCGATGTTGGCAGTGCATACAAGGTGAACGGCAAGGACGTGCGCGCGCGCGATGTCCAGATGTTGTTTGCCGATGCGTCGACCGGTGCGCACAGCCCGGCGCTGGTTCGTCAGGGACAAATCAGCGAATTGATCAACGCCAAGCCCAAGGCACGGCGGCGCATTCTGGAAGAGGCCGCAGGAATTTCGGGGCTTTATCAACGGCGCCACGAAGCAGAATTGAAGCTCAAGGGAGCGGAAACCAATCTGACGCGCGTGGATGACGTGATCGAACAACTGGGTGCGCAACTGGCCCAATTGGCCCGTCAGGCCCGTCAGGCCGCGCGGTACCGGGCGATCGGGGAAGAGTTGCGACAAGCCGAGGGGCTGTTGCTCTATCGTCGGTGGAAAGAAGCGGATGAAGCCTGCGCCCGGACGGAAGAGGAATTGCGCGCGCGTATCACGGCTGCGTCGCAAGCGGAAAAAGCCGCCCGCGAGGCAGCGGCATTGCGCGTCACATCTGATGAGGCATTGTCGCCCTTGCGCGAAGAAGAGGCCATTGCCGCAGCCGTTTTGCAACGTCTTCAGGTTCAACGCGATACATTGAGCGAACAGGAAGCAGGCGCGCGCGACCGGATAGAGACATTGCGCAACCGGATCGAACAGCTGGCCCACGATATCGAACGCGAAAGCGGTTTGAACCGGGATGCGGGTGAGACGATTGATCGGTTGGAATGGGAAGAAAAAGAACTCGCCAAAGCCAGCGAGGGCCACGAGGCACGTCTGGAAGACGCGTTGGGCGAGGCCCGCGATGCCGCCAATATCCTGCAGGAGCGGGAAAATGATCTGAGCCAGTTGACCGAAGATGTAGCGCGACTGGCGGCCCGGCACCAATCGGCGCAGCGGTTGTTGAGTGACAATCAGAAAACCATGGAGCGCTCAGAAGCGGAAGCGACCCGCGCTCGCGACGCTGTTGCCTCATCGCAGGAAGCCCTCGAGACGTCCAAAGCTGATCACGATGCCGCGCACGGTCTGGAGAAAGCGGCCGTGGCCGCGGCGCAGGCCGCAGAACAGGCTTTGATTGCGGCGGATGACGCGCGCGCGGATACGCAAGCGAAAGAGGCCGAAGCCCGCGCAGAACGCTCTGAAGCGGAAGGTGAAGTGAATGCCCTGCGCGCCGAGGTGACGGCACTGGCAAAACTGGTTGAACGCGACACGGCGGAGGGCGGTCAGATCATGGACCGGCTCAAGGTGGAGAGCGGTTATGAAAAGGCGCTGGGCGCCGCGCTTGCTGATGATCTGCGCGCGCCTGAGGTCGGGGGGGACGGCCCATCCGGCTGGGTCACGCTTGGCGGCTATGCGCAGGCTCAGGACTTGCCCGATGGCGTCAAGGCGTTGTCGAATTTCGTGTCGGTGCCGGAAGTTCTGGCACGGCGGATGGGACAGATCGGGCTGGTTGATGCGGATGACGGACCGCGTTTGCAGGCTGAGCTTAAACCGGGTCAACGGCTGGTCAGCACGCAAGGGGACCTCTGGCGTTGGGACGGTTTTCGCGCCTGGGCAGAGGACGCCCCCAGTGCGGCGGCATTGCGCCTGCAGCAGTTGAACCGTTTGGAAGTGCTCAAGCAAGAACTGGAGCACGCAAGCGCCCGCGCGGACGGGGCGCGACTTGCGCATGAAACACTGGGGGCCAAGCTGGCCGAGGTGACAAAAGCCGACCACGATGCGCGTGAAGCGCGCCGTCGGGCGGATGTTGCTGTGAACGAGGCGAACCGCGCCCTGTCGAAGGCGGAAGCGGACCGCAATCTGGCGCAATCCAGGCTGGAATCCCTGGGCCTGGCAGTAAGCCGGCACGAAGAAGAAGCGATGAACGCGCGCAAGCAGGTGATCGAGGCGGAAAAAGGGTTGGCCGATCTGGGCGATCTGGACGCGGCACGCGCGGGCGTCGAAGACGTCAAGATGACGGTTGAAGCCTCGCGCATGACAATGATGGCGAAGCGTTCCGCCCATGATGAGGTGCGTCGCGAGGGTGAGGCGCGGACAAGACGTGCCCAGGAAGTGACCAAGGAATTGAGCGGGTGGCGTCACCGGTTGGAAACAGCCGAAAAGCGCAGCGCGGAGTTGGCTGAACGCAAGGACGCGTCAGAAACTGAACTGTCGCAAGCGGTTGCCGCCCCCGAAGAGATTGCCGCAAAACGCGCCGAGCTTGGTGCGGAAATTGATGGGGCGGAGGCCCGGCGCGCAGAAGCCGCAGACGCGCTGTCATCAGCGGAGCGCGCGGCACGGCAGGCCGTGGAAGCAGAACGCGAGACAGAGCGTGCGGCAAGCGAAGCCCGCGAGGCGCGCGCCCGGTCGGAAGCCCGCACAGAAGCGGCGCGTGACACCCGCGATCAGGCAGCGGAGCGTATTTCCGAAGATCAGGAAACAACGCCCGCGCAGCTTCTGGAAACGCTGGAAGCTGATCCGGACAACATGCCTGCTGCTGATGCAATCGAGGCGGATGTGAACCGGTTGAAACGGCAACGCGATGCGTTGGGTGCCGTCAATCTGCGGGCCGAAGAAGATGCCCGTGAGGTCGAAGAGGAACACAGCACGCTGGTGGCCGAAAAGACCGATCTGGAAGAGGCTATCAAAACCTTACGCAATGGTATTGCCAGCCTGAACCGGGAAGGGCGAGAGCGCTTGTTGACAGCCTTCGAGCAGGTCAACAGCAACTTCTCAATGCTCTTCAAGCATCTGTTTGGTGGTGGTGAAGCCAATCTGGTGATGGTCGAAAGCGATGACCCGCTGGATGCCGGCCTCGAAATCATGTGCCAGCCGCCGGGTAAAAAACTGGCAACGCTCAGCCTCTTGTCCGGCGGCGAACAAACGTTGACAGCGCTTGCCTTGATCTTTGCCGTCTTCCTGGCCAACCCGGCGCCGATCTGTGTTCTGGATGAGGTTGACGCGCCCTTGGATGACGCGAATGTGGGCCGTTTCTGCGATCTGCTGGATGAGATGTGCCGTCAAACGGAAACCCGGTTCCTGATCATCACGCACCACGCCGTGACGATGAGTCGGATGGACCGTCTGTTTGGCGTGACGATGGCTGAACAAGGTGTCAGCCAATTGGTCAGTGTTGATCTGAAAAAAGCCGAACAGATGGTGGCGTAACCACGGTAGACGTCAGATCCGCCGACGCAGTGGCCACAAGAAGGGTGGTCCGTGCTGCTGCTTTTGCAACGACAAATGAAAGAGAGGGCCGTCGCGGCCGCGCTGTCGCCATGTCAGGCGCGGCACAGGTGCTCCACGTGCCAATACACCCTTGTTGGCCTGTACCGCCACGTGGTTTGGCATCCAACCGGGTGTCTCCCATTGTGGCCGGATAACCACGCTTTCGGTATTCGCAGGTGTTTCTTTCTCGCGGCGCGTGTTGCGGCCCAGATGACCAATTAGAATGGCCAAGACGATCAAAGCACCGCCGGGAAAGAGGCCCGGACCCGGATCCTCACCAAGAAGAACCATGGCGATCAGCAGAGCCGCAAGAGGTGAAAAGGATGTAGCAAGCGACACATCCCCGGCGCGCGCATGTTTCAGGCCATAATTCCAGGCGATCTGACCGAAAACGATGACGATGATTGCGTACACCCAGACCCATTTCCAGACGATGGGCTCGAAGATATCCCGGAATTGATCAAGACCGAATACGGCGGCCACCAACGCGAAATAAAGCGTTGATCCGATCAACGTGCGGAAGACCGCAAAGATGCCAATAGGCACATCACGCAATCCCGCACGGGTGACGATGGTTGAGGCAATGAAGGACAGCGTTGCGGCGACGGTTGCGATTTCGCCTTTGCCCAGAACAAACATACCTGCCTGACTTCCGGCCCCCAGTACGACGATCGCCCCAGCAAGGGCCGTGATGCCCGCCAACAGCGCCCAAGGGTTCAAACGCTCGCGCAGGAAAAACCACGTTGCCAGCAGGAACAGAGGTGGCTCGATACGGCCAACCAGGACGACGTTGGACACGGTCGTGTGCTCCAACGCGTAAAAGAAAAGCGCCGGTGTGATCACCGACGACAAAACGGCGGATATTGCCAAAAGGCGCCAATCACGTGTGCCCAACCGTTCAAGTTTCTCGCGGGTCAGATCACGACGATAGATCAACGCCATGGGCAGGAGTGAGATGACAGAACCCAGAAGGTAGAGGTTCGTGTACGTGATCGCATTTCGCCCATCAGCCAATGGGTTCATCTGACCGATGTCCACCAGCAGTGTCACAATCGAATTTGACGCCGCATAAAGGAGCACCGCGATCCATGCCGCAATTGCGCCAAGCGTCGCCTTTGACGGGGCATTGATCCCGCTTTGTGCGACGAAAGCCGATTGTGCATTTATGGTGCCGTTGCGTATCATTTCTCGTTCCATTGGGCGCACGGATAATTCTGTGCTGTTGGTGAGAGATACGCTCGAGCGGGCGAAATAGTTTCACACGCAGGCTCAAAAACTTTCACGGACGTGTGACGCGCTGTTCAAAGCCTAAAAAACAAGGGGTTTCAACGCGATAACAACGGATCACGACACTGCGATATTCTGTTGCAAATGGGTCCGAAGACACAGATTTCGCGCATTTTGGTTTGAGGCGGCTGCTCGGACCGCGGATGGCTCAGAGCTTTGAAAGAAGCTCGCGGGTTGGCCAGGCATCGGCTGGCAGGCCCAGTTCTTGTTGCACGGCCTGAACGGCCGCGCGTGTTCCGGCGCCCAAAATACCGTCAATTTTGCCCACGTTGTATCCCCGGTTCGCCAGCTTTTTCTGCAGCTGTTTCATCTGGTCGCCGTTCAGCCCGGGATCTGGATTACCGGCGTTGAACACAGGCGCCCCTTGCAGGCGATTGGCAAAATACGCGGCCGTCAGCACATAGGTGAAGCTTTGGTTCCACTCGAAATAGACGCTGAAATTCGGATAGGCCAAAAACGCAGGACCATTGCGCCCCTGAGGTAGGATAATACTCGCGGGCAGTTCGCCTGTGATATTTCCATGGCGGGGTGTGACGCCCAAAGCCGCCCAGTCTGCGGCAGGTTTTGTGTGGCGGAGGCCTGTTTTTGACCAGTCCAGATTTTTAGGAACGCTGACCTCCTGTAACCATGGCTCGCCCGGGCGCCATCCCAGATGTGACAGCATTTTGCCGCCCGACAGCAACGCATCCGCTGGCGATGATTTGAGGTTCACTTTGCCGTCGCCATCACCGTCCACACCATTGTCGAGGATATCCTGCGGCAGCATCTGCACCATGCCGATCTCACCGGCCCATGCGCCTGTTGTGCGGCGTGGGTCAAAATCGCCTTGCTCAAACAATTTCAACGCGGCGAAAACCTGGGGCCGGAAAAGCTCGGGACGACGACAGTCATGGGCCAACGTCACCAGCGCGTTGAGCGTGTTGAAATCACCCTGAAAGGTGCCGTAGTCGGTTTCAAATGCCCAAAACGCCAGCAGCACACCCGCATCGACGCCATAGCTGCTTTCAATCCGATTGAATGTTTTTGCATGCGATTTGGCTTTGGCCTTGCCGGTGTTCAGACGGCTTTTGCTGATCAGGCGTCGCGAGAAATCGGTGAAGTTGAGTTGGAAAACCCCTTGGCGGCGATCCGCCTTGAGCACCTTGGCATCGGTACGCACGGACGCAAAAAACGCATCTACACTGCCCGGCGCGTGGCCCAAAGACAGGGCTTCAGCCTTCATATCGTTGACAAAACTTTTGAAATTTCCACCGCAATTGGCGTGGGCGGCAAGCGGCGCCATACCCAGGGCCGCAACAAAACTCAGTACGCGCATGATCTCTCCGGCTCACAAACTTTGCGCCAAACTAGGGTTACGCCAGTGCGATGACAACCGCAGCACACCCCGTTGCTGCCAATGCTGTGGCCCATGTGCGCCACAACGCGTCTGCCGCGGCGTCGATCTGGTCGGCATCGATGTCCTTCTTCCCATGGGCGTTGACGTAAGCAAAGTCACGCATGTGTCCGTCATAGGATCGTGGACCCGCAAGAGCGGCGCCGAGAACGCGGGCCATGGCGGCCTCGGGCCACCCTGCATTTGGCGATATGTGCCTTCGGGCGTCTGTGGCGATCTCCGGCATGTCACCCAATTTGCCATGGGTCAGTGCGATGCTCCCAGAGGTCAGACGCGCGGGCACAAGATTCAGCAGATCATCGAACCGCGCAGCAGCCCATCCAAATGCTTCGAAACGTTCTGTCCGGTAACCGATCATGCTGTCCGCGGTGTTGGTGATTTTATAGAGCAGAAGGCCCGGGAGACCGCCAATCAGGTACCAAAAGGCCGGGGCAATGACCCCGTCGGAGATATTTTCAGCCGCGGATTCAATTGCGCTGCGTGCAATGGCCGGGCCATCCATGGCACCTGTGTCGCGCCCGACGATGCGTCCGACAGCAAGGCGGGCGTCGCCAACCGAAACGCGCAAGGCATCCGCCACGGCGCGAACATGGTCGACCAGTGATTTCTGCGCCAACAAGATCGCGACGATCAGGATTTCCACCATCGGGCCCAACAGGGACAAAAACCATCCAATTCCGATTGCTGAGGCGCCCAGCAGGGCCATGGTTGCGATGCCCTTTGCCCGCCGCGCGCCGCCGCTGTTCAGGGCACGTTCGAACCCACTGATGACGCGCCCCATCAGTACGGCCGGGTGAGGTAATCGCGACCATAGCCATTGCGGCTCACCAAAGAGCGCATCCAGGATCATCGCGACGAACAGGATAAGCGCGGTGCTCACAGTGCCGCCTCGAGATGGGTCCACGTATCAGGCGCCGGAAGGCCAAGACGGATCAGATCATCGGCGTACGGAAAAATACGCGTCCAAACGTGATGCCGGGCAAGGCGGTCTTGCCACTGGGCCGCATCCTTCACGCGATAGAGGCGGAAAAGCGTGGTGCCACCGGTTACTTCGGCACCTGCCTTGGTCATCAATGTGTCCAGTCGCGCGGCATCCTGAGCCAGTCGCTGGCGTGTATCTTGGGCCCAGGTTTCATCGGCAAGCGCTGCCGTGGCGATGGCCTGGGCGGGCCCGGATACGGGCCACGGGCCAAGCATCTGTTCCAGGGTTCCAATCGTATCTGGATGACCGATGGCGAAGCCCAGTCGCATCCCGGCAAGACCCCAGAATTTACCGAAACTCTTGAGCACGATCCGTCCAGGCTGATCACAGAGTGGCACAAAAGACCTTGTGAGGTCTTCGTCCGCGAAACTTTCGTCGATCACCATGAGCGGTGCGGTCAAATCGGTGGTGTCATACCAGTGCCCCGTTGGGTTGTTTGGATGCACGATGACTTTGGCCTGCGCGTTTTCACAGCTAATGTGCCAGTCATGCGCTGCAAACGCTGCCGCATGCTCGTTATAAGTGGGCGTCGGGATATGCACTGTGCCTTTGGCGGCAATTCCGGGCAATCGCGCGATCAACGATGACGCACCCGGTGCCGCCAAGAGTTTCGCACCCGCGGGAACGTTCCAAAATCGACGGGCGGCGGCGGCAAGATCCTTTGCTGCCGCCTGATCTGGCAAGGCCGTCCAGGCTGACAGCGGAACATCCGGTATAGGGTAGGGTACAGGGTTGATGCCGGTTGAGAGATCAAGCCAATCGTCGCGCATCCCGCCATATTTCTGCGTAGCCGCGTCCAGACCGCCGCCATGATCCCGGGTCAGTGTCATGCTATGCAGCCTTTGCGAAATTGGCGCGCACAGAACCGTGTTGAGAACAGATTAAAATCATGTTTTGCGAGCCTGACGAATGGTTAACGCAGCGTACGTTCCGGTTTTGTCTGCGGTAATGAGATTATTTGTCTCGTCGATTGGAATCTCAGAAGGGTCGGGGACGGGCATGTGCCGCAGACGCGATATTTCCCTATTTGTTGTTTCTTGGGCCATCTGGCACCCCATATCTGGTTGCAAAGCGTTCAAGCGGAAATTCGCGCAATACGCAAGATGCGCGGTTCCGGGCGAACACAAACTGCAACTGTTAACCAATTGTTAAGGTTAGTTAGCCAGTTACAGTAGTCATTCGTAAACAATTCGTTGTGCCTATCGTTCAGGGCCTTTTGCGATCCGATCGGAGTGGGTATGAAAGTTTTGATTGTCGAAAGCCAGTCGGAATTAGGCGCTATTTGGCGCAATCACATGGAGCGGCGCGGAATGGATGTGCGCCTGGAACAGACCCAGGCGGGCGCAGCAGCGGCGCTTCAAACTCAAAGCTTTGACATTATTGTTCTGGACTTGGTTCTGGATCAGGGCAGTGCCTTTGCCATCGCCGATCTGGCCAGCTATCGCTATCCGGCCACGCAAGTGATTTTCGTGACGAACACGTCCTTTTTCTCGGACGGATCGATCTTCAACCTGAGCGCCAATGCCTGTGCTTACTTGCAGACCGATACACCGCCAGAAGATTTGACGGCGATGGTCGAACATTACGGCGGCTTGTGAGCCCCAAACGCGAACAGTTTTAGGTCACGCAGTACTGCGCTCGGACGAGGCGTTGAAATCGAGATCAGGATTGACTGGAATGATCCTGCTCGGGTTAATCGTATCGTGGCTGTAATGATAATGCCGCACGATGTGATCGAAATGCACGGTGTCGGCGATGCCCGGCCATTGGTAGAGCGCCCGCAGGTAATCCCAAATGTTGGCGTAATCCACAATCCTTGCCCGGTTGCATTTGAAATGCAGGTGATAAACCAGATCGAAGCGGATCAGAGTTGTAAATAGCCGCCAATCGGCCTCGGTCAGACGATCCCCCATCAGGAACCGGCGCGTACTCAACCGCTCCTCCAGCCAGTCCAGAGTGTCGAACAGCGGTACGATGGCTTCATCATATGCAGATTGCGATGTGGCAAACCCGGCTTTGTAAACGCCGTTGTTAACAGTGTCGTAGATACGCTGGTTCACAGGTTCAATCGCATCGCGCAGATCATCTGGCCAAAAGTCATCGGTGTTTCCAGTGAGGATATCAAAAGCGCTGTTGAACATCCGGATGATCTCGGAAGATTCGTTCGACACGATGGTCTCGCGTTCGGTGTCCCACAAAATCGGAACGGTGACCCGCCCGGAGATTTCCGGATCGGCCTTGAGGTAGATATCCCGGGCAAAGCGTTGTCCGTAGAGCGTGTCGCCTGTGGCGCCGGGGAAGGTGGCATCAAACGTCCATCCATCGGTCAACATATCCGGGTGCACCACGGAAACGCTGATATGATCCTGCAACCCCTTCAGCGCACGGAAGATCAGCGCGCGGTGAGCCCATGGGCAAGCGTAGGAGACATAAAGGTGATAGCGCCCGGATTGTGCAGCAAAGCCGCCTTGCCCCGACGGACCCGGCGCACCATCGGCGGTGATCCAGTTTCGAAACTTCGCGGTGGACCGGACGAATGTGCCGCCGGACGCTTTTGTGTCGTACCACGTATCTTCCCAAACGCCGTTTACCAGTTGTCCCATATGCGTATCTCCTTTGCGCCGCCAACCTAGTGGGTTTTGAATTCTGGCCAACGGGTATCACCGCGCAGCCGGCGTGCGCGGGCGCACAGGTATTCACCCATGTGCGTCGACATCTGGTGGGAGGTTGTTGTGTTTTGTGACCCAGTCGGATTAGAGGATTGCAAAGCGCCAATGGTGCACACGCCGATCCAAGGAGGCAATCCAGTGCGGGATTTTCTGACCGAATTTGTGAACCGCAAGGCGGATGAAGGGGCTAGCTCCATTCCCAAGACGTACAAAAAGCTATGCCGCGAGGCCAAAGCCTATGTCGCGCAGGTAACCGCGGATAATCCGATGCCCGTGCCAGAAAGCTTTGAGTTGGATTTGGAAACAGGTGCGCTCGATATGAAATTTACGGATGCGCCGGATGCCCGTGTCATCGCGCAGGTGGCCGGTACATATTCGGACGAAGGATCATTCATGTGGGGATGGGGTCATCCATCGGTGCCGCAACCGCTGCAACAAGCGGCTTGGGCTGCGCAACGCTATGGGGAGCGTCAGGAAATAGATGACTTGCTCAGCCGAGGCGGTGAGGCCACGCGAAAACAGGTGGACGAATATACAGCAATCGCCGCCTATTTGGCGCATGCGGATGGCGTGTTCATTGGGGACCACGGCGGTGGCGGATCTGTTTGTGCTGTTTGGTTTTATCCTGAAAACACAAAACCCTACGAATAAGCGCAGTTGCAATCCGCATTGTTTTCAAAGTCGAAACAATCCTCTGGATTTACGCGGATAGGACACTGGCCGGAGGGGCCGTTTCCGGTGATCTGGTCCTTAATTCCGGCATCAGAGACATTTAACGTGACCGTTACTCAGATGTGCGACATCCTCTTCAGAGATAGTTTTAGGGATTCGCCAAATGTCCACGTTTTTGTCCCCCGAAGTTCAGGCCGGTCTTGATGCGGCGCGTAAACTTGCGCTCAAAAAGAGCCACCGTTTGAGTGTTCAGGCGGGCGATCGGACGTTCAAAATTCTGCGCAGCTGGAACAATGGTTTTTCGCTCGATGCGGAAGAGGCACCGCATCTGCGTGGGTTGGTGGACATGTTCGATGGAACAAATCACCTGTCGCGCTGCCTGATTGTGGCAAGCGCAGAAGAAGGTGATGAAATCGAATTCGAATACAAACGATCCACCGAAGCAGCTGATCGACAGCCGCTGGATTTCTACCGTCGTCCAGACGCCCCGATCGCATTGCTGGAATAGTCTTTGGTACTGCATCGGCAGCAGGGGTCGCTCGCTACCACCTTTTGCCGATGATGCGCGCAGGGACACCTGCCGCAATCCCCCTTCGGGCACATCATCCAGTACCACGGCATTTGCACCGATGATGGCATGATCGCCAATTTGGACGGGCCCCAAGATCCGTGCCCCGGCGCCGATATCGACACCGCCGCCAATGACAGGCGCGCCGGATTTGGGACCGGACGTGCCAAGTGTGACCTGTTGGAAGATGATGCAGTTGGGTCCGATCTTGGTGGCAGGGTGGATCACCACGCCGTTTGGATGTGGCAGTTTCAGCCCGCCACCAATATCACCCGTCACCGGAACTTCGGCCTGGGTGACGATGCACCAGAACCTGTAGCGCAGGGTCGTTAGTTTCATACGCAGGCGTGAAATCAAACCACCCTTGTCGCGCAGGGTTTGGTGCTGGCGAACGCATAGCAGCAATTTACGCGAGGGGTCCCAGAATTTCCGCGGTGTTTCGCGGGTCCAGTCCGGTTGGCTGGCCGACAGGTCCGGGGGCATGCGCGGCGTGTCACTCATCAATGTATTCCGATCATCGCATTTCATTTAACGCGGCATGCATAACACTCAATTCCAAAAGGAGCGCCAGTTTAAAACGCTTTGCGTCAGAATTACGCGTCCACGTTGCAAAAGTCGCAATCGGGCCGGCTTTGAAGGCAGAATTGGGGATATCTGACGGTCATGATTTGCTGTTAGCGAAAACAAGACCTCACGAAATGTGTCGGTGATCACGTCAAGGAATCGCACAAAATGGGAGATTCACGCCCATAATTGAGACATCTAATTCGGCGCAAAGGGTCGCATATGCGTTAAGATATTGAAAAGGCATATTATTTCCTTTTCAGGGGCGAGGCCTAACTGTCTTGCGAGGTCCGCACGGCTCTGTTACACCCACGCCGAATTTCGATGATTTGTTAAAACTCATCGACAGGAAACGTCCCCGGAAGCGGCCCGTAAGCCGATTGAAAAAACCGGGGCCAGATTATCGGAAGGGTGGACGTGTCCGAACCAGCTTCGATTTCTTCCGGCATCGCCGCGCGCTATGCCACTGCCATTTTCGAGATTTCCAAAGAGGGCAAGTCCCTCAAAAAACTCGAATCGAACCTGAGCAATATTGGCGCCGCTCTTAATGACAGCGCCGATTTGCGTGATCTGATCAGCAGCCCCGTTATCTCGCGTACTGACCAAGGTGCGGCAATTGCGGCTGTCGGCAAGAAGATGGGTCTCGAAACCGTGTTGCAAAACGGCCTGGGCCTGATGGCTGAAAAGCGCCGTCTCTTTGTGCTGCCGCAGCTGATTTCGCAGCTTCAGGCGATGATCGCCGAAGACAAAGGTGAGATGACTGCCGAAGTGACCAGTGCCAAGGCATTGACCAAAGCACAGTCCGACAAACTGGCAAAGACGCTGAAGGCCCGCATGGGCAAAGCCGTGAAAATAAATGCGACCGTTGATGAAAGCCTCATCGGCGGTCTTATCGTTAAGGTGGGCTCGAAAATGATCGACACGTCGATCCGCTCGCGCCTGAACTCCCTCCAGAATGCAATGAAAGAGGTCGGATAAATGGGTATCCAAGCAGCAGAGATTTCTGCGATCCTGAAGGACCAGATCAAGAATTTCGGTGAAGAAGCCGAAGTGACAGAGGTTGGTCGTGTGCTGTCCGTTGGTGATGGTATTGCGCGTGTACACGGGTTGGACAATGTGCAGGCCGGTGAGCTTGTAGAATTCCCCGGCTCGATCATGGGCATGGCGTTGAACCTCGAGATCGACAACGTCGGTGTCGTGATCTTCGGTTCTGACCGGGACATCAAAGAGGGTGACACGGTTAAGCGCACGAAGTCGATCGTGGACGTTCCGATTGGGGACGAGCTGCTCGGTCGCGTTGTGGACGCTCTGGGCAACCCGCTGGACGGCAAGGGCCCGATCAAGACCAAGAAACGTGGTTTGGCCGACGTCAAAGCGCCCGGCATCATCCCGCGTAAATCGGTTCACGAGCCGATGGCAACCGGTCTGAAATCCGTTGACGCGATGATCCCGATTGGCCGTGGCCAGCGCGAGTTGATCATTGGTGACCGTCAGACAGGTAAAACGGCAGTTGCGCTGGATGCCATGCTGAACCAGAAATCCTACAACGACGATGCGGGCGATGATGAGAGCAAGAAGCTCTACTGTGTCTATGTTGCCGTTGGTCAAAAGCGCTCGACAGTGGCTCAGCTGGTGAAGAAGCTCGAAGAAGCCGGATCGATGGAATATTCGATTGTTGTGGCTGCGACCGCTTCGGACCCCGCGCCAATGCAGTTCCTTGCGCCTTATTCCGCAACGGCGATGGCCGAGCATTTCCGTGACAATGGTCGCCACGCTCTGATCGTTTATGACGATTTGTCGAAACAGGCCGTGTCTTATCGCCAGATGTCGCTGCTGCTGCGCCGTCCACCTGGACGTGAAGCCTATCCTGGTGACGTTTTCTATCTTCACTCCCGCCTGCTGGAGCGTTCGGCCAAGCTGAACGAAGACAATGGTGCCGGTTCGCTGACAGCGCTGCCGATCATTGAAACTCAGGGCGGCGACGTTTCGGCGTTTATTCCGACCAACGTGATTTCGATCACCGATGGTCAGATCTTCCTCGAGACCGAACTCTTCTATCAGGGCATTCGTCCTGCGGTGAATACCGGTCTGTCGGTCTCCCGCGTGGGGTCTTCAGCACAGACCAAGGCGATGTCGTCGGTGGCTGGTCCGGTGAAATTGTCACTGGCGCAGTACCGCGAAATGGCTGCGTTTGCGCAGTTCGGTTCTGATCTTGATGCCGCCACGCAGCAATTGCTGGCCCGTGGTGCGCGCCTGACCGAGTTGATGAAGCAGGCACAGTATGCGCCGCTATCCAACGCCGAAATCGTGTGCGTCATCTATGCTGGCACAAAAGGCTACCTCGACAAGTCGGACGTGTCTGACGTGGGTCGTTGGGAAAAAGGTCTGCTGGCCCATCTGCGTGGCAAGCATGCTGATCTGCTCAAGGACATCACCGAGAATGACCGCAAGGTGAAAGACGAGCTCGAAGACAAGATCAAAGCCGCGCTGGACGAATTCGCAGCTGATTTTGCTTAAGGGAAGGGACGAGGGCCTATGCCAAGTCTAAAGGACCTTAAAACACGGATCGAGTCGGTCAAATCGACCCGCAAGATCACGAAGGCCATGCAAATGGTTGCCGCGGCGAAGCTTCGCCGCGCGCAGGAAAAGGCTGAGATGTCGCGCCCGTATGCCGAGCGGTTCAATGCTGTGATGGCCAAGCTTGCGTCTTCGGTTGGATCATCTGAGAACGCGCCAAAACTGCTGAGTGGCACGGGGTCGGATCAGACGCATTTGCTGGTCGTGATGACCGCCGAACGCGGTTTGTGCGGTGGCTTCAATGGCAATATTGCCAAGCTGGCCCGCGCCGAGGCGCTGAAACTTCAAGGTGAAGGCAAGACGGTCAAAATCATTACCGTGGGTAAAAAAGGCCGCGACGCGATCAAACGTGACGTGGGCGATCTTTATATCCACCATGTCGATCTGACCGAGGTCAAGAACGTCGGTTACGCTGATGCTCAAGCCATTGCCGCGGATGTTCTGGATCGGTTTGACGCGGGTGAATTTGACGTCGCCAAGATCTTCTACTCGAAGTTCGAAAACGTCGTCAGCCAGATCCCGACCATGCAGCAGGTGATCCCTGCGACGTTCGAAACGGCAGACGATGGCGAGGGCGAAAGCGCGTTCTACGACTTTGAGCCGGATGAACAGGCCATCCTGTCAGATTTGCTGCCACGCGGCGTGGCCACAGCGATCTTTAGCGCGCTTTTGGAAAATGGCGCGTCGGAACAAGGTGCACGGATGTCCGCGATGGACAACGCAACACGTAACGCGGGCGAAATGATCGACAAACTGACGATCCAGTTCAACCGCTCACGTCAGGCCGTGATCACCAACGAGCTTATTGAAATCATTTCGGGCGCGGAAGCGCTCTAAAAGAACCGGAGACGAAAAATGGCAAACGCAAAAGGCAAAGTGACCCAGGTCATCGGCGCCGTGGTGGACGTTCAGTTCGACGATCACCTGCCCGAGATTTTGAACTCGCTGACAACCGACAATAACGGGAAAAACCTGATCCTCGAAGTCGCGCAGCACCTTGGTGAAAACACCGTTCGTGCCATCGCGATGGACGCGACCGAAGGTCTGGTCCGCGGTCAGGAAGTGACCGACAGCGGTAGCCCGATCCAGATGCCAGTGGGCAACGCGACACTGGGCCGTATCCTGAACGTTGTGGGTGAGCCTGTGGATGAACAGGGCCCCGTAAAAGCCAAAGAATACCGTGCGATCCATCAGGATGCGCCTCAATTCGCTGAACAGTCGACAGAATCCGAAGTTCTGGTCACCGGCATCAAGGTTGTTGACCTGCTGGCCCCCTACGCGAAGGGCGGTAAAATTGGCCTCTTCGGCGGTGCGGGCGTGGGCAAGACCGTTCTCATCATGGAATTGATCAACAACATCGCCAAAGTGCACTCGGGTTTCTCGGTTTTCGCCGGTGTGGGTGAGCGGACGCGTGAAGGTAACGACCTTTACCACGAGATGATCGAATCCAATGTTATCAACCCTGATAACCTCGAAGAAAGCCAGGTGGCCCTGGTTTACGGTCAGATGAACGAACCTCCCGGAGCGCGGATGCGTGTGGCTCTGTCCGGTCTGACCCTGGCCGAGCAGTTCCGGGATCAGTCCGGTACTGACGTTCTCTTCTTCGTCGACAACATCTTCCGCTTTACCCAAGCCGGTTCCGAGGTTTCGGCCCTTCTGGGTCGTATCCCCTCGGCTGTGGGCTACCAGCCGACGCTGGCCACGGACATGGGTGCGATGCAGGAACGGATTACGTCGACCAAAGCCGGTTCGATCACCTCGGTGCAAGCGGTTTACGTGCCTGCCGATGACCTTACTGACCCTGCACCTGCAACATCGTTTGCGCACCTTGATGCGACGACCGTTCTTTCCCGTGCGATCTCCGAGCTTGGTATTTACCCTGCGGTGGACCCGCTCGATTCAACATCGCGTCTGATGGACCCGGCTGTTGTAGGTGAAGAGCACTACCAGGTGGCACGTGACGTTCAGGGTATCCTGCAGCGCTACAAGTCGCTTCAGGATATCATCGCCATCCTCGGCATGGACGAACTTTCGGAAGAAGATAAGTTGACCGTGGCCCGCGCCCGGAAAATTCAGCGCTTCCTCAGCCAGCCCTTCGACGTGGCGAAAGTTTTCACCGGTTCCGACGGCGTTCAGGTGCCGCTGGAAGAAACCATCGCGTCGTTCAAGGCCGTGGTTGCGGGTGAGTATGATCACCTGCCCGAAGGCGCCTTCTACATGGTAGGCGGCATCGAAGAGGTGAAAGCCAAAGCCGAGCAAATGGCTGCTGACGCGGCATAAGTAACTGTCGCTGACCCGGGGCTTTGATGCCCCGGAGACGCCCGACAAGGAGGCCATAAATGGCTGACACAGTGCAATTCGATCTGGTAAGCCCCGAGCGTCTTCTGGCGTCGGTGGATGCAAAGGAAGTGCAGATACCCGGTGCCGAAGGTGACATGACCGCGCTGCCGGACCACGCGCCGCTGATCACAACCCTGCGCCCTGGCGTTTTGCGCGTGAGCAGCGCCGATGGTGAGACAGAATATGTTGTCACCGGCGGGTTTGCGGAAATCAGCCCCGAAGGTATTTCGGTGCTGGCGGAGCGCGCCGTTCCCAAAGCGGACATGACCCAGGAAGACTTCAAGGCGATGGTGGATGACGCCAAGGAGAAACTTTCCAAGGCACAGGATACGTTCGTAAACGAGCCTGGCCCGGTTGACGATGCTGCCAAATTGCTGGCGGATATGGTCGCAATGGGCGGTGAAATTGGCCTGACAGCTGATTGAGCGGCGCTTTGATCGGCAATGACAAGGGGCCTTTGGGGCCCCTTTTTCTTTTTTCTTTCTCAATTTCGCCGAAAAGTCATAGTAGGGGCATCAACATCAAGTTGAGTGTGTGACGAATGAAAAAGTTTGTAAAACAGTCGATCGGCGTCGATCAAGGTGAGGAAGTTCTGTTCTCGGATTACGAGGATGGCGGGGATATGTGGACGGGCAATGGCCCGCGGGAACGCCGCCACACCCTTAGTTTCAGCCAATCGTTTAAATCACCACCCGCTGTACACATTGCGCTTTCTATGTGGGATATGGATAGCGCAACCAACGCACGGGCCGATATTTCGGCTGAAAATATCACGGCAACCGGTTTCGACGTGGTTTTCCGCACATGGGGCGATAGCCGTGTGGCGCGCGCGCGCGCGGTGGATGGCAATCGGAGAGGTTGCTCACGAAGATGATTGGCAGCTGTACTAAGCCGAAAATTCCGCTGAAACCGCACGGTTAATTCGCAGGTCATAAACAATTATTAACGATCCGTTAACGGATTTGACCCATGGTCTGGCGATACCCACTGTATCGCCAATGGACTGGTTTCGCGTGTCATTTGAGTTTCAGACATATGTCGACGAATTGCCGTCTTCGTGTACGCGCGAACACGACCTGCATGTCATGCAATTCTCGCAGTTTCCGGTATGGGTTTTTGATGTAAATGCGGCCCGCGTCATCTGGGCGAACGAAGCCGCAGTCGCGCTTTGGGAAGCGGATACGCTGCAGGAACTGCTTGGACGCGATATGAGTGGGGACATGTCGAATTCCATTCGAGAGCGGCTGTCACTCTACCTGGTTCAATTTGAGACCGGCGCAATGTTTGACGAAAGCTGGACGCTCTATCCCAAAGACATTCCAAAAACGGTTCGGTGTCGATTTCGTGGGTGCATCAAAACGGATGGCACGATGGCCATGCTCTGTGAGGCTCAGGAAGTGGGTGAGCAACCTGAAGAGCTTTTGCGGGGATCGCAGGCGCTACTTTATACAGGCGCAATGGTTTCCACCTACGACAATAACGGAAGCTGCCTTTATGCAAATCCAGCCGCATTGCGCGCGTTCGGGCACAAAAAAGGCCTGCTGCAGGATAGAATCCTGAACGACTATGCGCTGCAAACACTGATGGAAATGGCGCGTCTGGGGCAAGAAGGACTGATCATCAGTGACGTGATGACCACGCGTGGCCCGCGTATTCATGAGATCGAAGCGCGCCGGAGCACTGATGCGGTCGATGGCATCAAGACGCTGCTGCTCACCGAACTGGACATCACCGAGCGTGAACATGCCAAACGCGCCGTGGAACGGTTGGCCAATCAGGACATGTTGACGGGCCTCTTCAACCGAACTTTTCTGGCAACACATGCCAACAGCTATATCGAAACCGCCTTTGACATGGGGTTGGGCATTTTCCTGATGCTCTTTGACCTCGACAGGTTCAAGGATGTGAATGACACGTTGGGTCACGCGGTCGGTGATCAGATTTTGGCGGAAGTGGCCGAACGGTTGCGGGGCTTCTTTCCAAAGGATGCCATTCTGGGTCGTCTTGGCGGGGATGAATTTTGTGTCTTGGTCAAATCCGATGTCAGGTTGTCGGACATGTCGAAGATTGCGGGAAAGTTTGTCCGTGCTCTGAAAAGCCCGGTCAAGATCGATAACCACGAATTGCGGATCTACTGCAGCCTCGGAATTTGCCATGCAACCGCGCAGAGTGGTCCGGACAATTTTGACGACCTTCTGGTTCGGGCGGATTTGGCGCAGTATGAGGCCAAGAACCTAGGTGGCGGACAGGTGCGCCCCTACCGCGATGTTTTAAGCCATCAGCGGGAGCGTTTTCTGAGCATCGAGGCCGAGTTGAGCCATGCGCTCTCGGACCGCTGCCAAGATATGGATTTACGCTTCCAACCGCAGGTTTGCCACACCACGGGGCGCATTATCGGGGCCGAAGCACTTGCCCGATTGACCACACGCGATGGCAAGCAAATGGGGCCAACCGAGTTTATCCCAGTGGCAGAAGAAACAGGGCTGATCCTGGAATTGGGCCATTGGGTTCTGGAAGAAACCGTCGAAGCATACATGCGCCTGCCAGATTACATGAAGCCCTACCGGTTTTCAGTGAACGTGGCCCCGATGCAGTTTCATGGCCCCGAATTGATGGGCCAACTGCGGCGGTTCGCGTCCAAATCGGGCTTCAGTACGGAATACCTCGAGCTGGAATTGACGGAATCCCAGCTTCATTTGGGCGATTGGCGGTTTAACGAAAAACTGCGCAAGGTCGTTGATTTGGGCTATAAAATCGCGATCGATGACTTTGGGACCGGATATTCCAACATCGCCCGGCTGAACAAGCATCCAATCCAATGCATAAAAATTGACCGTTCCCTGATTTGCGAAAAGGAGAATAAGAAGCTCGCAAACGGTGTGATTGATATGGGCAAGGCCCTTGGGTTGCGGGTGATTGCCGAGGGTGTTGAAACGACAAAACAACGCGATTGGTTGATTGAGCAGGGATGTCATGAGCACCAAGGTTTTTTATATGCCAAACCGCTGCCCTTCGATGAATTGGTGCGTGTCAAAAGTACGGATATCCTCAAACCTTCTGAACATCCCGCCCTCTAGACCTCGACCTTACGGGAGGTTTTGGCGACGTGGCGCTCTTTCGATACTGAAAAGAACGCAGTTTGCCCCCAAAATCATCGTTGATGTCGGTACCAACAAGGGACAGTGAAACTTGGGTGTCGTGCGTTTTACTCCGATGCGCCAGAAAGTCTTATCGTCAATCACAACCTGCCTGCCCCTGCTATTCTGAAAATAGATGCCGAAGGCGGGGAGCTTGAGGTGCTTGCGGGTGCCGCTCCAGCAGCATGTTTGAAGAGCTCAGCTCCTATATGCCGGGCAGCGCACCGGCAGCCTGACGTCTTCTGGTCTTAATGCGCTTCGGCCCAGTTAATGCCTTGGCCTGCATCCACGGTCAACGGCACGTCCAGGTGAATCGCCGGGGCGGCGGCCCCTTCCATGATCTCACGTGCCGCGTTGATCACGTCCGGTGCGGCGCTTTCCTCGGCTTCAAAAAGCAATTCGTCATGTACTTGCAGTAGCATTTTGCAAGGCAGAGCAGAGATGGCTTCGGGCATCCGGATCATGGCCCGGCGGATGATATCCGCAGCGGTGCCCTGAATGGGTGCGTTGATCGCCGCGCGTTTGGCAAACCCGGCGTGAGGGCCTTTGGCGTTGATCTCGGGCGTGTGGATTTTACGACCAAACAGGGTCTGCACGAAACCATGTTCCTTGGCGAATTTGACCGTGTCATCCATGTAGGTTCGAATGCCGGGGAAACGCTCAAAATACCGGTCGATAAAGCCCTGCGCTTCGGCCCGTGGAATACGCAAGTTTCGAGCCAGGCCAAAGCCGGAGATGCCATAGATGACCCCAAAGTTGATCGCCTTTGCCCGGCGCCGTACTTCTGGCGTCATTTCATCCAGCGGAACATCGAACATTTCGGACGCGGTCATCGCGTGAATGTCCAACCCATCGGCAAAGGCCTGTTTCAAAGCGGGGATATCGGCCACATGGGCAAGAATACGCAATTCGATCTGCGAATAATCCAGGGATATCAGTGTATTGCCCGGCTCGGCCACAAAGGCCTCGCGAATGCGACGGCCTTCTTCGGTGCGCACTGGGATGTTTTGTAGGTTCGGGTCGGTTGATGCCAGACGGCCTGTGCTGGCACCGGTCTGAACATACGACGTGTGCACGCGGTGGGTGTCGGGATCGATGTGATCTTGCAGCGCGTCTGTATAGGTGGATTTGAGTTTGCTGAGCTGTCGCCAATCTAGAACACGTGCCGGCAGTTCATGTTCTGTAGCCAAATCCTCCAGCACATCCGCGCCGGTGGCGTAGGCACCGGTTTTGCCCTTTTTCCCGCCTTCGATCCCCATTTCATCGAAGAGGATTTCACCCAGTTGCTTGGGTGATCCGACGTTGAAACTGCGCCCTGCTAATTCGTAAATCTCCGCCTCCAGCCCTGCCATTTTCTGGGCAAAGGCGTTGGACATGCGCGACAGCGTTTCGCGATCCACTTTGATGCCTTGCATCTCCATGCGCGCCAGCACGGGCCCCAAGGGGCGTTCAAGCGTTTCGTAGACGCTGGTGACTTCTGTGCGATGCAACAGGGGCTTGAAGATATGCCATAGCCGCAAGGTGATATCGGCATCTTCGGCGGCGTATTTGACCGCCTCATCCACGGGGACACGGTCAAACGTGATGGCCGATTTTCCAGTGCCAAGCAGGGATTTGATCGGGATGGGGCTGTGGTTCAGGTACCGGTCCGAAAGCGCATCCATGCCGTGATTATGAACGCCCGCATTCAGGGCATAGGACATCAGCATCGTGTCGTCGAACGGGGCGACGGCAATGCCATGACGGGCGAAAATCTTGGCGTCGTATTTCATATTCTGACCGATTTTGAGGATCGCATCATCCTCCAAAACAGGCTTCAGCGCGGCCAGAACGGCATCAAACGCCATTTGTCCCTTGGCCAAGGTGTCCGTTGCAAAGAGGTCACCGGCATCTTCACCCTCCTTGTGGGTCAACGGGATGTAGCAGGCTTCACCGGGATCAACCGCCAGCGAAACACCAACCAATTCCGCCTGCATTTCATTCAGCGATGTGGTTTCGGTGTCGACCGCGACGTGACCCACATATGTGATCCGATCAATCCATTTCTGAAGTGCGTCCATGTCGCTAACATGTTCGTATTTTTCAGGGTCGATGGCGGGCCATTCCGGTGCAGGGGCATCATCAGAGGCGGCAGGTGTGTCATCAATCACCGGGGCCTCTGCGCCAAGCGCATCGGCGACGCGTTTCGACAATGTGCGGAATTCCATTTCGGCCAGAAAGGCCAGCAATGCATCGGGGTCGGGATCTTTGACCTCAAGATCATCCAGCGTAAAATCGAGGGGGGTATTGAGGTCGAGCTGCACCAGTTTTTTGCTCAGCTCGATCTGTTCGCGCTTGTCGATGAGTGTTTCGCGGCGTTTGGGTTGTTTGATCTCACCGGCACGGTCCAGCAGCGTCTCCAGATCACCAAATTCATTGATCAAAAGGGCGGCGGTCTTGATGCCAATTCCGGGAGCGCCGGGGACGTTATCGACACTGTCGCCCGCCAGTGCCTGTACATCGACCACGCGGTCCGGTCCCACGCCAAACTTTTCTTCCACGCCTTCGACATCAATACGCTTGTTCTTCATTGCATCCAACATCTCGACGCCGCCACCGACCAGTTGCATCAGGTCCTTGTCTGAGCTGATGATGGTCACACGCCCACCCGCATCGCGTGCCTGGACCGACAAGGTCGCTATGATGTCATCGGCCTCGAAGCCTTCGATTTCCTTGCATGCGATGTTGAACGCAAGGGTCGCCTCGCGCGTTAGAGGAATTTGCGGACGCAGATCTTCAGGCATCGCCTCGCGGTTGGCTTTGTATTCGGAGTAGAGATCGTTGCGAAACGTGTGGCTGCCCTTGTCGAAAATCACTGCGACATGGGTTGGCGCGTCTGCGCCAGTGTGGTCCGAGATATAGCGCTGCAGCATGTTGCAAAATCCACTGACTGCCCCGATGGGCAGGCCGTCCGACTTACGCGTCAGCGGCGGTAGCGCATGGTAGGCACGAAAGATGAAGGCCGACCCATCGATCAGATGCAAATGGCATCCCTTTCCAAATTGTGTGGTCATGTGCGCCCCCGGGTTCTGCAATACTCCGTCGGACCTGTTCTGCCACGAAGCGCGACAGGCTTCCACCCGGATCATGACGTATGCTGACGGGAAAAAGGCACCACTGTCTTGGTGTCCTGTGCAGCGAAGGGTGCCAGGGGGTGGAAATTTAGGCAAGTCCCGCGCGGTAGTTCGCGGAAACCGATCGGTGGTTCTTGGTGCGTGGGTCAATCCACGACCTGAAGATTGCGCGTCGCATCAATTGAAATGGTGGAAAAGCCATGTTTTAAATGACGTTATTCTATTGCTGGTTGGATTTCAGATGAGAGCGTTTCTTTTCCTTTTTTTGGCGTCGCTTTGGTTGATCTGGTTGCCGGAACGCGCGGCTGCATCCTGCTCCGGGACAGATTTTACCGATTTGGCTGCAACAACTACCTGCGCGCAAAGCGAGCCCCATAGATACAATCAGGGTGATACGTGCATGGAAATCCGGCGACGGCTGGTCACCGGCCGATTGATTGCAGAAGACCCGGACGCGTTGAACAAGATTGCCTGGAACGAAAGAAAGAACCTTGGTCTTCCGGGCGCCGAGCCGTTCGCGCGGCCCAGTTGCGTTATGGCGTCTGACTTGATTTTGACGATATCAGGTTCGCGACCCGTCTGGCACGACTGTATCGGGATCGCCGATGCACCCGATTTGACGGATTATGCGATCCGCTGCGTTACGTCCTTTGTGCATCGTTCCGCTGAGTTTTTTCCCGAACATTATGATGCGCTTGTGTCAATTGAAGCGGCATATCCGGCGTCGTGTTCACAGCTTGAGTCGAGGCTGCGCGAGATTCTGAGCGGGTTTGTGGGTACGGATCTGGTGCTGCGGCGAGTGAACGAGGTGGATGGCGTGGCGGTTGACGAGATCGATTGCGATCAGGCCGCGCCGTTCCTTGGCATGGCAAAGGCTGCGAATGAGGCGCAGTGGGCGGAAACCAAACGCAAAAGAGCCGAGCGCCGAGCCGCGCGCGCCGCCGCGATTGCAGACGGGACATATGTCAGCATCGAAGAACAGCTTGAAACCGCATTTCGCAAGGACATGGACCGTGCTTTGCAGGAAACGGCCGCTTTTGCGGCGCAGTCTCCCCAACCGGCGTCTGAAATTACCACGGCTCATCTGCGGCGGGCTGTCATCGTGCACTTACAGGGCCGGTACCCCCAGCAAGAGACGTCTCTTGGCGATCTGGGCGGCCGTTTGATCCATACGATTGGTGGCGTGCGAACGATTACAGATCAGGCTGGGTCACTGATTGTGGATTTTGGTCCGTCCACGCTTGAAAACGTCACCTGCCGCCAGTCGCAAGCCGGGGAAGCGACGTGTTCTTTTGACCTGACGATGCGCGCGTCGTCGTCGTTTGAAGGATTGGGCGAACGTGGCGCGCTTTACAGTGCGATTGCCAATACGGCGGGTGCAGCAAGCAAAACCGCCGCTGTGGAGGTTGATTTGCAGCACAACGGTGTGCAGTGGCGGGTGATCAACGCCCCCGACGAATTGGACGACACCTTTTCCTTTGCACCGGTTGTCTCCAGCGCAGAAGGAAGCCGTTTTACGCCGGAAGAATGCCTGATGCTGGGGGCGTTGGGCTCTGGCGGGCTTTGTGGATGAAGATCCTTCTGTTTGCTGCCTGACTAATGGACCAGCGCGCTCTGATGCTCTGGGTGTGAAAGTTACACCGCTGGCTCGCGCTCACTCGGCCGCGTACAGCCCTTCGTAGATCGGGCCCAGTGTTTCCGTGTCAAAAAGCGAGGATACAGATGTCCCGCTCCAGATGTTCAGAATGGCTTGGGCAAAGACGGGTGCGGTTGGAACGATGCGAATGTTCTTGGCGTCTGCGAAACTCGCGCGCGGCGCAATCGTGTCGGTCAGGACGAGGGATTTCATCACTGACTTCGTGACCCGTTCGACGGCCGGGCCGGACATGACGCCATGCGTGATGTAGGAGTGCACTTCAGCCGCACCGTTTTCCATCAGGACTTCGGCGGCCTTGCATAGCGTGCCTGCCGTGTCGACCATATCGTCCACAATCAGGCATTTCTTGCCCTTTACGTCGCCGATTACCGTCATCTCGGCCACTTCGCCGGGCTTTTCGCGGCGTTTGTCGACAATGCTCAGCGGGGCGTTGATCCGCTTGGCCAGCTCGCGTGCACGCGCCACGCCGCCCACATCCGGTGACACAACCATCAAGTCGCCGGTTGACCCTTTGAACTGTTTCAAAATGTCGAGCGCGAAGATGGGAGAAGCGTAGAGGTTGTCCACGGGGATATCGAAAAAGCCCTGAATCTGCGCCGCGTGCAGGTCCATTGTCAGGACGCGTTCAATGCCGGCCTCAACGATCATGTTGGCAACCAGCTTGGCGGAGATCGGTGTGCGCGCGCGCGACCGGCGGTCCTGACGGGCATAGCCGAAATAGGGGATCACCGCGGTAATACGCCGTGCCGAAGAACGCCTGAGCGCATCGGCCATGATCAGAAGTTCCATCAGGTTGTCATTTGCCGGGTTCGACGTTGGCTGGATGATGAACATATCCTCGCCGCGCACGTTCTCGTACACTTCCACAAAAATCTCACCATCGTTGAACCGTTCCACGCGGGCATCACAGAGGCCCACACTGGTGCCGCGGTGCATCGACATGCGGCGAGCTATGGCCTTAGCCAAGGGCATATTGGCGTTGCCTGAGATCAGTTTTGGCTCTGGAGTGGATGGCATAGCTGGTTCCCCCGAGGTGCGCTACATGACAGAATCGTGACGTTGACACCGCTTAGCATGCGCGTAGGGTCTGGCAAAGCGATGCAGCGGGGTGGAGATCAGAAAATGGCCCATATCGACTATTATTTTTCGACACTGTCGCCCTTCACCTACATTGCAGGTGTGACGATGGAAGAAATCGCCGCGCGGCACGGTGCGACGATCACCTACAAACCGCTCGACATCATCGCGCTGTTTGGGCGCACCGGTGGGCAGCCGCCCAAGGACAGGCACCCATCGCGGCAGCAATACCGTGCACAGGACCTGCCACGCCAGGCCCGAAAACGGGGCATGCATTTGAACCTGCAACCGGCGCATTGGCCGACCAATTCAGCACCATCGAGCTATGCCGTCATTGCCGCGCAGTCAGCCGGTGGCGGCGATCTGGGTGGGTTGGTACATGCGTTGACCCGCGCGGTTTGGTCTGAAGAGCGTGACATTGCGCAAGATGATGTGATCCGCGCCAGTCTGAGTGCTGCTGGCTTTGATCCCGAACTGGCCAATAGCGGGCTTTTGTCCGGCGCTGAAACGTACGCTGCCAACCTCGAAGAAGCAGTAAAGGTTGGCGTTTTTGGCGCGCCTTTCTATGTGGTCGACAGCGGACAGAAGTTTTGGGGTCAGGATCGGCTCGAGGATCTGGACGCGCATCTGTCTGGTGATCTCTGATACATGCCAAAGGCGTTCAAGGCGGGGTTTGAGACCTATTGGACAACTTTTGGTCAGGGCCCACGTGATGGGTTGTTGATCCATTGTGCTTTGGCCTCGTCGGCCGCGTGGGGCCCGGTGTCCCGGCAACTATCCGGCGCGTTGTCGATGACCGCGTTCGATATGCCCGGACATGGACATAGTGCGGATTGGGACGATCGCGGCGAATTGCAGGGCGTAACGGCCGAGATCGCGGCGGCGTTTCTGGAAAGTGGGCCGGTGGATGTCATCGGCCATTCCTTTGGCGCAACCGTTGCATTGCGATTGGCCGTGGAACGGCCTGACTTGGTCAGAACGCTGACCCTGATCGAGCCCGTTTTTTTCGCCGTTGCCATCGCAGACCAACCTGACGTGGCCCAGGCCCATGCCGCGCTGTCCGCCAAGTATGAAGCGGCCATGGTTGCGGGGGATCACGCGACGGCGGCACGTGAGTTCACTGAAATCTGGGGCCACGGATTTCCAATCAGGGCAGTGACCCAAGCGCAGCAAGACATGTTGGCGGCGCAGATGCCCCTGATCCGGGCCAGCGGGCCGGCGATCATTGATGATGTTGCAAATGTCTTGGCGCCAGAGCGGATTGGGCGTGTGACGATGCCTGTCTTGATCATCGAGGGAAGTGCCGCACCAAAGATCATAGGTGCTGTTTGCCAAGGTCTGGAAAACCGCTTGCCAGATGTGAGGCGCGCCATGGTCATGGGCGCGGGACATATGGTTCCTTTGACACATCCGGATCAGGTCAGTGCGGAAATCCTGCAATTCCTGAAAACGCGGTGAGGCCGATGCCCCTCGGTGTTATCCTTTGGCGATATCGAGGAATTGGTCAATCAACGCGTCTGTCATGGACCAATCACACACGAGGCGCATCGAAAGTGCTGCACTCGGGTCGTCGCCTTGGAGCGTGCCATGGAGTTGGTAAGATGCGCCCGCGTCCTGCAGCCGTTGATGGGTGGCACGCGGCAACGTGGCAAAAATCATGTTGGCCTGCGGCTCGTTCAGTAACACCGCATCCGGGATGGCCCGCAAGCCGGCGGCCAGTCGGGCACAGGCGGCATTGGATTTTGCCGCCGTTTTGCGCCACTCCGCTTGAGAGAGATATCCCAACATTTGCGCCGACAGATACCGGTGCTTCGAGAAAAGATGCGCGGCCCGTTTGCGGCGCAACTCGAACTCCCATGCATGTTTCGGGTCAAAGAAAATCACGGCTTCGACGCCCATGCATCCGTTTTTTGTTCCCCCGAAGCTGACCGCGTCAATCCCCGCGCGCCAGGTCATTTCTGCTGGTGTGCAGCCTAGGGCGGCCAGCGCGTTGGCAAAACGGGCACCGTCCATGTGCACCGGCAACCGGTATGTTTTGGTGAGGCTGGTCAGGGCGTTGAGTTCGTCCAGCGAATAGACATGACCCATCTCCGTCACCTGCGTGAGTGAAATTGGGCCGCGCTGCGATACATGGACATCGCCGTAAACCCAATCCTCGATGGCCGCGCCCAACGTGTCTGGCGTCATCTTGTCCGCATCACCAACCAAGGTAAGTTTTGACCCGCCGGTGAAAAACTCCGGGGCATGGCATTCATCGCGCTGAATGTGCGATAGCGGGGTGCAAAAGATCGTCTGCCACGGCTGCGCCAATGTCGAGAGCGCCAAAGCATTGGCAGCGGTCCCCGTCGCCACCAGGTAAACCGCAGCGTCTGGCGCTTCGAACTGATCGCGGATCATGGCGCGGACCCGGTCCATCATGGCATCGTCACCATAGGAGGGTTGGTAGCCCGTGTTGGCATCCGTTACGGCCGCAAGCACTGCCGGATGCGCCGGGCCCGCGTTATCAGAAGCGAAATACATCTAAACCGGTTCCTCGATTATATGATTTTCCCAATCGTCTTCATCAATTTCGAACTCTGGGACGGTTCTGTGTTGCATGGACACCTTTGCGTCGTGAACGGTTTGCGGGCTTCCCGAAATCAGCGGATGCCAGTCAAAGAGTTTCTGCCCGGTCCACAGCAGCTTGTATGCGCAGGTTTCCGGGATCCAATACAGATTCTGGTCCATGTTCTTAGGGCTCAGCACCACGCATTCGGGTACAAACTGATGCCGGATGCCATATTGGGTGCAACGACATGTGCTGTCGTCAAACAGTCGGCAGGCAATACAGGTCAGGGCCACTTCCTCGGTGTCCTCGTCCTCCAGCTTGTTCATGCAACATTTGCCACAGCCGTCACAAAGGGCTTCCCATTCGCGTTGGGTCATCAGGGTTATCGGGACCGTTTCCCAAAACCGGTCGCGCAGGCCGGTGCGATCAATCGGATCCTTCATGGCTGCGCCAATATGTCCCGCGCGCGGACGCAATCTGCATCCATTTGCGCGATGAACGCCTCGAGGCTGTCGAACGTTGCCTCCGGGCGGAGGTATTCGACCAGTGCAACCGACAAATCTGCGCCGTAAAGATCGCCCGAGAAATCAAACAGGAATGTCTCGAGATTGGGCATTTCGCCGTTGAACATCGGGCGCACGCCAAGGCTGGCCGCCCCTTTGTAGGTGCCTTTGTGCGGGCCATCCAAAACGTCTACCATGACCGCGTAGACGCCAAATTTGGGCGGGTGCAATCCTTCAATCGACATGTTGGTGGTGGGATAGCCCAACTCGCGTCCGCGTTGTTCGCCACCCACAACAGGCCCTTCGATCCGGTGCCAGTGTCCCAGCATTGCGGCGGCGTCACGAGGACGGCCATCGCTGAGCGCGGTGCGTATGGCCGTCGAGGAAACCTGACCCAGATCGCCTTCCAAAAGCTCGGCAATCGTGACCCCAAACCCCATTTCAACACCAAAATCCTGGAGTGTTTTGGCGTTGCCTGCGCGCGCTTGGCCAAAACAGAAATCCGCACCAACAACGACGTGTTTCAAGCCCAACCCATCGGTGATCACGTTCTGAGCAAAGTCACGCGGGGTAAGAGCCGAGAGGGCGGCATTGAAATTGATTTCGTAGAGGCGCTTTACGCCCAGTTTTTCCAGCCGGTTCGCGCGGGCTTCGGGACCCATCAGCCGAAAGGGTGGAGCATCGGGTGCAAAATACTGTCGCGGATGCGGTTCGAACGTCAGGATACCCAGAGGTGCGCCCAGTTCCGTTGCCTTGGCGCGGGCCAGATCAATGACCGTGCGATGCCCGATATGTACCCCGTCAAAATTACCGATGGCCACGCTGGCGCCTCGGTCGGACGGGTCAAGGAAATCATAATCACGAATGATGCGCATGGGGCAGGGGTACCGCCCCATGCGAAGCTGTGCAAGCGCGCGATTGCGTTACACGGCGGGGTGGGCCTCAGGCTCGGGTTTATGGGCCGCGATCACAAGGCAAACGGCAGCCCCGTTGAGCCAGTAGAAGGCGGCATCCAGACCGGTGAAAACAAAGACAAACGGCGCAGCGAGAAAGCTCAGGCCAACAATCAGGTCAACGGCCATATGGAATGAATAGGGCAGCACTCGGATCAGGCCAAGTTTGTGATCTGTCAGAACCGTCAGGGCAAAGGCGGCGATGCCAGTGACAACTGACAGCCAGAGTGCCATCGGATTGGTGGCCCCAAGCCCCAACAGAAATGGCAGTCCAATCAATGCCAGCGCAACCGGGTAGTCGAGAAAGGCGTGGATATCTTTGGTAATGAATTTGATCGGCATGGCGACCTCCTTGATGTGTCAAACGATGTGACACACAGGTAGGTTGGGTCGCGTGGACTATTAATGGCTCAGAGTGCAAGAAAACGCGCAGATCGTTCAATCTGCGCGAAATTCGCGGCGGTTCGGCGCGTTTCTTAGTCGAATTTGCCGGAGGGGGCCAACACGGTGGCCTCGCCGATCAGTACCTTCTTGCCGTTTACCATGCAGCGGCAGTCCAGCTGAACACGGCGCTTGCCGTGATCGACGCCAATCACTTCCACTTCCGCTTCGACCATGTCCCCAGGACGAACAGGCGCCAGGAACTTGAGCGTCTGACCCATGTAGACAGTGCCGTGACCAGGAAGCTGCTCGCCGATGACGGCGGAAATCAAACCTGCCGTCAGCATGCCATGGGCGATGCGCCCCTCAAAAATGGTGTCGCGGGCGTAATCGTCATCCATATGCACCGGGTTATGGTCCGTCGAAACCTCGGCAAACATCTCAATATCGCGGTCGGTCACCAGTTTGCGCAGGCTGCGCGTCATGCCCATCTCGATCTCTTCGATGGTAATGGTTCCGCGGGGCATATTGTCCAACATTCGACCCTCCAGTCAGGTTCGGCGCGTAATTTTCGGATAAGGCAGCGCTTGAAGTTGGAACTTTATTACTTTGCAGGTGCAGAAAATCAAGTGTTTTTTTGACTATCGAAGGTGGCCAATCGTGTAGGTCGGCGCGTAATTTTCGCTTTCAAGATAGGACCTTAGGGCTTTTTCGTCTGGCTGGTGCGACGTTTTGGTTTCTATGGCGGCCAGACCTCCAGAAATAAAAAGACTGTCGATATCTTCTCCCATGGCACCTGCGATGTCGGTCAGGATGCCATCGCCGATGGCCAAAATCGCAGACGAATCGATGTCCTTGCCCAGAGCGGTCAGACGACGGCGCGCCAGATCATAGATTGGTGGATGCGGTTTGCCGAAATAAAGGCTCTCGCCGCCCATCTCGGTATAGAGCTTGGCAAGCGCGCCCGCACACCATTCGCGACGATCACCGCGATCCACGATGATATCGGGATTGGCGCACAGTAACTTCATGCCCTTTTGCTTGGCATATAGAAAGTCAGGCCGCATGTCCGCCGGATCAGCCATAGGATCGAATGGCCCGGCACACACAATCCCTTCGGCCTCGTCCAATGGCACGGGGGTGACGTTGACCGGGTCTTCAATGATGTTGATCGGTTCAAAAATTCTGCGATCGCCGTCATGTCCAATGAAATAGACCTTTTCACCCACAACGCCGCGGAACATGGCCGCGCGGGCGCTGTCACCCGAGGTCGCAATCGTATCCCAGCAATCGGTTGGAACGCCGATTTGTGCCAATTGCGTCTCTACACGGTCTCTGGCGCGGGGTGAATTTGTGACAAGCACTACCTTTCCGCCACCGGCACGGTATTGCTGCAAAGCTGTGACTGCGCCCGGGAATGGGGTGACACCATTGTGCACGCATCCCCAGAGATCCACAAAAAGCGCCTCATAGCGGGCGGAAATTTCGGCGAGAGTTTCAACGATCTGTGTCATGCGCCATCTATGGCAGGCAGCGCCCGGATATGCCAGTACCAAGAATTGGTCGCGGAGACATGTCACAGTGGCGGCATTCCCCGAGGCAGACGACGCAGGAGGAGGCCGAGATGCCCTGTGCGCGCACCGCGCGCTCCATTTGGTAACACTACGCAAAATTCGAACGAACAATGTGATTAAATTCGATTTCCTAGACCGCATAACTCTGTCATCTTTGGCACTGTCAGGAGGGCAAAAATGGAATTCAGTCTTCAGCTTTCGGCGGATTACCCGGAAAAATCCTATGGCGGCGACCGGGTCTATGCGGACATGCTGGATCAGGCAATGCTGGGGGATCGGCTGGGTTTCGATGCGGTGTCGATCACCGAACATCACTTGATGAATTGCCTGATGATGCCCGCGCCGCTGCAATTTGCGGTCAAGATCGCGGCGCATACCAAACGGATCAAGATCATGACCTCGATTGTCGTGCTGCCCTTGCATGACATGCGCACCTACGCCGGTGAGGTCGTAGTGGCCGATATCTTTACCGAAGGGCGGTTGATGCTTGGGGTCGGGCGCGGGGCGTTTGCCTATGAAATGGAGCGTCTCGGCGTCCCGATGGACGAAACACAGGGACGGTTCAATGAATCGCTCGATGTTTTACAGGCGTTGCTGACCCGCGAAGAGGTCAGTTGGGAGGGCAAGTATTATCAGTTTGAACCGCTGACGATCATGCCCCGCCCGGTGCGGCCGATTTCCATGATGATGGCGGTTATGAACCCCGAAGGCATTTATCACTGCACGAAACGCGGCTTTCACATCCAGACGACGCCACTCTCAGGCAATCATCAATTGCTGCTCGACCAAGTGGGCGGGTTCAACCGGGCCAAGGATGAAATGGGCGAGGCGGGTGCGCCGCTGACACTAACGCTCAGCCGCGTGGCGCATGTGGCGCGCAACGCGGGTGAACGTCAGCGCAAGGTCGAGGCCGCCTACAGGTATTACAGCCGGTTCGATAACGTCTTTACCGGCCCGGGCATCGTGGATAACGGTATGGTGCGCGAGCTGCCACGCGAGCAGAGCGTCGAAGACCTCGGAGAAAGCCTTTTGATTTGCAAGCCACAAGAGATGATCGACAAGCTGGGCCCCTATGCCGAGCTGGGCATTGACCGGGTCATTCTGAACATGAATTTCGGGCTCGACGCCGCTGAGACGCTGGATGCCATCCAGTGTTTTGCCGAGGAGGTCATGCCGCATTTCACGGGTCGCACGCCAGTGCAGGAGGCCGCCCAATGAAGGCTGCACGTCAGGCATTTATCACGGCCATGCGCAAGGTCGCGTCGACCGTGACAGTGGTGACAACCGATGGACCTGCCGGACAGTCGGGTGCCACGGTAAGTGCGTTTTCGTCGCTCAGTGCAGATCCGCCTTCGGTTCTTGTCTGCCTCAAGGCCGACAGCCGGATCGCGATGGCGGTCAAGGATAACGGCGTCTTTTGTGTCAACATCCTGAGCGAGGATGCCGTTGAGTTGGCCAATACCTTCGCCGGGGCCTTTGACGAGGCGCGGCCAAACCGGTTTGAAGGGCTGGACATTACTGCGACGGCGGAAGGTCCGATCCTGCCACGCGCCACGGCCTTTGCTTGTTCGCTCACCCGGACGGTCATTCATGGCAGCCACGCCATTTGCATCGGCGATGTTACCGGCATTTCGGATGCCGGAGAGCAACCGCTTACCTATATGAGCGGCGCTTTCCATGTGGTGCGCCCAAAATCTGACGATTAGGGGAAGTTTCATGCCAATCATTCGTGTTGAATTGTTCAAAGGCCGCAGTATCGAGCAAAAGCGCGCGATTGTCCGCGATCTGACCGATGCGTTTGTTGGCGCGGCGGGCGGTAACCCTGCCGGTGTTCAGGTTATCATCACAGATGTCGAGAAATCCGACTGGGGCACAGGTGGCGAGCTGAATTCGGATCGTTTTCCGGATTGAGGGCGGCACATGAGCGATGTGATTGACTGCGAATACAGCGTTGAAGGTGACGGCCCGCCGCTTTTCTTGATCCATGGCATCGGTGCTGCACGCAACACCTGGGCCAAAGCCCTGCCAGTCCTGACGCCGCATTTTACCGTTATCACTTATGATCTGCGCGGCCACGGTGCGTCTCCGATGCCGATGGGTGAATTCGGGCTTGATGCCTTGGTGGATGATCTGGAACGCGTGCGGGAACGAACCGGGTTTGGTGCGGCCCATTTTGCGGGGCATTCCCTGGGGGGCATGATTGGCCCGGCCTATGCACGCAAACACCCGGCGCGGGTGAAGTCGCTAGGGCTTTTGTCCACTGCCGCTTTCCGGACCGAGGATGACAGCGCCAAAGTGTGGGGCGTGGTGCGTGCCATGGAGGAGAAGGGCATTCCGCAGGTCCTTGGCACGCTGACGGATCGGTGGTTTACCGATGACTTCATCGCCCGGCATGGCGATGTCGTGGAACGGCGTCTGCAGCAGGTAATTGATACGAACGCAGACATATTCCTCAACGTGTTCCGCATTTACGCCGGTACCGAGATGGCACCCTGGCTGCATGAGGTAACCGCGCCGTCACTGATCCTGACCGGCGAGAACGACGGGGGCTGCAATCCACGCCTCAACCGATTGATCGATGACGCCCTGCCGAATTCAGAACTGGTCATCCTGCCGGAGCTGAAACACTCGCTGTTGCTCGAGGCGGGCGATCAGGTGGCCCGCCATTTGGTGCGCTTCATGTCCGCCCTGCCGGAATGACGCTTTTGGAATAGACTGCGGGCCGAGCCCAATGGCTTAATCCTCACCAAGACCACCAGAGGGGGCCGGAAATGGGTAAAAAACTGACAGAGGCGCAGATCGAGGCCTATCACAGGGACGGCTTTGTCTCGCCTGTCGATATCTTCACCGAAGAAGAAGCCGCCGAACTGCGCGCCGCGTTGGAAGAGGCCGAGGCGAAATGGCCCGAAGCCTTTCAGGGGGCTGCGCGCAACAATGCCCATCTCAACCTGATGTGTCTGGATGAGATTGTGCACAATACTGCGTTGGTGGATGCCGCCGAAGATCTGGTGGGGCCGAATATTCTGAACTACGGCACGGTGCTTTTTATCAAGGAGCCGCATGACCCCGGTTTTGTCAGCTGGCATCAGGACGCGCGGTACATGGGGTTGGAGCCGCATGAAGGCGTGACAGCTTGGGTCGCCCTGTCGGAGAGCAATGACCAGAGCGGATGCATGCAGATGATCCCCGGTTCGCACCGCGAGCTGCACGAGCATGATGATACCTTTGGCGAGGAAAATATCCTGACCCGCGGACAGGAGGTGCAGGGCGTGGATGAAAGCAAGGCCGTGTCGCTGACCCTGCGCCCCGGTCAGGCGTCATTTCACAGCGCGCGGGTAATCCACAGCTCACAACCCAACCAAAGCGATGACCGCCGGATTGGGTTCGTGATCCAGCCTTACATGCCAGATTATACGAAACAGGTCATCGTACCGACCTACGCCCAATTGATCCGTGGCGAGGATAATCACGGCAATTTCATGCGTGCCGGACGACCCTCCGGTAACATGATGCCCGATGATCTGGCGCTGCGGGACAAGGTCAATGAAACCTGGTCTGAAATCCTCTACCACGGAGCGGAAAAGCGCCGCGATTTCTGACGTCGCCGCCACAAAAAAGGCCCGTCACCAGCGGTGCGGGCCTTTACTCGTGCTTTGGCCGGATCAGACCGCCAAATTTGGAATGATCTGTTTTTTGCGGCTCATGATGCCGGGCAGAACAACCGTGTCGCCGGATACCGATGCGCCGAATGACTTTTCGGCCACAGATTTCACCAGATCATTGGGCACCAGAAGGGTGGCTTCCTCGTTGAGGATATCCACCACGAAGAGCAGCACCTGATCCACGCCGTCCTCTGAGGCCACGCCGGTCATGCTGGCCATCAGGCTGTCCTTGCGGTCCAGCACGGTGGCCGGTGCTGTGGTTTCCAGAACGCTGACGCGGAATTTCGTGTCGCCGACGCCGTATTCCTTGCTGTCCATGCGCAGAAGTTCCGCATCGGAAAACGCGCTGACGTCAGATTTGGCAGCAAACATGTCAGCGGCATAATCAGCAATGTTGATGCCCAGATCTGCCGCGAGTTTTTCGGCCACGGCGCGGTCATGATCGGTGGTTGTCGGGCTGCGGAATTCCAGCGTGTCGCTGAGAATACAGGTCAGCGCGGCGCCTTTGGCCCAATCTGGCATCTTGGCGGCATCGTCGCCCATCAGATCAACCATGATGGTTGCGGTGCAGGCCAGCGGGCGCACGGTGATGTCGATTGGCCCCTTGGTTTCCAGCCCGCCGACCAGTTTGTGGTGGTCGATGATGGCCTGTACGTCGGCGTTGTTGATGTTTTCAGGCAGCTCGGCAGGGTTGTTGGTGTCAACGATCACGCAAGCCTGATCGGCCTCCACATCTGCGATGATCCGTGGTTTGGGCAGATCCCAGTGGGACAGCATGAACGTGGCTTCTGTGTTGGGCTCACCCAGCAATACGGCCTCGGCGTCGCCGCCCTTCACTTCGTTCAGGTACCAGGCCCAGAGAATGGGGGAGCCAGTGGAATCGGTATCGGGTGACTTGTGGCCAAAAACAAGCGTGGTCATGAGCAGAATCCTGTGCAAATCCGGAGTTTTCGCGCCTTATAGGCGGCTTCGCTGGGCTTGTCACCTATCGTTGCTGCGATGCGGCATTCTTGTTGCTGGACTGGCCCGAATGTATTGCTGCGTCAGCGGCAGACCGTCGATTGGGGCAACTCCCGTTCCTCCGCGATCAAGCGCTGGACCATGCGTTCGTCGATGCCCCCCAAAACGGCGGTTCGGCCGATCACCAAAGCCGGCGTTCCGATAAATCCAAATCGTCTGGCAAGCGCGGCGGTGACCTCCAACTGATGCACCGTCTCATCCGAGGACATGTCCCGCAGCAATCGGCCAGCATCGATACCGGCTTCTTGTGACAATTCGCGCAGAAAAGGTGGCGTTGGAACAACCGGCGTTCCCATCAGGCGGTCATGAAAGATTTGGTATGCGCCTTGAGCCCGCGCGGCCACCGCTGCCTGCGCTCCTAGTGTTGAGGCTTGTCCCAGCAAGGGAAGGTCATGCCACGTGACATGCACGCCGCCCGCGGCCTCTAGCCGCGCCAGCATCGGACTGACCTCACGGCAATAGACACAGCGGTAATCTGTGAAATAGGCGATGTTCACGATATTGGTCCGTGGCGGTCCGGCAAAGAGCGTATCGCAGAGCCGAGCATTGCTGATTTGCACCTGCGAACGTGTACCGCCAATACCAACCATCATGGCGGCCCCGCCAGAGATGGGGCCCCCAGTGATACGGCGAAATCCGGGTACGCCGGCCACGGGTTCGAACTCCAGCCCAGGTTCTGTCAAACGCCGCAGGAGGCCCGTGCCGCCATACGCCGCACCCACAAGTGCCGCAAACCCGGCAAGACGGATCAAGCCGCGCCGCGTTGCCATGGTCTTAGACTTTGCCCTCGAAGTCCGTATGGATCATCTTGCAGTCGCAATAGGGGCATTCAACCCATCCCGTATCAGTCGGGATTTGCAGCCAGACACGCGGATGGCCCAATGCACCTTCGCCACCATCACAGCTGACGCGGTAGGTGTGGACGATCCTGATTTCGGGGGCCTCGGTGGTCATCGGGGCGTTTCCTTTTGGCTGCGATTGAATTAGGTCCAACTATGAGCGATCCGTACTGCAGGGGCAAGGGAGCATGGGCACAAGTGCCATCGAAATTCGCGGTCTGACGAAAACCTATGGCGGCCGTAAAGGCAGCCCTGAAAAGCATGCGCTCAAGGCAATTGATCTGGATATTCCGCGTGGGTCTGTTTTCGGGCTGCTTGGGCCAAACGGGGCCGGTAAATCCACGTTGATCAACATTCTTGCCGGGCTGGTGCTCAAATCATCCGGACGGGTGAAAATCTGGGGCTTTGATCAGGATGTGAACCCGCGTCAATCGCGCGCCTCTATTGGTGTGATGCCGCAGGAATTGAACCTTGATCCGTTCTTTTCGCCCCGTGACGCGCTGGAGGTACAGGCCGGACTTTACGGCGTGCCCAAATCGCAACGCCGCAGTGATGAGATTTTGGCGTTGGTCGGTTTGGCCGATAAGGCCAACGCCTATGCCCGCACTTTGAGCGGCGGGATGCGACGCAGGCTTCTGCTGGGCAAGGCACTGGTGCATATGCCGCATATCCTTGTGCTGGACGAACCCACGGCGGGCGTCGATATCGAATTGCGACAGATGCTGTGGGACAATATCCGGCGGTTGAACAAACAGGGCATGACCATCATCCTGACCACGCATTATCTGGAAGAAGCAGAAGAGATGTGCGACGAGATCGCCATTCTCAACCACGGGGCGTTGGTCGTGCGCGACAGTACCGCCAATTTGCTGGGCCAGATGGATACGCGCACTCTGATTATCCGGCCGGATGGCCCTGTGAGCGCACTGCCCGAAGGTGCAGGCCTCGAGGTCAATTCTCGCCCTGATGGCAGTTTGTCGATCGCGTATAGCGCATCGCAGATGCCTGCTGATGCGGTCTTTGATGCGATCCGGCAGGCCGGTATTCGCATTCAGGACGTGAAGACCGAGCAGGCGGATCTGGAAGATGTATTCCTGAATCTGACCCGCTCGTCCTGACGCCCGCTACGCGCGGTCGATCCGGGCCTGATAGCAGTTGTTGCGCGAAGAACGGACGTGCAAATAGGCCACGTTCGGGTCTTCGAACAAATGTGCTGCCCGGTCAGATAATTTCTGCGCGTCGATCACCTTGCCGGTACCATAGATGATCCGATTATCCGCACTATAGGCTTTGACCAGGTAATCGGCGCTTGCCTTGAGCGTCGCGGGAACGTTGTGCTGGCTGCCATATCCCGTGCACTGGTCTGCGCAAATAAAGATCGGACCGGTTTCGGCATAGGCATCCAACGCCTCAAACGGCCGATACGCAACGAGGAGCATCTCGGCACCAGGTTCGATGATGGTCAGACAGTGGCGGCATTGAAACCCGCCGTCTGTGGCAATCTGACGTTCGGGGGGATTGCCATAGGCATCGGGCGCGCCGTTTTGATACGCCCGGGCCGTTTCCGTGGGCATGGCGGTGAATTTGATTGTCATTGGATCACTCCGGCTGTTCGGTAAAAGTGATCCATTGATTTCAAAAACCACGGTGTTGGGCGACCCGAATGATGCGCTTTATGACCCGTCGCGCTCTTTGCGCTGCGCTATGATCAATGCCTCGAGGTCCGACAGACGGGTCAAAACCTCGTCGCGATAGGTGTCGGTCTTCTCATTGTCTTCTTCCGAATGCGCGTCTTGCATCGAATTTACGATCAGACCCACCAAAAGGTTTACCACCGCAAAGGTCGTGATCATGATGAAGGGGACAAAAAACATCCATGCATGCGGGTAGATTTCCATGACAGGCCGAACAATACCCATCGACCAGGATTCCAGCGTCATGATTTGAAACAGTGAGTAGCCCGAGCGTCCTAGCGTGCCAAACCATTCTGGAAAGCTTGCCCCGAACAGTTTTGTCGCCATGACGGCACCGATGTAAAAAATCAGCCCCATCAGCAGAAATACTGATCCCATCCCGGGCAACGCATTGACCAGCCCCTCGACCACGCGGCGCAATGACGGCGCCACGGAGACCACCCGGAGCAATCGCAAAATCCGCAGGGCCCGCAGAACACTGAGGCCCTGAGCCGCGGGAACCAGCGATATGCCAACGATGACAAAGTCGAAAATATTCCAACCCCGTTTGAAAAACTGCCCGCCGCGGGCGAAGAGTTTGAGGCCGATTTCGATCACGAAGATTGCAAGGCAGATTTGGTCAAGCAGTAAGATCAATGGCCCTGCGGTTGCCATCGCAGTGGATGAGGTTTCCAGACCGAGGATTACGGCGTTGAAAAGGATCACGCCGAGAATGAAATTTTGCACAAGCGTGCGGTCAACAAATTGGCCGGCGCGTTGGCGTAATGTCATGCGGGAGGGGGAAAATTCATTGGTCATGCCAGCGGATATGGGGAAATGACACCGCTGTGGCAAGATTGCTGTGCCCGCGCGCGCCAAATACTGCCGTAAAAGCCGATAAAATGAGCACAGATATTGGCGAAGCTAGTGAATAAGTTAGTCAGGGTTCTGAGGTGATATGGAGCGAGCTTTGCAGTTGCAAAGACAATTCGAGATGGATTTGAAAGGGTTCAATGCTGTCTTGCAAAAGGTGGTCTTGGATATTTGACGCCGGTCACAACGCCAGGTGTCTTTCCAGCAAAGCACGCACCGGGACGCGGGCTTTCAGACGTGCCGCCAGCAGGAAAATGCCGCCGAATTTCCGTTGAAGGTAAAGCGCATCCATCGATGGTGTGGGCGGGATCATCCCTTCTTGCGCCAATGCTGTGCCTTCAGTTTGCAGCTTTTTCGACAAATCCGTTTGACTGAAATCATACGTGTCTTCCTGGTCCAACGCGTCGAAAACCAAACGCATCATCGACAGGACGCGCATACGGTGGTTTTGCGACATCTGCATATCTACAAACCCAATGTCCAATGCGGCATCCAGCAGCGTTTCTTGATCGCGCATCAGCCCTGCACGCATCAGGGTGCGGTATTGAAGGGTTGTTTTCTCACACATGCGGCGTGCGGCACCAAAGTCCAGCAAGACGATACGGCCGGTCTCCGGATTGTAGCGATAATTGGCAAAGTTCGGATCGGTCTGCATTAGCTCGAATTCGAACAGCTCGCGCAACATCAGATCAATCAGCAGCGTGGCCACACGGTCCCGTTGGTCCTGCGGGCCGTCGCAGAGATCTTCGATTGCGACGCCTGTAACAAAGGACATTGCAAGAATGTCATCCGTGCTCCATTCCGAATTCAAAATCGGCACAACAAAATCCGTCGATCCCTCCAATAGTTTGCCATACTCGCTCAGGTACCGCCCCTCACGGGCGTAATCCGTCTCTTCGTGCAATTGCCGTCGCGCTTCTGTCAGGTAGGGCGCGATGTCGAGCCCCTTTGGTATAAGGCCCGACATCCGCAGAAGGCCCCCCACATTCGACACATCACTGTCTATGCTTTTGGCCACGCCGGGATACTGGATTTTGATCGCCAGATCAGATCCGTCATGCAGCTCCGCGCGGTGCACCTGTCCGATCGATGCGGCGGCAATGGGCCGGACATTGAATTTCTTGAACCTGGAGAGCCAGCCGTCTGGCCAGTTTGCAGTCAACACCTTCTTTAACTGGGCCGGGGGCATGAAATGCGCGTCGTCGCGCAACCGTGCCAGAATATCAGTCAATTCACGCGGCAGCATGTCGCCTGTGTCCATCGACATCAATTGGCCCATTTTCATGGCGGCGCCGCGCATATGGGCCAATTCTTCGGTGATACGCCGGATGTTGGCAGGCATCAAAAGAAGATCGCGCATGGCGGGTTTTTGACCCTGTCCCAACTGGCGCAGGCCGTTTGCGGCCATGCCACCGGCCACACCGGACGCCATTACGCCCAACCGCGTCATGCGTGCAAGCCGTCCGGCTGGAACCTGAAGGGGACGCCCTGTGGGGCCGTTATCTGTCATTGATCTGCCTGCATATCTAAGGTGATCACCTATCGCGCCAGATGATGATTTCAACCATTCCGCCATGTGGCTTTGGCTATTTGATCCAGTCCAGCCCGTCCTGTGTCAGGCCGCGCGGTGTGTATTCACCGCTGACATATCCGGCATATCCCTCAGCATCCAGCTGGGCAAAAAAGGATGGGTAATCAATGGTTTCCCGGGCAGGTTCGTGTCGGCCATTTGGTTCTGCTACCTGAATATGCACAGTTGCGTCGCGGCAGATCCCCCATGTTTTTGGCATGTCGCCTGTGATTTTGTGTGCGTGATAGGCATCAAATTGCAGACCTAAATTGGGCGCGTCGATCCGGGTCAGGATGTCCAGCGCCTGATCGAAATCATTAAGGAAATAGCCGGGCATGTCCTCGGTGTTAATGGGTTCAATGGTCAGTTGTTGCTTTGGGGCCTGTGCCGCGGCCCATTTCAGATTGGTGAGGAAGGTTTTTTCTGCCTCGGAGCCGTCGGCAACACCGGCCATGATATGGATGATTTTGGCGTTTAGTGCTGTTGCATAGCGCAGGGCGCGTTTGAAATCGTGCTGAAATCGCGCCTCACCACCGGGGATGGCTGCAAAGCCTCTGTCGCCACCGGTCCAGTTAGGTGGTGGCGTATTCAGCAGGACCATCTGCAAACGATTATGCTTCAGCGCGTTGGCGATCTCGTGGCCCGGCTCATCATAAGGAAAGAGCACCTCGACCGCGTTGAAGCCTGCTTCCTTGGCCGCCGCAAACCGCTCGATAAACGGAAGCTCTTTGAAAAGCATCGACAGGTTGGCGCAAAACTTGGGCATGGATCAGTAAGTTTCCACCCAAGGCCGTAAGGTCAGTTCGTCGCTCCATGCGGATCGATCCTGCTCAATCAGAGCCAGATAGGCGCGCGCAATGGCATCCGGGCACAGCATGCTGTCGGGTTGATCCGCGGGTTCGGTCCGCCCCGGGTTCCGGATTGCACCGTCGATATTCACCCATGCCACATGGATGCCTTTGGGATGCAACTCCCGCGCCATGGCTTGCGCAAGCCCGCGTTGGGCGAATTTTCCCATGGCAAATGGCGCAGAATTGGCAAATCCCTTCACCCCGGCAGACGCGCCGGTAAAGAGGATTGTTCCACGCACATCGCCCTTGTTTTCAAGCATTTCGCGGGCGGCGGCTTGCCCGGTCAGAAAGGCCCCAAAAGCTGTCACTTCGACCGCATCATGCACCGCCTGTGGGTCGAGATCAGCGATAGCGCCTCGGACCCGCGCCGACGGATTGTAAATCGTAACACGCGGGGCGCGCCCCTTAAAAAGCCGTGCCACGGCGGCAGGATCAGCGGCGTCCATGGCAACGGTTTCGGCATTGGTCCGGGCGGCAAGATCTTGGATTTTGGCAACATTGCGTGCGGCCAGAACCAACTCATACCCGCCATCCGCCAACACCTGCGCCAAAGATGCAGAGACCCCGTCCCCCACGCCAACGATGATCGCCAAAGGTTTTGCCATAGCTTTCAGGCCTCCAACACTTCATCCGACGGGATGACCTGGAAAAACGTACCGCCAGACCAAAGCCCGAACCAACCGTCATGATGGCATCCGATATCAACCAGCCGGTAGAAACTTTTGCGATCAATCAAAGCTTCGAGATTGGCGCGCACCAACACATAGGGCGCCGGTTCTCCCGTATTGGGGTCGCGTTCGACCCGTATCGGATTTTTCGCGTTGGCACGGGCGACATCGCCGACATTCGTTTCAAATACAATTTGCTGTGCTGCACCTTGTCCGGATACGTCGAAATCGATGGCTACAAAAGGCGCGTCATCAACGGTGACTCCGACCTTCTCGACGGGTGTCACGAGGAAGTATTTCTCGCCGTCACGACGCAGGATGGTCGAAAAGAGGCGCACCAACCCAGGTCGGGTAATCGGTGTGCCTTGATAAAACCACGTCCCGTCTCGGGCAATGCGCATGTCCAGATCGCCGCAAAAAGGCGGGTTCCAAGTATGCACAGGCGGCAATCCCTTGTCAGCATCATGGATCGCGCGCGCCGAGGCGGCGATCCCTTCTGCTGACGGTGTTGTGAGGTTTTCTTTGCTCATTGCTTTTGCCATTTCTGCCCATAGCTATACACTCTAAGTTGACAATATAGGTGCAACAGGAGTTTTGCCATGAGTGATGACGCCGATCTGCTGGCAGGTATCGAAGCGCTGGAAGAAAAACTGGCCAAAGCGCGGGCGTCGATCACACGGCGATTTATTGGTCAGGAACAAGTGGTTGATCTGTCGCTTACGGCGCTTTTGTGCGGCGGTCACGGGCTGCTGATCGGACTGCCTGGCCTGGGTAAAACCCGACTTGTGGAAACCTTGAGCGTTGTGATGGGTCTCAATGGCAATCGAATTCAGTTCACGCCCGACCTGATGCCCGCTGATATTCTGGGCTCAGAGGTGCTTGAAACCGGCAGTGATGGCAGCCGGGCCTTTAAATTCATCCCCGGACCAATTTTTTGCCAACTCCTGATGGCGGATGAGATCAACCGGGCCAGTCCGCGCACGCAATCCGCTCTGCTGCAGGCGATGCAAGAGCGGCAGGTCACCGTTGCAGGGCAGGATCGCCCGCTTGATCCGCCTTTCCACGTGCTGGCCACGCAAAACCCGATTGAGCAGGAGGGCACATATCCGCTCCCTGAGGCGCAGTTGGACCGGTTCCTGGTGCAGATAGACGTGCCCCATCCCGATCGGGATACGGAACGCGACATCCTGATCGCGACAACAGGGGCTACCGAAGAAGAAGCGCATCAGGTCTTTACCGCAGATGAGCTGATTGATGCACAGAACCTTTTGCGCCGGATGCCGGTTGGTGAGCAGGTGATGGAGGTCATTCTTGATTTGGTCCGTGCGTTCCGGCCCGAGGACAGCACGGCCAGTGAATCGGTTCGCAACTCCGTTGCTTGGGGGCCGGGCCCCCGGGCAGCACAGGCGCTTATGCTTACGGTGCGCGCACGTGCCATGCTGCAGGGTCGTTTGGTGCCCGATGTGGATGACGTTGCTGCAATGGCGCAACCGGTTCTCAGCCACCGCATGGCATTGAATTTTGCCGCCCGTGCGCGTGGCGATACGCTTGGCGATTTGATCAACACAACAGTGTCCGCGCTGACCCGGAGCGAGGCTGCGGCGTGACAGAACACGCTCCCCTTCGTAGTCGGGCAGAAGCCGAGGCCGCGCGCCTGCCGGCTCTGTTGGCACGGGCGGAGCATCTGGCAGGCACGGTTCTGCTGGGCGAACACGGGCGTCGGCGCTCAGGTCTGGGCGATGACTTTTGGCAATACCGTCCGGTGCAGCCCGGTGATGCGCGGCGCACAATAGACTGGCGGCGCTCCGCCCGCAGCGACATGCAATTTGTTCGTCAGCGGGAATGGCAGATTGCGCAAAGCGTGATGCTTTGGGTCGACAATGCAGCATCCATGCGCTTTTCCTCGGATGATAAGCTGCCGCACAAGTCTGACCGGGCGCGGGTTTTGGCGCTGGCGGTGTCCATTCTCTTGTTAAGGGCCGGCGAACGGGTGGGGATGACTGGCGGCACCCTGCCGCCCCGCCGCGGAGAAACGCAGATCAGGCGGCTGACCGAGGCACTGGAACAGGATGGCTCGGATGACTATGCCGCACCGAACACGGACGGGTTGATGGCGCATGGTCGCGCGCTCTTTCTGTCGGATTTCATGGGCGATATCGAACCCATTCGCGCCGCGGTAACAGAGGCCACGGACCGGGGCATTCAGGGCATCATCCTGCAGGTTCTGGACCCGGCCGAGGAAGCATTTCCTTATCGCGGCCGAACAATTTTCGAGAGCGTTGGCGGCACGGTGGCGCATGAAACACTCAAGGCCAATGAATTGCGGGACCGGTATTTGGAACGGCTGGCGGCCCGCAAAGATGAACTATCCGTGCTGGCATTGGCGACGGGTTGGCAATACCAGTGCCATCACACGTCCGACAGTGCGCAATCAGCGCTGCTGTGGCTTTATCGCGCCTTTGAACGGGGGCATCTGCGATGATCCTGGGCCCCATCGGATTTACTGTGCCCTGGTTGCTTGTTGCCCTTGCTGCCTTGCCAATCCTTTGGTTGATCCTGCGGGCTGTTCCGCCAGCACCTGTGCGCCGGATGTTCCCGGGCGTCGTCTTGCTTTTAGGGCTTAGAGATGATGACAGCGTCACAGATCGCACGCCGTGGTGGCTTTTGCTGTTGCGCATGTTGGCGGTGGCTGCTGTGATCATCGGTTTGGCCGGCCCTGTTCTGAACCCCGAAGACCGCGCCGCGCAAGATGACACGGGGCCGCTGCTCATTGCGCTGGATGGCAGTTGGGCCAGCGCGCGCGACTGGCCTGCGCAAAAAGAATTGCTGGATGGCATGCTGGCGGAAGCGGGGCGAAAATCCCGTCCCGTTGCGGTAATGCAGTTAAGCGATCCGGAAGCCCCGGTTTTCCAATCTGCGGAGGCGTGGCGCAGCCGTTTGTCTGGTCTTGAGCCGTTGCCCTGGACCATCACCGATGAGGGCGCCCAAACCGTCATTTCCCAGCTTGGCGATGAGGGGTTTGAAACCCGTTGGTTCTCCGATGGGTTGGCGCATGAAAGCCACACGGCTTTGCTTGAGGCGTTTGAGGCGCGAGGGCCTGTCAGTATTTATCAAAGCCCGCGTCCGGTGTTGGCCTTGCAGCCCGCGCAGATGAGCGAAGGAATTGTGCAATTATCCGCGCGGCGCGTTGCCGCTCTGGGGGCTCGGGATATCATTGTAGAGGCGCATGGCCGTGACCCATCGGGTGTGCCGCGTGTTCTGGCAAGCCTGCCGATGCAGTTCGCTGCAGGTGACACGACGGCCACGGGTGAGCTGTCTTTACCGGCGGAACTGCGCGCACGTCTGACGCATTTTGAGATCGCCGGGCAGGACCATGCGGGTGCCATTAGCCTTACGGATGATAGTCTGAAGCGGCGCGAAGTCGCCCTGATTGCCGGGCGTGAAGATCGCGAGGGGCTCGAGCTTTTGTCGCCGTTGCATTATCTGGCGCAGGCGCTGCAGCCCACGGCCGACATTCTGGATGGTTCGTTGATGGATATCCTGCCCGCAAATCCGGATGTCATCGCGCTCGCCGATGTGGCCACGCTGTCGGATGCGGAACAGACCGCCTTGCTGGACTGGACCTCCAAAGGCGGAATGCTCTTGCGCTTCGCCGGGCCGCGGCTTGCGGCCAGTGATGTGTCCCGTGATACCGAAGCGCCGTTGATGCCGGTTCGCCTGCGCGTGGGTGGCCGCATGGTGGGCGGGGCAATGAGTTGGGGTGAACCCAAGGCATTGGCGCCGTTTTCTGAAAACAGCCCATTTAACGGTCTAAGCATTCCGCCCGATGTTACAGTCAGCGCGCAGGTGATGGCACAGCCGGACCCCACATTGGCCGACCGAGTCATAGCGCAGCTCACGGATGGTACACCCTTGGTCACCCGCAAGCGGATCGAGGATGGTCAGGTCGTACTATTCCACGTAACGGCCAATGCAGAATGGTCTTCGCTGCCGTTGTCCGGCTTGTTCGTGCAGATGCTCGAACGGCTTGCCGTGTCCTCTGCGCTCACCACACCCGATGCCAAGGATCTGGAAGGAACGATCTGGACACCTGTGCAGGTGCTGGATGGGTTTGGTAAACTGGTTGACGCGGGCACGTTGCCGGGTGTGCCTGGGGATCGTCTGGTGACAGATCGTTTGGGCCCTGATCTGCGTCCGGGCCTTTACGAAGGTCCTGATCGGCGATTGGCGCGTAACGTTGTTACCGAAGACACAGAATTGACCGCCGCAACCTGGCCCCAACGGGTGCCTGTGTCGGGTCTCGTGCGTCCGGTAGAGGCGCCATTGGGAGGGTGGCTTCTGGCGCTGGCCCTCTTGTTGCTGACCGCAGATATCCTTGCGTCGCTGATGTTGTCCGGCAGATTGCTCCCGGCCCGCGCAGCACTAGTTTTGCTTGGTGCGCTGATGATCACACCTGATGTCGGTCAGGCGCAATCCACCGAAGATCGCGCACTTGAGGCCACGTCTGAGGTCGTTCTTGCGCATATCATCACCGGCGATGCCGCCTTGGACAATGCGGCCCGCGCGGGTCTCTTCGGGCTGGGTCAAACGCTGTTTTTCCGGACTTCGGTCGAACCTGCGACGCCGATTGGGATTGATCTTGAGACGGATGAACTTGGCTTCTACCCGATGCTCTACTGGCCGGTCACACCGGATCAGCCGACGCCGTCTGCCGATGCCTATGCCAAGCTGAACACCTATCTTCGTACCGGCGGCATGATCCTTTTTGACACGCGCGACGCCAATGTGGCGGGGTTCGGCGCGTCGTCACCGAATGGCGCAAAACTGAAGCAGCTGGCGGCACCACTGGACATTCCGCCGCTGGAACAACTGCCGGAAGACCATGTTCTGACACGCACCTTCTACCTTTTGCAGGATTTTCCGGGTCGCCACATGGGGCGGTCGGTTTGGGTTGAGGCCGCACCTCCTGATGCCGAAAAAATCGAAGGCATGCCGTTTCGCAATCTCAACGACGGCGTGACGCCGGTGGTGATTGGCGGCAATGACTGGGCGGCGGCCTGGGCCATGGATGAACGGTTCAATCCGCTCTTTCCCGTTGGGCGTGGCTTTGCAGGTGAACGCCAACGCGAATTGGCCTACCGCTTTGGCGTGAACCTGGTGATGCACGTGCTGACCGGTAACTATAAATCCGATCAGGTACATGTGCCCGCGCTTCTGCAAAGGTTGGGCCAATGACCTCAACCCTCGTTTTTGATCCGCTTCTGCCGTTGGGCGTGATTGCAATCCTTGCGGTGATGGTCATGGCAGGCATTGCGCTCGCGGTATGGCGTGGCTTGTCCGGATGGGCCTTGAGGGCACTTGCCGGACTGGTTGTGCTGGCGGCTCTGGCGGGTCCGGTTTACCAGCAGGAAGACCGTGAACCGCTCAGCGATATCGTACTGTTGGTCGAAGATGAAAGTGCCAGCCAAAAACTGGGCGATCGCGCAGAACGCACCAAGGAAGCAGCAGATGCGCTTGCGGCCCGCCTGGATGCGCGGGACAACACCGAAGTACGCCGTGTCACTGTTCCCGATGCTGAGGACAACGCCGGTACACAACTGATGTCTACCCTGTCCGAAGCCATGGCAGAAGAACCGCGCGGGCGGATTGCCGGGGCAATTCTGCTGTCGGATGGCCGCCTGCATGATTTGGATCGCACACCGGATATGCCCGCCCCGCTGCATTTGCTGCACACCGGCCGAGATGCCGATTGGGACCGCCGTCTGACCATCAAAAACGCGCCGGCCTTTGCCATTTTGGGCGAAGAAGTCACGATGACATTGACCATCGAAGATGTGGGCGCTGCGCCGGGCGACAGCACGTCAGTGCCAATTGATATCTCAGTTGATGGCGAAGAACCTCAGCGTTTCAACGTGGCCCTCGGGGAAGAGATCACACTTCCCGTCACGCTGCCCCACGGGGGCCGCAACGTATTGCAGTTTACCACACCAGCCGTCCCCGGAGAGCTGACAGACCGGAACAATACCGCTCTGATCCAGATAAACGGCGTGCGCGACCGTTTGCGTGTGCTCCTCGTGTCGGGTGAGCCGCATCCCGGCGGGCGCACGTGGCGCAACCTGCTGAAATCGGACAGTTCGGTTGATTTGGTCCATTTCACCATTCTGCGACCGCCGGAAAAGCAGGACGGTGTGCCGGTGCGGGAATTGTCGTTGATTGCCTTTCCAACGCGGGAGCTTTTTCTGGAAAAGATCGATGATTTCGACCTGATCATTTTTGACCGCTACAAACGGCGTGGCATTTTGCCATCGATCTACCTTGATAACGTGCGCAACTATGTCGAGGCGGGCGGTGCCATGTTGATTGCCGCCGGTCCTGATTTCGCCAGTGCGGACAGTATCTACCGGACGCCGATCGAAACCATTGTGCCTGCCCGACCAACGGCGCGCGTGCTGGAGCAGCGGTTCCGCCCCGAAGTGACGGAGCTTGGGTTGCGCCATCCGGTGACTGCAGGTCTGCAGCCGGTCGAAGGGGATGAATGGGGCAGTTGGTTGCGCCAGATTGAACTGGAAGCGGAAACTGGGCAGGTGGTGATGTCCGGCGCAGATGAACGGCCATTGCTGGTACTGGACCGTGTGGGCGAAGGGCGCGTGGCGCTTTTGGCATCGGATCACGCGTGGCTCTGGCATCGGGGATATGAGGGTGGTGGTCCACAGCTGGAACTGCTGCGGCGTCTGGCGCACTGGATGATGAAAGAACCGGAGCTTGAGGAAGAGGCGCTATGGGCCGAGGCCACGGGTCAAACCATGCGCATCACCCGCCGATCGCTGGAAGAAGATGTGAGTGACGTCACCATTGAGACCCCGGGTGGCGAAGTTGTCGAGGTGCCATTGGAAGAAGTCTCGCCGGGTCAGTTTGAAGCGATTTATGATGGTCCTGAAATTGGACTTTACCGGTTGAGCAATGGTGACCAGTCTGCGGTCATCGGTCTGGGTCCTGCGGCCCCTGTTGAGTTTGAGGAAACCATTGCCAGTACCGACGCGCTGATGCCGATGATCGAACCCACAGGCGGGGGCGCGCAGGCTCTGAGCGACGGTATCCCGCGCATTCGCGCTGTGCGGGCAGGGCGCCCGGCGGCGGGGCGTGACTGGATCGGGATCACACCGCGCGGGGCCTATGAAACACGCTCGGTCACACAATTGCCCTTGATGCCGGCCTGGCTGGTCTTGCTGCTGGCCTCGGGGTTCATCATTGCAGGTTGGCTGCGCGAAGGGCGACGCTGAGCCGGGCTGTTGGCGCCATCGCTTTCTACGTCGCTTTGTTTTTCATCAAATGTGCGTCCAACGCTGCAAGGCCTTCATCCAGACCTGTACGACCCAAGCCAATGCGGAACCGGTCTTGCGGTGTCGGGCCCAGTTCTGAGGTATAGATCGTGCTGGGCAGAACCAGAACACCGCTTTCTTCCACTAACGCCGCGGCAAAGGCTTCAACACCTTCAGGACCCTTGTAGCGCGGAAACGCCATGCAGGATCCGTCCGGCCTCTTCCAGTCGAAGAGCTCGCTATGGCGGGCGAAAAAAGCCTCCCATTTCGGTAGGTTCTCATCGACAATGGCGCAATTGCGCGCCAACAGCGTGGCGCGATGTGTCAGAGCGATCTTGGTTAGGCGCTCGCTCGGTCCCGAATTGCAGATCGACAGGTAGTGTTTCATCCGCTCCATGCGTGACAGGATTGTCGGGTCCTGACAGGCGATCCAGCCGATGCGCAGGCCGGGCAAGCCATAGGACTTGGACATCACGCCCAAGGAAAGGCCACGCTCATATACATCTGCAATGTACGGCAGATGTTTGGTGCCGGTGGGACCCAGGCCGTTGAATATCTCATCATGCAGAATGTAGATGCCGTGATGTCTGCACAGATTGATCAATGCGGTATAACGCTCCAGCGGCAAAATCGTACCGGTCGGGTTATGGGGAAAATTGATGGTGACCAGACGCGTGTTTGGCCTGATCGCATCAGCCACGCGGTCGATGTCCAAAGACCAGTTGTCATCGGGATCAAGCGGCACGCCGGTTGCGTCGCAGATCGCCAGGGGCAGTGTTTCGTGTGACTGGTAATTGGGCGTGACAACAATGGCATGGCTGTCTTGGTCCAGAATGACATTGTTGGCAGCAAAAATCCCCTCGCTTGCGCCTGCAAAACACAATATATCCGCGGCCGATTGCGATACATATGTGCCTGCAATTGCATCGCGTAGATCGGGTGCGCCGAATGTTTCCGTGTAACCCAACCACATGTCGTCGAATTCAGCCCGCTCCTCGGGTGTTGCCAAGGCGAGCAAGTCGCGCAGCGACACGCTTTGCGCATCCGAGGCTGTCAGGTGATACCGCGCTTTGAATTCCCACTTGGAGAAATGTGTTTCCAGACGAAAATCAGGCAGGGTCGGCATGGTCGGAGCTCGCAATTGGGACGTCGTGCAAGACGCATATCCCAATGATGCGGCAATGCGAAGCGATGCGTGTTGTTCGGAGCTGTTTTGGAGGATGTTGGATCAGGGTTTGAGTTCAACCCGGACCGGCTCACCAGCCCATCCATCTGCTGTACAACTGGCGCGCACGAATACTTCGCGGGTGCCATCCGGAAAGACAACGCCGTTTAGTGAGCGGGTAAAAGGTTGCTCATTCACATGCGGGTGCAGCAACTTGCGATAGGCCAGGCGATTGCCATCCTTATCCAGCACTTCCCAGCCATCCGCATAGTGGTCCCACCCCGTATCCGGATGTTCCAATGTGACATCGACACGCCAAACCATTCCGGTTTTGGTGATGTTGACGTCTTTCACCACGGCAACATCGGCCCAGAGGGGCGTGGCCAGAAGTGATGTGATCAGTGTAACTGCAAATCTGTTCATGAGCGTCACCTTACCGTGGCACGTTAATAACTCGAATCACGTCTGTGTGTCAGCGTCGTTATGCTCGGGCTGCAGCAAAATTTCCTTGGACCGCGACGCGAATTCCCGGCGAAACAGAACAAGGCAGGTCATGGCCGACGCAAATATCAAAGCGGGCCCGCCCAGAAGCCAGGCGCTTGCCGCGAGCGCAAAATAGATCGACCGCAATCCGCGATTGAAGCTGCGGGCCCCGGAAATGTTGATTTCTGCGGCCTTATTGGCCCGGATCAGGGCACGTGGATCATTTCCATCATTTGGCACGGATCCCATCAGCACGGCGCAATACCCAAAGAGCCGGTTGGCCCACACAAATTTGAACAAGGCATTGGCCAGAAAACCAAGCATGACCAACACTTTAAGTTCCCATACAATTGTTGGGTCTTCGGCGAGTGTCAGATCCTCAGCAATGCCCATCAGGCGTTCCGTATTACCCAGAAGAGCGAGGCAACCACCGATGGCAATCATCGTGGCGGACGCGAAGAACGACGTCCCTTGGCGGATCATGGCAAGGATTTGCGCATCGAAAACGCGCGGCTCGCGGTCGATCATGTGTTCCATCCACGCGCGCCGGTAGCCCATCATCAGAATGCTGACGGACTTCATGTTTTTAAACTCGTTTTCAATCATATAGCCAATAAACAACCATCCGCTGACAAGCATTGCCAACGCGACATAGTCGAGTGTGGTAAAGTGAGCGAGACCGTCGAATATATCCATATTGGAGCCATAGCGCGTTGAGGTTTGACTTGCCATAGCGCAAAATTGGTTATAAAATATTACCAATTGAAAGGATTGCAAAAATGGAAATGCCAACGCCGAACCCGCTGATCCTCGTGCGCAAGGACGAGTTGATCGAGCGTTTGAAGGCGGTTTTGCCGGAAGATGCGATCATTTCGGAGGAAAGCGAAACGCGGGTGTATGAGTGCGACGCGCTGACCGCGTATAAGTGCCCGCCGCTTCTGGCGATTTTGCCATCCTCGACCCAAGAAGTTTCGGATGCGCTCCGGATTTGCCATGACATGGGTGTTCCGGTTGTCCCGCGCGGTTCGGGCACGTCTTTGGCCGGGGGCGCGTTGCCAACGGCGGACAGTGTCATACTGGGTGTGGCGCGGCTCAACGATGTGTTGGAAACCGACTATGATAACCGCTTCATTCGCGTGCAGACCGGTCGGACGAACCTGAGCGTAACGGGCGCCGTTGAGGCCGAAGGTTTTTTCTACGCGCCTGACCCGTCGAGCCAATTGGCGTGCGCCATTGCCGGCAATATCGCGATGAACTCCGGGGGCGCGCATTGCCTGAAATACGGTGTGACGACGAACAACCTAATGGGCGTCACGATGGTTCTGATGGATGGCACAATCACCGAAATTGGTGGTGCGTTTCTGGATGCGGAAGGCCTCGACCTTTTGGGGCTTATCTGCGGCTCTGAGGGGCAGTTGGGCGTCGTGACAGAGGCAACGTTGCGTATCTTGCGCAAACCCGAAGGCGCGCGCCCTGTATTGATCGGGTTTGATAGCAACGAAGTGGCTGGGGCCTGTGTCAGTGACATCATCAAGGCGGGTGTGTTGCCAGTTGCGATCGAATTCATGGACAGGCCATGCATTCGGGCAACTGAAGCGTTTGCGGGTGCGGGCTACCCGGATTGCGAAGCGCTGCTGATTGTCGAGGTTGAAGGCAGTGATGCCGAGATCGATGAGCAGTTGGAAACGATTGTCCGCATTGCACAATCCCATGATCCGGTCGAGCTGCGCGAAAGCAAATCCGCCGATGAAAGCGCCAAAATATGGCTGGGTCGAAAATCCGCTTTCGGTGCGATGGGGCAGATCAATGATTACATGTGCCTTGATGGCACGATCCCTGTCAGCCAATTGCCCTATGTGCTCAAACGCATTGGCGAAATGAGCCGTGAATACGGGCTTGATGTCGGGAACGTTTTTCATGCCGGGGATGGAAATATGCACCCGCTGATCCTTTTTGATGCCAACAAGCCCGGTGATCTGGAACTTTGCGAAGCGTTTGGCGCGGATATCCTGCGCCTATGCGTCGAAGTAGGGGGATGCCTGACCGGCGAACATGGCGTGGGCATCGAAAAGCGCGATCTGATGAGTGATCAGTACGCACCAAACGATCTCGAAATTCAGATGGCTGTTAAAGATGTGTTTGATCCGAAATGGTTGTTGAACCCGGCCAAGGTATTCCCGTTGGATGCCTCAGATACCCGCCGCGATAAAGTTGCGTGAGGAATTTGCCATGCTGATTCCTTCCTCCGAGGCCGAATTGGCCGGAATTGTTCAGGGTGCTGATGCCCCGTTTCGGATAAAGGGCGGTGGTACGCGCCCCATTGGCGCGCCAACAAATGGTACAATTCTGAATACCAGCGGGCTGACTGGCATCGAACTATACGAGCCGGGCGCGCTGACGCTCGTAGCCAAGGCCGGCACATCGCTGGCGGAGGTTGAAAAAGCGTTGGACGCCGAAGGACAGCGCCTTGCATTTGAACCGATGGATCACCGGCCTTTGCTCGGCACTGAAGGGACGCCAACTATAGGCGGCGTAGTTGCCGCCAATGTGTCGGGTCCGCGCCGCATTCAGGTGGGTGCCTGTCGCGATCATCTGCTGGGTGTCCGGTTTGTGGACGGGCAGGGTAAAATCATCAAAAACGGCGGGCGCGTGATGAAAAACGTGACCGGGTATGATTTGGTCAAGTTGATGGCAGGTAGTTGGGGCACATTGGGTGTTTTGACGGAAGTGTCACTCAAGGTACTGCCGAAATCGCATGCAACGGGGACGCTAAGACTTGAAGGCCTGAGTGATGTTGACGCGGTCAAAGCGCTGAGCATGGCCCTTGGCTCACCCTACGAAGTGACGGGCGCGGCGCATTTGCAAACGGGCAAAAACGGTGCACCCCTGACGATGATCCGTCTGGAAGGTTTCGAAAGTTCGGTCGCATATCGCGCAGAGGCACTGCAAAGACAATTGGCGCAGTTTGGTGCTTTTGGGTTGGAGACGGATGCCGCCACCACGCAAGCCGAGTGGCGTGACATTTGCAATGTGGTCGCCTTCCAACATGCGGCAGGCGATGTCTGGCGATTGTCGGTCAAGCCAAGCGATGCGCCCCAGATCGTGGCCAGTTTGCCGGGGACGCAAGCGCTCTATGATTGGGGTGGGGGTTTGATCTGGCTCTTGGTGCCTGAAGGGTCTAATCTCAACTCGGCCCAGATCCGCCAGGCCATTTCGGTCACTGGCGGCCACGCAACCCTTGTTCGCGGCAGTAGCGACACAGCGTTCCAACCCTTGGCGCCCGCCGTTGCAGCATTGCAGACAGGATTGCGCCAGAAATTTGACCCGCGCGGCATCCTGAACCCGGGGCTGATGGGGCAGGCCGCATGAAGCTGGCTGTGACCTTTTTCATGGTCTTTGTTGTAGGACCCGCGCTCTTTTGGCGGCTGGCTCGCCGCCCCCCTAGCCGACACCGGATTGCCGGTTTGATGATCGTGGCGATTGCATTGATGGCAGCGGCATTCGGATTGGGACGGTGGGCCGTTCCTTTGCTGAGCCCGAGCCCCTATCCGGGCCTTGCGGTCATCGTGGTCAGTTGGGTGGCGTGGGTGGTTGTGCTGGCCTATTGCGCGCTGGCTCTGCAATTTCGCCTGACCTCAAATTTTGCCCGAAAAACCATCCTAACTATTGGCGCTCTCTCGACCACGCTACCGTGGTTCGGGCTCTATGCTGCACAGGTGATTGCCGAAAAATGAAAACTGAATTCACTCCCGATCAGCTGCTGGATCCAGCGGTTGCGCGTTCAAATGAAATTTTGCGTGCCTGCGTGCATTGCGGGTTTTGCACGGCTACTTGTCCCACATACCAGGTTCTGGGTGACGAGTTGGATAGCCCGCGAGGCCGCATCTACCTGATCAAGGATATGCTGGAAAACAACCGGGTGCCGGATGAGAAAACCGTCAAGCATATTGACCGGTGCCTGAGCTGTCTGGCCTGTATGTCGACCTGCCCGTCGGGCGTTCATTATATGCATCTGGTTGATCATGCGCGCGATTACATCGAGCAGAATTACACCCGCCGGTGGGATGATCGTGCCCTGCGCTGGATTCTGTCGAAAATTCTGCCCTACCCTGGCCGGTTTCGCCTTGCGCTGCTTGGGGCCAAGATCGGACGGCCCTTTGCGCGGTTGATGCCAGATGTGCGCCTGCGGGCGATGTTGGAAATGGCACCAAAGCAAATCCCGCCGGTCAGTCGCAATGATGATCCGCAATCCTTTCCGGCCCAGGGCGCGCCGGTCAAACGCGTGGCGCTGATGACGGGTTGCGCGCAAAAGGCGCTGAACACGGATATCAATGATGCCACGATCCGCCTTCTGACGCGGTTGGGCTGTGAGGTCGTGGTGGCCGAAGGCGCGGGCTGTTGCGGTGCGTTGACTCACCACATGGGCAAAACAACCGAGAGCCACGCAACCGCCGCCAAGAATATCCGCGCCTGGACTGCTGAGATGGATGGCAAAGGGTTGGACGCGATTGTGATCAACACGTCCGGATGCGGCACCACGGTCAAGGATTATGGTCACATGTTCCGCAATGAGGCGCTGGCCGCTGATGCCGCGCGGGTTTCAGAAAAGGCCATGGATATCTCCGAGCTATTGATGCAACTCGACATGCCCGAGGGTGATGACAAGGATATGGTGGTGGCCTATCACGCCGCCTGTTCGTTGCAGCATGGCCAACAGATCAAAACCTTTCCCAAGGATTTGCTGAAACGTGCGGGTTTTACGATTGTCGAACCGGCGGATCCGCATCTGTGTTGTGGTTCCGCGGGGACGTACAACCTGATGCAGCCCGAAATTTCGCAAAAACTCAAAGCGCGCAAAGTCCGTACGCTGGAGGCCAAATCACCCGATGTAATTGCGGCGGGCAACATCGGATGCATGATGCAAATCGGCTCGGCAACCGAAATACCGATCCTGCATACGGTGGAATTGCTCGATTGGGCTACCGGCGGCCCCAAACCATCCGCGATGACCGACGCGCCATTGAGACAGACCGTGCCGATCCTGCGGTGATGTATTGGGGTGGACTTGTGTAGCGAATGTCCGTTTGGAGCCCAAAGCAGGCGTTCACCGACCCGACGCATCTTACCATGGGAATTTCTGTCATCTGGCAGTTGGTCCCGCCTTATGAGATTAGGTCGTTTGGAAATACATTTGATGTCTTCAAGCGGTATTATGACTTGCGCGCTCTGGAAGAAAACCACGCTCAACTAACTTTTTGATCACAAGGGCACCATATTCCGAGTTGCCGTGTGTGTGATCACTTTCCAGAAGATGCTCAGGTAAAACTCCGGCTTCGTCGGCCAAATCCTCGGCTGGGTCATAGACAACGGCATTTACTTTGGAAATCTGATGTGAAATCTCGCGGCGGAACGCATCATAGTTAGCGCGATGAAACATTGGCGGCGGCGCTACAACGGTTAATCTTGCCGTCTTCGCAAATTGTTCAATCAATGCAAAGTGGGACCTGCGATAGGCTTGGATGTAGTCCTTAAGAAAGCCAGAAGAAACGGCGAGACAGTCATCAGGAACCTTGACCTCATCGTCGATGGCAATGTGGTTGTTCCAGCCGAAGGGCGGCACCATACGTCCCAAGTGATAGCCAACGCTGAAGAGTACCGGAACATCCGTATGAGCCAGGTTGTCGACTTCAAGCTCCTTTTTCAGATTCATAAACATTTTCTTAGCCCATGGTCTATTCATCCAGATCCCGTGGGTTTTGTGCGGTGTGATCGCGCCCGCCGCCCAGTTTCTACCAGAAAAAATGACAAGCTTGGTCGTCATCCCAATTGCCTTGCAGCCTTCATTCAACGCCGACGCATGGCTATCGCCAATAATCAAAACATCAGGTTTCATTGAAAACCTCGAGGCTCATTTCCTCGCAAATCAGTTCCTCAGCAGCCATTTCTCGTTCGACTGCCGCTTTCCGTTCTGCGATCTCGGAAACCTCTATTCCCTTAGCTTTGCCGTTAAGGTTCAAGCCGTCGAAGAAATGGCCCATCACCAAATTTACACCGTCCTGTGCTATAGATCGCATGTTGGGTTCAAAGAAGGTTCCTCTCGACGAGGGTGCGGCTATGATCTCGTAAGAAGGAAAGTAGTCAACCGCTTCAAAGGACTTAGCCAAATCGCCAGCGACGGCGCGAAGTGTTGATTTGGAATAAGTCGATGACACCAGAACATGCTGACCATCCATTGTAGCGGTCAGCGGCACAGGTGAGACCGTCAATAAGATTTTTAGGTCAGGATTGAGCGCCCACATTTGGTCGAAGGCAATCTCAAGACCTGCCGCAGTTTCAGTATAGGAATAATTGCGGTAAACATGTCGGTCTTTATCAAACAGTCCCGCTATCGTGCCGGGACACATTGGATAAGGTTGGCTGGTTTCCTGATTTTGCCAACCTTCGGTCAACCCTAGTGTAAAAACAAACACGTCGGTATCCGTTATGGATTTACGAAAAGCGAGGGCATTGGTTCGCAAACTTGCCCGTGCTTCGTTTTCAGAAATGAAGCCCCGCGGCTCAACGGCGGGACGTAAGCTATCTATCACTCGTCCGTCATCTTCAGTCCACAAATCGACACTGGCAACCAGACCAGGATCTGTGCCAAGTTCGGTCCAGCACTTCAGCTGTGCGGCGGTGTAAATGTTGCCAGTTCGCGACGAAAACACACCATAATTGTACTGCAATTCTAGTTCCGGAGGCGTACGCCCAGGAGCGGGTTCCGCGTTGACCCAATTCATCTTACGATTTGTCAGCGCACGGCTAATATGTTGAGCAAAACAAGACCCGTAAGTTGAAAAACGTGCGTCTTCAGGTAATTGCCACTTAGATGTCCAGAGTTTTTTGTATCCAAAAAGGCCTACGTCTGCGACCCCCGACCGCCAAAAGGCTTCTGGCGGCAAGCCATGATAGGGATTTTCACTGCCCATTTTACCCTCTTGGGTTTCTTGAATAGCGTGTTTTAACGCAACCAGAGTAACGCGCCTAGAGCATTTCAGAAAGCCGCTAATGCACTACAGTTTTGCGCTTTGAATGGATGCAGAAAGAGCAGGCATATGTCCACTGCGAAGCTTTAGCCAAACTGAACACTAAACGAACGAAAAGAGATGCAGCATCGGGATTGGGCAGCATTGGAGTTAGCTTAGATGACTTGAACGTCCGCTTTGCGTCCGTATTGCGGTCATTGGGCTTGATGGATCAACTTGGGGGCATTGATGCTTCACTTAAATATCTTCATAGATTTATTGTTTTATCGCTTCAATTTGGCGCCGCCGCCGGCACCATGAAACCTTCAAGATATTGGATGTTTTAACAAGTTCCTTTGAATTCGCTTCTAGAAGCAAAATTCTGCGCCAAACCCACAACGGCAACAATTGGTAGTTGGAAACTTGCCGAAAAAGCTTTTCTAACCAAAGAACTTTTTTGTCTCTTGAAGCAGTACTGTCAGCTTTTAGGAAGTCGGACAAAATTGGCGAGGCCATGAAAGACCGGCACCGCAAGATGGTTTCAATGTGACAATTCGCTATGCGGCGAATTGATAAATCGTCCAATTTTTCAATGTGTTGCGCGCATCAAGTATTGGGTTGCCAAGGTAGCTCTGCGCCAGCCTTGGTGATCGTCCGTTCCGCAATGGAAGCTGCAAAAGTCAAACATGCCTCCACATCTGTATCACTCAGAGCAGAAACGCGTTCTTTGCTGAGACACCCCATGGCATTCAAATGCCTCAAAAATCCCGCATTGAAGGCATCGCCCGCGCCGACTGTGTCAACCACCTCAACATGACGACTGGAAATTTTCACGTGCACGCCGATCGATGAAAAAGCGCTGGCGCCTTCGCTGCCATGTGTCATCAAAATGAGTTTGGGACCAAGCGACAGTAAGTGGTGCGCTTTGGTCTCTGGCCTGTCCGAGCCATCTAACAGCCAATCAAGGTCTTCATCCGATACTTTCACGATGTCAGAGATTTCAATCATGCGTGTAAGTCGGGCACGATAAGCGGCTTCGTCTTTGATAAAGGACGGTCGGATGTTGGGATCCAACATGATCAGTTTCGACGGGGCTTCGCGCACGGCCAAATCCACATAGGTGTCGGCTGCCGGTTCAGACACCAGACTGATGCCTCCGAAGAAAAGTGCATCGACGGTAAGCGGCGACGCTGGCAGATCGGAGGGCGCCAACATGCGGCCCGCGGAATTTTCGTCAAAAAAGCTGTACTGCGCTTGCCCCTGCTCCAGATGCACAAACGCCAGCGTTGTTGGCCTATCGGAATATGCGATCGTGCGCGTGCTTACGTGACTTTCAGTCAGAGCGCTGGTCAGAAGACGGCCGAATTGGTCATTTGACAACCCGCTGAACAGCGCAACATCTTCCCCCAACCGCCCCAAAGCCCGGGCTGTATTGAATACCGCGCCTCCAGGGTGCGGCACGAAACTCTGCCGCCCCTCTGCCGTGAGTGACGGGATCATGTCGATAAGCGCTTCGCCACAACAAAGGATCATGTTGTCACGTGCCGCTGTCCAGTGACACTGTCGAAGAGATGTACCTTTTCGGCGGCGGCCGTGAAATGAAGGTAGCTTCCGCGTTCAGCATCGGGCGGCATGTCGAGCTTGGCAATGAAATCCGTGCCATCGTCGGCCCGTAAATGAACCAACGCATGCTCTCCAAGGTTTTCGACCAGTTCAAACTTGGCGCTCAACATCGCTTGATCTTTCTCACAGAGCTTCAAATGCTCGGAGCGGACGCCAATGGTCAATCCGCCGCCGGTTGGATCCCGCAACTCTGGATCAGCGGTTTTTGCCAATGTTGTCGGCGTAAAAAAATTCATTTTGGGGCTGCCAATAAACTGCGCCACGAATGTATTGTTCGGGCGTTCGTAGAGGTCAATCGGGCTACCCACTTGTTCAATGTGACCGCCCTTCAAGACCACAATTTTGTCGGCGAGCGTCATGGCTTCGACCTGGTCATGGGTGACGTAGATCATCGTCGTCCCCAATCGTTCGTGCAAGCGCGCGATTTCCAATCTTGTCTGCACACGCAAGGCTGCATCCAGGTTGGACAGCGGTTCGTCAAACAAGAAAACCTCCGGCTCCCGCACAATGGCGCGGCCAATTGCAACGCGTTGACGTTGACCACCAGACAGCGCCTTTGGGGTACGATCCAGATAGTCCGTGATGTCCAAAATTTCAGCCGCGGCGCGCACACGCGTATCGATTTCGGGCTTCGGCATTTTTGCCTGTTTCAATCCGAAGGCCATATTGTTGTAGACCGTCATGTGCGGATAGAGCGCATAGGTCTGGAACACCATGGCCACGCCGCGCTTGGCCGGAGCGATTTCATTGACGAGCGTGTCGCCAATTGAGATGTCCCCGCCTGAGATTTCTTCAAGCCCTGCGATCATGCGCAAAAGCGTGGATTTTCCGCAGCCGGACGGGCCGACGAACACGACGAACTCGCCATCCTCGACATCGAGGTCAATGCTCTCGATGACTTCCGTATCGCCATAAGACTTGGCAACGCTGCGCAGCTTTAGGCCTGCCATTTTTGTTCCATTCCTTTGATGGCCGCGACGACGCCCGGCGCAAACCTGTCATACGTGGAGGGTAGATTGCCCCAAATATTCGGATCACTCGCCAGGTCCGCCTCTCGACCCACGGACAGGAGCGGTGACAGCTTGTCCATAAACGGCTCGTGGTAAGGCACATGGCTTAGACCCGCCTGCGCGCGGCGGGCAAAAACCACCCATGATGCAATGCAATCATAGCCCGCTTTTGGGTCAAGTCCCTTGGCCAGACAAGCGCGCAGTGTCGGGCGGATATAGATGGCCATTTTCGAATAGCCGTCCATGCAAATCCGCTCCAACTGATCCGCGATGCCGGCATTTGTAAATCGGGCGGTGACTTGGTTGAGATAGGCGGAGGTATCAAATGGCATAGCCTTGCCCAAGCCAACCAAAACCTCATCCTGCTGAAAGGCATCGAAATGCGCCCGAAGGGACGGATCGCGCATCGCCGCATCAAACGTTGTGTACCCGGCAAGCGCGCCGAGATAGGCCAGCCCGGCATGTCCGCCATTGAGAATGCGAATTTTCGCCTCTTCATAGGGTTCCACCACATCGACGATCTGCACGCCAACCTGGGCCAAGTCTGGCATGGGTCCCGCAAAGTCATCCTTGAGAACCCATTGGATGAAGTCCTCGGATTGGATCGGCGCTATGGCTTGCCGCGGGAACATCTGCGCGACTTTTGCTTCAAATTCCTGCGTGGTTCTTGGGGTAATCCGGTCGACCATGGAGCACGGAAACGTTGCATTCTCCCGCGTCCACTTGGCAAGCTCGGCTTTCCCTGCACTGTGCATGAACGTCTGCAATCCCTGCATGAGAATGGTGCCGTTGTTGCGGATGTTGTCGCAGCATAAAATGGTGATCGGATCGCCCGAGGTTTTGAAACGCCGTTCCAGACCATGGGTCAAATATCCATAGACAGTGCGGATGCTCGCTTCTGTCAGGTCGCGCCTGATCGGCTCAGCATCCAGATCAAGGGCCCATTCTTCGTCAAGACAATAGCCACTTTCGGTTACCGTGATCGAGACAACGGAAACACTTGGAAGTGCCATTAGGTCAAGAGCCGCCTCGGGATCGATTGCTGCATCGTGGAACGCACGGTGCGATCGGATCGCCCGGAACTCCTCGGTTCCGCCCGCCGAGATGGACTTGAGCAAATACCCGTTGTCTGTGCTTGATGCCGCCCTGAAAGAACTGCTTTCCGACGGCCGCAAATTCACCGCGGCGACACCCCAACGCAGGTCGCCTGTGGCCTGCATATAGTCATCCAGATAAACAGCCTGATGCGCACGGTGAAACGCGCCATACCCGACATGGACCCATCCAATTTCGCAGGCGTTCCGATCATATGTTGTGGTGAAAATATTCGCGTCGTTCAATTGCTGCCCCCCGACGAAGGCACCAGTTCGGATCGGGTCAGATCGCGGTAGGCCGACGGTGTCATGGCTTTGACCTTGAGAAAATGCCGATTGAAATTCGCGAGGTTTCGAAACCCAACCTCGTGGCAAATCGATGCAATTTTTTCATCCGTTACTTGAAGCATTGAGCACGCCTGACCAATCCGCACCTTGATCACAAACTCGACAAAGCGACTGCCGGTCAACTTTTGGAAATTACGCGAAAAAGCGGTGGGGCTCATGTGGGCCATTTCGGCAGCTTTTTCGAGGCTGAGGTCGTCGGCAAAATTTGTAGTGATGTAATCGACCACGGCCGCAATCCCGCTGCGCTTGGCTTGGAAAACGGGCAAGGCAACGGTGTGTTCAGAAAGCTGCTTTTGTTGTGGATGAGCCGCGACGACCCTCAGGAAAGCCAGAAACCTGACTATTCTTTCTGTCCCTGTCGCATCGCGAATGCCAGCGAGATGGGTTTTCGACACGCTTTGGTCGAAGTCGACAAATTCGATGCCGCCCAGTGACTTTCGCAGCATTTCGTCCAGATCGCGAAACTCCGGAAAGGCTTCGCGCATGCGGTCCACACTATTCTGGCTGAATTGAACCAGCATGTCCCGCAGCGCCACGGGCTCATAGGAACCTACTTCATCCGTGACCCAATTGTGTGGCAGATTTGGGCCCACGAGATAAAGCGCGCCGGGACCAAACGTACCGATATGTTCGCCGACAAAGGCTTTGCCCCTTGTGGCCGTGATCAGGTGCAATTCAAAAACCTCGTGGCTATGCCAGCGGCAAAGATCTGTTGGCCAGCCATGTTCAAGGTAGCGCACACTTTCGGAGGCCTGATCAACGAACTCAAATTCGGGCGTGAGGATCGACATTATTTGACCGCTCCGAATGTGAGGCCCTGCACCAACTGTTTTTGACAGAACCAACCCAGGACGATGATCGGACCCACCGCAGCGGTAGACACCGCTGACAGGCGCCCAAAGAACAGACCCTCAGGCGCTCTGTTTCCTTCAATGAGCTTGGACAGCGTGGCGGCATCCGTCGTCGTCAGGCGCACCGTCCAATAGGCTTCGTTCCAGCAGAAGATGAAACACAACAGCGCCGTCGAGGCGATACCGCCCCAGGCCAACGGGACCAAAATATCTTTGATCTCTCCCCAGGTGCTGGCGCCATCCATCTTGCCGGCCTCGATGATCTCCTTTGGGATCTCTTTGAAATAGGTGAACAGCATCCAGATAACGATGGGCAAATTGATCAGGCTCAGGACCAGGATGATCAGGAAATGGGTGTCGAAGATGCCAAGGAAATTCTTGGTCAAGAAGGTCATAGGGTAGAGGACGGCCGCGGCGGGCAACATCTTGGTGCTCAGCATCCAGATCAAAATATCTTTTGTGCGTGGCGACGGATTGAACGCCATGGCATAGGCCGCAGGAACGCCAACAAAGAGTGAAAAGCACGTGGCGAAAACCGACGTTATGACCGAGTTGGATGCAAAGCGCCAATAGTCGTAATTCTGGGTCATATTCGCATAGTTTTCGAGCGTCGGCGTGAAGAACAGAAGGTGTTCGGGCTTTACAGCATCCGCATCTGTTTTGAAGCTGGTAAAGATCATCCAGAAGATCGGGAAGAAAAACACGAGTGCCACAATCCACGCCAGCGCGGGCCAGATCAGACGCGAAAATTTGCTTTGCTGGGCGACGATCATAGCTTCAATCCATCAAGGTTTTTCCGACCATCCGCAGAAGGAAGATCGCAACGATATTGGCCAAGATCACGGCGAAAATGCCTGTTGCACTAGCGGCCCCGATATTATTGGTTGAAAACTCGCCAATCAGATAAGGCAGGTTCTTGTTGCCGTTTCCGCGGCTCACGATCTCGATCTCGGCATAAAGTGATAAGTGAAAGATCGCCTGGATCATCACCACAACCGCGATTGGACGCCCTAAATGCGGCAAAGTCAGGTTGCGAAACTGCGACCAGGCATTTGCACCGTCAAGGATTGCCGCCTCTTTTTGCTGCTGGTCCTCGGATTGCAGGGACGTCATGAAGATCAGAACCGCAAAAGGCGTCCATTGCCATGTCACCATGATGATCACCGCATAGGCAGAGGTCTGTGTGGCGCGGAAAGAAATGGGCTCGAATTCAGGCCAAAGCGAAAAGAAAGCCCCCAACACCGGGGCACTTCGCAGCCCGTCAATCATGTCGTTAACACCCGCCACCGCGATGCCTTGAAGCCCCAAAACCGGGTCCAAAATCATATTGATCCACAACACGGCATTCACGGCAGGCATGACAAAGAAGGGAGAGATCAACAGCACCCGAACGATACCGCGTCCGGGAAAGCTTCGGTTGATGAGGATCGCAATTGCAAGACCAAGAACCAATGTCAGAACGATAATGGAGCCAACAATCAACAGGCTGTTTTGCACCGCAAACCAAAAGTCCTTGGCCTTGTAGAGCACGAACTCGTAATTCCCAAAGCCACGCCAATTGCTCAAGGAAGGGGTCGTCCATTCGGGTCGGCGCAGATTGTTCAACACATAGCGGATAAACGAAAAATACAACGTCATACTCAGCGGAACGAGCATCCAGATCAACAACAGCACCACAGCGGGTGTCTGGAGGAGTTTTGGCAGCGTTCGGTTGGTCATTGCTTTTTTCGCTCAGGGTTGCGGCAGGGTGCGGTACCCGTTCGCCTGGTTCGTGGAACCTACTGCGGTTTGACGAACATCACGGAATGAGAAGGGCGCGAACGCCCTTCCCAATTGTCGTCATGGGTCAGTAGTAGCCTGCTTCAGACATGATGGCATCCGCTGCGGCTTGTGACGCTGCCAGTGCCTCATCCACCGATTTGGCTCCGGACAGAGCTGCTGCCATTTCCTGGGCCACAGCCGATCCCACTTCAGGGAACTCCGGAATTGCGGCAAACTGAACGCCGACATATGGTTTTAGGTCTGTCGCTTCGGGGGCGGCTGAGTTGATCGCTGCCATTTCAGCCTCGGCAAAACCAGCCACGGCCTTGAACTCGTCGAACATGTAAGTTGATGCGCGCTGGCCGGTCGGAACCGATTTCCAACCAAAATCAGGGTGGTTGGCCACCGCTTGAACATAGTCCTTGGACGTTGCCCATTCGATGAACGCCTTGGCGGCTTCAGCATTTGGCGATCCGGCAGGCACGGCCATTGCCCAAGCCCAAAGCCAGTTCGCCCCAACCGGATTGCCAGCATTTGGCGACTGCGCGTAAGCGACACCGTCGACCTCAAGGAAGGACGCCGCGATGGTCGCATCGATCCACATACCGCACTTGCCTTCGTTGTAAAGCGCGAGGATCTCATTGAACGAATTACCTTCCGAACCGGGAGGTCCGAAATTGCCAAGCAGATCTACATAGAAGTTGATCGCAGCCTTCCATTCGTCGCTGTCCAGCGTCGGACGCATATCTTTGTCAAACCAGGCGCCACCAAACGAATTCACGACCGTCGTGATGAAGGCCATGTTGTCGCCCCAGCCGGGTTTTCCACGCAAGCAGGCGCCATAAACGCCGTTTTCCGGGTCATGAACGGCTGCCGCAGCCGCTTTGATGTTATCCCAGCTATCATTGTCGGCGATTGTTACGCCCGCTGCATCGGTCAAGTCCTTGCGATACATAACCATGGAGCTTTCGCCATAAAATGGCGCCGCATACATGGTACCTTCGTGGCTCAGACCAGCGCGGATCGCCGGCAAAATATCTTCCACGTCGTAGTCAGCACCAAATTCAAGGGGTTCAATCCAGCCTGCTGCACCCCAAATAGGTGCTTCCTGCATGCCGATGTTAATAACGTCATACTGACTACCGCCTGTCGCTGTATCAGACGTGACCTGCTCGCGAAGGACACCTTCTTCCAACGAAACCCAGTTCAACTTCACACCGGTTTCTTCAGTGTAAGCCTGTGCGACGGTCTGCATGTTGATCATGTGGCCGTTGTTAACGATAGCAATGGTGAGCTCTTCAGCGCTCGCCACAGCCGCAATCCCTGTCGCCAGCACAAAGGCCGGCACTGCTAGTTTCTTCATGATGTCCTCCCAAACAACGCTCGGAAAATCCGAGATCACCCTCATTCTGACAATGATATTCTGCAGCAAACTAGTACGAAGCTGCCCGAGAGTGGTATAAAACTTGCATTTTTTGAGGGATTTTTTGAATATTATGGCGAAAGAGTATTAGGCGCGATCGATCAGGAAGGTGAATGTAGCCAAAACGGTTGACGGGTTGCCCGGGCTTTCAGAATGGCGATTATCAATCGATATCAAAGCAGAAATGTTTGAAACCGGCAGAGACAATAGGCAGTAAAAAACTATATCTCTTTACGCACATGGAAGCTCTGCTCAGGAATTGCAGGTTCCAAAGCCGTCACTCAAACTCTATGTCGTAATGCGCGATGTGTCCGCAGAGCGGACGACCGTAAAGCCTCAAACCAACGCCGTTAACGCCAGGTCGGGTGGAACCTGTCTGCGGGGGAGAGGGTGAAAAGCTCGCAGCCATCCGCCGTGACGCCGATGGAGTGTTCGAATTGGGCGGACAGGGATTTATCGCGGGTGACGGCGGTCCAGTCGTCGGACAGGACCTTGGTTTCGGGACGTCCCAGATTGACCATCGGCTCAATCGTGAAGAACATGCCTTCTTCCAGCACCGGACCCGTGCCCGCGCGGCCGTAATGCAGCACATTTGGGGGAGAGTGGAACACCCGGCCCAGACCATGACCGCAAAAATCGCGCACGACGGACATGCGCTGCGCTTCTACAAAACTCTGGATCGCGTGACCAATATCACCGAATGTATTGCCTGGTTTGACCGCCTCGATCCCTTTGAAGAGTGAATCGTGCGTTACCTGGATCAATCGCTCTGTCTTGCGCGAAAGCTTGCCCGCCACATACATGCGCGACGTGTCACCATACCACCCGTCGACAACAACGGTGACATCGATGTTCAGGATGTCGCCGTCCTTCAGCTTCTTGTCGCCGGGGATGCCATGGCAGACCACGTGGTTCACGCTGATGCAACTGGCGTGTTTGTAGCCCTTGTAGCCGATGGTGGCGGATGTGGCGCCCGCGGTGTTGACCTTGTTCTCGATCATCCGGTCAAGCTCACCGGTGGTTTGGCCCACAAAAACATGGTCCGCAATCTCATCCAGAATGCGCGCGGCCAAGGCACCGGCGGCGTGCATACCGGCAAAATCCGCTGCCTCGTGGATGCGGATGCCGTCGCGTGTGGTTTTACCGCTGTGCTTGTCTTTCACGTCAGCGCCCTTTGTCGTCCTGTTCGCCGCTCTATTTAGGGCGGATTGAACAAAAGGGCCAGAGGGCGTGAGCGATGCTCGCATCCGCGTGATTGGGGCCTATCCGCCGCTCTTTTCATTGGCGGCCAGAAACCGGGCAAATTCACCGATCAGCGGCATACCGGTTGCGATTTCGATATAGGCAAATTGCCCTTGCGGATTGACCTCGAGGAAATAGGGAGTTCCGTCATGCGACAGTTTGAAATCAACGGCGCCATAGACCAACCCAAGCCGTCGCATCAGGTCCAAAATCTGTTCCGTGATCTCCGGAGACAGCGCATAGGTTTCGTAGGGCAGATCGGTTACCAGCCGGCTGTCGATGACATCCGGGGGGCTTTCCATGATGGCGGCAAAGACCCTGTCGCCCATGACCGTGGCCCGCACGTCCAGAACACCGGTGATCAACTCCTGCACCATAATCGGGGCCAGATGGACCTGGTCCAGATGGCCGCTTTCATCGGATGACCATTTTTTGGTTTTGAACAACATGGATTTGGCCTGCGTCAGGGACTTGTGGATCACCTGGCCTCGGTGCCGGTCAACGAAGGCCGTGATGGCCGCCGCATCGTTCGAGACCAATGTGTCCGGTATGTTCAACCCGGCGGCCTGCGCGGCCTGAAGTTGCAAAATCTTGGTTGCACGCTCCTGTTGCGCCAAGGGATTGACGAACCGACAGATCATGCTGTCCATCAGCCCCCAGAACATATCGCGCCACTCGTGGGTCACAAAACCAAGGTGTGTGTCGCGTATGGCATCGGTAAGATCGAACCGCCCGGGACGGCGCAGCCACGTGGTGGAAACGTCGCGCACAGCGTGCGTCTGACCGGTATCAGAGCAGGTGAATTCTGCCGCGTTCCGGGCAGAAATGCTAAGCCGCGCGTTTTTGCCAAAATCGGCGCAATCCAGTACGGCGCTGGCCACGTTCATTCCGGATAATTCCTGACGGACACAATGGGTGTGGACGTCCTGCGGGTCATCAACGATCAAAATCATTCTGAAGCCTTTCGCTCAAACAGCCCATATTTTTGAAGAAACGCGCGTTCCTTTTTGTGGAACTCAACCCGCCGTTTTTCGATGCTGTGGCGATGCGCTGTTTCCGGTGGGCGCGTCAGGACAGTGAAAGGGATGCCGCCTGTCTCAATACGGTCGCGAAACGGCTCGGACGGGCCAATGCCGTGCAAGGTGGCGCCAGATTGCAGCGCCACCTCAACCTCGGCCGATCCGACCCCAACCTGATGAATGGACAGGATGTCATTGGGGTGCACATCCAGATAGATCCCGGCAGTCAAAATCCGCGTTCGGCCCTCAGGCCCGCGCAGAACATGACCGCGCACCGCCATGATATCTGGGTCCATGTCACACATTGTCAGGTCTGAGAGGAAATCGTTCAGATCGGCCTTTTCCATGGGATCACCGCGTGAAAGAGGACGGTGGGACGAACACATCCGTGGCATCACAGGCATCGAGGATCATTTGATCCGTGGCAGTGCCGTGATCGAAATGCGTCAGGTCCATCGGTCCATCATCGGCGGCAGGGGCCGCGCCGGGTGTGTCGCGCAATTGTTCAACCTGCAGCACATGACGCACCGCATCGGAATTGCGCACCGTGACGTTCACGAGATTGCGGTCGATCTTTTCATAGACGCGTTCCACATTCTCAATCTCATCAATCGGGATCAGAACCACACCCGATGATGTGCACATATGCAGACTGTCTTTGCTCTTGCTGAGCGCGCGGCCCGAAAAAACCAGCCGTGCAACGTTTTCGTCACGCTCATCATCGAGTGTTTTCAGGAAGTCTTTCTTATTCATTGTAAGTACTCCACACATAAAAATTGTTTGAAAAATTTTGGTATTTAATGCTGCGCCAGGTGCCTGAAAAATAAGGAGGGGCACTGCACGCTCTGGCAGAGTAACACGTCTTGAGGTTGTCTCTCAGTCAGGAATAACTGACCCTTGGCCCCGAAAAAGAATGGTGCGAACTTGGCGTTCAGGTTACTGGAACGGCGTTTCCGACCAGAATTTCTTGCGGCGTGATCCGCGTGTCATAGGCCAGAACCTCGACACCGGCCTGGCGTGCCAGTTCAAAAGCTTTTGCATAAGTCGGGTCGACGTCGGCCGCCACTGTCATCAATGTGCAATCGGTCCGTTGGATCAGGTAAAACACCACCGCGCGATGTCCTTCTTGTGCCATCTTGGACAGCTCCGCCACGTGTTTCGCGCCACGGGCGGTCACACTGTCTGGAAATTCAGCCAATTCCGGCTGGCGTGACAGGGTGACGGATTTCACCTCGACATAGGCGTCAGGCAATCCGGGTTCTTGCAACAAAAAATCGATGCGGCTGTTTTGACCGTATTTCTGCTCGGGTCTGACGGTGTGATACATCGCCAGTTCCGGGATCTCTCGCGCCATGATCGCTGCGCGCAGGGCTCGGTTCGGCACCGAGGTGTCCACGCCGGTAAAGTGGCCATTTTCATGATCCACCAGGCGCCACCCAAATTTCAGTTTCTTTTTGGGATCGTCATTTGGTTCAACCCAAATCCGCATGCCGGGTTCTTTCAGGCCCAGCATCGAGCCCGGGTTGGCGCAATGTGCAGTAACCTCGCGGCCATCCTCCAGCCAGATATCTGCCAGAAACCTTTTATAGCGGCGGATCAGAATGGCAGGGACAAGAGGGGTTTGAAAGCGCATGATTGCAGGCCTATACCGGTGACCGGACCCATACAAGGAGATGTCATGGCTAATCCCACCGCAGCGATGCTTGTGATCGGCGACGAAATTTTGTCAGGCCGCACGCGCGACGCCAATATGCATCATCTAGCGTGTGAGCTGACCAAAGCCGGGATCGATTTGGTGGAGGTTCGGGTTGTCAGCGATGATCCGGAGGCGATTGTGAGTGCCGTGCGCTCCTTGAGTGCCGCGTATGACACCGTATTCACGTCCGGCGGCATCGGGCCAACGCATGATGACATTACGGCGGAAAATGTGGCTCGGGCGTTTGATGTGCCCATCAGCGTTCGTGACGATGCGCGCGCGTTGCTGGCCGCGCATTACGAAGCCAAAGGGTATGATCTGAACGAAGCCCGGTTGCGCATGGCGCGCATTCCGGACGGGGCCACATTGATCGACAACCCGGTAAGTGTGGCGCCGGGTTTCACCTTGGAAAATGTGCATGTGATGGCTGGTGTTCCTGCGGTTTTTACTGCCATGGTTGCCACCGTTTTGCCGACACTCACTGGCGGGCGGCCTCTGACCTCCCAGACACAGGAAATTTGCCGCGGTGAGGGTGACATCGCAGGGCCGCTCTCAGCGCTGGCGGATCGGTATCCGGAATTGTCGATTGGTTCTTACCCGTTTCAGCGCGATGGTGCCTTTGGATCCAATATCGTGATCCGGGGCAGCGATCCGGCGCAGGTGACGGCTGCCATGGCGGAACTTCAGGCGGAGTTTTCGGCATGATGCCGGGGGTTCAACACCTCTATTCCGTCATCGAAGGCACGTGGCCCGCGGCGACTGAAATGACGGTTGGCCCCTGGACCATACGGGACGGGAAGGGCGGTGGCCAACGCGTCAGTGCCGCAACCACGACCCAAAAAGTGACACTGGATGATCTGCCAATGGCCGAGGCGGCGATGCGCGATCTGGATCAGCCGCAATTATTCATGATCCGGGATGGCGAAACCAGCCTGGATGCCATGCTGGAGGCGGCGGGATATCCAATTGTTGATCCGGTGAATATTTACGTAACGCCATTGACTGATCTGATGACCGAGCGACCGCCGCGTGTCTCCACCTTTGCGATTTGGGAACCGTTGGCGATCATGCGCGATATCTGGGCCGCCGGTGGCATCGGGCCGGCGCGGGTTGAGGTCATGGCGCGGGCAAAGGGTGTGAAAACGGGTCTTTTTGGTCGATCAAACAACCGGCCTGCGGCCACAGGTTTTGTTGCCATTCACGACCGGATCGCCATGGTTCATGCGCTGGAAGTCCTTGAGAGGCACCGGCGCGAAGGCATGGGGCGTTACATGATGCAGGAGGCGGCATTTTGGGCCGCGGATCAGGGTGCGACACATATGTCCATTATCTGCACGCAAGCCAATGTGGCGGCAAATGCGCTCTATTCTTCCCTCGGGATGACGCTTGTGGGACAGTACCATTACCGCCGAAAAGGATGATCGATATGACCCAGCCTGAAACGCCGACCGCTCTAGACCTGCCAATGGTCGATCCGTTGCCCGAGGCAACGCAGAAATACTTCGATATCTGTCAGGAAAAACTGGGAATGGTGCCAAACGTTCTCAAGGCGCATGCGTTTGACATCGACAAGCTGAACGCGTTCACCGCGCTCTACAATGATCTGATGCTGGCCGAGAGCGGGCTCAGCAAGCTCGATCGTGAAATGATTGCTGTGGTGGTCAGCTCCATCAATCGCTGCTGGTATTGTCAGGTTGCCCATGGGGCCGCCGTGCGGGCGCTGTCGGGCGACCCGGCCTTGGGAGAGGCGATGGTGATGAATTACCGGGTCGCGGCTCTGGACGCGCGGCAACGCGCCATGCTGGATTTTGCCGCCAAGGTCACCACCCAGAGCGCGGCGATTGAAGAAGACGACCGTGTTGCCCTGCGACAGGTTGGATTTTCTGACCGGGACATCTGGGACATTGCGAACGTGACGGGATTTTTCAACATGTCGAACAGAGTGGCCAGCGCGACGGGCATGGTCCCCAATGCCGACTATCACGCGCAAGCCCGGTGAGCGCGATGATGCGACCCGGGCGCATCTTTCTGACGTTTTTGGTGGCTTCGGCGCTGATAGGTGCTGCTGCGCGCGGGCTGGAGTTGTCTTTGCCTGGTGGCGCGAAACTGACAGGGGAAGTTCTGAATGAACCCGGTCGTTACAGCGTGCCGGTTGCTGCCTTTTCCGATGGCCAACTCCCGGTGGTGCCGGTCGAAGGCCGGGTCTTGCAACGGGCGTGGCGCTTACCGCAATCAGGGTCTTCGACGTTGCAAATGATCCGTCCGTTGCGCGAACAGCTTGCAGAGGGTGGCTATGAGGTGTTGCTCGATTGCGGCGGACAGGAGTGTGGGGGGTTCGACTTCCGCTTCAACACGCCAATTTTGCAAGCTCCTGCCATGCATATTGATCTCTTCGATTTTCGGTTCTTATCCGCCCAGAAACGCGCCGCAACCGGCGGCAAGGTGGATCAATTCGTCTCGATCATCGTTAGCCAATCAGGTGGTGCTGGGTACGTCCAAATTATTGAGGTCACGCCCGATGGACGATCAGGCAGTGTGAGTGTGACAGCCGGTGGGGCGACGATACCCGCGGCTGAAACATCATCTGGCGACCAATCTCTAGCGGCCGGGCTGACCGCGGCCGGGCATGTGATTTTGCAGGATCTGGAATTTAGCACAGGCTCTTCTGAGCTGGGCGCGGGGCGCTTTGCGTCACTCGAAGCACTTTCAGCATTCCTTTTGGAAAACTCTGACCGCCGCGTGGCTTTGGTTGGGCATACGGATTTCGTGGGTACGCTGAAGGATAATGTCGCGCTCTCCCGGAAACGGGCACAGTCGGTGCTGCGGCGTTTGATCGAAGACTACAACGTGCCGCGCCGTCAATTACAAGCCCATGGCGTGGGGTATCTGTCACCGTTGGCAGCAAACCACAGTGCCACCGGCCGCGAGGCAAACAGGCGCGTGGAAGCGGTGCTTTTGGGCAAAAAATAAGCGGGTGTTCTTTTTGCTTTCCGGAAGAAATCCTATATGAGGTCCTTCTGGTAGCCGAGAGAACCGTCGAGATGACCGAGAAGACCGCGCCAATCACGCAAGATGTGCTGACAATCCCCCGGAAGATGCCGGAGGGACCGGTTAACCTTGTGGGATTGACCCGTGATGCGCTGCGCGCGCTGCTGATCGAAAACGGCACGCCGGAAAAGCAGGCTAAAATGCGCGTCGGGCAGATCTGGCAATGGATCTATCAGTGGGGCGTGCGTGATTTTCACGCGATGACAAACCTCAGCAAGGCGTATCGGGCGGAATTGGCTGAGAAGTTCGTCATTGCTGTGCCCGAAGTGGTGGACAAACAAGTCAGCGCGGATGGTACGCGCAAGTACCTTGTCCGGATTGCCGGGGGGCACGAGGTTGAGGTTGTCTATATTCCCGAAGAAACCCGCGGCACGCTCTGTATCAGTTCGCAAGTGGGGTGCACGCTGACCTGTTCCTTTTGCCATACAGGGACGCAAAAGTTGGTGCGAAATCTGACGGCCGGCGAAATCGTGGGCCAGGTGATGATGGCGCGTGACGATCTGGGTGAATGGCCTGAGCCCGGCACACGTACTTATGACGCGCGCTTGCTGAGCAACATCGTCCTGATGGGCATGGGTGAGCCGCTCTATAATTTTGACAATGTGCGCGATGCGATGAATATCGCGATGGACCCGGAAGGGATTTCCCTGAGCCGTCGTCGGATCACATTGAGCACATCGGGCGTGGTGCCAGAGATTGCGAAAACCGCAGATGAGATCGGATGTTTGTTGGCCGTAAGCTTTCACGCGACCACCGACGAAGTGCGCAACAAGCTGGTGCCGATCAACAAGAAATGGAACATAGAAGCCCTGTTGGGGGCCTTGCGCGACTATCCGCGGCTGTCCAATTCTGAGCGGATCACGTTTGAATATGTGATGCTGAAGGATGTGAATGACAGCGACGCGGATGCGCGGCGCCTGGTGCAGTTGATCAAAGGCATTCCGGCCAAGATCAACCTTATACCGTTCAATGAATGGCCGGGTGCTCCGCATCAGCGCAGCGACCCGGAACGTATCGAGAAATTCGCCGAGATCATTTACAAAGCGGGCTATGCCAGCCCGGTGCGCACGCCGCGGGGCGAAGACATCATGGCAGCGTGTGGCCAGTTGAAATCAGCTACCGAACGGGCTCGAAAAAGCCGGGCAGAGATTGAGGCCGAAACCCGCGCTTAACGGGCTGTGAGCGTGTCGCAAACAGACAAGATGCGTGGTTTGGCGCCTCTAATCTTGTGACATGGCATCGCATTTTTTGAAAAACGCCCATACGGATACCTCTCTGACATTGGTACTGGAGGCATTGCATGAGGCCGCTCGAACTCCGTTTGAAACGGCACATCCCATCCCGCCGGCGGTCAACCATTCCGCCGAATTCCATGCCCATGAGCACCAGCGGATTTTCCAGCAGGAATGGATTTGCATCGGACGCGCGGATGAAATTGCCGAGGCAGGCGCGTATCTGACCCACGATGTTGCCGGTGTGCCGGTGTTGGTGGTGCGCCAAAGCGATGGCAGTATCCAGGGTTTTGTGAATGCCTGCGCGCATCGGTTTGCCTGCCTTGCGCCGGAAGTCACAGGCCGGACCAAACGGTTTGTCTGTCCCTATCACGCCTGGACCTATGATCTGTCAGGGGCGTTGATCCGCGCGCCCTATATGGAGATGAAAGACGGGTTTGATCTGTCTGAGCATCGGTTGCGTTCGTTGCACACAGAAGTTTGGGAGGGTTTTTTGTATGTCAGCCTGTCCCCATCTCCGGCAATTTCATTGGCGGAGGCTCTGGCACCCCTGCGCGATCAGGTGGTCGGGCGCTACGATATGGGATGCTACCGCACGGTGATGCGTGAAACGATGGCATGGGATGCCAATTGGAAAAATCTGATTGAGAATTTTACCGAAAGTTACCATGTGCCGATGGCGCATAAGAAGACGTTCGCCAAGCACAAAAAACCGTTGGAGGAATATGTCTGCGGTGAGGATAGCGATTATTATGGCTACCATCGCGCGTCCCAACAGGCGGAGACGGGTGGAGGGGCGGCGCATCATGCTAATGAGCGCCTGAGCGGTGAATGGCGCCGGACCATGGTGGATTTCTGCGTGTTTCCCTGCCATTTGGTCACCGTCATGCCGGACTATCTCTGGTACATCTCGGTGCAGCCGGACGGCGTGGGCCGGTTTGTCGCCACGTGGGGGTGGCCATTCCGCCAGAGGTTCTGGCGGATATCAAGCCGGCGGCCTATGACAAATGGCTCGCTGACCTGCGCGACTACATGAACGTGGCAAATGATGAGGATAAGCTGTTGGTGGAGGCGCTCTATCGGGGGACATCGTCGGCCATGTTGCCCCAGGGCACGCTGCATCCGATCGAGCGCAACCTGTGGCAATTTACCCGGTACCTTGATCGAATGTGCGGCGGCTGAGCCGGTTTTCAATTGTGGCAGATGCCCCAGATTTATCCCATGGCCGCCCTTTTCTGAGACGATTGTCGCCACTGCCGTTAACTAACACTGGTTCAAATATTTCTGCAGAAAGGCTGCTAAAATGGAAATTCTGAACCGTGAGGCCAAGGCCAAAATCCGCGATCTGGTCATGCGAGAGCGTGATATGGCGATTTCGGAGCGTGAGTGGAAACACCGCCTGCGTGGCTATGGATATGCTATTCTTGACACGGATGAGGGGCGTTTCGTCACCTCGATCCTGCGCGATGCACCGCTGTGCAGCTTGCCCGGTCAAACCATCCACTAAGTTGATAAATTGAGCGCGTAACACGCGCGCTTGATGTCTCGTCGACCGCCTCCGGCAGTCTCCTCGGGCCGTATGAGGCAAGGTTGCATCCCCGACCGATGCGAAGGCGCATTTTGCGGCCGTTAATCCTTGACCGAAATATTGTCGATCAGCCGGACACCCGCGAGCCATGCGGCCACCAACAAACGGGCCGGACGCTCAGGTTGATCCAGTAACTCCAGATCATCGTTGGCGCGCACCTCAAGGTACTCGACCTTGGTAAAACCGGCGTTTTCAATCCTTTTGATCGCTGCATCCCGCAGGCTGGAAAACGGTGTCCCCTTGGCCATTTCTGCGGCAATACTCTCCATTTCCTCATTGAGAGCCGCCGCCTTGACGCGCGCCCTGTCGGACAAAAGCAGGTTGCGTGAGGACATGGCCAGCCCGTCGATTTCGCGGATTGTGGGGCAGCCGTGAACCGTAATCGGAATATCCAGATCGCGCGCCATGCGGCGCACAATCTGCAATTGCTGGAAGTCCTTTTCGCCGAAATACGCGTCTGTGGCGGATGTCTGCAGGAAAAGCTTGGCAACAACCGTGGCAACCCCGTCGAAATGACCAGGGCGGTGCGCACCGCATAGAACGTCAGTCAGATTTGCCACGGTGACCGTCGTTGCAAACCCGTCGGGATACATTTGCGGACCATCAGGCACATAGAGCAGATCAATTTCGAACCGTTCCAGCTTGCGGGCATCTTCGTGTTCGGTGCGCGGATAGTTTTCGAGGTCGTCCGGGTTATTGAACTGCATCGGATTGACAAAGATCGTCACGATGACGCGGTCGCATTCTTTTTTTGCGGCCTCTACCAGCGACAGGTGACCGTCATGCAAGGCACCCATGGTGGGCACGACCCCGATCCGCGCACCTTCGCGCTGCCAATCACGGGTGGTGTTGCGCAGTTCGTCCAATGTGCGCAGGATGGGCGCCGTCATTTAGACTTGCCCTTTTTCGGCGCATGATCCGCAAAAGTGTGTTCAGATGCCGGGAATTTCCGTGCGCGAACGTCAGCGGCATAGGCTTCGATTGCGGCTTCGCCGTCTTCGCCGAGTTTGGCATAGCGTTTGACGAATTTTGGTTTAAAGGCCGTAAACAGACCCAGCATGTCATCGACGACCAAAATTTGCCCGTCACAGCCCGCCGAGGCGCCAATCCCGATTGTCGGGATGCTGATGTCGGCGGTGATGGCATCCGCGAGATTGGCGGGTACTTTTTCAAGCACCACGGCAAAGGCGCCAGCATCACTGACTGCCTGTGCATCGATCTTCAAAGCTTTTGCTTCGCTGTCGCGGCCCTGAACCTTGTAGCCGCCAAGCGTATTGATCGATTGAGGTGTGAGGCCGATATGCGCCATCACGGGCACCCCGCGCGCGACTAGAAAGGCGATGGTGTCGGCCATATGACGGCCGCCTTCCAGTTTGACCGCGGCAGCCCCTGTTTCACGCATCAAGGTGGCCGCGTTGGCAAAAGCCTGTTCGGGGCTTTCTTCGTAGCTGCCAAAGGGCATATCCATAACCAGCATTGCATTCTTCAATCCGCGGGCCACGGCCTGTCCGTGCAAGATCATCATTTCCATGGTGACACCCAAGGTAGAAGGCAGCCCGTGTAGCACCATGCCGACGCTGTCGCCCACCAGTACAAAGTCGCAATGTGCGTCCATCATATGCGCCATTGGCGTGGTGTAGGCGGTCAGGCTGACAATTGGCGTATCGCCTTTCATAGCCCTGATATCATCAGGCATCGGAGAGGTTTTTTTAGCCGTAGCGCTCATATTTTTAACCGGTTTATGCTGCGTTGCAGCACGTCCTATCAACTCTGCGCCTAAAATTCTACCGTCCTGTTGGTCAAACGGTGCTTGATCACCCGGCAATTTACGGGAAGAGTTAGGGTATGTGACCAACTTGCAATGGTACATGTTCGGAGAAACGATGGAAACATTGAGAAAATATGCTTTGGCCGGCTTGTTCAGCGTAGTTGCTGCACTTGCGCATGCCAAAGACGACATTGTTGTCGCCCTGCAACTGGAACCGCCGCATCTTGACCCGACAAGTGCCGCGGCAGGGGCGATTGATCAGGTCCTTTACGCCAATGTTTTCGAAGGCTTGACGCGCTTTGCTTCGGACGGCTCCGTGATGCCCGGGCTGGCGCAAACCTGGACGATTTCCGAAGATGGGACACAGTATATTTTCAAGCTCCATGAGGGGGTTACGTTCCATGACGGAACGGAGATGGACGCCAGAGATGTCAAATTTTCTTTGGACCGTGCCCGGGATGAAACCAGTCAAAACGCGCAAAAAGCGCTGTTTGAAGGCATCACTCAGGTTGATGTGATCGGGCCTTATCTGGTGAAAATCACCCTCGGTCAGCCGAATGGGAGCTTGCTCTTCAATCTGGCCTGGGGTGACGCGGTTATTGTGGCCCCTGAGAGCATTGGCGAAATCAAGCAAAAGCCAATTGGAACAGGCGCATTCCGGTTCAAGGACTGGGTCCAGGGTGACCGGATCGAATTGGAGCGTAATCCTGAATATTGGGGCACACCCGCCAAACTGCAAAATGTGGTTTTTCGCTTCATCAGTGACCCGTCAGCAGGTTTTGCCGCCGTGATGGCAGAAGATGTGCATGCGTTTCCGGCCTTTCCGGCGCCTGAGAATTTACCGCAATTCGATGCAGATCCCCGGTTCCAGGTGCTGGTGGGCAGCACAGAGGGCGAAACCATTCTCGCGATCAACAATCAGGTGCCGCCGCTGGATGACGTGCGTGTCAGGCGCGCCATTGCCCATGCGATTGACCGTCAGGCAATCATTGATGGTGCCATGTTCGGGCTTGGAACGCCTATTGGCACGCATTTTGCGCCACACCATCCTGATTACGTGGACCTGACCGATAAATCCACCTACGACCCCGCGCTTGCGATCCAGCTTTTGGCGGAGGCCGGTTTTGAAGGCGGCTTTACGACCACGCTGAAACTGCCACCGCCGTCCTATGCGCGGCGCGGGGGCGAGATTCTGGCAGCGCAACTGCGCGCCGTGGGGATCGAGACCGAAATCACCAATCTGGAATGGGCGCAATGGTTGGAAGAGGTGTTTCGCGGCAAGGATTTCGGCCTTACCATCGTGAGCCACACGGAACCGATGGATATCGGGATCTATGCGCGTCCTGACTATTATTTCCAATATGACAGCGTGCCGTTTCAAGCGGTCATGAAAGAATTGAACGCGGAAACAGACGCTGCGATGCGATCCAACTGGCTGATGGCGGCACAACGTCTTATCGCGGAAGACTATGTGAACGGTTTCCTGTTCCAGCTGGCTTCGGCCACCGTGGCGGATGCGCGGCTGCGTGGCCTGTGGCAGGACGCACCAACCCAAGCCACCGATCTGACCGGTGTCTATTGGGAAGAATAAGCGTTTGATCGCAAGGCTCCCGTCTGTATTCCGTCCACGGGCTTGGCGTGCAGCTCAAGATCGATAAAGCCAGAAGGGGCGCATGATGCTGCGCTATATCGCGAAGCGGTTTGTGTCTTTGATCGTGTCACTCTGGGTGGCAAGTCTGGTCATTTTCTGTGCGCTTGAAGTCGTTCCTGGCGATCCCGCCGCCTATATGCTTGGCCTGAACGCCCGGGCCGATACGCTGGCGGCTTTGCGATCCGAGCTGGGATTGGATGGCTCACCTGTCGCGCGATACCTGCGTTGGGTCGGAGGCATGCTTACCGGTGATTTTGGCACCTCTTACACATACCGGACACCTGTGTCCGAAATGATTGCGGACCGGCTGTGGATCAGCCTCCCATTGGCTCTTTATGCCTTGTCTCTAAGCATTCTATTGGGCTTTCCCGCGGGCATCTGGGCGGCGTCGCGCCGTGGTTCCGCAGCGGATGTTGGGGTGATGGGGTTTACGCAACTGGGGATCGCAATTCCAAATTTCTGGTTTGCGATGCTGATGGTTCTGGTCTTTGCCATCAACTTGCGGTGGTTCAGCGCAGGTGGCTTTGCGGGGTGGGACAAAGGGTTTTTGCCTGCGATGAAATCCCTGACCCTGCCCGCCATTGCGTTGGCCCTGCCGCAGGCCAGCATTCTGGCACGGGTCATGCGATCTTCACTGCTTGAAACACTGGGCCAAGATTATATCCGGACGGCCCGCGCCAAGGGCCTAACCCGCGGCCAGGCAATTCGCAAACACGCGTTCGGCAATGCCCTGATCCCCGTGTTGACCATCATCGGCTTGCAGTTCTCGTTCCTGCTGGCAGGTGCGATCATTATCGAGAATGTTTTCTACCTGCCCGGTCTTGGGCAGTTGATTTTCAAATCGGTTACCGCGCGGGATTTGATCGTGGTGGAATCCGTTGTCATGCTGCTTGTCTTTGCGGTGATTGCCGTGAACTTTGCTGTTGATCTGGCGTATGCTTGGATTGATCCACGATTGAGGCACCGCGGATGAGGGCCAGTCTGATCATCGGGGCCGTTTTGAGCGTAGTCTTTGCCGGAGCTGCCCTCATTTCGCTGGTTTGGGTGCCCTACGATATCACGATTGTGGACATTGCCGGACGGATGCAAACCCCCACCACAGATCATGTACTGGGGACGGATCATCTGGGCCGCGATATTCTCAGCATGATCATGATTGGTGCGCGCACGTCGCTTGCGGTGGCCGTGGTTGCCGTTGGGATCGGTATGGGACTGGGCGTTCCTTTGGGCCTGGCCGCCGCAGCGCAACGCGGCGGATGGCTCGATGAAATCATCATGCGCGGCAACGATCTTATCTTTGCGTTCCCCAGCCTGCTGATTGCGATCATGATCACCGCGATCTTTGGTCCTGGGGCGTTGAATGCCATCATCGCCATCGGGATTTTTAACATTCCCGTCTTTGCCCGGCTGGTGCGCGGCGCCGCTTTGTCGCTTTGGACGCGGGACTTCATTCTGGCGGCACGACTGGCAGGTAAATCTGCGATGCGGATCAGCGTCGAGCATATTTTGCCGAATGTCGCAAACCTGTTGATCGTGCAGGGCACAATCCAGTTCAGCCTGGGCATTCTGGCCGAGGCCGGCCTGAGCTATGTCGGCCTTGGGGCACAACCGCCGGTGCCGAGTTGGGGTCAGATGCTGGCGGACAGCCAGACATTGATCGTTCCTGCACCGCATCTGGCCCTCTTCCCCGGGTTGGCGATTTTGCTGGCGGTGCTGGGGCTTAACCTTTTGGGTGATGGGCTTCGCGATGCGTTGGACCCCCGGCTTGAAAGGCGTTCAGCATGACACTTCTGGACGCACGCAATGTCACAGTTTCCTTCCCGGACGGGCCCGTGGTTCGCGACGTTTCGCTACAGGTCGCCGAGGGTCAGATTGTTGGCATCATTGGTGAAAGCGGCTCGGGGAAATCCATGCTGGCCCTGTCTATCCTGCAACTTCTCCCGCCCGGTGCGCGTATGTCGGGGCAGGTTACGCTGGCTGGCGCGACCTTGACCGAGATGGACGAAGCCCGCCTGTGCGGCGTGCGTGGCAAGAGCGTTAGTATGGTGTTTCAGGAACCAATGACCGCATTGAACCCATTGCACCGTATCGGTGATCAAGTGGCAGAAACCATTTTGCAGCACGAAAAAATCAGCCGCTCAGAAGCGCTTGCACGTGCCGCAGAAACACTGGCCCGGGTCGAGTTGGACATGCCTTTGTCGCGATATCCGCATGAATTGTCCGGGGGGCAACGGCAACGGGTCTGCATCGCCATGGCCATCGCGTTGCGGCCCCAACTCTTGATTGCTGACGAGCCAACCACAGCTCTGGACGTCACTACCCAAGCCGACATCCTCAATTTGCTGCGGCGATTGGTCGAGGCCGATGGCATGGGTCTGATCTTGATCAGCCATGATTTGGGTGTGGTCAGCGACATGGCGGATCACACGGTGATCATGCGAGGCGGTGAGGTGATCGAAACCGGCGAGATTTCCAAACTACACCACCCCTATTCAAAATCCCTGATGGCCGCCTCGGGTCATGTTCCGGAGCGTCAGAAGCAACCAACCGATATACCTATTCTGCAGGTCCGTGACGCCGTGCGCGAATATGTACTGCCACGGCAAAAGTGGTTTCATACCCCACCGAGATTTCGTGCTGTGAATGGGGTGAGTTTTGAGCTCAAACGCGGTGAGAACCTTGGATTGGTGGGCGAATCCGGGTGCGGGAAGTCGACAATGATGCGCTCGATTTTGGGGCTGGAGCCGCTTCAATCCGGACAGATCACACTTAACGGTGAGCCGATAGAAACGGCGGATCGCACGGTGCTGCAGGCCGTTTTCCAAGACCCCTACGGCAGCTTCAATCCGCGTCACAGGGTGGGCCGTCTTGTGGCAGAGCCGCTTCATGTCCGCGACACGCCGCCGACGGGTGAACGCTTGTACAATGCCATCAGTGACACGCTGATCCGTGTGGGTCTGAAGCCCGAGGACCAGGAAAAGTACATCCACGAGTTCAGCGGCGGTCAACGCCAGCGCATTGCCCTTGCGCGGGCCTTGATCAACCAACCTGACCTCATTGTTTTGGACGAAGCTGTAAGCGCGCTTGATGTTCAGGTGCGGGCGCAAATTCTGGACCTGTTGGCAGAGTTGAGCGATCAGTATGATCTGACATATCTGTTCATCAGCCACGATCTCAGCGTGGTGCGCAATGTGACGGACAGAGTGCTGGTTATGCATGCGGGAAAAATCGTGGAAGAGGGCGCGACCGACGATGTTTTTGACAATCCGCAGCACTCTTACACGCAACGACTGATCGCTTCGGTGCCGCAGCTTCCCGAACATGTGTAGGGCACAGGGGTTTCCATTCGTCCCAAAAACCCTAGACATATGTACAAGGTGGATTGCTGAACATCTGGTTCACGGCGGGCACTGCGAAAAAAGGAAACGATTTGGCGCTTTTCCGTTCTGTTTCAACAATATGCCTGCTGCTTGCCGTCACCTTTGTGACGCCGCAACACGCAACCGCGCAGGAAAATCAGGTCCGCAAATCGGATTTGGTCCGACTCTTGGGGGAGCTTCCGACTTTCACGACAATTCGCGAAGATATGGCCGCCATCGGATTTCGTGGCGAAAAGCTGGATCTCGCCGAGGCGCAGATCGTACGGATGCTGCGTGATCCGTTGATTGCGGGTAATATCGCCGACCGTGTCTTGGCCGCACAACAGACGTCCATCCCTTCGGCCCAGGCCGGAGGGTTGTTCTGGCCTTTGGTGGATCGTGGTCTAGGCCATCTTTCCGCGCGCGATCTGCGGTATTTCTATTTGGTCGAGCAAACCATGTTGAAAGCACTGCCTGACCGGGAATGTGGTCTGGTGATTAAGCAAAGACTTTCGCCGGAACGCCGCGCGAAGGCGACGGGTGCTGTTGCTGCCCGTCTGAACACGCCCGCGCTCAAGGAATATTACCGTATTCAGTATAGAGCTGCACGGTTCGGCGCAACGCGCGACGTCGCCCGGCTCTCTGCCGCGGATGAAGCACGGGTTGTAGGACGGATCAATGCCGCGCTGGCCCAAACGGTAGAGGGGCACCCTGATGAGCGCGCCTTGGAACGGGCGTTCAACGACCTCGAACGTGCGGGAAACCGCCGCGCCTGCGCTGCAGGTCGCTTGTTCATGGATTCCGTATTGTCTTTAAAGGGACGTGATTTGCACCATGCTTTGATCCTGCTAAGCACACCTGACTAGCAGGGGGCGACATGGCGGCGTTGAAAATATCAAATCGAAGCGCCAGACGATTGTGGTTGTGGTCACACGGCTTATCAGCCGCACCCGTGGGGTCACTGGATGTGATGGGGATCATCCGACAATTGGGGTTCGTCCAGATCGACACGATCCGCAACGTGTCGCGCGCGCACCACCATATTCTTTGGTCGCGCAATCAAAACTATCGCGAAAAGATGCTCTGGCCGTTGTTGCGCCGGGATCGTGCGATCTTTGAACACTTTACGCATGATGCATCACTGATTCCGATGGAATTCCTGCCCTATTGGCAGAGGCAGTTCCAGCGGTTGGGCCGAAAGGCGGCCGAAGCGGAATGGTTTCAATCAGGTTTGGCGCAAACTGAGATACAAAACATACGGAAGCGTATTGAAAAAGAAGGTGCGTTATCGACCCATGCGTTCGATACCAAAATCAAGGGTCCACGCGAAATGTGGGCGCGTCCGCCGCACAAAAAAGCGTTGGACCAGATGTGGTATGCTGGTGAGCTTGCAACATGCTTTCGGGAAAACTTCGTCAAATACTATAATCTCAGTGATCGTGTCTTTCCGGCGTATTTGCGATACGACGTTGAGGACAAAGATCAGATAAATTGGCTTTGTAATCAGTCAATTGAAAGAATTTCGTTTGGCACTGGAGGGGAGCTGTGCCGTTTTTGGGAAGCCATGACAGCACGTGAGGCCAATGCATGGTGCGACGGGCAGCGCCACTTGGTTCCAGTGGATGTCGAAGGGGCAGATGGACAGGTGTCTAGTGCTTGGGGTGCGCCGGATATCGAACAGCGCCTTGCTGCCGCATCTGCGCCAACCATACGCCTGCGTATTCTAAACCCTTTTGATCCTGCCATACGTGACCGTATGCGAACACAAAGACTATTTGGTTTTGAGTATCGTAACGAAATGTTTGTTCCAGCGGCGAAGAGGAAATGGGGCTACTATGTGTATCCTTTGCTTGAAGGCGACAGGTTTGTGGGTCGGATCGAACTCAAGGCCGACCGGGCAAAGGGATGGATGCATGTGACCGGTTTTTGGCCAGAGGCAGGTGTCAAATGGGGTGAAAACCGATTTGGAAAACTTGATGCGGAACTTGCAAGATTTGCGCGACTGGCCGGGATAGGTGACATCCTCTGGAAAACGTCGCGCGCGTAGATCGTGAATGTGTGCTTAAATTCGTTTGAGTGCGTTTGATGTCCCATCTGCCCTCTGTTCATTGGCCAATGAAAACAGTATCCGGGAGATGGAGCGCCGTGAGAGGCACAAAAAAGACGAGGCAAAGATGGTCAAAACCGCACTGATTACTGGCGTGACCGGGCAGGATGGGGCGTATCTGGCTGAATTTCTGCTTGAAAAAGGCTACCGCGTGCACGGCATCAAGCGCCGTACGTCTTTGTTCAACACTGCGCGGATTGACCACCTGTTCGAAGGCGAGCCGGGTAAATCAGGGCAGTTTCAGTTGCATCATGGGGATATGACGGACAGTTCATCGCTGACGCATATATTGCAGAAAACCAAGCCCGATGAGGTTTATAATCTGGCGGCGCAAAGCCATGTGGCGGTCAGTTTCGAAGAGCCGGAGTATACCGCGAATTCTGATGCCATGGGCGCGCTTCGCCTGCTGGAAGCAATACGCTTTCTCGTCATGGGTGAAAAAACCCGGTTTTATCAGGCGTCGACCTCTGAACTCTATGGCCTGGTTCAAGAAACGCCGCAGCGTGAAACCACGCCGTTCTACCCGCGGTCCCCCTATGCGGTGGCCAAACTCTATGCCTATTGGATCACAGTCAATTACCGCGAAGCCTATAATATGTATGCCTGTAACGGCATTCTCTTTAACCACGAAAGCCCCATTCGCGGGGAGACTTTCGTGACCCGCAAAATCACCCGCGCACTGGCCCGTATCAAGTTGGGCATGCAGGACGAACTGCTGTTGGGCAATATGGACGCCAAGCGCGATTGGGGCCATGCGCGTGACTACGTCCAGATGATGTGGTTGATGTTGCAGCAGGACAGGCCGGAAGATTATGTGATTGCCACAGGGCAGCAATATTCCGTCCGGGATTTTGTGAACAGCGCGGCAGACGCATTGGACATGCAACTGACATTCGAAGGTGAAGGTGTCGACGAAGTGGCGCGCGACGCGGACGGCCGTGTGGTCGTCAGGGTAGATCCGCAATATTTCCGCCCCGCGGAGGTGGAAACCCTGTTGGGTGATGCCAGTAAGGCGCGCCAACAGCTCGGCTGGGAACCAGAGACGAGTTTCGAAGAATTGGTTCGGGAAATGGCGGCCTCTGATCTGGCAGAGGCGCAGGCGCAGCAGCGTGCTGAGGACAGCAAATGAAAATCCTGCTGACCGGGGGGCGTGGCATGGTGGGCCGTGCTGTGCAGGATCACGCGGTGGCGACCTCCCACCAGGTTATTGCACCAACAAGCGCTGAATTGGACCTGACGGACAGGCCAGCGGTCCTGGCGGTGTTGAAGGCAGAGACGCCCGATATAGTGATCCATGCCGCGGGCCGTGTGGGTGGGATTCAGGCCAACATGGCGGACCCTGCTGCCTTTCTGGCGGACAATATGGACATGGGATTCAATATCGTTTTGGCGGCGCGTGACGCCGGGATACCGCGTCTTTTGAACCTCGGGTCAAGCTGTATGTATCCCCACGATGCGCCCAATCCGTTGCAAGAGGACAGCCTGGGAAAAGGCGAGTTGGAGCCAACAAACGAAGGCTATGGGCTGGCGAAACTGGCGGTTGCACGGTTGTGCGACTTTATAAACAGAGCCGGTGATGTTTCGTACAAGACACTGATTCCATGCAATTTATATGGCCTCTACGACAAGTTTGACCCCAAGGTTTCGCACCTTTTGCCGGCCATCATCCGCAAAGTGCATGAGGCCAAGCAGACGCAGGCAAGCAGCGTGGAAATTTGGGGAGACGGGACAGCACGTCGCGAGTTCATGTTTTCCGCGGATCTGGCGGCCGGGGTCTGGCAGTCCGTCGCACGGTTTGATGATTTGCCTGGATGCATGAATATGGGCGTCGGGCGTGACCATTCGATCAATGAATACTACGCCGAGGCCGCAAATGTGATCGGTTGGAAAGGTACGTTCACCCACGACCTGAACCGTCCTGTTGGCATGAAGCAAAAGCTGATGGCGGTGGATCGGCAAACGGCATTCGGCTGGCAACCTAAAACGGGTCTGGCGGAAGGCATCGCGCAGACATATGCACATTTTCTGGCGTTGGAGGGGGAAAACACATGAGCGATCAGGGGTTTCCGCTGGCCACGACAAGCTGGGACGACAAGGAATATGCGGCCATCGACCGCGTGGTTAAATCAGGCATGTTTTCGATGGGTCCCGAAGTGGCCAAGTTCGAAGAGCAGTTTGCCGCCGCGATGGGCAGCAAATTTTGTGTGATGGTCAACTCGGGTTCGTCAGCCAATCTGATTATTGTTGCCGCGCTCCGATATCATTCCAAACATCACTTGGCGGAGGGTGCCGAGGTAATCGTGCCGGCAGTCAGTTGGTCCACGACCTATTATCCGTTGCACCAGTACGGTCTGAGGATGAAGTTTGTCGATATCGACCCGGACACGTTGAACTATGATCTGGATGCGTTGGCGGACGCGGTTGGCCCTGAAACACGGGCCATCATGGTTGTTAATCTGTTGGGTAATCCGAATGCGTTTGACCGGATTGAGACGATCATTGGTGATCGCGACATTCTGGTAATTGAAGATAATTGTGAATCTCTTGGGGCGACATATCAGGGGCGCCAGGCAGGAACATTCGGAATTGCGGGCAGTTATTCTTCGTTTTTCTCGCATCACATCGCCACGATGGAGGGCGGTTTGGTGGTAACTGACGACGAAGAGCTGCACCACATCATGCTGAGCGTGAGATCGCATGGCTGGACCCGTCATTTGCCAAAGATCAATCACGTCACAGGGGAAAAGAGCGACGATCCGTTTGAGGAATCTTTCAAATTCGTACTGCCAGGATACAACCTGCGCCCCTTGGAAATGAGCGGTGCCATTGGCCAGGAACAGATTGCAAAATTGCCGATGATTGTGGGCGAGCGGCGCAAGAATGCGGAGCGTTTCCGGGCTTTGATGCAAGCCTATCCGCAGATCCGAATTCAGCAGGAGATCGGCGAGAGCAGCTGGTTTGGGTTTTCAATGGTGGTGCAGCCGGATGCGGGATTTGATAGGGCCGATCTGATCCGCGCCTTGGGGGATCACAAAGTGGAATGCCGCCCCGTTGTGGCAGGTAATTTTGCCAAGAATGACGTAGTGGTCAAGCATATGGACCACGTGATCCACGATACGCTTCGCCATGCGGAAGATATTGATAAAAATGGTTTATTTATCGGAAACCATCACTATCCGTTGGGCGATGGGTGGCGCTGTCTTCAAGCAGCCCTCGATCAGGTCACCGGGTAAAAGCCCGCTTCAAAAATGAGTGCGCTAGCGCGCAGGCTTGATCTCTCGTCATCCGCGCCGGGCGCTGCTTCCTCGGGTAGGTGCCCCGAGGTTTGTGTCAGGCTACGCCAGCACGGAGTGCGTCATGGATATGTACCAGACCGACCAGATGATGATCTGCATCCGTGACCAGAAGCGTCGTGCGTTTGTTCGCGTTCATGACGCCCAGTGCCTCGACCAATAGGGTATCAGGTGTTGTGGTCAGCGGTGTACGCGTCGCAACTTCGCCAGCGGTCTGGGCCATGAGGCCCTCCATGTTTCGGCGCAAATCGCCGTCGGTAATGACGCCTGTCAGACGGGCATTTTCCACTACAGCGGCCACGCCGAAGCCCTTGGCGGTCATTTCGATCAGAGTATCGCTCATCGGTGTTGTTTCATGCACAATCGGCAGACTGTCCCCCGTATGCATGACGGCACTGACTTTCAGGAGCTGCGCACCCAAGGTGCCGCCTGGGTGAAACGCCAGGAAATTCTCCCGTTCAAACCCGCGCAATTTCATCAAGGCGACGGCCAATGCGTCACCCAAGGCGATGGTGCAGGTGGTGGAAGTGGTGGGGGCCATGCCAATGCCGCATGCTTCAGGCGCGTTGGGCAACTGCAACAGAAAATCGGCTTGAGTGCCCAACGTACTTTCAGCTTTTTTGGTGATTGCAACCAAGGGGATCGCATAGCGGCGCGTGTGCGCAATGATGTCGGCCAGTTCCCGGGTTTCGCCGGAATTCGAGATCAGGATCACAGCGTCGTCTGAGGTGATCATGCCCAGGTCACCATGGCTGGCCTCGCCCGGATGCACCGTTTGGGCCGGGGTGCCGGTGCTGGCCATGGTGGCGGCGATCTTGGCGGCGATATGGCCCGATTTGCCCATGCCGGAAACGATCACGCGGCCCCGGACCTTGAGCAGCGTTTCGATAATGTCATCGAACGTGTCTGGCAGCGTATCGCGCATCTGTTGCAGCGCGTCGCCTTCAATGCTGAGCACATCATGGGCGATCTGGGTCGGGGTCTTGGGCTCGGTCATGGTGACTTCCGGCGATTGTGATGGCGCGGTGATAGCGTGCGCAACCCGCCCCGCCAAGCCCCAAGCGTGACGTGCAGGTGACGCGTGGACCTGCAGATGGGTCCAAGCACATCCCTTTGATTGACTTGGAATCCGCCCTGCCGCAGAACGTAAGAAGAGCAGTGACAAGGACAAGCGAATGAAAATCGCGATGATAGGGACCGGATACGTCGGCCTGGTATCAGGTGTATGCTTTTCCGATTTCGGCCATGATGTGGTCTGCGTCGACAAGGACCCCGAAAAGATTGCCAAACTGGAGGCAGGAGAAGTCCCGATCTATGAGCCGGGGCTCGAGGCGTTGATGGCCAAGAATGTCGAGGCTGGCCGGTTGACCTTCACCACCGATCTGGTGACCGCAGTAAACGGCGCCGAGGCTGTTTTCATCGCGGTTGGAACGCCCACGCGGCGCGGCGACGGCCATGCGGATTTGACCTATGTGATGGCAGCTGCGGAAGAAATTGCCGAAGTTGCGGAGGGTTACGTCGTTATTGTGACCAAAAGCACGGTGCCCGTGGGAACCAATCGGCAAGTAAAACAAGCGGTGAAGAAGGCCAACCCGGATTTGGACTTCGACGTCGCCAGCAACCCGGAATTTCTACGGGAAGGGGCGGCGATTGATGATTTCATGAAGCCGGATCGCGTGGTGGTTGGGGTTCAGACTGACCGCGCTGCCGAGGTGATGGCCGAAATTTACCGTCCGCTTTACCTCCGGGATTTTCCGATCATCACCACTGGTCTGGAAAGCGCGGAGATGATCAAATACGCGGCCAATGCGTTTCTGGCGACCAAGATCACCTTTATCAATGAGATTGCAGCGCTCTGCGAGCGCACCGGCGCGGACGTCAAGCAGGTGAGCCATGGGATGGGGTTGGACGGACGGATCGGCAACAAATTCCTGCATGCCGGCCCCGGATATGGCGGTAGCTGTTTTCCGAAAGATACCAAGGCGTTGGCGCGGATCGGGCAGGAGCATGGCCTACCGATGCAGATCACCGAAACGGTTATTAACGTCAATGAAGAAATCAAGCGCAGGATGATCGACAAGCTGCTTGATCTGTGTGGCGGCACATTTAACGGTAAACTGATTGGTGTTCTGGGTGTTACATTCAAGCCCAACACCGATGACATGCGCGACGCACCCAGCCTGACGATCATTCCGGCACTTGTTGGGGGTGGGGCCAAGGTGCGTGTCACCGACCCGCAGGGGCGTCACGAGGGCGAAGGTATGTTGCCCGGCGTCAGTTGGCAGGAAGACCCGTATAAATGCGCAAACAACGCCGATTTGCTGGTTATTCTGACGGAATGGAATGAATTTCGGGCGCTCGATCTCAAACGCATTGCGAAGAAGATGAACACGCCGCGGCTGGCGGATTTGCGCAATATCTATTCCCCGAAAGATGCAAAGCGAGCCGGGTTTGAAGCGTATGACAGCATTGGTCGCGCCGGGTTCGTAAAGTAGCCTGAGAAATACTGGCCCTTGGCGGCATGGATTGGCTCTGTACACCCTATCCACGCCCGCCTACCGTCACCTCATGACCGATAGCGTCGACATTCTTGATAGCCAATATGCGTGGTCGCGACTTGCGGTATCGTTGCTGATTGCGGTGATCTGCAGTGCGGGTATTTGGGTGATGGTTCTGATCATGCCTGCGGTTCAGGCCGAATTTGGTGTGGGCCGTGGCGATGTGTCTTTGCCCTACACGCTGACAATGATCGGATTTGCGTTTGGCAATCTGGTGATCGGACGCTTTGTCGATACCATTGGTGCCACGCGTGCCATCATTGGAGCCGGTATCGTCTTGACCATTGGGCTTGGGCTGGCGGCCACTAGCCAGTCGATCCTTGCGCTTTCCCTGTTGCAGATGGCGATAGGGTTCGGGTCCGCGGCTGGTTTTGGCCCGCTGATGGCCGATGTCTCGCAATGGTTCTTGCGACGGCGCGGGATTGCGGTGGCCATCACGGCCAGCGGCAACTATTTGTCGGGTGCGATTTGGCCCTTGTTGCTCTCGGGTGTCCTGGAAGAAAGCGGCTGGCGCGCGGTCTATTGGGTGCTGGCGACCGTAACCTTGCTCGGCATGGTGCCTCTGGCGCTGGTCTTGCGGCGCAAAGTGCCGGTGTCGGCAACACAGCACTCCAACACGCTTTCAGAAACGCGTGCGCAGGCAGCGGGGATCAAACCGGGTGTTCTTGTGCTGCTTCTCGGTATGGCCGGCGTGGGTTGTTGCGTGGCCATGTCCATGCCGCAGGTCCATATCGTGAGCTTTTGCGTCGATCTGGGCTATTCAGCGGGGGTCGGCGGGCAAATGCTGTCGGTAATGCTGATTTGCGGTGTCATCTCGCGACTGGCCTCAGGGTTTCTGGCTGACTGGCTGGGCGGGGTGAAGACCGTTTTGATTGGCTCTGCACTGCAATGCCTGGCTTTGTTCCTCTATCTGCCAGCGGGCAGTTTGGTATCGCTGTATCTGGTCAGCGCAATCTTTGGTCTGGCGCAGGGCGGCATTGTCCCCGGGTATGCGGTGGTGGTGCGGGAATACCTGCCCAGTGAAGAGGCAGGCCGCCGGGTGGGACTTGTGTTGATGATGACCGTGCTTGGCATGGCGCTTGGGGGGTGGATGTCCGGTTGGATTTACGACCTGACCGGTGATTACGGCATGGCCTTCCTGAATGGCATTGCGTGGAACGTCCTGAACATCGCTATTCTGGTCTTCATCCTGATGCGCACCCGTGGACCACGGCTGGCCACGGCTTAATCACCGGGAAGGTTGGTCATATGCTTTTCGCCCCGCGCCTCGGCGAGGGCGATCTGTTTCTGACGTTCACGGAAACGGTTCTTGTCGTCTTCTGACGTCTCGTCGGCGCAATGGTGGCAAGACACACCGTGTTCGTATGACGCGTGCTCCATATCGGCGGGCAGGATCGGGCGGCGGCAAGCATAGCAAAGCTGATGCGGCCCCTCACGCAGGCCGTGACCCACCGAAACACGCCCATCAAACACAAAGCATTCGCCGTCCCATTCGCTCTCGGCCTGGGGTACCTCTTCGAGGTATTTAAGGATGCCACCCTTGAGGTGGTAGACATCTTCAACCCCCTGACCCAAGAGATAGTTTGTGGATTTTTCGCAGCGAATGCCACCGGTGCAAAACATCGCGATTTTCTTGTTGTGAAAGCGATGCTTGTTGGCTTCCCACCACGCCGGAAAATCGCGGAAACTGGCGGTTTGCGGGTCAATCGCGCCCTTGAATGTACCGATGGCTACTTCGTAGTCGTTGCGCGTGTCGATGACGGCCACGTCCTCGCTGTTGATCAGATCATTCCAGTCTTCGGGGTCGACATAGCTGCCCACCTTGGCCTGCGGATCAACATCCGGTTGGCCCATCGTCACGATTTCTTTCTTGAGGCGTACGCGGAGGCGGCCAAAGGGCTGCGCATCGGCAAAGCTCTCCTTATGTTCCAACCCCTCACATCCGGGCAGTGCGCGGATATGGGCGAGCACTCGGTCGATCCCCGCGCGCGATCCGGCAATCGTGCCGTTGATGCCCTCACCCGCAAGCAAGAGGATGCCGCGAATGTCCTCGGCCCGACATAAATCCAAGAGCGGCGCCTGAACAGCAGCCGGATCTTCAAAGCGTGTGAAGTGATAGAGCGCAGCAACGGTATACATAGCGCCGCGATTTACGCCTTTGGCGCCTGCCGGGCAAGGGGATGATTGACGTGCCGGGGCGCGGGCGCGTAGGCATATGGCAAAAAGGAGTACGTGCCCATGACCGACGCGCTGATCGTGATTGATGTGCAAAATGATTTCTGCCCCGGCGGTGCGTTGGCCGTGGCGGGCGGAGATGAGATTGTGCCGGGTATCAATGCGATGATGACGGCATTCAGTGCCGTGATCCTGACGCAGGACTGGCATCCGTCGGGGCATTCCTCCTTTGCGTCATCGCATGACGGGCTCGATCCGTTTGGGACGGTAGACATGCCCTATGGCACTCAGGTTCTGTGGCCGGATCACTGTATTCAGGGCAGCTCAGGTGCAGCGTTTCATGGCGGCCTTGCAACTGATCGCGCGGATATGATTGTGCGGAAAGGCTACAATCCGCAGATTGACAGTTATTCGGCGTTTTTTGAAAACGACCACAAAACACCCACGGGGTTGCACGGGTATCTGCAGACACGCGGGATTACCGCCCTGACCATGGTGGGTCTGGCCACGGATTTCTGCGTCAATTTTTCGGCCGTTGATGCAGCGAAACTGGGCTATGCTGTAACTGTCGAAAGCAAACAGTGCCGGGCCATTGATCTGGATGGCTCTTTGGCGGCAGCAATGACCGGTATGGCGGATGCAGGTGTCACCCTGATCTGACCCTGTGCAACGCGTCTTGCCCCTCTTGGTAATTCTCGTCATGATGGCATGTCGACTATGAGAGGGTCCGATCATGCGCAAGTTTCTCGTCGTTCTTGATGACAGCCGCGAATGCCTGAACGCCATGCGTTTTGCCGCCATGCGGGCCGCGCATACCGGTGGCGGGGTTGAGGTTCTGGCCGTCATTCCACCCGAAGAGTTCAACCACTGGATCGGTGTCGGTGACATCATGCGCGAAGAAGCGCGCGAGCGCATTCAGGCCCATTTTGAGGTCTTTGCGAAGTGGATGCGCGATAAACAGGGTGTCGATCCGGAGTTGGTGATCCGTGAAGGCGAGCCTGTGGCAGAGATCATGGCGCAAGTTCAGGAAGACAACGAAATCGGTGTTCTGGTGCTGGGTGCGGGAACCGACAAAAAGGGGCCGGGGCCGTTGGTCACGCAGCTTTCGAAGAATTCAGGTTCGCTTGAAATTCCAATGACGATTGTACCGGGTGATCTGAGCAAAGAGCGGCTGGAAGCGATCACCTGACGGTTTTCGACAGTTTAGAATCGTTCCAAACCTTGACTCACGCGGCCTGCAGGCGCATATCGGATGCAGACACGAAAGGTTCTGCCCCATGTTCATTCAGACCGAATCCACACCCAACCCTGCGACGCTGAAATTTCTGCCCGGCCAGACCGTGCTTGAAACCGGAACGGCGGATTTTCCGACACCCGAAGGTGCCGAGCAATCGCCGCTGGCGGAGCGTATCTTCAAGGTGCAGGGCGTCTCCGGCGTGTTTTTCGGCAATGACTTCGTGACCGTGACCAAGGCCGATGACACCGAATGGGATCATCTGAAACCCGCCATTCTGGGCGCCATCATGGAGCATTTTCAATCGGGTAAACCGATCATGATCGGGGACGCCGCCGCGGCATCCGGCCATGCGGAACACGATGGTGAAGACGCAGAAATCGTGGGCCAGATTAAAGAATTGCTGGATACGCGTGTGCGTCCAGCCGTGGCGCAGGATGGCGGCGATATCACGTTCCACGGTTTCGAGCGCGGCGTCGTTTATCTGCACATGCAAGGTGCCTGCGCGGGCTGCCCGTCGTCAACGATCACGTTGAAAATGGGCATCGAGAATCTGCTGCGCCATTACATCCCCGAAGTGACAGAAGTACGCCCCGTCGGCGTCTAACCTCATGCCCACTGCTCCCTTGATTTTGGGGTTCGATACGTCGGGCCCCTATATCAGTGCCGTCGTGTTGCACGGGGATACGGTTTTGTCCGATGCTCATGATCCCATGGCCAAAGGGCAGGGGGAGATGTTGTTTCCGTTGCTTGAAGACCTATTGAAACGGGCGGATGCCTCATGGGGCGACCTTACAGCCATTGGCGTTGGTGTTGGCCCGGGAAATTTCACCGGCATTCGTATCTCGGTGTCGGCGGCGCGGGGTTTGGCCTTGTCATTGGACATTCCGGCGGTTGGGGTAAGCTTGCTGGAGGCAGTGGCGTTGGGCACAAAAACACCGGTTCTGTCCTGCCTGTCAGCGCCGCGCGATCAGTGTTTTGTGCAAGGGTTTGGCACAGTCGCGGACATCCCCGCGCAATTCACGGCAATATCCGATGTGGCGTCTGATTGGTCCATGCCGGGCCTGACATGTGTCGGCTCCGCCGCCGATCCGGTGGCCAGTATTCTGGGGGCGAAAACTGCACCGGCCGCCTATGCGCCAGGATCCGCGATTGCGCGTCTGGCATCATCGCGATGGGACCAAGGCCCACAGCCGCCCGCGCCACTCTATTTGAAACCCGCCGATGCGGCGCCTGCGCGGGACAGAGCCCCGGTGATTTTGGATGATGACGCCTGAAGAAATGGCGCAGGTGCATGCCCTGGCGTTCGATGGGCAAGGGCGGTCATGGTCTGCGGCTGAGTTTACCGCATTGTTGGAAAGCCCGCATGCACATGTCTTGGGGGATGCACGGTGTTTTGCCCTGCTCCGGGTTGTTGCGGATGAAGCCGAACTTTTGACCATTGCGACAGATCCGGCGCACCGCCGAAACGGTCTGGCGTCCGAAGTTTTGGCGCAACTGGAAGCCAAGGCGATGGCATTGGGTGCCGGACATGTGTTTCTGGAAGTTGCGCAAGATAATGCGGCTGCTTTGGCACTATACCGGCGCGCCGGGTACGACGAATATGGCAGGCGGGCCGGCTATTACACCCGGCCTGACGGGGCGCGGCTGGATGCGCTTTTGTGCCGCAAGATTTTGTCTGGAGCCTGACGCGCATGGTTCGACCTTCATCGAAACACTGGCTCGGGTATTTGACCTATGGTCGAAAGGTGCGTTTGCACAGCGCCCTTTGATTTTGGAGACTGACCATGGCTGACCTTCCTCTCTACCTGCCGGGATTTTTCGCCGCCTACGCAATCCTTCTTGTGGGTGCGTCATCACCCGGGCCGTCAGTTGCCATGCTGATTGGGATAGCCACATCGCAGGGGCGTGCCCCTGCGTTGGTCGCCACCTTGGGGATTGCGACGGGGAGCCTTACGCTCAATCTGCTGACAATGATTGGCGTCGGGTTACTGTTGTCGCAGGCCGCCTGGGCCATGAGCCTGATGCGCCTGATTGGTGCAGCGTACCTGCTTTATCTGGCCTATGGCGCGTTTCGCAAAGCAGTGAACCCGCCGGCATTCCACCTAGAGCCTGGGCATGTGCAGTCATCGATGCGTCACTTTGGAACCGGGTATCTGTTGCAGGTGACCAACCCCAAAGCCGTTGCGTTTTGGCTTGCCATTGCATCGATCGGCGCGGTTGAAGGTGCGGGATGGTTGATCACCGCCCTGTTTATTGCCGGTGCATTTTTGATCTCGTTTATCTGCCATGCCGCATGGGCGATTGCTTTGTCGGCGGCACCCATACGGCGTGCTTATGGATCCGGGCGGCGTTGGATCGAGTCGGGGCTTGGATTTTTCTTCACATTTGCTGCGTATAAACTGGCAATTAGTAAGATCTAAATTCTCACTGATTGAAACAAGTTGTGATGAAAATTGCATCACCATAAGTCCAGTTTCGAAGAAAAGATCGGGCCTGAAACGATTTAGCCGCCGTGACGCCTTGCAATTCTCGGGGATGTGGCGCTAGGACAGCCCATGCAGATATACCTCCCCATTGCAGAAGTCTCCGTGAACGCTTTTTTGCTGCTCGGCCTGGGTGGTCTCGTGGGTATTTTGTCGGGAATGTTTGGGGTTGGCGGCGGCTTTTTGATGACGCCGCTTTTGTTTTTTATCGGCATTCCGCCGGCTGTGGCGGTTGCCACAGAAGCCAACCAAATCGTGGCGTCGTCGTTTTCAGGTGTGTTGGCCCATCTAAGGCGAAAAACCGTTGATCTGAAGATGGGAACAGTGCTGCTGATCGGCGGTCTGGTGGGTGCGGCCTTAGGGGTGGTGGTATTCAATTACCTCAAATCGCTGGGTCAGGTCGATCTTCTGGTCAAGCTTTGCTACGTGATTTTTCTGGGCATCATCGGTGCCATGATGTTTGTCGAGAGCCTGAATGCCATTCGTAACACGCGTTCGGGCAAAGCACCCAAGCGCAAGAAGCATAACTGGATCCACGGTTTGCCCTTCAAGATGCGGTTTCGCACGTCGGGTTTGTATATCAGCGTGATCCCACCCCTGATCGTGGGCGTGTGTGTTGGTATTCTGGCGGCGATCATGGGTGTCGGCGGCGGGTTCATCATGGTTCCTGCGATGATTTACCTGCTGGGAATGCCCACAAAAGTGGTTGTCGGTACATCCCTGTTCCAGATTATCTTTGTCACCGGCTTTACGACCATGTTGCACGCGACCACGAACTACACGGTGGATATCGCGCTGGCGGTTCTTCTGTTGGTGGGGGGCGTGATCGGGGCGCAGGTGGGCACAAGGATCGGCGTGAAGATGAAGGCCGAACAGCTGCGTATTCTACTGGCTCTGATGGTTCTAGCCGTGTGCTTCAAACTGGCGCTGGATCTGCTGATCATGCCGTCCGAACTCTATTCCATCGGCGCGACGGGGGGCATTGATGTTACGTGTCCTTTTCGTACTGTGCCTGATCGCGGTGCCCGCATTTGCAGAAGATGTGGTGTTGGGCCTGAGCGCAGACGAAGTGGCGATTACAGCCGATTTCGACGGATCTGAACTGCTGGTCTTCGGCGCCGTGAAGCGCGAAGCGCCGATACCGGACGAACCGCTGGAGGTGATTGTCGCAATTGCTGGGCCGTCGGTGCCGCTGACGGTGCGCCGCAAGGAAAAGAAACTGGGTATCTGGGTCAATACCGACGCTGTCGAAGTGAAGGCAGCGCCCAGTTTTTATGCTGTGGCGACAACGGGACCTTTGAAAGATGTTTTGGCGCCGATTGAGGATTTACGTCACCGGATTTCGATCCCGAAGGCGATTAAGCTTGTCGGGGCATCGCCACAGGTCAGCGACCCTCAGAGCTTTGCAGAAGCGCTTGTGCGTATTCGCAAAGGCAACAATGCCTATCAGTTGCTTGAAGGTAATGTCGCGTTGGATCAGCAGACGCTGTTCAGGACGTCGATCACGCTGCCGTCGAACCTGACAGAGGGGGATTATGCGACGCGTATATTCCTGACCCGCAAGGGCTACGTTGTATCACAGTTCGAAACGACCATTGATGTGCGCAAGGTCGGATTGGAACGGTGGCTTTACAATCTGTCACGGGAACAACCGATGCTCTACGGGCTGATGTCACTGGCGATTGCGATCGCCGCTGGATGGGGTGCTGCGGCTGCATTTCAGATATTGCGGCGCGGATAGGGTTATCTTGTCACATTGAGTGCGCGGATGCGCACGCTCGATATCTCGTCCGCGGCCTTTGGCCTGTGTACTCGGGGTCCAACAGCCAGCGTAGCGCGTCACCCACGGCCGATATAGGGCATCTTGGTGGCCAGAACCGTCATGAACTGAACATTGGCGCTGCCCGGGAGCTGCGCCATGTGCAGAACGGAACGTGCGGCATCCTCAACATCCATCATGGGCATGAGAGGCGCATCGGGATTGGCAACCTGTGCGCGTTTGTTCAAATCTTCAACCAGTTCGGATTTTGCATTGCCGATATCGATTTGACCGCAGGCGATATCAAAGGCGCGCCCGTCCAGTGACAGGCTGCGCGTGAGACCTGTGATTGCGTGTTTCGATGTGGTGTAGCACACCGAGCCGGGGCGTGGATTATGCGCAGATAGCGAACCGTTGTTGATAATTCGCCCCCCTTGAGGCGATTGCCGGCGCATTTGGGCAAAGGCGAGGCGTGCGGCAATGAACATGCCGCGAATGTTGACGTTGATCACGTCTTCGAACGCATCCAGTGGAATTTCGTCTATCGGCCCGGAAGGGCCAAACATGCCCGCATTGTTGAAGAGTGCATCAAGGCGACCCGCTTGGGACATGAACGTGGCGAAGGCGCTTTCCATGGCGTCGGGGTCGGTTACGTCGGCCACCAAGGGAACGGCATTTGGATTGGCGTCTGTGAGTGCCTGCAGTTTGTCCGCCCGTCGCGCCAGCATTCCAACACGCCAGCCGGCGTCGAGAAAAATCTGGGCGGTGGCAGCGCCTATGCCCGAGCTGGCCCCGGTGATCAGGATCGTTTTCATTGGTCTTCGGCCTCCAGTTCAAGTGGCGCAGGCGCAACGCGCAGATCGTCGATGCGCAGCCCACCTGTGGGTTTTGAGAGCCGGTTGCGCACGACCCAGTGCAGGCGCTCTTCGGCCCGGGTGATGGCCACATATGCCAGACGCTTCCAGAGCGGTTGGCCTGCCTCTGTTCGGCCCATGCGAGAGGCGGCGTAGAGATCAGGGGCAAAGACCTGCACGTCATTCCACTGGCTGCCTTGTGCCTTGTGGATGGTCACAGCCGCGCCATGCAGAAAAGTCGCTCCCATACGCGCGGCGAAGGGGATAAAAGGTTCTTCTTCATCTGGTTTTTCAATTTTGACGATGCTGGCGGCGCTGACCTGCGGGTCCTCTGCGCCCATGACATGCAGGCGCGAAAAGCCAGGTTTGCGGCCGGGCCCCAAATAGACAACCTGAGCTCCTTTGATCAATCCGCGAGCTTCGAGGTCGAGCCGTTTCTTGCGGTGCTTGAGCGGGAGTTCGATGCCATCGCAGATCAGCGGCTCGCCTTCGAGCAATTCGGTTTCCGGCGCGCCATGCACGGCACGGAATGCATTGATCAGTCGAATGCGTGTTGCGTTGCGCCACACCAAAACCGGGCTGCGCGCCATGAGGTCGACCTCGACACGTTGCGCCATAACCACGCGATCATCCTTCTGGGCGGCACTTTCGATCATCTGCTCGAAGCGATGAAAATCCGTTTCAGGATCTGCCAGGGCATGGGCCAGATCGAGGATGGGGTTGTCAGCGTCCTGCCGATGGACGCGGTGCAATTCCAACTTGGCCGGGGCTGGCAGAGCTTCAAACACCATCGAGCCGGATTGATTCACCGGAGCCAATTGCGCCGGATCTCCGAATAAAAGCAGCGTGGGAAAAATTTCCTGCAGATCTTCAAACTGCTTGTCGTCCAGCATGGAGGCTTCGTCGACAAAACCAACATCCAACGGCTCTTCGCGGCGTTTCCAGCCGGTGATGAAATCTGACCCCCGCAGGCCAGCCGCAGCCAATGCGCCGGGGATGGATTTGTTGGATTGAAAAAACGCATGCGCGCGGTCCAGCGCAACATCGGTCAACCCTTCGATCTCAGGACGTTCCCCGTGACCTGCCAACCATTCGGCGATCTTTTCATATTCCGGGTCATAGACAGGTGTGTAGAGAATGCGGTGGATGGTGGTCGCTGGCACACCACGCATCCGCAAAACGCTGGCGGCCTTGTTGGTGGGTGCAAGAATGGCCAATGTGCGGCGATCCTTGCGCCTGCGTCCTTCGTAGTCGCCGGACACGACATCAACACCGGCCTCTTCCAGCGCCCGGTAGAGGGCGGCCAGCAGCAGGGTTTTTCCCGACCCTGCTTTACCGATCACGGCCATTGTGCTTGAGGCACCGTCCCGTGGTGGTGTTAGTAAACCTTCGTCCAGATCAATGCCCGCGCGTCGCAAAACATCTGCGATGCGGTCATGTGCATCCGCTTGATCGTGGGAAAATGTAAGGGCAGGTGCAGACATGGCGCGACCCTACAGCCGCACCACGCCAGTGACCAGAGTGAGAACTGTCAGATTAGGCCGATACGCGGTCCAATGTCGGATGGATACGTGCCGGGGCATGGGCCATTTGCCGATAGGGGTGACCCGGGACGTTGGGGCCGAAGCTGGCCTGGAACCACGCGTCGGATTGTTCCATTGAGATGCCCGAGCGCTTGGCTACTTTTTCGCGGGCCTCATCAGTGAATTCCCATAGACCAACACTGATCTGATCGCGGCCCTCGCCTTGAGAGCCTACGATTTCGGGTGAAGACCCAATGGCGCGGTAAATCCGGACCATACGGGCGTCAAACACACCGACGTAATGTTTGATGGCAAAGTTGCGCATGATCTCGCCGCCGGCCTGCATCAGGGCGGCAGCAACCTGCGATCCAGCACCACGGGACAGGCAAAAGCGGGTGCATTCCCAAATCAAGGGACTGGTGATGTGCACATCCTCATTGAGGTGGCTGAAATGGTCGTTGACCATTGTGGGCCCGGTTGTGGGCAGAAGGCGCATGGAGCCGCCATGGGTGCCGTCTTCGTTTTCCCAGATGACGTAGAGAGGGTTCAGCCCATCATAGCTGTCGCGCTCGAAGCCTTCTTCATTGACCGAGACCTCCCAGCCAAGCCGCGTTTTGAATTGATCCGCCCGATCTTGAAACATGGTTTCCGAGAGTGTCGGGTGTTTTGCGAGGTCATTTCCGTAGATGTAACGCAGCATTGGCGTCCCCTTTTCTGGTTTTCATCACCAAAGATGGGGGCCCTTTGTTAACGGCACCTCGGGGGTGCGAACGGTTCGTAAACCAATTCGGGCTGTGGTTTACGATGGTTTTGGACCAGGTTTTCGTGCCTTGCACTGGGATGTTTTGGCATTCCAGACCGGCATCAGCGGCATTCTTTGACCGTCAAATCACGATCAAACCACGGGATAGGGCACGGGCCACTGCGTGCACCGTGTTCATCGCGCCAAGCTTGAAACGTGCTGATTCGATGTAGACCCTTAACGTGTGCTCTGAAATCGTCAGCGTCTCCGCCACCTGCGCCCGGCTGTATCCCATGGCCAGAAGCGTGATTGCGTCGATCTCACGGGGGGACAATGCCTGCGCCTGTTCCGGTTTTCGATCCGGTTCAAAATCCAGCGCTTTCTGGTTGAAGTAATGCGCGATCAGGATCAGGTCACGGCGGTGCTGTTCAGTAAAGGCCGCCCATGTGTCGTCGTCGCAGTTATGGCTGACAGTGTAGAGTGCGAATTGCCCGTTAGGCCCACGGACCGGGACAGAAAATCCTTGGTTTCCAACGCCATAGTCTATGGCTTCCTGTTGAAAGGCCCGTGCGGCCTTGCTGGACCAATCGAGCCTTTTCCAGTCCACAGGATGGAACCGTTGATAGCACCCTTGGATCACGGGATCGATTCTGCAGGTACTCTTTTTGCAAATAGCGCTGCACCCACTCTGGCGAGTAGGTGCCACATCCATATTGATCTCCGGCACCGCTGACCCAGTGGTATACCATATGGTCGACTTTGAAGTGGTCGCGCAGGTGTTCGATGGCCGTTTGCAGGCCGCTTAGTTCAGAGGCGTCTTCCAAGGCCTCCAATATTGTATCCAGCCGCATAGGCGGGGCCGCGTTCATCGGCAGTATTTCCTTCCCCAGTCAACGCCAGCTCACTCGCGGCCACTAGTTGTGTGTCATCCAACTGCTCGGCCAGAACACCCAGCCCGTTTTGTTGAGCGAATGTTTTGAGATCGGCAAGAACGTCGAGTATCCATTCGTTTTGCATGTCTAGCCTCGTTAACTGTGGTTAATGAAAAGTTAACTCAACTATAACATGTTAAGAATTTGTTTCGTATTCGCGGATTTTAACTCCCCAAAAATAGTGAGGTCCCTTTATTTAGGACCGATTTTGATTCTGACAGGCCTAGTTTAGCGCTCTTTTCTGTTTTGGGTGAATATGATTCGAAATATTCAACTCAACTTTAAATAATGCCGCGTGGCGCGTTCCGGAGCAGGGTTTTCGTGGGTTTGTGCCTCTGCCGGCGACAGTTGATCGCGTAGCAATGCCAGAGGGTGCGCCTTGAGAGACAGGCGGGTCGAGACATAATCCTCTACAACATTTTCGCCCAAGGTCATGTTGGGTAAGTGCGCGGCAGGCTCGGCAATGGCCTCGCCATCCATATCCAGGGCAAAGAGTGGTAAGGGTGCGCCCCCTGCCAGCGCCTTGGCTTCCCATAGTGCTTCCCGACGGGTCAGGCCCAGAACTGCGAAAGTATCTGCTTCGGCCAAACGCGTGATCGTGGCGGGGTTGAGGCCCGCGCGCCGCCAAAGATCCCCCACCGCCGCGTAGCCATTGCCTCGCGCGGCGGTGAGCCAGGCGGCATCCTCCTCGGCAAAGCCCTTGATCTGTCGAAACCCCAGACGCAGGGCTAGCACCCCCTGGCCATCGGGTTCCATCACATTGTCCCAATAGCTCGATTGCACACAAACAGGCCGGACGGTGACGCCATGCTCGCGTGCGTCACGGACAATCTGGGCAGGGGCATAAAACCCCATTGGTTGGGAGTTCAGAAGCGCGCAGGCAAAGATGCCGGGATGGTGGCATTTGATCCAGGCGCTGGCATAGACCAGGAGCGCGAAGCTGGCCGCGTGACTTTCGGGAAAGCCATAACTGCCGAAGCCTTCGATCTGGGAAAAGCACCTGTCGGCGAAATCATCATCATAGCCATTGGCGCGCATGCCTTTCATGAACCGCGTGCGAAATTCACTGACATTGCCATGTTTCTTGAACGTGGCCAGCGACCGGCGCAACCGATCGGCCTCATCCGGGGAAAAGCCTGCACCGATGATGGCAATTTGCATCGCCTGTTCCTGAAAGAGCGGCACGCCAAGGGTCTTGCCCAGCACCTCCCCCAGGGCATCGGAGGGGAACTGTACCTTCTCCTCGCCATTACGGCGGCGGATATAGGGGTGCACCATATCGCCCTGAATGGGGCCGGGGCGGATGATCGCGACCTCGATCACCAGATCATAGAAGGTGCGCGGCTTCATCCGCGGCAGGAAGTTCATCTGCGCCCGGCTTTCGACCTGAAAGACGCCGATACTGTCGGCCTTGCAAAGCATGTCATAGACGCGCGCATCCTCTGGCGGCAGCGTGGCCAGCGTGTAGCGGTGGCCATGATGCTGGGCCAGCAAATCAAACGCCTTGCGGATGCAGGTGAGCATGCCGAGGCTCAGCACATCGACCTTGAGGATGCCAAGCGCCTCGATATCGTCCTTGTCCCAGCAGATCACGGTGCGATCTTCCATGGTGGCGTTTTCAATCGGCACCAGTTCATCAAGGCGCCCCTCGGTCATGATGAACCCGCCCACATGCTGGCTTAGATGGCGGGGAAAGCCGGTGATTTCATGTACCAAAGCCATGGTCTGTTTCAGGCGGCGATCATCGGGATCAAGACCGATTTCCAGCATCCGTTCCCGCTCCAACGCGCCCGCGGCAAAGAACCCCCAGAGCTGCGAGGAGAGCGCACCAATGGTGTCCTGGCTCAGGCCCATCGCGGTGCCCACCTCGCGGATCGCGCGTTTACCGCGGTAATGCACCACCGTCGCGCAGAGCCCGGAGCGGTGGCGGCCATAGCGTTCATAGATATGCTGGATCACCTCTTCGCGGCGTTCATGCTCAAAATCGACGTCGATATCGGGCGGTTCATCCCGCGCCTCACTGACAAACCGCTCAAAGACCATCGTGCCGATCTCGGGGGAAACCGAAGTGACGCCAAGACAGTAGCACACCACGGAATTGGCGGCTGAGCCGCGCCCCTGGCAGAGGATGTTGCGGCTCCGCGCAAAGGCGACAACGTCATGTACGGTCAGGAAATAGGGCTCGTATTTCAGGCGGGCGATCAGATCGAGCTCATGTTCGAGCATGGCACGCACCTTCTCGGGCGCGCCGTGAGGGTAGCGCCAATTCAGACCTTCAAAAGCCAGGCGGCGCAGGCGGTCGGACGGGGTTTCGCCCTGGGCGATTTCGCTGGGATATTCATAGCGTAATTCGTCAAGCGAGAAGGTGAGGGACCGGGCCAGTTCGCCCGTGCGGTCCACGGCGGCTTCGTATCCTGCAAAAATGCGGCGCATTTCGGATTCGGACCGCAGACGGTTTTCACTGTTGGCCAGTGCACCGCGTCCCAGATCATCAATGCGTGTCCCGGTGCGAATGGAAGTCAGCACGTCTGCCAGACGACGACGGGTGGCGCGGTGCATGCGGGGGGTGGCGGAGGCGACGGTGAGCAGGCCCAGATCGTCGGCAACCTTGCTCAGGGCGGTAAACCGTGTGGTGTCCTGTCCGTCGTAATGCGGGGCCATCAACAGGTGTAATTGCGCAGCAAGGCGGCGCGTCAGCCGTTGTGCCAGCGGCATCCATCCATCCGCGCCGCGCGGCAAATGTGGCGTGGTTGGCGGATGGAGCAAAAGGGCGAGACCCGCGGTGGTATCGCCCGTCAGGTCGGACAGCATCAGGCGACATTCGCCCTTGGGCGCGCGACGACGGCCTGTGGTCAGCAAGCGGCATAGACTGGCCCAACCGGTACGATCCCGGGGGAGTGCAGTCAGTGTCAGCCCGTCTTCCAGCACGATCCGCGCGGCGGGGATCAGGCGCGGACTTGCATCCCATGTGGGGGGTGCCGCGCCCTCTGGTGCAGGTGGTCCAATGGGGCCGTCCCTGGCCTCATGTGCGCGGCGCTCGGCCACCTGACGGGCAATGTCGCGGGCGGCCACATGCGCCCGCACAATCCCGGCCACGGAATTTTCATCCGCGATGGCAAGTGCCGGCAGTCCCAGCTGGGCTGCGTGATGCACGTATTCCTCGGGGTGGGAGGCCCCGGTGAGAAAGGTGAAATTAGAGGTGATCGATAACTCGGTGAACATGGCAGACGTACATCATATTCACGTTTTGTTCTTTTTGCGAGTCCCATGTGGGAGCCCGCGCCATTTTAGCTCAGTTGCTACAGTTCTTGCCCTTCATGCACTGGGTTGCCTGCTTCAGCATCGCCTTCGTCGGCTCGGCAAATTCGAACCCGCCACAGGGCGTGACGGCCAGCACGTAGCTGTCCCCTGACTTTTCCAGAAACGCCAAGTAGTCCGTCCCTGACACAGGCCGCCCGCACCAAGGGCCAAAACACATGGCACGGACTGTCACGGGCCGGTCAAACGCCGCCTCGAACCCGGCCTGAGACAGGGATTTCCCGGTCAGACGCCCCGGGATGTCTGTTTCCGGCGGGGTTTCGTCCTGACGGTTCAAATCGACCTCGGGCAATTGACTTTCGTCAAAGCTCAAAGTGCCATGTACGACAACATAGGTTTTCTCAGAGGCTGCGGCCTCGTTGTAGCTGCTGGTCACATCCGGTGGCAGACATGAGAGTGACAGGGCCGGGCTTGCGGCGCACGACAGCACGACGGGCAAAAGATAGCGTTTCATAGAAGCTCTCCAAACTGGTCAAGGACGCGTTCATACACATTGCGCTTGAACGGCACGATATTGGCCACAAGTTCGTTGGCGGCCAACCATCGCCATTCGGAAAATTCAGGATGTTCGGTTGCGATGTTCACATCTGCATCCGTGCCGTTGAAGCGCAGCAAATACCATTTCTGTTCCTGCCCGCGATACCGCCCTTTCCAGAGGCGCGGCACCAGATCGTGCGGCAGATCATACGCGATCCAATCCTGCGTCTCGGCCTCGACCGTGACAAGATCAGACACAACACCGGTTTCTTCCCACAATTCCCGCAGGGCCGCATCGCGCGGCGCTTCGCCCGGATCCACACCACCCTGAGGCATTTGCCATGCTGCTGTGTTGTTATCCAGACGTTGGCCAACAAAGACATGGCCGTCCGGATTGACCAACATCACGCCCACGCAGGGCCGGTAAGGAAGCAGTTCAATTTCTGCGGGGGTCATTCGAAGTTCCGCTTTCTTGGTATGTCACTGACATAAACATTCGAGCACCGCCATTCCAGTGCCGGGGTCTTTCGCCTCAAACAGGCGGGCAAGAAAACGCCGCGGCCAACCAAGCCGCGGCGTTAAGATTTACCAAAAGCAAAATGCTCTATTCGTCGCCATTCAGCGCCGTGAGGCCTTTGAGGATGTCGATGGCATAGGCCAGCTGGTAGTCATCCTCGCGCAGCTTTGCAGCTTCTTCTGCGCGGGCATTGTCTTCTTCGATCTGACGAATTTCGTCCTCGGACAGACTATCGTTGTTGAGGCTGCCACGCAGATCGGCCTCTGACCGGAAGCCGCGCTGGTTTTCTTCCTCTTCATCCTCGGATTCAGGCGCACGGCGCGGTTGTTCCACCACAATGTCGGGCGAGACGCCAAGGGCCTGAATCGATCGGCCTGATGGCGTGTAATAGCGCGCCGTCGTCAGGCGCATAGCCCCGTCACCGCGCAGCGGCATGACGGTCTGAACCGAGCCTTTGCCAAAGCTCTTGGTGCCCACAACAATGGCACGGCGGTGATCCTTGAGGGCACCGGCAACGATCTCGGAAGCACTGGCGGAGCCGCCGTTGATCAGAACAACAATCGGTTTGCCATCAGCCAAATCCCCTTCGGTGGCATTGAAACGATCACCGTCTTCGGGCGCACGTCCGCGGGTGCTGACGATTTCACCCTTCTCAAGGAAGGCATCGGAAACACGGATCGCTTGTGTCAGCAATCCGCCCGGGTTGTTGCGCAAATCCAGAATGATGCCGCGAATGTTATCAAACCCGCCGGCTTCTTCGACCTGTTCTTTCAAACCGCTTTCAAGGTTCTTATAGGTCTGGTCGTTGAATGTAGTGACGCGGAGCACGACGGTATCTTGCTCGGTACGGGTGCGAACCGCGGTCAGCTTGATCGTGTCGCGTACGATGGAGACGTCGAACGGCTCGGTCTCTCCCTCGCGCACCACAGTGATCACGATCTCGCTGCCCACTGGGCCGCGCATCAGATCAACTGCCTCATCAAGGGTCAGACCCAGAACGCTTTCATTGTCGACATGGGTGATGAAATCGCCAGCTTCGACGCCGGCCTCATCCGCGGGGGTGCCATCAATCGGCGAGACGACTTTGACGAACCCATCTTCCTGCGTGACTTCGATCCCCAGACCGCCAAATTCACCGCGCGTCTGCACCCGCATATCGGCCGCGTCATTTGGCGAAAGATAGCTGGAATGTGGATCAAGCGATGTCAGCATGCCGTTGATCGCTGCTTCGATCAGATCAGCTTCATCTACCTCTTCGACATATTGTGATCGGATGCGCTCAAAGATATCTCCAAACAGGTCCAGCTGTTCGTAAACATTGGTCGCTTTTGCAGCTTCCTGTGCCAGCAAAGGGGCAGCGACCTGGGTGGTCACCACCACGCCTGTCAGCGTTCCGGCCGCGGCGGCCATCAGGAATTTTTTCATCGCATCGTCATCCTTCGTCAATCTTGAACCACAGTGCCGGGTCCACGGCGGAATTATCTTGTCTCACCTCTATATAGAGGGTTTCGGTCTGACCGGTAGCCGTTTCCTGCCCGTCACGTGGCAATAATGCGCCGGGATCAGGATCAATTCCGCCCATCAATCCCACGGGGCTGCCACCGGGAAGCACCTGTCCTATCTGACCATAGACCACGTCGAGCCCCGCAAGCACCAGCAGAATTCCCGCCTGAGGTTCGAGAATGATAACATTTCCGTAATCAAGCAAAGGCCCGCTATAGCGCAATGTCGCGGCCGTGGGTGTTGTCACAAGCGCGCGGGGGCGTGTGGCCAGCACAATTCCAGGGCGGGAAATACCTGCTGCATCAGCCTCGCCCGCCTGACGCAGAACCCGGCCCGGGACGGGCAGTGTCAGCGCGCCCTTGCGGTCTGTGATGTCGGGCAGGCTGCCTGGCGCTTCACCGACTGCGATTTGGCTGAGGCCGCTGGCAAAGCCTTCGAGCGTTTCCGTAGAGGCGATCAGCAACGCGGTCTTCACCGGGTCTTCGGTGAAGCGTTGCGGCAGGTCCGTCCGATCAGAAATAGCCTGTGACAGGGCAGTGCGCGCGTCCTGTGCGCCATCGAGCCCGTTTTGCAGTGTATCGGCGGCGCTTTGTTGCAAGGCGCGCAACACACTGACCTCCTGCACTTTGTCGCGTAATTCAGCCACACGCACATTCAATGCGGGCGTCACCTCGGCCAGGATCATGCCGGATCGGGCGGTGCCGACGGGCCCCGAAGGATGCAAGAGCAGGACCGGTGACGGCGCGCTGCCCATGGATTGCAAGACGCCCAGTAGCCGCGATATCTCATCTTCGCGCGCCCGCAAATCCCGGGTCAGGACTTCTTCCCGGATTGCAGCGCGGCGCAGACCTTCGCGCATCGCCTCCAACCCGCTTTCAAAGGCCTGAATGGTTTCGGTCAGCGCCTTCACCCTGTTGCGCGCGCCCTCTGCTTCGTCCAGACGAATGGCCGCCTCTGCGAGTTGTGCAGCGGCGCTGCGGGCAGCATCTGCTGCAAAATCTTCTTGGGCAAAGGCGGTGCCTGCCAGAAAAATTGCTGCGATCCCTGGCCAAATCCTCATGTGATCAGGCTCTTACCGGTCATTTCGGGAGGCAATGGCAGGCCCATCAAGTGCAAAACAGTTGGGGCCAAATCTGCCAGACGGCCGGGCCTCAACGCGGCGCCATCCGGCCCACCCGTCAGGATGACAGGTACCGGGTTAAGCGTATGCGCGGTGTGCGGTTTGCCGGTATCCGGATCGACCATAACTTCGCAATTGCCATGGTCCGCCGTCAAAATCATCGACCCGCCCGCTTTTTCCAGCGCTTTGACAACGCGGCTCAATCCCTGATCCACCGCAGCACATGCCGCCATTGCCGCTTTCAGATCACCGGTATGGCCCACCATATCCGGATTGGCGTAGTTGACGATGATCAGGTCATATGCCGCCTCGATCGCACCAACGACATTGTCGGTCACTTCTGCGGCCGACATTTCGGGTTGTTCGTCATAAGTCGGGACATCCGGAGACGGGGCAACGTCGCGGTCTTCGCCCGGCTCTGGCGTCTCCTTTCCGCCGTTCAGGAAGAATGTGACATGGGGGTACTTCTCGGTCTCGGCGGTATGATATTGGCGTTTGCCTTTTTTGCCGACCCATTCAGACAGGGTGTTTTCGGGCCTCTCGTCAGGGAAGATGCAATCCATATAGGTCGCATGACGGCGCGAATATTCGGTGAAGCCGCTGACAATCGCAAAATTGGGTCGTGGACCGGTTTCGAAATGTTTGAAATCCGGATCAGCAAAGCTGGCCAGAATTTCACGGGCTCGATCCGCGCGGAAGTTGAGACATAAAATACCGTCGCCGTCTTTCATTCCGGCATAATCGCCGAGAACGCGGGGCTTGATAAACTCGTCCGTACGGCCCTTGCCATAGGCGTTTTCGATCGCATCGGCGGCTGTCTTGGCGGTGTATCCTTCACCATTTGCCAGCGCTTCATAGGCCAGTTTGACCCTGTCCCACCGGTTGTCGCGGTCCATCGCGTAATAACGCCCGCTGACCGTGGCGATAAAAGCTTCCGGCGGCAGTGCATCGCGCAGCTCTTCCAGATAGGTTTTGGCAGATACCTGTGCGACGTCGCGGCCATCCGTGAAGGCGTGGATTGCCACAGGCAGGCCATGATCGGTGAGGGCACGCGCGGCGGCGATCATGTGTTCGATATGCGAATGCACGCCACCATCAGAGAGAACACCCAATAGATGTGCGGTGCCGCCTGAAGCTTTAAGGCGCCCGGCGAAATGCTGGATGCCTGGCAGATTGGCAAAGCTTCCGGTGCGAATGGCCTGATCGATCCGGCGCAAATCCATCTCGACCACGCGACCGGCACCGATGTTCATATGGCCGACCTCCGAGTTACCCATTTGGTCCTCCGGCAATCCCACATCAGGGCCATGGGTAATCAAGGTGCTGCTTGGGCAGGTTTCCATCAGGCGATCAAAGGTGGGAGTGTCTGCCAACACTGGTGCATTGGCCTCCGTCCGTTCGGAGAGGCCCCAGCCATCAAGAATACACAAGACGACGGGTTTCGGTGTGGTCATAACTGCTCCTGCCTGTTGCGCGCCTTCTAGCGCCTTCAGCGGTCAGGGAAAACAGCGTTTGCGATAACAAACGGGCGATTTGCGAAATTGCCGGGTGACGTGTTGCATCGCAGGCCCGGATCGGGCGGATTTCAACGTCCAGCTGGAAGAGATGCGAAAGTGCCGGGCGCAGGAAAAAATACGCGCCCGGCTTGAATGTTCAGATGGCGTCCAGCATAGCTTCACCGCCGGAAACGTCGCACACACCGGGGTTTTCTTCGGCCTGCAGAACGCTGACAACACCGTCTTCCACCAGCATCGCGTAGCGTTTGGAACGAGACAGCAGGCCGGCGGGCGGTGCGTCAAAATCCATGCCGATGGCCTTGGTAAAGGACGCATCCGCATCGCCCAGCATTGTGATGCCTGCATCGGTCGCGCCCGTGGCCTCGCCCCATGATTTCATCACAAACGGATCGTTGACGCTGACGCAGATCAATTCGTCCACGCCCTTGCCAGCCAGATCGTCCTTGGTGCGGATAAAACTCGGCACATGCGCGGAATGGCATGTGGGTGTGTAGGCGCCGGGCACCGCAAAGATGATCACCTTGCGGCCTGCGGTCTTTTCGGCCAGCGAAACCGCCTCGGGGCCTTCTGCGCCCATTTGCATCAGGGTGGCTTCGGGAAGTTTGTCGCCCGTGGAAATACTCATGGTCGCATCCTGTCTATCAATTGCGTTTCTCGTGAGTGTAGATATAGGCCGTGAACGTAGGCAAGGCCACGGATGAATCAGGGAGAAAGCGGAATGACGCGGGTTGTTGTGGTTGGCGCGGGGCAGGCCGGGTCGTCGCTGGTGGCAAAATTACGCAATAGTGGATTTGACGGGGCGGTCACTTTGATCGGTGAAGAACCTGTCCCACCTTACCAGCGCCCGCCTTTGTCGAAGAAATACCTGTTGGGCGAAATGGAGTTGGAACGGCTCTATCTCAGACCCGAGAGTTTTTATGGCGAAAACGATATCGATCTGCGCCTGAGCCAGAATGTGACAGGGATTGATCGCGCGGCGCAGGAAGTTGCCGTGGGTGAAGCGCGCATTCCCTACGATCATCTGGTGCTGACCACCGGTTCCACGCCCCGGCGCCTGCCCGCCGCGATTGGGGGGAGCTGGAGGGCGTGTTTGTTGTACGTGACCTCAAGGATGTCGACACAATGGCCCCGGGGTTTGGCGCGGGCAAACGGGTTTTGATTGTCGGTGGTGGATATATCGGTCTGGAGGCTGCGGCGGTGGCGGCCAGCAAGGGTTTGAATGTCACGCTGGTTGAGATGGCTGACCGCATTTTGCAGCGTGTTGCGGCCAAGGAAACATCGGATTTCTTTCGCAACTTGCATCAGGGCCATGGCGTGGCGATCCGCGAGGGCGTCGGACTTGAACGGCTGGTGGGCGAAGGCCACGTCACTGGCGCGCGGCTGAGTGATGGCTCCGAGCTGAGCGCCGATTTTGTGATCGTCGGTGTGGGCATCATGCCCGCCACAGACCTGGCCGAAGCAGCCGGGCTTGAGATCGACAACGGGATCAAGGTGAATGCGCTTGGCCAGACCAGCGATCCGGCGATCTGGGCCGCGGGCGATTGCGCGTCCTTTCCGCACGCTGGCGGACGGGCGCGCCTCGAAAGTGTGCCCAACGCCATCGACATGGCGGAATGTGTAGCGGAAAACATCATGGGTGCGGGCAAGATCTATGTGCCACAACCGTGGTTCTGGTCGGACCAATATGACGTGAAACTGCAAATCGCGGGCCTGAACACCGGATATGATCGGATCGTTACACGCCCTGGCGACGGGCCGACAAATGCGTCCTTCTGGTACTTCAAGGGGGATCAGCTGCTGGCGGTCGACGCGATGAATGAGCCACGCGCCTATATGGTTGGCAAACGCCTGATCGATGGCGGCAAAACGGCTGATCCGGACATCGTGGCCGATCCGGAAGCCGATCTGAAGCAGTTGATGCGCGCGTGAGGATCATTGGCGGCACCCATAGAGGTCGCGCGCTGGCATCGGTGGGCAAGGGCGACGCCGCAGCGCATTTGCGCCCCACAACGGACCGTGTGCGTGAAAGCCTCTTTAACGTGTTGGCCGGTGGCTATGGTGATCCTGTTAGTGGCGCGCGCGTGTTGGATATCTTTGCGGGCACGGGTGCCTTGGGCCTTGAGGCGTTGTCGCGCGGGGCGGCGTTTGTGAGTTTTGTCGAGGATGGTCGCAAGGCGCAGAAAATCCTCGCGGACAATATCAGCCTGTTGCGTGCGTCGGATCAGACGAATGTCATTCGCCGGGATGCAAGACGTCTGGGCGACAACCCTGACCCAGCCTTTGATCTTGTTTTCCTCGATCCACCTTACGGCAAGTCACTGGGTGAAGCCGCGATGAAGGCGGCACTATCCAGTGGCTGGATCGCGCCGGGTGCGCTGATTGTCTGGGAGGAAAACACCGATATCGACGTGCCAGAAGCGCTGCACCTCATTGAGACGCGAAAATACGGCGGTTCCATAATTTCGTTCCTTGAGAACAAAACCTGAATATTATTCACTCAGTTTTAATCAAGTTCTGTTTTTGTTCTCACTGTCACCAGGACGGAGAATAAAAATGTTCCATACACGCAATATCGCTGATGAGTTGGCCGGAATTCGGTCTGAGATTAACGCGCTTAAAGTTCGCGAGCAGATGTTGCGTGATGTTGTATTGAGTGATCCTGACAGCCATGCCGGGCAGCACCATGAGGTTGTGGTCAAAAAGCAGAAGCGTCGTGTTCTGCTGCGTGACAGGCTGCCCGCACATATCCTGAACAACCCTGCCTATTGGGAAGAGCGCGAGGTGCCTCAGGTCACGGTGCAGGAGCGTCCGAAATCAGACATCGTTGATCTGTCCCTGCGCCGGATTTTCACATCAAGCCCCGTGGATGAGCGCTATCAGGCGCCGGACCGTGCCGTGCGCCCCGGTGATCCCGTCGCGGCCCGCCCCGCCGCACCCGTTTTGCGGTTGGTTGCGCCGGACGCAGAAGAAAACGATGTGCTGGAGAAATTCGCGGGCTGATACAGAAGCCGTTCCAACGGCTTTAGAAACAGAAGACTGTTTGTGTGCGGTGCAGAAAACCTGTCGAGCAGAAGGTCAACCGCGCATCAAATTCGGGAGGTCGCCAGTTAAACCGGCGGCCTCCCGAATGAATTTCCGCCGAAGAGATGGCATCGCGTTGATGGCCCCCATGCCCAGGTCGCGACCCAAACGGAGGAGCGGGTTATCATTTGAAAACAATCTATTCGTCAGGTCGGTCGCCATCGCAAGTGTTGCGGTATCAAAGCGCCGCCATTGCTGGTAGCGCGCCAATACATCAGGCGCACCGATGTCTTCACCACGTCGGGTGGCTTCATCCAGCACATGCGCCAGCGCGCCCACATCACGCAGTCCGGCGTTCAGACCCTGCCCCGCGATCGGGTGTACACCATGCGCCGCGTCCCCGATCAGTGCCAAGCGTTCAGCCACGAGCGTATTCGCAACAGTGAGACCGAGCGGGTAGGTGTACCGTTTCCCTCGCAGCTGGATATCCCCCAGAAAGTCGCCAAATCGCGGGCGCAGAACCTGCATGAAATCTGCATCCGAAAGGGCCGCGAATTCTGCTGCGGTCTCTACGGATTCGCTCCAGACGATCGAACTTACATTTCCCGGAAGGGGCAAAATAGCCAGCGGACCGGGGGGCATAAAGAACTGATGCGCGATGCCATGGTGCGGCAATTCGTGCTCGATGGCGCACACCAATGCGGTTTGTCCGTAACCCCAACCGGTTCGGGAAATCCCTGCGCGTTCGGCGGTTCCGGAGCCACGGCCATCCGATCCCACCAGCAACCGGCCCGAGAGCGTCGTGCCTGAGGCCAGCGTGATGCGCGCGCCCGCGGGGTCTGTTTCCTGCGCAACAACCGTTTCGCCAGAGAGGTGTGTAATGCCAGGGGTCGCTGCCATTACCTCCAGAAACGCCCGACGCAAAAAACGATCTTCGATCATGTGGCCCATTGGGCCTTCTTCGATTTCGGCGTGATCGAAATGCATGAAGAAAGGGGATGCACCCTGACCGGCGCGCCCGTCCGTGACTTTGATTTCGAGCATCGGCTGAGATTTCTCGTCGATGCCTTGCCAGACGTTAATGGCGCGCAAAAGCCGTACCGATGCCAGTGCAAGCGCATAACTCCGGCCATCAAAGCCCGCGTTTTTTCGCACTTTTTCCGCAAGGGCATCGATGATCGTCACACTGTGGCCAGCCTGTGCCAGAGCAATAGCGAGCGCAGGCCCGTTCAACCCGCCCCCCACGATCAATATGTCAGCATCATGTGTCATCAGGTTACATATGGCGGCTTACTCGGGATTGTCCATGCGCCGGACTGCCGCTACCGTCGGGTTTTCGGAAGACAGATGATGGGGGCTGCAATGCAGGAATGGGTGTGGATGAGTGCCAGCGATCTGGGGCGCGGCATTGGCTCGGGTGAAATTGACCCTGTTGAATTGACGGAAACATATCTTGCGGCAATCGAAGCACATGATGCGTCGGATCGCATTTATTCGGTGGTGACCCATGATCGCGCACGTGCCGAAGCGGCTGCTGCGGCGGAACGGGCAAAGTCCGGCCAACGTTTAAGCCTTCTCGACGGTGTTCCAATCAGTTGGAAGGATTTGTTTGACACGGCCGGGACCGAAACATGTTCTGGTTCTGCGTTGCTGGCGGGGCGCGTACCGACCCAGGATGCACGCGTTCTGCGCGCGGCCATGGCCGCAGGGCTGGTCTGTCTGGGAAAGACACATATGAGCGAGTTTGCGTTTTCGGGCCTCGGGTTGAACCCGATGACTGCGACGCCGCCCAATGTGAACGATGCAGGCGCTGTGCCGGGCGGGTCCTCTTCGGGTGCGGCAGCTTCGGTGGCCTTTGGATTGGCGGCGTGCGGGATAGGGTCCGACACGGGCGGCTCGGTTCGCATACCCGCGGCATGGAATGATCTTGTCGGCCTGAAGACGACATCTGGCCGGGTGTCTCTGGAGGGTGTGTTGCCGCTTTGCGAACGGTTCGATACGGTCGGGCCTTTGTCGCGCAGTGTGGAAGACTGTGCGCTGACGCTGGCCGTGATGGAAGGCAAAGCGCCTGCGGACCTGCGCGGCGCTTCGATGCAAGGCATGCGGTTGGCAGCCCTGCAAACGTCCGCAATGGAGGACGTGCGTGATGCACCCTTAGCGGCCTACACAAGTGCGGTCGAGCGATTGCAGGCCGCCGGTGCCCATGTTGAGAAGATCGACGCGCCGGAAATCGCAGAGGCGATGCCATTATCCGGACTGCTTTTCACGGCGGAGGCCTATGGCACCTGGGCGGAGGTCATCGAAGCGCACCCGGACAAAATGTTCGCGCCCATTCTGGAGAGGTTCCGCTCGGGTCAGGATTTCAAGGCCGCTGACTACGTGGCCGCATGGCAAAAGCTGGACCGTTTGCGTGCGGATTGGCACAAAAGGGTCGCAGGGTATGATGCCGTAATACTTCCCTCAGCGCCCACATTGCCGCCCAATGTTGAGCGTTTGATGACGGATAATGCGTATTATCTGGAAGAAAATCTGATGGCGCTGCGCAACACACGCGTTGGCAATTTGATGGGGCTGTGCGCGATCACGTTGCCGACAGGTGTCCCAAGCTGCGGCATCATGCTGTGTGGTAAACCTTTCGGTGAAGAACGATTGTTGCGGCTGGCCAGCGCGGCAGAGCAGGCCCTGAACTGACCTGGCGGGAATTTCCCCGGCGCATTGGCCTTTAAAACAAGGGGCTGGGCTGGTGTTGGGCTTAGGGTTGCCAAAAATGCCACAATTTACCCCCAAGGCATTGGTTTTGCTGGACCTCTGAGCCTCTGGTAGGGTAGATTCATATCAAACGGGGCGATCATGATCCCGAACCTTGAGGCAGATTTGTATGTTTCCCGAGCGGTTTTCGAACCTACCGGCCTATGCGTTTCCGCGTCTGCGGACCCTTCTGGACGCCCATGCGCCTGGCGGTGATCCTATTCATATGACCATCGGGGAACCGGGGCATGATTTTCCGCGCTGGATCGTTGATATTATTGCACAAAATGCGGATGGATTTGGAAATTATCCGGTCAATGAGGGCGCGCCGGGATTGCGTCGCGCGATCTGTGATTGGGTCGGACGTCGCTACGGCGTGACGTTGGACCCCGATGCGCATGTCATGGCGCTTAATGGCACCCGCGAAGGCCTCTACAATGCGATGATGGCGCTCTGCCCGGAAACCAAGGATGGACGCCAGCCCAAAGTCTTGGTGCCGAACCCGTTTTACCAAGTTTACATGGTTGCCGCGCTGAGCGTCGGCGCCGAACCAGTTTTTCTGAATGCCACACGCGACACCGGCTATCTGCCTGATTTTGCGTCACTATCGCCCGATGTTCTTAATCAGGTCTCAGTCGCTTTTTTGTGTTCGCCCAGCAACCCTCAAGGTGCTGTGGCGGATCGGAGCTACTGGACGTCGCTGATCAAATTGGCAGAGACATACGATTTCAAGATTTTTGCCGATGAATGCTATTCGGAAATTTACCGCGACACCCCACCCGTAGGTGCGCTGGAAGTTGCGCATGAAATGGGGGCTGACCCTGAACGTCTGGTGGCCTTTCATTCCTTGTCGAAGCGATCAAACATGCCTGGTCTGCGCAGCGGGTTCATTGCAAGCGGGTCGGAAACCATAAAACGTGTGCGCCAAATGCGGAACTATGCCGGTAGTCCGCTGCCGATGCCGTTGCAACATGCGGCGGAAAAGGTTTGGGACGATGAAGCGCATGTGGTGGAAAACCGCGCGCTCTATGCCGCGAAATATGCCCGGGCCGATGAAATCATGGATGGTGTTCCAGGATTTTTCAGCCCCGAGGCGGGATTTTTCCTCTGGCTGCCGGTCGAAAACGGCGAAGAGGCGACGATGAAATTGTGGTTGGAGACAGGCGTGCGGGTATTGCCCGGCGCGTATCTGAGTCGCGACGCCGGGGGCACAAACCCCGGCACAGGATATATCCGGGCCGCGATGGTGGCCCCAATAGAAGAGATGGCGCAGGGCCTCACCCGGCTTCGCGACTGTCTATATGGTTGAGTGAAAACGAGGGAAGACATGGCATATCAGGCACGGGGACGCGATCCGCTGTTGGACAGCAACATGGCCGAAGCGATTGAAAAACGCGGCAAGGAATTGCTGGGGCTGGTGCTGCTTGCACTTGGCGCAATGGCGGCGGCGTTGATCGTTTCCTACAGTCCGGACGACCCGAGTTGGATGTCCGCCACGGATGCGCCGGTTGAAAACTGGCTGGGTCCGATTGGTGCGTCGATAGCCGCCCCTCTCTTCATGATCGTGGGCTGGGGCGCCTGGGGTCTGGCCATTGTTTTAGGCGTTTGGGGCGCCCGGTTTGCATTGCATATGGGGCAGGAACGCGCCATCGGACGGCTGATTTTTGCGCCGATCTGGGTGGCGGTTCTGGCACTCTATGCGTCTTCCCTGACGCCGGGTGCGGAATGGAATGCAACGCATAACTTTGGGCTGGGCGGCCTTTTTGGGGACACGGTTCTGGGGACGGTACTTGGGATTTTGCCCTTCAGCGCCAGCCTGAGCCTCAAGGTTTTGTCGCTGCTTTTGGGTGCGGCAATGGTGGTGCTGGGTGCCTTTGTCCTGGGCTTTACAAAATTTGAAATACTGCGCGTTGCGCGGTTCCTTCTGGTGGGGGTCATCATGACCTATGCCAGCATTATGATGCTCTTGGGCAAAAGTGCAGCAGGTGCGGGCAAGACCGCCCGCGTGATGCAGGAACGTCTGGCGGATCGCCGCGCGCGTCGCGCAGAAGAGGCCGCTGAATACGAAGCCGAAGAAATGGCACGGCGCCGCGTTCACGAACCTGTGGTGATGCGCACGGCGCCACCTCTTGAGCTTGATGCTGGCGAAGCACCTGTGGAAAAATCCGGCGGGCTACTATCGCGGATGCCTTCGCTCATTCGCCGTTCGGATCCGATGCCGGAACCTGAATTGGTCCGCGCCGATTATGACGGCGACGCGGATGCCCCCGGGGATGAGCGCATCAGTGCAAAAATTGCGGATGTCATCCGGTCGCGCGTGCGTCAGAACCCAGCCGTACAAGTTGAGTCCGTCGCGCCATTGACCAAGGGGCGTGGCCGCGGGCCTGATCCCTTGATCCTCGATACCGGCCCGCGGGCCGAGCCGCCGTTGACGGCATCGCATATGGACATGCACAACTTGACCATGCCCGAGGCCCCGGCGGATGACGACGCGTTTGAGACGGATATGGAGACCTATTCCGCGGTTGACGCGCCGCGCATTCCTGTGGCCGAGCCCCGCAAGGTTGTGCAGCATCCACCACGCAAAACAGTTCAGCCGTCAACCCGGGCGATGGCAGAAGCGCAGCCAAAACTGCAGTTCGAGGAAAAGCAGCGTGTGCAGTATGAATTGCCGCCGTTGAGCCTTTTGTCGAACCCTGTGAACATTCAACGCCACCATTTGAGCGATGAAGCACTGGAAGAAAACGCCCGGATGCTCGAAGCGGTCTTGGATGACTACGGCGTCAAGGGTGAAATCGTCAGCGTGCGTCCGGGCCCCGTGGTCACGATGTACGAACTGGAGCCCGCACCAGGCCTCAAGGCCAGCCGGGTGATTGGTCTGGCGGACGATATCGCGCGGTCGATGTCGGCCCTTTCCGCCCGGGTCAGCACCGTGCCGGGCCGTAGTGTCATCGGCATCGAGCTTCCCAATGAGAACCGCGAGATGGTGGGTTTCCGCGAAATTCTGTCGAGCCGTGATTACGGTGACGGCAACCAGAAACTGCCGCTTGCGCTAGGCAAGGATATCGGTGGAGATCCGATTGTGGCCAACCTTGCGAAGATGCCTCACCTGTTGATTGCGGGGACCACCGGCTCGGGTAAATCCGTGGCGATCAATACCATGATCCTGAGCTTGCTCTACAAGCTGACGCCGGATGAATGCCGGTTGATCATGATCGACCCCAAGATGCTGGAACTGAGTGTCTATGACGGTATTCCGCATCTTCTGAGCCCGGTTGTAACGGATCCGAAGAAAGCGGTTGTGGCGCTCAAATGGGTCGTGGCCGAGATGGAAGACCGCTATCGCAAGATGTCAAAAATGGGCGTACGGAACATCGATGGCTACAACGGTCGCGTGGCCGAGGCGCTTTCGAAGAACGAAATGTTCAGCCGCACGGTTCAAACCGGCTTCGACGATGAGACCGGCGAACCGGTTTTTGAGACCGAAGAATTCGCGCCGGAAAAGATGCCCTATATCGTGGTCATCGTCGATGAAATGGCAGACCTGATGATGGTGGCGGGCAAGGAGATCGAGGCCTGTATCCAGCGTCTGGCGCAGATGGCGCGAGCCAGCGGTATCCACCTGATCATGGCGACGCAGCGCCCGTCGGTTGATGTGATCACCGGCACGATCAAGGCCAACTTCCCCACGCGGATCAGCTTCCAGGTGACGTCAAAAATCGACAGCCGTACGATCTTGGGCGAGATGGGCGCCGAGCAGCTTCTGGGCATGGGCGACATGCTCTACATGGCCGGCGGTGGCAAGATCACGCGCTGCCATGGACCCTTCGTCAGTGATGAAGAGGTCGAAGAGGTGGTTAACAATCTCAAGGCCTACGGGCCGCCGGAATATGTCAACAGCGTGCTCAGCGGGCCAAGCGAAGAGAAGGCCGACAGCATTGACGCGGTGCTTGGCCTGAACACGGGCGGCAACACCGATGGCGAAGATGCGCTCTATGATACGGCTGTTGCGATTGCCATCAAAGATCGCAAATGCAGCACGTCCTACATCCAGCGCAAACTGGCGATCGGCTACAACAAAGCCGCGCGGCTGGTTGAACAGATGGAGGATGAGGGCATCGTAAGCGCGGCAAACCACGTTGGCAAACGTGAAATACTGGTGCCGGAACAGGCCTGATCCGATCAACCGACGGGCCCCGGCTGGCGGCGTATTGACGCCGGTTGGACCTTGTTGGGATCAAAATTGCTTGAAGCGCCGTGTTTCCCCGTTGATACGCGAAAAAACGCGTCTGATATCGCATAACAGACGCACAAACCCTACATCGTGGGGTGCAAGACGCATGAATGGAGTTGGTGGCTTATGAATATCGCGCGTACCCTGACGGCTGGTTTGATCACTGTTTTGATGGCGGCACCCGCCGCAGCTGAAAAGCTGTCCCTGCCGGTGATTTCCCAATATCTGAACGCTATGAAATCCGCGACAGGTGAATTCACCCAGATCAATGATGACGGGACTATCAGCACCGGGCAGATTTTCATCAAACGGCCGGGGCGTGTGCGGTTTGAATACAATCCGCCGGATCGCACATTGGTGGTCTCGGACGGCGTGCATGTGGGGATTGCCGATGCCAAATCCAATCAAAAGGCGGAGGCCTATCCGCTCCGGCGCACACCGCTCAGCATCATTCTGGCGCGCAACGTTGATTTAAGTCGCGCGCGTATGGTGGTGGGGCATACCAGTGATGACAAAACTACAACCGTGAAGGCGCAGGACCCGGATCATCCGGAATATGGCAGCATCGAGCTGGTGTTCACCGGAAGCCCAGTGGAATTGCGTCAATGGGTCATTAACGACAATGGCGGGTCACGGACCACGGTTGTGTTGGGTGAGCTGACCAAAGGCGGGCAGTTCAAGGACGAAATTTTCGCCCTGCCCAAAGGCGCAGTTGTGCGTCAGGATAAGTAATCTGCTTTGGTCAAATTGGGGGTCACATCAATGACCCCCTTTTAAATTTGTTTCGCGGTCAGGCTCTGCCACATTGCGCCAGTTGGGCGCCGTAGCGTTGGGACCTTTGGCTGACCTCGTTGGAAATCCTGAGCAGCCAGGGTTTGCTATTGTAGCTGCCGCGTGAAAATCCTGTGCGCCCCTCGTGATAGGCCAGATATTGGTTGCGCGTGTCGTTCAGTGAAATCCCGAGCCTCTGGTTGGATTTGGACATGTACCAGCCCATGAAATCCGCGGAATCGTGGATATTGTCACGCCGTGCGCCAAAACTGCGGGTTTCGCGTTTATATTCGTCCCACGTGCCATCCAGTGCCTGAGAATAGCCGTAGGCGGAGCTCTGGCGTCCCATCGGGATCACACCCACCGACCAACGATAGGGCGTTCGGGCGTCGGCCACAAATTTGCTTTCCTGATATATGGTCGCCATCTGGGCATGTACGGGCACGCCCCAACGTCGTTCAGACGCGCGAAACGCCCGCAAGAATTCTGGCCGGTCGTTTACGATTGCGCAGGCGTTATCCAAATTTCGGGGTGCCGGACCACGATCACCACCGCCACTGCCGCACGAAGCCAACAGCGCTACCGCCAATAATGCGCGAAGAGTTCTGCTCATCTGCCTCTCGCTATGTTTATTTTTTCTGAAAGTTTAGCGGAAAATACACCCCGTGGGAATTGCAAAGTGCAGTAATCTGCACGGGAATCTGCAATTTCAGATTGTATTTTTGCAACCCCGCTGACGGTGATGGCGGGATTTCGCGCAGCCAACTGTCTAGGTCTGGTTCACAGACTGTTTCCGTTCTAAACGGCAGCTATTGTTGGACAAACTGCGCAAAAAAACGGTAAGGTCCGTGCCAAGGGCTGGTGTGTAATGTTAAAAACGCGTGCAAAATATCATCTCGGGCAAGTTGTCCGCCATCGGAAACATCCGTTTCGCGGTGTCGTTTTCGACGTAGATCCAGAATTTTCCAACACTGAAGAATGGTACTCGTCGATCCCGGAGGAAAGCCGTCCGGTAAAGGATCAGCCATTTTATCACCTCTTGGCGGAAAATGAGCAGAGCTATTATGTCGCCTATGTCAGTGAGCAGAACCTGATCGCGGATTATTCCGGCGAACCGGTTGAGCATCCTGATATCCCGGACATGTTCGGTCCATTCGAGGACGGGCAATACCCTCTGCATTTCCAACTGAATTGATGCAATGACTGGTTAGTTGCGCAAGCAATTCTGCGCCATGCGTCGGGTCAGTAGCCCAATGCACAGCCGTCTTTGCGTGCGTCACTTGCTCCTTCCAGAATGCCATCCTGGCGGATCACAATCGCCTGGGCGCCGCCGATGGGGCCATCGGAAACCACAATCTTATGCCCGATTTCGGATAGTTCGGCACAGGCCTTTTCGGAATAACCACGCTCCATTTTCAATTCTCCGGCATCCGCAAAACACCGGGGGGCGTCAATCGCGCTTTGCGCATCCATGCCAAAGTCAATCATATTGCTGAGCATGCGTGCATGCCCGCAGGACTGATATTGCCCGCCCATCACACCGAATGGCATCGCGACCCGCCCGTTTTCACGTACTATCCCGGGAATGATGGTATGCATTGGGCGCCGACCTGCCGCCAATTCATTGGGGTGGCCGGGCGTCAAATTGAAGCCCGCACCCCGGTTTTGAAAGAGAATTCCATATTTTTCCGACGCGATGCCCGAACCGAACCCATGGAAAATGGAACAGATCAGCGAAACGGCCATCTGATCGCGGTCAACGACAGTGATGTAGACGGTATCCCGATGCACGGATTCGGTCAGTTTGTGAACAGCATCAGACGCGGATTTGGGATCGATCAAAGCTGCCAGTTTGGCTGCCGTGTCTGTCGAGAGCATATGCTCCAATCGGGCGGTTTCATCAGGGTCCGCAATGATCCGATTGCGGGCGTCATATGCCAGTTTGGTGACTTCAGCTTCGATATGCGCGCGTTGACTGCCCATCGGGTCCAGCTCAGCAATGTCGAAAAGCGCCAACATATTCAGCATCAAGATGGCTGTCGCCCCCTGGCCGTTCGGTGGATGCTCAACCAGTTCTAGGCCCTTATACACGCCCGATACCGGCACAGTATCATGCCCGCAGACGCAGGCGAGATCCTCGGTGGTGTGACAACCGCCTGCGGCGCGCAAAGTATCGATCATGTCGGCGGCAACATCGCCGGTGTAAAATCCGTCACGCCCATCTTTTGCGATCCGCCGCAGCACCTCTGCCTGTCCGGGGCTGCGGAAAATCTGACCGGTTTTGAGTGGTGTTCCATTTGGCATGTAGTGTCGAAGCCCGTGACCTTGCAGATTTTGGCTGGCGGTTTGCCAGTCATGCGCCACACGCGGTGCGACAGGAACGCCAACATCGGCGTAGTGGATGGCAGGCGCCAACACCGCATCCAGACCCAAGGCACCATGCTTCCGATTTAACTGGCAAAAGGCATCAATTGCACCGGGGAGGGTAACGGCATCTGCGCTGTTGATGGGTATGGATGTGTGACCTTTTGCACGCAGCGCGTCCGCGCTTGCAGCTGCAGGGGCACGTCCAGAACCGTTGAAGGCCAGGACGTCCTGACTGCTAGCGGGGGAAAACAAGGCAAAACAATCGCCGCCGATGCCTGTCATTTGCGGCTCGCAGATACCCAGAAGCACCGCACCAGCAATGGCAGCGTCCATGGCATTGCCGCCGCGCTCGAGGATGTCGATGGCGGTGCGCGCCGCAAGGGGATGGGATGTGGCGCACATGCCATTCGACGCAAAAACGGACGAACGGCCGGGCATGTGAAAATCGCGCATAACGGAGCCTCATGTCTGCAGTTTTGCAGACACTAGAGCCGGGAGCCGGGATTGCCAATTGTCAGGAAAGAGAAGCCTCGACGACGCGCACTGGGTGGGGGCTGTAAACACGCGTCGCCGAGGGAAGCCATATGCAGCTACAGGTACGGTTATGTTGGTGCAGTTGGGCCTGATTGAGATGGGAATGGGGCAATATTGAGACAACTGAAATAGGGGGTATCACCCAAAAAAATCAAGGGTTTGCGAAGACCAAAGTCAGGCGATTTTCTTCGTCGACACGCGTGTAGCTGAGAGATTTCGTCAAGGTGTGCATCAGGAACCAACCGAATCCCCCTTCCGGTAACTCAGCAAGTTCTACATTTGCTTTTGGCAATTCGCCCGCGGGCAGTTCAAGCCCGGGCAGCGCATGCCCGCGATCACGCAGGTTGAACGTAATCCCATCCTTGCCGATATCTGCCACGATATCGACCGGTCCGGGGCGTTCATTTGCATAAGCGTGTTCGACAATGTTGTTGAGCGCCTCGGCCATGGCGATTTCGACCGTCGCGCAGAGATCGGGATCGACGCCATTTTCACTGAGCTCCCCGCGCAAACGGGCCAATGCTGTTCGAACCGACGCCTCGGTGCCGATCATGGAAATGCTAAACCCGTGTTGCAGTGCCCTGTACTTCACAGCGGTTCCTAGACTGTTTTCCCTGCTAAGCCTCAGCTTAACTGGCGCGTGGCAGGGCTTCATCGACGTCAGGATGAATTTTAAAAACCGTGTCCATACGTGTCAGCCGGAACACTTTTGAGACGTCCGGCGTCAAAGCTGCAAGATCGAGTTTTCGGGTTGCGCCCATTTGTTTCATCGATGCGACAATGGCGCCAAGGCCACTTGAATCGACAAATGCAACCTGGCCCAGATCAAGCACAACGTGATCGGGACCATCCTCAGTTGCGGCGCGCATGGCGTCCTTGAACTGGATAGCAACCGAAGCATCGATACGCTGAGCGTTAACTGTGATGACTTTAGTGGTGCCGTGAGTGGTACTTTGAAAGTCCATGGTGACCTCATCCGCTACGTAGTAATACCATTCAGGCTAGACCCCAATTCTTACCATTCGGTATTCAGGGCCAGAAAAAATCAGGAGGATGTCGCGATGAAGGATGTTGTTATTGCGGGTGCAGCCCGCACACCTATGGGCGGCTTTCAGGGGGATTTCGACGGCGTGGAAGCGTCTGTTCTGGGTGGCGCGGCTATTCGCGCGGCACTGGCCGATGCGCGGGCTGAGACCGTGGATGAACTTCTGATGGGCTGCGTGCTGCCCGCAGGTCAGGGTCAGGCGCCCGCACGCCAGGCCGGGTTTGCAGGCGGGTTGGGGGAGGATGTGCCCGCCACAACCCTCAACAAGATGTGCGGTTCGGGCATGAAGGCTGCGATGATGGGTTTTGACCAGATTGCTCTGGACCATGCCAACACTATGATCGCAGGCGGCATGGAGAGCATGTCAAACGCGCCCTATATGCTGCCCAAGATGCGTGGCGGCGCCCGGATCGGCCACGCGCAAGTGCAAGATCACATGTTCCTCGATGGGTTGGAGGATGCCTATGACAAAGGCCGCCTGATGGGCACCTTTGCCGAAGATTGTGCCGAGAAGTTCCAGTTCACCCGCGAAGCACAGGATGCCTATGCCATCGGATCATTGGAAGGCGCATTGGCTGCTCAGGCAAGCGGTGCGTTCGAGGGCGAGATTGCGCCCGTGACGATTGCCACGCGAATGGGCGACATCGTGATCTCGGCCGATGAACAACCGGCCAAGGCGCGACCCGAAAAAATCCCACAGTTGAAACCCGCCTTTCGCAAGGACGGCACTGTTACGGCGGCCAATGCCAGTTCGATCTCGGATGGAGCAGCGGCCCTTGTGTTGGCCTCATCCGATGCGGCCGAAGCGAAGGGTTTGAATGTGCGTGCGCGGATTTTGGGGCACGCATCCCATGCGCAAGCGCCGGGCTGGTTCACGACGGCACCCGTTCCAGCGGCGCAAAAGCTATTGAAATCAATCGGCTGGACCAAGGATGATGTGGATCTGTGGGAGGTGAACGAAGCCTTTGCGGTTGTCCCCATGGCCTTCATGCATGAAATGGGCCTGGCGCGTGACAAGGTCAATGTGAATGGCGGCGCCTGCGCGCTGGGCCATCCCATTGGAGCGTCCGGCGCGCGGATCATGGTGACCCTTCTCAACGCGCTGGAAAAACGTGGGCTGAAACGGGGTGTTGCGGCCATTTGCATTGGCGGTGGCGAAGGCACGGCCATTGCTATTGAACGGGTCTGAACCGGATTTTTGGGATGGTTCGTGTCCAAGCGATATGACAAAACTGGCGCCATGATGATCGACTATGACCATATCGCCAAGACCATTGCTGCCCTGACCGAAGGCGAAGACGATGTGGTCGCTCTGATGGCCACGATTGTGTGTGAGTTGCACCACGCCGATGACCGTTTTGATTGGACCGGGTTTTATCGCGTGGTCGCACCGGAGCTGTTGAAGATCGGACCCTATCAAGGGGGGCACGGCTGCCTGGTTATTCCATTTTCACGCGGTGTTTGCGGTGCTGCGGCACTTACAGGTGAAACGCAACTGGTCGATGACGTTGACGCGTTTCCGGGTCATATCGCTTGCGCCAGTTCGACCCGCTCTGAAATTGTGCTGCCGGTCTGGGACAAGGCGGGCACTTTGCTGGGCGTTCTGGACATCGACAGTGATCAACCAAGCGCCTTCACGCAAACAGATGCGGATCAACTACGCGGCATCCTGGACGCAGTTTTTGCGCGCTGAAAACCGGTTTCGCCCCGAGGAAATAGGCCCCCGGGGCGATGGGCGACGTCTCCCGACGGGGGCGTCCGTGAGTGGTATTTCGCGCTCGTTCGGTGATTTTTGGCCCGCTGCCAAGTTAGGAAAACCTTACCTTTTGCGGGTTTCTGCGGAGTAACGCGGCGTCACGAAGCGGTTTCCCAGCCGGATTGTTACAAAAAACATTCTGCATGACGGTCAGATTTCGCGGTGAATCGTGAAAAACCGCTTTGAAATTTCACCGATTCGGGGCATCGTGAAAAACCGAAGGTAATTTTCACCAAGGACGCCCCCATGCACCAATCCGACATTGCCGCATCGCGCACCCTGGGTGCAGATTTGCGGGCATTGCGCAAAACGCGTGGCGTGACCCTGAGTGACCTTGCCGAACAGTTGGGCAGGTCCGTGGGATGGCTCAGCCAGGTGGAGCGCGACAAGTCCGAACCTTCGATCAGCGACCTGAGGGCGATTGCCGCCAGGCTAGATGTACCGATTTCGCTTCTCTTCGGGCATTCGGCCAGCCCCGCCTCGGAGGCGGGCTATGTCGTGCGCAAGGGCGCGCGGCGCCAGTTGGGCACACGTCCCGGTGGCTTGGTTGAGGAACTTCTGTCGCCCGACCTGACCGACGATTTTGAAATGGTGCATTCCACCTTTGCCCCGCATAGCCGCGCGGGTGAGATCATCCAGCGTCCGACACAGGAAGTCGGTTTTCTGATCTCGGGCAAACTGGATCTGGTGATCGATGGCGCCGTCTTCACGATCCACCCCGGTGATAGTTTCCGCATCCGCGGCGAGCCGCATGAATGGGTCAACCCGTATAATGAACCTGCCGTTGCGATCTGGGTGATCGCCCCGCCGGTGTATTGATGCCATGAGTTGGGAGGGATGGACCATATTCGCGGTGTTCTGGGCGGTCTTTGTAATCACCCCGGGGCCAAATGCGGTCAACTGCATCACCAATGGCATGACCATCGGGTTTCGCCGGGGGCTGATTGCCGTGCTGGCGATCCTGGCGCAGGCCTGCCTCTTCCTGACGCTGTCGGCGCTTGGAATTACGGCGCTGATCGTGGCCTCTCCGGCCGCGTTTCAGATCCTGAAACTTCTGGGCGCGGCGTTCCTGATCTACATGGGCGTGCGCGGCTGGATCACCGCGCGCCGGATGGTGACAGTGGATGCGCCACAAGGGTCGGTTTTCTGGCGCGCCTTTGCGATTGCCACGATCAACCCGAAATCTGTCGCTGGTTATTTGGCCGCTTTCAGTCAGTTTGTTCAGCCAGATGTGCCGATCGGCACGCAGATGTGGGTGATCTTCCCCACGGCGCTGACGCTGACGGCGCTCAGCTACATCACGTACACGGCTTTGGGCGCCGGTTTGGGCCGCGCGGCGTTGGGGGCAGTTTTCAATGTCTGGCTGCGGCGGGTGCTGGCCTTGTGTTTCATCATCTACGGCGCGCTTCTGGGCACCGCCGCCACGCCTGGGAGGGCCTGATATGCAAACCGGATCATGCCTGTGCGGAGAGGTACGTTTTTCCATTGATGGGCCTTTGGGACGCGCCACCTCCTGCCATTGCAGCCAGTGCCGCAAGCAGTCGGGCCATTTCTGGGCCTCCTCCAGCGCCGCAGAAAAAGACATGCATGTTTCCGGCACGGTGAAGTGGTTTGAAGCCAGCGCATCGGCCAAACGCGGCTTCTGCCCGACCTGTGGCACCTTTCTGTTCTGGACGGCCCATGATGAAGACGAGATCAGCTTTTCGCTTGGCGCACTCGATGAGCCCACCGGCCTCAAGCTCGAAAGCCATATCTTCGTGGCTGACAAGGGCGACTATTACGAGATCAAGGATGGCTTGCCGCAACATGAAAAATCCTGAGGGCATCACCCGATGCCGTCACCCGAACAACTGAACACTGAATACGAACAACAAGAAACGGAGTCTGCAAATGGCTGATCTACCTTCAACCGCCCGCGTGGTCATCATCGGTGGCGGTGTCGTCGGCACCTCGACGCTTTATCATCTGGCCAAGGCCGGCTGGAAGGACTGCATCCTTCTGGAGAAGAACGAACTGACGGCCGGCTCCACCTGGCACGCGGCTGGCAACGTGCCGAATTTCGCGGGCTCCTGGGCCGTGATGAACATGCAGCGTTATTCCGCGTCGATGTACCGGACATTGGGTGAAGATGTTGATTACCCAATGAATTATCACGTCACCGGTGCGATCCGTCTGGCCCATAGCAAAGAGCGGATGCAGGAATTTGAACGCGTGGCCGGAATGGGCCGGTATCAGGGTCTGCAAATGGACATCTGCACGCCTGAAGAGCTGCAGCAGTACAACCCGTTCATGGAAACGCATGATCTGGAAGGTGGCCTTTGGGATCCGCTGGACGGCGATATCGACCCGGCTCAGTTGACCCAGGCACTGGCCAAAGGTGCCCGTGCGGCTGGTGGCCAGATCGAACGGTTCTGCCCGGTCACGGGGATCGACAAAGATGGCGACGAATGGATTGTCAAAACCGAAAAAGGTGAGATCAAGTGCGAGTATGTCGTCAACTGCGCGGGCTACTACGCGCAGCGCGTGGGCGAGATGTTCAAGCCATTCGGCGGGCGTACCGTGCCAATGGTTGTGATGTCGCACCAGTATTTCCTGACCGAGCCAATTGCCGAGCTGGAAGCCTGGACCAAGGAGAACGGCAAGAAGGTTGCGATGATCCGCGACGTGGACACGTCATACTATCTGCGTCAGGAGAAAAACGGTCTGAACCTTGGGCCGTATGAGCGGAACTGTAAGGCGCATTGGGTCACCCCCGAAGATCCGATGCCAGAGGATTTCAGTTTCCAGCTTTACCCCGACGACCTGGAGCGTCTGGAATGGTATATCGAGGACGCGATGGAGCGGATGCCGCTTCTTGGTGAGGCTGGTGTCGGTCGCAACATCAACGGCCCAATTCCTTATGCGCCTGATGGCCTGCCAATGATCGGCCCGATGCCCGGCGTTAAGAATGCCTTTGAAGGGCACAGCTTCACCTTCGGGATCGCCCAGGGTGGCGGTGCTGGTAAGGTGCTCAGCGAATGGATCATGCATGGCGAGACCGAGCATGACATGTGGGCCGTCGATCCGCGCCGGTACACCGATTACGCGGACCATGATTACTGCCTGCAGAAGGCGCTGGAGACTTACGGCCACGAATATGCGATGCATTTCCCGCATCACGAATGGCCTGCCGGTCGTGACAAGAAACACAGCCCCAATGACGCCAAGGTGCGGGAACTGGGCGGCGTGATGGGCACCTATAATGGCTGGGAGCGTGCCAACTGGTTCGCCAAGCCGGGCGATGACACATCTGAAGAAAGCACACAGACCTGGAACCGCAATGGCCCGTGGGAACAGCGCGTCAAGGAAGAGTGCGAAGCGGTCCGCGATGGTTGCGGCGTGCTTGACCTGCCGGGCTTCAGCCGTTTCTGGCTGCAAGGCGAGGGGGCCGATGAATGGCTGCGCGGTTTTGTGACCGGCGGTCTGCCCAAGATCGGGCGGATGAACCTCGTTTACGTCTCCGACAGCCGGGGCCGCATCCTGACGGAATTCTCGTGCATCCGTCTGGAAGAGGACAGTTTTGTTCTGATCACAGCGGCACCTGCGCAATGGCATGACGGTGATCTGCTGCGCCAAAACGTGCCGGATGGCGTGACGGTGAATGAGACAACGACCGAGCGGTCGGCGCTGATCGTCACCGGTCCGAAATCCCGCGATGTCCTGTCGGGTCTGACCGATGCGGATCTGTCCCTGGGCTGGTTGACCCATCAGCACGCTACCGTGGCCGGGCAAAAGGCGTTTCTGGCACGTGTGTCCTTCGCAGGAGAGCTAGGATGGGAGGTCCACGCCGAAAACGCCGTGATGCCTGCGATCTACGAAGCCGTTTTGGAAGCCGGCGCCACGCCATTTGGCATGTATGCGCTGAATTCTCTACGGATCGAAAAAGGGTATCGCGCGTGGAAGGGCGATCTGAGCACCGACTACACCCTGCTGGAAGGCGGGCATGAGCGTTTCGTGAAATTCGACAAACCGCAGGATTTCAAAGGCAAAGCCGCGCTGATGTCTGAAAAGCAGCAGGGCCGCAAGAAGGCGTTTTCGACGCTGATCATCGACGCTAAAGAGGCCGATGCGCCCTATATGTCGACGATCTGGGCCGGCGATGAGGTCGTGGGTGAAACCACCAGCGGCGCCTGGGGGCACCGGGTCAATGCCAGCATCGCACTGGCCATGATCCGCGCCGATCTGGCGGAGCCCGGTACCGAGTTGGAGGTGGAAATTTACGGCGAGCGGTGCAAGGCTGTTGTTCAGCAGGATCAGCCATTGTGGGATCCGCAGAACGAACGGATACGTGCTTGAGCATCGAAACCTACCTTATCTACCTAGGGGTTCTGGCGGCGTTTTTTGCGACGCCGCCAGATACCAGCCAACTTCTGATCATCTCCAACAGCCTGCGCCATGGGCTGCGCCGGTCCACGGCGACCATTGCGGGTGACCTCAGCGCCAATGCCGTCCAGATGACCCTGGCGGCATTTGGTTTGACAGCCCTTGTCGCCGCCTCTGCCAATGCGCTTTGGGTGGTGAAATGGTTGGGCGTTGCCTACCTCGTCTGGATCGGTTTGCGACTGATGTTCCAGACCGCCAAGGCAGAAAGCCCGGATGCCGCGCAGGGAGGCAAACTTTTCCGCCAAGGGTTTGTAACGTCATCCGCCAACCCCTATGCCGTGGTCTTTTTTGGCGCGTTGTTTCCGCAATTTATTGACCCTGCACTGCCGGTTCTGCCGCAGCTTTTGATCCTTGGCGTGACCTATCTGGTTGTGGACGGTGTGATCCTGTTGCTGTGGGGCTGGGCGGCGGTGCGCACCGTTGGGCGGGTCAAAAACCTGACAGGCGTCTGGATCAACCGGATCTCTGGCGCGCTGATGATTGGTGCGGCCGTATTGCTGGGCCTCAAGGACATCGCGCAAGAGCCAGCGAAATGATCCCGGCGCAGATGTCCGGTGTCTATCTGACCGGCCATGGCGGGCCGGAGGTGCTGGAATTTCGCGAGGATATCCCCGTGCCAACGCCCGGACCGGGCCAGGTGCTGGTCAAGGTTCTGGCCGCGGGAGTGAACAATACCGATATCAACACGCGCATCGGTTGGTATGCATCCGAAGTCACCACCGCGACCGAAGATGTTGGCGAGGATGCCAAGGTTGAAGCCGGAGGCTGGGACGGGGCGCTTGGATTTCCCCGCATTCAGGGTGGCGATATCTGTGGGCAGGTCGTGGCGCAGGGCGCGGGCGTGACAACCCCGGCGCTTGGCACGCGCGTCACCAGCCAGATCAATATTCCACGCCCCAAGACGGACAACCCGGTATCTTACATCGCGCTTGGTTCGGAAGTGGATGGCGCATTTGCGCAGTTTTGCCTGCTGGAGGCCGATGAGGTCTTTGACGTGAGCACCTCACCCCTGGGCGACGCAGAAATTGCCGCGATCCCCTGCGGCTACGGCACCGCTTGGAACCAATTGAAGCGCGCAGGCGTCGGGCAAGATCATCATGTGCTGATCACCGGTGCGTCAGGCGTGGTGGGCCTTGCGGCAGTGGAATTGGCCACGTTGCTGGGCGCGCGGGTCACAGGCATTGCGGCAGACGCCAAGGCGGCACGCGTCTACGAGGCCGGTGCCATAGATGTGCTGCCGCGCGGCGCGGATGTGGGGCAGGACCGGTTTGATGTGGTGATCGACGTCGTGGCGGGCGAAGCCTGGCCTGATCTGATCATGGCGCTGAAACCGGGCGGGCATTACGCGACATCCGGGGCCATTGCCGGACCGATGGTCGAGGCGGATCTGCGCAAGATTTACCTGCGGGACATCACGATCCACGGATGTTCCTTCATGTCGCGCGACGTGTTTGAGGGGCTGGTTGATCTGGCAATTGCGGGCAAAGTGAAACCGGTGATTGCCAAAACCTATCCCTTGCGGCACATCCACACGGCGCAGGAGGATTTCCAATCCAAGGCGCAGGCGGGCAAGCTGATATTGCTGCCCTGGGCCACGTGAGAATGAACTGAGGGAATACCATGGCGCAAATACACCTGCTGGATGGCTCGATTGGCCAGGAATTGATGAAACGTTCGGGCGACGTCCCGACAACGATCTGGTCTATCCAGGTGATGATGGATCATCCCGGCATGGTCGAAGCGGTGCATGACGCCTATTACCGTGCCGGGGCGACGATCGCCTCGACCAATACTTATTGTGTGCATCGCGACCGGTTAGAAAAGGTCAATCTTGATCCTGACCTGATGCCGGGATTGGTTGAAAATGCCCTGACCGAAATTGAGGCATCCCGTGCGACCCATAATGGTGCAGGCAGGATTGCCGGGACGATTGGCCCGCTGGAGGCCACCTATCGCCCGGACATCCGTATCGCGCCCGATGTGGCCGCGCCGCGGTTTGCTGAGATTGTCGAATTGCTACAGGATCGGGTCGATCTGATCCTGCTGGAATCTGTGGCGTCATTGGAACATGCCGAAGGCGCGCTGCAGGGTGCTGCCATGTCGACAAAGCCGGTTTGGATCGCGGTTACAGTGGATGATGAAGACGGTACGCGCCTGCGTTCTGGCGAAAGCTTGGACCTCTTGGAACCTCTGATTGCGAAACACGCGCCGGCGGCCGTTTTGATCAATTGTTCGCGCCCCGAAGTGATTGGTACAGCTTTGAAAAAAATAAAGAAGTTTGGACTGCCGTTTGGCGCCTATGCCAACGGGTTCACACAAATTTCCGAGGCTTATTTGCAGGATAGACCAACCGTTGATGCGCTGGAGGCGCGGGTTGATCTGACCCCATCTGCCTATGCGAAATTCGCGATGGAATGGGTTGGTCAGGGGGCCACGATTGTGGGGGTGCTGCGAAGTCGGGCCAGACCATATCGCGGAGCTGTCACAGCAAATTCAAGCAGCCGGGCACGATATTGTGTAGTATCGGACAATGGTAGAGGCTGACCCCAAACCTGTTCAATTCGATCTGTTGCTGACAGAGGGCTTTGTGCTGACTGAATATGCCGGGGTTGTCGACCAGTTGCGCCTGGCAAACCGACTGATGCTCAAACAGGTTTTTGCGTGGCGCAGCATGTCGGCTGGGGGAGGATTGGTTGCATCCCCGGCGGACGCGACGGTAAACACCGTCCCTTTCGAATCCTACCCGGAAGCAGATTACGTGTTTGTGCTGGGCAACGCGGATCCCGCCCATCCGGATTTGTCGATGGGCCGCGTCATAGATACCTATGTCAGCCGCGGCGCCACCGTGATTTTGCTGGCAGAAGCGGCCAGCCGGTACATCGGGGAACGCGGCGACAGCGGCATGACGACCCACTGGGAAAATCGGGCGATTTTGCAGGAAGAAATCGGGCTTGAGGAAACAACCCAGGTGCTTGCGACGGAACAAGGGCAGATCATTACCTGTGCGGGCATGGGATCGACCGTCGACGTGGTCCTGACATTGATGAGCCGACATATTCCTTCTGCCACCGTGACGGCGGTTGCGAATGTGCTCTTGCATGACCGCATTCGTGATCTGGGGACATTGCAGCCCTTTGGCGGCAGCACGGTATCGTTGACGGGCGACCGGGAACTGGATGACTGTATTGCCCTCATGCAGGCCAATATCGAAGAACCTTTGCCCATTTCCGAACTGGTCCGACTGGTCGGCGTTTCGTCCCGATCCCTCGAGCGGCGCTTCCGCGATAAACTGGCCAGCCGCCCGGCGGAATACTACCGGGCTCTGCGGCTTAACAAGGCCAACAACCTGCTCTTGAACACCTCTATGCCGATCAATGAAATCGCACTGGCCTGTGGATTCCCAAGTGGTTTCACGCCGCACTATCGTGGGCTGTTTGGCCTGACGCCGCAGGCGGTACGCAAACAGCGGCGTGGTGCCGGGTCCAAATCCGGCTGACATGCTGAAATATTTGGATTGCCTGACGGATCGCGCGGGGTAATCTCCTCCGGTAACAGTAGAATGATCCCAGCCAGATGGGTTTACCGCCGTCGCCCCGAGCGGCGTCGACAGAATTGACAGGAGACTTGGACATGGAACTTCCCTCGCAGGCGCGTGTGGTCATTATTGGTGGCGGTGTCATCGGGTGCTCTGTCGCATATCACCTGGCCAAGCTTGGTTGGAAAGACATTGTCTTGCTCGAGCGCAAGCAACTGACCTGTGGCACGACATGGCACGCGGCTGGCCTGATTGCGCAGCTGCGCGCGACGGCCAACATGACCAAGCTGGCGAAATACAGTCAGGAACTCTATGGCAACCTTGAAGCCGAGACTGGCGTTGCGACTGGATTCAAACGCTGTGGGTCGATCACTGTTGCGTTGACCGAAGAGCGCAAGGAAGAGATTTTCCGCCAGGCCGGTATGGCGCGCGCCTTTGGCGTTGAGGTTGAGGAAATCAGCCCGGCAGAGGTCAAAGAAAAGTACGAGCATCTGAATGTCGATGATGTGACCGCAGGGGTCTGGTTGCCGCTGGACGGGCAGGGTGATCCGGCCAACATCGCCCTGGCGTTGGCCAAGGGCGCCCGCCAGAACGGTGCAACCGTCAAAGAACGCGTCAAGGTCACCGGGATTGCCAAGGATGGCCGCCGTGTGACCGGTGTGGATTGGGCCAGTGACGATGGTAAAGCCCAAGGTCATATCAAATGCGACATGATCGTAAACTGTGCGGGCATGTGGGGCCACGAAGTGGGCCGTATGGCCGGGGTGAACGTACCCCTGCACGCGTGTGAGCACTTCTACATTGTGACGGAAGCAATTGAGGGCATGAAACAGCTGCCAGTGCTGCGGGTGCCGGATGAATGCGCGTATTACAAGGAAGATGCGGGCAAAATGCTTTTGGGTGCGTTTGAGCCGGTGTCAAAACCATGGGGTATGAATGGTATCCCGGACAGTTTTGAATTTGATCAGCTGCCCGAAGATTTTGATCACTTTGAACCCATCCTTGAAGCAGCCTGTGAACGTATGCCGCTTTTGGCGGAGGCTGGCATTCATACCTTCTTCAACGGTCCTGAGAGCTTTACGCCCGATGACGCATATCACCTCGGGCTGGCGCCTGAAATGGACAATGTCTGGGTCGCCGCGGGCTTCAATTCTGTCGGGATTCAATCTGCAGGCGGCGCGGGTCAAGCGCTGTCGCAATGGATGGATGCGGGTGAAAAACCGTTCGATCTGGGCGATGTCGATATCAGTCGGATGCAGCCTTTCCAGGGCAACAAGCACTATCTTTTCGAACGTTCGAAAGAAACGCTTGGCCTGCTCTATGCGGATCACTTCCCTTACTTGCAAAAACGCACGGCTCGCGGAGTGCGCCGCACGCCGTTCCACCATCACTTGCTGGAACAAGGCGCGGTCATGGGTGAGATTGCGGGCTGGGAACGGGCCAACTGGTTTGCCAACGAAGGCCAGGAGCGCGCGTATGAATACACATGGAAGCGCCAGAACTGGTTCGACAACGCAGCGGCAGAGCATAACGCGATCCGCACGGGCGTGGGCATGTACGACATGTCCTCCTTTGGCAAAATCCGGGTCGAAGGGCCGGATGCCGAAGCGTTCATGAACTACGTGGGCGGCGGCGATTACTCCGTGCCCAATGGCAAGATCGTTTATACGCAGTTCCTGAACAACACGGGCGGGATCGAGGCGGATGTGACCGTCACGCGCCTGACCGAAACCTCATATCTGGTGGTGACCCCTGCCGCGACGCGACAGGCAGACCAGACCTGGATGATGCGCCATAAGGGCGATTTCAACGTGGTCATCACCGATGTGACGGCAGGCGAAGGCGTGTTGGCCGTGATGGGGCCCAAGGCGCGCGAGGTGCTGCAGGCCGCATCCCCGAATGATTTCAGCAATGACGTAAACCCCTTTGGCACGGCGCAGGAGATTGAGCTGGGCTTTGGCAGGGCTCGCGTTCACCGTGTGACCTATGTGGGTGAGCTGGGTTGGGAGGTCTATGTCGGCTCGGACATGGCCGGGCATGCGTTTGAAGTGCTGCATGAAGCCGGGCAGGCGCATGGCATGAAGCTTTGCGGTATGCACATGATGGACAGCTGCCGGATTGAGAAGGGCTTCCGCCACTTTGGCCATGACATCACCTGCGAAGACCATGTGCTGGAGGCGGGCTTGGGCTTTGCCGTGAAGACCGCCAAGCCGGACTTCATTGGCCGTGATGCGGTGCTGCGCAAAAAGGAAACGGGTCTTGAAAACCGGATGCTGCAATTCAAGCTGACCGATCCCGAGCCACTCTTGTACCACAACGAGCCGGTGATCCGGGATGGTGAAATCGTGGGATATCTGTCGTCGGGCAGCTACGGCCATCACCTTGGGGCCGCGATGGGCCTGGGATATGTGCCGTGCAAAGGGGAAACACCGGATCAGGTTCTGGCATCCACCTATGAGATCGACGTGGCAGGCACACGGGTCACAGCTGAGGCGAGCCTGCGCCCGATGTATGACCCCAAGGGCGAGCGCGCCAAGGCATAAAGGTGATCTGATTGTGCGGGCCCTTGGCCCGCGCCTGATGTCTCGTCGTCTGCCTCCGGCAGTCTCCTCGGGGTTGGCGCTTGGAGACAGGTTGGTGTAAGCGGCTGATATGTCAGATTATGCGCCCCCTGATACGCCATTGGATGTGTTGCACGAAGACCATGAGATTGTCGTTGTGAACAAACCCGAGGGGCTGCTTTCGGTGCCTGGTAAGGGCGCACATCTGGCTGATTGCTTGCTCACCCGCGTTCAGGAGGCCTTCCCGACCGCTCTTTTGGTTCATCGCTTGGATCGGGATACATCAGGTGTGATGGTGTTCGGATTGACACCCTATGCGCAGCGGCATCTGGGCCTGCAGTTTGAAAAGCGCATGACAAAAAAGACATATGTTGCAAGGGTCTACGGTGAGTTGCAGCCCAAGATAGGCGTTGTTGACTTGCCGCTGATCGTGGATTGGCCCAACCGGCCTTTGCAAAAGGTATGTCACGAAACCGGCAAACCCGCGGAGACCGGTTGGCGGGTGATGCGGGCGGGTAACGGTGAAAGCCGCGTCAAACTGAGCCCAAAGACCGGGCGGAGCCATCAATTGCGGGTGCATATGCTGGCCCTGGGGCATCCCATTTTGGGCGATCCGCTTTACGCAACTGGTGCTGCGGCCGCGCATCCGCGGTTGATGCTGCATTCGCAGGAATTGCGGCTCAAACATCCGGATGGGGGTCGCGGCATGTCATTCAAGGCACCGGTGCCGTTCTAATTCAGGCCCGCAAGACGCGATCTGTCAGGTTTAGGCGTTCACTGATGATGGGTTTGAGGGATTTGGCAAGCGCTGGATCGTCCGCTTGCAGCAGTTCCAGTTCATCCAGGCGATTGGTGGCGATCAGATTGAGCGCGTCATCGCGCAGGTGCCCGTCGGAGGTGCGGGGCAGGGATGAAACGGGTTGGATCAATTCCGGTTTCGGGTCAGGAACAAGCGCGCGAAGTTCCTCCATACCGAGAGAGGTTTCGACGAATGCATAGAGGCCGACACCTTTGGCTGGCAAGGCATAGGTGTGCAGCGCCACATCGTGGATATCGGGATGATCTGCCAGCGCCGCGATCAAGGCGGGGCCATCGCGGCTGATCCGATCCTCTGTTCCTTCGCCATCTGACCAGTTCATCAGGCGCCTTGTGATGAAATTGTAGAGCCGTTTTCCCGTAGCCATCCAGATGCGGGCGGGCAGCGCCTTGGTGGCCAGCATCCGGTGTTCGGACGGCGTCAGCAGGTCAGGCGCATATGCCCGCTTTTGTTTCAGCAAATGCCGCAGATCTTCACGCGCCATGACCCGAAACAGGGTGCCCTTGCGCCGGTGAACGGAGGCCAGTTGAAAATCAATCACCGCCGCGCGCCCATCGGGCGTCATCAGCCAGTTTTGCGGTTTGGCGATGTCATTATGCGTGACACCGGCACGTCGCATTTGCCGCAACAGGCGTTTGGCGTCGATATACCACGCCGCTTCGGTCGGTTTTGCCAGTTGAAGCGGCGTGCCCTGGGTCCAGCTGCGCAGGAGGCCGGTCTTGTCGACACGGACCAAAACGGGCGCACCCTCAATGCCTTGGACTGCCCGTAACCCTTTGATTTCCTTTCGCGCCAGAAACCATGCGATGGGCCGGGCATAGATTGGAACGCCGTCCAGTTTGCGCAAAACCACAGGGAAATCATCGATCCCGTCTAACGTGCCGGAAATGGTTTCGGAAAATATATCGCGCTTGTGCACGGTCTCGGGCACAAAAAGCGCATTGGCGATATCATGATCCGTCGTCATGGCTGATGTCTTAAAGGGTTTGACGGGGGCACACTAGAGCCGCAACCAATCCTCGGGGCAGATATCCGGGTTTTTCAGGGCATCCTTTGCAAACCATTCCTTGGGTGCAACCACGCGTTTTTCAGCGTACGAATTCAGCCATGCTCCCCACCACGAAAAGGTGGAGTTGGCAATGACATTGTGGGCGCAGAGCGACATCAGATGCAGGTCGAAATGGCCTGTCTTTTCATCGTTCAGATCAACGAAAACCGTTTCCTGCCCCAGATCCAGATTTTCGCGCGCCCAGGCCGGGTCATTCGAGATCACGAAACAGGTCAGGTGGGTTCCGAGTGTTTGTGCCAACAAGTCCGTCGCCGCACGGTAGTAAGCGGGTGAGCAGGCGGCGTAACTGCCAGAGGCAATGTAGTCACCGCGCCGGACATGAAGCGCTACCGGCATGTGCGCCTTTGCGATCTCGGTGGCCATTGCGGCGTTTGCGGGGTTCAGCTCCGTTGTAAATTGCAGATCCCGGCGCAGCTCATTCATGATTGGTGCGAAGTATTTCTGGGACTGCCAGTAGCCGTGCAAATACGTGCCAGACCCAAGCTCGAAAAAAGCCGGATCAAAGCCGAGGTCCTGCTCGCGGTGAAACCTTGGATCGCGGCCAAATTTGCGCCAGAGGCCGTATTTGATCGCGCCATCAGACTTAGAAGGGGGCAAAGGAGCGTCGCGGATAAAGCGGGCGTTGGCAAAATGCTCAAAACAATCCCCGCGGTCCGCGCTGTCGGCGACGTAACGCGTATCAAGCACCAGATCGCAACCGAGATGGTCCGCCAATGCCCGACCCGCAGCATATTGAAAAAGCTGGTTGCCCGCACCGCCGAAGAGGCGCGAAATGATACGGTCAGCCATGCAATCCGCCTTCTGCAGGTGCCGCGCTGTGGTGAGACAAACGTTTGACCGCACTGCGATATCTGCCCCGTGAAAATTCGCGGCGCAGCTTTTCCATTAGTGGTTTCTTGCCGCCCTGAATGGTTGATCCATCAAGAGTTTCGCCGATCTCCAACACGCCCGATGGCGTGATCGATGCGGGTCGAAGACCTGTGTGCCAATGGCTTTGAACAAACGTATCCACGGGCCGGTCTATGGTTTGCGATTTGTCCAGCAAGTGTCGCGCGGCCGTCTGGCTGACCATCTGTGCCGTGGTGCGCAAGCCGCCCTGTTCCGGCACCACAAGCGCGCATCCACCAGCGCTATCGATCAATGTGCTTGGTCCGGCGAGGTGTCGTGTTTGAAATTGGATATATCCTAATTTTTCAATATGTTGGCTGGCCAAATCAAGCGCGCTGTCGAATTGAGTCATATCCAGTCCGGCATCGTCTTCGATGATAAAGGCGGCGGGCAATTCACGGCGGACAATTTCAGCCCACATCTGCCGATGGCTCAGGAAACACCCGATTTCACCCGGCTTTAAAGTGAAGGGATAGGCCGGTTCGAAGACCTGTTTCCGCACAAGGGCACTAAGGTCCGAAGATGCCAATGTCGACCCGTCAACAGCCGGCCATATTTCACTGGCCAGACCGCAAGTTTCTCTCAGCGTTTGCGCATTCTCCCGGCGCTGATCGGCGCGAAGCAGGTGCAGGACAAAGGCGCAAAGCTGCATCTCAAGCGCCCGGTGTCCACCCGGAGACGGCTTTGACTTCGACAAAGTCTTCAATGCCCCATGTGCCGCCTTCGCGCCCGTTACCGGATTGCTTCATGCCGCCAAAGGGAGATCCGGCGGAGCGTCCCTGACCGTTCATTTCAACCATCCCGGACCGAAGCGCGCGGGCCAGCCGGTTGGCGCGGGCCGGGTCCGACGTCTGGACGTAGTTTGTCAGACCGTAAGGTGTGTCATTGGCAATCTGAATCCCGTCTTCTTCGCTATCAAAGGCCATGATCGACAGGACAGGGCCAAAAATCTCTTCCTGGGCGATGGTCATATCGGGGGTGACATCGGCAAAAACCGTTGGTTTCACATAAAAACCGCGGTTCAGGCCGTCGGGCCGCCCCGTGCCGCCAGCGACCAATCTGGCGCCCTCATCGATGCCCTTTTGGATCAATGCCTGGATTTTGTTGAATTGCACCTCGTTCACGACGGGGCCCATATGCCGCCCTTCGTCATGCGCTGATCCTACGGATACCTTGCCTGCGACCTCTGCCGCGGTTTCAACCGCCTGATCGTAGATGTCGCGCTCTACCAACATGCGCGTCGGCGCATTGCATGATTGTCCGGTATTGTTCATGCAGTGCAAAACGCCGCGTTTGACGGCTTTTTCATCGGCGTCTGCAAAAATGAGGTTCGCCCCTTTGCCCCCCAGTTCAAGACTGACACGTTTGAGTGTATCAGCCGCAGACTTGGAAATGAGTTTGCCCGCACGGGACGAGCCAGTGAAACTGACCATGTCCACATCCGGATGGGCGGTTAGTTGGCTGCCAACACCGGCGCCATCGCCGTTGATCAAGTTGAAAACACCGGGTGGTATGTCCGCGGCGTCGACGATCTCGGCAAAGAGAGTGGCATTCAACGGGGATTCTTCTGATGGTTTCAGGACCATCGTACAGCCGGCGATCATCGCGGCGATAACCTTGAGCGTGACCTGATTCATTGGCCAGTTCCACGGTGTGATCAATGCGCAGACGCCCACCGCTTCGTGGATGATCCGGTCATTTGGCGCGTGTTCACCCAATGGTGCATCAAAGGCGAAGGATTTGGCCGCTGTAATGAAGTTCGAGATATGCCATGTTCCGGATGTCACCTGCTGCTGGCGCGCCATATCAATCGGGGCACCCATTTCCAGACTGATGGCTTGCGCCATATCCTCGGCACGGGCTTCGTAGGCGGCAAGGATGCGTTCTGCCGCCGCGATACGATCGGCAGGCGGGGTGTTCATCCAGCCGGGCAATGCGGCTTTGGCCGCTGCCACAGCCGCATCTGTGTCGGCCTGTCCACCCAGGGAAATGACCGCACAGGGCTCTTCGGTGCTGGGGTCAATGACGTGATGATCATTGGCGGTGACCGGCGCCACCCATGTGCCATTGATGTAGAAATTTCTTTTCTCGATCATGGTTGACCTCCGTGAATTTCGCGGCACTGTGTCAGGGGACAGCGGAAGCTTCAAGATGGCAGTTTTAAAGTTCTGCACTGTTTGTTGATTAATCGCGACTGTATTGAAAACGTCGAAAAGGGAAAATGACATGGGACTTAGAATTAACGACACGGTACCGAATTTCACGGCCGAGACCGATCAGGGCACAATCACCTTTCATGACTGGATCGGGGACAGCTGGGCGATCCTGTTTTCGCACCCCAAAGACTTCACGCCGGTCTGCACAACCGAATTTGGCGCCGTGGCGCGGCTAAGTGCCGAATGGGAGAAGCGCGGCACCAAGGTCATCGGTGTGTCGGTGGACGGGGTTGAGGATCACAAGAAGTGGAAGGGTGATATCGAGACCGTGGCCGGTGCCAAAGCCGGTTTTCCGATAATCGCGGATGAAGGTCTGGCCGTGTCCAAGGCCTTCGATATGCTGCCAGCCGAAGCCTATATGCCCGATGGCCGAACTCCCGCCGACAGCGCTACGGTGCGCAGCGTGTTCATCATCGGCCCGGATAAGCAATTGAAGCTGAATATGACCTACCCAATGACCGTGGGCCGTAATTTCGGCGAAGTTCTTCGGGCGCTTGATGCTTTACAAACCTCGACGGGTAAAGGTGTGGCGACACCTGCGGATTGGCAGATGGGCGAAGACGTGATCATCCCGCCGACCGTGTCGAACGAGGACGCCAAGGCCAAGTTCGGGGAGTTCGAGACAGTGCTGCCCTACCTACGGAAGACCAAAATGCCAGGCTGACCTTTTGCGATTGCGAGAGCATTTTCTGACAGCGTGATCTGCAGCTTCAATGCTGCAGGTCACTGCACTACAAATATTTGACGAGTAACTTGGCAATTGAACCAAACCTTGCCTTAAAGACGTCTTTTTGTCGTCGCACGGGCAGGCTAGCAGATAACGTGAAACCAGTTCGCTTAAAGTTTTAAAATGGTCCATGCTATATTCTGCGTCAGCCCTGGCCGCAGCGGGTCACATTACCTGTCCGGGCTTTTTGACGGCGCGACAAACTGTATTAGCCATCATGAGGTTAAACCACATGGGTTCGGAGAACCTTTGCGGCGGTATCAGCGTGGCGATGCGGGGCCGATGCGCGACGTTGCCCTACATGTCGCGGAAGCAGTTAGAAAAGCGTCGGATCAGGGACTGATTTACGCCGACACAACGCATTGTTTCGTCAAGGGTTTCGCATGGCCATTGATGGAACATCTCGACCCATCTGACATCGGTGTGGTCGTTCTGCGCCGCGATAAAGAGGCGGTGGTGAACAGCACCCTGCGCGCGGGCTCAGGTCCCCTGGCAAAACTCGGGCGTCGATACATTCTGACGCCCGACATCGCAGCACCGATAAACGGGCCTCCCGGATTTATGGGGTTGCCGGGTGCTGCCGGGTATTCTCTTGCCCGCGCGGTGCAATCCGGTGTGGCAAAGTTGAGCCAAATTGGCAAAAGAATGGGTCTTGATACAGAAGAGCCTGCCCTGTTCCCCGGGTATCAAAGAGCTGCTGTGTCGTGGTATTGGGATGAAACTTATGCGCTTGGTGAGGCATTTCGCCAGAAATACCCTGAATGCAAATTTTTTGAGACCACGACGGATGATCTGAACCGCCCTGAGCGGGTGAAGGAACTCTTCGATTTCTTTGGGTTGGTGCCCGGTCAGGACTTGCTCGATAAGGTTGGCGTGCCGACAAATTTGAAACTGTGACAGAACCCAATCTCTCTACGCAGGGGTCATTCCCCGAGAAGATGCGAGAATTCTGCTCTCAATAGATCCAGTTTTGGATCGATGTAGCGCGCACAAAAGGGCCCTTCTGCATGTTTCAGGTGGTAATTCTGAAATTGTGCGTCCGATGGCTTGAACGCTTCAAAATGCAGCACTCGGGTTACCAGTGGCGTATCAAACCCGGATTGTAAGGCCTGCAGGGCGTTGTCAGCGTCCATGGCCTGTTCTTCGGATACGGTGTAAATGGCGCTCCGATATTTGCCGCGCATTTTGTGATTGGACGTGCTGGCATGGGTTCGCAAGTGCACTTCGATCAATGCCTCAAGGGGCGTCAACGCAGGATCAAAGAGCAGATCAATGGCCTCTGACCACGTGTCATCCGGAGCACGGGCGCGTGCAAAACCTTGATCAACGTGTTCAACGCCGCGCAAAGACGCAAACACCGCTTCGGTACACCAGTGGCAGCCGCCGCCAAAGCCGACCCTGATCAGGCCCATTGATCGGGCACGTTCTGACCAAGAGCTGACAGAAACCGTTTCGGATCGAGGTGAAAATCGGCGTAACTTACCTGCCCCGACGGATCAATTACGGTGATCCAGGGCGTGCCACCGGTTTCGTAATCCTGCATGAAACTCGATATGCCAGCGCCGTCGGGTTGCACGTCATGCCCGAAAGGAATGCCAAGGCCGTAGCGCTCTTGGGTTGGGCGCAGACGATCGAAGGTGTTTTCCTCAAACCCCTCGAAAACCGACTGGATCACGGCGAATTCAAACCCCTTTCCGGCCAGCGTTTTGTGCAAAAACTGCAGCGCTGGAAAGCCATGAGAGTGACAGCCGGGGCACCAGTGCTGAAAACAATAGATCACCTTGAAACCATCACCCAGATCGGCCAGCCGAAGAGGGTTCTCCATCGGCTCACCTGATCCGTCGATCCAATGGGCCACGCGCAACTCAGGCGCGGGTTGGCCCAGCAAACCGTGCGCTATGGCGCTGTTACTCGGCCGCATCGCGCTTGGGCAAACGCCACCCGGGTCGCACAAAGTGGCAAGTATATCCGTTGGGGATACGCTGCAGGTAATCCTGATGCTCGGGTTCAGCCTCCCAGAAATCACCCACGGGCTCCAATTCTGTGACCACCCGACCGGGCCAGAGCCCGCTGGCATTTACGTCGGCGATCGTGTCTTCGGCCACGGCCTTTTGCACATCATCGACATAATAAATCGCGGACCGGTAGGACATGCCCCGATCATTGCCCTGTTGGTTGGGTGTGGTGGGATCGTGGATCTGAAAGAAAAACTCGAGAAGCTCGCGAAAACTGATGGTTTCCGGCTCAAAGTTGATCTCAATCCCCTCGGCATGGGTGCCGTGGTTGCGATAGGTGGCATTGGGCACATCGCCGCCGGTGTAACCGACACGGGTCGCTGTCACGCCGGGAAGCTTGCGGATCAGATCCTGCATGCCCCAGAAACAGCCACCTGCCAAAACAGCACGTTCGCTCATCAGATATCCTCCACTTGGTTTAAGTATTCGCCATAGCCTTCTGCTTCCATCTCATTGCGATGGACGAACCGCAGGCTGGCGGAGTTGATGCAGTAGCGCAAACCACCCCGATCGCGGGGGCCGTCGGGAAAGACATGGCCCAGATGGCTGTCGCCATGGGTCGAGCGCACCTCAGTGCGCACCATGCCAAGGGTGGTATCGCTTAACTCGTTGATATGCGCGGGTTCGATGGGCTTGGTGAAGCTGGGCCATCCGCAGCCGCTTTCATATTTGTCGGACGAGGCAAACAGTGGCTCTCCCGAGACGATATCCACATAGATACCAGGCTCTTTGTTGGCCAGAAGCTTGCCTGTGCCGGGACGCTCGGTGCCGGATTCCTGTGTGACCCGGTATTCTTCCGGGCTGAGACGGGAAATCGCGTCGGGGTCTTTGGTGTAGGTCATGGCAACATCCTCACGTTCATTTACTTGCTCTTAAGATGGCGCGTTGGCGCGTGATTTCCAAGTCTTGGCGGGTTGCTGGTCACCAGAGCGTGAAGTGATGAAAGAATGCGGTTGGCGGGCGTTGATGGACAGGCCGATGGATTTTGCCTATCGGTGAGCAAAACAACTGGGACAGCAGCGATGGCAATGCGCGAACCATTCAAAATCAACGGTACAGAAGTTGCGCCCGGCACGCGCCGTACGGTGGACGTGCCCGTGAGCACATTGTCGGATCACACGCCGGTCAACTTATCGGTGCATGTGATCCATGGGCGCAAACCCGGACCGGTCATGTTTGTCTCTGCGGCCATCCATGGGGACGAGGTCATCGGCGTGGAAATCGTGCGCCGCCTTTTGCGGGCAGATGCGCTGAAAACGATGGCGGGGACGTTACTGGCAGTGCCGATTGTCAACACGTTCGGGTTTCTCAACAACGCAAGATATCTGCCGGATCGGCGCGATTTGAACCGATGTTTTCCGGGGCAGGCCGAAGGATCAATGGCCTCGCGTTTGGCACATATTTTCATGACCGAAGTTGTGGCGCGGTCAGATGTAGGAATTGATCTGCATTCCGCCGCCATCCATCGCACTAATATGCCGCAGCTGCGTCTGACACCCGGCAATGACCGCCTGCGTGATCTGGGTCAGGCCTTTGGTGCGCCTGTCATGATGCATTCGAAGCTGCGTGATGGCTCTTTGCGTATGGCCGCCGAAGAAATGGGCGTTGATGTGCTTCTGTACGAAGGTGGTGAAGGCCTTCGGTTTGATGAGTTGGCGGCGCGGGCCGGTGTCAGCGGCATTTTGCGCGTGATGCGGCATCTGGCCATGATCCCGGCCAAGGGTGTGCCAAAGATGCGAGGCACGCCTGTATTCTGCGGCGCGTCCAGTTGGTACCGTGCGCCTGCCGGGGGCTGTTCCGGGGCTATCTGACAATTGGCGATACGGTCACGCCAGGAACCATTCTGGGCGCGGTCACGGATCCCTTTGGGGAGGTCGAGACCGAAGTCAGCGCTGATGTCGAAGGCATTGTGATCGGGCGGACAAACATGCCGGTTGTTTATGAAGGTGAGGCCATGTTTCACATCGCAGAAACGTCCCGGGCTGATGATGCCGCTGATGGCGTGACAGCCCATATCGAGGCTGCACCGCTTTATGACGAGGACGAGATCATCTGATCCCGTCCCCGTGATTTCGTTTAGTCGGCCACGTCTGCGTCCAGCAAGCCGGACTTGAATACGATGCCGGCCAGAACGCCGCCGATGATTGGCGCGACGATAAAGAGCCACAGCTGTGCCAATGCGCCACCGCCTGCAAAGAGTGCGGGGCCAATGGAGCGCGCCGGGTTCACGGAAACACCGGTCACGTTGATGCCCACCAGATGGATCACAACCAATGCCAGGCCAATTGCCAGACCGGCCATGGCCGATGGTGTGCCTGCGCCTGTTGCACCAAGAATGACGGTCACAAAGAGGAACGTCGCAACCAGTTCAAACAGGAAGGCGGCCATCATGGTGTATTCACCCAGATACCCCGCGCCCCAACCGTTTTGGCCCAGTCCGTTTTCGGCAACGGAGTAATCTGCCTTACCGCTGGCGATCATCAAAAGAACAAGGGCACCGGCAATCGCACCAGCGACTTGTGCGATGATGTATTGCACTGCCTCACCCATATCCATCCGGCCTGCGGCAACCGCGCCTAGAGAAACCGCCGGGTTGATGTGGCAGCCCGATACCGGGCCAATTCCGTAGGCCATGCCGATAAGGGCAAGGCCGAAAGCAAAACTGATGCCCATAAGGCCAATATCGGCCCCGGCAATTACCGCAGAGCCACACCCCAGCAATACCAATGTGAACGTGCCGATGAACTCGGCGACCATTTTCTTCATCTTCTGTCTCCTCTTGCGGGCTGAAAGCGCCCGGTTCTGATGGGAGACATCAACAGGTTTACCGCCCCGCGGGTCACGGGGAAAATTTGACGGATAACGTCGTCTGTGTGCGTTTAGGTGACGTGCTCGCGATTTTGCGGCGAGAGAAATATCGAGACGACCAGCAAGCCGAAAACGAGCTCATATACCTCCCATTTCCGTTCCACGCTGATGGCGGCGATGATCACACTGCCAAGTAGGGCAAGTGCGGCATGACGCAGGCCAGGGACGGGAATAGCGAACCGGTTCGCGATCTGTTCGATCACGCCTGAGCGCGGATAAAGAAGAGGAAGAACAACGAGGTAGAGCAAAATCACAGTCGTCAGAACAGGGCCAAACAGATGTTTGGTCAACGCTACGCCCCCGATTTCGATGTTGTGCAGGTTGGTTTCATCTTGACGGTTGATGTCTTTCATGGCCTCGCTGGTTTCCCAGCCAAAGATCCGCTGCCCCCAAGAAATCTCCTCACCTGCGCCGAAGAAAAACAAAAGCGCGTAGAAAAAAGTCAATCCAACCGCCAGTTTTGTGGCGCGGCCTTTCATCGACAAGGCGTTTTTGATCAGGATCAGGCAGGCCACAAACAGGGCGATCGCCGTGCCGTATTCTGCGAAACCATCCTCGGCGGCGAATTTGAAAGTAAAATATTGCTTATCCCACAGATAGATACCAACAGTCAGCATCAACACCGTTATGATCGTCGACATAAGTGCGCGGTCGATTTTTTCCAGCGTTTCCATGGGGGCTTTCTGTGCGTGTCTTGAACCTGTCACGATCAGATATGCGAGACGGCCCGTGGCATCAAGATGTATCACGGCGGCGTCGGTGCCTGCGCAATAAACGGCGCTGTCAGACCAGTCCGCAAACTCGCGCAATCTACACAGGTTTAGAACAGGGGCGATTTCGCGCGGTGCGACAAGAAACTTGCTTGTCATCCAACCCGTCATGCGATGTAGTCCGCAAGTAAGAGCCCATTCAATTTTGACGGAGGCGTATCATGCAATATCTGGCCCCAACGACAGTTGATGAAGCTGTCAGCGCATTGGCGGAACATTCCGGCGACTGCAGAATTTTAGCTGGCGGTACCGACCTGCTGGTGCGGATGAGATCGGATATGGCCGATCCTGACACGGTCGTGGATCTCAAGCGCATTGATGCGCTTGGCCAGATCACTCAAAGCGACGATGGGTGGCGTATTGGCGCGGCGGTATCCGGCGCCCAGATGGGGGAACACACGGATCTGGTTGCGGATTGGCCCGGTGTTGTCGAAGCCACGAACCTGATCGGCTCTACGCAAATTCAGGGACGCTGCACCATGGCGGGAAACCTGTGTAATGCATCGCCCGCCGCGGATAGCGTGCCAGCAATGGTCGCGGCCAACGCCATGGCGCATATCGCGGGACCGAAGGGAACGCGCGTTGTACCGGTTCAGGACATTCCGACGGCGCCCGGGAAAACATCGCTGACCAAAGGTGAACTGATCGAGGCAATCGTTTTGCCACCGCGTCCGGACAGATCATCGGATGCGTATTTGCGCTTCATTCCGCGCACCGAAATGGACATTGCTGTCGTGGGGTGTGCCGTGTCTGTGACGTTGGATGCAAATGGCACCTGCACAGACGCGCGTTTGGCCTTGGGGGCTGTAGGGCCCACGGTATTGCTGGTCGACGACGCGGCCAATGCCATTATCGGCACCACATTGGACGATGCCGCGCTTGATGCGTTGGCGGCCGCCTGTTCGGCCGCAGCGTCACCAATTGATGACAAACGCGGTACTGTTGATTTCCGCATCCATGTGGCCGGTGTTTTGGGACGACGTGCCGCCATTATTGCCAAGAACCGCGCTGGAGGTGCAGCATGAGCAAGATCCATGTGACGACGTCGATCAACGGCGATCCTACAGAATTCCTGTGTGAGGCGGATGAAACGCTGCTGGATGCATTGCGCGACCGTCTGGGCATGACCGGCGCCAAGGAAGGCTGCGGCACGGGCGATTGTGGGGCATGTTCCGTCACGGTGAACGGTCGGCTTGTATGTTCCTGCCTTGTTTTGGGCGCGGAGGCCGAAGGGTGCGAGATCGGTACCATCGAAGGCATGGCGGAAGGTGAAAACCTGCACCCTCTGCAACGCAAATTCATTGAACATGCGGCCCTTCAGTGCGGCATCTGCACACCGGGTCTCCTGGTGGCGGCAAAATCACTTTTGGAAATAAACCCGGATCCGACGGAGGAAGAAACACGCTATTGGTTGGCGGGCAATCTTTGTCGCTGCACGGGGTATGATAAGATTATTCGGGCCGTAATGGACGCGGCGCAGGAAATGCGGGAGGCCTCCTGATGGCACTTGATGACAAACAGCTTTATCAAACACGCGAATTCAAAGTCGTCGGGACGCGGGTCAAGCGACCTGACGGGATTGACAAGGTAACGGGCAAGGCGCGTTTTGGCGCGGATATCAGCGCGCCGGGTATGTTGATCGCGCGGGTGCTGCGGTCACCCCACGCCCATGCGCGGATCAAATCCATCGATACGTCGGCTGCCGAGGCGTTGCCCGGTGTGCATGCTGTCGTTACGCGCGCGGATTTTAATGAGATCACCGATGATGACTTCACCGCTGACATTCTTGACAACTGCATGGCGGGCGACAAGGCCATGTATGACGGCCATGCGGTCGCCGGTGTCGCGGCCAATGATGCGGCGGTTGCCAAGAAAGCGCTGAAGCTGATCAAGGTTGACTACGATGTGTTGCCCCATGTCACGGATGTGGACGCAGCGATGGAAAAAGATGCGCCCGTTTTGCATGAAGGTCGGGCGAACGAAACGGTTCCTGCGGGCATGTCGGCCAACGTTTTGGCGCGCTATGAGTTTGGCCACGGTGATGTCGAGGCGGGTTTGGCCAAGGCCGACCGCGTGCTGGAACGCACCTACCGGACCGAGGCGACACACCAGGGTTATATAGAGCCTCACGCCTGTCTGGCGTCAATGAGTCCCGATGGGCAGGCCGATTTGTGGTGTTGCACGCAAGGGCACTACATGGTGCGTAACGTTTGCGCGGCGATCATGGGCATGGAACAGGGCCAGTTGCGCGTGACCGCGTCGGAAATTGGTGGCGGTTTCGGTGGCAAAACCACTGTGTTCCTGGAGCCTGTTGCGCTGGCGCTGTCCAAGAAAACCGGACGTCCCGTCAAGATGGTGATGAGCCGCTCGGAGGTGCTGCGCGCCACGGGACCGACCGCGTCAAGCTCGATTGATGTGCGCATTGGCATGACTAAGGACGGCCAGATCACCGCTGCGAGCGCTGAGCTTCGATATCAGGGCGGGGCGTATCCTGGCTCGCCCGTCGAATTCGGATCGATGTCGGCATTTGCGCCCTATGATCTTGAAAACGTTAAGACAATCGGCTGGGATGTGGTCACGAACCGACCCAAACAGGCAGCATATCGTGCGCCCGGCGCGCCAATGGCAGCCTTTGCCGTGGAGAGTGCGATTGACGAACTGGCCAAAGGATTTGATCTTGATCCTTTGGCGGTACGTCTGAAAAATGCGGCCCGCGAAGGGACAAAGGCGTCTTACGGCCCGACTTTCCCAGCGATCGGGCTCGAGGCCACGCTGCGGGCGGCCAAAGACCATCCCCATTGGAAAGCACCATTGGGTGAAAATCAGGGGCGCGGCGTTGCATGTGGCTTCTGGTTCAACTTTGGCGGTGATACATGCGTGACCCTGAACATCACGCCGGATGGCACCGTGACCGTATCCGAGGGCAACCCGGATATTGGCGGATCGCGCGCATCGATGTCGATGATGGCGGCCGAAGAATTGGGCATTCCCTACGAACAGGTTCGCACCATTGTGGCGGATACCGGATCATTGGGCCAAAACGAGGTCACGGATGGCAGCCGGGTCACATTTGCTGTTGGTCTCGCCACGATCGAATCCGCACGGGCCGCCAAACGTGAAATGTGTAAACGCGCAGCGATGGTTTGGGGCATCGAAGAGGATGCGGTGAAGTGGGAAGACGGTGCGGCGCATCCAGCCGGCCCCAATGCGGGTAAGCATCCCCCTATGACGCTAAAGGACATTGCCGCTGTTGCCTCAAACACCGGAGGGCCAATTGCCGGTCACCACGAGGCGAACCCTGAGGGTGCGGGCGTGAGCTTTGCGACCCATATGGTTGATACGGAAGTTGATCCCGATACCGGTGCCGTCAAAATCCTGCGCTACACAGTGTTCCAGGATGCGGGCAAGGCAGTACATCCTGACTATGTCGAAGGGCAGTTTCAGGGGGGTGCGGTGCAGGGCATCGGCTGGGCCTTGAACGAGGAATACATCTACGGTGATGACGGTATCCTGCAAAACGCCGGGTTCTTGGACTACCGTATCCCCGTAGCGTCGGATCTGCCGATGATCGACACGGTTATTTTGGAAATCCCCAATCCCGGTCACCCCTACGGCGTGCGCGGTGTGGGGGAGACGTCTATCGTCCCGCCATTGGCAGCGGTTGCCAACGCGGTTTCCGAAGCCGCTGGGGTGCGTTTGACGGCGCTGCCGATGTCGCCGCCTAAAGTTCTGGACGCAGTGCAGAAAAGCTGAGGAAAGGTGCCAGCGATGGTCCAGGTTAAGATTTGGGGATCGCTGGCGGCCATGACGGACGCGCAGACCGAAGTTGAGATCGACGCCAGTACGCTGCGTGAGCTTTTGGATGGACTGGCCGGGAAGTATCCCGGCCTGCGTCCTCAGTTGGATCGTGGCGTGTCGGTCGCCATCGACGGGCGCATCTATAACGACAGCTGGTTCACGCCGATCAAGCCGGACAGCGAAGTTGTTTTATTGGCACGCCTGAAGGGCGGTTAGCGGCGCCGCACACCAGGTGATGTGCTATCTTTCGCCGAACGCATCTTGCAACGAGCGGTTTATCGGTTTCAGAAGATACGCCAATACAGTTCTTTCATCGGTCACGATTTCTGCTGATGCCCCCATTCCGGCGTGCAATTGACGTTGCCAGACACCCTGACCGATTGACCCGCTGTCGAGTGCGACGGTTGCGCGAAAATGTCCCATCCCCGTGGCTTCATCAATTACCGAGGTGGGCGAGATGCTGGCGATGTTTCCGTTCACTTGACCAAATCGCCGGGCATCAAAAGTGTCGAATTTCAAACCGACGCTGTCCCCGCGTTTGATATGGCCAATGTCGACAGGATCGATTTCCAAGTGTGCGACCAATTGCGGTCCGGTGGGCATCAATTCGAACAAAGTGGTGCCTGCCGCGATCACTTCGCCCTTGTTTGGATAGCCGACAGCGTGAATGTAACCGGGCTCGGGCGCGCGAATCCGGAGGGCGTCTCGCCGTGCCGTCAAAGCCTCCAGCTGGCCGGTCAGAATGTCGATGCGGTCCTGCAGTTCGAAGACTTCCTTGTTGGCGGTCTCAAGCAACGCAATCCGGTTTTGGTCCATTGCGGCCTGCGTACTGGCCATGTCCTTTCCGGCTTGCGCCAGTCGTATCTCAATCTCGATCAGATTGGCTTGCAATTGATCCAGCCCGTCTCGCTGATTGTCCAAATCGCGCCGCGGCGTCAGGCCATTTTTGAAAAGCGAAGTGGCATGGGCGACCCGCTCATGGCGGCTTTGAACCCGTTGCGTTGTTAGCTCGTAGGCGTTCATCAGGGTGGCGCGTGTTTTTTTGTGATGCTTCAACAGGGTTAACTGTACGTTTTGTTGGGCATTAAATAGGTCCAACTGCGCGGTTGCATAGGTCATATCGATCCCGTCGGTTGCCGCGTTCGCCTGAATGTAGAGCGCCTCGCCATGTTGCGTGGCCCCGATGATTGCCCGCAAATTTTTGAGCCGCGTTTGCAAGGAAAACATTTCTTGCTGAACATCCGCAAGCGACTGGTCCAGTTCCGCCGACGCTAATTCTGCGAGCACTTGACCTCTTTCAACGATATGCCCTTCGTCGACCAGCACCGTGACAACGATGCCTTGTTCGGGCGCTTGCACCTGTTGCGAAAGGCCTACCGGTACCAATTCGCCCTTGGCGCGGACCAGTTCGGGAACCGTTGTCGCGGTTGCCAACCAAATGGCTCCGATTATGAAGCATGTAATGGTCGTGACCACGATTTTTGCAGTTGCTGCACCCCGTTGTGCCGCACGGTTTTCAGCCTTAGCGAAGACGCCTGGTTTTGAGGAGTTGGATGGGTGTGCCATTCTGCTACTGGCCTCCGGATTTGGATTTCAATGCCGATAATTTCTTGAAGCCTGCCGCGCCTGTGTCATTGGCCACAACGCGCCCCTGATCGAGGAAGATAAATCGATCCCCTAGTTGCAAAAGCTCAGGTTCGCTTGTGGCGACAACGATGGTGCGTATGCCCTTTTGGTCGGATAACAGCTTGGCAAACGCCTCTTTGCGCGACTGGTCCAGACCGGCGAGTGGCTGATGAAGCATCAATACTGGACCTTCTCTTGTGAGGCTTCTGGCCAAAGTCAGCGCCCGAAGGGTGGAAGGTGACAGTGAAGAACGGAATGCCTCGGACAGGCGCGTATGAATACCGTCTGGGAAGGTGGTAACCTCATCCATCAGGTCCATCGCTTCAAGTGCTGTCGTCACCTCTTCTTCGGTGATGCTGGGCGACGCCAGGCGGAAATTCTGATAAATGGTGCCGTAAAACAGCTCGCTGCGCGAGGGCTCATACGTGATGGCGCGCCGCAAGTCGTCCACGGCGATTTGCCGAACATCGACCCCATCCAATTGGATTGACCCAAGACTGGGCTGACGGAACCCGCAAATCAGGTCAAACATTGTGGCCCGACCGCTGTTGCTGTCGCCTGAGATGATCGCAAACTCCCCGGCCTGAATGTCCAGTGAAACCTGCGAAAGAACCGCCGCGGTTGTGGCGTCATATCGGTGCGTCACACCGTTCAACGTAATTTGACCTCTGAACGCTTTTTGATGGCTTTGACCGATGCCGCGCACAACCTCTTCGTTCAACGCCAAAACACGGTCGCTTTGGCGCTTGCTTGAAAGGAAACCCAGAATTTGCGGCGCGTTGGCGTATAACGCCTGCAGCGGGGTTAAGACCTTCCACACCAAAGCCATTACGGCAATCAACGCGCCAAAGGACATGTCACCATTGATCGCTGACATTGCGCTGATGGCGACGGCGCCGATGCCGGCAATTGCCATCAGACCTTGGCCAAATGACTGGGAGACAAGTGTGAAATTGCTGGCTTGTTGGGCACTGCGGGATGCGCGTTTTGCAAGGATGGCGCTTTGGTCCTGCCAGTGCGCACTAAGCCCCAGACGCTGAATGGCGCGCTGTTTTTCGGTGATTTCAAAAACATGGCTGTGGAGTTTGGTCTTGTGATCGGCCGCCACGGTGTTCAACTGCCGTTGCTTCGGCAGATTCAGACAAATAGCACCGGCAAAGATGACGGCGAGACAAATGACCAGCCAGGCGACCGTCGCATTCAAGATGAACAGAACCACCAAAAATATCACGATAAAAGGCAGATCGAGCAGCGTTGTCATGGTCTGACCGCTGAAAATGTCCCGCAGGCTTTCAAATTGACGGAAGCGCGCCAATTGTTGTTCGACATCCGACTTTTCGATTTGATCCAGTGGCAGTGCAAGCAGTTTGCGAAAGAGTGCCAAACCCATCTGGTGTTCGGTGCGTCGCCCCATATGCGCCACAGCACTGGTCCGGGCAATTCGAAAGCCGCAATCGGCACATACTGCCAACAGCACGGCCAAGACCAGGGAGAGGACCAGATCGACGGATCCTGCAGGGATGACACGATCATAGATCACCATGATAAGCAGCGGGGTTGCCAAACCTGCCAAGTTTGACAGGAAGGAGGCGCCAATAAGCCACGGCATCAACCCGCTGAATTGGCGACAGATCTGTGAAAAACCCGGTGTTTCCGCCGCTTCTTGGGCGCTGTTGAATCTTTCCAGGCGGATCAGGCAGCCTGACTGGTTTGGCAACTCGTGCCATACCGGGTCTGTTTCCGCCATGGTGCAGGACAGGATTTTTTTGCCATCAACCTCGAAAATCGCAATGATTTCACCTGTCTGCCGCACAAAAAGTGCGGGACAATCTTTGTCGGTAATATGATGCAGTTTGCAGTCTTGGGTGGTAAGCGGAACACCCAAATTCTGCAATGTTTTGATCATGTCGTCTGCGCTTAGACGGTCCGACATATGTGGGACGGCCTCGAACAGACGATTTTGATTTGAGTGCCACCCGGCGGCCGACATGGCTTTGTCGAGGATCGAGATGGCTGAAGGAAGGCTGCTCTCCATTATCCGGCCCTCTCGTTTGGAACTGTCTGGACCATCTCTTGGTCATCTTGCCGATCTTTGTCCCACGCGTCTGTCAGCGTGGATTTGTCGGACCGCAATTCTACCCGTGCATCTGTCAACTGCATGAATGCGGGGTCCGGATCAGACAAGACAATGGTCGTTTCGCCCTTAAGGGCTTGCAAAACCGAAAGAAATCTGGCTGTGGCCGCGTCATCCATTGGTGTTGTTGCGTTGTTTAACAACAAAAGTCTTGGTTTGAGTGCAAGCGCCCGCACGAGAGTAACGCCTTGCAGGAAATTTTGGTTGTGCAACAACGCTTGGCTGTCCTGGATGGGCGTGTTGTACCCCATCGGCAAACGATGCAGGATTTTCTGCAAGCCGAGCCGTTCGGACAGCTCCAGTGCTTTTTCTATTCTGTCCCCGTCGCCGAAGGCCGAAATGTTTTCCAATACCGTGCCGGCAAAATAGACCGGGTTTTGGTCAGCATAAACAATACCGCCCACCCCGCGCGCGTTTACAAGCGTGTCGGGAGACTGGCCGTCAATCGTGATGGTTCCGGATGTCGCCATTATTTCCGCAAGGAGCAGTTTATGGAAAGATGATGTACCGGCGCCGGAATGTCCGGTGAGGCCCACGCAGGTGCCGGGCTGTATCTCACCCGAGCTGTTCTGGATGATAAATTCGTCATGCATCCAGTGTTTGAGGCTCAGCTTTTCAAATTTGATGAGACCAGTGATTGGTTCGACCAAGGCCGGAGCTTTGGGGCGCTGTGGGATGTTGCAGGCCTCGGTTACTTTTGACTTGGCCATGCCGAGACTTTCCGATTGTGCCCACAGTCCCAACGCCTTGAGCATGGGTTGTACGGTGCGACCGTTGAGGAGCATACAGGCCGCCAATTCCGCGATGCCAATATGATGGGTGATCACCAGGTAGCCGCCCATCAACCCCATAGCTGCGACCGCCACTTGGGAAAACAAGGCGCCAAATGTCTGTGAGAAGCCGGAAAACAGGATCACGTTATGGCTCAGGTCGGCCGTTTGGCGTTGCAAAAGCTCGTAACGCCGCTGCATCTGCGGCTCCATCGTATTGGATTTGAGCGTTTTGATCTGCGACAAGACTTCGACGAGAAACGAGTAACGTCGGCCATCAAGTGTCCTGCGTTTCTCAAAAACGCTGGATTGCGCCTTGGTCAACGCCATTTTGAACATGAGCAGCAACGCGATACTGGTCAGTGGCACCAGAACCAACCAACCGCCAATCCAGGCAATCATCGAAATAAAGACCACGGTAAAAGGCAGGTCGATTGACAGAATTCGCGCTTGCCCGCCGTAATATGACCGCAACTGCGCGATGGCGCTCATCCTGTCCATGTGAGCGGCAGGCGTGGTTTTCCCAAAGGTTTCAGGATCGGCATTCAGCGTGGCATGGGCAAAGGAATTGCACAGATTTGTTTCAAATTGTTCCGCCCTATTGCTCAGTAGAATCGCCCGCCCCCATTTCAGCGCAAACTCCAGAGCCGCGACAACGCACAGGCCCAGAAAGAGGAACGACAGAGTTTCGACAGCCTCAAAAGGGATCACACGGTCGAAGACTTGTAGCACCACCAGTGGCAGCGCCAGCGCCAGTAAATTAAGGCCAAGCGTTGCGGCAAGTGTCGTTGCGCCAATTCGTGGCGGGGACACAGGCAAACTTTGTGAGGACACCGTATGTGACACATGAAACTCCAACAATCGTCCGAGTTTTATGGCGCGTTAAGGTTTCTCATTTCCTTAAATGCAAAAAAAGGTGCTTTAACGTTTAATCGAATACTCCGCTAATCGTTTGGTCATCTTAAGTCTTTCTTTGCGTTCACGGTCGAGACAGTTCCGGAGCTTTTGAGCCAGGAGATCGTGATGCAAGACGACAATTTTGAAGACGTTTCGCCCGAAAATTTTCAGCCGGAATCGGATGATCTGAAGAAGAAGGCGGCAGCGGACTCTGTCAAATCTGCTGAGCTTGCGCCGGAAGACACCAGCCGCAGCACGTTGCACTATGGCGAAGACTACGAAGGCACTACCGTCGACAGCTCTGCCCCGGATGCCTCTACACCGGATCACGCTGAGGGGGAGCAATCCGAGGATGGGCCGGAAGAGGCCCGGCAGGCCAATAGCGAAACCTCTTCCATCAATGGTCCGGCCGAAGAACCGGCGCTGACACCGTCGTCTAAGACGACGGAGCGCACCGAAGAAGAGAGTAACGCGCAGGTGGCGCGCGACAATGGATCAGACGCTCCAACCTCCGCAGCGCCAATGGCTGGGCAGGATGCCCCGGACGCAGAAGACGCGCCGCGTCCGCGCGCCGATGCAGCACGGGTTACAGAAGACAATGAATCGCAGGATGGTCCGGAAGCCAAAGAGCCGGTTGCGGAAGCTGAGCCTGAAAATTCGGCCCCAAGCGACGTAAATCTTTCAAACCAATCCATTGCTGAAAATGCTGCAGGCGCCGTTGTTGGCAAGCTGTCTGTTGTGGATGGCGATTTTGGCGATACACATAGTTTTGCGCTGTCAGATGACCGGTTTGAGGTTGTCGATGGGCATGTCAAACTAAAGGATGGCATCGCGCTCGATCACGAAGAGCTTTCGGAGCTGGTGCTGGATGTAACCGTGACGGATGCCTCGGGCGCAGAATACACCGAAAGCTTCGACATTGCCGTGACGGATGTAAACGAAGCGCCGATCGATGTGTCGTTATCCAATCATGCGGTTGCGGAAAATACCGATGGCGCCGTGGTTGGGCATATTTCGGTGACCGATTCAGACGCTGGAGACACACATAGTTTTTCGGTATCGGATGAACGTTTTGAAGTGGTCGACGGGCAGGTCAAACTGAAGGAGGGCGTGAGTCTGAACCGTGATGAAGCGGCTGAATTGACGCTGGATGTCACGGCCACTGACAGCGGCGGCCAGGCGGTCACCCAAAGCTTTGATGTATCGGTCATGGATGTGCCAGAGGTTGGGTTGGCAACCGGGTTTCATGCCCGCTATTTCGACGTGAATCACAGGCTAGGTGAACTTGATGATGTGGATTGGCAAACTGACCCAACCCACGAAGAACTGGTCGGTGACATTGACTATGCCAATGGCCGCGGATCGTTTTGGGAAGGCGGTTCGACGGATACGTTTGGTGTTCAGATCACCGGCAACATCGAGATCGAAGAAGGTGGTACATTCAATTTCCACATCGGCGGGGACGATGGTGTTGTTTTGTATATCAACGGTCAGGAAGTTGTCGAAAACGATGGCTTGCATGGCTTCCGGACACGGTCCGGCGAGGTCGAGCTTGATCCCGGGACACATGTGATCGAAGTCCGGTATTTTGAAAATCACGGACATGCCGGTCTCAAGGTGGAATGGGAAGGCCCGGGCTTGGATGGTCGCGAGTTGCTCACACCGCCAGCGGTCGATGATTTGCAAACCGTGAATGGGATGCCTGTTTCCGTGGATCTGACAACAGATATGTCGACCCCAAAGGATGGATCTTTCAGCCAGGTGATCGAAGGCTTGCCACCGGGTACAGAAGTGCAGGCCGGTGAGGCGTTCATAACTGTTGGCGAAGATGGCACCGCAGATGTTACGGGTCTGGATACGTCGCTGTTGAACATCACGCCACCGGTCGACTTTACGGGCGATATCGATGCAGAAGTGGTGACGTCGGTTACCCATGAAGGTGGCGACAAAGCCGTCACGACCACGGACCTGAATATTACGGTTGATCAAGCGGAGATTTCCGGACCGGACATCGATCTTCAGGCGGGTTTTCGCGCCAGCTATTTTGATGTGGATCACAGTCTTAATCGTCTGGATCAGATCGATTGGGATGGTGAACCAACCCATGAGGAAGTGGTGGGCGAGGTCAATTACACCAACAGTCGCGAGTCCTTTTGGGAAGATGGCTCTAAGGATACGTTTGGGGCACGGATAACCGGTGAGGTGACCATCGAAGAGGGTGGGACATTTGATTTCTTCCTCGGTGGTGACGACGGTGTCGTGCTCTTCGTCAACGGCATTGAGGTCATTGATAACGATGGTTTGCATGGGTTTCGCACGCGTTCGGGCGAAATAGAATTGGAACCCGGCACCCATGACATCGAAGTGCGATATTTTGAAAACTATGGCCATGCCGGTTTGAAGCTGGAATGGGAAGGGCCAGGCATTGACGGCCGCGAACTGGTGCAGGCCGACACGGAACTGGCGGTCCCGGAAAATGGCACTCTGGATGTTCAACTGGTCAACCACGATGTTGGACCGGATGGATCAATCACACTGTCCGGCTTGCCTGCGGATACCATCTTGGTAAGCGGGTCAAATTCGGTCGTGTCCGATGGTTCTGATCTGGATTTGACGGGCTGGGATCTGGATTTGGTTGAATTCATGCCGCCCCCAGGCTTCGAGGGTACTATTTCGGCTGAATTCACGGTGACGGATACCGCGTTCAACGGCGAAACGGTCCAAACAACAGAAACGTTTGAGATTGATGTTGGCGATGTTGAGAATGCCACGCCAGAAGACGGATCTGATGAAGAATTGCTCATGGCGGATGCCGAGAATGCGGAGGGTGGTGATGCGGGTTGGGCAGATGATGCAGCCACACAAGATGACGGTTCAGACGCCTCGGATGATGACGTGATGGAAGAGCCGGTTTCGGAAAATCATGGCGCTGAAGAAAGTTATGAGACAACCGAAACGTACGAACGCAACGATTGGTGACTTAGGCTTTCAACGGTGGCGTGACCTGAGCCGCGTTGCTCAGGCTAGGCCTTTCTTGCGCCGAAGTTGCAGGACGATGATCGGCACCATTGCCAAAATGCCCATGACCATCGTGGTCAAACCCGGCGCGATAAAGAGGAACGAGAACAGGCCGACCCACCATCGTTCCCAGTTTCGCAATGGGGCCATCATGTAGCCGGAAAACGCGACGCCAAGGGACGCAATCCCGAGCATGGCTCCCAAGAGGGTGACGGTGAAAGCCCACCATGTGAAGCCATCCGCAACCAGCAAAAGTGCGGGCGAATAAACAAACACAAAAGGCACAAGCGCTTTGGCGATGCCCAGCCGGAATGCGGTGTTACCGGTTTTGAACGGGTTCGAGCCCGCAATGCCAGCCGCGGCGTAAGCTGCAAGCGCCACGGGGGGCGTGATGTCAGCCAGAACACCGTAGTAAAACACGAAAAAATGCGAGACGAGCGGTTGCACCTGAAGCTGTGCGAGGGCGGGTGCGGCCACGGCCACCAGAATAATGTAGGTGGCTGTGGTGGGGATGCCGGCACCCATGATGATGCAGGCGATTGCGATCAGGATGAGCGAGAAAAAGAGAGCCCATTGTTCGATTGCGAAATAGGACAGGGGCCAGATGCTCCCGACAAAGCTGCCGATATCAGTGGCCGTTTGGACGACGACATAACCCAGCCGGAAACCCACGCCGGTCAGCGTAACAACACCCACAACCACACCCACAGTGGCCGCTGCGGCGCCCACAGCCAGCGTACTTTTTGCACCTGAAGCGAGGCTGTTCCACAAATCCGTCAATGTCAGGCGATTGACCGGGTTTAAAAACCCAACCACAACACAGGCAATGATGCCGTAGACGGCGGCAAAATCCGGGGTTTTTCCCGACAGTATCAAATAGACCAGAATGCCCAACGGGATGATGCTGAGCCAATGCTGTTTCAGCACGATGGCCGCCTTGGGCAGTTCCTCGGCGCGCAGGCCCCGAAGCCCCAGTTTCTTGGCCTCAAGATGCACCATGATGAAGATCCCGAAGTAATGCAGAAGCGCGGGGAAAAGGGCTGCGGCCAGAACATCTCGCAAAGGTATCTCGAGATATTCGACCATAATGAATGCCGCCGCGCCCAAGATGGGTGGCGTGATTTGTCCGCCGGTGGAGGCAGTGGCCTCGGTGGCGCCTGCGAAATGGGCGGGATAGCCCACACGTTTCATGGCCGGGATCGTCAATGCGCCAGTGGTCACTGTATTGGCAATCGAGGAGCCCGAAATCGTGCCCATGAAGGCGCTGGAAAAGATTGCCACCTTGGCGGGGCCGCCGGAATAGCGCCCGGCAATCACCATCGCAAGATCGATAAAAAGCTGTCCTAATCCGATCCGCATGGCCAGCACGCCAAACAGGATGAAGAGGAAAACGTATTGCGCCATCACGCCGATGGCGACGCCGTAAATGCCCTGATTGGTCATGTAGAGATGGTTGATCAATCCCAACCAGGATGAGCCGCCATGTTTCAGCGCGCCGGGCATCCACGGGCCGAAAATAGCAAAGGCGATGAAGAAGAGCGCGATAATGGGCAGTGTGGGGCCGACGGACCGGCGTGTGGCCTCCAGTGTCAGAACCAACAAGGCTGTGCCCATGAAGATATCGGATTGTGACGGGTTGCCGACCCGCTCTGCAACGATCTCGGGCGGAAGAAGCGGCAGGTAAAGTGCTGCGCCGACGGCGAGTATGGAAAACACCAGATCAAGGAATGGGACGCCCTGGAAATAGAACCCACCCCGGCGCGGTTCTGTGCTGGCATCTTTGCGCCAGCTGAACAGCAAAAACACCAGCCCCAGCACGAACGCCAAATGAATGCCGCGGTGCAAAAGCTCGCGGATCAGGGCAAATCCGGAGGCGTAGAAATGGTAAACCGACATCGCAACCAGAGCTGTCGCAATCACATATCCGATCTGAAGGCCGGTGGCGCGGAACGCCGTTTCAGGATCAAATTTGCGCTCGATTTCGGCCAGTTCTTCTGGCGTCAGTTCAGGTTGCGTGTCCGTTGTCATGTTCCCCACCCCATGCCAAAATAAAAAAGCCCCGGGCGTCTGTTGAAACCCGGGGCGATGTTGGAAACGGCCTGCTTATTCCAGCAATCCGGCTTCTTTGTAGAAGCGTTCGGCACCCGCGTGCAGCGGCACACCAACGCCATTCAGGGCCGTATCTGGCGTGATTGTCTTGCCCTTGGCGTGACCCACGTCCAGCAATTTGCGTGACTGCTCATTCCAGAGCGCCTTGGTGATGTTGTAGATCAGCTCTTCGTCTTCATTGGCCGATGTAAACCACTGGGCGCCAACGGCGACGGTTGGTGTTGTGCCGACGCCTTCATACGCGCCCTCGGGGATGTCGGAGGCAGCGAAAAAGCCGTATTTATCGGTCAGTGAGGCAGCACCATCGCCATCGATGGGCACAAGCTTGATGTCAGCAGCCGAAGCCAATTCCACCAGCGATCCGGTCGGGTATCCCGCGACCACGAAAAACGCGTCAATCTTGCCATTGCGCAATGCTTCCGATGCGGCTCCGCCTTTGAGGGCTTCGGCGGTGACGTCATCCACAGACAGACCGTTCGCTTCCATGATCAGATTGGCGTCGACATACGTGCCCGAGCCAGGCTCATCCAGAGACACGCGCTTGCCCTTCAGATCGGCGACCGAGTTGATGCCGCTATCAGCAAGAGCGACAAGGTGAATGTGCTCTTCGAACAATGCGGCAATGGTGCGCAGATCGGTGGCAGGTTCCTTGCCTTCCATCGTGCCCGTTCCGGTATAGGCCCAATAAGCAACGTCAGACTGGGCAAAGCCGGAATTCCGCAGGCCGGAGATGATGGCGTTGACATTGTCGACCGAGCCGCGTGAGGAAACGGCTGAGGCAATCAACCCCTCGACGCCGCAAGAACCGCCCGCATCGCATTCGCGCGATCCCGGTGGTTTCGAGATCGCATTGGCGATCACGCCGCCAACTGGATAATACGTGTAGGCCGTGCCGCCGGTACCAATCGTAAAGAATTTGAGGTCCTGTGCGATGGCTGCGGTGCCGACACCGACGATCACCGCCGCGGACAGAACCGCCGTCTTCAGGTTTTTGTATGCTAACATTATCCAGTTTCTCCCAGTTTATTTTTTGCCATGCAGCGCAGGTTTTGGATTGCTGAACCAACGGGCGATTGTTCTAGAATGCCGACGCTAACAATTGCGTTCTATGAATGCAAACCGTGCTGTTTCTTCGCAGATGCTGAGGGGAATGGCCCATACCGTATTGTGAATCTTCAGCTCTCGAAGTCAAACCGGGTGGATAGCGCTTGGATGTCCGTTTCGCTCAACATATTCGGGTTCATACCGCGGGTCAGAATGGCAAGTTTTGCGGTTTCTTCCAGCTCTTCCATCGCAAAGACAGCAGCCCAGAGATCGCTCCCGGCGACAACGGGTCCATGATTTGCCAGTAACACGGCGGATCGTTTTCCCGCCAGTCCGCGGACCGCGTCGCCCATCGCCGCGTCACCGGGCAGAAAGAAAGGCAGGAGCTTTACCCGCCCCACGCGCATGAGCGAATAGGGGGTCAGGGGTGGCAGGACATTGTCGGGGTCCGTATCTGGCAACATCGAAAGGGCGACGGAATGGGTAGCGTGCAGATGTACCACTGCGCCGGCCGTGCTGCGGGTGTCGTAAAAGGCCGTGTGTAAGGGGATTTCTTTTGTCGGTGGATCGCCTGACAGCAATGTCAAATCCGTGCTCAGATGACTGATTTGAGCGGGGTCCAGAAAACCCATGCAACTGCCGGTCGGCGTCATCAAGAGAGACCCATCTGACAGCCGTGCGGAGATATTGCCGGATGCGCCGCAGGTCAGGCCGCGATCAAACATGGATTTGGCGAGGGTGCAGATGTCCTCGCGCAGTTTGGTGATCTCGCTCATGTGCTGCCCTCCATAAAGGCCAAGGCGTCGGCAAAGAAGTCTGGCCCCCCAAAATTGCCGGACTTGAGCGCAAGTGCAATCGGAAGGTCCCGATCAAGGCTGGTGACCGGAACGCCCGGCGCGAGGCGGGGCCCAATCCGAAGGACGCGGGCATTCAGGCCGCCCACGACAGCGCCTGACGTTTCTCCGCCCGCTACCACGATCCTGCGTACACCGTTTTCGGCCAAGTGACGCGCCAGATCGGCAAAAAGAGCTTCGATCTTATGGGCCACGGTCTCGGCCCCAAACTCGGCCTGCGCCCGGCGTACTGTTTCCGCATCCGCGGACGAATACACCAGGGGAGGCGTGGGGTGGGTTAAAACCCACTCTGCCACCTTTTCGGCCGTGATGTCGCCGTTCACTACGTCTCGCGCCCGGATTTCCATATGAGGGGCATGGGCGCAAAAGGTCCGGACCTGAGCTTGGGTGGCTGTGCTGCAAGAGCCCGATAAAACCGCGCCCGGACCTGTGATCGGTGCCCATGTCGGTGTGGTTGCCATATGGCCGAAATTTTTCGGCAGGCCAAGCGCGATGCCTGAGCCACCACATAAGAGACTTTCCGAGGCAGCCGCTTGGCCAATGGCCCAAAGGTCAGCGTCGCGAATGGCGTCGACAATGACATGTCCCTTGTCCGGCAAAGCGTCGACGATGGCCGTAGGGCCGCCCATCACGACACGTGCGGGCACATGCCCGATGGGGTGGCGGCTTTGTGCGGCCAACACGCGACGCAAATCCGCGTCATGCATGGGGGTGAGGGGGTGATTTTGCATGCCGCTCTCATTCAGCAGCACGTCGTTCACAAAAAGATGGCCCTGAAAGACACTGCGCCCGTTTTCGGGAAACGCCGGGCAAACAATGGTGCGTGGGGCATTGAGGTGTGTGCTCAGCGCATCCAGAACCGGCCCGATATTGCCTGCCGGTGTGCTGTCGAAGGTAGAGCAGACCTTGAAGACAATCTGCGTGGCACCTTGAGCCAACAGCCAGTCGCACGCGGCCAGCGACATGGTGACGGCGTCGTCCACAGGTGCCGTGCGTGATTTGAGCGCGATGACCCCGGCGGCCAGGTCGGCCGGTGGGGGCGTGTCCGGGACGCCGATGAATTGCGCGACTGACATGCCGGCTTCGGCCACGGTCAGTGCAATATCCGAGGCACCGGTAAAATCGTCTGCGATGATGCCTAGTTTCATATGGTAATGTCTTGGTTGGGGCCGTGGTCCAGACGGTTGATGTGACCGGCGGGGCCTTCATCAAAGATACGACACACAAGCGGATCGTGGCCGGGAATGATAAGCTGAGGCGCGCTGGCCAATTGGCGCAGCCTGTCGAACCCGTCCAACATGTCCTGCAGATCGACCACAATCGGAAAAGGTTTTCCATGGGCTACGTTTTCGTAAAAATGTGATGCGTCCGAGGCCAGAACCAACCAGCCGGCGGTTGTTTTGACCCGAACGCATTGCAACCCGCGCGAATGACCGCCAATCCGGTGCACGGTAACGCCGTCGGTTATTTCGGCATCCCCGTCGTGGAAGGTAACCTTGCCCGCGTAAAGCCGGTGGATGGCTTCGCAAATATGCCCGGCGGTATAGGGCATCCGCAATGTGTCATGGCACATGCAAGGGCCGGTCGCGAAAGCCATTTCCGCGGCCTGGAGGTGTAAAGTGGCGTTGGGAAAAAGATGCAGACCGCCCGCATGGTCATAATGCAGATGTGTCACGATGACTTGCGAGACAGCCTTTGGATCGATGCCTAACGGCGCCAGCGCCTCGGTTGGGGTCAGCCGGATCGGGCGCCCGCGCGAGGTTGCTTCGTGCATATCGTAACCGGTATCGACAAGGATGATCTGATCGTCGCGGCGCAGCACCCAGATGAAGTAATCCATGGGATGCGGGGCATCATGATTGTTGTCAAAGATGAAGCTATCGCTGCGTGTGCGCGCGTTTCTGTCGGCGTATTTTACGGAAAAAACCTGCCAGTCGCTCATCGCAGGACCTCGTCATACGTGTCGAGTTTCTTATCCAGTACCATATCCGCAACCGCCGCGTCGAAGGCCAGAAAATGTGCGGATTTCAGATGCGCGTCAAAGGCTGCTCGATCATCATAAATCTCGTAGAGAAAAACAGTGTCGGGATCATCCCCTTTGCAGACGTCGAACTGCTGACAGCCCGGTTCGGTTTCGCGAGACAGGCGTGCGTTTTCGACCATACGCGGCAGAAAATCCTGCATGAGGCCGGGTTTGGTTCGGAACAGAACAGTCACGGCATACATCAGTGGATAGCTCCTTTCAGACGTCCAAAGGCGCGTTTTATGAACGGCAATTGGCTCAGGATGAGCGCGAGGTTGAGCGCGCATAGTATCGCGGCACCGGGTCGGGAAACAAAGACCGAAATGTCGCCATCAGAAATCAACAGGGATCGCCGGAAGGTTTCGTCAAAAAGTCCTCCCAAAATGACACCGATCACAAGCGGTGCGATGGGATATTTGAGAAGGTTCATGAAATAGGCCACAAATCCCACGCCCAGCATCAGGTAAAGGTCATTGATCCCACCGCCGACACTGAAAGATCCGATGGTGGTCAGCACCAGAACCACCGGCAAAAACACGGTTTGCGGGATTTTCAGAATGCGGATGAACAGCCGGGCGGTAAACAGGCCCATGATGAACATGGTCAGGCTGGCCAGCATCAGGATCGCGACAACGCGCATGATGATCTCAGGGTCGATTGTGGGGCCGGGGATCACGTTGTTGATCTTGAAAGCGCCCATCAGTGCCGCGGCGGGGGGTGAGCCGGGGATGCCAAGGACCAGCAGCGGGATCATCGCGCCGCCGATGCAGGCGTTATTGGCGGTTTCCGATGACAAGAGGCCTTCAAGTGAGCCTTTGCCGAATTTCTGGCCCTCGCGGCTGACAGATTTGCCAACACCGTAGCTGACCCATCCGGCCACATCTTCACCAACGCCGGGCAGCGCACCCACGCCCGTGCCAATTACGCCGGAGCGGCCGATTGTGGGCAGGTAACGGCGTACCGTCTTGAGATTGGGAAGAATGCGCCCCTTGAGGGCAACCATTTGGCCCAGATCGACATGGCGCATCCCCTCAATGATCTGCGGAATGGCGAAGGCCCCCATTAGAACCGGAACAACCTGAAAACCGCTGAGCAAATAGGACCAGCCGAAGGTGTAGCGCGGTTCTGACAGGAGCGGATCGAGACCGACCATTGCCATTGCAAGGCCCACCAAGCCCGCCATCCAGCCCTTGATGACGAGATCTTCGCTCATCAACGTACCCGAGAGCAGGATGCCAAAAAGAGCCAAAAGGGCTTTTTCGGGGCTGGCGATGTTTTTGGAAATCAGCAGGAGCGCCCAGACAAAGACTAGAAGGGCCAGTGTACCGATCAGGGTTCCGATAAAACTTGCCGTGGTGGTCAGGCCAAGCGCCTCACCGCCGCGCCCGGCGCGGGCCAGGGGGTATCCGTCCATCGCTGTGGCCGCACTGGCCGCGGTGCCGGGAATGTTCAACAGGATAGAGGGGTACGAGCCGCCATAGATCGCGCCAACATACGCCCCCAACAGCGCGATCAGGGCGTAATCCAGCGGAATTTTGTTGCCAAAAAAACCTGTCAGGATGGTCACCGCCAGCGTGGCCGTCAATCCTGGCAAGGCCCCGAACGTGATGCCCAAAAAAACGGATAGGATGATGTAGAGGTAGCTGAGCGGGTCAATGATCAGCGTCCAGAATGCGCCGCCAAATCCGGCAAGCTGCGCGACCACAAAATCCATCACCGCCTCCAGAGAGGGCGAAGGGTGACGTAGTAGTGGTATTCAATTTGGGCAAAAATTAACCCGCCCCGTGCCGGTACGTTTTGACGGAAGCCGAATGCCATGGCGCAAACCAGAATGAGCGGTGCCAACACCGCGATGAACGGTATGATGCGTAAGGCCGGTTCGTGGTGAGCCTGCCACAACACCACTCCTGTCAGCAAAATCCAGACCGCGAGGGTGACGATGTCATCGTCGTGCAGGTTCCATTCTGATTGTGCGGTGTTGGCGATCAGCGCATAGGCGGCGGGCAAAAGGACGGCCAGCGTTGCAACGGGCAAACGCCGTGACGCGGCCCGCCGGAAGCCGTAGATCAATGCGGTGATCAATAGGCCCGCAGAAATCACGAAATCCACGCGTGGCACCAGCCCCGCAATAAAGCCCAGCATGATGGCGCAAAGGCTAAGCACACGTTTGGCTTCGGTGCTGTCCCACCCGATGCCAACCGACGAAAGCGCGTGTTTTGCGCCGCCCGCGCGAATTGAGATGCCCAAAAGGACACAAGACAGGATCAGCAAGCCACCGAAGAGGCCGAAGGGCACAAGGGCGGCGGAGGTGTACCAATCGCCGCCGCTGACACCCGCGCGGTTGTCTCCGAAGAGCGGAATTGCGGACGTCTTCCACAGGAAAAACAGCGAAAGCGCGATCAGGACCAATGACGTCCAGAAATCGCGCGCGCGCAGGATCAAATGATCGCTTGGGTGGGACACGTGGTCATTTTCCCTGAAAAAGGGGGCACACTCACAGCGCCCCCGGTTTCATTTTCTAAGCGTTCTCAGGGTTTTTCGATGCCAAGTGATGTGGGATCGACGGTTGTCGCGCCAAGATCCTTCAGGGTGTAGGCAAACGTGCTTTCCAGGTTTGCAAACAGCGCTTGGGCCTCTTCGCCATATTGACCACCGACATCATAGTTGTTGGCTGCGGCCCATTCGGCGACCGTATCTGACGCGATGGCTTTTTCGAAAGCAGCACCCAGGGCTGATTTCACATCATCGGAAGCGGACGTGTGCACGGCAAAGCCAATGGCTTGTTTCAGCGGCAAATATTTGTCGAGCCCATCGTAGAGATCAAAGGCAGAGGGAACCTGATTGCCAGCAATTTCCACCGGGTCAGGTGTCAGCATGGCGAGCGGTCTGAGTTGCCCCCCTTCGATCAGGGCGGCCTGTTCGGCCAGAGACGTGACAACCAAGGCAACTTCGCCCGCGATTGCCGCCTCCTGACCAGGCGCAGACCCTTTGTAAGGGATGAATTTGAATTCAGCGCCCGATCCGTTTTGGATCGCCAACAGATTCAGGTGATGGATCGATCCGGCACCGGATGCGGCTGCGGGAATGCTGCCCGGGGCGGCCTTTGCGGCATCAACAAGCTCTTGCAACGATGTGTAGGGGCTTTCTGCAGGCACGGAAATCAAATCCGGTGACCCGCCTACGATAAACGGATACCAAAAATCGAATTTCTTGTCCCATCCACCCTGAACAGCGGCTGTCACATTTGATTCCGAGAGGCCGACCAACGTGTAGCCGTCATCGGGTTGGTTCATCACGTAGACCATGCCGTTTGATCCTGCCACACCACCGGTCTGGTTCGTGACATTGATCGATACGGGCAGGTGTTTTTCCATCTCTGCCATGATCATCCGGTTGATGCTGTCCGTACCGCCGCCTGCGCCCCAAACGACTGCAGTTGTGATGTCGCGATACGGGTATTCTTGTGCGGTCACAGCTGATCCCAACCCGGCGATCAGCGCGCTTACCGCTGCAAATTTTCCAAGACGACGCATCATTTGTATTCCTCCCAAGAAATTGTGCGTTTTATATTGTATTTAATTGCGTATGTATTAATGCATACATTGTCAATAACAAGATGCCCTTTGCCAAAATATGTGCCAAACCGGGTGAGAAGGACGAAGGCCAACATGACCCAGAATTTCGAAATCGCGGTTTTTCAAGGAGACGGGATAGGCCCTGAAATCATGGCGCCGACGGTCGAAATTCTGTTGCGGCTGTCGTCAGTGTCATCGGGGTATTCCCTCGGGTTTACGGACGCGCCCGCGGGGGCTGCGCATTTCGCGCGTACCGGCGAATCTTTCCCGGATGCATCCATGCAACTGGCTAAAAGCGCAGATGCGATTTTGCTGTCGGCCATGGGGCTTCCGGATGTGCGCTATGCGGACGGTACTGAAATTTCGCCGCAGATTGACCTGCGAAAGGAACTTGACCTTTTTGCCGGGGTGCGTCCGGTCAGTGTCTTGGGCGGGCGACATTGCCCTTTGACCATTCCACCGGGCAAGAGCATTGATTTTGTGCTGATCCGCGAAAGCACTGAGGGATTGTTTTACTCGCAAGGCCAAGGTGATGTCAGCGAGACTGAGGCCCGAGAGACATTGCGGATCACCAAAGATACATCTGAAAAGCTCTTTCGTTTCGCTTTTGATCTGGCGGCACAGCGCAAATCAGATGGGCGTGGGCCGGGGCGTGTCACCTGTGTTGATAAGGCCAATGTGTTCCGCGCGTTCGCCTTTTTCCGGGATCTGTTTGATGCAGAGGCCGCCCGCCACCCGGAGCTTCAGGCCGATCATGCCTATGTAGATGCCACCGCGCTGTGGATGGTTCAAAAACCGTGGGATTTCGACGTTCTGGTGACCGAAAACATCTTTGGCGACATTCTTTCGGATCTGGGTGCGGGCCTGATTGGCGGCCTTGGGTTGGCACCGTCTGCCGATATCGGGCTGTCGCACGCGGTGTTCCAACCCTGCCACGGGTCCGCCCCGGATATCGCGGGCACCGGCACCGCCAATCCGTTGGCCATGATTCTGTCGGCCGCAATGATGCTGGAATGGCTGGGTTTGAAACATGGCAACGTTGACGCACGTGCGGATGGTGTGCGCCTGCGTCAAGCGGTGGAAGACACGATCGCGGATGGCACATGCCTCAGCCACGATCTTGGCGGAACCGCGGGTACGGCGGATGTTGCCAAGGCCGTCATTGACGCCATGCTGGTGTCGTGAAACAGCCGGTTCCCTTGCGTGTCGCCTGCGTGGGTGCGGGGTATTTCAGCCAGTTTCACTATGACAGTTGGGCCAGGATGCCCCGTGTTGCATTGGTTGGCGCCTGTGATCGGGACATTGACCGCGCCCGGGCCACAGGCTTGCCGGCTTTTGACAAGCTTGATGAGATGCTGGCGGCTACACAAATTGACCTTCTGGATGTAATTTTGCCACCTACGGCACAGGCGGCCACGATCCGTGCTGCGCTCAAGTCCGGGATCAAAAACATCATCTGTCAGAAGCCATTTTGTATTAATCTGGCTGAGGCGCGCGCTGTTACCGCTGAGGCGGCGGCAGCAGGTACCAATCTGGTGGTGCACGAAAACTTTCGGTTTCAGCCCTGGTACCGCGCAATCAAAGACCAGCTTTCAGCGGGTGCCGTCGGCGCGGTGCACCAGATCACGTTTCGGCTGCGCCCCGGCGATGGTCAGGGTCCGGATGCCTATCTGGATCGACAGCCGTATTTTCAAGAAATGCCGCGATTTCTGGTGCATGAAACAGCGGTGCATTGGATCGACACCTTTCGGTATTTGCTCGGTGAGCCGTCGGCGGTTTACGCCGATTTACGGCGCCTCAACCCGGCAATTGCCGGCGAGGATGCGGGCCATATCATCTTTGATTTTCCAAACGGTGCGCGGGGTCTTTTTGATGGCAACAGGCATCTGGATCATGCCGCTGATAATCTGCGCCGCACCATGGGGGAAGCGTTGGTGGAAGGCACCGACGGTACGCTTTGTCTGAGCGGCGATGGGTCGCTGACGCTGCGTGCTTTCGGGACCGGGGCTGAAACGCAGATTTTAGCGGCAGATAAATGGCAGGGTTTTGGTGGTGATTGCGTTCATGCCTTGCAAAATCATGTAATTTCAAGCCTTCTGGACGGAACAGATCTTGAGAACCGGGCCGCGGATTACCTCAGCGTGATAGAAATCGAAGAGGCCATTTATACGTCGGCGCGGGATGGACGGAAAATCGAACTAGGTACAGTGTGACGATCAACAAACCGATATCCAATACGCAACGTGCCCTGCATGACCTGCGCGAGATGATTTTTTCCGGGGATCTGGCCGCCGGAACGGACCATTTGGAAAGCGAGTTGGCCGCGCAATTGGGCATGTCGCGTACCCCGGTTCGCGAAGCGGCGTTGATGTTGGAAAGTCAGGGGTTGCTGGAGGTCAGACCCCGCAAGGGCGTGCGCATCCTGCCGGTGTCACCTGGTGATATGCGCGAAATCTATGACGTTCTGACCGAGTTGGAGAGCCTGGCGGCGGAACGTGCGGCGCGTCAGGGGTATTCCGACGCGGAATTGCATGCGCTTGCCGCAGCGATTTCTGACATGGATGCGGCAATTGCAGCCGAAGACTTGTACGCCTGGGCGGAGGCCGATGACCGGTTCCACGGCGAACTGGTTCATCTGGGCAAAAACAGCCGGGTCGAGATGATTGTCGACATGATGCGCGATCAGGTCCGGCGTGCGCGGGCGTCAACCTTGTTTATTCGCCCGTTGCCGACGCAATCCAACGAAGACCATCGCGTGGTTTTTCAGGCCATTCGCGATCAGAAACCTGATCTGGCACGCGAACGCCACCGCCAACACCGCCAGCAGGCGCAGAGCATCCTGATCGCCTTGTTGGAAAAGCATCGCCTGAAAAATCTTTGACGGGCATGGCCTAATCGATCGGATCAAACAGGGCGTCACGCATCCGGCAATCGCGGATGACATCCCGTCCGCAAGGTACCGGCGTCAAATCCTTTGACACACACAGGCGCGCTTCCTGAATGCGGCCTTCGCGGCAGGTGATCGTCAGCATATCGGCGTCCCATTCCGGGTTGGCCTTCAGGAAAGCGTCTTCAATGACCTTCGCAGGGAGCCTGACGGGCTTTGATAGTTTGCGGAAAACGTCCGGGCGATTGACCGACGCATAGGCCTTTCGCGACAGGGCATAGTAATCGGCCGCCGATAGCCCCGTGCATGAACCATGCTTTTTCCATTGGTACCAGGCAAGACCGGACGTGCCCATGATATCAGCCATCTCAGCTGTCATTGCGCGGGACGGCGGGCGCTCGGCCGATTGGCAATGGGCAGGAAATCCCCGGTGATATTGCGGCCAGAGCCCGTGCAGTATCCAGCCATAATCCGCAGACACGTCGCATTGCGGAGAGCCGCGTGCGTCGCCTTCCAGAGCGCACCATGTCGGTGACCAACTGAGCGACACGACGTAATAGTCGAATTCTCCCGCACGTTCACCATCGGCCATTGCCGCAGCAGATGTGAGTAGAAGGATCAAGAGGGCGCGCATATTTCGGTCTTTCTTTTCCCGTTCAACGCCACTATATACCGGCCAAGTTCCCCGACAACGGAAACCCGTCCCGGCCCCCGGGACCGCCCTTCCAGGCGACGGGAAAGATATGCGTGAAGGAGACCTGAGATATGGCAAAGCCGCTAATGGCCCGCGCCACCGCTGTTTGGCTGGTGGACAACACAACGATCAGCTTTAAGCAGATCGCGGACTTCGTCGAAATGCACGAGCTTGAGGTTCAGGGCATTGCCGATGGTGATGTGGCCGCGGGTGTCAAAGGCTTTGATCCCATCGCCAACAACCAGCTGACGCAGGATGAGATTGACGCGGCTGAAAAGGATCCGCTGCACAAGTTGAAGCTCAAGTTCAACGCCGCTGCACAGGGTGAAGAAAAACGCCGCGGGCCGCGCTATACGCCCCTGTCCAAGCGTCAGGACCGTCCGGCGTCGATTCTGTGGTTGGTCAAGTTCCATCCGGAACTGGCAGACAGCCAGATCTCGCGACTTGTGGGCACGACCAAGCCGACCATTCAGGCCATTCGTGAGCGGACCCATTGGAACATTTCGAACATTCAGCCGATTGATCCGGTTGCCCTGGGGCTGTGCAAACAGTCCGAACTGGATGCGGCTGTGCAAAAAGCGGCGGCGAAAAAGGCCAAGGAAGGCGGCGCGATTGATGACGACGAGCGTCGTAAGTTGCTGAGCACAGAACAGAGCCTGGGTCAGGAAGCAGAGCCGCGTATTCCAACGGCGATTGAGGGTCTGGAGACCTTCAGCCTGAGCGGTGACGCGGAAGAAGAGGGTGGCGAAGAGGACAAGGAATTCGACGCCGACAGCTTCTTTAACCTGCCGGAAAACGCAGGCGAGGACGAAGACGAACAGCCCTGATGCCTTGTTCTCGTTATGAAATCAAACCCGGTCGTTCGCTTCGGCCGGGTTTTTTTGTGTTTGCCGTCAATCGCCGCCTTCGAACGCGCCTGCTTCGTAGGAACCCAAAGGATCATTTTGTGAAGCACAGCCACTGATGCCGGCGACCACTGCCAAAACCACAAAAGAACTTTTGAAAAATTTCATAATTGCTCTCCAGAAACTAAAATATGTCTGACCGCGAAGTGTGCAGCGAATATTCGCCAACATGCAAGCGTGTAATTCGAATGCACTTGTGCCTGCTTCCAAATGATCACAACTGGCAACGTGATCTGTCAAAATCCAAAACGGATATGGGTATCATGCGCTCTCTGCTTTTCGCTGCTTTAATCTTCCTCTTGCCGCTGCCAGCGCCAGCTCAGGAGATTGTCGAACGACCAGATCTGCAAAGTGTTTTCGACCAGCATGGCGTTGGTGGTTCCTTTGCGCTTCTGGATGTGACGGAGAACCAGTTGATTGTGACCAATGCTGCAAGGGCCGGAACGCGTTTTATCCCAGCCTCGACATTCAAAATCGCCAACAGTCTGATTGCGCTGGAACAGGGCGTTGTGGCGAATGAGGATGAAATCATCCCGTATGGCGGGGCGCCGCAGCCCATCGAAGCCTGGGAAAAAGACATGTCGATCCGTGATGCCATTAGGATATCCAACGTTCCGGTTTTTCAGGAGATTGCACGGCGGGTCGGCGTGGCGCGCTATCAGAGTTGGCTGGACAAACTACACTATGGAAACGCCACCATTGGGGAAGATGTCGAACACTTCTGGCTGCAGGGGCCGCTCAAGATCAGTGCGGTGGAGCAGGCGAAATTCCTGGCTTTGCTGGCGCAACAGGAGCTTTCGGTTTCAGACCAACATCAAGCTGTCGTTCGGGACATTCTGCGCCTTGATGCGAAAAACAATTCCACGCTTTATGGAAAAACGGGGTGGACGACGGCGCCTGACCCGGATCTGGGATGGTTTGTTGGCTGGATCGAGCGAGACGGTCGCATTTACGCCTTTGCCGTCAACATTGATATGTCCGGGCGGTCGGATGCGCCAAAACGCATTTTGGTTTCAAAGGAATTGCTTGCGCGTGTCGGAGTGTATTGACCGGATCAGATTTTCTGCCACGTACACGCGGCGCAACCGATCAGTCTGTCAAAGCGCTTTGCGGGCGGACAAGGCCGCGCTGATCGTTCCGTCGTCCAGATAGTCCAGCTCGCCACCGATGGGGACGCCCTGCGCCAGTGAAGTCAGTGTCACGCGACCCTCGAGCTGATCGGCGATGTAATGCGCGGTTGTAAGCCCGTCGACCGTGGCATTGAGCGCGAGAATGACTTCGGTAATCGCTTCGCTGTCGACCCTGTCGACCAGTTTAGGAATACGTAGCTGTTCCGGTCCAACTTGATCCAGCGCACTCAGTGAGCCGCCCAGCACATGATAGCGCCCCTTAAAGACGCCTGCGCGTTCCATCGCCCAGAGATCGGCCACATCCTCGACCACGCAGAGCATGCCATTGGCCCGTTTTTCGGCCTCGCAGATATCGCAGATATCGGTGGTGCCCACATTGCCGCAGTTCAGACATTCGCGCGCGGTGGCGGCCACCGTTTGCATCAAATCCGCCAGCGGTGTCAGTTGTAGCTCACGCTTGCGGATCAGGTGCAGCACCGCGCGTCGGGCCGAGCGTGGCCCCAGCCCCGGTAGCTTCGCCATCATCTGGATGAGGGCGTCGATGTCGCGTGTGCTGTTCATGGGCGGCGGCGCCTCAGAACGGCAAATCCATGTCTTTGGGCAGGCCCATACCTTCGGTGATCTTGCCCATTTCTTCCTTGGCGCGCTCGTTGGCTTTTTGCTGGGCATCCTTGATGGCGGCAAGGATCAGGTCTTCGACCACTTCCTTGTCATCGGCATTGAAAATCGACGGATCGATATCCAAGCCCTTCAATTCACCCTTGGCCGTGCACGTGGCCTTGACCAGGCCTGCACCGCTTTCGCCCGTGACCATGATGGTGTGCATTTCTTCCTGCAGGCCAGCCATCTTTTGCTGCATTTCCTGCGCGGCTTTCATCATCTTGGCCATATCACCCATCTGGCCCAGTCCTTTGAACATATCTGCTCTCCCGTTAGTCCATGCGCTCAGTTTTTGGCGCGGTGTACAGAATCATTGCCACACATATCGCAGCCACGACCGCGATGAACAAGCTTGGGCTGCCGACGCATCCTTCGGCGATGGCCTGCAAAGTAACCTCATCGGGTTCCACAAAAGCCAGAAGCGACGCAAGTATGGTCCACAGCATTACGACAATAAGCCCGCCCCACATGCTGCGGAGCCTGACCACCAGGGCCGTTGCGAGCAACAAGACAAGCGATGATGGGGTCGAAAACAGGTTGATCGTTTCTGTCCAGGCGCTGGCCTCGGTCCCCGGCACCCAATAGGGGCGTTCCTTGTCACATACTTCGGCCCAAGCGGTGCCCGGCAGCATGGCAAGGATCAATCCTCTTCGAAGGGGTCCCATTCATCATCCACTTCGGGCAGCGCCTCGGCCTGCGCTTCGGCCTCTTGTTCTTCGGGCGTGCGGATTTGCGTGATACGCGCCTTAGGAAAGGCAGTCATGACGGCCTGGACCAGAGGGTGCGCAGCGGCTTGGGCCTTCAGCGCCAGATCCGCTGCATCGCGTTTTTCCGCGATGGTTTCCGCATTACTATCATTGACCAGCGTGACCGCCCACCTGTTGCCGGTCCACCGCTGGAGTGCGCCGCCCAATCGCTGTGCCAGATCGGCAGGCGCATTTTCTGTCGGCACAAATTCGATGCGGCCGGGTTGATAGGCTGCCAGCCGCACACATCCTTCCACCTCAACCAGCAGCTTCACGTCGCGATTGGCGCGGATCAGCTCCACCACATGGTCGAAGGTTGGAAACCGCGCGAGCGCATCCTCGACCTCGGTGGCCAGTGCCGCTTGCGGTCCTGCACTGGAGCCCGATGGCGCACGGGTGGATGCAACGGCAGATGCACCGCCGCTCGGTTCGTGCGCTGCACCGGTGTTTGCGGCAGGTTTTCCCTCACCAGAGGGCGGCGGCGGTGGCGGGTCTTTGAGTTTCCTGACCAGTTCATCAGGGCTGGGAAGATCAGCCACATGGGTCAGACGTATCACTGCCATTTCGGCGGCCATCATCGCGTTTGGCGCGGCGGCGACCTCATCCAGCGCCTTCAACAGCATTTGCCACATGCGCGTCATCACCCGCATCGGCAGGGCGGCGGCCATGGCCTGTCCCCGGGTGCGTTCATCGGGGCTGATCGTGGGGTCTTCGGCGGCTTCGGGCGTGATCTTGACCACGGATATCCAATGCGTGACCTCTGCCAGATCGCGCAGCACGGCCATTGGGTCGGCGCCTTCGGCATATTGGCCCGACAGCTCCGTCAGGGCGCCGGCGGCGTCGCCTTTCATGATCAGATCAAAGAGGTCCAGCACCCGGCCCCTGTCGGCCAGACCCAGCATGGCGCGAACCTGATCCGCCGTTGTTTCGCCCGCGCCGTGGCTGATGGCCTGATCCAGCAGCGATGTGGCATCGCGCGCCGATCCTTCGGCGGCCCGTGTGATCAAGGCCAAGGCGTCGTCGGTGATTTGCGCCTTTTCCGCACCCGCGATCTTCTGCAAAAGCGCGATCATCACTTCGGGTTCGATGCGGCGCAGGTCAAACCGCTGGCAGCGGCTGAGCACTGTCACTGGCACCTTGCGAATTTCGGTGGTGGCAAAGATGAATTTCACATGCTCAGGCGGTTCCTCGAGCGTCTTCAAGAGCGCGTTGAAGGCCGAGGTGCTGAGCATATGCACCTCGTCGATGATGTAGATCTTGTAGCGCGCGGAGGCCGCCCGGTAATGCACGCTGTCGATGATTTCACGGATGTCGCCCACCCCGGTACGCGAGGCCGCATCCATTTCCATCACGTCCACATGGCGGCCTTCCATGATCGCGGTGCAATGTTCGCAGGTGCCGCAGGGTTCGGTCGTGGGGCCGCCATTGCCATCGGGGCCGATGCAATTCATCCCCTTGGCGATGATCCGCGCCGTGGTCGTTTTGCCGGTGCCGCGAATCCCGGTCATGATAAAGGCCTGCGCAATCCGGTCCGCCTGAAACGCGTTCTTCAGCGTCCGCACCATGGCATCCTGCCCGACAAGATCGGCAAAGGTTTCGGGCCGGTATTTCCGGGCAAGGACCTGGTAGGCGGTATTTTCAGTCACGCGGGCGCTGCCTGTCATCTGGGATCTCGCACCCCGTAACCTATGGGTTGGTATCCGTGAGGTCCAGTTCGCAAGGCGCCCGTTCGTGGCCAATTCGCAAGTATCCTTATCTTAATGAGTTTGCGGCACGTTCGGCAGCGTTCTTGAACGGGATATTGTCCATGCGCGCTGCAGCGTTTCTGACATTTGTTTTTGTGATCAGTTTTTTGGGTACGTCGGCACGTGCTTCCGAAACTGGTAGCTGTGAATTCCTTCGTCCGCTTGTCGAGTTGCCGGGTGCGTTGGAGTCGGTACGCAGTGGAAAAGGCGATGCGGATGCTTTCAAACAGAATTTGAACCGATCCCTGAGGGGCCTTCGGGACCAAAGCACGATGGCCATCTTTTCGCGCAAAGAGCAGCGCGTGATGCGAATTTTTTTAGCCGCGGTGCGTGAAGACTGGAAGCTCAACGGAACGTCGACCGGCGGTCGCAAAATTGTGGGTCTGACACAGGCATCGACCAAAGTTCAGAATCAAATCACTGATATTGTTTCGAAATTTGGGTGTGAACCGCCCAAATCCATGACCGAGTTGCTAAAATTGCAATTGAAATACGGGCCGGTCAGCCCGTTGGCGCTCCTCTTGATGATCTTTTTGATGTTTGTTTCGGCAGTCGTGATCTACCGCGTTGTCATGTCGCGACAACCCATGGCACGCAGGTTGTGTCACATTCCAGCCGTGCTGCACTATGACGGTTTGAGTGCCACCACGATCATCAAGGACATCAGCCGCGGCGGTGTGATGATCGAGTTACCGGTTGAAAAATTCGCCCCCAAGACAACGGTTGTGATCTTGCCCGGGTATGAGTTGCCCGCCACGGTCGTATGGATCAACAGCAATTTCGCAGGGTTGAAATTCGACAATGTTCAATCGGCGCCGATGGTGAATGCCGTAATCGCAGAATCGGAATCACAAAGCAAAATTCCCGGTGCGACATATGACACGTCGGGGCGGTCTGCCGCCGAAACTGAGGCTTTATCCGGCAGGTCACCGTCATCTAAGGATCCGCTGAAAGGCTCTCTCCCAAGCGGGTCGTTAGAGGTACAAAACACACGGTAGTTTTTGCGTATCTCATGCTGAAAACACTTGAGATGTCCGACACGAAGGTAACGACCGTGCGCCTCATGAAAAACAACGTCTGGCTTTCCCCCTAGGCAAGAATTTCTCAAACGGTGTATGCTTGTGGGAGAATCCTCGGGGGAGAATACAAATGCGGTTAAGGGGTGTGCGCGGCAGCCGGAATGTTGAAGATCGGCGCCGTATGGGTGGTAAAGCCGGTGCTGGCATTGGTGGTGTCGGGCTTTTGGTGGTCTTGGCGGTCGGATATTTCGCCGGGATTGATGTCTCTCCTTTGCTTCAGGGGCAGGGTGCGTCCTCTCAAAGCAGTGCGCCCCGGGAGCTGACCGCAGACGAGAAAAAAGCCGGAGAGTTTTCGTCGCGTGTCCTGGCGACAACCGAAGAAGTTTGGGGCGAAATTTTTCCCGCGCAACTGGGCCGGGAATATCGCCCGCCGGTGATGGTGCTTTACGCCGGCGTCACCCGCAGCCCCTGTGGCAACGCGTCCGGCGCGACAGGTCCGTTTTATTGCCCGGCAGATCGCAAAGCCTATCTGGACACGGAATTTTTCAGCACCCTGTCGCGTCAAATGGGTGCGAGTGGAGATTTTGCCGCGGCTTATGTAATTGCACATGAGGTGGCGCATCACGTCCAAAATGAATTGGGCATTTTGCCAGAGATCAACAAGCGACGTCAGTCCGTCAGCAAAACCGAGGCCAACGCGCTGACGGTTCGGTTGGAACTGCAGGCGGATTGTCTGAGCGGCGTTTGGGCGCGCTCGGTTTCGGGCATGCTGGAGCCCGGTGATCTGGAAGAAGCTCTGAACGCGGCCCGCAAGATTGGCGATGATCACCTGCAAAAGCGATCCGGTCGGGTACCGCAACCGCACACTTTTACCCATGGCACGTCGGAGCAAAGATCACGCTGGTTTGCTACTGGCTACCAAAGCGGCGATCCGGGTCAATGTGATACGTTCGGGACCGACCGGCTCTGACCTGGAATGACCAGTTTCGTGATTTACGCCGTGCCGGTTGCGCATGGTATACTCGCGCTCAGCCCCTTGCCTGGTCGCTGGGGGGACTACCGTGGTGACATGTCCCACGTGCGAGACTGGCGCCCTGCGCTCGTGATTTCACTGACGACGCGGGCAGAAATGGTCATGTTTGACGCGGAAAATCTGGGGCCTGATGTGCAGGACATGGGCACGCGCTGGATACATCTGCCCATTGATGATTTTTGCGCACCAAACGAAACAGCTGCGGATTTGTGGCCGGATGTAAGTTCGTCGGTTCTAAGTGCGCTTGAAGGTGGTGGCCGGGTATTGATCCATTGTAAGAAAGGCTGTGGCCGTTCAGGTATGGTGTTGGTGCGACTGATGGCCCAAAGCGGAGAGGCCCCTGCTGACGCGCTGGCGCGTGTTCGGGCGGTCAGGCCGTGCGCGGTTGAAACCGATGTGCAGATGCGGTGGGCTTTGACCGGTCTAAGCGACCACCGCCCCGTGCCCTGAAGCCATTTCGACCACTCGCGGATCAGCGGCGCCAGATGGGGTTTGACCACGCTTGTTTGCCAGCGCTGTCAATGATTGTCACCCGTATCCAAGGGCTGTTCTTGAGCCGTTTGAGTTCAAGAGAGGCGTGCGTCATTGAGGCGCCGTGCACGGCTTGGGTCGCTGACCCCTGACCCTGGACGATCATCGTTTCAATAGCCGATGAAGACACTGTCACAACGTCCCCGTCCAAAACCACGTCTCGCAGGTCGGGGCCTTGGCTGGCGTAGAAATGTCCGGCTTTCAGCGCATTCAGCAGGGCGGCCGGTTCGTTTTCTTCGGCTTTCACCATGACCCAGCCCCCAAACGCATCCGGCGAAGCAAAATGTGCATCATCCGTCGCGATCAATGTGAGGTCACGACCCTCGGACAGCAAGAGATCGGCGGTCTGAAACCCGTCCGCCCTTGCGCTATCAACCCCGCATCCATGGTTATAGACCTCAACGGCATGCGCCGCCTCAATTGATCGGGCATCGGCTTCGGTCATACCTGACCAATGTGGGTGTGCCACGGCCACAAATGCCCCGGCGTCGCGTGCCCTTTGGGCAATTTCCGGGCCGGTTTCCTGTCCGTCAATCGCCATAAAATCTGGGCTTTCAGACGGGGCAAAATCTTCCGGTAAACCCACGGCCAACACATGCCAGATCTCGCCGTTTTCCATCGCGCCGGAGTGCAACTCGGCGCCGGGAATGGTGGTAAAACCGTTTCCCCGGAACGCGATCGTATCGGCGATCGGATAACCGTAGAGTCCAACGAAGTGATCGGTGAGACTGATGAAATCATAGCCTTCCGCATGGTACCGGCGACAGACTTCTTGGGGCTCCAGAGCGCCGTCGGACAGGTTGGAATGTGTGTGAAGGTTGCCGCGATAGAATTGACCCGGCGCGGTGAAGGCGGTGAGCGCCATGCGGGGACCTCATGTGTTGGGTGATCACTTGGTTTGACCCTATCAGCGGCTTTGGCCGGATCAACCCTGCACAACACGAAAAATGTGAAAAAGACGCGTCAGGCCTGGCGGGCAAATCGGTCTTCGAGCTCGCGCGCAAAACCAGCGACCCGCGTCTTGTAACGGCTGGTCAGATTGTTGCGGGCCAGCTTGAGCGATTGCACAAGAAGGCGGGACGAAAGATTGACCGGGCGCAGTTCGATTTCCATGCTCATCCGGGTGCGCGCTCTGGACAGGGCGACAAGATCAACAACCATGTCTCCGCCCATCGACGGAGAACGCGATGACAACACCATGCAATGGGGGACATCGAGGGTTGTCAGTTCCATCTGCAATTCGCGCATTTTTCCGCGAAGTTTGAAGGCAACATCCCACGCCATGCCCACACCAACTTCGGATAAATTGTCAATTCGCTGGACTTCAGCGCCACGCCGCAGTGCGGACCTTTCGAAAGCTTGGAAATCCGTGATCTGTTGGAAAACAAATTCTAAGGGAGCCTCAATATCTTCCCGTGCGCTGAATTTCATGGGTGGCCTTCTTGTCGTCTGCTCGGGCGCATTGTCGCGTTAATAAATGGTATCCGCAAGCCAGTTATGCATTAAAAAATGCGCTATTGCGCCTTTTCGGGCTGGAGCAAGGCTTGGATGCTGCCCGGCAAAAGCGCGCAAGATTTCCTCGCGGGGAAACCACTTGGCATCTTCAATTTCCACAGGGTCGATGGTGATCTCGTCGTTCAGCGCAGCCCCGGCGCATCCCACCATGAGCGAGGATGGAAAAGCCCAAGGCTGGCTGGCGAGGTAGGATACATCGCCAACGCGGATACCGGCCTCTTCGAAGACTTCGCGCCGCACCGCTGCTTCGATGGTTTCGCCCGGTTCGACAAACCCCGCGAGCAATGAATACATGCCATCGGGCCAGCCGTGTGACCGGCCCATCAAAACGGAATTTCCGCGTGTGATCAGCATGATAACAACGGGATCGGTGCGTGGGAAATGCTGGGCGCCACAGGTAGTGCACCTGCGCTGCCATCCCGATTGTGCCGGCTCACTTTGAGCGCCACAGCGGGCACAGAACCTGTGGCTGACATGCCAGGCCTGAACCGACTTTGCTGTTGCAGCAAGCTCCGCATCGCGGGCATCAAGCCGCGTCATGATCCTGCGCAATTCTGCAAAAACCGCGCCCGGGATGGCCGGATGCGCCTGTTCCGTCGGATCGTTGAATTGTGCCATCGCAGCTTCGTCCAACCCGTCCGGCACGTATTCCGAAATGTCATGCGCAAAAATCAAGGTGCCGGTTTCGTCACGTCCCAGCAGAATGGCATCTGAGGCATCTGGAAGGGCGACGTGATCCAGTGGCAGGCGGATCAGCTTGTCCAATGCATCAGCTGTCACCAAGGGTTTGCCGCGCCAAAGAAGGATGGTTTCAGAGTTTGAAACGCTTGCCAGCGCATTGGCATCACCACGCAGCTCTGCCGCGCGATCAAGAGCGCTGCCCCCAAAGGTGACGGATTCGGCGTTTTTCATTGTGAGGCCCCTTCAGCCGCGTAGCGCTATCGGTTGCATTTTCGTTCAATAGGGGCAAGGACGTTCCGCAAATGCAGCAATTGGAAAACAAAAGTGAATTAAACAACTTAAAGTTGTTTGATAAAAATTCATTCGTACTATAAGTATAGTAGCGGTCGTTCGGCATGATGGGTGCGTCATCTGTGCGCGAACATATCCAAATTAGAAACAAGAAAAGCAGGCGCAAATCGGTGGTCGATTTAGCAACATCATCAAGGTCAAGACGGCCCCCGCAGAAAGAGCCGCCGCATATCAGGCTCAGGCTGTTGGAAACGACAGATGTGCATGCCAATCTTATGCCGTTCGATTACTACACGGATCGCACGGTGTCGTCCTATGGTCTGGCGCGCACGGCCACATTGATCCGCCAAGCGCGGAATGAAGCTTCGAATTGCCTGTTGATGGACAACGGGGATTTCCTTCAAGGCACGCCGATCAGCGACCTGACGGCGCAACCGGGAAGTGGTTGGATGGGGCCGCACCCGGCCATCACAGCGATGAACTTCTTGGGATATGATGCCGCCGGTTTGGGCAATCACGAATTCAATTTTGGCTTGGAGTGGCTGCAGGCGGCCTTGGCCGATGCGAAATTTCCGATCACATGTGCAAACGCGTTGACCGAAAAGGCGTCGAGCGCCGAAGACGACAAAGCTCTGTTTCCTCCATATCTGATGCTGCACCGCCGTGTGAAAGACAGCCAAGGTGAAATGCATAGTTTGCGGATCGGCGTTTTGGGCCTTGTCCCGCCGCAAATCACGACTTGGGATCACTTTCACCTCAAGGACAGGTTGTTTGCCCGCGATATGGTGGAATGCGCGTTGACCTGGCTCCCAAAAGTAAAGGCGGCGGGTGCGGATATCATCGTCGGGCTGGTCCACAGCGGCATTGATGCAGACGAGTATTACCCCTGCAAAGAAAACGTCGCTCCGGCATTGGCGGAATTGCCGGATATGGACGCGGTATTGGCCGGTCATACCCATGAAGTTTTCCCCTCGCGGACCAAACAGATGTGGCGGGGTCCAGCAATCGTGACGGGACGTTGAACGGCACACCTGCGGTGATGGCTGGCTTCCGGGGCAATCATCTTGGCGTGCTGGATCTTTACCTGCGCAAATCCGGGGCGGCGTGGTCTGTCACCAATCACAAATCGCATGTCCGGGCGGTAAAGACGCCCGCCACTGCTGAACCAACCCCGGCTGATGCAGCTTTGCAAAAACTGTTGATGCCCGCGCACAAACATACGCTTGGCCTGATCCGCAAGCCGTTGGGGCGTTGTACCGCGCCGTTGCACAGCTATCTGGCGCTGGTGCGAAACGACCCGGCAACGCAGTTGGTCACGCGCGCGCAACGGGCCGCACTTACGCGGCTGGTGCAAGGGACGCCCGATGAAGATTTGCCAATCCTGTCGGCAACCGCTCCGTTCAAGACCGGCGGTCGCGGCGGTCCGAAGTATTTCAGCGACGTACCTGCCGGTGACATTTGCCTGCGCGATGCGGCGAACCTTTATGCGTTTCCAAACTCGCTTTGCGGGTTGCGCCTGACCGGTGGGCAGGTACGTGACTGGCTGGAACGCGCAGCGGTCTGTTTCAATCAGTTGACGCCTGGCCGGACAGACCAGCCGTTGTTGAACCCCAAAGTTCCTGGCCACAATTTCGATGTGATCCACGGGCTGAGTTATCAGATCGATTTGTCCGCCCCGGCCCGGTACGATCACACCGGAACGCTGGTCAATCCGACGGCTGAGCGCATCGTGAACCTGTGCCATAACGGCGCGCCGATTGACGATCATGCCACGTTCTTGCTGGCTGTTAACAGCTTCCGTGCGTATGGCGGCGGGCTGTTCCCGCGTATGGGAATGACTAATTTCGCGGTTGTGACCAAGGATCCAATTCGTGAGTTGGTCGCCAGTTACATCCGGGAGGCCGGAGTGCTGTCGCCGATAACCGATCCGATTTGGTCTTTTGCTCCGCTTCCAGGCACCAGCGTGACTTTTGAAACGGGCCCCGGCATACGCTGTTATCCGGACCACCTTGAGGCGATTGGGGCAGTTGACATTGGAAATGACCCCGAGGGGTTTGTGCAGTTGCGTCTGGCGCTTGACGGGCACGATGTTCAGAGCCTTGCGAATCCATCCGTGCCAGCCTATGTATCCCAACGAGAGGTTGGCGCGGGCGAGCGCCTCGCCAACCCGGTCAGATCCGGAAGGAAGCAGCCGTAACGAGCCCCGCTTGGGTCGTTGTCCAGCCTCTCACCCTTCCTCTTCATTCAGTTGTTCTCGAGCAATCACTTGCGCCCGCGTAGGCATTCTGATTTTCAGACATCGTAGCACGAGGGGGAAGGTAAATGTCCGGCGAAGCAGATTTGAATACGTTGATCCGTTCGATGTCAGCCACGCTGGTCGACGGCGTTTTCGTTTTTGTGACCCTTCCAAAAGGGGATGTTCCAGAGGGTCTGCATCCGCGCATGATCTTTCAGGAGAGCGAAGGAACCACGCTGATCTTGCTGCAGCAAAACGCGGAACGGCATCATCTGGCGTATGAATTCCCGTGCCGCATGATAACGCTCAACGTGCATTCCGCGCTGGATGCGGTTGGGTTTTTGGCCCGCGTGACGTCAGAATTGGCGGCGCAGGGCATGGGGGTTAACCCGGTTGCGGGGTTCTATCACGATCACCTGTTTATCCCGGAAGCGCGGGCCGATGACGCAATGAAAACCTTGCAGGACCTGGCCAAAAGCGTGGACTAGACCGGACTGATCCGGCCGCATACGCCGCGACTTGCCGTCAGTACCGGTTGGGGTCGGATGGGTAAACGCCCAGCATGGTGATTTCCGACGTGAAATAATCGAGCTCTTCCAATGCCAGTTTCACATTGGGATCGTCGGGATGGCCTTCGATATCAGCGTAAAACTGCGTGGCCGAAAACGACCCACCCACCATGTAGCTTTCCAGCTTGGTCATGTTCACGCCGTTGGTCGCGAATCCGCCCATGGCTTTGTAGAGCGCGGCGGGGATATTGCGCACCTGAAAAACAAATGTCGTCATCATGCCGGTCTCGCCGCGCCGCGCATGATCCGGCGTTTTTGACATCACCAGAAAGCGCGTCGTATTGTTGCCCTCGTCCTCGATATGTCGTGCAAGGACGTCGAGACCGTAAATCTCACCGGCCAGCTCACTGGCCAGAGCTGCCATGGCAGGGTCGCCCGCCTGCGACACCTGATGCGCGGACCCGGCGGTATCTGCCCCGGTGACCCGTGAAATACCGTGCTTTTTCAGGTAGTCGCGGCATTGCCCCAACAACATCGTATGGCTCATCGCCGCGGTCACATCCGCCAGTTTGGTACCCGGAATGGCAAGCAGGTTGATGTGCACGCGCACGAATGCCTCGCCAATGATGTGCAACCCGCTGTCCGGCAGCAGGTGGTGAATGTCGGCCACACGGCCAAAGGTCGAGTTTTCGACCGGCAACATCGCCAGTTCGGCCGCACCGGAACGTACTGCCGCGATGGCATCCTCAAAGGTGCGGCAGGGCAGGGCCTCAAGCTCGGGGTAAGTTTCGTGGCAGGCTTGGTGCGAATAGGCACCGAGCTCACCCTGAAAGGCGATGCGCTTGGTCATTTACGACTTTTCCTGTCAATTTGTGCCGGATGGGCATTTGGTCGCGGAAACTACACCTTGCGCCGGTCTAGGGGAAGCGGATAGATACCAAGCGACGAGATTCAAATGGAAACAGGCCTATGTTTGATACGATGACACTTACCAAGATCGTCGGCAGCCTCTGCGGAGCTTTGCTGATCTTTATGATGGGCAGTTGGGTGGCAGAGGAGATGTATAATACCAGCCCGGGTCATGGTGGTGACAGCCACGGCCAAGCCTATGTCATCGAAGTCGAGGAAGAGGATCAGGGCGGTGGCGCAGCCGAGGAAGGCCCGTCGCTTGCAGAACTCTGGGCGGTCGCGGATATCGACAAGGGCGCGAAGGTTTTTGGCAAGTGTAAAGCGTGTCACAAACTCGAAGACGGGGCCAATGCAACCGGGCCATATCTTTACGGTGTTGTCGGTCGCGATGTGTCTTCTGCCGCCGGGTTTGGCTATTCGGGTGCATTGAAGCCAGTTGTTGACGTCTGGACGCCTGAAACACTCAGCGCGTTTCTGGAAAACCCAAAAGGCTACACGCCGGGCACGTCGATGGGTTTCTCGGGTTTGAAGAAAGCCGAAGACCGGATCAACGTCATTGCCTATCTGGACCAGCTGGATGGCGATATGTTCGAGATGGCGGCCCCTGCGGCGGAAGAAGAAGCCGCGGTTGAGGAAGAAGCTGCAACCGAAGAGGCAGCTACCGAAGAAGCTGCTGCCGAAGACGCTGCAACAGAAGAGCCTGCCGCTGAAGAAGCCGTAACCGAAGAAGCAGAGGCGACGGAAGAAGCTGCGAAAGCAACCGAAGAGGAAGCGTCTGACACGGCGGCGGCGGAGGAACCTGCTGAGGCTGCAACCGAAGAAGCGGTAGAAGAAGCCACGGAAGAAGCGGCCGCCGAAGAGCCCGCGACTGAAGAAGCTGCCCCGGAAGAAGCCGCAACCGAAGAGCCATCTGCGGAAGAAGCTGTAACCGAGGAAACAGCCGCTGCTGACGCATCAGGTTTTGCGGCACTGGTTGCGGCGGCCGATGTGGCCGCGGGTGAAAAGGTTTTCAAAAAGTGTAAGGCTTGTCATGTGCTGGAAGACGGCAAAAACCGTGTTGGTCCGCATCTGGCCAATGTTGTTGGTCGCGATATCGCCAGTGCTGAAGGGTTCAACTACTCTGACGCGCTGAACGGCCTCGAAGGCGCCTGGACCGAAGACAACCTGAACGCGTTTTTGACCAAGCCGCGCGATTATGCGCCGGGCACCAAGATGGCCTTCCCGGGATTGCGTGACGAAGAAGATCGCGCAGCCGTTGTGGCTTATCTGAAAAGCGCCGGTCAATAACCGCCAAGATCTTTGAATGAAGCCGCCCGTTCCCCGGAACCGGCGGCTTTTTTCTTGAAAACAGGCCGGGTACGTCTTTGTTCAACTTTCCGCGCTTGAATGTAATGCCCTGCCTCCAGTAGCTTGCTTTCAACAAAAAAGGCGCCACATCTGAAAGCGGCAAGAGGAGAACAGTATGACCGGACCACGCAATCGGGCGGCAACCCGAACGCTTCAGGTGAACACGACGCTCAAATACGTTTTTGGCCTTATGGGGCTGATGATCGCGGCACTGGTCGCTCAGACGGCTCTGGCGCAGGACGAAAAGATCATCAAAAGTCACGGCTATTCCTATTTCGGCGAACTGACCTATCCGGCCGACTATCCCCATTTCAACTACGTCAATCCCGATGCACCCAAAGGGGGCGAGATTTCCATCGCCCTTGGGGGCACCTTTGATTCGATGAATCCCTATTACCGTCAGGGGCGGGCGTCGGCGCTGTCATCGGTGATGTATGAAAGTCTTTTGGGCGAAATTCTGGCCGGAAGCGGCGTTTTGCCGTCAGACGTTGATGGCGAATATTACGGCCTTCTGGCCCACACGATCGAATATCCGGAAAGCAAGGATTGGGTGATCTTTCACATGCGCCCTGAAGCCCGCTTTTCGGATGGAACGCCGGTGACGGCGCATGATGTACATTTCAGTCACAAACTGCTGTTGGAGCAGGGACTGCAATCTTACGCCGATGCGGTCAAGGCGCGTGTCCCAAACGCCGAAGTGATTGATGATCACACCATCAAATTCACCTTTGCCGATGGGTATTCACGGCGCAGCCTGATCGAAACGGTGGGTTTCACCTCGGTCTGGTCCAAGAAATGGTACGAAGAAACCGGCGCAAAGCTGAACGAAAGCCGGCTGGAAGTGTCGCCGGGCTCGGGGCCTTATGTGATCGGGGATGTCGAAGTGAACCGCCGCGTCACATTCGACCGCAATCCTGACTATTGGGGCTGGGATTTGCCCATCAACAAGGGCCGGCACAATTTTGACCGGATCCGTTTGGAGTATTTCGCCGATGCCACCGCCGCGTTCGAGGCGTTCAAAGCGGGCGAGGTGACATACCGCACGGAATCTGATCCGAAAAAATGGGCAACGGCGTACGAATTCCCGGCATTGGAGCGTGGTGACGTGGTGCGGCAAGAATTGCCAAATGGTAATCCGCCGTCGATGGGCGGTATCGTGTTCAACCTGGGCAAGGAAGTGTTGCAAGATATCCGGGTGCGTCAGGCCATCGCGCTTGCGTTCAATTTCGAATGGACCACACAGTCACTTTATAACGGGCTCTATGCGCAACAAAGATCATTTTCCAATGGTACACCGCTCGAGGCCAAGGGGCTGCCCGGTGAAGATGAAATTGCATTTCTGGAAACGCTTGGTGACGTTGTTCCACCCGATTTTCTCACCACAGAAGCGGTGGTCCCACACACGTCCGACCCAGACCGGCTTTTGACGCGCGACAACCGCACCAAAGCGAACCAGCTTCTCAAGGAAGCAGGGTGGAATGTGGTGGATGGCAAACGGGTGAATGCCGAGGGCAAGCCGTTGAAAATCACTTTCCTGCTCAATGCAACGTCGGACCCCACCGACAAGGCCATCGTCGAAAACTTTATCTCGAACCTCAAGAAATACGGGATAGATGCGCAGATCAACTCGGTGGATCTGTCACAATACACTGACTTGGAACGCAACCGCGAATATGACCTTGTGCTGGATGCCTACCCTTCCGTGACCGGTACTGGGGCCGGGCTGATGCAGCGGTTTGGTTCCGCAGACGCGGCCTACAGCCTTTTCAACCCCGCCGGATTGGCCAGCCCGCTGGTGGATGCGATCATTGAAAAATCGCTCTTTACGAAAAGCCAGGCTGAAGAAGACGTGGCGGTGCGGGTTCTGGACCGCGCGCTGCGGTATGAATTCTTTTTGATCCCGACGGGCTATGTGCCTGATTACTGGGTGGCGTTCTGGGATATGTATGAGCACCCAGAAGAGCAGCCACCTTATGCTTTGGGCGCGCTTGATTTCTGGTGGGCCAATGCCGAAAAAGCCGAGGCGCTCAAAGCCTCCGGTGCGCTGAGGTAACCGGCGCATGGGCGCCTATATCCTTCGCCGGTTGCTGCTGATCATCCCAACGCTTCTGGGGATCATGATCATCAATTTTGCACTGGTCCAGTTTGTCCCCGGTGGTCCGGTGGAACAGATCATCGCCCAGATGCAGGGCGAGGGTGACGTCTTTGGTGGGTTTGCGGGCGGCGGCGAGGATGCCACGCTGGCCGGTGGCGAAGAGAGCAGCGATTACCTGGGCTCACGCGGTTTGCCGCCGGAATTCATCGCGGAGCTGGAAAAGCAGTTCGGTCTGGATAAGCCCCCGTTGGAACGGTTCCTGAACATGATGTGGAACTACATGCGGTTCGACTTTGGAGAGAGCTATTTCAAGAAAGAAACGGTTACGGATCTGGTGCTTGATAAGATGCCGGTCAGTATATCGCTTGGTTTGTGGTCGACACTGATCGCTTATCTGGTGTCGATCCCACTTGGCATTCGCAAGGCGGTGGGCGATGGCTCGCGCTTTGACACATGGACCAGCGCGGTGATCATCGTGGCGTATGCAATCCCCGCCTTCCTTTTTGCCATCATGTTGTTGGTGCTCTTTGCCGGGGGCAGCTATTGGCAGCTCTTCCCGCTTCGGGGTCTTACGTCAGATAATTTTGAGCAGTTGAGCCTTGTGGGGAAGGTGCTGGATTACTTCTGGCACATCGCTCTGCCGGTGACGGCGTCGACCATCGCGGCGTTTGCCACGCTGACACTGCTGACCAAGAACAGCTTTCTGGATGAGATCAAGAAGCAGTACGTGATGACCGCCCGCGCCAAGGGGCTTAGCGAAGGCAAGGTTCTCTACGGGCATGTCTTCCGCAATGCGATGCTGATTGTGATCGCGGGCTTCCCTGCGGTTTTCATCGGTGTCTTTTTCGGCGGGTCGGTTCTGATCGAGACGATATTCTCGCTCGATGGTCTGGGCCGTCTTGGCTTCGAGGCGGCAGTGGGCCGCGACTACCCCGTGATGTTTGGCACGCTCTTCCTCTTTGGTCTGATCGGCCTTGTCGTCAATATCCTGTCGGACTTGATGTATGTGCTGGTTGATCCGCGCATCGATTTTGAAAAGCGGGCGGGGTAGGGTATGGCGCTTTCGGCCCTCAATCAGCGCCGCTGGCGCAACTTTCGCCGCAACAAACGCGCCTTTTGGTCGTTGATCCTCTTTGCGATCATTTTTGGTATCACGCTCTGCGCTGAATTTGTTGCCAATGATAAACCGATCCTGATCAAGTACCGCGGTGATTTTTACACACCGATTTTCAATTTCTATCCCGAAACGGAATTTGGCGGGGATTTTGAGACCGAAGCGATCTATCGCGACCCGGAGGTGCGATGCCTCATCGTATCCGGCGGGTTGGAGACATGCTTCGAAGACCCTGACGGCGTTATTGCGGATGCCGAAGACGGTGTGGTGAATGGCGAAAACATCGCCAAGGGCTGGGCCATCTGGCCGATCATTCCCTATAGCTATGACACCTCTGTCGATCGCTCAGGGGCGGCGCCCTTGCCGCCGAATGGTCAGAACCTGCTGGGGACTGATGATACCAAACGCGACGTGCTGGCGCGGGTGATTTATGGGTTTCGGCTATCTGTGCTGTTCACCCTGATCGTCACGGGGTTATCAACCGTGATCGGTGTCTTTGCGGGCGCGGTGCAAGGGTATTTCGGCGGTAAAACCGATCTGATCTTTCAGCGCGTTATCGAGATTTGGGCATCCACCCCGCAGATCTACGTGATCATCATTCTCTTTGCGATCCTGCCGCGAAGTTTCTGGCTTCTGGTCGGAATCACCGTGCTCTTTGGCTGGATGGCGCTTGTGGGGGTTGTCCGGGCGGAATTCCTGCGTGCGCGCAATCTGGAATATGTCCGCGCGGCCAAGGCGCTTGGTGTGAGCAACCTGACCATCATGTTCCGCCATATGCTGCCCAATGCCATGGTAGCCACGCTGACCATGTTGCCTTTCGTGATCACCGGCACGATCTCTCTGCTTGCTGGGCTTGATTTCCTGGGCTTTGGGTTGCCGTCGTCGTCGCCGTCATTGGGGGAATTGACCCTTCAGGCCAAGCAGAACCTGCAAGCGCCATGGCTGGCCTTCACCGCCTTTTTTGCCTTTGCCATCATGCTGTCGCTTCTGGTCTTCATCTTTGAAGGCATCCGGGATGCGTTCGATCCCAGAAAGACCTTTGAATGAGCCTTCTTGACGTCAAGGACCTGACCGTTGGCTTCCGTCAGGACGGCCAAGTGACGCAAGCGGTCAAGGGCGTGTCCTTCACCGTGGACCGAGGTGAAACCGTGGCGTTGGTGGGCGAATCCGGATCAGGCAAATCGGTCACTGCGCTCAGCACGGTATCGCTCTTGGGCGGATCTGCCCATGTTGGTGGCAGCGTTACCTATAACGGTCAGCAGATGATCGGCGCAGATGAAAAACTGCTGCGCGATGTGCGGGGCAACGATATCAGTTTCATTTTTCAGGAGCCGATGACGTCGCTGAACCCGCTGCACACGCTCGAAAAGCAAATCCGCGAGTCGTTGGAATTGCATCAGGGCCTGACCGGCGACGAGGCGCGGGCACGGATCGTGGAACTGATGGAGAGGGTGGGCATCCGGGATGCCGAGAGCCGTTTGGGCGCCTATCCGCATCAATTAAGCGGCGGGCAACGTCAGCGCGTGATGATCGCGATGGCGCTGGCCAACAAACCCGACATCCTGATTGCCGACGAACCGACAACCGCCCTTGATGTGACCATTCAGGCGCAGATTTTGGACCTGCTTGCCGAACTCAAACGTGAAGAAGGCATGGGCCTTTTGTTCATCACCCATGATCTGGGCATTGTACAACGCATTGCTGACCGGGTTTGCGTGATGAAGGACGGTGAGATCGTTGAAACCGGCCCGACGGCTGAAATCTTTGCCAACCCGCAACACGAATACACCCAAAAGCTGCTCAGCGCCCGCGCCGTGGGTGAGCCTGACCCCGTCCCGGCAAATACCAAGACGCTGGTGGAAACAGAGGCATTGCGGGTCTGGTTCCCTATCCAGCAAGGGTTTTTCAAAAAGACCGTCGGGCATGTGAAAGCTGTTAATGAGGCCACAATTTCGGTCCGGGCGGGTGAAACACTCGGCATTGTTGGTGAAAGTGGATCAGGTAAAACAACGCTGGCCCTCGCGGTTATGCGGCTGATCCCATCGCAGGGTGGTATCCGGTTTGACGGAGAAGACGTCACCGCCTGGAACACCCGCGAATTGCGTCGTCGGCGGGCAGATATGCAGATTGTTTTTCAGGATCCGTTTGGCAGTTTGAGCCCGCGCATGACCTGCGAACAGATCATTGCCGAGGGCCTTGGTGTGCATGGCAATCCGGATGGGCGGCCCGCCCGCGATCTGGTGGCTGAAGTGATGACAGAGGTCGAACTTGATCCCAGTATGATGGATCGCTACCCGCATGAGTTCTCCGGCGGTCAGCGCCAGCGGATTGCCATCGCCCGCGCCATGATCCTGCGACCGAAACTGGTGGTTCTGGATGAACCGACATCGGCGCTCGATATGACGGTGCAGGTGCAGATCGTTGATCTCTTGCGTCGCCTGCAGGTCAAATACGGGCTGGCCTACCTGTTTATCAGCCACGATCTGAATGTGGTGCGCGCGATGAGCCATCGGGTACTGGTGATGAAACAGGGTGATATCATTGAGACCGGTGAAGCGCAGGCGCTTTTTGAGAACCCACAGACCGAATATGCACGAACGCTGCTGCACGCAGCTTTGGATCTGACGACCTGATATTTTGAGGTTTATAAATGACCCGGACGCGTCCCCGCAGCATCGCCGAAATGGACAGGATTGACGAAAATTTCGTTAGCGCGGAAAGCATGCGACGTGCTTTGTCTTATGCCCCGGACCCGACGGATATCTTCATATCGCCCTATGCGAAGTGCGGCACCACATGGATGCAGCAAATTGTTCATGGTTTACGCACGGGCGGGTCCATGGCCTTTGATGAAGTGTCTCAGGCGGTTCCGTGGCTTGAATTGGCCTATGACATGGAAATTGACGTCAATGCGGATCAAGCGGCGCGACCGCATGCGTTCAAGAGCCACTTGTCGTGGAATGACATCCCCAAGGGTGGTCGCTACATCGTTGTTCTGCGCGACCCGGTGGATGCCATGTTGTCATTGCACAAGTTTCTCGAGGGGTGGCATTTTGAAACCGGTAGCATCTCTTTGGAAGAGTTTGGTCACTATTACCTGACCCGTGACAAGGGCAACAACTATTGGGATCATGCCGCCTCGTGGTGGCGCCAGCGGGACGACAAGAACGTATTACTCTTCTGTTTTGAGCATATGAAACAAGATCTAACCCCGGTTGTTGCGCGCGTTGCGGATTTCATGGGGCTGCCGGATGATCCGGAGCTGCGCAAACTGGCGCAGAAGCAAGCCAGTTTTGCGTTCATGAAGGCCCATAGCACGCAATTTGATGATCACTTGCTGCGGTCTTACAGGGATGAACCCTGTGGGTTGCCGACCGGTGGCAGAGCGACAAAAGTATCCACGGGCAAAGTTGGCGCTGGCAAGCCGTTGATCAGCGCGGCCATGCGGGCGCGTTTCGATCAGAAATGGCAGGATACGATGGGGGCTGAATTCGGGCTACCGTCTTACGATGCGCTCATGGCGGAAATGGAGCGCCGCAACGCCGATTGAACGCTGCGTCAACATGACCCGCGTTGCGCGTGTTTTTCCGGCCCGGTCGTGGTATTACGTGTGGGACATACGTGATTGTGCGGCCCCTGGTGCAACATGAGATTGCTAGGTGATTTTAGATGCTGAACGCGCCCCTGACAAAGGCTCCCCGTGACTGTGGCGATTGTCCGATCCGCCACCGTGCCGTGTGCTCACGGTGCGAAGCCGAAGAGTTGGTGCAGTTGGACAAGATCAAGTATTACCGCACGTTCGAGGCCGGGCAGGCGGTGATCTGGTCCGGCGATCATATGGAATTTGTGGGCTCGGTCGTATCTGGCATCGCCACGCTGACCCAGACTATGGAAGACGGGCGCACGCAAATGGTCGGGCTGCTTTTGCCCAGTGATTTCGTGGGCCGCCCGGGCCGGATTGAAGCCGCCTACAACGTTGTGGCGACCACAGATGTGGTGATGTGTTGTTTCCGCAAAGCGCCGTTTGAGGCGATGATGGCCACAACCCCTCATATTGCGCAGCGCTTGCTTGAAATGACCCTGGACGAGTTGGATGCCGCACGCGAATGGATGCTGGTTCTGGGGCGCAAGACCGCCCGTGAGAAAATCGCATCGCTTTTGTCGATCATTGCCCGGCGTAGCGCGACGCTGCATCTGTCCCAAGCCACGGGACCAATCGTGTTTGATCTGCCTCTGACCCGTGAGGCGATGTCAGATTATCTGGGCTTAACGCTGGAGACGGTCAGCCGTCAGATATCGGCGCTGAAAAAAGACGGGGTCATCGAGCTTGAGGGCAAGCGCCACGTGACTGTCCCGGATTTTGATCTGCTGTTGGCCGAGGCCGGTGATGAAGGCGACAGCGCGCAGGTAAACTGATATTTGCAGGGCGTCGGTTCAAAAAAATGACCCCGGGAAACCCCGAGGTCATTTTTGAAAGGTGCATATGAATTCCCGTATATGCGACGGTCAAATCTGGTCCTAGAGGAGGGATAGCGGAGCAGATAAAGGTCAGTTTTGGATGCCTGTGGTCAGGCCAGCAGGCGGTAGCCTCCTGATTCAGTGACCAACAGGCGCGCGTTCGAAGGATCGGGCTCGATCTTCTGACGCAAGCGATAGATATGCGTTTCAAGGGTATGTGTGGTGACACCCGCGTTATAACCCCAGACTTCGTGCAAGAGGATGTCGCGCGGCACAACGCCCTCGGTCGAACGATACAGAAACTTCAGAATGTTGGTTTCTTTTTCAGTCAGGCGGATTTTCTTGCTGTCTTCCGTTTCCAGCATCTTCATGGCCGGTTTGAACGTATATGGCCCAAGTTGGAACACCGCATCCTCGGATTGTTCATGCTGGCGGAGTTGTGCACGGACACGGGCCAGCAGAACCGGGAATTTGAAGGGCTTTGTGACGTAGTCATTGGCGCCCGCATCCAGACCCAGAATGGTATCTGCGTCACCGTCATGGCCGGTCAGCATCATGATGGGGGATTTGACGCCCTGTTTGCGCATCAAACGGCACAACTCGCGGCCATCCGTGTCGGGCAGGCCCACATCAAGAATGACCAGATCATAAATGGCGTCCTTGGCTTTGGTCATCGCTTCGGAACCGTTGGCCGCTTCGAACACGTCAAAGTCTTCTGTCAAGACCAACTGCTCGCTCAGTGCCTCGCGCAGATCGTCATCATCATCGACAAGTAAAATTTTCTTTAGCTGTCCCATCGGGAAATTCCTTGCGTTGTTTCCGGGAAGATGCGGTAGCCATTGCGTGTTCACAAGGTGTGCTACAGACTTCTCACGCCCACGTGTTACCACGCGAGCGATTGTTTCAATCCATTTCAAAAGTCTGTACATCTGTCGTGATGATGACAAGGACCCCGTGCGCATGAGCTTGGCCCCGGATACAACTGAAATTCTGGCACGTGCCCGCGCTGATTTGCGCATGGGCGTGCCGATCGTGCTTGCGGGCCCGGATGGCGCCGCCCTTGTGCTCGCGGCAGAGACGCTGGATGCGCAACGCCTGGCGGACGTACGGGCTCTGGGCGGTGGGTCGGTTCTGGCAATCACGGCCCGGCGCGCGGAAACGCTCAAGGCACGTGCCTATGACGGCGATCTGGCGCGGGTCAAACTGCCGCCGGATGCAACGCTGACCTGGGTCTTAGGCGTGTCTGACCCGGCAGATGACCTGAAGACACCAATGAAGGGCCCGTTGATCTCGGAACGCGAGGGTTCTGCAGATCTGCACCGCATCGCCTTGCGGCTCGCCAAAGCCGGGCGTCTCTTGCCAGCCGTTTTGGTGCTGCCGATGTCGGACGCCGTCCGATTTGCGGCCGAAAACGGGCTGACTGTGGTGAACGCCACCTTGGCAGGCCCGGTGCTGGAGGCGTCAAGCCCGCTCAATCCGGTGGTCAGTGCCCGTTTGCCGCTGGCGGTGAGTGAGGCCGGGCGATTGCATGTGTTTCGCCCCGAAGACGGTGGAGAGGAGCATTATGCCATCGAAATCGGCAAGCCCGCGCGGGACACACCCGTTTTGGCGCGACTGCACTCTGCATGCTTTACCGGCGATCTCATGGGGAGTTTGAAATGCGATTGCGGTCCGCAATTGCGCGGCGCATTGGCCCAGATGGGTGCGACGGGCGAGGGGATATTGCTTTATCTCAATCAGGAGGGGCGCGGCATCGGGTTGGCCAACAAGATGCGTGCCTACAGCTTGCAGGATCAGGGATTTGATACGGTTGATGCCAACCACCGGCTCGGCTTCGAAGATGATGAGCGTGATTTTCGGATCGGGGCGCATATCCTGAAAACCATGGGATTTAGTCAGGTGCGCCTCCTGACCAACAATCCCAGCAAGATTGCAATGATGGAAGCCAATGCCATTGCTGTCACGGAGCGCGTACCGCTACAGGTGGGCGAAAACGAACATAACCGCGCCTACCTTGCCACAAAGGCCGCGAAGTCCGGGCATCTACTGTAAGTGTTCTTATGGTCAGACGCCGAGGTAGCGTTTGATGATATGCGGCTCGTCCTGCAACTGCTTGGCCGGCATGGCCTCGCCGCATTGACCGTTTTCGATGAAAATCACGCGATTGGCGACCGATAGCACGGCATCGACGCGCTGTTCGACCAATAAAACGGCCACGCCTTTTTCGCGCATCTTTATGATCACCTGACGGATTGCCTCGATCATCGAAGGCTGCAAGCCTTCTGTTGGTTCGTCCAGCAACAGTGCCTTGGGGCGGAGGCAAAGCGCCCGCGCCGTGGCCAGCATCTGTTGCTCACCACCCGATAGTGTTTCGGCCCGCTGCAGATAGCGCTCGCGCAGCCGGGGGAAGAGGTCCAGCACATCTTGCAGGATTTCAGGGTCGCTGTTGCGGGTGCGCATGCCGATCTCGAGGTTTTGCGCCACACTGAGCCCGGCAAACAGACGCCGCCCCTGAGGGACATAGCCGATCCCCGCACGCGGTACGAGATGTGGTGCCAATTCCCCGACGTCGTCGCCATCAAGGCTGATACTGCCGGACATCAGTGGCAAAAGCCCCATGATCGTCTGCATGGTCGTGGTCTTGCCAGCCCCGTTCCGGCCCAACAGGCACAGGATCTCGCCCTTGTTCACTCGTAACGACAGGTCTCGCAATATCTGTGCGCGGCCATAACCGGAGTTGATGTTGTTCAGAACCAGCATCAGCCCGTCCCCAGATAGGCGGATTGAACGGACACGTCAGCGCGAATTTCTTCTGGTGTGCCTTCGGCCAGAACCTCGCCAAAATTCAAAACGGTGACCTGATCGGCGGTTTCCATGACCACATTCATATTGTGTTCGATCAGCAAAATGGTGGTCTGCCCGGCAAGTTCCCGCACCAGGACTTTGAAATTGTCGATCTCGGTGTCCGTCAGGCCTTGCGTTGGTTCATCCAGGATTAAAAGCCTGGGGCGCTGCACCAAACCCATGGCAATCTCAAGCAGGCGTTGGTGGCCATAGGCCAGATCACCGGCTTCGTGGTCAATCAGGTCCAGAAGCCCCACCGCGTTCAAGGCTTCGTTCGTGGCTTCTTCGACCTCAGCGGGTTTGAGATGGCGGCGCGCGGCCAGTGCCACGTTTTCGCCGGCGGGCAGGCGCTCAAACACCGACGTGATCTGGAACGTGTATGCCATGCCTTTTGTGATCCGCTCATGGGCGGGCAGCGCGGTGATGTTTTTGCCATCGAAAAAGACGGTGCCGGTGCTGGGCAGAATGCGCCCGCTGATCATGCCAACAAGGGTGGTTTTACCCGCGCCGTTTGGGCCGATCAACGCGCGGACCTGTCCGGATGGAACATCAAAAGTGACATTGCGTACGGCCTGCAGGCCGCCGAAGTTTTTACTCAGCTCGCGGGTCGAGAGAAGGTTCATGGCAACCATCTCCAAATCCGGTTTCTGAGTTCGCCAACCAGGCCTTGCGGCGCAAAAAGGGTCAAAGCGACCAGAACAACACCGGCGATCAGCATATAGGCGGTGGTGATGCCGGAGCTGAGATCGATCAGGTAGAACATGAAGAGCGTGCCAACAAAGGGGCCCAGAATGGTGCCCGCGCCGCCCAACAGCACCCAAAGCAGCGGAAAGATGGAATATTGCACGCCTGCGAAGCTGGCACCCACATACCCAAAAAGCACGCCGTATGTGGCACCTGCGCCCGCCGAAATGGTGCCGGACAGCACCATGGCGCCGAGTTTATGCGCAAATGTATTGTAGCCCAGCATCCGCACGCGTTCCTCGTTTTCGCGGATGGCGATCAGGGTTTTGCCGAACGGGCGTCGCACCAGCCATAGCGATACGAACAGGCAAATCGCAAAGAGGATGAAACCCGCAAAGTACCGGTTTGTGGGGTCGCTCAGGTCGATGCCCCACAAGACGCGTTGCGCCTGTTGCAGGACAAAGCCTTCATCCCCCCGGGTGAATTCGCCGAAGTAGAGCACGGTGAGGTACCCGGCCTGGGCAAACATCAGCGTGACAATCATGAATGCCACACCGGCGGTGCGCAAAGCCAGGACGGCCAGCAAGGCGGACACTACGGCCCCCGCGGCCACCCCGGCCAGAAGTGCGGGCGCAACTGAGAGGTCGAAAAACTGAATGCCCATTCCGGCGCCATACATGCCCGCCGCAAAAAAGAGCGCGTGACCAAGGCTGAGAAGACCGGTGTAGCCAAAGAGGATATTGTACCCAACCGCATAGCTGGCCAGTACCATGATGCGCGCCAGATTGCCGTGATGATAGGCGGGCAGAACAAACTGCAAGACAAAGAGAAGCGCCAGCAAACCGCCATGCAGGACGATGATTTTGGTCTTCTCGGTCATCTTTCGCGCGTTCCGGCCAGGCCTTGGGGGCGGAAAACCAGAACCAGCCCAACCAGCAACGTGGCCAGAATTTTGGCCAGTGTCGGGGAGAAGAAGACCGAAATGATGCCGTCGGACAATCCAATCAGAATTGCCGCCAGAACCGTGCCAGGCAGGCTTCCGAGGCCGCCGATGATGACCACGATGAAGCTGAGCAGCAGGGGGTCCGCGCCCATCAGGTAATGCGCCTGCTGAATGGGAACAATCAACACGGCGGCCAGCGCGGCCAGCGCAGCGCCGAGGCCGAAGACCATGGCATAGACCCGCTCGACCGGGATGCCGAAAGCGAGCGCCATGTCACGATCTGCCTGCGTGGCGCGCATAACGAGGCCGATGCGCGTGCGTTTCATCAGCACCCAAACACCGATCAAAACCGTGGCTGCTGCACCGATAACGGCCAGTTTATAGGTGGTTGTGCCGAGGCCCCATGGCCAGATCATCTGCCAGCCGTTTTCCCCGTTTTCAAACCAGGGAATGGAAATGCGGGTGTTGAAAGGGGCTTCGACCGGGCGGGCCTCAGGGCCGTAGGTCATCAGCGTGAGTTGCTGAATGATGTAGAGCAGCCCGATTGTGGCGACGATCGTGCGCTCCGGGTCATAGTCTACCCGCTTGAGAATGGTCATATCGGCGGCCACCGCGATGGCGCCCACCACCAACGGTGCCACCACCAGTGCCACGCCAAACCCAAGGGCAGGGTGTCCACCCAGGCTGTGTGCGATCCACCAGGCAATCACCGCGCCCAGCATGAAAAACTCACCATGGGCGATATTGACCACGCGCATGACGCCAAAGACCAACGACAGGCCCACGGCGGTCAGTGCCAGAACAGCAGCTGAAACAGCACCTTCCAGAGATGCGAGGATAAGATACGGCCCCAATTCCATGTTGGCGCTACGCTGCCCCGGTATTGCCGCGCTGACAAGGGTGGAAGTGCTGATATCGGGGATTTTTGCAGGCGGGGTGTGGTCGTGGTAGTGCGCGGGTGGGTACGGGTTCGGTGTTCTCTACTTCGGCTCCACAGGCTCAACGTCCGTGCGGCGGGCCCATAAGGCCAAAAGCACCAGTGCTGTCACACCGCATGCCACGTACCATCTCAGAACCTGTTGCAATTCGCCATAAGCCATCTGATCGGAGGCAGAGGCCGTGAGAGATGCGACATAAAGCGTTCCGGCGAATGCGAGCCGGGCACAAAAACTGCGCAGCGAAAGATATGTTGCGCGACTATCATCTTCGAGCATCGGCTGCGTCCGGGCGAGGATGAACGGTTGTGACAGAGAGTTTGGCACCATGCGGAAAAACAGCAGGGCGATGGCCAGCAAATTATTGGTCAGGGCCAGAACCGCCACCAATGTGATCTGCATGGCGAAGGCCAGCAACAGGATCGCGGATAGGCCAATGGCATGGCGTAAACGTAAGGCAAAGAGCGATGTCACGACCGACAATAGCATCATGATGGCCGAGGTCGCGCCGCTCACGACCGGAGCCTCGGCCGCGAGACCGACATTGTTCAAAGCCTCCAGAATGAAAGGTTGGCCAAAGACGAAGGGAATGTGGCTGAAGCCGTACATCAGGACACTGAGGGCGAAAAGCCAGACCAATACCGGTTCGGTCATGGCTCTGCGCAACGTGGTCAGGCGGTGTTTGTCAGATTTTCGGTCGGATGCCGGTGTTTGATGCGGTGGTTCATGCAATTTCAGCGTCAGGCCCACAAGACCGATGGCCACCAAGGCGCTGATCAAAAACGGAAGCGTTTCACTGAAATAGGCCATGACCCCACCCAGAACCGCCGAGAGGGCGAGCGCCACAAAGCCAAACCGCCACGCGCGGAGTTCTTGCGCTTCAACCTCGTCCTGCCGGTCTGTGGCGGCAAGAGATTCGTAGAGTAGTGCACTGTCTGTGCCGGAATTGAACGCCGTGCTGGCACCTAAAAACACCTGTGCGATCGCAAAAATTGCGAAGCCGTCGCCAATGGTCAGCAATACCGTACCGATCAGCGTGGCCAGCGCAGAAAGGATCAGGGTCAGACGGCGCCCCAACCTGTCGGAGAGGTAGCCTGACGGCACCTCCATTGCGGTCGTTCCGATGTCGTAGATTGCGTAAAGCAGGATGGCTTCGGCTGCGGAAAGCCGGTTTTGGAAAAACAGAAACCAGATGGCCTGCCAAAAGACCAAATTGCGTAGGAACTGGAACCACGGATAAAGCGCGATGTTTCTGGCCGGTCCATTGGTGGCTGGTGGGCTGCCTGCGGTCACGTTTCAATTTCCTGCGGGCGAAGGCCCGGTTCAGGAACTATGGTTCGCGGATTGCGCGGGGCGCGTCAATCTTTGGCGCGCAAGGGGGAGCGTTGAACCATGAAGATCACGATCAGCGGGAGGGCCACGGTGAGCGTTGTAACGGACAGCAAAAGCCATCCGAGCTCGCTGTAATCGGCAGTTGTCTGGATCGTGTTGGTGGCTGGATCACGCACTTCGCGTGTGACTTCGAAAATCTGGTTCAGGTATTTCGTCATCAACGCGCTGGCCGACAGGGCCAGATTGGTGAAGGAGGCCATGACGGCAAAGAACGTGGCCTTGAGATGCCCGGGCGCATTCCGCGCGATCCAGGCGAGCATTGGAATGACTGCGACCTGCCCCAGTGGTGACTCAACCGCTGTATCCAGCACGGCAATGAACCGCGCGTCGACGATGCCGTTGGTCATGGCCGCCGTGGTTTCATGCAATCCGTAATAGAGCGCGATGTTGGGAAGCGTCAGCGCCCCGCCTACCAATGTGAGCATGATCACCAGCCAGGTGATGGAGCGGCTGGCCATCATCGGGCGCAACAGGACCATGCCCGCCAAGGTAAGAACCGAAACGATGAGCGACAGTACAGACAGGAATTGCTGGTCGAACAAAAGCACATCAATTTCGAACCATGTCTGTCCTGGTCCGGGTTGTGGCACTGCGCGGAAAAAGAAGAGGATCAAGGCCGTTCCCACCAGTGCCTTTGCCTGTGCCGGGGTCAGGACCTTCAGGAGTTGGCGCATCAGCACGACGACAATGGTCATTGAACCCGCGAAAATGATTTCCTGACCGTAGGGGATATTGGTCAGGCCCACTGTTAATGTCAGCGCCACAAAGGCTGCACCACCAATGAAATACCAGTAATTGGGTGTGGTTTCTTCGTCGGGCTGGTCCAGCGCTGCGATCTGATCTTCGGGTACGTCCTGGTCTCTCAAACGCCGCTGCTTGGCGCGTTTTTGTAATCCGGCCAGCACCACACCGGAGACGGACAATAGCGGGATCACCAACGCCATCAGATAGATTTTGGCGTAGGTGTGGGCCTTGTCAGCCTCGGTCATGTTTTCGATGTCTGTGAACATGTAGATATTGACCAAGGCCACCACGACCGTGCCGCCAATCAGTGCAAACCGGCCAAGCGTCTGCATGGTGGTGTGCATGGCTTTGGTGGCGTCTTCGGGCATCGGCTGGCCGGTTTCGTCAACTTTTGGCACCGCTTCGACAGACATGGCGTCGGCAACGGCGTCCTGAATGACAAGGCCGCACGGGGCCAGAATGAACGATGTGATGTACCAGCTGCTGATGGGCATGATGGCCTGCATCATCGCTTGCTGGGTGATCACCAGATACATAATGAAGACGCTTGCCGCGGTCAGGATCGCGCCGAGCCAGACCAGTATCCATTTCCACTTCCAGATGATGTCGACAAGATGCCCAAGCGGCATTTTCAGCGCCCATGGCAGCCCTGCCCAAAACGCAAGGCCGGCCAGATAAGCGGCTGATAAATCGAGGTAATCCTTCACAAAAAACGTGCCGACAATGCCGGTGATCGTGGCAACGCCATATGAGAAATAGATCATGATCGGCGGCAAAAACGACCAGCGCAATTGCCGGATCAGGTCAAAGATGACCGCGTCGATCCCCCGGGTGAAACTGCGTACAAAATTCATCCGGCGCAGATCACAGAATGTCCAACACGCTTTCAGGTGGGCGGCCAATGGCGGCGCGACCCTCTTTGAAAACAATGGGGCGTTCGATCAATTTCGGGTGTTTGGTCATGGCGGCGATCAGCGTTTCGTCGTCATCTGTTTTTGACAGGCCAAGTTCCTTGAAAAGGGCCTCACCGGTGCGCGTGATGTCGATGGCATTCAGCCCCAGGGTTTTGAGCGCGTGGCGAATGTCTTCTGCGCGGGGCGCATCATCCAGATAGGCGCGTATCTCAATCTCTTCGCCGCGGTCTTGCAGTAGTGCAAGGGTTTGGCGGGATTTCGAGCACCGAGGGTTGTGCCAGATCGTTGTCATAACCAGTCCTGTCTTTTTGTGCCGACCGCTTGCGAAATATTCGTAAATCCGTCCGCGTCAAGCAGGCGGTCGATGCCTTGGGCAATCTCTCCGACCAGTGACAGGCCGTGATAGACCAACGCGGAATAGAGCTGAACAGCGCTCGCCCCGGCGCAAATCTTGGCATAGGCGTTGCGGGCGGAACTGATACCACCGACGCCGATCAGAGGGATTTTTCCATCGGTCAGATCATGAAGCTGTGCCAATACGCGGGTAGAGGATTCAAACAGGGGTGCGCCTGATAACCCCCCGCTTCATCACGGTGCAGGCTGGTCAGACCTTCCCGTGAAAGCGTGGTGTTGGTGGCAATGATCCCGTCGAGTTTGCTGGCCATGGCGACCTGCGCAATGTCCGCCAGGGCTGGGGTATCGAGATCAGGGGCAATTTTCAGGAACACCGGCACAGGGTGCTGCAGCCAGTTCCGCGCCTCGATCACGCCGCGCAAGAGGGCGCTCAGCGCGTCGGCACCTTGTAGATCGCGCAGTTTCTCGGTGTTGGGGCTGGAGACATTGACGGTCGCAAAATCAAGGTAGCGGCCGCAATGGGACAGAACGCGTGCGAAGTCTTCCGCCCGATCCGAACTGTCTTTATTGGCACCAAGGTTGAGGCCGATCACCGCATCTTTCGGGCGTTGCGCCAGGCGCTTGGCGGCCGCTTCCATACCATCATTGTTGAAGCCGAAGCGGTTGATCACCGCCTGATCTTCACTTAGGCGAAAGAGCCGGGGGCGCGCGTTGCCGGGTTGCGGCCGCGGCGTGATGGCGCCGACTTCGATGAACCCAAAACCTGCACGCGACAGAGGTGCCAGCGCGGTTGCGTTCTTGTCGAACCCCGCGGCCAGCCCCACGGGGTTGGGCATTTCAATACCCGCAATCTGGGTCACGAGCCGCGGCGATGTGACCGGCCCGGGTGTGGGGGTGAGACCCGCACGCAATGCCCTGATCGCAAAGCCGTGGGCGGTTTCTGGATCACACCGATGCAGCGCGGCCAACCCAAGGCGTTCAAGCAGCGTCATGAAAGGCCCGGTGGGAATTGATGATGCCCATCCACCAGTGGCAACGGTTGCGCCCAATGCACATCGTCCAGACGCAGCGTTCGGTAGAGATGCGGAAACAGCGCGCCCCCGCGTGACACCTCCCACTTCAACGCATCGCCCAGAGGTTCCGCGTGGATGGCAAGGAGCATGAGATCATCCTGACCGCCAAAGTGCTTGGCGGCGGTTTCAGGGGCCTGCTCCAGTGTCGAGAAATGGATGAAGCCGTCAGACATGTCGACGGGCGCACCAGTGGTTTCCTTGTGGGTTTTCAGATGGGCCCACTCAGCGGCGCGAAAAATCTTGTAGATCAGCATGACAGCGTGATGCCCCGCGCCTGCGCGCCGGTCAAGATGGAAGGCGGGGAAGTGGTGTAAAATTGAGTGCGCCTGCGCGCAGGCTCTTCTTCGCGGCCCGTCTCGATAAGTGTATCAGGCGTCGAAGGGTAGGCGGGTGATGGTAAACCCGCGATCCTGCAACATCTGCAGCAATCCGAACTCTCCGGGTAGATGCGCGGCCCCTGCGGCCAGAAACACGGTTTTGCCCAAGGCATCGCGCATCAGCACGTCAACCCAGCCCTGATTGCGTTCGATAAGCAGTTGTTGTTCGAAGAGTGCGAAATCATCCTCGGCATTTGGTCCACCGGACGTGAGCGAGACATGGCGCGAATACTCCCAGATCAATGCAATTTCCTGTGACAGGTAGCGTTGGCGCAGGGTGTAGGCCATGTCATCCGCGTCGTCGGCAACGGCAAAGAACAGGCGGATCATGTCGAGCTGGTCTTCCTGTGGAAAGCTGTCGAACAGGGTCAGCAGCGTTTTGTAGTCTTCCAGCGATTGGCTGTCATTGCCGATGTCGGTGGCATAGTCGCCGATCTGTTTGTCGATCCCGTTTTCCTTCACGGCTGCGTTTTGCGCTTCGCAGGGGCCGATGCCCAGCATCATGGCGGCCCAAAACGGTTTGAACTTGGCGGCCATGAACCCCGGAACAGCCCGGGCGCGCATTTCAGTTGCGAGGCGTTGCCAGTCTTCCTCACCCAGAAGATCGGGCAGAGTGTCGCCCTCGATGATGAACATGATCGACGGGTCATTCGACATTTCACGCTGCAATTGCGCCTGATCGGCGTTTGAGACCTCAAGGTAAATCACATCGGCCTGATCGATCATCGGGGTGAGCGCTGTCAGATGTGCCGACGTCCTTTCATGTTCGAAATGATAGGTTCCGAAGAGCGTTATGGTCGTGTCCGCGCGTTCGGCGCGCCACAACAGGCCCTCGGGGTACGCGGTGTTGGTGGCGCTTTCGATCAGGCTTGCCCTGTCGGCGGGTGGCATCGTTGCGATCAAATCCGTCCCTTCGCAGGACGCGGTTGCGGCAATTGGTGTGGCAAGGCACAGAAAAACACAGAGAATTCTAAGCATAGAACGAGTTTAACCCGCTCCTGAGCGCTGGCAAGCGCGAAGCGTCGCCTGTGTCTTTGAAAAGGTTATGAAAAAAATTGAGCGGAGTTGTTGACTCCGTCAGGTCACATCCTTAGCTATGCGCCGTTAGCACTCGAATGCACTGAGTGCTAACGGCCCCACCAGAGCAATTTTGGGGAGGGGCCATAGGGAGTAACTTTGAGCTAAGGAGCCTCAGAGATGGCATTTAAACCGCTACATGATCGCGTCGTTGTACGCCGCGTAGAAAGCGAAGAGAAAACTGCTGGTGGATTGATCATCCCCGAAAGCGCCAAGGAAAAGCCCAGTGAAGGCGAAATCGTTGCGTGCGGCGAAGGCGCTCGCAAAGACAGCGGTGAGCTGATCGAGATGGCCGTAAAGGCCGGTGATCGAGTTCTGTTTGGCAAGTGGTCCGGTACCGAGATCACGCTGGACGGCGAAGAGCTGTTGATCATGAAAGAAAGCGACATTCTGGGCGTTATCGCCTGAACCGCTGATTGAAACACTAATTCAAAGGAAATCGAGATATGGCTGCTAAAGACGTCAAATTCGATACCGATGCCCGCAACAAGATGCTGAAGGGTGTGAACATCCTGGCAGACGCGGTGAAGGTAACACTGGGCCCCAAAGGCCGTAACGTTGTTCTGGACAAATCTTTTGGCGCACCGCGCATCACCAAGGACGGTGTATCGGTTGCCAAGGAAATCGAACTGGAAGACAAGTTCGAAAACATGGGCGCGCAAATGGTGAAAGAAGTCGCCAGCCGCACCAATGACGAAGCCGGCGACGGCACAACCACAGCAACCGTTCTGGCCCAAGCGATCGTTCGCGAAGGCATGAAAGCCGTTGCAGCGGGTATGAACCCGATGGATCTGAAGCGCGGTATTGATCTGGCAACTTCGAAAGTTGTTGAATCGATCAAAGCGGCAGCACGCGAAGTCAAAGACAGTGCGGAAGTTGCACAGGTCGGTACAATCTCGGCCAACGGCGAAGCCGAAATCGGTCAGCAGATCGCGGACGCGATGCAGAAAGTTGGCAACGAGGGTGTGATCACCGTCGAGGAAAACAAAGGCCTGGAAACCGAGACCGACGTGGTCGAAGGTATGCAGTTCGACCGTGGCTACCTGAGCCCTTACTTCGTGACCAACAGCGACAAGATGATTGCAGAGCTTGAAGACTGCCTGATCCTGCTGCACGAAAAGAAACTCAGCTCGCTGCAGCCAATGGTGCCACTGCTCGAACAGGTGATCCAGTCGCAAAAGCCGCTGATGATCATTGCCGAAGACGTCGAAGGCGAAGCGCTGGCGACCCTCGTGGTCAACAAACTGCGCGGCGGTTTGAAAATCGCAGCGGTTAAAGCTCCTGGTTTCGGCGATCGCCGTAAAGCCATGCTGCAGGACATCGCCATTCTGACCGGTGGTCAGGTGATCTCTGAAGATCTGGGCATGAAGCTGGAGTCCGTGACCATGGACATGCTGGGTTCGGCCAAGCGCGTGGACATCACCAAAGATGAGACAACTGTCATCGATGGTGGCGGTGAGAAAGCCGAGATCGAAGCACGTGTTGCTCAGATCCGCACTCAGATCGAAGAAACCACAAGCGACTATGACCGTGAAAAACTGCAAGAGCGCGTTGCCAAACTGGCAGGCGGTGTTGCTGTGATCCGCGTTGGCGGCATGACAGAAGTCGAAGTGAAAGAGCGTAAAGACCGCGTTGATGACGCGCTGAACGCAACCCGCGCCGCTGTCCAAGAAGGCATCGTTGTGGGTGGTGGTGTATCACTGGTTCAAGCCGCGAATGCAGTTGCCGGCCTTGAAGGTGCAAACAGCGACCAGAACAACGGCATCGCCATCGTGCGTCGCGCGCTGGAAGCACCGCTGCGTCAGATCGCCGAAAACTCCGGCGTTGACGGTTCGGTTGTTGCGGGCAAGATCCGTGAAAGCAGTGACAGCAAGTTCGGCTTCAACGCACAGACCGAAGAATATGGCGACATGTTCAAGTTCGGCGTGATTGACCCGGCCAAGGTTGTGCGTACCGCGCTGGAAGACGCAGCGTCGATCGCAGGTCTGCTGATCACAACTGAAGCTATGGTTGCCGACAAGCCCGCCAAGGATGCACCTGCCGGTGGCGGTATGCCCGACATGGGCGGCATGGGCGGCATGATGTAAGCTCACGCTTCATTGCTAAAAGATTGGGGCTGCCTCCGGGTGGCCCCTTTTTTGGGTGGAAGTCTGGTGTGAGCCCAACTTGAACGATGCTGCGGATTGCACCAAGGTCTGGATTGTAGCGGTTTACGAATATCGAAAGAGATCAGATTTGAGTGTGTTGGAGATGTACCGCGACTTTCGACAGCGGTTTCCCGAATTAACCCAAGTTGCAGACGCCAAACACATCAAAATTTGGGATAGCGTCGATGATAACACGGCATATACCTGGTTCGAGAGTTTGGCTGGTGCGATCAATGATCAGATGGGGGATGAGAATCAAGGAGCTGATCTTGCAGTGGTTTTCTCTTACTTCGAAGGTAAACTTTGTGGAAGTGACAAGGAAATAGAGAATTGCATTGAAGTCAGTTTTATCGAGAACCTTTTCTGGGAAGTGAAATCAAATTCCGCAGCCAACGTTTGGCCTAAATTGCCAAGACCACTGCAACAGCTTTATCTCAACTTCCACGGTCGGCCCCCAATCCAAGATTGAGCTTCATCGGATCTAACGTGGAAAAGCTTCCATTGACTCGACCGCGACGTATGGCAGTTTTGTCCGCATAACAAATATCCAAACCACTTCGTTTTGTGCTTTGTTGGAGAAATTTGAAAAGTTCTCCTTACGCCTTGCTGCTTAGCGCAAAGCGTTAGTCCCCTCACGGAAATTCAATCATAGGCTTATCTCTGATCGCCATTCGATCTACTGTTCCCAAACGTGACGAGTCGGATCTGCAATTCTAGGAAAAATTAATGGGTTTCGCTTTTCGAAAAACCTCTGGGATTATCCTTACGCTTTCCTGTGCCGGTTTTCTCTTCGGCACATTAGCAGAGGCACAGGCGGTTTCATTTCAGCCTGGCATCTCATCGCCAACCAAATCTGAGGGTTTTTCGCTTTCACCATTTGAGTGGCGCATACAGATGTCTGAGCCTGCGTCCAGGCTCGCAGAAGCCATTGAAACGCGAAATTTAGAACTGGTCGTAAGACTTGAATTACAACGGGCAGAGGAAAGCGGCGGCGGATATGATACCCTTAACGAAATACGGAACGACTGGTACGAACGCGGTTCAAACAATTCGTCGGAGTTTGATCTGGAGGTTGCCACTGCGCTTGGTGAGGAACTGGTGGCGCGCGCCACGGGAACACTGCAGAGACGAATAGCGTATAATGCACTCGGCAATTCACTTTTTAAACTAGGACAAGCCCAGTTTGACAACGAAGTGATGGAGCGCGCTGCCATTGCCTATCAGACTGCACTGTCCGAGTGGGAACCGGATTGGGCTCCTCTGGAATGGGCAACCACACAAAGCAATCTGGGGGTTGCATATGAAAAGCTCTTTGAGAGGTATGAAGACACTGACCTGTTAGAAGCTGCAATTTTGGCTCATGAAAATGCGTTGTCGGTGCGTCTACGCGAAGAGGTTCCTCTGCAATGGGCTTCGAGCAGGAACAACCTGGGCAATGCCCTGTTTAATCTGGGATATGCCAACGGCGATATAGAGATGATCGAACAGGCAATTTTGGTCTCGCGTTCTGTTATGCTGGTGCGCAGCCGTGAAAAAGAGCCCCTGCTATGGGCAAGGCAGCAGAACAACGTTGCCAACATGATCCGAAACCTTGCAATTTTGAACGACGATGTTGGATTGCTTGGGGAAGCCCAAACTGCCTTCGCCGAAATTCTCGAAGTTGTGAACCGCGAAAACGATCCTTTTTTATGGTCTGTAGTCCAGTCAAATCTCGGCCTTGCCCTGATGGAGCTCGGTTTTGCAGGTAATGGCAACGCAAAATTGGTACAGTCCGAGGCTGCCTTCCGGTCGGCCTTGCTTGAGATCACAAAGGACAATGATCCAGCTGGATGGGCAAACACCCAAGCCAATCTTGGCGAAGCGGCAATTGAATTGGGTTCAAGAAGAAATGACCCTGAGAAAACTAAAGAAGGCATACATGCGCTCAGAAACGTGCAAACCGTGTATTCCTTTGAACAATCCCCGGATGTCTGGCTTTCGATGCAATTCGAAATCGGTTCAGCCTTTGAAGTACAAGGCGCTGAACTGGGCGACGCGGAAATGCTCCGAGATGCCATAGAGGCGTACCGCGTCGGTGTGTTATCTGCATCGCGGCTTCAGGACCCCAGTACAGTTGTTCACTTCCGGGAAGGCTTGGGTATTTCGCTTGGTAACCTTGCACGGTTGGAGAACAACCCGGGCTTAATGCGAGAAGCCGTTGCTGAATTTCGCGAGAACCTGACAGATCCCATTCGCGAAGAGCAGCCATCAATTTGGGCCAATTCTCAACGTGCAATAGGGTTGGCTTACGTTTTTCTTGACGAACATGAAGAAGAAAACGCCTTGATTGATCGTGCTGCCCTTGCCTTTCGGGAAGCCGGACAGGTTTATCTAAGCACAGTCGAGCCCGAAAATTGGGTCCAATCCCAGATCGATCTAGGCAGCGCGTTGAGGGTTCTTGGGCTGCGTACTAACAACGTTGAGAATTTGAAGGACGCTGTCGAAGCATACAAAAGCGCGCTCAACGTTTACTCGCGCGACGTGAACCCGTTGCAATGGGCAGAACACCAATCCAACTACGCCTACACGCTGGAAAAATTTGCCGATCTCGCCGGCAACGCTTCTATGAAAAGTGACATCATTGAAGCCTATGCCGAAGCACTTGATGTTTATTCGCTCGAAAGACATCCGCTGCAGTGGGCGCTAGCACAATACAATATTGGAACCAATCTGACCCATCTTGGTGCTTCGGAAATCGGTGACGAGTCACTGATCCAGTCAATCGCGGTTCTCACTGAAACGATGCAGGTTTACACCCGCGACGAACATCCTGAGGATTGGATGAGAGTGCAGGTCAATCTGGCCAATGCCTATCGGATTTTTTATGATAAAACCGAGGACCAGACGTATCTCGACACCGCACAAACTCATCTGGACTTGGCGCGTGATGTCGCAGTCAAGATAGGCACAATCTCCGATTTGATGATAATCGGTGAAGACCAAGAGAGAATTGATAACCGTCGGAACGGCAATTGATCAGGATTGTTTCGACCAGCCAAGGTCGGATATCAATGGATGATAACCGGTAAGAATATCGCGGCAACCAGTCCGAACAGAAAGGTGGCCCGTGCGTATTTTGGGCCGATTGATCAGCCCCACCTGAGTGGTCCAGTTTGATTGATAGAAAGTGATGCTGCGGGGTCCCCGGATAACGGTCTTGACGCAAAGGGATTGTTGCATTCAGGATCTTCGATCCAAACGCGCACCACCCAAGGCCCGTTAGACATTTGCAGCGGGCTTTTGTTGCTTGACCTCCAAGACTGGCTTACTCAGTGCGCGACCATAAGGACAAAGCACATGCCAAAGAACAGCTGGAAGATTGCCGTCATCCCGGGCGACGGGATCGGGAAAGAGACCACGCCGGAGGGCATTCGTGTTCTGGAGGCTGCCTCAAAACGGTTCGATCTCGGTTTTGATTTTGACGATCACGACTTCGCTTCCGCCGATTATTACGCGAAGCATGGGCAGATGCTGCCTGATGACTGGAAGGATCATCTAAGTGGCAGCGATGCACTCTTCTTCGGGGCTGTTGGATGGCCTGAGGTTGTGCCCGATCACATCTCGCTCTGGGGATCGCTGATCCAGTTCCGGCGGGAATTCGATCAATATGTCAGCCTGCGCCCTGCGCGCGCCATGCCTGGTGTTCCGCTGCCACTGGCCGGTCGCGCGCCCGGTGACATCGACATGATGATTGTGCGTGAGAACACCGAAGGCGAGTATTCATCCATCGGTGGTAAGATGTTCCCTGGCACAGACCGAGAGATCGTTGTGCAAGAAACCGTCATGAGCCGCGTCGGCGTTGATCGCATCTTGAAATATGCCTTTGATCTGGCGGCAAAACGCGGCAAGCATCTGACGTCGGCCACCAAATCCAATGGGATTTCGATAACGATGCCCTATTGGGACGAGCGGGTGGCTGAGATGGCGGCAAAGTATCCCGACATCAAGGTCGACAAGTATCATATCGATATTTTGACGGCCCAATTTGTCCTGCACCCGGACTGGTTCGACGTTGTTGTGGCGTCCAACCTGTTTGGCGACATCCTGTCTGACCTTGGCCCCGCCTGCACCGGTACAATCGGGATCGCGCCGTCGGGAAACATCAATCCGGAAGGGAAATTCCCCTCCCTGTTCGAGCCGGTCCATGGCTCCGCGCCGGGCATCGCAGGCCGTGGTATCGCCAACCCCGTGGGGCAGATTTGGGCCGCGGCCATGATGCTGGAACATCTGGGAGCACAAGAGGCCAGCACGTCGATTACCTCCGCCATTGAACGGGTGTTGTCCGAAGACGCCTTGCGCACGCCTGACCTTGGCGGGCCAGCCGACACGAAAACATGTGGCGCGGCCATTGCCGACGCCGTGATGGAAGGCCCCTAAAGTGGTCGCGTCGGCATTCCTTGCGGGCTTTGACGTCCAAAGAGTTGGGTTGCCTGATCTTACCATTAACGTCGCCAGTGCGGGGACAGGACCGCCAATTTTACTGTTGCACGGTCATCCGCAAACCCATGTGGTCTGGCGCAAGGTTGCCCCGCGCCTTGTCGAGGCAGGGTATCAGGTGATTGCGCCCGATCTCAGGGGCTATGGCGATAGCGACAAGCCTGAAAGTGACCCATCGCACCTGCCCTATTCCAAAAGGGTCATGGCGGCCGACCAGATCGCCTTGATGAAACTTTTGGGCCATGAGCGGTTTTCGGTTGTTGGCCATGATCGCGGTGGCCGGGTGGCGCATCGACTTGCGCTTGATTTTCCGGATGCGGTCGAACGGCTTATCGTGCTTGATATCGCGCCCACCTTCACAATGTACGCGCAAACCAATCAGGAATTTGCGACGCGCTATTTCTGGTGGTTTTTCCTGATCCAGCCGGATGGTCTGCCTGAGAAAATGATCGCCGCCGATCCGGAATATTTCCTGCGTCGGCATATCGCGGGCCAGGTGAAGATCAAAGGGGCTTTGGACGAGGCTACGATTGCCGAATACCTGCGCAGCTACCGTGATCCGGCCACACTGCATGCGATTTGCGAAGACTACCGCGCGGCGGCAAGCATTGATTTGGAGCATGACCGCGAAGATCAGACCCGTCGCATCAACGCGCCGCTTTTGGCTATCTGGGGTGAGCACGGCGTTGTCGGAGAGCTTTATGACGTAACGGCGACCTGGCGGGAAAAAGCAGACCACGTTTCGGGTGTCGCGCTGCCATGTGGCCATGCGATCCCCGAAGAAGCGCCAGCAGAATTGACGGCTCACATTCTTGGGTTTCTGGCGGGTTAAAGCCACGCCGACCATGCTAACATGTGCTGCCTGTTCGCGTCGCAAATAGCACATTCCGCTTAGTCCGCAGAACGATCGTCTGGGTCCTTAGTTGAACGTACCTGCGACGCGGCCCAGAAGCATGAAGGCGCGGGCGGTGCGGGTGTCTGAGAGTTCTGAAATTTCAGCATCCGTCGCGGTTTCGGCGAATTGTGTGAACATGCGGTCGAAAAGGCGCAGGAAGTGATGTGCCGAGTCGCGAAAGATCGTGTCGTTGCGCATCCGGGCCGCTGCCAGCGCCAGAGATGACCGGTCCCGCACGCCGCCCAATGTGGCCACGGCGCGGCCGCGTTCTCCGCCCGCAAAACGCCGCCAGACCTCGGGGCGGGCCATATCGGGGCGCAGATCGTCCATATAGATACCGTCCTGCGACAGAAGCGTCAGAACATCCTGTGCGGCTTGAATAAGCTGTGCTGTCGGGCGGTCCTTGAGGGCGCGTCGCAAGGCGGCAAACCCGGCCTTGTCCGCCGCATTTTCAGGGAAATTCAGGGCGCGGATGAAATCAGGCAGTTCGGGGGGTGGCTGCAAATCCTCAGCCGACGTACCCAATGGCAACGAGACCTGATCCGAATTGTCCGGTGCGGTTTCTGCCACAGGTGCCGGCGGGCGCATGGGTTGCCGCTCACGCGATGAGGAGAACGTGGCAAGGGCCGTTTCTGTCTTGCGCTGTGCCGCCGCGATCTCATCAAGCTTCTTGGCGACCGATGGCTCACCAACCGTGTTGCGGCCCTGGTTTTGCGCCACATATGTCTGGCGAATGGCGTCAATGGCGGTCTGCAAACGCTGGCTTTCTTCGCGCATCACCTTGCTTGCCCGCGCGGCCGTGGCGGCCACCCAGATCATCGCGACGGGCATGAAAATCGCAAGAAGGATCATCACGAATTGTAACGCGCCACCCGAGCCGCTGAACATCTCACTTGGTGCGAGAACGAGAAAAAACACCGCCGTGCCAAGGAGCCACAACAAAGACAGCGCAATCGCGATCACTTCGATGCCGGTGATCGTTTCCTTGCGGGCCTTGTCGTAAATCCCCAAGGGGGTCGGATGGGTATCTGGACGATCGGACATATCAACTCGCCGCTCAAAAAGGGTACAAACTCAGATGTAGGCGATCTTTAACACTTCATACGCCTTCTCACCACCAGGTGTGCGCACCTCGACGCTGTCGCCCTCATCTTTGCCGATCAGGGCGCGTGCAATCGGGGATTTGATGTTTAAAAGGCCGTTTTCGATATTGGCCTCATGCTCGCCCACGATTTGCCAGGTCTTTTCTTCGTCGGTGTCCTCGTCCACCAACGTGACCGTCGCGCCAAATTTGATCGTGCCGGAAAGCTTCGCGGGATCAATGACCTCGGCCAGGCTGATCACGCCCTCAAGTTCCTTCACGCGGCCTTCGATGAAAGACTGTTTCTCCTTGGCGGAATGATATTCAGCGTTCTCGGATAGATCCCCATGCTCGCGTGCTTCTGCGATGGCCCGGATGATGGCCGGGCGCTCCACGGATTTCAGCTGCTTTAATTCAGCTTCGAGCGCGGCAAAACCCGCGTGGGTCATTGGGATCTTTTCCATTTCGGTCGTCCACTGTCATCTGTGGGGGCCATCACGCGACCCGCTCTTTGTTGATCGGGGTAGAGTGCCCCGAGCAGGAGTGCGGATGCAATAGGCGATGATATCCGACATGGCAATCCGGATCATTTGTGCCGCATGGTGCCGGGTTTTGCCGGTTTTGATCTCAAGTCGGTTTTGACGCTGCGGTCTTTATCCGGCGCCTCACGTCCGCCTGATTCACCGGCGGATAACACGTGCTGGTGGGTGGAAATCGCGCTGACGCAGCGTTCGAATCACAAAACGTTCCAATTATGTGGCAAGTGTGATTTGACTTGAGCGAGTTTTTTGGCATCTTTCTGCCTATACGGGTAGCGATGAGGTTGAGATGCGTAAGGTTTTGAGTGCGATCACGGCGACAGCCGTCAGTTTATCGATGTTGAGCAGTAGCAGCGCGGTGGCGGATGATCTGGAAGACGCCCGGATCATCGTCACGGCGAAATCGAACACGGTGAAGAAGTGGCACTATCCGCCGCGTTTCGTGGTGGTTCATGATCAACCGGTGGACCATTCGGCCTTTCTGGATGTCACAAATTTCATCACATCGGCCACGGGGCTTCCCATTGAACAGCCCGCTTTTGTCAACCTGTCCTCCGATACGTTTGATCCGCGGTTTTACACTGCATCGCGCTACAAACCGCGCAACACGGCCGCGGGGCAGATGACATCGGACCTTTTGATTGCACAAAAGGAAGACCTCGAACTTTCCGCCAACATCTTTATCTTCATGGTGTCTCCGCATCTGGCGTCGCATTTTATCGCGCTGACGTCATACGGGCGGTTTTCCGGCAATCTGACGCGGAGCTACGTGCAAGGCAGTGGGCCGTGTTATTTCAAGGTCCTGTCCAACGGTGAGAGCATCCATTTCGGGACGATCCTAATCGCGCCGGATGTCACGGAAGACACGCAGAAAAAGTGCATCTATGAAGAAATGGTGCAAGCCATGGGCTTGATGAATGATGCACAGGACTCGCCGTTTTTCACCTTCGATAACCTGTTGGATGACAAGCCCCGGGACTATGATCAAAGGCTTCTGGAAGCGCTTTATGATCCGCGGATTCGCAATGGCGACGACGTCGATAAAGTGCTCAACATCTACGCAAGCCTGCAATAGCGTCGGCTGACGCGCGCACGAATTGCGTCAAATCCTGCATGAATTCCGCAATTTCCTTGCGATGGTGTGCTTTAACGTCCGGTCGTGATTGCATTGACGGCAGCTCTGGTTTAGCCAATCTCAAATCGTTTTTTGCCCGAGAGGAGCGTGCCGAATGTCCGAGAATGCTCGTGAAACAATGGAATATGACGTCGTAATTGTGGGCGCCGGCCCGGCAGGTCTCAGTGCGGCGATCCGTCTGAAACAGCTCGACCCTAACCGTGAAGTTGTGGTGCTGGAAAAAGGCAGCGAAGTTGGCGCGCATATCTTGTCTGGTGCGGTGCTCGATCCATGTGGACTGGACGCGCTGATTCCGGATTGGAAAGAAAAGGGCGCGCCGCTCAATACGCCGGTTAAAGACGATAACTTCTACATGCTGGGTGAAGCGGGTAAAATCCGTATCCCCAATTTCCCGATGCCGCCACTGATGAACAACCACGGCAACTACATCGTGTCGATGGGCAACGTATGCCGCTGGATGGCGGAGCAGGCGGAAGAGCTGGGTGTAGAGATTTTCCCGGGTATGGCTTGCTCGGAAATTGTCTATGACGAGGAAGGCCGCGTGAAAGGCGTTGTCGCCGGTGAATTTGGCAAGGAGGCCGATGGCAGCCACGGCGCGAATTACGAGCCCGGTATGGAATTACATGGCAAGTACGTTTTCCTGTCAGAAGGCGTCCGCGGCAGCCTGTCCAAAGAAGTCATCGCCAAGTTCGACCTGTCACAAGGCAAGGAACCTCAGAAATTTGGCCTTGGCATGAAGGAAATCTGGGAGATTGATCCAGAAAAGCACAAAGAGGGATCGGTCACGCACACAATGGGCTGGCCTCTGGGCGGGAATGCCGGTGGTGGGTCCTTTATCTATCATCTTGATAACAATCAGGTTTATGTCGGTTTTGTGGTTCACCTGAACTACCGCAACCCGCATCTTTTCCCCTACATGGAATTCCAGCGGTTCAAGCATCATCCGATGGTTGCTGACCTTCTCAAAGGTGGTAAGCGCGTGGCGTATGGTGCGCGCGCGATCTCCGAAGGCGGATATCAGTCGATGCCCAAAATGGTCGCACCTGGTGTGGCACTTCTGGGGTGCTCGGTCGGTATGGTCAACGTACCGCGCATCAAGGGCAACCATAACGCAATGCTCAGTGGTATTGCGGCGGCTGAGGCGGCACATACGGCCATTCTGGCGAACCGCTCGGGTGATGAGCTGGTTGAATACGAGACCGAGGTGCGCACCGGCCAGATTGGCAAGGACCTCAAGAAGGTCCGCAACGTCAAGCCGCTCTGGTCAAAATACGGCCTCTTGGCCAGCCTGACATTGGGTGGCCTGGATATGTGGACAAACACATTGGGGTTCAGCCTCTTCGGGACGATAAAGCATGGCAAAAACGATGCCGAGGCGACTGAGCAGGCCAGCACGCATAAACCCATTGATTACCCCAAACCCGATGGCACGCTGAGCTTTGATCGTTTGACCAATGTCAGCTTTTCAATGACGAACCACGAGGAAAGCCAACCTGCGCATTTGCAGCTGAGTGATCCAAACATCCCAATGTCCGTCAACATGCCCAAATTTGCCGAACCTGCGCAGCGGTATTGCCCGGCGGGTGTGTATGAGGTGGTTGATGATGCGTTTGTCATCAACTTCCAAAACTGTGTGCATTGCAAAACCTGCGACATTAAAGATCCCAGCCAGAACATCACCTGGGTCACGCCGCAGGGTGGCGATGGGCCGAATTACCCGAACATGTAACCGGCGCGTGAAATCTTGCCTGCGGGGCGGCAAAACTGCTGTCCCGCATTGCCTTGCAAGCGCCACCACACTACCTTGAGCGGTGAAAAATCCCAAAGGCAGGCGCTCGTGAAACTCAAATCCCTTTCTGTTGCCCTGTTGGCAGCTGCCCTGCAGCTCCCAACCGGTCCGATTTATGCCGAAGAGTCCGTTGGCGCCTATTTGGCGGCCCGTCAGGCGCGCTTTCAGAATGATTACGCAGCCGCTGCCGAGCATTTCACCCGCGCCCTTGCAAAGGATCCGTCAAACCCGGCACTGATGGAAAACGCCGTGGCGTCGATGATCGGCTTGGGTCAGTTTGATCGCGCGCTGCCTATTGCCCAACGCATCGAAGGTGAAGGCCTGCAGAGCCAGGTTGCACAGATGGTTTTGATCGCCGATGAGGGCAAACGCGAGGCGTTTGACGAAGTGTTGGCGCGGATCGACGACAAAAAGGGCGTCGGTGCATTGGCGGATGGTCTTGTGGCGGCTTGGGCCAATATGGGCAAGGGTGACATGAAAACCGCGTTGGAACAGTTTGATGCGGTGTCCAAAGAACGCGGATTGCACAGTTTTGCGATTTACCACAAGGCCTTGGCCTTGGCGTCCGTTGGCGATTTCGAGAGCGCAGAGAGCATTTTTGCAGGCGAATCCGATGGCCCGATGCAACGGACCCGGCGTGGAACGATCGCCTGGGCGCAGGTGCTGAGCCAGTTGGAGCGCAACGACGAAGCGGTCAAGGTTATCGACGACCTCTTTGGCAGTGATCTGGACCCTGAAATCACGGTTCTCCGCAGCCAGTTGGTTGAGGGAGAGCGCTTGCCATTCACTGTGATCGGTGGGGCGCGCGACGGTGTGGCCGAAGTATTCTTTTCCCTGGGTCGGGCTTTGCAGGCAGATGCGGGGCCGGATTACGTGCTGCTCTTTGCGCGTGTGGCTGAGTTTCTGGCGCCCGACAATGTTGATGCTGTCATCATGACCGCCGAGCTCTTGGAAGATTTGCAGCGCTACGAGCTGGCTACGACAGCGTATAAACGTGTGCCGCGCGATCATCCTTCTTTCTATCTGGCTGAGTTGGGCCGCAGCGAAGCCTTGCGCCAGTCGGAAAAGACAGATGCAGCGGTTGAGGTGTTGGAGCAACTGTCGCAAAGCCATGCGGACGTACCTGTGGTGCATGTCTCCGCCGGGGATCTTTATCGCCAGCTGGAGCAGTTCGATAAAGCCGCAAATGCGTATGACCGGGCGGTTGAGCTCTATGAGGCGCGGGGCAATCAGCAATGGTTCGTCTATTACGTCCGTGGCATCAGCAATGAGCGTCTGGACCGTTGGGAAAACGCCGAGGCCGATTTCCGCAAAGCGCTCGAACTGAACCCGGAACATCCGCAGGTTCTGAATTACCTTGGCTACTCGATGGTCGAAAAACGCATCAATCTGGATGAGGCGCTGGATATGATCGAACGGGCCGTCGCAGCGCGTCCAGACAGCGGCTATATCATCGACAGTCTGGGCTGGGTTCTGTATCGGCTGGGCCGCTACGAGGAAGCTGTCGGACACATGGAGCGCGCGGCAGAGCTTGAGCCAGTCGATCCGGTGGTCAATGACCATTTGGGCGACGTCTTGTGGGCAGTTGGGCGCTACCAAGAAGCGAAATTTCAATGGCATCGCGCCTTGTCCCTCTCCGAGGAAGACGACTCCAATCCGGACGCCGAGCCAGACCGCATCCGCCGCAAACTGGAAGTTGGACTGGATCAGGTTCTCTCGGAAGAGGGCAGTGATCCACTGAAAGTTGTCGATGACGGTGGTTAAGGAATTTGCCCCGGCAAAGGTCAATCTGACACTGCATGTGACGGGGCAACGGGACGATGGTTACCACCTCCTGGATCTCGCTGGTTATGTTTGCCGATGTCGGCGACCGCATAACTGTGCGGGCCTCTGACACACCGATCATGATCCTCAAAGGACCGATGGCCGATGGTGTGCCGCGTGACCGGAGCAATCTGGTGGCACAGGCAGCGGACGCGATGGGGGTTTCCGCGCATATCCAGCTTGAAAAAAACCTCCCCGTGGCTGCGGGAATTGGTGGCGGCTCAAGCGATGCGGCTGCCACGTTGCGGGCGATATCGAAGCTCAGCGGCAAACCCATCCCGGAAGACTTGGTCGCCTTTGGCGCAGATGTGCCCGTATGCATGCGGGGACAGGCCGCGCGGATGCGGGGGATAGGGGACGAAATTCACCCGGTTTCAGACATGCCTTTGCTGCACGCCGTGTTGGTCAATCCAAAATTGCCTGTGATGACTGCGGATGTGTTCAAACGTCTGCAATGCCGCACCAACGCACCCATGCCAGATGTCCTGCCAGAAGGGGTATCGACACGTGAGTTGGTGGCGTGGTTGGGCGAAATGCGAAATGATCTGCAAGATGCGGCAATCGCGGCCGAGCCGAAAATAGAACATGTGTTCAACACGTTGGCTGTGACGCCGGGCTGTATGCTGACGCGCATGTCCGGATCTGGCGGGACGTTTTTTGGGCTCTACGGAGACGCGGAAACCGCCGCATCAGCGGCCGGACGGTTGCACGAAGATCATCCAGGCTGGTGGGTCGCGGCCACGCGGCTCAATGCTTAGTTGACGCGCGCGACGACATAATCCGACAGTTCAAGCAGCATCTGCCTCACGGGATGATTGGGCAATTGCGACAAAGCCGTTTTGGCCTTTTCCGTCCAGGCCAGTGCATCAACGCGCGTTTTCTCCAATGCGCCATGCCGATCCAGCAACCGCAGGGCTTCTTCGAGATCACCTTCGCGCTGGTCGCCCTTTTCGATGGTCCGGGTCCAGAACGCATATTCGGTACTGTCCGCGGCGGCGATGGCCTTGATCACGGGCAGGGTCAGCTTGCGCTCCCGGAAATCATCGCCTACGTTTTTGCCCGTCGCAGCGCTTTCGCCCTGATAATCCAACAGGTCGTCGACAATTTGAAACGCAATGCCCAATGCATCACCATAGTCAAAAAGCGCATTAACCTGAACTTCGGGCGCGCCGGCGATCACGCCGCCAACTTCGGTTGCGGCAGAGAACAATGCGGCGGTTTTTCCGCGCACGATCTGCAGGTAAATGTCTTCGTTTGTGCTCAAATCACGCGCGGCCGTTAACTGAAGAACTTCGCCCTCTGCAATGGTGGCCGAGGCGTTTGATAGAATGTCGAGAACGCGCAAAGATCCGGTTTCAACCATCAACTGGAAAGCACGCGCAAAAAGGTAGTCGCCAACCAACACGCTCGACTTGTTATCCCAAAGCAAATTGGCTGTGGGACGACCGCGGCGTTGCGCACTTTCGTCAACCACATCGTCATGCAGCAGCGTTGCCGTGTGGATGAATTCAACCGTCGCCGCCAGATGCACGTCAAACGCGCCGTCGTAAGTGCACAGATCGGCAGCCGCCAGCGTGAGCATGGGGCGCAAGCGTTTGCCGCCGGCTTCGACCAGATGCGCCGTAACCTCCGGAATGCGCGGTGCGTGTTGCGATTCCATGCGTTTGCGGATCAGCGCATTTACCAGGTCCAATTTACCCGCCAGATGTGCTGCCAGCTTTTCGTGAGGCTTCGTTGCGGCGTAATCCAAACCCATCACACTCCCGTCACTTTGCTCGACAAATAGGTCGCAGTGCTCTTATGTCGTCCCCATGAAACAGCTCATGCGTACCACTGACCCGACATCAATCGCTTTCGCTCAGGCCCTGCTTCAGGGCGAGGGTATAGACTGCTTTGAAATGGACGTAAATATGAGTGTTCTCGAAGGCTCAATTGGGATCTTTCCGCGTCGGTTGATGGTGCGCGTGGATGACTACGATCTTGCCGCAAGGGCGCTGCGTGACAACGGGATAACCGTGGATGAGTAAGGGCGGGTCCGAGGATCTGCTCACTGCCGATGATTTTCTTGGTGGGCAGGTTCGAATTCACCAACCTAAAAAGGGTTACCGCGCCGGTGTCGACCCGGTTTTGCTGGCCGCAAGCATTCCTGCAAAACCCGGTGATACCGTGTTGGAATTGGGGTGCGGCGTCGGGACGGCTTTGCTGTGCCTGGGACACAGGGTGCCTGGTCTGGCGCTTGCGGGTGTCGAGGTGCAGGAAAAATACGCCAAAATGGCTTTGGATAACGTTGCGGCAAACGGTCAGGAGGCTGAGATTTTCACAGCTGATTTGGCCCATCTGCCGGCGCCGCTTTTGCAAAGGCAATTCACCCATGTGTTTGCCAACCCCCCATATTTCGACCGTAGCGCTGGCACGGTGGCACCTCAGGCAGATCGGGAGCGTGCATTGGGAGAGGACGTGCCACTGGCAACCTGGGTCAGCGTGGCGGCCAAACGTACCGCGCCCAAGGGGACCGTGACCTTCATCCACCGTGCCGAACGGGTGCCGGAATTGTTAACAGCAGCGGGCCAGCATTTGGGCAGTCTGGAGCTGTTGCCCCTGATTCCCCGCGAGGGTCGATGCGCAAGGCTGGTATTGCTGCGCGGTCGCAAGGGCGGGCGGGCGGATTTTCGGCTTCATGACGGGTGGGTTTTGCACCAAGGAGACCGCCACCCCGGTGATAGGGAAAACTACACTGAAGCAACCACTTGTGTCCTGCGGGACGGTGCAGAACTGCCATTCAGCAGCGCATAAATTTCAACTTTAGGTAGAATTTTTTTGATTTATGCTGCGCTTGCAGCGTGACAGAGGGTGCAAAATATGCTCGACTGTCAACATCATGTTACACATCTGAGAGGAGACCGCCCATGAGCTTGAGTTCGCATGTTGAGGAACTGAAGAAGAAACACCTATCTCTCTCGAACCAAGTTGAAGAAGCGCAACGCGCGCCGGGCTCGAATGACCTGGAAATCGCAGAACTCAAAAAGCAGAAGCTGCGCCTGAAAGAAGAAATCACGCGACTGTCGGTCGAGGCGTAAGCCGCCAAGCACGACGCGCAGTTTTTCGCAAAAATGCGGGCTTTGCCTGCCGGAATATCTTTTTCAAAAATCGCCACGAATTGTGGTGCTCTGGGGCCGGGTTTCGGCCCCTTTTTATGTCTTCAGGGTATGTTTGGATTGGTGGTGTGATCTGTAGGGGTTGCCCAGGCCGGGCAGGCAACTAGACTCGGCGCAAGGGCACAACATTTCCCGAAATCAATCCAGAAATCTCTTCACCAATTTCCTCGCGACGTGGCGCGGATGCACTCAGATACTCTTCCGACAATTCCGCGATGCGGGCGGCAATTGGGTTTTGTGTCGTAAGGCGCTGTGATGTGTGGCCGTGCATGGGCCCTCTCTAAACGAAGAAAACAAGAGGGCCCAAGCGTAGCGCATTATCGGTTAATGCCAAGTAAGTCGGACAAACGGTCAGGTGTAGGTCAGAATATGGCCGACGCTGGAGAGTTCGACATCCGCATCATCTGACCGCACACCGGGACGCCAATTGCGATTGCTGCCCAGCCAGGACCGGCCGTCCAGTTCGATCAATCCAATGATCGTTTCCGCCACCATTGTTGCCCCAACCGGTCCCAGACCTTCGCCGGGAAGGCGTGTGCCATCCAGGTTTTCGCGCCCGATCAGCTCGGCTTCCTTGAGGATATAGAACCAGAGCGGCGTGCCGCCGTTCAGCTCAGACTCGGCCACGCGCGCGGCATCACTGACCTGTTCGATCTCGGCGTCGGGCCGCCCCAATTGGCGCGCAACGGACTCGCCAGACGGCAACAGGAAGCTCTGCCCGCGGATCATATTGCGCGTCGCCAATGAACGCCCTTCCGGATCAACGCGGGCGGGCAAGGCCAAAAGATCGCTGGCCATGCTGGCATCCATGCGACCGGCACGCTGTACAGTGCGCTCCTCGAACGTTTCAAAAAGCTCATGCATGTCGGCAATCGCACGGGCATCCGTGACCGGGCTAAAGCCCTTGCCAAGGACGCTGCCAAACAGCTCGAACGAAGCGCCCCCTTGCTGCGTTTGTATCCGCATGGGCACCATCGCGTGACCAAACCGATAGGCCGCGACCGAGAACTCAACCGGGATAAATGGCACATCGGATTTGTAGTGCTGACGCCCCTCCGACAGGATGCGGCTGACGACACCTTCGCCGCAAATATGCTTGAGAAAGTCATGCACAACGCACCATTGGTAGTGCCACATGGTGAGCCGCCGTGCTTCTTCGTAGAGTTCCTTGCCACCGTGGTCCGCGGACAGGACATCGCACATTTTGTTGTGGAACCGGATCATGGCCAATTGGATTTGGCTGACGATGCGGTTTTCATCGTTGCGGAAGTCTCCAATAAGGGCCACGTCGCCCACCCGGGCGAGATCATCCGCAGCAAATGGACCATCGCCGAAATCAGCCCCGGTGATCAGTTTGATCCCTTTGAACGAGCCCGCTGCGTGATAAAGATAGGGCTGCGCTTCCGGCCCCATCCCATAGATACAATCCAGATCCAGCGTGGGCGTACGCGCATTGCGCGTTTCGTGGGCGGAATTGACCGTGTCCAGACTGGTGGTCACGTCCAGCGTGATGTCATGATCGACGAACTGGCCAAAGAAGACAAAACCAACCGGCACGGTCTGTGAAATGCTGCCAGCCGCGCCACCATCCATTGGTCCTTCTGGTGCGCCCAGCCGATCCAGAACCCTTGGGTCTGTAAACAGGGGCGGGAGGTCCGCGAACATGCGTCCAAACCGGTCGCCGGTGTGGTGATGATGATTTCTATTGCAAAAGGCGTCTAGGCCGATGAATTCGCTTTGGCCATGTGGTGCAGGCATAATAAATTCCTTTTCTGGGTCAAATAATACCCGCGATAGTAGAATTCGGGGTCATCATTCGGCCAGTGGGGGAATCCTTACCAGCGGTGCACACGCCACAAACAAAAAAAGACCGCCCTCAAGGGCGGTCTTCAGAGTAGAATTTGGATGCGTTAGACGAAGAACTGTGCGCCGTTTGCCGAAATGGTCGAGCCATTCACAAAGCCAGCATCGTCTGATGCCAGGAAGGCAACGCAGCGTGCGATTTCTTCGGGTTCACCAAGACGACCGGCGGGGATTTGACCGATGATCGACTCGCGAACTTTCTCGGGCACAGCCATGACCATTTCCGTGGCGATGTAACCGGGGCACACGGCGTTGGCAGTGATACCAGCGCGCGCGCCTTCCTGGGCCAGGGATTTAACGATACCCAAATCACCGGCTTTGGTCGCGGCATAGTTCACTTGTGCAAACTGGCCTTTTTGACCGTTGATCGAGCTAATGACAATGATGCGGCCGAACTTGCGTTCCCGCATGCCGGGCCATACCGGATGGACCGTGTTGAAAACGCCGGTCAGGTTGGTGTCGATAACCTGGTGCCACTGCTCCGGGGTCATTTTGTGGAATGGGGCGTCGCGGGTGATACCTGCGTTGGCCACAACCACGTCGATGGGGCCCACTTCCGCTTCGACCTTGGCGATACCTGCCGCACTTTCGTCGTAGTCGGCAACATTCCATTTATATGTTTTGATACCGGTTTCGGACGTGAAGGCGGAAGCCGCCTCGTCATTGCCGGCATAGGTGGCCGCAACGTTGTAGCCCTCAGCCTTGAGAGCTTTGGAAATGGCCGCGCCGATGCCGCGCGATCCGCCGGTGACGAGTGCTGTTCGTGCCATGGTGTCCTCCAGTTTGGCAAAATGTGTTGGTAACTCTGTTACTCTTCAGGGAGTGAATGCGCAATATTATTGCGCGGATAAATTGCCGCAGTGCAGCTAAAAACGCGAAAAATTCGGCTATTTCGTCCAAAAACGAAATAGGGGCGCTGTTTCGACGCCCCCATCTCCAACCGATTCGTGACGGTATCAGGCCCGCTCAAGGCACATGGCTACACCCATGCCACCACCGATGCACAGCGTCGCCAGACCCTTTTTGGCGTCGCGACGTTTCATCTCGAAGAGCAACGTGTTCAGAACCCGGCAGCCGGACGCACCGATGGGGTGCCCAATCGCAATGGCGCCCCCATTGACGTTTACAATCGACGGATCCCAACCCATGTCTTTGTTCACCGCACAGGCCTGAGCCGCGAAGGCTTCGTTGGCTTCGACCAGATCAAGGTCACCTACGGACCAGCCGGCTTTATCCAAAGCTTTGCGGCTGGCGTAGATTGGACCAACACCCATGACCGATGGGTCGAGACCTGCCGTGGCATATGAGGCGATACGGGCCAAAGGTTCGATGCCGCGCTTTTCAGCCTCATCCGCGCTCATGAGCAAGGTCGCGGCGGCACCATCGTTCAGGCCACTGGCATTGGCGGCGGTCACGCTTCCGTCTTTGGTGAAGGCCGGGCGCATCTTTTGCATGGCTTCGATATTTGCCCCGTGACGAATGTATTCATCCGCATCTACAACGATGTCGCCTTTGCGGGTTTTGACGGTGAATGCAGCGATCTCATCTTGAAATTTTCCAGCCTTTTGAGCAGCTTCTGCTTTGTTTTGTGAGGCCACAGCGAATTCGTCCTGCGCTTCACGGCTGATCTGCCACTGCTCGGCAACGTTCTCGGCGGTCTGACCCATGTGGTAGCCGTTGAAAGCATCCCAAAGGCCATCGCGGATCATCGAGTCGATGTATTTGACATCGCCCATTTTGGTGCCCGCACGCAAATGCGCGACATGAGGGCTGAGTGTCATGTTTTCCTGTCCGCCTGCGGCAACAATGCTGGCGTCGCCCAGTTGAATATGTTGCGCACCAAGTGCAACAGCGCGCAGGCCTGAACCGCAGACCTGGTTGATGCCCCATGCGGCGCTTTCCGTCGGCAGTCCTGCGTTGATATGGGCCTGACGGGCAGGGTTCTGGCCTTGGCCTGCGCTCAACACCTGTCCGAGAATGGTTTCGGATATGTCTTCCTTGTTGACGCCCGCACGCTCGACAACAGCTTCGAGAACAGCGGCACCAAGATCATGTGCGGGTGTGTTGGCAAACGATCCACCAAAGGATCCCACAGCGGTCCGAGCCGCGGATGCAATTACTACGTTGGTCAATGATTTTCCTCCACCAGGCGGGTTTCAAGCTAAGCAAGGATATGCGCGCCGCATAATTGCGTTTCGCTCACTCTTGCAGATCTTGGGTGTCATACCGCAGGTGCAGCAAAGCAGCAACCACCGGAGCCGGTGATCAGGCTGAAGAACGCTCGATATTGGGGTCGCGCCATGGAGGATGCACAGTGGGCGCACCGAAATAATATCCCTGAAGACAATCAATGCCCATATTCGCCAGAAAATCCGCGTCATCGGGTTTTTCAACGCTTTCCGCGACGGTCATCATGTCAAATTGTTCTGCAACTGAAGCAAGCGCAGCCGTCAGAATTTGATTGTCGGCGTCGCGTGATATTCCGCGAATGAACTGCCCGTCTATTTTCAGAATGTCGAAGAAGAAATCCTTCAGGTACCGGAAGCTTGTGTATCCGGCGCCGAAATCATCCAATGCAAAGCTGATGCCCTTTTGCTGCAATTCATTCATGAAGCCGACAACCAGTTCTGGCACAAGCATGGCCGAACTTTCCGTGATTTCCAGGATCAGGCGCTCCGCGATCGTCGGGTTCTTGTCGAGGCCGCGTTTAAGGATGCGGGACCACCTGCTGTAGCCAATGGAGCGTGCCGACATGTTGATGGAAAGGCGCAGGTCGGGGTATTCGTTCAGCGTATTGATGCCCTTTTCCAGCGCCAGGCAATCAATGATCCGGCCCGTCTCTGTTGTTTCGATGGCGCCGATGAAATCCACAGCAGGAATAATCCGGCCGGTTTCATCTAGAACACGGATCAATCCCTCGTAAAATGCGGGTTGAGCCTGCCGTTTGGCGGGCACGACGGCTTGGTAGGCCAGCATCACTTGCTTGTGCTGTACGGCCTGATTGACCATCTCGACAATTGATTTGTCGCGAGCTGTGACAGCATATGACAGCGGATTGTCGTGTCCCGCTGGAATGTCAGCCCAAGTGGCGTTACGTACCATAGTCGTCTCCGGATTCGTTTGGGCCATAGATTGCGCCATTCCCGCTAAGGATGGGTTAAAACCGCGCTAAACCTGCTCTCTCGAATTCCCCTGATTTAGAGGAGAAATCATGACCGAAAGATGCGGCTGGGTAGGGCTCGAAGACATCTATATTGCGTATCACGACACGGAATGGGGCGTGCCGGAATATGATAGTCGCGCCCTGTGGGAAAAGCTCATTCTTGACGGGTTTCAGGCGGGCCTGAGCTGGATCACCATTCTCAAAAAGCGCGACAATTTCCGTGAGGCTTTTCAAGGGTTTGACCCTAATGTGATCGCGGAATGGGGTGAGGGTGACGTCCTCCGGTTGCTGCAGAATCCGGGTATCATACGGCACCGTGGCAAGATCGAAGCAACGATTGCAAATGCCCGAGTTTGGCAGGAGATCGAAGCGGAAATCGGTTTTGACAAATACCTCTGGGACTACGTGAATGGCGCGCCGTTGCAGAACAGTTTTGCCTCCCTCGACGACGTACCCGCGCAGACAGATTTATCGCAAGAAATTTCGAAGGATTTGAAGAAAAGAGGGTTCAAATTTTGCGGGCCCACGATTGTTTATGCCTTTATGCAGGCATGTGGATTGGTCAATGATCATCTGACCACATGCCCGTGCCGGAACAAGGTTGCTAGTCTGGCGCGCTGAGATCGCATTGCGTCTCTTTTGCTTGTCAGGGAACAACAAAACGCCTTTTGATCCAGACGATTGGAATGGGAACCTGAATGACGCGATCCGAAAACATGACCGGCGCGTGGCTGATGATGGCCTCCATGGCCGCCTTCACTCTAAACGACATGCTGATGAAAATGATGGCGGGGCAAATCCCGCTGTTTCAGTTGTTGTTTTTGCGGGGCATGCTGACATCCGTCGCCGTGGGTGCGATTGCATGGAAAATGGGCGCGTTGAGGCCGCATATTTCGATGCGGGATGCAAAGCTGCTGGCGTTACGCACTGTGGCTGAGATCGGTGGGGCGTATTTTCTGCTGACAGCGCTCTTCAACATGCCGCTTGCCAATATCACGGCAATTCTTCAGGCCTTGCCGCTCACAATTACGCTGATGGCGGCTGTCGTATTCAAGGAACGTATCGGGTGGCGCCGGATGTCGGCTATTCTGATTGGGTTTGTAGGCGTGTTGTTGATCGTCCGGCCAGGCGCGGACGGGTTCAATGTCTATTCTATCTACGGGTTGGCCGCAGTGTGTTTCGTCACGCTGCGTGATTTGACGACGCGCAAATTGTCTCGCGAAACGCCCTCGATGTTCGTCACATTCTTAACGGCAGTCGCGATCATGGTGTTTTTCGGACTGGCCAGCCTGAACCGAGACTGGGTGCCCATGGACATGCGTGCCAGCGGATTGATCCTGGGTGCCTCCGTCATGATTATCGGCGGCTATCTATTTTCCGTAATGGTCATGCGCGTGGGCGAGATCAGCTTTGTCGCTCCGTTCCGGTATACGGGGTTGCTCTGGGCGCTTGTGTTGGGGTGGCTGGCCTTCGGCGAATGGCCCGACCTGATTACCCTGATCGGCGCCGCCATTGTTGTGGCCAGCGGTCTCTTCACGCTCTACCGAGAAGCCCAGATTGAGACTTCGGACCGTAGTTCAGAACCGTCGTCTTAACCTTTGTAAATCTCACTCTGCGCCCCCAGATACCCGTTCCAGGCAAACCAATAGGCAATATGCCCCGCAACGCGCGGCATGGTCCGGCCGTCTTTGGTAACAAGGGCATCTTCGGTGATCTGCCACTGCGCCCCATCAGACGATTGCAGGCCTTCCTTTGTTCGCTTGAAGGTCAGGCCACCGCGTTCATAGGCGCGCACCGTGCGGGATTTGTCATCGCCGACCAGAACGAGGGGCTTGCCCAGCATCGCATCATTGATGACCTTGCGTTTCCGGAAGGCTTTGAGCGGCCAGGCCTTGGCACCGCCAAAGTCGCGAATGCCAAAAACGTAGTCCTTTTGCCGATGTTGCCGTTGATCCACATTGGTGGGAAACATCAGATCGTTCGAGGCGAAATATTCCTGATATACAACGCCTGAACCGTAGTTGCGCCGATGTCCGGTTTTCACCGAGAGGATTTGAGTGCCCGGATTTTCGCGCCGCCACTTGTCCCATGTGGTGATGACGACGGGACGTTGTTTGAGCTCAATGCCGCTGTTGACGAGTTTGCCGGAAACGGGTTTGCCGGTGAACTGGTTCCAAAGCGAATGCGTGGCGCGGTCAAACATCAGTTTATTGGATCGGTAAAGGAAACCCGAAGAGCCGAAGATCAAGGGTTTGGAACGTCCCCGGACCTTGGTTTCAAACAGAATGCCCGAACCGCACAGCGTGCAATAGGCCAAGGCCACGGGGACGCCGCCGATTACCTCGTTGAACATCTCATGCCAGCCCATGATGCGCAGGGGATAGGCCCGGGTGTCGCCGTTGATCGAGACGCCGAACACCAGGTCGTCGCCCCGCATGTAACTGGCCTCTGCGGCCTTGATCAGAGTTGGATTGTCCAATGACGGAATGCCATCCTTGCGCACACCGCCCCAGGTGATTTCTTCGAGGCGGATTTTCATCTTGTCCCGGCGCAGATGGCGCTGTTTGAGGAAGATGTCGAAATTCGGATCTATCTGCAGATACATCTCGCGCTTCAGTGCAATGAGTGAGGCCTGATGTGGTACAACCTGTGGATTGGCTTCTTGCCAAAGCATCCAGTCGAACCACGAATCTCCCGCGTCCTTTCCGGTGATGGCTGTCAGCGTTTCAGCAAAATAGGTCGCCGGCAGGCGCGAAAACCGCATGGCCATGATCAGGCCGGCCGCCAGATCGGGTTGTCCGCGTTCCCGGATAGAAGTCAGCGCCGCAATCGCATCATCGGTCGGGCCATTGATGGTTGCGCGGAGCAGATCGATTTCCGATTTGCCCTGTTGTGCCAGCAAGGGCGCGCTTGTTGCCCCAAGGGCAGCTGTGCTTGCAATAAAGTGACGTCGGGTCAGCGACATGTGGTCCTCTCAGCTTGGTGTTTGGGAAAATATGCGTCGTTTGGTGATCACATGCACTAAACGGTTTGGTGACCTCGCGGTTTTTCATTTTGCCTGGTGAGTGAGACTTGCAAATTCGTCTACCGAGCCGTAGGCAAAATTGCGTTGCTTGGCATCAAGGGAAGTACTCCGCCGCCTTCTCGCGTCGTACTTTTCCTCGCGGCAAAAACACCGAATATGGGCTTTTCGTTTTGACACAGACCTCCCGCTTTCAGACCCTGATCATCGGCGGCGGCCTGTCCGGCCTGGCGCTTGCAGATATTCTGCACGAACGAGGCCAAGATTTCTTTCTGGTCGAAGCCCGTGGGCGATGTGGCGGGCGCATCAAGTCAGAAACCGAGGGGGGTGCTGTTTTTGACGTGGGTCCCACTTGGTTCTGGCCCGGCCAACTGCGCATGAGCCTGATCGTAGAGCGCCTTGGCCTGCAGAAGTTTGACCAGTTCGCATTGGGAGAACAGTGTTTTGAAAACGAACATGGCCATGTCCAGAAAAGCCGTGGATTTGCGTCGATGGAAGGGTCGTGGCGCGTGCAGGGCGGGATGACATCCTTGGTGGATGCACTGGTGGCAAGGCTGCCCGAAACGCGTGTCCGTCTGAACGCGCCGGTGACGGCATTACATAAAACTGAGCAGGGTATTTCCGCCGTCATTGCAGGGCAAGAAACCGTGCACGCAGATCGGGTCGTTTTGGCGTTACCGCCCCGGATTGCCTGCACGATTGCCACGTCACCTGCGTTGCCCGCACCAGCCCTCGACGCCATGCGCAGCATTCCAACTTGGATGGCGGCACAGGCCAAGGCCGTTGCGATTTATGACCGACCTTTTTGGCGCGATGCGGGATTGTCTGGTGACGCCATGAGTCGCTTTGGGCCTTTGGTCGAAATTCACGATGCGTCTCCCGGAAACGGCGGGCCATATGCGTTGTTCGGGTTTATTGGTGTGCCGCCGGAGCCGCGTAAAAACACGGCCGTGTTGCAGCAACAAATCCGCAGCCAGCTGACAAGGATTTTCGGCGCAGACGCTGCGATGCCGCGCAACATTGTCATCACAGACTGGGCACGTGAGCCCTTCACCACAACAGAGGCTGATTTCGCGCTGCTATATGCGCATCCGACTTATTCATTACCGCCGGAAATGACGGGTCTTTGGGACGGCCGGTTGATCTTTGCCGGTTCCGAGGTGGCCCCGCAGTTTGGCGGGTATCTGGAAGGTGCCTTGGAAGCTGCCGAAACGGCGGCGGCCGTTTTGACCGCGTAAGACCATCGCTGACAGGGGTCTCTATCCTCACGTGATCGGTGTTTTCTTTGGGCGGTATGGGCTTGATCCCACCTGAAAACCGGCTTATACGCGCGCCTGTCGATAAGGCGGAAACCGCCGCAGAGCATTGAGTGAGCAGGGTCGGGCACAAACCGGCCCTCTTTGTTTTGCGGAAAGATAGGCGGAATGCGTCTGACCAATGAAACCCTTCAAGACCGGCGGAGACAACCGCGCGGCCCGAAACACGAAACGTTAGGATTGAAACGCCACATGGCTCAAAACACATCGATGGAGGAATTCGAAGCCCTCCTGAACGAAAGCTTCGAAATGGACACGCCCGAAGAGGGGTCAGTTGTCAAAGGCAAGGTCATCGCAATTGAAGCGGGACAGGCCATCATCGACGTCGGCTACAAAATGGAAGGCCGCGTTGAACTAAAAGAATTCGCAAATCCCGGTGAAGCCCCTGAAATCGCTGTTGGCGATGAGGTTGAGGTCTTCCTGCGCTCGGCTGAAAACGCCCGTGGCGAAGCGGTCATCTCACGCGAGATGGCGCGCCGCGAAGAAGCCTGGGATCGTCTGGAAAAAGCATACGCTGACGATGAGCGCGTTGAAGGCGCGATCTTTGGCCGTGTCAAAGGTGGCTTCACTGTTGATCTGGGTGGCGCGGTTGCGTTCTTGCCCGGCTCACAAGTTGACGTGCGCCCTGTACGTGACGCGGGCCCATTGATGGGTCTGAAGCAGCCATTCCAGGTACTGAAAATGGACCGTCGTCGTGGCAACATCGTTGTCTCGCGTCGCGCGATCCTTGAAGAAAGCCGTGCCGAACAGCGTGCCGAAGTGATTGGCAACCTGACCGAGGGTCAGAACGTTGAAGGCGTGGTCAAGAACATCACCGAATACGGTGCGTTCGTGGATCTGGGCGGTGTTGACGGGCTGTTGCACGTCACTGACATGGCATGGCGCCGGGTAAACCACCCCTCTGAGATCCTGACAATTGGCGAGACCGTCAATGTTCAAGTCATCAAGATCAACAAGGAAACCCACCGCATTTCGCTGGGCATGAAACAGCTGCAGGACGATCCGTGGGATCTGGTTGCCGCCAAGTACCCACTGGAATCAACTCACACGGGCCGCGTGACCAACATCACCGACTACGGTGCCTTTGTTGAACTGGAGCCAGGTGTTGAAGGTCTGGTGCACGTCTCTGAAATGTCGTGGACCAAGAAAAACGTCCATCCCGGCAAGATCGTTTCGACCAGCCAAGAAGTCGAAGTCATGGTTCTGGAAATCGACGGCACCAAGCGTCGCGTTTCCCTGGGCCTCAAGCAGACCATGCGGAACCCATGGGAAGTCTTCGCGGAGCAATTCCCTGAGGGCACCGAAGTGGAAGGTGAAGTTAAGAACATCACCGAGTTTGGTCTCTTCATTGGTCTGGAAGGTGAAATCGACGGCATGGTTCACCTCAGCGACATCAGCTGGGATGAGCGTGGCGAAGATGCGATCCAGAACTTCCGCAAGGGTGACATGGTTCAGGCCGTGGTCTCTGAGGTCGATACCGACAAAGAGCGCATTTCACTGTCGATCAAAGCGCTTGGCGGCGACAAGTTTGCCGAAGCTGTCGGCGGCGTGAAGCGTGGCTCGATCATCACTGTTGAGGTCACCTCAATCGAAGATGGCGGCGTAGAGGTCGAATATGAAGGCATGAAGAGCTTCATCCGGCGCTCAGATCTGTCGCGTGATCGTGCCGAACAGCGCCCGGACCGGTTTAGTGTTGGCGACAAGGTCGACGTCCGCGTCACCAATGTCGACAGCAAGACCCGTCGTCTGGGTCTGTCCATCAAGGCACGCGAGATCGCGGAAGAAAAAGAAGCTGTCGAACAATATGGCAGCTCGGATTCAGGGGCATCGCTCGGCGATATCCTGGGTGCCGCACTCAAGGGCGACGAATAAGTCTTCTCGAGTTTTGCGCCAATCAGATCAGGCCCCGCCATTTGGTGGGGCCTTTTTCTGTCAGGGGGTGCAACCAGAATGAGTGCGCCTGCGCGCACACCGGATGTCTCGGGTCAGACCAGGGCCCGCCCCTCGGTGCAGGCCATCCATGTGACACGCCTTTTCAGAGCGGGATTGTGGGACAAAAGGTCTCAAAGATTTTGGATTTGAGCGGCTGAAAACGGCAAATTACGCTTTGCGAATCAATGGCTGTGCCGCAGTGCAGAATTTTCGGAATGCGCGTGGACGCCGGTTGTTTGCCCGGCTCGAGACAGTTTTTTTTCGCGTATGTGGCGGATTTATGGGCAAAATCACGCTCTTGGGGTCGCGCTTTGTGTTTCTGTTTTTCAAGATGTTATCTATAGTTGAGCCGTTGCCAAACGATCAAAACAAAAAAATTACTCGGGGGAGGGTGCCGATGATCCGATCGGAATTGATTCAGAAAATTGCCGATGAAAATCCGCATCTATATCAGAGAGATGTCGAACGGATCGTCAACACGATCTTCAATGAAATCACCGATGCCATGGCGAAGGGAAACCGGGTTGAGCTACGCGGTTTCGGCGCGTTTTCCGTCAAGAAGCGCGATGCCCGCACAGGGCGCAATCCTCGCACCGGTGAATCGGTCCAGGTTGAAGAAAAGCATGTTCCCTTCTTCAAGACGGGAAAGCTGCTTCGGGACCGTTTGAACGGGAAGTAAACTGATGCGCTACATTCGCTATGCTTCGATTGCCATTTTCGGAGTGGCCCTGGTTCTGATCGCTCTTGCCAATCGAGGCATGGTGACGGTCAAGATTTTGCCAGAAGAGGTTGCCGGGTTTTCGGCACTCAATCCCAGCTATGAAGTACCTCTGTTTATCGTCATCTTTGGCGGTATCGTTGCAGGGCTGATCATCGGGTTTGTCTGGGAGTGGATCCGTGAAGCGAAGGAACGCATGGTCGCCACGCGCCAGGCGCATGAGCTTCAACAAATGCGCGCAGAAGTTCGTCGCCTGAAGGGCGAAAAACACCAAGGAAAAGACGAAGTGCTGGCTCTTTTGGAAGAGGCCAGCTGAGGCGCATCATGCCACAGGATATTCGGGTCAAGATTTGCGGGCTGACACGGCCTGCAGATGTCACAGATGCAGTGTCGGCTGGTGCCGCCTATCTGGGGTTCAATTTCTTTCCCAAATCACCCCGGTATCTGGATATTCCGGATGCCGCGTCACTGGCCGTGACTGTGCCGGAAGGTGTGGCCAAGGTGGCGCTGGTGGTCGATGCGGATGACGACATGATGGACGCCCTGGTTGGCGCCGTTCCCATTGATATCTTGCAACTTCATGGCAGCGAAGCGCCCGAACGGGTACTTGCGGTCAAAGCACGCTATGGCTTGCCAGTGATGAAAGTGGTGGGGCTTTCAACCAAAGACGACTTGCCGCAATTGGATGCCCATGGGCGTGTTGCGGATCAGCTATTGGTGGATACCAAACCGCCGCCCAATGCGGATCGACCTGGCGGCAACGCGATGGCGTTCGATTGGAGCCTGATTACAGGCCGTCGGTGGGACAAACCGTGGATGTTGGCCGGCGGCCTGACAGCGGCGAATGTGGCAGAGGCAATTGCCAAAACAGGCGCACGGCAGGTCGATGTTGCCTCGGGGGTGGAAAGTGCCCCGGGGATCAAGGATGCCAAGATGGTTGCAGATTTCATCGCAGCGGCGCAGCGATGATCCGGTTTCGTCCGGCAACACGCCGGGATGTGCCAGCGGTCATCGCGCTTTTGGCCGACGACGTCCTCGGACAATCGCGCGAAGACGGTGACATCGCGCCCTATCTGGCCGCGTTTGACCAGATGCAGACCGAAAATGGTAACACACTGATCGTTGGCGAAGACGACGAGGGCACCGTTCAAGCCACCTATCAACTGACATTTATCACAGGCCTTTCGTTGCGCGCGGCGCGACGGGCGCAGATCGAGAGCGTGCGCGTGGCCAGTGCCCTGCGCGGGCAGGGGATTGGTGAGGCGATGTTTATGGACGCCAAACAACGCGCCAAGGCGGCGGGGTGTACCCTCATCCAACTGACGATGAATGCAAGCCGGACAGACACGCATCGGTTCTATGAACGCTTTGGCTTCGTGGCCAGCCACACCGGCTTTAAGTTGCCGCTGGATTAGTTGACAGGCATGACGCGTCTGTCGATGCTGTTGCGCAGGATCTGGGGGGAGATAGATGGCCGCACATACCGACGATCTTGAAGACGTCTACGGCGCAAAATCGCCCGAGGAATCGCGTGCGATCTACAACAAATGGGCCAGCAGTTATGATGCAGACAACCTGACACGCGGGTTTCGCTTGCCGTCACTTGGTGCGGGGTTGCTGGCGCAGCATCTTGGCCCAAAAGACGCAGCCTTACTGGATGCGTGTTGCGGCACCGGTCTGGTGGGTGAGATGCTGTCGCTCATGGGGTATTCGGACCTGACGGGATGTGACCTTTCTCCGGATATGCTGGCGGCCGCGCGGGAAACGGGCGCATACACCTCTTTTGTCGAAGCGGATATGGGCCAGCCGTTGCCGTTTGGTGCCAATCACTTCGCGGGATTTGTGTGTGTTGGCGCGTTCGGGCCGGGACATGCGCCGCCTGTCAGTCTCGAACATCTCGTTGAGGTCACAAAACCCGGTGGGATCGGCGTGTTCAACCTGATCGAGGCCAGTTTTCAGGAACAGGGTTTTCCGGACGTCATGGACCGGCTCACCGCGACTGAAAAATGGCGCATCTTGCATGTCACACCGCCTTTCCTGCCGTTTTTGCTGGCGGAGCCGGACCTTTGGTCGCGGGCGTATGTGGTGCAGATCGCCGAATGATGCCCGGCAAGGCTCGGAATCAGCTTTGACGCCGCCTTTTCGCTGGAAAATCCCACCAACGCACCATATTCACGGGGGAACGACTGCCATGCCATCCGAAAGGCGCATCCGATGAACGATTTATTCAACAGCTTCATGACCGGCCCTGATGAAAAAGGGCGTTTTGGCGATTTTGGCGGGCGGTTTGTGTCAGAAACACTGATGCCGCTGATCCTCGAACTTGAGGCGCAATATGAGAACGCCAAGACGGATGAAAGCTTCTGGGCGGAGATGCATGATCTGTGGACGCATTATGTGGGCCGCCCGTCACCGCTTTATTATGCGGACCGCCTGACCAGCCATCTGGGTGGGGCCAAGATCTACCTCAAGCGGGACGAGCTGAACCACACCGGTGCGCATAAGATCAATAACGTGCTAGGCCAGATCATTCTGGCGCGACGCATGGGCAAGACCCGGATCATTGCCGAAACCGGCGCTGGTCAGCACGGTGTGGCCACGGCCACCGTTTGCGCCAAGTTCGGCCTGAATTGCGTGGTCTATATGGGCGCGCATGATGTGGAGCGGCAGAAACCAAACGTGTTCCGCATGCGCCTTTTGGGGGCCGAGGTCGTGCCGGTTACGTCTGGACGCGGCACGCTCAAGGATGCCATGAATGATGCGCTGCGCGATTGGGTCACCAATGTGCGCGATACGTTTTACTGCATCGGCACGGTGGCCGGTCCGCACCCGTATCCGGCGATGGTTCGTGATTTTCAGGCCATTATCGGCAAGGAAGCCAAAGAACAGATGATGGCGGCAGAAGGCCGGTTGCCGGACACGATTATCGCTGCAATTGGTGGCGGGTCGAACGCAATGGGCCTATTTTTCCCGTTTCTGGATGACAAAGAGGTCAACATCATCGGCGTTGAGGCAGGGGGTAAGGGTGTGAACCAGAAGATGGAACACTGTGCCTCGCTGACCGGTGGACGTCCGGGTGTGTTGCACGGCAATCGGACATATCTTCTGCAAGACGATGATGGGCAAATTCTGGAAGGCTATTCGATTTCAGCCGGTCTGGATTACCCCGGTATCGGGCCGGAACATTCGTGGCTGCACGAAATCGGCCGTGCGAAATACGTATCGATCACCGACAAAGAGGCGCTGGAAGCCTTCCAGCTGTGTTGTTTGCAGGAAGGTATCATTCCGGCGCTTGAGCCGAGCCATGCACTGGCGCATGTGATGAAGATCGCGCCGGAGCTGCCGAGCGATCATCTGATCTGCATGAACATGTGCGGGCGCGGTGACAAGGATATTTTCACCGTCGCCAAGCATTTGGGCTTTGGCATGGAAGAAGCGGACTGATTTTTCGGGGCGGTGAATGCCGCCCCGCTGCCAGCCCAATTTACCTCCCGAAGATTGTTTCGGTTTGGGCTGGCTTTGCGCTGCTCCCGGGGCATTAGGCTCCAGACATCTTTTCATTTGTTGCGCGAACAGGTAATTTTGTTGCGCATTTATCACGAGCGTTTTGCGCGGGTATTGGCCATGTTGAGCGACTCGTTTCGTTACCGCTATCACTGCCCTCCCGACCAGATGGATCGGACCCTAGCGGGCAGAGGTGATCTCTCTCCCGGTGCGGGCGGCACTGCCGATACCGTATGCCAGGGCCGCGCCAAGACGGACAGGGCTTGGCCTTTCACGCCAATGCAAATGTAGCTCATTTGGTAGAGCAATCGACGCTTAATCGATGTGTAGCGGGTTCAATTCCCGTCATTTGACACAAGGTAAAGACGCGAGAGTGTCTGGGGTTCGACTCCCCTCCTTGCCGTAGAAAAACGGCTCAAAATTGGGTTCCGGGGTTGCCTCAGCAGGGGTGGCCCGGCGTCTTTTTCTCTCTTGGGGGAACGGGACAAAAGCCCGCCGTTGCTCTGGTTAAGCGCCGGAGCGGGGATGACGGTTGTGCCGTAGCGCCACCCGCGATGCCGGATTTCGATTCTGCAAAGCGCGTCGTACTACCGTGCGCCCTCTCTCTCCAATCCCGTGCTTCACCATGGCGCGGGGCGGCCCCGGCGCCTTTCACTGCCCGCATCTTGTGGGCTCAACACCTGCGGCCATTCCGGTCCAACCCATTGAAAAACCTCAAGGAGATCGCTTTGCGACGACGATAGGAAAAGACGAAAAGGAGACGAGATATGATATTGATGACATTGATCGACCGGCTGATGGGCTATGAGCGGATCACCGTTACAGAACGCGAACGTGTTCTGGTGCTTCGCAATGGCCGGATCGACAACATCCTGCGCGCGGGGGAGCATCGGCTCAAGAGCCGGAACCTTCTGCGCGAGACCCATGATCTGGGAAGTCTCCGTTTCACCTCGCCCTACGAGCGGGCGCTGTTCCGCGAACGGCCCTATCTGGCCGAGGCGCATCTGACCGAAATACGGGCGGGCACGGATGAGGTGCTGATCGTATTGCGTGACGGTGTTCCTGCAGATGTCGTTCTTCCCGACACGCATCTTGTCCTGTGGACGGATGCAGGCCCTTGGGACGTTGAAACCCACGCGGTTGGTGACACGTTGCGTGTTGCGCCCGATCTGGCCAACCGGTTGGTTCGGGTGGGACTGACCACCGCGTTTTCGACCACGGAAGTGGCCGAAGGGCATGTGGGGTTGCTCAGCATCGATGGCGTTCTGCGCGAAACGCTTGCGCCTGGAACCCACGGGTTCTGGAAACTGGGGCGGCACGTTTCGGTCAAGCATGTTGATCTGCGGTTGCGGACACATGAGGTTACTGGGCAGGAAATCCTGACCAAAGACCGTGTCACAATTCGGGTCAACCTGACTGCGGGGTACCGCGTGACTGACCCTGTCAAAGCTGTCACTACGGTGCGCGATTTTGACGAGGCGTTGCACCGGGCGCTGCAGTTGGCGTTCCGGAAAACCTTGGGCGCGCTGACGTTGGACCGGCTGTTGGCGGAGAAAACCTCCGTTGACGCCGAGGCGGCAGCGAGCGTGCGGTCGGAAATGGCCGGGATCGGTATCGAAGTGGGTGAAATCGCGTTGAAAGACGTGATCCTGCCCGGTGAGATGCGTGAGATCCTGACCTCGGTGGTTGCGGCCGAAAAAGAGGCCGAGGCCAACGTCATCCGTCGGCGGGAAGAAACGAACGCAACCCGTTCGCTTCTGAACACGGCCAAAGTCATGGCTGAGAACCCGGTCATGCTGCGGCTGAAAGAGCTGGAGGCGCTGGAAAGCATCGCTGGCAAAGTCGAACGGCTGACTGTCCACAACGGGACAGAAGGTCTGATGACCGATATCGTACGACTGCGCGATTGAGGGCAGGGCGGGAAGATCACAACGGTCTTCCCGCCAGACCCCTCAGGTCTTCAACCGGGTGCCCCCAAAAAAACGGCCGGATCGGTACATTGAGGTACACCGATCCGGCCATTGGCTGCATATATTGCGGTAACTCGTTACTCACCAAGATCGGGCAGGTTGCGCCGGTTAATTTCGCGCCTCTGCTCGACCAATACTTTGTAAATCGCATCATCCACGGTATTTTCGATACCGGGTTTTGGCTCACCTTCTATTTCACGACACCCATGCGATAATGCCGCGGTGTCGGGTCGTTCATCAAACGAAGTACTCATACTTTTACAACAACTCCTGTCAGGATTTCCCACCAACTCCTAACGAAGGCCTTTCCCATTTTTCACGCGTCCCCCGGGCACACACACGCCCGTTCATTCGCTTTTATTACTCATCAACCACTCATCTGAAGGGGACACACGCTGCCGGGCTTCGACCCTGCAAGGCGTCTGGAACAATATACTATCCAACGCCATGACGCAGAAATTGCGGACAGAAAACACGCGCTCTACAAACAACTTAATACTCATATTCCTAGTCACACTCGTTACTATTGCGGAACAATTTTTGAGCATGTGCTTTCTGCCGCTATCCTTCGATGACCTTATATTGTGACTAAATTTAAGCATTGCTAGTCCCTTAAATAGGATCGTCCTGTTTTTCGAAAAATTCGAGTAAACTTTGGTGTTCGCAATTTCGCAACAGTTCGGCTCTTGGATCAAGGAAAGCTTGGAAAACTGGTTAACTGTTTCGTTGAAACCCAGGGAAAATCCTGAATTTAGGACAAAAGTGACCGCAAATCGCTCTGGTTTTGGATCGTTCGCACATTGGAAATTATCTGTTTTCAGTTGAAAATCGGTGATTTCCGCGGGTTTTGGGCTGATCTGTTGGCCGGATAAGTCAGGTAGACTGCCTTCTTTAGCGAGCATGCGAATCGAAAAATACACGCAATGATTGTAATTCGGTCGATTATGCCGGTGCGTTTTGTTGCAATATATGCAGGGGCACGATGTCGAGCGCGCGCTGATGCGTGGCCTCCAGCCGAACTTGTGGCGCACAGCCTTCGTCATGGGCTTGCAGGAACCGTGCGGCGCAAAGGCACCATTGATCTCCTGGTTTCAGACCCGCAAACCCGAATTCCGGATGTGGGGTGCTCAGGTCATTTCCGACATATTTCGAAAAAGCCAGAAATTCGGCCGTCATCAAGGCGCAAACCGTGTGGCTCCCGCGATCATCGGCGCAGGTGTTGCAATGACCATCACGGAAAAAGCCCGTTACCGGATCGTTTGAGCAGAGTTCAAGTGTGCCGCCCAGAACGTTGAGCGCGGGGTCTTTGTCCATGGTCTATTGCCTCCTGCACTTTTGAAGGTAGCGCGGTTATACGGCCGCGGCAATGTGCAGGCCGATCCACGAAAAGTGCAGCCCGTTACCGGAATTTGTCCAGCAACCGCTGCATCGCAGAACGGTCGTCCGCCTGCTGCGGTGTCTCGGGTTCCTGTGCCTTTTCTTTCGGCTTTGAGCCCTTTGAATCCGAGGCGGTCCGCTTGGATGGTGACGTTGAAGAACGCGCAGGAGCCGTCCGTTGTGCCACCGCATTTTGGAATTTGTCGGCGGCACCTTCGGCCAGATGCACCGCGCCGTCACTGATGCCCCGCAGCAGATCATCCACCCACTCAGCATCGGATTTCGCAAAATCCTGGAGTACGTAATGCGGCACCAGTTCCTTGCGGCCGGGATGTCCCACACCCAGACGGATGCGATGGTAGCTGTCGCCAATATGTTGGTGAATGGAGCGCAAGCCGTTATGCCCGGCATGGCCGCCACCTTGCTTTACTCGTAGCTTGCGCGGCGCCAGGTCAATTTCGTCATGGATGACGGTGACCTCCTCGGGGCCGAGCTTGTAGAACCGCATTGCTTCACCAACCGATTGACCGCTGAGGTTCATAAATGTCTCGGGTTTGAGCAGCAGGATTTTCTCCTGGCCCAATTTGCCCTCAGAAATCTTACCCTGGAATTTTGACTTCCACGGCGAAAACCCATGATCATCGGCAATCTGATCAACGGCCATAAATCCAATATTATGGCGGTTTTTCAGATATTTGGCTCCGGGATTTCCCAAGCCTACAATGAGTTGCATCTCACAAAGCCCTGCGTCTGTTTGGGGCAGGTCTATGCAAAGGGCGCGGTGGAATCAATCACCTGCGGTCTCCCGCACCTCATTGAGCAAAAAAACGCCGCCCCGGTCAGGGCCACGTTTTCTATTGTCAGCGTTTGAAGGGGTGGCGTTATTCTTCGCCGCCTTCGGCCTCCGCGTCGCCGGCTTCTTCTTCGCCTGCGACTGGCACATCACCTGCATCCACTTCTTCTTCCTCGTCATCCGAAGATTTCAGTGCGGATGGTGCCGAGACGTTGCAGATCATGAAGTCACGATCCGTGATTGTCAGCTTGGCACCGGCAGGGATCTCGATATCCGAGATCGTTACCGTGTCACCGATGTTCTCAACCTTCGACAAGTCCACGGTCAGCTGCTCGGGAATGTCGCTCGCGGTCACGATCAACTCCACCTCGTTACGCACAACGGTCAGAACGCCGCCGGCACGCAGGGCGGGGCAGTCTTCTTCGTTGATGAACTCAACGGGGATAAAGAGGTTGATCTTGGTCGTCCGGCGCAGGCGCATCAGGTCAAGATGTGTGGGCAGGTCTTTGACGACATCGCGCTGAACGTCACGGCAGATCACGCGGACGTCGTCATGGCCATCAACCTTCAGGTTGAAGAGCGTCGACTTGAAGCGACCGGCCTTCAGAGCTTTGAGCAGTTTGTTGAACGGTACGTTGATCGGCAGCGGATCTGTGTCGCCCCCAAAAACGATCCCCGGAACCATGCCTTCGCGGCGTGCTGCACGAGCGGCGCCCTTGCCCGTCCCCGTGCGTTCCTGGGCGTGAAGATCAGGAATTTCTCCAGCCATTTTGAATTCTCCAAATGTTAGGGTGGGGCTCCTCCAAGGCTGTAGCCCCACGTGAAGACGCGCGTATAGACCGGATTTTTCCCTGAGAAAAGGTCTAAAATCGTGGTTTCAGACCTTTATTGCCAGCGGTCCGAGAAATCCCGCGGGATCATCAGGATATCACGGTCGACATCCGTGATGTTACGGTGCCCGCAAAAGGCCATTGATACGTCCAGTTCCCTGTGGATGATCTCCAGCGCCTTGGTCACGCCTGCCTCGCCCATGGCGCCCAGGCCATAGACATATGCGCGGCCAATATACGTCCCCTTGGCGCCCATCGCGACGGCCTTGAGCACGTCCTGACCCGAACGGATACCGCTATCGAGATGCACCTCGATCTTGTCGCCCACGGCATCCATGATCTGGGGCAGGGCACGGATGGCTGACAAAGCTCCGTCCAATTGCCGTCCGCCATGGTTCGAGACGATGATCGCATCCGCGCCCACGTTGAGCGCCTCCAGCGCGTCGCGCAGGTCGATGATGCCCTTGATGATGAGCGGCCCGTCCCACATTTTGCGGAACTGGCGGATGCGGTCCCAATCAAGCGCTTCGTCAAATGCCTCTGCTGTCCATGTGGTCAGCGAGCTCGGGTCGCTCACGCCCTTGGCATGGCCTACGATGTTGCCGAAGAACCGCCGTTTGGTGCCCAGCATCCCAAGACCCCAATGCACCTTCGTCATCATGTTGGCCACGGATTTGACCGTCAGTTTGGGCGGCGCCGACAGGCCGTTTTTCAGATCCTTGTGGCGCTGCCCAAGCACTTGCAGATCGACGGTGATCACGGCCGCCGAGCACTTGGCGGCCTTGGCCCGATCAAAGAGCCGTTGCATGAAATCATCGTCTTTGAGCGTGTAGACCTGCATCCAGAACGGTTTGGACGTGTTGTCGGCGACATCTTCGATTGAGCAGATCGACATGGTCGACAGGGTGTAAGGAACACCAAAAGCCTCGGCGGCGCGGGCGGCCTTGATCTCACCATCGGCGCATTGCATGCCGGTCAGGCCCACCGGTGCCAGACCTACGGGCATCGACACATCATGGCCGATCATCTGGCTGGCGGTTGAGCGATTGGACATATCCACGGCGATACGCTGTCTTAAGTGTATATCACTGAAATCACTGGTATTTTCGCGGAACGTCTGCTCGGTCCAGCTGCCGCTTTCGCAATAGTCATAGAACATCCGCGGGGTGCGACGGGCGTAGATACGCTTGAGGTCTTCTATATTGGTGATCACAGGCATGGTGCGTTCAGTTCGGTAAAATTGGTAAAATTAATTCACCAATATACAATCCGTTGCGAATTGTCCATGTGTTCCAAAGATGAAAGCTTTCCTTGAGAGAGCGGTTTTCGATGATACCGTGATCTGACCATTAGATCATTTTGTCGGCACATTCGGTGCGGAGAATTGGATTGGACGTAAGACTATGAAAGTTGTGATTATCATAGGTCCGCATGCTGTCGGGAAGATGACCGTTGGGCAGGAACTCGAAAAGATTTCGGGTCTGAAGCTTTTCCACAATCATGTGCCGATTGAGTTGGTTCGCCCTTATTTCAGTTACAACGACCCCGCTGGTCGCCGATTGGTGCATGAGGTTCGCCAGGCGTTTTTCAAAGCCTTCGCCCAGAGTGAACAGGAGGGATATATCCTGACGTTCGTCTGGCAATTCGAGGCCGAGGGCGAAAGGGAGTACATGGAGGGCATCGCCAGAATTTTCGAAGACAACGACGCCGAGGTGTTCTGGGTGGAACTTGAAGCTGGTCTCGAGGAGCGGCTGAAGAGAAACAGATCGGCAAATCGACTGAAACACAAACCCTCAAAACGGGATTTTGAGTTTTCAGATCAGAGTTTGCTTCAAGGCCATGAGAAACACCGTTTGAATTCTTACGACGGCGAGTTGCCTTATGCGAAATATCTGAGGTTAGACAATTCCACTATGCCAGCGGCAACAGCAGCTCAAAAAATCCTGACGTGGCTTCGTCTCTGACGTCGGGTGGCGTTAAACTGAATGCGCCCCATCGGCCAACGTCTTTACAAAGGCCAGCACGTCGGCGGGTGACTTGCCCTGTGCGATCTGGCTAACGATTGCGCTGCCCACCACGGCGCCGTCGGCCACGGTGGCGATGGCGCGTGATTTTTCGGGCGTATTGATGCCAAAGCCCACGATAACTGGCAGGTCGGTCGCCGCTTTGATCCGCGCGACCTCGGGGCCCACATCGCCCGCTTCGGCCTCCGCTGCGCCGGTGATCCCGGTGATCGAAACATAGTAGACAAAACCACTGGTATTTTGCAGCACTTTGGGCAGGCGTTTGTCATCTGTCGTCGGCGTGGCCAGGCGGATAAAATTCAAACCTGCGTTTTGGGCGGGAATGCACAGCTCATCGTCTTCTTCAGGCGGCAGGTCTACCACGATCAAACCATCAATACCCGCGGCCTTGGCATCGGCCAGGAACTGATCGACACCTCTGTTATAGATCGGGTTGTAATATCCCATCAGCACGATCGGCGTTGTGTCATCGTCTTTGCGAAATTCAGTGGCCATCTCCAGCGTACGGTCCAGCGTCATGCCCGCTTCCAGCGCGCGTTGACCTGCCAGCTGAATGGTTGGGCCATCCGCCATCGGATCTGTGAACGGCAGGCCCAGTTCAATCACGTCAACACCTGCCTCGGGCAGACCTTTGACGATCTCCAACGCCGTATCGTAATCCGGGTCGCCCGCCATGACATAGGAAACGAATGCCTTTTTGCCGGCGGCGTTCAGTTCAGCGAATTTCGCGTCGATACGTGTCATGTCTCAATCCTGTCTAGTTGCCTCTCCTTTGCGACAGGGCGCGGGGAAAATCAATGGCGACTTCTGAAATATCAGTGGAACAATCTGCATCCGGAATGACCCACAACACAAAATACGATTTGCAGAAGCAGGCCATGGCGTTTCATGCTTTGGATATCATAGCCGAGAAGGGTGGACATGAATATTCAGCGACTGGCCTCGTTTGCGCTTGATGGTGCGGGTGGCAATCCTGCGGGCGTGGTTATCACCGATCAATTGCCCGATGCCGCCACTATGCAGCAGATTGCAGCAGATGTCGGGTTTTCCGAAACCGCTTTCGCCGCCCCGCAGGGGGACGGTTTTCGCGTCCGGTATTTTGCGCCGTTGGCGGAAGTCCCGTTTTGTGGGCATGCCACGATCGCGTTGGGTGCCGCATTGGGCGCGGCCTTTGGTGTTGGGCAATTCGATTTAGCGCTCAACGACGCCCGGATTTCTGTTGTGGCGTTTCAGGAAAAGGGCGCGATGGGGGCAACTCTGGTGTCGCCTGAAACATCCTATGCCGCGCTTGAACCCGGTGTGTTGCAGGCGTTTCTGACCCTCTTTGGGTTGTACCATACCGATCTGGATGATGACATACCGGCGGCGATGACCCATGGCGGTGCGCAGCATCTGGTTGTGCCTCTCCGGACGCATGCCCTGTTGCGCGATATGAAATATGATTTCGAGGCAGGTGCCGCGCTGATGCGGGCGCAGGACTTGGTCACCATCAACTTGATCTGGCGCAAGAGCCCGGAGCAAATCTTCAGCCGGAATGCCTTTGCAAGTCATGGCGTCTACGAAGACCCGGCGACGGGTGCGGCAGCGGCGGCTTTGGCCGGGTATCTGCGGGATGCGGGCATCCAATCAAACCCGTTTGATGTCCTTCAGGGCGGTGACATGGGACATCCTTCGCGACTTTCGGTGGTTCCGGGCAAGGGCCGGGGCGCTTCGATTGAAATTTCGGGCACAACCCGATCTTTGGAGGAGTGACCCGTTTAAGATGTGAAACCGTTGCTTGCGTCCGGCCCGGCCTGCCCATAGAAGCGGCGCTGCGTCATCAGAGAGGTGCATCATGGGTTTCAAAATGGGGATTGTGGGCTTGCCCAATGTTGGCAAGTCAACGCTGTTCAACGCGCTGACCAAGACAGCGGCGGCACAGGCGGCGAATTTTCCGTTCTGCACGATTGAACCCAATGTGGGTGATGTGGCGGTTCCCGATGCCCGATTGGACAAGCTGGCTGCCATTGCGAGCTCGAAACAGATCATCCCGACACGCATGACATTTGTGGATATCGCGGGTCTGGTGAAGGGCGCGAGCAAGGGTGAAGGGCTGGGCAACCAATTCCTGGCCAATATCCGCGAGGTCGATGCAATCGCCCATGTATTGCGCTGTTTTGAGGATGGTGACGTGACCCATGTAGAAGGCCGCGTCGACCCGGTGGCAGATGCTGAGACGATCGAGACTGAACTGATGCTGGCCGATATGGAGAGCATTGAAAAGCGGCTTCAGAACATTGTGCGCAAGGTACGCGGCGGCGATAAGGAAGCCGTGCAGCAGGAGCGGTTGATGAAGGCCGCGATGGCCGCATTGGAAAACGGTCAACCGGCCCGCACGGTTGAAGTCGATGACGAAGACATGAAGGCCTGGACGGGTCTGCAGCTGTTGACCACCAAGCCGATTTTGTATGTGTGCAACGTGGACGAAGGAAATGCCGCCGACGGCAATGCGTTCTCTGCGCGCGTCGCGGAAATGGCGGCGGCACAAGGAGCGGCGAGCGTGGTGATCTCGGCGCAGATCGAAGAAGAGATCAGCCAGCTTGAACCTGATGAAGCCGAGATGTTTCTGGAGGAGATGGGCCTGAGCGAGGCGGGCCTCGATCGTCTGATCCGGGCAGGGTATGAGCTTTTGCATCTCGAAACATATTTTACAGTTGGCCCAAAAGAAGCGCGGGCCTGGACCATTCGCACGGGCACCTCAGCTCCCAAAGCGGCGGGCGTCATCCACGGCGATTTCGAAAAGGGGTTCATCCGGGCTGAAACCATTGCCTATGATGATTTTGTATCCCTGGGCGGGGAACAGGCCGCGAAAGAAGCCGGAAAAATGCGTGCTGAGGGCAAGGCGTACATCGTCAAAGACGGCGACGTACTACATTTTCTGTTCAACACCTGAGGTTTTGCGGTTAGCTCTACGCGACCGACCTCAACAGGAATGTGGTCCCTTCCGACCTGTCACTTTGTGGCCGGAAGGGGAAAAGTTTTCAGGTTTTCAGATCATCCGCATGCGCAATCTTGCCGCGGTTGTCTTCAACAAATTTCAGCAGATGGCCGATTGAATAATTGCCGCCTTCGGACGCGCCGAGTTCTTTCCATGGTTTGAAGTCATGGGCCGAACACACAACGCTTTCCGGGTCGAGATAAAGCAACCGCAAGAGCACTGTCGCAACGATTGTGCCACCGACAGGTCCGAGACGACCTTTATGCTTCTCGGCTTCTTGCAGGCAGTAATACCACAACGGTGTTTTGGTCACGCCATGGTGCTTCAGCTCTTTGGGTGCCGCCAGTTCCGGCACGCCCATCTTACGTGCCATTTGTTGGCCAGATGCCAGTTCCAACGTCAAACGGTCACGCAGCAGGTTGCGTAAGGGTAGCTTGCGGTTCTGTTCTTCTGATACCACCACATCGCCGATGTTGAACGTGCCGCTGATGAAGGGAAGTTCAAAGATCGACGCGGCCATTTTCCGGCCAATCGGACGGGCACGTTGGAAGCTGTCATTGCCGGGATAGTCAAAAAGCTTCGTGAAGGACACGTTGAACTTTTCGGGTCTGAAGGAAAATTCCTTTCGTCCCAATTCAAACAGGTTGAACGCGCCATGATCATCATTGAGTTCGTATTTTGACTGTACCGTGCCATGGCCAAAGCGATACGCCGCGCCGGAAAATTCAATCGGCATCACCGGCGCGTGGTCGTGAAAGGGGGCCGGCAAATTGCCGTGCGACAAGGTGTGACGCACGTGTTTCAAAACATCTGCATCAACGAATGCTTCAACCAGATCATGGGCAACCAGATACTGATAGTGGAGCCGGCAGATACGTCGCGCCGCCTGAAACGGTTCTTCGCCTTTGGCAAAGTTCTTCAGGGCGTCCGATGAGATACCGGACAGCGCGTCCTTGGCCATGTGATCCTTGGCCTCCAGCGCCGTCATCACGATGTTATGCAGGCAGATGAAAGCGCCTTGCAGTTGCGACACAATCTGGTTTTCGTCGTTGCGAGGATCGCCGATCAGTGCTGTGCCCTGTCGCGTGCGGGCCAAATCCAACGCATTGTCTTTGTTGCCGAACAAAAGAAACCCGTGATGATCGGGGTGGTAAAGATGGGGGGACGCTTCGGGACCATCCCCATAGACGCAATCCAGATCCAACGATGGCGTGCGAACATTTCGTATTGTTGCGGGATCAATCACCGAGCCGATGGCGGACGTCGCATCAAGGGTGATGTCGTGATCAACGAATTGCCCAAAGAACGTCATGCCTGCTGCAACGTCATGATTTTGGGGATCAGTGTCGTCGCGCATTTTCGTTACCGCGTCGTCAAAGGCATCCAGTACCGCTTGCGCGCCAAACGGCTCTCCATTGGATGCAATCCCAGACAGTTTGTTGCGCACCCCAATCCGACCGAACGTGTCCGGAAGCGGTGGTTGAGGCGTGTCTGCGCAGGTTTTGACGAGGGTTTCGTAACGGCTTAAGCCGTGAGGTTGCTGAGACATAAATTCTCCAATCATTTTTTAAAAAAGTACTTCTTAAAATCCCCTCTCTAATTGAGAAGAGTGACCGTATCCTACCACAAGTTGCAATAATTGTACCTTCCTTCGCTCAATTCCGGGTTGTTCACGGTTTGTATTGTCGGTTGGTGGAATGCTCTAAAGCGTTTTGCCCTTTTTTCTGTTTGCATGTCAGGATGAGCAAAAAATTGCGCAAATGAGCAGTCAATGAACGCCAGAGGCGTCGGCTTGCCCAAATTTCTGGATTTGAATTTCCAGGTTTATCGCGCGTCTTGGGCGATAAAGGTTTGTTTCCGGGAATTCATCCAGAAGGTGATTGAACCCTTGAAGCCGAGGCGGGGTGCATTTCAACTACGCTGAACTCGGTTGCCCCATGTCAATCAAGGGAGGCGACGCCGCGACCCGCGTTGCCAACAGCGGCGTAATTCCAATAATCCTCTTGTGCATAAAGCCAATCTCTGGATATACGCGTCCTCGGAGCTGTGGCCGAGTGGTCGAAGGCGCTCCCCTGCTAAGGGAGTAGGCCCGGAAGGGTCTCGTGGGTTCGAATCCCATCGGCTCCGCCACTATACATTCTTTTCTAATTTCCTTGGGTCGCCTTGAGCGGCCTTTTTCTTTGTTTAACAAGAGGAAAGTACGCTCGCGCTATATCTTGAGTTTATTTCGATCATACCCATATCTGTTCACTGAGTGGTATGGAATGTGGTATAAATCATGGCGGCGCTATCTGGAAAGCTGACAAAGAAGCTGGTTGAGAACCTTGGACCGGGGCGGCATGGGGATGGTGGCGGCTTGTATCTGGTGGTCGATCCCTCCGGCGCGCGGCGCTGGATTGTGCGGGTGACGGTCAAGGGACAGCGGAATCGTAAGGGCAAACCGATGCGGACCGATTACGGTTTGGGCGGGGCTGATGTGGTGACGCTCAACATGGCGCGTGAGCGGGCGCTGGAGTATCGCCGTATGGCCAAGCAGGGTTTGAACCCACGCTACAACATGAAGCAGGACATCCCAACCTTTGAAGAATTTGCCCAGCAGGTCCATATCGAACGCCTCCCGACCTGGAGCAATCCGAAGCATGGCCAGCAATGGATCAACACCCTACGCGACTACGCCTTTCCCAAGATCGGGCGGATGCCCCTGAACAGCATTGGCCAGCCTGAAGTGCTGATGTGCCTGTCGCCGATCTGGACCGAAAAGCACGAGACGGCCCGACGCTTGATGCAACGGATCAAGGTGGTTCTGGATGTGGCCAAGGCTAAAGCGTTCCGGGAGGGTGAGAACCCGGTCACTGCCATAAAAGACGCCGGTGTGCTGCCGAAGGTCAAAAAGAAGGTCAAACACCACAAGGCAATGGACTGGCGCGATGTGCCTGCGTTCTACGCAGATCTGCGTAACCGTAACGCAATGGCCGCCAAGGCGCTGATGTTCACCTGTCTAACCGGATCGCGCACCGGTGAGGTTCTGGGCATGAAATGGGGCGAGATTGACTTTGACCAAGGCGTGTGGACCTGCCCCGACGAGCGCATGAAGACGGGTGAGGAACACCGCGTGCCTTTAACTGGAGAGATGCTTGCAATCATCGAACCTCTGAAGGCGATGCAGTCCGACTATGTGTTTGAAGGCCAGAAGCGCCACCAGCCGTTGTCCAACATGTCGATGCTGATGTTGCTGCGCCGGATGAAAATCGAGGATGTCACAGTGCACGGCTTCCGCTCCACCTTCCGGGTGTGGGCCTCCGAAGTGGCCAATGCCCCGCGCGAAGTGGCCGAAATGAGCCTCTCGCATCGAATCGGATCGAAGGTTGAGCAGGCCTATGCGCGATCGGATCTGCTCGAAAAGCGCCGTGCGTTGATGGAACGGTGGTCGAATTTTGCAGCGGGTGCAGACGCAAAGGTGATTTCTTTGCCGAAAAAGGAAAAAAGTTAATACAGGAAGGTTGGCCTGCGCTTGCCTTCTTGCCAACTAAACCAAATCGGACGCTATCAACTGCGCTATCTTGTAATACAGTAAGGTCGCCACCACTTTACCTTAATGCAAGTAAATTCCGATGAGTTAACTCCGCACGAGATCAGCGAGCAGCTTCATGCAATCGTTGACGAAATGCTCGAGCCGTTTGGAAAACGTAGCCCCAGGCAACCAAACATGAATGCTCTTGCACCGCCAATTCCGCCAATCGACATCACCAAGCCGAATGCTCACGATAGCAGAGCCGAATTTCAATACGAGCAAAAAGCAGTCAAAGCGTGCGTCGAAAATCTCCGCGCAACGGTTCACTTGTTGGCACCGAACAAGGACGCACCTGATCAATGTATCTTGGTAGATCGCTTGCGGCCAGTAATCGATCAGAAACTAAAAAATCAGGCCTCTCGTGCAGAGATAGAGGATGCAAGAAGCCTTGCTCTAAAGAACGTAGCTGAAACAGGCGGATACAACACGTCGCTCTTTGTTTTATTGGAGCTTTGGACTGCCTTGGAAGCTCGGCAACAAGAATTGAGCGATCAAGAAGAAAAATTCTGGAACATCAACCATAGAGCGCCGGACTATTATGCCCGCGCAATTGCGATCAGGCTTGCGAAGCTCTTTGCAAGAGAAGTAGGACAACTACCTGGATACGGCACCGCGGCGATAACAGGTGATCCCTCTACGTCATACAGCCGAGCGCTCAAGAAAACGTTCAATCTCCTGAAGATCAAAGCCGGTGTAAGAACGCATGGCGAATATGCCGTTGCGCAAGTCACTGACGAAGATCTGAAACCGTTTATCAACTCGCTTGCCCAGATGATGGAGCCAGGACGCACCAGCAATCGTCCAATGTGCCTAATGAGCGGACTGCTCAGTTCGCTGGATAAAAGTTCGAAGAGCTAAGACCTTACTGCAATCGTGATACTGTATTTTTTCCAATCCAATTAGACGTGTTCCAACAGTTCCAGTCCAACAAGAAAGGATTGGAACATGGCAACGTTATTCGAGCAGAACCGAAACTACCTTCCGGGTGATCCGGAACTCAAACTGATTGGCGACCGCGCCAAGCTGGCACAATGGCGGCACAAGGGCATGGGTCCTGCCTACTACAAGCTGGGGCGCAAGATCATCTATCGCGGTGCTGACCTGAACACCTGGGCCGACGCAAACCGCGTCGAGCCTTTGCAAGGAGGGCATGCTTAATGGCGCGATATTCAACACGCGGCATTCGGAAAGACCGAGTCTACACCATCCAGATTGGGGCGCGATTGGCCGGGGCATCAGACTCCACGTTCCGCAAATGGAGAAGTAAGGGATTACCTATCATCACCGACAAACGCCCGTATTTGGTACGCGGTGAAGACTTGATAGACTTCCTGAAAAAGATGGAGGCCGCCAATAAGTCTCCAATGTCAGACCTGCAATTCTACTGCATGAAATGCAAAGAGCCTCGCGAAGCGTTTGGCGGCATGGCCGACTACACGCCCACAACTGAATTGACCGGTCGTTTAAGCGCGCTTTGCGCAGTATGCGAAACCAAATGCGGGCGGTTTTGTAGTTCATCAGACTTACCGCGACTGTGCGAAATTCTGGACATCGCGATAAGTGAAAGGAAGCAAGCCTAGTGTGCCTGTTCATCCTGCACTTAAACGCGCGCTTCAGAGGCCTCGTTTGGATCGGACTTCGCGTAAGGTCCGGCATGTCCAAATACCCGCCCGCGTTCCCGGTCATCAATATGCTTTTACCCCGAAACACACGCCAGAAATTCCTATCGGCACACCAAACTGAAAGACTAAACAAATGAAAAAATTCGACACCCAAAACGAGCGCCTGAAACTGGAATACCAAGGCTATCTGCGTCACGCTGAAGGGTTGGATCACAAGACCATCGACAAGGCGATGGCAGCAATCCGGCAGTTTGAGGAAAGCACTGGTTGCAAGCCCTTCAAGAAATTCAAGATCGAGCAGGCAATGGCGTTCAAGGACTGGCTGGAGTCAGCGAAAAGCGCCCGAACAGGCAATCCACTTTCTCCGGCAACCATTGCCTCCACATTGCGGGCGCTCCGTGAGTTTTTCAAGTGGATGCCCAGTCAACATGGGTACAAGAAAGCAATAGGCCGCACGGATTGGGTTTACTTCAAGCATGCCCTGAAAGACGCACGCATTGCCCGCACTCCTCGCCCGCGACAAGTGCCAAGCGTAGAACAGGCACAGCGGGCGTTTCAGGCCATGCCAAGCGCCATAAGCCTCCAAAAGCGGGATAAGGCGCTTTTTGCCTTTTTGGTGCTCACAGGCGTGCGTATCGCCGCCGCGGCATCATTGAGGGTCAAACATGTGGACCTTGAGCGCAAACAGGTCTTTCAGGACGCTCGCGAAGTGAACACTAAGAATGCCAAGACGATGGACACGACATTCTTTCCGATGGGCAACGACTACTTTGCGGCTTTCGCGGATCACTTGAACCACCTCAAACAAGACTTGCTGTTTGGCCCAGAAGACGCCCTCTTTCCAAAGCCCGAGATTGTGCGTGGCCCGAACGGGTTCCAAACTGCCGGTCTGTCACGTCTGCCCTATGCCGCGACGGGACCTTTGAGCGAGATCATCAAAGAGGCGTTCGCCGCTGTCCAGATGCCAGAATACACGCCCCATAGCTTTCGCCACATGCTGGCTCTTCACGGCGACAAGGTCTGCAAGACACGTGAGACCTTCAAAGCATGGTCGCAGAACATGGGGCACGAAAGTGCTTTGGTCACAGTGTCATCCTACATGCCCGTGTCTGCCGAAACGCAACGCCAGATTATCTTGGGTTTGGATGAAGAGGAATGAAAACGCGTCTAGAAATGGTCGTCGAATGGATTTGCATAAAGGTCTGCATTGCAGGACTTAGCTGCCGTTAGCCAAACACTGACCAACGGCAGAACTTTAGAGCAACCGGGTAGCCATGCCGCCATCTACTGCCAACGGAGCGCCCGTGACGAAGCTTGATCGGTCAGACAGTAAGAACAGAGCGGCCTGAGCAATCTCTTTCGGCTCCGCCATCCGCTTCACGGGATGCAAACCAGCAATGAATTCGTGCGTAGCCGGATCGTCGCCCGCCATATTCGTTTTGGTGCCTCCCGGTAGAATCGTGTTGATGCGAATACCTTGAGCTGCGTGCTCAGAAGCCAGCGATTGCACCAATCCGTTCAACCCTGCCTTGGATGCGGCATAGGCTCCCATACCGGGCATACCGCCGTTGCTGAACCCAACAAACGTACCTGTAAACACCATCGATCCACCCCCCGGTTTCTGCATCGCGGGAAGCTGCGCTTTGGCCGCAAAAAATGCACTGGAGAGATTGGTTGCAACGACAGATTGCCAATTCTGAACTTCCATCGCAGGAATCGGGGCCATCTCACCCATCATACCTGCATTGTTGAAAGCACCATCAAGACCGCCGAAACGCTGCTCGGCCAACGCGACAAGTGCCATTGCATAGTCATCATCCTGAACGTCTCCGGCAAGGTAGGCTGCTTTCCCATTGCTTTGCGTGATTTGCCCGACCAAGGTGTTCATCTCCTTGTCGCGCCTTGCGCCAAGCACAACATTCGCGCCTTCTTGCGCAAACAACAGTGCTGCTGCCGCGCCAATACCGCTGCTCGCCCCCGTGATGATTATCGTTTTGTCTTTGAGTTCCATGCTCCTGCCTTTCATTAGTTGCATCCTTGGCACCTAGTGAATTTAACGAGGATAGAACGACCCGTTTCATGCGCCTCTAGAACGCACCATGTCGAAACAGCAAGAAACGGATCGGATGAGTTAGGCAATCGAATGCCGCCGTTCATGCTTCATCGGTCAAAGCGGGCTCATAGTGGACCTTTGTTGCGCTTCGCTACCTAGATCGGGCGGAGAGCTGCCGTTCGCTGCAGCTGCGATATGTTTCATGTTGAATGGTAAGAACGGACGTTCAGATCGCGTCAATACCTGTCAAATTGCACCTCGTTCCCAAGCGTCGAAATCCTAAATTTTCGCAGAGCAATGAAAACAGCTGGTATTTGGGCAATTTGCTAAAGTAACTTTGAGGAAGCTGCAGGACCGACCGCGGCAAGGGAGCCAGCGCGTCAAAATCAACTAGTTACTGAGAACCATTTTCCCAGGATTGAGAATGCTGTTTGGGTCTAGGCTGCTTTTTATACCGGACATCACAGACCAGGCATCGTCATGCTGCGCCAACATCAGATCCAGTTTGCCGATCCCGATTCCGTGCTCGCCCGAAATTGTGCCACCCACTTTCAAGGCGCGTTCGGCCATTCGAACGCTTAGGCTCTTGGCAATTGCATGATCTGACGGATCGCCTTTTTTCAGCATCAGTTGTGCATGAAAGTTGCCGTCGCCCACGTGGCCGATAATGGCCCCCGGTAGGTCACTTGCTTCGATGTCCAACCGCGCGGCCTCGATCATGTCGGCCAAATGAGAGATTGGCACGCAAATATCCGTCACCAGCGGGCGACGGCCCGGATACATTTTCACCAGCGATTCATAGGCGCCATGGCGGGCTTTCCAAAGGGCGTTGCGGTCTTCTGCTTTGGCGCGCCATGTGAAGTCAGACCCGTAGTTGTCGGCTATGATGCTCTCGACCAGTTCCACCTGTTCTTGCGCGCTGCTTTCCGACCCGTGGAATTCAACGAACAGGTGAGGTTTATCGGGGAGCCCAAGATCGTTGTGCGCATTGAGCGCCGCGATATAGCCCCGGTCGACGAGTTCCATCCGCGCCATAGGAACGCCGATCTGGATCGTCGTTGTTACGGTAGCGATCGCATCGGCGACGGACTCAAAGGCGCATGAGGCGACCATCGTTGCCTCGGGCACACCATGAAGGGCGACGGTCAGTTCGGTGATGATGCCAAGCGTGCCCTCGGCCCCGATGAATAACCCTGTCAGATCGTATCCTGCGGCTGACTTTCGCGCTTTGTTGCCGGTACGGATGATCCGGCCATCAGCAAGCACGACTTCCAACGCCCGGATGTTTTCGCGCATAGTGCCATAGCGGACCGAAGTTGTTCCCGATGCGCGCGTCGAGGCCATCCCGCCAAGCGAGGCATTCGCTCCGGGATCGACCGAAAAGAACAGGCCCGTTTCGCGCAAATGGATGTTGAACTCTTCGCGGGTGACGCCGGGTTGCACGGTTGCGATCATATCTTCGGGCTCAACGTCGATGATCTCGGTTCAGGCCTGCAAGGTTCAGCACGACGCCGCCTTTGATGGGAAGGTGTTGCCCCTCAAGCGAGGTCCCGGTTCCGAAGGCGGTCACCGGACAACCTGCTGCGTTACACGTTCTTAGAACCACAGACACATCCTGCGCGCTCTGCGCGAACACCACAGCGTCAGGGAGAAACGAGGAGAAATGCGCCTCGCTTTGACCGTGTTGCGCACGAATGGCTTCGGAAATGGTGATCTGATCGCCAAGTTGGGTTGTCAGATCTTTAATAATGGACGCGTGGGCCATGGGAGTTTTGAAACCCTCTTGAGGATTGCTTAGTCAAATCGCCAGATCGAGCCGTGGTTTCCAGAAGGGGCGGAAAAGCTCGATTTTGGGGCAGCGGTTCATGACGACCTTGAGGCCAGCATCTTCGGCGAGTTTGGCGGCTTTGTCGTCATAGACACCAATTTGACCCCAAAGCACCTTGGCCCCGATGGCGATGGCTTCTTCGGTGGTGCCATAAAGCTCTTCCTTGCGGCGGAAGACCTCGACCATATCGACTGGTCGGTCGATGGCGGACAGGCTCGGGTAGACCTTCAGCCCCCGGATCTCTTTCAATGCGGGGTTGGGGTTGACCGGGATCATGTCATAGCCGGTTTCGTGCAGAACACGCAGCACGCCATAGCTGAACTTGGTTTTGTCCGAACTGGCGCCGACCATCGCGATGGTTTTGACGGATTTCAGGATGCCGGCAAGATACGCAGGATCATAATCATAGATGTGATCAATATCGGCGTCTGGCATAGCTCAGCGCTCCTTTGGGGTGGCGATGTCGGCCTTAAGCTCATGCGGCTCTAAAGGGTCGACAAACGGGTTGCGGTACAGTTTATCGTGGCTTTCAACGCCGATCTCAAGGGTGATGTCCGAGGTGGCGCGCGCCACGCAAAGGATCACATAGCCGTCGCCCAATTGCCGGTTGTTTAGAGCGACCTGTCGGCGTTGATCAACACTGCCCTGGATCAGCTTGGCGGCACAGGTGATGCAGCCGCCGTATTCGCAGCCATAGGGCAGATCGACGCCCTGGTCACGGAGTTGTTCGAGCAAGGGGCGGCGGTTGTTTACCGTGTAGCTTGCGTCGGCACGATTGGTAATGGTGACGGTGTGCTGCGTCATGTTAAGTCCCGCCCGGTATCGCCGGGCAGCCCCCGACCGCCCGCGGTCTGGGTCCACCTTATGTTTCTGCAAATGCTCACAACCAGATGTCGCTGGTGCAATCGCCGCCGGGATAGCGGGTTTCGTGACAACGGCTGGGGCCGTTGGGTTCCTTGCCAAAGTCGATGATGAAGTCTTCATTGATCTTCATCCCGCCGTTTTCCACGTCGCAGTCGATCATCACCATCACGCCGCCTTTTTCGCGGATCTCGGGGTAAAACTGATTGTCCCATGTCGAGAACAGCGAGGTCGTCACATAAAGCCGCTTGCCGTCCAGACTCAACTGGAACATTTGCGGCCCGCCCGCCACTTCGGCACCATTCACCACCGGGGCTTTGCCCAAAAGCCCACCCATCCAGACCTGTCCGGTCAGTTTGGGGTTATGAGGATCGCTGATGTCGTATTGGCGCATATCGCCGTGCAGCCAGTTGTTCAGATAGAGGTATTTGTCGTCCATCGACACAAGGATCGCCGACATGACGCCCGGCACCGGGATCGGCCAGTCGGGATGCGGTTCGTTTTCCACATCAATAATCTTTTCCCATTCCCATTTGCCCGCATCGCTTTTCCAGAAATGGATCACATTGGTCGACAGCGCCGCGCCGCAGAACCCATGGGTGCTGTCAGGGTTATGGTGGAACTTGACCTCAAGCGGGACCAACCCGTCTTCGCCCAGATACATCGATTCAATCGGTTTGCGCGCCTCGAAATCCCAAAAATGCAGCTCGCGCCCGTATTTGAGGTGGCCGACTTCCTCCAGATCAAAGCCCGGCATAAAGGTGTTGGGGGCCGCCCATTCGGAACTGACCATAACGTTGTGGCGCGGTTGATACCAGAAATCGTAGGAGAACTTGATGTCGCCCATGCTGTCTTCCCAACGGCCGACGATCTCGAAATCCTTGTTCAGATGCAGATAGCCACCGGGGGCCTCGCCTTTGGCGTCGCCAAGAAACGAAATGATGATTTCAGAGCCAAGACAATGCACCGTATGCGGGCCAGACAGATTGGCCCTGGCCTTGATCTCGGCCCCCTCGATGATCTTGTGAATGCGCGGCGCGCACGGGTTGGTGGCGGTATCAACAACATGGATATTGTTAGACCGCACCCCCGGCACCAACAGGTACTTCCGCGCCATCGAACTGTCGTCGTGGCAGGACGAGCAGGCGTTCCAGCCCATATGGTGCAACTCATCCCCGATGCCGGGCATTTCAAGGCGGTGGATCACTTCAGAATATGTCGGACTGTCAGGATCGGCGTCTACCGTGGCCAGATAGTCGGGCTTTTGAATGCCTGTGCCGGTATAAATCGCAATTGTATAGAGCAGCTTTTCCCGCGGCGATTTGATCGCCTCAGCAGGGCTCGCATATCCCGGTCCACAGCACTCCATGCTTATCCCCCAATCCGATCGGCAATTGAAACGATCCGGCGCATCTCCCGTAGAACCGGTTTCTCGATAAGTTTTCCGTCAATGACGACTAGCCCCGTATCTGCCGCCTCGAACTCGGAAATGATCCGTCGTGCGCGGGCGATTTGGTCATCGGTTGGAGTGAACACCTCATTGAGGGCAGCGATCTGTTTGGGATGCACCGAGCCTTTCCCGGCGAACCCCAAATCGCGGGCCTGTTCGGCTGCTACGCGCATACCGTCCGGATCATCAAGGTCCAAGAACGGCACGTCGATCACATCAAGGCCAGCCGCCGCTGCCGCGTGGACCACACGCGATCTGGCATAAAGCAAAGGCCCCCATTCGTTTTTGCACCGCAGTTCGGCGGCCATATCGACACCGCCAAAGAACATCGCCTCGATCCGGTTGCTGCACTGCGCAATCTCGAATGCGGCTTCTAATCCTTCATTTGTTTCGATGATCACGTGCAAGCGCGTGGCATGACCTGCCTCGCTCAAAAGCGCGTCTAACTGAATGACCTCGTCTGGCGTGCGGACCTTCGGCATCATCAGGGCAGGCGGCGGTGTGGCGCTGGCAAGGATCGCCTGGACATCTTCGATCCCGAACCGTTCGCGCATTGAATTGATGCGCACGATGCGCTCCACCCCATCATCAGCCTGAGGAACCTCGAACAGCTTCAAGGCGCTGGCGCGCGCTTCGGCCTTGTCCTTGGGCGCGATACCATCTTCCAGCTCAACGCAGACAATGTCGGCACCAGAGGCAAGCGCTTTGGGATACATGTCGGGCCTAAGGCCGGGTGTGAAAATAAAGCTGCGCCTTGGGCGAATGGTGCGTGATGACGACAAAGGTGTCTCCTAACTTTCACTTCATGAGCCAAAGCCTAGCCAGATTACCTGCTTTGGTGAGCGCTTCATTTCCCCGGCAGAGCCAAACAGCTTGACAGTAACTGGGTAGGCGCACACAATTTAATTGTCAACAATCATCAAAGCACCGCAATAGGGCGCTGAACTGTTCGAATTTCAAAGGGATTGGCGTACCATGAATACGGGTAAATTTTACATCGGTGGCGCTTGGGTCGATCCAATCTCAGATGACACGACCGAGGTGATTAATCCCGCAACTGGTGAACCTTTCACGCAAATCGCAATGGCCGGGTTTGCCGATATGGAATCCGCCGTTGCTGCGGCGAAAGCCGCATTTCCGAGCTTCTCGCAAACTTCACAAGCCGCGCGTGTTGCCTTGCTGGAGCGGATCACGGAGGTCTACAAATCTCGTAGCGACGACATTGGTCGCGCGATGATGCAGGAATGCGGATTTCCCAAGAGTCTGGCTATGGGCGCACAAGCCGCCATGGGTACGCTGCATTTCCAACATATGGTCAAAGTGGTGCGCGATTTTCAGTTCGAGGAACAGCGCGGCACAACGCGGGTCGTGAAAGAGCCGATTGGTGTGGTCGCCATGATCACGCCCTGGAACTGGCCGATCAATCAAATCGCCTGCAAGGTTGCCCCTGCAATTGCGGCAGGTTGCACGATGATTCTGAAACCCAGCGAGCTCTCACCGCTTAACGCCTTGATCTTTGCCGAAGTGACGCATGAGGCAGGCGTGCCACCCGGTGTCTTCAACCTTATCAATGCGGATGGGCCAACGGTTGGGCAAGCCATGTGTGCGCATCAAGACGTTGACATGGTGTCTTTCACCGGCTCGACCCGCGGTGGTGTTGCCGTGGCCAAGTCGGCGGCAGATACGGACAAGCGCGTGCATCAGGAACTAGGCGGCAAGTCACCGTTTGTCGTTATGCCGGATGCTGATCCGGAAAAGGCAGTCGGTGATGCGGTGCCCGGTTGCTATCTGAATACCGGTCAATCCTGCAATGCGCCGACCCGATTGCTGGTTCCGTCCGAACGGATGGAGGAGGCCAGCCAGATCGCAAAACGTGTCGCCGAGGCTCAGGTCACCGGCACGCCCGATGATGAAACAGCCACCCTTGGTCCGGTGATCAATGCCAAACAGCACGCCCATATTCAGCGCTTGATTCAATCCGGTATCGACGAAGGGGCCGAGCTTGTTTGTGGCGGCCCCGGTCTGCCCGAAGGTTTCAACAGGGGCTATTACATTCGCCCGACGGTTTTCTCAAAAGTCACGCCCGAGATGACACTTTTCCGCGAAGAGGTTTTCGGCCCGGTTCTGTCGATCACCGGATACGACAGCATTGATCACGCCGCAGAACTGGCGAATGACACCGTCTATGGCTTAGCCGGATACGTGCACGGTACGAACGTGGACGCGGCCCGCGATATGGCGCGCCGCATCCGCGCCGGAACGATCCACATCAACAGCCCCGACTGGCATGCTGACGCCCCATTCGGTGGCTACAAAATGTCGGGCAACGGTCGGGAGTATGCTGATTTCGCGCTGAACGACTTTCTTGAAATCAAAGGTGTGGTCGGTTGGGGTGCGCATGGCTGAACGTCCGCTGACAGCGAACCACTGGGGCACCTATCGTGTCGAAACCAAGGACGGGAAACTCGTCCGGCTGGAAGGCTTTGAACAGGATGACGACCCGTCGCCGATTGGGTTCAGCGCAATCGAAGCCCAAAGCGGGCCAATGCGAATTGATCAACCGATGGTACGCGAAAGCTGGTTGCAGAACGGACCGGGGGCTGCGAGCGAGCGGCGCGGAGCAGAAGCCTTTGTCGCTGTGCCGTGGGAAGAGGCGGAAAAGCTGGTCGCGACCGAGTTGGACCGAGTCCGCAACGATTTTGGCAATCAGGCGATCTATGCTGGCTCTTACGGTTGGGCCAGTGCGGGCCGGTTCCATCACGCCCAAAGCCAAATCCATCGCTTTCTGAATTGCATCGGCGGCTATACCAGATCGCGGAACACCTACAGTTTTGCCGCCGCCGAAGTTATCATGCCCCATGTGTTGGGTGCGTTTTGGGAACATCTGATCAACACGACAAGCTGGAAGTCCATCGCCGAAAACACCGAGCTGTTCGTCGCCTTCGGTGGCGTGCCTGTCAAAAACGGACAGATAAATCCGGGTGGCATCGGGAGCCATGGTCAGCTCCACGGTGTGCAAGCGGCGGCGAAAGCAGGCGTGAAGTTCGTCAATATCAGCCCGTTGAAATCCGACATGATGCTCGAGACGGATGCCGATTGGATGGCGGCGCGTCCCTCAACCGATGTGGCGTTGATGTTGGGTCTTGCGCATACGCTTTACACAGAGGGGCTTTACGATGCGGCGTTCGTCGAACGCTATACGACCGGGTTTGATCGGTTCGTGCCCTACTTGACCGGTGAAAGCGATGGTGTGCCGAAGGCGGCTGCCTGGGCTGCGACGGTTTGCGATGTGCCCGAAAAAGATATCCTCGATTTGGCCCGGCGCATGGCGCGCAATCGCACCATGATTTCCGTCAGCTGGTCGCTGACCCGGCAAGATCACGGCGAACAACCGGTTTGGATGGGGATCACACTGGCGGCGATGTTGGGACAGATTGGCTTGCCCGGTGGTGGGTTCGGCTTTGGCTATAGCGCCACCAATAGCATCGGCTTGCACTATAGCTCGATGCCCGGCGCAGCTGTCCCGCAGGGCGACAACCCGGTCGACGATTTTATTCCTGTCGCGCGCATTTCTGACCTGCTGCTTCATCCCGGCGAGTCATTTGATTACAACGGACAGCGTCGCACCTACCCGGATGTGCGACTTGTCTATTGGGCGGGCGGCAACCCCTTTCACCACCATCAAGACATCAATCGCTTGCTGAAGGCTTGGCAAAAGCCGGACACGATCATTGTCCATGATCTGGTCTGGAACAGCGTGTCCAGATACGCCGACATCGTTTTGCCGTGCACGTCTCCGCTTGAACGCAATGACATCGCGATGTCGTCGCGCGACCCTTATGCGATCTATATGAGCCAAGTGGCTGAACCAGAGGGTCACGCGCGCAATGACCACGACATCTTTCGCGGTATCGCGCGCCATATGTCTGTCGAGGAAATGTTCACGGACGGCTGGGAAGAACAGGATTGGCTGCGCTGGATTTATGAGCGCACCCAACAAAATGCCGCCGAACATGGCTTTGAAATGCCGGGTTTCGATGAGTTCAAATCGCAAGGCTGGTTCAAACTTCCCGCACCAGACCCTGCAAACGTCTTTCTGGAGGCGTTTCGCAACAACCCCGATGCCGATCCGTTGCTGACGCCCAGCGGAAAGATCGAAATATTCTCGGACACCATCGACGCTTTTGGCTATGCGGATTGCCCGGGCCATCCGTTCTGGATGGAACCGGCGGAGTGGTTGGGGCAGACGGATGGGTTGCCGCTGCATCTGATCTCGAACCAGCCAGTGGCCAAACTGCATTCTCAATTCGACCACGCAAAGGGCAGTCGCGACCTGAAGATAAATGGGCGCGAACCTGTGCTGATGCATCCCGAAGACGCAAAGGCGCGCGGGATCAACGACAAGGATTTCGTCAGGTTGCACAACGCGCGGGGGGCATGTCTTGCCGTAGCGGTTGTCGATGAGCGCGTGCGCCCCGGTGTTCTACAGATGAGCACAGGCGCTTGGTTCGATCCTGAGGTGCCGGGGGAGGAGGGCAGCCTCTGCAAGCACGGCAATCCGAATGTGCTGACACTCGACAAAGGAACGTCTCGTCTTGCTCAGGGACCAATCGCGCACACGTGCTTGGTGGACATCGAGAAGTTCGAATGCGACCCGCCGTATGTGACGGCATTTGAGCCGCCCCGGATCATTCGGCGTGAGCAAAAACATGGCAAAGGATAAATTGTTGACAATTATCCAAACACCCGCGTTAACTAATATCAGACAGCAACGGGCGAAAAAATGAGGCGTGAATTCAGAAACTGAGCAGATCAAAAGCATCCACTGATGAATGCGGGCGGAGGAGACCCAAAACATCAGTCACGGAAAATTCTTGGGAGGAAATCAGATGAAATATTCGAAGACACATAAGCCGATGCAAGGCGTTACGCGTCGAAGCGTTTTGAACGGACTTGCCAGTGGAACCGCGGTTGGCGCACTCGGCTTCACGCTTCCAGGAAGCGCGCTTGCGCAGGATTTTAGTGGACAGAAGCTCAACTGGCTGGTCACTCAGCCACGCATCGGTGCTGCCAAGAAACTGAAAGAGATGTTCGAAGCCCAGACGGGCGCGACGATCGAACTGACAGCCATTCCTTATGATGCCTCGGAATCGCAGGCGACGATTGATGTCAGCTCGGGCGCCAATCAATACGACATGATCGACTATTGGTACGCCAGTATCGGTGCCATGGCCGAAAACGGCATCATGGAAGACATCACAGACAAGATCGAAGCGGAAAAAGACTATATCCAGCCGGACGACTTCCTCGAGCCGTTCAGCGATATCTACATGGAATACGGCGGACGTCGTTATGGCCTTCCTTGGGATGGCGACGCGCATGTGTTGTTCTACAACCAAGAGCTTCTCGACAATGCTGGCTTTGGCGTCCCAACCACATGGGATGAGTACTTTGAGGCCACCAAGGGCATCACCGAGGCCGGTAAGGCAGAAGGGAAATTCGGCGCTGTTATCATGGGCGTGAATATCCCAGTGGCATTGGGGTCGGGCTATGTGAACCGTGTCGCAGGTTATCAGGGTCGTCTTTTGACCGATGACAACCAATCCGCACTTCTGGAAGACATCCAAGTCACCTGCGCCGAGCAATTGGAAAAAGTCATTCCTTACTGCTTCCCGACACCGGCTGAAGTGGGCTTTGAAAACGGTATTCCAGCGTTCCTTGGCGGCAACGCAGCCATGATCGAATTCTGGACAGACCTTGGCATTCACGCCGAGAACGACCCGAACTCTGCCATTGCGGGCAAATGGGGTGTGACCAGTCTGCCTGTTGGCCAAGCAGGTCAATCACCACGCGCGGCTCTGAATGCGGGTTGGGGTCTTGGTATTTCCACAGGCAGCCAAAACAAGGATCTGGCGTGGGAGTTCATCAAGTGGGCCACCTCGCCAGCGGTACAGCTTGAGGTGTCGTCGACACCGGGCACCTTCTCGGATCCAGTACGCCGGTCGGTGATGACCAGCAAGGAATACACCGGATTTGCACCCAAGGTGGCCGAGGCTCAGATTGCCGCCTCGCAAGCCTTTATGCCATGGCCGAAAATCCCGGAAAGCCCACAGTTGATGCGTGTCCTAACGGATGAATTGGCCAAGATGGTGGCGGGTCAGCAGAACCACATGGAGATGCTGGAAACCACGGATCGTCAGTGGAAGCGCCTCTTGGGTTAACAAATTTGGAGTTTTCTTCGCAAAGCTCTCCTCCCTACCGTAAACATGTGACGGGATCCCGCTAGCGCGGGGTCCTGCCAAGATCGACACGGAATGACACAAGGTCGCTAACGGATGGCGTCGACAGACATCGGAAATTCCAGCCCAAAACGCTCGTCACAGGCAATTGCACGCCGGTCGGCGTGGATCATGAGCTTGCCTTTGGTGGCCTCGCTTTTGATCATTGGGCTGTATCCCGGAATTTACATGATTGCCTCGGCGTTTTCCAAAAGCAGCCTGGCGCGGCCCTTTCAGAAATGGGTTGGTACGTCGAATTTAGAATTCGCGCTGACTGGCGATTACGTCTCATCGCTTTGGCGCACAGCGGCCTTCGCGATCCCCGCTTCGATGATCCAAATGGTGTTCGGCGTTGCGATTGCCTTGCTTCTGGTGCGGATGACGCGGTTCAGCACAATCTGGCGCTCTCTGATTTTCATCCCGATGATGACGCCCCCGATCATGATCGGCATTGCGTGGAATTTGATGTTGTTGCCGCAGGGCGGATTGGTCAACGGCGTCATGATCGAGCTTGGTCTTTTCTCAGAACCCATCTCGTTCATCGGGCGAATGCCCCACGCCATGTTCGCCTTGATGTTGGCGGACACATGGCAATGGACACCCTTTGTCACACTTCTGGCCTATGCCGCGATCCGCTCGTTGCCCGATGATATTCGCCAAGCGGCCTACATGGATGGGGCAAGCCCCGCGCGCACGTTCTTTTCGGTGCAACTGCCGCTTTTGATGCCGGCCTTCCTGGGCATCTTCCTGATCAAGCTGATCCTGGCGTTCAAGGTCTTTGATCTGGTGTTCATTCTCACCAAGGGCGGGCCGGGAATTGGCACCAATCTGGCGTCATACTCTGTCTATCGAACGCTGTTTCAGACCTATGACGCGGGCTATGCCAGCGCTCAGGTTCTGCTCTTGGTGGTCTTGGTCTCGCTTGTGACACTTCCCGTCATGATGCTGCACAAGCGCGTGCTAGAACATACGGAGGGCTGAACCATGCGCATTTCAACCATCGCACAAGCCATCGCATTGGCTCTCGCCCTTGGGTTTTTCATTCTCCCGATCCTCTATCTTTTGGCGGTCAGCTTTAAGACACCGGCGGAAATCTCGACCAGCATCTTCTGGCCCAGTAACCCGACGTTCGAGAACTGGAAAAACATCGGCACTGCTCTGCCCATGGCATCCTTTATGATCAATAGCATTATCGCGTCGTCTTGCGCGGCCTTGGGCACGCTTTTGATCGCCTTTCCTGCCGCATATGCCATCGACCGCTACAAGACCGGAGGAACGACCCTCAGCGCATTGGCCATCGGGCTTTATGTAGCGCCGCCGGTGATTGCGCTTTTGCCGTTCTTCTTCTTCCTGAAAACCATCGGTCTGTTACATTCCGTGCCGGGGATCACGCTGGTTTACGCGCTGATGAACGTCCCAGTCGCCCTGTGGCTGATGCTTGGCTTTTTGCACCGCGTCCCGAAAGAGATCGACCAAGCCGCCGCGATGGATGGGGCCGGAATTCTGAAAACCATCCTTTGGGTGATCTTGCCCACGGTAACACCCGGCCTTGTGGCCACAGCGATCATCTGTGCCGTGCTGACCTATAACGAATTTCTGTTCGCCTTCTTCATGACCAGCAACGATTCTCGCACGCTTCCGGTCGCACTCGCACTGTTTGGCGGGGATCAGATCGTGAATTACGGACAGATGGCAACCGCCTCACTGGTCGGGCTGATCCCGGTCGGAATAGCGGTGTTGTTCTTCCAAAATTGGCTGGTTGGCGGATTGACCGCAGGCTCCTCGAAATAAAGGCACGCATAAGAATGTCCAAAATATCCATCAGAAATGTCGAGAAGAAATACGGCGACCTGCCGGTTCTCAAAGGCATCGACTTGGAGATCAACGATGGCGAGCTGCTGACGCTTATCGGTCCGTCGGGGTGTGGAAAATCGACCCTGCTTAAGATCATCGCCGGGCTGGAAGATGCCACGTCCGGCGCGGTGTTCATCGACGACGAAGACGTGACCGCGACGCCGCCGCAGAAGCGCAATCTGGCGATGGTGTTCCAGAATTACGCGCTTTATCCGCAAATGACGGTGCGCCAAAATCTTGCCTTTGGCCTCAAGATCGCGGGCCTCGGCAAAGTCGATATCCAGACCCGCGTGAGCGACATCGCCAAGATGCTTGAGATCGACGCCTATCTCGACCGGCGTCCGCGCGCGCTGTCCGGCGGGCAGCGTCAACGCGTGGCCATGGGCCGCGCTATGGTGCGCGAACCTTTGGCTTTCCTTCTGGACGAGCCGCTGTCCAACCTTGACGCGGCGCTGCGCACCACAATGCGCAGCGAGATCAAGGCGTTGCATCAACGTCTTGGCCGCACGATGGTCTATGTCACCCACGATCAGATCGAAGCGATGACCATGGCTGATCGGATCGCAATCATGCGCGACGGGATGATCGTGCAGTTGGGGGCGCCGGACGATCTTTACATGCGCCCGATCAACACTTTCGTTGCCAGTTTTTTTGGCACGCCAAGGATCAACCTTTGGGATGGTGAGATTTTGGGGCACGAGGGTTCCCGCATGCAGGTCCGCATTGCTGACGGTTTCGTGCTGTCGTTGCCTGCACAGGACGGGCTGGAGAACGGCCCCGTCAAAGTCGGCATCCGGCCTGAGGTACTAAATTTCGCAGATCAAGGCGCGCCCGTTCAGATCAACTTGGTCGAACCGACAGGATCACAAACCGAAGTGGTCATCGGCCTTGGCAGCGTCTCGGGCGGTGTGCTTGTGCAGGGCCGCTATGATGGAAAAACCGGCGACAGCGCCTTTATCAATCCGAAGGTCGACGACGTGCATCTGTTCGATAGCCAGACCGGTGATCGGATCAACTGATGACACGTCGAGGAGTACAGTAAATGGCAGATGAAACCGTCGATGTTGTGATCATTGGGGGCGGTGCTTCGGGTGCCGCCGTGGCCTGGAGCTTGGCCGAAACCAAGATGCATATCGTTTGCCTTGAGCAAGGCCCGATGCCGAACCCAGCGACCTATCCGACAACCGGAAAAGACTGGGAAGCCCGCGCGCAAGGTGATTTCAGCGCCAGCCCCAACATCCGCAAAGCGCCCGCAGACTATCCGATCAACGATGACGACTCTCCCATCAAGATCGTGAACTTCAACGGCCCCGGCGGCGGCACGGTTCTGTTCTCAGGCCATTTCCCGCGCTTCCACCCCTCAGACTTTCGCACCAAAACGCTGGATGGTGTGGGCGATGACTGGCCCATGGATTATGAAACGCTAGAGCCTTTCTTTGCCGAGAACGACAAAATGATGGGGGTTGCCGGGTTGGAAGGTGATCCGGCCTATCCGCCCGGAAAAACTTCTGTTCTGCCCCCGGTGCCTCTTGGGAAATCGGGTGAGGTTCTGGCCAAAGGCTGCAACAAATTGGGCATTCACTGGTGGCCATCGGATGTCTCTATCGCGACCGAGGAGTATGACGGGCGCGCCCAATGCATCAACCTTGGCGCCTGCATGACAGGGTGCGCTCAGGGCGCAAAAGGCAGTGCGGATGTCACCTATTGGCCGCACGCCGCCCGTGCCGGTGTCGACATGCGCACCGAATGCCGCGTCGCCCGCGTCACCACCGATGATGAAACAGGCATGGCCACCGGCGTTGTGTATTTCGACGCGAAGAATGTGGAACGCCATATCGAGGCGCATGTGGTTATTCTGGCCAGCAACGGCATTGGAACACCGCGTCTGATGTTGAACTCGGCCTCAAAGACTCATCCCGACGGGCTGGCGAATTCCTCAGGTCTGGTCGGCAAGAACCTGATGTTGCACCCCTATTCTTGGGTGCAGGGCATTTTTGAGGAAGAGGTCGACGGACACAAAGGCCCACACAAAAACATCTGGAGCCACGAATTCTACGAGACCGATCCGGATCGCGGTTTCACTCGTGGCTACCTGTTGGAATCGCATCGTAACACTGCGACGGTCGAATCCGTGCTTTATGGTTTGGACTGGGGCGAGATCCCATGGGGCGAGGGCCACCACGAGGCGGCGCGGCGTTTGCAAAAGCACATCACCAGTTTCGTCGCCGTCTGCGAGGATCTGCCAGAGCTGCACAACAGGGTCACGCTGGACCCCGAGCTGACAGACAGCAACGGCATTCCCGCGCCCAAGATCACCTATAAGATCGGGGAAAACACCGACAAGATGCTCGACCATTCAATCGAGCGGATCACGGAAATTCTGAAAGCCGCCGGCGCGGTCAAAACCTTTGCCACCAAGCCCATCGAATATGGCGGCTGGCACTGGCTTGGTACTGCGCGCATGGGCACCGATCCAGCGGCATCTGTGGTCAACGAATGGGGCCGCGCCCACGATTGCAAAAACCTGTTTATCGTCGACGGATCAGTTTTCGTGACTTCGGCTGGCGTGAATCCGACCAGCACATTGCAGGCCCTCGCGCTTTATATTGCCGATCAGATCAAGCAGCGCCTTGCCAATCTGTTCGATGAATAAGGAGAAGATCATGACCGCTTTTTCCGAAACCGATCGCGAAACATTGGCAAGACTCGCAGGCCTGATCATCCCGGCCAGTGACAGTTATGGCGTGCCAGGTGCCGATGACCCGACGATCCTGGCCGACATCGAGGCCTCAGCTTACCCCGAACTGGCCGCTGATCTGGCGGTATTCGCCGATAGCGCAAGCGGTGCCGAAACATTTCGCAAAGACCATCCCGATGTGGCAAGACGCCTGCAAACACTCGTTGTGCAATGCTATTATCGCGATGATCGGGTCATGCAATCGATTGGCGAAGAGGCACGGCCACCGTTTCCAAAAGGTTTTGACGTCGCGCAAGGGGATTGGTCTTTGCTTGACCCGGTGAAGGAAATGCCTTCCATTTACCGATCCATAAATTAGGTAATCAATTTGCGCGTATTAATGTGACAGGAGGCCCGGATTAAACTATCGGCTCAAGCGCGCCGACCGACACAAGGAACCCGTTTTGCCCAAAGTATCATCGCTCAAATCGCCCATTGTGAAAGAAAGCCTTGACCGCAAGGCCGCAACTCAATTGCGCAATGCTGTTCTGGGCGGGGAAATCGCGCCGGGCGAGCGTATTACCGAACAGGTACTGGCGTCACAGTTGGGCCTGTCGCGCGGAACAATCCGAACCGCCTTGCACCGTCTTGCTGGCGACGGTTTGATTGTTCAGAACCTTTATTCCAGCTGGGAAGTGATGAAGCTGACCGCCGAGGACGCCGACGAACTTTACACTCTGCGCGCAAGCCTTGAAGGTTTGGCAGGGCGATTGGCGGCACGCAACCTGACCGATGAACGTGGTGCAGAAATCTCAAGCGCATATGAAAAGCTTGAAGCGGTGGCGAAGTCAGGATCAAAAATCGACCTCGCTGATGCCGATTTGAACCTGCACAGAACCATCGTCGAAGCTTCCCTCAACAAAAGACTGATTGAGCATTTTCGTCAGGTGGAGGGCCAATTACGTATGTACATCGGTTCAGTCAACGACGCTCTGCCTTCTGCCGAAGCGGTTGCGTCAGTACATGAGCCTTTGGTAAATGCGATTTTGGCACGGGATGATGTGGAGGCAGAAAGACTGCTGATCCAACACAGCGAATTCTACGGCGAAAAGCTGAGCCGTCTGCTGGAAGAGGAACAAGACTAGCGGTCTTTTCGACCATGCGCATTACATCTGGTGTAGGAAAAACCATCCAATCCTCTTGTTAGCAAAGTTGACGATCCCATTACGTCAAAGCCTATACCAGGGCACAAAGGGTAATTGTTTGGGGTGTGTTTTGCAGTTGCGAAGCGAGGGAATACGCAATGTGAACATCCGTGCGACTGCTTATTTCGCAGACTTCCAGTTCGAGTAAGTGTCGTTTTCGCGCCTGCGGCGAATGTCAGCAAATCGGGCTTCAGCCGCAGCATCTTGACTGATTAGTGAATGGCAGGTTTGGGCCGTCCTTGCGCGAGGTATTCTCGTACTTTTGGCTGAGATGCTGCATCTGCCTTAGCGGCCGCGAAGAGTCCGTACCTGCCACGTTGCTGCGCAGCCGCGAATGTCCGCTCACCCGCCATCTAACGATGTGATAGCGGTTGTCTCTTTGTAGGTCTCAACAGCGAACAGGGTCGTATAGCGCACAACATCGGGGTCGCTGTCGAATAGTCGATCGCAGAGCGCCTGATACTCTTCCATGTCGCGGAACACTCCGATCAGAACGGCGTCCAGCTCACCGGTCACGCCATAGGCTTGCAGGATTGTGGGCTCCTCGGTGATGCGGTTGGCGAATGATATGCGGAGCTCTTTGGTGTGGTCGCGGGTTGTCACGGTGATGATGGCGCGAATGCCGCGCCCGAGCTTCGCCGGATCAGCGAGAAACACACAGTCTGTCAGCACGCCCGTGCGGCGCAACTCGGCAACCCGTCGCAAACATGTCGATGGCGTTGATCCCACTGCTTCGGCCAGCTCGGCCTTGGTCAGCGTGCCGTCCGCCTGAAGGGCGGCGACGATCCGAAAGTCCAGTGCGTCCATACTTCCTCTCATGTGGTCTATTTCTCCATATTTTTGGAGTATTTGACCACATCGTCCACCAGTTATGTCGTAAGCATCTGGAAAAAGACAGGATTTCAAGATGAATAACGCGACCCTCGGTCTGATCTGGGCCTTTTCCTTCGTGATCCTCGAAGCTGCGCAGGCCGTCTTCTTCGGCGGCGTGTTTCAGGACTATGACTCTTTCCTGATCGGTGCGGCCGTTTTTGGCTTCACGGCGGTGGGAACGCTCGCCTGGACACTCTTTCGGTCCCCGGATCAGTTGCACATCGCATGGAACAACGGTCATGCCCTTCTAGGGTTGAACCTCACGACCGCCTTCGTCTGGATTGCCTATTTCTTCGCGCTCCAGATGATCGAACCGGCGGTCGTTTTCACGATCTTCTCCGGCCTAATCCCGGTCGCAATTTTGGTGTTATTAGCCTTTGGTGTCCGGGAAGCCTCCTCGCTTCGGAACAGGATTGAGGGTGCGGGCCTCGTCATTATCATGATCGCGGTCATCTATCTTGCAGCAATCACGCTGCTCGGGCAGTCGGGTTTCGTTCGGGGCGGCTGGATGGTTGCCCTGGGCGGCCTGTTATTTACCGGAGTGTCGGCGATCAGCCTCGCGGCCATGATGATCTACAGCCAGCGCCTCGACCGCCTCGGGGTTGCGCCCGTTGCGCAATACGGGCTGCGCTTTCCGCTCTATGTGGTCGTGGCGTTGGTGGCAGCAGGCTTTGGTCTCGACACGAAAGGCCCGGTCAATCTGCAAGGAGTGCTCATCGTCGTGCTGATCGGCTTCGTCATCATGGCATTTCCCGTCTTCGCTATGCAGAAGGCGATCTCGCTGATGTCCACGCTCTCGCTTGCCGCTATTACGACGCTTGGCCCGCTGTTTGTCTTTCTGTTCCAGATTGTCGAAAGTCGCGTAGACTATGCCCCCGCAACGATGAACGGCCTTGCGATCTACTTCGCAGGTGCGCTTCTCGCCGCCTTCGGCGGAGCGAGGCGCAGCACAGGAAAGGCCGCGAAGTCATGACGGACGACTTACCACATTACCGAACCGGCTTGGCCGTCAGCGCGGTCGTCATCGCCGTTCTTGCGCTGTCGCTCGGCGATGCTATCATCAAGGCCACCGGCCTCGATCTCCCTCTGTGGCAGATGTATATCCTGCGCTCCGCGCTGGTCGTTCCGCCGCTCTGGTGGCTTGCTCGGCGCAAAGGGCAAAAGCGTCTTGGCTCGCTCGGTTGGGTGATCCTGCGCAGCGTTCTGCTGGTCGCAATGTGGCTTGCTTATTACTCCGCGCTGCCTCTGATGCCACTGTCTCTTGCAGCCGCAGCTTATTACACCTCGCCAATCCTTATCACTCTCGTCGCCTCGGTTCAGGCCCTTCGCTGGCCCGCGCCCCGCGTCTTGCTCGCGATCCTTCTGGGCTTCGCAGGCGTGGTCCTGATCCTGCGCCCCGACGCTTCCGGCTTCGATCTGGCAACGCTTCTTCCGATGTTGGCGGCGTTTCTCTATGCCTGTGCGATGCTGCTGACAGCCCGCAAATGTCGCGACGACGATCCGTTCGCGCTCGCTCTTGCGCTGAATGTCGCATTCATCGTTGCTGGAGCATGCCTTGGTCTGTTCTCGGGGCAGGAAGGCTCTTTGATCTTCGGGCCTTGGCAGACGCTAGACCTTGGACTGATTGGCGTGGTCGCGGCGCTGGCCGCCGTGATACTTGTCGGCAGTGTCGGGGCGGCAATCGCCTACCAGAACGGACCACCCGCGACCGTCGCCGCCTTCGACTACAGCTATCTCGTCTTCAGCTTGGGCTGGGGTCTAATCTTCTTTGGTGAACTGCCCACATTGCTGTCCCTCGTCGGCATTCTCATCATCGTTTCTGCCGGGTTCCTTTCCCTGCCGCGCTCGGAAAGTGCGTCCTCATGACGGATCATCCAAAGGTCGCAGCCCTCGCCATCGTAATCAGGGACGGCATGACGCTTCTCGTGAAGCGACGCAACGAACCTGACGCAGGCCTCTGGGGCTTTCCAGGCGGTCACGTCGATCTTGGCGAGACCGCGATGGATGCAGCCATACGGGAACTGTGTAAGGAAACCACCATCATCGCCCGTCCCGTCCGCTATCTGACCAATGTGGATGTGATTGATCGTGACGAATGCGGCATAGTCAAATTCCACTTTCTTCTTGCTGCGGTGCTTTGCGAGTACGTTTCCGGCGAACCCATCGCGCAGGACGATGTAAGTGAAGCCCGCTGGTGGCCGGTTGACGCTATTTTGAATGGTGCCGCGTCGTGCAGCAAGCATGTCGATACCGTTGTTCAACTAGCCACTGACACCTCAAAGCGGTCATTCAATCCATCGAAATGAACGGCAAGTTTGTCCGCAAGGCCGTCATTGCCTCTCATTGAAATGCTGCGCCTTGCGCGAACGGCGGCCATGCGGTTTGCAAATGCAGCATCCAAACTAGGTGACCAACGGCTGGTTTGGGCCGTCCACGCGGGGCGCAACCATGTCCTAGGCAGAAGATGCTGCATCGGCTCCTAGGTCGGTAGTGAGCCCAACCAAGTTCTGGTATGCATCTAAAAGCCTTCAACGAAGGCCGACGGCTCCCTTCGCAGGCTACCGTCTGCGCTTCCGGGGCATTGCGCAAAGCCCGGCCAGCCCAGCCAATAAAAGCAATGCACTTGCAGGCAACGGAACTGGTGACACCGCGACTGGCGCTGCGAGGCCGTCTAGCGTTATTGAGACACGGTCGTCATCCATAACAGGGAGTGGTGCACCGGCGACATCGAGATCTTCGCAAAAAACCATCGATTGTCATGGTGCCTGTCAGCGCGAAATTAGTTGCGTCGGTCTTGATTGCGGCGAACCGGCTCTCTTGTTGCACACCTGGGAAGGTCGAGCCGATCTGAACTCCCAACGGAAATCTGAATTCCAGTAGATCATCGGACACTGAGCGCCGGGCGATTTCAATACCTTCGCTACCAGGACCATCGGTACGAAAATCCACGTCCGTCGCAAAGCCACTGAACCCTGTCAGTGTAAACCCGCTGATTACGAACCTCCCGGCTTCGGTGTTGAAAGTATCTAGGATGCGTGGCGCAAAGATCAGGTTACCGGTGTTGGTGGAACGTGTGACACGGTTCTGCACGTTTCCGCCAGCATCCGTAAAGGGCGTCGCCGGATCCGGATCCATTCGGAACGGCAATAGATTGTCGTTCAGTTCCAGTCCCGTAAGGTCCGGGTCAGCGACTTCACTTGTGCCAAATAAGACGATTGAGTCGCCGGGTAGGAGCGGTGCAGCGAACGCAGGGCTGGATAGAAGTAAGAATATTGCAGCAAAACTCACTTTGACATCGAACATTTGGATAACCCTTTCATCAACCTACTCCGAACGTGAATGGACGTGGTGGCGGTCAAAAAAACGCAAAATATCAGTTAATTTTTAAATTTATGCCGAAAATGTCAAGTTCAAGCACGCAACCGGTTCAGCAATTGCTTGATGCGGTAAAGTGTCGTGAAGCCCGCGGGTGGTGATGCCCTGAGACTCGATATCAATGTTCGAGATCATTTTACCCGCAATCTTCGTACAATGGACTAACGCAGATAAGACCAAATCGAAAGCGGCCAAAGTCCGGCTTGGTAACCATCACTTTGTGGCAGCAATTGTCCTGCCACAACGGCGACTTGATGCTACGTGAATGAACCAAACAGCAAAATGACTGCTAGGCCCGTAGAGTTTCCGTTCGTCAAACCAAAATGCTGCACTGTGAACCAATGTCCGGTTCTGGGAATTTGATCGAGTGACTTCGAGCACTGCTGAATGTCGGCTTTGGGCCGTTAGTCGCTATGAGAAAGCACGTTTATGATCTTGCCAGTCGGATCTTTTATGAAAAACCTACGCACACCCCAAGGCTCATTGGTCAACTCGTAAGTGACTTCATGGCCGAGTTCTCTGGCTCGGGAATAGACAGCGTTTACATCATCCACTTCGATCGACAAATCAGGCACCGGCGTTCCTGACCCGCCCTCGCTCGCGACATTAATTTGAACCGGGGCCGATCCGCCTGAAGCAAGCGTGACGATCCAATTTTGATCCATCACTGTTTTGAGTTCGAAAAGCTCTGCATAGAATGCTTTGACCTCCTCAACGACGTCTGCCCTAACGTCTGCAACAATGCGTATGACACCCATTTGCCTGCCTCCTCTTCATCATGTGCTTCAGTAACACACGGGCCCGTGGATGTCTGCTCTGGTAGAATTGCGCTCAGGCGAGGAGCTGGACGTCTAGGGTCCGCTGTGGGCCGAACTTTTTCCTGAACAAAAAAGACCCCGGCTGTTGCCGGGGCCAGTCCAACAGGGAGGTGCATATGATAACCCGCATATGCGACGGGATCTGAAATTCATTTGTCGTTAGAGAATAGCGAAACTGGCGATTGGCAGAAAGTCAGGTTTTCCATACGAGAGCAGGTGAAGCGGCCTGATTTGCGACCGACAGCCAAGCGAAAGCCCGCTTTGAGCCCACCCTGCTTATTCGTCAGGGTCCGGCGAACGGCCGGTTTCAGTCACCGTTCGCCGCCAAAACCGGCATTGGCGCGGGTTTGTGAACGGCCACGCCGATCATGACGAGGATCACTCCGAGGACATCTACGGGGCTCGGAATTTGGCGCAGGACGATGACGCCAATGATCGTAGCGGTCGCAGGAAGGAGAGCGAGCAGGAACGCAAAGCTTGCACGTGGTAGGCGAGCCATCGCAAGTTGATCGCAGACATAGGGGATGACAGACGAGCAGATACCGACCCCAATCCCGGCCAGAACCAGAAGCGGTGCGCCGAAGGCTTCGAGAGCTTGCAGGAAGCCGATGGGCATGACGAAGATGAATGCCGCTGTCATAGCCGCGCCGAGACGCTCCACACCGCCAGAAGCGCCCCCTTCGGAAATCTTGTGGCCGAGTATGATGTATAGGACGAACAGAGACCCGTTCAGCACGGCCCAGAACAGGCCAAGAAGGTCGGACGTGAGGTCAGGGCCTTCGACCGCCAATAGCGACGGCACGTCTATCAGGAGCGCCACGCCGATGATGGCAAAGGCGAACGCCAGATAGTTGCGGCTTGTGCGGAGACCCCAGAGAGCGATCCCGATGGTGCCCACGAACTCGATGGCGGCGACCAGCGAGATCGGCAGCCGATCGAGCGCCAGATAGAAGGAGCTATTCATCACCGCGAGACACCCGCCAAGCGCAAGCAGAATAAGACGCTCGCGGGGCGACGATTTCTTGAACGTGCGCCAGGGTTTTGTGATCGGTGCGAAAACCAATGCGGCTGACGCGATGCGGAACCAGGCAACGCCAAGCACACCAACGACCGGAAAGAGCAGAACCGCGAAAGCCGGGCCAAGATAGTGGAAAACGGCGGAAACGCCGAACCATGCGTGAGGGGGAACGGCCCCGGACATGCGCGACATGAATCCGGGGGCGTTGGCGAGGGCAGGGTTTTCTGGGGATTGATCTGTCATGCATCTATAATGCAAGGTGGAAACAGATTTCTATATGGAGATTGGATATGTCAGTGACCGAATTGAACGCAAGAAAGAAGAAAAAAACACCTGATAACCTTCGATCCGAAGAAAGTGATTTAGATAGCACCGACGCCGCGATTCTGCGCGAGCTGTGCGCGGATGCCCGTATTCCCCGTGCCGAGCTGTCGCGCCGCGTTGGTCTGTCCGCCCCAAGCGTGGCGGACCGTGTGCGACGACTTGAGGATGTGGGCATCATCACAGGCTACGGCGCGCGCATCGACCCGGCCCGCCTTGGCTACGGCTTGACGATCCTTATCCGCGCGCGCCCACTGCCCGGCGAGATGAAGAACATGATCGTGGCGATCCAGGAGACGCCGCAAATCGTCGCTTGTGATCGTGTATCGGGAGAAGACTGCTTCGTCGCTCGGGCGCATGTCCGCGACGTTGCCGAAATGGAAGCTGTCATTGACCGGATCGTACCCTTTGGAGCCACCAATTCGTCTATCGTCCAGTCCTCACCAGTCGATGAGCGATTGGTGGAACTCTAGGTGTTGGACTGAAAGCGGACCTTTATTCAACGGCAGGTTTGTCCGCAGACTGTCAGTTCGACCTAGTCCAGATCTTGCACTTGCAGTGAATGTCAGCAAAGCGGGCCGCGACCGCAGCATCTAAGGGGCGGGGTCAAGGTCCGCTTTGGGCCGGATTTACTAAATTGGATGGTGCTTCTGATCCGGCGAGCATGTCGTGATCGATCTAGCGGCAGCAAGAAAACCCATTCTGCTAAATGCTGCGCGGCCCATGAAGGGCAGCTTTTGCTTGGCACAGTGGAAAGGTCGCGACGTCAGATGGGACTTCATGAGTGCCGAGCTACAAATCCAAAAACGATACAAGCAATCCGGCAAACTCTTTTGGTTTGTCAACGCAGGGTAAATGACCGGCTCCCCGTATCAGCTTGAACTCGCTATTTGGAAGAGAAGCAGCGAGTTCCGCTACGATGTCACGTGGTGTCACGACGTCATTGTCGGTGCCAATAACAAGCGTTGGTTGGGCGGGACGGGAAGCTGTCTTTGACAAATCTGCATGGCCGATCGCCTGACAGCAGCCGACATAGCCTTCAACAGACAAACGCAACCGTCGGGCGACCAATTCTTCAAAGCGCGGAGATGACTGACAAAATTCGGGAGAAAACAGGTGCCGAAAGGAATCTTCGATTTTCTTTCGACAAAACCCTTCGGTGCGGGCCGCAGTAGCACCCTCCATCCAATCTTCAAGAATACCGATTTTCATTGCTGTATTGGAGAGCACAAGCCGCTCTACGAGGTCGGGACGCAGCTCTGCAACTCTCTGGGCGACTAGTCCCCCGAATGAAATACCAACAAGGTTACAGGACTGAATTTCAAGATGATCAAGAAGTTGGATCGCGTCGTCAGCGTAGTCGTCCAGTGAGTAAGGCAGATCGGGCACGTCAGACTCACCGTGACCTCTCTGATCGTAGCTTACGATCCTGAGGCCTTCCGGCAATCGGGAAAGAACGCCCTGCAAAATGTCCTGGTGAAAGGACATTGCGTGTATGAAAACCAGTGTCGTTGCCTCTGTCGGACCGGTATCCCGATACACCAAACTGAATCCCTTATCCTCAAATTGGCTGGTCACTTTTTTTGATATCCATCTGCTATTATCTAGTCGCAGAACTAGAACGTGTCTTGGGTGGCCGCGACTGCAGCAGTCGAGCACCACGATCAAAGTCTGCTTTGGGCCGTCCTCGATTGCCAGGCCTATGGTCAACGCCAATACCCGTTTATGAGGCCTTTTCGGTGATGTGCCCCATTCGAAGGAGATTTCCGTCTGGGTCGACGATTGCCAGTTCACACACGCCCCAGGGTTTCTCTTTTGCTCTCTCAAAGCGAGGAATATCTTGACCAGCTAGATTCAGGGCTTCGTACTCGGCCGACAATGTGCTGGCATTCTCGACGCGCACAAAGGCACCATGGTCAGAATGAACTGAAGTCTCATGTCCTTGAGTGCTGAAGAAATGGACTTCCACACAATCGCGGGCGAGGATCAGGTAGCCATTTTCTTCAAACCTTGCGACTTCCTGAAAGCCCAGCTCACCATAGAAAGCTGAGGTTCTGTGAAAATCCGAACTCGGAAAGATCGGGCATATGCTCTTTAGCATTCTGGTCCTCCTGCTAGGTTTGTTCGGTAGCCCACGTCATTCTGACCACTGACCTGATGTCGTGAGCCTGGCGCCATCTTGAGCCACAAACACGGCGATAAACTCTGCATCTTCTGTTGTGCTGGGGTTGCGGGTTAAGCTGTGCAATGCGCCAGGGGGCTCAATCCACGTGTCGCCAACGCCGTATTCAATGATCTCACCATTGTCGAGCTGCGACTGTACACGGCCGCGCAGCATGATCACGAAAACAAATGCTTCGTGCCGATGTGCGTCTGCGGAAGCTTCAGGCCGAAGAATAACCCGAGCAGCAGTTAATCTGTGACCCGGGATGTTGCCAATTTCTTCGGACGTCATAAGCGTCCTCACGATACCGTCTTCCAGATCGGTCTCGTGCGCGGTTGTTTGGCTGGCGGCCCACGGCAAAAGTGTTGCCAGCAGCCAGATGATGACGCTTTTTTTCATATGCATTCTCCCGGCAGCCCGCTCTAATGGACGCCTGTCTGAATCGGACGTGTGTCGTCTGCCCGACAATGAAGCTTGTTGGTGAGCAGATGTGATGCTCCATCCCAAGGCGGCGCATCAGTTCGTGAGTGGTGTTTCAGTTGGTAGGATCGATCTCGTGTTGAGACCGAAAGCTAACAGCGATGCGGTTCCAGATATTGATGGTGCCGATTGCAACGGTGAGCTTCGTAATGTCTTCATCGGAAAAATGAGCTTTGAGAGTATCAAAATCCTCATCCGGCGCCCCAGTCTGCGACACGTTGGTGAGGGCGTCAGTCCAAGCCAGAACCGCACGCTCCCTTTCATCGTAGACAGGGGACTCGCGCCATGCGGCAATAAGCGCGATCCATTGTTCGCTCAATCCAGCTCTGCGGGCTTCTTTGACGTGCATATCGATGCAGAAGGCACAGCCATTGATCTGCGATGCACGGATTTTCAGCAAAAGCCGGAGGCGCTCTTCGAGGCCCGATTTCTCGGCGACAAATTTCTCCAGGGCCCAGACCGCCTGAATTGAGTCAGGCGATGCGTTCATGTAATCGATGCGTGGTTGCATGGGTCTTCCTTACTTTGTGGGATTTGGATTTGATCTTCGGACGTTGGCTTCAAGAAAAGCGCAACTGCGGGCGGCAAGTGTCCCATCGTCGTCACTGATGACTTGTTCCAGCAGGCCAGCGATTGTCACGCGCCTAAGCTCGGCGCGGTAGGACCTCTCGGCACGAAGCATTGCCGCGTTGATCTGGCAGGGCGCAGTAAAATATCCGTCCGGCATCGGATTGGGTCCATTTCGCCGGATTTCCTTGCATCGAAATGCCGGCTCTCCACCCTCTACGGCGAGGATCACATCAAGAAGCGTTATCTTTTCCGGCATCTTGGCAAGGCGGTAACCCCCTTTCGGCCCCGGGACCGTTGCGAGAATCTGGGCGCGTGACAGGGCTTGTAAGTGTTTCAGGAGATAACTTGCAGACACGCCATGGAACTCGGCGAGTGCTGCGGCTGAAAGTAGCTCATCTTCCGCAAGGCTGGCCAACATTGCGACTGAATGTATAGCCTGCTCTACTCCGTCGCTCAGCTTCATATGACACCTCATCTGATTCGCAGACAATTATTATCCACGATACGTCGCTAGATCAAGTCGCCTTTGAGTCCCTTCAGTCAACCAACCCGTTGGCAGTGGACCGGCGCGAGGTATTCGAGATGAATTCGCCAAGGCCGATATTTCCCACTTGCTTAGCGAAGTGTCTTTAGGCCGGAAGGCGTTTTGATTGTGGCGGTAAGACTGGTGGTGCCGGTTGCGAAATCGATGCGGGGATCATCGAATTTGCTATCAAGCCAGGACGAGATGAATTCTGCTTTCGGGTGAGAGACCGTGAGCGATACGAATTTGCACCCTCGATCCCCCATGTTCCCGGCGACATGTGGTCCGGAAGGCCACTGGAGCAGCTTCGGAAACGCACCAGACAAAGGCAGCTTGCCGTCATCCCGAACGGACATGAGCCAATTGAGGTCGCCCCGCGTCATCTCGATGATAGGGCTTGCCATCTCCTGCGCCTTCGAGAGTGCGCTACTGATATCGCGAGAGCCCAGCACCCATGCGCCGATACAGGGTTCTTCGTCGTAATCATCCAGGCCAAACCACCGCGGTCGATCTGGCCGCTCTGCCTTGGGGTCAATGGCAATGACTTCCAAAAAACAATCAGGCCCCAGAGACAGTAGCAGATTATGCGTTCCCATGAGCGGGTGTGCTCCCCGGGTGGCATTTCAATGCCAAGGGATGCACGAACATACTTGGCGCCTTCTTCGAGCGACCTCGCTACAATTGTGATGTGATCGAATACGAGTTGCGGCGAAGGATGGTGTGGTGGTTTCGACATGAATTTCCTGCAGGCTGTCGTCCTATCCGCGGACCAATACGCTAGGCTGCAAATGGTCCATCGATAGTCGGGGTTTAGGTCTATTTTGTCATGGATGGGTGCGCCAATGCGCGGGCTTTGTCTGTTCCACGCCTGGAAGGTTGGCGACACGTTGTTTCCAGGCGTACAAGTGTACCAATAGCCTGGCATGTTCTGCGAAACCCAATTCTACCATCAGATCCGGCTGAATCTCAGATGCCCGTTGCAACAGCCTGATTTCGGGCCAAGCTACGGCATCGGCTGCCGTTGGCCTCTCACCGGTGAGAAAGTACCGTCCATCCCGTAACTGAGTGTCGAGGCGCTGCATTTCCGTCTGCGCGCGATTGGCTGCAGCGACCAAAGGAGCCCATCTGGGCGTTCCCTTACCTTTCAATGAAGCACCACCGAAGAACACCGGTGTCAGAAAATCGGCTGATGCTTTGCGCAGATACTGCCGACTTTCCATCGTGGATTGCCAGATCGCCGCAGATTCAACCTCGGTCTTCCCGAAAAGTGGCGTGTTGGGGAACTTTCGATCCAGCCAAGCCAAAATGGCAACCGAGTCCCGAAGCACAATTCCCTCGCATTCCAAAACCGGAACCGTTCCGCGCGGGTTGAGCGAGAGAAAGGGTTCCGCCTTGTGTTCATTTTCTGAAAGCTTCAGAAGCTTGATTTCGGGCTTGAGTCCCTTGAACGCCATTCCAAGCAACACGCGCCATCCTCGCGGTGAGCCGCTGATCGTCGTAAGTCTGAGTGCCATCGTGTCTCCTCGCGCTTACAAAAGGATCTAAAGACGTCCTAAAGCATTGCAAGAAGGCAGTTTTTTCGAACTTGGTCTCAGTTTCAGAACCTGGTTCAGTGCCGGCGGTCTAAGTATCAAAAGCCGTACTATAGCCGAAGATTCTGCCTTCTTGTTGAATTTGACCGCCAATCGTATCTCGGTTTCGACAGCAATTGCAGAGGGGCAAACAGATGAGCATGACGGTCTACAATATCAGCGGATCACCCATGGGGTGGCGTGTTTTGCTTGGGTTGGAATTCAAGGGCCTGGACTACGTTGCCAACTATCTGATGGGATCTGAGAAAGAGCACAGGAAGAATCCTTTTCTGCGAATGAACCCGCACGGGAAGGTCCCGGTCCTGGAGCATAATGGCACCCACCTGCGAGAGTCGCTCGCGATCTTGGCGTGGCTTGATGAGGAGTACCCTCAGCGCCCACTGTTCGGCAGAACTGTCGAAGACGTCCGGTCGATCTGGCGGCTCACAGCACGGTTCAGTGATTACCTTTTGAAGGCTACCAGCGGTGTGGTGTTTCCTGTTTTTGGCGGGGAGGACGGTGCTCCGAAAACTGAACGCGAAAACGAAGCACCGCTCGCGCATGCGGCTCTTTTGTTGAAAGTTGAGCTGCGCGAGATGGACAAGTTCCTGACTGGCAAAACGTTCCTCTACGGACACAAACCCAGTGCGGCTGATGCCGTTGCTTTTCCCGAAATTGGCCGTGTGATGCGGGCGATTGCCACAAAGCCCCAATCCATGGCGGATATTGACTTTGGTGCCTTCGATCAGGATTTTCCGAATGTTGCGCGCTGGCGTGATCAAGTGATTTCCCTACCCGGACACGAACGAACCATCCCTCCGCACTGGAGCAAGAGCTCGCATCGCGGGAGCGCCTCATGACCCACTCCAATTACAAACGAGATCATTCACGTCCAGGCGTCCAAACGCGCGGTCTATGACGCCCTGACAACCGGAATTGCCGAATGGTGGACCAGTCAGGCCGGAAAGTTTGAGACAGTCGGTGACGTTGCAAAGTTCGGTTTCGCGGGGAAACACGGATATTGGAAATTCAAAGCGACGAAGCTGGATCCCGAGCGGATTGAATGGGAGTGCGTCGAGGCGCTGCATATCCATGAAGGTCAGCCAAAAGAGATCGAGACGGAGTGGCTGGGAACGCGCGCGGTCTGGACATTGGATGATGGTAGAGCCGGCACAGCTGTTCATTTCGAACACCACGGCCTGACGCCTAATTTGCTTTGCTACGAAATATGTGAAGCCGGGTGGGACATGTTTTTTGTCGGCAGCCTAAAGGCGTATCTCGACACCGGCAAAGGGTCTCCGTTTGTTGGCACATAAGCTCAGCTGAAACCGGTTGTTGCCCAGAAATCTTCAAATGACATCCTTGAAAGATAGGCAGAACAGCATCCCGGAATCAGACAAAGTTACCTTGCTTTTGCAATGCCGAAGGTAATTCCAAGAAGGAAAATTCTATGATTAATGAAGTAACCTGCAGTCAGTTTGTGAAATGGTATGGCGACGACAATAGCGGATCCGTTCCGCGATCAGACCAATGGGCACAAGCTCTGAGCAGAGATCCGGATGCTCCACTTACCCTGATCAACTTCTTCAAGTTTCGGACCGTCGCTGTCTATGGCGGTCGCCAAAACAGTATTTCTGGGAAAGAGGCCTTTGATCGATATGCTTCGGTCAGTATTCCGACGATGCAGAAGGTCGGGGGAAAATTTCTTCTGGTTGCTCCATTTGAGGCGACACTCATTGGACAAAAAGAAGATTGGGACCTGATCGCGATTGGCTCATACCCCAACAAAAAAGCCTTTATCGATCTCTACGGGGATGCCGACTATCGCGCTGCGTTCCAGCACCGCACGGCGGCCTGCAAACGTCAAAAGGTGCTTGTGGCGGCGGCCTGATGCGGCCACCTATCCCGGTGCTCGGATCAAAGTTTGTCTGATGTTAACCCACCTGGAAGCGCTTTGTTGCGACATGCAGCCAAAACCCGAGAAACGTCGTGTGCAAGATAATGAAGCTGCCTGTCAAAAGGAACCAAAGTACGAGATCATCAATCTTGACCTTCGCGGCCAGACCAAAGAGTGACGACGCCGCTGCGAAAGCACCTACCAACCACACCAACTTTAGGGTGTCGAGAAGCTCCGTCCGGCGCCAATCGGACCTGAAGAAAATCAGAACCAGCGCGAGGCTTTCCACGGCCCAGGCCGTTACCCCGAAGGCATAATTGGGGTTATCCATCCGGGTAAAGACACCGAGGCGCAGAAACTGGTCTTCGAACAAAACAACATGCCAAAACACGGCAAGTAAGGCTGTGATCAGAAACGATCCGATCAGCGCAATAAATTGAAATTTTAACATTTTCGATCTCCGGATTTCCTGCCGCGCCAGGTTGACGATGCGCTTTCAAATCCAGAAAAACGGTTATGGTACATTCTTGCAAGTAGGCAGATTTTTTGACTATAGTATGAAAAATCATACTATAATGGATTAAGGCCAATGGCGACGAATTCGGAAGCAGAAGCGCTGGAAAAACACCCGGAACTGGCGGAGCTATGCCCGATGCCCGACATCGCAAAGCTGATCGGCGGCAAATGGAAGCTTATCATTCTGCAAATTCTGATCTTCAAAGGCACGAAACGCTTTAATGAGTTGCGCCGTATGATACCAGGCGTGACCCAGACCATGCTGACCAATCAATTACGCGCATTGGAACGGGACGGCCTGCTGACGCGAAAGGTTTATGCCGAGGTGCCCCCCAAGGTCGAATATACCGCTACACAACGCGCATTAGACCTGGAAGAGATGTTTCACGCCATGCACAACTGGTGGCTACGGGCGGAGAGCTAAAGCGTTCCGACCCTTTGATCAGTCCAGGAAATGACCGGCTGAATTGTTCAACATTGTGCCGGCCATGCATGCTGCCATTTCCGAGGCTGCAAACGCAAAGACGGCCGCCGTATCTTTGGCGGATGGCAGCTTTTTCAGCGCAGTCTTGTTTTGTTCGACGAAACTTTTCATCTGGTCGAAGCTCAGCCCCATATTCGCTCCCATCGTGGAAAACGTGTAGTCGATCGTCGGAGACTCCGGCATGGCTTCTGACCGAACCCCCAAGACCCTTACGCCAGCGGGGCCATATTCATGCGCGAGCGATCGCATCAAGCCTTCGGTCGCTGCATGCGCTGCGGATAGCGCAGGGGCCCAAGGCGATCCGACCCTTGCAAGTGTCGATGTGTTCAGGATGATCACTCCGTGGCCTTGTTGCGACATGTGGCGGAAGACGGATTTTGCCGTGATAAATTGTGATGCTGTATCAACCGCCAATGGCATCATGAATTGCTCATAGTCAACGTCAGTTACCGGCCGACCATGATTGTAAAGACTGGGACCGACGCCGGTGAGGTTGATCAGAATATCGACTGAGCCAGCGTCTTGCATAATCTTGTCTATATAGGCATCTACCTTGGCTTCATCTGTCGCATCCACGATTGCAAGCCCCTCGTCCTGAGCGTTGAGGGTTTTGGACGATCGAAACACACACGCGCCCTCCTGCTCAAAACGCGTTGCCAAGTGTTTCCCAAGATGTCCTCCCGCTCCGAACACAAGCGCGTTTTTGCCTTCAAGTATCATGATCTCGCCTTTCAGATGTCGTTGAACACCCGATGTGGACAGTCGAATAACGCGGCTGAATAATCGGGCTCAGCAACACTTTATGGAGACAGTACTTTTCTACAAGAAGGCAGTTTTTTCGTATGTAGTATCAAGGATAGTACTTAAAACGTTTACTCAACTTTGGTAAATTGCATCGCTGAGCGCTGACGCCGAAAACAGGTCTTTGCTATCGTCGCGACAGCAGGCATTGGATGTTGTGAGCAACAAAAAGCCTTGGGCATTTGTGGACGCGAAAAAGAAAGCAAACCGCTGCTACGCCTTTGGCCCTAACTGCTCCCCAGCCAACAGCCAACGATCACCTTTGCGGACCAATACCGCCGTTCCACGTCCCGAGCCCGAAGTTTGACGGCCTTCAATGACGCCAGTCCAATGAAACTCAAAACTGTAAGCGGCAGCATCCGCCGTCTCAGCTAACCAATGAACGTTGTCGATCCGGTACTCTTCACCCTTTATTGTATTGAAGTTGTTTTGGTATGCCGCCCTGATCGCATCTTTTCCTTGATGCAGCGAGCCATTTGAAAAGATCACAATAGCGTCGTCACTTATGAGCGGCGCAATTGAGTTCCAATCTTGGGTTCCGAGGGCCGTCTCGTACTTTTTGACGAAGTTTTTTGCGGGCATTGCGGCGGATACCTTTCAAATGGAAGTCGTCGTTTAAAACCGTGGCTGGTAAACTTTAAGGCAACCGGTGAACCGTAGTTCGTGAATTCCGCAAAGTCCCGCGTAGCCATCCAGAGAACCCATGCAGCTTCTGGTCCGAAACGAGCCCAACATACTCATTTGTCAGAGTCTAGCGAATGGCCGCAATCGGAGGCGCTGTACGCCGATTAGTGCTGAAAATTGACCAGTTGACATTGACCGCGACGATCCGATTACATGAGAGCCTCGTACGTTCGGTTTACCTGACCCGGTATTTGCTTTTTTTTAGAGGTTGTTTGCAATTGTGAAAAAACCAATTTTTACGTTTCTCTTAGGTGCTTTTCTCGGTTCGTTCTCTCAAGCAATTGCGCAAGAACACACAGTATTCGTAGCAGATACGTGGTCCTACCGCCTTTTTACAATTGATAATCCGTGTGTAGAAAAGAGCAGACGCACGCTGACATTCAGAGCTGAATTTCGCGACCCGGTTCTTGCCCGAGATCATGAAATTGTGGCACGCGCTGCAATTGTAGGTGCATCCTCGCTTTTGCAATGGCCGAACCGATACACGTGCATTGATCACAGTAATTTCGTTGGCGAAGTCTCATCTTACTACGACGGCGATCTGATGTTTCGCGCAAGAACGCATCTCACCGACCGCTTGCGCACAATGACCCCACAATCCGCAGAGCGATTTGGTGGATTGAAGCGTGGAACAGCGTTCTCAAAAATCATACGAGCTTACGTCGCCGGAGAATATAGATCCGATCAGCAAGCCCCGCCAGATATTCAAAAATTTGTCACCGATTTGGACAACGTAGAAACTACAGAAACCGAGAAACCTGATCTGGCATTCGTTACCGCATCTGCGCTCGATCGTGAAAATCAACCCTTCTTGCCCAGCCGCAAACCCGCGTCCAAAGACATAATAGACCGTCTGAATTTTGCTTCAGAAAACGGCGTCCAGGGTGCCACGTTACATCTTCTTCTTCGTGCAGGAATAAGAGACACGATCTACGAAATCAGGGGCCGTGCCGCAAAAGGAGATGCCGGAGTTACTCCTGCGGAACGGGAAATTCTGACTCAAAATTTGGACCTGATTAATCGCGCACTTGAACAAAAAATTGGTTTGATGCTCTTGTTGAAGTCTGAAATGGATCGCTTTGGCCTCTCGATTGACCCTTCAGTAGCGTCCACCAACACGAATTCCGTCCCCGTGGCATTCAATATCGAGCGTGCTCTAAACAGCATGTTACGGGTGCAATTGACAGGCGCGGATAAAATCCTTCAGGCAGCATCCCCTCTGCCACCGGGTGCTGCGTATGCATGCGACGAGGACTGGTGCTATGCTGCCGATGGCATTTTGCAACTTCGATTTCTTTCGCGAAGCGACCCACAGTGTCTAGAGACGGCACCGGGTCGCGCAAAATGCGACTTTAAATATTCGTTTGTCGTACGAGGTGGGGATTTTTTGCAGTTGGAGGGTGATGTGCGAACTAAACTGATGAACGCCATGACGAATGTTGCCGCCGCACAAGAAATACACGCCACCGCTAGTTTTCAAAAATCAGGTGGAGGTTGGCGCGTTTTGTTGCCAATCAGCCCAAAAAATAAAACCAGCGCCTCAGCACGTTAACGTCTACTTTCGGAAAGCCGCACTGTATTAATTGATCTCTTCGCCAACGTCGGCTTTGGGCCGTTCTTACGAATTGAGTTGAGCATGTATCGTTTGCGAGTCCGAACAGTTTTCAATCTTTAAGTGGTACTAATTGTGGTATAATTTAAAAAATGGTAATTTAAGTTGCTGATTTTCATATACTTATACGGTTATTGCGGCAGACATCGGCTCCGTCACCATACTATCTTTTCCAAATTGAATTGGCTTTTTGCTTACGGCTCGAGAGCCTGTTTTGCGTCGCGCCCGCACAGATAATTGCCACACTGGGTCAAGCATTCTCTTGAGATGGTAGGTCCGTCACCCGCTTGACGGCGTAGACAACGACTGGCTGGCTGAGCCCTCTGACCTCAACGTCTTGCCGCACCATCGTCTCACCAGGGGTCAATCCGGATGCTTCAATTGTCGAGTTTGAAGCGATTATCTGAACGTCCAACGACTTCGTAAGCCCTTCGAGGCGGCTGGCCGTGTTCACGGTTTCGCCGAGCGCAGTGATCCGCGCGGCGGCGTCGGTTCTGTGCCCGGCCCCGATGCGACCCAGAACAACAGGCCCAGTGTTCAATCCAATTCCGATCTGAAGGGGGGCCGGTAGCTCATCACGCAGGCTTTGATTGAGCCCGTCGAGGACACCGCCCATCGCCCGCGCAGCCTTGATCGCGCTGACAGCACTGTCTTGAACCGATGTGTCCATTCCAAAGATCGCCATGATCCCGTCGCCCATGAATTTATCCACAAACCCGCCAGAATCCTGAATCGTCTCCGCCATCCGACCCAGAAACTGGTTCAGAAGAAATACGACGTCATAGGACAGCTTGCCTTCGGACATCTTGGTAAACCCGCGCAAATCGCAGAATAGGATCGTTACCTCTTGTTCGACGCCCCAATGGTACCGGTCAATCGCGGCCCCGCGCGTGGCATCCAGATTGCCCGGCATCAACGTCGAGATGGTCAGATTTGCGGTCGGGCGCAACTGGCAGGCCAGCCGGACATTCTCGGGGGCTGCGACCCGTTGCAAAACCTTGATCTCGGTCTCCGATGGCGGCGGTAGTGCCTCGTGACCCTCGACCACCCGCACACGGCAGGTGGAACACCGCGCCCGGCCACCGCAAACGGACGCGTGCGGGATCCGATTGATGCGGCTGATATCCAGTACCGATAGCCCCCGGGTCGCCGGTATGGAGGGCCCGTTGGCGTATGTAACGACAACGCGTCTGGAAAAACGTTGACCGGTCAACAGCAGTAGCCATATCCCCAACGCGCCCGCGAGAATGACATAGTAGACCGCGTTTGTTACCTGAAGCGTCGACACGAAAGTGGCATATTGCTCCGCAGAGAACGGGTTCGAATAGTTCGATTGCAACGCATTCACCCGGCCCGCCGCGACATAGCCCGCATAGGCCGATGCCGGTATGCCCACCGCCAGACCGTTCCAGAGCCAGATCGACCGGCTGTACCAAAGTCGAACACTCAGCCAGTGATGGATCCCGATGCAGCCATGAACCCAAACAAGCGTCATCAGAAAGGCCTGTGACAGCGCTTCATTCGGCCACATGGCCCACAGGGCGTACTCATAACTGGCCTCGATGCCGAACATTTCCTGGACGCCGCGGGTGCCGAGTACATGACGGATCAGGAAAACGGGAATGAGAAGCCCAAAGATCAGCTGAATGACATCGCGCCTTCCAAGCCGCCAGGTCCGCGTTCCGATGAATTTTGCGATGCCCAACACGAAATGAACCGTCGCGGCCGCAATCAGCAGCACCGTTCCCAGACCGCTTTGCGTGACCAATACCCTGAGGTTCTGACCCGATTGCATGGCATCGAGTGAGATCAGACCAAGACCGTGGTTGATAAAATGGGTGACGGCAAAGGCGAACAGGATCAGTCCCGACGCAATGCGTAGCTGCGGCACATAGTAGGTCCGCGTTATCGTCGGGTCAGAGGTCGGCTGGTCCGGACTGTCCAACTTTGGATCTTTCTCATCGACTTCGAAAGCAACGATCAAAATGCATTCCCCAATTGGAACGCGCACGGGCATGATAGGCGCGGGGCGGCGATCCTGAAAGCATTTATCGCACTGCAGCAAGCGGTAAATGTCGGATATCGGTGTGCATCACGGCCCATCACCAATGGGACAACGACCTTCCAGCAAATCTCTTTTGGCGTTGATTGCCTCGGCGGCGAAATCCATGAAACGCCTGACGCGGGCCGTGTTGCGCAAGTCTTCATGCGTCAGTAACCAGATCTCTCGATCGGGCTCTGACGTTGCCGGGGGCAATCTGCGCAATCCCGGCTCCCTATCGCCTACAAAACAGGGGAGCATGCAAATGCCCATGCCGTTCTTGGCGGCCTCGAGATGGGTCAGCGTGTTGGGCACGCAGTGCCGAACGGGCGCGTCAGGGTAAGGGCTCTCGCGAACCCATTGCGGGTTCTCTACTTTATCATTCCAGCCGATCCACTCCAATTGTCCGGATGATGCGTGGACATGTTCCCGGATGTAGTCTGGAGAGGCATAAATTGACCGGGCATATTTGACCAAACGACGCCCAACCAGATTGTCAGGTGGATCGTTTGAAATGCGAATGGCAACATCGGCCTGACGCCATGCGAGGTCTGCCATCGACAGTGACACATCCAGATCGAGCCGAATTTCCGGGTTGGTTGCGGAGAATTTGACGAGATCAGGCATGATGAGTTTCGTGGCGATCGTGTTCGGCAGCGTGACTTTCAGAGTGCCGCCCAAATTCGTGTCTCGGCCGGCCAATCTTCGTTCCACGGTGACGGCATCCGCTTCGATGCGCTGTGCCAAGTCCAGGATGTCTTCTCCTGCCTCGGTCAGAAAATATCCTTTGGGCAATCTCTCAAATAATCTGGCGCCCAGTCTGGTTTCGAATGCGTCGATCCGGCGCGAGACTGTCGAATGATTGACGGCAATGGCCGCAGCCGCGGCGCGGATTGAGCCGCTACGCGCGACGGCAAGGAAGTAACGGATGTCGTCCCAATCTTTCATCGGTGCATTTTTGCACCGCAATTCCGCAAATTCAATGGGTTCTCGCGCGCTTTTGCGCGAATTACGTAGGTCTTGGCAACACAACACGAGGCTGAAGTTAGGGGATCAGTGCTGGCAAGGCATCAGTTGTTCCCGGCTGCCAGCAAGTGAAACGGCTTGAGCGCGCTGTGTTTGCCCGCAACGAAACGAAGACTGGAGAACACGATGTACATTATTTTCCTGAAGTTCTCGGAAAACCGAAGGAACGCCGCGCAGTATCTTGCTGGCCACAAAAAGTGGTTGGCTGACGGGATTGGTGACGGCACGTTCCTGATGGCTGGAACCCTGGGCGACAATCTGGGGGGCGTGGTGCTTGCGCAGGGCGGATCACTGGCGACGATCGATAAACGCGTGAAGGAAGATCCGTTTGTGCGTGCAAATGTCGTCACCCCCGAAATCCTTACATGCACGCCGTCAGTAGCTGGAGAGCGCTTTAAATTCTTGCTAAATCGGGAGGTCACGGAATGATTTTGCCTCCAATCAAACGCAATTCCATTTTTGCCCTGGTGATCGCAAGTGTTGTGGGGTTCTGGTCGCATGGCGTCCCTGCTCAAGACAGCCCGTGGGGGCCGCAAGATGAAATCGGATCCTTGAATGCGATGACCGATCAATCCAGGTTCGATGCGCTTAGCGATGTAACAAACGGCCGGGTGTACGATCTTGGTGTCGAACTATTTGTCGGAATTCCGGATTGTTGCGGTGCTGCCTTTGGCGATCCGACCTACCAGATGATGATGACTCATACCCCATCTCGCGAGGAGGGATCTGAACTCTTGTCGCATTCCAGTGAGGCGATTTTCATGAACACCCACACCGGGACGCACATGGATACGCTCAGCCATTTTGGCCTACACGGCAAAATCTGGAATAACGTTAGCGCCAAGGATGCTCTGGGCGACCGTGGCTGGCAAAAATCCGGTGCCGAGAAGTACCCGCCAATCATTGCGCGGGGCGTCATGATTGATGTGGTCGGTTCCAAGGGCGTGGAAAAACTACCGGACTCATACGCCATCACTGTCGAAGATGTAAAAGCAGCGCTAACTAAGCAGCAGACTGAACTGCAGCCGGGCGATGTGGTCTTGATCCGGACCGGGCAAATGACGCAATGGCCTGCCCCAGAAGGGCGAAGCCTTTTCAAGGAACCAGGTGTTGGCCTGGATGCCGCGAAGTGGCTGGTGGAAGAAAAAGGGGCCATGATGCTGGGTGCGGACAACTTTGGGTTTGAGAGTTTTCCATCGACAAACCCCAAGAACTTTGCGCCCGTTCATACTTACTTGCTCGCCGAAAAAGGCATGCCATTCTTCGAGCTTTTGTGGCTGGAGGATCTTGCCAAGGATGAGGTCTACGAATTTCTTTTTGTCGGCGCACCGATCAAGTTGCGTGGTGCAAGCGGAGCGCCCGTCCGACCTTTCGCTGTCCCGATCGCTACGAATTGAAGGCAAAGGGTCGCGTTTGAGTGAAAACCTTGGCGGATGGTGGTGACACTGTCCGCCTTTTTTGTCCCGACTTGTCCAGAAGCCTGTGTTGTTTTGGTTGCGGCGTTCCCAGACGATATCGATAGAGTTTGCCAAAAGGCGTTCAATCGGGGCAACCTTCCTGAGACTATGCAAACTGATGCCGTTTGCTGCCAATGAACAGGGGTGACAAACGATGGCGAAAACTGACCTGTCTGAGCCCGTCGATCTCCCGTGTGGCGTTCGCTTGAAGAACCGCTTTTCGAAAAGCGCTATGACAGAGGCGCTCGCCGATCGGGATGATGCCCCAAACTCAGCTCACCAAAAGCTTTACCAAAGATGGTCGAGGGGTGGAATGGCGCTGCAGGTCACCGGCAATGTGATGGTCGATGGCCGGTACCTTGAACGGCCTGGAAATGTTGTGATTGAAAATGAAAAAGACCTTGATGCCCTGCGGAAATGGGCCGAGGCGGGGAAGTCCGGCGGGAGCCATATCTGGATGCAGATCAGTCACCCGGGTCGTCAATGCCCTATTGTGGTCAACACTCGCCCGTTGTCGCCTTCAGCCGAAAAGCTCCAAATTTTGGGGTTGTTTGGAAAGCCCAAAGCGATGTCTGCGGACGATATCGAAGACGCTATCCGTCGCTATGCAAGGACAGCGGAGATTGCGCAAAAGGTCGGGTTCGACGGCGTCCAGATCCACGGCGCGCACGGGTACCTGATCAGTCAATTTTTGTCACCGATTACAAACCGGCGCGGGGATGAATGGGGTGGGCCTCTGGGAAATCGTACACGGTTTCTGCGACGGGTTTACGCCGCGACAAGAGAGGCTGTTGGCCGCGAATTTCCGGTAGCAGTCAAACTCAACTCAGCTGACTTCCAGAAGGGCGGATTTACGATTGAGGACAGTTGTCAGGTTGCGCAGTGGTTGGAAGAGGACGGCATTGACCTTATCGAACTTTCTGGCGGCACGTATGAGCAGATGAGTTTTGTGAATGGCACACCGGAAAAGCAACGCGACAGCACGGTCAGGCGCGAGGCCTATTTTTTGGAATATGCCCGCGAGGTTCGCAAAGCGGTGACGGTGCCAATCATGGTGACGGGCGGATTTCGCAGCGCTTCTGCGATGCAACACGCCGTGTCGGAGGATGGTGTGGATGTCATAGGGCTTGCCCGCCCGCTCTGCGTTCAGCCTGATGCGGTTACGGCAATTCTTGACGGCACGGTGAGCCGCATTGGCATCAACGAAGATGGTCTTGTGATCGGCAAGGGCAGGTTGGGTGTGAACGCCCGGAATTGGTTGATAAATCTCGTCAACACGGTTTCTCAGGTGGAATATTATGCGTGGCAGATGACACGTATGTCGCGCGAGTTGGCGCCGCAAACGGCCGCGCGAAACAATGCAATTGGATACTTTTTTTGGTACCTGAGCCGGACAACCCTTCTTGGTCTGCGCCGAAAGTTTGGCCGGCGTCATTAGCTCTTTTGACATGAGCACGTGAAGGAAAACCTGTGAAAAATCATATGGTTTTCCCATCCAGCCCGGCGATTAACAACAACTCGCATCAATCGGAGGAGGTACAGAAGTGGCGATTGCAAAGCGTTGGTTTGAGAGTTGAAAACCGATCACCAAGTATGGGGTCTTGTTGCGTCAAAGGACGGTCGCAAGATGCGCGAAATGGACCGAGGCCGCTTGATCCATGAGGCTTGTCTGCTTGCGGTCGCAACTCAGGCATTTGGAAATCCCACATTTGATGTCAAATCCGGTTCACCGGGCACCGACCCTATTGTAATTGATGGGAGCGATATGAATTCTGCAATTGCTTATTGGATCACGTTGGTTCCCAGCCAGACGCCGGTTGGCAGCCAACGTGTTCAGTCATATCTATTGATCTGTTTCAGGTGCTGTCACTGGTTCCGCCGATCAATTCGGTGATCGACTGCGTCACGCCAATAAGCGCATCTGCATGCCGTTCCAGCGCGGGCAAATCTGTTTCGCTGACGGTTCCCCAAACATTGATAGATGCGATCACTTCACCAACGTAGTTAAAGATTGGGGCCGCGATGCCGCGGATGTAGTCATATTCTTCCCGGTCGCTTGTCGCGTAGCCCCGTGCGCGCACCTGTTCGAGGTTTGCGCGAAATTCGTTAAGCGACGTGATGGTTTGGGTGGTGCGACTGAAAAAGTCGTATTTTTCGAACTTTGCCTCAAATAGTGGGCTCGGCATAAACGCCACCAACGCTTTGCCCGCGGCGCAGACATGTAACGGTTCCCGCAAACCGGGCCTGCTGTGGCCGCCGAAATTGTCACTGGCATCAAACGCTCTCAAAACAACTGCAAAATCGCCATCAACAGCTGCAATCGAAACATTGCGGCCAGTCGCTTTCTGCAGGGCCATCATACCGTCGACGGAAAGCGATTGCAGGTCGTAACCGCCATAAGCTTCCTTCATGATGTCAAAGGCTTTTCTCCCCAGCAGATAAGCTTTTATCTGGGCATTAAACTGCACCATTTCTTCATCCATCAGGATTTTCAGGATGCGATGAACGGTGCTTTTGCTCATCTCACTTTGACGCACCAGTTCGGTGAAACTTGCAGGCCTTTTGGCCTGTCCGATCAATGTCAGCAGGTTGATCGCCTTGGAAATCATCGAATTTTGCAACTTGGATTCCTCGGCAGGAGTGTGTCTTGACGAACTGGAATGCATTCTGTTTAATAAAACTTTAGTTCCGATGCGCGGAACAATCAATTGAAAAGATCGCTGATTGCGAAAAAGGGCGGTGAAATGTCAAAGCTTCGCGAAACACCATCTGTGGGCCAGCAAGCCGGAAAGTCGCGCGAGTGGAATTTTCACCCGTCGCTTCCGATTGGCATGTCACCGGTGTTTGATATTCCGCCCAAGCCCAAGGCCGCTTTGGCTTGGATTGCAGGGACATGGCTCAAATTGACCCCGCCGGTAAACCACCTGCTATGTGCCGTTGTGGTGTATCTCTTTCTTTGGCCAAGCCTGACTTCCATGCAAATGTTCAGCACGGGGTGGGTCCTGCAGGTGTTTGTCATCAATTTCGGGGCGGTCGTGATTATGGCAGGGGGGTTGCATCTATACCTCTATGTTCTGGCCGGTCAAAAGACGCGCCTCAAGTTTGATGTGCGACCCATGGAGAAAAGCTCTCGTTTCACTTTTGGAAATCAGGTGTGGGACAATATTTTCTGGACGCTTGCCTCCGCTGTCGTGAGCTGGACATTCTGGGTCATTCTTTATTTCTACGCGGTGGCGAACGGATGTGTGCCAGCGTTGAGCAGTTTTGAGCAATCGCCTGTTTGGTTCATCCTTTTCTTTTTTGTCATCCGCTTCTGGCAATCGTTCCATTTCTACTGGATTCACCGATTGATCCACATTCCATGGCTCTTTAAGTCCGTGCACCATCTGCACCATCGCAATGTCAACGTGGGGCCTTGGTCCGGCTTGGCGATGCATCCGTTGGAGAGTTTTCTGTATTTTTCAGGGCTTCTGATCCATTTCGTGCTGCCGTCTCATCCGGTTCATGTTCTCTTCCACATGTTTGCGCTGAGTTTGGGTGCCGTGTTTTCTCATTCGGGCTTCGACAAGCTTCTCATCAAGGACAAAAAAGCGATCAAGGCCGGGTCGTTTCATCATCAACTTCACCACCGCTACTTCGAATGTAACTACGGATCGGAAGAGATGCCGCTGGACCGTTGGTTTGGCAGTTTCCACGATGGCACGCCGGAGGCAACGAAACGTATTCGAGCGCGGAAAAAACTGATGTTTGCCCGCAAGTGACCTCTCCTTCGAACCGTCAGTTGCCTCGCATCCGAACCGGGTGCGAAGTATAGAAAATGCCATTGCGCTACGATCTATTTGATTTGAGCGGCGACAAAAGCACAGCAGACAAGGCACGTGGAGTGGATGTGTTAAGGAGAGTATTGAGGCGCTAATTCGACACCGCGGTCCAACACCGGCAACGCGGGTCACCAAGATGTCGTCGTGGAATTGCTCAGGAGGCTTTGCTTTGCGTGTTGCCGTGTAGAAACTCCTGCAACTCTTCCAAACTCAAGGGACGGCCGAAGTAAAAACCTTGTACCGCATTGCAATCTTCTGCCCGCAAAAACGCCAACTCATCCTCCAGCTCTACACCTTCTGCCAACACCGGAATTTTTAGCGCTGCACCAAGAAGCAAGGTCGATCGTACAATTGCGGCACTTTGGTCGTTGTCATGCACATCCTGCACGAAGCTTCGATCGATTTTGATCTTGTCGAATGGAAACGCCTGCAGTGTCGCAAGCGAGGAATAGCCGGTTCCAAAGTCATCCATCGCGATGCGCACGCCCATGTCTTTCAACCGGTGCATGACCTTGAGCGTATGTACCTGATCGTCGATGATGCTTGCCTCGGTAATTTCAAGCTCCAGCCGTTCTGCCGGCAATCTGCTTTCCATTAGAATGTCGGCCACATGCTCGACAAAGGAGGGCTGTACAAGCTGTTGCGGTGCCACGTTGACTGCCACGCTATACGGTACGGGCCATTTTGCCGCTTCGGTGCAGGCGGTGCGCATTACCCAAAGCCCGATGTCCCGGATCAGCCCCGTTTCTTCGGCAATTGGAATGAATTCGCTTGGCGGAATGCGCCCTCGGCTTGGATGGTTCCATCGCAAAAGTGCTTCAAACCCCGTGGGTTCAAGCGATTTGACGCTATTTTGAAGCTGATAAACAAGCTCGAACTGATTGCCGTCCACGGCATTTCGCAGGTCATCAACCAACACCAACCGGTCATGGCTTTGCTGATCAATCTCCGCGGTGAAGAGACACACATGGCATTCGGGTTCCGACTTGGCCCGGTACATCGCCAGATCCGACTTGTGCAAAAGAGCGTCCAGATCCCGCCCCTCTTCGATGCTTGTGGCAATGCCTATCGCCGCGCCAATTGAAATGGATGCCGTGGGTGTCTCGATAGGTTCAACAATGAGCGCATGGAGACGGTCGGCGAAGGCGATCACCTGCTCGACACGTCGAAACCCTCTAACCAGCGCCACAAACTCATCGCCACCGGCGCGGGCCACGAACTCATCAGAATGCAGGTTATGTGTCAGACGGGCGGCAATCGTTGTAAGCACTGTGTCCCCAACTGCGTGCCCATGCAGGTCGTTGACTTGTTTGAAAAGGTTCAGATCTATTGTGAGAACTGCAACTTTTTCGGTTTCGTCCGCCTGCAGACGGTTGGCGATTTCGGCCATCATTTGCTTGAGTTGCATCCGGTTGGGAAGGCCTGTGAGCTGATCGTGCAAGGCGGCATGTTTCAGCTGTCCGCGGGTTTCCCGTTCAAGATTTGTTTCGATGCTAAATGAGGCAAATCCGATCACATACAAAACACTGGCCACGGCCATAACCAGCACACCGAGATTTTCATCTGCAATGACTTCGGGTGGCACTTCGTATGCAGAATCGAGAAAAATTGTAAACGCCGTCATACCGGTGAAATGCATCGCGCAAATCGAAAGGATGAACAGCACGGCGCCCCCCAGCCAACAGTATCTGGTCACGGGTTTAAGGATGCGATGATAGGCTATTGCGCCCAAAACAGCGCCCAGCACGACCGATGCAATTTGCCGGTCGACCTGCCAAATGATTTCACCGGGAAGGATGTATGCCGACATGCCAAGATAGTGCATGGCCGAGACAGCCAGCCCAAAAACCGCCCCCGCCATCAAATCGCGGAACCGGTGCGTGCTGAAACCCAAAACGCCATTTGAGATCAACAAACCGGCAATCGCGACGCCGAGCGATAACCCTGTGGAGACAGGTTCATACCCGTGATCCACGCCCGGGTCATAGGCCAGCATTGCAATGAAATGCGTGGACCATATGGTGGTGCCGCCGATGATACTGGTCAATCCAAGCTGGATGAGTTTACGGCTGCCTGATGCGTGGATCATGCGCCTGCACAGCAATACCGACAGACAAGATCCGACGACACATACGACGACGGCCAGTGCGAGCAAACCGTAGTGGTGTTCCTGGGTAAAACATTCAAAAACGCGATACATTTAGGCATCCGAACCGAAACTGAAACCAAGTTTCTTGCATGCCATAAGGGTCGTAAAATCATTGATACGACGCCGGGGAAAAAGAACATCAAATTGTTCGGAATTTTTCGGCGTCCAATCCCCGAGGTTGCCAAAAGCTTGACCCTGACCGGTTCAAGCACTGCAAGAAAGCTTAGAATAGTTTGAACGATGCAACGAAGGGCAGGTGGTCCGACACCTCTTCGCGGAACTTTTCACGGCCCATGTCCAGCGTCCAATGCATTGGAAAAAGCCGCAGCGAGCCGCGCACGTAATCTGTTGAAAACTTTCGCGAAACTGCAAAGCCATCAAGCAAATTTGCGCGACCCTTTTTCAGGATGTGCGAAAAGCGATCTTGCAGATCCCAGCACGACAGGAAATCCATGACATCGTCGCCGCCCAGGTGGAAAAAGTTGCTGACATCCTGACCGGGGATCATGTTGAAATCCCCCATAAGGGCGATCATGTCACGGCGGTATCCCGGCTGGGTTTGCAGGTTTGTCATCCAGTCGCCGATCACCTTGCATTGCGTGTCGCGCAACTCCTGTTCCGGCTTGTCGCGGCCTGATTTCAGGTGAACGCCGATGACCGTTGCGTCAAATCGCGTGCCGATTTGAATATCAACCGCATAGGCCTGACGTCCGCCTGTGTACTCACCTTCCGAGTCTGGGATAAATCGCGGGTTTGTCACGTCAATCCCGGGCTTGTGGAGAAAACCGATATGCAAATGGCTTTCGGGTTGCGGGTCGATGATGACTTCGTAGGTAAGTCCGAAATCAGCCAGCCTGTTGGCGAGCCATGTGATGTGGGAAATCGGCGATACCTCTACCAGCGTCACAAAATCCGCATCTAGAAGCGCCAGGCCTTTCGCCTGATTTTCCGCCTTCTTGCTGTCGTCACTGATTCCCTGCCCGGGATTGAAGGGCGTGTTTCCCGCAAGGTTCCAGACTGCAAACCGTGCCAAAGAATGATCAAAAGTAGCCATCGAAAATATCTCCTCGAAAATGTCAGAGTAAAATGACGTTGTAACACAAAGGTATCGAAGCCGCCGCCTTTGACGGGCAGCAAAAGGCGTATTGCAAAGGGGTGCCTGATGTGTGGTGGATGACGTGAGGGATACGGCGCGGGAAATGCGACCGTATGTTCAAGCAGTCCGGGTCAGGCTGTTCTAGTTTGTCACTTCTTTCGCCAGTGACTGCGCCGTATCGAGATACTGAGCTTTGAAGCTGTGGCCTTCTTCGTTCAGGCACATGACGACGGGCGTTTGCGCAATGGATTGCACCGAATTGCACGTCGGCGCGCCATTAAGGTCTGTCAGATGGGTGAGCGGTTCGTAACTCGCCGCCAACGCATCTAGAAAGCTGTAAACGTTGCCTTGGTGTGTGTCGGCGATCGGGCGTCCTTCCATCGGGACAACCCGGTCTTTGGTGCCGTGAATATGAATAAAGGGTGCGCGGCTTGGCAAACAGGACGTAGGAACAGGTGCCCAAGGGGTTCCGGCGACGGCGACAAAAACCTTTGGGGTGAAATCGGAGCGGCATGCCACGTCAGAAACCAACATGGAGCCCGCTGAGAAACCTGAAAATATGATCTCATCTTGCGCCACGCCGAGGCGTTTCTCCAGATCGGCCGCGACACTTGCCACATAAGCAATTTCGTCGCGTGGCACATAGTTTCCGCCTGTCGGTGCGTTCGGGATCGCCCAATCATCGCCCGCGGATTGCAGTGCCACCAGATGCATCCCATTACCTTGCGCGTACTCTCGCAAAGATCCTCGCATCACCGATGACGCTTTGCCTTTGTAGCCATGAGCGAAAATGACAGCACCTTTGGCCCCCGGCGTTTCGGCAATGCGGTACACGCCGGTGGCGACTTCGCAATCCGTTTGGTCAGAGCAGGCAGATGCCGGGGTTGATTGAATGAGCGCCATGAAGGCGGCGGCGAAGACGAAAGAACGGGGATGCTGCATCACGGTGGCGTTTTCAAATTAGTTGCAATGGTTATCGTTACCATGTCCCAGATCAGCGGCCCATAGATGCCAAGATCACATATGCGACATCACGGGCGCGTGGCACCGTTTTTGCAGTGCCACGCTGATAGTCACCGCTAGCCAAACGCCGCGCCATCATCACGCCAAACCGAAATGACGGACGATCTCGGGTGACCGTTGCCATCCGGCCAGGACCCGCCGGGATGCTGAATACCCACAAAGGCGACTTTCTTGTCCACGGACCAACAAATACCGGTCACCTCTGCCCCGTTGGGGACTGTCATGAAACGCGCGATTTCTCCGCTCTCGGGGTCACCTACCAACATCTGGTTGTTGCCCATGCCTTCGAAATCGCCTTCGTTCTTGTAGTTTCCGTCGGTTTGGATCCAAAGCATGCCATCGGATGAAAACGCCATGCCGTCTGGCGAATTGAACATGTTGCCGGCGTTGACGTTGGCCGAGCCGCCATATTCGTTGCTGTAGACGTTGGGATTGCCGGCCATCACATAGAGATCCCATGTAAAGTCATCTGCTGCGTGATTGTCACCCGATGGACGCCAGCGCACGATCTGACCGTAGTGGTTGGATTCGCGCGGGTTCGCAGGATTGACCGAGGTGTCATCCCCGCCTGCATTCGGCTTTACACCACGATTTTTGTTGTTGGTCAGTGCGCAATAGGCCTCGGCCTTCAAGGGGTTGGTCGTCACCCATTCAGGGCGATCCATTGTGGTCCCGCCTGCCTTGGAGGCCGCCATCCTGGTAAAGCAAAGGATTTCCGCCGCATCCATGTCGACAGTGTCCGGCGTCAACGGCAACCATTTGCCCGATTGATCCTCTTCGAACTTGGCCACGTAGAGCGTGCCATCGTCCAGCAATCCATCCGTCGGACCGCCTTCGGTATAGGTACCGTTCGACACGTAGCGATAGAGATATTCGCCGCGTTCATCATCGCCCATATAGACCACGATCCGCCCGTCGCTGGCCTGAACCATGGCGGCGTTTTCATGTTTGAACCGGCCCAGTGCCGTGCGCTTGACCGGGACCGATTGTGGATCACTCGGATCAATTTCTGTCACAAAACCGTGCCGGTGCGGCTCATTCGGTTCTGTGGAGATGTCGTAGCGCGGATCAAATTTTTCGTAGCTATACCGGCTTTCGCCGCCGATCCCGTAGCGGGTGTATCCTTCACCCTCGGGTTCGTCACCGGTCGCGCCGAAATAGCCGTTAAAGTTCTCTTCGCAGGTCAGGTAGGTGCCCCAGAGTGTTGGGCCTGAGCCGCAATTGTTCATAGTGCCTTTCACCGTCATGCCTTCCGGGTCGGCCGCGGTTTGCACCAGCGGATGGCCGGCCAGCGGACCACTCAGCGTCATTTCCGTTTCGTGTGTGATGCGGCGATTGAAGGGGCTGTCGACCACTACGGCGTATCCGTCGCCTGTATCTGCGACTTCCATCACCGTCACGCCCTGCAGGTTTTTCAGCAGCGTGACATGGTCGGGTGAATTCGGGACGCCTTCGACCTCTTGTGGGAGGTTTATCTTCGGGTTCACGTATTCCGAATTCACGGCGATCAGCTGTTTACCATCCACTTCATACAACGCCATGCCATCGGTGTTTTCGCCAAAGACCTTGTCCGACGCGTCGACCGAAACCCCAGTGTCTGGTGAATAAGCTCCTTCGGCTTCTGACCAGAGCGGATCGCCCCATCTGACCAGAACCTTGGTGCTGAACCCTTCGGGCACATGCACATCGAAATCGGTTGCGATGTCGATCGGGGTGAAAGCAAAGTTTGCACCGCTCGCCGCCCGCGCCGCTGAGGTGGACAAAAACAGGCTGCTGCCAAATACGGCGGCTCCTGAACCGAAAGCCAGCGCGCCGCCAAGCAGCCCGCGTCTCGATATTGATCGTTGAACAACCTGATCAAATTGGTTGTCTTCTGGCCGGGGATCACGATGTTCATCGAATTCATCCCAGGACAGGTCATCCACAAAATTATCAGCCATTTTAAATTTTCCTCGCTTCGAAATTACCGTGGCAGGACTCGCAGCGCTTTCGCGCTGAAATCATATTGCACTCAACACTAGGTTGAAATTGACTCAATTAGATGACAATCCGCGTTTTCGGCAGCATTCAGCCGTAGGATTGGCCCGGGCGCGTTTTCTGTAAAGACAGAGGATTGCGCCAGATCGCGGCCCTGTTTCCGAAATCGCGCTTTCCCGCTTTGAATTTTTGAGCGGAGACTGTAGCTAAAACCCGATGGCTTTGTGCCGTCGCATTTCCACCAGTTTGTGCAATTGTCTGCGGAATTTGACCATGATTTTGCGAGGAAATCGCACCATTTTCATATTGGGGTTTGGTGCGGTTCTGATCAATACGATGCCCGTCTGGATCGCGGAGCTCATGCGGGGCGCCAATATCTCGGAAACGGCGGCCGGGATGTTGGGCAGTGTTGTGCTTCTAACGGCGGCCCTGACATGCGGCGGTTTGGGTGCCAAAAAGAGCCTCGCTTTATGGCCTTTTGCCTCAGTTGCGGTACCGCTTTGTTTGCTGGTTTTGGCCATTTCTGCCTTGTCCTCTGCCGTCTTGATCAGCCTTGTTTGTTGCGTGCTAGGTGGGGCGCTTGGGGTCCTCACGTCCGGCGCCCTGAAGCAGGAAAACTCTGGGACGAAATTGCAACACGCAATCAGTACCGCGCTGACGCTCGGGCTTTTGATCTCACTCCTGATTTATCTGCTACTGCCCCTGACTGACATCTCAGTCTTTTGGACCCTTGCCGTTTTGTCTTTGCCATTCGCGAGCGGGCTATGGTCGCGTCTATCCCCGCTTGGCCATACGGACGCCCCCCGCGTTGCGTTGCGGCATGCATTCCCCATCTTGCAATTTCCGTTCTTTGTGATGATGGGGGCCTATTGGGCCTTTATCGAACTTTATGCTGCTTCGGTGGCAACGGCTGGGGCGTTATCATTTTGGTTGCTGGGCAGTTTGCTGACGGGGGCGGCAGGATCCTATCTGGCCAGTCGCATCCGTGGTTCTTCTGCGCGTTTTGTACAGCAGGGTGCGCCTTTGTGCGCGGCGTTCTGCGGTGCCGCTAGTTACGTTGCACCCTCGCTCGCCATTCTGGGGGTCACGGTGCTGGCCAACGGGTTTTTCCTGTTTCTCTTTTTTCCGCTCTACCTTGCCGGACCCGGAGCCGAGACCAAAGAGGCGCATGCCAGTGCTCGCATGGCAGTGTATCTTCTGGGATTTGCATTTGGCGGTGCGGTTGGTGCCGGGATATTGCACAGCGCCGGGTTTGGTGGGATCGCGCTTGCGATTGCAGCAAGCGGGCTGATTGGATTGTGGCAGGTTACGAAGCGTTCGGGACTTTGATGTTGAGCCCCGCTGCGCGCCAGGACGCCAGTGCGGACCGGACGAGGTCTTCATTTGCGCTCCAAAGAGTCATTTCTTCAAAAACACGCGCTTCGAAATCCGGGAATACCTGACGCAGAATCTCCGCTTCAGTTCGGGCGGCATCCGGGCGCTCCAACAGGATGTAGAGCCAGACCAAATGCGCATGGTACCAATAGAACCCTGGCATCGGCACTTTTTGCAATTCAAGCATTGCCGCGTCGAACATCTCCAGCCGGGCATAGCGCCACGTTTTGGCAAAATGATACCAGCCGGGATGTTCCGGGCTTAATTCCATTGCCCGGTCCAGAAGGGCAATGGCTTCCTCTTCGCGGGCCAGAAACGCATAGCAATGCCCAATTTCCGAAAGAACGTCCGAATTTCCGGGGTTCAGGTCCAGAGCGCGATCGGCGGACAGGTTGAACCCATCCACGTCGAGCGCAAAAAGGCGACACATGGCAAGTGCCACATGGGCAAAGGCGTTGCGCGGGTCCGCCTCGACCGCTCGTTCGGCGGCCTTTGTGGCCAAGGGCAGTGCGTCCACGCCGGGCCGTTCATTGACGTGGTAGCGGTGCTCTTCCAGTAAGATGACCGCATAGGCCGCCCAGCCATCTGCCGCATTGGGATCGCGGTCCAAGGCGGCGGGAAAGGCCGCGCGGAGCTGCGCATGCAGGTCAATGTCATACGTCCGGTAGAAGCGTCTGAATTCCGCCACCAACCGATACATCGCCCAGCTTGTCGATCGTGCATCGCGGTGGGCCTTGTGCCCGGCCTCGTGGGCGACAGGGCCGTGTGGACCCGCCAGTCGCCCGGCGCAGAGCGCTGCAATCTGATCCTGGACGTCAAACAGGGCATCAAGTGACGCCTTGCGATTGAACTGTTCTGTCATCAGAACCGCGTCATCCGAGGTTGCGGCCACCTGAACAGTCACACGCAACCGCTCCTTGGACCGGCGCATGCTGCCTTCGACCACGAAATCAACGCCGTAATCGCTGTGCATCCGGGCATGATCCAGGCGCGCGGCTGCAATTGCCTCTGATGTGTTGCGCGCAAGAACCTTCAGGTCGCGAAATCGCGACAGGTTCGAGATGACCTCGTCGGTCAAACCGTCGCTGATGAAATCATCGTCCGGATTGCCGCCGATATTGCGGAAGGGTAACACGATCAGACAGGGCTTTTCCGAAGAATTCCCGGCCATGCGGGTCAATTGATCCGGCAGGGTCGCCAGCCGAAACCCAACGCCATGCACCGTTTTAATGATGCGCTGGTCCGCGCCCGTATCACCCACCGCGCGTCGCGCTTCCTTGATGGCTGTGGACAGGGTCGCGTCGGTGATGATCCGGCCACCCCAAACCTGTTCAATCAGCATGTCTTTGGTGACGATCTCACCCGCCGCGTCAAACACGGCCTTGAGAATGCCAGATGATTGCCGGGTCAATCGGTGGGTTTGATCCCCCCGACGCACGGTCATCTGGTCGAAGTCTAATTCTGCGTCTGCAATTGTGGCTTTCATGTCCAGTAGAAATTCCTGATCCATCCCGCGCGTGAATTAGCACAGATTTCAGAACTTCTCAGGCTTTTCTCAGGAATGTCTCAAGCTTGGCCAATGCCTGCTCGCTATTGCTCTGGTCACACAACGTCGGCACCACGCAGTCGACAGATAAAGGGACCGAGAGATGAAATATCGACACGCTTTGCCGCAACTTGCCGGCACACAAATGATCACCGATGGCGGATTGGAAACAACGCTTGTTTTCCACGAGGGGATCGATCTGCCCTTGTTCGCCGCATTCAAGGCATTGGAAACCGAGGCCGGGCTGATGGCCATGGATGCCTATATGAAACGATACGCGCAGTTGGCGATTGAGCAAGGCCGTGGGTTCATTATGGATACACCCACCTGGCGCGCCAGCGCGAGATGGGCTGCCGAATTGGGGATGAGCCAGGGCGAATTGCGGGAAATCCACCGCGAAGCGGTGGCGACATTGGTCAAGCTCCGCGAAACACATGAGACTACGGCGTGCCCGTTTGTCATCAATGGTGTGATTGGCCCACAGGATGATGGGTATTCACCCACGACAACCCTGTCGGAAGCGCAAGCCGCCGAGTACCACAAGAGCCAGGTTCAGTGGTTTGCAGAATTCGGCGCGGACATGATTTCCGCGATCACCATGACCTATTCGGCAGAGGCCATCGGCGTTGTCCGGGCGGCCCGCGATGCAGCGATGCCTGTCGTGATTTCTTTCACGGTTGAGACCGATGGCCGTCTGCCCTCCGGTGAAACGCTGGCGCAGGCGATTGCGGATGTGGATCAGGCCACAGACGGTTATGCGGCGTATTTCATGATCAATTGCGCGCATCCTGAACATTTTTCTCATGTGCTGGACGGCGCCTGGACGAAGCGCATCAGGGGTTTGCGCGCCAATGCGTCTCGCCTCAGTCATGCGGAACTTGATGCGGCGGAAACCCTTGATGATGGCGATCCTGCTGAATTGGGTACGCTTTATGCAGGGCTTTCGCTCCTCTTGCCCAATCTGACCGTTCTGGGCGGGTGCTGCGGCACCGATCACCGCCACGTCACCGAGATCTGCCGCGCCACGCGCGCCGCCTGACCTCCCCTGAAATTCGAATGCCGGCCGTGTCGGCATTCCTCCCCAACAGCCGCGCCGGGCTCTGTCCTGCGCGATCTGTGAAGCTTTTGCTCAAACCTGAAATGAAAAGGAAAAATCATGTATAAAACAACTCTATCCGCCCTCGCCATTATGGCCGCATCAACCGGTTTCGCGGTTGCGGGTGAAACCCAGATGTCCTTCGACGTGGCCGAAGACATCACCCGGTTTGTCTTTGCCCCCACGCCTGTATTCGATGATGGCATGCCTGCGTTCGGAAACCCGTTCATCACGCAGGGTTACATTTATGAAGACGGCACGCTTGATAGCGGTGTGGAAGGCACACTTGCAGATGGCAGCCCGGCCTTCCCCGAAAAGGTGATCGGTGTCTGGACCTGTGATGGCTACTTCGTAGGTGACGGCGCGCGCACTGAGACCGGTGCCATTGTCATCACACGTCAGGTTTTCGAATTCGACAATGGTGACATTCTGATCAACCAGGGTTCTGAACTGATTGATGTCAATGTAAAGGCCCCGCGCGTGATCACCGGTGGTACCGGCGCGTTTGAAGGCTTGTCCGGTGAAATGTCGCAGACCTTGCTGGGCATGACCGATGGGTATGGTGTGCGTCTTTTGATCGACGTCAAACCCGAAGAGCATGCGGCGCTCGCACCCGTTGAAAGTGAAATCGACGCGGATTGAACGCCATGAACAGCCTCCGCCGTGATGGTGCGGCGGAGGCAGCTTCCTGAGGATACCCACATGAAACGCCCGTTACTTTTTGCCCTGTTGATGACGTCATGCCTGGCCGCTTTTGCAGAGGAGCTGCCCGAGGCTTTGGACGATGCTGATTTTCTGTGGGATGGCGCGCCGAAGCCCGAAATGGTCGAACTTGGGCGCCATCTGTTCTTTGATCCCATTCTCTCGGGCAACAAAAACATCGCCTGTGGCACGTGTCATGATCCGGCGCGGGGTACGGGTGACGGGGTGGCTTTGTCGATCGGCGAAGGCGGGCGTGGTTTTGGGCCTGATCGCAAAACCCATGACGGCGTGATTGGTCGTGTGCCGCGCAATGCGCAGCCGCTTTATAATATTGGCGCGCGGGCCTATGTGTCGATGTTCCATGACGGGCGTCTCGAAATCGACCCGTGGGGTGGATTTCCGAGCCGTTTCAGAAGTCCCGCCAAGGCGCAACTGCCCGAAGGATTGGAAAATGTTTTGACCGCGCAGGCGATGTTTCCGGTTCTGTCGGCGATCGAGATGGCGGGTCAGCCCGGTGAAAATCCGGTTGCGGATGCGGTTGCGATGAATGACCTGACGCAAGCATGGGGCATTTTGGCTGACCGGCTTGCGGAGATACCGGCATATGCCAGTGCTTTTGTGGACGCGTTCGAGGATGTCCGCAGTGCAGATGATATCAGGTTTGATCACGCCGCCGAAGCGTTGGCGGCCTTTCAGGCGGTGGCATTTAGATCGGACAAAAGCCGGTTTGACGCGCGGCTTGACGGGTGGCCCATGAATGCCGCTGCCGAGGCCGGTCTGGCACTTTTTTACGGGGAAGCCGGGTGTAGCGCCTGCCACAGTGGTGCATTGCTGACGGATCATGAATTTCACGCGATTGCCACGCCACAGATAGGCCCCGGAAAGGGCCATGGTGCTGATAACAGTTACGGCGTGCACACCGGAATGCCACATCGGGTTGAGGACGAAGGGCGGTTCAGTGTGACGGCTGACGAAGAGGATCTTTTCCGGTTTCGCACACCGTCCCTGCGGAATGTGGCACTGACCGGGCCATGGGGCCACAACGGGGCCTTCGCATCCCTTGAAGACATGGTGCGGCATCATTTGGGGACAGTGGCATCTTTGACCGCATATTCACCCGCGGAGCTTTTGCCTCTGGCGGAGGTCATTTATCCGGTCCGAAGCAGGGCAGGGGTTTCGTATCAACCTCTTATGCCGCCGCAGCGCAGCGCCTTTGATTTGCGCGATACCTGGGTGCACTCATCTCAACCCCTGCGCCGTCGGATTGCACGCGCCAATGACCTCGCTCCGCGGGAACTATCGGACCGGAATGTGCAAGACATCCTCGCTTTTCTGGACGCTCTTACCGATCCAACAGCGGTTGATCGGTCGCATCTTGTGCCTCTGACTGTGCCATCCGGGCTTTCGCCGCAGCCGTCTTACGCCGCCCCGTAGGACGTGCTGGCAAAACATATCGTCACAATGTTCTCTTGATGGCGCCTGTCGTTTTCGACTGCCGGGATCATGATGCCGGGTTTGCAGAAAACCTTGATGTCTGTCTTCGAATGCTGTCCCCTGCAGGTAACCTGTGGGGGCCTACCCTCATCGTCGAAGACACCATGAAGAAGCGGAGCTGCATGTCGCATGAGCAAACTCACTGATCTGCCCCTGACCAGTTCCCATTGGGGCACCTATCGTGCTCGGGTCAGCAATGGCCGGGTGCAGGAATTGCTGGCCTTTGAGCATGACAATGATCCGTCCCCGATTGGGCCGGGCATATTGGATGTTCAGGACGGGCCAACCCGGATCGACATGCCGATGTTTCGCAAAAGCTGGCTGGATGGTGGCCCCGGCTCCCGCACAGATCTACGCGGTGTTGACCCTTACGTGGCGGTGGCTTGGGATGAGGCCAACAAGCTGGTAGGGCAGGAACTGGACCGGGTGCGCCACACCTACGGCAATGCCTCAATTTTTGGTGGATCCTATGGATGGGCCAGCGCCGGGCGCTTTCATCACGCGCAAAGCCAGCTACACCGGTTCCTGAATTGCATCGGTGGATATACGCGGTCCAAGTTCACCTATAGCTTTGCTGCCGCCGAGGCGATGGTCCCGCATATCCTGGGCAGTTTCCGGGCTTATCTGGACACCTGCACAAGCTGGGAAGTGATCCGCGACAATACCAAGCTGATTGTGTGTTTTGGCGGTGTGCCCCTGAAAAATGGTCAAATCAGCCAGGGTGGTACCGGATGTCATATCCAGCGCGACGGCTTGCGTGATGCGCGGGATGCAAACATCCATTTCGTCAATATCAGCCCCTTGAAATCAGACCTTTTGGAGGCGGTGGGTGGGGATTGGCTGGCGTTGCGTCCCAATACCGATGTCGCGCTGATCCTCGCCTTGGCGCATACGCTCCATGTCGAAGGATTGAGCGATACGTCATTTATGGACCGCTACACCGTCGGGTTTGAACAGTTTCTACCATACCTGATGGGGGAGACAGATGGGGTCGTCAAAACTGCTGACTGGGCGGCTGAGATCACGGAAATCCCGGCTGAAACAATCCGCGCTTTAGCACGCCGCATGGCCGCTGAGCGCACGATGATTTCTGTCAGCTGGTCACTGACCCGGCAGGATCACGGTGAACAACCCTTTTGGGCGGCCATCGCTTTGGCGTCGATGCTGGGTCAGATCGGATTGCCCGGCGGTGGCTTCGGGTTTGGCTACAGTGCCATGAACTACATTGGCGGCAATTACACGGTTCTGCCCGGAGCCTCGTTCCCACAGACAGAAAATGCGGTCGATGATTTCATCCCGGTCGCGCGAATTGCCGATCTCCTGATGCGACCGGGCGAGGCGTTCGATTTCGACGGTGTGCGCTACGAATACCCCGATACGCGGTTGGTGTGGTGGGCGGGCGGCAATCCGTTCCATCACCATCAGGACCTCAACCTGTTGATGCAGGCCTGGCAAAAGCCTGAAACGATTATTGCCAACGAATGGTGTTGGAACAGCCTTGCCAAACGGGCCGATATTGTTTTGCCCTGTACCACGCCGCTTGAGCGGCAGGACATCGCGATGACGCCCCGCGACCCTTATGTGGTATCGATGTCGCGTCTGACGTCTCCTTTTGCGCAGTCCCGCGATGATTTTGAGATTTTTGCCGGGATTGCGCGCGAAATGGGTCTGGAGGACCGGTTTACCGAAGGCCGCAGCCCCGAGGAATGGCAACGCCGCATCTATGATCAAACCATCGACCGGGCCGCAGCAGCGGGTATTACAATTCCGCCCTATGATGCGTTTTTGGACATGGGATGGTTCAAGCTTGATGCCCCTGCCGAACCTACGATCATGCTAAGCGATTTCCGCGCGGACCCTGATGCCCATGCGCTGACCACACCCAGCGGCAAAATCGAGATCTTTTCGCAAACCGTCTCCGATTTCGGGTACGCGGATTGCCCGGGCCACCCGGTCTGGCGCGAGCCTTATGAATGGCTGGGGAACGCGGATGACCGCGCGCCGCTGCACCTGATCTCCAACCAACCCAAGGACAAGCTGCATTCGCAATTTGATCATGGTGGTGTCAGCAAGGCCAAAAAAGTGGCCGGGCGCGAGCCCGTGCATATTCACCCCCAAGATGCAGCGGCACGCCGCCTTGCCGGGGGTGATATCGTGCGACTTTTCAATGATCGCGGTGCCTGTCTGGGCGGGGTCGTGATTGACGATACCCTTCGTCCCGGCGTGGTGCAGATGAGCACCGGTGCCTGGTATGATCCGGATGAGACCGGCCTTTGCAAGCACGGCAACCCCAATGTACTAACCCGCGATAAGGGCACGTCGAAACTGGGGCAGGGGCCAAGCGCGCATTCCTGCCTGATCGAAGTGGAACGCTATGGGGCCGACGTGCCCCCCGTTACCGCCCATGAACCACCGGTGATTTTGCGACCCAATGGCAGGTCGCCGTCCCAGGACTAGACATGATCCGATTATTGAGCGCTTGGACGCACCTTCAACCAATATGGCTTGCAACAAACTGGATAAGAGCATGATCGATGATGCGCTGATTTTGGAACCCCAGGATTGGATTTTTCCGGTTCCGATTGCCTATGGTCCGGGTCGCTTGTCTGGAATAGGTCAACGGTGCAAGGAAATGGGGCTGTCAAATCCGCTGATCGTGACGGATCGCGGCAGTCATACGTTGCCCTTCATTGCCGAGCTAGAGCGGCATTTGGCGGATGCAGGCCTGCAATCTGCGCTGTTCTACGGCATTTCTCCCAATCCGCGGGATGATGAAATTGGTGCCGGCCGTGCCGCGTTCCGCGATGGCGGTCATGACGCGATCATCGCGATTGGCGGGGGCAGCGCGATGGATGGCGGCAAGGCGGTTTGTCTGACGGCAAATAACGATGTCGATCTCTGGGATTTTGATTACCGGAAACCCGCCCCTGAGATTGGGCCGGATCAACCCTTTCCAACACTGATAACCATCCCGACAACCGCAGGCACCGGGGCGGAAACCGAAGCCACGGCCATGGTCACCCATGTCGAAAAGGGCATGAAATTTTGCATAGACCATCCAAACCTGAGACCTGCGCTGGCGCTGCTTGATCCGCAACTGACCGTGGGCCTGCCTTTGAACCTGACCGCCTGGACGGGGGCCGATGCGATGACCCACGCGATCGAGGCTTACTTGGTGCCGGGGTTCAACCCACTCTGTGACGCGATGGCGCTGGAGGGGTTGTCACTGATTGCCACATGGCTGCCGGTCGTGATGCAGGAGCCTGATAACGTTGCCGCGCGCGGCGGGATGCTGGTGGGGTCGTGCCTTGCCGGTGTGGCCTTCCTGAAAGGTTTGGGGTTGGTGCATGCGATCTCGCATATGGTCGGCGCGGAGTTCAACACGCAGCACGGTTTGACCAATGCCATCATTCTGCCCGTTGTCTTGCGCTTTAATCTGCCGGGGCAAGAGCACAAGGTGAAGCGCATGGCCGAGGCGATGAACCTTCCGGATCACTCGGTCGATGGGTTTATCGCGGACATAGAACGTCGTCTGGACGAAATCGGCATCCCCACATCCTTGGGCGCGATTGATGTGCCTTTGGATTGCGCTCATCGTATTGCGGAAAAAGCCATTTTTGACAGTGCAGCAGGGACAAATCCCCGATCCGCAAGTGTTGATGAGATCCGCCAGTTGACCGAAACTGCGATCCGTAAGGCGCGCTGAGGGCATGGGGGAGCTGGGTAAGAATGACCGTGCCCGCGCGCAGATGACGACGTTAAATGAAGTCTTTGCGCCGCCCCCGGAGCAGATTTTGCGCGCGGGGCGTGGCATTTCGGGGTGTGAAGCGGCCGATACAGACCGCGTCGCGCTGGATGGCAGGCTGATAGAAATGCCGCGTTGCACGTGCGGGCCAAAGGGGGGATTGAGGGATGGAATGTTGTGGACCGGGCTATGCGTCGCCCGCCGAGGCGATGAAGGCCCCGCGTGAAAAGCTGCTATACACAATTGCGATCTACACCGGGACGGGCATCCAGAAACCCGATTATCTGGCCACCATCGACAATGACCCCGAAAGCCCCACCTATAGTCAGGTCATCAGCCGGTGCGAGATGCCGGGGATCGGCGATGAACTGCACCATATGGGCTGGAATGCCTGTTCCAGCTGTTTCGATGACAGTTCGATGAGCCGCAAATACCTGCTGGTGCCGGGCGTGCGTTCGTCCAACATCCACATCATCGACTGCGCCACTGACCCGCGCAATCCGACGCTGTTCAAAGTGATCGACGGGGCCGAGATCAAGGCCAAGACCAACCTGAGCGCGCCGCACACAATCCATTGTCTGGGCTCGGAAATCATCATCTCCATGCTGGGTGATGCCAAGGGTGAAGCGCCGGGTGGCTATCTGCATCTCAACAAGGATTTCGAGATTATGGGCCGGTGGGAAAACTCCATGGGTGACATCCCGTTTGGCTATGATTTCTGGTACCAGCCGCGCCACAATGTCATGGCCAGTTCGGAATGGGCCGCGCCCAATACCTTCATGCCGGGGTTTGATCTGGAGGAAGTGGGCCACCTGAAATACGGACGCCGCATTCACCTGTGGGATTTCGAGAAAAAGGAACCCAAGCAGACGTTTTACTTGGGCGAAGACGGGCTGATCCCGCTCGAAGTCCGCTTCCATCATGACCCGGACAGCACCCATGGATTTTGCGGTGCAGCGCTGAGCGCCAACATCATCCACTGGTGGAAGGATGAGGTGGGCGAATGGCAGTGGGAAAAGATCATCGATGTGGAAAACGAGCCGCATCCCGAATGGCCGATCCCGGTACCGGGAGTGATATCGGTCATACTGCTCAGCATGGATGACCGGTTCCTTTATCTGTGCAATTGGCTGCATGGGGACATCCGGCAATATGACATAACTGACCCGCACAACCCGGTTTTGACCGGTCAGGTCTGGCTCGGTGGTCTTTTGGGCAAGGCGCCCGAGGTGAACGGCGTCAAGGTCACCGGCGGGCCGCAGATGATCCAGCTGAGCCTTGATGGCAAACGCCTTTATGTGACGACCAGCCTTTTCAGCACCTGGGACAATCAGTTCTACCCGGAAATCCGCACCAATGGCGGCTGCATGCTGCAGGTCAATTGCGATACGGAAAACGGCGGGATGGAGATTGATCCCGATTTCGTCGTTGATTTTGGCAAGGAACCGAACGGGCCAAGCCGGTGCCACGAAACCCGCTATCCCGGCGGCGATTGCACGAGTGACATATGGATTTGAAAACGGTCACCCTCGCCAATCGTGATGGCGCGTCTTATCAGGTCGATCCCAGACGCCCGTTGTTGGACGCGTTGCGCGATCAGGGCGTTGATCTGCCTTTCGGGTGCAAATATGGCGGTTGCATCACCTGTGCGGCGAAGCTGACGGATGGCGAGGTGGATCAGCGTCGCCAGGTGGCATTGAACAATCGCCAGATTGAAAGTGGTTACGTGATCCTCTGCGTGGCGCGGCCAGTCACTGACATCACCCTGGAAATCGGTGTTGAAAGCCATGACAGGCTTTACCGCAACCCGTTTCTAGACCCGCTTGAGCCGCATGAACTCAAGGCGGATATCGCCACACCGAAGGAGGCCTGAGATGGATCATACCCAACCCTATTCGGAGGCGTATCTGCAAGGCATCCTGAAATCTGTCAAAACCATCGCCATGGTCGGCGCCAGCCCCGACAAGACCAAGTTCAGCTATGGCGTTCTGCGGGTGTTGCACGAAACCGGTTATGACATGATTCCGGTCAATCCGCGCCCGGGGCTTGAGGAAATCCGAGGCATCAAGGTTTACCCGTCGCTGTCAGCCATCGACCGGCCGGTGGACATGGTCGAGGTTTTCCGCCGCCCCGAAGACCTGATGGGGATCACGCAGGAGGCCATCAAGGTCGGCGCCAAGGTGCTGTGGGGGCAGATCGGGGTTGTGGACCACGCCGCCGCTAAGCTGGCCGAAGAGGCTGGGATGAAGGTTGTGATGGACCGCTGCCCCAAGATCGAGCTCTTTAGACCGTTTTGGAAACCAAAGCTCCATCTTGGCATCTGAGGTCAGGCTGAGGAATGTGCCTGTGCCAAGGGCGTGGTTTGGGCGATAAATCGAGGAGGTCGCACGCATGTACAAACTCTTTTACGCTTTGAAATCCGCATCTATGGGGGTGCGTGTATTGCTGGAAGAAATCGGCGCACCATACGAATTGATCCCGACAAGTGTTGCCATGGATCAACCCCGCCCGCCCGAGCAACTGGCGGTCAATCCGAATGGTTGGGTGCCTGTTCTGTCATGGGATGGGGGCGCGATGTACGAAGGTGCTGCGATCACGATTTTTCTGTGTGACCGGCACCCGGATGCGGGGTTGGCGCCGTCGATCAATGATCCCGAGCGGGCACGCTACTTGCAGACGTTGGTGTATTTTTCCAACACGGTGCAGAACGCCTATCAGCTGACCTATTACCCGGATCGATTTGTGGATGCGCCGGAGGATCAGCCCAGTGCAGAGCGGCGCGGTGCCAGGCGTCTTCGGGAAAGCTGGAGCGTTATTGAGGACCAGATTGGTGACAACGAATGGGTTGTTGGTAACAGGTTCACTGCCGCCGATATTTACCTCTTTATGCTGACAACCTGGTTGCGGCAGGCAAAGGGTCATCCCGGCATTGCCGAATTTCCGAACGTCAAACGCATTGCTGATGCCGTCGCACAGCGGCCCAGCGTTCAGCACGTCTATGCGCCGTGGTTCGCGGATCCGCAGTACTAGAACTTTCTCCCATGCTGCGTCGCACCCCACGTAAGTGACTGGTGACTTGACACTCTGAAATGCAGAGTAGATACTCTGTTTTGCAGAGTGATTGGATATTTAGGACGAACGCAGAATGAAAACACTGCATATAACCAATGGCGATGGCGCCGCGAATATCATCAAGCAAAGCCGTGTCTCAGGAGATGTTTTGCCATGGCGAGACACCATGCATCACGGACCATTTCCCGCAGATCTCAACCTTGATGACGTCAGTTTGGTGCGGGCGCGCTACTTCGCGGGTCCTGACGCTGATCCGGCGGAGGCCGAGCGGGATTTTCGCCTGCGAAACGAGCATTTGCGGGCCGCCGTGACCTACGATGCGGTCGTCTTGTGGTTTGAACATGATCTGCTGGATCAATTACAAATCCTCCAGATATTGGACCATTTCGGGCGTGTTGATTTGGGTGAAACGAGCCTCGAGATGATCTGTGTGAACAGTTTTCCGGGGCGGGTCAACTTTCGCGGTATCGGTGAATTGAGCGCCGTCGAAATGGCATCGCTATGGGATCAGCGCCAACCGGTTTCGGCACAGGTTATCGATTTGGCCACGGCCGGCTGGGCGGCATTTCGGTCAGAGGATCCGCGCCATCTTCATGAGTTTGCATGCGGCGACCTTTCGCCCTTGCCCTTCCTGCATGCGGCTCTGATGCGCCACCTCGAGGAATACCCTTCGACGCAAAACGGACTTCGCCGCACGGAACAACAATTGCTCAGGCTGGTTGCCGGTGGGGTCTGTGACCCGGCTGGATTGTTTTGGGAAAACATGGCAATGGAAACGGCGCTCTACATAGGGGATTGGCCGACCTACACAATCCTGGATTTCCTGAATAAATCGGCATTCCTGACATGTGAACCAGACCCGTTTTGGTATCCACCAATGCAAAAAAAGGACATTAAAGCATTTAAAAAACAACGATTTGCGCTGACAGCAAAGGCAAATAGATCTGTTGAGGGAACGCAAGACGCAAGTGACTTTCCCGCCAGAGACATGTGGCTGGGCGGCGTTCATCTTCAGTCGAAAAAACCGATGTGGACATGGGATGGGGACGCAAAAACCCTTGTCCTGCGCCAGCCATGAACGGTCAACCCCCGGCTCCAAACCCAGTGTTTCACCAACAGGTCAGAACGCGCTTGGCGTTGCTGCTCTATGTGGAAGAGCACAGTTTCACCGAATTGAAATCTGCGTTGTCGATCACCGATGGCAATCTGGACGCGCATCTCAAAAAGCTGGGTGCTGAGGGGTTTTTGCATACACGGATGGTATTGGATGGCAGGCCGCATACGCGCTATCGATTGTCACAAAGTGGCACCGAAGGATTCGAGGAATATCTCGAAGTTATGCGGGCAATTTACGCAATGGCCAAATCACCGAAGCCGGAGTGAACCTTAGAGCCGGCGCATCGCACGCCGGCTCTGTTGTTGCCCAAGAGGCTGGTGGGAGGCATTTGAGAAGTGTCCAAACCAGCCCTTCGTTTTCAACGCAGAAGTGTCGTCTGGTCAGGCGTTACGAGCGGCCTGACAGTTGTTGCAGGGCACCTGCCCAGTCTTCCACGTGGTAGGTTCGGATGATCTTGCCGTCTTCGAGCTCATGGATGTCGATTGTCATGATATCGAAGCTGCGGCCCTCACCGTCGACGCCAAAAAACGGACCAGCAGGGGTGCCGGTTGCACGGCTGCGCACCGTGACAAATGCGCCATCCTGATGCATGTCCTGAATGGCCCATTTCAGATCGGGAATGAGTTGCCCGAAACCGCCGACCTGACCAAGAAAGGCGTCGCGTGTTTTGTTTTCGCCCGAGTAGTTGCCGACACTTTCCCATGTCGCAGACGTTGCGGCCTGGAAGGCTTCGACCTGAGCTTCTGCGCCTGGATTACTAAGCAGGTCATAGAATTTCGTTACGGTTGCTTTGTCATCTGCGACAGCGACTGAGGCGATGAGGCTGAGCGCTGCAGCGCCCATCAGGTTTTTCATATACATGGGATTGTCCTCCGAAAATCTCTGGGTGAAGCCGAAATTTGGCCTTTAGTGACGCATAGATACGGGTTCCCATTGTTCGCAATAACAGGTTATCTTCGGATCAAACTATTCCGAAATGGCGAACAATGATCGAAAAACTGCGCAAAATCGCAATCTTTGCAACTGTCGTTGAGCAAGGGACATTCAGGGCGGCGGCACAGCATCTTGGCCTTGCGCCGTCCCGGGTCAGTCAGGCCGTGTCCGACCTTGAAAAGGACCTTGGTGTCACGTTGCTATACCGCTCAACCCGCCAGTTATCGCTGACACATGAGGGGCACGTTCTCTTTGACAAGGCCACTGTGATGCTGAGCGCGGCGGAAAGTGGACTGGATGCAATTAACCCGCTGTCGACAGAACCCAGAGGCGTGTTGCGCGTGACGGCCCCTGCCTTTGTCACTCAAACGGCGCTGATGGACAGGTTTGCCGACTTCCCCAAAGCCTATCCCAAGGTAAAGCTGAGGTTCGATTTTTCGGATCAACCGCGTGACTTGATCAAGGACGGTTTTGATGTCGGCATACGCGCCGGATGGCTGGCAGATAGCGAGTTTATGACCCGAAACATTGGCCAAACAGAAAGGATGTTGGTGGCCAGCCCGGCATATTGTGCAACGCACGCACTGCCCACGCGTCCGGAAGACTTGGAAGACTGGAACTGGGTGCGTTTTGTGATACGACCCGACCAGACGGAATTGACGTCCGCGGACGGCGAAATGGTGACGGTTACCGGACAATCGGTGGTGTCGGTGAATTCCGCTGATGCGCTTTTCGAATTTGCCGTGCGGGGTTTGGGTTTGACGGCTGTTCCAGAAAATCTGGCAAATCGCGGGATAGATCGGGGGGACTTGGTGCATGTTTTACCAGATTGGTCACTGAAACCTTTGGGATTGCATGCCATCTGGCCGGATCAGTCGCGCCGGGAAAATTTGACCCTGCTCTTTATCCGGTTCCTGGCCGAGGGGCGAGGCTGATACGTTGCGAGGCACGCAAGACCCATTTTCGTGCCAGGCTACCGCCGGGCCAGACAGCCTATGGCATTGGCCACCAAACGGGCAGCGGTGATGGCGGCCGTACCGTTTTGGTCTCGCTCGGGCACAAATTCAATCAGATCAAACGCGATCAGATTTGCCTTTTTGATGACCGCAGCGATCAAATCAATCGATTGCGTGTAAGACAGGCCGCCCGGCGTTGGCGCCATCACAGCAGGCATGATCGCAGGGTCCAGTCCATCGCAATCCAGCGTGATCATGCACTTGGCGCCTGCGTCCAGATGGCCTGTAACGGCGTCGACACCTTCGCTGTGTAAAGCACGCGCGGTCACGATTTCTGCCCCCCAGTCGCGTGCTATTTCAACTTCGGTCCGGCGGGCAGAGCCCAATCCGCGCATGCCGACCTGAATGATGTTTTCCACGTGATCCATTTCGGAAGCGCGTCGCATGGTGCTGGAAAAACCCATCGGTTCACCGCGCCGCGCGTCACGCCAATCAATATGGGCATCGATCTGAATGATCGTGAGCGGACCACGGGGTGCGAGAGCCTCGATAAAGGGGATCGGCGTGGAATCGTCACCGCCGATCATCACCGGGATTGCGCCACTTGCGATGATGTCTTGTGTCGCCGTGCGGATCAATTGCCGATTGCCTTGCCCGTCCAGCGAAGACGTCTTGAGGTTGCCCGCGTCCGCGACAGTGTAGCCCGTCTCTCCGAGCAGAGGTCCATCCAGATCGAAATCCCAGTGATCCAACCATTGCGCATCTTCTTCCAAGGCGCCGCGCAACGCGTCGGGGGCGCCAGCATATCGCTGGTTATCAATATCCGGGTAGGGCGTTCCATGCGGCGCGCCAAAGATGACCAGATCCGCCGTCGTTGGATCGGCGTCGATGGTCGCGCCCATGAACGGGGTCCCCGGGGGGTCAAACGCATCTGTCATGAAGATTTGCCCTTTCAGCTGGCCAAGTGTGGTTCCATTTGCACGTCGCTGACCGGTTAAATCAAGATTTCTCGGTGATCCGGGTCAGACAGCACCCGTCTTTCCCCGGGGACCAGAGCTCAATTTCGACATCAAAACCTGCGGTTTCCAGCGCAGCTTTGTCATAGGCCGATGCGCAGGACAGCAAGGTGCAGATTTCCGCATCACTGCATCCAGCATCAACCCACGCGTCCTTGATCGGGCAGGCCTGCATTTTCACTTCAATGCCAGTGTCATCCATGTGCCGGATATCGGGTTTGAAGATGGCGCCGTCATCAGGTGACAACACCCAACACGTGCAGATGCCGTCAAAATCACGCGGTCCCAGATGCGCCATGCTCTGGCCGACCTGCACGCCATGGGCATGGCTGATGGCACGCATCACGCTGATCGCTTCTTCCTGCCCATACCTCTGACGGATTTCCCGAAAGGTCGCGAGATAGACCATCCCGCGTTCCTTGATGGCATCATAGAGCGCCTTGTTTGATGTCCTGTCGCTCATCCGACGGCCACGGCTTCGATTTCCAGCAGCCAACTTTCATCGAAAATGCCCGCGATGATCACGGTCAGGGCCGGGTGATGATCCCCGAAGACCTTACGGCGGATTTCCGAGTTTTCGCGTTTGAAGGCGCGATCCGACAGATAAGTCGTGTGATGGACAATATTGCCAAGCTCCATGCCTGCCGCATTCAGTTGGGCTTCGACATTGGCCCATGCCTGTGCGGCCTGTTCTGAAAACGCGGCCGGTACGGAGCCGTCTTTTGCCACGGGAATTTGGCCGCTGATATATAATGTCCGCGTGTTGCCAGACACTAAAACAGCCTGTGAATAGCCACTGTTCAAACTATGTGCCTGCGGTGAATTGATGTTTTCGGTGTGCATTGAAACGGCCTTCCTCCGGGATGAAATCAAGGCAACGCTATCGCCCGTATTGGGCGGCGGACAACTCAATAAAACTGCGCCGGAGGGGTAGAAAAACTCGCCCTTAGAACTGGGATTTCGATGTAGAATGGATGTCGAGGAGAGCTGATATGACGTACCGATTGCCATCACTAAATACCCTGCGCGCCTTTGAGGCTGCGGCGCGACATCTGAGCTTCAAGACAGCGGCGAGCGAACTTGGCGTTACGTCCGGCGCTGTCAGCCAGCAGGTCAAAAAGCTCGAGGCGTCCTTGGGTGTCGCACTTTTCCGCCGCTTGCCCCATGGATTACTGCTCACCCGGGAAGGTGAGACTTACCTGCCCAAAATCACGCGGGTGTTCGAGGATCTCACCGATGCAACCGAAGAGATTGCACCGGAAATCAACGGTCGGAAATTCACGTTGGGCCTCTGCCCCAAAGCAGCAGCGCTTTTACCGCATGGATGGCCCGGTCAACGCGATGCGCTTCAGCCGCATATTCGGCAAATTATTGAGACATCTGACGTTGATCGCGTTCGCCGGGACGAGGTGGATTGCCTTCTGCGTATGGCAGGCGGGCCCTATGGTGATCTGGCATTGGTGGAAGTTGTGCCATCGGGTGCCGCTGCGCCACCTTTGCATTTTGTCTGCAAGGCGGGTCTTGCCCATTGCCGACAATCCCGTGCTATTTTGGCGGACTTGAAGGCACTTGCGGCGACGTAGACTTCCCGCTCGGAAACCCAAGGCTGCATTTGTGCGGCGGGCGCCTCTCTATTTCGAGATTTTGGGTCGGTTCAGAGATCAAGGATGAGGGTATCGGTGCCCTCCGCCGGAACGGCGCAACAGATCAGAGCCTCATCTTTGGCACGCGGCGCGGTTGTGGCTGTCCGGTAGGCTACATTGCCCGACAGTACTTTGGTTGCGCAGCTTCCACATGTTCCACCGCGGCAGGAAAAGGGGGGCGAAAGACCTAAGGCCTCTGCCGTTTCCAACAGTGTGGTGTTGCCCTTTTCCCATCGGTGTTCGAGGCCAGATGCGTTGAACTCTACCTTGGCTGTTTCGGCTTCTGGCGTGATGCTTGGCAAGATGGCCGTATCGTCAGGGCGTCGAAGAAGTGCGGCGGGTCCAAAGGCTTCGGCAAAAATCCGGGCGTCACGGGCGCCCAGCCCGCGCAGTGCGTCATAAGTGGCCTGCATGAAGGACGCGGGTCCACACAGGTAGAAATCGTAGTTATCCAAAGCCAAATTTGCGCGGATCAGATCAGCAGTAATGCGCCCTGCGGCGTCAAAGTCTTTTCCTGGCGCTTCGTCCTTCTTGGGGTGGCCGATGATCGAGATGTAGCGGATATAGCCGCCACTTTTTAACTCTCCGGCGCGGAATTCGTCGGCAAATGCCCGCTGCGTTGTTGTTCGGGATGCGTGAAAAATCGTCAGGCGCCGCGTCACGCGATTGCGGACCCGTTCGTTCAGGACATGGCGCATCATCGAAACCATCGGTGTGATGCCCACCCCGCCCGCAATCAGGACCGCGGGGCGTGGCTCCGCCGCATCCAAGAAAAATGCGCCTTTAGGGGCTTTGGCTTCGATGATGTCGCCAACGCTCAAGGTGTCATGCAATCGGTTTGAGGCCAAGCCGCCCGGCTCGCGTTTCACTGAAATCCGATAATCCTGATCACCCGGTGCCGACGAGACAGTGTAGGTACGCGTGATCGGTGAGCCATCTGCGTCCGGTATGCGGATCGTCAGAAATTGGCCTGCTTCAAAAGGCAACAAAGGTACCTCATCCACGGCGGAGAGTGTAAATGACCGGATCACGCTGCTTTCATCTTTCAAAGCGGTGACCTGCAAGCGACGCCACGCATTGCGCTCCGTTTCTGCGCGAATGCGGGCTTCGGCCGTTTTCCAGGTGTCTGCCATCAAACTGTTTGGGGACCATTCACCGAATGTCGCCCGGAACGGCAAAGCATCGTAAATCCGCAACCCGTGATTCAGCGTAAACCTCCAACCCCGCTCTGCCCCTTTGAAATGCGCGATGTCAGGATGACCATCGTGCAGGATTTCAACGGTGCCGGTCAGCATCAACAGATCGCCGGTCTGGTAGTCGGGAAAAGTAAGCCCTGCTTTCGGATACAAGAGGAAATTGCCGATGGTGTTGAATACATTGTTGCCGGCAAAATCAGGCACTGTGATCGTGTTGCCGTCAACCTTGAGAAACCCGGATTGTCCGCCACGATGAGATACATCTGCCCCACGGGTTGTTGGGTTGCTGACATCAGGTGCCGCGCTAGCTACGAAAAACGACTCTGTTTTGCTGATGAATTTGCGCGCCGCCGCATCCAGATCGGTGAATGTCTCGGTCGGTGCACGATCCACCGCCGCGTCGGGTTCACGAATGAACGTGATGTCGCGGGTTTGGATGTATTGCGGGCAGTTCCCAAAAGACTGTGCGACTTCCAGTGAAACCTGGCGCCCATTCACCTCCGTCAACGTCGCGTTCATACGGTTCCGGCGTCGTGTGGCAAGCTCGATGCCCAGAAGGCCGATGGACGCGCCGGGACGTAGTGCATTGGTAACGGGATCGTCGGCCAGGGGGCGCACATCAAGGACCAGTTGGGTACTGGACGGTGATGATATGAACCCTTCTCCCCCGTTAACAGTGATGCCCACGGCCAGCCGTGCGGGTCAACGGTGCCGGCCAAAATGAATGGGATTTGTTCGAAAAACGCACGGTGCTGATCGGGCATGTAGGGCCGGATGAATGATTTGCCCATGGCTTCCATCGCGTCGCGTTTGCCGACGCGGGTTTGCATGTCCTGTTCGCCCGCGTGGAAGGGGGATTGTGATGCAGGTGTTGAAACCGTCATGGCGTGCCTCGTGCAACAATTCGGGTGGGGTGAAGGCCCGGCCGCTGAACGTGCCGGACCTTTGCGTTCTATGCGGATTGTGTCGCGCGCAGCCCGGCGGCCGTGACGGGCATCGGGACAAAACCATCAAGTGCTTCGACATTGGTCAGAAGGCGCCGCACATTCGGGTAAGGCTCAAGCGATACATCGCCTTCGGGGGCATGGGCCGTGTAACTGTAGACTGATACATCAGCGATCGTTGGCGTATCGCCGACCAGCCAATCACGCCCTTCAAGATGTGCCTCAAGCTTACCAAGAACCCGGGCCGCAACCATATGCGTGAAGTCCTTGTCGAGGGGGGCATTGAATACATTGATCAACCGCGCCGCAGCTGGCCCAAAGGCAAGTTCACCTGCGGCAAGTGTCAGAAACTTCTGCATTTCTGCTTCCTGCACGGGGTCCTGGGGGATGTAGGATGGGGCATATTTCCGCGCCAGGTACACCAGGATCGCATTGCTGTCGCTGATCACTGTGTCGCCGTCCTCGATCACCGGCACCTGGCCCGCGGGGTTCTTGGCGAGAAATTCAGGTTGTTTATGCGCGCCACCCGGAAGGTCGACATCGATAACCTCGTGATCAATGCCAGCAAGGTTGGCAAAGAGGACAACGCGATGGGCGTGACCGGAAATAGGGAAACTGTGAATGCGGACCGTTTTGGACATCGTTTCGTTCCTTTGATGAGCCGAGGCCTTTCCCCGGCGATGAACGACTGATACCTTGTTTGATTTTCGGCGATAATATATCAATATATTGAATATTTATGAACGGAATGTAGATAATGGATACCATCGTTGGGATGCGCACATTCGCGGCGGTTGCGACCCATGAAAGTTTTACCGAAGGCGCGCGCCAGGTCGGCATCAGTACCAAACTGGCCAGCAAATATGTCGGACAGTTGGAAGAAAGACTGAACGCCCAGCTGTTCAACAGAACGACCCGCACCGTGTCGCTTACGGATACAGGCCGGGCCTATTTTGAACGCTGTCTTCCGCTACTGGACCAGTTCGATGAGCTCGAAGGTTTAGTGCAGCAACGACAGTCCGAGCTTGCGGGGCGCATACGGATAACTGCGCCAACGGGGTATGGGTCGGCGCATTTGGTGCGCTTTCTGCAACCGTTCCAAACGGCCAACCCAAAGGTGTCGATAGAGCTGCATTTGTCGGACCACCACGTCTCGTTGGTAGAAGAGGGGTATGATCTTGCGGTCCGGTTTGGGGCCTTGAAGGACTCGTCTCTTGTGGCTCGAAAACTGATGGATATGCGCATCGTATGCTGTGCATCGCCCGCTTATTTGAAACGATATGGCACGCCTCCGAACCCCGCGGCGTTGGCGGCGCATAACTGCTTGCTTCAGGTGGTGTCTGGATCGACCGACCAGTGGGAATTCAAAGGGTCAAAGGGGCCATACACCGTTCCCGTTAAAGGCAATTTTCGCGCGAATTCACCTTTGGCTGTGGCCAATATGGCGGCGGATGGATTGGGTATCGGGCGCTTACCGCTCTATACGGCGGAGCCTTTCATGGAGGCGGGAAAATTGCAGCTGATCTTTGAAAAGGAAGAAATCAATGTCATCGGCCTGTACGCGGTCTATCCGCCAAGTCGACACCTGACGGCGCGCATTCGTGCCTTGATCGATCAAGTGGCCGCGCAGTTCTGAGGGTCTACGGCGCGTGACTGCAACTTGGTTTTGGAAAGGATCTGCCGCTGTTGGCCATTGTGCGCGACAGCCCGCGTAAACGTGATTTTGCCGGATGCGCTGCAGGCCTTACCCTTGCTGCACAGACGGTTGGCGCAGTTCAACTGTCGGGGACGTGGCAAAAGCAATGGGGTCAGCATGAAACGAAGGTTTTTCGGCCTGGTTTGTCGATTGGCAGCGGCCCTGTTGTTTTTGCCCGGACCTGCATTGGCCGCTGATTTTGAGCAAGGCCTCAAGGCGTTTCGAGCCGGTGATGTCGAACAGGCGCTGCAGGAATGGCAGCCGCTTGCTGATCAAGGTGACCCGCTGGCGCAAAACGCCCTGGGAATGTTGCACGAATACGGTCGCGGGGTGCCGCGCGATGATAAGTTGGCCGCGATTTGGTACATGAAGGCTGCGGATCAGGGCGTGGCGGATGCGCAATACCGCCTTGGTGTGTTACATGAAAATGGCTGGGGTGTGACGCGTGACCCAGGTTTGGCCGTCGTTTGGTATGAACGCGCGGCGCAAAGGGATCATGCATTGGCCCAGCATGATCTGGCGTTTATGCACCTCAACGGAACGGGTGTACCGGTCGACAGGGTTCAGGCGTATAAGTGGCTTAAAATCGCGGCAGTACAGCGCGCGGATCTGATGACAAAACACCTCGCACATGTTTCGCAATTGCTGAGCCCGAGCGAAGTGATGCAAGCTGAAAAACTGGCGCGGGATTGGCTGAACGCGCAGAAAATCTAGGGTGCTGAATTTAGCCTGAACGCCAATAGTCTGATTCCCGATTTATGGCAGTCGAGTTGGTCCCGCCAGCGCGGGTGCATAGGACGTTTCGTTCTCAACATACCACTACTATTGAAAAAATTAGCAGATTTGGCAGGTCGCAGCTTTTGAAGTAGCGTTGGCGCGGTGAAATTTTGAGTGAGAGACGACCGACCAACTACAGAAATGAAAAGCTTTTTAGAGGGGTGAAAACATGGCCAGTGGAACGTACGATCCGGACTACGATTTCAAATTCGAGGAATCGCTCGCAGCAAATGAGTATCCTGCAGCGAAACTGGAGGCCTCTCGCGCGGCAGAGAACACGCCGCTTTCTGCGCAGGTTTGTACGCCCGACCTTTGGGAAAAGCTGAAGGATCGCAAAAGTAGTGGTCCAGCAAACTGGACGCTTGCGCGCGCGATCAACACCGGCGTGATGTACCCCGAGAGTTTTGTTGGCTGCCATGCGGGCGACCGGGAATCCTACGATGATTTCGCGGAATTCTTCTATCCGGTCATCGAAAAATACCACAAAGGCTTTTCGATGGAGAAAGGCAGCGACCTGAAGGGCACGCCGTCAGAACGTATGGATGCCAGCCGGATTTCGGTCGATCTGACGGAGAGCGCGCAGTCCAAAATCATATCGACGCGCATCCGCGTGGCGCGCAATCTGTCGATGTTTCCGCTCAACCCCGGTGGCAGTCAGGAGAGCCGGGAGGCCATCGCGGACCTGATGGAAAAGGTCTATGACACGATCCCGGATGGGTCCGATCTGAAGGGTACGTTTTTCCGTCACACCACGATGACCGATGCCGAGCGACAGCAATTGATCGATGACCATTTCCTGTTTCGCGGTGGAGACAGAATGCAGGCCGCAAGCGGGTATCATGAACATTGGCCTCATGGGCGCGGTGTCTATCTGAGCGGGGACAAGGCCTTTGTGAACTGGGTCAACGAAGGGGATCATCTGCGGATCATTTCGATGCAACAGGGCGGTGACGTAAAGGCCGTGTTCAGCCGTCTCAGCCGCGCCGCCGCCGCAATCGAAGACGGCGTGCGGGCCATTACGGGCGAAGAGGATGTATTCATGATGCATCCGAAATTCGGGGCGGTGACCTGCTGTCCGTCCAATATTGGCACAGGCATGCGGGGGTCGGTTCATATTCTGGTGCCCAAGCTGATCGAGGCCATTGGATTTGAGGAAATCGACAAACTGTGCCGGGCCCGCAATGGCCAAGCGCGCGGATCCAGCGGTGAACATTCGGAAGTGATTGACCGGATCGACGTCTCCAATTGGCGCCGTATCGGATTGCCGGAATATGAGCTGGTCGAAGACATGATCAACTGTGCAAACTACCTGGCGGAGCGCGAAGATGCCCTTTGATGACCAAATTGATCTGATCGCTAAACTGAAGGCTGAAAACCCTGGCAATATCGCGTTGCAAAGCTTTGACCGGTCTTACTTTGAGACGCTGGATGCTGCGCAGAAGTCACGGTTGATGACCTGCCTGAACTCCGGCATCGAAAATCCCAACAGCGAGATGGGATGCTACGCGTGTCAACCGAGCGACTATGATGATTTCCGCCCGTTCTTCTCCAAAGCGCTGGCGGCCTATCACAAAACGCCCGAGGACGCGCATCATGTGAACAACTGGTCACTTGAAGGCGTTGATGGCCTGCCGGAGGGCGGTGTGCTGGATATGGCGGCTCTTGGCCTGCCGGCCCTGTCGATGCGGGTTCGGGTTGGGCGCAATCTGGCGGATTTCCCCCTGCCGGGCAGCATGACACGCGAAGATCGAGTGCTGTTGGAAAACCGGATGATGTCAGCGTTTGAAAAGCTGATCAACGATCCAGATTACGGTGGTGGATATCATTCGCTGACCCCGGGCAACCCGAACGAGATTGACGCGGCCGCATATCAGGCGCTTGTCGACGCCCATATCATGTTCAAGGACATGAGCAATGATACCTATCTGACCGCCGCCGGGATTGCGTCGGACTGGCCCTATGGCCGGGGGTGTTACGTGTCTGAGGATCGTGGATTTATCATCTGGGTCGGCGAAGAGGATCACCTGCGCATCATGTGTATGGAACGCGGCACCGTGTTGAACCGTGTTTTTGACCGCCTTAAAGGTGCACTTGATGTTGTGTCTGGCATTGAGGGCCTCGAGTTCGCGATGTCGGATGATTACGGCGTTGTCACGTCATGTCCAACAAACCTCGGCACGGGCATGCGAGCGTCTGTCCACATCCAGTTGCCCAATCTGACGGCGGATGGCACCGATAAACGTGCCAAAGAAATTGCGAAACCTTTGGGGTTGTCAGTGCGCGGTGCGGGCGGGGAACACACGCCCATTGGCGCGGATGGGACCGTTGATATTTCGCCATCCGCCCGGTTTTGCATCACAGAGGCTGAGATTATCACGGCCCTCTACAAGGGCATCGCTTTGCTGAAAAAAGAAGAGGACAACGCAGGCTGAAACGTGGTGTTCGAAGCATTGAATGGGCGGGATCAGATCGGATCCCGTGCGTGCCAGACATTTTTTGTGGTCAGGTAGTTATCAAGCCCTTCAGACCCACCTTCGCGACCGTAACCGCTTGATTTAACACCACCAAATGGCGTCTCCGGCATGGAGGCTTCGAGTGTGTTGATCGACAGGTTACCCACCTCAACCTCATCGATCAGACGGTCGATGTAATCTGCCCGGTTGGTAAAGGCATATCCTGCAAGGCCGTAGGGCACCGCGTTTGCCTGGGCAATTGCGGCGTCCAAGGTGGGGACCGGGTTGATCACGGCAATGGGTCCAAAGGGTTCTTCTTGCATGATCCGCGCGGTGTCCGGGACGTTGGCCAGTACTGTGGGCTCAAAGAAATACCCGGTGTTGCCCATGCGTTTGCCTCCAGTGCGTAAGTCGGCCCCTTTGCTGACGGCATCTTCGACCAGTGCGTTCAGCGTCGGGATGCGGCGGTCATTCGCAACGGGGCCCATTTCCACTCCATCTTCCCTCCCGTTGCCCACCCGCGTGGCTTCGGCGCGCGCCACAAAATGATCGGTGAAGGTGTCAAACAGGCTCTCATGTGTAAAAAACCGCGTGGGCGAGGTGCAAACCTGCCCGGCATTGCGCATTTTGCGGATCGCGCTGGAGGTGCCGGCCTGTGCCGCGTCGGCGTCATCGCAGACGATCACGGGGGCATGGCCACCCAGTTCCATCAAAACCGGTGTCATATGTTCCGACGCCAGCGTTGTGAGATGCCGACCAACCGTGGTTGAGCCGGTAAATGCCACCAGTCGCACGGAAGGGTGCGGGATCAGATGGCCGGAAATATCGGACGGTGTGCCAAAAACTAAGTTCAACACACCGGGCGGCAGACCTGCATCATCACACGCGCGGGCGATGTGAAGGGCCCCGGCGGGGGTTTCTTCGGCTGCTTTCAGAATGATCGAACAGCCCGAGGCCAAGGCCCCGGCTATTTTCCGGGCGGGTTGGCTCATCGGGAAATTCCATGGTGAAAAGGCCGCAACCACGCCAATCGGATGATGGTGGACAGAGAATTTGTGACCCTGCGGGGCGGGAATAACCCGGCCATAGGTCCGCATCGCTTCGCCTGCGTCCCATTCAAAAAACTCGGCGCCGCGAATGACCTCTAACCGCGCCTGGGGCAGGGGCTTGCCATGTTCTGCTGTAATGTCTTGGGCAATCTCCTCCTGCCGGTCGCGCATCAGCGCGGCGGCCCGGCGGATAATGTTGGCGCGGTCGCGGGGGGGCACGTTTTTCCAAAGGCGAAACCCACGTTCGGCTGCAGCTAATGCATCATCCAGATCACTTTGTTCCGCATGGGGGAGGCGGCCGATCTCCTGTTCGGTGGCAGGGTTGATAACGGGCATGTCGCGCGCCGTTTTGCGCCATTTTCCATCGATAAAGAGGTGTAGATCCGGATACATGAACGATCGATCTCCTTGCGCTCGCTGGCTCAGATCACGCAATGCCGCACCTCTATTCAAGTGAATTGACCGAATACAGATATAATTTTGCGGTATATCAGGCGCTCAAATCTGATGTGCGGCTTCTTCCAGCGCTTGCATCAACGCGCGGCCGGCGGGCGACAGGCCATCCTGACTTCGATAGGATACCCCGACGGGCCCGGCACCGAAGGGCACCTTCCAGTCGAGTAGTTTCAGATAGCCGTTTTCGATGTCCTGCGCCACGACCTGTGCAGGCATCAGACCAATCAAACTGCGTGAGTGCAAAAGCGCCCGGTTTGCCAGATAGGAGACGGATTCGATCGCCAAGGGTGGTGCGTATTGGGCCTGATCAATAAAATATTGGTCGATCTGGCGCCGCAATGTGGTTTCGAGCGGCGGTAAAATCCAGCCATAGGGTTTGATTTTGTCGAATGTCAGGGCGCGTTGATCCGCCAGCGGGTGTTGATTGCCCACAACGGCAAGGGTTTGGTCATCGAAGAGTTTCATCTGTTCGATGCCCTCACGGTACCGATGCGAGGGCAAACGCCCCACCACCATATCGATTTCCCCGGAGAGCAGGCCGGGCATCAATACCTCATTCGTGCCTTCGACGATCTTGATGGCCACCTTTGGCCGATCCCGGAGCAGAATTTCAACCGCGGCGGGCAGCAGGAAAGACGAGGCTGCCAGAAGTGTGCCGATCACCACGCGACCGCTGCTGCCCTCGTTGAGGTCATCAAGCTCCTGCGCGGCATTTGACACCTGCGAAAAGATCAGTTTGCCATGACGGATGAGGGCATCGCCAAACACCGTCGGGATCACGCCGCGATTGGTGCGCTGAAACAGAGTGACTTCGAAATCCAGTTCGAGGTCTTGGATCATTTTGGTGGCGGCGGGTTGCGAAATACCCAATTCACGCGCCGCGTTCTGGATGCTGCCATGGCGGCCAACGGCCACAAGCAGACGCAGTTGTCGCAGCTTGAGGCGTGTCAGGGCGCGATCCAGAATGCGTGAATGCCGCGTGGCCATGGCGCGTGTCCTTTCTCAGATCACGATGGGTTGGGTTAGCCGATCCAACGCGCTCAGGGCACTCATGGCCGCTAGTGCCGAACTGCGCGGGTTGTCGGGTAAGGCATTGCCATTGATTTGGAACGTGAAGCGGCCAAATGCGCCATTGGCGGTAATTTCATGAATGTTATCAGAGATATCCGCATCTGCGATTAAACGTACCTGAGTGCCGTCAAACCCGATACCGGCCAGCGCAACAGCCGCCGCCACATTGGCGTTTTTGGGATATCTCAACGCCGCATCCCGGGCTGTTCCCTCAAAATGTGTTTTGGCGCCTGAGGTGATTGCGCTGAGGTCAAATACATCCTCGGCCGGAGATCCCTTCCAGCCGAGCGGTGGTTTGCGCCCGTAATATGTGACGTTCTCCAGCGTTCCGACCTTCGCGGCTTTCAGGCAATCCAGCGCGCCGATGGCCCCGCTGGCCAGATGCAGTCTCGCGCCTCCTGCCTCTGCGGCGGATGTCAGCGTTGTATGGGTTTCTGGATCGGCAAGCGCGCCCAGGGAAAGCGTGATCAGGTCTATCCCGCGGTTCAAAATTGCCGGACCATGGCTGCGCAGGGCATCGTGACCGGCGCAATCAATCATGACGTCGATATCGCCGGGGAGTGCCGCAACAGTGTCGACGCAGATGCCCGCATCTGTTTCAGGCGCGCTGTTGGGACGCAAAAGAATGGCCGCCACATCATGCTCGCGCAGCGACAGGTGCTGACGCACAAACCCGGCGATTGCCCCGCGTCCGATGATCCCGATTTTCATGGCAGCCTCCCTTACATCCGCCATGTAAGCTGAATTGGATTGGATTTGGTATCAAATTTTGCGATACCTATTTTTGCCGTTTGGCATTGGCCCCTGCGTGAAAAAGCGAGCAGATTGGCCGCACTAGCCGACCAACAGTCAAAGGCATTTTGATGAAATATTCCAAGCACGACGCCAAGGCCTATGCCCGTGAAAACATGCGGGGCATCTGGGCCGCTGCCTTGAACCCGTTCAATGCGGATTTGTCGTTGGATGAGGCCGGATTGCGATCGAATATCCGGCATTGGGTTGATGATCTGGACATCAAAGGTCTGTTTGTAGCTGGCAAGCAGGGCGAATTTTTCTCAATGTCGCTGGCCGAACGCAAACGAAATTTCGAGATCGCTGTAGACGAGTGCGCGGGCAAAGCCGGTGTAATTGTGTCCGTCTCGGATCAGAATATGAACACAGCGCTGGAACTGGCGCACCACGCCCAGAATTGCGGGGCCGACTACATTGTCCTGCATGCGCCTGTGTTGAGCTTCGTGCATGACCGCGGTGAGGTTTTATATCAATATTACAAAGCCTTCTGCGATCAGTTGGACATCGGCATCGCCATGTGGAGCCACCCGGACAGCGGCTATCTGATGCAGCCAGAAGAATGCGCCAGAATAGCGGAGTTGCCGAATATCGTTGCGATCAAATACTCCGTGCCTAGGGACATGTACGTGAAGCTGACGCATATGGTGGGCGACAAAATTCAGGTGTCCACGTCCTTGGAAGACGATTGGCTTGATAACATCGAAGAACTGGGGTGGCGGCTCTATCTGTGTTCATCACCGCCCTATCAGTTGCAGACCAAGAACGACAAACGGATGCATGAATATACTGAACTGGCGTTTGCAGGCCGCTTTGACGAAGCCCGGGCCGTGCGCGATAGTTTGGAGCCGGTACGTGCCGCGATGAAACGCACAAAACCCGCGGCCAAACCCACAGCTTTTGGCAAATATTGGCAAGAGCTTTTGGGACAGGTCGGGGGCCACGTCCGCGCGCCGATGCTGGCACTGAGCCCGGACGAGAAAACGGCCATCCGTGAGGCCTTTGAAGGCAGTGGTTTGCGCCTTTAGCGAAAGGGATTTCGCCCAGGATCGCGGCTACGGAACCCGTGCCGAAAAACCGAGCAGATGGGGCATATGACTTAATGACCATCAAAGCCAGCTTGGATATAACGAAATCAGATATCTATTTCCGTCTTTACCTTTTGGTGTTTGGCGCAAATTCCACCACTCTTGAACCGATAGGAGGCGACCATGGCAAAACTGTCTGCGTTTAATTTCCAAGGCTGGATTGATGAACATCGCCACCTGCTCAAACCCCCTGTGGGCAATAAACAGGTGTGGGAAGATGCGGATATGATGGTCACAATTGTCGGCGGCCCCAACAAGCGGACCGACTATCACGATGATCCGGTGGAGGAGTTTTTCTATCAGCTTGAAGGCGATATGGTCCTCAAGATCTTTGATGGCGATGACTTCTATGATGTGCCGATCCGCGAGGGCGAAATATTCCTTTTGCCGCCACATGTCCGCCATTCGCCACAGCGGCCTCAGGAAGGGTCGGTTGGTTTGGTGATCGAACCCAAGCGGCAACAGGGGCAGTTGGATGCGGTGGAATGGTATTGCTTTGAATGCGGCACGCGCGTGCACCGCGCTGAGATGCAACTGAAATCAATCGTTGAAGATTTGCCGCCGATATACGAGAAATTCTATGCCTCCGAGGAGGCCCGCACATGTCCGAACTGCAATGCGGTTCATCCGGGAAAGGAACCACCTGACGGGTGGGTGAAACTTTGAACAACAAAAAACAAACCTAACAGGGAACCACTATGAACAAGGTAGTAAACGCTCTTTTATCGTCGGCACTGGTTGCCGCATCCGCATTGGCCGCACAGGCGGAAGAATTTCGTCTGGGCCTGATCACGCCGCCGCCGCATATCTGGACCAAAGCCGCCGAAGCCTTTGGCGCTGAGTTGGCGGAAACCAGCGGTGGCGCACACAGCGTGTCGGTCTTTCCGGCGCGCCAATTGGGCAACGAAGCCGAGATGCTTCAGCAATTGCAGACGGGCGCATTGGACATGGCATTCATGACCGTCGCAGAAGTGTCGAACCGCGCGCCCAACCTCGGCGCTTTCTATGCGCCGTATCTGGCAAATGACATCGGCCATGCGGGGCGTATCCTGCGCTCGGACACGGCCAAGGGCATGCTGGATCCGCTGCCCGGCCAGGTCGGTGTTGTGGGTGTTGGATACGGCATGGCAGGTTTGCGTCAGATCGTCAGCCGTGGCGATGTGACGTCGGCGAAAGACCTCGAAGGTTTGAAGCTTCGCATCACGCCCTTCACGCCGATCCTTGATTTCTATAACGCACTTGGTGCAGCCCCGACGCCGATGCCATTGCCGTCGGTCTACGATGCGCTGGCCAACGGTCAGGTGGATGCAATCGACATGGATGCCGAACTGATCTGGGTCCTGAAATATTACGAACATGCGGACACAATCGTGCAATCCGACCACATGATGTTTCCGATGGTGGGCTTGGTTTCGGCCAAAGTCTGGGCCGGGCTTTCAGAAGATGATCGCGCGATGATCGGTGATTTGATGGCCAAGCATGTCGACAGTACCATCGACAGCTATGTTGCGAAAGAGGCCGGTTGGCTGGAGCAAATCGCGGGCACGGGCAAAACCTACACCAAGGTGGATGCATCGTTCTTTGGCGGTGCCATTGATGAGTGGAATGCCACATGGGCCGACAAGGCCGCCTCTCTTGACGATCTGCGTGCTGTAGCGGCAGAAACAGAGTAAGAAAAGTTAAGACCAAGGGATGGGCGTAGGTTTATCCTGCGCCCATTGTCTTGGAGGGAACGGCAATCATGTTATTTCGGCTATCAAGAGCTTGGGCGCGTCTTGAGCTTTGGACCGCTGCGGCCTTGGCGCTTGCCGTCACGCTTCTGGTCCTGCTGAATGTCGTCACGCGGTATATGGGGGCCGCGCTCTTCTGGGTCGATGAGCTTGCAATCTACGCGATGGTCTGGATGACCTTTCTGGGGGCGTCCTGTGCGTTGCATCACCGAAATTCTGTGTCCATTACCCTGATCACCGGTGCTGTCCCCTCAGGCGCTGCATCTGTCATGGCGAAATTTGTGGATGTGGTCGTTTTCATCTTTGCGCTGGCCATGGTCTGGTTTTGCTGGCGCTGGTTTTCACCGCTGGAAATCGCGCGGGCAGGCTTTGACAAAACCGTCTTTCAGGGCAACACTTTCAACTTCATCTATTCAGAACCGACATCGACCCTGGGCGTTCCCAAGTATCTCTTTTGGCTGGTGATGTGGCTTTTTGCGTTTGGCGCTTTGTTGCATGCCACGGCGCATTTATTGTCCCGCACTAAGGTGGAGCCTGCCACATGACTCCGGTTCTTTTCCTCGCCACGCTTTTACTATCCGTGCCCATTGCCATCGTGCTGGCCGTCGCTGCGATCTGGTACATCTGGGAGAGCGGCAACACGGTGCTTTACGACAGTTTCGCGCAAAAGATGTTCGCCGGGTTGGAGAATTACGGGCTGCTCGCCATTCCGCTCTTTATGCTTACCGGAGAGCTGATGAATGAAGGGGGTATGACCAAAAGACTGGTCAATGCGGCTCGCGTGTTTGTGGGCGGGTTTCGCGGTGGGCTGGCCTACATCAACCTGCTGGCAAACATGTTCATGGCCGCAATCATCGGCTCGGCCACGGCGCAAATCGCGGTTATGTCGCGCGCCATGGTGCCCGCGATGGAAGCGGAAGGATATGACAAAGGCTTTGCGGCGGCCACGACCGCTGCGGGCGGACTGCTGGCGCCGGTCATCCCGCCGTCGATGATGTTCGTGATCTTTGGGGTGCTCGCGCAAATTCCGATTGGTGAGATGTTCATAGCGGGCATATTGCCCGGGTTGATTTTGGCATCAAGCTTTGCGTTGGTCATCGCGCTGATCGGCTGGCGGCAGGAGTTTCCGGAGGGCCACTGGCTGTCGCGCAAGGAAGCGGTGCGTGCGCTTGTCGAGGCGCTTCCTGCCATGATGATCCCGTTTGCCATCATCGGGGGCATTCTCTTTGGCATCGCTACACCTACGGAATCTGCGGCGATTGCGTCGCTGATTGCTTTCGTGGTCGGCTGGGCGTTTTACCGGGAGCTCAAACCATCTCAGTTAGGTGAAATGTTCAAAAGAACTGCCGTGAACGCGTCGATGATCATCTTCATGATCGCGGCGGCCAGTGTTTTCGGCTGGGTCATCATCTACGAAGAGGTGCCGCAGAAACTCGCGGGGCTGATCACGTCCATCACGGCAAACCCGTTCCTTTTCTTGCTGATCGTGAATGCGGCCTTGCTGCTGGTGGGCATGGTGATCGATGGCATTGCGGCGATCATCTTGATCACGCCCATTCTGTTGCCAATCGCAATGGGGTCTTATGATATCAGCCCCTACCAGTTTGGCGTGGTTGTCTGCCTGAACCTTGTCTTGGGGTTGCTGACGCCGCCGGTGGGGATCGGGCTCTACATCGCGTCATCAATGAGCGGGACGTCTCCGGGTACGATCATGCGCGCGCTTTGGCCGTTTCTTGTGGCGGTCGCTCTGGTTCTGGTTCTTCTGAGCTATTTTCCGATCCTGTCGCTGGCTCTGATTTGATCTGCGGTACATCTGAAGATGCAACTTGGGGCATGCGCAAAGGCCAAAACGCCTATCGGTTGATCATGGACGGTGGTTTTCCCAAAATCTTCTTGATTGGGGGAGAAGAGCAAGTCTACTTGACCCAAGGATGGTGCCGGAATCGCGCGTGGTCCCGGTATTTTTCCGGTGATGAATGCCCGCAATCTCCGGGGTATTTGAGGAAGTGGGCACTTCGATTTGCAAGAAGAGATGTTAACGTGGATCGCTGAGCTTTTCGGGGACTTTTTCCAGCGTTCACCAACCGAACAAATCACATTGGCAATCACCGTTTTGGGATTTGCGGCGGGGTTTGTTGTGGGGCTGTGGAAGCTTGCCAAATGGATGCGCGCAGACAAACCGGCGCTTGCCAAAGACGTGTCCGAGCGAGAGGTCCTGCTGGCCCTGCTGGAAAAAGGCCAAGCGTCGCCGGAACAGATCAACACTTTGGCGCGGCTTATGTATGGCGCGGTTGATCAACCTGCCAAAAGCCTGACGCAGGAAAACGCGTCCGTAGCGACCGAGCAAAATGCCGATGTGGACGCGATGGGTGAATTGCCAGAGCGCGGCAACGAAATGGTCGTGCAGGAGCCGCCACAACGGGGTGATACGGTTCAGGCATTGACCGGCAATGACGAAGAACGGCTGGGCTTTATCAATGTCGTCCAGGAACTGGCATCTTCATCGGATGCCACGGACCGTGCGGTCATTCTGAAATATGCCCGCGGCGATTACGATGCAGCGATTGCCACGCTGGAACAACGCGCCCAGAGTGCCGGCCCGGATGGGGCGCCGGTGTGGCGTGAACTGGCGGCTCTGGCGCGACCTTTCAATCAGGGCAAGGCAATTCTTGCGCTTGAAAAAGCACTGGAGCTGGACCCCGGGGATGTGCCCAGCATGTGCCGCCTGTCACGCGCTTATCAATCAATTGATAATCCGGGCAAGGCATTGGAGGTGGCACAGGAAGCAGTCAACCATGCCATGGAGCCACGACACAAAGCGCGTGCCTTGCTGCGGTTGAGTACGGCACAGCAATCACTTGGCGATCTTGTCGGTGCGTCGAAATCTGCGGATCTGGCGGAAAAGCATGCGCGTGGGGCGGCTCAGGACGCGCCGGAGGATGTGTCGGTTGCGCGCCTTCTGGCCAATGCTTTCGAAGCCCAATCGTCCATTCGGGGCAATTCCGGTGAAGGGCCCGCCAGCAGAGAGGCTTTGGACAAGGCAATCCAGCTTTACGAGCACATTCTGGCGGCGCATCCCGATGACGAAGAGGTTCTGTACGACATAGCGCGTGCGCGGTTCAGTCTGGCCTATCTGGAGAATGCCGGTGGCGATACGCAGGCGGCCATTGCCGTTCTGGAGACGGCGACGCAGGAAGTCAAAGCCGCGTCCGAGCGGTATCCCAGCAATCTTTGGCTGGCAAATGCGCATGCCATGGCGGTGCTGCGCCGGGCCTTTTTGCTGGATAATCTGGGGGAGTATGTGCCGGTGCTGGAAACCGCGGCACAGGCGGAAGAATTGGCGCGCGCCATTGTGGAACGCGATCCGGATTATGCCGAAGCTCAGACAGTGTATATGTGGTCGACGGTTTTGCAGACCCGGGTGCTGGCGCGCCAAAACCAGACCGAGGAAGCAGGGGAACGCGCCGCACAAGAGGTGGCACGCGCCAGGAAGCGGGCCGAAAGTGGCACGGTTTCATCGGAATACCTTCTGAATGTCGCGCTCTACGAACAGGCTAATGTGGCGTCGCGTGTGGGCGATGATCTGACCGCTGAGGAAGCGATTACCGAAGCGGTTCAAATCACCAAGAAACATGCGCGTGAAGACCCCGGTAACCTCTCGAAACGCCGCGATGTCGGCATCGCTGTCGGGAAAATGGCGGATATCCTGATCGCTGCCATGGACCACGAGGGCTATTACAAACTCACGATGGAAAATCTTGGCTATGGCGAAGAAATGGTACGGCGCAACCCGGGCAGCTGGGACGCCAAAAACCAGTTGAACCACGCATTGGCAAAGGCACGCCACGGCGCGCATGTGGTGCATGAATATGATGAGGCTTTGCGATTGGCCAAGCGCGCGACCGCCTTGGCCGTTGAGCAAGCCGCAGCCAACCCCGGGAATTTCGGTGCCCAGATCATGGCATCAGATTGTAAGCGGTGTGAGGCGGCATCGTATTTGCAGGTGGGTAGGACCGAAGAGGCGCTGGCGCTTGCAGAGGAAACCCACCTCGAACTGGTCCAACTGTGCGAACAGAATGGGCGAAAGGATAGCGGCAAATCCACACTCAATTCTGCGCGTGCCCTTCTGGCCAGTGTCTATGTTGAAATGGGCCAGCTAGAGGACGCGCTGGCGCTGCGCCAGCAGATTTGTGATGAGCTGCAGCAAGAGTTTGACGCGTCTTCCGGGCCGCGGGATATGGCCAATGAACTGTGCCGAGAGCGTCTGTCGCTGGCAGAGCTGTTTCACGCGGCGGCCAAATCCGACGAGGCTTTGAAGGAGATCGACAAGGCAGAAGCGTTGTTGCCGCCCGCATCCAACCGGAATGCGAAGGGCGATGGTAACTTTCGGATTGTTCTGTTGAACCTTCGGTCCAATGCCTTGCAATCCCTTGGCCGTTTGGAAGAGGCGAAAGACTGCGATGCACAATGGCTTGAACTAGCGCGAAGTGCGGCGGGTGAGGGCGCCGGGGATACCGAAATTGGTAATGTGGTTGCGGCTCTGGTGACGCATATCAATTGGGCGCGACAAGATCGAGATGTGCCCAAGGCGCGCGAGTACCTGGCGGAGGCCAAAGAAGTTTTAGCCCGGCTGAAGGTTCAGGAAATCCGCGACAAACGGGAGCAGGGTATCATTGGCGCGGAACTGGAAATTGCCGCGATGGTCAAAGACAGTGAGACCGTTGAAAAATGCATGGCAAAGCGTCTGGAATACAGCAAGGCGCAGGCAAAATCAGATCCCAAAAACCTTGTCAAACGGTTGGATCTGTTGGCCTTGGTGGTGGGTGAGGCGCGCAATGCGGCCGTTTATGACAAGGGCCCAGAGCAGTTTGCACCGATAGTTGCTATGCTTGAGACGCTGCAGGCTGATTTCCCCGGCAACACCCGGGCGGCGATCAAAGCGGTGGATGCTTGGTACACGTTAGGCTCTTCACATCTCAGCTTTGGCTGGGGCAAAGACGCCAAAATGGCAGCTGAACGCGGTTTGGAGCAACAGCAGGTAGTTGCAAAAAATGGGCGTCTGCCGCGGATGGGCCATGCTTTTGGGGTTTTGAACAAACTGATCGCCGATGCGATGGTATCTATGGGCGAAACGCACGAGGCTTTGCCGTTTCTGGATAAAGCGCAAGGTGATTTCGAAGAGTTTGCGCAGGATCGAGATGATCTGACACTGGTCTACCAGCGATATGCCGAAATCATGTCTTTGCGCGGGGACATTGCCGAAAATCTCCAGAAAGAAGAAGAGCTGGAACAATGCATAGACGCCCGCATCGATCTGCGAGAAAAGATCATTGCACAAAACCCAGAAAATCCGAACCATAAGCTCGACCTCGCGGATGGGTTGCTAACCCGGTTCCGGCTTCGGTCTTACAAGGGTCAATTGCTGGCCTCCGGAGATATCTTGGACAAGGTTGAAACACTGGTGGACGAATTCACGTCCAAATTGGAGAACGAAGATCAAAAGCACCATTTGAATGCGATCTTTGATTTCACGCGCGCGGAATGGGCGTTCGGATCGAAAGACATTGAAAAGGCGATCACCCTGAACAAAGGCATGATCCCCGTCTTTCGCCAGAAATATGAAGAAGGTGCAAACGTGTTTTCGTTGCGGACTTTGGCGGATTGCCTGATGCGCCGTTCACGGTATGAAATGGCCGCAGAAAATCCTGAGGTGGCTACAGAGTTTTTGGACGAGGCGCTGGAACTGACGGGCCTTGGTCGGGACCTTTCGCCACACAGCTACTACCTCAAGCTGGATGAACTCAACGCGCTCTATCTGCGTGCGACGACGACGCGAGACAGTGGCCATATCGAGGCCGCACGCGCGGCGTACAAGGCACATCTTGCGGACAATTTACCGCTGGGATTGGCCGAATGGGTCAGGGACATGCGTGACGATCCGGCATTTGTGATCGACGACTAGCCAGCTCAGGCGCAAGGCCGCTGACCAATGGCATCGTCGTAAATCGCACCTATTCACGGAGTATTTACAGATACCGCGGTTTGTTTACCGGCTGGGTTGTTGGAAATGGTCGGCTTCTGTGGAACACTCGGCATAACCAAAAGGGAGGTTTCGACATGAAAAATCTGATCATGTCCATGGTTGCGCTCAGCGCAAGCGCTTTGCCGGGTTTTGCGGCAGAGCAGGGCGAACGCATCCAGGTCACGGGTGAGTTGATCGACACATGGTGTTATTTTTCCGGTGTTATGGGCGGTCCTGACGCGGTTGTCGGTTCGGCGCATCATACTTGCGCGCTGTGGTGTTCTGCGGGTGGTATCCCTGTGGGTCTGCTGGGCGAAGACGGCAAGGTTTATATGGTCCTGAAGATCGAAAACGATGATACCTCCGCGTCTGGCGATACGTTGTTGTCGCTTGCCAGTCATCAGATTGAAGCGGATGGCCTGTTTTATGAGCGTGATGGCTTGAACTACATCGTTGTCGAAAACGTGATGGCAGATAACGGCATCACCTACAAAAACCACGAAGACTACGGCGCTGTGCCGGGCTTCGCAGTACCGGATCCGAAAAAATGATGAAACAGATTGTATGCGCACTGGCACTTGTTGCCAGCCCACTCTCTGCTCAGGATTTCTCAGAGGGTTCTGAAGCCAAAACCTGGAACCTTTACGCTGAAGCACCCGCACGGTTTGAAGCCAAGGTGGTGGATATCTTATGCGAATTGACCGGTGATTGCCCGGATAACTGCGGTGATGGACGGCGGCAGCTGGGCCTGCTGCGTGCTGCGGATGACGCGTTGATCTTTCCCAACAAAAATTCGCAACCCGCTTTTACCGGCGCTGCCGTTGAAATGCTGCCCTTCTGTGGCAAGCAGGTCGAAGTTGACGGGTTGATGATCGACGATCCGGATCTTGGATCAAAGAACATCTATCTGCTTCAGAAAATCCGTGAAACTGGCGCCGAGGAATGGACCAAGGCCAATCGCTGGACCAAGGAATGGGCCAAGACTTATCCGGAAGCAAAGGGCAAAGGCCCATGGTTCCGGCGCGATCCGCGAGTGAAGGAACATATCGCAACCGATGGCTATTTTGGATTGGGTCTCGATGTTGATGAGGCCTATTACGAGGAAAACTTCTGATGCGCTGGTGGCCGGGCGTCGCGGTCAGCCTGATTCCGGTGTTGGCCTTCGCGCATGACGGGGTGGTCCATGGATCGCAAGCCGAGGCGGAAGCGCACCGCGCTGAAACGGCGCTGCAAGCGCTGCCACCTTTAGGGGCGCCCACGGATTTGCCCTTTGATCTGGGCGGGCCATTCACGCTGGTTGACCATACGGGAGCTGTCAGAGACGAGGCCAATCCCGAAGGGCGGCCGCAGCTTCTGTTTTTCGGTTATGCCAATTGCCCATCGATCTGTGCCGTGGCGATGCCGCTCATGGCGCAATTGACTGATGTTCTGGCCCAGGACGGCCACGAAGTCAGCCCGGTAATGGTGACAGTGGACCCTGAGCGCGACACCATCGAAAATATGGGGCCTGCGTTGGCGGAAATCCATGAGGATTTCGTTGGGTTGACCGGCTCCAAGCAACAGCTGAACCACATCTATGATCTGTTTCAGGTCAGCCGCGAGAAGATTTTCGACGATCCCCAGTATGGCGCGGTTTATGCCCATGGCAGCCACATCTATCTGCTGGATGCCGATGGCAAGGTGCTGACGCTGATCCCGCCGATTTTGGGCGTGGATCGGGCCAGTGAGATCGTGGCGAATTACCTGAACGGCGAGCCACAATCATAGGTCTTGCAAAGGTCTGAAAGACCAATGAGGCGCTCGCTGGCAGAGCGCCTCATTTGCTTTTACATGCTGCGAACTGATTACTTGTCCGCGTTGAAGATCAGCCGCAGGGACACAGGGCTTACGCGCGTGATGCTGTCCAGGCTGGCAAGCTCCTGCAGCGCGTCAATGCCGGCATCAATGCCCGCATCTTCGGTGCTCAGCATCAGCATACCGTTGCTCGCCACCATCACCTGATCATCGCTCAGACGCATCACAAAGAAGGTTGCATCCAGCTCGTTCTCTGTACCCAGAAGGTTCAGCGTGCCGGAAGTTTCCACCACGGCGGAGTCGCCCACCGGCATGTCATGCAGTGTCGCCATGTCAATCTTGGCGGTGATTGTGGCTGATGGGGCGTTCTTGAACACATGTTCCACCATGCGTTCGTTGCGGATGTCGATCAGCGTCTCGACGGAACCCAGGTTCAGATCAATCGACACATCGCCATAATCGTTCACCTTGCCGCTGACATCGCCAAAGCTGTGCGACTCACCGACATAGTCGTTCTTGATCGAGCCAAAGGACACGTTCGACAGTTCCGGATCCAGCGTCCAGCTTTGGGCATGTCCGCCCGCGTAGACGGTGGTTGCTGCCAGCGACAGCGCGGTGGCTGCCATGATTGATGTGAGTTTCCGCATAGTCTTCTTCCCTTCGTTGTTGGACACGCCTTCGGTTTTCCGGGCGGCTGATAGGGAAACACGCGGATGCCTGACTTTATTCGGTGCGAAGGGGGAGAAGTTTGTAACATGCTGACGTGAAACGAAATTCACCATGAAAAAGGGGCGCAGCAGAGTATGTGCTACGCCCCTTTGATCTTAACAGATCATGTCAGATCAAAAGCGATCTGCCTCCATGACCTTGACCCAGGCCGATACGAAATCAGCGACAAAGGCATCACCCCGATCGGCCTGCGCATAGGCTTCGGACAGCGCCCGCAATTGCGAGTTGGAGCCAAAGACCAGATCAACGCGTGTGCCGGTCCATTTCACGGACCCGCTGGCGCGATCGCGGATTTCGTAGGTGTCGTCACCTGCGGGTTTCCACTCGTTAGCCATGTCCAGAAGGTTCACGAAGAAGTCGTTCGTTAGCTTGCCGGGGGTGTCGGTGAAGACGCCATGCGATGACCCGCCAGTGTTGGCCCCGAGGACCCGCAAGCCACCGACCAGGACGGTCATTTCCGGTGCGGTCAGGGTCAAGAGTTGTGCGCGGTCCACCAGCATTTCTTCGGCTGAGACGCTGAAGGTTTGCTTCTGGAAGTTGCGGAAACCGTCGGCTTCTGGCTCCAGTACGTCAAAGCTTTCGACATCGGTCTGTTCCGCCGAAGCGTCCATGCGGCCGGGCGTGAAAGGCACTTCGATGCTGGTGCCCGCATCCGCCGCGGCTTTTTCGATGGCTGCCGATCCGCCCAATACGATCAGGTCAGCCAAAGACACTTTCTTGCCGCCGGATTGGAAGTCGGACTGGATGCCTTCCAGAACGCCTAGAACTTTCGCCAGTTGTGCAGGATCATTGGCTTCCCAATCCTTCTGCGGGGCCAGTCGGATGCGTGCGCCATTTGCACCGCCGCGCTTGTCCGACCCGCGGAAGGTCGAGGCTGAAGCCCAGGCTGTCGAGACCAGTTCAGACACCGAAAGGCCGGAGCCGAGGATTTTCGCCTTCAGATCGGCAATCTCGCCCGAAGTCACCAATTCGTGGTCGCATTCGGGGATCGGATCCTGCCAGATCAGCTCTTCACCAGGCACTTCTTCACCAAGGTAAAGCGCGCGCGGTCCCATATCGCGGTGGGTCAGTTTGAACCATGCGCGGGCAAAGGCATCGGCGAACTCGTCCGGGTTTTCGTGGAACCGGCGCGAGATTTTTTCATAGGCCGGGTCCATGCGCATCGCCATATCGGCGGTGGTCATCATGATCGGCACTTTCTTGGACCCATCCGCCGCATCGGGTGCCATGTCGTCTTCCGAAAGGCCCACGGGCTGCCATTGGTTTGCACCAGCAGGGCTTTTGGTCAGCTCCCATTCGTAGCCGAAAAGCACGTCGAAATAGCCGTTGTCCCATTGGGTCGGGTTCGGTGTCCAGGCGCCTTCGATACCGGATGTGATCGCATCCCCGCCTTTGCCCGATGCATGCGTGCTCAGCCAGCCAAAGCCTTGCGCTTCAATCGGCGCGGCTTCCGGCTCGGGGCCCACATGGGCCGCGTCGCCCGCGCCATGCGCCTTGCCAAACGTGTGGCCACCGGCGGTCAGCGCCACGGTTTCTTCGTCATTCATCGCCATACGCGCAAATGTTTCGCGGATGTCACGGCCCGATGCCACTGGATCCGGGTTGCCATTGGGTCCTTCGGGATTGACGTAGATCAGGCCCATCTGAACAGCGGCGAGAGGGTTTGCCAGTTCGCGATCACCGGAATAGCGCTTGTCGCCCAGCCATTCGTCTTCCGCACCCCAATAGATGTCTTCTTCAGGGGCCCAGATATCTTCGCGCCCGCCGGCAAAGCCAAATGTCTTGCCGCCCATGGATTCGATGGCGCAGTTGCCGGTCAGGATGAAGAGGTCAGCCCAGGAAATCTGATTGCCGTATTTCTGTTTGATCGGCCAGAGCAGGCGACGCGCTTTGTCGAGGTTGCCATTGTCCGGCCAGCTGTTGAGCGGCGCAAACCGCTGGTTGCCGGTGGAGCCGCCACCGCGGCCATCTGCGGTGCGGTATGTACCTGCCGCGTGCCAGGCCATGCGGATGAAGAACCCGCCATAATGGCCGTAATCCGCAGGCCACCAATCCTGAGAATCGGTCATCAGCGCATAAAGGTCTTTCTTGAGCGCCTTCAGGTCGAGTTTCTTGAACTCTTCGGCGTAGTTGATATCCTTGCCCATCGGGTTTTCGACAGGTTGGTTTTGGTGCAGGATTTTCAGGTTCAACTGGTTTGGCCACCAGTCACGGTTCGAGCGAACCCCCAAATTTGTGTGCATTACCGGGCACTTGCCGATATCGTTTCCATCCATGTCTGTCTCCGATGCTGGTTGCGTCTTGGGCTGCCGAAAGGGCTCGGGCCGCGATTGAATTTTGCTGGGGAAGGCAGGCGCGCCATGTCATGACGATGCATGAGACCAGGACGAGTTGCAGCGGCCTCCCTGCCGTTACAGACCATATGTAGCAACTGTTTAGAATAGTTATAAGTTGCATTTTCTGATCTCAGTCATAATATTTTCTAATGACTCACCTGACAATCAGACAGCTCCGATATTTCGAGGCTTTGGCGGCTCACGGCCATTTCGGTCGGGCGGCGGAAGCCTGTTCTGTGACCCAACCCGCGCTTTCGGTTCAGATCAAGGAACTCGAGCAGGATCTGGGCACAAAGCTCTTTGAGCGAGGTGCCAGGCATGTGCGTTTGACGGGCTTTGGTGAGGATTTTGCAGTCCGGGTGCAGGATATTTTGCGCCGCGTGGATGAGCTGGGCGACATGGCCCGCGCCTCGACGGAAAAGATGGTGGGCCGGCTGCGTCTGGGCGTCATCCCGACGATCGCGCCCTACCTCCTGCCGCGCATCATCGCCAATCTCGGCACCAGCCATCAGGGCCTCGATGTGCACATTCGCGAAACGCTGACACCCCGGCTGGTTCAGGAATTGTCCGAAGGTCGGCTGGATGCGGCGCTGGTCGCCCTGCCAATCTCGGAACCAACATTGACCGAAATCGAACTGTTCACCGAAAATATGGTCTTGGTGCGTTCGGACGCCGATGCCCAAAAACCGGTGCCGGACAAGGATGCGCTGCGGGAAATGCGTCTGTTGCTGTTGGAGGAAGGGCATTGTTTTCGGGATCAGGCGCTGTCCTTTTGCAATATCCCGTCTTCTCTGCCGCAGGAGGGTCTGGACGGCAGCTCCCTTTCGACATTGGTGCAGATGGTAGGTGCTGGCATTGGCGTCACGCTGATCCCAGAAATGGCCGTACCGGTTGAGACCCGTTCTGCAGCCGTCTGCGTCGGGCATTTCAAAAACCCCCAGCCCACGCGCACCGTCGGTATGGTGTGGCGCAAGACAAGCCCCTTGGCGGACCATCTTCACCAGATTTCCGAAGTCGTCCGACAATCTGCCGAAGAATTGCGTGCGGATTAACCATTTGAGGTCAGGCATGACCGGTGTAACGGTTGAAGAAATGAGGGGGGCGACATGTTTGCAGAAAGACGGGCACAGTTGCAGGCGCGAATGCGCGATGCGGGTATTGATGTGGCGCTTATCACTGATGACGACAACGTCTATTACCTGACCGGGTATTACGATTACCTGCACATGGAGTTTGGCCGTCCGACCATTCTGGTGGTGCCAAGGGATGGCAGTACTTTGCTGATCACGCCGACGATCGATCTGGTGATGGCAGAGGCCGCGGCGCAGGTGGATCGGATTGTGCCCTGGAATGATGGCGCTGGCAATGAATGGCGCGAAGAGTTGCCCGGCGCGCTGAAACATGCGGATCGCGTCGCTATCGAGCCGGATCATATGCCACCTGTTGTGCGGGCCTATGTGGATGAATTAACCGGGCGCACTACGCCGATCAGCGTCACACCGCTTCTGGCCGAGATGCGGATGATCAAGACGCCGGAGGAGCTGCAACTGGCACGACACGCGGGGCAGGTGGCCAACGCGATGATGGCCGCTGGGCGTGCCGCGATTGGCGATGGCGTGCCGGAATTCGAGGTGGCGATTGCCACGTCTCAGGCGGGTACGCGCAAGGCGGCCGAGCTCTTGGCCGCGCATTACGCGGATGCGGACATGTCCCCCAATACGCACTTCCTGCAGATCATGGCATCTGGCCCCGAGATCACCAAAACCCATCACCGCGCCACAACCCGCGTGATGCGCCATGGGGAACCGGTTTTTCTGTGCTTCTGTGGGATGACCAATTTCCATCGCTTCAAACTGGGTTTTGACCGGACCTTCTGGATTGGCGAGATCGCGGATAAATCACAGGCAGCGGTGTACGAGGTAGCCCTGGCCAGCCAGAAGGCAGCGCTGGATGCATTGCGTCCGGGCGTGACGGCGGAGAGCGTGCACGCCGCCTATGCCGAGGTGATACAAGGCGCGGGTTACGATTATCCATTCCGCTGCGGGCGCGCGACGGGCTACAGCTTTCTGGAGCATCCGCAGCTTGTGACGGGCGACACGACGATCCTTCAACCGGGTATGGTGCTGGCGGTCGATGGCTCGGTTTCCGTCGAGACCTTCCGCGCGCAGGTGGGCGACAGTTTCATCATCACCGAAGACGGGTATGAGGCGGTTACAGATCATCCGAAGCGGATTGAAGATACAATCCTGTGATGTTGCCGGAGTTTGCGAATTACGGTTAAGCGGACAAGCGGACAAAGTGGCTGTAAATTCAGAGAATCCAGATGTCAGATTTGGTACGTATGCTTAAACCCGTATCTGAGTAGAAGATGATGAAGAATGGATCTAACGAGATGCTACCGCTAAATCCCGTTTAAAAATGGCATCTGTTACCCTATGAGTTTTGTATCTTTAAGGAATTTCAAAGGAAGCCGTTTTGGAAAAGTACAAATCGCTTCTTTTGAGGACATTTCTCTATATTGCCGGTTTGGTTTTCATGAAGGTCATAAATGTGGATTCCTTGTTCTTATTCTTAGGGTTGGGTTTCGCAGTGCAGGATTTGGCTGAAAAATTCTTTAAAATTAAAGGAGGCGGTTAAGCAACCGAAGCAGGCAACCTGAACATGAAACTGAAAGGATTAAACGGTCTCTCATTGCTTCGGTGCCGTTACCGTTCATCTGACGCAAAAAATCGGGTAAATTTCGCGCGTCCTATAGATGTGAACCGCCGGAAAAGGGCCAGACCGCAATGTCGATTATGGCCTCCAAACGGACATTCAGATTGCGTCACTAAAACAAACCCCCGCGGCAGGGCCTCGGGGGTCGTCAAAGTCATAAGTGCTGATCAAGCTACGTGAAAGACGCTCAGAGCATCCCTTCGCGCTGGGCTTTCTTACGTGCCAGTTTACGGGCACGACGGATCGCTTCAGCTTTTTCGCGCGCTTTTTTCTCGGACGGCTTCTCGAAATGTTGCTTGAGCTTCATTTCACGAAACACGCCTTCGCGCTGCAGCTTTTTCTTCAGGGCACGAAGCGCCTGGTCGACATTGTTGTCGCGAACACTAACCTGCATGTGGTGTCACCACCTTCCTAAGTTAAAGTTGCAAGAGATTGCAGGAAGTGGCCGTATAGCAAAGCGCTTTTGTTTTGTCTAGGGTGGCACGAACCGCAGGAGAAGACGATGTCAGACGCTGAAATCAAAGCAAAATTGCTGGATGCCGCGCAGAATCATGTGCCGTTTGATGGCTGGAGCGAAGTTACGTTTCTGGCGGCGATTGCCGATGCGCAGATTGAATCGGGCGTGGCCCGTGCCGTTTGCCCGCGCGGGGCGGTTGATCTGGCGCTGGCCTATCACGAGGCGGGGGATATGGCGATGCTGGCCGCGATTGATGCTGCCGAGCTTGATGACATGAAATACCGTGACCGTGTGGCGTTTTGCGTGCGCGCCCGGTTGGAGGCCGTTGAGGACAAGGAACTGGTGCGCCGGGGCATGGCGCTTTTTTCACTGCCCCATCATGCGACTGACGGCGCCCAGGCGGTCTGGAAAACCTGTGACCGGATCTGGGTGGCGCTGGGTGACAGTTCCAATGACATCAACTGGTACACCAAGCGCATGACGCTGAGCGGCGTCTACAGCGCGACGGTGCTCTACTGGCTGGGGGATGACAGCCCGGATCATCATGAGACTTGGGATTTTCTGGACCGTCGCATCGAAGACGTGATGCAGATTGAGAAGTTCAAGGCGCAGATGCGCGACAACAAGCTGGTCGGCGGCCTGATGGCGGGGCCGCTTGCGTTTCTCAGCCGGATCAAGGCCCCGCAGCAGGGTCAGCAAACAGGTATGCCGGGTCGCTGGAACGGCCCACAATAAGGAGCAAGTCGATGGCAGAGATGATGAAGGCCGTGGAGATCACAAAACCCGGCGGGCCTGATGTCTTGCAGGTCACGCGGCGCCCGGTTCCGTCGCCGCGCGTGGGCGAGGTGGTGATCAAGCTGGCCTATGCGGGCGTGAACCGCCCGGATGCATTGCAACGGGCCGGGCTCTATGCGCCGCCCCCCACGGCCAGTGATCTGCCGGGCTTGGAAGCGGCGGGCGAAATTGTGGCCGTTGGCGACGGTGTCAGTGATCTGAAAACAGGTGATCTGGTCTGTGCATTGCTGCCCGGTGGCGGATATGCCGAATATGTTGCCACACCGGCCGCGCATTGTTTGCCCGTGCCAAACGGCCTCACACTGGATCAGGCTGCGTGTCTGCCAGAGACGTTCTTTACCGTCTGGTCCAATGTCTTCATGCGCGGCGGATTGCAGGCGGGTGAGGTTTTTCTGGTCCACGGGGGCTCGTCGGGGATTGGTACAACGGCGATCCAATTGGCCAATGCCTTTGGCGGGCGTGTCTTCACAACGGCCGGGTCGGATGAAAAATGTGCCGTGTGCCGCGATCTGGGCGCGGAACAGGCAATCAACTACCGTGACGCGGACTTTGTCGAGGTGATCCGCGGGGAAGGTGGGGCAAACCTGATCCTGGATATGGTGGGCGGTGACTATCTGCCGCGAAACGTGAAATCGTTGGCGACAGAGGGCCGTCTGGTTCAGATCGCGTTTCTGCAAGGGCCCAAGGTCGAGCTGAACTTCGCCTCTGTCATGATGCGGCGATTGACGATCACAGGAAGCACTTTGCGCCCACAAAGCGACCTTGCGAAAGCCGAGATTGCCGAGGCGTTGCGCGAACATGTCTGGCCTCTGATCGAGGCGGGCAAGGTGGCACCGGTGATGGACAGTGAATACCCGCTGGAGGAAGCGTCCGCCGCGCATGCCCGGATGGAAAGCAGCGGCCATATTGGCAAGATCGTCCTGAAAATCGCTTGAGGCCCTGATGCAAGTCGCCTTCTTCGTTCTGGTCCTGGTCAGCCTCGCCTTGAGTGCCGTGGCGATGGCCAGTCACGACCCGCTAAGCTGGCGTTTTGCGGTGCCAAAGACATCCGATCCCGAGGCCCCCCCGAAATTCACCAAGCTCTTCGAATATGCTGCGCCAACCGGGCAGGCCCATGCACCGGGCATTGTCTTGGGCGAAGAGGGTTTTGCGCTGGTCTGGTTCGAAGGGTCCGAAGAAGCGCAGGCGGATGTCGATATCTATGCCGCTCACTTCGCCTTCAGCGAGGGGGCATGGCGTGTTTCAGAGCCCGCGCCGTATGTCACGCGGGCCTCTCTTGGGGATGCTTTCGACCCCGGTGAGTTGGTGGTGACCCTGGGCAATACCATCCAGAATGACGCAGCACCTAACGCGCTTTATGCCACGGTCGTTTCGATTGGCGGTTGGGCGATGGCATCGGTGGCCGATGTGCGCATGTCGGGTGGTGTGCCGGAGACTGCGGCCAAACTGAACCTGTCGCCGCTCCTTAATCGCTCGCATTTGGTGAAATCACCGATGATTGCCTATGACGATGGCAGTTACGCATTGCCCGCGTATTTCGAAATGGGGAGTGCATATGCCACTTTGGCACGGCTGGGCCATGACGGTCAGGTGATTGATCAACGCCGGATGCCTGCACAGGGCGTCAAGGCGATCCAGCCGATGATCGTGCCCTTGGATGCCACCCGTGCGGTTGCGTTCCTGCGCGATTTTGACCCCAGTTTCAAACTCTGGCGAAGCCGAACAGAAGACGGCGGCCAGACATGGTCAGCGGTGGAAGCCACCGATGTGGCCAATTCGAGCGCGCCGGTGGCAGCACTGTCCCTTGGGGGCGAGCGCATTCTGGCGGTGATGAATGATGATCCCGAGCGGCGGCATGAGTTGCGCATGTCAGTTTCCGAAGACGGCGGCACCACGTGGCGCATGATCCATCGGTTTGAGGATGATGCAGGCGACGCGCGCTACCCGATGCTACGCCGTCTGACCTCTGGTGAAATTCTGCTGACCTATTCCCATAGCACCAAGCGCGGCATCCGCGCGTATCTGCTGAATGATGCATGGGTAAATGCGCAATGATCGGGCTGCTCACATATGCCTCGGTTGCGATCCTGATCGGGTGGGTGGTTTACGCGCTGACCGGGTTTTTTGCGGCCACACCGGTGGCCTTGATCGCAGGCGGATTGATCGGCGCTGCCAGTGTGATTTTCCTGCGCGACACGGTTGCGATCCGTGGGATGGTTGCTGTGCTTGGCCCCATTGGGATCATGTTGCCGATGCTGGCTTTGCGGCATGCGGCCGCCGGGGCAGGGGTTTCGATTGCCCCCTTTGGCACAGTGGAAATGATTGTTTTCCTGCTGGCATATATGGCGTTTCTGGCCACGTCGATGGGCGTGCTGCCGGTTGATCTTTACCGGTTTGGATATCTGCCATTGCCGGTGGGTGTCATGGTGCTGGCGGTTTGTGCGTACGGGGTGCTCACCGGTAATTTCTTTGTCGCACTGGTCGCCGTCTTGGGGCAGGCGGCATGGGTGATGGGATGGGGCAGCAGCAACTGGTTTGATCACGTCCTGCATGCTTTGTTGGTGCCCATCGTGTTTGTGGTGTTGATAGGGCGGCTCTTTTGATCAGCTGTCCGGACGGACAGGCAACCGATGGCGCACCAGATCGGCCCAGAAACGGGCACCAATCGGCAAAAGCGCATCGTTGAAATCGTAATCCGCCGCGTGCAGCGGTTGACCATGCGGTCCGCGTTCTCCGTTGCCCAACAACAGAAAACAGCCCGGAACGGCGGCGCAGAAATGCGCGAAATCCTCGGAAAAACTCATGGCGGGGCGATCGGGAAGGGTATCGAGGCCAGCCGCCATTGCTACGTCTGCTGCGGCGTTCGTGGGGCCCGCGGCGTTGATGGTCTCAATGAATTCCGTGTTGAATTGCATCGTGGCTGTGACGCCATGGGTCGACGCAACGCCGGCAACGATCTGGCGCATGAACGTTTCGACGGCATTGCGGTCTTCTGGTACGCGGGCGCGCACATCGCCCTTGAGAGTTGCGCGCCCGGGCAAAACGTTTCGGGTGCCATCGGTCAGAAATTCAGTCACAGACACCACCGCCCCGGCGCCCGGTGCGAGTTTGCGCGCCACGATAGTTTGCAGCGCGCCCACCATCTCTGCGCCGACGGTAATGGCATCAACCCCCACATGGGGCATGGATGCGTGCCCGCCCTGACCGATGATCTCAATCTCAAACAGGCTTTCGCTGGCACAGATTTGCCCTGTGCGGGTCGACATCTGCCCAACAGGGGCACCGGGCAGGTTGTGAATGGCGTAGACCTCATCGATGGGAAAACGTTCCAGAACACCTTCATCGATCATCGCCCGCGCGCCCAGCCCATGTTCTTCATTGGGTTGAAAGAGAAACACGACCGTGCCGTCAAACTGCGGGTCCTTGCTGAGAAGTTCGGCCGCACCCAGCAACATCGTGGTATGGCCGTCATGGCCGCAGGCATGCATCACACCGGGCGTGCCCGAGACATAGTCATGCGTGCTTGTCTCATGGATGGGCAGCGCGTCCATATCCGCGCGCAAACCGATGGCGCGGTTACCGCCGCCCGCGCGCAGGATACCAACCACGCCAGCCCCCTCATGCACCTCAATGCCCATATCGCGCAGCAAACGGGCTACTTTTCCCTTGGTGCGGGTCTCCTGAAATCCCAATTCAGGGTGGCGGTGAAATTCGTGACGCAAGGCCGTCAATCTGTCGTGAAACGCGTCCATCCGGGGCCCTCTAATTACATCCGCGTACGTAACCACGGGCACCGGGAGGTGTCAAAGATCAACGGGATCAGACGGCTTTCGCGCCTGAGGATGACAATCACGTTGGGTTAAGCCCCGACGACAAGGTCATACTCAATCTCATGTTCATCACCGGCAGAATGATCGTCAGCCTGAACCGTGTAGAGAACCTTGATCTGCTCAAACGTGATCCCAACACGTTCGCTGATTACCTCCAGCGGGTCATCGACGCCGTCGTTGAACATGTTGTACGCGGAAATCGCGCAAATGGTCATCGTGATAACGAGGTAATCCAAATGCGCCTCGCCGCTATCTTTGCGCACGCTCAGAACAACCTCATCAAAGCTTTTCCCCTGCAACGCAGCGAGCGCGATATAGGGCGAGCTGGCATCATAAAACTTGTGGACTTCCAGCGGCGACGCCATAGCCCGGCTCTTCGTGCGCCCGCTGCCCGGCCGGGCGGATTTGGACTTTTGTGCAACGCCCCATTCCAGACCGTGAATATCAATCTGGTCTTCATGGCTGGCTAATGTGCTTTCGCCAGGAATGTCTGGAATTTGCAAATACCCTGTGATCGGCATGGTGTGCTCTCCAATAAATTTTCTTGAATGGCTTGAGTGTACCACGCGGACCGGGCGGCGAGAAGTTTCGAGCAGGCGTTCGAAAAAACAAGCCCACGCATTCCCACTGCTTAGGTTATGCTGGATCATGGCGTTTGTGCACGTAACGCGCCTTGACCAAATCCTATTTCCCCTACATATCCCAAGGCTATGACAGACCTTGCCCATATCCGCAATTTCTCGATCGTCGCGCATATCGACCACGGGAAATCCACGCTTGCTGATCGCCTGATCCAATCCACCAACACGGTGGCGGATCGGGATATGAAAGAGCAGCTTCTTGACAGCATGGATATCGAACGCGAACGCGGCATTACGATCAAGGCGAACACCGTGCGCATCGATTACGTGGCCGAGGATGGCGAGGCCTATGTGCTCAACCTGATCGACACGCCGGGCCACGTGGATTTTGCCTATGAGGTCTCGCGTTCCATGCGCGCGGTTGAGGGTTCGTTGCTGGTGGTTGACAGCACGCAAGGGGTCGAGGCGCAAACGCTCGCGAATGTCTATCAGGCCATCGATGCCGACCATGAAATCGTGCCGGTGCTGAACAAGATCGACCTGCCCGCGTCTGATTGTGACCGTGTGGCCGAACAGATCGAGGATGTGATCGGTATCGACGCCACCGGCGCCATTCAGGTCAGCGCTAAAACCGGCGTCGGGATTAAGGAAACACTGGAGGCGATTGTCAAAGAACTGCCCGCCCCGACCGGTGACCGCGACGCGCCTTTGAAGGCCATGTTGGTGGACAGCTGGTATGACGCATATCTGGGCGTAATCGTTCTGGTCCGCGTTATGGACGGCGTTCTGAAAAAGGGCGAACGGGTCAAGATGATGTCCAACGGCTCGGTCCACCATGTGGATCGCATCGGCGTCTTCAAGCCAGAACGCGCGGATATCGACGAACTGGGCCCGGGCGAAATCGGCTTTCTGACCGCGTCGATCAAACAGGTGCGCGACACCCGTGTGGGCGACACCATTACCCACGAAAAGAAGGGCGCGACCGAAGCGCTGCCGGGCTTCAACCCGTCACAGCCGGTGGTTTTCTGTGGCCTCTTCCCGGTGGATTCGGCCGAATTCGAAGACCTGCGCGATGCCATCGACAAACTGGCACTCAATGACGCCAGCTTTTCTTATGAAATGGAAACCTCTGCCGCACTTGGCTTTGGCTTCCGCTGCGGCTTCCTGGGGCTGCTGCACCTTGAGGTGATCCGCGATCGGATCGAACGCGAATACGATATCGAACTCATCACCACGGCCCCATCTGTGGTTTACCATGTCTACCTGCGTGATGGTTCGATGATCGAATTGCATAACCCGGCGGATATGCCGGACCTTACCCATGTAGACCATTTGGAGGAGCCACGGATCAAGGCCACGATTCTTGTGCCCGATGAATATCTGGGTGATGTGCTCAAGCTTTGTCAGGACCGCCGCGGCATTCAGGAAGATCTGACCTATGCGGGCAGCCGCGCGATGGCGGTCTATGATCTGCCGCTCAACGAGGTCGTGTTTGATTTCTATGACCGTCTGAAATCGGTCACCAAGGGCTATGCCAGCTTTGACTACCAGATGACGGGGTATCGTGAAGATAACCTCGTGAAAATGTCCGTGCTGGTCAACGAAGAGCCGGTCGATGCGCTCTCCATGATGGTTCACCGGGACCGCGCCGAAACCCGGGGCCGCGCGATGGTCGAAAAGCTCAAAGACCTGATCCCCCGACACATGTTCAAAATCCCGATCCAGGCGGCCATCGGCGGCAAGGTCATCGCCCGCGAAACCCTGTCGGCCATGCGCAAAGACGTGACCGCCAAATGCTACGGTGGCGACGCCACGCGGAAACGCAAGCTCTTGGATAAGCAGAAGGCCGGTAAGAAAAAGATGCGCCAGTTCGGGAAGGTGGATATCCCGCAAGAGGCGTTTATTTCCGCGCTGAAAATGGACGGCTAAGCCGGCCACTTTTTAGGTGTGTGCGGGTAAGCGGTTGGCGAAGCCAATTGCAGCCGCACCCGTTTGCGAATTGCGAGACGTTTTTGAGGATGGTCGGGTGCTACGTCTATCTGACCTATCCAGATTTGAGAATTTCTAAGCAGTATGCCGTGTGCACAAGCGCTATTCGGCTCAGCAAGCAACCGCCCTTACGCTTCATTTTGTGCGAATTTGCTGAACCATGAACAGCGCCATGCTATTCTGCCGTGCATTCAATGGGAGGATCGTTAAATGAAACAACTTTCACTGACACTTGCATTCATCCTGACGGCCAGTTCGGCATTTGCGTTCCAATGTCCTGCGGACATGAGCAAAATAGATGCGGCACTTGAGGCGGGAACGTCTTTGTCGGACGCGGAAATTGCACAGGTTAAGGCGTGGCGCGATGAGGGGGAGACCCTGCATGCCGCCGGTGATCATCAGGCATCGGTTGATACGCTGGCCAAAGCCAAGGAAATGCTGGGTCTGGAATAGAAGGGGCGTTGATGCCCGGTTCGGGCGTCAACCCGCACGTACAATCACGAGCGGCGGGCGATTAAAACAGCCCGTCATCCCCGTTGTCTTCTTCCAGCTTTTTGTCCGCCACGATGACCGCACCAGCGCCCACGGCGATGGCGGCGGGGGCGCAGGCGGTCAGGCTTGCGGCACAGGTAATCAATGCCAGTTTGGTCCAGACTTTCGGTGTCATGTCAGCTCTCCCCAGGTGAATTCTGTGATGATGTGGCCCCGGTTGGGACCGGCCTTTCATGCGCCCGTCTGATTGGCGGGCCTGTGGCATGTTGCGATCGGTCCTAGAAGAGACCGTCGTCGCCGTTTTCATCCTCGGCCGATTTATCCGCAAGGATAACCGCGCCCGCGCCTGCGCCCGCCAGTACAACCGGCGCACAGCCGGATATCGCAGCGCCGCTCACAATTAGCGCGAGTGTGGTCCAGAATTTCGATGTCATGACAGCTCTCCTCATCGATTTTATTATCATTCGGTTCGATCTGCGCCGAACCTGTTGCGTGTTTCATAGCACATTCCGGGGGTTGCGCGAAACAACATAACACGCGCTACCGCTGCGTTTTTCGCGTTTTGAAGGGGTTTTCTGACGTCGGACGACAAATCACATTCTTGCCTTATTTTGGCGCATACACCCGAAAAGGGTGTGGGATGGTACCGTAATGATTGCGCGACTTGGAATCGATGGAGAAATTTAAACCATTGAAAATAAATGTAAAAATACGAATTTTCAGTCAATATTCATTCCCATCAGGAAACAAATAGTTTCTAACAAATCTATTCAAATTGCCCCATTTTCGACACAAAATGACAGGGCTGTAAAAATACTGGTATGGGACAGTTAAAGAGTATGAATGTTAATTATGTAAACGTCGCGCGTGAGCGACGCCTGGTCGCGCTCAAAGTGCTGGAGCGCCGCCAACCCGCAAATCCGGGAATAGCAACGCCCAAGATGGCGGCTCATCCGGATGATGCCAAAGTCGTGCAGATGCGCGAACGCATCGTCTACCAGCTGCAGAGTTCCTGAAACGAACACCTGGATCGCGCGAGATCGCGACGCTGAATCACGCCTCTGCCCGGTCCCTGAGTCGGATTGGGCGCAGCTGTGAGACGCGGTTCCCGTCCAGACTGGAACGAAAACAGGCGGTTCATAGATTTCCCGCAAAGCGCTTTCCACCACTCACGTAACTGCGCCAAAACATGCGGGAATTTGGGGTTATCCACAGGGATTTCCCCAATTAATCCAAGAACTTATCCCCAAGAAATTTCATCTTGGGGCGCATTTTTGCTTGCGTGATATCCAAAGCTCGACAACCATCAAGACATCGCAACGGTTTTTATAAACCAGAGCGGTACGCAAGAGCCCCTCGGGGTTTTGACGGTCGGATACGGGTCTTCGGATTATCGGCCAATCGTCAAAGTTCAAGCGGCATCGAGTTGTGTTTTCAGCGTCTTCGGAAACTGAAATCCGGTTTGGTCTCACTGGGCTTGCGCACGCTGATCGACGCCTTCGGGCATTGTGACGCACGCCGAACCGTACCTTCGGGCATGGTGAGGCAGTGATGATCCTTCGGGGTCATTGCACCACGGGTATGTCGCCTTTCGGGGCTGGCATGTTCGGTTGGGCGTCAGGGTGTGGTTTCGGCCACAATGCAAAGACCGCGTCTGAGCACCTGGCGCCTTATCCGATTCCGAAGCGCTTTTCCCAACACTCTATCGTCAAAGCAAACGGGGCCCGCCTGCCATTGGCAAACCGGACCCCGCCGTCAGTTGATGCTACCGCGTCTATGCACCTGTGCGCTTTGCCTACACGCGGATGCGTCTCAGATCAACGATATGTTGAGGTGATGTGACGTTTTTCCCCAATATGACGGTGTAGGCCATAATTTGTGGCGGGATCGTCACATTGCCGGGCGCGGTCTTAGGCGGTGAGCCATGTGCGAACCGCCGCTTCAAATTCACGTGGTTTCTGGGCGTGCAACCAGTGCTCGGCCCCCGGAATTTTTGCAAATTTCGCTTCGGGAAAGAGGCGTTTGATTTCGGGCCGGTGGTCGGTTGTGACATAGTCCGAAAGTGCGCCGGACAGGAAAAGCGTGCGGCCGTTGAACGTACTTTCGATCCTTGGAAAGGACATGATCCGCGGCATTTCACGTTCCAGCACGTCGAGGTTCAGCAGCCAGCGGCGGTTTTTGACATCCAGCGATTGCAGGAAGAAGGGCACCAATTGCGGGTCATCTACCAGGGGCTCCAATAGAGCGGTCACATCAGAGCGCCGTTCAATAGAACTGAGGTCAACGGCCTTCATCGCGTGGATGTACGGCAGTTGTGTGTGCGTGTAGCTGACAGGTGAGATATCAGCGACGATCAGGTTTTGAACCAGTTCAGGCTGCTCCAAGGTCAGCACCATTGATGCTTTGCCTCCCATGGAATGGCCCATCACGTCCCACGATCCTCCCAGATGGGTCAAAACCTCGGCAAGATCTCCGGCCAGATCGGAATAGCTATGCGTGTCCTGCCATGCGCTATGGCCATGGTTGCGCATGTCGACAGTAACCACCTGACGCGCGTCTGAAAGCCTTTTGGCGATCACGCCCCAATTGCGCCCCGACCCATAAAGACCGTGCACAATCAATAGACCCGGCAGATCTGTTTTTTCGCCATGTGTGATCATGTTCAGCATGCGCGATTGATACAGGCCCGCAGGGACAAGAACCAGCCCCATTGAGGCCGCGCATCCTTCGGAGTAAGTTATGCGCCGGGAGACTGCCACGTGACAGATATCGAGAAATTGAATCGCCGGTCGGAGGCGTTGGAAGACCAGTTGCAGGCCAAGCTTGGCGTGCGCGGCCGCGACTTGTCTAAACGCTTGGCGCGTGCAGGGCGGCGCCTGCCCAAACGCATTCAGAAATCGGGCAAGGTCATCACGGATGCACAGCGCGTCGCCAGCAATCCCAAACTGGCACGGCTACAGGACCCAAAGGCCGTAGATAGGGCATTTGCGGATATCAGCGCACATCTTGATACGATCGATCCGGCGGACAGGCGCAAAGGCATTGTGTTGGGTGTTGTTGGTGGGCTGGTCTTTAACCTACTGGTTTTGATCGGCGCGATCGTGGCGTTGCTGCATTGGCAGAATGTGATCTAGCAGCACAAATCAAACCAATCAGGCATATAAAAACCCCGCGCAACCGGGTTGCACGGGGCAGTTATGTATCCGGAAAGGATCAGTGATTGGGGTAAAGCGGGAAGCGTGCGCACATGGCGGCCACTTCGGCTTTGACCTTCTCTTCGACGGCGCCGTTGTTATCAGGGCCGTTGGCGGCCAGTCCGTCAACCACTTCCACGATCCAATCCGCGATCTGACGGAACTCAGCCTCGCCGAAGCCACGGGTTGTGCCGGCGGGGGAGCCCAAACGGATGCCCGATGTTACGGTGGGTTTTTCAGGGTCAAACGGCACGCCGTTTTTGTTGCAGGTGATATGAGCACGGCCCAGGGCCTTTTCGGTGTCGTTGCCTTTCACGCCTTTGGGGCGCAAGTCGACCAGCAACACATGGGTGTCGGTGCCGTGGGTGACCGTATCGAGGCCGCCCTTGATCAGTTGATCCGACAGCGCTTGGGCGTTGTTGATCACAGACTTCATGTAGGACTTAAATTCAGGACGCAGCGCCTCGCCGAAGGCAACGGCCTTGGCGGCAATCACGTGCATCAGCGGTCCGCCCTGAATGCCGGGGAAGATGGCCGAGTTGAACTTCTTGGCCAGCGCTTCGTCATTGGTCAGGATCATGCCGCCTCGGGGGCCGCGCAGGGTTTTATGCGTGGTTGTCGTGGCCACATGGGCGTGAGGGAAAGGTGAGGGGTGCTCGCCCGCGGCGACCAGACCGGCAAAGTGGGCCATGTCCACGTGCAGGTAGGCACCAACACTGTCAGCAATCTCGCGCATTTTGGCGAAATCGATCTGACGCGGAATGGCGGACCCGCCTGCAATGATCATTTTTGGTTTATGCTCTGTCGCCAGTGCCTGCACCTGATCATAGTCCAGCAGATTGTCCTGTTTGCGCACACCGTATTGAATGGCGTTGAACCACTTGCCCGATTGGTTTGGAGCCGCGCCGTGGGTCAGGTGGCCACCCGCGTCAAGGCTCATGCCCAGAATGGTGTCGCCGGGCTGCAGCAACGCCTGAAACACGCCTTGGTTAGCCTGTGATCCCGAATTTGGCTGCACATTGGCAAAGCCGCAGCTGAAAAGCTGTTTGGCGCGTTCGATCGCCAGGTTTTCAGCCACATCAACAAACTGGCACCCGCCATAATAGCGACGGCCCGGATAGCCTTCGGCATATTTGTTGGTCATCACGCTGCCTTGCGCTTCCATGACCGCGGCTGAGACGATGTTTTCACTGGCAATCAGTTCGATTTCGTCACGTTGACGGCCGAGTTCGTCCGTGACGGAAGCGTAGAGTTCGGGATCTCGCGAGGCGAGGGATTCGGTGAAAAAACCAGAATCAGACATGATGCATTTCTCCAAAATCGGTTATGTTTGCGGGATTTCCTATAGGAAACATGCGGGATGTGTAAGCCTATAAAGCGACAATTACCCCGGCAGGACCGTCACCACTGGTGCAGCGGGTCAACTTGTGGTTCGATCATAGCCAATGAACGCGCTTAGGAAACAGGATCTCCCGATATGGCCAGCAAGATAGCCTTTGTCGCCAGCGACGTGAGCTCGGCGCAAAAATCCCTCGCGCGCCTGACCAAACGATATGGCAATGTGCCCGAGCAAGAGGCCGATGTGATCGTGGCTTTGGGCGGGGATGGCCTGATGCTGCAGACCCTGCACCGGACACAGGGCCTGGATGTTCCGGTCTACGGGATGAACAGGGGCACCGTTGGTTTCCTGATGAATGAATACAGCCGCGATGATTTGCCCGCGCGCCTGGCCGCAGCGGCGGAAGAAGTGATCAACCCGCTGTCGATGACGGCTGAATGCGTCAACGGACAGATGCATCATGCGCTTGGAATTAACGAAGTGTCTTTGCTGCGTGGCGGGCCGCAGGCGGCCAAGCTGAAGATCACAATTGATGGGCATCCGCGGATGGAAGAACTGGTCTGTGACGGTGCATTGGTCGCAACACCCGCCGGATCCACCGCGTATAACTACAGCGCCCATGGCCCAATATTGCCCATTGGATCGGATGTTTTGGCGCTCACGGCCGTTGCCGCGTTTCGACCGCGCCGATGGCGGGGTGCCTTGTTACCCAAAACAGCGACGGTACGTTTTGATGTCATCAACCCGAAGAAACGCCCTGTTATGGCGGATGCCAACAATCAGTCCGTGCGTGATGTTTTGTGGGTCGAGATCAAATCAGAGCCCAGTATTGCGCATCGCATCCTGTTTGACCCGGGACATGGGCTGGAAGAACGTTTGATTCGAGAACAGTTTGTGTAAATAAAGAAAAAACTTGCATTCTAAAGAATCATTCTGAAACAGACTGTTACGCTATTGTTATCTGATAACATGCGATTGTTATTGCCTGACTTGGGTAAAATGTGGCAAATATTCGCCACCCGATGAGTTGTGAGTATAAGACTACGAATCAATAACTGGGTGGGGTTAATGCGCCGGAACAACAATATAAAGGCCGTGTCGTTATCGGTTCTGATTTTGATCAGTTCGGTCGTACCTTCTGAAGCAGACGGCAGCCATGGTTTGGTGTTTGAGTTTTTACAGCGTTCGGCAAGTTTGTCTCAGGTAATCCTGCATGGGGTGCACGACCTTTTCACGCAGTAGTCGCGTGTGTAACTTGTACATCGGGCAGTTCCCCCGCGTTGCTGGCGCGGGGGACTTTTCTTTTTCAGACTTTCGCGTAGCCGATACCCTGTAGCGCCTCTTTGATTTCATCAAGGATCACAGGATCGTCTATGGTGGCGGGCATTTTGTAATCTTTACCATCGGCAATGCTGACCATCGTGCCGCGCAGGATTTTGCCCGACCGCGTTTTGGGCAACCGATCTACCACTACGGCCAGTTTGAAAGCGGCAACCGGTCCGATCTTGTCACGGACGAGCTTTACACATTCCTTGGCCACGTCCGCATCACTGCTGGCTGAGCCTTTGTTGAGGCACAAAAAGCCTACGGGCAATTGGCCCTTGAGCTGATCGCTGACGCCGATGACGGCGCATTCGGCAACCTCCGGATGCGCGGCCAGAACTTCCTCCATGCCTCCCGTGGACAACCGGTGCCCGGCCACGTTGATCACATCATCCGTGCGCGCCATGATGTAGAGATATCCATCTTCATCGATCATGCCCGCGTCGCCGGTTTCGTAATAGCCGGGGAAGGTATTGAGGTACGATTTCAGGTACCGCTCTTCTGCGTTCCAAAGTGTAGGCAAGGTACCGGGGGGCAGGGGCAGCTTGATGGCAATCGCACCCAGTTCGTTGGGTGCCATCGGATGACCTGCGTCATCCAGAATCTGGACGTCGTATCCGGGCATCGGCACGGTGGGAGAGCCAATTTTGACGGGCAATGCTTCGATCCCCGCGGGGTTGCCCACGATCGTGTATCCGGTTTCTGTCTGCCACCAATGGTCGTAGACAGGGACCTTCATCACATCCTGCGCCCATTCGATCGTATCCGGATCAGCACGCTCGCCCGCAAGGTACAACGCGCGCAGGCAGCTGACGTCGTAATCCTTGATCAACTCGCCCCTGGGATCATCACGCTTGATGGCCCGGAAGGCCGTTGGCGCCGTGAAAAGGCAGCGGACGTTGTGTTCGCTGATGACCCGCCAGAATGTGCCTGCGTCCGGTGTGCCAACGGGCTTGCCTTCAAAGACAACCGTGGTGTTGCCATGGATCAAGGGCGCGTAACAAATATAGCTGTGGCCCACGACCCACCCCACATCCGAGGCAGCCCAGAACACATCACCGGGATCGACGTTGTAGATGTTCTTCATCGTCCAGTTCAGCGCAACCAGATGCCCGCCGGTGGGCCGCACAACGCCTTTGGGCGCGCCTGTAGTGCCGGACGTATAAAGGATATAGACCGGATGATTGCCCTCAACCGGGACACATTCGGCGGGTGTCACGCCCTGTTGCACGGCGTACCAGTCATGGTCGCGCCCCTCGGTCAGGGCGGCGGGGTGTTCTTCGCGTTGCAGAATGATGCAAAATTCGGGTTTGTGCGCGGCCAGATCAATCGCCCCGTCCAGAAGCGGCTTGTAGTCCACGACGCGGCCGGGCTCGAGCCCGCAGGAGGCTGCAATGATGGCCTTGGGCTGTGCATCGTCGATCCGCACGGCAAGTTCGTTGGCCGCAAATCCCCCAAACACGACCGAGTGCACCGCGCCCAGACGGGAACAGGCCAGCATCGCTTCAATCGCCTGCGGGACCATGGGCATGTAGATGATGACGCGATCCCCTTTATCGACGCCTTTGGCGCGCAGGGCTCCGGCCAGCGAGGCGACGCGCGATTGCAACTCGCCGTAGCTCACAGCGTCCTTTTTGCCGGTGATCGGACTGTCGTAGATGATCGCCGTTTGATCACCCTTGCCCGCCTCCACATGGCGGTCGACCGCGTTGTAGCAGGTGTTGACCATGCCATCGCTGAACCATTCGTAAAGCGGAGCGTTTTCATCAAAAAGCGCCTTTGTTGGTGCTTTTTCCCAATCAATGGCTTCAGCCGCCTGCATCCAAAACCCCTCCGGGTCTTTTTGCCAGCCCTCATAAACGTCTTTGTAAGCCATGGTGCAGTCCTCCACATTCCCCGGACTGCTTTTACGAGATTGGCGGTTACCCCGACAAGCTGGTTTTAGCTGCCAACATGGCGTTGGCTCGGAATTCCAAGTGTTCGGGCGTCATTATCGAAAATTTTTCCGGGATTTGGGTCGGACGTGCCGGCAATTGGGTGCGCAATTGGCCGTTTCGACCGACGACATCTGTTTTAGCCGTAATTTTCCACCGGTGTCCCCGCGATGGCCGCCATGTTGAGCAATCCACGCGCTGAAATGGAGGGGGTCACGATATGCGCCCTGTTGCCCATGCCCATCAGAATGGGGCCAACCTCCAAGCCGCCCCCCTTCATCTTGAGAATGTTGCGCACCCCCGACGCGGCATCCGCATTCGAGAAGATCAGCACGTTTGCGGACCCTTCCATGCGGTTGTCCGGCAACAGGCGTGCGCGCAATTCAGGATCCAAGGCGGTGTCGACATTCATCTCCCCCTCATAGCTGAAATCGCGCGGCTCGCTGTCGAGCAAAGCCAGCGTAGCGCGCAACCTTTTGCCCGAGATCCTCGCCCTGGTTGCCAAACTGGGATTGCGAGCAGAAGGCAATTTTGGGCTCGACACCAAACCGCCGTACGTGACGCGCGGCACCGATTGCCACATCGGTCAGGTATTCAGGACTTGGAAACGTGCGGACATGGGTATCGGCAATGAACAATGGGCCGTCTTCGAGGATCATCATTGACAACGCGCCCTGCGGTTTGCACCCGTCGTTGCCCAGAACTTGTGTCACGTAGTTCAGGTGCCAACGATATTCACCAAAGGTGCCGCAGATCATGCTGTCGGCCTCCTCACGGTGTACCATCACGGCCCCAATCGCAGTTGAATTGGTGCGCATCACGGCGCGCGCAAGATCAGGGGTGACGCCCCGGCGTTTCATGATTTCATGATAGCTGCCCCAATAATCCCGATAGCGGGGGTCGTCCTCCGGGTTGACCAGCCTGAAGTCGCGTTCTGGTCGAATGTTCAGGCCGAGCCTTTCGCACCGTTGATCGATGACGGCGGGCCGGCCGATCAGGATCGGCTGCTCATTGGTTTCTTCCAAAATGGCCTGCGCGGCGCGCAACACCCGCTCGTCTTCGCCTTCGGCAAACACAATCCGTCTGGTTTCCTGTGCCGCAGCTTCGAAGACCGGGCGCATGAAGAGGGCGGACTTGTAGACTGAGGCGTCGAGCTTGTCTTTGTACGCCTCCAGATCTTCGACCGGACGGGTGGCAACACCGGTTTCCATGGCCGCCCGGGCCACGGCGGTTGAAACAATGCCGGACAGACGCGGATCAAAGGGTTTGGGGATCAGATAATCTGCGCCAAATGTCAGCTGCTCGCCCTTGTAGGCGGCTGCGGCTTCGGCGCTGGTGGTGGCGCGGGCCAGCGCGGCAATACCTTCGACACAGGCCACCTGCATTTCGTCATTTATTGTCGTGGCACCCACATCCAATGCCCCGCGGAAAATGAAGGGGAAGCATAGTACGTTATTAACTTGATTGGGAAAATCACTGCGGCCGGTTGCGATGATGGCATCGGGCGCTATTTTGCGCGCCTCTTCGGGCATGATTTCCGGATTGGGATTGGCCAGGGCGAAGATGATCGGGTGATCAACCATTTTCGCCACCATTTCAGGCTTGAGGACGTTCGGGCCGGAGAGGCCGAGGAAGAGATCCGCGCCCTCGATCACGTCATCCAGTGTGCGCAGGTCCGAGTCTTGTGCAAACGCTTCCTTTTGCGGGTTCATATCCTCGGTCCGGCCTTTGTAGACCAGTCCGTGGATATCGCAGAGCCAGATGTTTTCCCGTTTCACCCCCAACTTCAACAGCATGTTGAGGCAGGCAATGCCCGCCGCCCCGCCGCCGGTTGAGGCAATCTTGATGTCTTCAAATTTCTTGCCAGCCACGTGCAGCGCGTTGTAGGCAGCCGCGCCGACAACAATTGCGGTCCCGTGCTGATCATCATGAAATACCGGGATGTTCATCCGCTCGCGACATAGTTTTTCAACGATGAAGCAATCTGGAGCCTTGATGTCTTCGAGGTTGATCGCGCCAAAAGTAGGCCCCAAAGAACAGACGATATCGGCCAGTTTTTCAGGATCGGATTCGTCAACCTCGATGTCGAAACAGTCGATGTTGGCGAATTTCTTGAACAGGACGGCTTTGCCTTCCATCACGGGTTTGCTGGCCAACGCGCCGATGTTGCCAAGCCCCAGAACCGCCGTCCCGTTGGTGACAACAGCGACCAGATTGCCACGCGCCGTGTATTTGCTCGCGTCGGCCGGGTTTTCCTTGATCTCAAGGCAGGCCTCCGCCACGCCGGGCGAATAGGCGCGCGCCAGATCGCGCCCGTTTGCCAGAGGTTTTGTTGCGCGAATTTCCAGTTTTCCGGGTTTGGGAAACTCGTGATATTGCAAGGCCGCCTGACGTAAATTTTCCTTTTGGCTGTCGTCCATATCACTCTCCCATTTATTTAGTTTAGTATTAAACTATTTTTTATCGCCACCTGGTTTGCGTATCACTTGGCTTTCAACCAGCTTGCCCGCAGTGACGTGTGGACGCAATCTCGAATTGCATTGAAAGATCAACAGAAGGTTAACTGGAACGAGATTGACGGCGAAAGGTCTCCCGACTTGAGCATTGCCCTTGCCGCCGGATTCTGGAATGACGATGGAACGCAATCGCGCCCGAAGCACAGGAGAGGACATGACCCAGCATTTACGCGTGGTGGACCACCCGCTGATTCAACACAAACTCACATTGATGCGCGAAAAGGACACTTCCACGGCTGTGTTCCGTCAGCTTCTGCGGGAAATCAGCCAATTGCTGGCCTATGAGGTGACGGACAAATTGCCGATGACCACCCGGGTGATCGAAACTCCGCTGCAGGAAATGGATGCCCCGGCATTGGCGGGACGGAAATTGGCGCTGATTTCAATCCTGCGCGCGGGCAATGGCTTGTTGGATGGGATGTTGGAATTGATCCCATCAGCGCGTGTCGGGTTCGTCGGTCTTTACCGCGATGAAGAGACACTGAAGCCTGTACAATACTACTTCAAAGTGCCGGACAATCTGTCAGAGCGTTTGGTGATTGTCGTTGACCCCATGTTGGCCACAGGTAACTCATCGGCCGCTGCGATCGATTTGCTGAAAGACGCCGGCGCCAAGGACATCCGCTTCCTGTGCCTTTTGGCGGCCCCTGAAGGGGTGGCGCGGATGAAAGATGCGCACCCGGACGTGCCCATTGTGACCGCCGCACTTGATGATCGATTGAATGATGTGGGTTACATCCTGCCAGGACTAGGTGATGCGGGTGATCGGATGTTCGGTACTAAATAAGCTATCTACTGTTTACTAAACAGGGAAAATCGGGCACTCTTCCCCCAATTGTTCTGGGGGTAAAATGAGCAAATTGCGTATGTTTGCGGCGGCTGCCATCGCTGCAACTTTCAACCTGACAGGTGTCTCTGCACAATCGGTGTCGCAAGGCATTGTTCCTGCTGAATTTCCGCCAGCCTCCTACCAGGGGCGGCAATATGTGGACAGCAAGGGATGTGTCTTCATCCGGGCGGGAATCGACGGCAATGTCACGTGGGTGCCGCGTGTGACTCGCAGTCGAACGGTGATCTGTGGGTTCCAACCGACCTTTGCCAAAGCGGCTGCGCCAGCGGCTCCGGCCGCCCCGAAGGCCACCGCGCCTGCGGCAACGATTGTTGTGACCGCGCCGAAGCCCGCGAAGAAACCCCGGAAGGCCGCGGCGAAACCTGCCGTAAGGACGGCGCCGCAGCCCGCTGCGGTCGATCCGCAATACGCCTGCCGCGGTGGGAATGCCGTATCGCAGCGGTATGTGGGGAATGTGGGAGAAAACGTACGATGTGGTCCACAATCCGGCTCACGGGCGTTTGCAAACACGCATGACAACCGGGGTCGCACTGCGTCGCACAGCAGATCGCGCCAAGGGGAGGCGCGTGTTGCGCCGCGCCATGTGTATGAAAGCCAGTTGGTCAGCGTGCCGGGGATCCGTGTGCCCGAAGGGTACAAACCGGCGTGGGACGATGACAGGTTGAATACGAAACGCGCGCACCAGACCTTGTCGGGCAAAGCCCAGATGGATCAGGTGTGGACGAAGACACTGCCACGCAAACTGATCACGCGAAGAACAACTGCGCCGACGGTGAAAAATGTTTCAGGCCAGTATGTTACGTCGACATCAACCAGCGGCTCTGTTACGTTGTCGACGCGGTCTGCGCAGGTCAAGTCACCCAAGCTGAAGGCAAGCCATCGGTATGTGCAGGCCGGCCTCTTTTCCACAGATGCCAAGGCGCGCGCAGCTGCCAAGCGGATTGCTGCAACGGGGCTGCCTACGCGGATGGGTAAGGTTCGGTACAAGGGCAAAACGTACCTGTCGGTTCTGGCGGGGCCGTTTGGCACGCAGGCGCAGCTTGATCGGGCGGTCCGTTCCGTCCGGTCCGCTGGATATCAAAACCCGACATTGCGCAAGTAAACCCCCGGCAAACGCACTAGCCGCCGCAAATCCCCTGCAGGCGCACCCAATTTGCGTCGTTCAACACCGGTTCCGGTTCGATCTCGGCATAGGGATCCGCTTCGATCAGGCCCAGGGTCGTTTCGCCCGAAATGTCGATGGCATAAGCGTAAGGCGTCGAGCGCACCGACCACGCGCGAAATCCGGGCAACAAGGCCGTGTCTTCCAATTGCTCGCGTGGTCCGGTCAGAAGGTGCTGGGCATATCGTTGCAGCATTTCTGGTTTCAATTCCCCGGTGGTCAAGAGGCGGAAGCTGGCCCATAAGCCGTTATATTCCAGCAGCTTATCCAATGGATCCTCAAGTTCGGCACGCAACCTTTCGGCCACGATAAAGCCTGCCAAGACGTCGGGTTCTTCGTGGTCTTCCACAAGGGCGCGGTTGATCAGAATGGTGCCACCCGGCACGTGGCTGGCATCAGTGACGCCGCTGCGAACCACCATGATTTGACCGGGCCCGTTGGGCGACGGCAAGCGCGTGGCCAGCTTGGACAGCGCGTGCATCCCTTCAGTATCACGACAGGCTGGGCCGGTGATACGCTGCATCATAGACAGAAGCGATTGGCCAATTTCGGCGCGTTTGACATCCGGCACGACCGACACGGCATGCGCGCGCATGGCACCCGGCAGCCAAAACACCAGCAAGGCCGCGACTGTCGCCATGGAGGCAAGGAACATGATCATGCGGAGGCGTCCGGGATGGGGGCGTTTGCGTTCGACCGCAACGCGGAGCTTTTCGATGGCCGCAATCATTTCGGCTTCATTTTCAGAGAGTTCCAGCGTTTCGCCGGGATCCCCGTCAGGGTGGTAGATCGCCGGGTGCTGGCCAGGGTTCGCGCGTTCAATCGCCGGGATGGACCAATGGGCCAGGGGCGTTTCGCGCAAATCTGTGATCATCAAGGTCGCATCCCCGATGGCAACAATCACATCAACCCGTTGCGCATCAGGTGTGGCACGCCACAGGCCCGACGCCTCAAGCCGTTGATATTCTTCAAGTGCTGTCATTTCCGTGTGGGCCTGCTCCGCCTCGTTGCGTGCAAGCGTAGCATGCCCGGGGCAAGCGGGGCAATTGCGGTGGAGGGTCTTTGAGTTTTTGACCTAGATGAAGTGCCGTGACCGCAGACGGCCCGCGCAAAGGGCCAGAATGCCGCCGAGCATCAAAAGACCCGACGCCGGCAGGGGGACCGGTGCGATTGGCTCGCCATCCCCGAAGGTTTGGAAATTATCAATCAGGAGTTCCGAATTCTCGTCGCCGATGAAGGCAAGGCGGATGGCACGGATCTGGCTGAAGTCAATGGCGGTGAAGGCGTCGAAAAAGAGGGTTTCTGTAGCGATGCCGCCGTTGTTGAGCCCGTCAATCGTGCCGCCGACCGTTTCGGTATTCTCCTGATCTGCCACCTGAATTGCGTAGTCCCAAGACAGGTCGTTGAAGACGATATCAAAGGAAAAGCCGCTATTGGCGCCTTCGGTCAGGTCAAAAGAGTCGAGGCCCGTGAGATCGAGGTCGGGCGTGTCGTCATTCCCGTCATATGAAAGCGCACCCAGACCGCCCGCGTCGCCGATGGCATGAGACACGTTGAAAATGCCTGCCGTTGTTCTGGCGGTTGTGCCGTCGACAACGGAATCAAAATTGGCCGCTTCGACATCGCGGTATCCGGTGAGAACCAGCGGGTCCGCTAACTCCACGAAGTCACTTAGCCCGCCCATAGGGTCGGGAATGGACCGTGCCTTTTGGTCTGTATCGAACGTGTCAATCACCACGGCCGAGGCAATCGCCGGGGCCAATGACGTGATCCCCAAAATCGAGAAAAGCAGTTTCATGCGCAAACCCTCCTGTCCAGGAGCACCATTTGGTTGGGTTTCCCGGAACCGGTCAAGGGTGTCGTCGGAATGCGCCGTTCTGCTAAAGGTTTTGAGCGACTTTCCGCAATTCGAACTTCTGAATCTTGCCGGTCGAGGTTTTGGGCAATTCCTGAAAGACGACGGTTTTGGGGGATTTGAACCCGGCGAGGTGTTCGCGGCAAAACGCAATCAATGCGGCTTCATCCGCCGTGGCATCCGGTTTCAACTCCACAAAGGCACAGGGCACTTCCCCCCACTTTTCGTCAGGTTTAGCCACCACGGCGCAGAGCAAAACGTCTGGGTGGGCCATCAAGACGCCCTCCACCTCGACCGATGAAATGTTCTCACCACCGGAGATGATGATGTCCTTGGCGCGATCCGCAATCTTGAGGTATCCGTCGGGCAATTGCACCGCAATATCGCCGGAATGGAAATAGCCCCCGGCAAACGCCTCGGCCGTCGCTTCGGGGTTTTTCAGATACCCCTTCATGACGGTGTTGCCCCGGATCATGATCTCGCCCTGGGTTTCATTGTCCATCGGGATTTGCGTCATCGTGTCCGCATCCATCGAGGTGATGTCCTCGGTCATGGGCATCAACACGCCAGTGCGCGCTTTGATCGCATAACGCTCTTCTTGTGGTTTGTCGTCCCATTCGCTGTGCCACAAACATTCCGTGACATGGCCATAGGTTTCGGTCAGGCCATAGACCTGGGTAACTTCAAACCCCAGAGGTTCGATCTTGCTCAGCGTTGCCGCGGGCGGCGGGGCACCAGCGGTGAACACCTTCACCACGTGATCAAAGTCGCGCCGGTCCGCGTCATCTGCATTGACGATCATGTTCAAAACGATCGGGGCGCCACCAAAATGCGACACACCTTGATCTGCGATCGCATCATAAATTCCCTTGGCCGTCACATCGCGCAGACAAATCAGTGTTCCGCCAAGCAGTGGCATCATCCATGTATGGTTCCAGCCGTTGCAATGAAAAAGCGGCACGATGGTCAGGTAGCGCGGATGTAACGTCATTTCCCACGACAGAGCGGTGCCCATGGTCATCAGATACGCGCCCCGGTGATGGCAAACCACGCCTTTGGGTCTGCCCGTTGTACCGGAGGTGTAATTCAGCGAAATGCTTTCCCACTCATCCTCTGGCATGATCCAATCGTATGCCGGGTCGCCGGATGCCAAAAGATCTTCATAGGTTTGGTGGTTGCCGCTGGCGGGCATACCGGCCTGGGGATCGGGAACTTCGATGATCAGCGGGGCAGGGCCCGTCATATGATCAATCGCCTCCAGAACCATTGGTAGAAACTGCGTATCGACCATTACGACTCTGGCCTCGCCATGATCGAAGATGTAGCCGACCGTATTGGCCTCAAGGCGCGTGTTGATGGTATTCAGAACGGCACCACAGGCAGGCACGCCAAAATGCGCCTCGGCCTGCGCCGGTACGTTTGGAATGACCGATGCCACAACATCGCCGGGTGTCACACCTAATTTGGCAAGGCCCGAGGCCAATCGCGAACAGCGTTCATAATATTCGGCATAGGTGGCACGCGTGTCGCCATAGATAACCGCGTCATATTGCGGAAAGAGTTTTGCGGCGCGGCGCAGGTGAGACAACGGTGTTAACGGTACGAAATTAGCCGCATTCTTTTCCAGCCCGGTTTCGTCTTTCATCCAACCCATTGGCGTCTCCCTGATTCTGCCAGCCGTGGCGATTTGGGTGAGGATATTGAAAATGCGCCCGTGATCAATTTTTAAATGTCAGACAATTGAATTCGATGCAGCGCCGACTTAGCCTGCGGGTCATGATCATTTCACCCGGCCGCGGCTATATCTTCGTCCATATCCCGAAAACCGGCGGGACGTCTTTGGCGCTGGCATTGGAGGATCGCGCCAAGAAGGATGATATCCTGATTGGCGATACGCCCAAGGCGGTGCGACGTCGCGCGCGTGTGTCCGCAATGCAAGCGACGGGTCGGTTGTGGAAGCATTCAACGCTTGCCGATATCAATGGGGCTGTATCGCTTGATCAGATCAAACGCAGTTTCACGATCACCCTGGTTCGTAATCCCTGGGATCGGTTGGTCAGCTATTATCACTGGCTGCAGGATCAGAGCTTTGATCACCCGGCTGTAGAGGTGGCGAAATCGCGCGACTTCAGCGGGTTCATTAATGCAACGCCGATCAAAGAAGCCCTCAGGGCGCAACCCTACGGACATTACATGACGGCCGCAGATGGTGTTGAATATTGTAACGCCTATGTGCGGTTGGAGCATTTTGGAACCGACGCGGCACCGTTTTTTGATCACCTCGGGTTTGAGATAGACCTGCCCATGCTCAACCCATCCAGAAGGCGGGCGGCGTACCAAGACTATTACACGGAAGCGGATCGTGCGCTTGTTGCGGACATTTCTGCGGCAGATATCGGGCGGTTTGGCTACCGATTCGGATAGAGCGCTTGGGTGAGATTCTCCTAAATACCGGAATAACTTCACCCGAAACGTGAACAATCATGGATCGCGGCGTTTGATTGACCACAATGAGGCGACATTGCCTTATTTCTGCCCCGGTTCGGCCCAAGAGCGGGCAAAAGAAACTCTCAAACTAAACTGGTTAATGCCACACTGCCCGGCTGCCACCGGAACACCGCGAGGGGATGCAAGAAATGCTAGGTTGGTCAAACACCAGAGACGGGAAAACCCGCCGGATGACAGAAACAACAGGAGCCTATGACGGCGGCGCCACAGGGGTCATGACGGGCCTCTCGTTGAACACCAAAGTGGCGTCCTCGATGGGATGGCGCAAGGTTGGCGCGCTGACCGAAGGTGACAAGGTCCTGACGTTTGACGCAGGCATGCAACCCATCAGCAAAATCACACGTTTACAACTCTGGAGCAGCGATGGTCCCTGCCCGGAACGCTTCTGGCCGCTGCATGTGCCGGTTGGTGCTCTGGGTAATCGCGACGAGATGACGGTTCTGCCAAACCAAAGCGTGATGATCGAAAGCGATGCGGCTGAGGCGGCTTATGGTGATCCGTTCACGCTCATCCCGGCTGTTGCATTGGACGGCGTCAACGGCATTCGCCGGGTCGAGCCAAATCCAAGTTTTGAGGTTCTGGTCATCCACTTCGAGAGCGATCAGGTGGTGTTTGGCAACAGCGGTGCGCTGTTCTTCTGCCCCTCCGCCCGCGATCTTCTGGATCACGCGTTCGAGACCGTCGAGCAGTCAAGTTATGTCGTGCGTCCCCTGGTGGAGGCGCGCGTGTTTGCCAAGGAAATACAGGCGGCCACCGCTGCCGTATGCGACATGTCGATTTGTGAGGGCATGGTTGCCGCCTGACGGGCAGAGAAGAGGCGGCATACTTAAACCGCGTGGCCTATGCATGGAGGCCGCGCGGTTTTTATTTTGTGATCGACAAAACCTAGAACGCGCGGCCGGACTTGGAAGCGCTGGCTTTGAGCGCAAATCAACCGCCTCAAGCGTGAAATCTGGCGTTGCTTCGAGGTTTTAGATTGTGTGTCTGTTCAGCGGTCAAAGGGTAATTTCGTTACGCTTGCGCTGATGACCGAGTTACGATGCATCTTTACGTGGCGTATGTCTGGAATCGTTCATGGTACCGTCACTGCCAGATTGTTGTGAGTATGCGTTTGCGGCTAGCAACAAACCGCGCTACCAGCACTTTTGCCAGGAACGTTCAGGTCGATAGTCTTGGAAGAATGCAGGGTAAATTAATGAAAAGGATCGTAAAAAGGTATCTAAAATTTTATGGTAAACGGTCACTACTTACTTCGCTGCTAGGTATATTCCTCTTGTTTTCAGCCATGGCTGTTGTTGGAATTATTTTTGAATTACTCAAGACAATACTTCCGCTGGATCCAGACATTCTAATTTTTTTGACGCTTCCTCTATGGCTGCTGCTTTTTCTGCCAATGTGCTTAGTTGTTTTCTTGAGTGCAGAATTTATGTGGCGTGCATTTGGGATTAGCAAAATTCTTGGTGTCGAAGGTGCGCCTATAAAAGACTATTTCTGCCAACTCTCAGCAGATCTACACGATGGATAAAAATGGTGGTTTTACAAGTTAAAAAAGGGGGGCCATACCAATGACTGCAACGGGCTCAATACGGTCATCTGAAGCAAACTTTCGGTCATTCCATGGCTGTATAGCGGCTCAGCGAACTTAATGAGCATTCGCGGCGTCGGCGCCAATGGCCGCTTTGATACCGCATGCAAGACTTTGAATAGTAACGAAGTCGCTCACGGCTTACGCCTTAATTGCGCTCAATCGATAGTACGTGAGAGAAAAGAAAAAGCGGCCCTTTTCTGCGAGGTCCACCTGTTCGTCAAACCAAGCAGTTGTCTCTGCCTCAGGCATATGGCCGTTTTCAGCCGCATAACGCGACATCAGATGCATTAACATAAAAGCGATGCCATCGCGCCGCAAAGTCACATCACAAAAAGTAAACGGTTCGACTTCTACCGCGGCAAAACCGGCATCCTGTGTCAGGCTGGGCCAAAGTGCAGCCACACGAGCCTCAGTGTAGTGGTGATCCCATGCTGCTTGAACACGTTGCATTCGGTCTGTGTCTTCGGAGAACCAGTCCAGTGTCTTGCAACCCGTGTCCACGGCAACGAACCTGCCGCCAACGCGCAAAACGCGGTGGGCTTCGCGAATAGCTGACGGAATATCCGAAAGGTACTCAAGTACCTGCACTGCCACTGCCTTGTCGGCTTCACCATCTCGCAACGGAAGCTGGTCCGCTAATCCGTCCATGATTTGTGCGGACGGAAAGGCAGCACAGCGCGCTGAAGCCGGAGCACGCATATCTTCACTAGGATCAACCCCGATGACTCGCCCGGTCTTTCCGATAGCAAGTGCAATTTCTTCTGTCAGCAACCCATTTCCACAGCCGATATCGATGACTGTGTCGCCTTCGGCAAGGTGGAGAGCATCGAGTGCCTTGCGTCTTCGCCGTGTTACATCACCGCCCTGGTAGGCAATTTCGAGCAGCTTTGTCGTTTCTTCATCAAACTTAAGCATGACCAACTCTTAATGTGCATACGGCAAATATGACATCGTTGATCGCCGTTAGTCGACGCTCAAGCGCTTCGCAGGATCGGTCAGTTTGGGCGCGAAGCAGTCATCGGGGCCGGTGTAGCATCTTCTCAATCTTTGCGTCACCGAGCGATACGAGCGGTACATAGCCGCCGTCCGGCTATCCATTTTACGACTTTCCGATTTCCCGAAACCGGACCTTTGTTCGCGACACAGCAGCTCGAAGAAGTTGCGGCCGCAACGTGGAAAAATGGGCATTCAATACCACTGGGGTTCCATGGGTCTGATCGGTACGGTAGTGCTGCAGATCAGTGGAAACATGAAAGAGGCAATATGTCTAAATCAGCTACGGAGATAGTCTTTCACAACTATCCGCAATCACCAGTCGCAGAAAAAGTGCGTATTGCGTTTGGCGTGAAAGGTCTTTCGTGGCGCGATGTCGAAATACCACGCCTGCCACCAAAACCGATGCTCACCGCGCTTACAGGCGGATACCGACGCACACCCGTCATGCAAATCGGTGCTGATATCTACTGCGACAGCCAATGCATCATTCGCGAGCTTGAGCGCCGCTACCCTTCCCCATCCTACATGCCGACAGCCGAGGCTGGATTGATGTGGTGCCTAAGTCGATGGACAGATGGTGAATTCTTCACCCTCGCCGTAAAGCTTGTCCTCGGGTCGGCGGGCGACGATCTACCGGGCGACTTCGCAGAAGACCGGGGCCGTTTGTATCTCGGCGAGAATTGGGCGGAAGGGCTCAAACGCGCCAACGACCAGCTTCCCCACCTTGTGGCGCAAATGCGGGCACCGCTTTCTTGGCTGAATGCTCAGTTAAGTGATGGGCGGCGCTATTTGCTCGGCTCTGACCCTGCAGCAATCGATGCGCAGATTTACCATATCGTTTGGTTCATCCGTGGGCGATGGGTTGGCGGACCAGCAATGTTGTCCGAGTTTCCCGATCTTGTTCGTTGGGAAGACAATGTGCGTGCAATTGGCCATGGAACGCCAAGCGACATGAGCCCGGAAGACGCCATTGCACGCGCGAATAGCCTGATGCCTGCCTCCGAAACCGGTGTAGCACCGAATGATCCGCAAGGTCTGGAAATCGGAAGTTCAGTGATGGTCAGCCCTGACCTCGACGGCGGCGAGCAACCAGTCGATGGTAATGTTCGTTATGCGGATGCGGAAACCATCGGGATTGAACGCACAACTGAGACAGTGGGAACGGTTTGTGTGCATTTCCCGCGGGCCGGTTATCGTATCGCGCACAATTGAAAATTGCGTTTGCGCGGTTGCAACCACAATCAAGACCTGCCCTTTGCCGACATTCGCCAACGTGACATACCGGTTTCCAGCATCTCCAGTGCAGACCTTCGATTAGGCTGCAGCATTTCGTTCACCAAAATGGCTGCGTTTTGTGCGGGACTAAGACATGCATAAGACCTAGGATTGGGCAAAATCTAGACAGCCTAAGGAACCAAATAATGAATTTAAGCCGCGCAAACATAGGTTTGGCTGTCACTTTGGCCATTTCTTCATCTGCCCAAGCGCAGTCGGAACACGAAGCGGTGCTCTGCGAGGCGGCAAAGACAAACCGGGTTGTAGAGATCGTTTACGACAAAGACGTCAGCAAAGGATGTCTTCCCCGCATTGTGGATGTTCATCAAGTTGCGATTGGCAACAACGGCAATTTGTACATGCACGGCTGGCAAAATCGCGGTTGCACCAAGGGACGGGATTACGCTTCCGAACGGATTTTCAGATTTGACAAGATTAAGTCGGTGCAGCTTGTTGAAGGTGCATTCAGTGAGAAATCTCAGTCCATCAAACGTGAAGGATGGGATGGCTGCATCGGTTCAAATTGCTTCATCAAGGAGAACATTTGCGAATAGAGCCCTTCTGGTCTTGGTTCAAACAACGCCAAGCGTTGTAGAAGCATTGGGCTAAAGGTTCCAATGATTTTGTAGGTGTGCCGCGAAAGCATCCGGGCGTTCGCAGATACCCCAATGACCAACGCGTTCTTCGATGGCCAAAGGGATGTTCCAGCGCTCACAAAACGTCTTTGCGTATTTGATCGGTACAAACGGATCATCTGCACCCCACATAACCAGTCCGCGATCAGCGATGCCCGAAAAGTCTAACGACCATTCGGCAGGGTTTTTCGCGGATCGGTAGAGTTTGAGAATGGCGCGTTTCATGTGGCGGTCGATACGCGGCGCTTCGTGATCGGCAATCGCCTCCGGCATGCCCGCAGCGATGAGTTGCTGATGGAAAGCCTTTGTGTTGCCAAGTGCCATGAAAAGCTCGCCCACGATGGGGGTTTGCCATTTCCGTGCCAGGGCATGCCACTTGTAACTGGGTTCCGGTACAGCGTTCACAACGGTCCAGGTCCGGATCAATTCCGGGTGCATGTGCGCGGCCATGGCGCAAAGGGGCGCGCCCCAATCGTGACCAACGATGTCAATCGGCCCATGCGCAGACGCAGCTTTTTCCAATGTCTCGCTCACCCATGCGACATAGGCCTCTTTGGTCGCGGTGAACCCGGTTGGTGTCGCCCCATCAAAGCAGGGAAGCGTCGGTGCCAGGTAGTCGCTTTCTGTCAATTCAAGAGCTTTGATGAGCGGGTTCCACATGTACCCCGTGTCCGGAACCCCGTGGATAAACAGTTTCATAATGTCTTTCCTTCGCATTGGCCTATGACGTGAACACACATTCAGGTGCGTTATCAAGGGCCTTCAGGTTACCGATCCCATTGGCATGTCTCTCGCTCGCGGTGGCTTAATTTAGTGCCGAGTATTGTCGAGATCGGTCCTGCGCGCATGGGTAAATTTGCCCACGACAAGATAGGTGTAATCCGGCAGGATGACGCAAGGGAAACACTGGGGGCACATATGTTGGATCAAAGCCAAGTCGCTACAGAAAATACCACGCTGAAAACGGTGTACGATCTCGTGGTCATCGGCGCTGGAATTGCCGGTCTGAACGCACTTAATGCAGCCTGTGAATACCTTCCCAAGGGCGCGCAGGTACTGTTGCTTGACCAGAAAGACACTGCGGGGGGCATGTGGAATACGGCCTATGATTACGTGCGCCTTCATCAGCCGCATCCGATGTTCACCGTGGGCAATCAAAAATGGAATTGGCAGAAACCACGCCATTACCTTGCCGCGCGGGACGAGGTGCGCGATCACCTTGTCGGCGCCTTGAATTCGATAAGTGAACACGTTGAGCTGACAACCGGGTTCGATCAGACGGTCACCCGCTGCGAGGAGGTCATGACAGAGAATGGGCCGGTAGCCGAGGTGGACTATCACGCAGTCTCCGCAACAACGACGACACAGACCGTGCGCGCCAAGCGCGCCATTCATGCGTCGGGATTGAACTACGCCCTTGCAACACCCTTGTCGCTTTCGAGCCAGCATGTCGTCTCGATCATTCCGCAGGACTTGCGCACAACGCTGGCCGATCACCCAGAGGCGCCGGTTTACGTAATTGGTGGCGGTAAGACAGGGATGGATACAGTTTTGGCGGCTCTCGCGTCAGACCCAACCCGGTACGTAACTCTTATCAACGGGCGCGGAACGAATTTCATCAACCGGACGAAATACGTCCCAACCGGCTTGAAACGTTGGACCTCTGGCGAGCTGGTGTCGCGGATCTTTCGTGACGTCGCGCTGCAATTCGACGGCGACAATGAGGCGCATACGTTGACACATCTGCGCGCCAAGTATTCGACGGACCCGCAGTCGCAAAATGGCGTATTCCTTTATGGGCTTCAATCCGAAGATGAGCACGCGAGGGTTCAAGAGGGTTTGGCAGCCATCCATTCTGATTACCTGACAGATGTCGCCGACACAGCGACCGGCCCCGAAATGAGATTGCGCGGTGGCACGGCTTTTCCGGCTCCGGCGGGAAGTATTTTCGTGAATTGCACCGGCAGTTTTTTCCGCACTCAGGAATATTCTGATGCGGATCCGTTCTTGTCGCCCAACGACTGCATTCTGTCGATCAACGCGCGTGACGCCTTTCACTTCCTCACAAGCGTTTCGGGGTTTTTTGCGACGCATCTGCTCTACCGAAACCAATTGCGTGGCCGCGGATTCTATACGCTAGATCTGGAGGCACTGTTTCGCAAAAACCGGAATGCCTGGATTGGGGCGACAGCGGCGCAGGCCTATATGAACCAAGTGATTGCGGTACAAACCCTGCCCCTTATGCTCTTGGATCGCTGCGGGCTTGATCTGGATCGCTGGTATCCATTGCCGCGCCGTATGGCAGGTTTGATGCGCATGAAAGCAAGCGCCACAAACGATATCGCACACTGTCGTCGCAGTTTGGACCGGGTTACAAAGCGATTTGGTTTGCAAGGCACTGCTGTTTAACAACGCTCTAGATGGACATCTGGCTGTTTAGCGGAGGTCCCGCAAGAGCATCCCCAGCAGTAGGAAAATTGGCCCTGAGCCCTACGTTTACAATATCACCTGCATACGCGGTGCAGCCCATCAAAGCTGCCATCCGCTACCCCATGGTCTAAGGTTTACTGGTGAAGGCTCTAGCACCAGATCATGACAGTCGAATTCCTGCTCACACTCAAACGGTTGCTTTCTAGTATCGAACGATGGTGAGCCCTTCGTCGTCCGTCGGTGGTACGAAATGCGCCGTGAACAGTCGAAACTGCTCCTCGGTCACCGCGAACTCATGCTTTCCTTCGGCGTTGCGGGTGCGCAGCCGCTCAAGACAAACCGCGTCGGACACGTCCAAAAAATGCAGCTGATGGTCCGCGCCGCTGGCAAGGATAATCTCCCGCATCCACAGCCGCTGCGCCACCGTGTTGGCGGCAAAGTCCAGGACGATTGATAACCCTGACGTCAGCAATTCCGTCACATGCGGCGCAATCGTGGCACGCAACTTGGTTGAGTATCGTCGAAAATCGGCACCTGTTTTCATCTGCTCCGCGAACAAACCGCTAAGCCACGCGTCCTCGGATATAATGATCGTGCTGGGGGAGGAGCCGAGCTTCGAACACAGTGTCGATTTCCCAGACGCTATCTTGCCGCAGACCATGTGCAGTGTGGGGGATGTTCGTTTCGTATCCGTCCTCCGGACCTCAGGCATAAGTGTCAGCCGCCCCGGTTTCGAGGGCAACCGCCCATTTCAGACCAGCAGCGCTTGCGACTTTGTAAGCCAGACGAGCCCGAAAAGCAGCAGCCCCGCGGCCAACGCACAGGCAATCGTGCGCACCGTGTTCCACATGGTCCAGCGTGGCAGGTACGTGCCGGTCCAGTAGTCGTGCGTTGCATCTGCCGAAAGGTCCATACCTGCGAGCGCCTCGTTCATCGGCACATTGAAGAATATCGTGACGGCGAAACATCCGAATAGATAAACCAGCGCGCCAAGCATGATGAGCTTCCCCGGTCCGCCGGTCAGGGTTATCACACTGTAGATCAGGATGAACACCGACATGGCAGCCATCCCGAGTAAGAGCGCCATGAAAACCCAGCGAAAGACCTCTCGGTTGATAATTTGCATGGCCTCAACGCCACCCACACCGGCGGTACGGGCAAGTGAGCGCATAATGAAGTCAGAGAAGGCCAGGAAAACACCACCGACGAGGGCGTAGGCGAGAATGGATAACTGTAGAAGCAAGAGAACAAGAATGGACATCGGATTTCTCCTATTTGGATGAGGATGGTGGCACGCATTGCAAGGTGTGCCACCAAAGAGACTTCAGTGCCTGGCGCGGGCACCAAATCGGCGCGTCCGCACCAGTTTGGATCGCTGACGGAAGGCCACGATGCAGAGTGCCGCGACAGCCAGTTCGAAGACGAGGGCGCCAATGATTGCGCCTGACGGCAAACCGTCGACGATCAACCCGATCAACCGACCCGCGGGAAAACCGAGGAAGACGGTTATTGCCGCGGCCTTGGACACTTGCGTTATTGCGGTGTTCCAAATGCCCATCAGCATCAGGAAACCGAATGCCGCAAGGCCCGCTGCCGGCGCGCGCAACTCGCTCAACAAACTTGCGTCATCGCCGATTGTGATACCGTAGCTGGCAAAAAAGGCGTGGGGAGCGGCCAGAATAAAGACGCCGATGCCAACGGCCGTCAGACCGGCGACGCCAAGGGCGAATTTTTCGAGAAAAGTAACAGACATTGGGATCTCCTTTCTGTCGGTTGTGGCAGTCAGGCGGCAGTGTTCCAGACACCCCGGGAGGCGGCAGCGGCTGCAAACTCGGCGAAGTCGCGTGGCTTGCGGCCAAGTGCGCGTTCAACACCGTCGGCCGTCTGCGCGTTCCGCCCGTCGAGCGTTTCCCGCGCAATCGCCGTAAAGACATCCGCCACGAAGTCGCCACCCGATGCTGCAACATTGGCGTGGAAGTCTTCGAAGGTGATTGGCACATGCTGTATTGGGCGGCCTGTGGCCTGCGACAGACCCCCGGCCATCTCCGCAAAGCTCATCAAGCGCGGGCCGGTGACTTCATAGAGTTCGCCCGTGTGCCCGTCTTCCGTAAGCGCCGCGACGACAACATCGGCGATATCATCGATGTCGATGATGGGTTCAGCCACGTCACCGCCCGGCATCGACAAGACGCCCGCCAGGATTGGATCACGCAAATAGCCTTCGCTGAAGTTCTGCGCGAACCATGCAGCGCGAACGATGGTGAATGGGATGCCGGAAGCGCGAACGGCCTCCTCGCCCATGCGCGCGTGATGCTCACCCCGCCCCGACAAGAGAACGATGTGTTCAAGACCGCTGGCGGCCGCGACCTTGGTGAAGGCTTCCAGTGCTTCGACCGCACCGGGAAAAGCCAGGTCCGGGAAGTACGTGACATAAGCCTTGGACACGCCGCTGAGTGCGGGTGCCCAAGTGGCCGGCGTTTCCCAATCGAACGGGATGTCAGCGTTGCGCGAACCGCGACGGACGGCGATGCCTTTGCCTTCGAGCCTCGACACGACGCGCGAACCGGTCTTGCCAGTAGCGCCGACAACAAGAATGGGTTTGGATTGCATATTCTCTCTCCATGATTGCACTTGATGACCAAGGAGTAGCGGGAATGCGAAGACGGAATATTGACCGCCGCCGCCAGGGTTTTGACCGAGCATGCCAAATGCGTCCTGTGACATATCGCATTGCACAAGTTATTCTGCGCTCATGCACTCCTGCCGACTAATTCAGAAGCCTCAGTCATGGCCTACGTAACTTCGCTCTTTGCTCGTAAAATGGTCGCTGCCGCCGGGTCTGGCATCAACCAGCGTGCAACGCTGGAAAACGCGGGCATCGATCCCGATGCGCCGTGGGATCCCAAATTCATGATTCAGGCCGTGACTTACTACGAAATGCTTGAAGGCATGGCGGAACAAATCGACGTAACCGAGCTTCCGGTTCACGTAGGCGCGTCCATGCGATGCGACGAATATGGCGCGCTTGGTCTGGCTTGGAAGGCGGCGCCAACGCTCATGGCGTCCTGTTTGCGGATCGAAAGGTATGCGCGGATCTGGACGGGTGTTGTCACCTACGAGCTGCGCAACCACCCACGCGGCACGCTTCTTGTACTGCACCGAGAAGGCGAACGGCGGCTGGGGCTGCGCCTTTCAAACGAAGCAACCCTCGCCAGTGCCGTCTCACTTGCGCGGCAGGTTTGCCCGGTTCCTTTCAACCCGGTAGAGGTTTTCGTTCAGCATAAGGCGCCTAAATCGAAGGCCTTCCACGAGGCGTGGTTCGGATGCCCTGTCACGTTCAACGCCGATCTCGATGCTGTCCTGGTCTCGCGGGAAGCGATGGAACGCGCCAACATCCTCGGGGATGAGGGTATCTCGCGATACCTGGTGTCAGATCTCGATCGTGAGCTTGCTCAGGTCGAAACCCCGCCGCCAATGGTTGGTGAGGCAAAGGATGCGATTGCCCAGTGTTTAAACGAAGGCACGCCTCGCATGGCCGACATTGCGAAAGGTCTCGGCCTCAGTACCCGCTCGTTTCATCGCCGTCTTTCAGAGCACGGCGTAAACTTCCAAAAACTCACGGAGGAGACGCGCCGTGAACTGGCCGAAGGCCTGCTACAGGATGAGCAATACTCGTTGGCGGAAGTGGCATTTCTGACAGGCTTTTCAGAACAAAGCTCTTTCACCCGTGCGTTCAAGCGATGGCTCGGAACAACGCCGGCCAATTATCGCAAAGCAAAGTTATGAAATGTCTCCGGTGCTGCGCGCAGACTAAACCACAAAGGAGCAGAAGGCACCAAACGCGGGCTACTGCCGACGTTGTCTCTATCGCAGTTGTGACCTCGCATCCGCCGCAATTGAATGCTCTGCGCCCTTACCTAGGTCGCGTATCGCAGCGACTGTCCAATAAGAGCGTAAACGGCAAAATGCAGCAGGTTGTTCCTATGTCCACCCGGCACGGCTGAGCAAATCTGGCAATTCAAAGTTCCATTGACATCTCATGCCAAGTCATTCCTCCATGCTCAGAAGTCGATGGCTGCAAATAGCTGTATCCAAAATTCTCGTAGATTGGGACGTGATGCTCTTTGCACATGAGATGGATTGTGGATTTACCCATCCTTTTCATGCGCTCCACGAATTCGACCATCAATGCCCGTGATAGGCCCTTGCCCTGATGCACGGGATCAACAACAACAGACATTATTACGACATTTGGGGCGTCGGGGTCATGGCCAACCAGCTCTTTGAACTCTTCGTCAGACATTTCGACTTCATGAGTACATCCGCAATTCACAAAGCCAACGATCTCGCCTTCCACCAAAAGAACTATGAAGCCATCGGGATAGACCTCAATCCTTTTGGAAATCTTTTCGAGCGTTGCTGCCTCGTCGCCTTCGTAGGCATCAGTCTCTATTTCAAAGCAGCGAGTTGCGTCGGAAGATTTGGCGTTTCGAAACTCACTCATGTGCCTACACTATTCGGGATGGATCGAGTCTCAAAGCCGCCATATGACGGCTTCGAGATGATTTGATCAGGCAGCCGCGGCTTCTCCGCCAAAGCGGCCGTAGAAGCTTTGATTCTTCTTTGCCATGTCGCGCAGGAGATCGGGCGTGGCGAACCGGGGGCCAAGGGCTTCGGTCAACTCGTCGCACCGTTCGGCGGCATAGGGCGCGCCGATGATGTCGAGCCAGCTGAACGGGCCGCCGGACCATGGGGCAAAGCCCCAGGCCAGGATCGCGCCAACGTCGCCTTCGCGGATGTCCTCCAGCACGTCCTCTTCCAGCGCGCGCACGGCTTCCAGCACCTGCGCAAACATCAAACGGTGTTGTACGGTGACCAAGTCAGGTTGTTCATCAGCACGCGGATACTGCGCCTCCAGCCCGTCCCAATAGCCCTGACGTTTGCCTTTCTCGTCATAGTCAAAGAAACCTGCCGCAGATTTGCGGCCCAACCGGCCTTGCTCTTCCATCCAGAAGATCACTTCATCGACAGCGCCATCGGGGTAGTCATCGCCCATGGCTGCGCGGGTGGCGCGGGCGATCTTGGCGCCCAGATCAATCGAAGTTTCATCGACCAGTTGCAGTGGCCCAACCGGGAAACCCAACTGACGTGCGGCATTGTCGATGATCGACGGCGCAACTCCCTCGGCCACCATGCGGATGCCCTCGTTGATGTAGGGGATGATGCAGCGGTTGCAGTAGAAGAAGCGCGCGTCATTCACGACAATCGGTGTCTTGCGGATCTGGCGCACGTAGTCCAGCGCCTTGGCTACGGCAACATCGCCTGTTTTCTGGCCCTTGATAATCTCCACCAGCAGCATCTTTTCAACCGGTGAGAAGAAGTGGATGCCGATGAATTTTTCCGGCCGCGCGCTGGCCTTGGCCAGTTCGGTGATCGGCAGGGTCGAGGTGTTGGTGGCAAAGATGCAATCCTCACCGGTCACGGCCTCAACCGCCTTGGTGACTTCTGCCTTCACGCCCGGGTCCTCGAACACGGCCTCGATGATCAGATCGCAGCCTTTGAGCGCGTCATAATCGGTGGTGGCGTTGATCAGAGATAGGATTTTTTCCTTCTTCTCTTCGGTCGCCTTGCCGCGTTTGATACCCTTATCCATGTAGTCGGCGGTGTAGGATTTGCCGCGATCCGCCGCCTCCTGTTGCTGGTCAATCAGAACCACTTCGATACCCGCCATGGCGGAGACCAGCGTGATGCCCGCACCCATCATGCCCGCACCCATGACGCCAACCTTCTTAACCGTCTGATCGGGCGCGTCGGGGCGGTTGGCGCCTTTTTCAAGCGCTTCCTTGTTGATAAAGAGCGAGCGGATCATGGCAGCTGAGCTGGGGTTCATCAGGACATTGGTGAACCAGCGCGCTTCGATCTTGAGAGCCGTGTCAAACGGCACCTGCGCGCCTTCATAAACCGCGCTGAGCAAAGCCTTGGCTGCCGGGAACGCGCCCTGCGTTTTGCCATTCACCATGGCCGAAGCACCCACAAAGGTCATGAACCCGGCGGGGTGATACGGCTCACCACCGGGGATTTTGTAGCCTTTTTCGTCCCACGGTTTGACGAATTTAGGTTCTGACAGGATCCATTCACGGGCTTTTTCGATCAGCTCAACCGCAGGCACAACCTCATCCACCAGTCCGGCTGATTTGGCCTTTTGCGGATTGTTGAGCTTGCCTTCGAGCAAGAGCGGGGATGCGCCCATCGCACCCAGTTTGCGTGTCAAACGCGCCGTACCGCCCATGCCGGGGAAAATGCCGACCATAATCTCGGGCAGGCCGATCTTGGCCTTGGGATTGTCGGCGGCAAAAATCCGGTGGCAGGCCAGCGGAATTTCCAGGCCTATGCCAAGTGCTGTGCCAGGCAGGCAGCAGGCGATGGGCTTGCCGCCCTTGTTCTTGTCATCCATGCCGCCGCGTTCGATCTTGCGCAGAATGGCGTGGGTTTTCATCAGGCCGTCAAACAACCCTTTCGCAGGGTTGTCCCCGGCGCTTTCCTTCATCTTGGCGATGATGTTGAGATCCATGCCGCCGGCAAAAGACCCTTCCTTGCCCGATGTGATGATAACGCCCTTGATGGCGTCATCCGCAAGGGCCTGATCAATCAGCGCATCAAGATCCATGAACCCTTGCTGGTTCATTACATTCATCGATTTTCCGACCGTGTCCCAGGTGATGATGGCCACGCCATCCGCGTCGGTTTTCATTGTAAAATCAGTCATTTATTTCTCTCCCGTTTCGGGTGCTTTGAAGGGGCTGCCATCCTTTTGGGTAAAGGTGGCGCTGCCGTCATTGATCGTGACCTTCAGGTCGACGTCTGAATAGGTGGCGGTTTCGTGGGCCTTGCGGGTGCCGATGACCAGAAAGCTGGCCAGCTTGTCTGTTCGGTTGACGAAATGGTGGCCATTTGGGTCACCTGCCGGGAAGGCCGCGCAATCGCCCACGTCCATGTCTGTCTCACCCTGATCGTCGATCAAGGTGCAGCTGCCTTGGGTGATCATCACAAATTCGTCTTCGCGCGCATGCCAGTGCCGCAGTGAGGATTTCGCCCCCGGCTCCAGCATCACAAGGTTTGCACCGAACTGGGTCAATCCACCCGCATCGCCCAGACGGAGCGATGAGCGCCCGGCCATTTCGTTGGCGTAGGGCTCGGGATAGATGGACCCGGTTTTGACCGGCGTAGTGGTCTGGTCGATCACTGGCATGGGTTACACCCGCTCGATGATCGTGGCCGCGCCCATGCCGGATGCGATGCAAAGCGTGGCAAGGCCGACCTCTTTATCGGTCCGTTCCAGCTCATCCAGCAACGTGCCGATGATGATCGCACCGGTGGCGCCCAGAGGGTGGCCCATCGCGATGGAACCGCCATTCACGTTCACCAGGTCGGGATCAACATCAAACGCCTGCTGGAACCGCAGAACCACGCTGGCAAAGGCTTCGTTCACCTCAAAAAGGTCGATGTCACCGATCTTCATGCCGCTGTCTTCCAAAATCTTCTGCGTCGCGGGCACGGGGCCTGTCAGCATGATTGTGGGGTCCGTGCCGATTTTGCAGGTCTGGCGAATGCGCGCCCGCGGCTTAAGCCCGTATTTCTTGCCGAATTCCGCGTTGCCGATCAGCACACCGGCTGAGCCGTCCACGATCCCGCTGGAGTTCCCGGCGTGGTGGATGTGGTTGATCTTTTCCAGATGCGGGTATTTCAGTTTGGCCACGGCATCAAAGCCCGGCATCACTTCGCCCATTTGCTGGAAGGCCGGGTTGAGGCCGCCAAGCGATTGCATATCGGTGCCCGGACGCATGTATTCGTCATGGTCCAGAATGGTCAGGCCGTTCTGATCGGTGACGGTGATGACTGATTTGTCGAAACGCTTGTCTTCCCATGCGGCGGCGGCGCGCTGTTGGCTTTTCATCGCCAATTCATCAGCCTGATCGCGGGTAAAGCCATATTCGGTGGCGATGATGTCCGCGCTGATGCCTTGGGGCACAAAGTAGGTCTCCATCGCAACGCTTGGATCCACGGCAATGGCCGCGCCGTCGCTGCCCATGGGCACGCGGCCCATCATTTCAACGCCACCGGCGATATACGCATCACCGGCGCCGCCTTTGACCTGGTTCGCGGCCAGGTTCACGGCTTCCATGCCGCTTGCGCAAAAGCGGTTGATGGCCAGACCGGGGATGGATTCGTCAAGGTCCGAGGCCAGCACGGCGGTTCGTGCCAAGCAGCCGCCTTGTTCTTTCACCTGCGTGACATTGCCCCAGATCACGTCCTCAACTGCGTGACCATCGAGGCCGTTGCGATCCTTCAGCGCATTCAGCACCTGTGAGGAAAGACGCACGGCGGTCACTTCGTGCAGGCTACCGTCCTTGCGGCCCTTGCCACGCGGCGTGCGCACGGCGTCATAAATATAGGCTTCTGTCATGTTCTCTCTCCTTGTCAGGCGCGGTCCGCGGGGGAGCCGGGCATCAGGTCATAGGGGTGTTTCCAGCCGGGGGTGTTTTCGATGTTCGAAAGCCACCGGTCGATATGGGGCCAATCCTTGCGGTCAAAGCCGAAAGGTTCGGGGTAAAAGAGATAGCCGCAGCACGAAAGATCTGCATTGGTCATGGCGTCGCCAACGATCCAGTCGCGGCCTTCAAGATGGGCATTGAGCGTGGCATAGGCCGATTTCAGGCGGCCTTTTGTGTAGGCAATAACCTCTTGCGGGCGTTTGGGTTCGGGCAAGAAGTTCATCAGGAACCGGGCGACGCCAGCGGGGCTGCTGAGCTTGTGATTGTCCCACAGCACCCACCGGAAAATTTCGTAATTCGCCTCGCGGGTATCGCCGCCAAATTTGCCAGTTTTCTCGGTAATATACGCCTGAATCGCAGCGGATTGGCTCATCTTGAAATCGCCATCGACCATGACGGGGACTTCGCCCATCCCATTGATATTTTTCCGAAATTCTTCTGTTCGCGTTTCGCCGCCAAAGAAGTCGACATGGATGGGCTCCCATTCCAGCCCGCTCAGCTCCAGAGCCAGCGCCGCCTTGTAGGCATTGCCGCTTTCGCCCATGCAATAGAGTTTGATCGTCATTGTCCGGCTCCTTCAGATGTGTGCATCAGGCGGGTTTCTTCTCGGAGAACCCGCGCGAGATCAGCTCTTTCATGATCTCGTTGGTGCCACCGTAGATGCGCTGGACGCGGGCGTCAGCCCACATTTCCGCGACGGCGTATTCCTGCATGAAGCCATAACCGCCATGCAGCTGAACGCATTCATCCAGAACGTCGCATTGCGTGTCGGTCATCCAGTATTTGGCCATCGCCGCCTTTTCGACGGTCAGTTTGCCTTCCATGTGCTCGTTGATGCATTCATCCAGGAATGCGCGGGCCACTTTGGTCTTGGTCAGGCATTCGGCCAGTTTGAACCGCGTGTTCTGGAACTGCGTCAGGGGCGCGCCAAAGGCTTCGCGTTCATTCACATAGGCGATGGTGCGCTCGACCGCACCTTCCATCGCACCCTGTGCGCCACAGGCAATGATCAGGCGCTCTTGCGGCAGCTGTTCCATCATCTGGTAAAAACCACGGCCCTCTTCGCCGCCCAAAATATTTTCGGGCGGGATTTCCACATTATCAAAAAACAGCTCTGACGTGTCCCCGGCATGCAGACCGACTTTTTCAAGGTTGCGACCGCGGGAAAACCCATCGGCCCCTTCGGTCTCGACCACCACAAGCGAGATGCCCTTGGCGCCTTCTTTCGGGTCGGTCTTGGCGGCCACGACGATCAACTCGGCATGCTGGCCATTGGTGATGAAGGTCTTTTGACCCGACAGGCGATAGGAATTGCCCTCACGCAACGCTCTGGTTTTCATGCCCTGCAAGTCTGAGCCTGCGCCCGGTTCGGTCATCGCCAGCGCGCCAACCATTTCGCCCGAAACCATCTTGGGCAGCCAGCGTTTCTTCTGATCTTCGCTGCCATAGGCCAGGATGTAATGTGCCACGATGCCGGAATGGATCGGGTTGCCCCAGCTGGCCAGATTAGCGCGGCTCTGTTCCATACAGATCACTGCCTCATGGCCGAAATCGCCACCGGCCCCGCCATATACTTCGGGGATCGATGGGCACAAAAACCCCAATTCGCCCGCATCATTCCACGTGCTGCGGTCCATTTCACCTTGCTTGCGCCAGCGCTCGTAATGCGGCGTCCATTCATCGGTGATGAATTTCGCCGTCATATCGGACAGCATCTGATGCTCGTCTGTCATCCAGGTGGATGTCATCGGGCCACTCCCTGTTATTTCTTACGTGCTTCCAGCTCGGAATTGAAAATCCGAAGCCTGTGCGAAAACGTGTCCTCGTTGATGACACTGTCAAAATTCTCAAAGAGGAACGACAGTGCCTCGCCTTCGTCCAACCCCGCCTCCTGTGCGAACTTCCGGAGCCGCCGATACCCGTCTTCGGTCATGGCGGCATTGAAACGTCGGGTCAGGCGAAAGCGTTTTGGCATATCTGTCCTCTTATGCGTGGTGGGGTTTGGCCCCCACCATCGCTTAAAACTGGTCGGCCTCCAATGCCATCACCGGGTCAGCACCGGATTCGATGCGTTTGAGGTGCATGGCCGTGGCGGGCAGGCGGCGCGCCATATAGTATCGGCCGGTGGCCAGCTTGGTTTCATAGAACGCCTTGTCCGACGCGCCGTTTGCCAGCGCCTCATGTGCGGCTTTGGCCATCTGCGCCCACATCAGGCCCAGACATACATGACCAAAGAGGTGCATGAAATCATTCGAGCCAGAAAGCGCCGCGTTCGGATTTTTCATGCCGTTTTGCATGAAATACATGCCCGATGCCTGCAGGTGCTTGGACGCTTCTTTCAGTGGGTCAAGGAAATCGGACTTGAGCGCCTCATTGCCTTCGTTGTCCTTGATGAAGCTCTTGACCATCTCGAAGAAGGCCATGATCGGCTTGCCACCGTCGGCGGCCAGTTTGCGGCCCACCAGATCAAGCGCCTGAACACCGTTGGCCCCTTCGTAGATCATCGCAATGCGCGCGTCGCGGGTGAACTGCGACATGCCCCATTCCTCGATATAGCCGTGGCCGCCGTAAATCTGTTGTGCTTGCACGGTCATGTCGTAGCCCTGATCGGTCAGGAAACCTTTGATAACAGGCGTCAGGAGCGACACCATACCTTCGGCCAAATCATCCCCGCCACGATGTGACTGGTCGATCATCTTGGACCCCCACAGCAGGAAGGCACGACCCGCCTCAACAAAGCTTTTCTGATCCATCAGCGACCGGCGGATATCCGGGTGCACGATCAGCGGATCGGCTGGACCGTCTGGGTTTTCATCACCGGTGACGGCGCGGCCCTGCAGGCGGTCCTTGGCGTAGATCAGCGCGTTTTGATAGGCAACTTCGGCCTGTGCCAGACCCTGCATGCCAACGCCGATGCGGGCCTCGTTCATCATGGTGAACATGGCGCGCATGCCCTTGTGTTCTTCGCCCAGCAGGTAACCTGTTGCCTCGTCATAATTCATTACGCAAGTCGAATTGCCGTGGATGCCCATTTTCTCTTCGATCGCGCCACAGGCCACGCCGTTGCGCGCGCCCAATGTGCCATCTTCGTTGATCAGGAATTTCGGCACGATGAAAAGGCTCACACCTTTGATGCCTTCGGGACCACCGGGGATCTTGGCCAGCACCAGATGTATGATGTTGTCGGCCATGTCATGCTCACCGGCCGAGATGAAGATTTTCTGACCGCTGATTTTAAAGCTGCCATCACCCTGAGGTTCGGCCTTGGTGCGCATCAGGCCCAGATCGGTGCCACAATGCGGCTCGGTCAGGTTCATGGTGCCGGTCCATTCGCAGGACGTCATCTTTGGCAGGTACTTGGCCTTCTGTTCGTCCGAGCCATGCGCCAGAATGGCGGTGGCCGCACCATGGGTCAGGCCCTGATACATGGTAAAGGCCTGGTTGGCGGCGGAGGATGTCTCACCCACGGCGGTGTACATGATGTAGGGCATGTTCTGGCCGCCAAACTCTTCGGGCAGGTCGATGCCGGGCCAGCCGCCTTCCTTGATCTGCTCGAATGCGTCCTTGAAGCCCGTGGGCGTGCGCACGACACCGTTTTCCAGCGTGCAGCCTTCTGTGTCTCCGACCACGTTCAAGGGCGACAGGATTTCGGACGCCACCTTTCCCGCTTCTTCCAGAACCGCGCCGGTGAAATCGGCGTCCAGTTCAGCGTAGCCTGGGGTGCTGTCTTGCGACACGTTAAGGACTTCGTGCAGCACGAATTGCATGTCTTTGATCGGGGCGGTGTAGCTGGGCATCTGGTGTCTCCCTTGGGTCTTGATCTCGTGGTGCCGCGGCGTTTATTCCGCGGCGCTTTTTGAATTTCTGAGCGAGGCAAGCATGTGGTCGCCCCATTTCATCTGATCGCGCAGATCAGCGATGGCGGCATCCAGCTCGTTGCGCTGGCGTTCCATATCTGCAAGGCGTTCCTTGGCAATCTCATAGGCGCGTGACAGCTGGGTGAACTGCTGGTCGCCCTTGTCGTAAAGGTCGAGCAACTGGCGGATTTCCTCGAGGCTGAAGCCAAAGCGCTTGCCGCGCAGGATCAGCTTTAGACGCGCACGGTCACGCTTGGTGAAAAGCCGTTTCTGACCATCGCGGATCGGGAACAGCAGCTCTTTGGACTCGTAAAAACGCAGCGTGCGAGGGGTTACCTCGAACTTGTCGCACATCGCGCGGATTGTCATCGTATCGTTGCTCATCGGGTTACCTACATTTACGCATCGGATGAGGCGTATCTGTGTCTGTGAGAGATTCGATACAACACCAGGATGTGTTGACGTAATAGGTACGCTACGTCACTTTGAAGTTGACGTAAGATAAAGCAAGGTAAACTTGATGTTTCGGTAATTTTATTAGCCGCAGCGCGCCGTTCAGGCCTTGTCCAGGGAGGCCTGCGTTTCGTCTCGCAGGGCTTTCAACTCGTCCATTGCCTGATCAAGTTGCGCGCGTTGTTCTGCCAATTCACCCAACTGCCGGTCCGCAAGTTCGATCCAGGTCCGCATTTGAGTCTCGGTGCCTTCATGCTCGTAAATCAGCAGCCACTGGCGGATTTCCTCAAGCGCGAACCCCCACCGGCGGCCCCGCAGGATCAGCGTCATCCGTGCCAGTTCCTTGGGGCCGTAGAACCGCGATCGGCCCTGGCGTTCGGGCTGAATCAGTTCGATGTATTCGTAGTAGCGCAGCGTGCGCGGGGTCACGTCGAACTTTGCGCACATTTCCTTGAAGGAAAGCTTTGTGTCGGACATGGTTTTAACTTCTCCCACCGCCAAGCGTAATTTCATCGGCCCGTGTGTGCAACAGGTGGTCTTGCGGATGCAGCAATTTCCAGATCATAAAGGAGTGAATTCGAAAGGACCCCCGGATGAGCGCGGACAAGACGAAACTGGCACAACAGTTCATGGAAGCGCTGCCCCATGCGCGCGCGCTAGGCATGAAGCTGACCGATATCGGCGAAGGAACGGCTGAATTCACCATGGATTATGACGAACGGTTTGTGGGCGATCCGGAAACGGGCGTGATCCACGGCGGCGCGGTATCTGCGCTGATGGATACCTGTTGTGGTGCCGCGGCGCTGAGCCATCCCAAAAACCGTGGCAGTACGGCCACCATCGATTTGCGGATCGACTATATGCGCCCTGCCAAGCCAGGTCAGATGATCACCGCGCAGGCCGAATGCTATCACATCACGCGCTCGGTTGCTTTTGTGCGTGCCCGTGCGATGGATCATGATGACAGCCTGCCTGTCGCCACCGCCACCGGCACATTCAGCGTGGAGGGCAAATGATGGCCCGACCCAAGCCAGAACCGGTTCAGGTGGTCAAACAACGCCGTGATGCGGCGCTGAACGCGCTGGTTGATGGCGTGCCTTATATCCGGTTTCTGGGCATTCAGTTTGAACGGCGCGGAGATGAGCTGACGGCCGTGTTGCCGTTTGACGAAAAGCTCATCGGCAACCCGATCCTGCCCGCGCTGCATGGCGGGGCCACGGCGGCGTTTCTGGAGGTCACGGCCATCATTGGCCTGAGCTGGTCGATGCTCTGGGAAGATATCGAAAGTGGTGCGTTTGATGCCGAAGAGCTTGTCAGTGGCCAGATGCCCCGGTTGCCAAAAACCGTCGGGTTCACGGTCGATTATCTGCGGTCGGGTCTGCCCCGCGACGCCTATGCGCGCGCCCGCGTCAATCGCTCTGGCCGCCGTTATGCCAGCGTGCATGTTGAAGGGTGGCAGGACAACCGCACCCGCGCCTTTGCGCAGGCCACGGGCCATTTCGTGATGCCAAAACGCAATGGCTGACCAGACGGCTGGCACATCTGCCACCTTGTCCCATCGCAGGGTTCTGAACATCGCCATCCCCATTGTGTTGGCCAATGCCACCGTGCCCATATTGGGGGCCGTGGATACCGGCGTCGTGGGCCAATTGGGCGAGGCCGTCCCAATCGGCGCGGTCGGCATTGGCGCTATCATCCTGACGGGCATCTACTGGATGTTCGGATTCTTGCGCATGGGCACCACCGGATTGACCAGCCAGGCCAAGGGTGCCGGCAAACCGGGTGAAGTGGCGGCCATGCTGACCCGTGCACTGATGATCGGACTGGCCGGTGGGGCGGCGATCATTGCGTTGCAGGTGCCAATATTTTTAGGCGCATTTCAGGTTTCTCCGGCGAGTGCCGAAGTGGAAGCACTGGCGCGCGAATACATGGGCATCCGCGTCTACAGTGCGCCCGCGATCATCGCGATGTATGGCATCACCGGCTGGCTTATTGCACTGGAACGCACCCGCGCCGTTCTGGCCATCCAGCTTTTAATGAACGGGCTAAACATCGGTCTGGATCTGTGGTTCGTGCTCGGCCTCGATTGGGGTGTTGCAGGTGTGGCCTGGGCGACATTCATTGCCGAATGGGCCGGATTGATATTGGGACTGTGGCTCTGTCGGGATGTGTTTCGTGTCCCGGCCTGGCGCGATTGGCCGCGGGTGTTCGACAAGGACCGTCTGCGCCTGATCTTCGCGGTCAACTCAGACATTTTTCTACGGTCGCTGATGCTGCAGATCATCTTCATCTCGTTCCTGTTTCTGGGCGCGGATTTTGGCGATGTCACGCTGGCGGCCAATCAGGTCCTGCTGCAATTTCTGCACATCACAGCCTATGCGCTGGACGGGTTTGCCTTTGCGGCGGAGGCATTGGTGGGGCAGGCCATGGGCGCGCGCAACCGGGCCGTTCTGCGGCGCAGCGCCATCATGACAAGCCAGTGGGGCCTGATTACCGTCCTGTTGCTGGCGGGTGCGTTTGCATTTTTTGGCGCGGCTATCGTGGATTTGATGGCCAAATCACCGGATGTGCAATCAGAAGCCCGGATATACCTGATCTACATGGTGCTGGCGCCATTGCTGGGGCTGGCCGCCTGGATGTTTGACGGGATTTTCATTGGCGCGACGCGCACCCGCGACATGCGCAACATGATGGCGATCAGCATGCTGATTTACATTGCATCGGCTGCGGCGCTGGTGCCTCTGGTGGGCAATCACGGGCTCTGGTTGGCCTTGCTGATCAGTTTTGTGGCGCGCGGTGCAACACTGGCGGTGCGATATCCGGCGTTGGAAGCCGCCGTTGAACGCACATAACTAAACGCGCCATCGCAGCGTTGCTTGCGCGATGCGCATCCCGAAAAGACGTGCCGTTTCGCGATCCCCTGGCTCGATCAATTGTGCCTTGTCGCTCGAAGAGGTCGCGGTCAGGCCCAGGTTGCTGCCGTCACGGTTGATGCCCGGTTTGCTCGGGTCAACGGGCGCGCCTATTTCGACGGGGCCAACCCAGATCATGCCCATCTGCGCGGCATAGACCGCCAATCGTATCAACGTGCTCAGCTTGTCACCGGATGGATAGGTGCCAACGGTAAATCCGCCCGCGATTTTGCTGCCCCATCCCTGATCGACCCACCGGTCCGCCGCGTCCTCCAAAAAACCGTCAAATCGCGCTGCCGCTGATCCCATGTAGGTGGGTGTGCCAAAGATAATGGCTTCGGCGGCATCAAGGGCGGCCCAGCCATCCGGCGTGATCGTCTCGACATCAATCAGCCGGGCAGAGGGCGCCCCCGACGCGATCGCCGTTGCCAGACGGCGGGTATGGCCGTTACCGGAGAAATAGGGAATTGCAATGCGCGGTGAGGGATCGGTCATACGCAGGACGCTGACGCAGGACGCGCCGAATGGCAAGGGTCGCCTTTTGGGTTTTGCAATTGCATTGCGTTGCGGCCTATCTTGCGCGCAAATCACAGGCACGAGGCGCAAATGAACAAGGTCAAGGATCAGTACGAGGCCTACCCGTACCCCGAGCGTGATCCCAAGGATGAGGCCAAGCGTCTGATCAGCGGATCGCCTTCGCATCCACTCGAAATTGATCATTTTCTCTTTGCGGGACAGCGCGACTGGTCTGCGCCTTTGCGCGTGTTGGTGGCCGGCGGTGGAACGGGCGATGGGTTGATCCAGTTGGCGCAGATGTTGACGCAGGCGGGCAAGCCATTTGAGATCACCTATGTCGATCTGTCCCGGGCGTCGCGCAAGATTGCCGAGGCCCGGGCCAAGGCCCGCAAACTGACCGGGATTACTTTTGTCACTGGTAGTCTGATGGATGCGCCCGAGCTGGGCGCGTTTGACTACATTGATTGTTGCGGCGTGTTGCATCATTTGCCGGATCCAACGGCGGGCTTCCAAGCGTTGCGCCGCGCGTTGGCACCGGGAGGTGGCTTGGGGTTCATGGTCTATGCGCCCTACGGCCGTGCCGGGGTGTACCCGCTGCAAGAGGCGTTTGGCATGCTTTACGATGGGATGTCGCCCAAGGAGCGCCTGAAGGCCGCGCGTAAGATCGTCGAGGCTCTGCCTTCGGGTCATCCTTTCAAGGGCAATCCCAATCTGGGTGATCACTACGACAGCGATGCGGGATTTTACGATCTTTTGCTGCACAGCCAGGATCGCGCATTCGATGTGCCGCAACTGCTTGGGACAATGCGTGAGGCCGGTTGGACGCTGAGCGGGTTCACCATGCCCGCGCTTTACGATTTGGCGCGCGTCGCCCCGGTGCCTGCGCATCTGGACGCAGTGCAGGCCATGGCCGTGGCAGAGAAACTGCGCGGCACGATCAAGACCCATGTCGGCTATGCTGTGCCTGCGGATGAAATGCGCCATGCCGCCAGCGGCAAAAACCGTACCTTGGTGCCCCACATCAAGGGGGTCCAAGCACGTGCGCTAGCGCAGGCTGTGGCAAAAGGCCAAGCGCCCAAGCTGAGCTTTGCCGGTGTAACCGCGCATCTGAAACTGCCAAAAGCCGCAGCCCCCTTGATTGCGGCCGTCGATGGGCGCCGCAATCTGACGGAAATTGCTGCGGCCACCAAGACCGACCCGATCAGCATGGGTGCGACTTGGGCCTCGGTTGAAGCCGAATTGGCCAGCTGGGGCATGCTGCTTTACTCCGGCATTCTGCGTTGACGCGATGTGCGGTCGATTTGCCATAACGCTGCCCCCGGATGCGATGGCGCAATTATTCGCGGCGCGCCCCGCAAATGACGTACCAGATGTGCCCAATTTCAACGTCTGTCCGACCAACGCGGTGCACGTGATCACATCAGGAGAAGAGGGGCGTGTATTGGGTGCGATGCGGTGGGGGTTTTTGCCCCATTGGTACAAATCACCCACCGATGGGCCGCTCCTGATCAATGCCCGGTCCGAGACAATTGCCGAAAAACCCGCGTTTCGTGCCGCCTGCCGTGAACGGCGGTGCCTGATCCCGGCGACGGGGTTTTACGAATGGACAAAGGACACTGAGGGCAAGCGTCTGCCGTGGTACATTGCCCGTTCGGATGGAACGCCCCTGGCATTTGCAGGTGTCTGGCAACGTTGGGACAAGGGTGACACGCCGCTCAATACATGCGCGATCGTGACCACCGGGGCAAACCGGGCCATGTCGGCGATCCATCACCGGATGCCTGTGGTGCTTGAGCCCAAGGACTGGGCGCTTTGGCTGGGTGAAGAGGGCAAAGGCGCTGCCCCGCTGATGACGGCGGCTGCGGAGGAGGCGCTCCACTATTGGCGCGTTGATCCCCAGGTGAATTCAAACCGGGCCAGCGGGCCGGAACTGATCGAGCCTTGGGAGGACGATGCGTAAAGGTCAGGGGCGTTTGGCGGTCAATTCAAACGTGATGCCCACGGCAAAACCCAAAGTTCCTTCGTCCTTTGTGTCAATCGCGATGTCGAAATCTCTGCGATCCACGCTGAGCCCGCCTTTGGCTGTGGCGACGTCGCCTTCGATTGTCAGCTCAAACGGCATTTCGACCGGCAGAGAAGTGTCGCGGATGGTGAGCGTTCCTACGGCAATATAGTCCCTGTCACGGTTTACAATTTGCGCAGCAAAAACGGCGTTCGGATATGTGGACGTTTCGAGATATCCTGCCCCCATGGCCTGGCTTGAGACCGAACCCAGGCTCAGTGACCCCGTGGTGATGGTGACGTCAACACTCCCATGAACGCCGGCGTCATCGGGCGTTTCATCATAGACAATATCGGCGGTCCAATCGGCAAAGCTGCCCACCACGTCCGACCCAAACTGACGTACGGAGATGTTCAGAACACCCTCTTGCACTTGCCATGCGCCATCGGAGGCTTCGGCAGCCGGTGCAGCAGCGGTTGCAACCGCTGGCGTGGTGTTATGTGCAGCGTGCGAGAACCATCCGAGGGCGGATGCTCCACCCAAAGCGCCCGCCCAAATGGCGACTGCCGTCACGAAAGGGAGGACGTGGTTTGGTTGCTTTTCCGTCGGCTCCCCGGAGGTGCCGCCTGGCAACATCCGGCGCAATGTGGCGTCGCCATCAACAACGTGATGCTTGAGTGCACCGATGATATGCAACCCGACAGCACCTACAAGCACCCATTGCAAAATGTAGTGCAGGGTGGCGGTCAGCTCAGCCAGGGCTGCGTCTTTGGGTACGAAGGGCAGTGTTTGACCGAATGGCCACCAGATCGGGGCAAAACCGGTTGTGGCGGCATGGTGTATCCACCCGCTGAGCGGCACAGCGACCAATGAGCCGTAGAGCAACCAATGCACTGTTTCGGCCAGCCATGCTTCCAGACTGTTATCTCCGTTCAGAAGACCCGGTTTGCGTTGCGACAAGGCCCAGAAGATGCGCGCGAGCGCCACGAAGAAAATCGTCACGCCTATGGTTTTGTGCAAAGAAAACAGCGTGGCGGTCAGGGCAATAGTCGCCTCGTCAGGGGTAATGTTTGGGTCTTTCAACCCATAGGCCAGGTTGTTGGCGACAATGCCCAACGGGATCACGGACAAGATCAGCAGAGCCGTCAGCCAGTGGAACGATTTGGTCACGGCGCCATAGGAATTTTGCGAATTGCTGAGTGGCATAGGTCTGGGTCCTGATTGGGTATGTTAGAACGTAAGGGATATCAAAAAAGGGGCAATCTCTATCGGTGCACAATGGTCGCGCGCAAATCCACAGGGTGAGGCTAGGGCGTTGCCTATGCGCGACAAGCGCGGTATCCGAAGAAAAAGAGTGTGGGAGGCACAACACATGAGCAGAGCATTCGTATTCCCGGGACAAGGTGCGCAGACCATCGGCATGGGCAAAGCGCTGGCCGATGCCTATCCGGCGGCTCAGGCCGTGTTTGATGAGGTCGATGATGCGCTGGATGAAAAGCTGTCCGCGTTGATTTGGGAGGGCGATCAGGAGACTTTGACGCTGACGCAAAACGCGCAGCCTGCTTTGATGGCTACGTCGCTTGCGGCGATGCGGGCGCTTGAGGTTGAAGGCATCAGCATTGACGCGGCGTCCTGTGTGGCCGGGCATTCCTTGGGTGAATATTCGGCATTGGCCGCGGCCGGGGCATTGAGCGTCGCCGATACGGCACGGCTGTTGCGGACACGCGGCGTTGCCATGCAAGAGGCGGTGCCGGTGGGCGTCGGGGCGATGGCCGCATTGCTTGGGCTGGATTTTGAGGCGGCACGGGGTGTCGCGGAGGAGGCCGCCGGTGGCGACGTATGTCAGGCGGCCAATGACAACGATCCCGGTCAGGTGGTCGTCTCCGGCCACAAGGCAGCGGTTGAACGTGCGGTCGATCTGGCCAAGGAGCGCGGTGCAAAACGCGCCATGTTGTTACCAGTCAGCGCGCCTTTTCACTGCGCGTTGATGGAGCCTGCCGCGCAGGTAATGGCCGAGGCATTGGAGGGTGTTGAGATCAATCGGCCTGCCGTGCCGGTCGTTGCCAATGTGGTCGCTGAGCAGATAAGCGATCCGGGTGTTTTGCGGTCGCTGCTTGTCCAACAGGTGACGGGCTCGGTGCGATGGCGAGAGTCGGTGATGTTCATGGACGCGCAAGGTGTCGATGAGATTTGGGAGATTGGGGCCGGCAAAGCCTTGTCGGGCATGGTGCGCCGGATCAACCGGGACATTGCGTGCCGGGCCGTGGGCACGGCGGATGATGTCAAAGCAGCCGCTGAGGCCTATCACAACGGGTGATGCTGGTGGATTGCCGTGGCCGCTGCGTGGCATGAATATTTCGATAAAGGAGCAGTTTAAATGTTTGATCTGACAGGAAAATCCGCGCTTGTAACAGGTGCATCGGGCGGCATAGGCGGTGCGATCTCACAGGCGTTGCATGCGGCGGGTGCCACCGTGGCGCTCAGCGGGACGCGCGTGGAACCGCTTGAGGCACTGGCGGCAGAACTTGGGGATCGGACGCATGTATTGCCGTGCAATCTGAGCGATGCCGAGGCGGTGGACGCCCTGCCCAAACAAGCAATCGAGGCGATGGGCGCGGTTGATGTTCTGGTCAACAATGCCGGGATCACCCGCGATCAGATTTTCATGCGCATGTCGGATGAGGAGTGGCAAAGCGTCATCGACGTCAATCTCACGGCCACAATGCGCCTGTGTCGCGGTGTGATGCGTCCGATGATGAAAGCGCGGTGGGGGCGTATCATCAACATCAGTTCGATTGTTGGCGCAACCGGCAACCCAGGTCAGGTCAATTATGCCGCGTCCAAGGCGGGCATGGTAGGGATGACCAAATCCATCGCCGCAGAGGTAGCCAGCCGCAATATTACTGCCAATGCGGTTGCTCCGGGGTTCATTGCCACGGCAATGACTGAGGCGCTGACCGATGATCAAAAGGGCAAAATAAACGCGCAAATCCCGGCCGCGCGTATGGGCACCGCCGACGAGATCGCAGCCGCGGTTTTGTATCTGGCCAGCCCTGAGGCGGGGTATGTCACGGGCGCTACGTTGCATGTGAATGGTGGCATGGCGATGCTCTAGGTAACGTAGAAGCGGGGCATTCGGGGAATCAAACCGCGCCGATTTGGTGCGCAAATATGCAAAATCGGACTGATTGCGCGGGTTGATCCAAAGAGGGGCAGGGGTGTATTGCCCAATTTCCCGGATTATTTTGAATTCGAATACTGCTGGAAATACAGTGTATTAGCATATCGCACTTGGTGTTTTGGGCCTGCTATCCCCCTTGCATTCGCTGTGTGATCACCCACTTTGGGAAAACATTTGCCTAAGGCGCGCCATGTGCTATAGGCGGCGCAGATTGGCCTTGGGTGTGTTGCGACATGTCCTATGGCGGCCCAAAATGGGCGACGAAGCCGCCCGAGCGGGCATAAAGATCAAGGCCACAGCCCAATAGGGGCGGGGCAGAAAACGGGCGATAGCGCCCATCAGACTATGAGGATTATGACATGAGCGATACCGCAGACCGCGTAAAAAAGATCGTTGTTGAGCACTTGGGTGTTGAAGAAGACAAGGTGAGTGAAAACGCGTCGTTTATTGACGATCTGGGCGCAGACAGCCTGGACACGGTTGAGTTGGTCATGGCCTTCGAAGAAGAATTTGGCATCGAAATTCCGGACGATGCAGCTGAAAACATCCAAACATTCGGTGACGCGGTAAAGTTCATTTCCGAAGCCGCGTAAGCCACATACTGTTTCGTAAGAGGCCCTGCCGGATCGGCGGGGCCTTTTTCGTGTGCGCTCCAAATTGCAAGCATGTCATACGGCGCTTGGGCTGCGCATGGTTTGAACCGGATCGCTGTTTGACCAAAGGTGAACTGCTGCTAGGCTTGAAAAGAGCATAGAGTTTGGAGGATTTTTCATGAAAAATACCATTCTGGCCCTGGCTTTTTCCAGTTTGTCGACAACGGTTTTGGCGCAAGATACGTCGGAGCTTGCCATGCAATACGCCAACTTGCCCGAAGTTCAGGCGATGATTACGGAAATGTTTTCCCCCAAGGCGATGGGAAACCAGATTGAGGCAAGTTTGCCTGCGAATTTTACCCTGAGTGACGCACAGAAGAACGAGATCGGCGTGGTCATGTCTGAAGCGATGAACGAATTGCGCCCAAAGCTTGAGGAAGTGATGGTTTCAAAAAGTGCAGATACTTTTTCTGCGGATGAATTGCAGGCCCTGATTGATTTCTATTCCTCGGAACATGGGGCAGCGGTGATGCAGAAAATGACGCCGTTCATGCAAGATGTGATGGCAGAGCTTGGGCCGAACATGCAGGCTATGCAGGTCGAGCTCGGCCCGAAAATTGCGGAGATCTTGCAAAACTGACTGTATGGCGCACAGCGTCTGCATCCCCGTGGCGCGCAATCAGGGCGCGAACGGGCTGTATCATGCCGATTTGGTGATATCGGGATTCGGGTTTAGACTGCATAGCTGTCTTGTCCTGGCACAATGTCAGGTAGATCACATTTGAGGATCACGACTATGATCATCTATCCCACATTGGAAATTTTGAATGGTAAATGTGTGTCCCTGACCCGGGGGCGTTTGGAAGAGCCATATATCTGGCATATCGATCCGGTTGAGACGGCGCATGGTTTTGCCGAGGCCGGGGCCGAGTGGATGCATGTCACAGACATGAACGCGCTTAACGGCGATGGGAACAACAATGCGTTGATCGAAGACATTATCCGCGCCGCGCGTATTCCGGTGCAACTGGGCGGTGGATTTCGGTCGCGTGAACGGGTTGAGCATTGGATTGAAATGGGTGCCGGACGGATCGTGATTGGCACGATGGCCGCGCATGACCCGGAACTGGTCAAGGAACTGGCCAAGCTTCACCCGGATCAGATCGTTCTGGCGATTGATATCTTCCAGGGTCATGTGATGACCGAAGGTTGGCGCAAGTACAGCGCTTTCGAACCGGAATCGTTTCTGGCCGCGTTTGATACCACGCCTCTGGCGGGCATCATCGTGACAGATATTGACGCGGATATCGCCGATCAGGACGGTAGAATTGGTGTGATTTCAGGTCTGGCGGCAATAACCCGCCATCCGGTGATCGCGCGCGGAACCGTCCGCAGCGTCGATGACGTGGCCCGTTTGAAATATGTCTCGAACATCTCAGGCACGCTGATCGGCAAAGCGCTGCTGGCCAAAGATGTTGATCTGGCCGAAGCGCTCAACGTTGCACAGCCGCAGCCCGAGCCTACCGCAGCCTTCCAGTAATCCCGATCACTGCGCGGAAATCGGATTGGCAAAAGCCATCCGGTTTCTGCGGCGGCACGGTCTTGCCCCTCGGGTGCAAGGCAGGGTATGAGCATCCATTAGGAATATGTGAAAGGGCAGCATCATGCGGCGTGTCGTTGTCACCGGCCTCGGGCTGGTAACTCCATTGGCGGATGGGGTCGAGGAAAGCTGGAGCCGTTTGTTGGACGGCCAATCCGGAGCGGGTCCGATTACCCGTTTTGACGCCTCGAATGTGGCAACCACCTATGCGTGCGAAGTGCCTCTGGGGGATGGTGCCGATGGCACGTTTCATTCCGACAGTTACATGCTGCCCAAGGAGCGCCGTAAAGTCGATGACTTCATCCTCTACGGAATTGCCGCCGCGCAGCAGGCGGTCGAGGATGCGGGGTGGATGCCTGAGGATGAAGAAAGCCGCCTGCGCACGGGTGTGATGATCGGCTCCGGCATCGGTGGGCTTCGGTCGATCGAGGAAACCACGCTGATCATTCGCGACAAGGGTGTGCGCCGCGTATCGCCGTTTTTTATCCCCGGCGCATTGATCAACCTGATCAGCGGTCAGGTGGGTATCCGCTATGGTTTCAAGGGCCCCAACCATTCGGTTGTGACGGCCTGTTCCACAGGCGCACACGCCATTGGTGACGCCGCGCGGTTGATTATGTTTGGCGATGCGGATGTCATGATCGCCGGTGGGGCCGAGGCCGCGATTTGCGAAATCGGGATTGCGGGTTTCAATGCCTGCAAGGCGCTCAGCACCAAGCGGGCGGATGATCCGAAGGCTGCCAGCCGCCCTTATGATGAGGACCGTGACGGGTTCGTCATGGGCGAAGGTGCGGGCATTGTCGTGTTGGAAGACTATGACCATGCGGTTGCGCGCGGGGCCAAGATTTACGCCGAAGTTCTGGGGTATGGATTGTCGGGAGATGCCTACCACATCACGGCGCCCTCGGAAGACGGCGATGGGGGCTATCGCGCGATGGTGGCGGCCTTGGGACATGCGGGTGTTGAACCGGCGGATGTTGATTACATCAACGCGCACGGTACCAGCACAATGGCTGATACGATTGAGTTGAAGGCGGTTGAACGGCTGTTGGGTGACGCGGCAGGGTCAGCCACAATGAGCTCGACCAAATCGGCCACGGGGCACCTTTTGGGGGCAGCCGGCGCGATTGAAGCAATCTTTTCGATCCTTGCCATTCGCGATCAGGTCGCGCCGCCAACTATCAATCTGGATAACCCTGCGGTGGAAACGCCGCTGGATCTGGCGCCGAATGCCAAAAGGGAGCGCGAAATCAATGTCGCGCTGTCCAACAGCTTTGGCTTTGGCGGTACAAATGCATCGGTTTGTTTCGGGAAACTGCGTTAATGTGGCGACATATCGCGTCAAATGCCCTGACGTTTCTGGTGGTTCTGGCCTTCTTGCTGGGCGGCGTGATCCTCTGGGGTCAGGGCGAGTACACAGCGCAAGGCCCGCTTGAGGATCGCGTTTGTTTGCGGGTCAAGCCGGGTTCGAACATGCGCAGTGTGTCGCAGCAGCTCGAAGAAATTGGTGCCGTGACAAACGGATCAATCTACCGCGTTGGTTCGGAATATTCCGGCAAAAACAGCAAGTTGAAGGCTGGTAGTTGGCTGATCCCTGAAGGCGCCAGCATGCAGGAGATCGTTGATATTGTGACACGTGGTGGTGCCAGCAGTTGTGGCACCGAAGTTGTCTACAGGATTGGTGTGACGCAGGCGCAGGCGCAGGTCCGAGAGCTTGATCCTGGAACGGACCAATATGTGGAACGCGCGTCGTTTAACCTGGAGGACGAAGCGCGCCCTGAGATTTACGAAAAAGTACGCGATGAGAGCGATACCCGTTATCGCATTGCGATTGCCGAGGGCGTGACCAGTTGGCAGATCGTAAATGCCTTGGGTCAGCTGGACGTGCTGGAGGGCGAGGTCAGTGACTTGCCGCCGGAGGGCAGTCTGGCCCCCGACAGCTACGAAGTCAGTGACGGTGACACTTTGGAAAGCGTTGTGGCGCGGATGCGCGATGCGCAAGACCGGCTGCTGGCGGAAGCCTGGGACAACCGCGCGGAAGGCATACCGCTCAATGATCCTTATGAAGCGCTCATTTTGGCGTCCATTATCGAAAAAGAAACAGCTGTTGCGGATGAACGCCGTCAGGTGGCGAGCGTGTTTACCAACCGTCTGCGACAGGGCATGAAACTGCAAACAGACCCAACCGTGATTTATGGCATCACCAAGGGTCAGGGCGTTTTGGGACGCGGATTGCGGCAAAGCGAATTGCGCGGCAGGACCGATTGGAACACGTATGTCATTGATGGCTTGCCGCCCACACCCATCGCCAACCCGGGCAAAGCCAGCCTTGAGGCTGCGGTTGACCCTGACACCACTGATTTCATCTTCTTTGTGGCGGATGGTACAGGCGGGCACGCTTTTGCCAAAACCTTGGAAGAACACAATAAAAACGTCGCAGAGTGGCGCAAGATCGAGGCAGAACGTGCTTCGGAGTAAGTGAGTTTAATGTGGATTTCGCGGGCCGTTTATCATGACAGCGCATTGGCAAAACTGTCTGTTCGATCTCTGGGGTATCGACGAAAAAATCAGCCCGCTTGATGGTGAATATGACCTGAATTTCCTTGTCCACGGATCGCCGGGTTATGTCCTCAAAGTGATGCGTGCTGGATGCGCAGCGGATTTTGTCGATATGCAATGCCAGGCGATGGCCCGGATCAACGCCGCGTCGGATGATGTGCCTGTGCCGATAGTGGTGCCCGCCAAGGATGGCGCGCTTTTTGCCACAGCCCGGGATGAGCAGGGAGAGGACCGTGTGGTCTGGTTGCTCAACCGGCTCCCGGGGATCCCATACCGCGAATTTCGGCCACATATTCCCGACATGGCCAGGCAGTTAGGCCAGCATCTTGCGGGCATAAATTGCGCGCTTGAGGGTTTTACGCATCCGTTGCTGGACCGGCCGTTCAAATGGAACCTTGCGCAGGCAGATTGGATCGCGGGCCACACGGATGTTGTCAGCAACCCGGTCCGTAGGGAAATTCTGGATGAAATCATTGCAGGGTTTTCCGCGCTAAAGCCCGCATTGATGGACCTGCCGCAGATGGCACTGCATAACGACGTCAATGACCACAATATTTTGGTCACCGGTGGCCTTAAGGACGCGCCGCGCGTATCGGGTTTAATTGATTTCGGGGATCTGTGCGCCGCGCCCAGAATATGTGATTTGGCAATCGCGGCGGCCTATACCGTGTTGGATCACGACGCACCCGAAGCGATGCTGTGCGCACTGGTTGCCGGGTATCATAACGCCTCGCCGCTATCTGCCGCCGAAGTCGATATGATCTGGCTGCTGCTGCGGATGCGCCTTGCGGTCAGCGTGGTGAATTCGACGATGATGTCCCTTGAATGCCCCGATGATCGATACACGCTGATATCGCAAGCGCCTGCCTGGCAGTTTTTGGAAAACAACGGGATCAATGCCGGAACAATTGGCCCGATGCTCAGGGCAGCCTGCGGTTTGCCGGTCACGGATGCGGCGCCCCGGGTCATGGCCTGGCTGGATGGGGAACGCGGGCAATTTGCCCCGCTCATCGGGCAGGATTTGGCGGATGTACCCATGGGGTCCCTGTCGGTCGAAGAAAGCACGACGCCGCAGAACCCCTTTCATATCACCGCGTCTGAGGCGGCGTCGGCAGGGGCGTCTTATCACGACACGGCGCCTGTCTGGCTGGGGTACTATCGCGAGCCGCGTCTGATCTATACTGAAAGCTTTTTTCGACTTGGGCCATGGAAGGCCAGTGACCGGCGCACGGTTCATCTGGCCGTTGACGTCTTTGCCAAAGCCCGAACGCCGCTTTTTGCGCCATTGGCGGGCAGGGTCGTGTTTTCCCTCTACCGTGAGGCCAATCTTGACTATGGCGGGGTGGTGATATTGCACCATGAAACGCCGGATGGCGATGGTTTCTACACGATTTACGGACATCTCTCAAAAGCGTCGGTTGCGCGCCTTTCTGTTGGCCAAGTGATTGAAAAAGGGGCTGAATTCGCCGAGCTGGGCCCACCCGAAGAGAATGGAAAATGGAGCCCGCATGTCCATTTCCAGTTGGCAATGAGCTTGGAAGGTCACGATGATGGTTTACCCGGTGTGGCGGATCCCGATCAATTGCCGCTTTGGACGGGGCTCTGTCCAAACCCGGCGGCGTTGTTGAACCTTACCGATGATAAAACCCGCTATCGGCCGACGGAACCTGAAGCCGTTCTGGAAAAGCGCCAACTGCATTTTGGCCCCAATGTTATGCCAAGCTATACCCGACCGGTGATGCTGGTGCGGGGCTGGAAACACCACCTTTTTGACGTTTGGGGACGGCCTTATCTGGATGGGTACAATAACGTGCCGCATGTCGGCCATGCCCACCCGCGCATTCAGGCCGTGGCCGCCGACCAGCTTCAGAGGATGAATTCAAACACCCGCTATCTTCATCCGGCTCAGACCGAATTTGCCGAAAAAATCGTGTCGAAAATGCCGTCTGGGCTGACGGTGTGCTATTTCGTCAATTCCGGCTCCGAAGCTAATGAACTGGCCTTGCGCCTGACCCGCGCCCATACGGGCGGCAAGGACATCGTGACACCGGATCACGGATATCACGGTAACACCACCGGCGCGATCGACATCTCGGCTTATAAGTTCAACGCCCCCGGTGGTGTCGGACAGTCGGATTGGGTGCATCTGGTGGATGTGGCGGATGACTACCAGGGTGCTTTCACCCGCGATGATCCGGACCGCGCTGAAAAATTTGCCCGCGGTGTTGATGACGCGATTGATGCCATCGCGGCGCAGAGCGGGAAACTGGCCGGATTCATCGCCGAAACATTCCCCAGTGTCGGTGGGCAGATCATCCCACCGGAAGGATATCTGCAGGGGGTTTACACCCGTATTCGCGCGGCAGGCGGGTTGTGTATCGCAGACGAGGTGCAAACCGGGCTGGGGCGGCTTGGTACGCATTACTTTGGGTTTGAACAGCAAGAGGTGGTGCCCGACATCGTGGTCCTGGGCAAGCCGTTGGGCAATGGTCACCCGCTGGCGGCTGTTGTGACAACCCCCGCCATCGCCGACAGTTTTGCCCAAGGCCCGGAATTTTTCTCGACCTTTGGTGGTTCAACCCTGTCCTGCCGGATTGGCAAGGAGGTCTTGGACGTCGTTGACGAGGAAGGCTTGATGGAAAATGCCCGCCAAGTCGGTGCTGTTCTCCTCGACGGTCTGCGGGACTTGCAGGGTGATTTTCCGATCATCGGCGATGTGCGCGGCATGGGGTTTTTTGTGGGGGTGGAGCTGGTTCGTGATCCGCAAACGCGGGAACACGGCACGGATCTGGCGCGCTATGTGGTCAACCGGATGCGTGATGAACGTGTGTTGATCGGTCGTGACGGGCCACATGACAGCGTGTTGAAAATCCGACCACCGCTTACCTTTGACGCCGAGGCTTGTGACATGCTCCTGCATGTTTTGCGCGGTGCTTTGCACGAAGCGACGATCTGGTATCAACTGGCCTGAAATTGCGTCAATACGCCTCGCAAGACCGGGGCCTGATGGTGCACCCGTGGACTTTCCAATCCCGCGGAACAGCGATACTCGTTTGATATGAAATCCTTCGTGACCAGATACCTGATCGTTTGCCTGACTGTTTTGGGCATCGTCACACCGCAGATGTCGGCGGCGTTGATCGCGGTTGGCGCGGTTGATGGTCGCATCATGGTCATTTGCACAGGCGATGGCCTGCGTATGATCCAGATAGATGCAAACGGAGACCCGGTGAATGTCTCGGCCGATGCTGAAATCTGCGCCTTGGTCAATGTTGCGGGCACGGCATCCGGGCCAGTATTCAGCGCCGCCATCCAGGAGCCGGTTTTTACGGTCACACCGCTTGCAGGCGCCGCTAAAGGTTCTGACAGCTCTCTTTTCTCTTCAGCGCTCCCCCGGGCGCCTCCTTTCGGCTGAACCAACCCTCCTTAGTTTGTTCTATCCACTGCCGGTCATTGACCACGCAGTGCAATATCCTGAAACGGAGAGAGAAGATGAAAAACGCTCTGATTTTGGCTGCTGCCTTGAGCCTTCCGACCCTTGCCTGGGCCCATGACTTTGAACTTGGCGCCCTGAAAATCATGCATCCCATGGCCTTTGAAACGCCTGTAACGGCTAAATCTGCGGCCGGGTACCTAACGATCATGAACACTGGCGAAACAGATGACGCGCTGATTGAAGTGCGCGCTGATTTTCCCCGCACAATGCTGCATTTGTCGGAAGAGAAAGATGGCATCGCAACCATGACCCATGTCATGAAAATCGAACTACCAGCTGGCGAGACAGTCGAATTGGCGCCCGGCGGGTTTCACGTGATGTTCATGGGTTTGAACGGTGATCCCTTCGAAGAAGGGGAGAAAGTCGGCGCAACGTTGGTTTTTGAAAAGGCCGGTGAAATCGACATCGAATTTGCCGTGGAGCCGCGCAGCAATGAGGATGATCATTCTGGTCATTCCGGCCATTCCACCACAAACTGATCCCGGCCGGGTTGATTGTGTAAATAGCACGTCCGGTTTTCCTTTTTTGACTGCCCAGAGCACTAGCGTCCGATAATTTGATCAAATTGTTGGGCGCCGCTGCTTGATTCCAGTTGTTAAGACCGGCACCATTTGTAAAGAACGATGCATCTGGTGCGCCGCCCGTCCGCGCGGCCTTGAAACAAGGGGTTTGATCCATGCTGAACACGGAAATGAGCAGCAGACGCGACACGGCGATTGCCCGCGGCGTGGGAATGATGACGCAGATTTACGCGGAAAAAGCGCGTAATGCCGAGGTCTGGGACGTTGAAGGTAATCGCTACATCGATTTTGCGGCTGGTATTGCGGTGGTCAATACGGGCCATTGCCATCCCAAGGTTATGACGGCCGTAGAAAAGCAATTGGGGTCCTTCACCCATACCTGTCATCAGGTCATGCCTTACGCCAACTACATTCAGTTGGCTGAACGCCTGAACGAGCTGGTGCCCGGCGATTTCGAGAAAAAGACGATCTTTGTCACTACGGGCGCGGAGGCAGTTGAGAACGCGATCAAGGTTGCGCGCGCGGCCACGGGCCGGCCCGCGATCATCGCATTTGGTGGTGGATTTCATGGCCGGACATTCATGGGGATGAGCCTGACGGGCAAGGTTGTTCCCTACAAGAAAGGCTTCGGTGCGATGATGCCGGACGTCTATCACGTGCCGTTTCCGGTTGATCTGCATGGGCGGAGTTCCGGTGATGCAATGGATGCGCTGATGGGTCTCTTCAAGGCTGATCTGGATCCGGGGCGGGTGGCCGCCATCATCTTTGAACCTGTTCAGGGTGAAGGCGGGTTTTACCCGGCACCGGCGGAATTGATCCGCGGCATTCGTGAACTGTGCGACGAGCATGGGATCGTGATGATCGCCGATGAGGTGCAGACGGGGTTTGCGCGCACCGGGCATATGTTTGCAATGGAAAGCTACGGCGTCAGTGCAGACATCACCACCATGGCAAAGGGATTGGCCGGTGGCCTGCCGTTGGCGGCGGTGACCGGACGCGCCGATCTGATGGATGCGGCGGACCCCGGTGGGTTGGGCGGTACATATGCGGGCAACCCTTTGGGCGTGGCTGCCTCACATGCAGTTCTGGATGTCATTGAGGAAGAAGACCTTTGCGCACGTGCCAATGAATTGGGGTCCCGCCTGAAACAGCGCCTTGAGGCGATCCGGGAGAATACACCGCAATTGGTGGATATCCGCGGGCCGGGGTTCATGGTCGCGGCGGAGTTCAATACCGCCGACGGCAGCGCACCGGACGCGTCCTTTGCCAACCGGGTACGGGCCGAAGCGTTGAAGCGTCATTTGGTGCTGCTGACATGCGGGATTTACGGCAATGTCGTACGGTTCCTGGCGCCGATCACGATTGAGGACGCGGTTTTTGCCGAAGGCATGGACATTTTGGAAGCCTCCATCGAGGCAGCCAAAGCCGGGTGATCAGCGACCGGAATTGCAGTGCGTTTGGAAATGTCGACTAACCGGAAAGCGCCTTGGCGTGGTTAACTTCATCTTCGATGGCGTACATGCTGTCGGAGATCATCCATTTGCCGTCAACGCGCTGTAGCACCGACATCACCGGGTAAGGTTTCTGAACAAGGTTCGCGCCGCTGACAAGCCGGGACATATGCGTGGTCACAACGGTATCCGGATCGCGAAATGACGCTTCAATGCAATGACGTTCAAGTTGGGTTGCGTTCTTGCGTTTGAAGTGTTGCGTGACGCCGTCAAACACCTCTTTGAGGTCGGCCAGATTTCGAATGTTCCGGCAGCCCTGAAACGTTTCCATTTTCTGTGGCAGCAAAAAACACGATGCAAAAAGGTCGAAATCGCCAGTCATAAGCGCCGTTCCGGTGCGGTCCAGAAAGTACTCTGAAATCTCTTCGGCTGTGTCGAATTCGGGCGTCATGCGGGTTCTCTAATGACTGCGTTTTAAGCAATCATTAACCATCAACCGCAGGCCCTCAAGCATGACAGCCTATGCGCGATTAGCCGCTTAGAAAAACGCCGAATTATCAACTCAAGATTGATTTTTCGGCGAAATTTCTCCTCAGTCCGTCGAAAGCGCGTAGCCGAACCCCCGGATCGTCCGGATCAGATCCTTGCCCCCGGCACCATCAAGCACACGCCGAAGACGGCCCACATGCACATCCACTGTCCGGGTGTCGACATCCGCGGTGATGCCCCAAACCATGTCCAAGAGTTGATCGCGTGAAAACACGCGACCGGGGCTCTGCATCAGTGTCACAAGCAGCCGGAACTCTGTCGGGCTCAGCATGACACTTTTGCCGCCCACACTGACGGTGTGCTTTTCAAGGTCAATTTCGATCACGCCACTGACAAGTTTGCTATCCGCCACGCGTGCGGCCGGACGGCGCAAAGCGGCCCGCACACGCGCAATCAGTTCTTTGACCGAATAGGGCTTGGTCACGTAGTCATCGGCGCCGACATCCAAACCCCGGACCTTGTCGCGTTCCTCGGACCGGGCGGTCAGCATGATGATCGGGATTTCACGGGTGGCCTTGTCGCGGCGCAACTGACGGCACACCTCCACACCCGAGAGATTGGGCAACATCCAATCCAGCAGGATCAGATCCGGCGGGTCTTCCCGCGCGGCCTCAACCCCTTCTTCGCCATCCATGGCCACCCGCACGTCAAAACTCTGTTTGCTCAGGTTGTACTTGAGCAGTTCGACTTGGGATGGTTCATCTTCGATGATCAGAAGGCGGGGAGTTGAAAGGCTCAATCGGGGTGTCCGTGGTTTTTGGGTTGGTTGCGATTTCGAGAATTTTTCCAAACGCATGAAACACCTATCAGTCGCTAGCTTTCAGGTCGACGCCTGTAACAATCTGGTGGACGTGGCGGGCGATGTTAACAGTATGGTCCCCGACGCGTTCGAATGCGCGGGCCAGCAGGATCAAATGCACCAGAGCTTCGGCATCCTGCGGCGTCTCGGCCACGGCGGCGATCTGCATGTCAAAAACGTCTTTGTTCATCTGGTCGATCTCGAGATCCCGCTCACGGATTGTAGCGGCCAGTTCAATGTCGCTTTCCGTGTAGGCGTTGAGCGCGTCCGCCAGCATTTTCTGCAACATGGCGCTCATTTCGGTGATCTTGGCGCGCGCGGGTTTGCCAGCCTCGCTTGCCGCAAGAATGCGTGCCCGCTTGGCAGTTGATTTCGCGTGATCTCCAATCCGCTCAAGCTCATGCGCGATATTGATCGGGAGCAAGACCTGCCGCAGGTCGAGCGCCATGGGTTGGCGCAGGGCAATCAGCCGCTCGGCGCGGGTGAAGATATCCTGATGCATGCCGTTGATCGTGCGATCAAAGGCAACAAGACGGTCGACTTCGCTTGCATCGAATTGATCCAGCGCATCGGTTGCATCGCTGATCTGGTCGATCACTTGGGTGCCCATGGCAAGGATACGACGCTTGAGCTTGTCGAGATCCTTGTCGTAACGCGACATGATATGGGGTGTTGCTTCCATGGTGCGGTCCTAGCCTATGCGTCCGGTGATGTAGTTTTGTGTCTGCTCTTCGCGCGGATTGGTAAAGACATCCTTGGTGTTTCCCACCTCGATCAGCTTGCCCAGATGGAAGAAGGCAGTGCGTTGCGAAATCCGCGCGGCCTGTTGCATCGAGTGGGTCACGATCACGATCGTGTAGTCTTTGCGCAGACTGTCGATCAGGTCTTCGACCACCGCTGTGGCGATCGGGTCAAGGGCCGAACAGGGCTCATCCATCAGGATGACTTTCGGGGCCACGGCGACGGTGCGTGCGATGCACAGGCGTTGCTGTTGACCGCCCGAAAGGCTGTTGCCGGGCTGGTCCAGACGATCCGCAACCTCATCCCAAAGCCCGGCGCTTTTCAGGCTCCACTCCACCCTGTCTTGCATTTCGGATTTCGAAGTTGTCATCCCGTGGATTTTTAACCCATAGGCGACGTTTTCGAAGATCGATTTCGGGAAAGGGTTGGGTTTTTGAAACACCATGCCCACTTGCGCACGCAGCGCGACCACATCCACCGCCGGATCATAAATCTCCTGTCCGTCGATCTTGAGGCTGCCGTCGAAACGACAAATCTGGATCAGGTCGTTCATCCGATTGATGGCGCGCAAGAAGGTTGATTTGCCACATCCGGACGGGCCAATCAGTGCGGTCACGCGGTTGGATTCGATGTCCAGATCAATCCCGAACAGGGCCTGTTTCTCGCCGTAAAATACATCGACCTCGCGGGCCTCGATGAAAGCCTGATCCATGGGCGCGTCCTTTTCCGGTGTGTTGGTTTCAGACGGCGTTCCGCCAGCAAGGGTGGCGTCTTCGGGCGTTTGAATGTTTGACTGATCCATACTCAGAACCTCTGTTCAAGTTTGCGGCGCAGCAAGATCGCAATCAGGTTCATGAGTATCAGGAACGTCAGCAAAACGATGATCGCAGCAGCGGTTTTTTCAGTAAAGGCGCGTTCGGGGGCATCCGCCCAGAGGAAAATCTGCACCGGCAGCGCGGTGGCAGGTTCCAGCACCGATGTTGGCACATCGACGATGAAGGCCACCATGCCGATCATCAGAAGCGGTGCAGTTTCGCCCAATGCCTGTGCCATGCCGACGATTGCGCCGGTCAGCATGCCGGGCATGGCCACGGGCAGCACGTGGTGGAACACGGCCTGAACTGGTGTTGCGCCAAGCGCCAGCGCGGCTTCCTTGAAAGACGGGGGCACCGAGCGCAGGGCCGCCCGGGATGCGATGATGATTGTCGGCAGCGTCATCAGGGCCAGCACCATCCCCCCGACAAGCGGCGTCGAGCGCGGCAAACCCATGTAACCCAGAAATATCGACAGACCCAGCAGACCAAACACGATCGATGGCACGGCCGCGAGGTTGTTGATGTTGACCTCGATCAGGTCAGAAATGCGGTTCTTGGGCGCAAATTCCTCGAGGTAGATCGCCGCGCCAATGCCCAGGGGAAAGGACAAGAGGAAACATACCAGTAGGGTTAAGGCAGACCCCGCCAGCGCGCTCAGAATGCCCGCGATCTCGGGTTCGCGGCTGTCACCATTGGAGAAAAAGCCCCTGTTGAAACTTTCACGCGCCATGCCGTTTGCAAGGAGCTGATCAAGGATTGCGATCTCGGCATCGGATATCCGGCGCTGTTTTTCCGGTAAACTGGTATCGACCTGACCGCTGATATAGAGATCCGCATCGTCGGATGCGGTGACCCAGAGGGTTTGTGGACCGCCCAGAAGCTCAGGGTTTGCGCGAATTTGACGTTCTACCTCAAACGTCGCTTCCGTGCTCAGCAACCCATAAAGCTTTTTCTTTTCCTTACGGCTCGACACCTCCGGGAACATGTCGCGCATGCCGGACTTTATGATGCTGTTGAAACTCGCATCGCCGATGTTTTCCGGATCGACCTCTTCAGCACTCAGGTCAAGCGTAACCGCGATCTGTGATTGCCAGATGACACCGGTCCCGTTGCTGATGATCGAGCCGAACAGGAGCACGAGAAAGCCCAGGGATATAAAAATCGCACCGCGACCCACCCATTGAAACCGTGCTTCGGAGCGTTTGCGGGCGCGCAGATCGAACCCTGCATCTTTGGTAAGATTAATCATATTGCTCTCGGTACTTCTTGACGATCCTAAGGGCGATCACATTCATGAACAGGGTCAGAACGAACAGGACGAGGCCCAGGGCAAAGGCCGACAGGGTCTTGGCGCTGTCAAACTCCTGGTCACCTGTCAGCAGGGCGACGATCTGAACCGTGATGGTTGTCACGGCATCGAGCGGGTTCAGGGTCAGCTGAGCGGCCAATCCGGCAGCCATCAGAACGATCATCGTTTCCCCGATGGCGCGCGATGTCGCCAGAAGCAGTGATCCGGCGATCCCGGGCAGGGCGGCGGGCATGACCACCCGGCGGATGGTTTCGGACTGTGTTGCGCCCATTCCAAGTGATGCATCGCGTAGCGACTGTGGCACCGCGTTGATGACGTCATCCGACAACGATGAGATCAGCGGCACGATCATGATGCCCATGACCACTCCGGCGGCCAACGCACTTTCGGATGCAACTTCAAGGCCAAACTGACCGCCTGTCATACGGATGAACGGCGCCACGGTCAGCGCCGCGAAGAAACCGTAAACAACGGTGGGGATCCCGGCGAGAATTTCCAGCGCGGGTTTCACCCAGTCGCGGGCGCGTTTGCTGGCATATTCCGACAGATAAATTGCGGAAGTGAGGCCCAAGGGCGTGGCCACGGCCATCGCAATGGCGCTGATCAGCAGAGTGCCGTTGATCAGGGGAATGATACCAAAGCTGCCGCCTGCCCCGACCTGGTCAGCGCGGATCGCAGTTTGCGGGCTCCACTCCAGACCGAAGAGGAAGTCGCGCAGCGGTACTTTTTCGAGAAAGAGAATGGTTTCAAAGACAAGGGAAAGCACAATGCCCACTGTGACCAGAATGGCAACGCCAGCGGCGGCAGCCATGGTTCCGACGATCAATTGGTCGCGCCAGCGTCGGCGGTCCGATCGGGTGATGATCAACGTCCCGTCAGGCATTCTGGTGACTTTCTTGTCGAAATTGGCAGGGTACCCCGGCCCAGGCGTTGGGCCGGGCCGGGGTAGGGTGTTTTACATGCTCAGGGGCGACAGCGACTTGACCGAGTCGGCCCACTCTTTGCGCTCGTCTTCGCTCAGAGGGATCAGGCCTTTGTCTGTCAGGTAACCATCATCGCCCCAGGCGTCTTCCGAGGTGAATTCAGCCAGGAATTCCTCGATGCCCGGAATGGTGCCAACGTGGTCTTTCTTGACGTAGAAGTAGAGCGACCGGGCGATTGGGTAATCACCACCCGCGATCAGTTCGAATTCGGGCTCAACGCCACCTACGATCGAACCTTGTACCTTGTCGCTGTTCTGCTCAAGGAAGCTGAAACCAAACACGCCAAAGGCATCCGGGTTGGCTTCGAGTTTTTGAACGATCAGGTTGTCGTTTTCGCCGGCTTCGATATATGCGCCGTCTTCACGTACCGTGTGGCATAGCGATTTATACGCTTTCTTGTCTTCCTTCTTCATGGCTTTGATCCAATCGAAGGTTTTGCAGCCGCCTTCCAGCGCCAGTTCGGCGAACGCGTCGCGTGTGCCGGATGTTGGGGGTGGTCCAAGCACCTCGATCTTCACGGCAGGGAGATCAGGGTTCACTTCGTTCCACATTGTGTATGGGTTAGGCTGCAATTCGCCTTCGCCATTGGGAACGTCTTTGGCCAGCGCCAGGAAAATATCCTGCAGGCTCAGCTCGATCGGGTCGCTGCCAACAGCGTTGGCCAGAACGATGCCGTCAAAGCCGATTTTCACTTCGACGATGTCGTTGATGCCATTTTCGGCACAAAGGGCAACTTCGCTCTCTTTGATGCGGCGCGAGGCGTTTGTGATGTCAGGTGTGTTTACACCTGCGCCCGAGCAAAACAGTTTCAGGCCGCCGCCAGAACCGGTGCTTTCGACGATTGGTGTTTTGAAGTCTGTGGTTTTACCAAAACGCTCTGCAACAGTTGTTGCAAAAGGGAATACTGTGGACGATCCGACGATGTTGATCTGGTCGCGCGCAACGGCAGGTGCTGCGAGAGCGGCAGTCAAAATCGTGGTTGTGGCAAGTGTTTTCAGACGAACAGACATGATGTCTCCTTAACAGTGTGTCGAACGTTCCTTACGGAATGACCACCGTGTCGGCGGCGCGTGAATCACGATTACGACGATTCTGTAACAGTTCGATGACAGCGTTAATTTTTCTGCACTGCGGCAACAGGGAGGTATGCGGTAAACGTCGACCCCTCTCCAAGGGTGCTTTGGATGTCGAGCACTCCCCGATGCCGGACCAGAATGTGCTTGACGATGGCCAGCCCCAGACCGGTCCCCCCACATTCCGCGAACGGCTTTTATCTACACGATAAAATCGCTCTGTGAGGCGCGGAATTTCGTTCTCGGGTATGCCCTCTCCCTGGTCCTGAACGGAGATGCTGACAGCGTCCACGCCAAGCGGATTTGGGCCTGTGACTTCCCGCGCGACGATGGTAACCGTGCCATTTTCGCGGCTGTAATTGATCGCATTTTCCAGCAAATTTATTAACGCGCGGGACAGATCATCGCGCTTGCCACGGACCGCAGGCAGGTCTGGTGGGATGTCATATTCAAGATGTTTGCCTCGTTTTTGGGCCAGCGCCATGACTGATTCGACCGCTTGTCCGATCGATTGGTTCATATCCAGCGGGTTTTTGGGCGCTCGGCGTTCTTTGGCTTCCACCTTCGACAGCGACAGCAGATCCGACACAAGGTTGGTCATCCGCGCCACTTCTTTTTCCATCAGGTTGAGGAAAATTTCACGCGCTTCCGGGTCGTCGCTGGCGTTGTCCTGCAGGGTTTCCACAAATCCGGAAATGGCCGTCAGCGGGGAACGGATTTCGTGGGATACGTTGGCAACAAAGTCGCTGCGCATGGATTTTGCGACCCGCAGTGGTGTCTGATCCTCAAATGTCAGAACCAGACTGGCGTCTGGGTGATCATCGAGCCCCACAATAGAGCGGACGGTGATCAGGTATTCGTGCTGAAACTCTTCGTCTGTGACAACGGTGATCTGGTCTGACCCGAGGCGGTCCAACGTATCACTGAGCAGCCGAGGCACATCATCATCCAGATCGCCCAGGCATTCCAATCCGGCGGACACGGTGATCTTGGGGAATGCGGCATGGGCCTTGCGGTTGGCCATGTAGATGCGAAGGTCACGGTTCAGCATAATCACCGGAACGGAAATACCATCGAGGATTTTCTGTTGGTTTTTCATGTCGCCCCCCAGGTTTTGTTGGTCAAATAACACATGCCTAGGGGTCGTTTACTTCAGTTGTGCAACAATCGCCACCAGAGGGTTCGAGCAGATTTCTGGAGACTGGATGCAGGTGCAGATGCCCCGTTTGCCCGAGCGATCACCGTGCTTTTGATTTCACCTGGGTTTGTTGTAGCCGCTTGCGCGCAAATTCCATGAACGCCCGAATGACTTTGACATCACGTCGTTGCGACAGGTGCACAAGGCTTTCACCCATGCGCAGATCGGTGCCTTTCAGCGCAATTTCGACAATCCGTGCATCATGTCCAAACTCGGCTTTGGAGACAAACCCGATCCCGGCCCCCGAGGCCACGACCTCCCGTACGGTTTCGCGCCCTTCTGCTTCGATAGCGGGGGTCAGAACGATGCCCTGTCTTTCGGCTTCCTCTTCCAGTTTCTGGCGAGTCTTCGAACCGGTTTCGCGAAAGATCAATGGCATGTCCGACAATTCGCTCAGCGTGATGGTGGTCTTGGATTTTGGCAGCAGGCCCTTGGCGGCGAAGGCAACGATCGGTGTGTCCCCCAAGCTCACTGTGTCCATGTCACGCCCCGGTGTCAGGCTGCCTGCAACGCCGACTTCGGCATTGAAACTGCGCAGTTCTTCCAGCACCTCGTCGGAGTTTCCAGTCCGCAAGGAGACAACCACATTGGGATAGCGGCGGCGAAAGGCGCTGAGGATGTCGGTCACGTGATGCGCTGAATCCGCGATGATCCGCAGTGACCCTTCGACCGTCGCGCGGGTTTCCGACATGTATTCGCTGATCTGATCCTCGATTTCGAAATAGTGTTTCGTCAACCGGAAGAGGTTCTCTCCGGCTTCTGTCAGTTGGACGCGTTTGCGCTCACGGTGAAAGAGGAGCACATCGTGATCCTGCTCCAATTTTCGAACCTGTTCCGAGATCGCGGGCTGGGTCAGAAAAAGGGCTTCGGCGGCGCGGGAAAAGCCGCCATGGAGGGCCACGTTGTGAAAAGCTTTGAGTTGGCTGTGGCGCATCATAAGGGTCCTTGGTTTCAGTATTACCTTTGCCTATAGATTAATCGCAATTTACAATTTCACATATGATTGGCCTTGCTGCAATGGTGATGTCAAAACGCCATCTCCGGGGGCTGATATGCCGTCTCACAGTGCCAAGATTAAGCCGCCCCATCTGGGCGAGCCGTATTTGCTGACACCAGGTCCGCTGACGACGTCGATTGCGGTCAAAGAGGCGATGTTGCGTGATTGGGGCAGTTGGGACGAAGACTTTCGCGCCATGACACGTGACATGCGCGCGCGTCTGCTCTCGTTGTTGGGGCCTGGCGGCCAAGACTTTGATTGTGTGCCGATGCAAGGCAGCGGTTCTTTCTGTGTCGAGGCGATGCTGGGCAGTTTCGTGCCGCGCGATGGCAAGGTACTTGTTCTGGCCAATGGCGCCTACGGGCAACGCTCGGCCAAGACGATGCAATATCTGGGGCGGGACCATGTCGTGCTGGACAAGGGGGATTACCTGCCCCCACGCGGCGATGAGGTGGCCCAGATTCTGGCGGATGATCCGGCCATCACCCATGTGGTCGCCATTCATTGCGAAACCAGTTCTGGCATTCTGAACCCGGTCGAAGAAATTTCCGATGTGACCTATGCGGCGGGCCGCAAACTGTTGGTGGACAGCATGTCGGCCTTCGGAGCGATCCCGCTGGAGGTGGCGCAGGTGCGCTATGAGGCGATGGTCAGCTCGGCCAATAAATGCATCGAGGGCGTGCCGGGTTTCGGCTTTGTGATCGCACGCACCTCCGAGCTTGAGGCCGCCAAAGGCAACAGCCATTCGCTGTCGCTGGATGTGCATGCCCAGTGGGAGAATATGGAGAAGACTGGCCAGTGGCGCTTTACCCCGCCCACCCATGTGGTCGCTGCCTTCCTTGAAGCACTCAAGTCGCATGACGCCGAAGGCGGTGTTGCGGCACGCGGCGCGCGCTATACCCGCAACCGCGACGTGATGGTCGACGGTATGCGCGACCTGGGGTTCGAGACGCTTCTCAAGGATCGCTGGCTCAGCCCGATCATCGTGACTTTCTTCTGCCCCAGCTCGCCCGCCTTCGAATTCAACACATTCTATGAGTTGATGAAGAAAAAGGGCTTTATCATCTATCCCGGCAAACTAACTGTCGTAGATAGTTTCCGGATCGGGTGTATCGGGCAGATGGACGAAGATGTCATGCGGCAGGTTGTGGAGGCCGCCGCTGAAGCCCTCGCTGAGATGGGCGTAAATGATGCGTCGCCCCCGCAGGCGGCATTGGACGAACGCGCCAAACTGGCGGCTTAACGACAAGGACGACAAGACATGAACATACAAGCGCCTGTCGAGGCGAATGAACGGGTTTATCCGATGCCGAAAGTACCGGCGATTGCAATCTGTCTGGACGGGTGTGAGCCTGAATATCTGGATGTCGCGATTGCCAAGGGCTTGATGCCCACGTTGAAGAAGATGCGTGAAACAGGCACCGACCGCTTGGCGCATTCGGTGATCCCGTCCTTCACCAACCCCAACAATCTCAGCATTGCCACCGGTCAGCCGCCGCGCGTGCATGGCATCTGCGGCAATTACCTGATTGATCCGGACACCGGCGAAGAGGTGATGATGAATGATGTGCGTTTCTTGCGCGCGCCGACGATCTTTTCGCAATTCTATGAGGCCGGGTGCCGGATCGCGATGGTCACCGCCAAGGACAAGTTGCGCGCGCTTCTGGGCGCCGGGCTCAAGTTTGACGAAGACCGCGCCGTTGCGTTTTCCTCCGAACGCTCTGGAGAGACCACCAAGGCCGAGCATGGCATCGACAATGCCTCGGAATGGCTGGGCATGCCGGTGCCGGAGGTTTATTCGGCGGAACTCAGCGAGTTCGTGTTTGCAGCGGGCGTCAAGCTTCTGAAAGATTTCAAGCCGGATGTGATGTACCTGTCGACCACCGATTACATCCAGCACAAGTTTGCGCCCGATCAGCAAGGCGCGCTGGATTTCTACGCCATGTTCGACCGCTATCTTGCGGAGCTGGACGCATTGGGTGCAGCCATCGTGGTGACGGCCGATCACGGGATGAAACCCAAGCATCTGGCCGATGGCAGTCCTGCGGTGGTTTATGTTCAGGACCTGATGGATGACTGGCTGGGCAAGGACGCGGCCCGCGTGATCCTGCCAATCACGGACCCTTACGTTGTGCATCACGGTGCCTTGGGATCTTTTGCGACCGCCTATCTGCCCGAAGGTGCGGATGAGGCCGACATCATTGCCAAACTGCGCGCCACCGACGGCATCACCCATGTGTTAACCAAGGCCGAAGCGATTGAACAGTTTGAACTGCCGGGTGACCGGATTGGCGATCTTGTCATGGTTTCTGGCGAAAACATCTGCATTGGCACGTCAGAGCATCGGCATGATCTGGCAGCGCTCAAAGAACCGCTGCGCAGCCATGGTGGATTGACCGAACAGGAGGTTCCGTTCATCGTGAACCGGGTGGTTGATCTGCCGGATGCGCCCGTTTTGCGCAACTTTGATGCGTTTTTCTACGCAACCACCGCCGCAGCCCTCTGAGGGAAGGACTAGATATGAAAGATACGATTGAAGTTCGCAACGAAGGCATGCGCATTGGCGGTGAGATCGTTTTCACCGACAAGGTGGTCAATGTTCATTATCCCTACACGGATGAAGTGGTGGGCACCGTTCCGGCGGGCACGGCCGAACACGCGGCCAAGGCGTTTGAAATTGCGGCAAACTACAAATCCAAACTGACACGGTATGAGCGCAGCCAGATCCTTACCCGCGCGGGTGAGATCATTGGCGAACGGCGCGATTATCTGGCGAAATGGCTGACGCTGGAGCTTGGCATTTGCCACCAGCACGCCATTTACGAAACCAAGCGCGCGCAGGATGTCTATCAGTTTGCTGCTGCCCAGGCGATGAACGACGATGGCGAGATTTTCAGCTGCGACCTCACGCATAACGGCAAGGATCGCAAGATCTACACCATGCGCGAACCGGTCCGGGCGATCAGTGCGATAACGCCATTCAACCACCCGCTCAATATGGTCAGTCACAAGATCGCGCCATCGATTGCGACCAACAATTGCATGGTCTGCAAACCGACGGAACTGACACCGCTCACCTGCCTGACCCTTGCCGACATCCTCTACGAGGCCGGCTTGCCGCCAGAGATGTTCCAGGTGGTGACTGGCCTGCCCGAGGATATCGGGGATGAGATGGTGACCAATGATAACATTGATATTGTCACCTTTACGGGCGGTGTGCCTGTGGGCAAAATCATTGCGGGCAAATCCGGCTATAAGCGTCAGGCGCTGGAACTCGGTGGGAATGACCCGCTGATCGTTCTGAATGACCTCAGCGATGCGGATCTAGATAAAGCCGCCACCATCGCCGTGGCCGGGGCGACGGGCAATTCCGGCCAGCGCTGTACCGCGATCAAGCGCATTCTGGTGCAGGAAAGCGTGGCGGATGCCTTTGTGCCCAAGGTTCTGGAAAAGGCCAAAAAGATCAAGTTTGGCGATCCGCAGGACCCCGAGACGGAACTGGGATGCGTCATCCATTCGCAGGCCGCCGAAGTATTTGAAAATCGCGTGCTGGATGCTGAAAAGCAAGGCGCCGAAATCCTCTATCATCCGGGCCGTCAGGGCGCGCTTTTGCCGCCGATCGTAGTTGACAAAGTACCCCATGACAGCGAGTTGGTGATGGAAGAAACCTTTGGCCCCATCGTGCCCATCGTACGTGTGCCGGACGATGACGAAGAGGTTATGCGCATCTCCAACGGCACGCAGTTTGGCCTCAGCTCGGGCGTGTGCACCAATGATCTGAACCGCGCGATTGCCTTTATCAACGCTCTGGATGTCGGTACCTGCAACATCTGGGAACAGCCCGGCTACCGGATTGAAACCTCGCCCTTTGGCGGGATCAAGGACAGTGGCAATTCGGTCAAGGAAGGTGTGACCGAGGCCATGAAGTTCTTCACCAACGTCAAAACCTACTCGCTGCCCTGGCCACGCTAGGGCCGGCGGTTCGAGGCGTCCGATGCAAGGCAAGATCGTCCATACCGAAGGCGAATCCAACACATCGGACGCGCGCCGCGCATGGTTGAAAAAATCCATCGGGCCTGCGTCCGCGCCATTGCTGGCACGCGATGCAGAGGTGTTTTTGCACCAAAGCCTGTCGAGCCCTTGTGTGAGTACCATCGCCAAGGCCGACGGCATCTGGATCGAAGATGCCGATGGCCGCCGCTACATGGATTTTCATGGCAATTCGGTTCATCACATCGGCTACGGCCATCCCCGTCTGGTGGCGGCGATCAAGCAGCAATTGGATGATCTGTCCTTTGCCCCGCGGCGGTTCACCAATGATCCGGCAGTGGCGCTGGCCGAAAAACTGGCCGAGATCGCGCCGGGTGATCTGGGCAAAACACTCTTTACCACCGGCGGTTCGGACGCCAACGAAGTTGCGCTGAAAATCGCCCGCGCGGCGACAGGCCGGTTCAAGACGATCAGTTTCTGGGATGCGTTTCACGGTGCGGGCTTCGGCGCGGCCAGCGTCGGCGGAGAGGCCACGTTCCGCAGTCACATCGCCGGGCCGATGATGCCCGGCACCGAACATGTGGCGCCCTTTGCCTGTTACCGCTGCCCGTATAATCACGCGGGTCCGGACGTGTGCGGATTGGCCTGCGCGCAGATGGTCGACTACGTGCTGGAGCGCGAGGGCGACGTGGCCGCCGTGATCGCCGAGCCGATGCGGGCCGTACCCTATGTGCCGCCACCGGGCTTCTGGAAATCCGTGCGGGAGGCCTGCGGCCGTCACGGCGCGCTTTTGATCCTTGATGAAATTCCCACCGGGCTCGGCAAAACCGGCCGCATGTTTGCGTTTGAACATGACGATGTGATCCCGGATATCGTGACCCTCGGCAAAGCATTGGGCGGGGGTATCCTGCCGATTGCAGCCTGCGTGGCGCGCCGTGATCTGGATGTGTGCGGTGATTTCGCCATCGGGCATTACACCCATGAGAAAAACCCGGTGACGGCGCGTGCGGCCCTGACCACGCTCGAGATCATCGAGGACGAAGGGTTGGTCGAACGTTCGGATGAGCTTGGCCAGTTCGCGATGGGGTACTTGCGCGAGGAATTGGCGAACACGCCGATTGTGGGCGATATCCGGGGCAGGGGCCTGATGTTCGGGGTGGAGATTGTCGAGAACCGCGCGGACAAGACCCCCGGCAATGCACTTGCAGAACGGATATATTACCGGTGCCTTGATGCCGGGTTGAGCTTCAAGATTTCTCAGGGCTGCGTGCTGACCCTGTCACCGCCTTTAATCATTTCCAAAGACGATCTGACCCGCGCGCTTGAGATTGTCGTCGCGGCCATTGGCGCAGAGATACCAACGGCATGAAAATTGTCCGCACGGATTGCGAATTGCAGATGCCGGTTGTGGATGCCGCGCTGCGCGATGCCGGACATGAGTTGATTTTGCTTCAGGACGGCGTGACCGAAGAGGCGCTGATGGCGTCGGTGGCTGACGCGGCGTTGATCCTGATGTGCTACACGCCGATCACCAAGGCGGTGATTGATGCCGCGCCGAAACTGAAGGGCATCCTGAAATATGGTGTTGGCATTGATGCGATCGACATTCCAGCGGCAATGGCGCGGGGCATTCCGGTGGTCAACATTCCTGAATACGCCGAAGAAACCGTGGCCGAAGGCGCCTTTGCACTGATGATCGCGCTGGCCAAGAAGTTGCAGCCCTTGGGAAGGGCGATGCAGCGCAAAGGGTGGGTTTGGCCAGAGCAGGAATGGCTGGGCACGGACATTGCGGGTAAGACGGTGGGCATCGTCGGTCTGGGCAAAATCGGCCGCAGCATGGCGCGCATGGCAGGGGCCGGGTTTCGCGCCCGCGTGATTGCCTATTCACCGGGCATGTCGGCCGATGCGATGGCGGAGATTGGCATCGAAAAATGCGATGACCTGCAGGCACTTTTGTCTGACAGCGATTTTGTCTCGTTGCATTGCGTGCTCAATGACGAGACCCGGGGCATCATCGGTGAGGGTGAACTGCGTGCGATGAAATCAAGCGCGTATCTGATCAACACCTCGCGTGGCGCGCTGATCGACCAGGAGGCGCTTTTGCGGGCGCTGGATGATGGTTGGATTGCAGGCGCGGGCCTGGATGTCTTTGCCAACGAGCCGTTGAAACGTTCGGGTCATCAGCTGAGCCCGCTTTACGAACATAAACAGGTGATCCTGTCGCCACATCTGACCTTCTACACGAAAGAAGCGATGCTGCGACTGGAGCGGGAAACGTTGGAACGCTGCAATGAGGTGCTGAATGGCGCGCCGGTTCGCGTTCTGTCGCATGATCCGCGCCTCAGGGCGCAGACCACAGGTGTTTGCTTCGACTAGACGCTATTCGCGTTTGCCCTGCACCACACGGTCGAGGATCATGGCGCAGAAGAGGATGGCAAAGCCCGCCAGGATACCCTGACCCACGGAGGCATATTGCAGGGCTTCCAGCACGTCTTCACCCAGCCCCTTGGCGCCGATAAGTGAGGCCACAACCACCATCGCCAGCGAGAGCATGATCGTCTGGTTCACGCCCGCAAGGATGGATGGCGCTGCCAGCGGCAGATCGACCTTTGTCAGCAGGTACCATTTGGACGCGCCATAGGCGATGGCTGCCTCGCGGATGCTTTCTGGCACACCGCGCAGGCCCAGAACCGTCAGGCGCACCACGGGTGTGCCGCCAAAGATCATCGTGGTGACAACGGCGGCGGGTTTGCCGGTCCCGAAGAACGCGATCACAGGGATCATGAAAACGAAGGCGGGCATGGTCTGCATGAAATCCATGATCGGCCGGATGAAGGAATAGAGCCGAGGGCGGCGCGCGCAGAACATGCCAATGGGGATGCCCAGTGCGATTGAGATACAGGCCGCCGTGCCCAGCAAAGCGAGGGTTGTCATCGCCTTTTCCCAAAAGCCCAGGAAGCCCATATAGGCCAGGAACCCGGCGGCCGCGAATGCCGCGCCGGGGCCTGCCGAGAGGTATGTCAGCAGGATGATCATGGCGGCAATCACCGGCCACGGGGTGTCGACAAACAAGACCTCGAGCCCGTCCAGCACAGAGCGGATGCCGAAGGTGATGATGTCAAAGAGCCATTGGCCTGACGCGATGATGAAGTCGAAAAACGCCTCGACCCATTTGATTGCTTCCAACCGGATATTCGGATCTGTCGGGAAGTCCGTGAGCCATGCAACTGCGCCGGGGAAGGCGAAGTGGATGACGCTGACCGCGAAGACCAATAGCACAAACACGACGCTAAGCACTGTGCGCAGGGGATCGATGCCGGACTTGATGCTGCGATCTGACAGCCAGTCGGAATAACGCCGCTCCAGCACAGGGTTGGCCATGATGCCTTCGGCGGCCTTGACCAGCAACAAGAACCCGACCCCAAAGAGCGCGACCCAGATGGCGGTGGCGTCGGCCATGTCAGCCTCGGCCCGAATGCCGCCAATCGCGGCTTCGAGCGAGTCGATATTACGTTGGAACGCGGCACCGTCGTCACCCTTGTCGATGGCGGCCTGCAATTGATCATATCGCAGGGCCAGCGTGCCTTCGATCTGTTTGATGCGTTCGCGCACCTCGGCACCCAGATCGCCAAACAGTCCGCGACCAATCTGGATGAAGGCAAAGGTCTCGAGGATCACAAAGGGCAGGCCCCAGTTCCACAAACCCCGCATCCCATACCAGATCGGCCCCAACAGCGCGGCAAACAGGTTGAAGGTCCACGAAAATCCGGCCTTGGCGCCGATTTTCTGGAATTGTCTTTCATAGTAGCCGGGATTGGTGGCCACGAATTCAGCAAGCAGTTCTTCTTTGGTTTCACTGGCCATGGTCACGAGGTCTCCGTTCCTTCGATCACCGTGCGCAGCAGATCCGCGCGGGTGATCGCGCCGATCCGTGTGCCGGTGGCGTCGATGATGGCGGCGGGTTGATCGGTGCCGATAGCGGCGTCGATCAACTCACCCAGATGGGCGTCTTCAGCAAATTCCTGCGCTGTCGACGCAAGCGTGCCGTGCGCGGATTCGAATTCGGCCAGCGGCTGCATGACCGCATGCGCCCGCACGACCTTGAGGCGGGAAATACCGGCCACGAAATCGGCCACATATTCATCCGCCGGGTTCATCACGATGTCCTCTGGCGTGCCGATCTGCACCACACGGCCATCGCGCATGATGGCGATCCGGTCGCCGATGCGCACGGCTTCGTCAAGGTCATGGGTGATGAAGACGGTGGTCTTGTTCATGTTGGCCGCAAGCTTCATGAATTCGTTCTGCAATTGACGCCGAATGAGCGGATCAAGTGCGCTGAACGGCTCGTCCATCAACAGGATTTCAGGGTCCGCGGCCAATGCGCGGGCAAGACCCACGCGCTGCTGCATGCCGCCCGACAGCTCATGCGCGAACTTGTTGCCCCAAGCCGAAAGGTCCACCATGTCGATGGCGCTTTCAGCCGCCTCCAGCCGTTGGTTTTTATTGATCCCGCGGATTTCCAGCGGCATCGCCACGTTGTCCAGAACCGACCGGTGCGGCATCAGGGCGAAATTCTGAAATACCATCGCGATATGTTCGTTGCGGTACTGGCGCAGCACGTCCGGCGCCATGGCCATGATGTCCTGACCATTGACGATGATATTGCCCGCAGTGGGTTCGAGCAGACGGTTGATGTGGCGCACCAGCGTGGATTTACCCGATCCGCTGAGGCCCATAATGCAGAAAATCTCACCGGGCTGGATGTCCATCGTGGCATCGGCAACGCCGACCACGCAATTGTAACGCTCCAGCACATCCTTTTTTGAAATACCGTTGGCCTGGATATCGGCCAAAGCTTCTTTGGCTCGGGCGCCAAAAATCTTCCACACGCCCGATAATTCGATTGCAACGCCTTGTGACACGTTTTGCCCTCGCCTCGGTTGGATTGTTTGGGGGTGGGCCACGCGGTTTCGCGCGGCCCCAGAGTTTTGGGCGCTTAGAGCCCCAGCCATCCGTCAACGCGGTCGGAATTGGCGGCAACCCATTCTTTGGCGACGGTTGCTGCATCTTTGCCACCTTCGATCTGGAAGGCGAAGTCAGACACGGTTTCTCCGTCAAGCTGGATGTTGGCCAGCAGATCGGCGATCGCTGGCGAACGCTCGGTCAGAGATTTGGAATAAGCGATCTGAACTTTCTTCAGCGCGTCTTCGGTCATCACTGTCGACTTTTCGAACCAATCGGGATCATCCGATGGCTGGATCGCGATGTATTTTTCCGGATCAAACGCAGGCTCTTCCAGACGCACGATGTCATACTGGAACCAGATCGCGTGAGGGCTATAGCAGTAGAAGGCGTATCCCATGTCCTTCTTGATGCTGTCACCGACGGTGGCGGTCATGACCGCTTGATCCGCGCGGATGGGCTCCATGAACGGCATCAGGCCATAGTCACGCACCTTGACCTCGTTCACATTGGCCGAGGCCCAGCCCGGCGCGCCGATCCAGATTTCACCCTTACCATTGCCATCGCTGTCCATCTTTTCGGCCACTTCGGGGCGTGCCAGATCAAAGATCGATGTCACATTGTTGGCTTCGGAAAAGGCGCGGCTGACACAAAAGCTCTGCTTTCCTTCGTAAGGTTTGTCGGACAGCGCAACGGTTCCGGCTTCATCCACGTATTTCTTGGTGAAGCTTTCCTGGTTTGGCAACCAGACATCGGGATGCACGTCGATGTCACCCTTGCCCTGATCCATTGCCTGGAAGATCGAGGCGTTGTTGCCCGGCACCAGATTGGCCTCACCCCCGATACGCGTTTCCACGATCTCGGCAATGAGATGCGCAATGGCTTGCGCGCCGGTCCAGGCGGGCGCCCCAATATTCACGCTTTCAGCTGCCTGGCTCATCGACGCCGTCGCCATGAAGCCTGCCAGTGCTGTTCCCATGAGTTTCAATTTCATTCGTCTTCTCCTCTGTTTGTAAGGTCCCTGTTGTCAGGGTTCTGGTTCTGATTGGTGATTAGGTTAAGCGGGGACGGTCAGGGATTCCCGGGTCCTTCCGTCAAAAAATCGTGGATAATCGTATTGAACAGGCCCGTGTCCTCCTGATGGGCGTTGTGTCCACAGGATTTCATCACGGCGAGCCTGCTGTTTTCAATCCCGTTTTTGAGTGCTTCGGGCTGTTGCCGACCGTAGGAGCGGTCCTGGTCGCCCCAGATGATGAGCGTGGGTTGCGTGATATCGCCAAGTGCGGCGCGGCCATCCCAGCCTTCCATCGCATTCAGCCCTGCAAGTGCGGAGGCGATTGACACGTCTTTGCCCAGGGCAACACAGGTATCGAAATCCGCGGACGCTTCGCCTTTGGTGAACCATTTGGCTGCAATATTGCGCGCGGTCGGTCCAACGCCCTCGCGGTGCAGGCGGGCGCGGGATTGCTCAATGGTTTCGAACCGGTCGGGCAACACACCCTGCGGACCCGTGCCATAACAGATCAGACGCATCACGCGCGTCGGTTCAAGAGCAGTGATTTCCTGCGCGATCATGCCACCCATCGAATGCCCCAACAGGTGGAACTGATCGATGCCTAATTGCTCCAGCAGGCTGAGTATTTGGCGCGCGTAACCGCGAATGGTGTCGCTGGCCTCGGCCGCGTGGCTATCCCCATAGCCCGGCAGTTCCGGTGCGATGACATCAAAATCCGCACTCAGCGCGTCAAGTTGATCGCGCCAGATGGACGCGCCCCCAAGATAGCCATGCACCAGAACAAGTGCCTTTCCCGCGCCTTGGCGCAGGTAAGAGATCTGTGCTGGTTCCGTGAGTTGCGCAGCTTCGGCCATTTTTGTTTCGTTTGTCCCAGTCGAATGCGGCCATCCCCTGCCACAGGTCAAAGTCTAGAACGGATTTCTGCAAAACCGCCAATTCAAACATTTCATAGAACTATTCCATTTTTGCATAACTATGTGATACTATTGATTTCAAAGGGTTTTGGAGGCGAATATGGACCTGAATTGGCTGCGGGATTTTGAATGTTTAGGGCGAACGCTCAATTTCACTCGCGCAGCGGAGGAGCGCAACATCACACAATCTGCTTTCAGTCGCCGGATCAAAGCGCTCGAAAGCTGGGTTGGCCTGCCGCTGGTGGACCGCGCCACGTATCCGGTGCGCCTCTCGGATGCCGGCGTGCAATTCCTGCCCGTGGCCAAGGCGGCCATTTCTGATCTTTCTGAAAGCCGCCAGTTGATCCGCGATCAGGATCGGGGGGATCGGCGGCAGGTCAGGTTTTCGGTGCTGCATACGATTTCGGTGCACTATCTGGCAGCACGGATTGACACCATTGAACGGGAAATTCCCCAGTTGCGCACGCGGGTGATCTCGGATTCGCTGAGTGCCTGCTGCCAGCTTTTGCAGGACGGGGCCGTTGAGTTCCTGCTGTGCTATCGTCACGTGGGGGTGTCGCCCAACATAGACGGGGATGAATTTGTCCGCCGTGACATCATGGTGGATCGCATGATACCCGTGGCCAGCCGGATTGCGGCAACGGAACATGGATGGGTGTTGCCCGGCGCGCCGGATCAGGAATTGCCGTTTCTTGCCTATGAGCGCAGCACGTTTCTGGGAGCTGTGACGGAGCAACTGATCGCCGCACGCCCGGTGCATTTGGATATGATCTATGTCGACGGGTTGGTAGAGGCAATCAAGCGCCGGATGCTGGCGGGACGCGGTATCGCGTGGTTGCCGGAAAGTGCCATCAAGACGGAGCTGGCCGAGGGTCATATCGTGCAGGTCGGCGGCACGGACTGGGAAACACCCATGACCCTGTCCATTTATGCCGCGCCCGACAGGCTGGACCCGATCGCATTAGAGGTGTGGGAGCAATTTCAGGAAACGAATTGAAATCCCGTCCCCTTCGCCCGTAAGGTTTTGAAAAAACACCACCAATGGATGAAGCGTAACCATCACCCAACACGTTTATGTCGTAATTATTTCGCGAAAATCGCTTAAACTTGGGCAAAAAACCCATATATAAGATGCAACCAAACACAAATTTCAAAGAGGGGGACATGCATGGCCGATCTAGATGCCCAGGTACGTGAATCACAGGCTCAGGTGAGCGAGGCACAAGCCAAAATCGCCGAATTGACCAGCAAAATCGAAACCGCGCGGTCCAAGATCAAGGGCGGTGAAGATGCGCTTTTGGACATCGAAAATGCCTCTCTGGAGGACGTGCATGCCCACACAGAGGTGATGAATGCCAACATCGCCGAGCTGATCATGGGGCTGGATGACATCACGGCGGGTTTTTCGCAGGATTTCGACGAGATGCGGAACAAAACCGGCTGGGAAAGTTTCGTGGGCATCTTCAGCAGTGCGAAATCCGACAGCATGCGTCAGGACCGGGTGCGCACCGCCAGCATTGACGACAAGTTGCAGGATCTGATCTCGAAATCGGATGTGATCGTGCAGTTGCTGGAAGGTCAGCTGACCATGCTGGAAGAGCAAAAAGTCAAGGTTGAGGGCAATCTGACAGAGACGCTGGACGAGCGTGAATTCACGGTGGGTGAGCTGGAAACCCTGCGCAATGACATCAAGGCGATGGACCCGAAGATCATCGAGCTGGAGAACAAAATCTCCAACGAAACGGACGCGGCAGCGCGCACCAAGCTGGAAACCGAACTGGCGGATTTGAACACCCAGTACAACGCAATGGTGCAGGATGAGCAGGTCAAATTGGCCAACTCGCAGACGCTGGAGCGGTATATCGAAAAGGGCAAGACCTGGATTGATTCCCTGCAAAATCAGGCCGCAACGCAGATGGTTCTGATCAACAAGTTGAAAACCGACACCAAGCAGCGCGTTGTGCTTTATGACGCCTTGACCAAATCGTTGAAAACCGCGCAGCAGCAGGATGTGGCGCACCGGATCAACGAGATTGGGGTCGAGACGGATCAGGAAGCCCAACAGGCCATGGCCGGGATCGGGGCCGCGACCAACAAGAAGATGGCGGATATGCTGGAGGCGCACGAAGATCACATGGTCTTTGCCCGCGATGTGCTGGAGGCCAAGGCCAAGGCCGACGAGCGTTTCGCGCGCCGGTTCCAGGAAATCATCGAGAAGCACGACAAGAACCTGTATGGGGCGTGAGGGACAATCCATCGCATTGGGCTTCCATCGATGGTCACGGTTTTTTTGTTTCATTGGATGGCCGAATGATCCGTGGTTTCATAAGCGCCAATCTCCTTGCGCTTTCCGTTCTGGCGCATGGTTTTAGGTTTGCGCATGATCGTTTGCGGTCGACAGCAAAGAGAAGACTGAATGACTGACGACGAACTCAACCGGGATCATATCGGGCTGGAAGACCTCTTCGCCAGTCGCCGCTATTTCAAGAAATTCGAGCGGATCACCGGGCATCTGAACCGGGTTGCGGCGGTGATGCAGGGGGCGGGGGACCTGACCCGGGACGAGGTCGAAATCCTGACGACATATATTCAGGGCCTCACATACACCTTCCGCGCGTTGAGCATGAAATACCTGCTGGCGGGGCGCGAGGCCGGGTTGCGGACCGGTACGCTCAAAATGGACACCAGTGAAAGCGGGTTTCCCGTCTTTAACGAACTGCTGGTCATGGCCAACGACGCGCAGCAATCGCCGCGCCATCTGTCGAATTTGCCGGGCGTTGAAGAACTGAAAAAGCAGATGGTCGAGCAGATCATCAGTGAGCGCCAAATCCCGACAAGGCTGCAATTCACGCTCTCGCAGCGGCTCTACTACGAAGAATTGCAGCGCGGGTACATGTTCTGGGCGCAGAATGATCCGCAAATTCTCTGGCTTAGCGGGCTGGATGACCAACGCCGGTACCTGATCCACTGGGCGACATATGACAGCCAGGTCAATTTGCCGACAATCTACCTAATGGAAGTAGAGGATGACGGCCGGGCGCCCTTGGCACGTGATCAGCGGCGCTGGCCCGAAGTGCAGGCGCATCTGATGGCGCAGTCCCTGGGTGGACTCAAATTGCTGACTGTGGCGCGCGGGTTCGATGAGGCGTTTGATGATCTGCACCCCAAGCGGCTACGCCGTTTGCATGTGGGGCCGATGTACAGCCACACCTATACCCGTCAGTCCGGACCGCTGCGCGATGTATTGGCCGAAGCACGTGCGCCTGAAGGGCAGGATTGGGCATTGGCCTGGACCGATGAAATTCTGGAAAGTGAGCGCGTGACCGAAGAAAAAAGCGGCTGGTTTGGTACCGTGCAACGGGAGGTTTTTGCCCTTGATCCGTTTTCGGGTCGCGGTGCGGATACTGGCGCGACGCGGACGGAGCGCGCGATCATCCTGCCTGAACGCCCCTATCAGGTTTTGGCCGAACGCAACCCGCCGGGATTTGGACATGTGACGAAATACGTCGTCAACCCGGGTGGCCGGGTGTTGAGATATTGAGAATATGCCGGAGAACGAACGGCCCCTACGGAGACTGAAATGAGCCTGACAGCTGACACGATGGAACTGCGCGAGGACGACATTGCCAAGCATTACGATGCGGCAACGGCGATGTTGAATGGCTTCGATCACACCCCCCGGATTGCCAAACCGGTCGAGGAGGCGGGAGAAGAAAAATCCGCCGGTCTGGGGACGCGTCGCCGTTTTCGCACCACCACGCCGGGCTTGGTCACACGCTCCACCGCGCGGGCCGAAGGGGTCCGGTTGATCGATCGCATCGGGGCGGCGGATGGCGATGATCCGTTGGTATCGCCCTTGCAGGCCACGTTGATGCATGCGCTGCGCCGTGCGCTGGCGATTGCACTGGCCGTGGGCGAAAACTATGCCGAGGCCACGGGGCTGGCCGATCTGCGCCGGGCCAACCTTGCGGGCTCGTTGGCGTCAGATCGCAAAACCGAGTTTTCGGAACTGATGGCTGCCGAGGCACTGGCGGTTGGACATGTCTTTGCAAATGCCGCGGCATTTTTACTGGGGCCACATGGGTCGGAAGTGTCGGTCGAGCTGGGCGAGGTCGAGGAGGTTTTGACAGACAATGCGCAGCTCGCCCTGCATGGTGCGCTGTGGGAATTGGACCAAAACCTGACAAAACACGCGAGTGATGATGCCCGGTTGGTGGCCACGGTCAGCGCCTTCGCTGAGCAGTTGATGGAAAAGATCGCATTGCGTGCTCAGAACGCTGCGCGGCTGGAGCCCTTTACCGGCGCCAGTTGGCGGATCGAGGCGGATGATCTGACAATCCGTGGGTTTGACGCTTCGGCCAAGGGCAAATCTTCGACCCTCACGATGACCTTCAAAAAGCCGCATGAGGTTGTGGGCAACCACATCGCCAAATATCAGGCGATGAAGCTCGCCAAGATGCTGATGGCCTATGATTTTGACCGCCGCCTGAACCCCTTTGCCGAATTGGGCGGCTTCATCTTTACCTTCATGGGCGACGGCAAGCCGGGCACGGGTAAAACGACGCTGATCCAGATGATGGCGGGGCTTATCCAGGGCTATTGCCAGAATGCGGATGTTCCGTTCCGCTATCAGAACCTGAGCACGGAAAGCATCGACAGCTATCAGGGCAAATCGGCGCAAAACGCCAAGGCCTTCATCAATAACGTGATTGATCCGTCGGTGATCGGCTTCGGCACGATCGACGATATTGACCAACTGGCAGGCAAGCGTGGGGATCGCCAATCAAGCGCCGGGCAGCTTGAGATCACCGCCGTGCTGATGGAAAGTTTTGCGGGTGCCAACACGGTTGTGCGCGGCAATTGCACCTTTGGCATGTTCTCGAACTATCCCGAAAACGTCGATGACGCGCTGCGCCAACGGGCCGGGGCGCGTTTTCTGGTGGATGGGCCGATCACGCGGGATGATTATATCGACATCCTTTATCTGCTGATGGGCAAGAACCACGACATCCCCCTCGGCGAGCACGAGGTTTACGCCGCGCAGGAGATCAAGAAAGCCGTTGCGGCATCGTTTGAGAGCCATTCGAAACCCCATGAAGAGGGGCTCTTGCGCGTCTATGAGGCCGTGGACAAGAAAATTGGTAAGCTCGACACAATCGCCAAACTGGGCACATACCTGAAGGGCATTCAGGAGGCGGATGAGCGCTTCACCGGCCGTGCGATCAAGAACATCACAGACGCGGTCAAAGTCCGCGCGATGGATTTTGAACTGCCTGATGAATGGATGGAAAATCCTGATCTTTTCCTGCGCAAGGATTACGACACAAAAAAAGGCATGATCGAAGAACTGCGCCAGCCGATTACGGTCGAGATGGTCATCCAGGAGATCAACCGCTACGCCGATTCCGAATTCCGCTACGCCGACAAGTCAGATGAGGTGGCGATTGAGAACGCCGTGCGTGACATGGGCCGGATGGAAGAGGCCAAGCGGCGCTATCTGGCGGGTAAATCGTAATGGCCCTTGCCGCGTTCTTTTTGCTTTTCACGACGGCATTGGTGTTCAGCATCAAGCTGGGCGTTGAACACAGCACGCGAAACGAAGGGTCAAAGATCAAAAACTTCTTCTTGGGCCTGGGCAAAACCGCCTTGTGGCAATACGTGGCCGTGGCGTTGACCGGCGCATTTCTGATGCTGATGGGATCGGGCAGTTCGGTGGCCGAATTGATTGCCTTCAGCATTGGTGTCACCATCCAAAGTGCGTTTCTTTTCATACCATTATTTGGGTTAACATTTGTGCTGGCGCCAAAATTCCGGAAGCCTCAGACATGACCACGCGTATGGATATCCGCGCAATTGTCAGTTTTTGTGTGCTGGTCCCTGCTGCCTTTGTGGCGGCAAGTTTTGCACAAGGATCGGCCTGGCTCAGTTTTGTGCCGCCCCCGACGGATTTGGTACCAGACCCCACGCCTGATACCGATGCCAGCAGCGCGTTGGCGCTCTATCAATCGGCATTCACGGCTTGGGCCGCGTTGATTTTGTTGCTACCGGCTTATTGGTTTTATCTGACAAAGGGCGCGGGAAGCGCGTGGCTGGCCTTCTGGGCAGCCTCCTATGCGGCCTATCTGGTGCATCTTTATGTGTCGGCTTTCATGTTTTTTGGTGGCGATTTTGCATGGATGACCAGCTCTTCGCGGGTCAGTGCCTTTTGGCCCGGGATGGCGTTGATTGTCTGGTGGGCGATTGATCTGATGCTGGCCATGCGCGGTGCGGATGCAGCATGGGTGAGGGTTCAGAGGGTCGCGTTGCATCTGGGTACATTTGTTTTGTTTTTTGGCGGCTCCGCCATCAAGGGTGAAACGCTTGGGATCAAAACTCTTGGGATCGCCTTTGCGCTGACCGCACTTGCCGGAATTTTAATGGCAAAACGCCGGAGGAATGTCTGATGGAACGCCTCATTCGATCTGGCCTGATGTTTGGCAATCTGGTGCACATTTCGTCGCCTGCGCTGGTGGAGCGGTATAACCGCGCGCTGCAACTTCTGACTGGGAAATCCACGCAACTCACTGATTTCTATATTGATATCTCTGGGTATTCGCCTGAGATCGGGCACGAGTTGGGCGATCCTTTGTATCTCAACCATGCGGGGGTCAACCGGCAGTTCATATTGCTGACCACGGATCAGAAATCGGCACCGCTGCTCGATATGAAATTCTCGACCTCCTATGGCATTTTGCGGCAATTCATTGCGGAAAACGAGCCGGCTTTGTTTGCTCTGACCGCACGCGACGTGGTGGCCGGGGAGCTGGTGAACTCTGTTTATGATATGTCCACGCCTGTGCGCCTTTTCGATATCCGGCGCATCAAGGTTGAGGCCGACACGGTCGGGGGCGCGTTGAAACAGGCGGATGCACTGGACGACAAGGTCAGCCGTTTTATGAACGAGGAAGACGCGTGGTTTGACGACGTGTTGATTGCGGAAATGATCACCCTTGCCGGGGAAACCGGGGATGTGGTGCGCAATCCGATCGATCTGCGGCAGATGAGTTTCGACCAACGCAATTTCTGGACAGAACATTTTGGCGGTACGTATCTTTTTCAGGACGTGCCGCATCCCGCGCTGATCACGGGCGGTACCCCATCTGAATTTGTGCAGTTGCCGATCAAATATGCATTTCATCTGGAACAGCGAAACCAGATTGCCAAGTTCCTGGAATATAACGAACTGGCCGAGCCGATTGCCAAGGCCCGAGGCATTGATGCCGGTGCCATCCTGCGCCAGAAAATGGATTTCATTCTGGTGGACACGCTAGCGGGGCAGGGCATCGTGCTCAAAGGGCGAACCCGTGCCGATATGCGCCGCCTGGCCCGGCAATATGCGCAACACCTGCCGGAAGAGTTCCACATGCTGGCGGCATTGGTGAACTGGGCGGAAAACGGCGGGCCATGGCCGCGGATTGCCTCAGACAGCCCGGCGTATTTTTACACGCTGCGGGCGTCGAACCATCCGGATGCGGATCTGGTGAACATGCTTCTCAGCGAGTTGTCCCCCAAGGATATCCGGCAGCTCTTTATCTGCCACAAGCCGCTTTTTTATGACCGATACGCCACGTGGAGCGCGGAAAAGAAGGATTTTGTCGTCGAATTTCTGGTGAATGAGTATCAGATGGATAAGGTTGGCACCCGCAAGGCGTTGTTTGGCCACGAGGCTCCGAAACGGGTGGACGATTTGATTGCCCGCGTGGGACCTTGGGGCGCGGTGAGGAGGTAGATCATGCTGGCATTGGGCCGCCTGATGGTGATTGGGTTCGTCGTTTTGACGATCATCTACGTGTGTTTGTCTTTCTATTCCCGCGCGGTGCGCCGCAGCAAATTGAAGACATGGTGGGAAGAAGAAGGGCGTCCGGGTGATCTGGATGCTTATATCGATAAGGGCCTGGAAGAATATGATGGCTCACTGCGGCGCAAGCTGATCCTGGGTGTCTATGTCGTGCCGGTTTGCGTCGTGACCCTGATCATCTATCTGACGAATTTCCATTAGGCGGGGGCGGTTATGAAATATGTGAAATGGGCGTTCTGGACGGTCTTTTGGATCACTGTCGCCGCGATCTTTCACTACACGTTGCCGCAAAACGATATCGCGCGGGTCACGGATACCTATGAAAAGCGGATCGATTTTGGCGAGAACTCGATCTTTTGGGCCAGCCCGGACGTAGGCGCGGATCAGGAAACCATCAACCGGGATGTGTTTTTCATCCAGACCAAGCGTGCCAGCGGTGGGGTCATGGTGTATCGCAACGAAGACACCGGGTGGCGCTGGCCGCCCTATTTCAAATTCGACACCTCTAATCTACAGGCCGAAGCGGCGGATCTGAAATCAGGCGTAGAGGCGCCCAAATGGGTCGCGATCAAGCACTATGGCTGGCGCAATGAATTCCTGTCGATCTTCCCCAATGCCGTTGGCGTGCGCGAGGTCTCGGGGCCTGATGCCAGTACCGGAATTCCCTGGCTCAATATCCTGATCATCGTAACGTTTCTGGCCATATCCTTTGCCATCTGGCGGCGGTGGCGGCGTTTCAGGGCGGCGCGGATTGACCCTGTGGTGGATGACATTCAGCAAGGTTTGGAGACGGCGGGTGACACGATCACCGAGCGTCAATCGCGGGTCAAAAGATGGCTGGGGACCTGGCGCGCCAAATAGTTGGGCGACCGGGCAAGCCTGACCGTTGCATCACGCGACGTTTCTGCGGATGATGCGGGACCGCGCTAGCTAGGAACCTGCTCATGAGCCAATTGCAAACCGTCCTTGCCGCCATCGATGCGGCCAATGCCAAAGACCCCAATGCAGCGGAGGGAACACCTGATGCGTTGCTCTACGGGCAGCGGATGAGTGCTGAGTTGGACCGGCTTTTCCCTGACGCCAGCGATGCCTTGCAGATTGCTGCGCGCGGGCAACATATCGAACGCTGGATTTTGCAGAGGGCGGAGTATCCCGAGGGGCGCGAGGGATATCTGACATGGCGGCGCGATCTGGCAAAACATCACGCTGATCGCGTCGGTGCCATCATGCAGGAGGCCGGGTATACATCCGATCCGATTGATGCCGCAGGGCGCATGTTACGGAAGGAAGGGATCAAGCGTGATGATGAGGTGCAGGCGCTTGAAGACGTGATTTGTTTCACATTTCTAAAATGGTATTTCGAACCGTTTGCCAAAAAGCATCCGCATGACAAGGTGGTGCGGATCGTTGAAAAAACCGCGCGGAAGATGTCAGCGGATGGGCGCGCGCGGGTGGCGCGTGAATTTGATCTTCCTGCAGATTTTGCCGCAGCCTTTTAGAACTAGGCCCGGCCACTTTTGCGGTGCGCCACTTGTCTGGCCAAAAGAACACGCCAGATAAGGCCCACAAGCCCACTCATGCACCGCAAGGTGCACAGCTATCAAAATGTGAAGCGCGACCATGACAAAATCCGCAATCATAGTAAGCCACGGCCAGCCTTCGGATCCTGGTCCTGCAGAGGCCGATCTGGCCATTCTGGCAAAGCGTGTCGCGGCGCATATGCCCGATTGGCATATTGGCAGTGCCACGCTGGCCCAACCTGGCGCGCTGGATGCAGCCGTGGCGCGCGCACACGGCATACCCCTGATCTACCCGCTTTTCATGACGGACGGATGGTTCGTGCGATCCGCGCTGCCCAAACGTTTGGGGGATACGCAGGCGCGTATTTTGCCACCGCTTGGCGTTGATCCCGGTTTGCCCGATCTGGTGGTCAATTTCCTGAATGCTGAATTGGCCCAACGGGGCTGGAGCGTGGGCGAGACACAGCTTTTGGTGGCCTCGCATGGCTCCGGACGCAGTCCGAATTCGAAAGAGGCGACGGAGGCGTTTGTCACCGGATTGGCCGCGCGGATCGGGTTTGGCCAGATAAAGACAGGGTATGTCGAAGAAGAGCCGTTTTTTGGTGAGGTGGTTCAAGCCGCCACAGCGCAGTCGCTGTGCTTGCCCTTTTTTGCGGCCTATGGCGGGCATGTGAAGGAGGACATCACCGATGCGCTCAACGACGTTGACTATCAGGGGGCGTTGCTTGATCCGATTGGCACGTTTGCGACGATCCCCGCCTTCATCGCCGATAGCCTGCGCGATGCGGCAATGTCGGGCGATGTGGCAGAAGAGGGAATGTTGAGAGTGCGGTGACCCGCATACGCGCGTTAGGTACTGTTTTTTACGAAATCTTCGAAGGCGCGCAATGTTGCGCTGCTGACGTGATGCTCGATCCCTTCCGCATCGCGCGCGGCGACATCCTCGTCAATGCCAAGGGCCATCAAAAAGGACAGAACCGTCTGATGGCGCGCGCGGCAGGCATTGGCCAGCTCTTCACCGGCATCGGTCAGAAAGATCGACCGATAGCGTTCACGCCGGACCAGCCCGTCACGGGTCAGCCGCGCGATATTCTTGGTCACGGTGGGCGGCTTGACCCCCAGACGTTCGGCCATATCCACCGGGCGCGCTTCGCCGGTCGCTTCAATCAGCTCCGCAATCAGCTCCACGTAGTCTTCGGCCATTTCGCTTTCGTGGGCCTGACGGACACGTGCAAACCCATCGGCCTGGGCGTCCACAGCGCGATCATCGGGACGCGCCTCTTCCGGCGTAACACCATGCAAATCTGATGAATTTTCGCTCATATTCCCACCCTAGTAACTTTTTTGTGCGATTGACAACTCATTACCCAATGCTAGATAGTTTAGCCAAGGCTAACTTTTAAGAGATGCATTCATGAAATCCCTGCGTTTATTGCGAAAAATGGCAGTTTGCGGTGTTGCACTGATTCTGGTGCCAGTGCTGTTTACGGCCCAAATCGCGCATGCGACAGCAACAAAAGAAGCCCCGTGGCTGCCCGAAGCTGCGGCATACCGTCTGACGTTGTTTTTGGGCAATCTGGCGCCGGTACCGTGGGATCAGGTGCAAGATGCATGGGAAAACCCCTATCGTGGGTCGGAATTTGAACACGGTGCATTTGAGCGGCTGACGCAAAAGAGCGCGCTGGATATTGGTGCTATTAAACGCGCGATTGCCGCACAAGACCGTCAGGAACTATTCGCCTCCTCAACACGGTTAATTGCCAGCCGTATCGTCGAAGAATTGGATCGCGCGCTTTCTGCAGACACGCCAGCGGTGGCACAGATGGCCATTGCCGAGGGGCAGGAACTTTACCGTGCCTTTGCGGATCATATCGCAGCGACGGACCGAAGCGGTGCGCGCGAGATTGGACGTGCATGGCTGGAGATGAACAGCGCCGCCGGCAGCGCAGGCGTTCTGGGCGCGGGCACGCAAGATAGCGACGCTGATGTAATGCGCGCGGCGCGTGATGTGATTGCGGGCTACCTGTCGGAGAATTACCTGTTGGGGGCGTTCCGGACCCGCGCGCAGCTGACTGCCGTGCCGGAATCGGTTGTTGTCAGCGGGGGTGATGTGTCGGTGCCGCCGACGCTGCCACCGGGCAGTGACATCTTCGATCAGGACCCGCTGCCGCGTCTTGTGCTCAAATTCGAAGAGCAGGGTATCGATGAAAAGGACCTGCCGCTGATCGCCTACGGTGACATGCTCTTTGACAGTGCCGAAATCTTTGGGGATCCCGCGCGCAGTGTGGGTCTTGCCTGTTCGGTTTGTCACAACCGTTCGGACATCAACAACCGTCTCTTTATCCCCGGGGCCAGTCATCAACCGGGCGCCATCGACGTGGACGGCGCGTTTTTCAACCCGATGTTCAATGACCGCCGCGATGATCCGATTGATACACCCTCCCTGCGCGGGTTGCGCTTTACCGGGCCATACGGGCGCGATGGCCGCTTTGGCAGCCTGCATGATTTCACGCGCAACGTGATCGTGAACGAATTCGGCGGGGCGGAGCCGACGCCTTTCATGCTCGACGCGCTGGTGGCCTATATGCAGGAGTTTGATTTCCTACCTAATTCCATGCTGACCGCCCAAGGTGAGTTGACTGATCTTGCGCCGGAGGCGGCGCACCGCGGTGAAGAGATATTCAAACGCCCCTTTGCCCAGATGGATGACCAATCCTGCGCCAGTTGTCATATCCCATCGGCCAATTTCCTGGACCGCAAGGCGCATGACATCGGCTCGGTGCATCCAGCTTACGAGGGCGCGCGCGCCGGTGCGCTGGACACGCCCACATTGCTCAGCAGCGCCTATACCGCGCCGTATTTCCACGACGGATCACTGCCCACGCTGGCCTCGGTTGTGGATTGGTTCAACGATACCAAGGGGTTGGAGTTGTCTGATGGCGAACGCGCTGATCTGACCGCCTATCTTGAGACGGTGGGCGCGGGCGATGAACCCTTTGAGACCTTCGATGAGCGCAACACGCCTTTCCGGCTGGCGTTTGAAGAGCTGACTACCTTCGCCTCGACCCTTGATACGTTGCTGCCCAAGCGCGACAGCTATCACATACTGGTTCTGACGGACACGGTTGCCGGTGATCTGGCGGCGGATGCCAGCACCATGTCGAACCTTGCCGAGCGTCCGGGCATCTACCGCATGGCGGAGCTACTCGATGCCGTGGGGCAGGCGGTGCGTGACGAAGACTGGCCGGCAGCCGAGGCGCATTGGACAGAGTTCAAGGCGATTACCGAAGATATCGACGAAAGGGTGTACTGATGAGCATGGTACGTCGTGACTTTCTGGCCCTTGCGGCGGCGGCCTCGTTGACGGCTCTGCCCGCCTTTTCACAGGGCAACGCCCTGAAACTGGCATTCATCCCACAGGAAAACCCCGAAAAGCTGTTGGGTGACATCGAAACGATCACCGGCTGGCTGTCTGAACAGGTGGGCGTGCCGGTCGAGGGGTTTGTGACCTTTGATCACGCCGCGGCGGTTGAGGCATTGCGTAACGGTGACGCGGATATTTCCTTTATGGGCGGGTTGCCTTTCGTGCTCGCGGAAAAGGAAATCGGTGCTGTGCCGCTTTTGTCCGAAGTCTATCGGGGCGCGCCCACCTACACGGGCCGGGTATTCGTGCGCAAAGATAGCGGGATCAAAACGCTGGCGGATTTGCGGGATCGCGATATTGCCTTTGCTGATCCAATTTCGGAATCCGGGTATATGTACCCGCTGGCGGAATTCGAAGAGGCGGGCCTGATTGATGCACCAGATCGCGCCGACGAGTTCTTTGGGCGGGTATTCTTTGCCGGTGGATATCAACAGGCGATGCAGGCGGTAGCGGCCGGTTTGGTGGATGCGGCCGGGGCCAGCCAATATGCTGATCTGTTGCTGACACCTCAGCAACAGGCCGAGATCACATGGATCGCCGAAAGCCCGGCCATCCCCAGCCATGTGGTGATTGCACGTCCCGGACTGGATGCGGATCTGACCGAACGTTTTACCGCCGCGATGATGCAACTGAACGAACCAGAGCATCGGGCCAAGCTGGCCTATTTATACGGGCCAGATGGCTATGTACGCGCCGATAGTGCCGCCTATGACGGTGTTCGCGCGATGGCCCGCCGCTTTGGCCTTGCACAGTAAGAGATTTGAACTTGTGACGAACGCCATTCATATCGCGGATTTGAGCCTCCATCACCTGGGGGCCGAACATGGGCGTCCCGCCTTGTCGGATATCAATATCCGCGTACAGGCGGGTGAATCCGTCGCGCTTCTGGGGGCGTCGGGTGCGGGGAAGACCACCTTGCTGGCGCTTTGTGACGGGCGGTTGCGCGGGTGGCGCGGGCAGGTCGATGTGTTGGGCCAACCGCACTCTCCGGACCGCATTCCGCCACGCACAAGTCGCATAAAAACAGGTTTTGTTTTTCAGGAATTCGCGCTCGTGGAGCGCAGCAGTGTTGAGCGGAACGTGTTGAACGGCCGTCTTGGACGGATGCCCGTGCTATCTGCTTTTCTGGGTCGAAGCAGCGCGCAAGACCGCAGTGCGGTGCATAAAGCCATGACCGAGGCAGGTATCGCAGATCTGGCCCATCGCCGGGTCGACAGCCTGAGCGGGGGGCAGCGCCAGCGCGTGGCCATTGCCCGATGCCTGGCGCAGGAACCTCAACTGATCCTAGCGGATGAGCCTGTCAGTAACCTAGATCCGGCCCGTGCCGATGACATTCTGGGGCTGATCACCGGTGCGGCCCGCATGCGGGGGGCGACCAGCGTGTTCAGTTCCCACCAGCCTGATCTGGCCATGCGCTATGCGGATCGTGTGATCGGTTTGCGCGATGGCAAGGTTCAGTTTGACCGCGCGGCCGACAAGGTCACCCAGCAAGACATTGCGCAAATCTACCACGAGGGTAGCAATGACGTGCCCACGCCGCCCAAACCGGGCCTGCGGGTGGTCAGCTGATGCGTGCGCGCGAAACTGGCGGGTTCACCTTGACCCTGTTGATCGCCGGCGCGGTGATCTGGGCCATGCTCTCCACCCAAGTGGACCCGGCACGGCTCCTCAGCTCAGGCCCGCGCATTGCCGAGTTCATGGGGCGCATGTGGCCGCCATCGCCCGAGATTATGGATGAGATCATCAAGGGGTCTGCGGAAACCCTAAGGATTGCCATTCTGGGCACATTGGGTGCTGTCATCGCCTCGATCCCTTTGGGCATTGCGGCTGCGGAAACCATGGTGCCGGGCTTTGTCCATCGGCCCGTGCGGGTGGTTTTGGCATTGATCCGGGCCATTCCGCTGATCCTGGTGGCAATGTTGATGGTCGGCGCCGTTGGTCTGGGCCCGCTGCCGGGGATCATTGCTGTGGCGTTTCATGCCACCGGCATGTTGGCCAAGTTCTATGCGGAGGCGATTGACGGCGTGGCACGCGCGCCGGTAGAGGCGCTTGAAAGTGCCGGGGCGGGGCCGCTCTTGCGCCTGCGCCATGCGATCTGGCCGCAGATGGCGCCGGTGGTGGCGCGCGATACGATCTTTCGCTTCGAGCTTAATTTGCGCGAGTCGCTTGTATTGGGCGTCGTCGGGGCGGGTGGGATCGGATTTTACATCCAGACCTATGTGCGCTCATTCCAATACGACAAAGCCGCCAGCGTGACCCTTGCCGTTATCTTGATGGTTGTGGCGATTGAGGCCCTGAACGTCGCATTGCGCCGCCGCTTTTCCTGAGCCTTGGCCGTGCGCGCCGCGTGGCGGCACGGTTAGCAGGTCGCCCTCGCCTTTATCCGCCATCCAACGCTCGGGCCTGCCAAGCAAAACGGACCTTCACGTATTTCTGGAGATAGGGACCATCGCGGTGTCGGTGGGGCAATGCTGCCCACGAAAAAGGCGCGACATCTGCATGCCGCGCCTCTTTATCTATGTCAGTTGTGCTGCGGTTCAGCCGCGGCGACGACGCGAGATTGCGCCCATGCCGACGAGACCGGACAGAAGCATCCAGCCTGCTGCTGGAAGCGGTACTGCACCACCTGTGCCGCCATCATCCAGTTCCGCACGGAACAGGAAGTCGTTGCAGCACTTGTCTTGGCGTACCCAGCCACGACCAACGAGGCCTTCACCAGGGTTACCCGACAGACGGTGACCGTCGTTCAGGAACGCAAAGTAAGTGCCCCAGCTGTTCTTTTTGGCACCGAGAGCCAACGATTCATCGCCGAGCGATACCGAACCGTTGCCATTGCCGGCTTTGTCTTTGAACGTGCCGGCGCCTTTATCGGTCAGACCGGTCATGTCGTAGACAACGTTCCAAAGAGCACCAAAAGTTTTGATGCCGCCGACCAAGCCGAGGCTTTCGCGAACGGTACCAACGATTTTGGCTGTGCCAGCGACGTCATCATAGATGAGCTGAGCTGATGCACCGTTGCCGAATGAGAAGAACTTGCCTTCTGCATCCAGACGCAGACCATAGTCATGGTTTGCAGCTTGCGAACCATTTCCATGGTCCGAGAGGTTGTACGTAAACGTGGCCGCATAGGCCGATGCCGTGCCAAGTCCGAAGACCAAAGCGGCGGCGAGTTTTAGTGATTTGAAGAACACTGGTATGTTACCCCCATTATTTCACTGGTTAGAATTGATAGTTACGCAAGCGAAGTTTTAGTTTAATCGGGCGTTAACAGGCAAGGGGAACTGGTACACAATTTAGTCAAATTTTCGCGCTTTAACCGAGAATTTCGCAACAATTTGTGTGTTTTGGACGGCATTGTTTGTCGGATGAACACAAGGTGGCTTTTCTGTACGCTACTTTGACGTGAAGTGTCGCTCAGACGTGAACATTTAACGTGTGGCAGGCGTTTACCGTTTTCGGCGCTTTACATTGCCGCCGCGTTGGCCCGGACGCCCCGCTGTTGAACGCCCTTTTTGACGTGTTGCGGCCTCGCTGGCGGCCTCGATTGCGGATTGTCGCGCCAAGGGATCATCGGCCACGGCAAGGTCCACCGCTTCAAGCCGTTTCACCTCATCTCGCAACCGTGCGGCCTCCTCGAATTCGAGGTTTTCCGCCGCTTTGCGCATCTCGGCGCGCAGCCCGTCCAGATGCGCCTGAAGGTTGGCGCCGTGCATCGGCTTGTCGACATTTGCCGTGACGCGGTTCATGTCCACGTCGCCCTTGTAGAGGCCTGCCAGAATATCCTCGACGTTCTTTTTGACCGTTTCAGGGGTGATGCCGTTGGCTTCGTTGTAGGCGATCTGTTTGGCGCGGCGGCGGTCGGTTTCACCCAAGGCGCGTTCCATCGATCCGGTGATGCGATCCGCATACATGATCACGCGGCCCTCCGCGTTACGAGCGGCGCGTCCGATGGTCTGAATGAGCGAGGTTTCCGAGCGCAGGAACCCTTCCTTGTCCGCGTCCAGAATGGCGACAAGACCGCATTCCGGAATATCGAGCCCCTCGCGCAAGAGGTTGATCCCGATCAGAACGTCGAAGGCACCCAGACGCAAATCGCGAAGAATTTCAATTCTTTCAAGGGTATCAATGTCGGAGTGCATGTAGCGCACGCGGATGCCCTGTTCGTGCATGTATTCGGTCAGGTCTTCGGCCATGCGTTTCGTCAAGGTCGTAACCAGCGTACGGAAACCATCGGCAGCGACCTTGCGAACCTCGTCCAGCAGATCATCCACCTGCATTTCGACGGGGCGGATCTCGACCATCGGGTCCAGCAGGCCTGTGGGGCGGATCACCTGTTCGACAAACACGCCACCGGTCTGTTCGATCTCCCATTTGGCGGGGGTGGCCGAGACAAACACAGATTGCGGGCGCATCGCGTCCCATTCCTCGAATTTGAGGGGGCGGTTATCCATGCAGCTGGGCAGGCGGAAGCCATGTTCCGCGAGGGTAAATTTGCGCCGGTAGTCGCCTTTGTACATGCCGCCGATCTGCGGCACGCTGACATGGCTTTCATCGGCAAAGACAATCGCGTGATCGGGGATGAACTCAAACAGAGTGGGCGGCGGCTCGCCAGGAGCGCGTCCGGTGAGATAGCGGGAATAGTTCTCGATCCCGTTGCATACGCCTGTGGCTTCCAGCATTTCAAGATCGAAATTCGTCCGCTGTTCCAGCCGCTGTGCTTCCAGCAATTTACCTTCGGAAACAAGCTGATCCAGCCTGATCCTCAACTCTTTCTTGATGCCGATGATCGCCTGCTGCATCGTTGGCTTCGGTGTCACGTAATGCGAATTGGCATAAACACGGATCTGTTCGAACGTATCAGTCTTTTCACCGGTCAAGGGATCGAATTCGGTAATTGATTCAAGTTCTTCTCCGAAGAAGCTCAGGCGCCATGCGCGGTCCTCCAGGTGCGCCGGGAATATTTCCAGGCTGTCGCCCCGTACCCGGAACGATCCGCGCTGAAAGGCCTGATCGTTGCGGCGGTATTGCTGCGCCACAAGGTCAGCAATCACCTTGCGCTGGTCGTAGTCTCCACCGACTTTCAAGTCTTGGGTCATCGCCCCGTACGTCTCGACCGACCCGATACCGTAGATGCAGCTGACCGAGGCGACGATGATCACATCGTCCCGCTCCAGAAGCGCCCGCGTCGCCGAATGGCGCATACGGTCGATCTGTTCGTTGATCTGGCTTTCTTTCTCGATATAGGTGTCCGAGCGCGCGACATAGGCTTCGGGCTGGTAGTAATCATAGTAGCTGACGAAGTATTCGACCGCGTTATGGGGAAAAAACCCTTTGAATTCCCCGTAAAGTTGCGCGGCGAGTGTTTTGTTCGGCGCGAGGATGATCGCGGGACGCTGCGTTTCCTCGATAACCTTGGCCATTGTATAGGTCTTGCCCGTGCCCGTGGCCCCCAGCAAAACCTGATCCCGCTCGCCCTCATTCACGGCCTGTGACAGCTCTGCAATCGCCGTTGGCTGATCACCGGCGGGCTGAAACTCGGTCTCCATGACAAACGCCTTGCCGCCTTCCAGCTTCAGCCGCTCACGGATGTCCGGCGCGGCGGCATGCATCAGCGCGTCTTGTTTGTCGGAATGGGCATAGGGCATGGGCAGATCCTCTGGCTCTGACCACATTTGATATTATGGCCCGCAAGTTCAAGCCCCGTCCCGGCATTGCCGACAGGATCAGTCAGTAGGCTCTGGCGTCAACTTTATGGATTTCAGGATGCCGAGCGCCCAGTCGCGATCCGATGCGTTGGCACAGGTTATGGTCAGGATGGCAACGGTTCCCTCTGCCTCTACTGTTGCTTTCAGTTTGAATTCATCGTTTTGCTCTGAGTTCCCAGCGACAAATTCAGCGCGGTAATGATAGCCGTCAACTGTTTCTGAGTATTCGGTATCGTGTTCAAGGGCCGGGCCATCCTGACTGTCTGGCGAGGGATCATAGCTCAGGCTTGAGAAATAGATGCTGCGATCGCCCCACCACCAGTTCAGGTTGCTGTCCTCCGCCTCAAAATCGAAATATCCTGGAACAAGGAGGGTCCAGTTGCCGGTTCCCCGGCGTCGTAACATCCGCTTTTTATAGCCTATCCCGGCGGCAGCGGGCGCGATGACATCTTCCGCTGAAAGCAAGGCTCGTACTTCGGATTGCCAGGGCAATTCGATATCTTTCGTCAGGTCGAGTACGGTCTGGGCAACCAACTTGTTCCTGTCGTCCAATGGTGCCGCCCAAGGGAATTCCAGCCACAACAACGCTTCGGCCAGGTTTCGCCTGGTTTTTGCTGTCAGTTCTCTATCCCAGTAGATAAAGCACTCGTCGGCGACGAACTTCTCGAAGAATGCCCGGGAACGCGGTCCCAACGGGGTCAATGCAAACTCGTGCATGTCTGAAACGTCGAGGTCAAGCGGAAGTCCGATGCGTAAGTTGCTCATGCCTTCGTCGGCATATTCAAGAAGCGTACGAGCAATGGCTTCAGCCTGTTTTGCATTCTCCTGTTGCAATGCCCCGAAATCCTGACTTGAAAAGTATCCGGTCTCGTCAAAGGCATCTTCGCTTTCCTGCCATTCAAAGCCGTTTTGCCTAGCAATTTTTTGCAAAGCTCGGACAAGGTGCGCGTGATAGCCAGGGCCGAGCGTCGATGTCTTGGAAGAGACGCGCAGCAGCCTGTTTTCCACTGAAAACTCGACGTCTTCCTCTAAAGGTGTGGGGCGGCAGTATAGTTTGCCGTCATAGTCGCTTTGTTCGTAAAGGCGGTGCATCGGTCCCGGCAGCGGCAGCGTTTCCCAGGTCCACTGCGAAACCTTTTCGATTGAGAAGTAAGAGGTACGTAGAAATCGGCGCGGCGGGCGGGCGACGAGCGATAGACCAAGTCCCAATCTCAAACCTTTCAACGACAATCTTAAGAGTGACACCATGGCGATTGCGGCGATGGGGAGCAAGCGGAAATGTGAAGGATATAGACGTCGAATTAGACTGTCGGTGTTCCGTGGCAATTGCATTATTTCAGTACTTGCCGCGCGGCACTGATTTTGGGATAACGCTTGCACCTACAGGAGTTTGCCCATGCCCGCTCGTATCTACAAACCTGCCCGCAATGCGATGCAGTCCGGCACCGCCAAGACCAAGCATTGGGTGCTGGAATACGTGGCCGATGAGGCGCGCAGCGTTGACCCGCTGATGGGCTGGACCTCATCGTCGGATACGCAGGCTCAGGTCAAACTGCGGTTTTCGTCGAAAGAGGCGGCATTGGAATATGCCGAGGAAAATGGCATCGATGCGGTGGTTCAGGAACCAAAGACACGCAAACCCAACATCCGTGCCGGTGGCTATGGCGAAAACTTTGCCACCAATCGTCGGGGTGCGTGGACGCACTGACCCACAATACCCGTTGCGCCATTTCGACGCTTTAATCTGAATATTGCGGTATTGACCCTGATCAAGGTGCGCGACGTCAAACCATGCTTTGCCCTTTCATGACAATATGAAGGAGGCGCATGATGACCAAACCGACAACCAAGACCAACCCAGGGCCCGCTGCGGTACCTGAACCGGCGGAGGCCGACGATCACAACAGCCTGCGTATGGCGTTTGAGAATGGCAAATATCCCTATGATACGAAATTGGGCCGTGGTCCCTACGAAGATACCAAGGCCAAGATTCAAGCGGAACTCTTGAAAGTTCAGCACTGGGCGCAGGAAACCGGTCAGAAGTTTGTGCTGTTGTTCGAAGGGCGCGATGCGGCGGGCAAAGGCGGTACGATCAAGCGGTTCACCGAACATCTGAACCCGCGTCAGGCGCGCGTCGTGGCCCTGAACAAACCCACCGATGAAGAGCGGGGTCAGTGGTTTTTTCAACGCTATATCAGCCATTTACCGACGCGCGGGGAAATGGTTTTCTATGACCGCTCCTGGTACAATCGGGCGGGAGTTGAACGTGTGATGGGCTTTTGCGAGCCTGCCGAATATCTGGAATTCATGCGCCAGACGCCGGAACTGGAACGGATGCTGGTGCGCTCCGGCATCCGGCTTTACAAATACTGGTTTTCGGTCACCCAGGACGAACAGATACGTCGATTTGACAGCCGCGCGACCGACCCTTTGAAGCAATGGAAGCTGAGCCCGATCGACAAACAAAGTCTGGGCAAGTGGGATGATTACACCGAGGCGAAGGAGGCGATGTTCTTCTACACCGACACCGCTGATGCGCCGTGGACGGTGATCAAGTCGAATGACAAGAAACGCGCACGCCTCAATTGCATGCTGCATTTCCTGAGTTCGCTGGATTATCCTGGCAAGGATCCCGATATTGCCATGTCACCGGATCCGCTGATCGTCAGTACGGCGCAGCACGTCGTGCATCAGTCCGAACATATTTTGGGCACGGCCTTGCATCCGGATCAACGCAAGGCCCGCTGACGCCGTGTGGCTTGAAAGCCGCCCTCTGGGCCGGAGTTTGCCGGTTTGATCCCGACCTGTCTTGCCACTGTCGCACCGCAGGCGTAGGGCGGGGGCATGCAACAGACTCAGGGATATCGCCACCACGCGAAGCGTGTGTTGACGCTTGGCGTGCCGTTGATCGGCAGCCATCTGGCGCAGTTCGCTGTGACCCTGAGCGATGCGGTCATGCTCGGGTGGTATTCCATCGAAGCGCTGGCGGCCGAAGTTCTAGGCGGCACGCTCTGGTTCGTGCTTTTCATCATGGGGTCGGGTTTTGCCTTTGCCGTCATGCCGATGGTGGCCGCCGCTTATGAGGTCGGGGACGAAACGCAAGTCCGCCGTGTCACGCGCATGGGGCTTTGGGCGTCCAGCATTTTTGGTCTGGCGGTGTTGCCGCTTGCGATCTGGTCCGAGGCACTCTTTCTGGCGCTCAAACAGGACCCAGAGATTTCGACCATGGCGGCGGAGTACCTGTCATTGGTCGGGTGGTCGATCCTGCCTGCGCTTTTGGTGATGGTGCTGAAATCCTTTCTGGCGGCGCTGGAGCGCACGCAGATTGTCCTGTGGGTCACGGTTGGGGCCGTCTTTTTGAACATAGGCGTCAACTACCTGCTGATTTTTGGCAACTGGGGTTTCCCGGAAATGGGCATTCGCGGTGCCGCTGTGGCATCGTTGAGTGTCAGCATCGCTTCTTTGCTGGTTCTGGTGATCTATATCATGTGGGTCACGCCGCAATTCGCGCTTTTCCAGCGGCTTTGGCGGCCCGATTGGGAGGCCTTGGGACAGGTCTTCCGTGTGGGCTGGCCCATTGGGTTGACCAATCTGTGCGAGGTCGGATTGTTCGCGGCGTCATCGGTGATGATGGGCTGGCTCGGCACGCTTGCCTTGGCCGCCCATGGGGCAGCTATACAGGTCACTTCCGCCGTTTTCATGATCCATATGGGTCTGAGCAACGCAGCGACGGTTCGAGCTGCCCAAGCCTATGAGCGTGGTGACAATCGCGGGCTGCGCGACGGTGCCACGGTAGCAATTGGTCTGTCGCTCCTGGCGGCCAGCCTGACCGTTCTGGGCTTTTTGATTGTGCCTGAATTCCTGATCGGCCTCTTTATGCATCCCGGTGAGCCTGACCGCGCCGCGGTCATCGCCGTTGGCGTGGGGTTGTTGGCGGCGGCGGCACTTTTCCAATTGGTGGATGCCGCGCAGGTCATGGCGTTGGGGTTATTGCGCGGCTTGCAGGACACCAAAATCCCGATGATCATCGCCGCGGTCAGTTATTGGTTGATCGGTGTGCCCGCCAGCTATGTGCTGGGTTTCACCTGGGGCTTTGGCGGTGTCGGCATCTGGCTGGGTCTGGCCGTGGGTCTGGCGCTGGCCGGCGTGCTGATGATGGTGCGTTTCTGGGGATGGTCCGCCAAGGGCTGAATGTACCGCATCGCTCCTGTTGAACCGGCCACGCGTTGCTGCGTTCAGGCCGTGGTGACGCCTGCCGCTGATCTCATTTCCATATTTTTCGCCGCCGGGTGTCGATAAATCGCATATTTGCCGGTTAAATCCACCCAAGATGAGAATCACGGGACAGGGAGGTCGACGAGATGACGGACGTAACGCAGTACCAGATGTTGATAGATGGCGCGTGGGTGGATGCCTCCGACGGCGGAACGTTTGAGAGCGCGAATCCAACCACGGGCGAGATCTGGTCTCGGGTGCCAGAGGCCACGGAGGCGGACGTAGATCGCGCTGTGCAGGCGGCACATGCGGCCTTCACCACAGGGCCGTGGTCCAAGATGACACCCACAGAGCGGGGCAAACATCTGCGGCGTCTGGCGGAGTTGCTGGCGGACAAGTCCGAAGATCTGGGCCGGGTCGAGACGATTGATACTGGCAAGATGCTCAAGGAAACCAGGTGGCAGGCGAAATACATCGCCGAATTTTTCCAGTTTTATGCGGGTTGCGCCGATAAGATCAGCGGTGAAACGCTGCCCATCGACAAGCCCGATCTCTTTGTCTTCACCAAGCGCGAACCTTTGGGTGTGGTGGCCGCCGTTGTGCCATGGAACAGTCAGCTCTTTCTCGTTGCGGTCAAGATCGGCCCGGCGCTGGCGGCGGGGAACACGGTTGTGCTCAAGGCGTCCGAACATGCCTCTGCTGCGATGCTTGAGTTTGGCAAACTGATCGAAGAGGCGGGGTTTCCCCCCGGCGTGGTCAATATTGTGACCGGCCATGGGGAGCCCTGTGGCCGTGCGCTGACCGGGCACAAACTCGTGGCGCGGGTGTCCTTCACCGGCGGTCCGGGTGCGGCGCGGCATGTGCTGGAAAACTCCAAGAATAATTTTGCCGAGGTCAGCCTGGAATTGGGCGGCAAATCGCCCTTCATTGTCTTTGACGACGCCAATATCGAAAGTGCTGTGAATGCCTCCATCGCGGGCATATTCGGCGCAACCGGTCAAAGCTGTGTTGCCGGGTCGCGCCTCTACCTGCACGACGATATTGCCGATGAATTCCTCGAACGGATGGTGGCGCAGGCAAAACAGATCCAGATCGGTGATCCGCTGTTGGAAGAGACCCAGATGGGTCCACTTTGCACAGTTGGTCAGCGGGATCACATCGAGGCTGAGATTGCCCATGCCGTCACCGAAGGGGCCGAGGTTCTGACCGGAGGTCAGCGCCCGAAAGGAACGGGTGGTCTGTTTTTTGAACCCACAGTGTTGGCCTGCCCGCGGCAGGACTTGCGCATCGTTGATACCGAACTTTTTGGGCCCGTCCTCTGTGCGCAGCGTTTCAAGACCGAAGAGGAAGTGATCGAACTGGCCAACGATACCGAGCACGGCCTCGCCGCGGGCATCTTTACACGCGATTCAGCGCGCAGCCTGCGCATGGCCGATGCGGTGCGTGCCGGGATTGTTTGGGTCAACACTTACCGCGTCGTATCACCCATTGCGGAATTTGGTGGGGTCAAAGGGTCGGGCTATGGTCGCGAAAGCGGGTTCCAGGCGATGTATGATTACACCCGTCCCAAGACCGTGTGGATGAACACATCCGACGCGCCGATGGCCAACCCGTTTGTGATGCGCTGAGGGCGTCATGGGGGCCGCGGATCAAACGTTGAAAGAGGCGCTGGCGCGATGCCGGCGATCCGCCGAACAGGCGTGGTCCATCCCGCCGGAATGCTACCGGTCCGCACGCGTGTTGGCGGATGAAACCCACGCGGTCTTTGGCGGGTGGGTCGGTCTGGGCCGCGCGGACATGGTGCGTGATCCGGGCGATTACATTGCGCTCGATTTCGCCGGACAATCGGTCATCCTGTTGCGCGACCGCGAAGGCGTTTTGCGCGCCTTTGCTAATTCCTGCCGCCACCGAGGCGCGCGTTTGATGGAAGGCGCGGGTGCCTGCCGTGGTGTAAAATGCCCGTTTCACGCCTGGGCGTACCGGCTGGATGGCAGCCTTGCCGCAGCGCCGCAGATGGAGGCGGCAGAGGGGTTCGACAAGGCAGATCATGGGCTGCACAGCTACCGCGCCGAGGAACGGCTGGGCTTTGCCTTTGTCTGCTTTGATGACGCGGCCCCTGATCTGGACATGTATTTGGGTGATTTCGCTGCGCGTCACGCGCCCTGGCCGCTGGAAAACCTTGTGACCACGCGTCGCGCCACGCTGGAAGTGGCCTGCAACTGGAAAGCCTTCATCGAGGTTTTCAACGAATACTACCATCTGCCCTTTGTGCATCCCGATACGGTCAACGCGCTCTACGCCGAGCCTGATCCGGTGGACGACACAACAGGAGCTTATACCAGCCAGTTCGGCAAGACCGATGGCACGGGCGGGCTTTTGCAGGACCAACAATCGATGGCATTGCCGCCGATTGAGGGCTTGAAAGGGGAGGCCACGCAAGGCGCGCGCTACACATGGGTTTTCCCAAACATGACCTTTGCCGCCAACTCTGACGCGCTTTGGGTCTATGAGGCCTATCCGCTTGGGCCGGATCGCTGTCAGGTCGTGCAATCGGCCTGTTTCCCGCCTGAAACGCTCGCTCTGCCGGGGGCTGATGCCCAGATCGCGGCGTATCACGAACGGTTGGATGCGGCGTTGGCCGAAGACATCCCGGCACTCGAAAATCAACAACGCGGCTTGGCCTCGCCCGCGGCGACACAGGGGCGGTTTCAACCTCTGCTGGAGCCGAACGTGGCCCGGTTTGCCCATTGGTATGCCGGTCAGATGGGCGCAGATGGGGTGCGGTGACACGGCCTTTGAACAAGGAGACGAGACATGTCGGATGAAGTGAAAGTGGTCCGCAACGGCCATGTTCTGGAGGTCACGCTGGACCGGCCCAAGGTGAATGCCATCGATGTGCCGACGTCGCAGGCGCTGGCCGCGGCCTTTCAGGAATTGCATGAGGACAAGGAACTGCGCTGCGCGATCCTGACCGGTGGCGGTGAGAAGATTTTCTCGGCGGGCTGGGACCTCAAGGCATTGAACGACGGGGAAATGCAGCTTGATAACTGGTGGGAGGCGGATGAATACGGGTTTGGCGGCTTCACTGGCCTCACCGAGAACTGGGCGCTGAACAAACCGGTCATCGCGGCCATCAACGGGCTGGCGATTGGCGGCGGGTTCGAGATGGCCATGGCCTGTGACCTGCTGATCGCCGCTGATCATGTCGAGTTCGGCCTGCCGGAAATGCCTCTGGGTATCGTGCCGGATGCGGGCGCGTTACAGCGTCTGCCACGTCGCATTCCGCATAATATCGCGATGGAAATGTTCCTGTTGGGCCGCCGGATGAAGGCCGACGAGGCGGCGCATTACGGGTTGGTCAACAAGGTCGTGCCAAAGGATCAGTTGATGGATGCGGCGCGCGAATGGGCGGCGTCCATCGCATGGTCCGCGCCTCTGGCCATGCAAAGCGTCAAGGAAGTGCAGCGCGAAATCGAGTGCCATCCCTTGCAAGCGGCCTTCCACAAAATGCGCACGGACCCGATGCCGGTCTACCGCAAGATGCTGAAATCTGATGACGCGGCCGAAGGTGTGGCGGCCTTCGTTGAAAAACGCGAACCGAATTTCAAAGGCGAATGAGCATGTATCCTGATCCCCATAAGGTACGTCGCGTGGCCAGCCTTGGGGCTGGTCCCATTGGCGGTGGATGGGCTGCGCATTTTCTGGCGCGTGGGTATGACGTTACGGCCTATCTGCATGATATGTCCGAGCGCCCGGCCTTTGATGCCATTCTGGACACCGCCTGGATCAGCCTTGAGGCGATGGGTCTTGCCCAAGGTGCCTCGCGTGATCGTCTGACGGTGACAAGCGATCTCGAGGAGGCTTTGGACGGCGCAGAATTCGTTCAGGAAAGCGCGCCGGAGCGGCTTGAGATCAAGCAGGCGCTTTATGCCCGGATGGGCGCGGTTCTGCCTGAAAATGTGGTCATCGGGTCGTCGACATCGGGCCTGACAATGACGGAAATCCAAGCCGAGTGCCCGACGCCGGGCCGATGTGTGATCGGCCATCCATTTAACCCGCCTTATCTTTTGCCATTGGTCGAGATTGTGGGCGGAGAGCAGACATACCCGGACGCGGTGACATGGGCAGGGGCGTTTTATGAGGCAGCGGGCAAAGCGCCGTTGATTATGAAAAAGGAAATCCCGGGTTTTGTTGCGACACGACTGCAGGAAGCACTCTGGCGCGAGGCATTACACATGGTGGCCGCAGGTGAAGCGACACCCGAAGACATTGATATAGCACTGATAAACGGGCCGGCACCGCGCATGGCCGTTCAGGGGCAATGCATGGCGTTTCACGTCGCGTGTGGGGCTGGGGGCATGGCCACCAATCTGGATCAGTTTGGTCCGGCGCTCAAATGGCCCTGGACCCGGCTAGAGGCGCCTGAACTGACACAGGAATTGCGTGATCGTATGGTCGACGGGTGCAATGCCATCGCCGGAGATCGCCATTTTGAAGACATGGCGGCAGACAGGGACCGCAAAATCGTTGCGGTGCTCAACGCGCTCCGGCAGGCGGAGTAAGGCCGGGTTTCACCGCGCTGCTGGTCGGGTGCGTTTGATTGGGAACCAACGTCTCAAGATAGGTGGCCAAGGTGCCGGGCCAGTCCGGGGCCTCCTTGTGATCCGGCCAGGCCTGCCGATATTCGCGGGGCCTGCGCCCGAAACACTTTCTGAACGAATAGGCAAAGTGCGACAGGGAATTGAAACCCGATGCCGCCGCAATTTCACGCACCCCAAGATCGGTGGATAGCAACAGTACACGCGCATGTTGCAACCTGAGCAACAGGCCAAATTGAACCACGCTGCAGCCGATGGCCTGTTTGAACTGGCGCTCCAGCTGACGCTGCGACAGGCCCACACGTTGCGCCAGTTCCGGCACGGTGAGGGGCTCGCTCAGATGTTGATCCATCAGCTCGAAGGCTGCTCCGACATGCGGTGGTAACGCATCCAGACCCCGACCGAGCGTCTTGCGCTGTGGCTGCTCCGCGCTCCGCACCGGGTGGTGCAAAAGCGTATCTGAAATCTCCGCCACAAGGGCATCGCCGTGAGACTGGCGGATCAGGTGCAGCATGAAATCAAGCCCGGCACTCAGGCCCGCACAGGTCATGATGCGCCCCTCCGCCGTAAAAAGTTGTTCCGGGCCAAAAACGTCGGGCAGCAATTCCTGCAAGCCGGCCAGATAGGCCCAATGCGCCGTGGCCCGTCGCCCCTTCAACAAGCCCGCTCGGGCAAAGATATAGGGCGCCATTTCGACCGCACAGAGGCGAATGCCCTGCCGATCAGAGCGCCGCAACCACGACAGCAATTTCGCGTTCGAGTAGTGTTCTGACCCCCAGCTTCCCACCACCAATGCAAGATCATCCTTGCTCAATTTTTCCGGCGGAGCCTCCGGCAAGCCCTGACACATCACGGGCATTCCGTTGCTGGCCACGACCTCACCGGGCTCCGCGCTGCAGAACAGTGTTTCATATAGCGGCGTGGGTGAAAGATAGTTGGCGATGCGGATCGGTTCCAGCAAGCTGATCAAACTCATCATGCTGAAACGGGGCACAAGGATCGTGGCAATGCGCACGGGTCGCTTGCCGTCATTTAGGGTCGAAGTCATGCGATCGGAGCGCCTCCGGTTATGGCGAAAAAGTAAGATTATCCGTCACATTACCCTCAAAACCGGCGAATAATCGACATATTTTCACATGGTGCGCCGCACACTGTTGGAAAAGGGAGAGTGTGCATGAATTTTGAAGTGATCGTTACATGTGCTGTCACCGGTGCCGGTGATACCACGGGTAAAAGCCCACATATTCCTGTGACCCCTGCGCAGGTCGCCGATGCGGCCATTGAGGCGGCCAAAGCGGGTGCGGCGATTGCGCATCTGCATGTGCGTGACCCGGAAACGGGACAGGGGTCGCGTGACCCCAAACTCTTCAAGGAGGCGGTTGATCTGGTGCGAGCCAGCGACACCGATGTGGTGATCAACCTCACCGCCGGGATGGGCGGCGATTGGGTGCCGTCCGCGGAAGACCCTGCGCAGCCCGGCCCCGGGACGGACATGATCGGGCCGGACGAAAGGCTGGCTCATATCAAGGAATGTATGCCGGAAATCTGCTCGCTGGATTGTGGCACGCTGAATTTTGGCAATGGTAATGAGATTTATATCTCGACCCCGCCCACCTTGCGCCGCATGGCGGAGTTGACCCGCGATTGGGGCGTGAAGCCCGAGCTTGAGGTGTTTGATCTGGGCCATATCCGCTTTGCCAAGGCGATGGTCGAGGAAGGCTTGATTGCAGCGCCCCCGATGTTCCAGCTCTGTCTGGGCATACCGTGGGGGGCCGATCAGACGGTCGAGACCATGGCCGCGATGAAGGCACAACTACCGGCGGGTGCCAGTTGGGCCAGTTTTGGCATCAGCCGGATGCAGATGCCAATGGCGGCCGCGGCGGTGGCCCTGGGTGGCAATGTGCGCGTGGGGCTTGAGGACAACATCTGGCTCGACCGCGGTGTGCCAGCCACCAACGGTCAGCTTGTGACCCGCGTGGTCGAGATCATCGAACGGATGGGGGGCGGGTTCTAAGCCCGCAAGAAGCGCGCAACAAATTGGGCCTGCGCGGCGCGGACGCCTAGGAGCGACAGCACATGAATTTTCAGGTCAGTCACGAAAACGAACTGCTGCTCAGCACGGTGCGCGCCTTCATGGAGGACGAGATTTTTCCCCATGAAGAAGAGGTCGACCGCCAGGGCGAAGTGCCCGAAGATCTGGGCCGACAGATCGAGGCGCGGGCCAAGGAACTGGGCCTTTATGCCTGCAACCTGCCCGAAGAGGTGGGCGGTGGCGGACTGAGCCTTTCGGCGCAGCACCTGATCGAGCGCGAATATGGCAAAGCCACGCATGCGCTCCATAGCTGGGCGGCGCGGCCCACGGAAATCCTGCTGGCCTGCGAGGGTGATCAGCGCGAACGCTATCTTCTCCCCTGTGTTACGGGTGAAAAACGCGAGCTCTTTGCCCTGACCGAACCCGAAGCTGGGTCAGACGCAATGGGCATGAAATCCAATGCGCGCCGGGACGGGGATGATTGGATCTTGAACGGCTCCAAGCATTTCATTTCGGGGCCGTGTATGCCCGATTTTGCCATCGTCTTTGCCGCGACGGGTGAAGACGAAACGCCACGCGGACCGCGCAAGCGGGTGACGGCCTTTCTGGTCGATGTTGGCCTGCCGGGTTTTGACTGTCGCGAAGGTACAAAAAGTGTGAGCTACCGAGGCTACAAAACCTATGCCCTGTCGTTTGACAATGTGCGTCTGGGGCCGGATCAGGTGTTGGGCGAAGAAGGCCGCGGGTTTGACATTGCGGGTCAGTGGCTGGGTATGGGGCGTATCTGGGTTGGGGCGAGTTGCTGTGGCAAAGCGGAACGGCTTCTGGACATGACGACCGATTGGGCGGCCAACCGGCGCCAATTTGGCAAACCCATCGGGCAGTTTCAGGCCACGGGGTTTCGCCTTGCGGATGGCGCGATGAACCTGCGGGCGGCTGATCTGATGGTGCTTGATGCCGTGGCGCGTCACGAGGCGGGCCATATGGCCGATCAGGATGCCGCGATGGTCAAGGTATTCTGCTCGGAAATGCTCGGGCGCATCGCGGATGATGCCGTTCAGGTGCATGGAGGTATGGGCCTGATGGAGGAACTGCCGATCCAGCGTCTCTGGCGCGACAGTCGGCTCGAACGCATCTGGGATGGCACGTCGGAAATTCAGCGCCATATCATCACCCGCTCGATGCTGCGCCCGCTTGGGGCGTGATTCCATGACCCCGGCCAAACGGCAAAATTTCGAGCGTCTGCTTAACCCGCGTCACATTGCCTTCGTCGGCGGACGGGATGCCGCCATCGCCATCGGCGAGGCGCGACGCGCGGGGTTTGAGGGTGAAATGTGGGTTGTTAATCCGGGGCGCGATACGCTCTGCGGCCTGCCTTGCGTGGACAAGATCAGTGATCTGCACGGCGCGCCGGATGCCGTGTTTCTGGCCATTCCAGCGCCCGCTGTGCCTGGTGCCGTTGGTGATCTGGCGGCCATGGGGGCGGGCGGCATCGTGTGCTATTCCGCCGGATTTGCCGAAGCACATGAAGCAGGCCGCACGCTGGAAGAAGACCTGAAGGCCGCATTGGGCGACATGGTTATGATCGGCCCCAATTGCTATGGATTGATAAATTACATCGGTAAATCAGCGCTTTGGCCGTTTGCACATGGCGGGACATGCCCGGGTTACGGCGCTGCTATTATCACGCAATCCGGTATGTTCTCATCGGATATCACGATGAGCCAGCGATCGTTGCCAATGGCGTATATGGCCTCGGCGGGCAATCAAGCGGATCTCGGGGTGACGGAATTCGTCGATCTGATGTGTGAGCGCGCCGAAGTGCGGGCGATCGGTATTCACATCGAGGGCTTGTCTGACATCCCCGCTTTTGAGCGCGCCGCTCTGAAGGCTTTGCATGCGGGCACGCCAATGGTTGCCCTCAAAACCGGGAGTTCCGCGATCGGCGAAAGCCTTACGATCAGCCATACGGGTTCGCTGGCGGGATCGGATGTGCTCTATCAGGCTCTGTTCAGGCGTGTCGGGGTGATCAGCGTCACCAACCCGTCGCAGTTTCTGGAAACGTTGAAATATTTGTGCGTGGCAGGTGTGCCGGATGGCGTTGATGTCATGGGGTTCACCTGTTCGGGCGGCGGCGCCACGATGCTGGCGGACCATGGCGAAATAATCGGACTGCGATACCCCGGCCCGGATGATAGCGCGCGTGGGGCTTTGGATGCGTTGTTGCCGGAGATTGCAACCGTATCAAATCCGCTCGACTACACGACACCGATCTGGGGCCAAGCGGACAAGACAGGACCGGTTTTTGCCGAAGCGTTCCGGCATGTTCCATCGCACGCGGCGCTTTTGGTTCAGGACTATCCGGCGGCAGGTCTGGATGAAAGCGAACAGCTTTATCTCAATGACGGATTGGCGTTTGCACACGCGGCTCGCGAAGCGGGGCTGCCCGCCGCCATCTGCGCCACGCTGCCCGAGAATATGGGCGCACATGTTCGCGAAGCCTTTATCGAACAGGGCGTGGCCCCGATGCAGGGCATCCATGAGGCGTTGAACGCCTTGCGCGACGCGGTTGCCTGGGGCGCGGCGCGTCGCCGTATTCTTGCGACAAGCCCGCCGTACTTGCCGCCCGTGCAAGCGCAATTTCCGCTGCAATATGTCACCGAGGCGGAGGCCAAGACGCGCCTTGCCGCAGCTGGATTTCCTGTTCCGGCAGGTCAGGAAGCTACTGGCGAAACCCTGTGCGCGGTTGCTTCGGAGATCGGGTATCCGGTTGTTTTAAAAATGATGGGGCCAGCGCTGGCACATAAGACCGAAGCGGGGGCCGTGGCGCTGAACCTGAAGTATGCCGATGCGCTGCGCCATGCGGCAACCGAGATGCAAAAAACTGTGGCGGCGTATCATCCGGATGCGGTGACGGACACGTATCTCGTTGAGGCGATGGCGCCGCCGCCCCTGGCAGAGCTGGTTGTTGGACTACGGCATGATCCGCAATTTGGCATGACGATGACATTGGGCAGTGGCGGTGTTCTGGTCGAGCTTGTCGGCGATACGCAGTCGCTTCTGCTGCCAGCGGGCCGGGAGGATGTGACACATGCTTTGAAAGAACTGCGTGCGGCAACCCTGTTGGCCGGCTTTCGCGGCAAGCCCGCAGCAGATATAAATGTGATTGTGGATGCACTCCTGGCGCTCGCAGACTATGCTGCTGATCATCAATCGGGTGTTTTTGAGTTGGAAGTAAACCCGCTTTTTGTATATGAAAACAGCGTGTTGCCGGTGGATTGTTTGCTGCAACTTGCGTCGGATACGGATGATATAATTCAATCTCCTCCGACGCGCGTCTAAACGTGTTTGCTATTGCTTTGAAAGCCAATCCCTCACCACTGCCACGATGCCCGGGTTTCTTGGGTTTTGGGGCGCCACGATGTGATATCCTTCTTCCGTCGTCGTCGAAAACGATAAAGGCTGGCAGAGACGATTGGCCTGCAAGTCTCCTTTTACAAACTCCTGATTGGCAAGTGCGATCCCCTGTCCGGCGAGGGCTGCATCAATGGCCATCGATGTTTGGCTGAACGCCATGGTTTTCAAATCTGACACCGGCAATTCCCCAAGTGCTGCCTCGAGGAACAAAGGCCATTGGCCATGCGTATCCTCGAGGAGAACGTGACCGAGCAGGTCTTTGGGGGCTCGGATCGGCTTGGGGCCGTTCGCGATATCCGGATGGCACACCGCGATCAATTCGTCAGCGAACAGGATTTCGGACGCGAGGCCGGGGCCAAAAGGCGGCTTACCCTGACGAATGGCTATGTCGACCCCATCGGTTTGAAAGTTCGCAAGCGCATTTGAAGCATCCAGCCGAACGCGAATGTCGGGATGGTCTTGCGCAAACAGACCCAATTTTGGCACCAGCCATCTTGTAGCGAAACTGGGTGTAGAACTGATCGTTACCACCATGTCCTGTGGTGACAAGCTGCCTGTTGCATCAGCGATCATATCAAATGCACGGCGGATTGGCGGGAGGTATCGTCGGCCTTCGTCGGTCAAAGACAACCCCCGTGCATGTCGCTCGAAGAGTTTGATTTGTAACAACTCTTCCAGTCCGCGCACCTGTTGTGCCACGGCCCCTTGGGTGACGCCAAGCTCTTCGGCGGCGAGCCTGAAGTTTAGATGGCGCCCAGAGGCTTCAAAAGCCTTCAAGGAATTCAACGGCGGCATTTTGCGCATTTTAGGATCGCTGAGATGATAGAATTTCTACAGATTTAAAACAGAATTACTGATTAGTCAAATGCGCACAGCACCGCCATGTTGGAGCGAGGTTGAAACGGGGATGTCACGGAGGCGAATATGGCTGACAAGAAAGTAGCAATCATCATGGGGGGCGGAAGCGGCATGGGGGCTGACAGCGCGCGCCGTCTGGCGGCCGATGGCTTCAACGTTGCCATTCTCTCTTCATCCGGGAAGGGTGAAAAACTGGCTCAGGAACTGGGTGGCATCGGCATGACGGGCACCAACAAGTCCAGCGAAGACATGCAGGCATTGGTTGATGCGGTTATGGAAAAATGGGGTCGCATCGATGTTCTTGTCAATTCTGCGGGTCATGGGCCGCGCGCGCCAATCCTTGAAATCTCGGATGAGGATTGGCACGAGGGCATGGAAGTCTATTTCCTGAACAGTGTTCGGGCCACACGAATTGTCGCGCCGATCATGATTGGTCAAAAGTCCGGCACAATCATCAACATCTCAACCTTCGCGGCCTTCGAGCCTGATCCGGTCTTTCCGACCTCGGGCGTGATGCGCGCGGGGCTGGCGGCCTATTCCAAACTGTTCGCGGATAAATACGCCGCTGACAACGTGCGCATGAACAACGTCCTGCCTGGCTTTATCGACAGCCTGCCTGAAAACCCGGATTTTATGGCCAAAATTCCGATGGAGCGCTACGGCAAGTCCTATGACGAAATCGCCGCGACGGTCTCGTTCCTCGCCTCTGACGGCGGTGCATACATCACCGGCCAGAATATCCGTGTAGATGGCGGTATCACTCGCTCGGTCTGATCCGGCTTCAATCAACGAAAGACGACATTATGAAACCGACGTCCAAAGATCTCGTCCTGGGAGATGGATCTCCCTGAATTTTCAGCAACACCAAAGCATGCCGCCTATGATGTTGTTATCATTGGCGGTGCCACGATGGGCGCCTGCACGGCGTGGTTTCTGGCCTCGAACCCGGACTTTAAGGGCAAGGTGCTGGTGGTTGAGCCGGATCCGACATTCTCCAAGGCGCAAACAGGGGCCTCGAACAACTGCATGCGCCAACAGTTTGCCAACCCGATCAATGTGAAGATTGGCCAATATGCCGCCGAGTTTGTGCGCAATTTCCGCGAAAATCTGGGCGGTGATCCCAAGGTGCCCGAATTGAGCATTCGAAATTTTGGCTATCTCTATCTTTCGGACAATGCCGACCTGACCAAAGTTCTGCAGCGTGATCAGAGCGTTCAGGAAGAATGCGGTGCCGGAACGCGTATGGTGACGTCCGATGAGATCGCCGATGCTTATCCGTTCTATAAACTGGACGACATTGAAGCGGGAAGCCTGAACACGGTCGATGAAGGCTATTACAACGCACCTCTGATGGTGGAATGGCTGATCAAGAAGTCCGTTGAGATGGGCGTTGATTACATCCAAAACACGGTCACGGCGATTGACCGTGAGGGCGATAAGGTAACTGGTGTGACCCTTGCGACAGGCGAAGCCATCAAAGCCGGTGCGATTGTCAATGCATCGGGCACGCGGGCCGGGGCGGTTGCCGATATGGCCGGGTTGAAGCTCGATATCGAACCCAAGCGACGTTACACATTCATCTTCCGCGCCAAGGAACCGCTGGATCGGGACCTGCCGTTGACCATCGATCCGACGGGCGTGCATTTCCGTCAGTTTGGGGATGATTATCTGGTCGGTTGTCCACCTCTGGGCGAGGATGCGACCGTTGATGTCGAAGATTTCAGTGCCGAGGAAACCATCTGGGAAGATAAGGTTCATCCGATCATCTCCAACCGTATTCCGCAGTTCAAGGATGTTGAAATCGTGGATTTCTGGATGGGGCACTATGACTTCAACCCCTTCGATTTCAATGTCGTCATTGGGCCGCACGACACGGTGTCGAACTTCCATTTCACCAATGGGTCTTCCGGGCATGGCTCACAACAGGGGCCGGCCGTGGGGCGCGGTGTGGCGGAGCAAATCATCTACGGCGAGTTTCGATCGATGGACCTGTCGCCGTTCCTCTATGAGCGCTTCAACAAGGGCGAACGCGTGATCGAGCGCGCCGTTATCTAATCGCAACCAAACAAGCCCCGTGCGCAATGGCACGGGCCAATCGCCCATGGGCGAAAGGACAATTCAATGACCTACAACGTCAAACTGTCCGGCGTCATGCCCGCGTTGGTTACGCCGTTTGATGCCAGCAACAAGATCGACTTTGATGCGTTCGGAAAGCTGCTGGCGCATTTCCGCGCGGCGGGCGTCACGGGCTGGGTTCCAAACGGGTCGACCGGTGAATATTTCAGTCAATCCACCGAAGAACGTCGCGCAGTGCTGCAATTCGTCAAGGATTTCGCGTCGCCGGATGAAATACTCATTGCGGGCACCAACGCCCCGGCGACCCGTGAGGTGATCGAGCAAACCGCGATGGCCAAGGAGATTGGCTATGACAACGTTCTGCTGGCGCCGCCGTTTTACACGCGTCCGACGCAGGATGAGTTGATCCGGCACTATGAAACCGTGTTGGCCGAGGTCGATGCCAATCTGGTGCTCTATAGCTATCCGGCGAAGGACGGCGCGGATATCTCGTTCGACCTGATGGACCATTTCGCGGATAACCCGCGTGTGATTGGGATCAAGGAAAGCTCCGGCGTGCTGCAACGCGCCATTGATATTTCCACGCGGTATGATGGCAAGATTCAGTTGGTTTCCGGCTCGGACGATATCGCGTTGGACTTCATGTTCTGGGGGGCCGACAGCTGGATTTGTGGTCCGTCCAACTTTCTGGCCCATGCCTGTTGTGATCTGGACCGGCTTTACCGAGCAGGGGACCTGACCAAAGCCAAAGAGGTGATGGCGAAGCTCTACCGCGCGATGAATATCCTGGAGAGCGGCAAGTTTGTTCAGAAGATCAAGTATGGCTGCGAGCTTCAGGGGTTGCCCGTGGGCGAATGCCGCGCGCCATTGGGCCCACTGACGGATGCGGAAAAGGCGGACTTGCAAGAGGCGTTGGCACCGATCCAGGCTATGTAAATCACCCAATCGGGAGCAGTTTCGACTGCCCCCGGTTTTGAGGCCCTTGTCATGAGCACATCAAACGCAATGCGGACAATCGTTGTCGGCGCCGGGGTAATAGGCTCCGCCATTGCGCATGATCTCACAAAACGGGGCCGGTCCGTGACCCTGGTGGACAGGGATGCCCCCGGAACAGGCGCATCCTTTGGCAATATGGCATCCATTGCGGTGACCGAGTTTATGCCCGTGGCGCGGCCCTCAACCTGGAAACACATCCCTGGATGGGTGATGAACCCGCAAGGGCCGATCCATGTCAGCCCCCGCTACATGCCGCGCCTGATCCCATGGTTTCTGCGTTTTCTGGCCGCCAGCCTCCCGTCGTCGGTACGGCGATTGGAGGCGGCTGGCGCAGTTTTGTGCGAGCGATCCCTGAAGGATACCCGAGATCTGATGCAGGAGATCGAGTTTGGCGCGGGGCTGTCACAAACAGGATGTCTGTCACTTTATGCCAGTGATGCCGAATTCGAGGCCGATCGTGAACGTATCGACATGCTGGACCGGTTTGGTTTTGGTTATGACATTCTGGACGCCGCAGCACTCCATGCTCTGGAGCCGGAAATCAGTGACAAAATCACCAAGGCCGTGTTGCTGCCGGACAACCGAACGCTCTCTGATCCGCATAAATTCGTGGCCATGCTGGTGGAGCGGTTTGAAGCGCTGGGCGGCATCGTGCGACGGGCGGAGGTAACCGGGTTTGAACGATCTGAGCGGATCACCGGGGTGCGTTTGAACGATGGTGAGGTGCTTCAGGCAGACGAAGTGGTTCTGTGTGCTGGTGCGTTCACCGGGCGTCTTGCGAAGATGTTGAATGAGACGATGCCTTTGGAAACGGAGCGGGGCTACCATACCCAGGTTATGGCGCCGGGGATTGAAATATCCCATTCGATCATCTGGCCTGCCAAAGCGTTCATGGTCAGCCCGACGGCCGGTGGCATCCGCGTTGGTGGTACGGTGGAAATGGCCGGGCTGGAGGCGCCCCCAATTATCGTCGCGCAAAAATCACCGTGCGGCATGCCTGCGAGGCCCTGCCGCGCCTTGAGGTTCAGGACAGTACCGAATGGATGGGTCACCGCCCCGCCTTTCCCGACACCATCCCGGTCATGTCCGCGTCGGCCCGGGTGCCGGGGGTGTTCTATGCAACCGGCCACGGACATCTTGGACTGACTTATGCCGCGACATGCGCCAGTCTGATGGGGGATCTTGTGACCACGGGTACATCTTCGTTTGACATGACACCCTATCGGGTTGACCGGTTCTGAGGAGTTCAAAGAATGCGCTGGAAACGAACTTTACAAACGGTTGACGTTCATTGCGCGGGCGAAATTGGCCGGGTCATCACCGGCGGCGTGCTCGATATCCCCGGCGATACGATGGCTGCGAAACTGGCGCATATCAATGACGTGGATGACAGTTTGCGTCGTTGGCTTTGTTCCGAACCACGCGGGGCGGCGAACCATTCCTTTGTGCTGGTCCCACCCGCCTGCCACCCGGATGCCGATTTCGGCATGATTGTTCTGCAGACGGATCAGGCCCATGCCATGTCCGGGTCGAATTCCATGTGTGCGGTCACGGCCATTCTGGAAACCGGCATGATGGAAATGGTCGAGCCTGAAACCATAGTGACCCTCGATACCGCATCTGGCCTCGTGCGCGCGACGGCCGCCTGCAAAGACGGAAAGGTGACGGGTGTCAGCCTCGATATGCCGCCCGCATTTGTGGCGGTGTCCGGAGCGACGGTTGAAACCGGCGAATGGGGAAATGTGAGCTATGATCTGTGTTATGGTGGGGTGTTCTATGCGCTCGTGGATGTCGACCAAATTGGCCTGAGCATCGTGCCAGAGAATGCGCGCGATCTGGCTGAAATAGGGGTGACGCTGCGCGACGTGATTGCGGCTGAGACCAAGATCGTGCACCCCGAAATTCCAGAAGTGAACGGACTGGCCTATGTCATGTTTCGTGCGCGGGAAACCGATGGCACTATGCGTCATTGCACAACGTTGAAACCGGCCCGCGCTGATCGTTCACCCTGCGGAACGGGCACGAATTCGACGATGGCCGTGCTGCATGCCAACGGGGAAGTAGCACCCGGTGATGTGATCACGACCCGCTCGATCATCGGTAGCGAATTTCAGGCGGAATTGATTGGCGAGGCGCAAATCGGCCCCTACAGAGGAAGCCGGGCGCGCGTGACAGGGCAATGCTGGATATACGGGCTATCCCAGATCGGCCTCGACCCAAGCGATCCGTTCCCATCGGGGTTCATTTTGTCCGACACATGGGGCGGATAGAACCGATCATGGATAACCTGCGTGTCTGGTAGGCTAATGGCGTCCAATTCGGTTGCAGACGTATGCATTGCGGAGCTCGGGTTCATCTGTCAGCTTGCGCAAAACGACAAGGGAAACACCCAGTGAGCGACGATGCTATGTCCGATGTGGGGCAGCAAACGATCACGCCTTACTTTACGGTTCATGACGCGGATCGTCTGATGGGCTTTCTGGTTGCAGCGTTTGGTGCACGCGTGATCAAGGATAGCAGGTACGATGACAACAGCGTTCAACATGCACGTTTGCAGATCGGTAACTCTCTGATTATGTTGAACGATAGCACCGATGACTATCCGGTCAACATGTCCCAGATGCATATCTACGTAGAAAGTGCAGACAAGGCTTATGACAGGGCATTGGGTCTCGGCGCGACATCGTTGATGGCACCGAATGATCGACCGCATGGAGACCGGATGGCAGGTGTACAAGACCCATGTGGCAATATTTGGTGGATAGCGTCCCAACCGGTCTGACGACCAAACGGCATGGTGCCTTGGCCTGATCCTTTGATGCCCGCGACAACCCGATATTTGGGTCAGTGCAGCTGCGTGTCGTCGGCAAACCAAGAAAAATTTGCTGGCCAGCCCCGCTAAATTGTCGAAGACTGGCCCTTATGAACAGAACCAGTTTAGCAGCATTCTTGATCCTTTCTGCGGCATCGATCGTTGCAGCCGGCACTGCTTTGGCCACCGGTGCAGGAGAAACCGAATGGGTCATCTACGCCGAGGAGGCGAATGGCGACGTTTACTTTTATGACCCGTCACGCGTGGAAAAGATCGATACGGTGCGTCAGGTTTGGAACGGCATCCAGTACAAAACGTCCGTCATGGGTGCGTCCAGTTTTCTTGTGCTTCTGGAAATCGATTGTTCCGAACGGACCGAGAAGGCACTGCAGAGTACATTTTTCACAGACAAGAACTGGGAGAAACCTGCCATGAAGACGGATACGTCCGACAAGCCGACGAGCAAGATCGCGATTGGTTCTGCGACGGACCGTCTGAGTGAAATTGTGTGCAATTGATATGGTGTCCGATCGCTGAACACGCTGAGCCAATACGTTCAACCGCCAGAATAAAAATGCCCGCGACACCGGGGTGACGCGGGCACTTCTTTTGAGAAGAGTATCTCGAACGTCGAGAGTTACTTCATGCTTTCGCCGGTGATCTGGTAAATCTCACCAGCATCCGTTGTGGCGTAAAGCGCGTTATCCGGCCCCATGACCAAACCACGGAACCGCTTTGAGAACCCAACAGGCATGCGTGTGATCCCGTTGATACCCAAGCCATCGGGGGTGATGCTGATCAAGTCAATCCGTGAGCCGGCTGGCGTGTCACCAAATCCGATACCCATGATGCCGACCGCCAGGTTGCCTTCATAGATGCCCCAGTTGCTGCCTTTCAGGAAAGCGGCAGACCCGGTTCCTTGCGAGAAGCCGTTATTGTTCCACGTTGCTGGCATCAAATCATCAAAGCGCGTGTCGCTCATCGGGGTGTATGCAGCACGCACGGCCGGGTCCATACCGTCCATCTGATTTGGCTCATAGCCGCAGTACTGATCCGGGCATTCGCCACGGCCCGCCGTTTTTTCCGCCGGGTCCCAACCGGCATTGCCACCATTCACAAGGGCGGTGATCTCATCGTTGTGCCATGGGCCATGCTCAGCGGTGAACGCTTTGCCATCGCTTGGGCGAAAATCGATGCCTTGGACGTTTCTGTGTCCATAGGTGTATATGCGGTTGTCAAAGCCTTCAGGCGGGTTGTTGTCCGGATGGGCATTGCCGTCCATATCGATCCGCAGAACTTTACCGCACAGGAGCTCTCCATCCTGAGGGCAAATCCCACGGTGGCGGTCACCACCAGCAACCCAGAGGTAGCCACCAGGCCCAATGCGGATGCGGCCGCCATTATGAGCGCCGGGACCGCCAAAAGGCTGATTGGATTCGAGTGGTTTGTACTGAATATCCTTCACGATATCGGTGCGATCGGAGACGCTTGTGAGGTCTTCACTGACTTTAAATCTCATGACGATGTTGCCATCGCATTTTTCAAAATTGGTTTTGCACCCATCGCCGTGATATTTGGTCGACGTCGAATAGACGTAAAGGATCCGGTTTTGTGCAAATTGCCGATCTGCGACCACGCCGAGCATCCCGGCTTGTCCTTCACAAAACAGGTCATCGGCGCTGTCGGCAAATCCCGTGCTGTCCTTCATGCCGTAGAGTGCATGCACGGTTCCATCCGCGGTTCTCACCGACAGACCTTTGCATTTTTCGGTGAAGAACATTGTGCCGTCTGGCAAGAACGCCATATCCCATGGATTTTCAAGGCCTTCGAGGACCACGGATGCTGAGATTTTAGGCACATCCATGCCTTGGCCATCATCGGCCTGAGCCGCAAGCGGCAGTCCAAGAAACACGGCGCCGGCCATGACCTTCGAAAAGACTTTTCTCTTTAATGTCTTCATGTCTTCCTCCCTGATTTGTTATTGCGCTTCGTATTTCGCGTCTTCCAAATACGCGGCCAAATTATCGATTTCCTCATCGGTCAACGGTTTCGCCATCATGATCATCAGAGCAGAGTTCGGGCCTTGCTTGATGCCTTCTCTGTAGGCTTTTAATTTTTCCGTCGTAAATGACACTTCATTGCCGGAAACCTTGGGATAACTGGCAGCACCCTTTCCGGCCTGCCCGTGGCAATTTACGCAAGATTCGTTGTATCTGATTTCACCTAACGCCTTGTCGGCACCGAACCCATGGTCGGGGAAAATCAACAACAATAGAAAAACTGGAACGCTGGAAAGTCTATACAAAACGCCCTCCTCGAGCCGTTAAGGCTCACAACCCAAGAACCATCGCGCACTTTCCGTTTTTGCAAATGTAGACATTGGTCGTAAGGAGATTTGCTTGCGGGCGTTTGAAACATCGGCACCTGAAAACAAAAAAGACTTAGCACCCGGCATAAATGCCGAGGGGCAGCCGTCGATTTAAAACGCCATAACCAAATCGATCATTGCCCGCTATGGAACCAATCGCGATTTGAATTCATGCCGTAGAATTGGTCAATCTTGGTGTTGGGCCGATCACTAAAATCGCCCGGGCAGGGAAATTCCTATTCCGGCCGCAGTTAAAGTACACCGTAGACGTTTGCTCGGAAAACTGCTGCGGCGGTTGTTTTGACCATTAACCGTTCCCGTGTTTTTTGCAGAAGCTTTTCGGCAGAGCGGCGTGAAATCCCCATATGCTCTGCTGCTTCCTCTACTTGGAAACCTCGGGCGGCCAAGCGAAGGGCCTGGGCTTGCCTTTGCGTCAGCTTGCAAACCGTTGACAGAAACCTGCGCGACTTGATGAAGGTCCAATACGCACCGAGCAACAAGCGCAGATCATCCAGTTCGGGTTTCCGACCCGCCTTGAACTCGTCTTGCGCTGCTGAATTGATATGAAGCGTTAAACAATATGGCGCGCCTGTCGACACATCCGTCGTGGGTACAACAAGCAGCTGTTTCAGATCTATATCCAGAAATCGGCGCATAAGTTCGGCCACACCTTCGGGCAGTTGCTTCATATGCTCAAGTACGACTTCGTTGCTGTCGCTGAAAAAAGGCTGGACCGACGTCGATATGCGTAACGCGACCGGGTCAACGTTTGATCCCCCTGCAACTTCGTACATTTCCATAATTTCGCGACCGAACGAATTGTCCACAATTCGCGCTCCATTGGTCAATTGACCAAATGGTTCTGCAACCAGGCCTATCAAGGAATGCGAGTAGCCTTCATCACCCAGATATTCCTGCAGGAGTTGCCAGGCTTCTGCTCTGGTCTGGCAGGACAGAATACATTGAGCGTGGCGCCATGCCTTGTCCGAACAATTGCGCTCGGCGGCTTCGGGTATGGTGATATTATGCAATGCGTCTGAGTGGTGGCTCACTACCATTTTCACCGCTTCAACGGTCTTCGAAACACCCAGTTTGCGGCGCACAGAGGACAGGTGTTTCTCGATTGTCGATACGGTGATCCCAAGCTCGGCAGCCGCATGTCGAGCCGTCAAACCATTGCCGATCATACGCAGGCAATCGCGTTCCCGGGCCGTTAGCCTATTGGTCAAATCTTCTCTCATAGAGCAACCACACAAAAAGGGATTTGGATAAAAATAAATGCGGTATTCCGCACAAAACTAGCAGAAAACCGCAATTGAAACAAACAGACCCTTGGTCAAGCATGAAGGCATAGTGAACGACTTTTTTAAAAATGCGTACTTCCCCGGGGAAATTTTCGCGTTGTTAAGAGTAGAATTTATGCGGTCCTACGAAACACTCATGGCGACATTTATCGTCAACTTGCCGATCTGGCTGCAACGCACCATTCTTGGCGCGATCGTGAATGCGATGTTCGCACGTGTGGCACTGTCCCGCGTCTTATTTGCCGATCGGGTCATGCAATTTCTGCGTGCTGGAACAATCCCAAACTACTGGCTTCAACGATTGCCGGTGCCTTATGCGTTGCGATCGGATCTCAACATGGCAGCGGTAGGAAATTGTACCCAAGTATTAGGAGAAAACTATGTTTAATTTCAGTCTGGGCGCTGACTTCCTGAGCCCCTTGCCCGTCAATCCGACAACAAGCATTTACCCATTCAACTATATCACTGTTCACCACGGCAGGGTGGGCCAATCCTCCATCCAGGGGAGCAATAATGTCGACTGGGTTTTTGGCGCAAACCACGCTGAGTTTATCTTTACTTTTGGCGGCAGCGACCGAATTTACGGCAATGGTGGTAATGATTACATCTTTTCCGGTGACGGCAATGACTACGTCTATGGCGGTCAGGGAAATGACCGGATCCGCGCGGGCGAGGGCGATGATCTGGTCTATGGCGGAGACAATAATGACGATATTTCCCTCGGCCTCGGCGATGACTATGCCGAAGGCGGCGCTGGCAGTGACACGATAGAAGGCAATTTTGGGAACAACACGATTTTCGGCGGCGACGGCGCCGATAGTATTACTGGCGGCAACGTCAGTGACACACTGCACGGCGGCGCAGGTGCTGATTGGATCTCGGGCGGCGAAGGTGATGATGAGATCTGGGGCGGAGCCAGTGATGAACCGGATGACCCTTTTGGCGGCGGAGGCGAAGACAGCCTCTTTGGGGAAGGTGGAAACGATGTGATCCACGGTGATGGCGGCCACGATTGGATCGTGGGCGGTGGTGGCAATGATGTGATCTGGGGCGGGGCCGGTAACGGATTTGACGACCTTGCTGGCGGCAGTGGCAATGACACGATCCATGCCGGTGCGATCTCGAGTGAAATGGATACGGGCGAGCACTTTATTGATGGTGGCAGCGGCAACGATTTATTGTTCGGGTCGCAGTCGTTTGGGTATATTTTGGGCGGTGAGGGGCATGATACGCTCGTCGGTGGCAGCGGTTTCGATACCTTAGATGGCGGAGCTGGCAACGACAGGCTGACAGCGGGCCGAATATCCGACGTTTTCGTATTCAGCGAAGGAAACGATGTCATCACAAACTTTGGCAGGAACAATGAAATTGACATGAGTGGCGTCAGAGATTCCGAGTTTGATGATCTGATTATCTTTGACACGGTCAATTTTGATCATGAGACTTTTGCCGTTCGGCCCGCGACAGTCATCGAGGCTGATATCGGGACTTTGACGCTCTTGAACGTCAATGCGGCCGATCTGAGTGAGGATCATTTCATATTCGTTTGATCAGAAAATGTCGGTGCGCCATCGTGGTTGCAAGCACCAAAAATCCTGTCCCGGATAAGAGAATGAGTGACATTCACAAAGATCCGGAGAGGTTCACCAAAAACGGTATCATGGCGCAATCAATCTGATCTCCGCTTTGGTAGTAGAGTCTGAGTGCGACGGTGATCGCGAGAGTGAAAATGGCGAGGTTCTCGAGTGACTCGCAATGTGGCTTCGGGCAGAAAACGGTCAGATCGAGCATAGCGGAAACGCCCAATCCATCGCGGTTCCGAAAACTTGCCTTTTGAGGACCTACGATCGATTGGCGCGACGCTGAAGATATCCGAACCCGGCCACAACGCTGAGCATCAAAGCAAACGACGCGGGAAGAGGCACGGTGCCATGGTGTCCGATGTTTAGCTGCCATTCATTGTTGCCGAAGCTGAAATTATAGCGGCCTTCTGTGATGCCCAGACTTGCAAATGTAGCGCCGTTATATGTCGCCGTGCCAAAAAGACTATCCAGAGAAACATAGCCTTTCGGCACACTGACAAGTCCACCAAAGGCGCGCGATGCTTGAACCAAATCACCTGCACCAGAGGAAGCTGCCACAATTCCCCCGTTACCGAAGACCGGCAGGATGCTGGGATTTACATTAAAAGAATCTACATCCGCGGTCGCTCCGACACGAATATCCGCGTTGCTTGGATTCATTGCTGGAATGGAACTGAATACCGAATTGGGAACAAGCCCGGTAAGATCGACCGATCCGCTTCCTTCGACAATTACATTGCCCGAGTCCTCGTAAGCTTCAAAGGTAAAGGTTGCGGCGGAAGCTGCCCCGTTAAACGTCATGGCGGTCAAAATTATTGCGGCGGCCAGCTTAATCATGCTTGTTACTCCTGAACACGAGTGCGCAATTAGACGCTTAAATCGCACTCCGAATATACGTCTTTCGACAGCCAGAGTTCATGATCGGCAAACAGGTTTCAATTGCGGTTTTCCTCTAGTCATGTGCGGATTCCCGCAGGAATTCGTTTTCACTCGGGCATATGTGATTGAGGTGCGGAACACACTGAACCGCCGTGTATGCTAGCATTATTTGCTGGAATTCAGCGATGTGCCCGCCGCCAGAGGGTTTCGGTAAGGTCCAAGCCTTCCAACATACCAGACAGTGTTAACGCGTCCGTTTGGCGTTGCCATACCGTTTGCTTCAGGTGCCGGGCTTTTGCGCGCGATCCTGCTTTGGGTCTTTCCCGTGTGGTCATTCTGATTCCTCTCAATGTGTTACCAGCCGCGGAGATCCGAGGCCGGTTTCAGGACGATTGAGAAAGGAGACAGACTTTTTCCCTTTGGTGGGAAAAGTGGTGGGATGGTTTTCGGGGGTTGCAGTAGTTTCCCATTATATCTGAATATTAGGAAATTAAGTTGGCAGTGCAGGCAGTCTTTGGCTAACCAGTCTCTGGTTTGATTTCCCAGTTTACAGGGAATTTACAGGGAAAATGCGGGATTATCGCCGGAAATGGCCAGTTCGAGGCGATTTTCCGCCTGATAATCGGCGCAATAACAGGCGCTTAAGGGCCTGTTCCCTGTTATTTTGAGAACAGGGAAATGAAAGCAAAGAGCAGGGAAGTTTCAGGGATTAACTGGGAAAGATCGATCGGTAACAGGGAACGCGTGAGTGGTCATCGAAACGTCGGCATGTTCAGTTCTGTTAAGCCGCTAAGATCTTCATCGTCGTCAGCATCTCCCAGACCCGCCAAAAGCAATGTGACGGCGTGGCCGTTATTAGCCACACGTGTTTGTTCGAACAGCTCGATATCTGATCGACTCAACCAGGCGAGCGGATTGGTTTCCGTAACACTGCTGAACCCTTTGGCACCATTGGCAACGATTTTGCTGGCCTGGCTCAGCTGGGGTAGCCGTTCGCCGCGCTTACAGGTGATCCACGGGAATCCATCGTTCTTGACGGAGTACCTGACCTGTCCGTTTTGGGACCAGACCGCGGCGAGGCATTCATCCCTGCGGTCAACCATACGTCGGAGCGCCGCTTCAAGGCTGATATCGAGGTGATCTCGCAGACGCTGCGCATCCTTGAGATCGGGATCCGGCGACAGCAACGGATCGAACAAATGGTATGGTGCCAGCAGGTTGATCGCGAATGCGTTCGCCTCGGCTTCTTGCCAAAAATGTTGCTTGTTCAGGCGTATCTCACGCATGTCCTGCGCTTTGCACACAAAGCCTGTTTCACCAGACAACTTGTGCCGTTCCATCAGAAAGTGCCCGAGCTCATGTGCAATCGTGAACCGGGTCCGTCTGGAACCATATTTTGTGTTGGCCAGAATTGATCCAGAGCTGCGTACTGTGTCTGTCAGCAACATGCCTTCGAAACCATCAAAGTTTTGAGCTTTGATGTCGATGACATCGAGGGTGCGCGCGATTTGACTGACAGGCACTGGCGCTTCAATTGTCACAAGCTGCTTGAATATTGCCCGCGCGATGGCTTTGGGCGCGTGCAGGTCTGCCAGATCGATGCGGCTCAGCTGCAATCGTCTAGCCTTGTGCCTCGGTCCGCGCTTTCATAGCCCGGATCGTATCTTCAACCACGGCACGATCCCGGTCTGAAAGCTCCTCCAACCCCCGGTGAATGCGCTCAATCTGTAGAGCGTCTGCGCCAGGTTCGTCTTCTTCACCCACCAGCGCATCGATAGTGACTCCGAAATGCTTCGCCAACTTCTGGACGAGCTCAAAAGATGGGTTTTTGCTGTGGCCCTTCTCCAGTTCCCAAATATGCGCTTTGGAAATGCCAACGGCATCCGCCACGGCTTGTAAGGATTGCCCGCTTTTTTTGCGCAGGCTGTGCAAACGCTCTCCGATATGCATGATCGTCTCCCGTACGATGTGTCTGACGGGTGTATACACTCAAGCTTTACAAATTGGAAGAGGTAAGATACATCTTACAAGAGAGGCCGATAGTGATTCTTTTGGCGAGCAGCAGAAGGAGGCCAGAATGGCCCGAGAGTATATAAAACAGATCGCGATTAGCGATCTCAAGCCGTGGTCTCGCAATGCGCGGACCCATTCCAGGAAACAGATCCGGCAGATTGCCGAGAGCATTGAGACATTTGGGTTTACCAACCCAGTGCTGATTGACGAACGCCGTACGATCCTGGCGGGGCACGGCAGGGTAGAGGGCGCGAAACTTCTGGGCATGACGGAGGTGCCGTGTCTCAGGCTGGATCACATGAGCGACGATGAGAAGCGGGCTTATGTACTGGCGGATAATAAGCTGGCGCTGAATGCGGGCTGGGACGAGGATTTGCTGGCGGCAGAGCTTGGCGCGCTGATGTCGTCTGACCTGGACTTTGATGTCTCGATCACCGGGTTCTCCATTCCCGAGATCGACAATGTGCTGGAGGCGGTGTCGCCCGAAGAGCCGGGCGATCCGGAGGATGACGTTCTGCCCTATGAAGCACCAGCCCGCGTGCAGTTGGGCGATGTCTGGCAGTTGGGTCCACACCGGCTGGTTTGTGGCGATGCGTTGGATGCGGATGTTATCGGCGCGTTGATGGACGGCGCTGAGGCACGGATGGTGTTCAGCGATCCGCCGTATAATGTGCCGATCGATGGCCATGTCGGGAACTCGGGCAAAATCCAGCACCGCGAGTTTGCCATGGCGTCGGGTGAGATGAGCGAGGCCGAGTTCACCGGGTTCCTCGCAACGGCCTGCCAGACTCTCGCGGATCACAGCGTGGACGGATCAATCCACTTCATCTGCATGGACTGGCGTCACATGTCGGAGATACTGGCCGCGGGGCAAGCGGCCTTTACCGAGCTCAAGAACCTGATTATCTGGGCCAAGGATAATGGCGGCATGGGCACGTTCTACCGCTCGCGCCACGAGCTGATCTTTGCCTTCAAAAAAGGCACAGCACCACACATCAACACCTTTGAGCTGGGCCAGCACGGGCGCTACCGCACCAATGTCTGGGAATACCGCGGGGTAAACAGCCGGCATGCGGGACGGATGGAGGAACTGGCGCTGCATCCGACGGTCAAGCCGGTGCAGATGATTGCCGATGCCATCCGCGACGTCTCAGCCCGGGGCGACATCGTTCTGGATATCTTTGGTGGATCTGGCTCAACGCTGATTGCGGCCGAGAAGACAGGGCGCCGAGGGTATCTCTGCGAACTTGATCCGATCTACTGCAATCGCATTCTGGCGCGGTGGGAGGCTTATGCCAAGGATGCGGCAGAGCAGCTGGTTTGCGGTTGGCAGGCACCGGTGGCACAGGTGCTGGAGGCGGCTGAATGAGTGGCGAGAAGAACAAGCTGCCAATACAGAGAGCCGACGCCAGCTATGAGGTTGGCTATGGCAAACCACCGGCGACGACCCGGTTCAAACCCGGGACGTCCGGCAATCCGCACGGGCGTCCGAAAGGGGCGAAGAACAGGCTGCCAAAGCTCAACGAAGAGCGCCTGAAGAGCATTATCCTGCAGGAGGCGTATCGCGACATCACTGTGCGGGACGGCGCGCGCAACGTTACCATACCCATGGCGCAGGCCGTGATGCGGTCCCTGTCGGTCAATGCCGCCAAGGGCCAGCACCGCGCGCAGCGGCTCTTTGCTGAGATGTTGTCGACAACGGAACGCCAGAACAAGCAACTGGCAGATGAGTGGCTGAGCACGGCGATGGATTACAAGATCGAATGGGACCGCGAGTTGGACAGACGCGCGCGTCTCGGCATCACCGATCTGCCCGACCCGGTGCCGCATCCCGATCACATCAAGATCGACATGAACACGGGTAACGTGCGGGTTGAAGGCCCGTTTACCAAAGAAGAGAAAGCCGATCTCGAGAAGTGGCAAGCCAAACGCGAGGAATGGGAAGCAGACCTCGCGGCCTACCGGGTCGATCTGGACGCCGAGCAGGACGAAGGCCTCCGCGAGATCATCCGTGACGAAATCAAACACACCGAACGGATCCTCAGCATCATCAGCCAGGTCACAGACAGGTTTGGGAGGTAGTTAGGTTGGAAAGTGGGTTAGGGTTGGGGACGAAACAAACTTCGTCGCCGGCTCTAATCGGACATTTGGGTTGGCAGCAGCGAATGATTGGAAAGAGCCCAGAGTGGACACATCAACGCACGCTAAAGTGCTAGTTTCCCGTTGGTGAAATCCTTAGCGAACTGATGCAAGTCCGCTGCAACAATTTCTTCTACACCTGGTCCAATCGCCCAAATCTCTGCAACTTCAGAACGCCCAGTATCCATGTAGAAATAGACCCCAGTACCATCATCGGAAATTGGCAAAAAGCCGTCTCGTTCTGTGCCAACCTGCCCCCAGCTACGAAGCTGTTCCGTAACGTTAACTACGTCATTCCACGAAGGTGGATCGTTTTTGGCTGCGTCAACCAGTCCATAAATCTCGAGACCCTTAACTACCACAGCACCAAACTCAGCCAAGAACTCTCTGTATTGAGTAGGGAATTTCACCCCCAACACATCTTCGGCTCTAGCTATATGTGCTTTGGAAACAGGCCCTGCGGCCACACCTTCTCGGCATAACAACTGAAAAGCTGATTTCGATGACGACATCCGATGCCTCTGTTTCGTCGGCGCGGTCCGAAAGACAGCGCCATGCCTTATGAGTGGGTAACTCCCGCCAGGATGTACGACAACCTATAAACGGCAGCTTTGTCCGCGATGCCGACATTGCTGAGGTGAAAAAGCTGGGGTCTTTACCACTGGTCGCTATGCGAAAGCCGCGACGGCCTTTTCAAGAAACAGACCTTGGCGTATGAGCTTTTGATCAAAACAATTCATGCAACAAGGCATACGCGAGAAAATGGTTATTAAAAAACGAGAATGACCTCGATAAATTTTTCAAAATGCAATTGAATAGCTTAGACGTTGAGTTTTTGATGGCGAGTGTTGTGCCGCAAAACCAATCGATAATGTAAAAACCTCGAAGATTGGGTAGGCGCCTGACATCACGAATTTCAGAAGGCAAATAATTTGAGTACCGAGGAATTTTAAGTCCTTGAGTCACCTGTGCAGTAATATTAGTCGGAGCGCGTTTACATAATGTAAGCGAGATAGCGCCTAATTTATGCAGCTTATCTCAAGGTTAAGACATCCTTAGGTTTTTGTTAACAAAGTGATTCCATTGGTCGATAAATTATTACAAAGTTAGGAGTGAGTTATGGATGCGAATGCAATACTGGTACGAACTATGAACGCGGCCATAGAAGCCCGCGAACAGGGTTTCGAAAATACCGCAGATGCTTTCGACGAAATCGCTGAAAAGTTGCTAGAACTAGTTAATTCGAGAGCGCGATCTGTGGGTGAAAAGCGAGCAAATGCCAGTGTAGATGTACTGCATATTCACTAGCCGCTACTCTGCTTCTTCTTTTCAAGGGTGTTTACTATTTGTTAACCATAATCCCTAAGGTTGTTCTGGTGGTGGATGTCTCGGACAGAACTCAAGGGATGCTATACATTATGAGTTACAAAGACGCACTTGTGCTATTGAATGATCTCGATAATTTTGCCGACACTCACGGACTTCTGGAAGCCGAAAATCTCATACAGAAAGTCAGGCAAGCGCTTGAGAATGACCTTGGTGGTCAATTTGCACTCAAACAAGAAAGGCGGTGCCACGAACGATTTGAGACTATTCAATAAAGAATACCACTTCTTAGTTTACTTAAGTAGAGAAGCTGGGTTGAGACGATGCGTGCGTGCATTCAACGATATCCGCTTCAATGTCCACAGTGGTGCGTATGTCCTTCAGCTTTCGCTCAAGTTCGTCCAAGCCGCTGTTCTTAGCGTAAATTTCAAGGTCTCTTAGGACGTCAAAAATCCAATTGTGTTCTGCCACTTCAATTGCCCCTAACAAAATTAAATGCGCGAGCATGGGATAACTTTGCGGGAATACAGCCCGAAGGGGAAAATCCGTATGGATATGTCACTAAGATCGCCGATTTGAAATGCCGATAAAAATCAACAAACCTACTTAGCGGATTGCACTTGTATTTCGCCCTGATTTTTCGGATTGACGGCCTACTAGGCGTGAACTTTCATTGGTGCGCCTCCAAATTTGCTCTCCGGCATATTGTGTAAATTTCCAGAATTCCGAAAATGCAGCTTAAAGTCGAGAGATGGCCGGCAACTTTTAAGGCTTCAGGTTGAATATTGCTTTCTCACCGGCCGCATTACAAAAAAATCGTTTTAATGAATGAAAAGCACATCTATTTGATGGGAGCGCACAAATATCGAGTACATCCTTTGCATAAACCCAATGCAGAACTTATTGAAGAATTTGTTGCGGAATTCATTATCTCAACAGGCAGTCCTTCTCCTGTCATCGCGATCGCGAAAACCACAAAAAAATTTCCAAACATTCCCGCCATTGATGCAGCCTTTGCATTTGTTTCAATAGCATCCGCGCTTGAGCATCCTATGTTTTCTTACACGAACGGAGATCAAGATTTAGCAACGGACTTTTATCGCTCCATTTCTGTTTTTGTTGCGGATATGTATGCCGCCGAAAAGCTTTTTGGACCAACTCCAACATGTTCTCAAATCAGAGAATTCTGGTTGGCGTCAGGCGAACGGTACTTTACTCAGTCGGCTTCAGATTTCCCCAAAAGAGTGCAGCCTTAGTTAGGTCGAAACTACAAAAAGCTTTTTTCAAAATCCCTGGCAAGTACTCTTAATGCGCGTGCAGCTTTCGATCTTTGGTGCTTGGAGAGCTGGATACAGGAAAACTCGAGTAGCATTAGAATAGCTATTCTAATGCGCTCAAAGTTTTCCGAAGAAGCATCGATCATCAATTGATCGCATAATTCTGCTGTTAAATCTTCGGTTTTCGACATGAGGATCCTCACCAATGAGTGTCAAGAAGTCTGCTAAGGAGAACATCCATTTGAGATTGAGAGTACTGTTGTAGGTATTAGAAGCGCACAAGAAGTGCGCTAAAATAATTTTCGTGTCCAAATCGACAGCTGTTAACAATAAGTAGGTTTTAGATACGTAAACGGTAGTTAATTGACTGTGTCAAAGTGACAAATTGACCCAAATGCAATGATTGTGTCCAAGGAACGAATACATTGTCATATCTTCTTTTGGTCTGATTTAATTACATTTTAAACATCTCACTCTACTTGTGATTTTGGCTCAGGACATAGCCCACTAAACTCATCAAACCACTACTCTTACTTGAAAATGTTGCCCTGGAACAAAAACTGTTCCGGGGCGATTGATCCTAGTTATTGTAGGTGAAATGTATATTTCATTTCGTGTGCCAAGCCTATGTTTTTCGCCCCCAGTTTTTGGGATCCGTGGTCTGACTTTGTTGTAGGAATGGAAGCGATGTTCTGGACGCGCTACATCCGCTGTTGATGAAGCGCGGCAAGCCTGAGTTCATCAGCTTCGATATCGGACCGGAGTTCATTGTAGCGCATCTGCATAACAGACTTAAAAAGGTGGGCATCCGACCGATGCAGCTCTAACCAGGGAGCCCTTGGTAAAACGAATGCAATGAACGCTTCAATGGAACCCTAAGGCGAAAGGTCCTCAACGCGGAGCGGTTCCACAGTACAAGTCAAGCACAGGTCCCAATCAATGTTTGCTCAGTTGATACAACCAAATCAGACCCAATCAAGCGCTAAGTATGCGCCCGCCAGTGCCCGAAACCTTAGTAGAGAACCCCCAAATCATTGATACAGAAACTGGGGGCTAGACGCCGACGTTAGCAAATTTGTTGGAGCATTTGTCTTTCTGTCTGTTGTGGCATTGCTATCGCAGGTAAAGTTGTATTTGCATGAAATTTGGCAGTACTAGACATGTCGGCAAAATCGAAGAAACAATCTAATTCGGTTTCAGACATTTTACTTTTTTGCAGTAAACCTTGAAACTGCTTATCGTCAAATTCCCATGCACCGATACTGATCGTGCCCAACGAATTTTCTTGCCTTCCTAGCAGTGTGGGGCATGCGCCGATTGCCTTATAAATTCTTTCCATCCTTTGGTCAAAGACGCCGACAAAGTGATCAATACAACATTGATTCATGAAATAAGCACCTGCAGCGAGTAACTTTGCTGCTGCATGCCGATCAGCGACCGGTGAGATACAGAATCTTGTACATTCCCAAATGTGCGGACTGGCAATTTTCACTCCGTCCATCAGATGTGAAAAATGTTCATTGATCATTGTTCGCCCAGTTGTCGGCAACAATCGCATTGATCCCGCATGTAATCCACTTTCATCCTCAAGAATTACATATAAAGGATTTATACGATCATACTCGTCATGTTCTTCTCCGGTTTGATCAACAGTTACCTGCCATTTTAGCCTTTTTGAAAATTGTATTGCTCGGTCAAGATGCATGCTGCGTCTCAACTCTTGGTGTTCATGTATTTGTTTGCCAGAAAGAAATCTGATCATTTTTTTCTCCTGATTTATGTCTATTCGCTTTATCGTTTAGTAAAGTGAAGATTCAGTTTTAATTTGCTTCGAAATAATGGGAAAATGACGAAAAGCAAAAATTGCTTTGTTGGAAAGAGCCAGCTAGATTCGCATTTACTTACTGGTCAAGCTGGAGTAACTGTGTACAATTGGTTTGGGTATCCTCGAAACGTCGGTCACCGGATCAGTGACCGTTAGTTACCAACAATTTTTTAGCCGGTTGATCGTACAGTTGTTCTAATTTTACAATGGCCTTCGCACTATTTCCTACGTGATTGGTCAACCGAAATTGGCTAGGCATGCCTAGGTGTACGCCCAAATCCACGCAGCCTCTGGTTTCAGTTCTAGCTAGCTTTGGCGGACACGGCATTCTCGGCGGCGTTGTTCCAGCACACTCGACAGTTCGTACAGCATGCTTTTCACATGAATCGCCTCTTTGAAGTTCTCAAAGCTGACAAACTGCAATCTCGCAAATTATTGGTTCTATTTACTTAGCGATTTCATGCGGAAATCGATCCACTTTGAAAATTACTTGGCCGCTAATTCCAGTTAAAAGAACCGCGGCACTACGTCCCATCAGAATCCAATTGCAAAGCGAATGCCATTGCTTGGTCTTGTCTCAACTCGGTTCCAAAAGTAAACGATGAGTATCAAAAGCCCAAAACAACATATCTATTTGGGCACTTTGATCGCTAACTAAAGTAACCGGCAGAACGAAACGAGACTTCCGTTTGTTTTCCTATTACCAAATGGTCATGTACGGCGATATCAACTGTACCGCACGCTGCCGAAATTTTGTTCGTTATTAATATATCTTCTTCACTGGGCGTTGGATCTCCGGAAGGGTGATTATGCACCAAGATTACTGCACAGGCATTCAATTCCAACGCTCTTCTAACAACTTCTCGAGGATAAACTGGCACATGGTTAACTGTGCCTTCAGCTTGCTGTTCATCCGCAATTATTGCATTCTTTTGGTCAAGATAAAAAATCCTGAATTGTTCTGTTTCACGGTGAGCCATAACGGTCCTGCAATAATTTAGCAGATCCTTCCAACAAGAAACTATTTCGCGACGCATTATTTTTGATTGCGCCATTTTTCGGGCAATTGCATTTGAAGTTTGGAGTTTTAAGAAAACTTGAGGAGTCGCGCCTTCAACTTTTAGCACATGATGTTTAGAAGCGTTCAGAACACCGTTTAGGTCACCAAATGTTTCGAAAAGGCGTTTAGCCAGTTCTTTGACCGGCGACGAACAATTGAAATCAATAAGTAAAAGCTCAACTAATTCATGTTCCATCATTGCATTGCTGCCTTTGGTGTGAAAGCGCTCGCAAAGCTGGTTCGTGTATTCAAGCTCAAATTTTTCCGTGGATTTTTCTTGTTTTGCTAATTGGTTGACTGTTTGGCTAGGTTCGATCCTTGTTTCCCGCTTTTCTCTTTTGAGAGATGTAATTGGACTGCCCGGTTTCAAAACCAGCACTGCATCGCATTGCGGAGTCTGATCGCTCTCTTCTGATTTGAATCTATAAAATCCGCTTTTTTCGCCTAAATTGAGCTTTTTGCAGTGAGGTTTTTTTTGTAGTTCCGGTGTCATATCTTGTGTTACTCGAGCTAATTTTGTTGTTGTAATCATTATCGCTTTGCGGTTCCGTTTTCCAAACGATGCTTCACGACCGGTTATTGGCTCCGCTGCTGCCGAATATTTTCAACAAGCTTTAAAATCCAATTAAGTTTGGAAACGGCCATTTAAGATACTGTCAGTTCCTTAGTGTTTCTTGCACAAGTTTAATGATCGTAGTGACGGCTGCTTTCCCAAGTTTTTCTGTTTTGTACTGCTTCGCTTTCGGTATTTTGGGGTAATTTCTGGACTAAAATTGCAATTAGAATAAGCAAAAGCTTTTCGAAAGTCGCTTAAGTCGACGCATATTGCAGGAACGTAAGTCTAGATCTATTGGGCGTCCATTTCGGACCAATCAAATTGGTTCAAATTGCGCTCTATTCGTTAAATGAACACAAATAATTTGAAGTTATAGATTCCATACCTTTGTAATTTGGCTTTCCACAATTCGACAATCGGAAAGCTATCTCGTAACAGTGAGTGAGTATTCTAGTTGTTGAACAATTCCAAAATTGCGCCTTTTGCTTTTCTGACCCAGCTCGCCAAAAAGCAAAAAGCTGTAAAGGCCGCTTCTGAAGATCATGGGTCCATGGCCCATGACGATTCGCCTTCTATGGGAGGATTAAAGGCCGAATATCATCTTCTTCGCGGAAACACGAAATGGTTGGGTCGTGTCGATTTTGATGCAGACCCTGTCTTCGAAGAATCCGTGTCGAGCGTGGACATGTATCGCACGCGCGAAGCGTTCTGGGATGGTGGTGCCATCAACAAATTCGCCGCACGCTACAGTGGCAATTTGGAGGTTAAGAAGGGCGGTGAATATACTCTGTTTCTGACGTCGGATGACATCGCTGCGCTTTACATCGACGGTGAGCGGGTCATCAACAACAGAAAACTCGGCGGTCATGCGCTCCGTGAAGGTGAGAACAAGATTGACCTGAGCGCGGGCAGCCACACCATCGAAATACGCTATGTGGAAAACCGTGGCAGTCAGACATTGCGGTTGGAATGGCAGGGGCCTGATTCCAATGACGCCCGGACTACGATTAGTGGCGATAGCTTGTCGCATCACCACACGGCTCAACACGGCGAAGAAAATGACGACAATGGCCACATGGGCCATGACACCAACGATACTGATGGCTCGACCGCGGACGATGGCGGTGATGATCACGGCCATATGGGCGACAGCGATCACAACCATGACGACGATATGCACAATGATGGTCATGACGCTGACGGTCACATGAATGACGACGCTCACGACAGCCATGGTGATGATGACATGCATGGCGACGGTCATGATGAAGGCGGATCCATGAGTGGCGATGGCCACAGCGGTCATGATGATGGTGGTCAAAATGATGACGGCCAAATGCACGATGACGGGCATGGTGGTCACGACGATGACGCATCGGATGATGGCAGCGGACATCACAATCATGGGTCGGATGACACACCGCCCATTCCATTGCCTACCTCGCCAGATGAAGTGGAAGCCTATGTTGCCGCCGTAAAGGCCGAACAAGACATGGATGCTCATATGAATGATGAGCAGCGCGCAACGGAACATGGGCAACTGCTCGAACTCGTTCCGCGTTCCGAGGCGACACATATTGCAATTGGAAATGGCGACTGGTTCGATCCTGACACCTGGTACAATGGCGAAATTCCGGATGAGGGCGCGCAGGTTTTGATCCCGCGTGGCGTATCGGTCCAATATGATGGTGAAAGTGACGCGTCGCTCTTCACGGTCAGAGTGGACGGTGAATTGTCCTTTGCCACGGATACAGACACCAAAATCCTGGTTGATACGATGGTTGTATCACCCAGTGGTCGTTTGGAAATCGGAACGGAAGAGAACCCGATAGAAGACGGTGTGAACGCACAGATCATTATCGCTGATAACGGTGATATTGATGTGGGCTGGGATCCATCTTTGTTGTCACGTGGTGTCATTTCGCATGGCGAGGTCGAAATCCACGGCGGCGAAAAGAGTGCTTATCTCAAAGTTGATGACGCACCCATGGCCGGTGACACCGAAATCAAGCTGGCTGAGATTCCGGACAACTGGTCTGTTGGTGACACAATTGTCCTGACGGGCACCCATAAAATGGGCTGGTTTTACAACCGCGAAACCAAAAGAAAAGAGCATGGCGGGACGCAGGACGAAGAGGTCAAAATCGTATCGATTGATGGTGACACGATCACAATTGATCGCCCGCTTGAATATGACCACGATGTCCCGCGCGAAGACCTAGCGGCTTATGTTGCCAACACGTCTCGGAATATCACCTTCTCCAGCGAGAATGGCGACCAGACCGAAGTACATCACCGTGGGCACATCATGTTCATGCACAACGATGATGTCGATGTGCGCTATGCCGCCTTTGATGATCTGGGCCGGACCGACAAATCGAACCCGGCATTCCACGGCAGCTCGCTTGATCCGGGGTCTATTGAGGCGGATACAAACGTTCAAGGCCGGTATTCCGTGCATTTCCATCGCACGGGTACCGAGGATCAAGATAACCCCGCCATCGCCTTGGGTAACGCGGTTAGCGGATCGGCCGGTTGGGGCTTCGTGCACCACTCCAGCCATGCCAACCTGATTCAGAATGTTGCCTTTGACGTGTTTGGCGCATCTTTCGTTGCGGAAGATGGCGATGAAACAGGCGTCTGGTGGCAAAACCTCGCAATCAAAACCGAGGGTATCGGATACGGCCACGCCAAAACCAAATCCGGCGCAGATGTGAAGCGCGATGATGCTGGTCGAACTGGTGATGGTTTCTTCTTTGCTGGCCGTTTGGTCGAAACAGGCGAAAACATCGCGGCCAACACCACGCACGGTTATGTTTGGAACACCCGAACCTCTAACGTCAAATCCGACGTGGACCACACTGACCATCCCGAGGCTTTCTACGGCCGCGAAGACCTCCGCGGTTCCCAATACGCACCCATTCAGGGGTTTGGCGACAACGAAGCCTTTGGAACGCAAGTTGGGCTGATCGTTGTGAAACGTGGAATTGAGCAGAACCATGATGTTCGGTCCGTCATTGATGGTTTCCTGAACTGGGAGACATCAAACGGGATCCAGCTGACCTACACCTCACACTACACGCTGAAGGATATCGACCTGATCGGCACCAACAGCGAAGTGCCGCTGTCAAACGCGAAAACTGGGTTTGATTTTGGTCCCAAGACGTTCGATTTGGTTGTGAACGGATTGACCGTCGAAAATTTCCAGACTGGCGTCGATCTCGATCAGCTGATCGTTGAGGCGTGGAAAGGTGACGATATCGATCATATCCTGATCGACGCGGACGTTCAGGGCAATGATGTCGACATCAAGGGTTTTGACCCCAAACGTCACACGATACTGACAGCCGATGATTTGGTTGCTGACCGTCTGGAATTCGATCCCACCGGCGACACGACCATCAGCCTTCATGAACATCTGTCGTTTGACGGTATCAAAACCGACTCAATCGGTGACCGGGATCGTCAATTCTATTCGGATGTTCAGGATATCAAGTTCAACAAAAACATCCTGCCCTTGCTGCAACGCGATGGGTACTACGAAACTGAGGATGGGACCAACATCATGCTGCTCGAAGATCTGGTTGCGGATCGGGCAACAGGTGAGTTGTTGCGCTTTTCTCAGATCATCACACTGGACATCAGCGATAAGAAGCTGGAGCAGCTCGGCGTCACGTCCAATGGCTTGATTGACCTGGATAGTAAAGCACCTGATGTCGAAGATGATCAGGTGTCCACCGACAATGATTCCAGCATCATCATTGATGTTCTGGCCAATGACTTCGACCCCGAGGGCGAAGCGCTGGAAGTTGGCGGATTCACAAATCCGTTCAAGGGTGAGTTGAACCTGCTTGAGGATGGAACGTTCTCATACACGGCCCATAAGGATTATGTCGGGACGGACACGTTTGATTATTGGGCAACGGACGGACAAGGGCAGTATACCCGCGCCACCGTGACGGTTGATGTGTT